>OY970300.1:0-2648419 GCA_963716245.1 uncultured Solirubrobacterales bacterium | reverse complement strand
CGGCTCCGCCCTCTACCTGACCCGCGGCATCGCCGCGGAGGAGCGGCAGCTGCGGCGTGTGCTGCTCGCCTACCTGCTGGCCGCGACCCTGATCTGGCTGGTGCCCAACGCGATGGGCGGCAACGCGGTGCGACTCGGCGCGCTCTTCGGCGGCCCGGTCCTCGCCGCTGTGCTGCTCGCCCACCGGCCGCACCGGGTCCCGGTCTGGTTCCTCGCCCTCTTCCTCGCCGGCGGCCTCTACTGGCAGGTGACCGCGAGCGTCACCCAGATCGCCCGCAGCGTCGGCGACCCGTCGACCGCCGCCGCCTACTTCGCGCCGCTGCAGCGCTGGCTGCACACCCACGGCGGCGACGGGGTCCGGGTCGAGGTGCCGCCGACCGCCAACCACTGGGAGTCGGCCTACCTCGCCCCGCAGGTCGACCTCGCGCGCGGCTGGCTGCGCCAGCTCGACACGACCCGGGACGACATCTTCTACGCCGATGGCGGCCACCTCACCGACCGCGCGTACCGGGCGTGGCTGCGGGACAACGCCGTCCAATACGTCGCCCTGCCCGATGCGCCGCTCGACTACTCCTCGGCGGCCGAGCGACGCCTGATCCTGCGCGAGCCCCCGTATCTGCTGCCGCGCTGGCGCAGCGCCCACTGGCGCCTCTACGCCGTGCGCGACCCCGCGCCGCTCGTGCAGCCGCTCGGTAGCGGCGCCGCGGCCGTCCGCTGGGTCGGCCACGACGGCTTCGCTCTCGACGTCCGCCGCCCCGGCGAGTTCCTGGTCCGCGTCGCCTTCACGCCCTACTGGTCGATCGCCCGCGGCCAGGGCTGCCTGGTCCGACGCGGCGATTGGACCGTTGCCCGCGCCAGCCGCGCCGGCGTCTTCCGCGTCGCCGCCGACTTCTCGGTGCCCCGTGCGTGGAAGGCAGCGACGGGCGCCCACAAGACTTGCTGAGTCGACGGGCGAGACGAGACGTGCCGTCTGAAGAGTGCCCTTATGGGCACCGAACAGACGGCACGTCCCTAGAGCGCGAGCGCGAGCGGCTCTTCGAGCAGGGTCCTGATCCGCGCCAGGAACTCGGCGGCGGGGGCGCCGTAGAGGATGCGGTGGTCGCAGGCGAGGTCGACCTGCATCAGGTGGGCGGTGGCTAGCTCGCCGTCGCGGACCACCGGACGCTCCTCGATCGCGCCGACGGCGAGGATCGCCGCCTGCGGTGGGTTGATCACGGCCGAGAAGCCGACGATCCCGTACATGCCCAGGTTGGAGACGGTGAACGTGGCACCCGAGAGCTCCGGCGGGGTGATCTGGCCGTCGCGGACCTTGGCCGCCAGCTCGCGCGACTCAGTGGCGATCTGGCGCAGGCCCTTGCGGTCGGCGTCGAAGACGGTCGGGACGACCAGTGCGTCTTTGGCGGCGACCGCGACGCCGACGTTGACCCGCGAGTAGAGCTCGAACCGCCCGTCGCGGTAGGCGCCGTTGGCGCGCGGGTGCTCGCGCAGCGCCAGGGCGCAGGCCTTGATGACCATGTCGTTGAACGACGGCACCACCTCGCCCTCGCCGGCCGCCGCCTTCAGCTGCGCCCGCCCCTCGACCGCGCGGCTCATGTCGACTTCGGCCCGCAGGTAGAAGTGCGGCGCCGTTGCCTTCGACTCGGCCATGCGACGGGCGATCGTGGCCTGGGTCTTCGACAGGTCTTCGTAAGTCGTCTGCCCCTTGGCCGTTTCGGCTCCCGGCGAGAGACCAGGCGCTCCGGCCGCGGGTCCTGCCGCGGCGGGCTCCCCCATGTGCTCGGACGCTCCGCGCCCTCCGCCATGGGGGACCCCCCCCGCCGCGTCACCCGCGGGAGGAGCGGCTTGTTCCACGTCCGACTTGACGATGCGGCCACCCGGCCCGGAACCGTGCAGCTGCATCAGGTCGAGGCCGCGTTCCTTAGCGATCCGGCGCGCCAGCGGCGACGCTTTCGGCCGGTGCCCGTCTCCATTTCCGACCGGAGCTTGCGGCTCAGCTTTCGGCGCCTCGGGCTGGGCTTGCTCAGATGCGGGAGCGGTTGCCTCGGCGGTCTGGGCGTCGGCAGTCTCATGCTCTTCGCCCACGGGTGGCGTGGGGGATGGGGGGGCTGAGGACGCCCCCGCCCGCAACGCCCCCCCATCCCCCTCGACAGGACCCGCGGCCGGAGCGCCTGATCCTTCGTCGTCTCGACTCTCCGCCTCCGACTCACCCACCCGCGCAATCGGCGTTCCGATCGCCACCGTCTCTCCCTCGCCGACCAGGATCTCGCTCAGCGTCCCCGCAACGTCGCTTTCGTAAGCCATGTTCGCCTTGTCCGTTTCAATTTCCACCAACGCCTCGCCGACCGCCACCTCGTCCCCGACCTGCTTTAGCCAGGAGAGGACCGTCCCCTCCTCCATCGAGTCGGACAGCCTCGGCATCACCACGTCGGCCATCAGATCGACCCCTCCAGCGCGGCAAGCGCCGCTTTGACCACGTGCTCGCAATGCGGGATCGCCGCCTGCTCGAGCCGTTTCGAGTACGGCATCGGCACGTCTGCGCCGGTCACCCGCTGCACGGGCGCGTCGAGGTGGTCGAAGGCCTGCTCGGTGATCAGCGTCGCCAGGTTGGCGCCGACGCCGCCGTGCGGCCAGCCCTCCTCGACGATCACCGCCCGGTTCGTCTTGCGCACCGACTCGAGGATCGTGTCGAGGTCGAGCGGGCGCAGCGTGCGCGGGTCGATCACCTCGACCTCAACGCCGTGCTCGTTGGCCAGCACCCGTGCCGCGTCCTCAGCCACATGCGCCATTTTCAGCACGCCGACGATCGTCACGTCGCCCCCCTCGCGCCGCACCGCCGCCTCGCCGAAGCGCAGCACCTCGCCATCGCCGCTCCCGTCCTCGGCGACCTCGCCCCGCGTCCCGTAGAGGCTCTCGTGCTCGATGAACACGACCGGGTTGTCGTCGCGGATCGCCGCCTTCAGCAGCGCCTTGCCGTCGGCCGGCGTCGACGGGCACGCGACCAGCAGCCCCGGCACCTGGAGGTAGAGCGCCTCGAAGCTGTGCGAGTGGGTCGGCCCGAGCTGGTGGCCGCCGCCGCCCGGCATCCGGATCACCATGGGGACTCGCGCCTGCCCGTTGAACATGTAGGGGATCGCGGCGGCGTGGTTGACGATCTGGTCCAGCGCCAGCAGCGAGAAGTTGACCGTCATCAGCTCGACGATCGGCCGCAGGCCGGCCATCGCCGCGCCGACCCCCGCGCCGACGATCGTGTTCTCCGAGATCGGCGTGTCGCGCACCCGCCGCTCGCCGAACTCCTCGAGCAGCCCTTCGGTCACCTTGAAGGCGCCCTGGAAGACCCCGACGTCCTCGCCCATCACGAAGACCGACTCGTCGCGGCGCATCTCCTCGACCATCGCGTCCCGCAGCGCCTCGCGCATCCGCAGCGTCGCCATCAGCCCTCAGCCTCATGCTGCTTTTCGGCAGGGGACTCCAACGTCTCATCTGCGGGTGGCGTGGAGTCGGGTTCCTCGCCCGGAGCGTCGTCCCGCGAGGACGAGGAGCCCGACTCCTCGACAGGACCCGTAGCCGAGGCGTCCGAATCCGCGGCAGTGCCCTCCTGCACGTCGCCGTCCTCGGCGGGATTCGGCCTAGCCTCGGGCCGCGGCCCGTCCGGCTGCCCGGCATAGGCGGCGCCCGCCTCGGCCAGCTCGCGCGCCGCCTCGGGCATCGACTCCTCGTCCTCGCCGCGGTGCGGCTCGGGGCTGCGCTCGTCGACCGCGTACCAGCCGGCGCCCTCGATCACGTAGAGGTTTTCGTAGAGCGTGTCGAGCGCCGGCTCGGACGATCCGTCGGCGAACTCGACCGCCTCCGTCACGGCCTGCTCGGCCTTCTCGCGCGTCTCCTCGACCTCGCGCTCGCCGAGCACGCCCGCCTCGACGCAGCGCCGCGCGAACGCCTCGATCGGGTCTTTGCGCTGCCACTCCTCGACCTCGTCGCGCTCCCGGTACACCTCGGGGTCGGCCGCCGAGTGGCCTTTGTAGCGGTAGGTGAATGCCTCGAGCAGGGTGGGACGGCGCTCCTCGCGGGCCAGTCGGATCCCCTCGGCGACGGCGTCGCGCACCGCAATCACGTCCATTCCGTCGACCCGCTCGCCGGGGACGCCGTAGCCCTCCGCCTTCTTCGAGAGGTCGGTCTGGGCGGAGTGACGCTCGACCGAGGTGCCCATCCCGTAGAGGTTGTTCTCGACCAAGAAGAGGACCGGCAGGCTCCACAGCGCCGCCAGGTTCATCGTCTCGCCGAAGTTGCCGGTGTTCGACGCGCCGTCGCCGAACATGCAGACCGTGACGTTGTCTTCGCTGCGGTAGTCGGAGGCGAGGCCGAGCCCCGCCGCAATCGGCAGGCTGCCGCCGACGATCCCGTAGCCGCCCATGAAGCGCCGCTCGCCGTCGAAGACATGCATCGAGCCGCCGCGCCCGCCGCTCGTCCCGTCGACCCGGCCGAACAGCTCCGCCATCACCCGCTTCGGGTCGGTGCCGCGCGCGATCGCGTGGCCGTGCGTGCGGTACGCGCCGATCAGGTAGTCCTCGTCGCGCATCGCGGCGACCGTGCCGACGATCGTCGCCTCCTCGCCGATCCCCAGGTGCAGGAAGCCGCCGGCTTTCGCCCGCTGGTACTGGCGACCCGCCTCCTCCTCGAAGCGACGGATCAGCGTCATCCGCGCGAGCAGCTCGTAACAGGTGCCGGCGTCGGGCAGGTCGGCCATTGAGCCCACCTTAGCTCGCGGTCTCGACCGTCTCAGGCACTCGCGGCGGCGACCGCGTCGTCGAGCCGATCGTCGCCCCAGAACACCTCGCCGCCGACGACCACGGAGGGGACGCCGACGACCCCCAGCTCGGCGGCCCGCTCGGTCGCCTCGCGCAGGGCGCTCTTGACCCCATCGGTCCCAGCCGCCTTCTCGACCGCCTTCGGGTGCAGCTCGCAGGCGGCGGCCGCGATCAGCACGCTCTCGGGCTCGGTCAGGTCGCGGCCGGCGGCGAAGGCCTGGCGGAAGGCGGCGAGGGCGAAGGAGACGGTGCGGCCGGTCTGCTTGGCGAAGGTGGCGACGCGCATCGCCAGCAGCGTGTTGCCCGGCCAGGGATCGGGCCAGACCAGCGGCGGCAGCCCGTAGGCGGCGGCCCGCCGCTCGACCTCGGCGATCCCCTCCGCCCGTCCCGGCCCGTTCGCCCACGAGTCGCGGCCGAAGCGCTGGAAGAGCCCGCCGAGCAGGATCGGCTGCCACTCCGGCTGCTCCAGCCCCGCCTCGGCGAAGGCGCCGCTGATCCGCTCCGCGGTCAGGTACGCGTACGGCGAGCCGAGGTCGAAGTAGAAGGTCGGGCGCGCGTTCAGGAGCTCGTTTCCTTCGCGAGCGTGATGTAGGCGCCTCGTCCGTGGCCGTGGAGCTCGATCTGTCTATCTCGCTCCAGCGCCTTCTCGAGCGCGAGGACCTGCTGACGGGTGTAGCCGGAGAAATCGCGAATCTCAGCGTTGGTGAGTCTGCCTCTCTCCTTCAGCAGCTCCAGGATCCGCAGGCGCACTCCCTCGGCCTCCAGTGGACGATCTGCATCGGTTATCCCTCTACCTCGAAGTCGCTCTGAGAGGGGACGGGGAAGGTCGTAAGTGGTGGCACGGCCGCGACCTCGAGCAACCAGCAGCCCCCGCTGACGCATTTCGGCGAGGTGATTAGCTGCATCGGTCTCGCTCAGCTGAAGGTGATCGGAGCCGGCCAGCCTGTCGATCGTGCCGGCATCGATGAGGCGGCGCAGCACGATCAGGTCGTCCAGGCTGAGTAGCTCGCCGCCTTTCTCGTGCTCGACGATCCACGCCGCAAACTCGTCGTTGCCTCCCAGGGGCAGCGTCAGCGAGACGGAGGTCTCGTCCGCCTGGTACGTCGGTGGCCGGGAGCCGGTGCGAAGCAGCCCTTCGAAGATCCTGTCGACCCCGAGACCGACCCGGTTGACGAGGCCGAGCTGCTGAAGGCTGCGAGCCAGCAGCTCGTTTCGGTGCAAGGGCGGATGACGCAGCACGTTGGCCGGTGAGATCCCCCCCAAGAAGCCGCCTGGGCTGGTGATCTCCACGTGGTCTTTTCGAATCGCGACGATAACGCCCTGCCTGAGGAAGTAGTCGCGATGGGCCACGGCGTTGAGAATGGCCTCTCGAGCGACCTCCCAGCTGAGCGTGGGGATCTCGAGCTGTGCGAATCCCTTTGGACGAACGGTTCGTAGCGACGTGGCGGCCGCGAGCGCGTCCTCGATCGCCTCGAACTCCAGGATGAGGGGCCCGCGGAGATCCAATCGACGGTCGTAGCGGGTGCTGCTCGCGTAACGCAGGATCGTGATCTCGTGCTGCGGCATGTAGCGCGCGATCGCGCTCTGCTTCCCGAACAGGAGCATCGCTGCTTGGCTCAGCTCCGATCCGTTCGCCAAGCTGAGAGCTTCGAGCAGGGTCAGGTCGTCCTCGTCGGCGAGATTCGCGAGACCGGATTGCAGACGCAGGTACCGTCGACCTTTCGCGATTGCTTCCTGGTCGAGGTCTCCGAGGCCAGCGTCCTCGATGGGGACGGCGCTCAGATCGACTTCTCCCGACGACGCGATCATTCGCGCCAGATTGCTTCCGGTCAGAGGCATGCAGCTCTTCCCTATGCGTATAGACGCGACGCCACCACTCGTCGTATGCGGGGGGATGCCCTTCGGGATATGAGCCGCGAGCAGGGTCCCCTCCGGCGCCTGTAGCTCAGCGAGCTCGATCAAGATGTGAGGGTCGGTTGCGGCATAGACATCTCGCTCCAAGCCGCGATAGGAGACATCTCCGATGCCAACCACGGCTCGCTTACGATCCCTTACGCGGTCCTCGATGCCCACCAGAAGGCATCCACCTCGCTGGTTTGCGAAACAGACCGCTGCCTCCACCAGCCACCGCTTGAGTTGATCGCGACCCCTGGGCTTCCCCTTGATCTCCAAGGTCTCACTCTCGAGAGCGTCGGCGGGCTGCCCATCCAATCGCTCGAGTTGAGCGAGCAATTCCTCGTTCTTCCATCGCATCGGATTGCAATATAGCAATTGTTAATTGCTCTCTTAAGCATTAATTTTAGAGATCGGGGCAATTCGACGAAAATTAGGTAGTCCATGCCTTAGGAAGAGATCCAGGCATGGATCTGCAATGCAGCGGCTGTCGTCGATGACGGGCAGACGGTCCATGGGGTCCTGGGGGAGATGTGGCTGCCTGGACTAAAAGGCGAACGGGTGCGAGGGCGGCTAAGCGTGCGTCGCCCAGCCGTCGACGGCGCGGGCCGCGTCGAGGATCGCCTCGGAGATCGTCGGGTGGGGGTGGACGATCCGGGCCAGCTCCTGGTAGCCCCCCTCGAGCGCCATCGCCGCGACCAGCTCGGCGATCATGTCGCAGGCCCGGTTGCCGACCACGTGAGCGCCGAGGATCTCGCCGTACTTGGAGTCGACGACCAGCTTGACCAGACCGTCTTTGTCGTCGTAGACCGTCGCGGCACCGACCCCGCCCAGCTTCAGCTTGCCGACCTTGACGTCGTGGCCGGCCTCCTTCGCGGCGGCCTCGGTCAGGCCGACGCTGGCGACCTGCGGCTGGCAGAAGGTGGCGCCGGCGACCAGGTTCTGGTCGACCGGGTGGGTGTCCGCGCCGGCGGCGTGCTCGACCGCGACGACGCCCTCCTCGGAGGCCTTGTGGGCGAGCGCCTTGGCGTTGACCAGGTCGCCGATCGCGTAGACCTTCTGGTTCGAGGTGCGGCCGAACTCGTCGACCTCGATCTTGCCGCACTCGGACAGCTTCACGCCGGCCTCGTCCAATCCCAGCCCATCCACGTCGGGGCCGCGGCCCCCGGCGACGCAGAGGTAGTCGACCTCCGCGGACTCGCCGCCGTAGGAGAACTTGACGGAGCCCTCGCCCGCCTCGACGTTCTCGACCGGGGTGCCGGTGGAGATCGCGATCCCCTGCTTCTCGAAGGTCCGCTTGACGACCCGCGCCATGTCCTTGTCCTCGGCCGGGAGGATCTGGTCGAGCATCTCGATCAGCAGCACCTCGGTGCCGAAGCGGGCGTATGCCGAGGCGATCTCGCAGCCGGAGGCTCCGGCGCCGACCACGGCGATCTTGGCGGGCTGCTCGCTCAGCGACCAGGCGCCCCAGGTGTCGACGACGCGGCCGCCGAACTCGGTGCCGGGGATCGGCAGCGCGACCGAGCCGGTCGCCAGCACCACCGCCTTGGCCTCGTGAACGTCGTCGCCGACCTTGACGTTGCCCTCCGCGGTCAGCGAGCCCTCGCCCTCGATCCAGGTCACCTTGTTTTTCTCCCAGAGCATCTTCACCCCGCCGGAGAGCGATTCCGAGACGGCGGCGCGCCGCTTGTGCAGCGCGTCCCAGTCGAGCGAGGCGCCCTCGACCTTCACGCCGAGCTCGGCGCTGTTGCGCGCCTCGTCGTAGACGTCGGCGGTCCGCAGCACGGTCTTGGCCGGGATGCAGGCGTAGTTGAGGCAGCGCCCACCGGGTTTGTCGCGCTCGACGACGGCCGTCTTGCGCCCCAGCTGGGCCGAGCGGATCGCGGCGACGTAGCCGCCCGGGCCCCCGCCGACGACGATCGTTTCGAACGAATCCGCCACTGCGCCTGAGCCTATAGAACGACCGGCCCGGCTGAGCTCAGTCCTGCTTGCCCCGGTCCGCTTTCCTCTGGCCCGGCACCCGGCTGGCGAGTCGGCTCATCGGCTCGACCGCCCCCTGCAGCGTCTCGACGCTGCTTTCGAGCTCGCCGAGGGCGGTCATGATCCTCTCCATCAGGTCGGTGAGCCGCTCGATCCCGTCGTCGAGGCGGCCCATCGTCTCGGGCAGCTGGGCCAGGTGGCGCTGGACCTCGACCAAGACCGGCATCGCCTCCTCGATCGCCGCCATCCGCCGGTCCATCGTCCCCAGCGCCTCGGTGTCGGCGGCGACCTTGCGCAGGGCGGCGGCCACCTCCGGCAGGGCGGCGGTGTAGGTCGTCATCCTGCGGGTGTTGTCGGCGATCTCCGGGAGCATCCGCAGCGCGCTGAGGACGTCGGAGGGCAGCGCCGAGAGGCGGTCGAGCGAGGGGAGGGGCAGCCGACCGCGGCTCATCGGCGCGGCTCCCGGGTCGGCATCTGGATCCGCGCCATCGCCTTGACCATGAAGTAGAAGAAGGCGCTGGAGACGGCGAGCAGACCGAGCGTGGCGGCGACTTCCGTGACGGTCCCGACCTGCGCAGCGAGCCCGAAGACGGCGCTGAAGATCAGGAAGGCGAGGATCAGCTGGAAGCCGAGCACGGCCCAGTAGCGGGCGCGCCACATGCCCCAGGCCATCATCCCCATCAACAGCCCGGGTGCCAGGACCTGCGCCAGCTCGGGGCGCTCGCCGTCGACCTCGGTCCCGGCCAGGTAGCCGACCAGGATCGAGACGACGATCAGCGCCGAGAGGACGGCGCCGATCGTCACTACCAGCGGCCGCTCCCCCTCGGCCAGCGGCTCCAGCGCCTCGCGCGCCTCGCGGTTGCGCTCCTCGGCGCGCGCGTAGCCGCGCTGCATCCGCTCGCGCGGGGTGAGTGGGGCGTTCCCGCCCGCCTCGGCGGTCCCGGGGTCGGCGGCCGGGCCGCGCTCCTTGCGCTTGCGCGGCGCCTCAGCCACCGGGGGCGACCTCCCCGACCGGGGCGAGCGCGCCGCGCAGGGCTTCCGCCGCCGCGGTCGGGTCCTCGGCGTCGCGGATCGAGCGGACGACGCCGAGCCGCCGCGCCCCCGCCTCGACCACCCGCGCCGCATTGGACGGGTCGATTCCCCCGATCGCGAAGAAGGGGTGGGGCGCGCTCGCGGCTGCGTGCTCGACCAGGCCGAGCCCGACTCCCGGCCGCCCCGCTTTCGTCGGCGTCTCCCAGATGGGTCCGACGCTCACGTAGTCGACGGCCGCCGAGGCCGACGCGGCGAGCTGGCTCTCCGAGTGCGTGGACAGGCCGACGATCGCGTCGGGCCCGACGATCTCCCGCGCCTCCCCGACCGGCATGTCGTCCTGCCCGACGTGGACCCCGTCGGCGCCGCAGGCCCGCGCCAGGTACGGGTCGTCGTTGACGACGAACAGCGCGCTGTAGGTGTCGCAGAGCCGGCGGAAGGTCTGCGCCGAGCGCTCGACCAGGTCACGGTCGAGCTCCTTCTCGCGCAGCTGCACGATGTCGACGCCGCCGGCCAGGGCGGCGCGCAGCAGCGCTTCCGGCTCCTCGCCGCGCGGCATCGCCTCGCAGACGAGGTAGAGCCGCGCCGTGCGCAGCCGCTCGCGCCGCAGCGGTCCGGCCGCCTCTGGGGGTGCCAGGCTCATGCCTCCGATTATCCCGGGTGCATCGCGCCGACAGCCTGAGCCGACGTGCCGGGGTTTAGAGGTCCACATAGGTACATAACCCCCGGCACGTCCGGCGGGCGGCCGGGGAGGGGTACCATCGAGGGGACGGGAGCCCGTAAGCCACGGGCTGAGAGGGCGGCTGTGGCGCCGCCGACCGTAGAGACCTGATCCGGGTAATGCCGGCGGAGGCAGAGCGTGAGCGAGAAATGGAGTTACGACGCGGTTGTCGTCGGCGGTGGGGTCATCGGCCTCTCCTGCGCCTGGAGGCTGCGACAGCGCGGCGCCCGGGTCGCCCTGATCGACCGGGCCTTTCCACCCATCGGGGCGAGCCGTGTGGCGGCGGGCATGCTGGCGCCCGTCGGCGAGCTGGCCTTCGGCGAGCCCGAGCTGCTGAAGCTGACCCTGGCCGCCGCCGAGCTCTACCCGGACTTCGTCGCCGAGCTCGAGGCGGCGAGCGGCATCGAGACCGGCTACACGCGCGACGGCGCCCTGCACATCGCGCTCGACCGCGACGAGGCGGCCGAGCTGCGCCGCGTCCACGAGCTGCAGCGCTCGCTGGGGCTCGGCGCCGAGTGGCTGCCGCCGCGCCGCTGCCGTGAGCTGGAGCCCGGGCTGACGCCCTCCTTCAACGGCGGCGTCCACGCACCCGGCGAGGGGTCGATCGACCCGCGTCAGCTGAGCCGGGCCCTGATGGCGGCGGCGATGGCCGAGGGGGCCGAGGTGCTGACCGGGACCGAGGTCGCGGCGGCCCTGACCGAGGACGGGCGGATCCGCGGCGTCCGCACCGAGGTCGCGGCCTACGTCGGCGCCGGCACCCGGACCGCCATCGCGGGAGACCTGCGAGCCGACACCGTCGTGCTCGCGACGGGAGCCTCGGCCGGGACGGCCGAGTGGCTGCCTGCCGAGGCGCGGCCACCCGTCCGCCCGGTCAAGGGGCAGATCCTCGAGCTGCGTGCCCGCGATCGCCTCGCGCCCTGCCGGCGGATCGTCGCCTCCGAGCGCGTCTACCTCGTGCCGCGTGCCGACGGCCGCCTGCTCGTCGGCGCGACGGTCGAGGAGCAGGGCTTCGACACCAGGCCCACGGCGGGCGGGGTCTACGAGCTGCTGCGTGAGGCCTACCGCCTCGTGCCCGAGGTGGCGGAGATGGAGCTGTTCGAGGCAAGCGCCGCCCTGCGGCCCGGGACGCCGGACAACCTGCCGCGGGTGGGCCCCTCGCCCGTCAGCGGCCTGTTCTGGGCGACCGGGCACTACCGCAACGGCATCCTGCTCGCCCCGCTGACGGCGGAAGCGGTCGCCGACCAGCTCGCGGGGGCGCCCGCATGAGGATCGAGCTGAACGGGGAGACGCACGAGCTGCCGGCCGGCGCGACGCTTGCCGACGCGGTGCGCGAGAGCGGCGCCGAGGCGGAGGCGCGCGGCGTCGCGGTCGCCCTCGACGGCGAGGTCGTGCCGCGCGCGGAGTGGGGCTCGACGGCCCTGCACGAGGGGGGAAGCGTCGAGGTCCTGGCGGCGATCCAGGGCGGGGCGCCGGAGGCCGATGCGGACGTCCGGGCGGAGGCCACCGCCGAGACTTGGGAGCTCGGCGGTCGCCGCTGGTCCTCGCGCCTGATCGCCGGCACCGGCGGATTCCGCTCGCTCGCGCAGATGGAGGAGGCGCTGGTCGCCTCGGGCGCCGAGATCGTCACGGTCGCGCTGCGCCGCATCGACCCGGAGGCGAAGGGCTCGCTGCTCGACACGATCGACCGGCTCGGCCTCTTCGCGCTGCCAAACACGGCCGGCTGCTTCACCGCCCGCGACGCGGTCCGCACCGCGCGGCTCGCCCGGGAGGCGTTCGGGACCGAGTGGATCAAGCTGGAGGTGATCGGCGACGACCGCACGCTCTACCCGGACGCGGTCGAGCTGCTCGACGCGGCCGAGACCCTCGTCGGGGAGGGCTTCGTCGTCCTCCCCTACACCAACGACGACCCGATCCTCGCCCGCCGGCTCGAGGAGGCCGGCTGCGCCGCGGTGATGCCGCTCGGCTCGCCGATCGGCTCCGGCGCCGGTATCCGCAACCGCTACAACGTCGCGATCATCGCCGAGCGCGCCGGGGTCCCGGTCGTCCTCGACGCCGGGATCGGCACCGCGTCCGACGCCGCCCAGGCGATGGAGCTCGGCTGCGACGCCGTCCTGGCCGCCAGCTCGATCTTCGGCGCCGCCGACCCGCCCGCGATGGCCCGCGCCCTGCGCGGCGCCGTCGCAGCCGGCCACGCCGCCCGCCGCGCCGGCCGCATCCCCCTCCGCACCCACGCCGTCGCCTCGACCCCCGACGAGGGCATGCCCGAGCTGTCTTGATCGGTCTACCATGGGCACCTCGCCCCTGTAGCTCAGTTGGTTAGAGCGGCGGCCTTTTAAGCCGCGCGGCGCGGGTTCGAATCCCGCCGGGGGCACTGAGTGCCAGAGACGCCCGGCGCCGAGCCCCGCTACATACCCGCAGCGCGCTGGCGGGTCTTCTCGCGGATCTACGATCCGGTGCTCGCGCTGACCATGCGCGAACGCCGCTTCCGCACGGCGATGCGACAGCGCGTCGCTGCGGCGCTGCCTTACGGCGGCACGGCGGTTGACGTCGGCTGTGGCACGGGCACGTTCGCGATCGGCCTGGCGGCGGAGCGCCCGGACGCGAAGGTGGTCGGCGTCGACGGCGATCCGGAGATCCTCGCCAGAGCACGGGCGAAGGAGGGCTCCGGGCCGGTGGAGTGGCTGGAGGGACTGGCCGGAGCGCTGCCGCTGCCCGATTCGAGCGCCGACGTGGTGACGATGTCCCTCGTTCTGCACCACCTGCTCCCCGATCAGAAGCGCGAGGCGATGGCCGAGATCAGGCGCGTCCTGACGTCCGGCGGCAGCTTCCAGATCACCGACTGGGGACCCCCGCACGATCCGGCGATGAGCGCGATCTTCTACGTCAGCCAGGCGATCGACGGCTTCGACCGCACCGCCGACCACCGCGCGGGCCGCCTACCCGCGATGCTGCACGAGGCGGGTTTCCAGGACGTCGAGCGCCACGAGCGCCTGCGCACGGCGTTCGGCAGTCTGGACCTGCTCAGTGCTGGAAATGTCACCGCTCGTGACAACCGTGGCTAAGAGCACGTTCCCGCGCCGGATGTCTCATTGCGTCCGCTGGAGCGAATACGTTAGATTGCCAGATGCAGCAACCGCGCAAGCTGGGTGCATCTCAGGAGCCTAATAGGTGCAAAGTTTGTTCATTTCTGGTATCCTCATCCGTTCTTAGCGGCAGCGCGAAAGCGCCGATAAGCGAGGAAATGTGGTGCGAGGAGACCCCTTCGAGATGACGATGCGTGAACGCGCTCATAGAGAGGCGATGCAGGTTCCGATCGCCGCTGTGGCCGAAAAGCTTCAGGAAGTATTGGGCCAGCAAATCACCTCGTATGCAGTTGGCCTCAAGGATCCTCGCGCAATTGGAAAGTACGCCCGAGCCCGAGTGAAGCCGCGGGGTGGAGTGGAAACGAAGCTCCGTCATCTCTATGTCATCACGCAGATCCTGACTACGCGCGAGACGGCGGAAACGGTTCGGGCGTGGATGATCAGCGCCAACCCGCTACTAGATGATCGAGCGCCAGTAGAGCTTCTCCACGAGGAGGACCATCATCCTGTGACTCGAACCGCCGAGGCGGAAGCCTCCTCGTTGCCCGGCAAGTCGACCGAGGTCTACCGCACCGTGCTGGAGGCTGCGGAGTCCTTTGCGGCGGCCGCGTAGTTTCTCTTGCGTCAGAGGGCTTTGGCTACAGCGAAAGTCCAAGCGTGGTCATCGCGGCCTGAAGCTCGGGGCTGGCAGGGGAAATCGGCTTTACGGATTCCCCTTGGCTCAGATCGATGCGAGCGGGGGTATCCCAGAAGACGTAGGCGTCCCAGTGCTTATCGGGTGCTCTGTATCTAAAGCCCGCGATTTCTTCGTAAGGGGGGCTGTCGCAGAGGTCGTGTAACGTCGCCGTGACTAGCCGCGTCACCCTTCGATCTCGCTGTTGACTCAGCCCCTGTTCGACGGTCTGGGCCACGCTCGCAAGCTGACCGGACAGAAGCTGCTTGAGAGTATCGCGCGTTCGCTGGTGCTCGAGATCGATGAACCGCAGGTCTGGGTCGTACTCAAGGTGAAGCAGATACGCATCTTCGAAGTAAGAAGCCGGGATGGCGTTCTCGCGCAAGGTCGGCTCTGAGGGACTGTCAGATGGCGCCGTCAGAAATCCCTTCATCATGTCGAGGAGGCTGACGCCGTCGATGACCCGCTTCCGATACCGGGCGATGGTGCGCCCTACTGCAGCCTCTCCGCTCGCAGAGAACTTGGCAGTCGCAAAGCGACCGAAGGCATCTTCCCACCGATAGCCGTCGAGAAGTGGTGGACCGGACAGCAGCGCTATCGAATGAATTGACCGCGCCGGAGGCGGAAAACGGTTCACGTCCGTCCACCGACCGGCCCTCCACAGGCCCTTTTTGGGCATTGACTGTATGCGCAGGTCGGCCGCCACTATCCGCCTCTGATTCTGCTAATCCCAGCGCGGTGATATGCGCACTCGACCAAGAGAACGAGCTGCAGGACCATCGGGACGACCACCGTGCAAAGCAGGAAGACAGTGGTCTCCTCCTGTGCCAAGGCGTAGAGAGCGGAACCCTCGGAAAGCACTATCAAGCCGGCATTCGTACGTACGACCGCGCGGGTGAGGCTTCGGTTTGCAGCAGTCGCTCCCTGCGTAGTCGTAAGCTGACCTAAGACGACGACCAACTCGACGAACACTGCCAGGCCGATAACCGGCTCGGTCAGGGCACAGACCTCGAAGAACGCACTGTGGTCGTGGGGTGCGAGGTCTTCAAAGCCGCTCAAAGTCAGGCCCAACGCGGGACCAGTCACCCAGAACGCTGCTGGTAGCACCCACGCCCTCCATCGGCTCCGGGTTAAGGCGGCGCCCTCTCGGGCGCTTTCCGTGGGCGACAAGTCTCCCCCTTTTCCTCCTGCCAGTTGGCGCCGTCGGACACACCGTGGCCTAGTTAAAGACTGTCAAGTGTCCGAATGCTACTAGCAGTGAGTCCTTCGTTGGGGGGGCTGGCTCCCTCTTCCGCGGCTAATGCCGGAAATGCCGGTGCTTGGTGAAGACCATGCCGACCGAGGCGGCGTCGCAGGCCTCGATCACCTCGGCGTCGCGTTTGGAGCCGCCGGGTTGGATCACCGAGGTGGCGCCGGCCTCGATCGCGGCCTGGGGGCCGTCGGCGAAGGGGAAGAAGGCGTCGGAGGCGACGGCTGAGTCGGCGAGCAGGGCGTCGGCGGCGGAGCCGTGGACGTCGCGGCACTTCTCAACCGCGAGGCGGACCGAGTCGACACGGCTCATCTGGCCGGCGCCGATGCCGAGCGTCGCGCCGCCCTTGGCGATCACGATCGCGTTGGAGCGGACGTGGCGGACGACGGTCCAGGCGAACAGCATGTCGCGCCACTGCTCCTCGCCCGGCTCGGTCTTGGTGACGACCTCCATGATCTCGCGCGGCTCGGGGTCGCCGTCGCGGTCCTGGATCAGCACCCCGCCGGTCACCCGTTTGAGGTCGCGCTCACTCGGGTCGGGCTGGCGCCGCTCCTCGTCGCAGAGGATGCGGATCGCCTCCTTCTGCTGGAGCACCTCCAGCGCGCCGTCCTCGAAGCCGGGCGCCAGCAGCACCTCGACGAAGTTCTCGTGCAGCGCCTCGGCCAGCTCGACGCCGATCGGCCGGTTGATCGCGATCACGCCGCCGAAGGCCGAGACCGGGTCGCAGGCCAGCGCGCTCCGGTAGGCCTCCAGCGCGCTCTCACCGATCGCAACCCCGCAGGGGTTGTTGTGCTTGACGATCGTGCAGGCCGGCTGCTCGAAGTCGGCGGTCAACCGCCGCGCCGAGTCGAGGTCGAGCACGTTGTTGAAGGACAGCGCGCGCCCGTGCAGCTTCGACACACCGGCGAGAATGTGGCTGCGCAGGCCCGATTCGGAGTAGAGCGCCGCGCGCTGGTGCGGGTTCTCGCCGTAGGCGAGGTCGAGCTCCTTCTCGTAGGTGACGGTCAGGTGCTCGGGGAAGTCCTCGTACTCGGTCGAGAACCAGCGGCTGATCGCGGCGTCGTAGCGAGCCGTCTGGGCGAAGGCCTCGTTGGCCAGCCAGTGGCGGGTCGAGGCCGAGATCTCGCCGCCGAACTCCTCCAGCTCGGCGCAGACCGCGTCGTAGGACTCCGGCTTGACGATCACGGCGACGCCCGCATGGTTCTTCGCCGCGGCGCGGATCATCGTCGGGCCGCCGATGTCGATGTTCTCGATCGCGACCTGCTCGTCGACCTCGTGCGCCGCGACGGTGTCCTCGAAGGGGTAGAGGTTGACGCAGACCAAGTCGATCGGCTCGATCCCCTCGCGCTCGAGCGTCGCCGTGTGGTCAGGGTCGTCGCGCCGTGCCAGCAGCGCGGCGTGCAATCGCGGGTGGAGCGTCTTCACCCGCCCGCCGAGGATCTCCTCCTGGCCGGTGAACTCGGAGACGTCGGTCACCTCGACACCCGCCTCACGCAGCGCCGTCGCGGTCCCGCCGGTCGAGAGGATCTCGACGCCGAGCGCGGCGAGGGTCTTCGCGAAGTCCGCCACGCCGGTCTTGTCGGAGACCGAGATCAGCGCCCGGCGCACGCGGATCGCTCCGTCGCTCACGGCCTCGGCTGGGATGTCGGCGGGCGCCTCGCTCATCGACGTCGACCGGCTCCCGGGGGCCTCACTCATCCGCGACGACTACCCGGGAATCGTCCGCGTCGATCCTAACCCTGCCCCGCGCGATCATGCGGATCGCCTCCGGGTAGAGCTCATGCTCGACCGCATGGACCGCCGACTCCAGCCGCTCGCGGTCGCGATCCGCCGGAACCGGCACCTCGCGCTGGGTGATCGACGGGCCGGTGTCGACGCCCTCGTCGACGAAGTGGACGGTCACGCCGGTCGTCTCCACGCCGGCGTCGAGCGCCTGGCCGATCGCGTCGAGGCCGGGGAAGGCGGGCAGCAAGGCGGGGTGGACGTTGACGATGCGGTTGCGGAAGCGGCGCACGAATCCCTCGCTGAGCAGCTGCATGTAGCCGGCGAGCACGACGAGATCGGCGCCGCGCGCCTCGACCCACTCGGCCATCGCCTCGTCGCGCTCGGCCCGGTCCGCGAAGTCCTCGCGCGGGAAGACCGCGGTCTCTACCCCGGCCGACCGCGCCCGCTCCAGCGCCCGGGCGCCCGGCTTGTCGGAGCCGACCCCGACCACCTCGATCCCCTCGCGCCCGTGCAGCCTGTCGAGGATCGCCTGGAGGTTGGAACCTTGCCCGGAGGCGAGGACGACGAGCTTGAAGGTCCCGCTCACCCGCGCATCATCGCAAGCAGCTGCCGCGCCTAAGATCGAGGCGTGTCGATTCTCGAGCAGCTCGGCATCGAGGCACCGGTCGTCCAGGCTGGGATGGGCGGCGGGCTGAGCCGACACGAGCTCGCCGCGGCGGTCTCCGAGGCGGGCGGGCTGGGCACGGTCGCGGTCAACGGGGCGGCGGCGATACGGCGGGAGCTCGCGGCCGCGCGGCGGTTGACCGACAGGCCGCTCGCCATCAACCTGCTGCTCCCCTTCGCCCGCCGCGACTTGTTCGAGGCGGCCGCCCGGGCCGACGTCGTCGTCACCTTCTGGGGCGCCCCGCGGCGACGCACCGGCGGCACCTGGCTCCACCAGTGCGGCTCGGTCGCCGAGGCGAAGGCCGCCTACGGCGCCGGGGCCGACGCGGCGATCCTCCAAGGCGTCGAGGCGGGCGGCCACGTGCGTGGGACGTTGCCCGCGCTCGAGCTGCTGGCGGGGGCGCGGGCCGCTCTGCCGCGCGACTACCCGCTGCTCCTGGCCGGCGGAATCGCCACGCGCGACGACGCGCGGCGGGCGCTGGAGGCCGGCGCCGGCGCCGTCGTCGCCGGCACGCGCTTCCTGCTCAGCGAGGAGAGCCGCGCCGCGGCGACCTACCGGCAGCGCCTGCTCGCGGCGAACTCGACCCTGCTCACCGACCTCTTCGGCTTCGGCTGGCCCTCCCCGCACCGGGTCGTCGCGAACGCCGCGACCGAGCGCTGGCTTGGCGACGCACCACCGGCTTCCACCGGAGAGGCGTCGGAGACCCCGCTCCGCCGGGCGCCGACCGTCAACCGGATCGTCAACCGGCTTTCCGCACCGACCGCCCGGATCGTCCCGGCCACGCTCCAGCGACGGCTGACCGAAAGCCAGCGCCCCGGCGGCCGGCTGCTCACGCCGCAGAGCGCGACCGACGACGGCCCTCCGGCACTCGTCGATGCCGGACCGCTCTACGCGGGCGAGACCGTCGGGCGGATCGCCGCGGAGCGGCCCGCGGCGGCCCTCGTCGCCGAGCTGACGCCCTGACGCACCAGCCGTTGCGCGCCGGGGACCGACTCGGATAGCGTGCGCTCCGTGCCCCGCGTTCGACAGTGCCTCCCCGTCGCCGCGTTCGCGGTCCTCCTGCTGCTGGGCACGGCCGGCCCCGCCGCCGCCGCCTTCCCCGGCAAACCGGGCCCGATCGCCTACTCGAAGACGGAATCGACCGAAGTCGGCGGCGAGGTGAGGACGACCGGCGGTCTGCTTGTCCACGGGCCGCGCGCCAAGCAGCCGGCCCGCCGGCTGACGACCGTGGTCGGCGACCACAGCCCCTCCTACTCGGCGAACGGCCGCCTGATGGTGTTCGTCAACAACGGCGGCGACGGCGGCATCGGCGGCGACCTCTTCGTGATGCGCAGCGACGGCACCGAAAGGCGGCAGCTGACCAGCGGCTCGGCTGGCGACACCGATCCCTCCTTCTTCCCGAACGGCCGGAGGATCGTCTTCAGCCGCAGCGTCGGCCCCGACAACCACATCTACTCGATCGCCCTCGACGGGACCGGGCTGCTGCAGCTGACCAGCGGCCACCACGACGACATCGACCCGGTCGTCTCGCCGAACGGCCGCCGGATCGTCTTCGTCAGCGACCGCGACGAGGACGAGCGGGGCGACCGCGGCGACATCTTCACGATGCTGCCCGACGGCAGCGGGCTGCGCGTGCTGATCGACGGTCCCCTCTACGACAAGGAACCCGACTACGCGCCGAGCGGCCGGCGGATCGCCTTCGTCAGCAACGAGGGCCCCGGCTTCGCCAACATCTTCCTCGCCCGCGCCGACGGCAGCCGCGTCAAGCAGCTGACCCCCTGCCGGCCGTTCCCCGCCCGCTGCCGCTCGCACTCGCATCCGTCCTTCTCCCCCGACGGCAGGCACATCGCGATGCTCGGCTCCGGCGGCCGCGGCGCCGAGCTCGAAGTGATGCGGACTGATGCCGCGCTCGAGCCGAAGATCTTCGACAGCGCCGGAGTCGAAGAAGAAGGCTTCGGCAGCATCCTCGGCCCGCCCGCCTGGGGCCCACACCCGTAGCGGGACGGCACCGAGCACCGAGCCTCCGCGTGGGGCTCAGAACTCGTATCCGAACCGCTCGATCAGCGGTCGGCACCACGTCGCGACGAGGTCGCGGGTCCCCTCGTCGTAGTACTCCCGGTAGGGCTCGTGCACGCTCGCGTTGAGCGGCGATCGCAAGCGGATGCGGTCGATGGCGCCGTCGGGAAGCTCCACGCCGGCGCAGTCGAGGAATCGCTCGAAATCATCGATCAGCGACTCGAAGCGGCCGACGGTCAGCCGGCTCGAGTCCAGCCCGTCCCCGACCAGGTTCCTGAACAGGGTCGAGTAGAGGTCGCCTCCCATGATCGCGAAGCCGAGCTGGAAGGCGTTGCGCATCGTCGCGGGGAAGTCGAGCTCGCCCGCCTGCGACATGGCGATCCAGAAGCCGTTGGGCTGGCCGCCGTTTTCGCGGTTGAAGTGGTACCAGGACGTGTACCAGTCCCAGGGGTTGCGGACGAAGGCGAGCACCGGCCGCTCCGCCGCCTCGGACGGCATCTCCCCCCACGGGGCGTGCTTGCGATGGCGCTCCAGGCTGCCATCCGGCAGCTCGTCTTCGAGCGCGTCGACGAGGAAGGTCGAGGCGGTCTTCCGCATCTGCAGGAACACGAACCTGTCGTGGACGAGCATGGCGGCGAGCGGTCGTGGGCTAAGGGGTCGCCGGCACCACGGCGATCTCCTCCAGGGCGAACTTGCCGTTCGCGTCCTCGGGATCGCCGAGCGGGTAGCGGCCGGTGAAGCAGGCGTCGCAGTGGTCCTCGGGCGGCGTGCCGATCGCCTCGTAGACGCCCTCCATCGAGAGGTAGGCGAGCGAGTCGGCGCCCAGCTCGTCGGCGATCTCCTCGATCGTCCGCTCGTGGGCGATCATCTCCTCGCGGCTCGACATGTCGACGCCGTAGTGGCACGGGTTGCGGATCGGCGGCGCCGAGATCCGCAGATGCACCTCGCTCGCGCCGGCTTCGCGCAGCATGCCGACGATCTGCCGGGTCGTGTTGCCGCGGACGATCGAGTCGTCGACGACGACGATCCGCCTGCCGGCGACGATCTCCGGCAGCGGGTTGAACTTGAGCCGCAGGCCGTGCTTGCGCAGCTCCTGGCCGGGCTGGATGAAGGTGCGGGCCACGTAGCGGTTCTTGATCAGGCCGTCGTCGCGCGGCAGCCCCGAGGCGCGCGCGAACCCGGCGGCGGCGGGGTTGCCCGAGTCGGGCACCGAGATCACCAGGTCGGCATCGACCGGCGCCTCGCGCCAGAGGATCTCGCCCATCCGGCCGCGGACCTGCTGCAGCACCTTGCCCTCGAGCCGGCTGTCGGGGCGCGAGAAGTAGATGTGCTCGAAGACGCAGTGCGCGGGGCGGCCGGCCTTGACTACCTGCCGCGTCTCCAGCCCGCGCTCGGTCAGGGAGACCATCTCGCCCGGGCGCACCTCGCGCAGCAGCTCGGCGCCGATGATGTCGAAGGCGCAGCTCTCCGAGGCGACGACGAAGCGGTCGTCGAGCTTGCCCAGCGAGAGCGGCCGCACGCCGTGCGGGTCGCGGAAGGCGACGATCGCGTGCTTTGTCATCGCCACGGTCGAGTAGGCGCCCTGCAGCCGCGGCATCACGTCGGCGACGACGTCCTCGATGAACCGCCCTTCGCTGGAGGAGAGCAGCGCCGCGATGATCTCCGAGTCCGAGGTGCCGCGGAAGGCGATGCCCCGCTCCTTCAGCTCGCTCCACAGCTCGACCGCGTTGGTCAGGTTGCCGTTGTGGGCGAGGGCGATCTCGCGGCCGTCGTCGCGCCAGACCGGCTGCGCGTTCTCCCACGAGCCGCCGCCGGTGGTCGAGTAGCGCACGTGGCCGATCGCCATGTCGCCCTCCAGCGCCCGCAGCTTCTCCTCGTCGAAGACCTGGGAGACCAGCCCGGCGTCGCGTAGCGTCGTGATGTGGCCGCCCTCGCAGGTCGCGATCCCGGCCGACTCCTGACCGCGGTGCTGGAGCGCGTAGAGGGCGAAGTAGGCGAGGCGGGCGACATCGTGCCCGGGCGCGAATACGCCGAAGACGCCGCATTCCTCGCGCGGCTTGTCGCGATCTATCTGCCCGTGAGGCGGAGTCAAAGGCGCGTGCTTCCTTGGTTGCGAAGGACGAGACGCGCAGGCGGACTGCCTACCCCGGCAGAGTACCAGCGCCGATGGACCCGCTGACGGCCTCCATGTCCAGCCGTCTTATCCTGGGTCCCCTAGGGGGCTTGACTTCTTTATCAGGGTTTTTCACATCCGGCTAAAGTCGGATAATCTCGTCAATGGGCAGATCGCCGGAGGACAATCCCTATACGCCGAACGCCGGCGCCCGCCCACCCCTTCTCGCCGGGCGTGCGGACGAGCTCGACGCCTTCGAGCTTCTGCTCGGCCGCCTCCGTCGGGGTTATACGGCGCAATCGATGATCATCATCGGCCTCCGAGGGGTGGGCAGGACCGTGTTGCTCGGCGAGTTCCTCGACAAAGCCCGGCAGCGCGAGTGGACCACGATCGACGCGGAGATCACCAAGCATGAGGATTTCGGTCGCCGAATGGCCCTGCTCGCCCGCCGCGCACTCCTCCAAGTCGCGCCACGAGCGCGCTGGAAGGAGCGGGGCCGGCGCGCCGCCCAGGTCTTGCGCTCCTTTCAGCTCACGATCAATCCTGACGGCGAGCTTTCGGCGAGCCTCGGCGACGTCGATCCACTGGAGGGCATGGCCGACTCGGGCAGCCTTGCCGAGGACCTCACCGACGTCCTCGTCTCCATCGGCGAAGCGGCCCAAGAGCAGGCTTCGGGGGTCGTCTTCCTTTTCGACGAGGTCCACTTCCTTCGCTTGAGCGAGCTCGAGGCGTTGATCGCCGCGCTCCACAAGACCGTCCAGCGCAGTCTGCCGGTGACCTTCGTCGGAGCGGGCTTGCCGCAGCTGCCCGAACTCGCCGGAGAGGCGAAGTCATACGCCGAGAGGCTCTTCAAGTTTCCGATGGTCGGCAGCCTTCCCGAGCGCGAGGCGCTGAAGGCACTCGTCGATCCGGCTGTCGAGAACGGGGTCACCTACGAACCGGGAGCGGCCGAGGCGATCGTGGCCTACACGGAGGGCTATCCCTATTTCCTGCAGGAGTATGGCTCGATCGTTTGGGACCAAGGTCGCGGTGGGACGATCTCGCGCTCGGACGTAGAAGAAGCGCAGGATCTCGTCGAGGCGAAGCTCGACAGCAGCTTCTTCAAGGTGCGTGCGGAGCGCACGACCGACCTCGAGCTGCAGTACCTGCGCGCGATGGCGGAGCTCGGCCCCGAGCCGCAGCAGGCCCGCAACGTGGCGCGGCTGCTCGAACGCACCTCCGAGCAGCTCGGCCCTACCCGCGCTCGCCTGATCGACAAGGGCCTCCTCTACACGCCCGGTTTCGGCCTGGCCGCGTTCACCGTGCCGCAGTTCGATCGCTATATGCGCAGGGCCCACAAGCTCGTCGTCCCTCCTGTGCAACGGAGGCCGGCCCGGCGCCGATGACGGCACTGTTGGGGAGCTAAGCGGGCACTCCCCCCGACTCCGCCGTCGCGCCGCCCGACTCGGCGGCGAGGCTCTCGCCGCTCTCGGGGTCGAACAGGTGCAGCTTGGCGGTGTCGGCCCAGAGCTTGGCGGTCTCGCGGCGCTTGATCCGGCTTGCCGGGTCGAGCCGGGCGACCATCTGCTGTTCGCCCTCGCGCACTTCGGTGGCGCCGGTTTCCTCGAGGCTGTCGGCGACCACGTCGGCGAGCTGATCGGACTCGATGCCCTCCGAGCGGACGTGGAAGTAGGCATAGAGGTCGGAGCCGAGCGACTCGACCAGGTCGATCGTCGCCTCGAAGACGATGCCCCGCTCGTCGGCCAGGTCACCGACCAGGGAGGCGTCCTCGAAGCTCTCCGGCCGCAGGCCGGCGATCGCCGGCCCGTCGCGGTGTCTCCGCACCTCCTCGCTCAGCTCGGCCTCGCCGATCGGCAGCTTCGCGCGGTCGCCGTCGATGTCGGCCGGCATGAAGTTCATCGCCGGGGAGCCGATGAAGCCGGCGACGAAGAGGTTGCGGGGGTTGTCGTAGAGCTCGGCCGGGGTGCCAACCTGCTGCAGCTCGCCGGCCCGCATCACCGCGACCCGGTCGCCGAGCGTCATCGCCTCGGTCTGGTCGTGGGTGACGTAGACGGTCGTCGTCTCCAGCCGCGACTGCAGTTTCGCCACCTCGGTCCGCATCTGCACGCGCAGCTTCGCGTCGAGGTTGGAGAGCGGCTCGTCCATCAGGAAGGCTTTCGGGTCGCGGACGATCGCCCGTCCCATCGCGACCCGCTGGCGCTGCCCGCCCGAGAGGTTGGCCGGGCGTCGGTCGAGGTGCTGGGTCAGGTCGAGCGTCCGCGCGGCCCGCTCGACCTTCTCGTCGATCTCCCCCTTGTCGACCCCGGCCAGCTTCAGCGCGAAGCCCATGTTCTCGCGCACGGTCATGTGCGGGTAGAGCGCGTAGTTCTGGAAGACCATCGCGACGTCGCGGTCCTTCGGCGCGCGGCCGTTGACGACCTCGCCGTCGATCCTCACCTCCCCGTCGGTGATGTCCTCGAGCCCGGCGATCATCCGCAGCGCGGTCGACTTGCCGCAGCCGGACGGCCCGACGAGGATCATGAACTCGCCGTCGCCGACCGCGAGGTCCATGTCCTTGACCGCCTCCGTCCCGTCGGGGAAGGCCTTGGTCACTCCGTCGAGGGTTATCTCCGCCATGGCGACCTCCTCCGCTCGCCACCGCAACCGCCGAGGGCGACGGCGACGAGCAACGCGACTCCCAGGCAGACAAGTCCCGTGGTCGCCCGTCGTATCACGTCCTTCTCCTCCGTCGTCACCCTCGGAGAGGGCTGCGGCTCCTGCCCTCGCGGGTCCCCGCTGCGAAGGTTGTTTAAACCGGGGCGATCGCAGGCATATACCGGGTGGACAGTTCCAATCGAGGAGGAGGGCCACCGTGTTGATCGCCGCCGTAGTGGGGATATGTGTGCTGCTGCTGGTGCTGGGTTTCCTGTTGCCGAGGCTCTCCGACCACGCCCGCCGCGGCACCGACAAGGGCTTCTCGGTCGGCCAGCGCGCCGGCGGCAAGGCCCCCGGACCGCTCGGCAGGCTGCTCAGCAAATCGTTCGGCAAATCGCGCCGCGCCGCCGACAAGAGCCACTCCGCCGGCCAGGGCGCCCGCTCGAAGCTGCCGTTCTAGGTCGACGGGACTGAAACAGGGCTCCTGGCGACGGAAATCGGCCCGTCGGCCGGCGTTAGCCGAGCCGGGCGCCTAGCGAGTGCCAAGCGCTCGCTAGGTCATCGACCGCGGTGGCTATCGACGCGTCGCCCACGGTCAGCTCGAGGCGTCCGCCCGCAACGACCTCGCCGAGGTGGACGACCGCGACACCGCCGCCCACGCCGATCGCCTCCAGCGCCGCCCGCTCGCCGCTGACGACGAAGCCGCCCGGCCCTTCGCCGAACAGCGCCTCCTCGGACGAGCAGCCGCGTTGGAGCAACGGCGCCAGATCGACGCGGCAGCCGAGGCCGCCTGCGATCGCCGCCTCGGCCAGGGCGACGGCGAGGCCGCCGTCGCTGACGTCGTGGGCCGAGCCGAGCGCGCCGGCGCGCACCGCGTCACGGACGGCGGCGCAGGCGGCCGCGACCGTCGTGATGTCGGAGCGGGGGAGGCCGGGTCCGAGTTCGCCGCGCAGCTTGGCCAGCTCCGAGCCCGCGAGCGAGGGCGCGAAGGGTCCGACGAGCGCGATCGCGTCGCCCTCGCGGGCGAAGCCGCTCGGCGCCGTCACGGTCGGGTCGGGCAGTTCGCCGACCATGCCGACCACCGGCGTCGGGTAGATCGGCCCTTCCGGCCCCTCGTTGTAGAGGGAGACGTTGCCGCCGACGACCGGCACGCCGAGCGCCTCGCAGGCGTCGGCGAGGCCGCTGACCGCGCGGTCGAGCTGCCAGGCGGGCGCCGGCTTCTCGGGGTTGCCGAAGTTGAGGCAGTTGGTCAGGCCGAGCGGCTCGGCACCGACGCAGGCGAGGTTCTGGGCGCACTCGAGCACGGCCTCGACGGTCCCGGCGTAGGGATCGCAGGCGACCCGCCGCCCGTTGCCGTCGATCGAGACCGCGATCGCGTTGCCCGCCTCGGGAATCGCCAGGACGGCCGCGTCGGCCGACTCCGGTCGCCGCGCCGTGCGCGAGCCAACGATCGAGTCGTACTGCTCGAAGGCCCAGCGCTTCGAGGCGATGCTGGGCGAGGCGAGCAGCGCGAGCAAGGTCTGCTCAGGCGATGCACCCAGATCGAGCGTGGCCTCGTTGCCGTAGATCCAGCCCTCCGGCTCGGCCGGCTCGAGGTCATAGAGCGGGCAGCCGTCGACCAGCGCCTCGACCGGCATCTCGCCCACCACCTCGTCGTCTCGCAGGATGCGGATCTGGCCGCCGTCGGTGACGACGCCTATCTCGGCGGCGCCGGTCTGCCACTTCTCGCAGAGCGCGATCACCTCCGCGACCCTGGCCGGCTCGACCACGGCGAGCATCCGCTCCTGGGACTCGGAGACCATGATCTCGAAGGGCTCCATGTCGGCCTCGCGCAGCGGCACCCTCGCCACGTCGATGTCGATCCCGACCCCGCCGGCCGAGGCCATCTCCCCGGCCGAGGAGGTCAGCCCGGCCGCGCCGAGGTCCTGCAGCGAGACCAGCAGGCCCTTGCTCAGCAGCTCCAGGCAGCACTCGAGCAGCTTCGACTCCTCGAAGGGGTCGCCGATCTGCACCGTCGGCCGCTTCGCCTCGTCGCCGTCGCCGAGCTCGGCCGAGGCGAGCACCGAGGCACCGCCGATCCCGTCGCGCCCGGTCGAGGCGCCCATCAGGACGATCGCGTTGCCGACCCCGGCGGCCGCGGCGCGGACCATCTCGTCGGTCTTCGCCAGCCCGACGCACATCGCGTTGACCAGGCAGTTGTGCTCGTAGGGCGCCTCGAAGTAGATCTCGCCGCCGACCGTCGGCACGCCGATCGAGTTGCCGTAGTGGCCGATCCCGCGCACGGCGCCGTCGAGCAGGAAGCGCGAGCGCTCCGAGTCGAGCTCGCCGAAGCGCAGCGAGTCGAGGATCGCGATCGGACGCGCGCCGAGCGCGAAGACGTCGCGCAGGATCCCGCCGACGCCGGTCGCGGCGCCCTCGAACGGTTCGACCGCGCTCGGGTGGTTGTGCGACTCGACCTTGAAGGCGACCGCGTGTCCCGAGCCGACGTCGACCGCGCCGGCGTTCTCGCCCGGCCCCATCACGACCCGCTCCCCCTCGGTCGGCAGCCGCCGCAGCAGCTTGCGCGAGTGCTTGTAGGCGCAGTGCTCGGACCAGAGCAGGCTGAACATCGCCAGCTCGACGTCGTTGGGCTCGCGGCCGAGCTTCTCCTGGATCAGCTCGAACTCGGCGTCGGTCAGCCCGAGCTCGCGGTGCTTGGCCGTCTCGACGGTCATGCCGCGACGCGCGCCAGCCGGGCCATGCGCTCGAACACCCGCAGGCCGTCCGTCGACCCCTCCAGCGGGTCGACGGCGTGCTCTGGATGCGGCATCAGGCCGAGCACGTTGCCGGCCTCGTTGGTGACGCCGGCGATGTCGCGCGCCGACCCGTTCGGGTTCTCCCCCGGCGCGTAGCGGTAGGCGACCTGCCCGTTCGCCTCCAGCTCGTCGAGCATCTCCTCGGGCGCGTAGTACCGGCCTTCGCCGTGCTTGACCGGGATCGAGAGGCGCTCGCCGTCATCGGCGATCAGATCGACCTGGCGGCAGAGGAAGCGCAGGGACTCGTTGCGGAGGAGGGCGCCGGGCAGCAGGTCCGCTTCGCAGAGTACCTGGAAGCCGTTGCAGATCCCCAGCACCGGGCCGCCCGCAGCGGCGAACTCGGCGACCGCCTCCATCGCCGGGGAGAAGCGGGCGATCGCGCCGGCCCGCAGGTAGTCGCCGTAAGAGAAACCGCCGGGGACGACGACCGCGTCGACGCCGTCGAGGTCCCGATCCTCGTGCCAGAGCAGCCGCGCCTCGCCGCCGCTGCGCTCGCAGGCGCGCACCGCGTCCCGCTCGTCGCAGGAGCCGGGGAACTGGAGGACGGCCCAGCGCATCAGCCGCCGTCGATCGACTCGATCTCGAAGTCCTCGATCAGCGGGTTGGCGAGCAGCTTCTCGCAGAGCTCGGGCAGCCGCGCCGCGTCGTCGGCCTCCAGCTCGACCATGCGGCCGACCCGGACGTGCTCGACCCCTTCGAAGCCGAGCGCCGGCAGCGCCCGCTCGACCGCCTTGCCCTGCGGGTCGAGGATTCCCTCCTTGGGCCGGATCAGGACCCTGGCCTTCAGAAGCTGCGCTCCGTGATCCGCTCGTAGGCCTCGACGTACTTGGCGCGGGTCTGCTCGACCACGTCGGGCGGCAGCTCGGGCGCGGGCGGCTTGTGGTCCCAGCCCGCGGCGTCGGCCCAATCGCGGACGAACTGCTTGTCGAAGGACGGCTGGGTGTGGCCGGGCTCGTAGCGGTCGGCAGGCCAGAAGCGCGAGGAGTCGGGGGTCAGCACCTCGTCGGCGAGGACGATCTCCGCCCCGGCGTGACGGCCGAACTCGAACTTGGTGTCGGCGAGGACGATCCCGCGCTCGGCCGCGTGCTCGGCGCCGCGGCTGTAGACCTCGATCGAGATCCGCCGCAGCTCCTCCATCAGCGCCCGGTCGCCGACGATCTCGGCCGCGCGGTCGAAGTCGACGTTCTCGTCGTGGTCGCCGATCTCGGCCTTGGTCGCCGGCGTGAAGATCGGCTCCGGCAGCTTGTCGGACTCGAGCAGCCCGCTCGGCAGCTCGATCCCGCAGACGGCGCCGTTGGCCTTGTATTCCTTCCAGCCGGAGCCGGAGAGGTAGCCGCGCACGACGCACTCGAGCGGGTACATCTCCAGCCGCCGCACCCGCATCGCCCGTTCGGCGACCTCCTCCGGTACGTCGGCCGAGACGAAGTGGTTGGGAACGATGTCGCCCGTCAGCTCGAACCAGAATTCCGAGATGCGGTTGAGCACCTTGCCCTTGTCGTGGATCGGCGTCGGCATCACCACGTCGTAGATCGAGATCCGGTCCGAGGCGACCATCAAGAGGTCGTCCTCCCACTCGTAGATCTCGCGCACCTTGCCCGAGGAATGGAGTTGTAGGTCTGCGACTGCCGTCACGAGCCCCGATGCTAGCTATCGCGAGGGCGTAAACCCTCCTCGGGCGGGTGGCGGGGGGTCTGGGGTCCTCGCCCGCAGCTTGCGAGGACGAGGACTCCTGCCCCCCGACAGGACCCGCCCGCCGGAGAGGTCTACGATCAATCGCGTGCTGCCGCCCGAACCGAAGAGCCCGCCGATCGTGCAGATGCTCAGGTGGGCGTTTCGGCCGATTCCGTTCATGGAGCGTTGCCGGCAGGAGTTCGGCGACAGCTTCAGCGTCAAGTTCGTCGGCTTCGAGCGGCCGATGGTGCTGATCTCGGACCCGGCCGCGATCAAGGCGCTCTACACCGAGCGCGAGCACGGGCTGCCGCCGGGGCGCAACATCGTGCTCGAGCCGGTGCTCGGATCGCGCTCGCTGCTGCTGTTGGAGGGCTCCGACCACCTCGCCCACCGCAAGCTGATGCTGCCGTCGTTCCACGGCGAGCGGATGCGCTCCTACGAGCCGATCCTCGCCGAGCTGGTCGACCGCGAGATCGACACCTGGCCGCTCGCCGAGGAGTTCCCGATCCACCCGCGCATGCAGGCGATCACGCTGGAGGTGATCCTGCGGGTCGTCTTCGGCGTCGCCGAGGGCCCGCGCCTGGAGCGGTTGCGGGGGATGCTGACCCAGGTCCTCGCCGAAACCGCCGCACCGCTGCGGCAGCTGATCGGGCTGGCGACGCGCCGCTTCGGCGGCCGCGGTCCGTGGGCCAAGTTCGAGGCCCAGCTGCGCGAGGTCGACGAGCTGCTCTACGCCGAGATCGCCGACCGCCGCGGCGCCGGCGACCTCGGGGAGCGCGACGACATCCTCTCGGCGCTGATGCTCGCCCGCTTCGAGGACGGCGAGGCGATGAGCGACACCGAGCTGCGCGACCAGCTGATGACCCTGCTGCTGGCCGGCCACGAGACGACCGCGACGGCGCTCGCCTGGACCTTCGATTTGCTGCTCCGCCACCCGCGCGAGCTCGGCCGGCTGCGCGACTCGCTCGGCACCGGCGAGGACGACTACCTGCGGGCGACGATCGCCGAGTCGCTGCGCCTGCGTCCGGTCATTCCGCTCGCCGGCCGCCGCCTCGCCAAGGAGCTGGTCGCCGACGGCCTGACGCTGCCGGTCGGAACCGACGTCACGCCGGCGATCTGGCTGACCCACACCCGCCCCGACCTCTATCCCGAGCCGTTCGCCTTCCGCCCCGAGCGCTTCCTGGAGGACGGGCCCGACACCTACGCGTGGATTCCCTTCGGCGGCGGCGTCCGCCGCTGCCTGGGCGCCTCCTTCGCCGAGTTCGAGATGCGGATCGTCCTGCGCGAGGTGCTCGAGCGCTGCGAGCTGCGCAAGGCCGGTCCGGCCCCGGAGCGGGTCGGCCGCCGCAACATCACCCTCTCGCCCCGCGACGGAACCCCGGTCGTGCTCACCGCGCGCCAGCCGGCACGCGAGCCCGTCGCCGCCTAAGCCGCCGGGTGTTCCTCGGCCCAGCGGGCGATCCGGCCTGAGCCGACGATCGCCTCGCCGTCGTCGAGGACGAGGATCGGCACGTGGTTCTGGCCGCTCAGCTCGCGGATCTCGGTGCGGTCGTCACCGCGACGGCTCCAGGTCCACGGCATCAGCCGGTAGCCGGAGACGGTGCGGATCTCGTACTCGTGGCCGGCCGCGTCGAGCGCCTTGCCGGCCTTGGCGCAGGGGTGCATGAAGCCCGGTCCGTACTTCTTCTGCCCACAGGTGTAGAGGATCACGCGCGCAGCGTAGTGGCCCTGCGCGGCGGAAGGCGGGTGCTACGATCGTCGCACAATGGTAGAAGTCGCCACGAGGGAGCTGCGGAACGACACGGCCGGTGTCCTGCGCCGGGTAGAGGCGGGCGAGACCGTGACGATCACCGTGCGCGGCAAGCCCGTCGCCGATCTGGTCCCGCATGCCCGTGAGAAACCTCGGTGGCTGACGCCTTCGGAGGTTGTGGCAATTCGAGAGATTGCGGACACTGATCCGACCTTTCGAGCCGACCTCGACAGGCTGGCCGGCGAAACGACCGACGATCTGGGCCCGATTCTGTGAGCGCCGGCCGCGTGCCGGTGGGGCTCCTCGACACGTCGGTGTTGGTCGCTGTCGAGGAGGGTCGCCCCCTGCGTGAGGAGGCTCTGCCCGAAGGCGCGGCCATCTCCATCGTCACCCTCGGCGAGCTGCGCGCCGGCGTGCTCGCTGCGTCGGATGTCGAGAGCCGGGACCGGCGGCTCGTCACGCTCGAAGGAGTCAGCGGGACCGTGGTCCTGCCGGTCGACGACGGCGTCGCTCGCGCTTGGGCCGGGATGCGGGCTTACCTGGCCGCCTCCGGCCGAGCCGTCAGCGTGAACGACGTCTGGATAGCGGCGACGGCCGCCACTCACGAGATCCCGGTCGTCACCCAGGATCGCGACTACTACGCCCTCTCAGGGGTGATGGGCCTGACCGTCATCGAGGCTTGAGAGGGGCTCGGCGTACCGCCCGATGCGTTACTTCTAAAGGCGCAGCGCTTCCAGCCGCTCGAAGACCTCGGGCACGTGGGTGAGGTAGGCGCTCTCGTCGAAGACGGCGTCGAGGTCGAGCTGGGGGGCGGCCTCGCCGAGCAGGTCGCGGAAGTGGGTGCCGGTGTCCCAGGCGCGCTGGGCGTTCTCCTGGACGACGCGGTACGCGTCGTCGCGGGTCATCCCGGAGTCGACCAGGGCGGTGAGGGCGCGCTGGCTGAACAGGGCGCCGTGGGTGAGGTCGACGTTCTCGCGCATCCGGTCGGCGCGGACCGTCATCCCGGTGACGACCTTGGTCGCGAGGTCCTGCATGTAGTCGAGCGCGGTGGTCGCGTCGGGCAGGATCACCCGCTCGGCGCCGGAGTGCGAGATGTCGCGCTCGTGCCAGAGGGCGACGTTCTCGATCCCGGCCTGGGCGTAGCCGCGCAGCACCCGGGCCAGGCCGGTGATCCGCTCCGTGCGGATCGGGTTGCGCTTGTGCGGCATCGCCGAGGAGCCCTTCTGGGCGCCGGAGGCGAACGGCTCCTCGACCTCGCGCACCTCCGTGCGCTGCAGGTTGCGGACCTCGGTCGCGAAGCGCTCCAGGCCGGCGCCGGCGATCGCGGCCCGCGCCGTCAGCACCGCGTGGCGGTCGCGCGGGATCACCTGCGTCGCCACGTCCTCACGCTTCAGGCCGAGCCGCTCCATCACCCGCGCCTCGACGGCCGGGGGGACGGAGGCGTAGGTGCCGACCGCGCCGGAGAGCTTGCCGAAGGCGAGCTGGTCGAAGGCGTCGGCGAGCCGGTCGAGGTTGCGGTCGGCCTCGAAGGCGAAGCCGGCGAGGCGCAGGCCGAAGGTGGTCGGCTCGGCGTGGACGCCGTGGGTGCGGCCGACGCAGAGCGTGTCGCGGTGCTCGAACGCCCGCTCGACCAGGGCGTCGCGGTAGGCGCGGGCGCTCGCCAGGACGATCTCCCCCGCTTGCCGCAGCTGCAGCGCCAGCGCCGTGTCGAGCACGTCGGACGAGGTGAGTCCGTAGTGGATCCACCGCCCGTGCTCGCCGACCGACTCGGCGACCACGTCGACGAAGGCGGCGACGTCGTGATCGGTCACCTTCTCCCGCTCGTTCACCGCCTCGACCGTGAACGCAGCCTTCTCCCGGCAAGCCTCCGCCGCCTCCCGAGGCACCACCCCCTCCTCGGCCCAGGCCTCGGTAGCCGCAAGCTCCACCTCCAGCCAGCACTCTAGCTTCCGCTGCTGCGACCACACCTCCGCCATGGCCGGCCGCGTGTATCTGCCGATCATCAGCTGTTGATGATCCGCGCGGCCAGCACCCCGGCGTTCTTGGCCCCGTCGATCGCCACGCAGGCGACCGGGATGCCGGGGGGCATCTGGACCGCGGAGAGCAGCGCGTCGAGGCCGCCGAGCGACTTGCCGAGGATCGGCACGCCGATCACCGGCAGGTCGGTGTGGGCGGCGGCGACGCCGGGCAGTGCGGCCGACATGCCCGCGCCGGCGATGATCACCCGCAGTCCGCGCATCCGCGCGTTGTGGCAGTACTCCCGGACCAGCTCCGGATCGCGGTGCGCGCTCATCACCCGCACCTCGTAGCGGATGCCGGCCTCCTCCAGCGCGCCGCCCGCCGGCTGCATCTTCGGCTTGTCGTTCTTCGAGCCCATGATGATCCCGACCAGCGGCTCGTCGACTTCGATTTCCTCGAACGCCTCCTCGACCGCCGGCATCGCGGTCGTCCCCGACGGCTGCGGCTCCTCTGAGATCTCGCTCATCGTTTCCTCTCGGTGTTCAGTGGCTGGGCACCCGCTCGACTGCGCGGGCGGCGATGTCGGTACGGATCTGCATCCCGTCGAACGAGATCCGGCGGGCCGCATCGTATGCACGATCGCGGGCCGCGGCAGGCGTCTCGCCGAGGGCGGTCACGTTGAGCACGCGCCCGCCGGCCGTGACGATCTCCCCGTCGCGCTCCGCCGTGCCCGCGTGGGTGACCTCGGCCAGCTCGGCGGCCTCGGCGAGGCCGTGGATCGCGTCCCCCTTCGAGGAGGACTCGGGGTAGCCGGCCGAGGCGAGCACCAGGGTCACGGCCCAGTCGTCGCCGAACTCGGCCTCGACGCCGGCGAGCCCGCCCGGCTCGCGCGCGGCGAGGCAGAGGTCGACCAGGTCGGAGCGCAGCCGCGGCAGCACCGCCTGCGTCTCGGGGTCCCCGAAGCGGGCGTTGAACTCGAGCACCTTGGGGCCGTCGGGGCCGATCATCAGGCCGGCGTAGAGGACGCCGTGGAACGGCGTGCCGCGCCGCGCCATCGCCGCGACCACCGGCCGGTGCACGGTGGCGACGATCTCCTCGACCTCGGCGCGACCGAAGCCCGGCACCGGCGAGTAGCTGCCCATCCCGCCCGTGTTCGGCCCCTCGTCGCCGTCGAAGATCCGCTTGTAGTCCTGCGCCGGCGCGAGCGGCACGACGTTCTCGCCGTCGCAGAGGGCGAGCAGCGACAGCTCCTCGCCTTCGAGGAACTCCTCCAGCACCACGGTCGTCTCGCCGAAGCGCCGCTCGGTGAAGAAGACGTCGGCCGCCTCGCGGGCCTCCGTCTCGGAGGCGCAGAGGATCACGCCCTTGCCGGCCGCCAGCCCGTCGGCCTTCAGCACGGCGGGGTAGGACGCGGTCGCCAGCTGCTCGACCGCTTCCTCGCGGCTGCGCAGCAGCACGTGCGCGGCGGTCGGCACGCCGGCCTCGCGCATCAGCTCCTTGGCGAACGCCTTCGAGCCCTCCAGCTCGGCCGCGGCGGCGCTCGGCCCGAAGGCCGGCACGCCCGCGTCCTCCAGCGCGTCGACGGCGCCCGCGACCAGCGGCGCCTCGGGCCCGACGACGACGAGGTCGACCGCCCGCTCGCTCGCCGCCGCGACGATCGCGCCGACGTCTCCGCCGTCGATCTCCGGCAGGCACTCGGCGTCGGCCGCGATCCCGGCGTTGCCGGGCGCGCAGAGCAGCTCAGGCGCGTGCGCCGAGCGGCGCAGCGCCCGCACGATCGCGTGCTCGCGACCGCCGCCGCCGACCGCGAGGATGCGCACTAAGCCGCCCCCGGACGCGGGAGCGAATCCCTGTCCATATCCGATTCCTCAGGCATTCGCGGGAGCAGAGGAGGCGGCGCTTGTCAGAGCGAGGAGGCGAGGTCGTCGGCCGGCAGCGCCGCCAGCGTCTGGCTCGTCATCGTCCCGCGCGACCCCAGCTCGACCGAGACCTTGGCCATCGTCTTCTCATCGGGTGCCTCGACGATCGTGACGAAGTCGTACTGCCCCAGCGTCGCGTACTGGGCCAGCACCTTGGCCCCGATCTGTTCGACCTCCTTGTTCACCTCGGCGACCCGCCCCGGGTTGTTCTTCAGGGTCCGGACGCCCTCGGAGGTCAGGTTGGTGAGCATCACGTAGGTCGGCATCGTCCTCTCCTTCTCGCGGGGTTCGCGAGCCTACGTTAACGCGACCGGGACCGGCCGGCGACTCAGCCGTCGTAGCCGGCGTGAATGTGGTCGCAGTGATCCGACCGCGCGAAGGCGGGACCGGCACCGTCGACGTCGAAGCAGTAGATGAGCTCCGTGGGCATGGCGGGGGCGGGCAGCCCGGCCAGGGTGCGTGCGAGCTCGCCGCAGGGCGCGTCCGGAGCGACGTCGGTGCAGGAGACGCCGTCGACCGCGGCGATGTCCATCGCCCGCCCGTAGTAGTGGTTGGAGACGCCGCCCGAGGCGGTGTACATCGAGTGGTCGGAGCGCAGCGAGGAGATCGTCAGCTGGTGGGTCTGCGTGATCGCGCCGATCAGGCCGACGATCCGCGGGTCGATCCGGCCCGCTTCGAGGTCTTCGCGCGCAACCTCGTTGAGGATCGTCAGGTTGTCCCACTCGACCGGCGCGATCACGACGTTCGGCAGGGCCAGCGACCACTCGACTCGTTCGGTCGTGCACTTGCCCTCGAGTCGGTCCGCCTCGGTCAGGACGGCCTCGACGTACCACTCGGCCTGGTTGTGGCTGAACAGCCCGGCGCGCAGGCCGCCGCGCGACCAGATCAGCCGTGCCAGCGTCGCCGCGGAGTCGTCGGGATCGGCGTGGCGCAGGCGCCCGTCGCCGTCCCCGTCGACCGCGAAGCGCTGCCACTCGGCGCCGTCGAGCCCGAGCGGGCCGCTGCGCCTGAGGACCGCCCGGTCCATGCCCCGGCCGAAGTTCGACTCGAGCCGGGCGACCGCGGCGAGCGCCCAGACGCCGCTGCGACCGAGCTCGTAGCGCGCGGCGGCGCTCTCGAAGGCGTCGACGTACTGGGCCGGGATCCGTTTGCGCCAGCGCTTCGGCGGCTGGCAGCTGAGCACCTGCAGCTTCGGCGTCAGGTCAAAGGCGCCGGCCGCCGCGTTGCCCAGTCCGGCGTAGCACTCGGCGTTGGCGAGGACCTCGGCGACGTACCAGTCGGCGTGGTTGTAGGCGAAGATCGCGCCGTAGACGTCGGTCGGGAAGCCCGAGGCGCTGAGGTAGTTGGCGGCGGCGAAGATCGCGTCTTCAGGGTTGTAGGGATCGGCCGTGCCGTCGCCGTTCGCGTCGACCCCGTAGCCCGCCCACGTTTCCGGCATGAACTGCATCCAGCCGACCGCCCCGGCCGAGGAGACGTTGAGGTTGGTGCCGAAGGCGGTCTCGATCTCGTTGATCGCGGCGAGCACGCTCGGCCCCTGCGGGCCGAGGTCGTAGGCGGCCGCGGCGCGCTGGTAGATCGGGATCAGGATCGCCGGGACGGCGCCCGGGCTGCAGCTGGGGGTGGGCAGGATCGGGACCGTGAAGTCGGATGGGGGCGGCGCGACCGCCGCGGCGGAACCGCCGCTTTCGGTCTCGACGTCGGGCTCGGTCTCCGGTTCCGGCGTCGGCTTGGGCTCGGGCTGCGGCTTGGGGGTGACGCCGCCGTTGCCTTCGGGCTCCGGCTCGGGCGCGGGCGGCGGCGCTACGAGCGCGTCGCCTTCTTCGATCGCGGGCGTGGTCGGCGCCGGTGCGATCGTTTCGCTCGCGGCGGGTTCTTCGGGGGCCGCCGGTTCGCCGCTCGCCGGCGCTGCCATGGCGGGCGAGACGCCGATCGCCATCGCCGCGAGGGCAAGGAGCATGGCCGCCATCAGAAGCGCGCTGGAAGCCTTGAAGCGCACCGTCCTCATCCCCGAACGTCCGTGACGACCCAGGCGCCTTCCTGCCTGGTCATTTTCAGCCGCAGCTCGCTGATCGTCCCGACGCGCAGCAGCGAGGCGCTCACCGTGTAGACCTTGCCGCGCCGCGGGCCGGGCACGAGGTTGAGGACGCGCGCCTTCGGCACCTCGGTGCTCGCCGGCTGCCGCGGCGGCCGTTCGGCCAGCGCGGTGGCGAGCTCCGGCGTCGCGGTCTCCTCGAAGACGCTGATCGCCCGCGCGGGTCGCTCGCCGATCTCGTAGAAGACGAAGGCCTCCGAGAAGCGCCGCGCCACCTTCATTGCCGCTGGCCCCGCCGGGGCCGGTTTCCGACTCGAAGTGGTCGCGCCCGCTTCGGCCTCGGCTTCCGCTTCGGCGGTCGGTGCGGACGCGCCGGCGGGAGCCGCTCCAGCGCCCGCTGCTTCGTCGCCTGCGAAGGAGTCGGGCGCCGCTTCGTCGCCGGCCCCTCTCTCGCCGCTCGAGGCGCCTACCCCGACGCCCTCGCCGACGCCGAACTCGGGTGCGACGCCGTGCAGCTCCGGCCCGCTCGGCTCCGCTCGCTCGGGCGCCGGGGCGGGGGCGTAGGAGACGACAGGCTCGGCGGCCGGGAATCGCTCCTCGCCACCGTCGCCGCCGCCGAGCAGCACGGCGGTCGCGACGACCGCCCCGATTGCCAAGGCGGCCAGCGCCCCGAGACCGAGTCGCTCCTGGACCGGCCAGAGCAGCCGCTGCTCCGCCGCCCACGCGAGCCGTTCGAACGGCCACCTGACCACGTCGAACACGGCCCGCAGCAGATCGCTCAACCGCCAGAGCACGCGCTCCTCGAAGGCGCCCGCGGCGTCCCGGACGGGAGCGCTCGCCGCACCCAGCCCCGAGCGCAGGCGGCTGTCGCCCGCGCTCAGCCTGGCGCGCAGTCGGCCCCTTGCCCGGTCGGCGTTGATTTGACGTCGTCTCAACATCTGTACTAAGCCCGTAGACAGCTTACGTCGGCACGGAAGGCCGATCCCTGTAGTCCCGCTCCCTGTGATGCGATTCCCATTGCGCGTTGGATAGCAACGCAATCTGAGCATCTTCTAAATAACCGTCGACTCAGCCGATCGATGCGACCGGCTCCGACGCCTTCTCGAAGCTCAGCTCGCCCTCGGCGGCGTCGACGCGGACTGCGTCGCCGTCGCCGAACTCGCCCTCGAGGATCTTCAGCGCCAGCTTGTCGACCAGCCGCTTCTGGATCGTCCGCTTCAGCGGCCGGGCGCCGTAGGTCGGGTCGTAGCCGAGGTTGCCGAGCAGGGTGCGCGCGTCGTCGGTCAGCTCGACCTCGATGCCGCGCTCGCGCACCCGGCCGATCAGCTGGTTCACCTGCAGCTCGACGATCCGGCCGATGTCGTCCTTGGAGAGGCGGTGGAAGATCACCGTGTCGTCGATCCGGTTGAGGAACTCGGGCTTGAAGGTGGCGGCCAGCACCTCTTCGATCTGCTCGCGGATCTTCTCGTCGACGGACTCGGCGACGATCCGGTCCGAGCCGACGTTCGAGGTCATGATCAGGACCGTGTTGGTGAAGCTGACCGTGCGGCCCTGCCCGTCCGTCAGCCGCCCGTCGTCCATCAGCTGCAGCAGCGTGTTGAAGACGTCGGGGTGCGCCTTCTCGATCTCGTCGAGCAGGACGACCGCGTAGGGGCGGCGCCGCACCGCCTCGGTCAGCTGGCCGCCCTCTTCGTAGCCGACGTAGCCGGGCGGGGCGCCGATCAGCCGCGCGACCGTGTGCTTCTCCATGTACTCGGACATGTCGAGCCGGACGATCGCCGCCTCGGAGTCGAACATGAACTCGGCGAGCGCCTTGGCCAGCTCGGTCTTGCCGACGCCGGTCGGGCCGAGGAAGAGGAAGGAGCCGATCGGCCGGTGGGGGTCCGAGAGCCCGGCGCGCGAGCGGCGCAGCGCGTTGGAGACGGCCTCGATCGCCTCGTCCTGGCCGATCACCCGCTCGTGCAGCCGCTCCTCCATGTGGATCAGCTTCTGCACCTCGCCCTCCATCAGGCGGCTGACCGGGATGCCGGTCCATTTGGCGACGACCTCGGCGACGTCTTCCTCGGTCACCTCCTCGGTCAGCATCGAGCCGCCGTCGGCGTGCAGCTCGGCCAGGCGCGCCTCCTGCTCGCCGACCGTCTTCTCGAGGTCGGGGATCTCGCCGTAGCGCAGTTTCGCCGCCCGCTCCAGGTCCGCGTCGCGCTCGGCCCGCTCGGCCTCGCGCCCGGCCTCCTCGAGCCGCGCCTTGGCCGACTTGATCGCCTCGATCGCCTCCTTCTCGTTCTGCCAGCGCGCCTTCATCTCGCCCGAGCGCTCGCGCAGCTCGGCCAGCTCCGCCTCGATCGCCTCCAGCCGCGCCTTCGAGGCCTCGTCGCTCTCCTTCTTCAGCGCCTCGCGCTCGATCTCGAGCTGCTGGACGCGGCGCTCCACCTCGTCGATCTCGGTCGGCATCGAGTCGATCTCGATCTTCAGCCGCGACGCGGCCTCGTCGATCAGGTCGATCGCCTTGTCGGGCAGGAAGCGGTCGGCGATGTAGCGCTCGGAGAGCGTCGCGGCGGCGACGATCGCCGAGTCGGCGATGCGGACGCCGTGGTGGACCTCGTAGCGCTCCTTCAGGCCGCGCAGGATCGCGATCGTGTCGCCGATGTCGGGCTCGCCGACGAGCACCGGCTGGAAGCGCCGCTCCAGCGCCGCATCCTTCTCGATGTGCTTGCGGTACTCGTCGAGCGTCGTCGCGCCGACCGCCCGCAGCTCGCCGCGCGCGAGCATCGGCTTGAGCAGGTTGGCCGCGTCGACCGCGCCTTCCGCGGCACCGGCGCCGACGATCGTGTGCAGCTCGTCGAGGAAGAGGACGATCTGCCCCTCCGCCTGCTGGACCTCGGAGAGAACCGCTTTCAGCCGCTCCTCGAATTCTCCCCGGTATTTCGAGCCGGCGAGCAGCGAGCCGATGTCGAGCGCGATCACGCGCCGGTCGCGCAGGCTCTCGGGCACGTCGCCCGCGACGATCCGCTGCGCCAGCCCCTCGACGATCGCCGTCTTGCCGACGCCGGGGTCGCCGATCAGCACCGGGTTGTTCTTGGTCCGGCGCGAGAGCACCTGGACGACGCGGCGGATCTCCTCGTCGCGCCCGATCACCGGGTCGAGCTTGCCCCCCTCGGCCTCGGCGGTCAGGTCGCGGCCGTATTTCTCCAGCGCCTGCGCGCTCGCCTCCGGTTCGGGGGAGGTGACGCGCTGCGGGCGCACTTCGCCGATCGCCTTCTGCAGGGAGGTCGGCTCGGGCAGCAGGTCGCTCACCGGCGATCCCCGCTCCGCCAGCGCCATCAGCAGGTGGTCGGTGGAGAGGTACTCGTCGCCCTGCTTGCCCATCTCGCGCTCGGCGCGCTGCAGGACGTTCAGCAGGGTCGAGGAGGGCCGCGCCTCCGGCTCCTCGTCGCCGCCGGTGGCGCTGCTGATCTTGGGCAGCGCCTCGACGGCCTCCTGTGCGCGGGTCCTCACCGTCGCGGGGTCGGCGCCGACCTTCTGGAGGATCGGCGCGACGAGCCCTTCGTCCTGCCCGAGCAGCGCGATCAGCAGGTGGGCCGGGGCCGCCTCGGGGTTGCGCAGCCGCGAGGCGAGCTTGACCGCGTCGGCGACTGCTTCCTGCGCCTTGACGGTGAACCGGTCGGGCTGCATCAGGCTCCCTCCTCCTTCGGCGCTTTCTCTCCGGGCGCTTTGCCTTCGAGCTTCTCGGCGCGCTCGCGCATCCGCTTCAGCTCGGCTTTCATCCGCTCCACGCGTTCTTCCATCTCGAGCACGGTCTCGACCCCCGCGAGGTTCAGCCCGAGCTCCGAGGTCATCTGCTGGATGCGGCGCAGCCGTTCGACGTCGCGCTGGGAGTAGAGGCGGGTGTTCTTCGGCGAGCGCTGCGGCTGGATCAGCCCGCGCGCCTCGTAGACGCGCAGCGTCTGCGGGTGCATCTCGGCGAGTTCGGCGGCGACGGAGATCATGTAGACGCCGCGCTCCTCGTCGATCGTCGCTTCGACCCGTTCGCGCCGCACCGTGCGGCGCCCGTCCCGGCCGTCGCCGTCGCCCCTGGCCTGGCCCGGGCTCATCGCCGCCTCCCGGGCGCCTTGTTGACGCATAGCGATAGAAAGGCGCCCCGGCCGCTCATTTGCCCGCCCTCCGCAGCAGCTCGGCGCGGGGGTCGCCGCCGTTCAGGGCCTCGGCCAGCTTCTCGACCGCCTCGGCCTGCTCGTCGGTCAGCTCCTCGGGCAGCTCGATCTCCAAGCGGTAGCGGATGTCGCCGCGCCCCTTGCCGCCCGGCCGGGGCGGACCCTCGCCGCGCAGGCGCTGGACCGAGCCGTGCCGCGTCCCGGGCGCGACCTTGATCCTCTTGCTGCCGTCGAGAGTCGGCACCTCGATCGTCGCTCCCCGCAGCGCCTCGGGAACCGTGATCGGCACGGCCACCTCGAGGTTGCCGTCGTCGAGCCGCCTGAAGACGGGGGAGGCCGCGACCCTCGTCACCACATAGAGATCCCCCGGCGGACCGCCGCGCCCCCCGGCCTCACCCTTGCCGGCCAGCTTGATCCGCCCGCCGTCCCTGACCCCGGCCGGGACGTTCACCTTGTAGCGCTTGGTCTGCCGCGTCAGGCCTGAGCCGCCGCAGGTCGCGCAGGGGTCCTCGATCGTCTCGCCCGCGCCGCCGCACTGCGGGCAGGGCTGGCTGATCGAGAAGAAGCCCTGGCTCTGCGCGTCGATCCCCCGCCCCTCGCAGCGCGGGCAGGTGGTCGGTCCGGTCCCCGGCTTGGCGCCGCTGCCGCGACAGGTTTGACAGCGCTCCGCCTTCGGCACCGCGATCTCGACCCGGGTGCCGTTGACCGCCTGGTCGAAGCTCAGGCTGACCTCCGCTTCGAGGTCGCTGCCGCGCATCTGCTGCGGCTGGGCGCGACCGCCGCCGCGGCTGAAGATGCCGGAGAGGATGTCGCCGAAGTCCGCACCGGCCGCGCCCTGACCGAACCGACCTCCGCCGAACGGTCCGCCCGCCGGCCCGCGCCCTCCGCCGAAGCCGCCGAACACGCCGCCGCCCGCGTCGTACTCGCGGCGCTTCTCGGGATCCGAGAGCGTGTCGTAGGCGCCCTGGACCTCCTTGAACCGCTCCTCCGCCTTGGGGTCGTCGGGGTTGCGGTCCGGGTGGTACTTGCGCGCCAGCTTCCGGTACGCCTTCTTGATCTCCTCGTCGGAGGCCTTCTTCGGGACTCCCAGGACTTTGTAGAGATCGTCCGCCAACCCGTCCTCCTACTCCGCGACCACCACGCGCGCCGGCCGGATCAGCTGCTCGCCGAGCCGGTAGCCCTTCTGCATTACCTCCACGACCGTGCCGCTCTCGGCCCCGTCGGCCGCCAGCGTCGAGAGCGCCTCGTGCAGGTTCGGGTCGAACCTCTCGCCCTTCGGGTCGACCGCCTCGATCCCGTTGCGGGTCAGCGCCTCGCGCAGGCTGCGGAAGACCAGCAGCACGCCGTGGGCGAGCCCGTCCTCCGAGTCCCCCTCGGGATCGAGACCCGCCGCCTGCAGCGCCCGCTCCAGGTCGTCGAGCACCGGCACGACCTCCCGAAGCACCTCCGCCTTCCCCCGACCCCCGGCGGCCTGCACCTCCGCCGTCATCCGCTTCCGAAAGTTCTCGAAATCCGCCTTCGTCCGCTTGGCCAGATCCAGATACTCATCCCGCTCCCGCTGCGTGTCGGCGAGCAGGGCATCGAGGTCCTTGTCGACAGCCTGGGACGCCCGTGCATCGGAATCTTGCGCGTGGCCGGGCGATCGGGATTCGGCCTCAATGTCCTGGGTTGCGTCGGCGTGCTGATCGGCGTGGTCGGTCGTGGGGCGATCTGCCGTCGAGCCTCCTCGCGCGGGTGGCGTGGAGCTGGGGTCCTCGCCCGCAGCCTGCGAGGACGAGGACCCCTGGTCCGCGACAGGACCCGCGGGCCGATCCGCCTGATCCGGGGTCTCGCTTTTGGTCCGGGGCATCGGTCCACCAGTCTCTTGGTGAATCCGCCGACCTTCGCCCCAGCTCATTTGCCCTCCGCGTCGTCAACCACCTCGGCATCCACGACCTCGTCCTCGCCGTCACTTGACTCGCCGTCGGCGGACGCCCCGTCCCCGGAAGCCGCCGCCTCCTGCTGCGCGGCCGCGTAGAGCTGCTCGGAGACCTTGGTCATCGCCGCGGTCAGGGCCTCGGTCTTCGCGTCGAGCTCCTCTTTGCTGCCGGAGTCGAGCGACCCTCGCAGCTCACTGATTGCGGACTCGACCCTCTCCTTATCGCCGGCCTCGACTTTGTCGCCCGCCTCCTCCAGCGCTTTCTCGGCCTGGTAGGCGGCGTTCTCGGCGAGGTTGCGGGTCTCGGCCAGCTCACGCTGCGCGCGGTCCTCCTCGGCGTGGGCCTCGGCGTCGGAGACCATGCTCTGGATCTCCTCCTCGGAGAGGCCGGAGCCGGATTTGATCTCGATTTTCTGCTCTTTGCCGGTGCCCAGGTCTTTCGCCGTGACGTGCAGGATGCCGTTGGCGTCGATGTCGAAGGTGACCTCGATCTGCGGCAGCCCGCGCGGCGCCGGCGGGATGCCGGTCAGCTGGAACTTGCCGAGGCTCTTGTTGCCGCTCGCCATCTCGCGCTCGCCCTGCAGGACGTGGATCTCGACCGAGGGCTGGTTGTCGTCGGCGGTCGAGAAGATCTCCGACTTCTTCGTCGGGATCGTCGTGTTGCGCTCGATCAGCTTCGTCATCACGCCGCCTTTGGTCTCGATCCCGAGGGTCAGCGGGGTGACGTCGAGCAGCAGCACGTCCTTGACGTCGCCGGCCAGCACGCCGGCCTGGATCGCGGCGCCGACGGCGACGACCTCGTCGGGGTTGACCCCTTGGTGCGGGTCCTTGCCGGTCAGCTCCTTGACCTTCTCGCGCACCGACGGCATCCGGGTCATGCCGCCGACCAGGACGACGTGGTCGATCGTGGCGTCGGCGTCGCCGAGCGCCCGTTTGACCGGCCCGACGACGCGGTCGAGCAGGTCCGCGGTCAGCTCGTTCAGCTTCGAGCGGGTCAGCTTCAGGTCGAGGTGCTTCGGCTGGCCCTCGACGGCGGTGATGAAGGGCAGGTTGATCTGGGTCTCCTGCGCCGAGGAGAGCTCGATCTTGGCCTTCTCCGCCGCCTCGTAGAGGCGCTGCAGCGAGTTCTTGTCGGCCGCCAGGTCGACGCCCTGGTCGCGTTTGAACTCGGCGACCAGCCACTCGACGATCGCTTTGTCCCAGTTGTCGCCGCCGAGGTGGTTGTCGCCGGCCGTCGCCTTCACCTCGAAGACGCCGTCGCCGATTTCCAGCACCGAGACGTCGAAGGTGCCGCCGCCGAGGTCGAAGACGAGGATCGTGTGGTCGGCCTTCTCTTTGTCGAGCCCGTAGGCGAGCGAGGCCGCGGTCGGCTCGTTGATGATCCGCTTGACCTCGAGGCCGGCGATCTTGCCGGCGTCCTTGGTCGCCTGCCGCTGGTCGTCGTTGAAGTAGGCGGGGACGGTGATCACCGCGCTGTCGACCGTGTCGCCGAGCTTCGCTTCCGCGTCGGCCTTCAGCTTCTGGAGGATCATCGCGCTGATCTCGGGCGGGCTGTACTGCTTGCCGCGCGCCTCGACGCGGACGTCGCCGTTGGGACCGGGGACGACCGAGTAGGGGACGATCGTCTCCTCCTCTTTGACCTCCGCCTCCTTGCGGCCCATGAAGCGCTTGATCGAGAAGATCGTGTTCTCGGGGTTCATCACCGCCTGGCGTTTGGCGACGGTGCCGACGAGGCGATCGCCCGAGTCGGTGAAGGCGACGACCGAAGGGGTCGTGCGGCCGCCCTCGGCGTTCTCGAGGACGCTTGGCTCGCCGCCCTCCATCACGGCGACGCATGAGTTGGTCGTGCCGAGGTCGATGCCGATCGTCTTTGCCACTTCGCGCTACCTCCACATATGGTCGTTTGCTGGGGTTCCGAGGGGGACGTGCCGCTACTTGGCCCACACATACGGTGGCTAAATCGCGGCACGTCGAAAATCTAAGTCGCAGTATGGCAGGTTTGGGTTGGAATGCAAACCCCCTGGACGGCGGGGCTCAGGGACTGTTAGGGGACCGGGCCATTGCGGGTAATTGCGTGTAGCGGCACCGAGCAATAGCGCAGGCGCGTCGCGGCTCGGCGGGAGGAGCCCTCAAACGACCCTCGCTCCGCGTGGGTCCCGAAGAGGAGGAAAGACTTTGAGCCACGCTCACGCACCGTTCCGACGGATCCTCGCCCCGATCGTCGCCGTCCTCGTTCTCCTGTTCCTCGTACCCGGCTGGGCGGCCGCGAAGCAGTCCGCCGGCCTCCACGGCAACAGGGTGGCAGTGGCCGGCGCCCCCGGCGCTCAGCACGACAACGGCAAAGGCAAGGTCGTCAACGTGATGACCCGCAACGTCTACCTCGGCGCTGACCTCGGCCCCGCGATCGCCGCCAAAACCCTGGCGGACGTGGTCACCGCCAACGGGGTGATCCTGCGGCAGGTGGTCGCCAACGACTTCCCGACCCGGGCCGAGGGCTTGGCGGAGGAGATCCTGGAGACCCGACCCGACCTGGTCGGCCTGCAGGAGGTGGCCCTCTGGCAGACGACGCCGATCACGCCCGCGGGCACCGCCCTGACGCTCGACTACCTCGACCTGCTGCTCGCGGAGCTGGGCGAGGGTCCAGGCAGGGCGCCCTATGACGTGCTCGTGGTCCAGAACGAGTTCGACCTCGAAGCCCCGGCCGACTTCAACGAAATCGCCGGCGACGGGCCGGGCGGCGAACTCGCCAACGCCGAGGTGATCGGCCGGCTGACGATGCGCGACGTGATCCTGGTCCGGCACGGCGCCGGGATCCGAACCTGGAACGAGCAGGGCGGCAACTTCAAAACCCTGCTCCAGCTGCCCGTCGCCGGTCAGACGGTGACGGTGACGCGGGGCTGGACGGCGACCGACGCCAAGGTGCGCGGCAGCAAGCCGTTCCGCTTCGTCAACACCCACCTCGAGGCGTTCGAGCCCAACATCCGCACCGCCCAGGCGGCCGAGCTGGTCGCACCGGGCGGCCCCGCGACCGGCCCGCTGCCGGTGATCCTGGTCGGGGACATCAACTCCGACGACGACACGGTCGAACCGGCGCAGCGGGGGGCCTACCTGACCCTGCTCGCGGCGGGCTTCGTCTCGCGCAGCACCGACGACCCGCTCAGCTGCTGCCTCGACTCGCCGTTCCTCGCGGTCGGAGCGGGCGGTGACGTCAGCGACTTCGACCACCAGGTCGACCACGTGCTGACGAACGCCCCGGCGCTGATCGCGTTGCAGAGCTCGCTGGTGACCGGCCTCCTGCCCGTCAACGGGTTCTGGAACTCCGACCACGCGGGTGTCTTCAGCGCCCTGCGCTTCGTGCGTTAGCGGGCTTCGCTCGCCCGCCGGTGAGGCTCAGCCCTCGCCGGCGGTGCGGGCGACGAACTCGGCGACTTCTTCGGCCTGCTCGCCGGAGAGGATGCCGCCGGGCATGCGCCCCGCCTCGGTGCTCGAGTCGACGCCCGCTTCGACCGCGTTGAGGACGCGTCCCTGGGTCGCTTCGATCGTCCCCTCGGCGCTCTCGCCTTCCGGCGGGCCGGCCGGGGCGAGCAGTTCGTCGAGGTCCGGGCCGAAGTTCCCGTCGGTCTCGGCGGCGTAGAGGGTGTGGCAGTTGCCGCAGTTGGTCTGGAACAGCGCCTTGGCCGGCTCCAGATCCGCCGGGACGCTGGCTTCCGGGGCCGAGTCGCCGTCGGCGCGGAAGGCCAGCCACGGGATCAGGACCGCCAGGAAGACGACCAGCAGCCCGAAGATGACGAAGGTCTTCTTGCTCATGCGCGCCGGGCACGGTACCAGGGACACATGCGCCGCAGCTCGCACTCCCCGCAGCGCGGCTTCGGCCGGCAAACCTGCCTGCCATGGCGGATCAGGTTGACGTGCAGCTCGTAGGCGTCCGCGGGGTCGACGACCGCCAGCATCTCGTCGTGGGCACGCTCGAAGGAGGCACCTTCCGGGAACAGGCCGAGCCGGCCGCCGACGCGGTGGACGTGGACGTCGACCGGGATCTCCGGGATGTCCCAGGTGAAGATCAATACGCAGGCCGCGGTTTTCCGCCCGACGCCGGGCAGCGAGAGGAGGAAGTCGAGCGACTCCTCGCGCGGCGCCGTCTCGGTCCAATCGAGATCGGGGTGGTCGCCGAGCCGCTCGAGGATCGCCTGGATCCGCGGCGCCTTCTGCTTGGCGAGGCCGCCGGGCCGGATCGCGTCCTCCAGCTCGTCCAGCGGCGCGTCCCGCACCTCCTCCCAGGTCGGGAACCGCTCGCGCAGCTGCGCAAACGACCGATCCCGGTTGCGGTCGTTGGTGTGCTGGGAGAGCACGGTCTTGATCAGCTCGGCGATCGGGTGCCCGTGCGGCTCGTTGACCGGCTGCCCGTACGTCTCCCTCAGCCGGTCGCGGATCGCCCGCACCCGCGCCTTTCGCGGCCTCGTCCAGGTCACCGCCCGCACCCTAATCTGCGCCCTTGCTCGGGGGCACGCGGACTACAATCTTCGGATGCTTCGTGTCTGGACGGCGATAGGAGCGCGACTTCCCCATGGCTGGGGCGACCTCGGGCGCCAGATCGGCCTCGTGCTGCTCGTCAACACGGCCTACGAGGTGGTGCGCGGCATCGCCGACGGGCAGAAGTCGGTCGCGTTCGCCCACGGCCAGCAGGTGATCGACGCCGAGCGCGCCACCGGGACCTTCTTCGAGCCCGACCTGCAGGCGCTCTTCCTGCCCGCCAACTGGCTGATGGACTTCGCCAACCAGGTCTACATGAACAGCCAGTTCGCGGTCGTGCTCGGCTTCTTCGTCTGGCTCTACTTCTTCCGCAACGAGTCCTTCTACTTCGTGCGCAACATGTTCGCCGCCTCGATGGGGCTGGCCCTGATCGGCTACGTGCTCTACCCGACCGCGCCGCCGCGGATGTTCGGCGAGTACGGCTTCGTCGACACGATCAACGACTTCTCCAGCGTCAACCACGACTCCGCCCTGACCAAGCTCCTGATCAATCCCTACGCGGCGGTGCCGAGCCTGCACTGCGCCTTCGCGCTGATGATCGGCGCCACCGGCTTCCAGCTCGTGCGCAACCGCGCGATGAAGGCGCTCTGGGCGGTCTGGCCGCTGCTGGTCGCCTGGGTCGTGATCGTCACCGGCAACCACTACTGGGTCGACATCGTGCTCGGCTGGGCCGTGGCGATCGGCGCGGCGCTGATCGCCCGTGAGCTCCTCGCCCGCGCCCGGCCGGACAAGTGGGCGTGGCGGGGGGCGCCGCGCGAGGCCGGCGCCTAGCGCCGGCGTTCTGCGCTGCGCCGGGAACGCGCCCGATAGCCTCACCGTCGTGGAACCGTCGGCACCCCCGAGCCGGCCCGGTGGGCGTCGCAACGGCCGCCAGGCCCGCAACACGCAGGAGCTGCGCGCCTACGCACGCGACCGGCTGATCGAGTCCCGCCTGACGCCGAACGCGATCTCGATCGCCGGCCTGGTCGGCAACCTGGTCGCCGCGGCCCTGGTGACCCAGCGGCTGTTCTTCCTCGCCGGCGTCGCCTTCATCCTTGGCTCGGTGATGGACACGCTCGACGGCCGCTACTCGCGGATGTCGGGCAAGGGGACGCTCTTCGGCGCCTTCCTCGACTCGACCCTGGACCGGATCGAGGAGGGGATCGTGCTGGCCGCGGTCGCCGGCTACTTCGCGGCCCGCGGTGACGACTTCGCGGCGGCGATGTGCGTCGTCGCCGTGCTCGGCTCGCTGATGGTCTCCTACACGCGCGCCCGGGCCGAGGCGCTGGGGGTCGAGTGCAAGGTGGGGTTGGCGACGCGACCGGTCCGGGTAGTCATACTCTCCATCGGCTTGGTCTTTGCCAAGGGCGCCGGTCTCGTCGACGTTGAGCTGCTGGCCCCGGCGATCTACGCTATCGCGGCTCTGACCACCGTCACGGCGGTCCAACGCGTATGGCACGTAAGAAACGAGCTTTCAAGCGAGGCCCCGGAGCCGCCCCCTCAGCTGTAACCAGTCATGGCCGCAGGTGTGCTTTGCCGGCCAGCCCGACCAGAAGGAAGGACTTCGAGCTTTCATGAGTGAGACCAACGGAGCAAGCAGCGCCAACGGTGCCGCCCGCCAGGACGAGAAGGTCCGCGTCGCGATCGTCGGCGTCGGCAACTGCGCCAACTCGTTCATCCAGGGCGTCCAGTACTACAAGGACGCCGACCCGGGCGAGGAAGTGCCGGGCCTCATGCACGTCGACCTCGGCGGCTACCACGTCCGCGACGTCGAGTTCGTCGCCGCCTTCGACATCGACTCCGAGAAGGTCGGCAAGGACCTCTCGGAGGCGATCTGGTCGGGCCAGAACGACACGATCAAGTTCGCCGACGTGCCCGAGCTGGGCGTCGAGGTCCAGCGCGGGATGACCCACGACGGGCTGGGCAAGTACCTGAAGCAGAAGATCACCAAAGCGCCGGGCGAAACCGCCGACGTGGTCGGGGTCCTCAAGGAGACCAAGGCCGACGTGCTCGTCTGCTACCTGCCGGTCGGCTCCGAGGAGGCGACCAAGTGGTACGTCGAACAGGCGATCAAAGCCGGCGTCGGCTTCGTCAACTGCCTGCCAGTCTTCATCGCCCGCGAGGACTACTGGGACAAGCGCTTCAAGGAAGCCGGTCTGCCGATCATCGGCGACGACATCAAGTCCCAGGTCGGGGCGACGATCGTCCACCGACAGCTGGCGCGGCTGTTCCACGACCGTGGCGTGCGGATGGAGCGCACCTCGCAGCTCAACGTCGGCGGCAACATGGACTTCTTCAACATGCTCGAGCGCGAGCGGCTCGACTCGAAGAAGATCTCGAAGACCAACGCGGTCACCTCGATCATGGGCCACGAGCTGCCCGACGACCAGGTCCACGTCGGCCCCTCCGACTACGTGCCGTGGCTGACCGATCGCAAGTGGGCGCACATCCGCGTCGAGGGCAAGGCCTTCGGCGACGTGCCGCTCAATGTCGAGCTGAAGCTCGAGGTCTGGGACTCGCCGAACTCGGCCGGGGTCGTGATCGACGCGGTGCGGATCATCAAGCTGGCGCTCAACAACGGCGTCGCCGGCCAGCTCGACGGCCCGTCGAGCTACCTGATGAAGTCGCCGCACAGCCAGCGGCCCGACGACGAGGCGCGCGAGCAGACCGAGGAGTTCATCGCCGCCCACGCGCGGGGCAAGAGCCCGGCGCCGGGCGTAGCGGCGGACTCGCAGGCCGAGGCGAAGACCGAGGCGTAGGCGAGGAGCCCCGGACGGGGCTCCTATGCTTGCTGCACGTGCCGGCCGAACCGCTCTCGATCGCCCAGGTCTCGCCCCACCGGCGGGGCACCGAGAACCGGGTCAACGAGTTCGTCCGGCGCGTCTCCGAGGAGCTGGAGCGGCGGGGGCACGAGGTGCAGCTCGTCTGCGCCGGGGACTCGGTCAAGCGGCGGCTCTCCGCGACGCCGCCCGATGTCGTCCACGTCCACGATCCCTTCGCGCCGAGCGTCTCCTCGGCTGCGCTGCGCCACTCCTACTCGCTCAACGTCGCGACCTTCCACACGCCGCAGGAACGGCTCTTCTCGACCCAGGTGGCGCGGCCGCTGGTCGAGATCTTCTTCGGCCGCCTCGACGCCCGCACCGTCTCCTCACCGGCGACCGGGCGGGTCCTGGAGCGCTACTTCCCCGGCGCCTACGAGCTGGTCGAGCCGGCGAACGGAGCCGGGGACTGGGAGCGGGTCGCCGCCGAGCTGGAGGCGATCTACCGGCGGCTGCTCGCGCGCCGGCACGACCCGGAGGGCAACGCAGAGGTGCGCGAACGGATCGCGCGGCGGCCGCTGATCGAGGTCGACCTGCACATGCACACCGACCACTCGCCCGACTGCGCGACGCCGGTCGAGGTGCTGCTGGAGACGGCGCGGGACCGCGGCCTGGGCGCGATCGCGATCACCGACCACAACGAGGTCTCGGGGGCGCTGGAGGCGCGGCGGATCGCCGAGCAGATGGGCGACATCGAGGTGATCGTCGCCGAGGAGGTGAAGACGGCCGAGCAGGGCGAGGTGATCGGCCTCTTCCTCGAGGAGAAGATCCCGCGGGGGATGACGATGGCCGAGACGATCGCCGCGATCCGCGAGCAGGGCGGCCTCGTCTACGTCCCCCACCCGTTCGACCGGTTCCACTCGGTCCCCGACTACGAGCACCTGCTCGACATCGTCGAGGAGATCGACATCCTCGAGGTCTTCAACCCGCGGGTCGCGCTGACCGCCTTCAACGAGGAGGCCGAGCGCTTCGCCCGCAAGTACCGGATCGTGCCCGGGGCCGGCTCCGATAGCCACGTCGCCCAGGGGCTCGGCAGCGTGCGGGTGCGGATCCACGAGTTCGACGGGCCGACCGAGTTCCTCGAGGCGATGCGCGACGCCGACATCACCCGCAAGCACAAGAACCTGGTTTACGTGCAGGCGCTGAAGCTGCTGCAGACGACGGGCCGGCCGAAGGCGGCGAAGCGCAGCGTGCCCGACGCCAAGCCGGTGCGCGGCGGCCGGCCGCGCAAGAAACGGCGCCCGGCGAGCGGGCTTCCCGGAAAGAGCGGCGGCAAGAGCTGATGCAGGCGGGCGGCGCGAAAGGAGCCGCGGCCGGCTCGTCAAAGAGATCGCCCAGCGTGCCGGCCACCGACGACGAGATCAGGGAGAAGTACCTCGAACGCGCGATCCGCGAGCTCAACCAGCTGACCCACGAGCTTCAGGAGTGCCCGCACTGCCCGCGCGGCAAGCTGATGCCGGTGCTCGGCTCCGGCCATCCGCAGGCCGACGTCTTCATGGTCAAGCACGCGCCGGGCGTGGCGGAGATCGAAGAGGGCGTCGCCTTCTACGGGCGGGCCGGCAACGCGCTGATGAAGAGCTTCAAGCGACTCGGGATCGACCCGCTGGTCGTCTACGGCAGCCTCTGCGTCAAGTGCCCGATCGCCGAGCCCGACCTCGCCGCCGAGCAGTGCGTGCGGCGCCTGGTCGAGGAGATCGCGATCGTCCAGCCGAAGATCCTCGTCGTGATGGGCGAGCCGGCGCTGCGCGTCCTCAACAAGCTCGAGATCCCGCTCTCGCGCCCGATCGAGCCCCGCGAGGGGGAGATCCAGGCCTTCACCCCGACCGTCGACGCCCTCTACACCCCCGACATCGACGACTCCCTCGACGAGGAGGGCGCCAAGCAGCGCTTCTGGCGCTCCTTCAAGGTGCTCGGCGAGTGGTACGAGGACCTGCCGCCGTACTAGGCGGCCCGGCCTCCATCAAGCGGTGGGGGAGAGACCGGGTGCCCCTCCGGCTTGCTGGGATTTTCGCCGTTGACTTGGCTTCTCTAGGTGGGCTCCGCTGCGAAAATCAGGACGCCGCTGCGCCGGAGGGGCACCCGGTCCCTCCCTTACGGCTCGGAAGGAGGTGACGGAATGAAGCTGAGCACGGACATGCGCGTCGCTCCCATTTGCTCGATCTCTAAGTTCGGCTGAGAAGCCGCATCCGACATTGACCACCCCGGAGTGGGGTGAATGTCGGATGCGCGGCGTTAAGACGCCTGGGCCGGCGCGGGGGCCGGGGGGCCTTTGGAGGACGGCGGGCCTTTGTCGCCGTTGGACTCGAGGATGTGGTCGACGGTGCTCTTGGGGGAGAGGAAGCGGTCGATCAGGGCCAGGGCGACCGCGGAGGCGACGAAGGCCAGGTGGATGATCGTCTGCCAGAGCATCGTCTCGGAGTCGATCCGGTTCGCGTTGATGAAGGTCTGCAGCAGGTGGATCGAGGAGATGCCGATGATCGCCATCGCCAGCTTCACCTTGAGGACGTTGGCGTTGACGTGCGAGAGCCACTCCGGCTCGTCGGGATGGTCGCGCATCTGGATCCGCGAGACGAAGGTCTCGTAGCCGCCGATGATCACCATGATCAGCAGGTTGGCGATCATCACCACGTCGACGAGGCCGAGCACGAGCAGCATCACGTCGTTCTCCGTCATCGCGCCGACGTCCTTGACCAGGTGCCAGAGCTCCTCCATGAAGCGCCAGACGTAGACGCCCTGGGCGACGATCAGCCCAAGGTAGAGCGGCGCCTGCAGCCAGCGGCTGAGGAAGATCGTGCTGCCGACGTAGCGGGCCATCGGCCGGTCGATGTACTGCTGGTCGCTCATCGGAGCGGCATCCTGCCAAGCCGCCCGGCGGCAGTGGAGCGATTGAGCGGCCTATAGCCCGTAAAAGCGCTCCATCGAGCGCAGTTACGGCGCGGCCGCGGCGGCGAGGGCGGTCATCGGCTCGACCTTGGCGCTGGCGAGGCCGCGGACTACGACGGTGTCGAGGGCGGTGTACGCGGCGAGGGCCTGCTGCGCTTGCTCGGGGTCGGGGGCGGCGACGCCGACGGTGCCCTCGGGCTCGCCGAGGCGGGCGAAGTGGTTGCGGTAGCCGTCGTGGAGGTCGCGGTAGAAGGACTCCTCCTTGGCGAGGCGGGCGGCGGCGTCCTCGCCGACGGCGGTGCGGACGTAGCCGAAGACAGGCGGGGTGTCGCGGCCCGCGTCGCGGGCGCCCTCCTCGACGCGCTCGCGGGCCGCGGCGGCGAACTCGGGGGTCATCCAGTTGAAGAAGACGCCGTCGAACTCGGTTCCCCCGAAGGCGCACATCTTCGGTCCCATCGCGGCGAGGACGAGGCGGACGCCGGGCAGCCGCTCGCGCAGCTCGGGCAGCGACTCGCGCATCCGGGTCAGCGGCTTCTCGGAGAAGCCGGCGCCGACGCCGAGCCAGAGCCGCCCCGGGTCGAGTTCGAGCCGTTGGACGTCCGCGGCGATCTGCTCCGGCGGAGTGCGGTCGAGCGCGATCACGGCGACGCCGAGGTCGATCTCGGGCGCCGCCGCGGCGAACTCGGCCAGCGTCTCCAGCCCCTTGGCGCCCGGATGGTCGTTCGACCACATCGAGGCGTAGCCCAGCTCGGCGCAGCGCGCCGCGAGCGGCCGCGCCACCTCGGGGTCGAGCCCCGCCGCGACTCCGAATCCTCGGCTCATGGCCTCAGCCTATGCAACGCTGCCGCGAGCCACGATCCACTGCGTCGCTTGGCCGGTCAGCTCAGCGATCCGCTCGAAGTCTGCGTCGTAGTGGAGGACGACGAGATCCGCCTGCTCTGCACAGGCCGCCACGAGCAGATCCGGCAGCGGGACGGCACGATGTTGCGAGCGCTCGGCGAGCATCGCCTGCACCTCCAGCGCTCTCCTCATGCACCCCTCTTCGATCGGCGCTCTGGGCATGCCGCGCAGAGCCTCCGCGAGAGCCCGATAAGTCGTACGGCTGGCGGCGCTGTACAGCAGCTCCAGGTCGACGATGTCGCACGTGGCGATCTCACCGGCGACTAGGAGCGGCTCCAGTACTTCACGAACCTCCGGCCGGGTCTCGCGCCTGGTCAGCGCGCTCTTGTCGGCGAGGAAAGTCGCCAACCCGGCGCCTCTCAGCGCCAGGCGCCGGACATCACATCGGGATCGTCGAGCTCCAACGCGCCGGGCCTGAAGAGCATCTCCACGAGGGTCCTGCGCTGCCGCAGTTTGACGACTTCTGCCAGGGCCGCATCGACGGTGTCGGTCAGGGTCCTGGTCCCGAGGATCTCCTTGGCCGCGTCCACCTTGGCGGTATCGACTTCGAATGAGGTCTTCCGCCTCGCTCCGGTAGCCATGGCGGGGAAGATAGCAAAGCTGAGGAAATCAGATAGCAGATTTCGCGGAGCTATCTCTCTCAAAAAGCGCCACGCACTCGATATGCGGGGTCTGGGGGAACATGTCGAACGGCTTCACGCGGCGCAGCGTATAGCCGGCCTCGACCATCTGGGCGGCGCTGGGGGCGAGCGTGGTGGGGTTGCAGGAGACGTAGACGATCCGCTTCGCCTCGCACTCGAGCACGCGCCTCACGATCTTCTGGGAGAGGCCGGCGCGGGGCGGGTCGATGACCACCACGTCGGGTTTGCCGGCCTCTTCGATCAATGGGCGCAGGCCGGTGCGGGCGCTGCCGGAGCGGAAGTGGGCGTTGGCGATGCCGTTGCGCTCGGCGTTGCGCTCCGCGTCGGCGATCGCCTCGGGGACGATCTCGACGCCCCAGACCTCGCCGGCCCGGCGCGCCATCGTCAGCCCGATCGTGCCGATCCCGCAGTAGAGGTCGAAGACCCGCTCGCCGCCGCCGAGGCCGGCGTACTCGGCGGCGATCGCGTAGAGCCGTTCGGCCATCTCGGTGTTGGTCTGGAAGAACGCGTTGTGGGACATCTCGAAGCTCAGCCCGCAGAGCTCCTCGCGCAGGTACTCCTCGCCGAGGATCCCTGTCGGCCCGTCGCTCCCGCCCGAGTCGCCCTCGACGATCGTGTGGGCGTCGACCTGCGGCTTCGGGAAGCGCTCGGGTGCCGTCACGAGCCGGGTCTGGATCTGGCCGGTCCGCCGGCCCTCGCGCACGACCAGGTTGCGCAGGACGCCGCGCCGCTCGCGGCGGTCGTAGGCCGGAACGCCCTCGCGGCGCGCCCAGTCCCGCACCTCGTTGCGCGCCGCGTTGCCGCGCTCGGTCGCCAGCAGGCAGTCCTCGACGCCGACGACGAGGTCCCAGCGGCCGCGGGCGTGGAAGCCGAGGACCGTCTCGCCGTCGCACTCGCCGAACGAGTATTCGAGCTTGTTGCGGTAGCGCCACTGCTCGACGGCCGGCTCGATCTCCTCCAGCTCAAAGCCGTCGAGCTTGCCGATCCGGCGCAGCGCCTCGTCCACCTGCTCGCGCTTGTGGACGAGCTGGCGCTCGTAGGCGAGGCCCTGCCAGGGTGCCCCGGGGCACGGCTCGCCACCGTGGACGCAGCGGTCGGCGACGCGGTCGGCGCCGGGGCGCAGCAGCTCGACCGTCCTCGCCTCGGCGAAGCTGCGCTTCGGTTTGGTGACCTCGGCGAGGACCCGGTCGCCCGGCAGGCCGCCGCCGACGAAGACGACGTAGCCGCCGGCGCGGGCGACGCCCCGGCCCCCGAAGGCAAGCGAGTCGATCTCGACCTCGAGTCGCTCGCCTTTACGCGGCCGCGTCGCCTTCGTCTCGCCGGCGGCCTGCTCCACCCGCTCCTACCTGAGTTTCTTGCGGGCGCGCCGAGCCGCCTGGGTCGCCTGCTTGCGCACCGGCGCGGCCCGTCCGCCGACCTCTTTGCGCGCCTGGCGCACCAGCCGTTCCAGCTCCTTCAGCAGGCCGTCGGTCTGCCGCCGGCCGCGCTTGACCATGTCGGTGACCATCTTCTCGGCGTCGCCGCGCGTGATCCGGCCGCGCTTGACAGCGTCGTCGACGACCTCCTGAAGCCGGTCTTTGCTCAGCGTGACGCTGTGTTCGAGGCTCTCGCGGAACTGCTCGACGCTCTTGTCGAGGCCGGTGACGTTGCCCCGCCGGCCGCTCGATTTACTCGCCGAGCTTTTGGCTTTCGATTTCGCTTTGCCTTTGGCTTTTTTCGACGTCGATTTGCTCGAAGTCGATTTGCGGGAGGCGGTTTTTTTCGACCGCGTGCCGGCTTTCGCTTTTTTCGGTTTTGCAGCTTTGCCGGATGCCTGTTTTTTCGCGGCCATACCTTCGTGCCTCCATTCGTCGTCTGCCAGGAAGTGTCGCGGCGTGACTATCTCATTCCCGGCCCTCCGGGGTCGCGAACGTCGCCTCGACGGGCGCGTGATCGGAGAGCCGCAGGGCCAGGCCGTCGTCGCCGGGGACCTCGCGCCGCTCCGACGCCCAGCGTCGTGGCGGCTCGACCACCTCGAGGCCGCGGGCGAGCAGGTGGTCGATCGCGTCGGGCGCGGTGGTGGGGGTGAGGCCGAACCGGTCGCGCAGCTCGGCGAACACGGCCGGGCTCTCGCGCGGCTGCAGGTTGAGGTCGCCGCCGAAGATCAGCGGCGCGTCGCCGGACCACTCGTCCGCCGCCTCGGCGGCGCGCAGCACGTCCTCCGCGGCCAGGTCGATGCGGTGGGCGCTGGCGTGGAGGTTGGCGACGCAGAGTCCCGAGCCGGTCCTCGTCAAGGCCATCGCCCGGCGCTCCAGCGGCCCGGCGTGGATCGTCACCTCCCGCCGCTCGGCGATCGCCTCACCCCCTTCGGCGATGGCGTCGGTCCCAGGCTTCCGCTGCTCCTTTTGCACCTCAGCGGTACAAAAGGCGCACCGGAACGAGCGGCGGACCAGCGTCAGGTTCGAGCCGCCCTCGCCGGAGGCGATCAGGTCGGGGTTGAGGCGGGCGGCGAGCCTGCGGACCGGGGCGAGCGAGTTGCGCGAGGTGAGCACGCGGTGGCCGGCTGCGTCGCAGGCACGGGCGAGCGGCTCGGCGAAGCGCGGCGGGCACTCCTGGAGCAGCGCCACGTCCCACTCCGCCTCGGCGAGCAGCCTCGCGAACTCGGTCAGCAGGTCGCGGTTGACCTGCGCGTGGGTGGCGTTTCGCTCCGTCTTCCGCAGCAGGCGCGAGCGCCGGGTGAGCAGGCCCGGATCGGGCGGGAAATCGCGCCCATGGAAGAGGTTCCAGGTGAGGACCGCGAATTGCACGCGCTTAGTATCCGCGGCTTGACCAAGCGCGACTTCCTCACCGGCGAAGAGCTCGGCGCCTTCGAGCTCTCGCAGCTGCTCGACCTCGCGGCGAGGCTCAAAGCCGGGCGGCGAGAGGGGGCCGGGGAGGGCGACCTCGCCCGGCGCAGCGTCGCGCTCGTCTTCGAACGACCGTCGACCCGCACGCGCATCTCCTTCGAGGTCGCGGTCGCGGAGCTGGGGGGGACGCCGATCGTGCTGCGCGGCGACGAGCTGCAGCTCTCGCGCGGGGAGTCGATCCGGGACACCGCCCGGGTGCTCGCGCGCTACGTCAACGCGATCGCGATCCGGTCCGGCTCCCACGAGGAGGTCGAGGAGCTGGCGAGCGAAGCGGAGATCCCGGTCGTCAACGCGCTGACCCCCCGCCACCATCCCTGCCAGGCGCTCGCCGACCTGCTGACCCTGCGCGAGCGCTTCGGCGACCTCGCCGGGCTGCGGCTCGCCTACGTCGGCGACGGCAACAACGTCGCCCGCTCGCTGGCGATCGCCGGCCGGCTCGCCGACGTCGAGGTCGTCATCGCCGCCCCCGACGGCTACCAGCTCGAGGACGGCCACGGCGCGAAGCTGACCGACGACCCGCGCGACGCCGCCTCCGGCGCCGACGCGATCTACACCGACGTCTGGGTCAGCATGGGCGACGAGCAGGAGGCCGAGCGCCGCCGCGCCGACCTCGCGCCCTACCGCCTCGACGAGGACCTGCTCTCGGTCGCCAAGCAGGGCGCGGTCGTCCTGCACTGCCTGCCCGCCCACCCGGGCGAGGAGATAACCGCCGAGGCGCTCTACGGCGAGCGCTCCGCCGTCTGGGACCAGGCCGAGAACCGCCTGCACACGCAGAAGGCGCTGCTCAGCACGCTGCTGGCCGAGTAGGGACATGCAGCCGGAGATCCAGCTCGGCCCGCTGACCCTACAGAGCTTCGGGCTGATGTTCGCGCTCGCCTTCCTCGCGGCCGGCGCGCTGGTCGCTAAGCGGCTGCGGGAGCTCGGCAAGCCCGTCGACTGGGCCTACGAGATCGGCTTCGCGGCGCTGCTCGGCGGTATCGTCGGCTCGCGCCTCTACTTCCTGGTCGAAAACTGGGACAGCGTCAGCGACGACCTGCTCGGCAACGTCCTCTCCGGCTCGGGACTGGTCTGGTACGGCGGCGCCATCGGCGGCGCGGTCGCGGTCCTGCTCTGGGCCTGGTACCGCGGCTTCCTCGGCTTGGTCCTGCTCGACGTGACGGCGCCTGCCCTGGCGCTCGGCTACGCGATCGGCCGCGTCGGCTGCCAGCTCTCCGGCGACGGCGACTACGGCCGGGCCTGGGACGGGCCGTGGGCGATGGCCTACCCCGACGGCACGGTCCCGACGACCGAGGAGGTCCACCCGACGCCGGTCTACGAGGCGCTCGCGATGGGGCTCGGCGCCTGGATCCTCTGGCGGCTCCGCGACCGCTTCCGCGCCGGCGTCCTCTTCGCGCTTTACCTCCTCTACGCGGGGGCCGAGCGCTTCCTGGTCGAGTTCGTGCGGCGCAACGAGGATGTGGCGCTGGGGCTCACCTCCGCGCAACTGCAGAGTGTTGCGATGATGTCGGCAGGCGCTGTCTGGATCTACGCGGTCCGGCGGCGCCACGGCAGGCTGGCTGTGTAATCATGCACAAATTATTTTGAGGTAAACGGAGGAGCGTTGAGTGAGCACGGGAGCACGCAGGTGACCGAGGCGAAGCCGATTACGGCGGTGCTGGACGAGGCGACGGAGAAGATCGCCGCGGCCGGCTGCGACGAGCCCCGCGGCGACGCGGAGGCGCTGGTCGCCGACGCGCTCGGGATGAGCGTCGAGGAGCTCTCCCGCGACGGGCAGGGGGACGCCTCCCCCGAGGTCATCGCCGCGATCGAAGCCGCGGTGGCGCGGCGCGCCGACCACGAGCCGCTGGCCTACGTGCTCGGCCGGGCGCCGTTCCGCAAGCTGGAGATCGCGGTCGACGAGCGGGTCCTCTGGCCACGGCGCGAGACCGAGCTGCTGGTCGAGGTCGGCACCGAGCTGCCCGAGGGCGCGTGCGTGCACGAGGTCGGCACCGGCTCCGGCGCGATCGCCCTGGCGCTGATCTCCGAGCGTCCCGACCTGCGCGTCACCGCGTCGGACCTCTCGCCCGAGGCGGTCGAAGCGGCCCGCGAGAACGCCGAGCGGCTGGGGCTCTCGCTGGAGGTGAGCGTCGCCGAGGGGCTGCCGGACGGCCTGGAGGAGGTCGACCTGCTGATCGCCAACCTGCCCTACGTCACCGACGAGACGATCTACGAGCGCTCGCCGGAGATCCGGCGCGAGCCGCGGATCGCGGTCACCGGCGACTGCGGCGAGGATGGGCTGGGCGTGATCCGCAAGCTCGTCGCCGAAACGCCGAGCGGCTGGAAGATGGCGCTCGAGCACGACACCCACCACGGCCCCGCTATGCGGGAGCTGCTGGGCGAGGCGACGACGCTGCGCGACTACATGGGCGACGAGCGAGTGACCGTCGGCCTCGCGCCCTGAGCGCCGGGCGACGGCGATCGGGCAGAGCGAGCGGGTTCGGCAGCGAATAGCGTTGAGTCATGGCTGACTCGACCGCCGCCGATCGAGGGGCACCCGAACCGGCCGCCGGGTCGACCGAGGCGGAGCGCCTGGCGAAGGTCGAGCGGCTGCGCGCCGAGGGGATCGATCCCTACCCCTTCTCCTTTCCCGACCGTGACCGGATCGCGGCGATCCACGAGGCGCACGACCCCGAGCAGCTGGAGGCGGGCAAGCAGGGCGACGTCTCCTACCGGATCGCCGGGCGGGTCGTGGGGCAGCGCGGCCACGGCAAGACGGTCTTCTTCGACGTCCGCGACCTGAGCGGGACGATCCAGGCCTACGCCCGCGTCGACTCGATCGGGCAGGAGCCGTTCGACCGGATCGAGGACCTCGACATCGGCGACCTGGTCGGCGTGGAGGGTGACCTCTACGTGACCAAACGGGGCCAGCTGGCGGTCGAGGTGCGCGAGTGCGTCCTGCTCGCCAAGGCGCTGCGCGACCCGCCCGACCTCTTCCACGGCATCTCCGATCCCGAGACGCGCTACCGCCAGCGCGAGCTGGACCTGATGGCGAACGAGCGCTCGCGCGAGATCTTCGCGATGCGGGCCAAGGTCGTGAAGGCGATCCGCGACCACCTCGACGAACGCGGCTACGTCGAGATGGAAACGCCGGTCCTGCAGCGGATGACGGGCGGCGCCGCGGCGCGCCCGTTCAAAACGCACCACAACGCGCTCGACCGCCACCTCTACCTGCGGATCGCGACCGAGCTCTACCTGAAGCGGACGATCGTCGGCGGCTTCGAGAACGTCTACGAGCTGGGCAAGTTCTTCCGCAACGAGGGGATGTCGCCGCAGCACAACCCCGAGTTCACGATGCTCGAGTGGTTCGTCAGCGGCGCCGACTACCACGGGGTGATGGACGTCGCCGAGGGGATCGTCTCCGACGTGGCCGAGCGCGTGCTGGGGACGACCAAGGTGGAGCGCGACGGCGAGACGATCGACCTGAAGCCGCCCTGGCCCCGGCTGCGGCTGCAGGACCTGCTGAAGGAAGAGACCGGCGTCGACATCACCAGGGCCAGCCGCGACGAGCTGGCCGAGATCGCCGGGGACGACGCCGAGCCCGACGACGACTGGGCGGCGCTCGTCGACACCCTGCAGGGCAAGCTGATCGAGCCGAAGCTGATCCAGCCGACCTTCATCATCGACCTGCCGCTGGCGATCTGGCCGCTGGTCAAGCCGGTGCCCGAGCACCCGCGGCTGCTCGCGGCAGCCTTCGACGGGATCGTCGCCGGGATGGAGATCACCGGCGGCGGCACCGACGTCAACGACCCGATCGAACAGCGCCGCCACTTCGTCGAACAGCGCGAACGGCAGGAGACCGGGGCGGAGCCGACGCCGCACGAGCACGACGAGGAGTTCGTGCGGGCGCTCGAATACGGGATGCTGACGGCGAGCGGGTCGGGGCTCGGCGTCGACCGGCTGATGATGATCCTCAGCGGCGCCAAGACCCTGCGCGACGTGATCCTCTTCCCGTCGATGCGCGAGGCGCCGGGCGAGTCCTAGCGCTGGATCTGGACCAGCTCGTCCGGCACGTGCTCGACCTGGAGGGTCGAGTGGCGGACGCCGAACTCGCGCTCCAGGAGGTCGGCGAGCTCCAGGCGGGCGCGGTGGCAGTCGGCGTCGGCGGCGACCGTGACGTGGGCGGCGAGCGCCGGGAACTCGGAGGTGACCTCCCAGACGTGCAGGTCGTGGACCTCGACGACGCCGGGCTGTTCGGCCATGCGCCTGCCGATCCCTTCCGGGTCGAGCCCCCTCGGCGAGGCCTCGAGGAAGATCCGCCCCGATTCGCGCAGCAGCACGTAGGCCGAGCGCAGCATCAGCGCGGCGACGAACAGCGAGGCGATCGGGTCGGCGCGGTCGAATCCGGTCAGCAGGATGACCGCGGCGGCGAGCGCCGTGCCGATGAAGGCGTAGAGGTCGGTGAGCAGGTGCTGGAAGCTGCCCTCGACGTTGAGGCTGCGGCGGTTGGCCCGGGCCAGGACGGCGGTGGCGGCGAGGTTGACTGCGATGCCGGCAAGGGCGACGGCCAGGACCAGGCCGCCCTCGACGCCCGGCGGGTCGAACAGGCGCCGCACGCCCTCGTAGGCGATCAGCGCCGCCAGCACCAGCAGCGTGATGCCGTTCGCCTGGGCGGAGAGGATCTCGACCCGTTTGAGGCCGAAGGTCATCGCGCCGCCCGCCGGGCGCTGGGCGAGGCGCAGGGCGGCGAGCGAGAGCGCGATCGCCGCGGCGTCGGTGAGCATGTGGGCGGCGTCGGAGAGCAGCGCCAGCGAGTTGGCGACGATGCCGAGCACGACCTCGACCGCCATGAAGCCGACGATCAGCGCGAGGGCGAGCCAGAGCTTGCCGCGGTCGGCGTCGGCGGAGGGGGGAGCGTGACCGGCGTGCGAGTGGGTCATCAGACCGAGCGGAGCAGGCCGCCGTCGATCGGGATCACCGTGCCGGTGATGTAGGCGGCGCGCTCCGAGCAGAGGAAGGCGACGAGGTCGCCGTACTCCTCGGGCCGGCCGAGGCGGCCGGCGGGGATCTCCTCGCGGGCAGCGGCTTCGGCCGCCTCGAGCGAGCCACCCCCGTCGGCGAGCCGCTCGGTCGCGAAGCGGCCGGTGGCGACCGTGTTGACCGTGACCCCGTCGACGGCGATCTCGCGCGAGAGCGTCTTGAGGAAGCCGACCGCGGCCATGCGGTGGGAGTTGGAGAGGTTGAGCGCGGGGTTCGGCTCGCGGGTCGTGCTGGAGCCGACGTTGACGATGCGGCCCCAGCCCCGCTCGCGCATCCCCGGCAGCACCGCCTCGACCAGGACGCGCGGCGCCAGGACGAGCGAGCGATAGGCCCGCTCCCACTCGTCCAGCCCGTGCTCGAGCGCGCCGCCGTAGGGCGGTCCGCCCGTGTTGGCGACGAGGATCTCCACCGGGCCGAGCTCCGCCTCGACCTCGCGCGGCAGCTCGGCCAGCCGATCGAGGTCGTCGGTGTCGGCGACGAAGGTCGTCACCTGGCCGTTCCCCTCGGTCACGGGGTGCTCGATCGCCGCCGCGGCCTCCTCCAGCCGCTCTTCCGAGCGACTGGCGATCGCGACATGGGCCCCTTCCCGAGCCAGCACCGCGGCGATCCCCCGCCCGATCCCGCGGCTCGCGCCCATCACCAGGGCGACCCGTCCCCGCAGCCCTAGATCCATGCCCGCCCGCGCTGCTCAGAGAAGTTCACGCAGCTAAAGTTAAGCCCTGGGCGCCCGTAGCTCAGTGGTCAACGGTCCCTTCACGGGGACCAAAGAGCGTCGGTCTTTCAAGCCGAAGGTCGCGAGTTCGATTCTCGTCGGGCGCATGGAGGGTGCCGGCAGATGCCGGCCCTTCCTTTTGTGAGCCGTATCGTCGGCTGCGGGGCCGAGAGGCAATTTCCGGGGAGTCCGGGGCGCATGGTCGCATTTCCTCGTCCGACGCGACCGCCCCCAAGGGCAAGAAGAAGTCCCGGGCCGAGGGTGACGCCTCCAAGCGGCGTTCGAGCGCGCCCAGAAGCAGCCCGCACCACAGCCGCGTCGCGGAAATCCTCCACGGCGAATAGGCAAGGCTGTCGGGGTTCCCCGACTCTGGCGCGAGCGCACCTTCTACCGCGACCCTTGGAAGCCGCCCCAAGAAGCCTCCGGCTTGGACATCCGCCCCCACGAGCGCCGCCACAGCTACGTCACGCACCTGCGAGGTGCCGGTGTCAACCGATGCGGATCTGGCCGAAATAGCGTGGCATCACATTGAGACCAATGCTGGCGCGGTACACCAATCCCCTACCCCGGAGCTGCGATTCGATCCGATCCCTAATCGAGTGAGATCTATCGAACGGACAGGGGGGGCACCCCTGAGGAACGCTCTGAGAACGAAGCCGTCCTAAGCAAGTGCCATCTTTGTGTTTCTATGGTCGGAAACGCTACTAACCAGAAAGATCTCTCCTCTGAGGAGGAGCTTGTCGCTATTGGCGTCCTTTTGCTTAAGCGGCTTTCCGACTCCCAGAGCGAGCTCGCCCGCGAGATGCATCGAGTGGGCTTCAAAACCGCCCGGATCGCCGTGCTTCTAGGAACGACTGCGAACACGATCAATCAAGCGATACAGGTAGGCAAGCGCAAGAACAAAGGGGCCAAACCAGCCAAACGGAAGTCCAAAGCTTCGTAAGAGAGAGGCGATGTCTGACGAGATCTCTTTAGACAAGGCACTTGTCGCCCTTTTACGTCTTGCCGTAGCGGAGCGAGAGGAGCGGATCATCCCGGAGCTCTCAGAGCGCAAGACCGAGCTTCTACTCGACGAGGTAGGTCTTAGCTACGGCCAAATCGCGACCTTGGTTGGCAAGAAGCCTGATGCCGTGCGCAAGACCATTGCAAGGGCCAAAAAGAAGACGTGAAACTACGGGAAGCGTCTCTGTTGCGCTTTAGCCGCTGATGGCTGTCTTAAGCTCCATAATTGTCTGAGCCAGTGCGGAAAAATGACTGATTCAAGCTCGGGTCTATAGCGAGAGCGCAACAGCAACAATTCAAACGGAGCATTTTCCAGCATATAGCTCGCCTTTTTAAGGATGGAACAACTTCCTCGGTTGCGCCTGCCGAATCACCTGCTACTGTCGGAGCATGGCAAGTCAATCGAAACGAGGAGTCCTTTCTCCTCCTGACCCAGAGGTTGTGCAGAGAGCGATCGCTGCGCTACTAGCTGCTGACCGCGAGGAGCGGTTTTCGGGGGTTGAACCTAAGAGCGTCGAGGCTGTACTCGCTCAGATTGGGTTGAGCGCGAGTCAGGTACAGAGCCTGACCGGCGGCAAGTACGAGACGATAAAGACCAGGATGAGGCGGGCTAAATGAGTCCGAAGCCGGCAGCAAACCCACCCGTCGAGATGGATACGGGCGAGGAAACGGTTCGTCTGCTTGCACTACTAATTAGACAGAGGGCAAGTTCTCAGAATGAGGCGATCGTCGAGTTAGGTAAAGCTGGATTTCAGCCTAAGCGCATCGCTCAGCTGCTAGGAACTAATGCCGCTACGGCCAATAATGCGCTCACTCGCGCGCGTCGCAAGAAAGCGAATAAGCGATGATGGCGGAGAGCGAGAGCACCGACCGCCTCTTGCGTGCGATCTTGGCCATCCTGGTCGATCAGCGCGAAGGTACTGCTGATGAGCAGCAAGCCCGAAGAACCGAGGTACTGCTCGCCGACGCCGGTTTGAGTCCAACCGAAATTGCTCAGCTGACCGGCAAGCAAGCAGCCGCCGTCCGCATGGCCCTCAGTCGCGCCCGCGCAAAAAAAGCAAAAGCTAAGGGCCGATGACCGAGAGCCTAGAGATTTTCAATGCAGTCGATCAGGTCCGCCGAGAGCTCGTTCGCATGAACGAGAGGATCACCGATGTTGCTGATCAAGTCCAGAAAGTCGACGGCAAAGTCGAGCAGGTCAATAAAACTCAGCAGGCGGCACTAGCCATCTCGCTCGCTCGCGGGTCGGACATACCGCCTGAGCTCATTCTCAGCCGCGTAATGTCGGTCAACGACATTGGCCAAACTCTCGGCAAAACCCCCAACGCAGTCCGCGTCGCCTTGCATCGCGCACGGAAGAAAGAGAAGGCGAAAAGAGGGGGGCCTACCAATCGTGGCTGAGTCTCTGGATCTTTTCAACGAGGTTCGCCAGCTGCGATCACGTGTAGACGAGCTGGGGATGATGACTGAGACTCTGGTTCGTGCTCAGAGCAAAGAGCTAATGGATGCTTTGCTAGCGAGATTCAAGAGCGATCCAGCTCTAAAGGCTGTGTTCATGGCAGTGGATGGGGCCCGCTCTCAGAACGAGATTCTGGGTTACTTGGAAGGCGCAAAATTGAGGGGCGCAAGTAAAGCTACGGTCTCTCGCAAGATCGACAGCCTTGAGCATGAACTACACCTAATCGAACTCGCAGACAGAACTGCCAAGGGAAAGATCTACAAAAAGACCAACATCGACAGAATCCTTGGCGTATCCCGCAAAGTGGGGAACTAAGAAGTTGAGCAAGATGACGGACCTGATTTCGCCTCGCGGCCTGATTACCGAGGTTAGCGATCAATTCGAGCGCTATGGGTGGCGAGATGTCGGGAATCTAGCCTTGAAAATTGCTCAGCAGGCACAGCGTGATAACCGGCTTGATGCGAGAGCGGCCGCCAGCTTGGCGGCCAGCACTTTTCTGTCCCGCAATCGGATCACCACTAATGACCTCGAAAGAGCACTAAGGCCATTATTCGAGAACCGACACCTCGAAGAGACGCCCGGCCGTATCTCGCAGAGCAATGTAACCGGCGACAGTAAAATTGAGATTGGTCCTGGCGCCACCCTCAATAACGTCACCTTTGATACTGGCGATAGGCAGATCAATATTTCGGCAACCTCTACCAAGGTGGAAGTAGAAACTGGTATTGCCACGTTCCTCCGGGCGGTGCTAAAGGGTCAGGGCTACTTGGACGGCCTGCTAAACCTTGATCAGATAGCCGAGCAGCGGGGTGACATTTCTGCTCAAGAGGTTGAAGCCATCGCTGCTGAGGTGATTGAGGAGGCTGAGCCAGAGCCCTCGCGACTTGTCCAACTCCGTGATCGGATCGTTGAGAGCGCGGCCACCGGCGTTGTAGTCAACGGCATTTTGTCGGCGATTGGTCTTGGATGAGACTCAGCGCCGAGAAGCTGCTTTTCGTAAGGCCTCCTCGAGATCCTGCCGATAAACATGATTCGAGCTCAAGAAGCCGCGAGGTACTGCATTGACAGCCTTGCGCCAAGATGCACTCCCCCCAGCGTCCTGAAGAAGGCGGACGACGGCCAAGGCTGATGCTCCATCGTCCCGCCAGCCCCTCCGTTCGAACTCATCAACAAGGTGCCGGAGGGCAGCTTGAGGAGTGGGTCCTAGATCCGAAAGGTCGAGCTGGCTTTTGGCGGCGGGCCGGGGCATGTGAGTAGCGTGAGATCGAACTTCAGTGTAAACGCGATCGGCCGCAACCCAAATGCAGGAGTTTGTGACGACTCCCAGGAAAGATTGCGTGGCGAGGATCTTGCCTAGCTGGACCCCAGGAGACCGGAACTATCCGCAATATGCAGGCTGGCAGATACAAAGGCAGAATATTGCGATAGGAGTGACCCTACTTTAGGGTGAAAGACCCATCTATGACCAACCTTCCACCTCAGCTAGATCTCGACATCACGATTCAGGATCCGGTGCACAACCGCATCCCGTTGACCAAGGTCGAGCGGGCAGTGATCAATACGCCACAGTTTCAGCGCTTGCGCCGTATCGGGCAGCTTGGACCGGCTGATTTCGTCTTTCCAGGCGCTTGTCATAGCCGGTTGGCGCATTCACTTGGTTCAGCTCATGTCATGGGCATGATGCTTAGCCAGCCCGAACTCCAGAGGCACTTCGAGGGGCGCGAGGCGATGATCCAGATTTTGCGACTAGCTGCCCTCCTTCACGATCTTGGGCATTTGCCCGTGTCCCATATCGGAGAGGTCGCTTATGGCATTGTTGATCGCGGAGGCATACTCGAGTACACCGAGGATGAGGATGTGACCGTCTTCGATACTGCTGCCCAAGGCGCAGGTCATGGCCTTCACGAGGAACTAACCGTCGCTCTGATTCGTGGTGGCGATGTAGGTGCGAGAATCGATAATTATCTAGGGGAAGTTGAAGGATCGAGCGCTTCAGAGTTGGTAGCGCAGATCATCGAGGGCTCCTATTCCAGCGACCTCATATGCACCAACTTGGTTAGCAGCGACCTTGACTGCGATCGACTCGATTACCTGGTGCGAGACTCGATGGCTGCTGGCTTGATGTATGGCCGAGTCGACCTCGACTATCTAATCGAGAGTCTCGTCATAGCAGACCATCCACAAGCTGGCCCCATTCTTGCTGTGGACGAGAAGAGCGGAACCAGTGCCGTAGAGCACTACTTGATTGCTCGCTATTACTACTACGCTCGCTTCGTAGGCCATAAGACGATTGCTGCGGCTGAGGTGCTAATGACCGTTGCTCTCCTTGAACTCGTCCGAATCGGCGAGCTTCCTGCTAGCTCTAGCGCAATACGAGAAATGGTTGGCACTGCCGAGTTCCTAGCGTTCGACGATGCCAAGGTCTGGAGCTTGTTTCATCAATTGGCTGATTCGACGCAGGAGCCAATACTGGGGGAGGCAACGCGGTGTCTGGTCGATCGCCATTTGCTCAAGTGCGCCTATCTGCAGGAGGACCTTGAGAAGATTCCAGAGGCAGGGACCCACCAGCTCAATGACTTAGACCAGTTGCTTAAAGACAGGAAAGCCAAGCTGCGCCTTGCTGAGGATGCGGGTGTCGATGCCAAGCGCTTCTGCTATTTGAAGCGTAAGAGAGTTTTGACCGGGATCCCTGGTTCGATACCCGCCACCCAAGTGGTTGCCGGAGCGGGCGACACGGTAGTACGGCGGTGGATTAAGTCAGCCAAGGTGGCTAAGCCCGGCGGAGAGCCCCGGCTGCTCGCGGAACGAGGCCAGATGCTCAAACACCTGTCAACGCATGAATGGTTAACCCGTAGTGTCCTGGTTCGAGAGCCTGACCCAGCAGCTGAAGATAAGGAAACCAGGCCAACTACCCAAGCGTTGCACGACTTCTTAGTGTCGCAGCTTGGCTAAGAAAGCTTGCTGAGGGCAGCGCGTGCAATCGTAATTTGCTCAACGCTGAAATTTCTCGACAAAAACTGCGGCCGATCGCCGTTGCTGAGCTCTAAATGCGCCCTGGTCGAAGCAAAGTCAACGCACATCAGGAGGCGTAACCAGACCGGCCGATCGAGCTCCACGTTGTCGTCTGGATCAAGGATCCCTTTAACGCGAGCAATTGCATTAGCAGTCCCCTCAGGAAGCTCTAGCTCGATATCGGAGCCAAAGGGCCATTCGCTTAGTTCGGTCGCCAGTTCAACCGAGTACGGCCCGAAGACCTCCCACTTGTAGCGATAGCCGAACTCGGCCCCAGCTCGATCTAGCAGGTAGATCAACTGCTGAACCTCTTGATCGGAAGCAATTTGCTGGTCGCTCAGCCCTAGCGCTTGCAAGGCAAGCATCGATTCAAGAGACGTTGCCGCTACGGGGATCATCTACGTGCGCCTCTGACGGGCGAGTGATCGCTCGTCTGTTCCAGAAGCCTTTCTTTTAGAGGATCCCCGACCCATAAGACTTCATGCTGCGCCAATGAGCAATTGGGGCTACTTGAATAAGTGGAGGGGACAGAAGCCTTAATAGCTGCAAGTTATAACGCGACTCAGATGGACTTAGAGCAGGCATAGCGTTAAGGCGATGCTAGTGCCGCTAATAGCGGGTTGTCCGCAGACCCGTAGAGCGATCTAGCTCCTAGCCGAGGATAGTCGCTAAGAAATCGCTTCTTTCAATGCGCTGTCTAGGAACTGGCTTCAGCCGTTGGCTTGGCTTTAACAAGCTTCGAGCACGGGTGGCCTCTCAGCTTGTTCTGAATCTTGATCAGCTAGACCGGCACAAGTGAGGGCTCTCCACGCTCCGCGACTACAGGATGCGGCTCACGAGCAGGATTTCAGATTCGAGTCCAAGAGCAAGGGCTAGGTCTCATTCTGGTTGCATCGCCGTCGCAAGCCTCTCTCTCCAGCCACCGCCCGCCGTCCTTTCAAGCCCAAGGTCGTGAGTTCGATTCTCGTCGGGCGCAGGGGGAGGAGTGCCGGCAGATGCCGGACCTTCCTTTTGTGAGCCGTTCCGCGAGCTTCCCGGCGATTCCAAGACGTCCCGGGCGTCGTGGTCGCATCGGTCGCGTTCTCATCGAGGAAGCCGGCCAACCTCAGCCGATCTGCTCTGCCAGCTCGACGATGATTCCCTCGGGGCCGCGGACGTAGCAGAGGCGGTAGCTGTTCTCGTAGCGCACCAGCTCGCCGACTAGCTCGGTGCCGCGGGCTTGTAGGCCGGCGACCATGGCGTCGATGTCTTCGACAAGGAACGAGAGGTGGCGGAGGCCTGGGGTGTTCGAGGGTGCGTGCGGGTCGCCGCCCTGGGTCGGCGGCGAGTGGAACTTCACCAGCTCGATTTCTCCATGGCCGTCCGGGGTTCGCAGCATCGCTAACTCGGCCTTGGTCCCATCGAGCGCGATGATGCGGTCCACCCAGCTGCCTTCGACCTGGCCTTTGCCTCCCAGCTCAAGTCCTAGCTCGACGAAGAACTCGATTGCGGCCGGAAGGTCGTCGACCACGATCCCGACGTGTTCCAGCTTTTTGATCGCCATGGGCTCGATGGTAGGGAGGTCAGCCATCTCGGTCGCATCGGCACCGCGAGAGGGAGATTGGCTATCTGGAGCGATCCGGTTCGGAGGCAGATCGATCGCCGGGCGATTTACGAAGGCGCCGACGTCCATAGAGGACGACCCCGACCAGAACTACGACTCCCCAGAGAATCGCGGCCCATATACCTACTGCGGCTCCCAGAAAGCCCGCAACGACGATCGCCGCCAAGAGAGCCGTATCGGCAGCAAAGAAAAGAACGGCTCGCCGTAGAAGCCTGCGCACGATCAGCTCGCGAGACTGCGCGTCGCGCGCCAAGTCCAGAGCATCGCCAGGGGCTGAAGGGGGAGCCGGGCCCAGAGGGCCCAGCGGGGGACCCGATCGAGGTCGAGGCCCTTCACCTGCTCGGGGTTGACCGCCATGTGGACGTTGGCGGGGAAGACGGCGACGAGCAGCGCCAGCAGCCACCAGCGGGCGAAGCGGCGGCTGCGGCTCGGCAGGACCGCGAGGCCGCCGGCGATCTCGGCGAGGCCGCTGATCGCCACCGCCTCGCGGTGATACGGGAGGGACGGCGGCATCATCGCCTCGTAGCTGCGCGGCACGACGAAGTGCATCGTGCCGGCGACGCAGAAGAAGCCGGCCAGCAGGCGCTGGGACCAGGTCACGCCGGCGATTCTGCCGCAGGTGGCTAGCTGCCGTCGGCCGCCTCGCGCAGCGCCGCGATGTCGAGCTTCTTCATGCCCAGCATCGCTCGCATGGCGCGCTCGGCACGTCCCTTGTCGGGGTCGGCGAAGAGCTCTTCCATCCCGGTCGGCACCACCTGCCAGGAGAGGCCGAAGCGGTCCCTGAGCCAGCCGCACGGACCTTCCTCGCCGCCGCCCTCGCGGAGCTTGTCCCAGTAGTAGTCGATCTCCTCCTGGGTCTCGCATTCGATCCCGAACGAGACGGCCTCGTCGAACTTGAACTCGATGCCGCCGTTGATGCCGATGAAGCGCTGGCCTTCGAGCTCGAACTCGACGGTCATCACCATGCCGGCCTCGCGCGGGCCCGCCTCGGTGTAGTGGGTGACGTTGACGATCCGCGAGTCGTCGAAGACCGAGATGTAGAACTCGGCTGCTTCCTCGGCCTCGGTGTCGAACCAGAGATTGGGGACGATCTTCTGGGGCATGGTGCTCCTCCTGTTGCGCGGCGGGTCTCGCCTCGGTTGTCTCCTACCCGATGAGACCGGCGCGAGTGCCGAAACTCATCGCCGGGAGAGGCGTGCCGCGGACCGACCAGGGGTAGCCTGGACACGATGGCTCGCATGGGTGGAACCGCCAGCGCCGAGATCGACGCGCCGCTCGATCGCGTCTGGGCCGAGGTCGAGGACGTGCTCAGCGCGCCGGAGTGGCAGGGCGGCCTGGTGGGGATCGTGCCGCTCGAGCACGACGCCGAGGGCCGCCCGACGCTGGTCGAGAGCGAGAGCGACATCAAGGTCCGCACGGTCAAGACCGAGGTCCGGTTCAGCTACGAGCCTCCCACTCGTCTCGCCTGGCGCCAGGAGAAGGGCGACCTCAAGTCGGTCGAGGGCTCCTGGACGCTGGAGGATCTCGGCGACGGCCGGACCCGGGCGACCTACACGCTCGACGCGGACCCGGGCCGCGTGCTCGGCATGGTGATCCGCGGCCCGGTCGAGTCGGCGGTCCGCGCGATGCTGGTCAACTCCCGCCCGGGCGAGCTGAAGAAGCGTGCCGAGCGTGCATAATCAAGAACTCCCGGGCGGTTAGCTCAGTTGGGAGAGCGCCTGCCTTACAAGCAGGAGGTCACTGGTTCGAGCCCGGTACCGCCCACTGCCGGCTGGCGAATGCCCTCGCTGTCGCGGCCGGCGCCGTCCGCCGACGGCTGAACGATCCGCACCGTCCCCGCGGTCAGGTCTCGCAGCGGGAGGACGACCAGCTCGAGGGTTGAGCAGTTCTCCAGGAGCGCCGTCGCGGCCGGATCGTCGGGGGGAGCCGTGGAGACGCAGCGGAAGAGGTCACGCTCGTCAGTGAGGTATGCACCCGCCGCCAGGCGCACTGGAGTGGGAAGGGAATGCCTCGCAGAGGTCGGCCTGGCGGCGAGTGACGGCACGCCCTCAAAACTACCCGGCCGCCCGGCGTCGAACACTTAATTTTGATGAGGGTTAGGGAACACCCATGTGCGGCGTCGCCGTGCCCCCGCGGCGGCGCTCGGCCTGGGTGACCACGTCGAAGAAGACGTCGTTGCGGCCGCGTCGGAGCGGACGGGGGAAGAGGCGGCGGGCGCGGCGGTGGGCGGCGGCGATCGCGCGGAAGCTCGACTCGTGCGCGGCGGTCCAGCGGATGCCGAAGACCTCCCGGACGCGGGGCGGCAGGGTGCCCTTGATCAGGTGGTTCTGGACGGCGAGGTTGCCGCGGGCCGCCGCCGGGACCGGCTGGCGGAAGGCGACGAGCGGCGCCATCTCCAGGCCGTGCGCGGTCGCCCCCAGGTCGGGCGCGGCGAGCCTGGCGTCGAACCAGGCCTTGAACTCGCGGTGGCTGGCCGGCACTTCGCCGCGGGGCAGGTCGAACAGCTCGCCGAAGCGCACGTAGTCCTGCCACAGGTCCTCGCGCTCCGCCTCGCTCAGCGGCCGCACCAGCGTCTCGTACATCTCGCGCCCCGAGTCGGCGATCACGGCCAGCGTCCACAGCATCAGCTCCGGGTCGAGCGCCGAGTAGGGAGTGCCGGCGGGGTGGGGCCCGGCCGCCTCGGGCAGGGTGCCCGTGATCGTCTCGTGCAGGCGCCGCACCTTCGCCAGCGCCGCGTCCGCCTCCGCCCGGGTGCCGAGGAAGACCGTCTCCTGGATCTTCGCCGTGCGCGCCAGCCGCTCGAACGGCCGGTCGCCCGAGCGCGTCGAGAGCATCGTGCCGGTGTAGGTGAGCGGTTCGAGCGCGCCGATCAGCAGCGCCCGCTGCCCGTACAGCAGCCCGACGGCCCGCTCGCCGTGGACCCGGCGCGCCATCGAGCGGCCCGGCGGGAAGTAGTGCTCGGAGTCGGCGTTCGGCTCGCTCACCGGCGGCCGATGCTACTCGGCGCTCGGCGGTTCGGAGGAGAGGACGACCGCCGGCTCGACCGACGCGTCGCGGCGCTGCTGGTGCAGCTCGTGGGCGGCGAAGACCTCGTCGAGGTCCTCGCGGGTCAGCGTCTCCCGCTCGAGCGCGTTGGCGGCGAGGTCGTCGAGGCACTCTCGGTTGGCGGCGAGCAGCGCCCGCGCCCGCCGGTACGCCTCGCGCGCCAGCGTCATCGCCGCCACGTCGACGTCCCGGCGCGTGCGGTCCGAGAGCGCGTAGTCGCCGGTCGGCAGCGCGATCGGCGGCGCCCCGTCGGCGTCCAGCGCCACGCCCATCCCGAACTCGGCGACCATCTGCCGGCAGACCAGGTGGACCCGGTCGAGGTCGTCGACCGCGCCCGAGTAGGAGTGGTGCAGCACCTCCTCCTCGGCCGCCCGCCCGCCCAGCAGCGTGACCAGCTCGTCGAGCAGCTCCTCGCGCGACTTCAGGTAGGTGTCCTCCTTCGGCGAGTGGGCGACGAAGCCGAGCGCCGGCCCGCGCGGCACGATGCTGAGGATCTCCGGCGGGTCGAGGCCGAGCAGCCGCCGGCAGAGCGCGTGGCCGGCCTCGTGGTAGGCGACGATCCGCCGCTCCTTCTGGCTCAGCCGCCGCGCCTGCTGCGAGCCGACCGACTGGCGCAGCAGCGCCTCGTCGAGGTCCTCGCGGGCCGTCGCGTCGCGCCCCGCCCGCCCGGCGATGATCGCCGCCTCGTTGAGGGCGTTGGCGAGCTGGGCGCCGGTCATCCCGGTCGTCTTGCGCGCGACGTCGGTCAGGTCGAGGTCGGGGGCCAGCGGCTTGCCCTTGGCGTGCGCGCGCAGGATCGCCTCGCGGCCGTCGCGGCTCGGCGGCGCGACCAGCACCTGGCGGTCGAAGCGGCCCGGCCGCAGCAGCGCCTTGTCGAGCTTGTCGACGTAGTTGGAGGCGGCGATCACGATCACGGTGCCGGGGTCGCGCTCGAACCCGTCGAGCTCGACCAGCAGCTGGTTGAGCGCCTGCTCGCGCTCGCTCGAGCCGCCGTCGCCTCCGCCGCCGCTGCGCGCGCCCCCGACGGCGTCGAGCTCGTCGATGAAGATCACGGCCCGGCCCGACTTGCGCGCCTCCTTGAACAGGCGCCGGATCCGCGCCGCGCCCCTGCCGACGAACATCTCGACGAAGCTCGAGCCCGATGCCGAGAAGAAGTCGACGCCGGCCTGCGCGGCGACCGCGCGCGCCAGCATCGTCTTGCCGGTCCCCGGCGGGCCGAAGAGCAGCACGCCGCGGGGCGGCTGAGCGCCGAGGGCCGCGAAGCGGTCGGGGTCGCGCAGCCACTCCGCGACGTCCAGCAGCTCGTCCTTGGCCGCGTCGACGCCCTGCACGTCCTCCCAGAGCACCGGCTTCGTCTTGCTCGCCTTGACCGTCTCCGGCTTGGTCGCCCCGAGCGTCCCGCGCAGCAGCGTCACGAAGACGATCAGCAGGCAGAACATGAAGACGACCCCGAAGACGGGGTACCAGTCGAAGAAGAATTCTTTGATGTCGCTCGTCTGGAGCGCTAGGACGAAGTGCATGGTCGGATCGCCGGGCCGGGGGCCGGACCTATAAGTGTCCGGACATATCGCCCGCGCTCCAATCGCACATCTGTCCGGGGCGGCGTCTTGCAGGCGGGCGGCGGGCGTGCTCAGAGCTCGCGGCGGCTGACCACGCCGCTCCGCAACGCGCGCTCGGCGAGGGCGACCCGCTTGCGGTTCTGCGGCAGGTCCTCCACGCCGAGCTTCTCGAACAGCGCCCGCATGTGGGTCTTGACCGCGTCGACGCTCAGGTGGAGCTCCTCGGCGATCGCCTGGTTCGTCGCCGGCGTGGCGAACTGAGCGCCCTCCTTGAAGGGACGGCAGAGCGCGACCAGCACGCGGCGCTGGCCGGGGGAGACCGTGGCGGCGCCGGGCACCCGGCCGGCGGCGACGGTCGCTTCGGGGGCGTCCTCGCCGGGGCGGCGGAAGAGGACCGTGGTGCGGCCGAAGCGCAGCGTGTCGCCGTCGCGCAGCCGCCGCCGTCCGTCGACCCGCTCCTCGCAGACGAAGGAGCCGTTGCGCGAGAGCCCGTCGTCGAGCAGCGTGCACTCGTCGCGCACCACCTCGATCTGGGCGTGCAGCGCGGAGACCTCCTCGTCCCAGTCGAGCCGCAGGTCGGCCGAGCCGCCTCGGCCGATCCAGAGCACCGTCGTCTCCTCCTCGACCGTGACGATCCGCTGCCCGCCGTCGCCATCCCTGTAGACGAGGAAGGGCCGGCCGCCGCGTTCGGCCTCGATCTGCGCCTTCAGCTCCGGGGCGCTGGTCTGGGGCGACTCGGAAGGCATCGGCCCGATCCTAAGACGCCGCTTCCTCCGGTGCGCCTTTTGTCCCCTGTAGGTACAAAAGGCGCACCGGAAGGGAGAAGCGGGGCTCAGCCGGCGCGCTCGACCTGCGAGCCGCCGACGATCGCCTCGGTCCCGTCGTCGCCGAAGACGATCCAGGCCTTGTTGCCGCCGTCGTAGTCGGGCGCCCAGAGCTTCAGCGTCGTCGGCCGTCCCCAGACCGTGCACTCCTCCTCGGCGGTCTCCTCCAGCCCGCGCCAGATCCGCACGAACGGGTTGCCCTCCCACTCGGCGCCGATCGTCGTCGGCTCGCGATGGCCGGGATGCACCCGCGTCTCCGGCGGCAGCTCCATCAGCCGCATCACCGACGCCCGGAGGTCGGCGAAGCCGCTCGCCCCCGGCGCCATCGAGCCGCCCACCGTGCCCTTGAAGAGGACGTCGGCGGTGAAGACGTCGTCGCGGTTGACGAGGAAGGCGACGTGGCCGGCCGCATGGCCCGGCGTGAAGAGCGCTTCGATCTCCAGCCCGCCGGTGCTCAGCGTCTCGCCGTCGCCGAGCGCCTCGTCCACCTCCATCGCCAGCTCCGGGGCCGCCTCGGGATGGGCGACCACGGGCGGGTTGCCGAGACGGTCGCCCGCCTCCGCCAGGCCGGCGACATGGTCGCCGTGCGGGTGGGTGACGAGCAGGTGCGTGATCTCGATCCCGTTGCGCTCGGCCCGGTCGAGCAGCGGCTCCAGCTCGTCGTTGCCGTCGATCAGGACCCCCTTGCCGGCGGCTTCGTCCGCCACCAGGTAGGCGTTGGACAGCCACATCGGGTTCTCGGTGCGCTCGACGATCACGGGCGGCTGCATGGTAGCCGTGCGCCGGATTGGAGCAAGATCATTGGGAACTCCTGTGTCTGGCGGCCCTGTTCATCCGGGGGAGGGCGAGCTACCGTGCGGACGGTGACTGACTGGGAGCCCTCCGACCCGCCTAACGGGCCCGCGCCTTGAGCAAGCGCCCGGTGGGGGCGCTTGCGGGACTGGCCATGATGCTCCTCCTCGTCGCTCCCGCGGGGGCGACGACGCCGCGCGACGTGGTGGTCGGCGAGCCCGCCGGGGCGGCGGCGCGCATCTCGCTCGGCTCCTCGTCCGATCGCTACTCGATCGACGACGGCAGCGGGGCGACGATCGCGGTCGCGGTCACGGCCGCCTGCCAGGCGACCTGCACGGCAGCCGATCCGCAGCGGATCGCCAGCTTCGTCGGGACCCTGATCCACGGCCCGGAGGTGGAGCTGCTGACCGTGCAGCTCGACGCCCCGTTCCAGATCGACCTGGACTGCGGCTACGGCGCGCAGGCCTGCTACTACCCGAGCGAGAGCAAGATCGTCCTCAGCGGCGACGACACGCCTTCGGACGACGGCGCCGATCACGAGTTCGTCCTCGCCCACGAGTACGGCCACCACGTCGCCAACCATCGTGAAAGCGTGGCGCCATTCCCCGCGGCAATCGACTGGGGGACGCCGCGCTGGTCGAGCCATGAGCGCATCTGCCAGGCTCGCCGGCGCGGCGCCCTCTTTCCCGGTGACGAGGGACTGCGCTACGACCGCAACCCCGGCGAGGCGTTCGCCGAGGCCTTCGCCCGCTACCGATTCCCCGACAGCCAGGCGGAGTGGCGCTGGCCGCGCTCGCTGATGCCCGATGCCGGCGCCTTCCGGGCGATCAGGGAAGACACGCTCAACCCCTGGCTCGGCCGGACCCCGGTCCGAATCAGCGGCCCGGCGCGCCGCGGCGACCGGGCGCCCCTGGTCAGGTCCTTCCGCACACCGCTCGACGGGACGGTCAGCCTGCAGCCCGTCGACCGGCTCTCCCACCGCTACCGGCTCAGCCTGCGCAGCACCTCGGGCCGCCCCCTGCGGACCGCGCAGAGCCAGCTCAGCCTGCGCCGTCAGCTCAACTTCACCGTCTGCGGCCAGTCCCGCCTGCGCGTCATGCTCGAGCCCCGCGGCCGCTCCCGCGCCCCCTTCGAGCTGCTGATCCAGCGACCCTGAGATAATCCCCCTCCGGGCGGATCTCGCCCATCCCTCGGGGGCGTAGCTCAGTTGGTTAGAGCGCCGGCCTGTCACGCCGGAGGTCGCGGGTTCGAGTCCCGTCGCTCCCGTTCTCGGGTGCCCGTCTTGTTCGCGCCTCCGTGTTCTGTAAGGGAGCGAGTTGTACAACTAGTGGTACGCTTTAGATATGGCGGCTGCCCGGGGCAAGGATCCGATGGCGCTCGGGACGAGCGAGGCCAGGCGCAGCCTTCCGCAGCTCGTCAAGAAGGCGTCCTCGCGCCGTGAGCCCTCGTCCGATCCGGAGAGCAACGCGGTGCGGATCACCACGCGGGGGCAGGAGGGATCCGCATCGCTGGTTCCAACGGTGGACCTGGTCGCCGCCAAGGACCGGATCGAGGAGCTGGAAGAGGAGCTCGAGAACGCCGGTCTGGCGCTGTTCCTCCAGGAGCGACTCGAGAAGAGCGATGGCGCGAGACTGAGCGCCGGCGATTTCCTGACGGAGATCGGAATGGGGGAGTTCGTTGAGCGGCTCCCCGGAGGTTGAGCACCAGGTCGAAGCCCTGACCGAGGCGACGGCCGACGCCAATCAGCTGGACGAAGCTCTGAAGCGCGAGGTAGCGCGGATCGTGGTCGAGCTACACGGCAACCCGCATCATGGCGAGCTGATGGGGGACAAACCTCCCCGCGTGTTGAAGGGCTGCCGCAAGCTCCGCTTCGACGAGCCTGGCTGGCGCGGCAAGCCGCGCTACCGCTTCGTCTACCGAAACGAACCGAGCGACGGCGCCCCCGCAACGAGTCTCGTCCTGGCTATTGGCCGCCGCGACCGGATGATCGCCTACGCCAAGGCGGCCCGCCGCGTCAAGGAACAGGCGGCCCGGGCGGGCCAATCGGGGTAAGCGGCACGCCGCCCCGTCAGCCCGCGAGCGGATGGACGAGACCGTGTTCCTCGCAGAGGCGGGGGACGCTCTCCAGGTCGAACTCGATCGCATAGCGCTCGCCGAGGGCTGCCGGGTCGAAGGTGCCGTTCCTCGTCGACTCGTCGAACTCGCGGAAGAAGTGCTCGAAGCCGCCGGGGGAGATGATCTCGAGGATGCGGCAGGGCGTGTCGCCGGCGTTCCAGAAGGTGTGCCACTGGTCGCGCGGCTTGAACGCGAGGTCGCCGGCCTCGGCGTAGATCACGTCGTCCCCGAGCAGGGCGCCCATCCGGCCCTCGAGCACGAAGCTGTACTCGTCGACGCCGCGGTGGCGGTGGCGCGGGGCGCAGAGGGAGCGGGGCGGGACCGGGTGTTCGACCAGCGAGAAGTTCCCGCCGGACTCCTCTCCGAAGACGAGGAAGCGGGCGTCGCACCCGCCCAGCTGGGCCACCGGGCCGTCCTCGGGCCCGACCTTGCGCGGTCCCTGCGAGGCGTCGAAGCGGCGAAGCGTCTCGGTGATCTCGGCTGACATGTCCACACCTCCAATTTCGCTGAACAAGACTGTGCACCGAACCTAGCATGCCGCTCGCGGGCCTGTCAAACTTCATCGAACGGACATGGCTAGCGAAAACGGAGATGCCGCGAAGCGCAGGTACCGCAAGCGACGCCGCGCCGAGCTGGAGGAGGAGACCCGGCGCCGCATCACCGAAGCGGCAGTCGAGCTGCACGGCTCGCTCGGGCCGGCGCGGACGACGATCAGCGCCGTCGCCGAGCGGGCGGGCGTGCAGCGGGCGACCCTGTACAGGCACTTCGCCGACGAAGATGCGCTCTTCGCCGCCTGCTCCTCGCACTGGCGTGCGCAGCATCCGCTTCCCGACCTGGGCGGGTGGGCTGCGATCGGCGACCCCGAGGAGCGCCTTCGTACCGCGCTGGGCGATCTCTACGCCTGGTTCGAGCGCGGCGAGGGCATGCTCGAGAAGACCACCCGCGACGCTCCCCTGGTGCCCGCGATGTGGCCCGCCGTCGCGAGCATGGGCGCCTGGTTCGCCGAGGCGGTCGCGACGATCGTCCGCGGGCGCGCGGAGCGGGGGGCCCGGCGCGAGAAGGTCAAAGCGGCTGTCGGCCACGCGATCTCCTTCGCGACCTGGCGCTCGCTCGTGCGCGACCAGGGTCTCTCGCGGTCGGAGGCGGTCGAGCTGATGCACGGGCTGGTCGGCCTCGCGGCAGCGCGGCGAGGGTCCTCGGCGAGGGCGGCGAGGGCCGAGCGGTGACGTAGCATCGCCGCGTGGAGCTCGGAGGGGACACCAAGGCGGTGCTGCTCGCGGCGGCGGCGATGTTCCTCTGGGCGCTGCTGCTCGGGGTGATGAAGTACCGGCAGATGGTGGAGTCGGAGGAGAGCCTTGCCCATCCCTACGTCGACGTCGCGCACCGGGCGGCGCTGCTCTACAGCTTTGCGCTGCTGCTGGTCGCGACCTTCGTCGAGCTGAGCGGCTGGGGCACCGTGACGAACCTGCTCGCGGCGAGCGCGCTGGCCGTCTATTTCTTCGCCGCCGTCGCCGGCTACATGTTCCACGGCTGGCGGCGCGACACCGACAACCAGTTCCGCGACCCTGTCGCCGGCACGCACGGCTTCATGGTCAGCCTGATCGTCGCCGAGATCGCCGGCTGGCTCGTCCTGGTCGCCGGCTTCGTCGAGGGCCAGATCGTCTGAGCCGAAGCTAGGCGCGACCGGCGATGTAGACGACCTTGGTGTGGACCAGTTCGTCGACCGGCTGCTTGAGGACCGCGTCGTGCCCGTGGCCGAACACGTCGAGGCACCTCAGCCCGGCCTCGTCGAGCGCCCGCCTCACCTCCGCTTCGGGGAAGTGCCGCTGGCGGTGGACGTGCGTCTCCACGTCGGCCGTCTCCCCGTCCGGCGCCTCCGCTTCGAAGCGCGCCTCGCAGACCGACGCGGGGGCGACGTCGGAGGTCGCCTGGCCGCGCCAGACGAGCCGCCGCCCGTCGCGCTCGACCGTCTCGGTCTGGGCGAAGAAGGTGCGGTAGCAGAGCAGCGTGTTGACGTCGAACATCAGCAGTGCGCCGGGCGCCATGTTCGCGCGCATCCCGCGCAGCGCCCGGTCCAGCTCCTCCAGGCTGAGCAGGTAGTTGACCGCGTCGTCCAGCGCCCAGACGAGGTCGAACTCGCCGAACACCGGCAGCTCCCGCATGTCGGCCACGCTCAGCCGCGCCGCGTCCCCGGCCTTGCGCCTGGCCAGCTTGAGCATCGACGCTGAGATGTCGCACGCGGTCACGTCCCAGCCGCGCTCGAGCATCGGCAGGAAGCTCTTCCCGGTGCCGCAGCCGACGTCGAGCAGCCGCCGCCCGCTCAGCCCGTGGCGGCGCAGCTGCGGCAGCAGTTCGCCGAGCCACGCCTCGTAGTCGTGGTGGGCCGTGAAGTCGTCGTAGACGGGGGCGATCGCCTCGTAGGCCGCCTCGGCCCAATCCCCTCCCGGCTGGATCGCCCCTGCCTGCATGCACTCCCAGACCGACGCGACGGTTCACAAAGTTTCAAATGCTCAACTTTGATAGTTTGATCCGCGACCGTGCACGTTCGCAAAGTCGATCACCGACCGAAACAGGCACCGAACGCCGGCGACGGATGGGAGTGGGACGACGCTCGGCGGCTCTGTCTGCGGCTCGCGTATCGGTATGCGAAGAACCCGAGCGAGGCGGAGGACATCGCCCAGGATGCGCTGTTGCGAGCCTGGCGGCGGCGGTCGACCCTGCGGGAGAGCGGAAGCCGCAAGCAGTGGCTGGCGACGATCGTCCGCAACGAGGCGTTCCGTCAGCACGCCCGGCTCCGCCCCGACCCGGTCGACACGTCCGAGACCGAGGTGGGGGTCGACGACGAGCGGGTCTTGGCGACCGTCGAGCGGGCGGACATCCACGCGGCCCTCGATCGCCTCGACGATCGCGATCGCCAGCTGGTTCGCCTGCGCTACGAGGAGGACCTGACCCAGGCGGGCATCGCCCGGCGGCTGGGGATTCCGGAAGGCACGGTCAAGGTCAGGTTGCATCGCGTGCGCAACAGGCTGCGCCGCGAAATCGGGTTCGTCTAGGGAGGACCCGGCGGGAGGCCGGGCGGCGGTCGCGGGCTCCGGCCTAGCCGACCGCCTCCCTGCGCGTCTCGGCGACCGCGGCCCGCGGCCCGACGTAGGGGACGAGGATCGAGAAGAGCAGCTCCGGCAGCATCTCGGGCAGCCGCTCGGCGTTGCCGGCGACCAGCTCGTCGGAGATCAGCCCCGCGACGCCGCCGACCGCCATCCGCGAGGTGTTGGCGGGCAGCCGGTGGCCCTGCGGGGCGAAGTCGCGGCCCTCGTCGAACAGCGGGGTCAGCCGCTGCATCGCGACCCGGTGGCGGCGCTGCGCGGCCGGCCCGGCGGCGCCGATGTCGACCATCGCGAGCCGGGCCAGCTCGGGCTCCCCGGCGAGCGTCTCCAGCAGCGCCCCGAGGCCCGCGCGGGCGCGCTCGGGCCAGTGCTGCTCCGATTCGTAGGCGACGACGACTCGCCGCATGAGGACGTCGACGGCGGCGTCGAAGGCGGCGAGGAAGCAGTCTTCCTTGTCGGTGAAGAGCTCGTAGAAGGTGCTGCGCGAGACGCCGGCCTCCCTGGCCAGGTCGCCGATCGTCGTATCGGCGTAGCCCTTGGCGGCGACGATGCGGATCGCGGCCTCGAGCAGCCGCTCGCGCTGGGGCCTCACGCCGCCGCCGCCTCCAAGGAGTGGCGGAGCGCCTCCTCCTGGCCGAGGTAGGGAACGATCGTGATGTAGAGGACGTCGGGGAGCAGCTCGCGCAGGCGGTCCGCGTTGCCGGCCAGGATCTGGCCGACGATGAGCGACTCGGCGCCGGCGATGGCGGCGCGCCCGGCGCACGGTGGGATCTCCTCCTCCTCGACCGGACCGTCCCGGCCGAAGTCGAGCAGCGACTCCAGCACCCGCTTGCCCGAGCGGTACATCTCGAAGGCGCGCTGCCCGGAGGCCGGCGCCTCGACCAGCGCTATCCGGGCGAAGGCGGGCCGACTCGCCAGCAGGTCGAGGAACGCGGCGGCGGCGTCGCGGACCAGCGTCGCCCAGGGCTTCTCGACGGAGAAGGCGTCGACGATCCGACCCATCGCGTCCGCCAGCGACAGCTCCATCGCCGCCTGGAAGCAGTCCTCCTTGTCCTCGAACAGCTCGTAGAAAGTGGCGCGCGAGACGCCCGCCGGCGTGACGATGTCGGCGATCGTCGTCGCGGCGAGCCCCTTGCCGGCGCAGCTCTCGGCCATCGCCACGAGGATCCGCTCGCGCTGGGAGTGGGCGACCAGCGGCTCGGCGAGGTCCTCGCGCCCGGCGGGCAGGTGCTCGCGCTCGATCAGGCCGCCCACCGCCCCGGGTGGGGTCCGCTCCCCGGGCGCGGTAGCCGTGTGGCCGTGGTGGGGAAGTGGGGTTGCGGACAAGCCGTGCTCCTCCTGGACGCGGCGCCTCCGAAGGCGATTGTACTCGGGGGTCTAGGCCCCCCGGCGGCGCATGGCGCCCGGCGCGCGGCCGACTGTACATGTGGGCGGGGGCGCCCCGGCGAAGTTCGGACCGCTGTACAAGCGCACGGGCGAGGCTCGCGGGGAACATCTCGCAATGGAGACGACGCTCCGCCAGATCGTCGCTTTCGGTGGCGGTGGGTTCTCGATGGAGTCCGGCAACCCGCTGCTCGACGAGTACGTCCTCGGGCTGACCGCGCCCGCGCGCCCGCGCGTCTGCTTCCTGCCGACGGCGAGCGGCGACGCCGATCACTACGTCGTCCGCTTCTACCGCGCCTTCCCCGCGGACCGCTGCGAGGCGAGCCACGTCTCGCTGTTCCGGCGCGAGCAGGGCCCGGCCGACCTGCGCGACCACCTGCTCTCCCAGGACCTGATCTACGTCGGGGGCGGCAGCGTCGTCAGCATGCTCGGCGCCTGGCGGGCGCACGGGATCGACGCCATCCTGCGCGAGGCGTGGGAGCGCGGCATCGTGCTCTGCGGGCTCTCGGCCGGCTCGCTGTGCTGGTTCGCCGAGTCGGTGACCGGCTTCCACGGCGAGCCGCGCCGGGTCGACGGCCTTGGGCTGCTGCCGTTCAGCAACTGCGTCCACTACGAGGCCGGCTCGAGCCGGCGCCGCGCCTATCGCGAGCTCCTCGCGGCCGGGATGCGCGCGGGCTACGCGGCCGAGGACGGCGCGGCGCTGCACTTCACCGGCATGGAGCTGAGCCGCGTCGTCGCCTCGCGGCCGGCGGCGCGCGGCTACCGGCTCGACGCGGCCGGCGATCGCGTGGTCGAGATGCAGCTCGCCACCACCTACCTCGGCGACCCCGACGCCGTCCAGCTCGCCAACCCATGGGGCGGTAGAGGTTCTCGTCGGTATGCGGCAACAACCTCAACCACCGGTGCGATGTCGACCGGGGTCGCGGCGTGATCCCGCGGGTCCTCGCCCTCGGCGGGCACGACTTCACCTTCCGCCCGGCCGACCGGGCGGTCTGCGAGCTGATGCTGCGCCTGGCGACGGAACGGGCGGGAGGACGGCCGCGCATCTGCATCCTGCCCACCGCGAGCGGCGACCCCTCCGACCAGATCGGCCGCTTCTACGCCGCCTTCGGCGAGCGGCCGTGCGAGCCCTCGGACGTCTCGCTGTTCCGGCTCGGCCGCCGCCCGGTCGAGCTGCGCGATCACCTGCTCGCCCAGGACCTGATCTACGTCGGCGGCGGCAGCCTGCTCAACCTGCTCGCCGTCTGGGACGCGCACGAGCTGGGCGCGATCCTCAGCCTCGCCTGGCGCCGGGGCGTCGTCCTCGCCGGCCAGAGCGCCGGCGCGATGTGCTGGTTCGAGGCTGGCATCACCAAGTCCTCGGGGAGGGCCGAGCCGGGTGCCGGGCTCGGCCTGCTCGGCGGCAGCCTCTGCGTCCACTACAACAACGAACCCGACCGCCGCGCCGCCTACCTCGACGCCGTCCGCGACGGAATGCCCGGCGGCTACGGCCTCGACGACTACGCCGGCCTGCTCTGGGAAGGCGGCACCGCCCCGTCCGCCGTCACCGCCCAACGCGGCGCCCGCGCCTACCGGGTGGTTGCCGACGACACCGGAGTAGTCGAGTCCCCCTTGCCGGCACGTTTCCTCCCCGCCCCCGCTCCCTCGGCACTACGCGAGGACATCGCAGAGTTCCGCCGAGTCAAACGAATGCGCCAACGCGCCGGCTGGCTCGGCTAACCAGCTACCCGCAGACGACCGTGCCGCTGCGACAGGTGCTGTGGCTCGAAGGGAGGAACGAGTGCCCCTCGAGCGGGCGGATACTCAAAACGGCGGCCTCATTAGGCCGCCGTTTGTCCGTGCGAGGGGCACTCGTTCCTCCCTCTACCCCCCTGAACCTGCCGGCGGCGGCGCGGTCGGGTCGCCGTCCCCCTCGCCCGGATTCTCCCGCGCGATGTAGTCCTCGGCGAGCAGCAGGTTCTCGCGTGCCCGCTCGACCACGTTGAGGATGTCGTTCATCAGCGCGACCTCCTCGACCTGCTCCTTGACGAACCACTGCATGAACTGCTCGGCGCGGTAGTCCTTGACCTCGCGGGCAAGCTCGAAGAGCGCGTAGATCTCCTCGCCGACGCGGCGCTCCTGCTCGAGCGCCATCCGCACCGGCGCGACACCGTCGTCATAGCTCGTCTGCTGCGCCTTGATGTCGGGGATCCGCACCTCCTCGTCGACGTCGAGCAGGTACTGGATCATCATCATCGCGTGCTCGCGCTCCTCCAGCGCTTGGCGGTAGAAGAAGTGGGCGAGGCGGGGCAGGGTCGCGGCGTCGTAGTAGACGGCCGCCCCGACGTATTGCTGCGAGGCGGCGAACTCGTTGGCGATCTGCTCGTTGAGCGCGTCGGCGAAGCTCTTCTCGGGCATGCCCCGACCTTACCCTTCCCAGCGGAAGCCGAGGGGGGTTAGGTGCGGCTCCAGCGGACTGGTCGCCAGCCCGGGCGGCGGCTCGGCTTCGTTATAGCCGCGCGGGGCGGTGTCGTTGGGGTTCTCCGGATGGAACAGCGCGGCAAGCACCTGGATCTGCCCCCGGCCGACGCCGAGCTCCCACTGGCCGCCGCCGTAGGCGCCGATGTGGTGCTCGTCGCAGTAGTCGTAGGTCTCGCAGAGGTCACGCAGGCCGCCGATCCGCGACGGCTTGACGTTGACCATCTTCGGCTCCCAGGGCAGCGCCTCGATGTCGGCGATCGAGTGGATCGGCGCGTCCCACGTGACCCGGTCGCGGATCGGCTCGAGCAGCGGCCGCGTCTCGTCGTTGACGTCGGGGTCCTCCAGCCAGGCGTCCGGGAAGGCCTCGATCAGCTTGGCGTAGAGCTCGGGGTCGGTTTCCACGTCGACGACCGTGCCTTTGTAGAAGCCCTTGAGGTCGAGCGAGTCGATCGCGCCCGTCTCGATCAGGGCGGCGATCAGCTCGTCGCTCCAGTCGTTGGTCGGATCGAGCTTGAAGCGCAGGTCGGGGTAGCGGTCGAGCTTGCGGCGCAGGGTGTCGATCGAGGAGGGCTGGTCGGGACCGGGGGAGAGCCGCATCGAGCAGACGAAGGAGACCGGGCGCGCGGCGCGGCCGAGGGCTTCCTCGATCCCGAGCCCCGACTGGCGCAGCGCCAGGTCGAGCGCGGCCGACTCGAAGGCCCAGCGGCGGTAGCGGCGGGAGACGTCGCGCTGCGGCTCCGAGGGGAAGGTGTCGACGCCCTCCATGAACTCGCAGAACTCGCCGAGGGTCGCGTGGCCGGTGAGGTCGAGCGACGGGCCGGCGTCCTGGAGGGCGACGTGGTCGAGCGCGTCGTAGGTCACGTCCTCGCCCAAGCCCTCCTGGCCGCCGCCTTCGAGGCGGATCACGGTCGAGAGGCGGTCGAAGCCCGGGGTCTGCAGCTCGAGGCCTTCGAGCGAGTAGGCGTCGATCTCCAGGGGGAGGGGGGCGAGTGAGTCGAAGGTGGCCATTGGGCAGGCAGTGTATGGAGGAGGGCGGGTGGTCCTCGCCCGGACAAACGCCGGCCTGATGAGGCCGGCGTTTTGAGTATCCGCCCGTTCGAGGACCACCCGCCCTCTTCTTGAGACCGCGCTGCCACACTGGCAACAGATGAAGCACACGGCACACGGTTACTGGCTCGAAGAGGTCGGCGGAATCGAGCCAACGCCGGGGCTGGTTGGCGAACGGAGTGCCGATGTCGTCGTCATCGGCGGTGGGTACACGGGGATGTGGGCGGCGTGGCACATCAAGGCGTTGGAGCCTGGGGCGGATGTGGTGCTGTTGGAGGCGGGTGTGTGCGGGCGGGGGCCTAGCGGGCGGAACGGGGGGTTCTGCAACGTGATGTGGTTTTCGCTGCCGAACATGCGCGAGCGCTGGGGGGACGAGGCGGCGCTGGCCGTGGCACGCGCGTCCTCGGAGGCGGTCGCCGGCATCGAGGCGTTCTGCCGCGAGCAGGAGGTGGACGCGTGGTTCGACCGGGGCGGCTATCTGCAGGTCTCGACCGCGCCGGCGCACGACGGCTCCTGGGACGACGCGCTCTCCGCCTGCCGGGCCACGGGACAGGTCGACGCCATGCAGTCGCTCGGCGAGGCCGAGGTCGCGGCGCGCTGCGACTCGCCGGCCTTTCGCGGCGGCGCCTTCTACCCCGACGCGGCGACGGTCCAGCCGGCGCGGCTGGCGCTGGGCCTGCGCGAGCGGCTGCTGCGCGCCGGCGTCGCGATCCACGAGCGCTCGCCGGTCCGCTCGCTGCGCTCGGAAGGCGTGAGCGCCGGGACGCCGCGGCGGGCCGCCGCGGCGGTGGAAGCGAGGACCGACGCCGGATCCGTCCGTGCTGCGCGCGCCGTCGTCGCCGTCGGCGGGGCCGCCAAGGCGCCGCGCGGACCGCTGCGCGACGCGCTGACCGTCACCTCCTCGCACATCGTCCTCACCGAGCCGGTCCCGGACGTACTCCGAAAGATCGGCTGGACCGGCGGCGAGTGCATCACCGACAGCCGCTCGCTGATCGACTACTTCCGCACCACGCCCGACGGCCGCATCGCCTTCGGCTGGGGCGGCGGCCGGATCGCGATGGGCGCCCGCCTCCGCGGCCGCGCCGAGATCGACCCGGACGTGGTGAGCGGCGCGCGCACACACCTGTACGAGTACTTCCCGTCTCTGGCGGAACCCGGTGGAGGGCGCGACAGCCCAGCGCGCATCACCCACGCGTGGGGCGGCCCGATCGACGTCTCGCCGACCCACCTGCCGGTGATCGCGCCGTTGCGCGGCGATCGCGCCTTCGCCGCCGCCGGTTACACCGGCAACGGCGTCGGCCCCTCCCACATGGTCGGCCGCGCCCTCGCCTCCCTCGCCCTCGACCGCCGCGACGCCCACTCCCGTCTTCCCTTCATCGACCCGTTCCCGCAACGAGTCCCGCCCGAGCCACTCCACTGGCTAGGCGGCGAACTGATCCGCCGAGGCCTGCTCCGTAAGGAGGAGGCCGAGCTGGCCTACCGGGTCCCGGACCCGGTGAGCTCGCTGCTAGCCCGCATCCCCCACCTGATCGGCTTCCACATCGGCCGGTAGCGAAAGGAAGTCGGAATGGCCCCCGAGGGAGTGTCGCGAAGCGGCGCACCGGCGAGAGATCCCCTGCGGCGAAGCCGCACGAACATAGTGAGCGAAGCGAACATCAACTCCATCGGGGGCCATCCCGACTTCCCTCCCTACCACCGACTGGTAATAACCTTTTTTCGGGTGTAGAAGTCCACCGCGTCCGTCCCGTTCGCGTGCAGGTCCCCCTCCATCGAGTCCTTCCACCCCGCGAACGGGAACCAGGCGACGGGTGCCGGGACGCCGACGTTGACGCCGAGCATGCCGGCCTCGGCGCCGTAGCGGTAGGCGCGCGCCGCCTCGCCCGAGCGGGTGAAGATCGCGCCGGCGTTGCCGTAGCGCGAGCCGTTGAGGAAGTCGAGCGCGGCGTCCAGGTCGGGCGCGTCGACGACCGTCAGCAGCGGGCCGAACAGCTCCTGGCGGGCGAGCTCGGACTCCGGGTCGGCGGCGGCGATCGTCGGGCCGAGGACGGTTCCGGCCGGACCGCCCGGGCGGTCGGGCGCGCCGCCCATCCCAGCCGGGCGTCCGTCGAGCAGCAGCTCCGCGCCGTCGCTCGCGGCGCGTTCGATCGCGGCGGCGATCCGCTCGCGCGCCTCCGCCGAGACCATCGGGCAGACGTCGGTGGCCGGGTCCTCGCCGGCGCCGACCCGCAGCTCGGTCGCCGCGGCGACCAGCGCCTCGCGCACCTCGGCCCGGCGGCGCTCGTCGCCGACGGCGACGCAGACCGAGCCGGCGAGGCAGCGCTGCCCCGCGGCCCCGAAGGACGAGCCCATGATCGCCGGCATCGCCTGCTCGAGGTCGGCGTCGGGCATCACGACGAGCGCGTTCTTGGCGCCGCCCAGCGCCTGCACCCGCTTGCCGGTCGCCGCCGCGCGCTCGGCGACGAAGCGGGCCGTCTCGGCGCGCCCGACGAAGGAGATGGCGTCGATGCCCGGGTCGTCGAGGATCGCCGTGACCGCGTCCCGGCCGCCGTGGATCAGGTTGACGACGCCGGGCGGGATCTCCTCGATCGAGTCGACCATCTCGACGATCAGCGACGCCGGCCGCGGGTCCTGCTCGGACGGCTTGAGGATGAAGCTGTTGCCGCAGGCGATCGCGTAGGGGAGGAACCAGAGCGGGATCATCGCCGGGAAGTTGAACGGCGTGATCGCGGCGACCACGCCGACCGGCTGGCGGACCAGCTCGACGTCGACGCCGGCCGCGACGCCCTCCAGCGTCTCCCCCTTGAGCAGGTGCGGGATCGCGGCGGCGGACTCGACCGACTCGATCCCGCGGCCGACCTCGCCGTCGGCGTCGTCGAGCGTCTTGCCCATGTCGGCGGTGACGAGCGCCGTCAGCTCCTCGCGTCGTTGCAGCAGCCGATCGCGCAGCGCCAGCACCGCACGCGCCCGGCGCTGCGGCGGCACCGCCCGCCAGGCGGGCTGCGCGGCCCGGGCCGCCTCGACCGCCTCGCGCACCTGCCTCGCCCCGCTCAAAGGCACGAGCGCCGCCACCTCCCCCGTCGCAGGCTGCACGTCGTCAAGCGTGTCGACCCCATCCACCGCCCGCCACCCCCCCGCGATGTAGTTCGCCAGCCGCACCGCCTCCCCCGCCGACGGGCCGATTCCCGTCGTTTGGAGCGTGGATTTAGGCCCGTCGGCGGACATCTCAGGTCGTCGCCTGCGCCGGGGGTGCCGGGATCGCCGGGGCTGGTTCGCGCTCCGGCTGCACCGTCGCCATCCGCTCGGCGCGGCGCTGCTGCCAGAGGACCAGGGCGACGGCGATCACGGCGACGACGAAGAGCAGCGTCGCCAGCGCGTTCACCTGGACGGGGATGCCGCGCAGGCTCACCCCGTACACGTAGAGGGGGAAGGTGACCGTCGTGCCCGAGTTGAAGTTGGAGATGACGAAGTCGTCGATCGAGAGGGCGAAGGCGAGCAGGGCCGCGGCGACCACGCCGGGAGCCAGCAGCGGCAGGGTCACGGTGCGGAAGGTGGCGAGCGGCGTGGCACCGAGGTCGGCGGCCGCCTCCTCGAGGTGGCGGTCGAAGCCGATCAGCCGCGAGCGCACGACCACCACCACGAAGCTGATCGAGAACATCACGTGGGCGAGCAGCAGCGTCGTGAAGCCGAGCGCGAAGGTGTAGTAGATGAACATCGAGAGCAGCGCGGCGCCGATCACCACCTCGGGCGTCGCCATCGGGATCACGATCAGCAGGTTCGCCACGCGCTGGCCGACGAAGCGGTGACGGACCAGCGCGATCGCCATCAGCGTCCCGACCGCGGTCGCGATCGCAGTCGAGAGCGCGGCCAACCGCACGCTGGTGATCAGCGAGTCGTTCAATTCGGGCTGCGAGAAGACCGTCCGCCAGTACTCGAGCGTGAAGCCGTTGTCGAGGCCGAAGGTGAGTTTGTCTTTCGGCGCCTCGCCGAACGAGAAGACGGCGACGACGACGATCGGGACCAGCATGTAGGCGACGGCGAACGCGGCGTAGATCGGCAGCGCGTTGTGGCGCAGCCAGCCCCAGGCGCGCGCGGCCACGCTCATGCGCCCGCCCTCCGCTCGTCCTCCTCGCCCATGAAGGCGCCGGTCCCGGCGAACCGGATGTAGAGAGTGACCACGGCGAGGATCAGCGCCATCATCAGGAACGAGAGCGCCGCCGCCTCGGGGTAGTTGCGCTGGTTGAGGTAGAGCGACTGGATCACGTTGCCGATCATCGACTGCTGCGTGCCGCCGAGCAGCTGCGCGTTGATGTAGTCGCCGAAGGCGGGGATGAAGGTGAGCAGCACGCCGGCGACGATCCCCGGCATCGTCAGCGGCAGGGTCACCCGCAGGAACGCCTGCCGCGAGGAGGAGTAGAGGTCCTTGGCCGCCTCGACCAGGCGCAGGTCGAGCCGCTCCAGGTTCGCGTAGAGCGGCAGGATCATGAAGGGGAGGAAGTTGTAGGTGAGCCCGGCGATCACCGCACCCGAGGTGGCGAGCACGCGCCCGTCCTCGGGGACCAGCGCCAGCGCCTGCAGCACGCCGACGATCGGACTGTCGTCGCTGAGGATCGTTTTCCAGGCGATCGTGCGGATCAGGTAGGTGGTGAAGAACGGGGCGATCACCGCGAACAGCAGCAGCAGCTTGAAGCGCCCCGCCCGGAAGGCGATCGCGTAGGCCAGCGGGTAGGCGATCAGCAGCGCCAGCACGGTCGCCGTGCCCGCGTACACGAAGGAGCGGAGGATCTGCTCGGTGTGACCGGAGAGCGAGTCGGGGAAGTTCGCCCACTCCCAGTCGAATACGTAGCCGCTGGTCAGCGAGCCGGAGCGGAGCGCCAGTTCGCCCATGAAGTACATCGGCACGACGAAGAAGACGACGAGCCAGAGCAGGCCCGGTCCCAGTAGCCAGTAGGGGACCAGGCGCTGCTTCAGGCGCATCGATTCATCACCCGGTCAGGACGTCCTGCCATGCCTCGTTGACTTCTTCCACGTCAGGCGGCGAGGGCTGCGGCGAGCACTCTTTGGTGAAGTCCTCGGTCGGGAAGACGAGCGGGTCTTTGGCCAGCTGCGGTTCCCGTTTTTCGAGCAGCTCCTTCACCCCGTCGACCGGCGAGACGTAGGTGATGTATTCGGTCAGGTCGACCGCCACCTCGGGCTCGTAGACGAAGTCCATCCAGCCCAGCGCGGCGGCCGTGTTGGGCGCCCCGACCGGGATCACCATGTTGTCGGACCAGAGGATGCAGCCCTCGGCCGGCATCCGCCATTCGGCGTTCTCGTTTTCGACGATCGAGGCGTCCCCGGACCAGCCGATCGCGGCGACGATGTTGCCGGCGGTCAGGTCCTCGGTGTACTCGTTGCCGGTGAATTTCCTGATCTGACCCGACCTCGCCGCCTCACCGAGCTTGTCGATCGTCGTCAGCCACTGCTCGCTCGTCGCCTCCTCGGGGTCGATGCCTTCGGCCTTCATCACCAGCGGCACGGTTTCCCGCAGCTCGCTCAGCATCGTCACTTTGCCTTTGTATTTGGGGTCGAAGAGGTCGTTGACCGAGCGGATCTCGGGTGCCTTGGCGGTGTCGACCCAGATCCCGCCCATCCCCGCCTGCCACGGGATCGAGAACTTGCGCTCCGGGTCGATCGCCGGGGTCTCCAGCGACGGCGTGATGTTCTCGAACACGGTCGGGATGTCCGCGTGGTCGATCTCCTGCAGGTAGCCGAGGTCGTACATCTGTTTCGCCATCCAGTCGGTGACGACGAAGATGCTGCGCCCGCCGGACTCGCCGCGTTCGAGCTGCGGCTGCAGCTTGCCGAAGAAGGTGTCGTTGTCGTTGACGTCCTCGATGTACTGGACTTTCACCCCGGTCTCCTCTTCGAACTCGGCGACCGTGCCTTTCGGGCCCGGGTCGATGTACCCCGGCCAGTTCGAGATCGTCAGCTGGCCGGTGACGTTGCCGGCTTTCGCCGTCGTCACCTCCGCGTCGCTGCCGCCGCCGACGGTGTCGTCGCCGCAGGCGGCGAGGCCCAGCGTCAAGGTAAGGCCGGCGACGACCGCCGCCACCCACAGTGCGAGCCTGCGCTCACTCATTCCACTCCTCCTCATCCTCGTCACCCTCTCTCACTCGTCGCGCCTGCCGTCTCCCCCGTCGCCGGGCTACCCGTTCGTGGCTCCGGCGAAGCGGTCTGCGTGCCGCCGGAGTCGCGCACCACGTGCATGTGCTCGGGCTCCCAGCTCAGCGCCACCCTCGCGCCGCCGCCGGGCAGCCGCTGCCGGTCCGCCTCGCTTGCGTTCGGCACCAGCACGGTCATCCGCACCCCGCCGCCGAGGTCGACGACCACCTGCGTGGACGTGCCGAGGTAGAGCGAGCTCTCGACCGTCCCCTCGACCCGCGGGCTGCCGTTGGCGGACGGCGCGGCGCCGCCGTCGAGCGGCTCGATTCGCAGCTTCTCGGGGCGGACCACGGCGTGGCAACGCTCGCCGGGGGCCAGCCCGTCGGCGGACACGGGAACGGTGGGACCGTGGTCCAGCCGGACCCGATCCGGCCCGTCGACCGCCGCCGGCATCAGGTTCGAGACGCCGATGAAGCCCGCCACGAAGGTGGACGCCGGTCGCTCGTAGACGTCCTCCGGCTCGGCGACCTGTTCGACCCGGCCGCGGTTCATCACCGCAATCCGGTCGCTCATCGTCAGCGCCTCCTCCTGGTCGTGGGTGACGTAGACGAAGGTGATCCCGACCTCGCGCTGGATCCGCTTCAGCTCGACCTGCAGCCCCTTGCGCAGCTTCAGGTCGAGCGCGCCGAGCGGCTCGTCGAGCAGCAGCACCTTCGGCAGGTTGACCAGCGCCCGGGCCAGCGCCACCCGCTGCTGCTGGCCCCCCGACAGCTGCGCCGGGCGGCGCCTCGCCTCGGCGGCGAGGCCGACCCGCTCCAGCTCGGCCGTGACCCGCTCGCGGATCTCAGCCCTGGCGACCTTCTTGCGGCGCAGGCCGTAGGCGACGTTGTCCTCGACGCTCAGGTGGGGAAAGAGCGCGTAGCTCTGGAAGACGGTGTTGGTCGGCCGCCGGTGGGGCGGCAGGGCGGCGACGTCGGTCCCCTCGATCCGGATCCGCCCCTCGGTCGGACGCTCGAAGCCGGCGATCATCCGCAGCGTCGTCGTCTTGCCGCAGCCGCTCGGCCCGAGCAGGGTGAAGAACTCGCCGCCCGCCAGGGCAAGGTCGACGCCGTCCACGGCAACCACGTCATCGAAGCGCTTGGTGACGTTCTGCAGCTCGACGCTCGGAACCGTGGCTTCCACCTCCTCCTCGACGTCGCCTGCCTCGGTGGAGTCGTCCCCACAGACGGTATGGCCGAGCCGGAGGCATTACAAGGGGCGGGGACGCCAAATCGCGGCCCCGAGCATGTACGAACTGTACAATCGCTTAGCGTGTCCTTGACGACGTTGACCATTGCAAAGCGGCGATTCTCTCTCTAGCTTTGTCCATAACGTCGTAGCAAGAGAGGAGCAGTCGCATGGCCATCGCGTCCCAGACCAGCGCAGCGGTCGAGTCCGACCTCCAAGCGCTGGCCAAGCGACATCTCTGGCTCCACTTCTCGCGGATGGGGGGCTACCGCGCCGGCGCCGAGATCCCGATCATCGCCCGCGCCGAGGGCTGCTACGTCTACGACGACCGCGGGAACCGCTACCTCGACGGCCTCTCGGCGCTCTTCTGCGTCAACGGCGGCCACGGCCGCAGCGAGCTGGCGGAGGCGGCGGCCCGCCAGATGGAAGAGCTCGACTTCTACACGCTGTGGAGCTACGCCCACCCGCGCGCGATCGAGCTGGCCGCTCGGATCGCCGCGCTGGCCCCCGGCGACCTCAACCGCGTCTTCTTCACCTCGGGCGGCTCGGAGGCGGTCGAGTCGGCGCTGAAGCTCGCCCGCAACTACCACCGCATGCACGGCAAAGGGCAGAAGCACAAGACGATCGCGCGCGAGATCGCCTACCACGGCACCTCGCTCGGGGCGCTCTCGGCGACCGGCATCACCGACCTGCGCGCCCAGTTCGAGCCGCTGGTGCCCGGCGGCTGCCACGTCCCCAACACCAACGTCTACCGCTGGCCCGAGGACCGCGACCCGCTCTGGGCCGCGGACGCGATCGAGGAGCGGATCGTCTTCGAGGGCCCGGACACGGTCGCGGCGGTGATCCTCGAGCCGGTCCAGAACGCCGGCGGCTGCTTCGTCCCGCCCGAGGGCTACTTCCAGCGGGTGCGCGAGATCTGCGACCGCTACGACGTGCTGATGATCTCCGACGAGGTGATCTGCGCCTGGGGCCGGCTCGGCCACTGGTTCGGCTGCGAGCGCTTCGAGTACCGGCCCGACCTGATCACGGTTGCGAAGGCGCTCACCTCCGCCTACATGCCGATGGGCGGCGTGATCGCCTCCGACCGGGTCGCCGAGCCGTTCATGGAGGGCAACGCCTCCTTCGCCCACGGCTTCACCTTCGCCGGCCACCCCGTCGCCGCGGCGGTCGCGATGGCCAACCTCGACGCCTTCGAGGAGGAGGACCTGTGCGGGCACGTGCGCGCCAAGGAGGGCGAGTTCCGCGCGATGCTGGAGAGCCTGTGCGACCTGCCGATCGTCGGCGACGTGCGCGGCGCCGGCTTCTTCCAGGCGATCGAGCTGGTCAAGGACAGGGAGACCAAGGAGAGCTTCGACGACGAGGAGTCGGAGGAGCTGCTGCGCGGCTTCCTCTCCGGCGAGCTCTACCGGCGCGGCCTGATCTGCCGCGCCGACGACCGCGGCGACCCGGTGATCCAGCTCGCCCCGCCCCTGATCGCGGACACCCCGCAGTTCGAAGAGATCCACGGCATCCTGCACGCCGTCCTCTCCGAGGCCTGGGACCGGGTGGTCGGCTCCTCCGCGGCCCCTCCCACCACTCGCGCCCGACGGCGGTCGTCGCTCTAGGGGCCGACGGTGCTGAGCGTCCATAGCCTGATCGCCGAGCTCGAGCTCGACCTGGCGGCCGGGATCGACGCCTCCGAGGCGCCGGTGCGCTGGGTCCACATCTCCGAGCTGGAGGACCCGACGCCGTGGCTCTCCGGCGGCGAGCTGATGCTGACCACCGGCATCCCGCTCGACACGGCCGCCAAGCAGCGCACCTACATCCGACTGCTCGCCGAGCACAACCTCGCGGGGCTCGGTCTCGGCACCGGGTTCAGCCACAAGAAGCTGCCGAAAGCGATGGTCGACGAGGCGCTCAAGCGCGACTTCCCGCTGTTCGAGATCCCCTACTCGGTCCCGTTCATCGCGATCACCGAGAAGGCGTTCGCGCGGCTGGTCAACGAGCAGTACGAGGTCCTGCAGCGCGGCATCGCGGTGCAGCGCCGGCTCGAGCGGCTCGTCCTCGAAGAGCGCGGCCTGGAGGAGATCGTGGCGACGATCGCCTCCGCCGTCGGCGGCACCGTGGCGATCCTCAACAACCGCGGCGAGCGGCTCGCCGGGCGCGGCTTCCGCCGCCAGCTCTCGGCCGAGGCGGCCAACGCGATCCGCGACGAAGCGGTGGCCCACACCCGCGACGGGCACCCGTTCGTGCCGACCCACTCGTCGGTGGCCGGCCGGGCGCTCGCCCACCCGGTGATCTCGCCCGGCGGCGGGCCGCCGCAGGCCTGGGTCGTGGTCGTCCGCGACTCCGGCGGCCTCGGCGACTTCGAGCGGCTGATCCTCCAGCAGGCCGTCGCCGTGGTCGCGCTGGAGCTGATGCGCCGCCGCGTCGCGCGCGAGACCGAGCGCCGCCTCGCGGGGGACGTCCTCGCCGGCGCGCTGGGCGGCCGGCTCGACCCCTCCGAGCTGCGCCGCCGCCTCGAGCCGTTCGGGATCGGCGGCGAGGCCGCGGTGCTGGTCTTCGACCTCGACGACCCCGCCGCCGCCGAGCCGGCGCTGGAGCGGGCCCTGGTCGCCGACGCCTGCCCTGCCGTGGTCGCGCCCCACTCCAACGGCGGGCACGAGCTGCTCTGCGCGGTGGTCGACGCCGCCGACCGCGACCCGGTCGACCTCGCCGCCGAGGCGCGCCGGGCGCTGATCAAGGATCGCGGCACGGTCCGGGCGGCGGCCAGCCGCCCGGCGCCCCCCGAGGACCTGCGCCACTCCTTCCACGAGGCCCGCTGCGCGCTCGAGGCGACCGCCTTCGCCGACGGCGACGGGCCGGAGGTCGCCTCCTGGCGAGACCTCGGCGCCTTCACGCTGCTGCTCTCGATCCAGGACGACGAGGCGCTGAAGCTCTACTGCGACAGCGTGCTCGGCCCGATCGAGCAGGGCGACGACGAGTACGGCGGCGAGCTGCTGCGCTCGCTCGAGGCGTTCATCGAGCAGAACGGCCAGTGGGAGCGCGCCGCCCGGCAGGTCTACTGCCACCGCCACACGCTGCGCTACCGGATGCGCAAAATCGAAGACCTGACCGGTCGCGACCTCTCGCGCGCCCACGACCGGATCGAGTTCTGGCTGGCGCTGCGGGCGAGGGAGCTGGTCGCGACGTGAGGATCGGCGTCCCCAGGGAGATCAAGCCCGACGAGTACAGGGTCGCGGTCACGCCGGCCGGGGTGCGCGAAATGGTCGGGCACGGCCACGAGGTGGTGGTCGAGGCCGGCGCCGGCGAGGGCAGCGCGATCTCCGACGAGCAGCTCGCCTCCCAGGGCGCGCGGATCGCCGCGAGCGCCGCCGAGGTCTTCGGCGAGGCGGAGATGGTGCTCAAGGTGAAGGAGCCGCAGCCGGCGGAGATCGAGATGCTGCGGGCCGACCAGCTCCTCTTCGCCTACCTGCACCTCGCTCCCGACCCGGAGCAGACCCGCGGGCTGCGGGCCTCCGGCGCCACCTGCGTCGCCTACGAGACGGTCGAGGACGCGCACGGGCGCCTGCCGCTGCTCGCCCCGATGAGCGAGATCGCCGGCAAGATCGCCACCCAGGCGGGCGCCTTCATGCTCGAGAAGCCGCTCGGCGGTCGCGGCATTCTGCTCGGCGGCGTGCCGGGCGTCGCGGCGGCGAACGTGATCGTGATCGGGGGAGGGGTGGTCGGGATGAACGCGGCCGCCGTCGCGATCGGCATGCAGGCGGACGTCTTCGTCTACGACAAGTCGATCGACCGCCTGCGTGAGCTCGAGGCGATCTTCGCCGGTCACTGCTCGACCGTCTACTCGACCGCGCTGGCGATCGAGGAGATGCTGCCCCGCGCCGACCTCGTGATCGGCGCCGTCCTCGTCCACGGCGCCCGCGCCCCTTATGTGGTGCGGCGCGAGCAGCTGGCGCTGATGAAGCCGGGCGCCGTGCTGGTCGACGTGGCGATCGACCAGGGCGGCTGCTTCGAGACCTCGCGCCCGACCACGCACCGGGATCCGACCTTCGAGGTGGAGGGGATCGCTCACTACTGCGTCGCGAACATGCCCGGCGCCGTCCCGATCACCTCCACCTACGCGCTGACCAACGCGACGCTGCCCTACGCGATCGCGCTGGCCGACCACGACGTCGCCGGGGCGATCCGGCGCGACCCCGGCCTGCGGCCCGGCGTCAACGTCGCCGCCGGCGAGGTGACGCACCCGGCCGTAGCCGAAGCGGTCGGCGCGACCTGCGTGCCCGTGGAGCAAGCCCTGAACCTAAAACCCCCGCCGACGGGCCTAAAACAGGGCTTGGAGCGACGGAAATCGGCCCATCGGCCCCAAGAACATGTGGAGGTGAGTGACTGATGGCAGCGGCGACCAAGACGAAGCTGAGGAACTTCATCGGCGGCAAGGCGGTGGACCCGGCCGAGGGCGGGACGGAGGACGTCGTCAACCCGGCCACCGGCGAGGCGATCGCCGAGGCGCCGCTCTCGACCAAGGCCGACGTCGACACGGCGGTCGAGGCCGCCAAGGGCGCGTTCGACGACTGGGCGGCGACGCCGCCCGGCGAACGGGCCCGGGCGCTGCTGCGGATGGCGGACCTGATCGAGGAGCGCGGCGAGGAGATCGCCAATCTCGAGGCGGCCGACGCGGGCAAGCCGCGTGCCGCGGTGGTCGAGGACGAGATCCCGGTGATGGCCGACAACCTGCGCTTCTTCGCCGGTGCCGCCCGCTGCATGGAGGGCCGCGCCGCCGGCGAGTACATGGAGGGCCACACCTCGTTCATCCGCCGCGAGCCGGTCGGCGTCGTCGGCCAGATCACGCCGTGGAACTACCCGCTGATGATGGCGATCTGGAAGATCGGCCCCGCGCTCGGCGCCGGCAACACGGTCGTGCTCAAGCCGGCGGAGACGACGCCGCTGAGCACCCTGCTCTTCGCCGAGTGGTGCGCCGACATCCTGCCGCCGGGCGTCCTCAACGTGATCGGCGGCCACGGCGAGCCGGCCGGCGCGGAGCTGGTCACCCACCCCGACGTCGAGATGGTCTCGCTGACCGGCTCGCCCGCGACCGGGAAGGGGATCGCCAAAGCCGCCTCCGACAGCCTCAAGCGCGTCCACCTGGAGCTCGGCGGCAAGGCGCCGGTGATCGTCTTCGACGACGTGTCGATGGAGACCGCGATGGAGACGATCGCCGGGACCGGCTACTACAACGCCGGCCAAGACTGCACGGCGGCGACCCGCGTGCTCGCCTCCAAGGGCGTCTACGACGACGTGGTCGACCGGCTCGTCTCCGAAGCCAAGGGCCTGGTGCTGGGCGACACCCTCTCCTCCGACACGACGCTCGGGCCGCTCAACTCGCAGCGCCAGCGCGAGCGGGTCGAGGGCTTCCTGGAGCGGCGGCCGGAGCGGGCCGAGGTCGTCACCGGCGGCAGCCAGCCCGACCTGCCCGGCTACTTCCTGGAGCCGACGGTCGTCGCCGGCCTCGAGCAGGACGACGAGATGATCCAGAAGGAGATCTTCGGTCCGGTGATCACTGTGCAGCCGTTCAGCGACGAGGAGGCGGCGGTCGAGTGGGCGAACGGCACCCGCTACGGCCTCGCCTCCTCGGTCTGGACGCGCGACGTGGGCCGCGCGATGCGGGTCGCCAACGCGCTGCGCTTCGGCTGCGTCTGGATCAACGACCACATCCCGCTCGTCTCCGAGATGCCCCACGGCGGCTACAAGGAATCCGGCTACGGCAAGGACCTCTCGATGTACGCCTTGGAGGACTACACCGAGATCAAGCACGTCATGGTGAATCTGGAATAGCGGCCGCTCGCCCCTAGGGCCGCAGTTCGGTGAACCCCGCGGCGGCGAAGTCGCCGTCGAAGGCGAGCACCTCTTGGATTCCGTGCGCATGCATGTAGGCGAAGCTGGTCGCGTCGACGAAGGAGTACTCGCGCTCGTCGTGCTGCCGCAGCCAGCGGAGCGCGTCGGCTTCGAGGTCCTCGGAGACGTGCGATACCTCGATATAGCCGTCGTCCCTTCCAACACTGTCCAGGAACGAGACCGCCTTCTCATGCCTGCTCCTGGCACGGAGCCAGGTCCACGTTTCGCCCCGGACATGATTCGTTATTGCCACGCGTTGAGTGGCGAGCCGATCGTAGAGAAGAACCGCAGCCTCGTGATGCCGATCGCGCTCGATCATGAACGCGATCAAGAACGACGAGTCAGCGAAGATCACGGGTGGTCGCGGGACAGGCCGTAAACGACCTCGTCGATGGTGGTGCTGCTGTCTGGATCCCCTTCGACCGTCCCAAGCAGCTTGAAGAACGGGTCCTCCTCGAGGGGGGGCAATGGTTTGACTCGGGCCCGAACGCAACGCCTGATCACCTCCGCCTTCGAGAGCCCTTCTTCTTCGGCACGGCGTTCGACCGCCGCGTCAAGGTCGGGCTCGATCGATATCTGCAAGCGCTTCATGCGGGCCACGTTACATCACCTCCATCCAGGTAATGTAACAATTCTGCGTCAAAAGTGTCAATCTTGGGCGCCTCACCCCCGCTCGATAGTCTCGGCCGCGAGATGAAGTCGATCGGCAGGGGGATCGCAGTCAGCCTGACGGCGCTGGTCGCGCTCGTCGCACTGCTCGCCGCCGCACCCGTGGAAGAGGACGACCCACGCTGCCGCGGGCGGGTGGCGGAGATCGTCGGCACCGACGGGAACGACGACATCAGGGGCACCGACAGCCGCGACGTGATCTGGGCCGGGCTCGGGGACGACACCGTTCACAGCGCGCTCGGCAACGACCTCGTCTGCGGCGGGCCCGGGGCCGACCTGCTGCACGGCGGGCGCGGCAACGACACGGTCGACGGCGGGACGGGCGAAGACGACCGGATAATCGGCGACCTCGGCGACGACCATCTCTTCGGCGGTCCCGGCGACGACGACGAGGTGGCCGGCAGCCTCGGCATCGACACCGTCAACGGCGGCGCGGGCAGCCGCGACTACGTCCACGGCGACTACGGCTACGACCGCATGGACGGCGGCGCCGGCGGCGAAGACATCGCCTCCTTCGCAACCGACGTCGCCAGCCCCGGCGGCGCCGGGGTGAGGGTCTCGCTGGCACGCCACAAGGCGCGCGGCGACGGGCACGACCGCCTCTACCGCTTCGAGTCCCTGGAGGGCTCCTCGTTCCGCGACGTGCTGACCGGCGACGGGCGCGACAACCTGATCGAAGGCGGCCCCGGCGACGACAGGATCTTCGGCCACGCCGGGCACAACACAATCGACGGCGGCCAGGGCAAGGACGGCTGCAAGGGCGGCCCGGTCCAGACCTCCTGCGGCCCCGAACGGGCGCCGAACGGGACCACCTACCTGGAGATCGACCACACCGTCGGGGGTGGGGGCGGGCTGACGATTGTCGGCGGCGACGGCTCCGACAAGCTGACCGCGGTCACCTTCGACCCGGCGACGAGCACCTTCGGGGTCGCCGCCACGACCGGCATCTCGCTCGGGCCCGGCTGCGACCGCTCGATCGAAGACCGCAAGCAGGCGCTCTGCGTCGTCGAGGACGGGCCGGCTCGCTGGCTTACCGCCGACCTCGGGCCGGGCGACGACATGCTGCGGGTCGAAGGCTCGCTGGTCGGCGCCGAGAACGTGCGCTTTGCCGGCGGCCGCGGCGACGACGTGATCCGCGCCGGCCCCGAGGACGACCTGCTCGAGTCCGGACCCGGCTCGGACCGCCTGCACGGCGGCGACGGCGCCGACGGCCTGGTCGGCGGCCTGCCCGGCCCGACCTTCCTCTACGGCGAAGGCTCGGGGGATCTGATCGCCGCGGGCGGTGGCTGCGCCGGCGGCGCGATTGTCGGCGGCGACGGGCGCGACGACGCCTCCTTCGCCGAGACGCAGGCGCACCCGGGACTGCTGATCATCTCCTTCCCGCAGAACAAAGCCTGGGTCGACGAGCTGATGGACGAGGGCTGCAAGCCGGTCCGCCTCGACGACTCAAACGAGGACATGGAGGGCTCCTTCGACTGGGACGTGCTGATCGGCGACAGCGGCCCGAACGCGATGCTCGGCCAGCCGGGGCAGGACGAGTTCTACGGCAACGGCGGCGAGGACATCGTCGACGCCCGCGACGGCTTCCGCGACTTCGTCATCCAGTGCGGCCGCGGCACCTACGTCCGCCCGCCGCGCAAGCCGAAAGCCAAAGGCCCGCCCCCGGAGCCGATCCTGCGCGGCACGGCGGACGGCCGCGCCCTGATGGACTCCTTTGACCCCCAGCCCCTGCTCTGTGCCGAGCAGGTTTTCGGCGCGCCGGTCAAGGGCCTCAACAACGGCGGCTGAGCGGGCGGGCCCGCTACGCGTCCCCTGCAGCAGGCTGTAAGCCGATGATTTTCAGATCGGTCAGCTCAAAGAGGCCGTCGTCGTTCAGCTCGATCGGCTGTCGAATCGGATCGTGTCCTGGTTTCTGGCGCAGGCTGACAGTCATGACGAACCTAGGTGGCCAGGGCAGAAGGCGAGTTCTGAGCTTCACTTCGCTCAGCACACGGTCGTGACGGGCGCGATGGCATTGCCGGTCGTGAGCTCCGTCCACCGCCGGTTGACCTCGGCCTCCCAGTGACGGGCGCTGTCCTGGTCCAGGAAAACCCCCTCGCCTTTTTTCCAGACGGACACGATCAGCCCTCCCGACTCGCCGATCACCGTCGGGAGCCCCGTTTGCGCCCCCGCCATACTTGGCAGATATCCCGCTGCGGCGAGGCCCCCCACGCGCTTGAAGGCGCTTCGCCGCCGCCGCCCCATGCCGAAACGCTCGATTCGGGCATACGACCAGGAGAGACAGCCGCCGATCACGAGGAGCGCCGTCGCCGCCGCGACGATGCCCTCCGGCTCGAGCTCCAAGAAGATCAACGATATTCCCAGTGCGGCGGCCATCGTCAACATAGCCAACAGGGACGGCAGATGGTGTCCAGCCAGCCGGGCATGTTCGCGAGGCCTCCCGACCGCGACGAGTAGCACGAGCACTACCAGAGACAGGATGAGCGGTGCGCCGACGCGAGCAAGGTCCCCGCTGGAGATCGCTTCGTTCTCGTGACGGAACCAGATGCTCGCGTAAGTCGTGATCGCCGCTGCCGTGAGAATCGCGACGACCGAGAAGAGCTCGAAGACGACGAAGCCGAGATGACGATCGGGGGCATCGTCTCGAGCGGGCATGAGCCGGGCCAGCAGGGCGCCGACCCCCAGCGTTCCGGCGAGGGCGATCAAGCCCTGCAACGCGGCACGATCCCCTGCGCTGAGCACGTGCTCTTTCACGCCGTCTCAGTCCGTGACTTCGACAAACGCGCGGGGAGTGCGCTTGGGCTGAGCCCGGCCAAGAGGCGATCATAAAAGGACCCGCGCGACCGCGGAGGGCATCGGCGGCGCGATCTACAACCGCATGCACGTCGCCGTCGCGGCCGGCGAGCTCGCCACGATCGATCGCCTGGTCCCCGAGCTGATGTACAACGCGGTGCTGCCCTACCTGGGCTCGGAGGCGGCGCTGGAGGAGCTCTCGATTCGCCCGCCGCCGCAGCCGGACGACGGCGTTTCCCGGCGTGTCTCGACGGTTCCTTCTGAGTGAGCTCCGGTGGCTACCCTGATCGCCGCGATGCCCCCCGGTGAGAGCGAAGACGGCGCCGGCTCGGGAGCCACGCGGGAGCGGGGGACGGAGCCACCCGCCACACTCGGGCCGCTGCCCTCCGGCCGCCACCACTACAGCGCCGAGCAGGTCGCCGCCCACCAGCGCGAGCGCCTGATCGCCGGCCTCGCCACGGTGGTCGCCGAGCGCGGCTACGCGGCCGCCACGATCGGCGAGATCGCCGCCGCCGCCCACGTCTCGCGGCGCGTCTTCTACGAGCACTTCGAGACCAAGGACGACTGCTTCCTCGCCGCCTTCGACGTGATCTTCGAGCACCTGGAGACGGTGGTGGTGGCCGCCGCCGCTCCGTTCGCAGGCGACTGGCCCCGGCAGGTCGTCGCCTCCCTGCGGGCCACGCTGGCCTTCTTCGCCTCCCGCCGCTACGCCGCCGAGGCCGGCGAGGAGACCTCGTGATGGCCCCGATCCAGCCTCTGCCCGGCCACACCGAGCGGGTCCAGGCCGCCCTGCTCGCCTTCTTCGCCGAGATCGACGCCGAGCCGCTGATCGCCCGCGCCTGCCTGGTCGAGGTGCTCACCGCCGGCCCCGCCGCCGTCGAGCGCTACGAGCGCGCCCTGCACGACGTCGCCCACCCGATTCTCTTCCCCGGCCGCGCCCTCAACCCCCACGCGACCAGGTTGTCGGACAGCCTCGAGGACACCCTCGCCGGCGGCATCGCCTGGATCGTCTACCAGCGCCTCGTCGCCGGGGAGGCGGAGCGCATTCCCGGCCTTCTCCCCGAGGCGCTCGAATTCGTCCTCCTGCCCTACCTCGGCGAGGAGGAGGCCGCGCCGATCGTCTCGGCGTGCGTCGAGGAAGCGTCGGCTTGACATCCAGAGACACATCTGTCTTAATCGCCAGATCGAAAAACACAGTTGTTCACCCCTGCGAGGGTGAGCGACTGCAGTGACGATCCGCTCGGTCGGGACCGAGCTTCAGGGAAACCGAGCCGGAGGGCCGCAGGCAAGCGGCCGGCAGAGGGCTCACGGGACAAGGAGAGGTATCGAGTGAACCGCCGCCTGAAGGCACCGTCAGCCGGATCGACCATGCGCGGGAGCGGGCGCCTCGCCCCCCTTGCCGCCTTCGTCCTCGTAGCAAGCGTCCTGCTCGGCGCGGTCCAGGCGACCGCCTCGGCTCCGGTCGTCACCACCGGCAGTGCGACCGCGATCACCGAGACGGCGGCGATCCTGCACGGCTCACTCGACCCGACCGGCGTCGAAACCACCGAATGCCGCTTCGAGTGGGGCACCACGACCTCCTACGGCAACAGCGCCCCCTGCGCTGAGGGCAACGCCTTCAACGAACCCAAGGACGTCAGCGCCGAACTGACCGGCCTCACCTCGGCCACCACCTATCACTACCGCCTCGTTGCGGTCAACGCCGACGGCGAAAGCCAGGGCGAGGACCGCAGCTTCTCGACCGACGCTCCGCCGAGCCTGGAGAGCGACATCTTCGGTGTCGAGCGGATCTTCGTAACCGAGGTCAGCGCCAGGGCCGCGACCCTCAACGCCGACCTCAACCCGGGCGGCGCCGCCACGACCTGGCACTTCGAGTACGCCGAGCAGAGCGCTCATGAAGCAAGCGGGTTCTCGACCGCGACCAAAGTCCCGGTCCCCGACGCGCAGATGGATGCCGGCACCGCGACGCTGACCGTCAGCGCGGCGCTCACCGGCCTGAATCCCGGCACTCGCTACGTCTACCGCCTCCTCGCCGAGAACTCCGTCGGCTCGCTGATCGGTCCCGAGCGCAAGTTCAGGACCGACCCGATCCCGGCCCCCTTCGTCCCGGGTCCCTTCCCCGGTCAGGGCTTCCTGCCCGACAACCGCGCCTGGGAGATGGTCTCGCCGCCCGACAAGAACGGCGGCGGGCTGCGCGCATCCGAACCCCGCACGGTCGTCTCGCCCGACGGCGAGGCCGTCGGCTACGTCGCTTCTTCGAGCTTCGCGGGCGTCAAGGGCACCGGTGCGGCCGGCGACGCCGACTACATCGCTCGCCGCGGACCCGGCGGCTGGATCACCCACGGAACGACGCCCGCGCCCGCACCGGGATTGAGCCAGCTCCTCGTCGGTACGACTAAGCCGCTGTTCTCCGAGAACGTCACCAGCGCCCTCTACACCGCCTATGACCTCCCGGAAGCCTCTGACGACATCTCCGACGGCGTCACGAACCTCTACCGGGTGAACGCCGAGGGGTCTGGCCTCAGGACGCTGACCTCTCCCTTCGACCCAAACCTGACGAATCCGCAGATCGACCTGTTCGCCCAGAGCATCCCGATCGGCGGCGATCGGGACTTCGAGCGCATCTACTTCTCAAGCGCTCAGCAACTGCTGCCTAGCGCCGCTCCCTTTACGCGCAACGTCTACGAATGGGATCGAGGAACGCTGCGGCTCGCCGGGATCCTGCCCGATGGCTCCGATGGCTCGCTCCCTCCGGCTGGTTCCGGGGCGGCTTGGACGGACGACTGGACGGATCCGAGTGCCAACCTCGACACCGTCTCCGACGACGGCTCGCGCGCGCTCTTCAAAGCCGCTCCCGAGAGCCTCGGCACCCAGCTCTACATGCGCCGCGACGGCACCGACACGGTCTGGGTCACGGAAGCGGAGGGCTCGAGCCCAGTAGCCGATCCGCAGGGCGTGCTCTACGAGGCGGCGACGCCCGACCTGCACACGGTCGCCTTCACCACCGCCTCGCAGCTGACCGACGAGGACCCCGGCGGTCCCGGTCGCGCCCTTTACCTCTACACCGACTCGCCGGACCCCGAGGGCGAAGAAAACCTGGAGTTCATCTCGCGCAAGAACGAACCCGCCGTGGTCGGAATCAGCGCCGACGGCTCGCGCGGGTACTTCATGGAAAGCCTCGACAGGCTCTTCCGCTGGGACGAGGACGGCGTGCACGTTGCGATCGACGCAGTTGCCGAAGGCAATCAGCTTAGGCCAATTACGAACAATCTCCACAGGCCGCGATCCAATGTCAGGATCTCGGCGGACGGCACTCGGATCGCCTTTGTCCAGGGCCGTGACGTAGGCCAACTAACGGATTCCGAAATCGGCCGCGGCAAAGAGGGCCTCTTCCTCGCCCTCTACGTCTACGACTCCGACACCGACGAGCTCGTCTGCGCCTCCTGCCTGCCGAGCGGCGCGGCGACGACGAACGACACTCGCATCTGGCCATCTGCAATTGAGGACGAAGGGGTTAAGTGGAGCATCGACGGCGCCCGCTTCCTCTCCGCCAACGGCCGCTACGCCTTCTTCTCGAGCCCGGACGCGCTCGTGCCCGAAGACATCAACGGCCGCTACGACGCCTACGAGTTCGACATCGACACGGGCGAGCCGCACCTGCTCTCCTCCGGACGCTCGCCTCAGCACAGCTGGTTCGCCAGCGCCAGCGCCTCGGGCAACGACGCCTTCTTCATCACCCACGAGGCACTCTCGGCCCACGACGTCGACGACGCCAAGGACATGTACGACGCGCGGGTCGGCGGCGGGCTGCCCGAGCCGCCGCCCCCGCCGGTCGGCTGCGAGGGCGACGCCTGTCAGCCGCCGCCGCTGCAGCTGAACGACCCGACCCCGGCCTCCTCATCCTTCGCGGGGGCGGGCGATGCGAAAGCGCGCAAGGGCAGAAAAGCGCGCCGCTGTCCCAAGGGCAAGCGCCGGGTCAAGGCAAGGAGCGGCAAGGCGCGCTGCGCGAAGAAGCGAGCGAACCGCAAGCGCGGAGGTGCCAAGTGAGCGCCGTACGCACGGCACGAGAAACCGACGCTCCCACCGCCGACAAGGAGACCCCGCGCATGAGCCCCCGCCTTCCCCACATCGCCCGCCTGCTCTGCTCCGCGGCGCTGTTTTGCCTGCTCGTGCCCTCGGCGGCTTCGGCCGCTCCGCCGGCCCCCGAGGTCTACATCCACGCCCCCGACTCGGTCGAGGCGGGTGAACCGGGCATGTTCGGCGTTTTCATCTTCCACAACAGCGACGAGCCCCTGGCGGGACCGATCACGATCACCGAGACGCTCTCCGCGGGGTCCGAACAACCCGAACCGTCCTTCGGCGAAACTGCGATTCCCGAGTTGAAGAGAGTAACCGGCCAGAACTGCGAGCAGTCGGGCCTGACCTGGACCTGCACGCTCTCGATCGAACCGCCGGGGCTCCCCGGCGGGGTGATGCTCTACCGCCAGCCACAGCTCCTCACGGTCGAACCCGGCAGCGCCGAGGAGGTCACGATCGCCGTGCGGGTCGAGAGCGGCAACGCGCCGACCGTCCAAGCGGATCGGAGCGTGCGGATCGGAGCGCCGGGGCCGTTTGAGCTCGGCTGGGCCGGGGCGTTGCTAAAGCCCGACCGCTCGCCCTTCACGGCGGCGGGATCGACCCCCCACAGCTTCTTCACCGACCTAAAGCTCTCGACCTATGCCAAAACCCTCTTCGGAGGGCTCGTTCCTGGGGTCCTGATCGAGGAGAAGCTCGACGACGCTGTCGCCCACCTGCCGGCGGGCCTGGTCGGCAACCCCCAGGCGATCCCGACTTGCCCCTACGTCGAGCTGCAGCACGCCAAAGCCGCCATACCCAACTGCCCACCCGACTCGCAAGTCGGCCTCTTCAAAGGCATGATCGGAGGGGCCGGCGCTTTCGGCCCGAGGATCGCCCCGATCTACAACGTCGAGCCCCCCGCCGGCGCCCCGGCCAGCTTCGGGATGAACATCCATGGCGTCCCTATCCTGCTGACCGCGCGTCTCGACCCCGATGACTACTCGATCGACGTCGCGAGCACCAACACCAACACGACCCTGGCGCTGACCGACGCGCGGATCGAGATTTGGGGCGTCCCCCACGACAAAAGCCACGACGGCCTAAGGGTGGTCGATTGCCTCGAATACGGCTCGAACGAAGGCGGCAGCGGCGAGAGCTGCCCCTCCGGGCATCCGCGCACCGCCTTCCTGCGCACTCCAACCCGCTGCGACGGCCCGCTCGACGTAGGCCTGGAGGCGAGCACTTACCAGCACCCCGAGCTCGTCCACCGCGAGAGCTTCGAGCTGCCGGCCCTGCAGGCGTGCGACAAGGTCCCCTTCAACCCGAGCCTGGATGTGAAGACCTCGAGCCTCGACGCCGAGTCGGCGACCGGGCTGCGAGCAACCGTCGAGGCGCCGAACTCGGGGTTGGAAAATCCAGACGCGGTCTCTGAATCCGACATCAAGGAGGTCAAGGTCTCTCTGCCGCAGGGGGTCACCTTGAACCCCTCCCAAGCCGACGGCCTCGGCGTCTGCTCTGAGGCCCAGTTCGAGAACTCTGAGCTCTCCTTCAACCCCGACGGTAGCAAGGGCTGCCCGTCGAACTCCAAGATCGGCACCGTCTCGGTCAAGACGCCATTGCTCGCCGAGACGATTCCCGGCAACGTCTACGTCGCCGAGCCCTACCTGAACCCCTTCGACTCCCTGCTGGCGATCTACGTCGTGCTCGAAGAACCGATGCGCGGCATCCTGGTCAAACTCACAGGAGAGGTCGAGAGCGACGAGCGAACGGGGCGGATCGTCACCACCTTCTCCGACCTGCCCCAGCAGCCGTTCTCCTCCTTCGAGTTCCGCTTCAGGGAGGGAGCCAGGGCACCGCTGGTCACCCCGCCCACCTGCGGGACGTATGAGACCGAAGCCCAGTTCGTCCCCTGGGCGAACCCGAGCGAGACGCTCGTCTCCAAGAGCTCCTTCCAGATCACCAGGGGCATCGGCGGCGGCCCCTGCCCACCGGGAGGGGTCCCCGGCTTCAACCCCGGCTTCACGGCGGGCTCGGTCAACAACAACGCCGGCTCCTTCAGCCCCTTCCTCATGCGCCTCACCCGCCTCGACGGCGAGCAGGACATGACCAAGTTCTCTTCGGTCCTGCCGCCAGGGGTGGTGGCGAAGATCGCCGGGGTGGGCAAATGCTCCCAGGCTGCGATCGACGCAGCCGAGGCAGAGACGGGCCTCGAGGAGAGAGCCAACCCGTCCTGCCCGGCCTCTTCGCAGATCGGGAGGACGCTGGTCGGCGCGGGAGTCGGCTCGGTCCTCACCCAGGTCCCCGGCAAGCTCTACCTCGCCGGCCCCTACAAAGGAGCGCCATTGAGCGTCGCCGCGATCACCCCGGCGGTCGCCGGTCCCTTCGACGTCGGCACCGTGGTCGTCCAGGAGGCGTTGACGCTCGATCCGATCACCGCCGAAGTCCACGTCGACGGCGATCGCTCCGAGCCGATCCCCCACATTCTCAAAGGGATCCCGCTGAAGATGCGTGACCTGCGCGTTTACGTCGATCGCGACAAGTTCACGCTCAACCCGACCTCATGCGATCCCTCGAGCGTGAAAGCGACCCTGTTCGGATCCAACCTCGACGTGTTCAGCGACGCCGATGACGTCGCGGTCAACCTCGCCTCACGCTACCAGGCTGCCAACTGCGCCAACCTCGGCTTCAAGCCGAGGCTGTCGCTGAGGCTGAAAGGCGGTACCGGCCGAGGCGCCCACCCGGGCCTGCGGGCCGTCTTCCGGCCCCGTCCCGGCGACGCCAACCTGGCCAAGGCTGTTGTCAAACTGCCCCGCTCGGCCTTCCTGGACCAGGCCCACATCCGCACGATCTGCACCAGGGTGCAGTGGGCCACCGACAACTGCCCCAAGGGAGCGATCTACGGCAGGGTGATGGCGTTCACGCCACTGCTCGAGGAGCCGCTGAAAGGCAACGCCTACCTGCGCTCCTCCAACAACAAGCTCCCCGACCTCGTCTTCGACCTCGAGGGCGTGGTCGATATCGAGGCGGCGGCGCGGATCGACTCGGTCGGCGGCGGGATCAGGGCGACCTTCTCGTTCATCCCCGATGCGCCGCTGACGAAAGTCGTGGTCGAGATGCAGGGCGCCAAGAAGGGCCTGATCGTCAACAGCAGGAACCTCTGCGCCGGCAAGAGCCGCGCCGAGCTGAAGCTCGACGGCCACAACGGCAAGGCGGCGGACTCCAGGCCGGTTGTGAGGGCGCGGTGCGGGAAGGGGAAGCGCAGACGTAACTGAACTAGGCTTCGGCATATGCCAGGCACCCCGAGCACGGACGAGGCAGCGGCGATCGCGGCGGCTGTCCAGCGGTTCGTCTCCGAGACGTCGGCACCCGCGGTTGAGGCGCCTGCGGGCAGGGTCGGCCCCTGGCACCGCGCCGCCCTGCTCGAGGGAGTCGGCAAGCGGGTGACGGTCGAGGACCTGGAAGGCGAAGGAGGAGCGAGATGGCTGTCGTGAAGATCATCGAGCTGGTCGGCAGCTCGAAGACGTCGACCGACGACGCGGCGCGGCAGGCGCTCGCGCAGGCGCAGGGCACGCTGCGCAACATCAAGGCGGTCGACATCGTCTCGACCGGCATTCGCGGCGACAACCTCGACGAGTACCGGGCCCACGTGCGGGTCGCCTTCCTGGTCGAGGGGACGGAGGTCGACTGATGGCGGACGAGGCGAGCGGCGGCGAGACGAAGCAGGTCTCGCGCGAGGAGGCCCAGCGCCTGGTCGAGGCGGGCGCGCAGCTGATCGACGTGCGCGCGGACCACGAGTGGGAGGCCGGCCGGATCCCAGGCGCCGTGCACGTCCCGCTGGCCGAGCTGAACGAGCGGACCGGCGAGATCGAGCACGGCCGCCCGGTCGTCCTCTACTGCCGCGGAGGCAACCGCTCGACGATGGCGGCCGAGGCGCTGACCGCCGCCGGCTACGACGCCGCGAAGCTGACCGGCGGCATAGTCGGCTGGGAGGAAGCCGCCCTGCCGCTGGAGCCGGAGGGTGGCTACGCGGCCGAGTCAGGCGAGGCCGCGGCGGTGCTCGAGGCGCGCAAGCGAGGCACCCCGTAGTTCCAGTCATTACAAGATTCCCTTTATTCAGCGCTAACATAAAGGAATCTCTGTAATGACTGAAGATTCCAGCAGCAGGAACCCCTATCGCCCGGGGGTAGGCGTACGGCCTCTGTACCTGGCCGGCCGGGACCGCTCGCTCCATCGCTTCTCAGCAATGTTGAGAGCGGCCCCGGAGCTCCAGGCGAGCATGCGGGTGACGGGGCTCCGGGGGGTCGGGAAGACGGTTCTGCTTGGCGCTTTCGCCGAGTGCGCGGAGGAGGCCAACTGGGAGCCCGCGGAGTTCGAGCTCCAGCCTTCCCACAACACCGATGCCGCGCTTCGCGAAGCGCTCGGCGGGGTGCTGGGCCGAGCGCGGTCCCGGCTCTCGCACCTGGAGCGCCTGCGCGCCGCCACCGGCAGGGCGCTGCGGGCGGGCAAGCTCTCGATCACCTGGGAGGAAGTCTCGTTCTCGATCGCTCCCGGCTCCGAGCGCGAGGAGGACCTGGCGAAGGAGATCTTCGACACGGTCGAGCTGGCGGTGACCAAAGGCCGCGACGGGCTCGCCCTGCTGCTCGACGAGGCGCAGCTGATCCGCGACGAGCGCGACCGTCACGGCGAACACCCGCTCTCTCTCCTGATCGCGCCGCTCGTCGCCCTTCAGCGCCAAGAGGTCCCCGTTGCGGTCGTGCTCTGCGGTCTGCCGACTTTGGCCGCGAACCTTCAGAAAGCCCGCTCCTACAGCGAGCGGTTGTTCCGCGGCGAGAGAATCGACTCGCTTCCGCGAGAGGAGGCCCTGGCGGCGTTCACGCGCCCGCTCGAGCAGACCGCCCGAACCGCCGATCCCCGCGTGGCCGACGAAGTGATCGAAGAGGTCGAGGGCTACCCCTACTTCATCCAGCTGTGGGGGTCGGAGCTCTGGGATGCCGCCGGTCTCGCGGGCGTCGATCGGTTCACGCCGGAGCTCTTGGCGGAGACGCGGCCGCTGATCTACGAGCGGCTCGACCAGGACTTCTACGAGCCGCGCATATCGATCCTCACCCCGGCCGAGCAGGAGGTGTTGCTCGCCTCCGCCGGCTGTCTCTATCCGCCGCTTCGCGCCGGCGATCTCGGCAAGGCTTCGGAGAAGACCCCGGGAAACGTGAACGTGCTGCTCGGGCGGCTGGTCGAGGCGGGCGTGCTCTGGCGGATTCGCAAAGGCGAATACGCCTATACGGCCCCGAAGTTCCGCGACTTCCTCCAGCGGCGCGCGGCGGAAGCGGGCCGGGCTGACGCGATCCCCTGACCTAAATACCCTAATCCCGGTCCGGTTTTGCTATTTTCTCTGATCGTGGAGGTCGCCGTCGATCAAGAAAAGCAGCAACGGGGCAAGGGCCGGACCGGCACCCTGGAGAACCCCGAGACCTACGAGAACGTCCCCGGGCACGTCATCCCGATCATCGAGCGGGAGTTCGACGACTTCGACAACGAAGCCGAGCAGTTCCTGGAGGGGCAGCTGGCCGAAGACCAGTTCATCGGCTTCCGCCTCAAACAGGGCGTCTACGGCCAGCGCCAGCCCGACGTGCAGATGGTCCGCGTCAAGCTCCCCTTCGGCGGCGTCACGCCGGAGCAGATGGAGATGTTCGGCCAGGTGGTCGAGAAGTGGGCCCCGCTGAACAAGGGCCACATCACGACCCGCCAGAACATCCAGATCCACCACGTGCCGCTGCGCGACATGGAGTCGCTGCTGCGCGAAATCTCCACCGTCAAGCTCTCCTCCCGCGAGGGCTGCGGCAACACGGTCCGCAACGTCACCGGCGACCCCTGGGCCGGCGTCGCTCCCGACGAGGTCTTCGACCCGACGCCCTACGCGGGCGCCTACGTCCGCTACTTCGTCCGGCACCCGACCACGCAGCTGATGCCGCGCAAGATCAAGACCGCCTTCACCGGCTCCGACGAGGACCGGGCGATCACCGGCATCCACGACATCGCCTTCCTCAGCCGCGAACGCGACGGCGTCAAGGGCTTCGAGGTGCGGGTCGGCGGCGGCACCTCGATCATGGCCCGCGTTGCCCCGACCCTCTACGAGTTCGTCGAGGCCGACAACGGCGACTACCTCAAGGTCGCCGAGGCGGCGCTGCGCATCTTCGATCGCCAGGAGTGGCTGCGCGTCAACCGCGCCCGCGCCCGGATCAAGGTCCTGATCGACAAGATCGGCATCGACGCCTTCCGCGAGCAGGTCGAGGAGGAGCTGCAGGGCGACTGGGTCGCCGAGCGCGAGTTCAGCGCCGAGCTGGTCGAGCGGCTGCGCTTCGATGACGAGGAGGAGGAGAAGGCGCCGGAGCCGCCCGTCGCTCCCGCGTCGCCGAACGGCGAGCGCTCCGAGTTCGAGCGCTTCCTCGAAGGCAACGTGCAGGAGCAGCGCCAGGAGGGCTTCTCGACGGTCGAGGTGAAGATCGACCGCGGCGACCTCAGCCCGGAGCAGTTCCGGGGACTCGCCGCGATCATGCGCGAGTACACCGGCGGCTACGCGCGCAGCACCGTGCAGCAGAACCTGGTCCTGCGCTGGGTCCGCAACGAGGCGCTGTTCGACGTCTGGCAGCGGCTCGACGCGCTCGGCCTCTCCGAGGCGGGCGCCCGCGAGATCACCGACGTGGTCAGCTGCCCCGGCACCGACAGCTGCAAACTCGGGATCACCAGCTCGATGGGCCTCAACCGCGCGATCAAGGAGCGGGTCGAGGCGATGGAGATCTCCGATGAGCTGACCAGGCGCATCCACATCAAGATGAGCGGCTGCCCGAACGGCTGCTCGCAGCACCACATCGCCAACATCGGCTTCTACGGCGCCTCGCTGAAAGTGGGCGGCCGCCAGATGCCCGCCTACATCCCGCACATCGGCGGCAACTACGAGGGCGGCGAGGTCGTCTTCGGCACGCGGCTCAAGTCGCGGCTGCCCGCCAAGCGTGTCCCCGAGGCGGTCGAGCGCTGGATCCGGCTCTACGAGGCCAAGCGGGCCGACGGCGGCGAGGAGTTCAACGCCTTCGCCGAGCGGGCCGGCGCCGAGCGCTTCGAAGCGGAGATCAAGGACCTGACCCTGCCGGCCGAGTTCAGCCTCGAGACGATGCAGCAGTTCATCGACTGGCAGCGCTCCAGCCCGTACAAGGTGGAGCGCGGCGAGGGGGAGTGCGCGATATGAACCCTCTCGCCGCAACGACCCCTGAGATCGACGCCGAGGAGGTCGCCGCGCGCCTCGAGGAGCGCAGCGCCACCGAGGCGATCGAGTGGATGTTCGAGACCTTCGGCGCGAGCCACTACATCGCCTGCTCGTTCCAGAAGACGAGCTCGGTGACCGCCCACCTGGCCTCGCAGGTCAACCCCGAGGCGCGCTTCTTCTACCTCGACACCGACGTGCTCTTCCCGGAGACCTACGAGACCCGGGACCGCCTCGCCGAGCACCTGGGGATCGAGTTCGACCGCTTCCACAACCTGACCCTGGAGGAGCAGGCCGCCAAGCACGGCGACGAGCTGTGGAACCGCGATCCCGACGCCTGCTGCGGTCTGCGCAAGGTCGAGCCGATGCGGCGCGCGCTGTCTTCCGTAGACTGCTGGCTCGCCGGCGTCCGCCGCGAGGACTCCGCCAGTCGGGCCAAGACCCCCAAGTTCGCCTGGGACAAGCGCTTCGACCTGTGGAAGCTGAACCCGATCGCGGACTGGTCCGAGCGCGACGTCTGGAACTACATCCGTGAGCACCACCTCCCGTACAACCCGCTCCACGACCACGGCTACCCGTCGATCGGCTGCACCCACTGCACCAAGCCGGTCGTGGCGGGGGGCTCGGCGCGCGACGGCCGCTGGGTCGGCCTCGCCAAGACGGAGTGCGGGATCAACTAGCGCTCTTCGACTGCGCCCCCGGTAAAGACCCCTTCCCCCGAACGATTGGTGAGACCCCTTCATGACCGAGACGATGGCTGAGCTGTCCCTGACCCTTTCCGAGCGCCACACGGCGGACTTCGAGATGATCGGCAACGGCGGCTTCGCGCCGCTGACCGGCTTCCAGGGGTCCGCCGACTGGGAGCGCGTCTGCGCCGAGATGCGCACCGCCGACGGCGATTACTGGCCGATCCCGATCACCCTGGCCACCGACCTCGACTGCTCGGTCGGCGACGTCGTCGCCCTGACCAGCGACGAAGGCAAGCCGCTGGGACGGATCACGGTCGAGGAGATCTTCGAGCGGGACGTCAAGCGCGAGGCCGAGCAGGTCTACCGCACGACCGACGAGGCGCACCCGGGCGTCGCCGCGATCTACGAGGAGGGCGCCCGCTGCATCGCCGGCCCGATCGAGGTCGACGCGCTGCCCGATCACGAGGACGCCTTCATGAGCCGGTACTTCACCGCCGAGGAGTCGCGCAACGCCTTCGCCGAGCGCGGCTGGAAGCGGGTCGTCGCCTTCCAGACCCGCAACCCGATCCACCGCGCCCACGAGTACCTGACCAAGGCCGCGCTGGAGATCACCGACGGCCTCTTCATCCACCCGCTTATCGGCAAGACCAAGGCGGGCGACATCCCCGCCGACGTGAGGATGCAGTGCTACGAGGTCCTGATGGAGAAGTACTACCCCCAGGACCGGGTGATCCTCGGCGTCTTCCCGTCGAAGATGCACTACGCGGGGCCGCGCGAGGCGATCCTGCACGCGATCGCGCGCCGCAACTACGGCGCGACCCACTTCATCGTCGGGCGCGACCACGCGGGCGTCGGCGACTACTACGGGACCTACGACGCGCAGCACATCTTCGACGAGGTGGACACGAAGGAGCTCGGCATCGAGCCGCTCTTCTTCGAGCACAGCTTCTGGTGCAACGAGTGCGAGGGGATGGCGTCGGGCAAGACCTGCCCGCACGGCGCCGACGCGCACGTGTTCCTGAGCGGCACCAAGGTCCGCGAGATGCTCGGCAACGGCGAAAGGCCGCCGCAGGAGTTCTCGCGCAACGAGGTGGCGGACATACTGATCGACGCTTACAAGGAGGACTGACGTAGCGATGGCAGACGAGAAGGGGTTCACCCTTTGGTTCACCGGGCTTTCCGGCGCCGGCAAGACGACGATCTCGGGGATCCTCGAGAAGGAGCTGCGCGAGCGCGGCTCGAAGCTGGAGATCCTCGACGGCGACATCGTGCGCGAAAACCTCTCCAAGGGGCTCGGCTTCTCCAAAGAGGACCGCGACACCAACATCCGGCGGATCGCCTTCGTCGCCGACCTGCTCAGCCGCAACGGCGTGCCGGTGATCACCGCGGCGATCTCCCCCTACAAGGAGATCCGCGACGAGGCGCGCCAGACGATGGGCGATCGCTTCATCGAGGTCTACGTCAAGGCATCGGTCGACACCTGCGCCGAGCGCGACGTCAAGGGCCTCTACGCGAAAGCCTTCGCCGGCGAGATCAAGGAATTCACCGGCGTGTCGGACCCCTACGAGGCTCCGGAGAACCCCGAGGTCGTCTGCGACACCGAAAGCGAAACGGCCGAGGAGTCGGCGCAGAAGCTGATCGCGTATCTCGAGCAGCGCGACCTGCTGCCGGCGGCTGCCGTCACGGCGTAAGGGAGAGGCCAGGGGTCTCCTCCCCTACGCCTAACACCCGCCTTCGGCGGGTGTAATGCAGTGCCGCTTCGCGGCAGGAATCACTCCGCGGTGCCGTTGGGAGGCTAGGGGGAGGAGACCCCTGGCCTCTCCGTCAAGCCGTGCCGACAGAACCGGCAGGTTGCGCCGCTCGAAGGCCCGACATAGGGTCGACCCCTTCCGTTGCTCCTTTTGTCCCCTGTAGGTACATAAGGCGCACCGGAAGCCCGGTCGGCCGCTATGGCTTGGGCGGAACCTGGGGCTCGGCGAGGCCGTACGTGTCGTAGGCGCCGAACTTGGCGAAGGTCTTGTGGGTGGGGCCGTGGTAGTCGGAGGAGGCGGTGGGGACGAGGTTGAGCTCGTCGCAGAGCTCCAAGAGGTGTTCGGTCTGCTCCTTGGTGTGGGTGGGGTAGAAGGTCTCGACGCCGTCGATCGGGAGGGCGCGGATCAGCTCGTCGACCTCGACGGGGTCGGAGATGTCCCAGTAGGGGTGGGCGACGACGGCGACGCCGCCGGCTGCCTTGATGGTCTCGACCGCCTGCTCGGCGGTCGGCCAGCGGCGTGGCACGAACGCCTTGGCGCCGGGGACGAGGTACTCCTCGAAGAACGGGCCGAGGTCGCCGGTCGCCCCCGCCGCCCTGGCGATGTGAGGACGGCCGATCGAGAGGGCGTCGCCGGCCTCCTTCACAGCGTCCTCCAGGTGCAGGTCGAAGCCCTCGCCGCGCAGCTTCTCGACGATCTCTCCCGCCCGGGTGACGCGCTCGTGCTGGGCGCGCTCGCAGGCCGGCGCGATCGCGCCCAGGTCGATCCAGTAGCCGCAGACGTGCAGGTCTTCGGCGTACTCGTGCACGCACGACATCTCGATCGCAGGCACCAGCTCGATCCCGACCCGCTCAGCCGCCTCGGCCGCCTCCGCGACCCCCGCGATCGCGTCGTGATCGCTCAACGCCAGCGTCGCCACCCCCGCCTTCGCGGCTTCCTCGACGACCTGCGCCGGCGCCAGCTGCCCATCCGAGACCGTGGAATGACTCTGCAACTCGATCAGCATCGAAGCGGCACCCTAGCTGCCGGCGAGCACTACGGCGGTGCGGTCCAAACGTCTGAAGATGGGGCGACGGGGATGCCCTCGAACGGGCGGATACTCAGAGCGGGCGAAGCCCGCGAGTCCGGGCGAGGGCATCTCCGTCGCCCCGCCTCCCGCCTGAATAGACTGCGCCGCCGTGTTCGAGAAGGTGCTGATAGCCAACCGCGGCGAGATCGCGATCCGGGTCGCCCGGACGCTGAAGGAGATGGGGATCGGCTCGGTCGCCGTCTACTCCGAGATCGACCGCGACGCGCCGCACGTGCGGGAGGCCGACGAGGCGTTCCTGATCGGCCCCGCGGTGCCGGCCGAGAGCTATCTGAACATCCTCAAGATCATCGACACCGCCAAGGAGGCGGGCGCCGAGGCGATCCATCCCGGCTACGGCTTCCTCGCCGAGAACGCCGACTTCGCCCGCGCCTGCGCGGAGGCCGGGATTGTCTTCATCGGCCCGCCGCCGGAGGCGATCGAAGCGATGGGCTCGAAGACGCGGGCGCGCGAGATCATGGCCGAGGCCGGCGTGCCGATCGTCCCCGGCGCGACCGAGCCGGCGGTCGACCTCGACGCCGCGCGCAAGCAGGCCGACGAGGCGGGCTACCCGGTCGCCTGCAAGGCGGCCGGCGGCGGCGGCGGCAAGGGCTTCCGCGTCGCGATGACGCCCGACGACCTGGAGGAGGCCTTCGAGGGCGCGGCCCGCGAAGGGGAGAAGTTCTTCTCCGACGCGCGCGTCTACGTCGAGCGCTACCTCGAAGACCCGCGCCACGTCGAGGTGCAGGTGCTCGCCGACTCGCAGGGCAACGTGATCCACCTCGGCGAGCGCGACTGCTCGCTCCAGCGCCGCCACCAGAAGGTGATCGAGGAGGCGCCCGGTCCCCAGGTGGACGCCGAGATGCGCGAGCGGATCGGCAAGATCGCCACGGATGCCGCCGCCGCCGTCGGCTACCGCGGCGCCGGGACGGTCGAGGGGATGCAGGTCGGCGACGAGTACTTCTTCCTCGAGATGAACACCCGCGTCCAGGTCGAGCACTGCGTGACCGAGATGGTCACCGGGATCGACATCGTCCGCGAGCAGGTCCTCGTCGCGGCCGGGGAGGCGCTCTCGGTCGCCCAGGACGAGGTCGAGCTGCGCGGGCACGCGATCGAGTGCCGGATCAACGCCGAGGCCGCCCACAAGAACTTCGCTCCGGCACCCGGGGCGATCACCACCTACCGCGAGCCCGCCGGGCCCGGCGTCCGCGTCGACTCGGGCGTCGAGGCGGGCGGCGAGGTGACGCCGATGTACGACCCGATGGTGGCCAAGCTGATCGTCTGGGACGTCGACCGCGAACACGCGACGCGCCGCATGCTGCGCGCGCTGGAGGAGTACGAGGTCGGCGGTCTGACCACGCTGATCCCCTTCCACAAGGCGATCCTCGCGACCGAGCAGTGGCGCAACGGCGAGACGTGCCGCGACCTGATGGAGGACAAGGAGTGGCTGAAGACAACGGCGCCCGCGGAAGCACCTGAGCCCGCCGCCGAGGAGGGCGGCGAGGCGGTCGCCCGCGACTACAAGGTCGAGGTCTCCGGCAAGCTGTTCGACGTCAAGGTGATCGGGGAGGCGGGCGGCAACGCCGCCGCCGCGCCAGCCGCGGGTGGCCGCAAGGCGCCGAAGCGCGAGCGCAAGTCCGGCGGCGGCGCCAGCGCCTCCAGCGAGTCGCTCCCGTCCCCGCTCCAGGGCACCGTCCTCAAGGTCGCCGTAGAGCAGGGCGCCGAGGTCTCCGAGGGAGACCTGATCTGCGTGATCGAGGCGATGAAGATGGAGAACGAGATCGCCGCCCATAGGTCCGGGAAAGTCACCACGCTGAACGTCGCAGAAGGCGCCGCCGTCTCCTCAGGCGACATCCTCGCGGTAATCGAGTAGCTCTCCGCAGAGGGAACCGGCAGTCCCTCTCCCTAGCCTCCCCCCGGCACCGCGGAGTGACTCCAGCCGCGAAGCGGCACCTCATCACACCCGCCGCCAGGCGGGTGTTAGGCGTAGGAGAGGGACTGCCGGTTCCCTCTCATGGCAGACCTACCGCTGCCGCGCCCGTTCGCGTTCGCGCCGTTCCTGTTCGCGCTGCCGTTCGCGTTCGCGCAGTTCGCGTTGCTTCTGCGCCTGCAGCCGCTGGAACTCGATCCGGGTCAGCGGCAGTTTCGGCGTGACTTCCTGGCAGACGCGGCCGACGCAGTCGATCAGCCGCTTCATCTGGCGGTGCAGGAAGTTGCGGATCGGGAAGAAGTTGGGGACCTTGTGGAGCGAGTTGAGCTCGTAGGGGTCGCGGTTGATGTTGTAGAGCTCCTTCTCGCCGGTCGGCCAGGCGATGTACTTGTACGGCCCGAGGCGAATGCCGGCGTAGTCCTTCGGCGGTGCCAGCAGCGAGGCGGTCGCCTTCGCGCCGCTCGCCGAGGCGGTCGTCCCAGTGCTCGCCGCCGGCGCCCCGGAGACCGCCCCCTGGGCTTCGACGTCGCTGGTCTCGACGAAGGACTCGAACAGGATCGGCCGGCGGCTGCGCAGTTCCTCGTCTTCCAGGAAGGGGACGAGCGAGCGGCCGTCGATGCTCTTGTCCGCTTCGACCCCGGCCAGCTCGAGGATCGTCGGCGCGATGTCGACGTTGGCGACCAGCTCTCCCGTCGCGCTGCCCTGCTTGATCCGCGGCCCGCGGATCAGGAAGGGCACGTGCGTGGCCGGCTCGTAGGCGAGGAACTTGCCGCCGAGCAGCCGGTGCTCGCCGAAGAAGAAGCCGTTGTCGGAGACGAAGAGGATGTAGGTGTTGCGCAGCCGGTGCGTGTACCCGAGCATGTCGACGATCTGCTTGATCCCGTCGTCGACCGCGCGCAGCGACTCGAGTTGCTTCTCGTAGTAGATCCGGTAGGTGCGCTTCTCGATCGGCGTCAGGTGCTCCGCTTCGCGGATGAAGTGCGGCTTGTCGGTCACGGTCCCCTCGTCGAACCCTTCCGAGCGGTCGTGCGGCAGTCGCGCCCCCCTGAACCAGTCGTAGTGGCGGGGCGCGGGCTCGGGCCCGGCCGGCTTGCGGAAGTCGCCGTGCGGCGCGGTGTAGTCCAGCTGCAGGAAGAAGGGCTGTTCGGCCGGCGTCGCCAGGATCTCCGCGGTGGCCAGGTTGGTCAGGCCGTCGGTCAGGTAATAGCAGGGGTTTTCGCCCGGCGCGAAGGGGCAGCCGAATTCGTCGCGCACCCCGTATTCACGCGTTTCCCAGCTGCCCGAGTCGCCGAACGGGCCGACGATCTCCCCGTTGGCGTTGAGGCTGTAGCCGTAGTAGTAGTGGTGCGTGTCGGACTTCGGGATCCCGTACCAGGAGTTCCAGCCGGGCGGGACGGTGAGGCCGTTGTCGTAGGGCTCGTCGCCGTAGCCGTTGAGCATCTTGCCGACGTGGATCGTGCGGTAGCCCGCGGCGGACAGCCACATGGCCAGGTTGTGCTGCATCGCGCCGCGGAAGCTGAAGCCGGTGAAGCCGCCGTTCGGCTGGATGTTGCCCTTGACGCCGTGGTTGTGGGCGTAGCGGCCGGTCAGCAGGCTGACCCGCGAGGGGCAGCAGAGGGGGTAGGGGACGTAGTAGCGGTTGAACGTCATGCCCTTTTTGCCGATCAGGTCGAGCGTGTTCGGCATCGCCCGCGTCTCGCCCGCGCCGGGGAAGGTCTGGAAGGTCGCGTAGAGGCTGTCGATCGTCTGGTCGTCGGTCTGGACGACGACGAAGTTGGGCGGCGCGCCTTCGGTGTAGGGCGGCGGGATCTCTGCCTCGGCGCTTCGAGCGGTTGCGATCGCGAACGCCAGCCCGCAGAGCAGCGCGAGCAGCCCGGCCGCGACCGGCAGTCGGCTGCGTGAAGGCGTGCGGATTTCGCTTGGTCGATGCATCGGGCGTGCAGCCGGGCGGCCTACGGAACGAACCCGTGCCTGCCGACTAAGTTGCGAAAACGTAGAAAACGGCGAGGACGCGTCGGCCGGGCGGTCGCCGGGCTCAGGACGCGCCGAGCTTTTTCGCCGCGTCGCGGAAGTTCTTCACCGTCGCGGCGGGGGCTTTGCGGCCCTCGAGCTTCTCGCTGTGGCGGTTGACCCAGATCACCGGCACGTTCATCTTCAGCAGCGGCGCGATGTCGGTCGTGTAGTTGGATGCGATGTGCACCCAGCCTTTCTTGCCGCCGATCCGCCGTGCGCACTCTTTGAAGTGCACCGGGTCGGGCTTGTAGCTGCGCACTTGCTGGGCGGTGACGACGAGGTCCAGTTCGGTCCGCAGGTGCCGGCGCGAGATGCCGAGCAGTTTGTCGTCGATGTTGGAGACGATCCCGACCTCGTAGCGTTTGCCGAGCCGGTCCATCGCCGCGTTGGCCTCGCGGAACGGCAGCCAGTAGGCGACGCTGTCGGGCAGGAACTGGGCGCGCGAGGGCTCGATCTCCCAGCCGACCTCGCGGGCGACCTTGACGATCGTGCGGCGCAGCACCTCCGCGTACAGTTCGTAGGAGCCGGCCATGATTTCGGCCTGGACTTCGAAGAAGCGCGCCAGGAAGGGCCCCTCGTCGAAGCTGAAGCCGTCCTTCTCGGCCTCTTTCCGGCACGCCTCGAGGATGCCCTTCTCCCAGTCGATCAGGGTGCCGTAGCAGTCGGTGGTCACCCATTTGATGGTTTTGAGAGCGGGGAGTGGCATCGCGGCGCGGCATCTTATGTCACGGGGCCGCCGCGGGGCGCCGCGCTTGCGATCTCGGGTAGGCTGCCGCCGCGCCGCAGGGCGCACGCACGATGGACCTCCTCGAGTATCAGGGCAAGCAGCTGTTCGCCGCGCACGGCATCGCCGTGCCGAGCGGCGAGGTCGCCTCGACCGTCGAGGAGGCCGTCGCGGCGGCGGAGCGGATCGGCTACCCATGCGCGGTCAAGGCCCAGGTGCTGATCGGCGGACGCGGCAAGGCGGGCGGGATCAAGATCGCCCAGGACGCCGAGCAGGCGCGCGAGTACGCCGACGCGATCCTCGGCATGGACATCGTCGGTCCGCACGGCGAGGGCCCGTTCCGGGTCGACCAGGTCTGGATCGAGGGCGGCTCGGACATCGCCGAGGAGTACTACGCCTCGGTGATCCTCGACCGCGGCGAGAAGAAGCTGCTGGCGATGGTCTCCGCCAAGGGCGGCATGGACATCGAGGCGGTCGCCGCCGAGGACCCCGACGCGCTGGTCAAGCGCCACATCGACCCGACCCGCGAGTTCGACGCCGCCGCGGCGCGCTCGATCGTCGCCGACGCCGGCCTCGCCGAGGACGCCCTCGACGGGGCCGCCGAGGTGCTGGTCAAGCTGGCCGAGGTGGCGCGCGAGGAGGACGCGACGCTGATCGAGGTCAACCCGCTGATCGTCACCGCCGAGCGCAACGTGGTCGCGCTCGACTCGAAGGTGACGATCGACGGCAACGCCCTCTTCCGCCACGAGGAGCTGGCCGAGATCGCCGACACCGTCGACGACCCCCAGGAGCAGATGGCGAAGGAGAAGGGGCTCACCTACGTCAAGCTCGACGGCAACGTAGGCATCCTCGCCAACGGCGCCGGCCTCTGCATGTCCACCCTCGACGTCGTCGCCCAGGCGGGCGGCGCCCCGGCCAACTTCCTCGACGCCGGCGGCGGCTCGAAAGCCGAGGCGATCGTCGACGCGCTGGAAGTGATCAAGTCCGACGAGAAGGTCAGCGCGATCCTGTTCAACATCTTCGGCGGGATCACCCGCTGCGACGAGATCGCCAAGGGGATCGTCGCCGCCTCCGGGCAGATCGACCTCGGCGTGCCGCTGGTCGTCCGCCTCGACGGGACGAACTCAGAGGAGGGGCTGAAGATCCTCGCCGAGGCGGATCTGCCCGACCTGCACCAGGAGAAGACGATGCTCGATGCGGCCCGCCGCGTCGTCGAGCTCGCCGGAGGCGCCTCGTGAGCATCGTCGTCGGCAACGAGACCAAGCTCGTCGTCTCCGGGCTGACCGGCCGCGAGGGCTCCTTTCACGGGCTGCGCAATCGCGCCTACGGGACCGACCTCGTCGCCGGCGTGACGCCGGGCAAGGGCGGCCAGGATGTCGAGGGCGTGCCGATCTTCGACTCGATCCGCGAGGCGGTCGAGCAGCGGGGCGCGAACACCTCGATGATCTTCGTGCCTGCCCGCTTCGCCGCTCCCGCGATCGACGAGGCGATCGAGTCCGGCGTGCAGACGGTGATCGCGATCACCGAGGGGATCCCCGTCCTCGACATGCTGAAGACCTACTGGAAGGCGCAGGAGGCGGGCGTACGGCTGATCGGACCGAACTGCCCCGGCGTCCTCTCGCCCGGCAAGGCCAACGTCGGGATCATCCCCGCGCAGTTCTTCGACCCCGGCAAGATCGGCGTCGTCTCCAAGTCGGGCACGCTGACCTACCAGATCGGCAACGAGCTGAAGCAGGCCGGCGAGGGCAACTCGTCGATCGTCGGCATCGGCGGCGACCCGATCGTCGGCTCGGACTTCATCGACATCCTGAAGCTCTACGAGGCCGACGAGGAGACCGAGCTGATCGTGATGGTCGGCGAGATCGGCGGCGACGCCGAGGAGCGCGCCGCCGAGTTCATCGCCGCCGAGATCTCCAAGCCCGTCGTCGCCTACATCGCCGGCTTCACCGCCCCGCCCGGCAAGCAGATGGGCCACGCCGGCGCGATCATCTCCGGCTCCTCGGGCACCGCCCAGGCGAAGAAGGAGGCGCTGGAGGCAAAGGGCGTCCGGGTCGGCGAAAGCCCCACCGAGACCGCCCGCATCGCCGTCGAGACGCTGCGCGGCTGAGCAGCCGCAGCGTTGCTAGGCTCGCCTGACGATGGCGACCGACACGATTTCGTTCGCAAGGGGGGCGCCCAGCGCCGACATCCTGCCGAAGGACGCGGTGCGCGACGCGGCGGCGGCGGCGCTCTCGGAGGACTGGCAGAAGGCGCTCTCCTACGGGACGGGGATCGGCCATCCCGGGCTCTGCCAGTGGGTCGCCGAGCGGCACGGCGGGCTCGACGCGGGGCAGGTGATGATCGCCAACGGCTCGCTGGAGGCCGGCTGGATGCTGTTTGAGCACCTGCTCGAGCCGGGCGACCGGGTGATCGTCGAGCAGCCGACCTACGACCGCACGCTGCTGATGTTGCAGCGGCTCGGGGTGGAGTTGGTGCCGGTGACGCTGGAGGCCGACGGCATCGACGTCGGCGCCGTCGAGGCGGCGCTCGCCGAGGGGCCGGTCAAGCTCGCCCACGTCATCCCCAACTTCCACAACCCGGCCGGCTGCACGCTCTCGGCGGAGAAGCGCGTGCGTCTCGTCGAGCTGGCCGCGGAGCACGCCTTCTGGCTCTTCGAGGACGACCCCTACCGCGAGCTGCCGTTCGAGGGCGAGGCGCTGGAGACGATGCTCTCGCTCGACAAGACCGGCCGTGTCGTCCACGCCTCCTCCTTCTCGAAGACGGTCAGCCCCGGCGTCCGGGTCGGCTACCTGGCCGGGCCGGGCGAGGAGATCGCCAAGCTGGCCAAGCGGGCCAACGAGACCTACATCTCGCCGAACATGCTGGCCGAGGCCGTCGTCTTGGAGCTGTGCAGCTCCGGCGGCCTGGACCGCAACATCGAGTTCGTCCGCGGCGCGCTGCGCGACCGCCGCGATGCGCTCGTCGACGCGCTGCACGACCAGATTCCCGAGGCCGAGTTCGTCGTCCCCGCCGGCGGCTACTTCCTCTGGCTCGACCTAGCCGAGGGCACCGACACGACGGCGCTCCTCGCCGAGGCGAAGGGGGAGGGCGTCGCCTTCGTCGCCGGCCCGGACTTCATGATCGACGGCGGCACGAACAGTCTCCGGCTCTCCTTCGCCAGCGTCCCGCCGGACCGCATCCCCGAGGGCGTCGCGCGGATCGCGCGGGCGCTTGAGCGGGTGCGCGCCGGCTCGCCGGCCTAGCGGCCGTAGCGGTCGCTCGACAGCACCAGCTGCTCGGGGATCGCCGCGCGTGGCGGCGGCGCCGGGTCGGCCCGGACCGAGACCGTCTCGGCGACGCTGCGCGAGACGTGGTGCGAGCCGTCGGGCGAGGCGATCGTGACTCCCTCCTCGCCTGAGCTCTCCACCTTGCCCTCCAGGCCCGGGTGCAGGCCGGCGTCCTTGAGGTAGTGCAGCAGCTCCTCGGCCTCGTTCTCGAAGCGGAGGACCGTGACGTCGGCGCCGACCGCGACGTCGGCGAGCAGCGAGCCGGTCTCGCGCGCGCCCTCGACGATCGGGTGGCCGTGCGGGCAGGTCGTCGCGTCGCCGATCGCCGCCCGCATCCGCTCCTCCAGGACCGGCGACATCGCGTGCTCGATCCGCTCGGCCTCCTCGTGGACCTCGTCCCAGGGGATGCCGAGCACGTCGGTGAGGAAGCGCTCGATCATCCGGTGGCGGCGGACGATGTGGCTGGCGTGCTCGCGCCCCGAGTCGGTGAAGCCGAGCGACTTGTCGGCGTTGCGCTCGACGTAGCCATCGTCGACCAGGCGCCCGACCATCTCGTGGACGGTGGGCGGCGAGAGCTGCATCGCGCGGGCGATGTTCGCGCCGGTCATCGGCAGCCCGGCCTCCTCGAGCCAGAACATCGTCTCGAGGTACTCCTGCTCGGCGACGGTCGCCTGCTCCATCGGCCCGATACTAGCCGTCGCCCTCAGCGGCGCTCGACCAGACTGGAGACGACCGCCTCGTAGAAGCCGTCACCCATCTCGCCCTCGGTGACGGTGACGTTGTCCCAGGCGCCGAGGGCGCCGCGGAGGCCTGGATCGCGGCGCGGCCCGTTGGCGACGACGAAGAAGCGGCCGACCGCCGCGGCCACCTCCAGGTCCTCGACCGAGTCGCCGATCGCGATGCAGTCGGCGGGGTCGTAGCCGCGGGCGCGCGCGTGGGCGGCGGCGGCGTTGGCCTTGCTGACCAGCCTGGGGACGAGGTGGTAGGCGTGGGCAGCCTCGCCGGTCGTCGCCAGCGGCCGGTTGATCGCGCCGTTGTCGAGGAAGCGCAGGTCGTCGTGGCCCTCGGCCGCGAGCAGCTCGTTGACCTCGTCGACCTCGACCCTGCCGCGGAAGAGGTGGGAGAGGACGCGGCCGGTGTGCCAGGGCGAGTTGTATTCGATCCGCTCCGGGAAGCGCTCGAAGAGCAGCTTCGGGATGCCGCGCGCCTCGATCTTCTCGTAGACGGTGCCGTCCTCGTCCGGGACCAGGTCGCCGGTCAGGAGCGTCGTCTCGCCGTCGATCGCGAATGCGCAGCCGGCCTCGTAGATGTAGGAGGTCTGGCCCATCAGCCGCGCCGCCTCGTGCACCTGCGGCTCCCGGCGCCCCGACATGATCACGACCTCCACGCCGCCCCTGTGGCATGCCTCGAGCCCCCGCGCCTGCGCCAGCGAGAAGCCGCCCTCGGCGTCGCGGAACAGCGAGCTCCCCCTGCCGAGCAGGGTGCCGTCGAGGTCCACGTAGACGCATCGCAGTGCCATGGTGCGGTCGCTACGGTAGCCCGGATGGCCACCCGCGGAGGATGCGCTCGATGATCTGGCGACTGTCGGGACGCAAATTGAGCTTGGAGCAGCCGGTTGCGGCCGGGATCGTCAACGTGACGACCGACTCGATGTTCGAGGGGGCGCGGAGCGGGACGCCCGAGCGGGCGATCGCCGACGGGATGGCGCTGGTCGAGACGGGCTTCGACATGCTCGACGTGGGGGCGGTGGCGGCGCGGAGCGGTCCGGCGGTGCCGGCCGAGGAGGAGGCGGCGGCGCTGGTGCCGGCGATCGAAGGGCTCGCCGGGGCGGGCGTGCCGGTCGCCGCGGACACCTTCTCGGTCGAGGTGGCGCGACGCGCGCTCACCGCGGGGGCGGCCGCGATCAACGACATCTCCGGCGGCTCGGAGGCGATGTTCGAGCTGGTGGCCGAAACGGGCTGCGGCTACGTGCTGATGCACATCGAGGGACCGCCGCGGGTCGACCGGCCGCCGCGGAAGTACGGCGACGTGGTCGAGCACCTGAAGTCGTGGTTCGGGGGGAGAGTCGAGGCGGCCAGGGGCTTAGGTGTGGCGATGGAGCAGATCGCGATCGACCCGGGGCTCGACTTCGACCTGACGACCGAGCAGGACCTGGAGATCCTGCGGCGGCTCGGCGAGCTGCGCGACCTGGGTCTGCCGCTCTACGTCTCGCTCTCCCGCAAGGACTTCGTCGGCGCGGTCCTCGCCGGCTCCTGGGAGGAGCGGCTGCCGGCCAGCGAGCGCGAGTGGGGCACGGTCGCCGCCGTCGCCCTAGCCGTGCGGGCGGGCGCCGACATCCTCCGCATCCACGACCGCTCGTCGCTTCAGGCAGTGCGAGTCGCCGGCCGGATCGCCCGCCACCCACCCGGCTCGGGCGGGTTTCTTTCGCATAGCGTCAGCAAGGCGCCCGAGGGGCGGCGGTGATGGCGAAGAGCCTGCTCGAGACGCCGTGGTCGATCGCGATCGACCCGGCCCGGCGCGACGGACGGATCGTTGCCGAGAGTTCCGAGCCGGAGCGAGCCTCGCAGCCCGTGGCACTGCCGCGCTCGCTCGACTCGGGCCTGGTCGAGGCGCTGCGGGGCGCCGGGATAGAGCGCCTCTACTCGCACCAGCGGCAGGCGCTGGAGACGGCTGCGCACTCGCACCTCGTCCTGACCAGCGGGACCGCTTCGGGCAAGAGCCTCGCCTTCAACCTGCCGGTGCTCGACGGGATCGCCCGCGACGCCAAGCGGCGCGCCCTCTACCTCTACCCGACCAAGGCGCTCGCCCAGGACCAGGCGCGCAAGCTCGGTGCCCTGCGCCCGCCCGGTCTGCGCGAGGCGATCTACGACGGCGACACGCCGCGCGAGGAGCGCCCGGCGATCCGCCGCCGCAGCAACCTCGTCCTGACCAACCCCGACATGCTCCACGTCGGCGTCCTGCCCAACCACAAGAGCTGGGGCGACTTCCTCGCCAACCTCGGCTGGGTCGTGGTCGACGAGGCGCACACCTACCGCGGCGTGCTCGGCTCGCACGTCGCCAACGTGCTGCGGCGGCTGAGGCGCCTCGCCCGCGCCTACGGCTCGGAGCCGCGCTTCCTGCTCGCCTCGGCAACGATCGCCAACCCGGTCGAGCTGGCCGAGCGCCTCGTCGGCGAGCCGTTCGAGCTGATCGACGACGACGGGGCGCCGCGCACCGGCCGCGAGATCGCGATGTGGAACCCGCCGCTGATCGACAAGGCAAGCGGGACGCGCCGCTCGGCGCTCTCGGAGGCGGCCGACCTGCTCGCCGAGCTGGTCTCGCAGGGCGTGCGGACGATCTGCTTCCTCAAAAGCCGGCGCGGGATCGAGCTGATTCAGCGCTTCGCCCGCGAGAACCTGGCGCGGCGCGGCAAGCCGGAGCTGGCCGAGCGGATCGCCCCCTACCGCGGTGGCTACACGCCGCAGCAACGGCGCGAGATCGAGGCACGTCTCTCGCAGGGCGAGCTGCTGGCGGTCGTCGCCACCGACGCGCTCGAGCTGGGCATCGACATCGGCGAGCTCGACGCGGCGATCTGCGTCACCTTCCCGGGCACCGTCGCCAGCCTGCGGCAGATGTGGGGCCGGGCCGGGCGGCGGCGGCGCGGCCTCGCCGTCTACGTCGCCGGCCACGACGCGCTCGACCAGTTCTTCTGCCGCCACCCCGACGAGTTCATCGAGCGGCCGGTCGAGGCGGCGATCCTCGACCACGAAAGCGAGCAGATCGCCGCCCGGCACTTGGTCGCCGCCGCCTACGAGCTGCCGCTGACCGATGTCGACGACGAGGTCTACGGGCCCGGGTGGCGAGAGCGGGCCGAGCGGCTCACCGCCGCCGGCGAGCTGCGCCGCACCGGGAACCAGCTGCGGCCGCGCGACGCCGGATTCGTCGCGGCGAAGATCCCGCTGCGCTCCGCCTCGGCGGAGTCGGTGGCGGTGATCGAGCGCGAGTCCGGGGAGATGCTGGGACTGGTCGAGGCGGAGCGCGCCTTCACGACGATCCACCCCGGCGCGGTCTACCTGCATCTCGGTCGTTCGTACGAGGTCGAGCAGCTGGACGTGCAGGGCCGGCGGGCGATCGTCTCCCGCTTCGACGGCGACTGGTTCACGCGGCCGAAAAAGGAGACCGAGATCTACATCGAGCGGGTGCGCGAGCAGCGCACGACGGCCGGGGTCGAGCTGCACTTCGGCGAAGTGTCGGTCAGCGAGCAGGTGATCGCCTTCCAGCGGGTCTCGATCTCCGACCAGGAACCGATCGACGTCGTCGCGCTGGAGCTGCCCGAGCAGCACTTCGTCACCCAGGCGCTCTGGTACGTCCTTCCCGACCGGCTCACCGGCGCACTGCCGCCCGACGTGCTGCTCGGCGCCCTGCACGCGACCGAGCACGGCCAGATCGCCGTCCTGCCGCTGATCGCGATGTGCGACCGCTGGGACATCGGCGGCCTCTCGACCAACGTCCACTTCCAGACCGGGCGCTCGACCATCTTCATCTACGACGGCCACCCCGGCGGGGTGGGGATAACCCTGCGCGGCTACGAGCAGTTCGAGCGCCTGCTCGGCGACGCCGAGCGGCTGATCGGCGAGTGTCCCTGCGAGTCGGGCTGCCCCTCCTGCGTGCAGAGCCCGAAGTGCGGCAACCTCAACGAACCGCTGCACAAGCAGGGGGCGCTGGAGCTCATGAGGACGATGAGCCTCTCCCTCGACGAACGCGGCCCGGATAAGGCCGAATGACGCTACGCGGATTCGGTCCCTCCCCAACGTCCCGCGTAGCGCTGCTACGCGGGAGTTGTCTCGTACCCGCCCCGCTTGGTCATCGACCTTCCCGGTCTCGCGTTCGTCTCGGTCGAGGCTCATGAAACGGCAAATCTCAGTCATCGGCGCAGGCCGCTGCGAGAAAGGCTCGGACCTCTGGCGGCTCGCCGAAGAAGTAGGCACAGGCCTCGCGCGAGCCGGCGCGGTCGTGGTCTGCGGTGCCCTCGGCGGCGTGATGGAGGCTGCGGCCGGGGGGGCGGCGGAGGCGGGCGGCGAGGTGCTCGGGATCGCGCCCGGGACGGCCATCGCCGACGCGAACCCGCACTGCACCCACGTCGTCGCGAGCGGGATCGGCCATGGCCGCAACCTCGCCGTCGTCGCCTCGGGCGAGGCCGTGATCGCGGTCGGCGGCGAGTGGGGGACGCTCTCGGAGATCGGCTTCGCCCGCGCGATCGGCCGCCCCGTCGTCGCCCTTCGCAGCTGGACCCTCAGCGGCGAGGGCCCGATGGAATCGGCCCCGGGCATCGTCGCCGCCTCGACCCCCGCCGAGGCCGTCCGCGCCGCCCTCGGCGCAATCTCCAGCTAGCCGACCCGCCGGAGCGGGACACTCACAGCGAACGGGGTGACGTGCCGCTACTTGACCACCCATATGGTGGGTCAAGTAGCGGCACGTCCCGGCCAGAGCTCGCGGAGGGCGAGGATCGCGAAGGCGTGGGACCAGGCGAGCGGGGTGGTCGAACGCGGGGCGCCGGTGCGGGCGTCGACCCGCTCAGGCAGCAGGCCGCGGCGCGTAGCGGCGCGCCGCAGGGTGCTCATGAGGCGCAGCGCCGCGCGGCGCTCCTGGCGGGCCACGCCGCGTGAGCCGGCACGGCGGTCGCTCCGCGCCAGCGCCGCGAGGCTCCACGCCGTCCACGCCGTTGGCGCCGTCCAGGGATCGTCCCCGCCGTCCCAGTCCTCCGAGGGCAGGAGCCCGAAGCGGCCGCTCGTGGCGTCGAGGCGGAGCAAGGTTCGGCGGACGAGCGGGAAGAGGGTCGGCTCCGCGAAGGGCCGAACCGCCCAGGCCGCCGCCGTGTCGAGTCCGGATTCCGGATCGTCAGCCCGGCGGACCAGGCCGCGCCGCGTCCCGAACCTCGCCACGATCCCATCGGCCCTTAGGGCGACCGCGTTGCCGAGGTAGTCGCCGGCGTCTTTCTCCTGATAGTCGGCCCGGTCGCGCCAGCGCCACGCGGGCATCGCAGCATTCACGCCGGCTGCCTGCGCCGCCGCCGCCACCCACCCGGCAGCGTCGCCCTGGGCGTCGCGACCCGCGACCGGCGCGCCGGTCGTATCGAAGCGCGCCGCGACGTCGAGGTCGAGGCGGAGCAGAAAGCGCGCGACCCGCCGGGCCTCGCTCCGGTAGCCGGCCTCGTCCAGCGCGATCGCAGCCGTCCCCGCGTCGCGTGGCCAGACGTATGCCCACCCGGCCCGCGCCCCGGCGACTACAGCTCCCGACCGCGGGTCGACCGCGGCCCGCAGCACCAGCAGGGAGCGCCGGTACATCTGCCGCGCCCACTCCGGCGCGCGCCGGCCCAACGGTCGCGCGTCGGCGAGCCATCGCCGCTCATACGTCGTCGCCTTCCCGTGCCGTTCACGGACCGAGGCGCTTGCCGGCTCGGATTCGGCGGCCCGGACGCGCGCGCGGCGCGCACCGCCGTCCATGAAGGAGGGAACCGGCCCGGGGAAACCGGCGGGCAGTGAAGGATCGGCCTTCGTCCCCCCGGACGAGGCGAGGATCGCGGCCGCAACCGCCCCCACGAGCGCCATCGCTGTTCCGCTCTCTCGCACTCCTCCATGCAATCAACCGCTGCGCCCGCCGGACGCTAGCCTTCCGACTGCGCGATCGGTTGCGCTACGAGGCGAGGTAGCTCAGTTGGTAGAGCACACGACTGAAAATCGTGGTGTCGTGGGTTCGATTCCCACCCTCGCCATTTCGCACGCCGCTTCCCCCGGTCTCCTCTCAACGCTCTCTTAATCAAGATAATTTGACGAACTGAGCCGCATGTGGCACATTGCGGAACGCCGGGGGTGGACGGCGGGAGCTAGGAGCGGAGCATGAAATCCATCGAGATCGGCGGCGCCCGGCTCGCAGTCGTCGCGATCGCGCTGGCTGTCGGCGGGCTCGCCTATGCGGAGGATCAGAGCTCGGGCGCGGAGACGTCCGGCGAGAGAGCGGCCTCGACCCGAGCCGGCGAAAGGGAAACCGCAATCGGTCGGGCCAATCTCGTGAATCGCGTGGAAGCGGCCATGGGCGACGCCTTCGGCGGAGTCTGGTTCGATTCGACCGCGCGGCTGCACGTGGGGGTGACCTCGCCCGCGAGCCGCCAGATCGCCGAAGCGGTCGCCGCCCGAGCAGGGCTGTCCGAGGTGGTCGTAGGGACGCCGGTTGCCTCGAGCTGGTCGCAGCTGGTGGCCACGCAGGAGCGATGGACCCCTCGCCTCGCTGACCTGTTCGCGCAGGGGACAGTCAGGACGTCGATCGCGACGGATCGCAACTCGCTCGAAATCGAGCTCGGCTCGGCGGTCCCGACTGCGAGGCGCATCGCGCTGGAACGGGAAGCGGCGGCCGCGAACGTCGAGATCGAAGTCGTGGAGGTGGCGGCCTCCAACCTCTTCGCCGAACCGCAGGCACAGTGCAACGAATTCTCGAAAGGGGCCAACTGCGAACCGCCGCTGGTGGGAGGCGTGCAATTCCAGGACGAAGCGGGAAATGGCTGCACCACCGGTCCTACCGTCAGAAAGCAAAAACCTGCGAACAACACCATCGCGACAGAAACCTTCGTCCTGACGGCAGGTCACTGCATCTACGAAAAAGGCCTCAACGAAAAATGGAACGCCTTCACGAAGGCGGGCACGAAAAAAGAAGTCGGTAAAGCCGTCGAGTATCTCTACGGAGGAGGCACCGAAACCGACGTCGGTGTGGTCGAAGTCAAAACGGGCAACTGGGCGGAAGCGAAAAACCCTCCGCTTCCGGCCAAGATCGCGTGGTGGTCTCAGAATGCCGAAACCAACCCGCTTCCCGTTATCAAACAGGAAAAACCAGCGGTGACAGCCAAAGTGTGCATCTCCGGCTCAGTTTCTGGAACCGTCTGCGGCGGCGAAATCATAAGCACCACTACCATTGCCTCTCGAAAAGATCCAAAAGACAAAACCAAAGACATCCTTACGAAAAATCTCATCAGAGTGAAAGGCATCACTGGGATAAAAGGTGACAGCGGGGCACCCTGGTTCTTAGAAGCGCCTTATCAAGAAGAAAACACATTCTATGTCGAGGGCATTCATCACGGCAAAGTCGAAGAAGGAAACGAAGACTCGCTCTTTCAGTCGCTGGAAACCTCGTTCGAGAGGCTCAAAACGCTGAAAAAACTCGACCTCGAACTGCTTACTACGAAAAATGAAAAACGCCATACGATGACATCGACGTCCTACCCGCAGCACCTCACGACCACCGATGTGGGGGAAGCGGATAAAATCGAAGTTGCGGAATCAGTGGCTACTTGCTCTGGCGAGACCTTTACAGTGACCCTGAGCGAAGCTGTTCAAACACTCTCCTTCACACCTGAATGGAAAGACTGCAAGACAGAAGGCGCGGCATTCAACAACGTCACAGTCACACACAATGGGTGTGCGCTTGTATTTCATACCGAACCTGAAGATGTGTCGCTGACCTGCCCAACCGGGAAAGTCATCGAAATGCATCATTACGGCACCCAGCCGCACGGCAGCTCGAGCTGCACACTGACAATCGCCGCACAGGCCGTGGAAACAAATCCGACCTACACGAACGAAAGCGACCAAGTGGCCGTTTCCGGCACGGCAGACATGACGGCACAGACGCACGGTGCATGCTCGTTCGGCTTCACATTGAACCAGAGCGCCACTTACACGTACAGCCTGAAAGTGTCTGCCACAAGTGGTGCGGCTATCGACGTCGGCTAGGGGGCGGAGTTCGTGGTCGGGAGAACCTGAGAGCAAAAGGAATCGACCGTCAACCGACGCCGCGTTGGCCGCCGGTCAAGCGCCCAGCGCGGCCCGAACGAACTCGAGGTCGGCGCGCATGTCGTCGGCGGCGCCGGGCGTCTCGCAGACGACTGGGCAGTCGCAGCCGGCGATCGTCGCGCGGAGGGCGTCGGCGCCTATCTGGCCGTGGCCGAGGTTGGCGTGGCGGTCGGCGCCGGTGCCGGGCGGGTCGCGGGAGTCGTTGGCGTGGAGGAGGTCGATGCGGCTGCAGATGGCGGTGACTCGGTCGACGGCTCCGGCGAGGTCCTCGCCGGCCGCGTGGGCGTGGCAGGTGTCGAAGCAGAAGCCGAGCTCGTTGCCGCTCTCCTCGCCGGCGATCGCTTCCCAGAGGCGGGCGAGGTCGTCGAAACGGCGGGCCACCGCGTTCTCGCCGCCGGCCGTGTTCTCGATGTAGAGCGGCACTTCGGATTCGAGCATCTCCAACGTGCGGACCCAGCGGCCGAACCCCTCGGCGACACCGTCCTCGGCGTGGCCGCCGTGGACGATCACCGCGGCGGCGCCCACGTCGGCGGCGGCGTCGCAGGTCTGCTGGAGGATCTTCCGCGATCCGTAGCGGACGTTGGACCGCGGCGAGCAGACGTTGATCAGGTACGGCGCGTGGACGTAGAGGGGCAGCGGCGAGGCACGCAGCTCGGCGGCGTCCTCGCGGGGCTCGGGCCTGCGCCAGTCCTGGGGGTTGGAGAGGAAGACCTGCACGCAGTCGGCCCCGAGCGCCTCGGCCTCGGCGAGCGGGTCGCCGGGGGCCACGTGCGCGCCGACGATCCTCGTCGCCTCCATCGCGGCAAGCATAGGACGGTGAGTGGCCGATCCTGCCTCGGTCTGGGAGGCTCTGCCCGATGACGCGGTACGTCGCCTTCCTGCGCGGGATCAACCTCGGGTCGAAGCGTCGGGTGCCGATGGCGGACCTGCGCGCCCTGCTCGAGCGCGAGGGCTACGCGGACGTCCGCACCCACCTGCAGAGCGGCAACGTGCTGCTGAGCAGCAATGTCGCTCCGGCCAAGCTCGAGCGCGAGCTGGAAGCGGTGCTGGCCGAGGAGTTCGGCTTCGAGATCGCGGTCCTGGCACGGACCGTCGGGGAGCTCGCGGACGTAATCGCAAGCGACCCGTTCGCCGGCGAGGCGGACGACCCGCGGCGCTACCAGGTCAGCTTCCTCTCGGCCGAGCCCAAGCCCGCCGCCGTCCGGGATCTGGAGCGAGCCGCCACGCCTCCGGAGCGGGTCGCCGTCCGCGGTCGCGAGGTCTACGCCTGGCACCCCGAGGGGATCGGCCGCTCGGACCTGGCCAAGGCGATCGACGAGCGCCGGCTCGGCGTCGGCGTGACCGCGCGCAACTGGCGAACCCTGAGCAAGCTGCTCGAGCTGGCGGACCCCGGCGACACCTAGCCCGGACGAGAGAGCCGGGTTTCGCTTCGCCGATCTCGGGCAATCGTCAGGGGTGACGACCGCCTCTGCCGACGAACGCCTCGCCGGGTTCCTGAGCAAGTTCAGCCTGGCGCTGGGCACGGCCCAGGTGGCCGTGCCGCAGCTCGTCAACGGGGCCGCCGGGATTCGCGACGACTCGACCAGCCGCCTCTGGCAGCGCGTCGTCGGCGCCCGCGAGCTGGTCGCCTTCGCGGCGATCGAGGCGGAGCGGCCGCGGCCGTCGCGAGCGCTGTGGATGCGCGTGGCCGGCGACGCCAAGGACCTGACCCTGCTGGCGCTCGCCTACCGCGACAAGCGCGCCAGCACGCCGCGGCTGATCGGCGCGATCGCCAACGTCGGCGCGATCGCGGCACTCGACGCCTTCGCGGCGGTGCGCGCCAGCCGGCCGCCCGAGCAAGCCAAGGAGGAAGACGCGATGCACGTCAAGGCAGCGATCACGGTGCGCAAGCCGCGCGAGGAGGTCTACCGCTTCTGGCGCGACCTCGAGAACCTGCCCAGCTTCATGGCCCACGTCGAGTCCGTCGACGGCGACGGCAACGGACGCAGCCACTGGAAGGTCAAGGCGCCCGCCGGCGCGACCGTCGAGTGGGACGCCGAGGTGGTCGAAGACCGGCCCGGCGAGGCGCTCGTCTGGCGCGCGGTCGAGGGCTCCGGCGTGCAGAACTCGGGCGCGGTCCGCTTCCTCGACGCACCCCGCAACCAGGGGACCGAGGTGCACGTCGAGTTCGACTACGCCGCCCCGGGCGGCAGGCTCGGCGAGGCCGTCGCGAAGCTCTTCGGGGAGGAGCCGACCCAGCAGGCCAAGGACGACCTGCGGCGCTTCAAACAGGTGCTCGAGACGGGGTTCGTCGTCCGCAGCGAGGGCAGCCCCGAGGGCTCGACCGCCCACCGGCACCTCAAGCAGCGGCCGGGGCAGCCGGTCGAGAAAGGAGACCGATCGTGAAGGCGACCGTCTACTCGGGCCGCAACTCCGTCCAGGTCCAAGAGGTCCCGGACCCCCAGATCCTCAACTCGCGCGACGCGATCGTAAAGGTGACCTCGAGCGCGATCTGCGGCTCCGACCTCCACCTCTACGACGGCTACGTGCCGATGGTCAAGAAGGGCGACATCTTCGGCCACGAGTTCATGGGCGAAGTGACCGACGTCGGCGGGAAGGTGGAGAACCTGAAGCCCGGCGACCGGGTCGTGGTGCCGTTCCCGATCGCCTGCGGTGCCTGCAACGCCTGCCAGGAGCAGCTCTACTCGCTCTGCGAAAACTCGAACCCGAACGCGGGCCGGGCCGAGAAGCTCTGGGGGCACTCGATCGCGGGCGTGTTCGGCTACTCCCACATCCTCGGCGGCTATCCCGGCGGCCAGGCGGAGGCGGCCCGGGTCCCCTTCGCCGACGTCGGCCCGCTGAAGATCGAGAGCGACCTTCCCGACGACGAAGTCCTCTTCCTCTCCGACGTGCTGCCGACCGGCTACATGGGCGCCGAGATGTGCGACATCAAGCCCGGCGACGTCGTCGCGGTCTGGGGCGCCGGCCCGGTCGGGCTGTTCGCCGCCGCGAGCGCGAAGATGCTCGGCGCCGAGCGGGTGATCGTCATCGACCGCTTCGCGTACCGGCTGCGGAAAGCGCTGGAGGGCGGCGCCACCGAGGTCATCGACTACGAAGAGCGGCCCGATGTGGTCGAGGAGCTGAAGGAGATCACCGCCGGCCGCGGCCCCGACGCCTGCATCGACGCGGTCGGCCTCGAGGCCCACCACGCCCACGGCATGGTCCACGCCTACGACCGGGTCAAGCAGGCGACGCGGATGGAGACCGAGCGGCCGCACGCGCTGCGCGAGGCGATCATGGCCTGCCGCAACGGCGGTGTCGTCTCGGTGGTCGGCGTCTACGGCGGCCTGCTCGACAAGTTCCCGATGGGCGCGGTGATCAACCGCGGCCTGACGATCCGGGCCGGCCAGTGCCACGTACAGAAATACATGCGACCGCTGCTCGCGCGGATCGAACGAGGCGAGATCGACCCGAGCTTCATCATCACCCACCGGCTCGCCCTCGACCAGGCGTCGGACGGCTACGAGACCTTCAAGCACAAGGAGGACGAGTGCGTGAAGGTCGTCCTAAAGCCGTAGCCCGGGTTCGCATAGGCTTCCCGCCATGCGGGAGAGACGGGGACTTCGCGGATCGCTGCTGGGCGCGCTCGCACTCGTCGTCTCGCTGGCACTGCCGGCGCCCGCGCTCGCCCTCACGCTGACGGTCAACTCGACCGCCGACGAAGCGGACGCCCTGCTCGGCGACGGCATCTGCCTGACGGCGGGCGCGAAATGCACGCTGCGCGCCGCCTTCGAACAGGCGAACCTGCACAACGCGCCGGGCAACGAAGACTCGATCGTCCTGCCCGCCGGCAAATACGAGCTGGCCGAAGGCGTGGGAGTCGACGACTTCCTCCGCTGGGGAGGCTTTTCCACCGGGGACGCGCTGACCGTCGACGGCGCCGGCGCCGCGGTGACGACGATCGATCAGAACGCGGTCGGGAGCGAGGTGATCCTCTCGACCGCCCCGCTCTCGCTCGAGGGCGTGACGGTCACCGGCGGCAACGACGCCGAAGGCGGCGGCGGGATCGAGTCCAGCGACGCGGACCTCACGCTCGAAGGGGTCTCCGTGACCGGCAACACCGCGGACGTCAACGGCGGTGGCGGGATCAGGTTCGCCCCCGGCGCCCCGGAAGGGGAGCTGACGATCGTCGAGTCGACTATCTCGGGCAACACCGCCGAAGGCGGGGGTGGCGGCATCCAGACCGCCGGTCCGACGACGATCGAAGACTCGCGGATCGCCGGAAACACCGCCGGCACGGGCAGCGGGGCGTGGCCCGGCGGCGGGATCTACTTCTTCGGCTCCGACCCGGGCGACGACCTGCGCATCACCGGCTCGACGATCTCCGGGAACCAGACGGACGGCAGCGGCGGCGGGATCTGGTTCAAGGAAGGCGAGCTCGCTCTGCTCGACAGCACGCTGAGCGGGAACTCGGCCGCGGCAGGCGGCGGCATCCAGAGGTACGCGGAAGGGACGGCGAGTCACGCCGCGCTGACGCACGTGACGGTCGCCGGCAACACGGCGCCGCAGGGGAGCGGGATCGACAGCCACGGGCCGGGCACTCTCAGCCTTCAGGCGACGATCCTCTCCGGCAACGGCTGCGCCGCCTCCTTCGGCGGCACGATCGACTCGCTCGGCCACAACCTCGCGAGCGGCAGCACCTGCCTCCTCAACGAACCCGGCGACCAGCCGAGCACGGACGCCCAGCTCGGCCCGCTGCAGGACAACGGCGGACCGACGCCGACCCACGCCCTGGCTGCGACGAGCCCGGCCCTCGACGCGGCGGTTGCCGCCGGCCTCGCCACCGACCAGCGCGGCCTGGCCCGCGCCGACCTCGCCTCGGTCGCGAACGCGCCGGGGGGCGACGGCGCCGACGTCGGCGCCTTCGAGCTGCAGCCCGGCGAGGTGGGGACTCCCGGGCCGGGCGGCGGGGGGTCGGGCGGAGCGGGCGGCAGCACGTCGCCAGGCTCAGGTGACGGCGGCCCGCCGAAACCGACCGTGATCGTGGACAGGGCGCCCGCGCTCGAGCTCGTCGCCAAACCCCGCCAGAGGCCGGCACGGTTGCGGGTCCAGGTCGGCTGCGCGTCGATCGCCTGCTCGATCGCGCTAGGCGGCAGGGCGACCGTGCCCGTCGCCGGCGACGCGACGAACAGCGCTCGCCCGCGCAGCTTCAGGCTGAAGCCCAAGACGGTCACGCTCGGCGCCGGCGCGACCGCCGTCGTCCCGCTGCGCTTCAAACGCCACCGGGCCAGCGTGCGAGCGATTCGGCGCATGCTCGACCAGCTGGACGCGCGGGCGCGCAAGAACGCCAAGGTCCGCGTCGAGGCCACTGCCAGCGGCGGGATCGGCAGGGACGCCGGCGTCGTGACGATCGGGCTCGTCGGCTGAGTCAGCCGGTCGGCTCGCGGGGCAGCTCCTTCTGCGCCGCCTTGGCCTGGCGCACGTAGGCGCACACTTCCTCGGTCGTGTCGGCGGTGACCAGCAGGTCCAGGTCCTCCGGCGCGATCAGGCCGCCGTCGTCCAGTGCGTCGTCGATCCAGTCCAGCAGCGGTTCCCAGTGCGCGGAGCCGACGAGGATCGTGGGGAAGTGCTGGATCCGATCGGTCTGGATCAGGGTCAGGCTCTCGAACAGCTCGTCGAGCGTGCCGAAACCGCCGGGAAAGATGACGAAGGCGCGCGCGTAGCGGACGAACATCAGCTTGCGGGCGAAGAAGTAGTGGAAGTCGACCGAGCGGTTGACGAAGCGGTTGGTCATCTGCTCGTGCGGCAGTTCGATGTTGAGGCCGACCGAGAGGCCGTCCGCCTCGGCCGCGCCCCGGTTCGCCGCCTCCATCAGCCCGGGGCCGCCGCCGGTGATCACCGTGAAGCCCTCGTGGGTCAGGCAGGCGGCCGTGTCCCGGCACAGCTCGTACCAGGGGTTGTCCTCCGCCACTCGCGCCGAGCCGAAGATCGACACCCCGTCCTCGACGTCGCGCAGGGCGTCGAAGCCCCGGTCGATCTCGGCCCCGATCCGCGCGACCCGCTTCTCGTCCTCCTCCTCGAGGTCGCAGGGCGAGCAGAGCAGCTCTTCGTCGCGCTTCGCGCCGTCGGCCATCGGTCAAAGATAGAGGCGAACTAGCCGCCGTCGGCAAGGGGGCGCGCCGGAACCCTCGTGTGGCGGCGAAGACCGGCTGGGTCAGTGACCGGTCGCCGAGAAGTGCTGGTAGTCCCTCGGCCAGGGCCAATTGCCGCCCCACTCCCAGCCGGCGGCGGCGAAGGCGGCGGCGACCGGGCCGCCGCCGTGGATCAGGCCCTCGACGCGCCGGGAGCGACGCACGAAGGGCGCCCCGGCGGGCGGCGAGACGTAGCCGGACGCTGTCACGTAGGGGTTCTCGATCGGGTTGACGTCGATCGCCCGCCCGTAGGCGTGCTCGGACCACCTCGCCGTGCCGGCGACGAGACGGCAGTTGAAGGCCGAGGTGTTGTCCGCGGCCATGCTGCGGCGGTCGTCGGCCCCGTAGGCGTCGACCGGTCGCATGCGGCGGATCGGGAAGCGCAGCCGGTGGAGCCGGCGCATGACGCCGAGCATCGCCGACGCCTGATCGCGGTGGACGACGAGCCTGCCGCGGTGGACCCGGCCGTCGAACCCCCAGTGGTCGACGCGGAGCAGGCGCAGGTCGGCGAAGCCGACCGGGCAGCCCGGGCGCCAGGAGACGCCGGTCATCCGCTCGCGCGTCTCGGCATCGATCCGGTGGACGGTGCCGCGGAAGGCGGGCTTTGGCGGCCTCGGCAGGGAAGCGGCCCTGTCGGCGGTCGGTCCGGCCGATGCCCCGCCGAGCGCCAGGACCGGCCCGCCGAGCGCCAGGACGGAGGCGGCCAGGGCCAGCAGGCCGCTCACGGCTCCGACCGGTCGAGCTCCGCGACGAGCCGCGCCACCCGTCGCTCGATCTCCTCGCGCGTCGCTCGCACCTCGTCCACCGGCCGCCCCTTCGGGTCGGGCAGGTCCCAATCGAGGTAGCGCTTGCCGGGGACGAAGGGGCACTCGTCGCCGCAGCCCATCGTCACGACGACGTCGGCCCACTCGGCGTCCGCGTCGCCCAGCCGCCGCGGCGTGCGGTCGCTCAGGTCGATCCCCAGCTCGGCCATCGCCTCGACCACCTCGGGGTGGACCCGCTCGGCCGGAGTCGTTCCCGCCGACCGAGCCTCGTGGCGCTCGCCCGCAGCCCGCTCGAACAGCGCCTCGCTCATCTGCGAGCGGCCCGCGTTGTGGAGGCAGACGAAGAGGACGCGTGCCATGGCCTCAATCATCGCCGACTGCCCAGCGTCGGTGTGTCGCGTTTGTCGCGGTATGCGAGACAAAAGCGACACGGGCCGCCGCGGGCCAGGGCGTCCGAAACTCCCTCTACCTTGGCCGCAGGATGTTTCAGGAGTCGCTCACCGACACCGACGGGCGGCCGGTCGCGGGCGATCCGGCGCCGTCCGCGGAGGCGGTATCCGGGATCCCCACGGCGAGGGTGCCGCTGCGGGACCTGGAGGAGGGCCGGCCGGTCAGCGGCGTCTACGCGGTGCGCGAGCGGCAGCTGCGCCGCAAGCGCAACGGCGAGCCGTGGCTGCGACTCTCGCTCTGCGACGCGAGCGGTGCGGTCGAGGCGGTCTGCTGGGAGGACGCGGAGGCCCGCTACTCGCTCGCCGCGACGGGCACGCCGGTCTTCGTATCCGGCGCCTTCGAGGTGAGCGACCGCTGGGGGCCCAAGATCAAGATCTCGGAGCTTCGCGAGGCGTCGCCGGACGAGTACAGCGCCGAGGACCTCAGCGCCGGCTCGGACGTGCCCTTCGAGCGGCTCGAGACGGGGCTGCGCCAGCTGCTGGAAACGGTTCAGGACCCCCAGCTAGGCGCGCTGCTCGACTGCTTCTTCGGCCCCGGTTCCGAGATCTGGGCCCGGTTTCGGGACGCGCCGGCGGCCAAGGTCTACCACCAGGCCTACCGGCACGGGCTGCTCGAGCACACCGTCTCGGTCGCGCAGGCGGTCAGCGCCGCCGCCAACTTCTTCCCCGGCATCGACCGTGAGGTCGCCGTGACCGGGGCGCTGCTCCACGACATCGGCAAGATCGAGGCCTACAACGACGACCCGCTGGCGATCGACCTCACCGACGCCGGCCGCCTGCAGGGCGAGATCCCGCTCGGCTACTACCGGGTCCGCCGCCAGATCGAGGAGATCCCGGGCTTCGACCCGGGCCTCGCCCAAGCCGTCCTCCACATCATCCTCAGCCACCACGGCTCGCTGGAGCACGGCTCGCCGGTCGTCCCGGCGACGCGCGAGGCGGTGCTCGTCCACATGATCGACAACCTCGGCGGCAGGCTCGGCAGCTTCGACAGGCTCGAGCGCGAGCTGCCCGACGGCGAGTCGTGGTCGAGCTTCGACCGGGCGCTGTCCGGCTCGGCCTACTTCGCCCGGCGTCAAGCCGCCTGAGCACCGGCCCTTCGATCTGTCCAGCCGCGCAAATTGCGGGCTGAAGGCGGTTTCCGCAGGGGTCCGGCCAGGTCGCCCTCACTATTCTGGGAGCCGTGGCGAAGGACACCGAGAAGCTGATCCGCCAGCTCTCGCTGATCTCGTTCCTGATGGCGCAGGGCAGGCCGGTCTCGGCGCTGGAGATCAAGCGCGAGGTCGAGGGATACAGCGACATGAACGACGACGCGTTCGCGCGGCGCTTCTACGCGGACCGGGCGGAGCTGGAGAGCCTCGGCATCCAGCTCGGGGTCGAGAAACCCGGCGAGGGGTTCTTCGAGGCCGAGCTGTACTCGCTGCCGCCGGAGAACTTCTACCTCGACGCGATCGAGTTCACCGACGACGAGCTGGCGGCGCTGAGCACGGCCCTGATGCTGCTCACCGACGGCGGCTTCGCCTACGCCGAGCCGCTGCGGCTCGCCCTGCAACAGGTCGCCTGGGGCCACCCGAACCCGCTCAGCGAGGCGGAGCGGGCGCCGGTCGAGATGGCGATGACCGCCTCCGCGGGCGGCCGCGACCTAGCCCAGCGCCTATCGAAGATCGAGACGGCGATCTCGCGCCGCAAGACGATCGAGTTCACCTACTACACGATGGAGCGCGACGAGACCGAGAAGCGCAAGGTCGACCCCTTCCACCTCGTCTTCCGCGGCGGCCAGTTCTATTTGATCGGCCACTCGCACGAGCGCGACGCGGTCCGCGTCTTCCGCCTCTCGCGGATCCAGGGCAAGGTCGGCTACGCCTCGAAGGCCGAGCACGACTTCTCGCCGCCCGAGAACTTCGACCGTCGCGACTACGGCCAGCGCGCCGACTGGCAGCTGGGCGAGATCCAGGGCCGCGCGAAGATCTTCCTGCGGGACCGGATCGCCTGGCTGATCGAACGCGACTTCGGCGCCTACGGCGAGCTTCGCCCCGCCAAGAAGGCCGACGGGGCGCCGGGCAAGGGGACGATCTTCGAGACCGACTACGCCTCGCCGCGCGAGCTGATCGCCTGGGTGCTGCGCTGGCGCCAGAACGCCGAGGTGCTGGCGCCCGAGGAGCTGCGCAGCGAAGCCCAGGGGCGGCTCGACCTCCTGCACCGCCGCCACGTGAACGGCTTCGAGCCGGCCGGCACGGTCGAGCGGCCGCTGCGCGAGGCGCCGCGCCGCTCACGCTCCAACGGCCGCGGCGAGACCGCGATCCGGCCGGAGCGCTTCGCCCGCCTCGTCACCCTCGCCGGCCTGCTGATCGAATCCGCCAAGAAAGGCGAGCGGCTGGGTGTCGCCGACCTGCGCGAGCGGCTCGAACTGACCGCCGAGGAGCTGCAGGAGGACATCGACCTGCTCAACGTCGTCAACTTCGGCGGCGGGACCTACGTCCTCTACGCCGAGATCCAGGGCGAGGAGATCGAGGTCGACTCGGAGCCCTACGGCGACAACTTCGCCCGGCCCGCCCGGCTGCTGCCGCTCGAGGCGAAGGCGCTGGTCGCGGCCATCGACCTGTTCGGCGACCACCTGCCCCAGGGCGGCCTGCAGAGCGCCCGGACCAAGATCGTCAAGGCGCTCGGCCACGACCCCTCCGAGGAGGGGCTGGAGATCGCGGCCGGCAGCGGCGGCGACGTCGAGGTGGCGCGGCTCGTCAACGAGGCGATCTCCTCCCGTCAGGTGCTGGAGATCCAGTACTACAAGGAGAACGAGGACCAGTTCACCAAGCGCCAGGTCGAGCCCTACCGGCTGGAGAACGGGCGCGAGGGCTGGTACGTCGAGTGCTACGACCTGACCAAAGAGGGCATCCGCCACTTCAAGCTCGACCGGGTCAAGGAGGCGGCGCCGACCGGCGAGACGTTCGAGCCGCGGCCCGAGGTCGAAGAGCTGGCCGGCGTCGAGGGCTGGATGACCGACGGCGAGGTGCCGACCGCCCAGGTCGCCCGCGTCTGGGTCTCGCCCGAGCGGGCGCGCTGGCTGCGCGAGGAGCGGACCGTGGTCGAGGAGCTGGAGGACGGCGCGGTCGTCGTCGAGCTGCCCTACGCGGGGACGTCCTGGCTGGTCCGCGAGATCCTGCGCGGCGCCGGGGACCTCGTCGTGCTCGAGCCCGAGGACGCCCGCGAGGCGATCGCTCGGGAAGTCGCCGCCGCGGCCGCCTGAGCCTCGCTTGGCGCGAAAGTCGGAATATGTCCGAGTTTTGCGCCAAGCAACATGACTGAGGCGCCGGGCCATCCCGAGATCCTGCGGATCGTGGCGCCCAACCCCGGGCCGCTGACGGGGGAGGGGACCAACACCTATTTGTATGGGACGGGGCCGTGTGTCGCGATCGACCCGGGGCCGGACGACCGTGGGCACTTGGAGGCGGTGCGGGTCGCGGGCGAGGAGCGCGGCGGAATCGGCATGGTGCTGCTCACGCATACCCACGGCGATCATGCGGACGGCGCGGAGCGACTCGCGACCATGGTGGCCGAAGCCAGGGCGGCGACTGGCGGACACGGCGGGGACGAGCGGCCGCCAGTCGTGCTGCCGAATGACGGCGAGCAGCATGGGGGCCTGCGGGCCGTCGCCACGCCCGGGCACGCCGAGGACCACGTCTGCTTCCTGACCTCCGACGGCGTCTGCTTCAGCGGCGACCTGGTGCTCGGCGAGGGCTCGACCTTCGTGCCGCCCGACGGCGGCTCGCTCGCCGCCTACATGGACTCGCTGCGACGCATGCAGGCGGAGCCGATCGAGCTGATCTGCCCCGGCCACGGCCCCTGGATCGCCGACCCTGCCGCGAAGCTGGCCGAGTACGTCGAGCACCGCGAGATGCGCGAGCGCCGCCTCCTCGCCGCCCTGGAGCGCGGCGAGCGCTCCAGGGGAGCGCTGCTCGCCGAGGTCTGGGACGACGTCCCCGAGGCGATGCGTCCTGCGGCGGCGCTGGTCATGGAGGCGCACCTGCAGAAGCTCGAGGCGGAGGGGCGGCTGCCGGGCGAGCTTGGGGCCTAGTGGCCCGCCCGCCCGCCGGTCGCCGTCGTGGGCCTGCGTGCCGCCTCGTCACCGAGGTAGCGCGCGAGGCCCAGCAAATTCGGCGTTGCAAGATGCCGATTGAAGAGCCGACCGCCGACGACGATGCGACCGCGGGGATCAACTGCCAAATCGGTGGCGGTTACCGTCGCTCCGCGGAAGCGCGTTGCGACTCGCCCTGCGCGGCCGAAGCTACGATCGACCCGGCCGGCCGAGGTCAGGCGCATCAAGAGCAGCTGGGACCTACCTTGGTCGCTGACAGCCGCCGGTCTGCGGGAGACGCTGCCTGCGAGGAGAACCTCGTCGCGGGGGCCGGGCGAAATGGCGCTGAACTCCGCCCGTTGGCCCAGCGGCAGCGTCAAACTGCCGCGTCGGCCGAAAGCGGGATCAGGTCGGCCGTCTGGAAGGAGGCGGAGGACCTTGCTCATGGTCGGCTCGTCTGCGAATGGGGATACAGCGGTTTGGGCGAGCAGGAGGATCGTTCCCGCAGGAGTCACCGAGAGGTCGTTAACGACCAGAACCTTGTAGCTCCCCTCGAATCGCCGCGACCAGAACCCGCCGCCTGCGAAGCCGCCATCCGGAGTTCCAGTCGGAGTTAGGCCTACAAGAACCGACGGATATGGCAGTTCATAACGCGTGCACGGCCTGCTATACGAGCCGATGGACAGGATGCCCCCGGACTGGCTAGCGGCTGGGGATTTCAGTTCGGTGAGGCCGCCGACCGGCTTCAGCCCTCCTTCGGCGAAGGTCCGATCCGGATCTCCGGACTTGGTGAGGCGGGCAATGAAGGCGTGCCTCGATTCGAAAGTGATATCCGGGTTGCCGCAGTTGCCGATCGCATCCGATGCCGCGCCGCTCAGGACCGGCCGACCGAAGTTGTCTACGGTAAGCCCGAGGACCGACACGGCTGCCGCCTCATACGGGCCGCCGTCCTGATACACGGGTGGTTCGGCACCGAGCGTCGAGGTCGAGACGCCACCCTCCCCGAAGCCCCTGTCGAGGGCTCCATTGGGCAGGAATCGAATCACCCTCGCGGCACTCGGGACCGGTCCCGGCAGGGGATTTCCGCCCATCTGTCGGGGCGGATTGAGTTTCGCCGTGCCGGCGACCACGATGCGGCCGCGGAAGTCCACCGCGATCGCGCTAACCCGAAACAGGGAGCCATTCACCGTCGGGATCGGAACCTGTCCGTTGCGCCCGAAGCGGGGGTTCGGTTGGCCGGTTGCCAGGTACTGGACGAGCTTCTTGCTGCTGGCGGCGACCACACCTCCCCCAGGGGTCAGCGCCATGGGAAATCGGTTCGCCGCGAACCCCCGGTCTGGGGCGTAGGAGGAGTATGGGTAAGGAACCGCTTCGGCCGGGAACTGCGTCACCACGCGGCCGTCACGACTGAAGCTCAGATCGAGTTGACCCGGCTCGGCGGCGACTGGCGCTGCGAGCATGAGGTTGGCGAGGACCGCCACCCAAAGGCTCCGCAACCCAAGACCCCGAACTCTTCGACTATTTGCCTCTGATCGCTTCATGTCCCCTCCCGTTTATGCCGTTGGTCGCCTTTCTAACAGCAAGGAGTAGGGGGAAGTCTCGCCGCTGGCCAAAGAAAAGTGCCGGGGTTTACATTGGCCAGCCAGCCAGTTTCCTGATACACAGGTGCAATGAGCGGGAGCAGGCGCAGTGGAAGCGCGGTCCAAGCCGGATTGGTCGGCGGAGCCGTCGGCCTTGGGCTGATCGGGGCGGGGATCGGCGCCCTCTGGCACCTCCTCGCCCGCCGGCCGCTGCCGCAGACGAAGGGCACGATCGAGCTCTCCGGGCTGGGGGGTCCGGTGCGGGTGCGGCGCGACCGCTGGGGCGTCCCCCACGTCGAGGCCGAGACCGCCGCCGACCTCTGGTTCGCCGAGGGGTTCTGCCACGGGCAGGACCGGCTCTGGCAGATGGACTTCTACCGGCGCGTGGTCTCGGGGCGGCTCTCGGAGATGGCCGGCGAGGAGGGGCTCCCGATCGACCGCCTGATGCGCACGCTCGGCATCCGCCGCGTCGCCGAGCGCGAGGCGGCTGCGCTCGATCCCGAGCTGCGGACCCTGCTCGAGCGCTTCTGCGAGGGGGTCAACGCGGCCGCCGCGAGCGCCAAGGCGCCGCCCTTCGAGATGCAGCTGCTGCGGCTCGACTTCCAACCCTGGCAGCCGGTCGACATCCTCGGGCTGGGCAAGCTGCTCGCCTTCGGCCTCTCGACCAACTGGGAGAAGGAGCTGCTGCGCTCCGACATGGTGCGGGCGCTCGGACCGGAGCTGGCCGCCAGGCTCGACCCGGGCTATCCGGCCGACAACCCGGTCGTCACCCAGGAACCGTGGTCGGGCGACGGGTTGGCGCTGGCCGAGCAGATCGACGCCGTGCGCGGCGCGATCGGGCTGGCCGCCGAGGCGAGCGGCTCCAACAACTGGGCCGTCACGGGCGCCCACAGCGCGACCGGCCAGGCGCTGATGGCCGGCGACCCGCACCTGCCGCAGAGCATGCCGGGCATCTGGTACCAGGTCGGCCTCACGCTCGGCGACCGCTTCGTCCGCGGCGCCTCGCTGCCGGGCATGCCGGGCGTCTACATGGGCCAGAACAACGACGTCGCCTGGACCTTCACCAACGTGATGGCCGACGTCCAGGACCTCTTCGTCGAGCGGATCGAGGGCGACCGCTACCTGTTCGAGGACGAGTGGCGGCCGCTGGAGATCGTCCGCGAGGAGATCGCCGTAAAGGGGCGCGACGCCCCCGAGGTGCTCGACGTGCGGATCACCCACCACGGGCCGATCGTCAACGAGGCGCTCGGCGCCGACGACGCCGAGCCACTCGCCCTGCGCTGGATCGCGCTCGACCGGCCGACCGCCTTCGCGGGAATGTTCGACCTGCACGGGATCCGCTCCGGCCCGGACCTCGTCGCGACGCTGGAGGGTCACACCTCGCCGGCCTCGAACCTCGTCTGGGCCGATAGCCACGGCTCGATCGGGTACAAGCTCGTCGGCCGCCTGCCACTGCGCCGCGGCGGCTGCCCGGACCTGCCGAAGCCGGGCTGGAGCGGCGAGTTCGAGTGGGACGGGACGATCCCTTACGACGAGCTGCCCGAGGTGACCGACCCCGAGAGCGGCTTCCTCGTCACCGCGAACAACCGCATCGTCGGCGACGACTATCCGCACCACATAACCAGCGACTGGCTCGACGGCTTCCGGGCGCGGCGGATCGAGGACCTGCTGCGCGCGAGCGACGAGCACGACATCGAGAGCTTCGAGGCGATGCAGTCCGACAACCTCTCGATCCCCGGCCTCGAGGTCGCCCGCCGGCTCGGCCGCCTGAGGCCGCGCGGCCAGCGCGAGACCAGCGCGATCGAGCGGCTGCGCAGCTGGGACGGCCGGCTCGACCCGGACTCGATCGCCGGCTCGATCTACCAGGCCTTCCTGCTGCGGCTGGCGCGTGAGGTCGCCCGCGCCGCGATCGGCGACCGCGACCTCAGCGAGCGCTGGCTCGACCGCGCCGACAACGGCTTCACCACGCACGTCACCTCGCCGTGGCGCTGGCACTCCCACCTGATGAAGCTCTGGGAGGAAGGGGACGAGGAGCTGATCGGCCGCCCCTGGGACGAGCTGGTCCTGGAGGCGCTGAGCGGCGCGCTCGACGACCTCGGCGACCGCTTCGGCCCCGACCCGGAGGGCTGGCGCTGGGGGCACGTCCACGAGATGGAGTTCCCGCACCCGCTCGGCGAGGCGAACCCGCTGCTGCGCAAGTTGCTCAACCGCCGCCTCAAGGCGGGCGGCGCGCAGGAGACGGTCAGCCAGATCGCCTACGACCCCAACGACCCCTACCGCGCCGTCTGGGCGCCGAGCTGGCGAATGGTCGCCGATCCGGTCGACCCCGACCGCTCGCGCTGGCAGATGTTCACCGGCCAGTCCGGCCACCCCGCCAGCCGCCACTACGACGACCTCCAAGCCGACTGGCTCGAGGGCCGCACCCAGCCGATGGCCGGCGAGGGCCCCTGGCGCGAGCTCACCCTCGTCCCGGCCTGAGCACCGCCCCTTTCCAAGCCCGCGCCGGGGGGACGTGCCGTCTGTTCGGTGCCCATAGTGGCCTCGAACAGACGGCACGTCCTCTTGCGGAGCGCTTCGAGAGGCGCCGAAACGTTCGGGCTGTGGGACGGTTGGGGGAGAGATGCGGCGCGCAGTCATAGGCATGCTGCTCCTCGCCATGTCCGTTGCCTTGCCTCTGGCCACCATGGCCGGCATCGCCACGGCGGCCGGTGGGGATAAGGCGATCGATTTCCGTGGCGAGGCGACGGGCGGGGAGAGGACGGTCCGCTTCCGGGGCGAAGAGGTCCGGGTCCCGGCCGGCTGGCCGGTGATCCGCCTGGCCGAGCAGCCGCACGCCTGCGTGCGGCTCGACCGCCGCGCCGTCTACCTGGGGACGCCGAGCGCGGCGCAGCGCTGCCCCGCCGGCGCGGTCGGCCGGCGGCAAGCGATCGTCGTGAATCCGGCGAGCGCCGCGGCACGAGCGGGCATCGGCGACGAAGGCAATCGTCGAGTGGAGCGTGCTGGCACGAGTAGCAAGCCACCAGCACCGGGTCAAGCGCGCGCGAGCGGCGCCCCCGTTGCCAGAGTCTCCGCCGGCTCCGACTTCACCGGCCTCGGCGTCGACGCCTGCGCCGCGCCCTCGCGACGCTCGATGCGAGCCTGGGACTCCTCGCCCTACCGCGCGATCGGCGTCTACATCGGCGGTCTCAACCGGGCCTGCTCGCAGCCCAACCTGACCGCGAGCTGGGTCGCCGAACAGGTCGGCGCCGACTGGCACCTGATCCCCACCTACGTCGGCCTGCAGGCGCCGACCAGCAGCTGCAGCACCTGCGCGAAGCTGAGCGCCGGCTCGGCGACCTTCCAGGGCACCGCAGAGGCCAACGACGCGGTCGAGCAGGCCGCCGCGATCGGCATGGGTCCCGGCAGCCCGCTCTACTTCGACATGGAGAGCTACTCGCGCACGTCCAGCTCGACCAACGCGACGCTGACGTTCCTCCAGGCGTGGACCGCGCGCCTGCACACGCTCGGCTACGAGTCGGGCGTCTACAGCAGCGGCGCCTCCGGCATCGCCGACCTGGTCGACCGGCTCGGCAGCGGCTACCTGCACCCCGATCACATCTGGATCGCCAACTGGGACGGGCGCCGGACCGCAGACGACCCCTACGTCCCCGACGACGCATGGGCCGAGCACCAGCGCATCCGCCAGTACCGCGGCGGCCACGACGAGACCTGGGGCGGGGTGACGATCAACGTCGACAACAACTACGTCGAAGGCGGCACGGTGGGCTCCGCGACCGGACCCGGCGACGATCCGAAGGGGACGCTCGACTTCGTCGGCTCGCCGTCGGCGGGGCAGGTCCAGGTCGTCGGCTGGGCGTTCGACCCCAGCGCACCGGGCACGCCGGTCTCGATCCGCGTCTACGTCGGGGGCAAGCCCGGCAGGAGCGGCGCGATCGGCCATGAGCTCGGCGCGATCGCGACCCAGGTCCGGCCCGAGATGGCGACCCGCTTCCGCGCCTCCGGTGGCCTCGGCGGCTTCGACGTCAGCTTCCCGACGACGAAGGTCGGTCGCGAGCAGGTCTGCGCCTACGCGGTCAACATCGGCACCGGCTCCGACAAGCCGCTCGGCTGCCGAACCGTCGGCGTGCGGATCCCGATCTCGGTCCTGCGCGTCGTGCCGGGTCCGCGGGCGGTCCGCCTCGCCGTCCGCTGCGAGTGGCCGGCGGAGACCGCCTGCCCGGGCCAGATCGCGCTGCGCGCCCGGACCCGAATCCGACTCGCCGGCCCCCGCGGACGCGTGCGGACGCGAGTCGTCCCCGTCGCCCTGACCCGCCGCCCCTTCCGCCTCGCGGGCGGCACCTCGCGCTCCCTGCGCCTGCCGCTCAACCGCCGCGGCATAGAGCTGCTCCGCGAGCGCGGCGAGCTGCGCGCGAAGCTCATCGTCGCGGTTCCCGACGGCCGCCTCGCCCGCTCGCTGACCCTGCGCGCTCGTTAGGAGTACGGCGGCTCTAAGGCCTGGCCGGCTCGGTTGCGGGCCGGCCTTGTCCGGACCCCTGCCGGCGCCCCCGCGAGAGGGCGCGCCTGATCCGGGTCCGCGCCGGCCGCTCGAAGGCGAGGTGCAGGGCGATTGCCAGCGCCACGACACCGGCCAGGGCGATCGCCTCGCGCCCCACCGTCGTCGCCGAGAAGCTCGTCGCCCACTCGCCGGCGCCGAAGATGTCGATCCCCGGCGCATGGACGAGGTAGAACGCGTAGGAGGCCTCGCCGAGCAGGACCATGAAAGGGAGGGAGAGCAGTCGGGCCGCCCAGCTCAGCGGCGCCACCGCGAGGCCGAAGATGAAGACGGTCGCCGGGATCGCGTAGGCGACGTCCCAGCTCCACGAGGTGAAGAGGAGCGCGGGCCAGCACATCAGCCCGACCGTCACGAGCGTCGACCCGAGCACGAGCGGCAGGCCGATCCGCGCCACGGACGGCCTCTCGCGGGTCCGCAGGTAGAGCATCGCGGCGAGGATGCCGAGCGTGAAATCGCCGAGGCGCGTGAGCGGGGTGCGGTAGAGCCAGCGGTGCGCCGAGTCCGGGTTCTCCATCGGCAGGGCGCCGCCCCCACCGGCGACGAACCAGCCGGCGAGCGCGAGCATCGCGACCGCGACCGCCCCCGCGGCGAGGAGCATCGAGCGCGGCCGCCGCAGGCGGGCGAGCACCGGGATCATCAGCGGGAAGCAGGCATAGAGGAAGAACTCGACGCCGATCGACCAGGACGGCTCGTCGAAGCTGTAGGCGTGGGCGAGGTTCGGGTCCCAGGCTTGGATCGCCAGCGCGTTCCGCCACCAGCCGCCGACGTCGTCGCCGGAGGCACCCATGTAGGCGACGTAGCAGAGCAGAAGCAGGAGGTAGAGCGGGTAGACCCGCGCGAACCGGGCGACGAGGTAGTCGTAGAGCCCGCCCGCGGTCGGCCGGCGCATGCCGTCGAAGTAGTTGAGGGCGAGGACGAAGCCGGAGAGGACGAAGAAGAGGGTCACGCCCGTGTAGCCGGCGTCGAAGAAGCTGGAGAGGAAGGCCGGGGACCCGGCCGGCGCGCCGACGTGGCTGAAGTAGACGGCAAAGGCGGCCAGGATCCTGATCCCGGTCAGCGCTGGGAGCCTCGGTGCCGCCATTCGCCGCGACCGTACAGGCATAGAGTTCGCGACGGTGAGTCGCCGCGACCAGATCAAGCTGAGCGACGAGGAGCTGCGGGGGCTGCTGGAGGCGGAGCGGATCGCGGTCGTCTCCTCGAACGGGCCGGGCGGCTGGCCGCACTCGATGCCGCTCTGGTTCGTGCCGCGCGAGGGCGAGGTCTGGGTCTGGACCTACGCCAAGTCTCAGAAGGTGCGCAACCTCGAGCGGGACCCGCGCGCGACCGTGCTGGTCGAGGCCGGGCACGAGTACGATGAGCTGCGCGGCGCGATGATCGAGGCCGAGGCGGAGATCCACCGCGACTTCGAGACCGTGATCGGGTTTGCGGAGGAGCTGACCGTCCGCTACGCGGAGGGGATCTCGTCGGTGGAGGGCGACGCCAGGGCGGCGCTCGAAGCGCAGGCCCCGAAGCGCGTGGCGATCCATTTCCGGCCGTTGCGGGTTGCGACCTGGGATCACCGTAAGCTGGGCGGCCGCTACTGAGCCCCGTCGGAGGACCTGGACCGAACAGATGAGATTCCCGAAGATCGCATTCGCCCCCGCCATCGCCGTGTCGCTGGTCGCCCTCGCCGCCCTGGTGACCTCTGCCGTCGCCCCCTCGATCGCCACCCCGTCGCTCACCACGCCGAGCGCGATTGCATCCGTGGCCACCCAGAGCGCCGCCCCGCCGCCGACCTTCTTCGGCATCGTGCCGCAGCACGTCCCGGACGAAACCGAAGCCGAATACATGCGCGCCGGGCGGATCGGCAGCATCCGCTGGCCGATGGCCTGGGGCTCGGTCCAGCCCTTCAACGACGGCCGCTACATCTGGGACGACTTCGACGAAGTCGTCGAGGCGGCGGCCAGGCAGCGCCTGCGCGTGCTGCCGTTCGTCTACGCGACGCCGAGCTGGCTCTCGCGCAAATACACCGACCTGCCCGTGCGCAACGGTCGCCAGCGCCAGGTCTGGGCCGCCTTCCTGCGGGAGGCGGTCGAGCGTTACGGGCCGCGCGGCGAGTTCTGGATCGAGCACTCGCCGACCTCCGGCGACTTCGTCCCCAGGGTGCCGGTGCGCGACTGGCAGGTTTGGAACGAGGCCAACTTCTTCTACTTCGCGACCCCGGCCTCGCCGAGCCGCTACGCCCGCCTGCTGAAGCTCTCCTACAAGGAGATCAAGCGGGCCGACCCGGGCGCCAACGTGATTCTCTCCGGCCTCTTCGCCGAACCGGGGGCGACGCCGCCGCGGGCGATGGACGCGGTCGACTTCCTCGACCGGCTGTATGCGGTGCCGGGGATCAAGCGCAGCTTCGACGCCGCGGCGCTGCACCCCTACGCGGAATCCGCCGCCGACTTGCAGCGGATGACCGAGGGCATGCGCGACGTGATGCTCGACAACGGCGACCGCCGCGCCCAGCTCTACATGACCGAGATGGGCTGGGGCTCGCAGAACAACCCGAACCTGGTCAGCTTCGAGCAGGGCGTCGGCTTCCAGATCCGCGAGATGACCGCCGCCTACCGCTACCTGATCTCCAACCGCCACCGGCTCAACCTCAAAGGCACCTACTGGTTCACCTGGAAAGACATGGCGGACTCGTGCAACTTCTGCGACTCGACCGGGCTGTTCCGCCGCGGCGTGCGGCTGAAGGCGAAGCCGGCCTGGCACGCCTTCGTCGACGTGACCGGCGGCCGCCCCCGCCCGTAGGCGCCCGCTTCGCGGTCAGCGCCCTCGGGCAGGCTCGCCGCCCCGACCCATAAGGTTCGGCGCCGGTTGAGACGAGCGGGCAAGCAGGGGGAGGGAAGTCGATGAGCCGGCGCCGGCGGCGCTGGCTGGGCGGGATCCTGGCCTTCGGCGCGCTGACCGCGGTCACGGTGCTGACCGCGCACCCGCGGATGTTCAGCGGCTTCGCCGCCTACGACGACGAGGGGTACATGCTGATCGCGCTGCGCTCCTTCGTCGAAGGCGGCGCCCTCTACGACGACGTCTTCACCCAGTACGGGCCCTTCTACTACGAGGCCTGGGGCGGGGCGTTCTCCCTGCTCGGCATCCCCGTCGACCTCGACTCGGGCCGCTGGGCGACGCTCGTCTCGTGGGTCCTGCCGAGCCTCGCGCTGGGGCTTGCGGCCGTGCGAATGACCGGCAGCATCGTGCTCGGCCTCGTCGTGCAGATGCTCGTCTTCTCGACCCTCGGCGTCGCCGGCAACGAGCCGATGCACCCGGGCGGGATCGTCTGCCTGATCCTGGCGGCGGTCGTGGCGCTCTCGTGCGCCGTCCGCGACGGCCTCTCGCCTGGGACCCTCGCCGCGCTCGGCGCCGCGGTCGCCGCGCTGGTTCTGGTCAAGATCAACGTCGGCGCCCTGGCGCTGGCCGCGGTCGTGCTCGCCTGCGCCGTCGCCTACCCGGCTCTGGCGGGCCGCCGCTGGCTGCGGCTCGCGATCGAGGTCGCGTTCGTCGCCACGCCGGTCGTCCTGGTCACGGCCAAGCTGGGCGAACCGTGGGCGCGGGAGTACGCGGCGCACGTCTCGATCGCCGCGCTCGCTGTGGTGATCGCGCTGCGCGCGCGCACCACCGGCCGCCGCGATCCCGAGGAGCTCTGGTGGCTGGGCGGCGGCTTCCTGGCCGCCGCCGCAGCGATCCTGCTCGCGATCCTCGGCGCCGGGACCAGCCTGGGCGGCCTGGTCGACGGGCTGGTCGAGCAGCCGCTGCGCCAGGTCGACGCCTTCTCGATTCCCCTGATCCAGTCCAACCGCGTGCTCTGGATCGACGCTGCGGGCCTGGCCGCCGCGCTCGCCTACTGGTACGCCGCGCGGGGGCGGCCAGGCGACGCCGGACCGACGTGGGGGGCCGGCATGTCGCTGCTCAGCATCCTCGTCGGCGTCGAGCTGGGGCTCTCGGTGATCGGACGCGGCCTGCCGTTCGACGCGACCGACTTCGCCGCCTACCAGATCAGCCTGCTCGCCTTCGCATGGGTCGCGCTGATCCCGGCCCCCGACGACCGGCGCGCCGCCTTCGCGCGGCTGCTGCTGCCGCCGCTCGCCGTGATGCAGGCGCTGCACGCCTATCCGGTCGCGGGGAGCCAGCTGAACTGGTCGGGCTTCCTGCTGATCGGCGTCGGGGCGATCTGCGTCGCCAACGGCGTCCGCGGGCTCGCCGGCACGCTCGGCGCCGCGCGCGAGCGCCGCGCGGCACTCGGCCTGGGCGCCGTGGCCGCCCTCGTCCTGGTGGCGTTCGTCGCCGACACGACGGTGCGCAAGCCGCTGCGCGACTATCGGGAGGCATATGACGCCGCCGTCCCACTCGGCCTGCCGGGCGCCGACTCGGTTCGCCTCGCCGAACCCGAAGCGGACCTCTACCGGGAGGTCGCGGCGACGATCGACGCCAACTGCTCGACCTTCGTGATGCTGCCGGGGATGAACAGCTTCTACTTCTGGGCCGATCGGCAGCCGCCGACCGGCTTCAACGCGACCGGCTGGCCGACGCTGTTCGACGACGCCGACCAGCGCCGCGTGATCGCTGACACTCGCGCGATCGAGGACCTCTGCCTGCTCGAGAACCCGGCGCTTGCCGGCGGCTGGTCGGCCGGGAGGACCGCGGACGGCCCGCTGCTGCGCTACCTGGGGCGCGGCTTCGAGCCGATCGCCGAAGTGGGCGAGTTCAGGCTCCTGCGGCGCGAGGGGCCCGCCCTCGCCGAGCCGCGGCACGCGACCGCGGGAGCCGGGGCGTGAGCGTCTGGATCGTCACGCCGGTCTACCGGGACGTCGAGTCCTTCGTCGTCCTGCGCGAGCGGCTGCGCGAATCGCTCGCGGCCGGCGACCACGGCGAGGCCCGCTTCGTCGTCATCGATGACACCGCCGGGCAGGACCCCGAGATCGAGCGCCTGCGGGCGCTCGGCGACGTGACGGTCCTGCAGCCGCCGTTCAACCTCGGTCACCAGCGGGCGATCGTCTACGCCCTGCGCAAGACGCTGCCGGCGATCGCCGACGACGACCTGGTCGTGACGCTGGACGCCGACGGCGAGGACCGGCCGAGCGACCTGCCGCGGCTGCTCGCGCCGCTCGGCGGCGAGCCGCACCCGCCCCAGAAGGTCGCCCTGGCGCTGCGCACCAAGCGGCGCGAGTCGCTCGGCTTCAAGGTGATGTACCAGCTGTTCAGGCTGCTCTTCCGGGCGCTGACCGGGACGACGGTGCGCTCCGGCAACTTCGCCGCGATGCCCGGCTCGGTCGCGCGGCGGGCGCTCTGCCACCCGACCTTCGACCTCTCCTACTCCTCGGCGATCCTCGCCCTCGACGTGCCGGTCGAGCAGGTCCCCTGCGAGCGCGGCGAGCGCTACGAGGGCCGCTCGAAGATGACCTTCGGCAAGCTCGGCATGCACGGCCTGCGGATGCTGATGCCGTTCACCGACCGGATCGCGATCCGCGCGCTCGGCGTCTTCGTCTTCTTCCTCGTCCTCGGCGTGCTGATGGCGCTGGCGGTGCTCGGCGTGAAGCTGCTGACCGAGTGGGCCGTGCCGGGCTGGGCGAGCTTCACCGCGCTCGGCTCGCTGATCGTCTCGCTGGTCGCGCTCGGCAACTTCGTCACCCTGTTCGTCCTCTTCTCCCAGACCCGCGCGGTCTCGCTCGCCAACATCGAGGAGATCGACGGCGAGGCGCTCAGCGCCGGCGCAGGCGACGGAGCCGCGGTCCGACCGCCCGCAGCGGCGCCGTCACCGGCCACGAGCGCGACGCCAGCACCGTAGAGAGCGTCGCCGCGGCGTTCTCGTTCGAGGCGGCGGCGGCGAGCGCGGCCTCGTGCCGGCGCCTGGCCTTCGGCCGCAGCGGCGGCGGCGGCCCGGGCTTGCTGCGGCGTCGGTACCCAGACGGCAGCCCCAGCCGCTGTTTGCCTGCCTGCACCGCCGCTTCGACCGATGGCTCCAGGTCGTCCCGCCCGGCCTCGCGGATCGCGTCGAGCACGTCTTCCCAGAAGGTCAGCCGCACCGCCGTGGGGATCTCGATGCGGCCGACGGAGTCGAGATCGAGCTGGGGCGGGAAGGTGGCGATCGCCTCGCGCATGCCGAGCGCCTCGAGCGTGACCATCGTCATCAGGCACTTTTCGCAGCCGCCGCAGTTGTAGGCGCCGCCGGGGTTCTCCCAGCAGACCCGCAGGCTGCGCTGGACGACAGGATGCGCGGCGATTCTGCGCATCCGCTCGACCCGGCTGTGGCGGCCGCCGTCTTCGGAGAGCTGGAGCTGCTCCGTGCTCCAGAGCTGGTCGACCTGGCGGCTGACGCCCCGCGCCACCTGCACCTCATAGTCGGAATCGCTGGCGATCAGCACCCGCTCGAAGAGCGGTGCGAGGAACAGTGCGGCGGCGTCCAGCGCTCCGCCGAAGAAGACGTCCCAGCGCAGCAGCGGGTCGCTCAGCTCGCGCAGGTTCGTGTCGACGACGTGCAGCGGCAATCCCAGGCCGTCGGCGGCCCCGCGCAGCCGCGCCTCGACCTCGTCGGCGAGTTGGACGTGGCGGTCGAGGCCGGGGATCAGGTCGAACCCCCGCATGAAGATCAGATCGGTGACGTCCGGGTTGTCGAGCACCGTCGCCCACGAATCGACGCCCCCGCTGAAGAACGTCGCGACGCGCCCGCTTCGGCCCGGCGGCGGCTCGCGCGTCGCAGCCACCACCTCGACCTGCTCGAGCTGCGGTTCGCCGAACTCCCATGCGAGCGACCACGCCCGTTGGATCGCCTGGAACTCGCGCTGCCCGCGCAGCATCCTCGGGCTGACCGGCTCGGGCATCGCCAGCCTTCCCCCGAAGCGCATCGCCGGCATCGTGCAGGCCGCCAGCGCCGCCTCGGCGCCGGGCGTGAAATCGCTCGCCGTGCGGAACCAGACTCGCAGCGTCCGCTCGCCGATCCGCGCCTCGAAGGAGAGCTCCCCGGGGCTGCACCGCACGTCGGCGATCTCGTGCTCGGGAGCCGTATGCACGCGGGAAGGGTACGCGGGAAGCGTCCTGTAGCGTCCCGCTCCCTTGGACCGCCTCCTGATCACCGGCGGGGCCGGTTTCGTCGGCTCCAACCTCGCCGTGGCGCTCGCCTCCCGCCATCCCGAGTGGGAGATCCTCGCGCTCGACAACCTCTACCGGCGCGGCTCGGAGCTGAACCTGCCGCGGCTGGAGGCGGCCGGGGCCGAGTTCGTCAAGGGCGACGTGCGCGAGCCCGCCGACCTGGAGGCGCTGCCGGCGATCTCGGCGATGATCGAGTGCTCGGCCGAGCCCTCGGTGATGAGCGGGGTCGACGGGGACACCTCCTACGTCGTCCACACCAACCTGACCGGCGCCTACAACTGCCTGGAGCTGGTCCGCCGCGATGACGCCTTCATGGTCTTCCTCTCGACCAGCCGCGTCTACCCGATCGAGCCGCAGCTGCGCCTGGTGCTGGAGGAGGCGCCGACCCGCTTCGAGCTTGCCGCCGAGCAGCCGGTCCCCGGCGCCTCGGCCGAGGGGATCTCCGAGGACTTCCCGCTGACCGGCAGCCCGCGAACCTTCTACGGGACGACCAAGCTGGCCGCCGAGATGCTGATCGAGGAGTACCGCGCCGCACTCGGCGTCGCCGCGGTCGTCGACCGCTGCGGCGTGATCGCCGGCCCCTGGCAGATGGGCAAGGTCGACCAGGGCGTCTTCACCCACTGGATGCTGGCCCACCGCTTCGGCAACCCGCTCACCTACATCGGCTTCGGCGGCGAGGGCAAGCAGGTCCGCGACCTGCTCCACGTCGAGGACCTGGTCGACCTGGTCGAGCGGCAGCTGCTCGACCAGGCGAGCTGGGACGGCCGCACCCTCAACGTCGGCGGCGGCCGCGAGTGCAGCCTCTCGCTGCTGGAGACGACGGAGATCTGCCGGCGGCTGACCGGCAACGAGATCCCGATCGAGCCGGTCCCGGAGACGCGGGCCGGCGACGTACCCATATACATTTCGGACAGTCGCAGGCTGTTCGGCCTCGACGAGTGGCGACCGCGGCGCGACGCCGAGCGGGTGCTCGCCGACATCGACGATTGGATCGCCGAGGACCCCGAGCGGATCGCGGCGGCGCTTCAGATCACCGCCTCGCGAGGCTAGAGAGGAGACGGAATGCCGGTTGCGATCATCACGGGTTCGGGGGGGCTGATCGGCTCCGAGGCCGTCGGCCACTTCGTCGGCCAGGGCTACGACGTGGTCGGCATCGAGAACGACATGCGGGCCAGCTTCTTCGGGCCCGAGGCCTCGACCTCGCACGTGACCGAGCGCCTGGTCGAGGCGCACCCCGAGTTCCGTAGCGAGAACGCCGACATCCGCGACCGCGACGCGGTCGAGCGGATCTTCCGCGAGCGCGCCGGCCAGATCGAGCTGGTGATCCACACTGCCGCCCAGCCGTCGCACGACTGGGCGGCCAGCGACCCGCAGACGGACTTCGGCGTCAACGCGAACGGGACGCTCAACCTGCTCGAGGCGGCGCGGGCGCACTGCCCGGAGGCGACGTTCATCTTCTGCTCGACCAACAAGGTCTACGGCGACACGCCGAACCGGCTGCCGCTGGAGGACCTGGAGAAGCGGCTCGAGCTGCCCGAGTCGCATGAATACCACGGCGGCATCGACACCTCGATGACGATCGACTCCTCGACCCACTCGCTGTTCGGCGTCTCCAAGGCGGCGGCGGACCTGCTCGTCCAGGAGTACGGCCGCTACTTCGAGATGCCCACCGTCTGCTTCCGTGGCGGCTGCCTGACGGGCCCGCAGCACGCCGGCGCCAAGCTGCACGGCTTCCTCGCCTACCTGATGAAGTGCACGGTGACCGGCACGCCCTACACCGTGTTCGGCTACGCCGGCAAGCAGGTGCGCGACAACATCCACAGCGCCGACCTGATCGCCGCCTTCGAGGCCTTCCACAAGGCCCCCCGCCCGGCGGCCGTCTACAACATCGGCGGCGGCCGGTTCAGCAACTGCTCGATGCTCGAGGCGATCGACATGTGCGAGCGGATCGCCGGCCGCGAGCTCGATTGGCAGATGGGCGAGGAGCCGCGGATCGGCGACCACCGCTGGTGGATCTCGGACCTGAAGCCGTTCGAAGCCGACTACCCCGGGTGGAGCCTGCGCCACGACGTCGAGGACATCCTGCGCGAGATGCACGAGCAGAACGCCGAGCGCTGGACGGCCGCCCCGGCATGAAGCTCTCGGTCGTCATCCCCGCCCAGAACGAGGAGGGCTCGGTGGGGGGGACCGTGGAAGGCGTGGTCGCGGTGCTCGAGCGCGAGCGGATCGACTACGAGGTGGTCGTCGTCGACGACGGCAGCGAGGACTCGACCGCGGCGACGGTCGAGGCGATCGGCGCGGCCAACCCGCGCGTGCGCTGTCACCCCTCGCACTACGAAAAAGGCTTCGGAATGGCGATCCGCGCCGGCCTCGACGTGTTCACGGGCGACGCGGTGGTGATCGTGATGGCCGACGCCTCCGACAACCCCGAGGACGTCGTCCGCTACCACCGGCTGATGGAGGGGGGCGCCGACTGCGCCTTCGGCTCGCGCTTCGTGCCCGGCGCGAAGGTGCACGACTACCCGCGGCTGAAGCTGGCGATCAACCGCCTCGCCAACCAGTTCATCCGCATCCTCTTCCGCCACCGCTACAACGACACGACCAACGCCTTCAAGGGCTACCGGCGCGAGGTGGTCGAGACGATCCAGCCGCTGCTCTCCAAGCACTTCAACCTGACCGTCGAGATGCCGCTGAAGGCGATCGTCCGCGGCCACACCTACGAGGTGATCCCCACCTCCTGGACGAACCGCACCAGCGGCGTGCCGAAGCTGGCGATGAAAGAGATGGGCAGCCGCTACCTCTTCATCGTCCTCTACGTCTGGCTGGAGCACACGCTGAGCCGCGGCGACTACCGGCTGAACCGGCCCGAGCCGACCCGCCGCGAACCGGTCGGCCGCTGAACGCAACGGCTCCGTTACAAAGGCTTTGCAGAAGATTTCGTCTGTGCGCGCATCCAGTGCGGCGAGCCTCGGTACGGTCGCGCCATGGCCTCCGTAGCAGCCATCGGACCTTCGCCCGTCGGGTCGTCCCCCTCCCAGGTTGCTATCGTACGTACGTCCCCTCTTAAACTAGTACGTACGATATCGGAGCCCGAGATGAGCATCACCGCCTCCAAGCTGCGCGCCAACGTCTACCGGTTGCTCGACGAGGTTCTCGAGAGCGGCCGGCCCCTGGAGATCGAGCGCAACGGCAAGACGCTGGTGATCGCCCCCAAGGAGAAGACGTCGATCTGGGACCGCCTGCCTCGGCGCCCCGGCTACAGCGTCGGCGACCCCGCCGAGCTGGTCCATGTCGACTGGTCATCGGAGTGGAACCCTGATCCTCATTGATACGCATGTCGTCGCCTGGCTCTACGAAGGGGCCGCCGAGCGCATCCCTCCGCGCGTGCGAGACCTGATCGAGTCGGAGCAGCAGCAGCTCTTCGTCTCGCCGATCGTCGAGCTCGAGCTGACTTACCTCTACGAAGTGGGCAGGCTCACCGAGCCTGCTGCCGCGCCGCTAGCGGCGCTGCGCCGGAGCATCGGCTTGGAGGTCTCAGACGTGGGCATGGCGGATCTGACGCAAGCCGCCGTGACCCTCTCGTGGACACGCGATCCCTTCGACCGCCTCCTCGCGGCCCACGCGATCGTCTCCCAGGCCCTCTTGGTCACGGCCGACCAGACGATTCGGGACCACCTCTCCCTGGCGATCTGGAACTGAGCTGACCGCTCAATGTGCGTCAGTCCCGGACCCTGCTCGAAGGCTAGCGTCTGCACCCTAGGCGTCCCAACACAGTAGATACGCTGGCGCGCGTGGTCGAGCAATCTCCACCCCGGGTCCTCGCCAACGATTTCGCACGCCAGTGGGAGGCGATCCGCGAGGACGCGCTGGAGGCGGTCGACCGGGTCGGGCGCAGCGGCTGGCTGATCCTCGGGGAGGAGGTCGAGGCTTTCGAGCGCGAGCTGGCGGCCTGGTGGGGACTGCCTCACGCCGTCGGCGTCGCCAGCGGACTCGATGCGCTGGAGATCGCGCTGCGCTGCGCCGATCTTCCCGCCGGGGCACGGGTCCTGACGACGCCGTTGACGGCGTTCGCGACGACCCTGGCCATCCTGCGCGCCGGACACGAGCTGGTCTGGTGCGACGTGGACGAGACGGGCAACCTCGACCTCGACCAGGCAGATGCCGTGCTGCGCGACGACCGGTCGATTCGGGCGCTGCTGCCGGTCCACCTCTACGGTCACCCGCTCGATCCGGCCGGCCTGGAACGGCTCGCGGACGAGCACGAGATCGCCGTGATCGAGGACTGCGCCCAGTCCGCCGGTGCGGAGCGGGACGGTATGCCGACCGGCTCGGCCGGCATCGCGGCCGGCACCAGTCTGTACCCGACCAAGAACCTCGGGGCCTTGGGGGATGGCGGCGTGCTCCTCACCGCGGATCCGAACCTCGCCGAGCGAGCGCGCAGCCTGCGCGACTACGGCCAGAGCGGCCGCTACGAGCACACGACTCCCGGCCTCAACAGCCGCCTGGACGAGCTGCACGCCGCGATCCTCCGCTCCGCCCTGCTGCCGCGGCTCGACGCCTCGCTGGCCAGGCGGCATGAGATCGCGTCCCGCTACGAGGAGGCTCTCGACGGCTCGGCGCTGCGACCGATTCGTCCCGCCGCGGGCCGTTCGGCACACCACCTCTTTGCGTTCGAGGTCGTCGAGGGCTATCCCGGCACGGTCGAGGCGGGACTGCGCGAGCGCGGGGTTGCAGTCGGGCGGCACTATCCGTTCGTGTGTCCCGGTCAGGATGCGGTCGAGGGTGTCGGTGTGACGGTCGGCGAGCTTCCGGTCGCGCGCCGGCTCGCGGAACGCGAGCTCTCGCTCCCGATCCATCCCTACCTCGACGACGACGAGGTCGACCTGGTGATCGAGGCATGCCAGGAGGTGGCGGCATGAGTACCCCGCTCAACTCGCTCGTCGTCCCCGTCTACGGCAACAGCGGCTCGATCGCCGAGCTGATCGAGACGGTCGAGCGGATCGCCGGCGAGGTCGAGGGCGGGCTGGAGGCGATCTTCGTCGTCGACGGCAGTCCCGACGACTCGCAGGATCGCCTGCTGAGCGGATTGCGCGCGGCGAGCCTGCCGGCCCGCGTGGTCGAGCACTCGCGCAACTTCGGCTCCTTTGCGGCGATCCGCACCGGGATGAGCCTGGCCCGCGGGGAGCGGATCGCGGTGATGGCGGCGGACCTCCAGGAGCCACCGGAGCTCGTGATCGAGTTCCTGCGCCGCCTCGCCGGCGGCGACGTGGACGTGGTCGCCGGGCAGCGCGCCGGTCGCGACGACCGCGGCGACTCGATGTCGAAGCTCTACTGGCGGCTGTACCGACGCTTCGTCGTCCGGGACGTGCCGCCCGAAGGGGTCGACGTCTTCGCCTGCACCGCCGCGGTCCGCGACGTGGTCTGCTCGCTGGAGTCGGTCCACACCTCGCTGGTCGCGCAGCTCTTCTGGGTCGGCTTCCGCCGCGAGCTCGTTCCCTACGAACGCCGCCCGAGTCCCGGCCCGAGCGGCTGGACCCTGCGCCGCAAGCTCCGCTACCTGTCCGACAGCGTCTTCGCCTTCACCGACCTGCCGGTGCGGATCCTCTGGCTCGCCGGCATCGCGGGGCTCGCGATCGGCGCGGCCGTTGGCTCGCTGGCGCTGATCCTCCGGCTCGTCGGGACGATCGACGTGCCCGGCTACACGGCGACGATCCTGATCATCGTCTTCTTCGGCAGCCTCAACCTGGTCGGGCTTGGCATCATCGGCTCCTACGTGTGGCGGGCCTACGAGACGGTGAAGGGGCGGCCGGGGGCGATCGTCCGCGAGGTCGCCGAGTTCACCGGGAGCCGCGGCGATGAGTGACGTGTTCGTCCACGAGCGTGGCCTGTGCGAGAGCGATCACGTGGGGGCGGGCACGCGCATCTGGGCCTTCGCGCACGTGCTCGAGGGCGCCCGGGTCGGCGCCGACTGCAACATCTGCGACGGCGTATTCGTCGAGGGAGGTGCCGTCGTCGGCGACCGGGTGACGGTCAAGTGCGGGGTGCAGCTCTGGGACGGGGTCGAGCTGGAGGACGACGTCTTCGTCGGCCCCAACGCGACGTTCACCAACGATCCGCTGCCGCGCAGCAAGCAATGGCTCGACGAGTACCCCCGCACGATCGTCCGCAGTGGTGCCTCGATCGGCGCCAACGCGACGATCCTGCCCGGACTGGAGATCGGCCCCGGGGCCATGGTCGGCGCCGGTGCGGTCGTCACCCGCTCGGTGCCGCCCCATGCGGTCGTCACCGGCAACCCGGCACGGATCCACGGCTACGCAGACTCGGCCACGGAGGTGGGGGAGCCGCTGGCGGCCCCTGCCGCCGAGCCGGGCAAGACCGACCTCGGAGTGCGCGGCGTCCACCTGCAGCGCTTCGCCGGTTTCGCCGACCTGCGCGGACGGCTGACCGCCGGGGAGATGCCCGGCGAGGAGATCCCATTCACCCCCCACCGCTGGTTCCTCGTCTACGACGTGCCGAGCCGCGAGGTCCGGGGAGAGCACGCGCACCGCGTCTGTCACCAGTTCCTCGTCTGCGTCCACGGCAAGGTCCACGTCGCCGTCGACGACGGCCGCCGCCGCAGCGAAGTCGTGCTGGACGATCCGACCCTCGGCATCTACGTCCCGCCCGGCATCTGGGGCAGCCAGTTCCGCTACGACGAGGATGCCGTCCTGCTCGTCCTCGCCTCGCATCCCTACGACTCCGACGACTACGTGCGTGACTACGGCACGTTCCTCGCGGAGTTCGCCGAGGCAGAGCCCGCTTCCTGAGCGGCGACCGTATCGCTGGAATGCAACAGCCGTCTGACAGAGAGACTTCGCTGCGCCGTCGTGCTTACAGCTGGCTCAAGCCGAGGGGTTGGTGGGTGTTGTGGGCGCTGTTGGGCGCCGGGCTCTTTATCCGAATCGCGCTGATGGTCACTTACACCCCGGCCGTCTTCAACTACTACGGCGGAGACTCTGCTAGGTACATGCGTTTGGCCTTCACGGGGGTTACGGGTCTGTTCGACGATGCCGCCATGCCGGCGGGCTATCCAGCTTTCCTCTCGCTGCTGCGCCATATCTGGGCTTCGTTGCCGTTGACGACGGCGATTCAGCATTTGCTGGGATTGGTGGCTGCGGGACTGCTCTATTCGGCGGTAGTCCGAGTAGGGGCGCCTCGCTGGGCGGCGCTGCTGCCGGCGGCAGTCGTCCTCTTCTCAGGCGATCAGCTCTTTCTCGAGCACGGCATCTTTACCGAGGCCCTGTGGATGCCGGCTCTGGCGCTTGCGATGTACCTGCTGGCGCGCGCACTCGACGCTGAGCGATCGATCTGGTGGCTGGCGGCCGGCGGCGCAGTGCTTGGCGGCTCGGCCCTGATCAGGCATGTGTCAGAGGTTTTGCCCTTCTTGGTCGCCGTGTGGGCGGCGATCGCGCTGCCCGGCGCCCGTTCTCTGCGGCTGAAGCATGCGGCGGCCGTCTTGCTTCCGGCCATTGCGGTTATCGGCCTCTACTTCGTCGTCTCAAAGTCAATCGCTGGAGGCAACTCCGGCATTGTCGAGAACCAAGGATTTGCCTTGTATGGCCGAGTCGGTCAGTTCGCCGATTGCACCAAGTTCGAGCCGCCATCGGGCACCGAGCCGTTGTGCGTCGACATTCCCCCCGACGAGCGGCCGGGGCCTTTCTTCTGGACCTTCGGCGAAGAGAGTCCCTTGCGCACCAAGATCTCCTTCGATCCGGCGGATAGCGAAGACCAAGAACTGCTCGCACGCTTCGGGAGGGCCGCAATTCTCGGGCAGCCACTGGACTACGCATGGGCAGCGGCTAGAGATCTTGCCCGATTCTTCGCGCCCGGCATCGGAGCGCCCCGGCCTGAGAGTGGAAGCGATGCGGAGGACATGTCGTTCGCGAGCACCGTCCCTACTGCTCAGGGCGCTTCGCTCTCGGAACTGGCCGACCAGTACGACGAAGCGTACAGCGATGTGGGCGATGGAACGGCAGGCTCCGCAAGTCGCGGTTTCTGGGGTGCCTATCAGTCACTGATCCGTGTAGGAGGCCTTCCTCTGTTGGGCCTTGTCCTGCTCTCACTGGTCGGCGCCGTTCTCGCGCGCGGAGCGATGCGAGCCGGGGCCGCTCTCTTCCTCGTCTGCGGCCTGACCCTTCTGGTGTTTCCGCCGATGTTCTCCTCCTACGACGTCCGCTATGCAGTGCCACCGATCGACCTGTTCGCCGCGGGAGCCGCCGTCGGGCTCGCCTCGCTGGTCGGGTACACAGGCGCCTCCAGTCGCGGCGCGGTGGGTGGAGGGGCGCGACCGTGAATCGCTTCGCATCACTACGCCCTCTCGCACCACTTGAGATTGCAATCGCCTGGGGCGGATTGCTCATCGTCGGAGTCTCGGCGTATCTCTCTCATCTCCGGCATGGTGGCTTTTATCTCGACGACTGGTTGAACGGAGCGGCGACGTTGCACCCTTCTGAGGGGAACGGTATCCGCGGCGCACTGGCCCACTTCGCCGACACGACGCTTTACCGGCCAGTCCTAGTGGTCTATGTGCCAGTTACCTACCTGGTCTTCGGCATGCACATGACTCATCACTTGATTTGGGCATTGCTTCTGGCCGTGGCCGTCTCAGCGCTGCTCTATGGCGTGCTGCGTTCGCTTGGCGTTCCCTACCTGCACGCTTGGCTGATTGCTGCCCTCGTGTTCGTCTATCCCTGGTTTGACTCGACGCGGTTCTGGGCGACGGCCGCGCAAATCTCACTTTCTCTCAGCTTTGCTTTGGCTGGTTTGTGGATCGCACTCGTCGGTTTGTCGCGGGGCTCGCGTCGCTGGCACTTCCTGGCTGTGACTCTTTACCTCCTTTCCATCCTCACCTATGAGGTGGCGATGCCCCTGATCGCCGGTCTAGGTGCCGTCTATATCGTCAAGGCCGGATGGCAGGCGGCCAAACGGCGCTGGCTGATCGATCTAGGTGTGGTCGCCGCCGGCGGCTTGTGGGTGGGGCTCAATACGAATCGCCCCTTATCCAGCGCCGGTGCCGCTCTCGAGCACCTCGGTGAAATCGTCACCAATGGGGGGACCGTGCTGGGGAGGACGTTGCTTCCTGTAGGGGCGCAGCGCACGACGCTCGCGTTAGCAGTGATAGCCACGAGCTTCGTTATCGGTCTCGTGGTCCACTTCGTCTCTCGCGGCAAACCCGATGAGAGACCGTCGTGGCGTGTCGGCGCCTGGCTGGCTCTCCTGGCTGGAGGCCTGGTCGTTGCAGCCCTCGGCTGGACCATGTTCATTCCCGCAGATCCCTACTACACGCCGAGCTTCTATGGGATGAACAACCGGGTCAACGGCGTGGCGGGAATAGGCCTCGTGATTGCGGTCTACGCCTCCTTTGGGCTCACTGCGGCCATCATCGATCGCATGTCGGGCCTGAGAGGACGCTTGGCTCTCGCTCTTCCGCTCGCCCTGGCGCTTCTCTTGGGAGCTGGCTACATCGATCGCCTGGCGGCGCACTCAGCTGTGTGGAGGGATGCCTACGCCTCCGAGCGGGCGGCGCTAGATCGACTGACTTCCAGATTTCCGACCATCCCCTCGAATACGACGCTATTCATCGGCGAAACTCCGGCCTACCAGACGCTTGGCGTTCCGATCTTGTCGACGACGTGGGACGTCGCCGGAATGGTCCGCACCGAGTACGACGACGGCACCTTGAACGCATTCCCGATTCTCGAAGGTCTGCGGCCGGTCTGTTGGTCGCGCGGGGTCGGGATGATAGGGAGCGGAGGCCCCGAGGACACGGCCCCGTACGGGCGTGCCATGTTCGTCAATCTGCCGAGCGGCCGGTCCGCAAGACCTCGCAACCAAGCCGCCTGCTTGGGTGCCATCGTGGGCTACGAGCCAGGTCCGCTGCTTCTATCCGTGGATTATTGAGCTAGAGCCCCGCTGGGCAGCGACCTCCGGTGAAATCTTTTACACCGGAAACTTTCAAAAGTAGGGGTTGCTTTTTACGCTCCGGTTTATAAGACTGCCCTGACTCCACATGCTTCTCAGCCCACGCGCCCTTTCGTTGCAGCGCCGGCCGGGATAGATCTGAAAGGACGCGATGAAACTTCCTCATGGCCGCATGCTCTCTGCATGCTTCCTGCTTGCCCTAGGGGTAACCCTTTTTACCCCCATTCATGCAGGTGCGCAGTTTCTGCCAGCAGAGGCCCAGACCTACAAGCGCGAGTTCGGACTCTCGCTCGCCCAAGCGGAGCAAGGGCTCGCAGTTCAGCACCGGGCCGCCAAAGCCGATATCGCCCGACGCTTGGAGCAAAACCTGGGCCAGCACTACGCCGGCCTCTGGTTCGATCACGAGAGCGGGGGCTTTGTCGTGCCTTTGCCGGCTGGGGCTGGCCGTGCCAAGGTCGATGCTGAGTTTCAGAACGCCGGGCTCGGAGAAGACTTCCGCATCGTCGCGGCCAAAAGCAATTGGATTTCATTGGAAGCGGCTCAGGACAGCATCGACGAACAGTTGGGCGACCTGATCGAGGGGAGCCTCGTGCAGACCTCTCTCGATCCACGCGCCAACGCCGTAGTGATTCATTGGGCGGCAGGGGCCGCCGGGCCAGATCACGCGAGACTGGCGAAGGCGGCCGCATCACAGGAGGTCAGTGTTGAACTTCGCGCAGAGCAGGCCGACCGCTTCGAAGCTCGAGCAGCAGCCTGTCGAGCCGTGGAACGGATTTGCGGCAAACCTCTTCGAGGTGGCGTTCGGATCGATCCCTCCGACGAATCCGAAGGGCCTTGCACGACCGCCTTCAAGGCGATCGCCGGAGCTACTGGCGACCGGTACATGCTGACTGCGGGGCACTGTGCGCCGGTGGGCGCGAATCGGCGAAGCTACGATCAGTTCGGCGTCCCCCATTTCATTGGCCCTGCGGAGCAATCCACGTTTCCCTCTGGCGACTACGCCAAACTCAAGGTAACCGGCTACGGAACGTGGTGGGAAGAAGGTGTTTCGTTCTGGCCCTCGATAATCGCCTACTGGGGGGTAAGCCAGGAATGGGGGATCACGGGCGAAAGCTCGAGCTACATGGGCCAGCAGGTTTGTCACAGCGGCATCTCAAGTGGCGTCAGCTGTGGAAACGTGGCGACCTTGAACAAAACGGTCAACTATCCCGAGGGCACGGTTTACAACCTGACCGAAGTGGCAGGAGGAGAATTCTGCGCGATTCCCGGCGACAGCGGCGGCCCTGTTTTCGCCGGCCATACCGCGCTCGGGATCTTCTCCGGCGCTCTCGAATTGTCATGCGGTGGGAATCTCGGTTACTACGCCGAGATAACGGAGGCAACCGAAGCACTCGGGGTCAGCGTCGGCAGCAAAATCGGTGCGCCGCCCCATGCCGAGACTGGCGAATCGGTGAGCGCAGTCCAAGAACGACAAGCCACTGTGCATGGGACGATCGATCCAAACGGACTGTCTACCTCCTACCATGTTCAGTACGGACCGACGACTTCGTACGGTGCCTCCTCCTCTACGGCAAGTGCTGGCTCTGGCTGGCAGCCGGGTTCTGTAAACGTCACTCTTCAGGGACTTGAGCCGGGAGTTACTTATCACTATCGCTTGGTGGCAAGCAATTCGCAAGGCACGAGCTACGGGAAAGACCGGCAGTTCACCACCGTGCAGCCAAAGCCGGCAGTGATGGTCGACGATGAAGGAGTTACTCACGTCTTTTTTCGCGCTCCAAATGGGCAACTGGAGGAGTGGTATGAATCTGGCGAAGCCTGGGGTCAAAAAATCTGGGGATATGCGGATAAAGTAAGCGGAAATCCGGTGGCGCTTTCGACGGGAGGCGGCAGCCGCTGGGTCTACTTCCGAGCACCCGACGGCCAGCTGCGCAGCTGGTGGTTCAAAGGCTCCGAATGGAACGAGACGGGGTGGGGCTTCTCAGGCAAAGTAGCGGGCGATCCGACCGCGATCGTCACCTCTGACGGCAGCCGCTGGGTCTACTTCCGAGCACCCGACGGCCAGCTGCGCAGCTGGTGGTTCAAAGGCTCGGAATGGAACGAAATGGGGTGGGGCTTCTCAGGGCAACTAGGGGGCAATCCAGTGGCACTCGGGACCGAAGATGTTCGGCGGGTCTACTTTCGCGCCAGCGATGGCCAGCTGCGCCAATGGTGGTTCAAAGGGTCCGAATGGAGTGAGACGGGCTGGGGTTATTCGAACAAAGTCGCGGGAGACCCAGCTCCTATCGCCGCCGCCGACGGCAGCCGCTGGGTCTACTTCCGAGCACCCGACGGCCAGCTGCGCAGCTGGTGGTTCAAAGGCTCCGAATGGAACGAGACGGGGTGGGGCTTCTCAGGCAAAGTAGCGGGCGATCCGACCGCGATCGTCACCTCTGACGGCAGCCGCTGGGTCTACTTCCGAGCACCCGACGGCCAGCTGCGCAGCTGGTGGTTCAAAGGCTCGGAATGGAACGAAACGGGGTGGGGTCTGTCAAACGCCGTAGGCGGCGATCCAACCGCCATCGTCGCGCCCTCGGGAAGGCGCGATGTCTATTTCCTCAGTCCCCAAGGAACGCTGAAGCGCTGGTGGTTCAGTGGCTCGGAATGGAATCTCGAAACGATCGGCTGAAGCTCGAGGTGGCGGGGTGCGCTGCTCAGGCGCATCCCGTCGCCATCGGCGGCAGAGCTAATCGCAGTTATCCGCCGAAGGATTTCCTCTGCAGAGAATGTGCTTCGGAGGTCGCCGCACGATGCGCGGAGGCGAGTAGTGGCCGTCGAAGAAGACGAGACGTCCAGCAGGTCGCTTTAATTTGACGCGCGTTGTTTGGAAAGACCCTAATCCCGCGCAAGGGGCACCTGGGGTGTTCGCTGGAAATCGAACAAACGCAGTGATCAAACTCCATTTGTAGGGAAAATCGACAGTCGGTCGTCCTTCAGTCACCTCCACATGATCTAAGACCGGAGGGGGATTGCCGGAGCAATATCCCGACCTGACTTCTATGAAGAAGCTGCGGCGGTTTGGGTAATAGCCTGGACCACCTAGCGGAAAACCCCAAGGAGTGCTTTCCACCCTTTCCGAGCCAGACAGTTGCCAATCGGTGCCTCGTGCTGCTCCGGTTGGGACGAGTAGCGCAAGTGAGGCAATGGCGGCTAGTAGGCCTACCATCTTCCAGAGTTGGATCAGCTTATGGCTCAAATCTCTCACTCAAATATGAAGACAATACACCTCGAACGCCAGCGTGCCCTAGTCGCCGCTTCGCCCATTTGAACGGTGAGCTCAGTCGCGGCGTCCCGTAGCGCAGGGCCGGGTTCGAGTAGGGGTCCGGCACGGTCAGGTGGGCCCAGCGTTCGATCAGCATCTCCATCTCCCAGTCATCGACGTCGGAGGAGCGGCTGGAGGACTCGAAGTGGTAGAGGATCGTGTCGGGGTCGTAGACGACGCGGAGGCCGAGGGTGCGGAGCTTGAGGCAGTAGTCGATGTCGTTGTAGTTGACCGGGAAGGTGGTGGTCAGGCCGCCGACCTCCTCGAACGCTGCGCGGGGGGTCATCAGGCAGGCGCCGGTGACGGCCAGGAGGTTCTGGGCGAGCAGGACGGTGTTGGCGTAGCCGGCGAAGTCGCCGGGGAAGCCGCGATAGGGGTGACCGGGAAAGCCGCCGTTCTCGAACAGCACGCCGACGTGCTGGAGCCGGCAGTCCTCCCAGATCAGGCGCCCGCCGACGGCGCCGATCCCCTCGTGGTCGGAGTACATGACCAGCCGCTCGATCCAGTCGGGCGCGATCACCTCCATGTCGTCGTTGAGCAGCAGCAGGTGCTCGCCCTCGCTGCGCACCGCCCCCGCGTTGATCTTGGCCGAGAAGCTGAACGGCCGGTCGTAGGGCACGATCCGCAGCCGGTCCCCGGCGATCCCGCGCAGCTCGTCGAGCACCGCGGGGTCGGTCGAGGAGTCGGCGACGCAGACGATCTCGTAGTTCTCGTAGGTCGAGGTCTCGACGATGCTGCGCACGCAGTGGGTGACCAGGACGACCTGCTCGAAGCGGACCTCGCGGGTCTGCCCACCGGTCGGGATCACGATGCTCACCGGTGGCTGGCGCTGGAGGTCGGGCCGCAGGCGGTACACCCCGGGATGCTCGGTGTCGCGCTCGACTCGGGCAGGCAGGCCGATCCGCTGGCAGTGCGCCTGCACCGCGCGGGTGCCGGCCTCGAAGGCCCACGGTTTCGCCGCTTCGCCGCGCCCGGCGGCCGAGGTCTCGAGCATGCGCCAGTGGTAGAGGACGCGCGGCACGTGGACCACGTCGCGGGCGCGCTCGGTGACCTTGAGGATCAGGTCCCAGTCCTGGGAGCCCTCGAAGTCGGGGTCGAACCCGCCGACCTGCTCGACCAGCGAACGCCGCAGAACGCTGAGGTGACACGTGTACATCTGGGTGCGGAAGCGCTCCGGCGACCAGTCCGGCTTGAAGAACGGACCCGTGTGGTGACCGCCGGCGTCGAGCTTGTCTTCGTCGCTGTAGGCGTAGTCGGCCTCCGGGTTGGCGCGCAGGGCGTTGTCGACCAGCTCCAGGGCGTCGGGGTGGAGCATGTCGTCGTGATCGAGCAGGGCGACGAACTCGCCCCGCGCCATCGCCAGCGCGTCGTTGGAGGCGGCGACGATGCCGCCGTTCTCCTCCCGGCGGCTGACCCGGATGCGCTCGTCCCCGCGCTCGGCCTCGGCCAGGATCTCGCCCACGTGCCGCTGCTCGGAGCGGTCGTCGACGAGGCACAGCTCCCAGTCGGCGAAGCGCTGACGTCGCACCGAGCGCAGCATCGCCCGCAGCACGTCGGCCGGCGTCTCGTGGACCGGCGTGACGATCGAGAAGCGGGGCGCGTCGGCCACCGGCTCAGGCCCTGCGGCGCAGCCGTCCCGCGGCTTTGCGGAGCAGGCCCGGGACGCGCGCCTGCACCGAGCGGGCGGCCACGGCGAAGCGGGCCGAGTGCTCGGTCAGCTCGGTCAGCTTGCCCCGCGCGACGCCGAGTTCGGCGTCCTTGGCGATCAGCAGGTCGCGCAGGCGCAGGATCTCCTCCTTCTGCTCGGCGATCTGCTCGCGCAGCGCCTCGCAGTCCGCGCCCTCGAAGCCCTCGCCGGAAGGGCTCGGCGTTTTCGCCGCATCCGCCATAGCCCGCGAGTCTACCCCCGTCCGCGCCTGCCGCCTCAGCAGGTTTGACAGTGGTGGGAACCTGTCCGGCCATGCTCGTTGAGGGAAGGTCCGCGGCCCCGTGATCGACAACGCCGAGATTCTCTGGAAGCTGATCGAGCACCTGGCGCTGACCGCCGCCCCGGGCATCGCGGCGGCGCTGCTGGCGGTGCGTCGGGGCGCGCGCAGCGTGCCGCTGATCCTCGCCATCGCCCTGGCCGCCTCGGGGGTCGTCGCGTTCCTCTCCTTCGGGGCCTACTACGCGAGCCCGGAGATCGGCCGGATCTGGGCCTACCTGGTGCTGTTCGGCGCGATCGAGGTGGGCGTCTGGTCCTGCTGGCGGGCGAACCTCGATCGGGAGCTGCTCGCCCAGCTGCGCACGCCGCTGCTGCTCTGGGTGCTGGGCAGCTTCTTCGTCATCTACCTCGGCTTCCTGCACGGCGGCAGCGACCTGGCGCTGCCGACCTCCTCGACTCGCTTCTCCGGCCCGCTGCCCTCCGACAACGACATCCCGCAGTTCTACTCCAGCTGGTTCTTCGAGAACGGCCACTCCGGGACCCCGCCACTGTTCGGCGGCGAGTGGCTCTCCAGCGACCGGCCGCCCCTGCAGATCGGCTACGTGCTCTCGCAGCGCACCTTCGCCTGGGACGCGATGCTCCACTACGAGGTGCTCAGCTCGGTCGTCCAGCAGCTCTGGATCGTCGCGATGTGGGCGGTCCTCTGCGCCGCGGGCCTGGGCCGCTTCCCGCGCGGCCTGGCGATGCTGGCTGCAATGGTCAGCGACGTCGCGATCCTGCACGGCTTCTTCGTCTGGCCGAAGCTGATCGCCGCGACCTTCCTGCTTGCCGCACTCGCGCTCGTCCTCGCCCCGCAGTGGGAGCGCTGGCGCCGCGATCCGCGCGTCGGCGCCCTGCTCGCTGCGCTCTGCGCCCTGGCGCTGCTCTCGCACGGCTCGAGCGCCTTCGGGGTCGTCCCGGTCCTAGTGCTCGGCGCGCTCCGCGGGATGCCGAGCGGGCGCTGGCTCGGCGCCGCGCTGCTCGCCGGCTTCCTCCTGATGGCGCCGTGGTCCGCCTACCAGCGCTATGCCGATCCGCCCGGCGACCGGCTGCTCAAGTGGCAGCTCGGCGGTGTGATGGAGATCGACGACCGCGGCGCCGTCGAGGCGATCGTCGACTCCTACCGCGAGGTCGGCCTGGGGGGTGCGATCGACGCCAAGTGGGACAACTTCGCCGAAATGTCGGGCGTTCCGCACGCGCCGGGCAAGATCGACGAAGGCATCGACGCGCTTGGCGACGGGGAGTTCGAGCAGGCGATCGCCGCCTTCCGCGACCCGCGCTTCTTCTCGCTGCTGCCGGTGCTCGGCATCTTCCTGATCGCGCCCGTGGCGATGCTGCTCGCGCGCGACCGCGGCCGCCGGCGGATCGCCGAGTGGCGCTTCGCCCTCTTCTGCTTCGCCTTCGTCGCGATCGGCTGCCTCGCCTGGGGGCTGCTCCTGTTCGGCTCGCCCAACGCGATCGCCTTCCTCCACGTCGGCAGCATGACCGTGCCGTTGCTCGCGCTCTGCGGCTGCGCAGTCGGGCTCTACGCGGTCTCGACGCGGCTCGCGGTCGCGGTCGCGGCGCTGAACGCGCTGCTCGTCCTCCTCCTCTACGTGCCCTCGCTCGAACCGCTGCCAGGCACCGCCTACTCGCCGATAGCGGCCCTGCTAGCCGCCGCCGGCCTCGCCGGCTTCGGCCTGGTCGCCTTCCGCGGCGCAGCGGGGGCCTCCATGGCTCCGGGCGAGCAGACCTCCTCGGAAGGTCGTGTGCCGCTGACTGCTACGGCTCAGGAGTCAGCGCCGGGGTGAGTCGAAGACCGGCTGCGTCGAGGGCGCGGCGGACCCGCCTGTCGAACGAGGCAAGGTCGGCACCGACGTTCTCGGCGGTTGCGATGGCAAAGCCATCGGCGAGGCTCACGCCCAGCCCGCGGCGCCGGGCGGCGTTGCGCGCGAGAGCGGGGTCGGGTGCGAGCAGGCGGATGCCGAGCCTGGCGATCGCGTTGACCGCGGCGCGCAAGTCACGCTCGTCGTCGGCTGGACGGACCAGCGCCTCCGCGTAGTTCACCGTGCACAGCACCAGTTCCACCTGCTCATCGGCAAAACGTTCGAACGCAGTGGCGGCGGCGCGATGGTGGGCATCGGCGCGGTCGAGTGCGGCTATGACGACGTCGGTGTCGAGCACGCACGCGCTCACTCCGGGGCCCTACGCCCGCTCTTCGGAGCGCAGGCGCTCGAGGTAACCGGGCTCGTAAAGACCCTCGAAGACCCCGAGTGCCGCGGGGAGGTCGGGAGAGGCACGGTGGACGACGATCCGGTCCTCGCCCTCTGCCTCGATTACGACCTCGTCGCCCGCGCGCAAGCCCGCAGCCTCCAAGGACTCGACCGGCAGGGTCACCTGATGCTTGGTGGAGATGCGCGGCATAGCCTTTACATTATCGTAAAGGCTGCGATCAGCCGGTCGGTTTCTCCGCGAGGGACTCGATCCGCTCGCAGGCGACCGAGAGGCCGAAGGGCGGCGGCGAGGTGGGCACGGACACGTCGGCGAGGCGGTCGGCGACACAGGCTGAGGCGGCTTCGCTCAGCGCCTCGTCCCAGGGCGGCGTGCCGCGCACGGCGTCGTCGCGCACGTCGAACGAGGTGACGATGCCGACGGCGAGGACGGCGACGACAGCCAGCCCCAGAACGCGCGCCCGCCGCGAGCCGCTCGGGCTTCCGGTGCTCCTTTTGTACCCAGGAGGTCCATAAGGCGCACCGGAAGCACGGTCGATCAGGACCAAGGCGACGCTGACCAGCAGGAGCGCCGGCACGATCGCGTAGCGGCCGGCGGCACCGTGGTAGGTGTCGAGCGGCCAGACGATCTGGTCGCCGACGGCGCGCTGGTAGGCGGAGACGACGAAGAGCGCCACCGAGGTCGGCACGGCTACGATCGCGAACCAGCGGGCCGTCGCGTCGGAGCGGCGGAACGCGACGACGAGCCCGACCGCCGCGCCGAGCGTCATCAGGGCTAGGAACGGCCAGCCGAGGTGCTCCCAGGCGGAGCCGCCGAGCCGTTCGCCGAGCGCCGCTCCGTCGACGACGCGCTGCGCGTAGGCTGCCCAGATCTCGTTCGCCCAGGCGGGCTCGACCGCCTCTTCCCGGTTGAGCATCAGGACCGGCACCTGCGCGATCGCGCCGGCCCAGAAGCCGGCGACGATCGTCCCGTCGCGCCGGTCGCGCAGCGCCAGCATGCGCAGCACCGCCAGCGGGGCGAAGAACCAGACCCCGGGCGTGCTCAGGCCCGTCGCGAGGACGAACAGCGCCGCGAGTCCGGCGCCCAGCATCGTCGCGGGCCGCCAGAGCAGCAGCCAGAAGGTCGCGAAGAGCATGTACCAGGGGACGTAGGCGGCCGAGTCGAGCGACTCGAGCCCGGCGACCGGCGCGAGCACCGTCAGCGCGGCGAGCGTGCCGCGCAGCAGCGGGCTGCGGATGTGCGCAGCGCTCGCGTACCAGACCACCAGCCCGCTCAGCGCGGCGACCCCGGCCGAGAGGATCCCCACCGCTGCCGCGGCGTCTTCGATCGCGACCCCCGCCGCCGCCTCGCCGATCAGCCGCGGGACGACGACCAGGTAGCCGGCGTAGGGGGAGAAGACCGCGTCGAGGAAGCCCTCGCTCAGCGCCCCCTGCAGGAAGATCGGCCCGTCCTCGGCCCAGAGCGCGTTGAGCGAGGCGTCGAAGCCGGGCCGCAGCAGCTGCAGCACGCTGCCGAGGACCAGGACGGCGGCGACGAGGACCAGCTCCTCGCCGCGGCTCGCCCCCGCCCGCCCCGGTGCGTCCGGGAACAGCGACTCGCCGAGCCGTCGGCGCAGCGCCCCGATCCCGCTCACCTCAGAGTTCCTCGGCTATGCGGGGCGCGTCGCGGTTGAAGATCCAGACGGCGAATACGCAGGTGAAGACGAAGATCGCAGCGGCCGGGAGCAGGTGGACCCACCCGCCGGCGATCTCGGTCGCGGTCGGCGCGGCCGGATCGAGCACCCAGACGCGGATCTGCTCGAAGATCGGCGCCAGCGGATTGAGGAAGATCACGTCACGGTAGGTCTCGTTTTCGATGATCTCGATCGGATAGATCACCGGCGTCGCGTAGAAGAGCACCTGCGCCAGCACCGTCCAGATGATCATCACGTCGCGGAAGCGCACGTAAAGCACCGAGAGCAGAACGCTGACCGCAGTGGTGAAGACGAACAGCATCGCCAGGCCCACCGGGAAGAGCAGCCATGACCAGGTCGGGTCGATCCCCCAGACGAGGATGAAGACGAAGACGATCAGCAGGTTGAGGCAGAGGTTGAAGAAGGCGGTGAGCACGACCGCGAGCGGGATCACCAGGCGTGGGAACTGGGTCTTGCGGACGACGCCCTCCTGGCCGACGACCGAGCCGACCGCGGCCGAGGTCGCTTCCGAGAAGAAGGTGAAGAGGACGACGTTGAGCAGCAGCAGCACCGCGTAGTTGTTGACGCCGCTGCCGAGCCGGATGATCTTGGTGAAGACGAAGAGCAGCACCGCGAAGAGCATCAGCGGCCGGATCAGCGACCAGACGTAGCCGAGCACCGTGCCGAAGTAGGTGCGCTTGAACTCGGTGCTCGACATCAGCCAGAGCAGGTCGAGGAAGCGCCGCCGACCGCCGCCGAGGGCCGACGGGCCGCGGACCTCGCGCAGCTCCACTGCGGTCGCCGGGTCGCTCACCTGACCTCCGTCCCGTCCTCGACCACGGCCTCGATCTCGTGCTCGATCGAGAGGATGCCGCCGGTCTGCACGGTGCCGAAGACGACGAAGTCGGCGGCGGCGTGGGCGTAAAGGGAGACCTCCTCGTCGAGGGCCGGTTTGTTCTGGTGGACGCCGCAGTGGACGTAGTAGTGACCCGGCGCCAGCGGGTTCTCCAGCTCGGCGCTGACCATCAGTCGCTCCCCGGCGCCGAGCGACTCGCTGCCGTCGCGCGCTTTCAGCTCGGTGCCGAATTCGAACACTCCCACCCCGTCGGCGTTGGCGATGATGAAGCCGATCCCCAGCCCGTAGGCGGCTCGCTCGATCTCCAGCTCGGCGCGCAGGCGCAGACCCTCGCCGCGCTCCACCGCCGAGACCCGCTCGCCGGCCGCGTTCTCGATCCAGGCGCCGAGCAGGCGCGCGCCCTCCGAGGTCGCCGGCGCGGCCTCGTGACCGAGGTCCGAGGACGGCTGGAAGTTGAGCCGCAGGTACTGGCGGCCGATCTCGGCCGGGTCGCCGATCTCGCGGATGTGGCCGCCGTCGATCAGCATCGCGCGGTGGCAGTATTCCTCCACGGTCGTCATCTCGTGGGTGACGAGGACGATCGTCTTCCCTTCCGCTTTCAGGTTGCGGAACGCGTCGGAGCACTTCTGCTGGAAGGCGGCGTCGCCGACGGCCAGCACCTCGTCGATCAGGAGGATGTCGGCGTCTGCCTGGAGCATCACCGAGAAGGCGAGCCGGACGAGCATCCCCGACGAGTAGTTCTTCAGCTTCAGGTCGGCGAAGTCGCGCAGCTCGGCGAACTCGAGCACGTCCTCGACCCGCTCACGCGTGTCGCGCGGGGTCAGGCCCATCATCACCCCGTTGAGCAGCACGTTTTCGCGCGCGGTCAACTCGGTGTTGAAGCCGACGCCGAGCTCGATGAACGGGGCCAGCCGGCCGGCCATCCGGATCGTGCCCGCGTCGGCGCGGTAGATGCTCGCGAGCAGTTTCAGCAGGGTGCTCTTGCCGGACCCGTTGCGGCCGACGATCCCGAAGAACTCGCCCTGGTGGACGTCGAACGAGATCCTGTCGAGGGCGCGCAGCTCGCGGTAGTCGCGCGCCGCGAAGGGGCGCACGACCCGCTCCTTGAGCGAGTCGACGCGGTGGGTGGGGATCCGGAACGCCTTCTCCAGCTCCCGCACCTCGATCACGGTCGGTTTGGCTTCGTCGCCGGCCATCGGGCGGCCCGAGCCTAGCTGCCGGACCGGCCCGGAGCGCGCCGCCGCCGGCGCCAGGCAAGCGCTTCGTGAGCCGAGACGTCGAGCAGGCCGGCGGGGTCGGCGCGGCGCCGTTCGAGCCCGGCGGCGTCGCGCCAGCCGCGCAGCCGCCCGCCGAGTCCCTTCGCGGTCCGGTCGCCGAGCAGCTGGCCGGCGCAGATCGCGGCCTCGCAGGCGAGAACCCGCACCGCCGTGCCGGGCCGCGACATCACGCCGTAGCGGCGCAGCATGTAGCCGCGGCTCCAGCCGGTGCGGGCGTACTTGTCGCCGCTGCCGGCGCCGAGGCTGGCCGAGTAGGCGTGCAGGGCGCGGGCGCCGGGGGCGAGCCGGCAGCGCGCGCCGGCGGCGTGCAGGCGCAGCGCCAGGTCGAGGTCCTCGTAGTAGAGGAAGATGCGCTCGTCGAAGCCGCCGACCGCGCGCAGCGCGGCGTGGCGGTAGAGCGCCGCCCCGCCGGTCGGTCCGAGCGGCGGCGGCGCCACCTCGGCCGCCGCGAGCGGCTCGCCGTGCAGGTAGTCGAAGCCCAGCAGGGTTCGGTCGGCGACCACGCCGGCCGAGTCGATCAGGTCCGGCGCTCCTTCCTGGACGAGGATCGCGGCGGCCATCTGCGCGTCGTCGCCGGCGGCGTCGAGCAGCGCCTCGACGAAGCGGGGCTCGCACTCGACGTCGTTGTTGAGCACGACGACCGGGTCGCCGGGGTGCGCCTCGACGGCCGCGTCGATCGCCGCGCCGAAGCCGAGGTTCCGTCCCAGCTCGTGCACGGTCACCTCGGGGAAGCGCTCGCGCACCATCGCGGCCGAGTCGTCGGTCGAGCCGTTGTCGGCGACGATCACGTCGGCCGGGCGACTCTGCACGGCGAGGCTGCGCAGCGTGCGTTCGAGCAGGCGCGCGCCGTTGAAGTGGGGGATGTAGACGGTCGGTCGCATCAGCGCGCGCGCAGCCGGCGCGAGAGCTTCAACAGCGGCGCGGCCAGAGGTTGCGCTCGCGGGTGGTGCTTGCGTATGTAGCGCTCGACCGAGTCGAGCCGGATCCGCTGCTGGGTGCGGCTGTCGAGCTGCGCGAAGGACTCCGCACCGGCGTGGCCGACCCGCGCCGCGCCGACGATCAGGTTGCGAAAGCCCGCGTCGGCCAGCCGCCTGGCCAGGTCGACGTCCTCGTACCAGAGGAAAAAGCCCTCGTCGAAGCCGCCGGCCTGCTCCCAGACCGCCCGCCGCATCGCGAAGCAGGCGCCCGACGGCTGGCCGGCCTCTTTCGTCTCGCCGGGCGGGGGAGGGGCGACCGCGCCGCGCGCGAAGGACCCGGCGAACACGCGACCGAGCATCGCCGCCGAGCCGGGCAGGTCGGCGTGGTAGCGGTCGGTCTCGCCGCCGAAGGCCGGCCCGACCATGCCGGCGCGCGGCTCGGCCAGGGCAACCGCGGCCAGCGCCGCCAGGGCGCCGGGCTCGGGCAGCACGTCGGCGTTGCTGACGCAGACCAGCTCGGCCTCGCCGCGGCTCAGCGCCAGGTTCGCCGCCGCCCCGTAGCCGCGGTTCTCCTCGTGCAGGTCGAGCCGCACGCCGGGCGGGCAGTCGTCGCGCAGGATCCGGCGCTGCTCGGGCCGCGAGGCGTTGTCGACCAGGGCCACCCGCGCCTCGACGCCCTCGGACGCCAGGTAGGCCCGCGCCGCCGCCAGCGCCGCCTCGGCGGTGTTCCAGTTGACGATCGCAACGTCGACCGCCGTCATGCCGCACCCCGGCTCATCCCGGGCGACGATAGCCTTCTGCGGGCGTGCAAGACCTCAAGGGCCTGATCCTCTCGGGCGGGGCCGGAACCCGGCTGCGCCCCATCACCCACACCTCGGCGAAGCAGCTCGTGCCCGTCGCCAACAAACCCGTGCTCTTCTACGGGATCGAGGCCCTGGTCGAGGCGGGGATCGAAAAGATCGGGATCGTCATCGCGCCGGAGACCGGCGAGGAGATCCGCGCCGCCGCCGGCGACGGGTCGCAGTTCGGCGCCGAGATCACCTACATCGTCCAGGACGCGCCGAAGGGCCTCGCCCACGCGGTGCTGACCGCCGAGGAGTTCCTCGGCGACTCGCCCTTCGTCATGTACCTCGGCGACAACCTGCTCGCCGACGGCCTGCGCGGGCTCGTCGCGACCTTCCGCGAGGCCGAACCCGACGCGCTGATCCTGCTCACCCCGGTCGACGAGCCCGAGCACTACGGGGTCGCCGAGCTCGACGGCGAGCGGATCGTGCGGCTGGTCGAGAAGCCCAAAGACCCTCCTTCGAATCTCGCCCTTGTCGGCGTTTATTTGTTCAGCCCCTCGATCTTCGATGCCGCCCGTGCGCTGGAGCCGTCCTGGCGTGGCGAGCTGGAGATCACCGAGGCGATCCAGTCGCTGATCGAGGACGGCCACACGGTCCGCTCGGAGGTGGTCAGCGGCTGGTGGAAGGACACCGGCCAGCTCGCCGACATGCTCGAGGCCAACCGCCTGGTGCTCGAGGAGATCGTCACCCAGCTCGACGGCGAGGTCGACGAGGCCTCGCGGGTCGAGGGCCGGGTCGTGGTCGAGCAGGGCGCCAAGGTGACCGGCTCGGTGATCCGCGGTCCGGCGGTGATCGGCGCCGGCGCCCGGATCGAGGACGCCTACGTCGGCCCGTACACCTCGATCGGGGAGAACGTGCGGATCGTCCGCTCCGAAATCGAGCATTCGATCGTCCTCGCCGGCTCGCTGGTCGAGGACCTCGGCACGCGGATGGAGGCGAGCCTGCTCGGCCGCGAAGTGAAGCTGACCCGCAGCGACGGTCTGCCGAAGACGCTGCGGATGCTGGTCGGCGACAAGTCGGAGATCGAGATCATCTGATCAGCGCTTGTGCCAGCGGGCTCCGGGGCCTGAGCCCTCCGGTGCGATCCTCCCGCTGTCACGCAGGTCGTTCAGGACGAGCCGTATCGTGGCCACGCTGATCCCAGGCAGAGCGCGCTCGACGTCGCGTCGTCGGAACACCGAGGGCGCGTGGTGCAGGATGTGCTCGCGGACCCGGTCCTGCTTGCTGCCGGTCGTCTCGCCCGCTGCCGCGACCCGCTGCTCGAAGTCCCCGTAGGCGCCGGCCAGGATGCGGGCGAGGTAGCTGATCCATGGCCAGACGTCGTGCTCGCCCTCGTGCCAGTGCCGCTGTGACTCGTAGAGGCTTGCGTAGTAGCTGTTCTTCGCCTCGAAGATGCGCTGCTCGATGCTCACGTATCGCGCCACCCCGTACCCCTCTGCGAGCAGCTGATATGTGGTCAGGAGGCGGGCGAGGCGGCCGTTTCCGTCGGCGACCGGGTGGATCGCGAGGAAGTCGAGGATCAGTGCGCCGATGAGAACGACCGGGTGCGTTCGACCCTCGCGCTTGGCCGCTTCGTAGCGAGCCAGAAGCTCGCCGAGCAGAAACTCGGTCTCCTCCGGGGAGGGAGGGGTGAAGACCGTCTCACGCCGCCCGCTCTCATAGGAGACGATCAGATTCCGATCCGCCTTCAGGTGGCCGCCGTTGCCGTCGGTGTGGGCGAAGAGCAGCCGGTGCAGGTGGAGGACGAAGGGAATGCTGAGCGGCTCGTACGATTGGAGTCGCATGAGCATGTCGGTCGCGTCCCTGTAGCCGGCGAACTCGCGCTCGTTGCGATTTCGGTAGCGACGTGCCCCCTCGGCGATGCGCTCGGCCCGCTCGGAGTCCACCACTACGCCCTCGATCGCGTTCGAAGCGGTGATCGAGGCGATGCGCGCATGCTCCGCGAGCTGTCCCAAGAGCTCCGGCAGCTGGTCCTCGAAAAGTCGCTCCCGCCCCTTCCCGGTATCGATTCGGGCAAGGATGGCACCCAGCTCCCGAGGCTGTCCCGCGAAGGTCTTGTCCAGGTCGAGGAAGCTCCGCATGAGGCTAATCCTGCCATAGTTGCGCTAATAAGAGCCTCGATTAGCGCAATTCTGTGTGCACTAGCGTCATCAGCCGCCAAGGAATAGCCTGTTCGGCCTGATGCAGGCGCAGTTCGAAATCACGAGACGAACGGAATGAAGGTCCTCGTCACCGGCGCCGCCGGGATGCTCGGCCGCGACGTGGTGTTGGCGGCCGGGAACGCAGGGCACGACGTCGTCGGTTTCGGCCGGACCGAGCTCGACATCACCGACGCCGCCGCGCTGGAGCGCAAGTTCGAGCAGGAGCGGCCCGACGTGGTGGTCAACTGCGCTGCCTGGACCGACGTCGACGGGGCCGAGGGCGCGGAGGAGGCGGCAACCACGGTCAACGGCGCCGGGGCCGGCAACGCCGCGACGGCGGCCGCAGCGCTCGGCGCCAGCGTCGTCCAGGTCTCGACCGACTACGTCTTCGACGGCGCCAAGGGCGCGCCCTACGTCGAGACCGACCAGCCGGCGCCGCTCTCCGCCTACGGCCGCAGCAAGCTGGCCGGCGAGGAGGCGGTCGCGACCGCCAACAAGCGCCACTTCGTCGTCCGCTCGGGCGGCCTGTTCGGGATCGGCGGGCGCAACTTCGTCGAGACGATGCTGCGGCTCGCCGAGGTGCAGAACGAGGTCCTGGTCGTCCGCGACCAGGTCGGCTCGCCGACCTACACCTGGCACCTCGCCTACGGGATCGTCCGCCTCGTCGAGGGGGTCGAGTTCGGCATCCACCACATGTCGGCCGCGGGCGCCTGCTCCTGGTACGAGTTCGCGCGCGAGATCTTCGACCAGGCCAAGGTCGAGTGCAAGGTGATGTCGGCGACCACCGAGATGCTCGGCCGTCCCGCCGCCCGCCCGCCCTACTCGGCGCTGGTCAGCCAGCGCGAGCACGCAATCGAGCTGCCCCCCTGGCAGGACGGCCTGGCGGCCTACCTGTCGCAGCGGCGGGCGGAGATGGAGGCTGCTGCATGAGACTCTTGGTAACCGGCGCCGCCGGGTTCATCGGATCCACCTACGTCCGCCTGGTCGGCGACGAGCACGACGTGGTGGTGCTCGACAAGCTCACCTACGCCGGCCGGCGCGAGAACCTGCCCGAGGGGACCGAGCTGGTCGTCGGCGGGATCGAGGACCCGGCGATCGTCCGCGAGGCGATGGACGGTTGCGACGCCGTCGTCAACTTCGCCGCCGAGTCGCACGTCGACCGCTCGATCGACGACCAGGACGCCTTCGCCCGCACCCACGTGATCGGCACCGGCACCCTGCTCGACGCGGCCCGCGAGCTCGAGGTCGACCGCTACCTCCAGGTCTCGACCGACGAGGTCTACGGCTCGATCGAGTCGGGCTCGTTCACCGAGACCTCGCCGCTCGACCCCTCCTCGCCCTACTCGGCGACCAAGGCGGCCGGCGACCTGCTCGTCTCGGCCCACTTCCACACCTACGGCACCGAGGCGGTCATCTGCCGCGGCTCGAACAACTACGGGCCGCGCCAGTACCCGGAGAAGCTGATCCCGCTGACGGTGCTGAACGCGCTGCACGGCGACGCGCTTCCGGTATACGGCGACGGGCGCCAGGTGCGCAACTGGCTCTACGTCGAAGACTTCTGCCGCGGCATCCACACCGTGCTGATGAACGGCCGGCCGGGCGAGGCCTACAACGTCGGCGGTCCCGACGAGTGCGAGAACATCGAGGTGGTCAAGCGCGTGATCGAGTTGACCGGCGCCGACGAGTCGCTGATCGAGTACGTCAAGGACCGCCCCGGCCACGACCGGCGTTACTCCCTGGCATCCGACAAGCTGCGCGACGAGCTGGGCTGGGAGGCGCAGGTGCACTTCGCCGAGGGCCTGGAGCGCACCGTGCAGTGGTACCGCGACAACGAGGATTGGTGGGGACCGATCCGCTCCGGCGAGTATCGCGAGTATTACGAGAAGCAGTACGGGAAGGCCTTGGGTTAATCCGGTGGCGGCCCCTGCAAACCGGCGCATCTCGGCATCCTCATTCGGATGAAATCGCTGCCCACGAAGTTGAATGGCGTCGTCCTGCTCGAGCCGCAGGTGCACGGCGACGAGCGCGGATTCATGGTCGAGACCTACCGCCGCGACGCCTGGTCGGACGCGGGGGTCGACGTCGAGTTCGTCCAGCACAACCACTCGCGCTCCTCCAAGGGGACGCTGCGCGGGTTGCACTTCCAGACCGAGCCCGGGCAGGCGAAGCTGGTCCGCTGTCCGCGGGGCAGGATCTTCGACGTGGCCGTGGACCTGCGCCGCGGCTCGCCCACGTACGGCCAGTGGGAGGGGTACGAGCTCGACGATGAGGCCCATCGCCAGCTCTTCGTCCCAGCCGGCTTCGGCCACGGCTTCGCGGTGCTCAGCGAGATAGCCGACGTGGCGTACCAGCTCTCCAGCCTCTACGACCCGGCGACCGAGTCCGGGATCGCCTGGGACGACCCGGACGTGGGCGTCGAGTGGCCGGTCGACGACCCGCTGCTCAGCGAGCGCGACAAGTCGGCTCCCCGCCTCACCGAGATCGCCGACTCACTGCCGTTCTAGTCACTCTCACACGTAAGTGTGAACAGAGTGAAGTAATTGTGTGCCAATCTAGCGTTGTCACTATTTGGTGTGGATTCCACTGGTAGCGTCGCCGGCGGGAGGGCGATGGAGGCGGGTGTCTCCAGGTGACCGACAATCACTCTGTCCGCTAACCGGCGGATCCGGTTCGAGTCCGGCGCCCTCCGCATAAGGCCCGACGAAGCGGTCGAGCTGGGGCGACCCGCCGTGGTACCCTTGGGCGGATTGTCGGTCGCCTGTGGGGTGGTTCCCCGCGTCGCCAGACTCGACCCGCTTCGGCGGGTCTTGTCGTTTCAGGACATAGCCAGACGTGCCGCTACTTGACCACCCATAGGGTGGGTCAAGTAGCGGCACGTCTGGCGAATCGCAGCCTGCTCGCTGCGGTGATCGCCAGGCTGACGGCAAGTTTTGCCCAGATGCCCAGGTAAACGGCGGCGTTGACGAGCGGGTTGTGCTCGGGGGCGTCGAAGCGGCGGTAGAAGCGGGCCATGCCGCGGTGGAAGGCGATCTCCTGGCGCGGGGCGCGGCGGCCGGCGCTGGAGCCGCCCTTGACGTGGAGGGCCGTGCCGGCCGGCTCGTAGAAGACCTTCCAGCCGGCCCCCCAGAAGCGGCGGCACCAGTCGAGGTCCTCCATGTAGAGCCAGTAGCCTTCGTCGAGCAGGCCGACCTGCCGCACCGCCTCGGCGCGGCAGAGCATGAAGGCGCCGTTGACGGCATCGACCTCGCCCGGCTCGTCGTCGCCGAGGTGGGTCGCGCGGTACTGGCTGAGCGCGCCGGAGGCCTTGCCGCGCCGGCCGATCCCAGTGAAGTGGGCGAGCGCGGCCAGCGGGGTGGGGAAGGAGCGCTTGCAGGCGTGGTCGAGCTCGCCTGACTCGGTGATCAGCTTCACCCCGACCATGCCGACCCGCTCGTCGGCGCGCAGCCGCGCCAGCCCCGCGTCGAGCGTCCCCTCGTAGACCTCGGTGTCCGGGTTGAGCAGCAGCACCGCGTCGGTTTCGCTCTCGCGCAGCACGAGGTTGTTGGCCGCCGAGAAGCCGATGTTGTCGCGGCGGATCAGTCGCACCCCGGGGAACTCGCGCTCGACCATGTCGGGAGTCGAGTCGGCGCTGCCACTGTCGACGACGGTCACACGCATCGCGGCGGAGCCCGGCGGGTGCCGTTCGAGCGAGCGCAAGCAGCGTCGCAGCAGCCCCTCGGCGCCGTGGCTGACGACGATCGTCTCCAGGCTCTTCATCGGGCGAGGCGGTCGGAGCCGGCGTCGAGGACATAGCCGAGCACGCCCTCGAGCGGGTAGCCGTGGTCGGTCGCCTCGCGCGCCGAGCAGGTGACGAGCTGGTCGCCCGTGACCGGGTGCGTCGCGCCGAACAGCGGGCTGCAACCGGGGCCGCCCTCGGCGAGCAGCCAGCCCAGCTCCGTCCCGTCGTCCTCGCTCAACCTGCGCGCGCCGGGCTGCAGGACGCGGCCCAATCGCTCGCGGCTCTCGCGGGTGGCGTCGCGCAGAGGCCGGCTTGTCGCGGTCGCCAGCGGGGCGGCGACCCAGCGCCCGATCCGGCGCGGGTCGCGGCTCGGACGTCCCGGTTGCGCCAGGTCGCTCGCCAGCCGGCCGTCGGCGCGGCGCCGCAGCGTGACCAGACCGGCCCCCGGCCGCCGGAACAGCGAGCCGAGTACCCCCTTGCCTGGCGCCGCCTCGGCGCCCGCCGGAGCGGCTCCGTAGCGGTGCCGCCCCGTCGCCGGGTCGACCTCGCGCCAGAGCAGGTCGACTCCCCACGGGCCGGTGTGGAGGAGGCCGCGGCGCGGCTGGATCGGGTGGGACTCGATCCAGCCGAGCGTCGCATGGGGCTCGGCGACGGCGTGGAGCGGGTCCTCCGCACCCGCGACGACGACCTGCTGCCCGGTCGCCGGCATCGTCCGCAGCTCGAGGTGCTCGAGCAGGGGCAGCGGCTGCTGTTCGACGTAGCCGTAGGCGTGGCGAGCGCGGCCGAGGTCGTCCTGGTCGTCGCTCAGCTCGATCTCCTGCCCCGCTTGGACGAGCCGCTGCGTCCCCGGAGCGGCGTGGCTCAGCAGCGCACCCAGGACGAACTCGAGCCGGTAGCCGGGCGGGGCCTCGGCGTCGTTGGAGAGGATGCGGTGCTCGCCGTCGACCTGCACGTGGCGGCAGAGCAGCTGGCAGCCCGGCGGCATCCACGCCTCCGAGCTCTCCCAGCGGCGCACCGTCCCCGCCGTCAGCTCGGGCAGCCGCGGCGGCTGGTGGACGATCGCTTCGCGGGTCGCCAGCTCGGAGAGATCGTCGGAGTCCTCGTCGAGTCCGAGCCGAATCGCTTCGCGGCCGTCGCCGGTGGAGCCGTGGTCGGCGACCGCCTCCGCCCTCGCCCCCGGCACAGCGCGCCACTGGACGACGCCGAGTGCCTGCAGGCCGGCCGCGAGGTCGGCCAGCGGCTCGGCCGTCGCCAGCTCCACGTCGATCAGCGGGCCGGCGGGCCGGCGGTCGAGCGCGACGCCGAGCGGGCGCGCCGCGAGGCGCTCCCCGTCGTCCAGCTGCGCGAAGGCGTGACGGCCGCCATCCGGCGCGGCCGCGAACACGACCCCGGCGGTGCCGCCGTGGGCGACGAAGGCGTAGAGCAGCTGCTCTACGAAGGTCGGCCGGTCGAGCGCCGCCGCGGCCGCCGGGGAGAGCAGGCAGAGCCAGCGACCGCGGGCGCGGTCGATCGCCGCCTGCAGGTCGTCCGCCTCGACCAGCTCGAAGTCGCGGCAGGTCTGCCGCTCCAGCCCCGAGCGGTCGCGCCCGCTCCACGCCGCATCCTCGCCGAGCAGGAGGATCGAGACGGCGGGCGCCCACTGGGCCTTGATGCCGTCGCGGTCCCCGTACAGCGTCGGGTGGCGGCGCTCGAACGCCTCGTGGAATGCGTGGGGGCCGTAGTCGACCGCGTTGACGCGGCTGAAGCCCTGCCGCCGGTAGAGGAAGGTCGGGCCGTCGGCGTGCACGCCGCGGATGCCCCGCTCGGCGAGCTGAAGGACGAGGTCCCAGTCCTCGTGGCCGACGACGATCTCCTCGGGGTAGGCGACGCCGGTGTCGGCGAAGACGCGGCGGTCGAAGAGGGCGGGAGCCGGGCAGTAGTTCTCCTGCATCAGCAGCCACAGGTTGTAGGCGGGCAGGCGCACGAAGTCGGAGCGGTTGCCGAAGTGCTGGGCGTGGGGGTAGACGAAGCCGACGTCCTCGGGGGCCGCCTCGATCCGCGCGACCATCCGCTCCAGCGCGTCGGGGAGCAGCCGGTCGTCGGCGTCGATCGGCAGCATGTAGCTCGTCTCCAGCCGTTCGAGGCCGCGATTGCGTGCCGTGCTGGGGCCGGAGTTGACGCCGAGCCGAACCACTTCGACCCGCGGGTGGTCGTCGAGCCGCGCCAGCGCCTCGACCGTCTCCGGGTCGTCGGAGCCGTCGTCGACGACGACGATCTGCGCCGCGGCCAGCGACTGCCGCTCGATCGACTCGATGCAGCCGTCGAGGAAGATGCCGTGGCGGAAGCAGGGCACGATCACGCCGACGCTGCGCTCCGGCGGCGGGGTGCGGGGAAGCCGCAGCGGCTCGGCCCGCGCCGCGCCCGCCTCGGCTCCGCTCGTCTCGCCGCCCTCGAACAGCTCCTCGCTGCGCCAGCGGCTGCTCGCGGGCCGCGCGCTCAGCAGCCGCTCGTAGAGCCGGTCGTGGCGCCGGCCCATCTCCTCCAGCGAGAACTCGTCGAGCATGCGCCGGCGCGAGCGCTCGCCCATGCCCCGCCTGCGCCGCTCGTCGCCGAGCAGCTCGACGATCGCCTCGGCGTAGCGGTCGGCGTCGTCGCGCGGCTCGACCAGCACGCCGCTGTTCTCGTCCATGAACTCGAGGTTCCCGGGCAGCGCCGGGGCGATCACCGGCACCCCCATCGCCAGCGACTCGTAGACCACGTAGGGGACGCCCTCGTAGACGCTGGTCATCAGCATCAGGTCGGCGCTGCGGTACCAGCGCGGCATCTCCTGGGAGGGGGGATGCCAGCGGATCGCGTCGGCGACGCCGAGCTCCGCCGCGCGCGCCTGCACCGCAGGCTTCATGTGGCCATCGCCGACCACGTCGAGGACGAACTCCGCGCCGAGGCGGCGGGCGCGCGCCACCGCCTCCAGGGTCAGCATCGGGTCCTTCTGCTCGACCAGCCGGCCCGGCCAGAGAACCCGCGGCAGCCCGTCGTCGCCCAGGTCGAGCGGCTCGACCCGATCGGGGTCGAACTCCTCACGGCCGTCGACCCCGGAGAGGATCGTCTCCACCCGGCTGGGCGGGATCTCGTAGCCGACCACGATCTCCTTCAGGTGCTCGCTGGTCACCGAGAAGGCGTCGATCAGGTTGCCGTAGCGCCGCGTCGCGTAGCGGACGTAGCCGGCCCGGTTCGGTTCCTCGGCGTGCATCTGGACGACGACCGCGGGCGGCTCGGGCAGGCAGGCCATGTCGGGCAGCAGGTCGAAGCCGAGCCGCGAGTTCATGATGTGGACGAGGCGCACGCCGCGGCTCTCGAGGAAGCCGAGCACGAACTCGGGGAAGCGGCCGCCGGGCATCAGGTCGGGCAGCTCCCAGATCTCCTCGGCGTACGGCTCGATCTGGCCGAGCCAGCGGTTCGGCGAGGGCTGCGTCGTGATCAGCGACGGCGCCCAGCGCTCGCGGTCGACGTGCTTGAACCAGTCGATCGTGCCCTTGTCGGAGCCGCCGAGGTCGACCCACGGCGCTATGTAGAGAATCGGAATCCGCCCCTCGGCCATTGGCGCGCGATGATATGCGGCCGTGGCGAGGCTCCTGGCATCGGCGGAGGACGCGCGGCGGCTCGCCGGCGCCCGGGCGGCGGTCGTCCTGGTCGGCGGCTACGACGGCTCGGGCAACTACGGCGACGTGCTCCAGGTCGCCACCGCGATCGAGACGGTCGCGCGATTGCCCGGCTCGCCGCTGCCCGTCGCGATCGTCGAGGCCGAGACGCTTGGCCATCACCGGGCCCTGCTCGCGAGGTTCCCCGAGCGCCTCGGCGGCACCGTCTACCTGCACTACGACGAGACGGCCGAGCCGGCGCCGGACGGCCTCACCGAGCTGGCCGACGGTGCCCTGCCGCGGCGCGCCGCCCTCTACGTCTACGGGGGCGGCTTCCTCAACCAGCGCTGGGGGGGTCGGAAGATCGCCCACGTCGAGGCCGCCGAGGCGCTGCACGGCGGCCGGTCGCTTCCCGTTGTCGCCTCCGGCCTGCAGGCCGACGAGCCGGCCGTGGCGCCGGGCGGCGTCGCCCACGACCTGCTCGCCCGCGCCGCCGCGATCGGCGTTCGCGACGCTCCGTCGCTGGACTTCATGCGTGCCCACCTGCCAAGCGCCGCGGCCGAGCGGATCGAGCTGGCGGGCGACGACGCGACTCCCTTCCTGCGCTCGCCGGCCCGCGAGGCCGAGCCGGTGGTCAACCTCCACCTCAACGACGGCGTCTGGGTCAGCGACGACACCGACGCGTTGGCCGCCCGGATCGTCGCCCTGCTGCGCGCGCTCGGCGAGGCGTCGCCGGCTCCGCTGCGGCTGCAGCCGACGATCGCCTACGAGGACTTCCGCGTCTCCGAGCGCGCCGCGATCGCCTCGCTGCTCGACCGCTACGGCGCCGAGCTGGAGGGGGCGGGGGTCGTGCCGGCCGAGCCGATCGACCTGCTCGACGACGCGATCGACAACGGGCTGGGGCAGTTCCGCCGCGCCAGGCTGACCGTCGCCTGCTCCTACCACGTCACGCTCAGCTCCCTCCTCGCCGGGATCCCGACCGTGCTGCTCGCCGACAACGAGTACTACGAGCAGAAGGCGGCGGGGTTGCGGGACCTGTTCGGCCTCGGCCCCGGCCTGGTCGGCGCGCGCGGCACGGACGCCGACGCGGTCGCCGCGGCGTCGGCGATGGGGGACGGAGCCGACCGCGAGGCCCTTGTCGGGCAGCTGCGCGGCGGCGCGGCGCGGGTGCTCGGGCGCTACGACCGCGGCCGCGAGACGACCGCGGCGGCGCTCGCCGAGGCGCTGCGCCCGGCGCGGCGACCCCCGCGGGACGTCGCTCGCGCGGCGGTTCAACGCGGGGCTCGCGTCGCACGTCGCAGAGCCCGCATCTTGCTGGACCGAGCCCGGGCAGCCGAGCCGCCCGCGCGGCCCGACCCCGCGGCCGACGAGGAGCGCGCGCGCCTCGCCGAGCGGGTCGCGCTCGCCGGCGCGCAGGCCGAGGAAGCGCTCGAACAGGGCAAGTACGCGATCGAGCTCGCCCGCGACGTCTCGCTGCCGGCGCGGATGCTCGCCCTGATGTCGTGGCTGGAGCTGCACGCGCCGCCCGCCGGCCCGCCGATCTCGGTCGTCCTCGCGACCCGCGACCGGCCCGCGCTGCTCGGGCGGGCGATCGACTCGGTCCTCGCCCAGCGCTTCGAGCGCTGGCAGCTGGTCGTCGTCGACGACGGCGACACCGACGCCGCCCCGACCACCCTCGCCGCCTACGACGACGAGCGGATCGTCGTCGCCGAGGGACCGCGGCGCGGCCTCGGCGCCGCCCGCAACGCAGGCCTGGCCCGTGCGGCGGGCGAGATCGTCGCCTACCTCGACGACGACAACGTCATGCATCCCGGCTGGCTGCAGGCCGTCGCCCACGTCTTCTCCCAGCGCGACGACGTCGATCTCGTATACGGCGTCGCGCTCGCCGAACACCGGGTTCCGGGCGACCTCGGCGAGCACGGCTGGTGGCCCTCCTTCTGGCAGCTCCCCTGGTCGCGCGAGAAGCTGGAGCGCGAGAACGTCACCGACGCCGGCTCGCTCGCCCACCGACGCGAGCTCGACGGGGCCCGCTTCGACGAGGACCTGCCGACCGGCGAGGACTGGGACCTGCTGCTGCGGCTGACCGCCGACCGCGAGGCGCTGGCCGTGCCGGCGATCTCACACGCCTACGCGATGGCCGGCGAGGACCGCATGTCGGTCGACGCCGGGCACAGGGCCGGCCTGGAGGAGATCCGCCGCCGCCACGCGGAGGCCTGAGCCGGGCGGCTCAGTAGGCGCCTTCGCCGCGCACGATCGCGCGCGGCGTGCGCAGCAGGATCGCCAGGTCGCCGGCGATCGAGATGTTGTCGAGGTAGTCGCGCTCGATCGCCAGTCGCTCCTCGAAGGTGAGGTCGGCCCGCCCGTAGACCTGCATCGGCCCGGTCAGCCCCGGCTTGGCGCCGAGCCGCAGCCGCTGCCGCTCGTCGTAGAGCGCCACGACATCCTCCTCCTCGGGCCGCGGGCCGACCAGCGACATGTCGCCCCGCAGGACGTTGATCAGCTGCGGCAGCTCGTCGACGCTGCGGCGGCGCAGGATGCGCCCGACACGGGTCACGCGCGGGTCGTCCGGGATCTTGTACGCGGGCTGCTCGAGCTTCTCGAGGTCGACGAGCTCGCCGCGCCGCTCCTCGGCGCCCTGGACCATCGTGCGGAACTTCAGCATCGTGAACGGCGCGCCGTCTTTGCCGGCGCGGCGCTGGCGGAAGAAGACCGGCGGGCCGGAGTCGAGCAGGATCAACACCGCCACGACGGCGAGCAGCGGCGAGAGCAGGGCAAGCAGCAGGCCCGAGACGACCACGTCCATGCAGCGCTTCATCGCCAGGGTCGAGCGGGGCGGGTCCGAGAAGCGGAAGTCGAGGACGGGCAGCTCGGCGAGCCGGTTCAGCTCGATCCCGGGCCCGAGCAGGCCGAAGTGGTGGGGCAGGAAGGTCAGGCCGAGCCCCGCCGCCTTGCACTCCTCGATCATCCGCTCAGCCGCCGGGTCGCTCATCTCGCGCTCGCTGACGATGACCCGCTCGACGGCCATCCCGTGCGCCACCGCCGCGATGTCGGCGACCGAGCCGAGCCGGGGGAGGCCGCCGGTGTCCACCGAGGTCTTCTCGTTCGCGTGCAGCGAGAGGTAGCCGACCAGGTGCAGGCGCGCCTCCGGGTTCGTCGCGATCCGGCGGGCGACGACCGCGATCGCCTCGGGCGGGCCGACGACGATCCCGACCGCGGGACCGGCCAGCCGGTGCCAGAGGAACCGCACGACGCCGCGCGCCGTGAAGGTGGTCAGCAGCGCCCCGGCTCCGACGGCGATCCCGCTGGTCGCGGGGAACGGCCCGGCCGGGCTGAGCGCCAGCAGGCCGTCGAGCGCGAGCGTGCCCAGGGCGGCAGCCGAGACGAGCCGCGAGAGCTCGTCCAGGGTGCTGTGGCGGATCCGCCGGTGGTCGTTGTCGTAGAGGCCGTGCAGCTTGAGGACGACGAGCCAGACCGGGCTGAGCATCACCGCCCAGAACAGGGTGCCGACGTCCATCTGCCGGCTCGCGGCGGTGACCGCGCAGAGCGTCGCCACCAGCGCGATCCAGTCGCCGCTGGCGAGCAGCCGCCGCAACAGGGCGCCCTGCAGCTTCGCCCCGGAGGGGCCGGCGAGCCCGAGCCGCGTCGCGACCGGGCTGCGGCCCGGGCTCGGCGAGGAGATCGGAGGCGACTTGCGCTCAGCCACAGCTCGGGGTCTCATCGAGGCATTCCTCCAGCGGGTTGAGACTGCGAGCCCGGTCCAGGTCGGCCTGGGCAGCGGCCGTGTCGCCGGCCGCTCGCTCGACTCTAGAGCGTAGGTAGTAAAGCTGCCAATTCCGGTCCTCGCGGGCGATCGCTTGCGTCAGCCGCTGCCTGGCGGTCGGGTAATCGCGCTGGTACTCGGCGATCAGGGCGAGCTGCACATACGGGGAGGCGGCCCAGGGCTGGATCGACCGTGCCGTGTCGGCGTGGTCGAGCGCGCCGGCGATGTTGCCCGAGTCGGCCGCGTCGCGGGCGGCGTTCAGCTCGCGGTCGACGAGCAGCGGTCCGATCAGCGCCACCGCGGAGAGCCAGGCCGCGGCCAGCCCGGCGACGGCGAAGCGGAAGCCGTTGTCTTCGCGCCGGCTGCCTTCCAGCGCCGAGCGCTGGGTCAGCTGACCGCAGCGGGCGGCGACGAGCGCGCCGCCGGCGAGGAAGAAGACGACGCCGAGGCCGGCGATCTCCCAGAACCAGTCGAAGGCCGCGCCGATCGCGAAGGCAAGCATCGCTGCGAGCAGGGCCGCGTTGCGGTCTCGCTGCGGGCCGCTTGCCGCCCGCCAGGCCGCGAAACCGGTCCAGAGCAGCAGCCCGACCAGCCCGACGGCGAGCAGGCCGCCGAGCAGGCCGAGCTCGGCGAAGGACTCGAGGTAGAGCGAGTGGGCGTCGTGGACGGGCCGGTCGATCTCGCGATCCCGCTCCCAGGCGAACTCGTAGCTGCCGGCGCCGATGCCGCGCAGCGGCTCGTCCCCGAACGAGTCGAGCGAGACGCGCCAGAGGTCGTGGCGGCCGGCCCCCGACAGCTCGCCGAAGTGCTGCTGCGGCCGGTCGGGGAACTGGATGTCGGTGCTGGAGAACTCGTCCCAGGCCCGGCCGCCGACCGCAACGACCGCGACGATCGCCAGCAGCGCTCCCCCCGCGGCGATCGTCTTGAGGACCTTCGGACTGCGCGAGAGCTCCAACATCCGTCCGGTCCCGGCGCCCTCGCGGGCCTCCAGCCTCCGCAATCCGGCGAACAGCGCCAGCGCCAGCGCAGTGCCGGCGAGCAGGAAGAGCAGCACGGTCTGGCCCTGGTCGATCGCGGCCTGCGAGGCGGACGGCAGGTTGTCGACCAGCTCCTGGCGGGCCCCCGCGGCGAGCAGCGCCGGCAGCGCGCCGATCGCGCCGATCGCGAGCGTCGCCAGCAGCCAGAGCCGGTCGTGCGAGAGGGCGAGCAGGCAGATCGCGCCGACCGCCAGGGCCAGCAGCCCACCGCGCGAGAAGGCGAAGTAGAGGGCGAGCAGGACGGCAGGGATGGCGCCGACGGAAGCCCATCGCAGCGCCGACGAGCCAGCCCGCCGGCTCATCCAGAGCAGCAGCGTCACTGCGATCCCAAAGGCGGCGCCGTTGGCATTCCAGTAGCCGAGCGGATAGCGCAGGCGAGCGCCGCTGCCGAGCGAGTTGGCGACGTCCAGCAGCTCGGGCAGGAGCCGGCTCACGAGCCCCAGCAGGGCGATCAGGGTTAACCCGACCGCAATCCCTTCAGCGAAACGTTGGCGCCTTCGGTCGGTTTGGGCGATCAGGAACGCGGCAAGGAAGACGCCGAGGTAGACGAGCACGCGGTCGGCCTCGATCGCGCTCAGCTCGGCCGAACCCGACCACGACGACGAGAGCCCCGACAGGAGAGCGAGGCAGAGGATCGATGCAGACGACCAGAGGAACGGGCGGGCCAGATTCGCCCTCGAAGCGGCGCCCAGGACCAGCATGCCGATCGTCACGAGCCAGGCGGCGAGGCCTGCCAGATGGCGCTCGGTCAGGGCAAAACCGCCTCCCGCGAGGGCGATCCCGACGATCAGGGCGGCTGGAGCGATCGACGCCGCCGATTCCTCTAACCTTGCGCGCCATGCTTGAGATGCCCCACCGAATCCGGCCACGGGCGGGCGCCCGCCTCGGGCTGCTTTCAGTCTTTGCGCTGATGGCATTTGCTTGCTTTCCTGCTGTTGGCACCGCTGTGGATTGCCCCAAGGGTTCGGCCGAGATCCAATACTGCGACGTGCCGCCCGCTGAAATTCCAAACGAGGGAAAGACGCAAAAGAAGCGGGCCAACTCCTCGGATACGGGCGATGGGCCCGGTCAGTCTGCCACGCAGACCGGCTCCACGGACGGGAGCGAATCGGACAACAACGGGCGCGATGACGATTCCGCCGCGGCCGGAGGGGGTCGCAAGGACGGCGACGGAAAAGGCGGCGAGGGCACCGGTAAAGCCGACAAGCAGGCGAAGTCCGGTGGCGATGCGATCAAGCCCCTCGACGTGGCCCCCACTTCGACCGACGACGACGGCAGCTCTCCGCTGGTGCCGATCCTGATCGCCCTGGCCGTGCTGGCGGCGATCTCGATCGGCGCGGTCGCGATGCGACGCAAGCGGCAGCAGGGCGATCCCGGCGCGCCGGCCTCGCCCGAGGCGAGCTGAGTCATGTCTGACAGCGCCGCACGGATGCGATCCAAGATGCGTGCCCTCACGGCCGCCGTGGCGATCGTCGCGGTCGGCCTGACGCTCGCCGCCCCCACCGCCGGGGCGGTCCCGGCCAAGTTCTGGGGCGTCGTGCCCCAGGCCACGCCCAGCTTCGAACGGCTCCAGCGCCTCAAGCGGGGCGGCGTCGACAGCATCCGGGTCCCGTTCTTCTGGGGCACGGTGCAGCCGGTGCAGGGGGGAGTGTTCGAATGGGCGAGCGTCGACTCGATCGTCGCGGCCGCAGCGGGTGCCGGGATCGAGGTGCTGCCGTACTTCTACGGGGCGCCGACCTGGGCGGTGCCGTCGGATCCGGTCGTGCCCAGCCATCCGCCGCGGTTCCTGCCCGTGCGCACCGGCGTGCAGCGCACCGGCTGGACGCGCTTCCTGCGCGAAGCGATCCTCCGCTACGGCCCCAACGGCAGCTTCTGGGCGGAAAACCCGGGCGTGCCGAAACGGCCGATCCGCGTCTGGCAGCTCTGGAACGAGCAGAACTTCAAGTACTTCGTGGCGCGGCCGAACCCGGCCGAATACGGCAAGCTGGTCAACCTCTCCTACGGCGCGATCAGAGGTGCCGACGCCGGCGCGCGGATCGTCCTCGGCGGCATGTTCGCGCGGCCGATCGAGGCGCTGATCAGACGCGGCCCCCGCCAGGCCTACTTCGCGACCGACTTCCTCGACCAGATGTACCGCAGGACGCCGGGGGTGAAAGGGAAGTTCCACGGCGTCGCGCTGCATCCGTACACCGGCACCTACAAACGCCTGCCCTCCTACATCGAGGACCTTCGCCATGTGCTCGACGTGCACCGCGACAGCGGCAAGGGCATGTGGCTGACCGAGCTCGGCTGGAGCTCCCAGCCGCCCAGCTCGACCAACTCCTTCGCGAAAGGCAGGCGGGGCCAGGTCAAGCAGCTGAAAGGCGCCTTCCGGCTCCTGGAGGCCAACCAGCGCAAATGGAAGATGCAGCGCGTCTACTGGTTCGCGGTTGAGGACCAGGAGGGCTCCTGCAACTTCTGCGGCGGCACCGGCCTGTTCACCGAAGCCTTCGCCCCGAAGCCGGCATGGCCCGCCTACGTCAGCTTCGCCGGCGGCCGCCCGTAACGCACGCAGCGTAAGATCGGTCGGTTGCCGACCGACCGTAAAGCAAGTGCGAAAGACGACCCGCTGGCGCCGTTCAGCCCGCCGGTCAGGCGCTGGTTCGAGGCCTCCTTCGAGGGGCCGACGCCCGCCCAGGCGGGCGGCTGGCGAGCGATCTCCGGCGGCTCGAACGCGCTGATCTGCGCCCCGACCGGCTCCGGCAAGACGCTGGCCGCCTTCCTCTGGGGCATCGACCGCCTCTCCCGCCGGCCGCCACAGCCGGACGGGGAGCCCGGCGGCGGCGGACGCGCAGCGGAGCAGCCGTCCGGAGTGAAGTTGGTCTACGTGTCGCCGCTGAAGGCGCTCTCCTACGACATCGAGCGCAACCTGCGGGCGCCGCTGCGCGGGATCGGCGCCGACATCTCCGTCGGCCTGCGCACCGGCGACACCAGCCAGGCCGAACGGCGCGCAATGCGCAAAACGCCGCCTGAGATCCTGATCACGACCCCCGAGTCGCTCTACCTGATCCTCTCCTCCGAAGCGCGCCAGATCCTCACCGGGGTCGAGGCGGTGATCGTCGACGAGATTCACGCCGTCGCCCAATCGAAGCGGGGCTCGCACCTGGCGCTGACCCTCGAGCGGCTCGATCACCTGGTCAAGGACCATGCGCCCCGGGCGGCGGGTCCTGTCGCGGGGCAGGGCTCCTCGTCCTCGCAGGCTGCGGGCGAGGAACCCAGCCCCACACCACCCACCGCAGGAGCGGATGGACCAGGGATCCAGCGGATCGGGCTGTCCGCGACTCAGCGCCCGTTGGAGCGGATAGCTCAGTTCCTCGTGGGGCCGAAGCGGGAGTGCGAGATCGTGGATGCGGGGGTGGCGAAGGAGCTGGACCTCGAGATCGTCGTGCCGGTCGAGGACATGTCGGAACCTGGGGCGCCGAACTTTCCGAGCGAGGATGGCATTCCGGCGGATGGCGAGCCGAACGCCCACGTCCGCTCCATATGGCCGGCCATTTACCCCGAGCTGCTGAAGCTCGTCCAGGAACACACCTCGACGATCGTCTTCGTCAACAACCGCAGGGCGGCGGAGCGAATTGCAAAGCGCTTGAACGAGTTGGCCTACGAAGGCGAATGGAGCGAGCTACCCGCTACCGAGCAGCTGGGCAACGATGGCGCGCAGGGTGCGTCTGCCGGGGACGCTTCTCCCGCGGGCCAGAGCCTCCCGGAAATCGCCCGCGCCCACCACGGATCGTTGTCCCACGAGGAGCGCACGGTCGTGGAGGAGTTGCTGAAGTCCGGTCAGCTGCCGTGCCTCGTGGCCACGTCGTCGCTGGAGCTCGGCATCGACATGGGGGCGGTCGACCTGGTGATCCAGGTCGAGTCGCCGAAGTCGGTCAGCCGCGGGTTGCAGCGGGTGGGGCGGGCCGGCCACTCGCTGGGCGAGGTCTCGCGCGGCCGTATCTTCCCCAAGTTCCGCGCCGACCTGCTCGAGTGCGCGGTCGTCGCGCGGCGGATGCGCGAAGGGGCGATCGAGGAGACGGTGATCCCGCAGAACCCGCTCGACGTGCTCGCCCAGCAGCTCGTCTCGATGGCGGCGCTCGACGAGTGGTCGGTCGACGAGGTCGAGCGCCTGGTCACCGCCACGGAGCCGTTCAGCGACCTCTCGCGCGAACAGCTCGAGAACGTGCTCGACATGCTCGACGGGCGCTACCCGTCCGACCGCTTCGCGGAGCTGCGGCCCCGGATCGTCTGGGACCGCACCAAGGGCACGATCCACGGCCGCAAAGGCGCCCGCTCGCTGGTCGTGACCAACGCCGGCACGATCCCCGACCGCGGCCTCTACGGCGTCCACCTGCCCGACGGCCGCCGGGTCGGCGAGCTCGACGAGGAGATGGTCTACGAGGCGCGCCCCGGCCAGACCTTTCTGCTCGGCGCGACGACCTGGCGGATCGAGGAGATCACCCGCGACCGGGTGATCGTCACTCCCGCGCCGGGCCTGCCCGGTGCCGTGCCGTTCTGGAAGGGCGACGGGATCGGCCGCCCGGCCGAGCTGGGCAAGGCGATCGGCGCCTTCGCGCGCGAGGCGGTCGCGCGCGAGCCGGAGGAGCTGGCGACGGAGTACGACCTCGACGAGCGCGCCGCGCGCAACCTGGTCGCCTACCTGCGCGAGCAGCAGCAGGCGACCCGGGTCGTCCCCTCCGACGAGACGATCGTGGTCGAGCGCTTCCGCGACGAGATCGGCGACTGGCGCCTCTGCATCCTCTCGCCCTACGGCGGCCGCGTCCACGCCGCCTGGGGCCTGGCGCTGGCCCAGAAGATCCGCGAGGAGCGCGAGCTGGAGGCCGACGCGATCTGGTCCGACGAGGGGATCGTCGTCCACCTGCCCGACGCCGACGACCCGCCGCCCGCCGACCTGGTGATGATCGAGCCCGACGAGCTGGAGGACCTGGTCGTGCGCGAGCTGTCGGGCTCGGCGCTGTTCGGCGCCCGCTTCCGCGAGAACGCCGCCCGCTCGCTGCTGATCCCGCGCGCCTACCCCGGCAAGCGCACGCCGCTCTGGCAGCAGCGGCTGAAGTCGCAGAGCCTGCTGGAGGTGGCGCGCGACTTCCCGCGCTTCCCGGTGATCCTGGAGACCTACCGCGAGTGCCTGCGCGACGTGCTCGACCTGCCCTCGCTGCGCGACCTGCTGCGCGACCTCCACGCTCGCAAGCTCAACCTGGTCGAGGTCGAGACGCCGACCGCCTCGCCGTTCGCGTCCTCGCTGCTCTTCGACTACGTCGCCACGTACATGTACGAGGGGGACACGCCGAACGCGGAGCGGCGTGCCGCGGCGCTCGCCCTCGACCGCGACCTGCTGCGCGAGCTGCTCGGCCAGGAGGAGCTGCGCGAGCTGATCGACCCCGAGGCGCTCGGAGAGGTCGAGGAACAGCTACAGCACCGCACCGAGGCGGGCCGGGCCGGCGACCGCGACGCGCTCCAGCAGGTGCTGCGCAACCTCGGCGACCTGACCGCAGAGGAGTGTGAGGAGCGGGTCGCCGAGGGCTACTCGGCCGCCTCGATGCTCGAGAAGCTGGTCGGCGAGCGCCGCGTCGCGCTGGTTCGCGTCAACGGCGAGGAGCGCTACGTCGCCGGCGAGGACGCCGGCCTCTACCGCGACGCGCTCGGCGTGCCGCCGCCGCCCGGCCTGCCCGAGACCTTCCTGGAGGACCACCCCGACGCGATGCGGGCGCTGGTCCGCCGCTACGCCCGCACCCACGGGCCCTTCCCGACCGTGCAGCTGGCGAGCCGCTACGGGGTCGACCCGATGCCCGCCCTGCGCGAGCTGGAGCGCGAAGGGGCGGTCGTTCGGGGCGAGCTCGCCCCCGGGGGCTCCGAACGCGAGTGGTGCGACGCCGACGTGCTGCGCCGCGTCCGCCGCGCGAGCCTCGCGCACCTGCGGCGCGAGGTCGAGCCGGCCGGCCGCGACCGCTTCGCCCGCTTCCTGCCGAGCTGGCAGAACGTCGACGCCCACCGCGCCTCCGGTGCCGGAATCGACCGCCTCCGCGACGCGCTCGTGCCGCTGCAGGGCGTCGCGCTGACCGCCAAGGTCTGGGAGGGCGACGTGCTGCCGCGCCGGCTCGGCGCCTACTCGCCCAGCTGGCTCGACGAGCTCTGCACCAGCGGCGAGGTCGTCTGGATCGGCGCCGGCCCGCTCGGCCGCAGCGACGGCCGCATCGCCCTCTACTTCCGCGAGGACGTGCGCCTGGCCGGGCCGCCGCCGGCCAACGCCAAGCTGGAGCCCGCCGAGGGCGCCCCGCACGACGCGATCCGCGAGCGGCTCGCCGCCGGGCCGGCCTTCTGGCTCGACCTCGTCGCCGACCTCGACGTCCCCGCCGAGGAATTGCACAACGCACTCTGGGACATGGCCTGGAGCGGCGAGGTGACCAACGACGCCTTCGCGCCGCTGCGGGCGCCGCGCCTGCGCGCCGTCCCGCCCCAGGAGCGCCAGGGGCGCCGCTTCGCGCGCCGCCGCTCGGCCGCCGGCCCGGCGATGCAGGGCCGCTGGTCGCTGACCGAGCCGCTGTTCGCCAACGCACCCGGACCGGGCGCCCGCCTGCGCGCCCAGGCCGAGCTGATGCTGGAGCGCTACGGGATCGTCACCCGCGAGACCGTGCTCGCCGAGGGCGTCCCCGGCGGCTTCTCGACCCTCTACGCGGAGCTGGGCAACCTCGAGCTGCTCGGCACCGCCCGCCGCGGCTACTTCGTCGAGGGCCTGGGCGGCGCCCAGTTCGCCCTTCCCGGAGCGGTCGAGCGGCTGCGCTCGCTGCCAGAACCGGACGGCTCGTTCCAGATCCTCGCCGCCACCGACCCGGCCAACCCCTACGGCGCCTCGCTGCCCTGGCCGAAACCGCCCTCGGGCCGCCGGCCCGCCCGCGCCGCCGGCGCCCACGTCCTGCTGCGCGACGGCGAGCCGCTCGTCTACGTCGAGCGCGGCGGCCGCGGCATCCTCCGTCTCACCCAGCTGAGCGACGCGGATCTCGCCGCCGCGGCGCAGGCCCTCGCCGACGCCGTCACCGCCGGCCGCCTGCCGAAGCTCGGCATCGAGAAGCTCGACGGCGAACCGGTGATCGGCTCCGGCCACGAGGAGGCCCTGCTCAGCGCCGGCTTCAGCCGCGGCCCGCGCAAGCTGACCGCCAGTGCGCGCTGAGCGAACGCAGCCGACTTTCACCCCACTCCAGTGTGGTCAAAGTCGGTTACGGCGATAATCCCCCTATGGGGGACCGAGTGGAGGAGAGCCTGAGCCCGGTCGAGCTGCTGCGCAGCGTGCCCCTCTTCGCCGGCCTGGAGCACGACGAGCTGGAGAGCTTCTCGCGCGTGGCGGTGCCCCGGTCCTTCCCGGCCGCGACGCGGGTCTTCCACGAGGGCGACCGCTCAGACGCCTGCTACATCGTCCGCGCGGGCAGCTTCCGCGTCACCCGCGAGCACTCCGACGGGCGCGCGATCACGCTCGCGACGCTCGGGCCGGGCGACATCTTCGGCGAGCTGGCGATGCTCGACGGCGAGGTGCGCTCGGCCAGCGTCGAAGCGCTCAGCGACGGAGAGCTGCTGGCGCTGCCGGCAGGCGAGGTGCGGGCGCTGCTCGCCCGCCATCCGGAGATCACGGTCAAGCTCGTCGCCGCCCTCGTCCGTCGCCTGCGCGCCGCCAACGAGCGGATCTCGCGCCAGTCCTTCCAGACGGTGCCGAGCAGGGTCGCCGGCGTCCTCTCGCAGCTGGTCGCCGAAGAGGCCCCGCGGGGAGGCGAGAGCGGCGAGGTGACGATCCGCATGAACCAGTCGGACCTCGCCCAGCTGGCGGGCACCTCGCGGGAGAGCGTCAGCCGCTTCCTCGCCGACCTCGAGCGCGCGGGCGTCGTCCGCCCCGGGCGTGGCCGGGTCACGATCCTCGCCCCGGCGAAGCTGCGGAACTACATTTTCTGAGATGACGCGACCCAGCGGTCGCCATGCCTGATTTCGCCGCCCTGCGCGCCTCGATGGTCGAGCACCATCTGCGCCGGCGCGGCATCTCGGACGAGCGCGTGCTGCGGGCGATGGGGGCGGTCCCGCGCGAGCCGTTCGTGCCCGCCCGGCTCCGCTCGCGCGCCTACTCGGACTCGGCCCTGCCGATCGGCGAGAGCCAGACCATCTCCCAGCCCTGGATCGTCGCGGCGATCGCCCAGGCGCTGGCGCTGGAAGGGGACGAGCGCGTGCTCGAGATCGGCACCGGCAGCGGCTACTCCGCGGCCGTGCTGGCGAGTCTCGCCGGCGAGGTGATCAGCGTCGAGCGGCACGTCGATCTCTCGGAGGGCGCCCGGCTCACCCTCGACTCGCTCGGGATCGCGAACGTCGAGACGATCGTCGGGGACGGCAGCCGCGGGCTCGCCGACAGGGCGCCCTTCGATGCGATCGCGATCCACGCCACCGCCCCGGCGCCGCCGCGCACGCTGCTCGGGCAACTCGGCGACGGAGGCCGGCTCGTCGTCCCGATCGCCGCCGAGGGCGCCGACATGCTCACCGTCTACCAGCGGCGGGGACAGCAGCTGAGCGGCGAGGCGATCGGCCCCTGCCGCTTCGTGCCCCTGGTCGGGGACGAGGGCTTCGCCCCGAGCTGACGTGCCGCTACTTGACCACCTATACGGTGGGTCAAGTAGCGGCACGTGCGACAGAGCGGCTGGCGCTACTGGTGCTGGGAGTCCCGGCCGGCGCCGCCGAGGAGGCGATCGCCCCCGCTGCCGCCGACGAGGCGGTCGTCGCCACCGTGGCCGCTGAGGACGTCGTCGCCGGCGCCGCCGCTCAGGCTGTCGTCGCTGCCGTCACCGCTCAGTTGATCGGGCCCCGGGCTGCCCTCGATCGCCTCGATCGAGCCGAGCACCCGGCCGGCCGTGCACGGGCCGCCGGCACGTTCCGCGGCGCCGCCGATCGCGGCGCTGACGCCGGGCGTGAACCGGAAGAAGTTGGCGTTGTCGTCGCCGTCCCCGCCGTCGTAGACGTCGCCGTCGCAGGGGTCGCCGCCGACCAGGACGTCCGAGCCGGCACCGCCGACCATCGTGCTGCGACCGCTCCCGGTCGGCACCGGCTGGTCGGTTCGGGCCCCGATCAAGGCATCGTCGCCCGGGCCGCCCGCCAGCAGGTCCGGATCGTCGTCGTCGCCCGCCTCGATCACGTCGTTGCCGGGGCCCCCGTAGAGGGAATCCGCTCCCGCGCCGCCGTCGATCCGCACCCGGACCCCCGCCGGCATGTCGCCCCCGACGTCGACGATGTCGTCGCCGCCCTCGGACGCGATCGTGACGCTCTCGATCCCCGCCGGGCAGCGCACCCGGTCCGTGCCGGCGACCGCGTCGCAGCCCTGGACGTTGCTCGCCGTGAAGGCGATTTCGCTGGTGATGACGTAGCTCGATCCGACCAGGTCGACGGCGATCCACTCACCCCTTTCCCCGCCGCGGACGGCCAGCGTCGTCGACCCGTCGCCGTTGGCGGTGCGAACGACGACCGCACCGCTCAGGCCGGCGGTGAAGGGCGAGTCGATGACCTGCTCGAAGCCCCGCAGGCGGTCCCGCCCGTCCCCCTTGGCCATGCCGGCGCGAAGGTCCACCGTGACGCTCTCCGAGGCACCGGCGAACGAGACGATGTCCTCCAAGCCGCTGCCGCCGTCGAGCTCGTCGTGCCCCAGGTCCCCGCGCACGACGTCGCGGTCGCCGGCGCCGCCCATCGCGTCGTCGCTGCCGTGGTTGCCGACCACGACGTCGCCACCGCCGGCGCCTCCGTCGAGGCCGTCGTCGCCGAGTCCGCCGTCGAGGTAGTCGGTCCCCGAGTCCCCGCTCGCCGCGTCGTTCCCGCGCCCGCCGAGCACCCGGTCGTCGCCCGGGCCTCCGTGGAGCACCTTGTCGGAGGCACGGCCGGACGACAGCACGTCGTCGCCGACCCCGCCGAGCAGCCGGTCCGGTCCGTCGGCGCCGAGGAGGCGGTCCGCACCGCGCTGGCCGTAGAGAAGGTCTCCGCCGCGGCCGCCGGCGACGGTGTCGGCGCCCGGCCCGCCGCAGATCCTGTCGTTGCCGTTCGGCCCGCCGGAGATCCGGTCGTCGCCGCCGCCGCCGTAGATCACGTCGCTCGCACGACGACCGACGATCCGGTCGTTGCCCGGGGTGCCGACGATCGTCGCGTGCCTGCCCGCGCAGGTGGCCGCGTCCGCCTCGTCCCAGGCGACGAGGAGCAGCATGCTGGCCGCTGCGAGCAAGGTGCCGACGAGCAGTCGGCGCGTTGGCGTAGCGAGACGGTGCATTCCCCTCCGAATCGACAACGACGACTGGCACTGGAGGTGTCCGAAATCCCCTGCGGTACTGCCCTACGCCTGCTTGGCACCTCCCACGAATCAGAGTACAGATGCGGCTCCGCCGAGCCACTTCGCCCCCCCTCAAGGGCGGCTCAGCAGCCGGTCGGGCCTGTGGATTGGCGGCTCAGCAGCCCGTCGGGCTGGGGTCCGCGCGGTCCATGACGACGCCGTCGTCGTTGCCGCCGCCGCAGTTGATCTGCTTGTCCTGCTTGCCGTCGGCGGCATCGATGTAGTCGTCGCCGCCCTTGCCCATGAAGACGTCCGCGCCAAGATGGCCGAGGAAGCTGTTCTCGCCGTTGTCGCCGACCAGCACGTCGGGGCCGTCGGAGCCCTCGAGGCTCTCGTTGTCGGCGCCGACCCGATCGGGCCTGCCGCAGCCGCCGGGAGCCCCGGTGCCGCCCAGCTCGACTCGCAGGTCGGCGTCGGAGCGCCCGTAGGAGACCGTGTCATCGCCGGCGCCGCCGTCGTAGGCATGGCCCTGGCAGGTCGCCACCGAGGAGACCAGCAGGTCGTTGCCGTCCCCGCCGGAGAGCTGGTCGCCGCCCGGATCCGCGTAGAGCACGTCGCCGCCGCCGTTGCCGACGAGGGTGTCGGTGCCGTTGTCGGGACCGTTGTAGTTCTCGCCGGCCTCGAGCACGTCGTCGCCGGGCCCGCCGTTCAGGGTGTCCGAGCCGGCGTTGCCGTTGGCGCGGACGCGGACCCCGCCGGGCAGGCCGCCGTCGACGTCGATCCGGTCGTCGCCCTCTCCGCCGGTGATCACGACCAGGCTGGTCGGGACCGCCGCGGCGCACCTGGCCTCGCTCGAGCTGGCGCCGGCGCATCCCTCGCCCGCGGCGACGCCGCCGCCGTCGGAGACGGTCCAGTTGCCACCGCCGTAGGCGACCCGGATGCCGTTCGCGCTGCCGTCGCCCTGGACGATCAGGCTGGCCCCGTCGAGGCCCTGGTTGAGGATCACCAGCGTCCCACCGCCGGGCGGGTTGGGCTCCGGGCCGCAGGAGTGCTCGACCGCGAAGCCGGAGCAGCCGTCGGTGCCGGCGCCGCCGAAGGCCTCGTCGCCTCCGCCCGCGCCGTCGAGGTTGTCGTTGCCGACGCCGCCGTCGAGCCGGTTGACGCCGCCGTCGCCCCGCAGTTCGTCGCCCTGCGGCGATCCGACCACGTCCTCGAAGCCGCGCAGGCTGTCGTGACCGTCGCCTTTGGCCTTGCCGGCGCCGAGGTCGACGATCACGCCGCCGCGGGTGGCGCTGCCGTAGGAGACGATGTCCTGGCCGCCCGGCCCGCCGTCGAGCGTGTCGACGCCGCTGTCGCCGCGGACGACGTCGCCGTCGCCGGCCCCGCCGTCGGCGTTGTCGATGCCGGTTCCGCCGAGCACCACGTCGCGGTCGCCGCCGCCGGCGACCCGCGTGTCGTCGCCGGCGCCCGCGTCGAGCAGGTCCTCGCCGGCGCCGCCCTCGAGCTGGTCGTTGCCCTTGTCGCCGAGGACGCGGTCGTTGCCGCCGCCACCGTCGGCCTCGTCGCTGCCTTTGTCGCCGATCAGCGTGTCGTTGCCGCCGCCGCCGGCGAGACGGTCGGGGCCTTTCGCCCCGAGCAGCTCGTCGTCGCCCTCGCCGCCGTCGAGACCGTCGTTGCCCTCGGCCCCGGTCAGCGAGTCGTTGCCACCACCGCCGTCGAGCCGGTCGGCACCGCTCTCGCCCAGCAGCCGATCGTTGCCGGCCTCCCCGTAGAGAGCGTCGTAGCCGCGTCCGCCGACGATGCTGTCGTCGCCCGGCCCACCGCAGATCGTGTCGTTGCCGTTCGGGCCGCCGGTGATCCGGTCGTTGCCGCCGCCGCCGTAGATCACGTCGCTGGCCTTCTTGCCGACGATCCGGTCGTTGCCCGGGGTGCCGATGATCGTCGCGTGCTTGCCGGCGCAGCTGGCGGCAACGGCCTGGCCGGCCAGCGGGACGAGCATCAGCATCGTCGCAAGCGCGGCGACGAGCGCCGCGCGGGTGCGGAGGGCGTGGGTGTGGGAGCAGGCGAGAGGCATGTCCCTCCCCATCGACCCGTTTCGAGCGCTTCTACACTCGCCGCTAGTACAGGCGTCCAGTCTGTGACGGGGGCCGACTTCGGATACGCTCGCACCGGCATGCGGGGCGGCATATACGTGCTCAACTTCTACTCCACCGTCTTCGTCGACCAGCTGAAGCGGGGTCGCAAGACGGCGACGATCCGCCTCGGCGACAAGACCGGCAAGTACGAGCGGGGCCAGGTCGTCTGGATCACGGTCGGCTTCCGGCACAGCCCGCGCGAGAAAATCTTCGCCGCCGTGATCGACGACGTCGAGGTGAAGAAGGTCGGCGATCTCTCACCGCGCGACATCGAGCACGACAACCCCGAGTTCCGCCGTCTGGAGGAGGAGGTCAAGTTCCTCGAGCAGATCTACGGCCGCCCCGTGTCCACCGAGGACATCGTCACCGTGATCCGCTTCTCCCAGATCGTCGAGCCGCCGGGCGCGCATTTCGGCAACGGAGAGACGCCGCGCCATAACTGAATGGCCGACTACGCCTTCCTGACGACCTGGCTGCTGGAGTCGCCTCGGGAGCCGGTCTGGGAGGCGATCTACGCCCAGGAGCGCTGGCCCGAGTGGTGGCGCGGAGTCGAGCGGGCAGACGAAGTGCACCCGGGCGACGGCGATCGGGTCGGCGCCGTCTCGCGCATGGTCTGGCGCAGCTTCCTGCCCTACCGGGTGGAGTTCGAGGTGACGACCACGCGAGTGGAGCGCCCCCACCTGATGGAGGGGCGGGCGGTCGGGGGGCTGGAAGGAATCGGCCGCTGGCGACTGTTCGAGCACGAGGGCGTCACCGCGGTGCTCTACGAGTGGAACGTGGCGACGACCAAGCCCTGGATGAACCTGCTCGCGCCCGTCGCGCGGCCGGTCTTCGAGTGGAATCACGACTGGGTGATGGCGCGCGGCGGCGAGGGAATCGCCGGCCTGCTCGGGTGTCGCCTGCTCGGCAGCGGCTGACGCGCTATCTTTCAAGGCGTTGGCACTCTCCTATGCGGAGTGCCAAACCAGTTGAACAACCTTTCCGATCCCACAACGGAGGTAATACGGATGAAGCTGAAGCCCCTCGGGGACCGGCTGATCGTCAAGCCGATCGAGGAGGAGGAGACGACCGCGAGCGGCATCGTCCTCCCCGACACGGCCAAAGAGAAGCCGCAGAAGGGCAAGGTCGTCGCAGTAGGGGACGGCAAATGGGACGAGGACGGCGAGAAGCGCATCCCGCTCGACGTCGCCGAGGGCGACGAAGTCCTCTACTCGAAGTACGGCGGCACCGAGGTCACCGTCGAGGACGAGGAGCTGCTCGTGCTGCGCGAGTCGGACGTCCTCGCCAAGCTCGGTTAGCCCCGCCCACAGGACTTAGAGAAACCAAGGAGGACTGAAAACAGATGGCTCACAAGGAGCTGAAGTACCAGGAGGAGGCACGCGGGGCGCTGCAGGCCGGCGTCGACGCAGTCGCCAACGCGGTCAAGGTGACGCTCGGCCCGAAAGGCCGCTACGTCGTGCTCGACAAGAAGTTCGGTGCGCCGACGATCACCAATGACGGCGTCACCATCGCCCGCGAGATCGAGGTCGAGGACGTCTTCGAGAACCAGGGCGCCCAGCTGGTCCGCGAGGTCGCCACGGCGACCAACGACGTGGCCGGGGACGGCACCACGACGGCGACCCTTCTGGCCCAGACGATCGTCCGTCAGGGCCTCAAGAACGTCGCCGCCGGCGCCAACCCGCTGGCCCTGCGCCGCGGGATCGAGAAGGCGGTCGACCAGGTAGTCGACAACCTGCGCGGCAAGCAGTCCAAGGAGGTCGCCGGCAAGGACCAGATCGCCCGCGTCGCCGCGATCTCGGCCGCCGACGACGAGATCGGCAACGTGATCGCCGACGCGATCGAGAAGGTCGGCAAAGACGGCGTCGTCAACGTCGAGGAGGGCCAGACCTTCGGCATGGAGCTGGAGTTCACCGAGGGGATGCAGTTCGACAAGGGCTACATCTCCCCGTACATGGTCACCGATCAGGACCGCATGGAGGCGGTGCTGGAGGACCCCTACATCCTCATCGCCAACCAGAAAATCGGCTCCGTGCGGGACATCCTGCCGGTGCTGGAGCAGGTGATGCAGGGCGGCAAGCCGCTGCTGATCGTCGCCGAGGACGTCGAGGGCGAGTGCCTCGCGACCCTGGTGGTCAACAAGCTGCGCGGCACCTTCACCGGCGTCGCGGTCAAAGCGCCGGGCTTCGGCGACCGCCGCAAGCGCATGCTGGAGGACATCTCGATCCTCACCGGCGGTGAGGTGATCACCGAGGAGATGGGACTCAAACTCGAGAACACCCAGATCTCCCAGCTCGGCCGTGCCCGCCGCGTCGTCGTCTCCAAGGACACGACGACGATCATCGACGGTGCCGGCGAGGGCGACGACATCAAGGGCCGGATCAACCAGATCAAGCAGGAGATCGAGAACACCGACTCCGACTTCGATCGCGAGAAGCTCCAGGAGCGGCTCGCCAAGCTGGCCGGCGGCGTCGCCGTGGTCAAGGTCGGCGCCGCCACCGAGACCGAGATGAAGGAGAAAAAGCACCGCGTCGAGGACGCCCTGCAGGCGACCCGGGCGGCGCTGGAGGAGGGTGTCGTGCCGGGCGGCGGCGTCGCGCTGCTGAACGCGCAGAGCGACCTCGACCCCGACACGCTCGACGATCCCGACGAGGCGACCGGCGCACGGATCGTGCACCGCTCGCTCGAGGAGCCGGTCCGCCAGATCGCCGAGAACTCCGGCCTGGAGGGCTCGGTCGTCGTCAACAAGGTCCGCGACCTGAAGCCCGGCGAAGGGCTCAACGCGGCCAACGGCGACTACGGCGACCTGATCAAGGCCGGTGTCATCGACCCGACCATGGTCACCCGGTCGGCGCTCCAGAACGCCGCCTCGATCGCGAAGAACATCCTCGTGACCGAGGCGATCGTCGCGGAACCGCCGGAGAAGGACGGCGCCGGCGGGATGCCTGGCGGTGGCATGCCGGACATGGGCGGGATGATGTAAGGACGCCGCCCAGGCGTATCCTCGCCTCAACAGGCGAGTGGCTTTTCGAGAGGCCCGGCAACCGCCGGGCCTCTCTTTTTGCGTCCCCGTCACGAAGTTGGCACATTCAGCGCACCACCCGCGCGTCACCGCAGGCCAAGCTCGGCGCCCATGTCGATGCCCCGAAAGACTCCGTTTGCCGACGGGCCGGAATCCCACGAGATAGGTGGCAGATCGGCCCGTCGAGACCAGAATCGGCGTCTGAGAAATCTGGCCGCGGTCCAGCACGGGCTGATCTCGCTCGAGCAGCTCAGGCAGCTCGGCGTGACAGAACGCGCCGCTCAGGGCAGGGTGGAAGCTGGACTGTGGTGCCTGATTCGCTCGGGCGTCTATTCGATGGGACCGACTCCGCGAACCCGCAAGGCACGCTTCATGGCCGCAGTGCTTGCGTGTGGTCCGGGGGCGCTTCTCTCGCATCGATCGGCGGCGGTGGTCTGGGGGTTGAGGGAAGACCGGCGGCGATCCACCGACGTCACTGCGCCGAATCGCCGGGGACGGATCCCGAATGGGATCGACGCTCACCGCGACGGATCGCTAACCGCCGCCGATCGCACGGTCATAGACGGAATCCCCTGCACGACCATTCCGCGAACGCTGCTCGACCTCGCAGCTGTGGTGCCGGTTTCGGAGTTGCGCAAGGCGATTTCCGAGGCGGAGGTCTTGCGGCTGCTCGATCACGGCGCGATGCGTCGGCTCCTCAAGCGCAGCCGGGGCCGGCGTGGCGTGGCCCGCCTGCGGATGCTCCTCGACGAAATCCACCCGCAAACGAAGCGAACTCGGAGTGAGATGGAGCGCCTGTTCCTACGGATGTGTGGGGGCGCCGCCCTACCCGAGCCGGAGGTCAACGTAAAGCTCGAGGTCGGTGATGGCTTCCTGGAGCCCGACTTCCTTTGGCGCGATGCCGGGCTGATCGTAGAAGCTGACAGCCGCCGCTACCACGACACCGATTCCGCCTTCCAGCTCGACCGCAAGCGCGAGCAGCGGCTCTTGCTGGCGGGCTGGCGTGTCGCCCGTTGCACCTGGGAGCAAGTCGAGCGGGAGCCCCGACAGCTCGCGGAGACGATCCGCAACCTTCTGGCTCAAAGCGATCATCCTGCCGATGGGCCGAAAACCCTCCCATAACGTGGGAAATCGTCCCGTCGGCGGGGCGGGCGGCTAGGACGCAGGGGGCGGCGGGGGTTTGAGGGGTTTGGGGGGGAGCGGCGGCAGGGTGCCGGCGTTGTAGTCGGCGTATTCGAGGAAGGTGGGGCGGCGGACCTTGAGGCGCAGGGTGTTGGTGGTGCGGGGGTAGAGGCCGAGCTGGTACGGGTTGTCGGTCTCGCCGAAGCCGCGGTAGTAGACGAACATGCGCACGCGGGGGCGCTTCACCGTCCAGGCGATCAGCTGCTTGACGAAGCGGGGGTCGTCTTCGCCCGCCACCGCCCACTCGGCGATCGTGAACGGCTTGCGGCGCCAGCGCTTGGCGTTGTAGAAGCGGTTGAGGTCGCGCCAATACGGATACTGCGAGTAGAAGTCGGTGCCGACCCAGTCGATCCACTGCGCGCCCGGCCAGTAGTTGCCGGGGAAGTTGCCTTTGACCCGCGGCGACCCGGCCGGCAACGGCGCCCAGACGATGCTGACCGGCGCGGCCGGCAGGGCGGTCGGTGGCGGCCCTTTGCTGCGGCTGACCGGTGGCAGCGCGAGTTCCGCCAGCGTCGCGTTGATCTCCTCCAGGCTGCGGCCGCCGCGCACGATCGTCGCGATGCGGCGGAACGCCTGCTTGTACCAGCCGGTCGTGTGTTCGCCGCCTTTCTGGGTGCCGTCGCAGTTGACCGCCGACCAGGCGTTGAGGCAGCGGTTCGGCTCGCCCAGGGGCCGGATGTAAGCGGGAGGGCCGTGCTCGGCGAGGAAGTCGTTGAGCTGGAGCAGATAGTCGTCGCCGCCGCCGAGCGCAATCTGCTGGGGCGTAATCATCTCGGTCAGGGTCTGGTCGTTGACGGTCGAGATGTGCAGGATCGGCCGCGTCCCGGTTTCGCGCCAGCGTTCGTAAGCCTGGTTGAGGCTGTTGCCCCACGGGTGGAAGGTCTGCAGGACCGCCGGATGCTTGCCGACCAGTTCGACGAACTCGTTGAACTCCTCCGTGGTGCCGCGGTCGCTGACCCCGAAGACGACGTTGGGCTTGGGCGGGACCAGCGTCAACGCGGAGGCGGGCGCTGCCACGAGAACGGTCAGGGCGACCGCGAGCGCAGCCGTCCGGGCGAGCCGCCCTCCGAGCAGCGCGGCCCTACGACTCGGCCAGCACATCGCCCATCCTCCTCGGCTCGACGCCCAATGCCACCGCATCCGCCGTGCCCCGCTCGCTCGTCATCGCAACCTCCATCAGCTCGGCCTCCTCCCAGGTAGCGAACACGGCCTCGCCGAAGATGGAGCGGAGGCCGATCAGCCCGGCCCGGACGATTGGCAGGGGTACGTGGAGGAGGGGGCGGGGCCGTCCTGCAACCCGGCTGACCAAGTCAGACATCTCGTCGTAGGAGAGCGTCTCCGGGCCGGCAAGCTCGTAGCGCTCGCCGGGCTCGCCGGCAAGAGCCGCGACGACGCACCGTGCCACGTCCTGCGCCCAGATCGGTTGGAAGCGCGCGCGTCCCTCGCCGGAGACGGGCAGGACCGGAAGGAAGGAGAAGCGGCGCAGCAAGGTAATCCACGGGTCGCTGTGGTCGTAGACGATCGACGGGGCGAAGGTGGTCGTGGCGAGCGGGGAGGAGGCGACCATCCGCTCGGCCAGCCACTTGGCGCGGAAGAAGCGGGTCCGCTGCGCCGTCGAGGCGTTGAGGGCGCTGAAGAAGACGAAGCGGCGCACCCCGGTGCGCTCGGCGGCCCGCAGCAGCCGCACGGTCGCCAGCCCGTTCAGCTCCTCGATCCGGTGCGGCGGCTGGTCGCGGATCGTCGCAGCCAGGTGGACGACCGTGTCGACCCCGCGCAGCGCCTGCCGCACCAGGTAAGGGTCCGACATCTCGCCTAGATCGCCGAGCGCGATCTGCACGTCGACCCGTCGCTCGCCGAGCCGCCGCGGCTCCCGCACGAGGCAGCGCACGTCCTCGCCGCGCTCGAGCAGCAGCGGCAGCAGCCGTGAGCCGATGCTTCCAGTCGCCCCCGTCAGCAGCAGCATCGGGACATCATCCCTAAAATGTGGCTTCGCGCAGGCGGGGGCCGAATCCCGCCTGGCACCGACAAGACGACCCAGGAGAAAGCATCGAATGACCTACGTCATCGCCGAGCCATGCATCGGCCAGAAGGACAACTCGTGTGTCGAGGTCTGCCCGGTCGACTGCATCCACCCGACCCCGGACGAGCCCGACTACGACTCGGTCGAGATGCTCTACATCGATCCCGACGAGTGCATCGACTGCGATGCCTGCGTCGAGGCCTGCCCGGTCGACGCCTGCTTCGCCGAGGACCAGCTCCCGGCCGAGTGGGCCAAATACGCCGAGATCAACGCCGAGTACTACAAGAGCAAGAGCGCCGCGTAAGGTCGGCGCCGCATGAAGCGGCTGGGAACCGGGATAGCGGCAGTACTCTGCTCCTTGGCGGCGCTTCCGGTATCCGCCGCGGCGGCAAGCGCGCCTCCACTGTTCGACGGAGCGATGTCATTCGGGGAGATAGGGGGGCCCGCGGACCCCGAGGAATACTCGTGGACGGTTCATCTGGGGGATGGGCAGGCGCTGCGTTTAGTCGACGAGCGGCGGGCCGAGATCTACTACGTCGAGAACGAACTCGTCGCAGTCTCGATCACCGCCCCCGCTGCGCATGACTCGGTGGGGACGAATGTCCCCACGACGCTTGCTGTTACGGAGCCCGACGTGATCACCCTCATGGTCCATCATCGAGCTGGGAACCCCGGGGCGGGAGGGGCCCCATTCGATTATCCGGTGGTCGAAGGAGAGGGATGGCCGGGCGGCTTCGTTACGGAAGTGATCAAGGCCCATTGCCGGAAAACGCGGTTCGCGAAGCGATCGAACTGGTCGAATCGGCAAATCCGCCAGCTCAGCCCGCGAACATGCCTGGGCCGCATCCGCCTTGCCGGGTGCCGGACCTGCGGCACAGCTCGCTGCGGGCGGCGAAGCGTCGGCTGCGCCGGACAAAATGCACGCTCGGCCGCGTAGGCACTCGCAACGGTGTAACCCAACGGAGCGGGCGAGTCGTCAAGCAGAACCCCAGTCCCGGCAGGAGCATGGCGCATGGGATGGCGGTCAGCCTGGTGCTCGGCCGCGTCCACTGAGTCGTCAGCCCTGCACGACCGGCAGCGGCGTGCCGCTGACCAGTGGGGGCTCGGACGCAGCCGGCGTAGCCTGCAGGACCGGCAGCTCCTGGGGGGTCGCGGCGACGATGCCGCGGGCGGCTTGGCGGATCGCCTGCGATGCGGGGGAATCCGGGGCGGCGGTGACGAGGGGGGTGCCGGCGTCGGCGTGCTCGCGCAGCGGCTCGGAGAGGGGGATCTTGCCGAGCAGGGGCACGTCGAGGTCATCGGCTAGTAGCTGGCCGCCGCCCTCGCCGAAGATCGTGAAGCGCTCGCCGCTCGGGGTGGTGAAGCCGGACATGTTCTCGATCGTGCCGAGGATCTCGAGGTCGAATTTGATCGCCATCTCGGCGGCACGGCGGGCGACCGTCTGGGCGGCCGGCTGCGGCGTCGTGACCAGGACGAACTTGGCCTGCGGCAGCAGCTGGGAAAGGGTCATCGAGACGTCGCCGGTCCCCGGCGGCATGTCAAGCAGCAGGTACTCGAGCTCGCCCCAGGCGACGTCCTCGAGGAACTGCTGGATCGCCTTGTGGAGCATCGGTCCGCGCCAGACGACGGCTGAGTTCTCCTCGACGAAGAAGCCGATCGACATCACCTTGACGCCGCCGGCCGCTTCGAGCGGCAGGATCTTGCGCTCGGCATTCACGTCCGGTTTGCGGCTGACCCCGAGCATGCGCGGGATCGAGTAGCCGTAGACGTCGCAGTCGAGCGCGCCGGCGGGGTGCCCGTCGGCGGTCAGCGCCGCGGCGAGGTTGGCGGTCATCGTCGACTTGCCGACGCCGCCCTTGCCGGAGGCGACGCAGATCACGTTCTTGACCTGGGCAAGGGCGCCCTCGGGCAGCTTGCCGCGCCCGAGCGCTTTCTGCAGGTTGCCTTTCTCGTCGTCGGAGAGGACGTCGAAGCCGACCGCGACCGACGTCACGCCCTCCAGCTGGGAGACCTGCTGGGCAACGGCCTGTTCGAAGTGGGCGCGGATCGGGCACCCCGCCGTGGTCAGCGAGACGATCACCTCGATGCGCCCGTCGTCCTTGATCTCGATCGAGCGCACCATGCCCAGCTCGACAATCGAGCGGCGCAACTCCGGGTCGATCACGGCACGGAGCTTTTCGGTCACCTGATCCTGCGTCGGCAGCGGCATCGCGGCCATTCTCGCAGAGGCGCCACGCCGGGCGGTCACGGCCCCGATCTACGGTGCTTCCGGCCGACATCCGTCCGCAGGGGGGAGAGAACTCGACCCCGCGCCCTTCGTCTTCCCAATGCCGTCGAGCGAAGGGGGACCTATGTCGGGGACGCGGGTCGGACTGATCCGGATCGTCGGGCTGGGCGTGTGCCTGGCCCTTGCCGTGCTGCTGCTGGCGGCACGTGAGGTCGAGGCGGGCAAGTACTCGGTCGCGCAGTGCGGCTGGCATATCGACGCCGACGCAGACTGGGCCGACACGACCGGCGGCGCCAAGTTCCGCCCCGACGCGTACTGCGCGACGCCGGCGGGCTCGGACCCCTTCGACGGCGCCCACATGAAGAGCCTCACCCGTGGCGGCGGGACGATCTCCGGCACCCGCTACGCGCGGTGGCGATGGGTCGCGCCGCCCGGAACCGGGATCACCAGGGTGAGCGGCACCTGGTGGCATGCCCTGCACGACGGCATGGAGCAGCGGCTCGGCGCGGTCGGCTGGAACGGCGGCTTCGAGCCGTTCGCCGCCGCCAACGGGACCGACGTGACGCCTCGCGCGTTCGCGGTCGGGTTCGGCTCGTGGGCGCCGGCGATCGAGGACCGACTGCTCTGCGCCCGCGCCGAGAGCAAGTGGTGCGGCATCGACGCCACCTCGTGGTCGGCGATCCGCACGTTGACGATCACGCTCGACGACGTGGTCGGCCCGTCGGCGGCGATCGGCGGCGAGCTGACGGCGGGCGGCTGGCGGCACGGCAGCCAGGCGTTCGCGTTCACGGGCAACGACACGGGCGGCGGGGTCCGCTACGGAGAGACGCTGCTCGACGACGCCCGCATCGGTCTCGTCGAGTACCCGTGCTCGAAGGTCCAGATCAGCGGCGAGTGGCGGGGCACCCGCATGCAGCCCTGCCTCTCGACCGTCTCGGGCAACGGCACGCTCGACACCGCCCGGTTCAGCGACGGCAACCACACCCTCAGGCACTGCGTGACCGACTTCGGCAACAACGTCAGCTGCACGGCCCCTCGCACGGTCGGCATCGACAACAACCCACCGGCCCACCCGCGGGCGCTGACGCTCGCGGGTGGTGAGGGCTGGCGCCGGCTCAACGACTTCGACCTCTCGTGGACGAACCCGGGGCAGGGCCTCGCCAGCCCGATCTGGGGGGCGTTCTGGCGGATGACCGGGCCGTCCCGCCACGACAGCGGCGTGCGCTTCCTCGGCGGCCGAGATGTCCGCTCGCTACCGGATCTCACCGTGCCGGGGCCGGGCACCTACGCGATCGAAGTCTGGCTCCGCGACGAAGCTGGCAACGAGTCGCGCTCGACTGCTGTCTGGCTGCCGCTGCGCTTCGACAACCTCGCACCGGCCGTGGCCTTTGAGGTTGACTCCGGCGCTACGGCCTCCTCGTTTCCGGAGGTCATGAGGGCCGACGTCTCCGACGCGCACTCCGGCCCGGCGCGCGGCGAGATCCTCTACCGGCCGGTGGCCGCCGAGCGCTGGCTCGATCTGCCGACCAAGCTGGTCGCGGGCGCCAAGCCGGGAACGGCTCAACTGGCTGCCCGCATTCCGGGGGACCTGGAGCCTGGCGTCTATCTGTTCCGTGCCGATGCGGTCGACTCCGCCGGCAACGCGGGCTCGAGCACCCGCCGCGCCGACGGCACGGTGATGGCGCTGCGCAAGTTGCCGGTTGCCGTCGAGCGGGCCGAGGCGGCCGCCCCTGCTGAGCCGGTCGAGCCGGAGGAGGCGGCGAAGAGACGGGGAAAGACCCGCCTCTTTGCCCACCTGCGCTGGCGGCGACGCCGCGGCTCCAGCGTCACGGTGCCCTTCGGGATCGGCGCGGCTGTCTCCGGCCGCCTCGTCACGGCGGCCGGTGCCGGTCTCGCCGGACGCCGCCTGCGAATCGTCTCTCGACCCTCTCGCGGGGCCACGGCCAGACGGCGCGTCGACATGGTCACGACGGGATCGCATGGCGGCTTCCGGCTCGACCTGCCGAGCGGCCCGTCGCGTCGGATCACGGTTGGCTTCGCCGGCGAGGAGGGCCTTGCCGGCGCGCGGCGGGCCGCCCTCTCGCTGCGGGTGCGCAGCGGGCTCGACCTGCACGTATCGCCCCGCCGGCTGAGCACCGGCGAGACGCTCCACCTCTGGGGCAGGGTTCGCGCCCGCGGCGCGCCGCTGCCGAGGCGGGGGAAGCTCGTCGCGGTCCAGTACTACGAGAGCGAGGCGCGCCGCTGGCGTCCCGTGATGGTCGTCCGCAGCGACCACAGCGGTCGTTTCAGGGCTCGCTACCGCTTCCGCTACATCGCCGGGACGGCGGAGATCGACCTGCGTGCCGTCGCCCTCGCGGAGGAGCGCTGGCCGTACGCGCCGGGCGCTTCGGACCCAGTCACCGTGCGCGTCACCGGCGAGCCGGTAGGGTGAGGCCCGTGTCGCAGGCAACCCTCCACACCAGCGCTGGCGCGATCGCCGTCGAGCTGCACGACGACGACGCACCCAAGACGGTCGAGAACTTCCGCAAGCTCGCGGCCGACGGGTTCTACGACGACCTGATCTTCCACCGGGTCATCCCCGATTTCATGATCCAGGGCGGCTGCCCGGAGGGAACGGGCCGGGGCGGTCCCGGCTACACCGTCGAGGACGAGATCAACGACCACAAGATCGTCCGCGGCGCCCTGGCAATGGCCAACGCGGGACCGAACACCAACGGTTCGCAGTTCTTCATCGTCACCGCCGAGTCGGCGCCGTGGCTGGACGGCAAGCACACGGTCTTCGGCCGAGTCACCGATGGCATGGACGCCGTCGACGCGATCGAGTCGAGCGAGACCGACGCCTCCGACCGACCGGTCGAGCCGCAGAAGATCGAGCGCGTCGAGCTCTCCGAGTAGCTCAGCCGGTCAGCACGATCACGACGAATAAGGCGAGCACGACCTCGCTGACGATCCACGAGTTCGCGTTCATCCAGTCGCGCACGCCTGGCAGCACCCGCTTCGCCCGCTGACCGAGCGCCGCGACGAGCAGCGCCGGCGTTGCGAGCAGCAGCAGGGTGAGGCCGATGAACGGAAGGGCGTACCACCACGGGTCGCCGTCGTTCGACAGGTGGCTGCCGACCGTGAGCGAGGTGATCAGGTCGCTTGGGAAGAGACCGAGCAGCAGGAACCCGAGCACGAAGGCGAAGCCCGGCGTCGCTGCCTGCAGGCGTCCCATCCACTTCGGCGGCTCGCTCTCGTTGCGAGTGCGGAACTTGTGGACCATTGCGAAGAGGAGCAGGGCGACGATCGCGTAATCGATCCCCTTGCTCTCGGAGCCTCCGCCGTCGCCCCCGTCCCCGATCACGTCGGCGAGCAGGTAGGCGGCCGTCACGACGAGGGCGATCGAGATCGCGGCGCCGAGGACATAGGCCGCCGAGGAGCGTCTCCACGACTCCGCCGTGGCGAAGAAGACGGCGCTGATGATCTGCGGCCCGGCGATCATCACGAAGGCCAGCGGCAGCACGGTGACGAGGTCCACGCCGCCAGACTCTCACACCGCATGGCGGAAGCGGAGGGGGTGGGATTCGAACCCACGAGACGCCTTACGACGCCTAACGGCTTTCAAGGCCGCCGCATTCAACCGCTCTGCCACCCCTCCGGGGAGATACGCCGCCCCGTCGATGGTAGCCGCAGATGTATGGACGAAAGGGCACGGAGCAATAAGGCGAGTAGTGATTGGATTAGGTGGTGCGCCGCCTCGTCGTCTTCACCTCCGCGATCGTCTTCTTCGACGTCGCTTTCTACGCGGCGATCGCCCCCCTGCTCCCCGACTACGTCGCCGAGTTCGGGCTGAGCCACGCGCAGGCCGGGATCCTCGCCGCGGCCTACGCGGCGGGCACGCTGCTGGCCTCGCTCCCGGCAGGCTTCGTCGCCACCCGGGTCGGGCCGCGGCGGACCGTGATCGCGGGGCTGCTGCTGCTCGGCGTCTCCAGCGTCGTCTTCGGGTTCGGCCAGTCGATCCTCCTGCTCGACGTTGCCCGATTCGCCCAGGGGGTGTCGGGCGCGCTGATCTGGTCGGGCGCTCTGACCTGGCTGATCGCGGCGACGAGCCCCGAGCGCCGCGGCTCCGTGATCGGCACAGCACTCGGGACGGCGGTCGCCGGCGCCTTGGTCGGCCCGATCTTCGGCGCGATGGCGGCGGAAGTTGGGACCGAGGCCGTCTTCGGGGCGGTGTTGGGACTGACGGTCCTGCTCGCCGCGATTGCGGCGAGCCTGCCCGACGCCGGCGCACCGGAGCAGCAGAGGCTCGGCGAGGTGGTGACGACGATGCTGAGCCGGCCGATCCTGACCGCGACGACGTTCGTCGCCGTGCCCTCGCTGATGTTCGGTGCGGTCGAGGTGCTGGTCCCGCTGCGGATCGACGAACTCGGCGGCGGTCACGCGGCGATCGCCGGCGGGTTCATCGCCGGCGCGGCGCTCGAGGCGACGCTGGCCCCGCTGGTGGGCCGCTACTCGGATCGGGTCGGCCGCCGGGTCCCCTTCGTGATCGGGATCGGCATCTGCGCCTGTGCGATGGTCGGAATCGCCACCGCCCATGCCCTCGGTCCGGTGCTCGGATCGCTGATCCTCGGCTCGCTGGGTGCCGGGATCTGCTTCGCGCCCGCGCTGACCACGCTCTCGGAGGTCGCCGAGTCGAGCCGGTTGCACCAGGGCTATGCCGCGGGTCTCTCGAACATGGCCTGGGCGGCGGGGCAGACGGTCGGGGCGCTGGCCGGCGGAGCCGTCTCCAGCGCCGCGGGCTACGCGCTGCCGAGCCTCACGGTCGCCGCACTGCTCCTCGTCACCTCGGCCTACGCATATCGCGTTCTGACGCCGCCGCCCGTCCGTCCCGCCGAGGGATAGGTTGCGCCGGTGGACGGCGCATGGAGGAACTGGGCGGGGGACCAGGAGTGCCGACCGGCGCGGCGCCTCGCGCCGGTCGATCGGGAAGGGCTCGCGGACGCCGTCGCAGCGGCGGCCGGCGAAGGGCGCAGGGTCAGCGTCGCCGGCTCCGGGCACTCGTTCACCGCGACGGCGCTGACCGACGACGTCATGATCGACGTTGCGGCGCTGAGCGGGACGATCGACGCGGACCCCGCGTCGGGCCTGGTCAAGGTCGGAGCCGGCACGGTCCTCGCCGACCTCAACGAGGAGCTGGCGCGCCTCGGCCTGGCGATGGAGAACCTCGGCGACATCGACCGGCAGACGATCGCGGGGGCGATCTCGACCGGGACGCACGGGACCGGCGCGCGGCTGGGCAACATCTCGACCCAGGTCGAGGCGGTCGAGCTGGTCACCGGTGCCGGGGAGGTCCGTGAGCTCGGGAGTGCCGAGCCGGACCTGCTGCGCGCGGCCCGGGTGGGGATCGGCGCGCTCGGAGCGATCTCGGCGGTGACGCTGCGCTGCGTGCCGGCCTTCACGCTGCGGCGGGTCGACGAGCCCCGGCCGCGCGAGGAGGTCCTCGACACGTTCGCGGAGCGCGCCGACGCGAACGATCACTTCGAGTTGTTCACCTTTCCCTACGCCGAGTCGGCGCTCGTCCTGGAGCGCAATCGTGTCGAGGGGCCGCCGCGGCCGCGCGGCCGGCTCGCGGCCCGGCTCAACGACGTGGTGCTCGAGAACTGGGCGCTGGAGGCGCTGTCGGCGACCGGCGGGCTCTTCCCGGCGGCGATCCCGCGGCTCTCGCGCCTCGCCGCCCGGCTCGCCTCGGGGGGGACCAAGGTCGACCGCAGCGATCGGGTCTTCGCCAGCGAGCGGCGCGTCCGCTTCACCGAGATGGAGTACGGCGTGCCGCGCGAGCACGGTCCCGAGGCGGCGCGGAGGGCGATCGAGTGGATCAGGACGAACCGCTACCCGGTCTTCTTCCCGATCGAGATGCGCGTCGCCGCCGGCGACGACGCCCTGCTCAGCCCCTCCCACGAACGCGACACTGCCTACATCGCCGTCCACCAGTACCGCGGGATGGAGTGGCGGCCGTACTTCGAGGCCGTCGAGGAGATCATGCGCGACTACGGCGGTCGCCCCCACTGGGGCAAGCGCCACTTCCAGACCGCCGCAACGCTGGCCCCGCTCTACCCGGTCTGGGAGCGCTTTCAGGCCGCGCGCGACGAGCTGGATCCGAGCCGGGTCTTCACCAACGAGTACGCCGAGCGGGTGCTCGGTCCATGAGAGCTACGTTTTGCCCGGCATGGGGGCCAAACGTAGCTCTCGTTCAGAGGAAGGTCCTGCCCTCGCCTCTGTAGGTGGGGACGACGTCGACGATCTCGCCGCCCTCGACCAAGTGGAGCGCGTCGAAGCGCTCGCACAGCTCACCTGCCTTGGCGTGCCTGAGGTAGATGCGGTCGCCCACGACCAGCTCGGCGGCGGCCGGGCCGAGCAGCGGGGTCTGCACCTCGCCGGCGCCCTCCTCGGGATCGAGCGATAGGCCCTCGGGCAGCCACGGGGCCGGCAGCCGCGCCGGGTCGCCGCTGCCGGAGGCGAGGTAGCCGCCGCCGAGCGCCGTCGCCGTGCCCGGCGAGGGCTTGCGGACGATCGGCAGCGCGAAGCCGGCGGCAGGCGTCAGGGAGAAGCGGGTGTAGTGGTCGAAGAGCGCGGGGGCGTAGAAGCCAGAGCCGGCGGTCACCTCGGTGATCGTCTGCTCGGCGCCGGTCAGCTCGAGGCTGCCGGTTCCGCCGCCGTTCACTATCGGCAGCGGGGTGAGCTCGCGGATCGCGGCGACGATTGCGGCGCGCCGCTCAGCCAGCTCGGCGGCGGAGCGGCGCTGCATCCAGCGAATCGCCGCTCCGCGCAGCCGCCGGCCCGGCGGCCGGTCGCCGACTCCGGCGATCTGGCCCTCGTAGGCCATCAGCGCCGCCAGCTCCAGCTGCGGCCGGCGCTCGATCTCCCGCGCCAGGGCGACGGCCTGCTCCACGGTGTGGACGGGCGAGCGCTTCGGTCCGACCTTCAATCGACCGCCGAGCGCCCACCAGCTCGCGTCGACGTCGATGCAGACCCGGACCGGCGCGGCGCCGGCGCCGAGGACCGACTCGATCGCGTCGAGGTGCTCGGGGCAGTCGACCATCACGATCGGGGCGCCCTCCGGGTGAGCCACCGAGCGCAGCGCCAGCTCGCTGAGCGCACCCGCGTCCGTGGTCGGGTAGGCGAGCAGCAGGTTCTCGAAGCCCTGCTCGGCGAGCCAAAGCGTCTCGGGCAGGGTGAAGGTCATCAGGCCCCGGAAGCGATCGTCGCTGCGCAGGACGTGCTCGATCAGGGTTCGGCAGCGCAGCGACTTGCTCGCCACCCGGATCGGCTTGCCCGCCGAGCGCTCCAGCATCGCCGCTCCGTTGGCCGCCATCGCGTCGAGGTCGACGAAGGCGAAGGGCGCCTCGACCTCCGCGAAGGCTCGCTCGTAGCGGTCGTGCGACTGCTCCACGGCCGGATTCACGACACGAGCCTAGCTTCGCCGTATCCCGGAGCCGGCGCTATGGTTTTCTGGCCCGGAGAGGTGGCCGAGTGGCTGAAGGCACTCGCCTGCTAAGCGAGTAGGGGGCGCAAGCTCTCTCGAGGGTTCGAATCCCTCCCTCTCCGTTTAATCAGAAGTTCTTTTAGAGACGCTAGAGTGCCGCTCCGGGAATGGCAACGTTCGCGGGCGGAAAGATCGAGGCATATGCGGGGCCGAAGGACCTGAAAGCGCCTGACGACCTCGAGGCGGAGGTCGTCAGGTTCATAGCCGGCGCCGAGGACTCGCTCGACATCGCCGTTCAGGAGCTCGACAACGAGACGATCGCGAAGGCGATCCTCGCCGCCCGGTGGCGGGGCGTCCGGGTCAGCATCGTGCTCGAGCAGAGCTACCTGCGCGAGGAAGACCTCGACGTGGGAGAGCCGCCGGCGCCCCAGGGCGACGAGTCCCCGGAGGAGGCGCTGGCGAGGTGGCAGTGGAGCCCGGGCAACGGCGAGCACGCGGTCAACCGCGGCATCGCCACGGCACTGCTCCAGTCGGACGTCGACCTGAAGCTCGACTACAACAAGGAGATCTTCCACCAGAAGTTCATCGTCCGCGACTACCGTCGCGGCGCGAAGCCGACCTCGGCGCTGCTGACCGGCTCGGCGAACTTCACCGACACCGACTGCCACCAGAACCTCAACCACCTCTTCGTCTTCCACGACGCGGGGATCTGCCGTGAGTACAGCAATCAGTTCGCCGAAATCCAGCGGGGGGAATTCGGCCCGCGCGGGCTCGGGGGCGAGCCACCCGTCTTCGATCTGGGGGGAGTCCCGGTGACGGTCCTGTTCGCACCGGACAACTTTCCCGAGCAGGAAGTGATCAAGCAGATCCTCAAGGCGGAGAAGGAGATCGAGTTCGCGATCTTCACCTTCGCGGGCTCGTCGGCGATCGACGACGCGCTGCTGATGGCGGCGCGGGCGGGCTGCGAGGTGACCGGTGCGCTCGATCGCGGTCAGGCCGCGCAGAAGTGGTCCGCTCCCCACGGCGAACCGGGCGGAGCGCCGCCGTGGCTCGACCAGCCGAACATCGACCTCTATACGCCCAAGGTGGACTCGGGCGTCCGCAAACTGCACCACAAGCTGATGGCGATCGACCACCGGACCGTGCTCGCGGGCAGCTTCAACTACACCAGGCCGGCGAACCTCTTCAACGACGAGAACCTCTTCGTCGTCGGCACTCGCTACGAGCACTTTCCCGACGACCGCAAGAAGAAGGTCGACATGGAGGAGTGCGAGAAGATCGTCGACTACATGCGTGCGGAGATCGACCGCATCGTCTCGATCTCCGAGGAGTGGAAGCCGAAAGAGGCGTAAGCCCCGTGCTCAGTCGCGCCGCGTGCGGATGAGGACGCGGGCGCCGCGCGCGGGGATCATCGTCACGTTGCGATGCAGGGCACGCTCGGGCGCGGGATCGTCGGCCGCGATGTCGAGGCGGCGCGCCATCGCCCCAAGGACGACGCGCTGCTCGGCCATCGCCAGGGCGGCGCCGAGGCAGCGGCGGATGCCGCCGCCGAACGGGATCCACTCGTAGGTGCCGGGCTTGCGGCCGCCGAGCCAGCGCTCGGGGCGGAACTCGAACGGCTCGGGGTAGAGGTCTTCGCGGTGGTGGACGAGCAGGATGCTCATCGCCACGGGCGTGTCGGCCGGGACGGCGTACTCGCCGAGCCGCCATGGCCGCTTGACGCGCCGCCCGATCATCGGGATCACGGGCCGGGAGCGCATCGCCTCGACGATCGTCGCCTCGATCTCGTCGGCTCCGTCGCCGGAGCGGACCGCCTCTCGCAGCCGCTCGTGCGCGGCCGGAGTGCGGACGAGCCGCTCCCAGGCCCAGGCGAGCGAGTTGGCCGTCGTCTCGTGGCCGGCGAGGACGAGGGTGAGCAGCTCGTCGCGCAGTTCTTTGTCGTCCAACGCCTCGCCCTCCTCGGTCCGCGCCTGGAGCAGCAGCGAGAGGATGTCGCGGCGCTCGCCGAGGTCTTCGGCGCGGCGGCCTTCGATCACGGGGTAGGTGGCCCGGTCGAGCATCTCGACACCGAGGCGCATCGGGCCGACCGCCTCCTCGCGTCCGATGTTGATCAATTCGCCGATCTGCGCGGTCGGCCAGGTGGATGCGGCGACGAGCCGCTTGATCGTCGAGCGCAGGCCGTCCTCCGGCGTGCCCCGCTCGGGCCGTCCCTCGATGCCGAAGATCCCGGCCATGATCACGTCGAGCGTGATCGCCTGCATCCGCGGCGCCAGCGTGAACGGCTCGCCGACTGGCCAGCCGTCGATCTCGCGTTCGGTCGCCTCGGCGATCATCTCGGTGTACTGCTCGATCGCCTCGCCGTGGAAGGGCGGCAGCAGCAGTTTGCGCTGGCGCATGTGGCGCGGTCCGACCGCGGTGAGGACCGAGCTCGGTCCGACGATCGGGCGAAGCGGCGACTCGCCGGTCAGCGACGGCGCGTCCTCGGGCTTTGCGGTGAAGAGCGAGCGGACGTGGTCGGGATGGCTGGTGACGACCGGGCCGCCGTCAACGACGCCGCGCATCTCGAACACCTCGCCCAGCTCGCGCCGGGCGCGGAAGACGAACTGGATCTGGCGCTGGTTGAAGCGCAGGGTCTGCAGCAGCCGCGACTGGCCGATCGCGGGCGGGGCCGGCAGGGTCGCCGCCCCGACCGGGTCGATCGGGCCGGCGGGCGACGGGGGTGCGACGCCGAGCAGTCCCTCGACCGCGGCGCCGTCCGACTCCGGCGGCGACTCGACCGCTGCGGGTGGCGTCTCGACGCTCACCGACTCAGTGTGGTGCAGCGGTCGACCGTCCCCGTGTGCATCGATCACACAGGGCACGCGATCGCTGCGCGCTGCCGCCGCAGCGCGAGCGTCTACATTCAGGTGGAGGTGTTCGGGCGCCGCACCAAGATCATCGCGACGATCGGTCCCGCCAGCTGGGGCGACGACGTGCTGCCGCGCCTGATCGAGGCCGGCGCGGACGTCCTGCGGCTCAACTTCTCCCACGCCGACCGCGACCGCCACGCGCGGACGATCGAGTCGATCCGCGCCGCGGCGCACCAGGTCGGCCGCGAGGTCGCGGTGCTCGGCGACCTGCCCGGGCCGAAGCTGCGGATCGGCGAGCTGCGGGGCGACGTCGCCGAGCTGCACACGGGGATGCACGTGCAGCTGACGCCGAAGGACGTCGAGGGCGACGAGGACACGATCCCTGTGGACTGGCCAGGGGTCGCGTCGCTGCACGAGGACGAGCTGGTCTACCTCGCCGACGGAGCGATCCGCCTGCGCGTGCGCGAGCCCGAGGACGGCGGCGTCGACTGCGAGGTCGAGGTGGGCGGCACGGTGTCCTCGCACAAGGGGATGAACATCCCGGGGGTGACCGGGGATGCCGCGACCGACGACGACCTCGGCTGGGTCGAGTTCGCGGTCGAGAACGGCGTCGACCTGCTCGCCGTCTCGTTCGTCTCCTCGGCGGCGGACCTCGAGCCGGTGGGCGAGCGGCTGCGAACGCTCGGGGCGGACCTGCCGCTGGTCGCCAAGATCGAGAAGCGGCAGGCAGCCGACAACGCCGAGGAGATCGTCGGGGCGGCCACCGGCGGGATCATGGTCGCGCGCGGCGACCTCGGGATCGAGCTGCCGCTGGCCGAGGTGCCGGTCGTCCAGAAGCGGCTGATCCGGGCCGCCGGGCGCCGCTCCAAGCCGGTGATCACGGCGACGCAGATGCTCGCCTCGATGGTGACCGAGCGGCGGCCGACCCGGGCGGAGGTGACCGACGTCGCCAACGCGATCTACGACGGCACCGACGCGGTGATGCTCTCCGAGGAGACGGCGGTCGGGCGCCACCCGATCGAGGCCGTGCGGACGATGGACCGGATCGCGCGCGCGACCGAGCCCGACCTGCGCTACGGCGAGTGGCTGTTCGGGCGGACCGACCAGGCGACCCAGGACGTCGCCGACTCGGTCGCGCAGAGCGCGGTCGGAGCGGTCTACCGGCTCAACCTGGCGGCGATGGTCGTGCCGACCGTGAGCGGGCGCAGCGCGCGGCTGGTCGCGGCGCACCGGCCGAAGGTGCCGGTGCTGGCGATCTCGCCGCGGATCGAGACGGTGCGCCGGCTCAGCCTCCTCTTCGGCGTGACCGCCGTGCACAGCGAGCACGAGACCGAGGTCCGCGACATGCTCGACCACTGCGCCGAGCTTGCCGCCGCGCACGGCGTCGCCTCCTCGGGCGACCTGATCGCGATCGTCGCCGGCCTGCCCGACCACGGGCTCGGCACCAACCTGTTCGAGGTGCACCGCGTGCCATAGGGTCCCGTCGGTGACCGACTTCGACGTCACCGCCAAGGGAATGACCCAGGCCGTGCCCTTCGCCGGCCACCTCGGCCTGGAGGTGACGAGCATGGCCGAGGGCGAGGCCGTCGCCCGGCTGCCCGAGGGGGCGGAGCTGACCAACCACGTCGGCTCCCAGCACGCGGGGGCGCTCTTCACCGTCGCCGAGACCGCGTCGGGCGCCGCCTTCGTCGGCGCGTTCGCCGAGCGGCTCGGCGACGTGACGCCGCTTGCCCGCAGCGCCGAGATCGCCTACGAGCGGATCGCCAGGGGGCCGATCGAGGCGACCGCGAAGCTGGGGATCTCCAAGCAGGAGGCGCTGGCGACGCTCGACTCGGAGGGCAAGGTGGAGTTCCCGTGCGAGGTCGAGCTCCGCGACGGCAGCGGCGAGCGCGTCGCCTCGGCGACGGTGCGCTGGCACGTGCGCCTCAAAGAGGCGAGTCCGAGCGGGCCGTGAGCGCCGTGCGCCTCGAGCGGGAGGCCGGCCTCGCAGTGGCGACCTTCGACAGCCCGCCGCTGAACCTGTTCGACCGCCGCATGTTCGAGGGTCTGCGCGACGCCGTCGAGGCGGTCGAGAGCGAGCCGCCGCGCGCGCTGCTCTTCCGTGCGGAGGGGCGGGCCGTCTCGGGCGGCGTCGACGTCCACGAGTTCGACGGGCTGACGCCGGAGGAGGGGAGCCGGCTCTGGGACGAGCTGATCGGCCTGGTCGAGCGGGTCGAAGCGCTGCCGCTCCCGGTCGTCTTCGCGGCCCACGCGCTGACTCTGACCGCTGCCTTCGAGCTGGCGCTCGGCTGCGACCTGATCCTCGCCGCCCGCTCCGCCCAGTTCGGACTGGTCGAGAAGGTCGTCGGCCTGACCCCCTCGATGGGCGGCACCCAGCGCCTCGCCGAGCGCGCCGGCAGCGGCCGCGCCCGTCACTTCGTGATGAGCGGCGGCCTCTTCGGCGCCGAGGAGATGGAGCGCTGGGGCGTGGTCAACCTCGTCTGGGACGACGACGGTTTCGACGACCGCGCCCGTGCCTACGCCGCCGACCTGGCCACCGGCCCAACGAAGGCCCACGCGATGACCAAGCACGTCCTGCGCCGCTACCGCGAAGGCGGCATCCCCGCTGCCGACGTCGCCGTCCGCCAGGACGCCGCCTCCCTCTTCGCCACCGAGGACCTCCAGCGCGCCGTCAAGACCTTCCTTGTCAAGGGCCCCGGCCACGCCGAGTTCGAGGGCCGCTGAACCCCTAGAATGCCCCTCCGGGGCCATCCCCGCTCCCGCGCCCGTAGCTCAGTTGGATAGAGCGTCGGTCTACGAAACCGAAGGTCACAGGTTCGAATCCTGTCGGGCGCGTCTTCCCGGTCCGCGCCGTGGCCCTGATGTCGATGGCAAAACCAATTCCGCGGGTTCGGCCTGAGCTCTGTGCCGCCTGCTGTCCAGCGGTCTTCGAGCCGGTCTATTCCGGTGTCCTTCGAGGCGCGTCTTAAATAGCGGCAGCTTCCAGCGCCTTTCTCGGGCCTCGGTTCGCCGGTTAGTTACGGGATTGAGGTCTCTTGCGCGGCTCAATGGAGTCGGACAGAGGACCAACTCCCTCTACAGTGATCTCATCCAAAGGTGCCCCCCGCCGCTCGAGCATTCGCAGGCACTGTACGAGCGAAGGAAAATCGTCCCAATCCTGCGGCAGGTCGACGGGCTTGCTCACGATGACCGGGTTTGCATCCAGTGCCACGACTGCTATGAGGCGGCGGTGCAAGTTCACGAGTAGCGGTGCTGAGACAGGACCATCCCGTTCGGCGACTGCCTCGGCTCGATCATAGAGGCGATTGGCTTCGGCGATGTCACCCTTAACCGCCCATACCAATCCTAAGGTTGCGAGGTCGAACATTGCGCCGTCCTCCTCGGGTCGCAGAAGCCGTTTGGCCTCGTCAATTTTGCCAGCAAGAGTCAAGCTGTAGGCGGTGTTGTTAGCAACGACGACCGCTGCGGGCATCCGCCGAAGCGCTTTCTTCCCAACCCTTATCGCCTCCTCAAACCGATCTTCGACTTGCGTCAGCATGAAAATCGCCCACGACGAGGCCTCAGGAGTAAACGGGGCTTCATCCGTCCAATGGAGTGCCTGACGAGTTGCTTCCTCTAATTCGTCGCGCAAGATGGCAAGGTGGAGATCAAGTACCCGGAACTTCTGTGCAGGATGAGCTCGCGCCACTTCATTCCGCACCTTTGTCAACCGCGGAGCCTCTGAATAGCGATTGAGCAGGACCGGAATCATCGGGACGAGCCGCGTGCTTTTCCATTCGGTCCGCTGCATTTGTGCGATCACCTCGTCGGCCGCTTCGCCGGGAGAGATTTCACCTTGATAGTGGCGCAGATAAGCTCGATTAGCGAGCAGCTCGGCCCGTTGAACCTCACTTGCGAACTCCCAAAGAGAGGTCCGTGCATGGCGAAGTCGTCGCTCCGCCCGCTCTGCATCTCCTCCGGCTAAGGCCCAGTGGGCCTCGGCAAAGATGAGCTCGATATCGGTTGGAAATTCCTCCTGAAGCCTGCGTAGCTCACGGAAACCTTCGTCGAAGGCACCTACGGAAAAGAGGAAGGCAACCAAATTCAGGGCAGCCCGTTGTCGCTGCAAAGGCCCGAGTGCCAACGCTCGCTTGGTCTCGGTGATCGCCTTCTCCGGCGCTCCGAGCACAGCGTGAGCAAACCCTAGATTTGCAAACAAGGACGGTCCTGGATCTCCCTCACGCATTGCTCTGCGGTAGAAGCGAATGGCCTGGTCGAAGTGGGACTGTTGAAGTGCGATCCAGCCCCGTAGCTCCCAAGCGTCAATAGAAGCGTCATCCCCAAGGCGATCAAAGGCAGCGTCGAGATCGCCGCGCCGTGCCGCGAGCGTTGCGAACAGCATCGAAAGGGGTCCTGGCTTGGCGAAATTCTTGAGCATCTCCTCCGCCCTCGCATAGGCACCGGTTGCCATCAGGGTGCGAGTGGCCGAGAAAACGGCAGAGTCATCACCTTCCGCGCTGGCCAATTCGAGCGCCTCCTGCGCATGTCGCGAGGCTTCGTCAGGGACTCCGAACGCCATCTCCGCTTGTGCCAGCCGAGATCTGGCCATCGCTGAATCGTTTGACGCAGCCGCGAGGGCACGTGCATTAATAAGAAATGACGGCTCCATCTCAAGGCTGTCAGGGACAATGTCGACCACCGGGAGTTTCTCTCCCGACCGTTCGGGATCAGCGAAGTCAAAAGGAGGAGGAGGCAGCTCTTCGAGCCGCTGTGGACCTGCGAGCTGATCTTTTTCCGTATCGGTCAGGCTCATGGGGTCCTCACCCCTTTCTGCTTCCATGGAAGCTTCGTGTGACGCTGTCCAATCCGCAACTGCAATCCGATTCGGTCCACCCGCCTTAAAACCCACTGCAGGTCCCAAACGGTGGGCAGTCCCTTTAGATAGCGAGGCTCACGCTGGGCGGGATCTACACTCGTTAATTGCCGTAACAACGCAACCGCATCTGTTCTGATCGCGGCAGGCAGTTCGTTGGCGAAAAGCATGTAGGCGGTCTCGTGATCGCGCTGCAGCGCCCTGCGGACGGAAGCGTAGTTGGAATGTCTGGCTTCGACACTTAGTTCTCGCTTGGATTGTGCGACCCGTAGAGGATTGCCGACCACTAGGCCCGACAAGCCTTGGCCAGTCGCGATCTCGAACAACACAGAACCAAGGAGGTAGAGGTCCCCTCGCCGCATCGCATCGGCGTCGTCGGAGCCAAGTCCCCAGAGGAACTCCGGAGGCGCGAAACGAAGGTCTCCACGGCCCAACTCATAGGCGAAGGTTGGAAAGAAGCTGCAATCCTTGGTGTCACGTCCACGACCAAGGTCCGTAATCTTGGCGATTGCCTGCCCCCGCGCACGCATCACCAGAACGTTGTCGCCCTTGAGGTCTCGGTGCACTAGATATCGAAGATGCATCTGGTGAAGTCCCTTGACGATGTCGCGGAAGAGGGCGAGCCGGTCCTCCCAGGCGATCGCTTTGCGTTCAACCAGTAGCTGCGCTAGATCACCATCAGCCCGCTCGATCACCATGTAGGAGACCTCTATTGGAATCGGCAGTCCCGTCTGCGCCGTTTGCACTTCCATCTGATACTTGCCGGCCCCAAACAGATCAACGACATTCGAACTTCCGCCGAGCCTCTGTAGTAGGCCGATATCCCGTTCGAACTCCACGAGATTCTCGGCGGTCTTTCTCGTGATCGAGAGCACCTTGATCGCACAGTCGCTCCCGTCTTGGAGGTCGAGCCCTCTGAAGATGAGGCTGAAGTTGCCCTCCCCGAGGTATTCGCCGACTTGCCATCGCCCGTCGAAGACCTTTCCGGGGTAGGCGTTCGCGTCAGGGTGCGCCATATCGCTCCCTCAGCGACTCGATGGCGTCGGGGTTGTCCTGCAGAATCTGCACCACGTCCGGAGGCACCTGGCCACTGGCGACCTCAATCACCTCGGGCTCAACTTCGTAGTACACGGCAAGCCGGTGCTGAATAGCTTGAGATGCTGGCTTCTCGCCGCGCTCGACTCGCGATAGATATGCCGGGTTGACCTCAAGGTCTTTGGCAGCTTGACGAAGGGTCTTCCCGTTCGACTCTCGTAAATCGCGCAGGAGCTTCGTAAGTCTTTTAGCCACACGGGCACTGTAGCGGACCGTTGACCTAGTCGGTCAACGCAGGATCTCCCCCTGCGGTTCCGACCCTCATCGTCCAGTCTGTCGGGCGGTTTCGTAAACATTTCGGGTTCCTCAGCCGATCGCGCGAAGAGCCAAAAACTTCCGGGCCCGGCTGAACAGCCAAATCATGCTCGTGGTGAACGTGCGCCTAGCTGGAGCCCGGCTCTTCAAGGGCGCCTGGCTTCTATCGATGCGCTCTCGAACGGACTGGACGTGTTCTGGGCGGCGCAACACTTCGCTCCCGGCATGATGGCTGGGAGGCGATGACCTTGAGTGGCGGCTCAACGACGCCGGTCTTGGCGGCGGTGGTGGCGGAGGACGGGGGTGACGTAGCCGATCACGGCGCCGAGGGCGGCGGTGATCAGGAGGACGAGGATGAGTGGAGCGTCGACCTCGGCGAAGAGGAGCTCGACGCGGACCTCCTGGGAGTTCTGGAGGACGATGACCGCGAGGAGGACGAGGGCGACGCCGAGCGCCCAGTGGCGCCAGCTCGTGCGCTCGGTTGGAGCGGTTTGTCTCTCTTGCGCGGGGCTCATACCGAGTACCTACGGTATAGAGGCCCACTATGAAGCTCCCCGATACCGCTCACACGTCTCAGCCCTGGCGGATCCACGAGGTCGCCCCCGACTTTGAACTCGTCGACGTATGGGCGCTGCCGACGCCGGGCGGGCCTGACGACTTTCCCCGATTGGTGGAGCTGGCCGCCTCCTTCGACCCGGGCCGAAGCTCGTCCGCTGCGGTCCGGGCGCTCTTCGCGATCCGGGGGAAGGTGGGGGACCTGCTCGGCTTGGACGAGCCGGACGCCGGCCTGGGCTCGCGGGTGCCGACGCTGCGGGATCGGCTGCCCGCGGACCTGCGCGATGCGCCACTCGGCCCCGACTTCGACGCCGTTCCGTTCACGCCGCTGTACGTGCTCGACGACGAGTTCGCGGCGGAGGTCGCCAACCGCACCGTCCACGGCGTCTGCCACTTCGGCTGGGTCCCCGACGGGAGCGGCGGCTATCGCGGCCAGATGGCAGTCTTGGTGAAGCGGAACGGCCTGCTGGGCACCGCCTACCTCGCGGCGATCCGGCCGTTCCGGCACCTGATCGTCTACCCCGCGCTGATGCGGGAGTTCGAGCGGACCTGGCGTGCCGAAAGTGTTTCCAGTGCAGGGGTTCAGGGAAAGTGATTCTCACCGCTGGGTAGCGGCAGCCGTCAAAAGGAGGGTCCCGTGAACCGACCAAGCCTGGTGTTGGCCACCGCCATCTCCGTGCTCGCGCTGGCGTTGGGAGTGGCGGCCTGTGGCGATGACGACGGGGGCGGGGGAGGTGGCGGCGGCACCGGCCAGATCGACCTGACGATCGGCAACCTGGTGCCGCTGACCGGCGACCTCTCGCCGTACGGCGCGGCGGGGCAGAAGGCCGGCGACCTCGCGGCGAAAGAGATCGACGCCGCGATCCAGAAAGCGGGCGTCGACCACACGGTCGAGCTGGTCACCGAGGACGGCGCGTCGGACGACCAGGGCGGCGTCCAGGCGGCTCGCAAACTGATCGCGGACGGCGCCACCTGCATCTCCGGCGACTACGCCTCGACGGCGACCGTGGCGGTGGCCCGCTCCGTGACGATCCCCGAGGGCGTGATGCTGATCTCGCCCGCGTCGACCGCCGACGCGCTCTCCGACCTCGAGGACGACGGGCTCTTCGCCCGCACCGCCCCGCCCGACGGGCTGCAGGGCAAAGCCCTCGCCGACCGCATGGAGCAGGAGCTCGGCGGGCTGCAGGGCAAGACGATCAACATCGGCGCCCGCAACGACCTCTACGGCACCGGCTTCGCCGACTCGCTGGAGGCGGAGCTCGAAGACCGCGGCGCGAAAGTCGGCGAGAAAGTGATCTACGACCCCGAACAGCCGAGCTACAACTCCGAGGCCGACCAGATCACCTCGGGCAGCCCCGACAACTTCGTGATCATCGACTTCCCCGAAACCTTCGCCAAGGTAGGCCCGGCCCTGGTCCGCACCGGCAACTGGGAGGCGGGGAAAACGTTCATAACCGACGGCCTCAGCTCGACCGAACTCTCCGAAGAAGTCGGCGGCGAGGCGACCGAAGGGATGCTCGGGACGGCCCCCGGCGCCTTCTCGGGCAAAGCCCCGAAAGCCTTCGAGGAACTCTACGAAGGGGCGCCGGGACCGCCGCGCAACCTGTTCGACTCGACCACCTTCGACGACGTGATCCTCTGTTACTTGGCGGCGGTCGCCGCGGGCTCGACCGACGGCGCCGAGATGGCCGAAGCGATCGTCGACGTGACCGGACCGGGCGGCGCGACGTACACCTTCGAGCAGCTGCCGCAGGCGATCGAAGCGCTGGAGCAAGGCGAGGACATCGACTACGAAGGCGCTTCAGGTCCGATCGACTGGGACGAGAACGGCGACCTCAGCCGCTACATCTACGACGTCTCCGAATTCAAAGGCGGCAAACTGGTGAAACTCGACACGGTCGAGGTCGAAGCCGACTGATTCAGCGGACGTGCCGCTACTTGACCCACCCTATAGGTGGTCAAGTAGCGGCACGTCCTGCGCGGTCGTTCCGCGCCGTGCCTCCGAGGTAGAGCTCGGCCACCTTGGGATCTTCGAGCAGCTCGCGGCCTGCGCCCTGGAAGCGGTTGCGGCCGAGGTCGAGGACGTAGCCGCGGTCCGACATCGCGAGCGCGCGGCGGGCGTTCTGCTCGACCATCACCACGGTCACCCCGGCCCCGTTGATCTCACGCACCTGGGCGAAGGTCGCCTCGACGAAAGCCGGAGCCAGGCCGGCGGAGGGCTCGTCGAGCAGCAGCACCCCGGGCTCTGGCATCAGCGCCCGTGCCATCGCCAGCATCTGCCGCTCGCCGCCGCTCATCGTCCCGGCGGGTTGCCGGCGCCGCTCGCCCAGCCGCGGGAAGAGCTCGTACATCTCGCCGATCCGCGCGCGCGTGCGCGAACGGTCGAGCGATCCCATCTCCAGGTTCTCCTCGACGGTGAGGGTGGGGAAGACGTTATCGAGCTGCGGCACGTAGCTCATCCCGCGCCGCGCGATCGAGTGCGGCTCCAGCCCGGTGACGTCCTCGCCGGCCAGCGAGACGCGCCCCTTCCGCGGCCGCACCAGGCCGAAGATCGCCTTGATCAGGGTCGACTTCCCGGCCCCGTTGGGGCCGACGACGGTGACGATCTCCCCCTCGTCGACGGCGAAGCTGACCCCTTCGAGCACGTCGACCTCGGGCACGTAGCCGGCGACCAGCCCTTCGGCGACCAACAGGGCTCCGCCCGCGGTCGACGCGTCCGACTTTCCCCCCGCTATAGGGGGGTGAACGTCGGATGCGCTCATGCCGGGCCGCCCAGGTAGGCGTCGACCACGGCGGGGTCCTGGCGCACCTGGTGCGGCTCGCCGGTCGCGATCACGCGTCCCTCCGCCATCACGATCACCCGGTCGGAATGGCTCATCACCACGTCCATGTCGTGCTCGACGAAGAGGAAGGTCATCCCCTGCTCGTGCCGCAGCCGCTGCATGTGGTCGAGCAGGCGCCCGCCGAGGGTGGGGTTGATGCCCGCCATCGGCTCGTCGAGCAGCAGCAGCCTCGGCTTCGCCATCAGCGCGCGGGCGAGCTCCAGCAGCTTGCGCTGGCCGCCCGAGAGCGTGCCGGCATAGTCCCCGGCGAGGTCGCCGAGGCCGAACACGTCGAGCAGCTCGATCGCCTGCTCGCGCACCTCGCGCTCCCGCCTGCGCACCGCGCCCGGCCGGAGGAGGAGGTTGCGGAAGCGCTCACCCGGCTGGGCCGGCGCGGCGAGCATCATGTTGTCGATCACCGGCATCGCCGCCAGCGCGCGGGTGATCTGGAAGGTGCGGACCATCCCGCGGCGCGCGAGGGCGTAGGCGGGCAGCCCGCTGACGTTCTCGCCGGCGAGGCGGACGGAGCCGCCGTCGGCGCGCTGGAAGCCGGTGATCACGTCGAAGAGGGTGGTCTTGCCGGCCCCGTTGGGCCCGATCAGGGCGACGATCGAGCCCGCCTCCACCTCGAAGGCGGCGCCGTCGACGGCGCCGATCCCGCCGAACCGCTTGACGACCCCGTCGACGTCGAGCAGCGCGTTGCCGTCAGGGCGCTCAGCGGCCAAGGACCATCTCCTCCCGCTTGCCGAAGGTGCCCTGCGGACGGAACGCCATCAGCCCGATCAGCACCACGCCGACGATCGCGAAGCGCAGCGCCGCCGTCTTCTCCTCGCTGATCGGCAGCTCTACGAAGCGGGTCCCTTCGAGCAGGGTCCAGAGCAGGATCGCCCCCACCGCGACCCCCGGGTAGCTGGCGAGGCCGCCGAGGACCAGCACGCCGAAGGCGAAGAAGGTGACGATGGGCTCGTAGTCGTCGGGGTGGATCGTGGTCAGGAAGAGGGCGAGGAAGAAGCCGGCCAGGGCGCCGAGCAGCGCCGAGATCGCCAGCGACTGGAGCTTGTAGAGGAGCGTGTTCTTGCCGAGCGCGCGCGCCGCGTCCTCGTCCTCGCGGATCGCGCGGAGCACCCGTCCCCATGGCGTCCGCTGCACGTAGCGCAGGCCGACGATGCCGAGCGCGACCGTCGTCCAGACGACGAGCAGGAGCGGCAGCAGCGGCTCGGGGTCGGCCAGGAAGCCCTCGAAGAAGCCGAGGATCGAGTCGGACACCGAGCGCCACGAGTCGTCGAAGCAGGTCTGGCTCGCGCCCTCGTACTCGCAGTAGAGCCCTTTGTTCCCGCCGGTCAGCCCGCGGGCGTTCTGGGCGGTGAGGCGGACGACCTCGGCGGTGGCCAGCGTGACGATCGCGAAGTAGTCGGCCCGCAGCCGCAGCGAGGGCAGGCCGATCAGGACGCCGAACGCCATCGTGATCAGGACCGCGGCGGGAAGCGCCAGCCAGAAGGAGAGCCCGGCCTCCAGGACCAGGATCGCCATCGAGTAGCCGCCGACGGCCATGAAGCCGGCCTGGCCGAAGTTGACGATCCCCGTGTAGCCGACGTTGAGCTGCAGCCCGAGCGAGACGACGGCGTAGATCCCGGCGATCGTCAGCACGCCGCTCCAGAAGCCGAAGTCGGTGAACGCCTCCAGGGTGAAGGCGAGCGGCAGGTCGCTCATACCGTTCTCGCCCTCCCGAAGATGCCCTCGGGCCGGATAACGAGCGCGACGATCAGCGCGACGAAGCCGAAGGTCACCTTCCAGCGCGGCTCGACGACCAGCGTCGACCACTCGATCACCACGCCGAGCACGAGCCCGGCGGTCAGCGCGCCGAACGGGTTGCCGATTCCGCCCAGGATCACCGCGGCGAAGATCGGCAGCAGCAGCTCGAAGCCGAGCTCCGGCCGCAGGTTGGTGAGCGCCCCCGAGAGGACCCCCGCGAGGCCGGCGAGGGCGCCGGCGAAGAGCCACGTGTAGAGGATCACCCGGCGCGTGTCGATTCCCGCCGTCTCGGCCAGCTCGATGTCGTCCGAGAGCGCCCGCATCCGCTTCCCCAGCAGGGTGAGGCGGACGACCGCCGCCGTCGCCACCAGCACCGCGATCCCGACGACGACGACGAGGAGCTCGGTCTGCCCGATCCGCAGGTCGAGGAAGGTGACGCTGTCGGTGACGTTCACGTCGAGCGTGCGGATCTCCGTCCCCCAGAACCACTGGATGCCCGAGCGGATCACGAAGGCGAGCCCGATCGACATCAGGATCAGCTGCAGGAAGCCGGCCCCCTTCGCCCGCATCGGCCGCCACATGACCCGCTCGAAGGCGAGCCCCAGCAGGGCGGTGGTCGCCATCGCGAAGAAGATCGCGGCGAGCAGCGGCATCCCCCAGGTCACATTGACCAGGTAGGCCATGTACGCGCCGAAGGTGAGGAAGTCGCCGTGGGCGAAGTTGACCAGCCGGAGGATCCCGTAGACCAGGGTCAGGCCGACGGCGCCGAGCGCGTAGATCGTCCCCAGGGTGAGCCCGTTGAGGGTCGACTGCGCAACGTCGTGGACCCCCTGCGCGGCGGCCAGGGCGAGGACCATCAGCGCGATCGCGCCGAAGGCGGCCGCGGCCGGACGCTCCCGGGCAAGCCCGCCGAGGTTCTCCATTGCGCTCGCGTACTACCCGCTTTGCCGGCCGAATGCGACACACTGCTCGGGATGGCGAAGTTCAAGTTCCAGATCTCCGTCTCGGCCGACGGCTTCATCGCCGGGCCGAACCAGAGCGAGGACAACGCGCTCGGCGACGGCGGCGAGCAGCTGCACGAGTGGGGGTTCAAGCTCGCCGTCTGGCGGGAGCCGCACGGTCGCGAGGGCGGCGAGGTCAACACCAGCACGCCGGTGATGGAAAAGGTGTTCGCGGGGATCGGCGCGGGCGTGATGGGCCGCAACATGTTCGGCGGGGGACCGGGGCCGTGGGGCGAGGAGCCATGGGAGGGATGGTGGGGCGACGATCCGCCGTTCGACTATCCCGTCTTCGTCCTCACCCACCACGAGCGACCGCCGCTCGTTAAGGGCGGGACGACCTTCACGTTCGTCACCGACGGCATCGAGTCCGCGCTGGAGCAGGCGAAGGAGGCGGCGGGCGGCAAGGACGTCTCGCTCGGCGGCGGCGCCGACGCGGCGCAGCAGTACCTGGCCGCCGGGCTGCTCGACGAGGTGACCCTCAACGTCGTGCCGATCCTGCTCGGCTCCGGCACGCGGCTGTTCGACAACCTCGACGGTGCGGACGTTCGCTTCGAGCAGGTTCGCGCGATCGACGCTCCCGGCGTCGCCCACCTCGAGTACCGCGTCCTGCGCTGAGTCCTTAGAGCTCTATCTGAGTGCCGGCCGGCCCGAGGTTCCGCACGGGCGTCTCGCCGACGGTGCTCTCGCAGCCCCACGACTCGTGGATGTGGCCGCAGACGGCGAGCCGCGGGCGCTTCTCCTCGATCGCCCGGAGCAGGGCGGGGCTGCCGAAGTGGTCGCCCCCACCGGCGGTGTCGCAGTGTCCGCGCGGGGGCGAGTGGAGGACGAGCACCGCGTTCTCCGGGCAGGGCTCGAGCAGCTCGGCCGCCGCGTCGTCGTCGAGGTCGAAGCTCCAGTCCCAGGGCGTCACCGGGACGCCGGCGCCGAGGCCGAAGAACTCGGTGCCGTCGATCGTCGTCCCCTCGCCGTGCAGGACGGTCGCGGCGCCCCAGCCGGCGGTCGCCCCGCGCAGCGCGTCGGCGGTCTCGTTGTTGCCGGGCACGAGCACGGTCGGCCGCTCGATCGCCGCCAGGGCGTCGATCGTCTCCTCCAGCCCCTCGTGCACCGAGGCGAAGTCGCCCGCTCCGATCACCACGTCGGCGCCGGCCGACATCTCGACCAGCTTCGCCGCCTGGCCGAGATCGCGGTGCAGATCGCTGAAGGCGAGCAGCTTCACACGAGCAAACTTATCCGTTTCGGCGTCTGCGCCAGCCGGGTACCTGGACTCCCGAATCGGGTGGCACTACACGAAAGGAGTTCACCGTGGGAATCATCGGTTGGATTGTGCTCGGTCTGCTGGCGGGGGCAATCGCGAAGCTGATCATGCCCGGTGACGATCCAGGGGGCTTCATCGTGACGACCCTGATCGGCATCGCCGGCGCCCTGGTCGGAGGCTTCATCGCGAGCGCTCTCGGCATCGGCGATCTCGACGAGTTCTTCGACATCGGCACGTGGCTTATCGCGATCGGCGGCGCGTTGCTGCTGCTCTTCCTGTACCGGATGGTGGCCGGCGACAGGGGGCATCACCGCAGCGCCTATCGCTGAGCTTGGCGTGCGGATTCAAGCCCCGGCGGTTTGCCGGGGCTTGAATCGACGCCAGGGATGGGAGAGGAGGCGCTTCGGCGCCTCCTCAGCCCGCTCCCAGCATCGAAGCAGGGGGCTTCGGCGAGTGCGGTAGAGGTTGTGCCCGCATAGCGATCAAAAGCTCTACCGCGCCACCTGTGGGCGTCGGCCGTGCACTTCGCGGCGTTGGCGCTGCAGGAAGACGTCGATGCGTTTCGCCAGCAGCTGAGGTTCGCTGCTGAGCCGCCGATGGGTGACCCGGAGCACCTCTATCCCCGCGATCTTCAGATCCTCCTGGCGCCGGCGATCCTGCTCGAAGGCCCTGCGCGTGCGGTGCGTGTCGTAGCCATCGAGTTCCACGGCGAAGCGCTCCTCGGGCCAGTAGGCGTCGAGCTCGTACCCCTCGACGAACTGGTTCATCGCGGGGGTGGGGAGGCCGGCCTCGCGGATCAGCTCGAGGAAGCGGTGCTCGAGGTCCGAGCGGAGAAACGCGGGCTCCGGCTTGTAGAGGGCGAGCGCCCGTCGCAGGCGGGCGTGACCGGCGTGGCCGGCGGTGCGGCCGAGAAGCGCCTCGATTGGCACGAGATCGAGCAACTTCATCTGTTCCGCTCGCTCGATGACGGCATCGAGGCGCCTTTCGGGGAGCATCGCCGCCAGGTCGAGCAGGGTACGGGGGACCGCGGTGACCGGAATGCCGTCGACGAGGCCGCGATCGTCTCCGGTCAGCGCCCGGGCGTGGTGGAGGCGGATCGCGCCGCTGCGAGAACGAGGCTTCGGTGCGGTCGCATGATGGGTACCGGGCCGGCTCTGCAGAAGTCCCCACAGCCAGGCCGCCGATGTGTGACTGGCGAGTGCCCCTGGCCCGCAGGCGAGTACGGCCGCGAGGCATCGTGCCTGCCACGGAAGTGCCGTATGGCCGACCGCGTAGACCCCGCGATGAAGTCGGTGCAGACGTCCGGCAATCGCGGCTCGCTGGATCGAGCTGTGCGAATAGCCGAGACCGAGCAACTGCCGAACGGAGACGATGCCGTGTTGCTTTTTCGCCAGCGCCGCAAGAGCGTGATGCTCCTGTTCGCCGCCCCGCGGTAGAGGTTCTCGTCGCATAGCGGTGATAAGCCCAGCCGCGGTCGAGTTCTCCCCCCTCCGGCGAGAATCTTTCCGGTAGTCTCGCCCGCGCCCATGCCCGACATCTTCTGGCTCGGACTCGGAATCGCCCTCTTCGGCACGCTCGTCGGCCTCGTCGCCGGGGCTCGCTCGCACGGCACCGCGACGCTGACGGGCCTGGCGATCGGCGCCTTCCTCGGCGTGCTCTCGGCCTTCCCGCTGCTGGCCATCGGGCTGGCGACCAGCTAGCTCACCCCGCCGTCGGATTGGCCGTCCCGGCGGTCAGACCTCCGCGCGCTCGGCCCGACGGACGCGACCGCGTGCCTCGCCGTAGCTGCGGGTCTCGTAGGCGATCATCGCCCAGATCAGGACGGTCGCGACGCCGAGGGTCAGCAGCGCCGGCAGCTCGAGGGCGATCGGGACGAGCGCGAGAAGCACGATCGAGAGGATCAGGCGCCGGCGGTTGATCGTGTGGATGTGCCGGTAGCGGAAGGCGACATGACCTAGCAGGTAGGCGGCGATGCCCCCGAGCAGGGCGAACGCGGGGACCAGGTCGAGCGGGTCGCCGACGTGGGCCAGCGTCTTCTTCAGGCCGAGCGCGACGAGGACAATGCCGGCGATCATCGGGAAGTGCAGGTAGGAGTAGGAGTCGCGCGCCATCTCGTTCTGCTCGCGCCCCGGCTCGGCCTCGGCGAGTCGCCGCCCGGCAACGAGGGCGACCACGTCGAAGTAGGTCCACCACATCGCCGCGGTGAGCACGACCCCGAGCACGGCCGCTGCGACGATGCCCGCGTCGAGGCCGAGCTCGGCTGCGACGCCGATCGCGACGATCGACTCGCCGAGGGCGACGATCACGATCAGCCCGTGCCGCTCGGCGAAGTGGCCCGGCGCAAGTTTCCAGCCGGTCGGGTCGATGAAGAAGTACGGCGCCGCCACGTCGAGGCCGAGCGCCAGCGCCCACAGCGCGCCCTGGGCGAGGCCGTCAAACTGCGAGGAGAGGGCGAGCAGGCTGACGCCCGCGGCAGTGCCGATCGCCAACCCGTTGACGGAGTGGCGCAGCGCCGGGTCGTCGCGGCTGGCGATCGTGAACAGCGCGATGTGCCCGGCCCGCACGACGCCGTAGGCGATCGCGAACTCGAGCGCCAGGTCGCCGAAGGCCCGCGGCACGCAGAGCGAGACGATCAGGAGGGCCGCCATCGCGGCGAAGATCGCCAGCCGCACCGCTCCCTCCTCGGGGTCGACGACGCTGGTCAGCCAGGAGTAGCCGACCCACGTCCACCACAGGACGCCGAGCACGAGGAGGCCCCGCGCCACGCCGGACCAGGTCGGGTCGTGCGCCATCAGCGCCGTGCACTGGGTGATCGCGAGGACGAAGACGAGGTCGAAGAAGAGCTCCAGCGGAGTGACCCGCTCGCCTTCGCGCATCACCGCGGCGATCCGCGAGCGGCGCGTTTCGGCGGCGGACGCCATCGTCGCCATCTTCCCAGCCGCGCGACTGAAAGGATGCGCTGCCGATGAGCGAGCGCCCCACGCGGCCCGAGCCGCCGCGGACCGAACGAGTCCTGCCCGGCGTCTGGCGGCTGCGGCTGGCGCTGCCCTGGCCGGGCGTGCCACACGGCAACGCCTGGGCCCTCGCCGCCGACGGCGGGGTCGTCCTCTTCGACACCGGGATCGGCGGCAGGGGCCGGCTGCGGGACTTCGAGCTGGCCCTCGCCCAGGCCGGCTTCGGGCTCGAGGACGTCCGCCTGCTCGTCTGCACGCACTCCCACACCGACCACTACGGGCTCGCGGCTCCGATCGTCGAGGGGGCCGGCTGCGAGCTGTGGATGCATCCGGCCTGGGAGCACGTGCGGCTGCTCGCCGACGACCCGGCCGCGGCGCTAGAGCAGCGCCTCGAGGTGGCGCGCGAGAGCGGCGTCCCGGCGGCCGCCCTGGAGCGCTATCGGCAGATGCGCAGCGAAGACGACGAAACGGGGCTGGACGCGATCGCCGAGCCCGACCGCGACCTGGTGCCCGGAGTCGAGGTCGAGACGGACCTCGGCACGTGGCAGGTCCACGAGACGCCCGGTCACGCTCCGTCCCACGTCGTCCTCCACCAGCCCGAGCGCAAGCTGATGATCTCCGGCGACCACCTGCTGGGGCGCACGGTCCTCTTCTTCGACTACGGCCACACGCCCGACCCGGTCGGCGAATTCCTCGGCGGGCTTGAGGAGGTCGAGCCGCTGGCGGTGGACCTCGTCCTGCCGGGCCACGGCCGCACCTTCCGCGACCCCGACGCGAAGATCGCCGAGGCGCGCCGCCAGGTCGACGAGCTGCTCGGCAAGGTCCGCGACTCCCTCGCGGAGGGCGAGCGGACGCCGTTCGACGTCGTCGGCGACCTGATCGGCCCGGAGAACCTCAAATCTCCGGCGAGCGCCTGGGCGCTGCAGATCGTCCGCTCCTCGCTCGACCACCTCGCGATCGGGGGCGAGGTCGCGGCGGTCGAGGGGAGCGATCCGCAGCGGTGGCGGACCGCCCGATGACCAGGGCCGCCTGGCCCTCCCGCTAGGCTGCCGCGGTGGCCAGCTTCACTCTCGTGCGCGAGGTGTCCGCACCGCCCGAGGTCGTGTTCGACGTCCTGACCGACCATCGGCGCTACGCGGAGATCACGCCGCTGCGCCGCTCCGTGCTGGCGCGCGAGGGAGAGCCGGCGCCGAACGGGGTCGGTGCGATCCGCGCCCTGCACTCGATCGGGCCGCCGCTGCGCGAGGAGGTCATCGTCTACGAGCCGCCCAGCCGCTTCTCGTACCGGCTGCTCTCGGGCGCCCCGGTGCGCGACCACGTCGGCACGGTCGCGCTGACCGCGACCGAGGGCGGCACCCACGTCGTCTACGCGGTCCGCACGCTCCCGACCCTGCCCTTCGGCGGCGCCGCCGTCGTCGCGGTCGTCAAGCTCGGGGTCAAGCAGCTGCTCGACGGGATCTCGGCCGAGTCCGAGCGGCGCGCCCCGGTCGGGAGCTAGCCGGCCCGGATGGGCAAGAAGGTCGACGACGGGGAGCTGCGCCGGCGGGCGATCGCGGGAATCCGCGAGGAGGTCGAGGCGTTCGGCAGCGGTCACCCCGACTCGCGGCTGATCGCCGACGACGGCCTGCTCGCCTCGGTGACCCCGGTCGCGCCGCAGCGCTCGATCTTCAACTCGGCCTACTACGAATATCCCGAGGTGCTCGTCGCCCACCTCGATGGGCTGGGCGAGACCTACGAGGCGGCGGGGGTCGCCGCCTGGACCGTCTGGGTGCCGGACGAGGACCGCGACACCGCGCGGCTTCTCGCCGACCGCGGCCACGCGCTCGACTCGGCGCCGCGGGCGATGGCGCTCGACCTCGCCGACCTGGCACCCGAGGGCGACGCGCCGGAGGGGATCGAGCCGCGCCCCGGAGATCCCGCGACCGCGGCGGACCTGAACGATCGCGCCTACGGCTACGGGCCGGACGGCTTCCGTGCGGCGCTCGCGGGGGAGACCGCGATCCGCTGGCACGGCGCCTACGCTGGCAAGGAGCCGATCTGCTGCGTCGGCACGATCGAGGTCGGCGACGACTGCTGCGTGACGGGCGTGGCGACGCCGCCCGAGCACCGCGGCCGCGGCATCGCGAGCTGGCTTCTGCGACGCGCGCTGGCCGAGGCGCGCGAGCGCGGTCTGCGCACCGGCTCGCTGCAGGCGTCCAAAGCCGGCGCACCGATCTACGAACGGCTCGGTTTCCGCGACCTCGGCTTCGTCGAGATGTGGGAGCTGCGCCGGTGAGCGAGCGCAAGCCCGCGAAGGGGAAGGACGACAAGCCGAAGGATCGGCCGGTCTGGGCCGATCCGAAGCGACTGTGGCGCGAGCGCAAGCGCCTCTGGGCGGAGCACAAACGGGCGATCCTGGCGATCGCCGCCGCATCGGTCCTGCTGATCGGCGCCGGCGCGGTGCTGGCCTACGAGCTGCTCAAGCGCCCGGCCGACGTCCACAACGCCGACGTCCCCTTCAAGCCACAGAAGCCGAAGCGGGCGCCGAAGCAGGCGAAGACGGTCAACTGGCCGGTCTTCGGCCTGAACCGCGCCCGCACGCGCTACCTGCCGGCGAAGGGCATCAAGCCGCCGTTCCGCAAACTGTGGCGCTACACGGGCCGGCCGCTGCTCGAGTTCCCGCCGATCTTCGTCGGCGGCAAGCTCTACTTCGTCGACAACAGCGGCTTCGCCCGCGCCCTCGACGCCGACACCGGCAAGCTGCTGTGGAAACGGCGGATCGGCCGCCTCAACGCCTCCTCGCCGGCCTACGCCAAGCAGCGCCTCTACATCGTCAACCTCGTCCCGGGCCACGTCCTCAAGCTCGACGCGCGCACCGGCAAGACGATCTGGAAGAAGGAGCTGCCGGGCCGGGCCGAGTCCTCGCCGCTGGTGATCGGCCGCACCCTCTACTTCGGCTGCGAGTGCGGCGAGCTGTTCGCGCTCAGCACGGTCAACGGCAACGTGCGTTGGGCGACCTCGCTGGGTGGAGAGGTGAAGTCGGCGCCGGCTTACTACGGCGGCACGCTCTACGTCGGCGACTACGGCGGCTACATGAACGCGGTCGACGCGAAGACGGGCGAGCTGAAGTGGCAGAGCGGCTCGCTCGGTCCCGGCTTCGGTGCCTCCGGCGCGTTCTACTCGACCCCCGCGGTCGCCTACGGCCGCGTCTACGCCGGCAACAACGACGCCCGCGTCTACAGCTTCGACGCGCGCGACGGGACCGTCGCCTGGACCTACTCGACGGGCGGCTACGCCTACTCGGGTCCGACCGTTGCGAACACCCGGCACAGCCCGCCGACCGTCTACATCGGCTCCTTCGACGGCAACGTCTACGCGCTCGACGCGAAGGACGGCAGCGTGCGCTGGAGCCGCTCGGCCGGCGGCCAGGTGATCGGCTCGCTCTCGGCGGTCGGCGAGATCGTCTACGCGGCCGAGTTCACCGGCGAGACGACGAGGGGATACATGATGCGCAGCGGCCGGCAGGTCTTCCGCTACCCGCGCGGCACCTACACGCCGGTCATCTCCGACGGCCGCCGGCTCTACCTGACCGGCTACTCGAGCATCACCGCGCTGCAGCCCTACAAGTACAAACGGGCGGTCGCCAACCGGATCGAGGCACCGGCCGGCAAGCGCAGGCCGGAGCCCCGCAAGTCACCCGCCGGCAAGCGCAAGGCGCGGCCTAGCGACGCTTCGGCGCGACGCCGCCCGGGGGCGGAGGGGGCTTCGTCGGCGGGTTCGGGGCGAAGTGCGGGACGCGGGGGTGGTGGAGCCAAGCCTTCAGGACGTTGAGGCTGGCCGGGTAGCTCTGGATTCGGTAAGGGCTGGTCGAGCCGAAGTCCTGGTAGTAGACGAGCATCTTGGTGCGGCGGTGGCGGTCGACCCACCCGAGCAGCCGCCGCACGAAGCGCGGGTCGTCGGCGCCGACGACTCCCCACTCGGGCAGCGCGAACGGCTTGCCGGAGAAGCGGCGGTAGAGGCCGCTCAGCGACTTCCAGTCCTGGTTGTCGGAGTAGACGTCGGTGCCGACCCAGTCGACCCACCTGCTGCCCGGGTAGAAGTGGCGCGGCCGGTTCTGGGGGACCGTGGGGGAGCCCGCCGGCAGGGTGCTCCAGAGCAGCGCCACGGGCGCCTTCGGCAGGCGGCGCACGTCGGCGTTCAGCGGCGGCAGCCCGGCCTGCGCGAGCCGCGCGTCGATCTCGGCTCGCCGGCCGCCGCCGTGGACGACTACGTATATGCGGCGGAAGGCCCGTTTGTAGGAGCGCGGGCTGTGCGCCGGCCCGCGCGAGTCGCCCTCGCAGTCGTAGGCGGCGTAGACGTTGAGGCACCGGTTCGGCTCGCCGAGCGGCCGGACGTAGGCGGGCATCTTCTTCGACCAGAAGAGCTTGTTGAGCCGGACCAGGTACTCGTCGCCCTGCCCCTGGGCGATCGCCCGCGGGCTGATCAACTCGTGGCCGTCGTTGTTGTCCGCAGTGGTGATGTGAAGGACGGGGCGCGCCCGCGCCTCCTGCCAGCGTTCGATCGACTCCGGGAAGTCCGAGCCCCAGGTCCGGAAGGTCTGGATCAGCGCCGGGTGCTTGTTCATCGCCTCGCTGAAGGAGCCGAAGTCGGCCGGGTCGCCGGTGTCGGAGATGCCGAAATAGACCTTCTTGCCGGGCGGCAGCAGCGAGCCGGCCGCTGCGGGGGCCGCTGCGAAGAGGCAGAGGAGCGTCGCGGGAACCGCTGCGACGAGGCAGAGGAGCACGGTGGCGCCGCGCGCGCCGCGCGCCGTCCTCATCTTTCGCACGGAGATCATCCGGGTGTCCTTCGACCGGCGGCGCGCCATCCCCTTCCGCGCCGGGCGTCTGCCGGATGGTGGCAGGCACCTAGGCGATGCTTGGCGAGAAACCGATCAGATAGACGGGTTTCTCGCCAAGGCCGCGTCGGAATGCTCGGCGACGATCGCCAGCACCTCGGGCGCGTACTTGGAGACGAAGCTGGGGCCGATGCCGCGGATCGCGAGCAGCTGCTCCGCCGTGCTCGGCCGGCCGGCTGCGATCGCCTCCAGGGTGCTGTTGTGGGCGACGGTGTAGGCGGGCTTGCCGTCGGCGGCGCGCAGCCGCCACGCCTTCAGCTCCTCGAAGAGCTGGCCGTCGCCGGGGGACAGCTGCGGGGCGGGCGCCGACGCGGCACTCGATCGCGCGCGGCGCGGCGCCTTGACCACGATCGTCTCGGGGTCCGGGAGCCAGCTCTCGGGGTCGCAGGCGTCGCAACAGCGTCCGAGCGGGCGCCCCGCCGTGCGGTCGCCGAAGTGGTCGAGGACGCTGCGCCGCCGGCAGCGGTCCGAGTAGACGAACGATTTGACGGTCCGGTAGTCGCGCCAGCCGCGCTCGTGGGCGATCGCCAGGTCCGGGTCGCCGGCCCGCTGCTGGTTGAAGCGGACCAGCCGGCCGAGGTCGGCCTTCATCGCCAGCAGCACCGCCCTCGCCGGCAGGCCGTCGCGCCCCGCTCGCCCCGCCTCCTGGTAGTAGGCCTCGAGGCTGGTCGGGATCGCCATGTGCCAGACCGAGCGCACGTCGGCCTTGTCGACCCCCATCCCGAAGGCGTTGGTGGCGACGACCACGTCGACCTCGCCGACCATGAAGCGGTGCTGCGCGGCGCCCCGTTCCTCCGCCTCCATCCCGGCGTGGTAGCGGACCGCGCGCAGGTCGCGGTCCCGCAGCGTCGCGGCGACCTCGTCGGTGTCCTTGCGGGTGCCGCAGTAGACGATCGCCGGGCGGTTCGCGGGATCGGCGAGGCCCGCTTCGAGCAGGGCGAGTCGCCGCGCCTTCGAGCCCTTCCCCTCGAGCCGCACCACGTCGAAGGAGAGGTTGGGCCGGTCGAAGCCGGAACGGACCTGGAGCGGGTCGCGCATCGCGAAGCGGGCGGCGATCTCGCGTCCCACCGCCACGGTCGCGGTCGCCGTGCAGGCCATCACGGTGGGCCGGCCGAGGCGCTCGGCGATCTGCGGCAGCCGCAGGTAGTCGGGCCGGAAATCGTGCCCCCACTCCGATACGCAGTGCGCCTCGTCGACCGCCAGCAGGTCGATCCGCCGCTGCGCGATCGTGTCGAGGAAGAAGCTCGAGCCGAACCGCTCGGGGGAGCAGTAGACGATCCGCGCCTCGCCGCCCCGCACCTGCTGCAGGTGGCGGCGGACGTCCTCGCCGTCCATCGCCGAGGTGACCATCGCGACCGGGTGGCCGGCCGCCGTGAGGCGCTTCCACTGGTCGACGATCAACGCGATCAGGGGACTGACGACGACGGTCAGGTCCGGTGAGGCGAGCCCCGGCAGCTGGTAGCAGAGGCTCTTGCCGCCGCCGGTCGGCATCACGATCAGCGAGTCGCGGCCCGCCAGGGCGGCCTCGACTCCCTCGCGTTGGCCGGGACGAAAGGACTCGAACCCGAGTTGGGCGAGGAGCGTTCCGGCACGGTCGTCCGTCGGCGCCATCGGCGGAGGCTATGCGGATTCGAGGACACCGCCGGGGGGTCTCTCCCGCATCGAGCGAGGTTTCGTTCCTGGCGATGCGGGCAGACGAAACACCGGCACCACGACAAGGAGGAGAGATGTCCACGCTTGCAGTCATCGCCATAGTGGTCGGCGTCCTGATCTTGATCGCACTCGTCGTCTCGGCGGCCCGCCGCAAGTCGCACGACCGCGAGTTCGGACAGGTGCAGACCGAGGCCCAGCGCGACGATGCCCGTCATCACCGCGCGCAGGCCGAGGAGAAGCGCACCGAGGCCGCGATCGCCGAGGAGCGCGCCAAGCGGGTTCAGGTCGAGGCCGAGCTCGACGAGGAACGCGCCACTCGCCGCGAGCGGGAGCTCGACCGCGAAAGCTGAGGGGCGCCGGCTTACGGCTGGAACGAATCCTGCGCGCGGGTTCGCACCCGCAAATCGGGGTAGTCGGTCGGGGTAGGTCGAGGTTTACGGGGAGCGAAACAAGGTCTTCGATCAAGGAGGAGAGGCCAAAATGGCTCAGACCAAAACGCGGAGCTCGTCGAAACGATCCCAGGGCGCGCGCAAACCGCAGTCGCGATCGCGGGGTTCGACGAGCAAACCGCGCAGCAAATCAAGCTCGAGCAAATCGAGCAGCAAATCGAGCAAATCGAAAGCATCGAGCGGGTCGCGTAACGGGCCGAAAGCGAAAGCCCCGTCGAGCAAATCGAGCAAATCCAACGGCTCGGGTCGGGTCGATTCAGCACGTCGGACCGTAGAGAGCACCGCTAAAGGAGCGGGCCAGACCGCCAAAGGGGCCGGTCAGTCCGTCGGTAAAGCGGCGAGCAAAGCGAAGGTGCCGCTGATGGCCGGCGGCGCGGCGCTGATGGGCGCAGCCGGAGGGCTCGCCGTCGGAGCTCGCTCGCGCCGGGCAAAGGGTCTCGCGAAGGCGATCCAGCGGCGGCCCCAGATGAAGGTCAAGTTCAAGTCGCGCGACGTGAAGCACGCGGCGAAGGAGGTCGGCAACTTCAGCGCTCAGGTGGGCCGGCTGGCCGCCGAGATGCAGAGCGCGCGCGAAGAGTCGAACGGCAAGCACCGCTCGCCGATCGAGGTCGTCCTACAGGGGCTGACCACCCGAGGGTCGCGGTAGCCAGGGCTCGTACCACTGGCAGACCCCACGCGTGAACCTCTCGGCCTCGGGGGGTCCCCATGATCCGCGCGGGTAGGGATGCACGGGCCCCGGCTCGTCGAGCAGCGGCTGGACGACGCGCCAGGTCTCCTCGATCGATTCCTCCCGGGTGAAGAGCTGCGTGTCGCCCGCGAGCGCGTCGCTGAGCAGCCGCTCGTAGGGCTCGGGCTCTTCGCCCGGCTCCTTTTCGAAGAGGACCTCGAGGTCGGCGGGCTCGAACGCCTCCTCGCCCGCCTTCTTGGCGAGCATGCGCAGCCGCGCGCCGGGCTGGGGATCGATCCGGATCGTCATCTCGTTCTGGCCGGGCCGTGGGCCGTCCCCGACGCCGAGCGGCGGCGGGCGCTTGAAGACGACGCTGACCTCGGTCGCCTTGACCGGCATCTCCTTGCCGGCGCGGACAAAGAAGGGGACGCCGCTCCAGCGCCAGTTGTCGATCGCCAGCTCGAGTGCCACGTAGGTCTCGGTGGTCGAGTCGGCGGCGACTCCGTCGACCTCGCGGTAGCCCTCGTACTGGCCGCGCACGTAGCGCTCCGGGTCGGCGGGCCGGATCGCCTTGAAAAGCTCCAGCTTCTTGTCGCGGACCGAGTCGGGCTGGTTGCCGGCGGGCGGCTCCATCGCGACCAGCGCGAGCACCTGGAGGATGTGGTTCTGGACGACGTCGCGCAGCGCCCCGACGGGGTCGTAGAAGCGGCCGCGGTCCTCGACGCCGAAGTCCTCGGCCATCGTCATCTGCACGTAGGCGACGTGATCGCGGTTCCAGACCGGCTCCAGCAGGGAGTTCGCGAAGCGCAGGTAGGCAATGTCCATCACCGGCTCCTTGCCGAGAAAGTGGTCGATCCGCATGATCTGCTCCTCGCGGAGCGCCTCCTTGAGCTCGGCGTTGAGCGCGCGGGCCGAGTCGAGGTCGTGGCCGAAGGGCTTCTCGATCACGACGCGGGCGCGCTGGGCCAGGCCCGCGTCGTCGAGCCCGCGCACCACCGTCGCGAACAGCGAGGGCGGCACCTCGAGGTAGAAGACCGGCCGCTCGGCGTCGCCGATCGCCTCGCGGACGCGGGCGAAGGTGGCGGGGTCCGAGTAGTCGCCCTGCACGTAGGAGAGGCGAGCCGCGAGCCGCGCGAACACGTCCTCGTCGGGGCTGTCCACCGTGGCGGAGACCGCGTCGCGCGCGTGGCGGCGCAGCAGCTCGTCGTCCCAGTCGTCGATCGCGACGCCGACGATCGGACAGTCGATCAGCCCCCGCGCCTCCAGCCTGTAAAGGGCGCGGAAGGTCATTTTCCGGGCCAGGTCGCCGGTCAGCCCGAAGATCGTCAGCGCGTCGGCGGGCGCGCTGCCATTCGGGCTGTCTGCGCCGCGGGGCATCGGTGCGGGCCAGGCTATCCGAGGCCGGCGGTCCCGACTCCGCCGCCGACGGCGGAATCGACCCCGCTCTGGTGTGGTCAATCCCACAGTCACCGAGAGGGGGCGCATAGGATTGCGCCGGAAGACGCATGGAACTGGGACTCGTCGGACTCGGCCGGATGGGCGCCAACATGGCGCGGCGGCTGATGCGCGACGGCCACCGCATCGTCGCCTACGACGTGAACCCCGACGCGGTCGCTGCCCTGGCGGGTGAGGGTGCCGAGGGCGCGTCGTCTCTGGAGGAGCTGGCCGGGAAGCTGAGCGGGCCGCGCGGCGTCTGGACGATGGTCCCGGCGGGCGAGGTGACCGAGCGGACGATCGAGGACGTCGCCGCCGTGCTGGAGCCGGGCGACGCGATCGTCGACGGCGGCAACTCCTACTACCGCGACGACATCCGGCGGGCCGAGCAGCTGCGCGAGCGGGGGATCGACCTGGTCGACTGCGGCACCAGCGGCGGCGTGTTCGGGCTCGAGCGCGGCTACTGTCTGATGATCGGCGGCCCGGAGGCCGCGGTCGGGCGGCTCGAGCCGATCTTCGCCTCGCTGGCGCCGGGCGTGGACTCGGCGGCGCGGACGCCGGGACGCTCGGGCGATCCCTCCCCGGCGGAGCAGGGCTACCTGCACTGCGGGCCGAACGGCGCGGGGCACTTCGTGAAGATGGTCCACAACGGGATCGAGTACGGCGTGATGGCGGCCTACGCAGAGGGACTCAACATCCTCGACAACGCCGACGCCGGCGAGGTCGAGCGCGAGGCCGACGCCGAGACCGCGCCGCTCGACCATCCCGAGTACTACCGCTACGACATCGACATCCCCGAGGTCGCGGAGGTCTGGCGGCGGGGCAGCGTGATCGGCTCGTGGCTGCTCGACCTGACCGCGGCGGCGCTGCGCGAGTCGCCCGACCTGGCCGAGTTCAGCGGCCGCGTCTCCGACTCGGGCGAGGGGCGCTGGACCTCGATCGCCGCGATCGACGAGGGGGTGCCGGCGCCGGTCCTCACCGCGGCGCTGTACGAGCGCTTCGCCTCGCGCGGCCACGACGACTTCGCCGACAAGGTGCTCTCGGCGATGCGCAAGCAGTTCGGCGGTCACGACGAGAAGCGCTCTTGAGCGCCCACCTCGAAGTCTTTCCGGACGCCGACTCGGCGTCGCGGCGGGCCGCCGAGCTGATCGCCCAGGCCGGCCGCGAGGCCGTTGCCGCCCGCGGCGAGTTCTCGCTCGCGCTGAGCGGCGGCAGGACCCCCTGGCGGATGGTCGCGACGCTCGGCGACGTCGAGGAGATGCCCTGGGAGCGGGCGCGCATCTTCCAGGTGGACGAGCGCGTCGCGCCGCCGGGAGACGAGGCCCGCAACCTCACGCACCTGATCCGGATGCTGGCGCTCTCCCACCAGGCGGGCCTGAAGCCGATGCCGGTGACGAGCCGCGATCTCGACGCGGCGGCCGCGGAGTACGAAGCGCAGCTTCCCGAGCGGCTCGACCTCGTCCACCTCGGCCTCGGCCCGGACGGGCACACCGCGTCGCTCGTGCCGGGCGATCCCGTGCTCGGGGTGAGCGATCGCCGCGTCGCGGTGACCGCCGGCGAGTACGAAGGCCACCGGCGCATGACGCTGACCTTCCCCGAGCTGGCCTCGGCGCGGCAGATCGTCTGGCTGGTCGTCGGCGAGGAGGCTCGGGACCCTCTGGCGAAGCTCCTGGCCGGCGACGACTCGATCCCGGCCGGCCGGGTGGCGAGCGAGGCGATGGTCGTCCTGGCGGACGAAGCCGCTGCGAGCGGATAAAACGGCGAGCTTGGGGGAGAGTCTCGGCCTCCGCGCCCTATGGGGGAGATGGCCGCGACGGGTTCACCACTTTCGGTAATGCCACGGGTATATACTCGGCCTATGGCGAAGGTGATGATCTCGATTCCCGACACGCTGCTGGGCGCGCTCGACGCGGAGGTGAAGCGGCGCAAGACGAGCCGCAGCGCCCTGCTCCAGGATGCAGCCCGCCGCGAGCTCGGTCTGCTGCGCCGCGATCGCGGCGCTCTGCTCGCCGAGCTGGACACGCTCAGCGCCGCCTGGGCCGGTCCCGTCGACGCGGCTGCCCTGATCCGCGCCGACCGCCGCCGCGACGATTGACCGCAGGCGCCGTCACCGACGCGTGGGTGGTCGACGCCAGCGTCGCCGTCAAGTGGTTCCTGCCGGTCGAGCGCGAGCCCGAGGGCGAGCTGGCACGCGAGGCGATCGGGCGACTCGCGATGCGGACCACCGCGCTCGCCGTGCACGAGGTCGGCAACGTGCTGACCCGACACTCCGGCTGGTCCGCCGAGCGGATCGCCGCCGGCCTCGACCTGCTCGTCGAGATCTGCGGCGATCCGCTCGAGCTGCGCCCGGAGGACTACGGGCTCGCCGCCGAGCTGGCCGAGGCCCACGACCTCACCTTCTACGACGCCTCCTACGCCGCAATCGCCCGCCGCACCGATCGGCGCCTGCTCTCTGCCGATCGCGATCTGCTCGCGCCGGGGTTGGCGATCGGCCTGCGGCCGGCCGTCGAGCGGTCCTAGCGCTCCTCCGTCAGGCTCGCCCTCAGCTCGGCCAGGCGCTCGAGCCGAGCGTCCTGCCTCCCCACCATCCGCCGCAGCCAACCCTCGACCGCCTCCAGGTCGAAGTCGTCGCCGGCGATCATCATCTTCTCGATGTCGAGCCAGTCCTTGCGGCGGTCGAACATCGCCTTGCAGACCGCGAGGTGCTCCGGCGCCAGGATGGGGATCTTCGCTCCCGCGAACGGCACCCGCCGCGTCTCGTCCCGCATCGCGTCATGGATCGCGTCGTAGGCGAAGAACAGGTCGACGGGGTTGTCGCCCCACCAGAGGCGGCACTGGCCGTCGCGTTCCAGAGCAGACGAATCGAGATCCGTGGTCTGGATGCCGAGCTCGACGAGCGCCTCGATCGCCTCGCGCCAGCGCGTAACCGGGATGAAGAGGTTGAGGTCGACGTCGATCGTCGCGCGTGGCTCGGCGTAGTAGGCGAGGGCGAGGGCGCCGCCGATCGCGTGCGGGATCTTCGCCGCGGAGAGCGCTTCGTGAATCGCGACCACCTTGTCGGGCAGCGACGGCTCGTCCCCGTCGATTCGCTTGACAGCGGCGACGGTCATTCGTCGCTCGAATCGAGCCGGGGAAACTCGAGCGGTTTGCCGCGCCGCCCACCGGAGGGCAGGGCGTCGGCCAGGAGCAGCAGGTCCACCAACGCTCTCCCTTTCTCCTCCGACGTCGCAATCATCCACTCGGCCACCGCTTCGGCCGCCTCCTGTCTGAGCGAGGGCCGCGTTCGCTCGCGCCGGTCGGACCGGAGAAGATCGAGCACTATGCGTCGCAGGGTGGGATCGAGTGCGCGGCCCTTGCCCAGCTCTGCGATCAGCTCCCGAGCGGCGCGATCGGCCGGCGGTCGGGCGACCGGCACGCTTGCCCTTCGCGCCGCGCGCCGCAGGCTTTCCGGGTCGAGCGGTTTGGAAGCCCTCGACCGCGCCCTCTCGATCGTCTCCTCGTCCAGCTCGGTGAACGAGGCGAGAGTGCGGCTACGCGGTCCCTTCGGAGTCGACTGCGACTCGCGGATCTCGAACCTGCCGCGCCTGGTGGGAACAATGAAGGCCATAGTGGGTGGATAGTACCACTACGGCGTGCTTCGGACGACCTGCCCCTCCCGCGCGACAAGCACCTCGCTGACCAGCTCGGGCGGGAAGAGGCCGTGGGCGGCGACGCCGGGGTCCGCGTCGAGGCGCGCGGCGAGGGCGGCGGGGTCGCCGATCGGGCCGCGGTAGTCGGCGATCGCGCCGTCGTCCGGGCTGCGGGGCGCGTCGCGCAGGGCCACCTCGGGGCCGAGTCGGTCGCGGGTCGAGCGCAGGCCGAAGGCGAACAGCTCGAGCGGGATCGGGGCGCTCAGCGAGTCGACCGGCTTGGTCGAGTCGGCGATCACGACGAAGCGGTCGGCCGCGGCGGCGACGATCTTCTCGCGCAGGTGGGCGCCGCCGCCCCCCTTGACGAGCCAGCCGTCCGGGGTGACCTGGTCGGTTCCGTCGATCGCGAGGTCGAGCCGCCGCAGCTCGCTGAACTCCTCCACCGGGATGCCGAGCTCCCGCGCCTGCCGCTCGGTGGCGACCGAGGTGGCGACGCAGCGGATCCCGTTCAGCCCGCGGCGGGCGATGGCGGGGAGGAGGTGGGCGACGGTCGATCCGGTGCCGAGGCCGATCGTCATCCCGTCCTCGACCAGCTCCGCCGCCGCCTCGGCGGCGAGGCGCTTCTCGTCGTCGGCTCCCACTGGCCGGGACTCTATGCTCGCTCGGCGATGGACGCACGGATCTGGGTGACCGGGAAGGCCGGCGAGCCGCACTCCTTTCCCCTGCGCGAGGGCCGGACCGTCGTCGGTCGCGACCCCGAGGCCGAGATCGCGCTCGACGACGACGCGGTCTCCCGGCACCACCTCGAGATCGACAGCCGCGCCGGCGTCCTGATGGCGACCGATCTCGACAGCCGCAACGGCACGGCGCTGAACGGCGAGCCGCTCGACCGGCCCCGCCGCCTGCGCAACGGCGACACCCTGATCGTCGGCTCCCAGCGCCTCGAGGTGGCGATCCCGGAACCGGGGCGCGGCGGCGAGACGGTCGCGGCGCGGGAGCCTTCAGTGCCGCTGAGCGAGGAGGAGCGCGCGACGGCGGCCGCACTGGTCGCCCCCTACCGCAGCGAGGGCGCCTTCGCGGGTCGCCCCGCCACCCGCGCCGAGCTGGCCGAGGCGCTCCACGTCAGCGAGCGCACGGCGCAGCGCCGCCTCGACGCGCTCGCCGCCAAGCTCGACGTTCCGGGCGACGCCGGGCGCGAGCGCCCGCGGCTGATCGCCGCACGCGTGATCGAGCTCGGCCTCGACCGCGCCGGCTGACCCGACGACGGCCAGACGCGACCCGGTCCCGGCCACCGTTGGCGTTTGCCGGATCGCCTCCGGGGGGCAGGATGGAGTCGTGCGCAGCCGGAGCGGAGCCAGGCAGAGGATGCGACTCGTGGCGATGTCCGCGGCGATCGTGCTGTCGACCTTCTGCGCTGTGCCCACCACTGCGCTCGCCGTCCCGGCGACGCTCGCCTGCCGCTACGTCGAGACTGGAGCTCCGGGGCCGGTCGGCAACATGCTCGAGATCGACGGGACCGGAAACGTTGCGATCTCCCGCGACGGCGACGAGATCGTCGTCTCGCTGGCGAAATCCAACGGATGGCTCAAGGATCGGACGATCGAGTGCTCGGGCGGCACGCCCACCGTGACGACCGTCGACCGCATCGCCTACGACGCGCCGCCCGACCTGGGCCAGGTCCTGATCGACGAGCGCGGCGGGAGGCTCGAGCCGGGAGCGACGGACGAGGTCGCGGGCGACGAGATCGAGGTCTCGATCCAGATCCCCCGAACGGGTAAGCATCGCCCTAACGTCCACGTTCTCGGCACGGCCCGTGCCGACGTGATCGTCGCCGCGGACGTCCGTGCCGACCTGGTCACCTCCGTGAGCCGGCGAGGCGCGATCGCCGGGATCAACCTCAACGTCGGCGAAGACCTCTCCTACAGGGACCCGGACGTGATCGTCACCAGGCCACGGCGGGCGATTGTGAAAATCGACGGATACGGCGGTGCCGACAAGCTCCTCGCGGCGGGTGGGTCGGGCCTGCTCGGGCCGCTCTCGGTGTCGCCGCTGGTCCTGCTCGGCGGAGAAGGCAAGGACTACCTCTTCGGCAGCCAGAGAGGCGACCACCTCGAAGGCGAAGCGGGCGACGATCTGATCTTCGGTCGCGGCGGCCGGGACTTCGTCTTCGCCGGCGCCGGTCGGGACGAGGTGCGAGGCGGCCGCGGCGGCGACTGGATCTGGGACGCCCACACCAACGAAGACGACACGCAGCTCGATCTCCTCGCCGGCGGTCGGGGCAACGATCACATCCTCTCCGGCCGCGGGGTTCGCGACAGGGTGCTCTGCGGCCCCGGATTCGACGAGGCCTGGATCGATCCCTTCGATGCTTGGTTCGGCTGCGACGACCTCCACGTCTCGCAGCTTCACCGTCCCTCGTAGTCGTTCGCGCAGGGTGGCCCGAACCGGGCCAGACGCGGCCCGGCGAGTGCCGCGGAAGTCGTTTTCGCGCACGGCGCCGGCGTCGAGCATCGGTGGCGCAGCTCCAACTCCAACCCGATCGAAAGGAAATGCCATGCGCCATAGATCGATAACCACCCTGTTCGCCGTTCTCCTGACCCTCGCCATCCCGGCGGCGGCCGCCGCGGCGCCGTCGGGCGGCGCGGTCGTCTACTCGAAATCGACCGTGGTCGAGGGCGTCGCCAAAGGCGGCCTGTTCGCCGTCCGCGGCGGCCGGCTCAACCAGCTGACCGACGACCCGACCGACACCGAACCGGCCTTCTCGCCGGACGGTCGCACGATTGCCTTCGTGCGGGGCGGCGACCTGTTCTCGGTTCGCCCCGACGGCTCGGGCCTGCGTCACCTGACCAGCGGTCCCGCGCTCGATTCCGCACCGATCGTCTCGCCCGACGGCAAGCGCGTCGTCTTCCAGCGGCGCTCCTCGGCCGACGGGCAGGGCGATCTCCACGTCGTGCGGGTACTGGGCGGCGGCCTGCGCGCGCTGACCAGCGGCCCCGCCGACGACCGCCAGGCGGACTTCTCGGCCGACGGCCGGCTGATCGTCTTCGTCCGCGACAGCGAGGGCGGCGTCAACCGGCGCGACGACATCTACTCGATCCGTCCCTCGGGCGCCGGCCTCGTTCGGCTGAGCCGTACCGGCGTCGACGAGTTCAACCCCCGCTACTTCGCCGGCGGCATCGTCTTCAGCCGCGGCGAGAACACCGAGGGGCCAGCCGCCTACGCCGACATCTACACGATGCGGCGCGACGGCAGCCGGGTGAAGCCGCTGGTCAAAGGCGTCGGCTCGGCCTACGTCGAAGACGTCGCGCCGAACGGCCGCCTGCTCCTCTTCCGCCGCTCCCAGGGCCTCTGGGCGAAGCGGATCGGCCCGGGGCGCGCCAGCAAGCTCGCCCAGCTCCCCGACGAGTCGGAGACCAACGGCGTCTTCTCCTCGGACGGGCGCAAGGTCGCGGCCTTCGTCGCGGTCGAAGAGCAGCAGTCGCTGGTCGCGATCGACGTCGCCACGCGTCGTCAGACGACCCTTGCGCAGGGCCTCGAGCCCTCCGAGAAAGACGGCACCGCCATCGGTCCGGTGATCGCATGGCAGCCGGTCCGTTAGGACGGCGCCGGTAGTACCGGCGCGATTCCGGGGCCGTCGGGCAGCGTCCTGACGGCCCCGGGTCCGCCGGTTCCTCGCGGTGGCGTCCTGCTCCACGGGTCCGCCGGGTCCTCGGGCGGCGATATAACGCTGAACGTGGACACCTCCGGCGACCCGGCCGTCGGCACGACCCTCGCGGGCTACCGGATCGACGCGCTGATCGCCCGCGGCGGCATGGGGGTCGTCTACAGGGCGACGCACCTGGCGCTCGAACGGCCGGTCGCCCTCAAGGTGATCGCCCGGCACCTTGCCGAGCAGGAGGGGTTCCGGGAGCGCTTCCTGCGCGAGTCGCGCCTCGCCGCCCGGCTCGACCACCCGGGCGTCGTGCCGGTCTACGACGCCCGCGAGGAGGACGGCGAGCTGATCGTCGCGATGCGCCTGGTCGGCGGCGGGGACCTGAAGAAACGGATCGCGGCGGGCGGGCCGCTCCCCCCGGCCGAGGCGATCGACCTGCTCGCGCAGGTCGCCGCCGCGCTCGACGCGGCCCACGCGGCCGGGGTCGTGCACCGCGACGTCAAGCCGCACAACATCCTGCTGGAGGGCGACCGCGCCTACCTCTCGGACTTCGGCCTCGCCAAGGCGCTGGACGAGAGCGGCGCGCTCAGCGGCGCCTCGATCGCCGGCACGGCCGAATACATGTCGCCCGAGCAGTGGCAGGGCGCGCGGATCGGCCCGGCGGCCGACGTCTACTCGCTCGGCTGCGTGCTCTACGAGGCGGTGACCGGGGTCGCGCCGTTCGCGCGGCGGGCCGGGGACGCCGAGCCGGAGATGCCTCGCGGGCTCGACCGGGTGATCGAGCGCGCCGTCGCGAAGGACCCCGTCGAGCGCTACCCGAGCGCCGGCGCGCTGATCGAGGCGGCCCGGGAGAGACAGGGCGCCACGCCCGCCGCGACGCGGGTGCTGTCGGACCGCTCCGAACAGCCGGCCCGGGGACGTGCCGTCTCTTCGGTGCCCATATGGGCACGAAACAGACGGCACGTCCCCGGGCGCGGGCCTGGACTGAGCCGCTGGCGGCGGCCGATCGCGGTGGGGTTCCTCGGCGGGTTCTTTCTCGCCGTCGTCGCCGTCGCCGGGGCGATTGCGGCCGTCCTGCTGCTGTTCGGCGGCGACGACGTCTCGGTCTCGGACCCAGCCGAGGTCGGCCGAGGGCCGCTGCGGCTCGCCACCGGGGAAGGAGCGGTCTGGGTGACGAGCGCTTCCGACGGCACGCTCTCGTCGCTGGCGCCCCGGTCGGGGCGGCTCATCGGCACTCCCCTGCGTCTCAATGCCCGGCCGTCGGGAGTCGCCGCCGGCGAGGGCTCGATCTGGATCTCGTTCCCACGGCTCGGCCGTGTCGTCGAGCTCGGTCCGGGCGGGGGCGTTCGGGACTCGATCGAGGTCGGAGGGAGGCCTGGGCCGATCGCGGTCGGCGGCGGCCGGGTCTGGATTGCCGATGAAGACGGGCGCGGCATCACGGCCATCAACGCGACGGGAGGGCGCGTCTTCAGAAAAGGCATCGCGCCCCACGCGGCGCCCCTGCGGCTCGCGGTCGGGGCGGGCGGCCTCTGGGTCAGCAGCGCCTCGACCGGGACGGTGCGGCGCATCGACCTCGGCAGCGCCGAGCCGGGTCCGCCGACGCCGGTCGGTCGGGGTCCTGCCGGGATTACGGTCGGCGGAGGCCTCGTCTGGGTCGCCAACACGCGCGGCGACACCGTGACGAGAATCGACCCGGCGACGCGCTCGCTGTTCGGCGAGCCGATACCGGTCGGCGCCGGCCCAGGCGGGATCGACGCCGGCACCGACGCCGTCTGGGTCGCCAACTCCCGCGACGGGACGGTAACGCGGATCTCGATGGAGACCGGTGAGCCGGTCGGCGATCCGATCGAGGTCGGTGCCGCCCCGGGTGCCGTCGCCGTCGGTGAAGACGCCGTCTGGGTTGCCGACAACCGTGAGGGGACCGTCACCCGGATTGAACCCTGAACGCCGACGGGCCGAAACCCGTCGTCGGGAGCCATGTTTCAGGCCCGTCGGCCAGCTAGGGTCCGCCGCGTGGCTCACGAGACCGAGAGCCTGCGCGACGGCGCCGCCTGGCGGGCGTTGGAGCGTCACTTCGGCGAGGTGCGCGACCGCCATCTGCGCGACCTCTTCGCCGCGGACCCCGGGCGCGGCGAGCGGCTCGTCGCCGACGGAGCCGGCCTCCACCTCGACTACTCGAAGAACCGGGTGGTCGACGAGACGATCGAGCTGCTGACGGGCCTCGCCCGCGAGCGCGGTGTCGAGGAGCGCCGCGAGGCGATGTTCCGGGGCGAGCGGATCAACGTCTCGGAGGGCCGCTCGGTCCTGCACGTCGCGCTGCGGATGCCGCGCGAGCGCTCGCTCGTCGTCGACGGCGTCGATGTCGTCCAGCAGGTGCACGGGGTGCTCGACCGGATGGCGGCGTTCGCCGAGCGGGTCCGCTCCGGCGAGTGGACGGGGCACACGGGGCGGCCGATCCGCAGCGTCGTCAACGTCGGCATCGGCGGCTCCGACCTCGGCCCGAGGATGGCCTACGAGGCGCTGCGCCACTACAGCGACCGCGGGATGGCGTTCCGCTTCGTCTCCAACGTCGACGGCACCGACTTCGTCGAGACGATCCGGGACCTCGATCCGGCCGAGACGCTGTTCGTCGTCTCCTCGAAGACGTTCACGACGGTGGAGACGATGACCAACGCGCGCACCGCGCGCGAGTGGCTGCTGGCTGGCCTGGGCGGCGAGGAGTCGGCGGTGGCCAGGCACTTCGTCGCCGTCTCGACCAACGCCGCGGGCGTCGCCGAGTTCGGCATCGACACCGACAACATGTTCGGCTTCTGGGACTGGGTCGGCGGCCGCTACTCGATGGACTCGGCGATCGGCCTCTCGACGATGTTGGCGATCGGCCCGGAGCGCTTCGCCGAGCTGCTCGCCGGTTTCCACGCGATCGACGAGCACTTCCGCGAGGCGCCGCTGGAGCGCAACCTGCCGGCGCTGCTCGGCCTGCTCTCGGTCTGGTACGGGGGCTTCTTCGGGGCCGAGACCTGCGCCGTCCTCCCCTACGACCAGTACCTGCACCGCTTCCCCGCCTACCTCCAGCAGCTGACGATGGAGTCCAACGGCAAGCACGTGACGCTCGACGGGGCGCGGGTCGACTACGACACCGGCGCCGTCTACTGGGGCGAGCCGGGCACCAACGGCCAGCACTCCTTCTACCAGCTGCTCCACCAAGGCACGCGCCTCGTCCCGTGCGACTTCGTCGGCTTCCTGCGCTCCAACAATCCGCTCGGCGAGCACCACGACCTGCTCGTCTCGAACGTCTTCGCCCAAGGGGAGGCGCTCGCCTTCGGCAGGACCGAGGAGGAGGTGCGGGCAGAGGGGACGGCGGAGGACGTGGTGCCGCACCGGGTGATGGAGGGCAACCGCCCCTCGAACACGATCCTCGCCGAGCGGCTCGACCCCTTCACGCTGGGAGCGCTCGTCGCCCTCTACGAGCACAGCACCTTCGTGCAGGGCGCGGTCTGGGGGATCGACTCCTTCGACCAGTGGGGCGTCGAGCTCGGCAAGCAGCTCGCCAAGGCGATCGTGCCGGAGCTGCAGGCCGAGGACGAGCCGGACCTGCGCCACGACAGCTCGACCAACGCGCTGATCCGCCGCTACCGCGCGGCGCGCCGCCCGCCGGAGGCCGGGGGGTAGGCGATGCCGCCGCTCGACGCCCTCCCGCTCGCGGCGTCGGAGTCGAATCTGCTCGCCGCGCGCGAGCTGATGGCGTTCACGCTCGGCTTTCACATCGTCCTCGCCTGCATCGGGGTCGCCTTCCCGGCGATGATCTTGATCGCCAACTGGCTCGGGCTGAGGCGCGGCGACGAGGACGCGCTGCGGCTGGCCCGACGCTGGTCGAAGACGATGGCGGTGACCTTCGCCGTCGGCGCCGTCACCGGCACCGTGCTCAGCTTCGAGTTCGGACTGCTCTGGCCGCGCTTCATGGAGCGCTTCGGCGACGCCTTCGGGGCCGCCTTCGCGATCGAGGGCATCTTCTTCTTCGTCGAGGCGATCTTCCTCGCGATCTACATCTACGGCTGGCGGCGGCTGAGCGGCTGGGCGCACTTCTGGTCCGGCGTGCCGATGGTGATCACCGGCATCGGCGGCGCCTTCTCGGTGGTCACCGCCAACGCCTGGATGAACCAGCCGCAGGGCTTCGCGCTCGACGCGGCCGGCCGGGTGGTCGACACCGAACCGCTCCGGGTCCTCTTCAACCCCGCCTGGTCCTACGAGGTCCCGCACATGATCCTCGCCGCCTACATGGTCACGGGCTTCCTCGTCGCCTCGATCTACGCGGTCGGGATGCTGCGCGGCCGGCGCGACCGCCTGCACCGGCTCGGCCTGCTGATCCCGCTCACCGTGGCGGCGATCGCGACGCCGGTCCAGATCTACGTCGGCGACGTCGCGGCGCGCTCGGTCGCCGAGGACCAGCCGGCCAAGTTCGCCGGCTTCGAGTGCATCCAGGAGACCGGGCCGAACCAGACCGAGTACCTCGGCGGGATCTGCACCGACGAGGGGGTGAAGGGCGCGATCGGCATCCCGGGGCTCGACTCGTGGCTGGTCGGCTTCAGCACCGACACCGTCGTCACCGGGCTCGAGGACGTCCCGCCCGACGAGCGCCCGCCCGCCAACACGCTGCTGCACCTCGCCTTCGACGCGATGGTCGGGATCGGCTTCGGGCTGCTGGGGCTGAGCGGCTGGCTCGCGATTGCCTGGTGGCGGCGCCGGGAGCCTCCCGGCTCGCCGTGGTTCCTGCGCGCGGTGGCCGTCTCCGGCGCCGGCGCCGTCGTCGCGCTGTGGTGCGGCTGGATCGTCACCGAGGTCGGGCGCCAGCCGTGGATCGTCCAGGGCTACATGCGCACCTCGGAGGCGGTGACCGAGGCGGAGGGGATCTGGTTCGCCTTCGCCGGGATCGTCGTCCTCTACGCCGGCCTCGGCACCGGGCTGGTTCTGGTCCTGCGCGCGATGTCGCGGCGCTGGCGCGAGGAGGGCGAGGGCGACGAGGCGGAGGCGCCGTATGGCCCGTCCACGGAGGGCGCCCGATGAGCAAGGCCGACGCGGCGGCGGCGATCCTCTGGACCGGCGCGACCCTCTACACGCTGTTCGGCGGCGCCGACTTCGGCGGCGGCTTCTGGGACCTGACCGCGGGCGGCGCGGAGCGGGGCGAGCGGCCGCGGGCGCTGATCCAGCGCTCGCTGGCGCCGGTCTGGGAGGCCAACCACGTCTGGCTGATCTTCATCGTCGTCGTGCTGTGGACCGCCTTCCCGGAGGCGTTCGCGGCGCTGACCTCGACCCTCTACGTGCCGCTGGCGCTGGCCGGCGTCGGGATCGTCCTGCGCGGCGCCGGCTTCGCCTTCCGCAAGTCGATCCGGAGGCTCGAGTACCGGCGGGCGATGGGCGCGACCTTCGCCCTCTCGTCGCTGCTGACGCCGTTCTTCATGGGGACCGCGATCGGCGCCGTCGCGGCCGGCAACGTGCCCGCCGGGGGCGACGGTGACGCCTTCTCGACCTGGCTCGACCCGCTGCCGCTGACGATCGGCGCCCTCTTCGTCGCCACCGGCGCCTACCTGGCGGCCGTCTTCCTGATCGGCGACGCCCGCCGCGCCGGCGACGCCGAGCTGGAGGACTACTTCGAGCACCGGGGGCTGCTGGCGGGGATCGTCGCCGGCCTGCTCGCCCTGGTGGCGGCCTTCCTCCTGCGCGAGGAAGCGCCCTACCTCTACGACCGCCTCGTCGGCGAGGGGCTGCCACTGGTGATCGCCTCGGCGCTCTGCGGCCTCGCCGTCCTCGTCCTGCTCGCCGGTGGGTTCCGCCGCGGCCTGCGGCCGCTCGCCGGCGGAGCCGTCGTCGCGGTGGTCTGGGGCTGGGCCGTCGCCCAGTTCCCCTACCTGCTGCCGACCTCGCTGACGATCGGCGAGTCCGCCGCGCCCGATCCGACGCTCACCTCGGTCCTGATCGTCTTCGGCGCCGCGACCGTCGTCGTCCTACCGGCGCTGGGACTGCTCTACTGGCTTAGCCAGCGAGAGCTCTTGAGCGACTGAGAACAGCGTGGATGGCCAAGCAGACCAAGGACGCAGGGAGCGTGGCGTGCTCCGCACGCGAGCGACCGAGGACGCCGGGATGCGCAGTGCCATCCGCGCTGTTCTCTTCGACGTCGACAGCACGATCCTGGTCACGGGCGGAGCGGGGGGCGCCGCCTGGCAGCGCGCCTTCGCCGAGCTCTACGGGGTCGAGGCGGACGTCGCCGAGCGGACCGACGCCGGCATGACCGATCCCGAAATTGCCGCGATCGTCTTCCGCGAGGCGGTCGGGCGCGCGGGCCGCCCCGAGGAGCGCGCCAGGGCGATCGGCTGCTACCTCAAGCACCTGCCCGACACCGTGCGCGAGTCGGCCGGCTACCGGGTCATGCCCGGCGTCGAGGCGCTGCTCGACCGCCTGATCGACGCCGGCGTCCTGCTCGGCCTGGTCACCGGCAACGTCGAGGCGGCCGCCCACGTCAAGCTCTCCCGCGCCGGCCTCAACCGCTTCTTCAGCTTCGGCGGCTATGGCTCCGACTCGGCCGATCGCACCGAGGTGACCAGGGCGGCGTTGCAGCGCGGTCGGCTCGTCGCCGGCGGCGCCCTGTCCGCCGACGCCTGCATCTCGGTCGGCGACACCCCCCGCGACGTCGTGGCGGGGCACGGGGCCGGCATCCGCGTCGTCGGCGTCGCCACCGGTCGCTACTCGACCGCCGAGCTCGCGCAGGCGGGCGCCGATTACGCGATCGAGACCGTCGAGTCCGGCTTTCCGGTCTAGGCGCCCGGGACTCCCCCCGAGCGGGACGTTTTTCTCCAGCTTTGGGAATAACCGTTGCTGCTGCTGTCCCGGACCCCTAGCTTGGATCGCGCCCGCCACTCATCGGGTGTGGCGGGCAGAGGGAGGATGCGGGAGCAGTGGAATCGAAGCCGGGGAGGAGGCGCCGCGCGATGCGGCGCGGCAGCGCCGACAAGGTTGCCTACCTGCGTGCTCTCGGCAGCGCGGAGCAAGACCCGGCCCTGCGCAACCCCGACGACATGGCGGCCGAGCTCCTCGCCGACATCCCGTCGGCCCGTCTCTCGCTCGGCGCCGCCCGGCGCTGGCCGCCTGCCCACCGGGCCGTACGGTGGGGGTTCGAGCGAATGGTGCCCGGCGTCTACTGGACCGAGGTCGCCCGGGTCAAGCACTTCGACCGGATCCTGCTCGACGAGGTCGCCGGAGGGATCCGCCAGGTCGTCATCCTCGGCGCCGGCCTCGACACGCGCGCCTACCGGTTCGCCGCGGAGCTCGAGGGAGTCAATCTGTACGAGGTCGACCATCCGGTCACGGCGGCGAGGAAGCGCGAGCGGCTGACGGCCGTCCTCGGCCGACCGCCGTCGCACGTCTCCTACGCGACCGCCGACCTCAACGAGGAAAGTCCGGGCGAGGCGCTTGCCGCGGCCGGCTTCGACCGCGCCGCGCCGGCGCTCGTGCTCTGGATCGGGGTCGCCCCTTACCTGGCGGCGGGGGTCGTCACTGGCGTGCTCGGCTGGGTCGCCGACCATCCCCCGACCAGCTCGGTCGGGTTCGACTACTTCCACCGGTCCTTCTTCGGCGGGCGCGAGCGGCCGCGCGGCCGCCGCCGCGTCCGCCGCACGATCGAGCTGAGTGGAGAGCGCTTCGTCTGCGGTCTCGAGCCGGGCGCGATCCCGGCATTGCTGCGCGGCTGCGGCCTCAGCCCGAGGAGCCACCTGCTTCCCGCCGAGCAGGAAGAGCGCTACCTGGTCGGCAGCGACGGCAGCTCCGCTGGTAGGCCGATCGGCTACGCCGGGTTCGTCCACGCCGAGGTGCCGGCATGATCCTCGGCCGGCTGCCGCTGCTGCTCGTCCTTGCAATCGTCGTCTCCGGGACCTTTGCCCCCGCGGCGAACGGGGCCGTTCCCGGCCACGGCAGGGCCTGGGAGCTGATCACACGGAGCGAGCCGATGGCCGCGATCGTGCACGGGTTGCTGGCCCACAGCCCCGACGGCGACCGCCTCGCTTACTTCACCTTCGGCCCGGAACCGGACGCCGAGGCCGGCGATCTGGCTGCCGTCAGTCGCGCCACGCGCGGCTTGACGGGCTGGACGACCGAACCGCTCGGTCCTTCCTACTCGACGGACGAAAGGAATCTGATTCCGAGCTTTCCCGTCGGCTTCAGCAGCGATCTTTCGACGGCTATTTGGCTCTCGAGGAGCCCACTGACCGCGGACGCTCCTCCGGGTGGCCGGTGGGCGCTCTACCGGCGCAACCCGAATGGGGAGCCGACCCTGCTCGTGGCGCTGGGCGAACAAGATTCAGGCAACGTCCGGACCACCGACGACGCCCAACGCGTCATCTTCTCGAGCGTCGAGCATCTGCTGCCGGCCGACGCTGGTCGGACCAGCGGCGAATCGGTCTACGAGGTCGACGGGACCACGCTGCGGATGGTCGACGTCGACGGCTCGGGCGAAACGCTCTCCCCCTGCGGCGCGACCGTCCCGCAGCGAGACGCGGTGTCGCGTTCGGCTGAACGGATCTTCTTCACCATCGCCTCGGGCGCCGACTGCTCCGGTCCAGAACGCGTCTACATGCGCGAGGGGGGCGTATCCACCGTGGAGGTGAGCGAGTCGGAATGCGCGCGGCCGGACTGCAACGCCGCGGTTGCCGTCACCTTTGCCGCCGCCACGCCGAGCGGTTCGCAGGCGTTCCTGACCACCGCACAGCAGTTGACCGACGCAGATCTGGACGAGGCCGTAGATCTCTACCGGTACGACGTCGAGGAGGACGAGCTCGAGCTGCTCTCGGGTGCGGGCTCTGCCTCCGCCGAGGTGGTGGCCGACCACGTGGTCTCCTCCAGCGACGGAGCACGCGTCTACTTTTACGCAGACGGCCGGCTGATACCGGACCAGGGCGCTGAGGACGCCACGAACCTATATCTCTCCGACGCGGGCCAGCTGCGCCTCCTGGCTTCTCTTCCAGCCACGCGGCTTCACACCTCGGCGAGTGGCGCACACGCCCTCCTCGCCACATCCGCGCCGCTCGACGTCGCCGACACCGACGGGCGCTTCGACGTCTACCGCTACGACGTCGGAGCAAACGCCTTCACCAGGCTCTCGTCCGGACCTGTCGGGGGGAACGGCGAGTTCGACGCGGGCCTGAGCGAGGAAGCGGAAGCGCCCCTCTTCACGCAAGCGGGTCCGATCGCGCTGCATCCGCTGTCCGCCGATGGCGCGCATGCCTTTTTCAGTACAACCGAGCCGCTCCTTTCAGAGGACGCCAACCAGCTCAGGGACGTCTACGAGTGGTCCGACGGCGGCCTGGCGCTTGTCAGCGGGGGTAGGCCGCTCGACGAGGCGAACTTCGCCGGGGCGAGCGCCAACGGCCAAACCGTCGTCTTCAGAACCTCCGCGACCTTGCTCCCGAGAGACCGAGACGGCGGTGACCATGACCTCTACGCGGCTCGGATAGGCGGCGGCTTCGCCGAACCTCCGAGCCCCGACGAGGAAGCGTGCGAAGCGCCCGGCTGCCGGCTGCCGGGCGACTCGGGGGCGTTGGATCTGCCCAAGCTGGCTTCGGCCGTGCCTCCCCGCATGAGCCGGCGGGGACGGCTGCGGCTCGCCCGCGTCGCCAACGGGTCCGGCGGCAGAGTGGACCGGACCGGTATGACGCCCGTGGTGGTCTTCGTGCCGGCCCCAGGGCTGGTGCGGGCCTTCGCGTGGTCGGGAGCGCGGAAGGGCGATCGGTTGGTGGCGAGCGGCCGCGCCGGCGCGGTCCGGGCGGGAAAGGTCGAGGTGCAACTCCGGTTCGAGCGGTCGGTCCGGCGTCGCCTGCGCCATGGCTTCGCCGTGCCGATCCGGCTGGTCCTGCGGCTCGGCCCGGAACGAGCGACGGCACGCCTGCCCCTGATCCCGGCGGGGGGCGAGCGGTGAGAACCGCCGCTCGACTCGGGGCCTCAGTGCTCGCCGCCGCGCTGCTGGCGATCGCGCCCGCGAGCGCGGCCGAGCTCGAAGTCGTTCCGGGCAGCCTCTCGGTTCACGCCCTCGATGCTGCCGGGGCGCCTGAGCGTCGCGCAGGCGCTCACCCCGACCGCCTGCGGATCATGTTTGCGGTTAACAGCGAGGAAGTCGACACGGCGCTCAGAGAGCTCACGATCGACCTGCCGCCGGGGCTCGTGGGAGATCCTGGCGCCGCCGAGGAATGCCCGCGACCGATCTTCGACCTGTTCGGCTTCGGAGCCCCATGTCCGGCGGCCTCGAGGATCGGCGACACCGCGATCGTGTTGGCGGGGGGTACGTTCGAATCCGGGCCGCCGATCTTCAACGTGGAGCCGGTGCCGGGCGAACTCGCCGCCTTCGGCTTCCGCCTGTTGCCGAAGTACGTGCTCAAGACGAGCCTGCGGCCGACGGACTACGGACTGCGCCTCGAGCAGCGCGATTTGACCCAGGCCTTCTCGCTAACCGGGGTCAAGATCGACCTCTGGGGCGTTCCGGCCGATCACCAGGAGGAAGGCGCCTCTACACGGCGCCCTTTCCTCACCCTCCCGACCCGTTGCGGGGAGCCGCTCGAGGTGACGCTGCGCCTGCGCTCTTGGCGGGCGGGCTCCCCGTGGACCAGCGCGACCGGCAGGGACGAGCTACCGCTGAACGGCTGCGAGCACCTGTCCTTCGCTCCAGATCTGGGCTTCGGCCTGACGGACTCGAGACCGGATTCGCCGACCGGCGCTCGGATCGATCTGCGCATCCCGCAGCTGGAGGACCCCGATGCGCTCGCGTCCGCGCACGTGAGGAGGGCGACGGTCGAACTGCCGGAGGGGACGACGATCTCGCCCGGTGCGCTCGAGAGCCTCGACGCGTGCGCCGACGCGGAGCTCCGGCGTGGATCGAGCGAGCCGTCCACCTGTCCGCCGGCCTCGAAGGTCGGCATAGTGGAGCTGGTCGCGACGCAGCTGCGCGAGCCGCTCGCCGGAAGCCTCTACCTCGGTGAGGAACGCCCCGACGATCGCTTTCGGCTCTTCGCCGTCGCGCGAGGCGCCGGCGTTGACGCGAAGCTGATCGGCTCGCTGCGGGTCGACCCTGTCGGCGGCCGGTTGCGAGTCGTCCTCCCAGATCTTCCGCAGCTGCCGCTGGAGCGGCTGTCGATGCGACTCGACAGCGGCGGCGATGCGCTCCTGGCGTCGCCACTGCGCTGCGGGCCGACCATTGCCTCGGGTGTCTTCGAGCCGTACAGCGGCGGCCCGAGCGTCGAGTCGAGCGACACCGTCGCGGTCGAGCCGGCGAGCGGTCCCTGCCCCGCGCAGCCGCACTTCGCGCCCCGTGTCCTCGCGGGCACGACGAGCGCGCGGCCCGCTCGACCGACCTCCTTCTCGACGGTCGTCAGCCGCTCCGACGGTGAAGAGCTCCTCGACCGCTTCGCCGTTCGCTTCCCTCCCGGTCTCAGCGCCCGCCTCGGCGCCGTGGAGAGGTGTGAGACCGCGGCCGCGGCGGCGAATCGCTGCCCCGGCGCCGCCCGCGTCGGCTCGGTCGTCGCTCAGGTCGGTTCCGGTCCGAGCCCCGCGGGGCTCGACGGCGAGGTCTTCCTCACCGGTCCGTATCGCCGCGCGCCGTTCGGACTGGCGATGGTCTTCAAAGCCGTGCTCGGGCCGTTCGACCTCGGCACGGTCGTCGCCCGGGCCGCCCTGCGCGTCGATCCCGAGAGCGGCCGCGTGTCGGTCGAGGCGGATCCGCTACCGCGGGCGATCGAGGGTCTCCCCGTCCGCTTCCGCGCGATCCGGCTCGACGTCGATCGGCCCGGCTTCATTCGCACGCCGACCTCGTGCGCGCCGGCCAGCGTCGACACGCTCGTCCGCTCGGCCGGCGGCGCGACCGTCGAGACATCCACTCGGTACGCGCTGAAGGGCTGCGAGAGGTTGCGCTTCGCGCCCCGGATCTCGCTCGGGCTGACCGGGCCGTCGGAGCTGCGCCGGGGCGGCAGGCCTGGACTGCGCATCGACCTCCGCTCCAAGCGCGGCGGGGCCAACCTGCGTGGCGTCGATGTCGCCCTGCCGGAGATGCTGCGGGGCAACGCGGCCGGGCTGCGCTCGGTCTGCGCGCGGCAGGATGCGCGCGAAAGCAGATGCCCGAAGACGTCGCGGATCGGCCGGGCGAGCGGTGCGACGACGGTCGTGCGTAAGCGCCTCGGCGGTCCCGTCCACGTCGTCCAGCCCGAGGGCAGCGGCATGCCGGAGCTCTGGACGATGCTTGACGCCGAAGGGGTCCGCCTCTCCGTTCGCGGCGAGCTGCGCATCCGCGACGGCCGGATGCGCACGAAGCTGGTCGGGCTGCCCGACGTTCCGCTGACGAGGTTGAGCCTGCGATTGCGCGGCGGCGAGCGCGGGCTCGTCTCGCTCGCGAGCGATCCCTGCTCGGGCGACGACCGGCGCCGGCGGGGCCAGGCCGCGTTCGAAGGTCACAACGGCGCCTATCTGATCTCACCGGTGCGGTTCGAGCGCCGGTGTGGAGCGAATCCGGGCACCGGACACGCCGGCGAGCAGGGGGCCGGAAAGCACCATGGGTGAAGAAGGGGAGGGCGTAGCCGCCCGCCCCGGCGGTCGCCTCGCGCGCGTCGGATCGCTGGTGGCGAGAAGGCCGCGCAGGGTGCTCGCGGTCTGGCTCGCAGCCGTCGTCGGGCTGGCGTCGATCGGGATCGGCCTCGAGGACGAGCTGTCGACGCAGGCGATCTACGTCGACGGGACGCAGTCCGCCGAGGAGCACCGGATCGCGACCCGTGAGTTCGGCAGCGAGAACGCCGTCGTGGTGATGCTCCGCGGCCCGGCCGGGCGGGTGGAGGCGCAGGGCCGTCGCCTGGAAGCGGAGATCCAGTCGATTCGCGGTGCGGTCGTGCTCTCTCCGTGGGCGGCGGGGGGCTCGATCGAGGGCCTGCGCCCCAGGCCCGGAGTCGCCGCCATGGTCGTCAACGTTAGAGCGAGGCGGGGGGAGGGCCTGCTCGAGATCCTGCCAATCGTCCGCGAGCACGTCGCCGAGACGGTCCGCGAGCCCGTGCGCGCGAGCATCGCCGGCGCCCCGGCGATCGTCGAGTCGATCCAGGACTCGACCTTCCACGCGGCCGAAGTGGGTCAGTGGATCGCCATACCGGCTCTGCTGATCGTCCTCCTGCTCGTCTTCCGGTCGGTTCTCGCCGCCGCGATCCCGGTCGTCGTCGGCGGTTCGGTCGTGGTCGCGACCCGGGGGGTCCTGGACCTGCTCACCGGCGTCTTCGAGCTGGAAGTCATAGCGCTCGGGGCCGCCGGGATGATGGGTCTCGCCCTCGGCGTGGACTACGCGCTGCTGGTCGTCTCCCGGTTCCGGGAGGAGGTCGGCCGCGGGCGGAGCGTGCCCGAGGCGATCGAGACCACGGTCGAGGTGACCGGTCGCACGGTCCTGATGGCGGGCAGCGGCCTGACCCTGGCGATGTTGGTGGCGGTCCAGTTCCTGTCTGGCACGATCGTCACATCGGTCGCGCTCGCCGTGATCGGCTGCAGCGTGCTCAGCGTCCTCGGCGCGATCTGCGTCGTGCCGGCGATGCTGGTCGTCCTCGGGACCAACCTCGACCGCTGGGCGCTGCCGCGAAGGTCCGGCGCCGGTTGGGCGGCGAGCCTCTCCGCCCGCCTCGCCCGGCGCCGCATGGTCGCGCTGCCGCTCGTCTTCGTCCTCGTCTTCGCGACCGTCTGGGCGATGGCGCTCGACACCGGTATCGCCACCGTCGCGCTGCTGCCCGAGGACGACCCCGGCCGTCGCCAACAGGAGGCGGTGCAGCGGGAGCTCGGGCCTGGCTGGATAGCCCCCTACGAGATCGTCATGGCCGATTCCGACGGCCCGGTGACCACGCCGGAGCGGTTGCAGGCCCTTGCCGACTTCCAGCGCCGGCTCGAACGCGATCCCGGGGTCGAGACGATGACGGGATACGCGGGGATCGCGCGGGCCAGCCGGCAGCTGAGCGGGATCGACCGCACGCTCGCGGCCCAGGAACGGGGACTGGACAGGCTGGGCCGCGGATTGGTCAAGGTTCACCGCGGGGCGCGGCTCAACACTGGCGGCCTGCGGCAGGCGGCGGAGGGAGCCACGCGACTCGGAACCGCGCTCACGGCGACCGAGAATGGCGCCGGCGCCCTGGCCGACGGCCTCGGCGCCGCGGGAAGCGGCTCCACCCGCCTGATCGGCGGGCTCGGCAAGGCGAGCGACGGCAGCGGCGAGCTCGCCGACGGTGCGGCGAGCGCGAGCGAGGGCGCCGGCCGGCTCGCCGACGGCCTGGAGCGGGCGCGCGAGCAGGCGGGGGAGATCGAGCACAACGCCGCCTCGCTGGAAGAAGCGATGCAGGCGGGGGAACAGCGCCTCACCGAGGAGGTCGACGCACCGGTCGGCGCGGTCGAGGAGCGGCTGGGCGCGGCTCGGGAGGCGCTGGGACAGATGGGCGTGGGTCGCACCGACCCGCGGTACTCCGCCGCGCTGGAAGCGGTCGAGGAGGCGATGGTCTGGCTCACGGGCCTCGACCCGCGGACCGGGGAAGAATCGCCGACGACGACCGGGGTGGTCGGCGGCGTCACCCGTGCCCGCAGCCAGTTCGGCCTCGGGCTCTACCTCTCCCAGCGCCTCGCCAAGAACGGCGAAAGCGCTGCGGAGGGCATGGCCAAGCTGGCCAAGGGGTCGACAAAGCTCGACAGCGGGCTGGAGAAGCTGCGGAGCGGCAGCAACGAGCTCTCCGACGGGATCGCCCGGCTCTCGCGCCGCGGCGAGGCGCTTCCACCGGGCCTCGGCAGCCTGCGGGAGGGCGCCGAACGGCTGGCTCTCGGGCTCGGCCAGATGGAGACCGGGGCGGGCACGCTGTCCGACGGCCTCGGCGGCGGCGCGGAGCGCTCCGAGCTGCTCGGCGGCGCGCTCGACGAGATGCGGCAGGGTCTGGCGCGCAGCGGCGATTCGGGTCTCGACCGGCTCGACCGACGCTCGCCAGGGCTGTTCGACTCCGGCTACTTCTTCCTCGCCAGCCTCGACGGCAGCCGCTCCGAGCGCCGGCGCCAGGCGAGCTTCCTGATCAGCGTCGAAAACGGCGGATCGGCGGCGCGGATGCTCGTCATCCCCCGCCACGAGCCGTCCGATCCGCGGGCGGCGGAGACGCGGGACCGGCTCGAGGCGCGGGCCGGCGAGCTCGCGGAGCGGACCGGAGCGGAGGTCGCGGTCGGCGGGCCGACGCCGCTTCAGCTCGACGTCGACGCGGCCTACCGCGATCAGGCCCCGATGACCCGCCTGGCGCTGGCGCTGGTGACGATGGCGATCCTGATCCTCGTCGTCCGCTCCCTGCTGGTGCCCTTCATCGCGGCGATCCTCAACCTCGTCACTGTCGCCGCCACCTTCGGGTTCCTGGCCCTTCTCTTCGACGGCTCGCTGCTGGGCGGCCCGGGCTACGTCGACACCGGCGTGATCCCGGCGACGATCATGGTCATCTTCGGCCTCGCGATCGACTACGAGGTCTTCGTCTTCTCGCGCATGCGCGAGGAGTACCTGCGCACCGGCTCGCCGGAGGCGGCCGTAACCAACGGCCTCGCCCAGACCGCGCCGGTCGTCACCGGCGCCGCGATCATCATGATCGTCGTCTTCCTCTCCTTCGCGGTCTCGTCGTTCGCGACGATGCGGAACTTCGGGGTCGCGCAGGCGATCGGGGTCGCGATCGACGCCTTCGCGATCAGGCTGATCGTCGTGCCGGTGATGATGCGCGCGCTCGGCCGCTGGGCGTGGTGGATGCCGGGCTGGCTCGACCGCCTTCTGCCGGGGACGCCGAACAGCGCCGCGGCGGCCGCGGGGGGATTGCGTTGAGGGGAGGCTGGATTCGCCGACTTCCCTGGCGGCGGCGCACGGTCATGCCGGGCAACGGCCCGGTCTTCGTCTTTCCCGGGCAGGGCTCGCAGTGGCCCGGCATGGCGCTGGAGCTGCTCGAGGAATCGTCCGTCTTCGAGCGGCGCATGTCCGAATGCGCCGCGGCTATGGCGCCGCACGCCGATTGGGACCTCCTCGAGGTGCTTGGCACGCCGGAGGACCCGCTCTGGGGATGGCCGCGCTTCGTCCAGCCCGCGATCTTCGCCACCGCGGTATCGCTTGCCGAGCTGTGGCGCTCGTTCGGGGTGGAGCCGGGTGCCGTGATCGGCCAGAGCGTCGGCGAGAACGCCGCTGCCTGCGTCGCCGGTGCGCTCCCGCTCGACGAGGCGGCGCGGCTCTCGGCGCGGTGGGCGCAGGCGCAGGAGACGATTCCCGGCCCCGGGACCATCGCCTCGATCGCGATGGCCGCGGATCTGCTCGAGCCGCGCCTCGCCAGCCTCGCCGGCGTCGTCGAGATCGCGGGGGTCAACGGCCCCGGGGCCTGCACGGTCTCGGGGGACGCCGGGGCGATCGACGGGCTGCTGGCGGCGCTGGCGTCCGAGGGGGTCTGGGCCAGGAAGGTCGACGCGGCAACCGGTCCTGCCCACTCCTCCCGGGTGGAGGAGGTCCGCGGGTCGATGCTGAGCGAGCTCGCCTGGGTCCGGGGCTCCCGTGCCCTGGTCCCGTTCTACTCGAGCCTCAGCGGCGATCGCCACCCGACCGCCGAGCTCGGCGCGGCGCACTGGGTCGAGAACATCCGCCGCCCCGCCCTCTTCGAAAGCGCCGTGCGGGCCGCGATCCGCGACGGGCACCGCACCTTCGTCGAGGTCAGTCCTCATCCGGTGCTCGCGGTCGCCACGCGCGAGATCGGCGAGGACGCGGGAGTCGTCGCGCTTGGGACGCTGCGCCGGGGCCAGGGGGGGATGACCCGCATGCTCGAGGCGCTGGCGGAGGCGGAGGGGTGCGGGATCGCGGTCGAGTGGGGCGAGCACCGCGACGTTCGTCCCCGGCCGGCGCGCCGAGAGGCTCGATCCGATCCGCCGGAGCAACCGGCCGGCGAGCTGCGGACGCAGCTGGCGGCCATGCCGGAGGGCGAGCGCAGGCCACGGCTGATCGAGCTCGTTCGCGAGCAGGCCGCTCCGCTGCTCGGCGTCGAGGCCGGAGCGGTCGCGCCCGCCGTCGCCTTTCGCGACCTCGGCCTCGAGTCGGCGGTCGCCGCCGAGCTGCGCAACCGCCTGAGCGCGGCCACCGGAGTCGACCTGCCGGCTGCCGCGGCCTTCGACTTCCCGACGGTGGTGGCGCTGGCCGAGCACCTGGAGGGTGAGCTGTTCGGACGGCGCAGGCGACCGGCGCTCCGCCGGCAGGGCCGAGCGGACGAGCCGATCGCGCTGGTCGGCATGAGCTGTCGCTTTCCAGGCGGCGTCGCCTCGCCCGAGGATCTCTGGGTGCTGCTCGACACGGGTGGCGATGCGATCGGCCCGTTCCCGGCCGATCGCGGCTGGGATCCCGACCCGTACGACACGGTCGGAGAGGGCGGCCCGCGCGAAGCCGGCTTCCTCCGCGATGCCTGCGACTTCGATCCCGCCTTCTTCGGCATCGGCCCGCGCGAGGCGCTGGCGATGGACCCGCAGCAGCGGCTGCTGCTCGAAGGCGCCTGGGAGGCGCTCGAGGACGCCGGCATCGACCCGGCGGGCCTGAGGGGCAGCGCGACCGGTGTCTACGCTGGGATCAGCTCGCAGGACTATGGGCCGGGGATCCGCCTGCTGCGCAAGGACGCCGCCGATGGCGGCGGCCACGAGCTGACCGGCGCCCTGACCAGCATCGCCTCCGGCCGGATCGCCTACTCGCTCGGCCTCGAGGGACCGGCGGTCACGGTCGACACCGCCTGCTCCTCCTCGCTGGTCGCGATGCACCTGGCGGCGCAGGCGCTGCGCTCGGGAGAGTGCGAGCTGGCGCTCGCGGGCGGGGCGACGGTGCTCGCCACTCCGGGCGGCTTCGTCGCGATGAACCGCCAGGGCGGCCTGGCGAGGGACGGGCGCTGCAAGGCGTTCGCCGCCGCGGCCGACGGGACCATCTGGGCGGAGGGCGCCGGCCTCGTCGCGCTCGAGCGCCTCTCCGACGCGCAGCGAAACGGCCGCCGCATCCTGGCGGTGATCCGCGGCTCGGCGACCAACCAGGACGGCGCCTCCAACGGCCTGACCGCCCCCAACGGCCCCTCCCAGGAGCGGGTGATCCGCCAGGCACTGGCCAATGCCGGCCTGGAGCCGAAGGACGTCGATGCGGTCGAGGCCCACGGCACCGGCACCACGCTCGGGGACCCGATCGAGGCGGGGGCGATCCTCGCCACCTACGGCCAGGAGAGGGAGGGACTCCCGGTGGCCCTCGGCTCGCTCAAGTCGAACGTCGGCCACACGGTCGCGGCCGCCGGGGTCGGCGGCGTGATCAAGATGGCGATGGCGCTGCGCGAAGAGACGCTGCCCCGCACGCTTCACGCCGAGGAGCCGACCCCCCACGTCGACTGGGGCTCGGCCGAGGTAGAGCTGCTGAGCGAGCCGCGGCCCTGGCCCAAGGGAGAGAGGCCGCGCCGGGCGGGCGTCTCCTCCTTCGGCATCTCGGGCACCAACGCGCACCTCATCTTGGAGGAGCCGCCCGCGCCCGAGCGACGCGAGGAGGCCGAGCGCCCACCGGTCCTGCCCTGGGCGATCTCGGCCAAATCGCCAGAGGCGCTCGGCGATTACGCGAAGCGACTCGCGGTCCATATAAGGGAGGCCGAGAGCGACTCGCTGGACGTCGCCCACACCCTGCTCGCCTCGCGCGCCTCCCTGCCCCACCGCGCGGTCGTCGCCGGCGAAAGCGAGGAAGAGCTGCTCGCCGGGCTCGATGCCTTGGCCAGCGGAGCGGAGCATCCGTCGCTCGCCAGGGCGGAGGCAGCCGGCGGCAAGCTCGCCTTCCTCTTCGCCGGACAGGGCTCCCAGCGGTGTCGGATGGGCACCGGCCTATACGGAGCCTTCCCGGCCTACCGGGCGGCGTTCGACGAGACCTGCGCCGCCCTCGAGGCCGAGCTCGGCCAACCGGTCAAGCAGGCGGTCCTCGCCGCGGAGGGAACCGAGCTGTCGCGGAGCCTCGCGCGCACCGACCTGACACAGGCATCCCTCTTCGCCCTCGAGGTCTCGCTCCACGAGCTGCTCTCCTCCTTCGGCGCCAGGCCCGACTACCTGATCGGCCACTCGATCGGCGAGATCGCCGCCGCCCGTGTCGCGGGGGTCTTCTCGCTCCCGGATGCGGCCAAGCTCGTCGCCGCCCGTGGATCGCTGATGGCGGCCCTGCCCGCGGGCGGGGCGATGGCCTCGATCAGAGCCACGGAGGCGATGGTCGAAGAGAGCCTCGTCCCATACGAGGGCCGACTCTGCGTCGCCGCGATCAACTCACCGGTCGCGACCACCGTCTCAGGCGACGAGGACGCCCTCGCCGAGTGGCTGGCCGGGCAGGAGGAGCAGGGAAGGAAGGTCAAGCGCCTCGCCGTCTCGGGCGCCTTCCACTCGCATCGCATGGACCCGGTGCTCGCCGAGTTCGAGGCGATCGCCTCGGGGCTCAGCTTCGCAGCACCCGAGATCCCGATCCTCTCCAACCTGACCGGCGAGGAGCTGCGCGCCGAGCAGGCGACCTCGCCCGCCTACTGGGCCGCCCAGATCCGCCGGCCGGTGCGCTTCGCGGCGGGGATCGCCCGGCTTGCGGAGCGGGGCGTCGCCACCCTGGTCGAGCTGGGGCCAGACTCCTCCCTCGTCGCGCTTGCCGGGGAGTGCCTGCCGGACGACGATGGCGGGCGAACCCTCTGCCCGACCCTGCGTCGCGAGGGCGCCGAGCCGAGCGCCTTCGCGACCGCGCTCGGGACCCTGTACGCCTCCGGGCAGAGGGTGGAGCTCCAGAGGCTGACCGCGGGCGGGGCACCGGTCGGGCTGCCGACCTACCCGTTCCAGCGGCAGCGCTACTGGCTGGAGCCGAGCCAGGGAGCCGGCGACATCTCGGCCGCAGGGCTCTCGGCCACCGACCACCCGCTGCTCGGCGCCTCGATCGCCCTGGCCGGCGAGGGCGAGCACCTGTTCACCGGGCGACTCTCGCAGAGCGCCCAGCCGTGGCTCGCCGATCACGCGGTCGCCGGCACCGCGATCCTGCCGGCGACCGGCTTCCTCGAGCTCGTCCTGCGCGCCGGCGCCGAGCTCGGCGCCGAGCGACTCGAGGAGCTCGTGCTCGAGTCCCCGCTGGCGCTCCGCGAGGGCGAGGAGGTCCAGATCCGCGTCTCGCTGAGCCCGGTCGAGCAGGGCGAGGCGCTCGCGATCGAGATCCACTCCCGGCCCGCCGGGGAGGACGAGCAGGGCGAGTGGGCCCGCCACGCGACCGGCACGCTGCTCGCGCAGGGCGCTCCCCTGGAGCTCGGCTTCGACCCCGTCGCCTGGCCGCCGCCCGGCGCCGAGCCGATCGACGTCGACGACTTCTACGAGCGCGCCGCCGAGATCGGGCTCGAGTACGGCCCCGCGTTCCAGGGGATCGAGTCGGCCTGGCGCCTCGGGGACGAGGTGTACGCCGAGGTCTCGCTCGCCGAGGAGCAGCGATCCGAGGCCGAGCGCTACGGCGTGCACCCGGCGCTGCTCGACGCGGCCGCTCAGGCCATCCTGCTCGGCCGCGAAGTGCCCGAGGGAGCTCCGCTGCCCTTCGGCTTCGCCGACGTCTCGCTCGGCGAGGGCCGCGGCGCGGAGCGGCTGCGCATGCGCCTGCGGGGCACCGCCGAGCGCCCGACGCTGGAGGCCGCCGACCCCGACGGCCGCCCGGTCTGCGCGGTCGGGTCGCTCTCGTTGCGCGAGGTCGACCCGGCCGACCTGAACGGGAGGGATGGCGCTGCGGAGCAGGACGTCTTCCGAACCGAGTGGATCGAGCTGGAGCTGCCCGCCGATCGGGCCGACCGGGTCGAGGTCTTCGAGTGCGTCCCGAAGCCTGGCCTCGATCCCGCGCGGGGCGCCCACGAGCTGAGCGCGGCCGCGCTGGCGCGGCTGCGTTCCTTCCTCGACGAGGAATCCGACGGACGACTCGCCTTCCTCACCAGCGGGGCGATGGCGGTCGCCGAGGGCGAGCGCCCGGACCCGGCGGCCGCGGCCGTCTGGGGCCTCGTGCGCTCGGCCCAGTCGGAGCACCCCGACCGCTTCGTCCTCTTGGACAGCGATGCCGGCGAGGCGTCAACCGCCGCGCTGCCGCACGCGCTCGGGATCTCCGGCGAGCCCCAGCTCGCCCTCCGCGAGGGGATCCCGAGCGCGCCGCGCCTGGCGCCGATGGAGGTGGAGGCGGCCGCGGTCGAGCTCGACCGCGAGGGCACCGTGCTCGTCACCGGCGGGCTGTCGGGGCTGGGGGCGCTCGCCGCGCGGCACCTGGCGGCGAACCGGGGTGTGCGCCGCATCGTCCTCGTCGGCCGCCGCGGAGCGGACGCCTCCGGCGCTGCGGAGCTGATCGGGGAGCTCGGTGAGCTGGGCTGCGAGGCCAGCGCGGTCGCCTGCGACGTCTCCGACCGCGAGCAGGTCGTCGAGCTGCTCGCCGGGATCGAGGCCGAGCGCCCGCTCGACGCGGTCTTCCACTGCGCCGGCGTGCTCGACGACGCGACCGTGCTGGCACTCGACGGTGAGCGCCTCGACGCCGTGCTGCGGCCCAAGGTCGACGGGGCGTGGCACCTGCACGAGCTGACCGCCTCGCAGGGCCTCTCCGCCTTCGTCCTGTTCTCCTCTGCCGCCGGGACGGTCGGCAGCGCGGGCCAGGCCGGCTACGCGGCCGCGAACGCCTTCCTCGATGCGCTCGCCCAGCGTCGCTGCGCCGAAGGGCTGACCGCCAGCTCGATCGCCTGGGGTCTCTGGGGTGGCGCGGGGATGGGCGAGCGCGTCGAGGAGGCCGACCGCGCCCGCATCGAGCGGTCCGGGTTCCGGCCGCTCGACGAGCGGCGCGGGCTCGAGCTTCTCGACCGCGTCCCGCCGGCGGCGCCGGCTGCGGTCGCGCTCCCGCTCGACAGGGGCGCGCTGCGCCTGCGTGCGCGGGAGGGTCTGCTGCCCCCACTGCTCTCGGGTCTTGCTCCGGTGGCACGCCGGCGTGCCACCGCGCCGACCGGCTCCCTCGCCCTCCGCCTCGCGGCGGCCCCTCCCGCGGAGCGGGAGGGGATCGTGCTCTCGCTCGTGCGCGAGGAGGCGGCGGCGGTTCTCGGACACTCCTCGCCGGACGCGATCGCATCCGATGCGAGCTTCGGCGAGCTCGGCTTCGACTCGCTCGGAGCGGTCGAGCTGCGCAACCGCCTGGCGCGCGCCACCGAGGTGCGCCTCCCGGCCACGTCCGTCTTCGACTACCCGACGCCGGAGGCGGTCGCCGAGCATCTGCTCGCTCGGGTCCAGGGCGCGTCGAACGCGGCCGCCGCCCCGCTCGCCGCCCGCACCGCCTCTGCGGAGCCGATCGCGATCGTCGGCCTCGCCTGCCGCTACCCGGGAGGCGTCGCATCGCCGCGGGACCTGTGGAAGCTGCTGGCCGAAGGCGCCGACGGGACCGGCGAGTTCCCCGGCGACCGCGGCTGGGACGAGCATCTCTACGACCCCGATCCCGACGAGGCCGGCAAGACCTACACGCGCCGCGGCGGCTTCCTCTACGAGGCGGGTGAGTTCGAGCCGGCCTTCTTCGGCATCGGCCCGAGCGAGGCGGTCGCGATGGACCCGCAGCAGCGGCTGCTGCTCGAAGGCGCCTGGGAGGCGCTCGAGGACGCCGGCATCGACCCGGCGAGCCTGAAGGGCAGCGCGACCGGCGTCTTCGCCGGGCTGATGCACCACGACTACGCCGACGGCGGCACCGCCGCGGTCGGCGCCGACCTCGAGCCGTTCGTCGGCATCGGCAGCGCCTCCAGCGTCGCCTCGGGCCGGGTCGCCTACGCGCTCGGGTTGGAGGGCCCGGCGGTCACGGTCGACACGGCCTGCTCCTCCTCGCTGGTCGCGATGCACCTGGCCGGGCAGGCGCTGCGCTCGGGCGAGTGCGAGCTGGCGCTGGCGGGCGGGGCGACGGTGATGGCGACGCCCGGCGTGTTCGTCGGGATGGCGCGCCAGCGCGGGCTCGCCTCCGACGGCCGCTGCAAGTCCTTCGCCGCCTCCGCCGACGGCACCGGCTGGTCGGAGGGGGTTGGCCTGGTCGCCCTCGAGCGCCTCTCGGACGCCGAGGCCAACGGGCGCCGCATCCTCGCTGTCATCCGCGGCTCGGCGACCAACCAGGACGGGGCCTCCAACGGCCTGACCGCCCCCAACGGCCCCTCCCAGGAGCGGGTGATCCGCCAGGCGCTCGCCAACGCGGGGCTGGAGCCGAAGGACGTCGACGCGGTCGAGGCCCACGGCACCGGCACCACGCTCGGGGACCCGATCGAGGCGGGGGCGATCCTCGCCACCTATGGCCAGGAGAGAGACGGGCGCCCGCTGGCGCTCGGCTCCCTGAAGTCCAACATCGGCCACACCCAGGCCGCCGCGGGGGTCGGTGGCGTGATCAAGATCGCAATGGCCCTGCGCGAAGAGGCGCTGCCCCGCACCCTGCACGTCGAGGAGCCGACCCCGCACGTCGACTGGGGCTCGGGCGAGGTCGAGCTGCTGACCGAGGAGAGGGAGTGGAAGCGCGGCGAGCGCCCCCGCCGCGCCGGCGTCTCCTCCTTCGGCATCTCGGGCACCAACGCGCACCTGATCATCGAGGAGCCGCCCGAGCAGCCGGTCCGCGAGGAGCGGGAGCGCCCGCCCGTCCTGCCCTGGGCGATCTCGGCCAAGAGCCGCGAGGCGCTCGCCGCCTACGCCGGGCGCCTCGCGGCGCACGTCGAGCAGAACGAGCCCGACCCAGTGGACGTCGCCCAAACCCTGCTCGCCTCGCGCGCCTCGCTGTCCCACAGGGCGGTGGTCATCGGCGAGAGCGCCGAGGAGCTGCTCGCCGGCCTCGACGCCCTGGCCCAGGGCAAGAGCCACCACCCCGCCCTCGCCAGGGCCAAGGCGACCGACGGCAAGCTCGCCTACCTGTTCGCCGGCCAGGGCGCTCAGCGGGCCGAGATGGGTAAGGAACTGCACGAGGCCTTCCCCGTCTACGCGGAGGCGTTCGACGAGACCTGCGCGGCCCTGGAGGCCGAGCTCGGCCGGCCGGTCAAGGAGGCGGTCTTCGCCGAGACGGGAAGCGAGCTGTCCCAGAGCCTCGCCCGCACCGACCTGACCCAGGCGTCGCTGTTCGCCCTGGAGGTCTCTCTCTACCGCCTGCTCGCCTCCTTCGGCGCGAAGCCCGACTATCTGATCGGCCACTCGATCGGCGAGATCGCAGCCGCCCACGTCGCCGGGGTGCTCGACCTCCCCGACGCCGCCAGGCTCGTCGCGGCAAGGGGCTCGCTGATGGCGGCGCTCCCGGAGGGCGGCGCGATGGCCTCGATCCGCGCCGGCGAGCGGGAGGTCGCGGAAGGCCTCGCTCCATACGAGGGGCGACTCTGCATAGCGGCGCTCAACTCGCCGACGGCGACCACGGTCTCGGGCGAGGAGGACGCGCTCGCCGAGTGGCTGGCCGAGCGGGAGGAGCAGGGCCGCAAGGTCAAGCGCCTCGCCGTCTCGGGTGCCTTCCACTCGCATCGCATGGAGCCGGTCCTGGAGGAGTTCGAGCAGGTCGCCTCGGGACTGAGCTTCAACCCGCCCCGGATCCCGATCGTCTCCAACCTGACCGGCGAGGAGCTGAGCGCCGAGCAGGCCACCTCCCCGGCCTACTGGGCCGCCCAGATCAGGGAGCCGGTCCGCTTCGCCGACGGCATCGCGCACCTCGCCGAGCGGGGCGTCGCCACCCTGGTCGAGCTCGGCCCCGACTCCTCGCTAACCGCCATGGCCGGGGAGTGCCTGCAGGACACGGAGCCCGAGCGCGCCCTCGCCCCGACCCTGCGCCGCGAGGGCCCCGAGCCGGGCGCCTTCGCCGCCGCGCTCGGGGCGCTGCACGCGAGCGGCCGGCCGGTCGAGCTTCAGAAGCTGACCGAGGGCGGAGCGCTCGTCGAGCTGCCCACCTACCCCTTCCAGAGACAGCGCTACTGGCTGGAGCCGAGCCGGGCGGCGGGCGACCTCTCGGCCGCAGGGCTCTCGGCCACCGACCACCCCTTGCTCGGCGCCTCGATCGCGCTGGCCTCCGAGGGCGAGCACCTGTTCACCGGGCGGCTCTCCCAAGGAGCCCTGCCCTGGCTGGCGGACCACGCCATCGCCGGCACCGCGATCCTGCCCGCCACCGGCTTCGTCGAGCTCGCCCTGCGCGCCGGCGCCGAGCTCGGGGCCGAGCGCATCGAGGAGCTCGTGCTCGAGTCTCCGCTCGCGGTCCGCGAGGGCGAGGAGGTCCAGATCCGCGTCACGCTCGCCCCGGCCGAGGAGCAGGGGGCGCTGCGGATCGAGATCCACTCGCGCCCCGCGGCGGAGAGCGACCAGCACGGCGAGTGGGCCCGCCACGCCACCGGCGTCCTCGCTCCGCAGCGAGAGCCGCTCGCGCTCGACTTCGACCCGAGCGCCTGGCCGCCGCCCGGCGCCGAGCCGATCGACGTGACCGCCTTCTACGAGCGCGCCGCCGAGGTCGGGCTCGAATACGGACCCGCCTTCCAGGGGATCGAGTCGGCCTGGCGCCTCGGGGATGAGGTCTACGCGGAGGTCTCGCTCGCCGAGGAGCAGCGCGCCGAGGCCGAGCGCTACGGGGTGCACCCGGCGCTGCTCGACGCGGCGGGGCAGCCGACCTTCGTCGACGCCGATCCGGCGCTCGGCCCGCGCCTGCCGTTCGGCCTCGCGGGCATCTCGCTCGGCGAGGGCCGCGGCGCCGACCGGCTGCGGGTGCGCTTCCGCACCGGCGAGGAGGCGTCTCTCGAAGCGGCCGACCCGAGCGGCGCGGCGGTCTGCGCGGTCGAGTCGCTGCTCACCCGGCCCGTCGACTCCGCGCATCCGCGGGGCGGGACGGCGCCGACGGGCGAGGCCCTGTACGCGCTCGAGTGGTCGGCGATCGAGCCGGCGGAAGGCGAGGGGGACGCGGCGGTCGCCGTGCACCGCGTCCCGGCTCTCGCCGACGGCGAAGACCCGGGGGGCGTGGTCCGCGCGCGCACCGGCGAGGCGCTCGTCGCGATCCAGTCCTTCCTCCGCGACGGAGGCGACGCGGAGCGGCTCGCGGTCGTCACCGAGCGGGCGGTGGCCGTGCGCGAGGACGAGCGGCCGGACCCGGCCGCGGCAGCGGTCTGGGGTCTCGTCCGCTCCGCCATGGCAGAGCACCCGGAGCGCCTGATCCTGGCCGACACGGACGCCGCGCCGAGCTCCGAGCGGGCGCTCGCAGCGGCGCTGGCGCAGGCCGCCGAGCCGCAGATCGCCCTGCGCGACGGCGAGGTCAGCGTGCCGCGCCTCGCCGCCTTCGCGGCGCCGGGCGGGCTGGAGCGGACCTCGCTCGACCCGAACGGGACGGTGCTGGTCACCGGTGGGCTCGGTGGGCTCGGCGCCCACGCTGCACGGCACCTGGCCGAGTCGCACGGCGCCCGCCGCCTTCTGCTGGTCGGCCGCCGCGGCCATGAGTCGCCCGGCGCGGACCGGCTGCTCACCGAGCTCGCGGAGCTGGGCTGTGAGGCGACGCCGGTCGCATGCGACGTCTCCCACCGCGGCCAGCTCGAGGTCCTGCTCGCGTCGATCCCCGCCGAGCACCCGCTGACCGCCGTCGTCCACTGCGCCGGGGCGCTCGACAACGGGTTGATCGAGGACCTCGACCCCGGGCGCCTGGAGCGCGTGCTCGCGCCCAAGGCCGAGGCAGCCTGGCACCTGCACGAGCTGACCCGGGAGGCCCCGCTTGCGGCCTTCGTCCTCTACTCCTCGATCGCCGGGACCTTCGACAATCCCGGCCAGGGCAACTACGCCGCCGCGAACGCCTTCCTCGACGCGCTCGCCCGACGTCGCCGCGCCGAAGGGCTCCCCGCGATCTCGATCTCGTGGGGCCCGTGGGAGAGCGCCACCGAGCTGGCCGCGCAGGTGGGCGAGGGCGACCGCGCCCGCCTCGCGCGCGAAGGGATCCGCCTGATCGACGCCGAGTCGGGCACCGCGCTGCTCGACCGCCTGCTCGAGGGGGCTCCGGCGCACGTCGTCGCGGCGCCGCTCGATCGCCCGACGCTGCGCTCGCTCGCTCGACGCGGCCAGCTGCCGCCGCTGTTCGGCGCGCTGGCGCCGAGCAGGCGGCGTCGCGCCACGGCCGCGAGCCGGCCCCTGGCGGGCCGCCTCGCGGCGCTGCCCCCCGGCGAGCGCGAGCCGGCGCTCCTGGCGCTCGTGCGCGAGTCGGCGGCGGCCGTGCTGGGCTCCTCCGCGGAGGAGATCGACTCCGGCAAGGGGTTCAAGGACCTCGGCTTCGACTCGCTCGGGGCGGTGGAGCTGCGCAACCAGCTCGCGCGGGAGACCGGGGTGCGCCTCGAGGCGACCCTCGTCTTCGACCATCCGACCCCCGCCGCCATCGCCCGCCACCTGCTGGCCGAGCTCGAGGGCACCGTCGGTGCGGAGGTCGTCGTGCACGCGCCTCGGCGCAGCGAGGAGCCGATCGCGATCGTCGGGATCGGCTGCCGCTATCCCGGCGACGTTCGCTCGCCCGCCGAGCTGTGGGACCTCGTCGCGGACGGCCGCGACGGCATCTCGCCGTTCCCGGAGGACCGCGGCTGGGACGAGCGCCTCTACGACCCCGATGCCGAGCGGGTCGGCAGGAGCTACGTGCGCGAGGGCGGCTTCCTGCACGACGCGGCCGACTTCGACCCGGCCTTCTTCGGCGTCTCGCCGCGGGAGGCGGTGGCGATGGACCCGCAGCAGCGGCTGATGCTCGAAGGCGCATGGGAGGCGCTGGAGGACGCGGGGATCGACCCGGCGAGCCTGCGGGGCAGCCCGACCGGCGTCTACGCCGGAGTGATGCAGCACGACTACGCCGGCGGCGACGTCACCGCGGCGCCGGCGGAGGTCGAGGGCCTGCTCGGCATCGGCAGCTCCCCCAGCGTCGTCTCGGGCCGGGTCTCCTACGCGCTCGGGCTCGAGGGGCCGGCGGTGACGATCGACACGGCCTGCTCCTCCTCGCTGGTCGCGATGCACCTGGCGGCGGGGGCGCTGCGCGCGGGCGAGTGCGACCTCGCGCTGGCCGGGGGCGTGACGGTGATGTCGACCAGCGCGATGTTCACCGAGTTCTCGCGCCAGCGCGTCCTCTCGCCCGACGGCCGCTGCAAGTCCTTCGCCGCCTCCGCCGACGGCACCGGCTGGTCGGAGGGGGTCGGCCTGGTCGCCCTGGAGCGCCTCTCCGACGCGCAGCGAAACGGCCACCGAATCCTCGCCGTCGTCCGCGGCTCGGCAACCAACCAGGACGGGGCCTCCAACGGCCTGACCGCCCCCAACGGCCCCTCCCAGGAGCGGGTGATCCGCCAGGCGCTGGCCAACGCGGGGCTGGAGCCGAAGGACGTCGACGCGGTCGAGGCCCACGGCACCGGCACCACCCTGGGCGACCCGATCGAGGCGGGGGCGATCCTCGCCACCTACGGCCGCGAGCGCGAGAACGGACCGCTCGCCCTCGGCTCGCTCAAGTCCAACATCGGCCACACCCAGGCCGCCGCCGGGGTGGGCGGCGTGATCAAGATGGTGATGGCGCTAAGAGAAGAGGCGCTGCCCCCGACCCTGCACGTCGACGAGCCGACCCCCCACGTCGATTGGGACTCGGGCGAGATCGAGCTCCTGACCGAGCCCAGGGAGTGGAAGCGCGGCGAGCGCCCGAGGAGGGCGGGCGTCTCCTCCTTCGGCATCTCGGGCACCAACGCCCACCTGATCATCGAGGAGCCGCCCGAGGCCCCGCAATCAGAGGAGCGCGAGGAGCGCGAGCTTCCCCCCGCGATCCCCTGGGCGATCTCGGCCAAGACCCCCGAGGCGCTCGCCGCCTACGCGGGCCGGCTCGCGGCGCACGTCGAGCAGAACCAGCCCGACCCGATCGACGTCGCCCACACCCTGCTCGCCTCCCGCGCCTCGCTGCCCCACCGGGCAGTGGTCGCCGGCGCCGACAGCGAGGAGCTGCTCGCAGCCCTGGACGCGCTGGCCCAGGGCAATAGCCACCCCGGCCTCGCCCGGGCAAAGGCGACCCCCGGCAGGACCGTGTTCCTCTTCTCCGGCCAGGGCGCCCAGCGGGCCGGGATGGGCAGCGGGCTCTACGAGGCCTTCCCCGTCTACGCGGAGGCGTTCGACGAGGCCTGCGCCGCCCTGGAGGCCGAGCTCGGCAAGCCGGTCAAGGAGGCGGTCTTCGCCGAGGGGGGAAGCGAACTCTCCAAGACGCTTGCCCGCACCGACCTGACCCAGGCCTCCCTCTTCGCACTGGAGGTCTCCCTGTTCAGGCTGCTCGCCTCCTTCGGCGCGAAGCCCGACTACCTGATCGGCCACTCGATCGGCGAGATCGCGGCGGGCCACGTCGCGGGTGTGCTCGACCTGGGTGATGCGGCCAAGCTGGTCGCCGCCCGCGGCTCGCTGATGGCGGCGCTGCCCGAGGGCGGCGCGATGGCCTCGGTCAGGGCCACCGAGGGGGAGGTCGCCGAGAGCCTTGCTCCATATGAGGGGCGACTGTGCATCGCCGCGGTCAACGCGCCCGCCTCGATCTCGGTCTCAGGCGAGGAGGACGCGCTCGCCGAGTGGGAGAAGGCCCAGGAGGAGGCAGGTCGCAAGACCAAGCGCCTAGACGTATCCCACGCCTTCCACTCCCACCGCATGGAGCCGATGCTGGAGGAGTTCGAGCGGCTCGTCTCCACCCTGGAGCTGAAGGCCCCGGAGATCCCGATCGTCTCCAACCTCACCGGCGAGGAGCTGACGGCGGAGCAGGCGACCTCCTCCGACTACTGGGGCACCCAGATCAGGCAGCCGGTTCGCTTCGCCGCCGGGATCGCCCACCTCCACGAGCAGGGCGCCACCCGCCTGCTGGAGCTCGGCCCGCAGGCGACGCTGACCGCGATCGCCGCCGAGTGCCTGGTCGATGCCAAGGACATCGCCCTCGCGCCGACCCTGCGCAGGGATCACGCCGAGCCCCAGGCCTTCGTCGCCGCGCTCGGCGCCCTGCACGCCTCAGGCGCGCAAGTCGACCTCGGCTCGCTCGCCGGCGGGGCGCTGACCGAGCTGCCGACCTACCCCTTCCAGCGCGAGCGCTACTGGCTGGAGGCGAGGGCCACGGGCGACCTCTCCGCCGCCGGGCTCGCCGACGCCGACCACCCGATCCTCGGCGCCTCGGTCGAGTTGGCCGGGGAGCGAGGCGAGCGGATCTTCACCGGCCGCATCTCCCGTCGCGCCCACCCATGGGTCGAGGACCACGCGGTTGCCGGCACCGTCATGCTCCCGGCCGCCGCCCTCGCCGAGATCGCTCTGCGTGCCGGCGCGGAGGTGGGAGCGGAGCGCATCGACGAGCTGGTGCTCGAATCGCCCCTGGTCCTGGACGGGCAGCGCGAGATCCAGCTCGCCGTCGCGCCCTCCGAGGAAGACCCCGAGCGCTTCGCGCTGTCGATCCACTCGCGCTCTCCGAAGCTCGAAGAGGACGAGGAGGAGCCTGAGTGGACCCGCCACGCCACCGGCGTTCTCGCCCCGCGGCGAGGGCCGCTCGCGCTCGGCTTCGACCCGAGCGCCTGGCCGCCGCCCGGCGCCGAGCCGATCGACGCGAACGGCTTCTACGAGCGCCTCACCGAGATCGGGCTCGAATACGGCCCCGCCTTTCAGGGGATCGAGTCGGCCTGGCGCCTCGGCGAGGAGGTCTACGCCGAGGTCTCGCTCGCCGAGGAGCAGCGCGCCGAGGCCGAGCGCTACGGATTGCACCCGGCGCTGCTCGACGCCGCCGCCCACGCCGCCTTCCTCGACGCCGAGCCCGGCGAAGCGGTCCGCCTGCCGTTCGGCCTCTCGGGGGTCTCGCTGGGCGAGGGGAGCGGGGCCTCGGCACTGCGGGTGCGCTTCCGCGCCGGCGAGGAGACGGCGTCGTTCGAGGCGGCCGACCCGAGCGGCGCGCCGGCCTGCGCTGTCGAGTCGCTCGCGCTGCAGCGGCTGGAGCCGGAGGCGCTCGCCGCGGCAGCGGGCTCGTCGGCCGCCCTCTTCGACCTGGCCTGGGTCGAGGTCGAGCCGGCGGCCGTGCATGCGGAGGCGGTGGTTCGCCGTCTCGAGCCCACGCCCGAGGGAGGCAATCCCGTTGCCACGACCCACGCCCTCGTCGCCGAGGCCCTGGAGGCGATGCAGGCCTTCCTCGCCGAGGAGCAGGCAGCCGACGCCCGGCTCGCGTTCGTCACCCACGGCGCCCAGGCGGTAACCGACGGTGAGCGGCCGGACCCCGCCGCGGCCGCGGTCTGGGGCCTCGTCCGCTCGGCCCAGTCCGAGCACCCCGGCCGCTTCCTGCTCGTCGACAGCGACGGGACCGGGGCATCCGAGGCGGCGCTCGCGGCGGCCCTGGCGGGCGCGGAGCCGCAGGTCGCCCTGCGCGACGGCACCGCCCTGGCGCCGCGGCTGGCCCCCGCCGCCGAGCTTGTGGCGGCCACGGGGGGGCTTGACCCGGCGGGAACGACCCTCGTCACGGGCGGCCTCGGCGGCCTCGGCGCGATCGCCGCCCGCCGGCTGGCCGAGGCGCACGGGACCCGCCACCTCCTGCTCGCCGGTCGCCGCGGCGAGGAGACGCCCGGCGCGACGCAACTGCTCGCCGAGCTGGGCGAGCTCGGCTGCGAGGCGACCGCCGTCGCCTGCGACGTCTCCGATCGCGCCCAGCTGGAGGGGCTGCTCGCCGCGGTCCCGGACGAGCGCCCGCTGACGGCGGTCGTCCACTGCGCGGGCGTGCTCGACGACGGGGTCGTCGAGGCGCTCGACGCGGCGCGCCTCGACGGCGTGCTCGCGCCCAAGGCGGACGCGGCCTGGCACCTGCACGAGCTGACCCGGGAGATGCCGCTCGCCGCCTTCGTCCTCTACTCGTCGATCGCCGGAACCGCCGGCGGGCCTGGCCAGGCGAACTACTCGGCGGCGAACGCCTTCCTCGACGCGCTCGCGCAGCGCCGGCGCGCCGAGGGGCTGCCCGCGACGTCGATCGCCTGGGGGCTCTGGGACGAGAGCAGCGAGATGACCGGCGGGCTCGGCGCCAGCGACCGGGCGCGGCTCGGGCGCCAGGGCCTCGCCCCGCTCGGGACCGATCGCGGGCTCGACCTGCTCGACGCGATCCTGCGCACCGCGCCGGCCTTCCGTGTCGCCGCCCCGCTCGACATGCGCTCCCTGCGCGCCGCCGCCGGCGCGGGGGTCCTGCCGCCGCTCTTCGCCGGGCTGGTCTCGGCGGGCGGGCGCCGCCCCGGCCCGGACGGCGCCCTGACGCGACGGCTGGCCGCGGTGCCGGCGGCCGAGCGTCGCACGCTACTGCTCGGGGTGGTCCGCGAGCACGTCGCCGCCGTGCTCGGGCACGGCTCGGGCGGTGCGGTCGATTCGGAGGCGAGCTTCAAGGACCTCGGCTTCGACTCGCTCGCCGCGGTCGAGCTGCGCAACCGGCTCTTCGGCGCGACCGGCGTCCGGCTCGACGCCACGGTCGTCTTCGACCATCCGAGCCCGGTGGCGCTGGCTGAGCGACTCGCCGAGGAGATCGGGGACGAGCGAGGCGTCACGGCGACCGTGCGGGCGCCGCGGCGCAGCGAGGAGCCGATCGCGATCGTCGGGATCGGCTGCCGGTACCCGGGCGGCGCCGGCTCGCCGGCCGGGCTGTGGGACCTGCTCGCCGCCGGCCGCGACGGCATCGCGGAGTTCCCGGGCGACCGCGGCTGGGACGTCGAGCGCCTCTACGACCCCGACCCCGAGCGGGCGGGCAGGAGCTACGTGCGCGAGGGCGGCTTCCTGGCCGACGCGGCCGAGTTCGACCCCGGCTTCTTCGGCATCGGCCCGCGCGAGGCGCTGGCGATCGACCCGCAGCACCGCCTGCTGCTCGAAGGCGCCTGGGAGGCGCTCGAGGACGCGGGGATCGACCCGGCGAAGCTGAAGGGGAGCGCGACCGGCGTCTTCGCCGGCGTGATGAACCACGAATACGGCCTCGGCGGCGCCGTGCCGCCGCCGGAGGTGGAGGCGTTCATGGGCGGCGTCGGCTCCTCCAGCGTCGCCTCCGGCCGGATCTCCTACGCGCTCGGGCTGGAGGGCCCGGCGGTGACGGTCGACACGGCCTGCTCCTCCTCGCTGGTCGCGATGCACCTCGCCGCGGGGGCGCTGCGCGCGGGCGAGTGCGATCTTGCGCTGGCCGGCGGCGCGACGGTGATGGCGACGCCGGCGCTCTTCACCGCCTCGAGCCGGCAGAAGACGCTGGCCGCCGACGGCCGCTGCAAGTCCTTTGCCGCCGCCGCGGACGGGACCGGCTTCTCGGAGGGCATGGGCCTGCTCCTGCTCGAGCGCCTCTCCGACGCCGAAGCCAACGGCCGCCGCATCCTCGCCACGATCCGCGGCTCGGCGACCAACCAGGACGGGGCCTCCAACGGGCTGACCGCCCCCAACGGCCCCTCCCAGGAGCGGGTGATCCGCCAGGCACTCGCCAACGCGGGCCTTGAGCCCAAGGACGTGGATGCGGTCGAGGCCCACGGCACCGGCACCACGCTCGGCGACCCGATCGAGGCGGGGGCGCTGCTCGCCACCTACGGCCGCGAGCGCGAGAACGGACCGCTCGCCCTCGGCTCCTTGAAGTCCAACATCGGCCACACCCAGGCCGCGGCCGGGGTCGGCGGCGTGATCAAGATGGTGATGGCGCTCAGGGAAGAGGCGCTGCCCCCGACTCTGCACGTCGACGAGCCGACCCCGCACGTCGACTGGGGCTCGGGCGAGATCGAGCTGCTGACCGAGCCCAGGGCGTGGAAGCGCGGCGAGCGGCCCCGCCGAGCCGGCGTCTCCTCCTTCGGCATCTCGGGCACCAACGCCCACCTGATCCTGGAGGAGCCGCCCGAGCAGCCGGTCCGCGAGGAGCGGGAGCGCCCGCCCGTCCTGCCCTGGGCGATCTCGGCCAGGAGCCCCGAGGCGCTCGCCGCCTACGCGGGCCGGCTCGCGGCGCACGTCGAGAGCAAGGACGTCGACCCCATGGACGCGGCCCACACCCTGCTCGCCTCCCGGGCCTCGCTGCCCCACCGAGCGGTCGTGACCGGCAATAGGGAGGAGGAGCTGCTCGCCGGGCTCGACGCGCTTGCGACCGGGGCCGAGCATCCCGCCCTCGCCAGGGGCAGGGCGACCCCTCATTCCAACCTCTGCTTCGTCTTCCCCGGTCAGGGCTCGCAGTGGGCCGGGATGGCGGCGGCGCTGCTCGACGGCTCCGAGGTCTTCGCCCGCAGGATGGAGGAGTGCGAGGCCGCGCTCGCACCGCACCTGGAGTGGTCGATGCTGGCGACGGCCAGGGGCGAGGCCGGCGCTCCCACTTTCGACCGGATCGAGGTCGTCCAGCCGGCCCTGTTCTCGGTCATGGTCAGCCTCGCCGAGCTGTGGCGCTCCTTCGGAATCGTCCCGGGGGCGACGATCGGCCACTCGCAGGGCGAGATCGCGGCCGCTGTCGTGGCCGGCGCACTCTCGCTCGAGGACGGCGCCAGGCTCGCCGCCCTGCGCTCGCGGGCGATCGCGAAGCTGGTCGGCGCCGGCGCGATGGTCTCGGCCGCCGCCTCGGCCGATCGGATCGAGGAGCTGATCGCGGACCTCCCGCCGGGGGAGGCGAGCCTGGCGGCGGTGAACGGCCCCGGCGCGGTGACCCTCGCCTGCTCTGCCGAGGTCCTGCCCGACCTACTCGCGCGCTGCGAGGCGGAGGGGATCAGGGCGCGCGAGGTCGCGGCGACGATCCCCTCGCACTCCCACCGCGTCGAGCCGCTGCGTGACGAGGTGCTGGGCGCGCTCGCGGGCGTCGAGCCGACCGAGTCGAGCGCCGCCTTCTACTCGACGGTGACCGGCGCACCGCTGCCCGGCACCGAGCTGGCCGCTCCCTACTGGTACCGCAACCTGCGCGAGCCGGTGCGCTTCGAGGCGACCGTTCGCCGGCTCTTGGCCGATGGCTACACGGGCTTCGTCGAGATCAGCCCGCACCCGGTGCTCTCGATGGCGCTGCAGGAAACCGTCGAGGGATCGAGCGACGGCTCGGCGGTCGCGATCCTGCACTCGCTGCGGCGCGAAGAGGGCGGCGTGGAGCACTTCGCCCGGTCCCTCGCCCGCGCCCACGTCGAGGGGGTCGAGCCCGACTTCGCGCCTCTGTTCGCCGGCAGCGGGGCCGGCCTCGTCGAGCTGCCCACCTACCCCTTCCAGCGCGAGCGCTACTGGCTCGAGCCGGGAGGCGGAGCGGGGGACCCCGCCGCCCTCGGCCTCGCCGCGGCGGACCACCCGCTGCTCGGCGCCTCGGTCGAGCTGGCCGGCGAGGGGCACCTCTTCACCGGGCGCATCTCGCGCGAGACCCATCCCTGGACGGCCGACCACGCGGTCGCCGGCACCGTCCTGCTCCCCGGCGCCGCCTTCGCCGAGATGGCGCTCGGCGCCGGCCGGGAGGTCGGGGCGGAGCACCTGGAGGAGCTCGTGCTCGAGGCGCCGCTGCCGCTTCCGGAGCACGGCGCGGTGCGGCTCCAGCTCACCCTGACGCCGGTCAAGGACGACCCCGAGCGCCTCGCGGTCGAGATCCACTCGCGCCCCGCCCAGGGCGGTGGGGACGAGCGTCCGTGGACCCGCCACGCGGCGGGAGTCCTCGTGCCCCGGGCCGAGCCGCCCGCGCTCGGCTTCGACCCGGCGGCCTGGCCGCCGCCCGGCGCCGAGCCGATCGACGTCGAGGGCTTCTACGACCGCCTCGCCGAGATCGGGATCGAGTACGGACCCGCCTTCCAGGGGGTCGAGGCGGCGTGGCGCTCGGGCGCGGAGGTCTACGCCGAGGTCGCCCTCGCCGAGGAGCAGCGCTCCGAAGCGGAGCGCTTCGGCCTGCACCCGGCCCTGCTCGACGCAGCGGGGCAGCTGGTCTTCCTCGACGCCGCGCCCGGCGACCCGGTGCGGCTGCCGTTCGGCTTCCGCGGCGCCACGCTCGGCGACGCCCGCGAAGCCGGCGATCTGCGCGTGCGGATCGTCTCCGACGGCGAGCGGGTCTCGCTGCAGGCGGCGGATGCGAAGGGGCTGCCGGCCTTCGAGATCGAGTCGCTGACCACGCGTCCTGTCGATCCCGCCCAGCTCGGCGCCGAGCCGGCGACCGCCGCCGCGCTGCTCGCGCTCGAGTGGGAGGAGGCGGAGCTGCCCGCCGCTGCGGCCGAGGACGCCGAGCTCCACCGCGTCGATGCTCCTGCGGGGGGCGAGAATCGGGCCGAGGGGGCCCAGCTGCTCGGCGCCGCCGTCCTCGACGCGATCCAGGCCTTCCTCGCCGACGAGGACCGGGGCGACCGCCGGCTCGCGATCGTCACCGAGGGGGCCGTGGCGATCGCCGCCGGCGAGGCGCCGGACCCGGCGCTCGCCTCCGTGTGGGGCCTGGTCCGCTCCGCCCAGTCCGAGCACCCGGGCCGCTTCCTGCTCGTCGACAGCGACGGCAGCGAGGCCTCCGAGGGGGCCCTCGCCGCCGCGCTCTCGCTGGGCGCGGAGGAGCCGCAGGTCGCCCTGCGCGAGGGGATCGCCAGCGTGCCGCGACTGGTCAGGGCCGAGCGCGACCGGCTCACCGCCCCCGAGGGACCGTGGCGCCTGGACGCCGGCGCCGGCGGCAGCCTCGACCGGCTCGCGGTCGTCGCGGCGCCGGAGGCCGAGCGGGAGCTGGGCGAGTTCGAGGTCCGCGTCGCCGTCCATGCCGCCGGGGTCAACTTCCGCGACGCGCTCCTCGCCCTCGAGCTGGCCGACGGCCGCATGGGCGAGGACCCGATCGGCAGCGAGGGTGCCGGCATCGTGGTCGAGACCGGCGGGGCCGTCGAGGGCCTCGCGCCGGGCGATCGCGTCTTCGGCCGGATGTCGCGTGCGTTCGGCCCGCTGACGATCGCCGACCGCCGCGACCTGGCCCGGATGCCCGACGAGTGGTCCTTCGCCGAGGCGGCCTCGGTCTCGGTCGTCTTCGGCACCGCCCACTACGGCCTCGTCGACGTCGCCGACCTGAAGCCGGGCGAGCGGGTGCTGGTCCACTCCGGCGCCGGCGGCGTCGGCATGGCCGCGATCCAGATCGCTGGGCACGTCGGCGCGGAGGTGTTCGCCACCGCCCATCCGTCGAAGTGGGACGCCCTGCGGGAGCTCGGCCTCGACGACGATCACATCGCCTCCTCGCGCACGCTCGAGTTCAAGCAGAAGTTCCTCGCGGTCACCGGCGGCGAGGGCATGGACGTCGTGCTCAACTCGCTCGCGCGCGAGTTCGTCGACGCCTCGCTCGAGCTGCTTCCCCGGGGCGGCCGCTTCGCCGAGATGGGCAAGCTCGACATCCGCGACGCCGCGGCCGTCGCCGCCGAGCATCCCGGCGTCGTCTACCGCGCCTACGACCTGCTCTCGCTCCCCTCCGAGCAGGTCGAGCCGATCTCGGCGCGCCTGCTCGAGCTGTTCGGCGAGGGGGCTCTCTCTCATCTGCCGATCGCGCGCTGGGACGTCCGCCGCGCGCCCGAGGCACTGCGCCGGCTCAGTCAGGGGCTCCACGTCGGCAAGCTGGTCCTGACGATCCCGCGGCCGCTCGACCCGGACGGCACCGTCCTGGTCACCGGCGGCCTCTCCGGGGTCGGCGCCCTCACCGCCCTGCACCTCGCAAGCGCCCACGGGGCTCGGCGGCTCCTCCTCGCCAGCCGCCGCGGGCCGGAGGCGCCGGCGGCGAAGCGGCTGCTCGCCGACCTGGCCGAGCTCGGCTGCGAGGCGAGCGCCGTCGCCTGCGACGTCGCCGACCGCGCAGAGCTCGAGCGGCTGCTCGACGCGGTCCCCGACGAGCACCCGCTGACCGCCGTCTTCCACTCGGCCGTGGTGCTCGACGACGCCACGGTCGAAACGCTCGACCCCGGCCGGCTGCGCACCGCGATGGCGGCCAAGGCGGACGCGGCCTGGCACCTGCACGAGCTGACCAGGGACCGCGAGAGCGTCGCCGCCTTCGTCCTCTACTCCTCCGCGGCGGGCGTGCTCGGGGCACCCGGCCAGGGCAACTACGCCGCCGCCAACTCCTTCCTCGATGCGCTCGCCGAGCGGCGCCGCGCCGAGGGCCTGCCGGCGACCTCGATTGCGTGGGGGCTGTGGGAGGAGCGCAGCGAGTCGACCGCGGGGGTCGACGAGGCCGGGCTCGCGCGGCTCGGGCGCGCCGGCTTCGCGGCGATCTCGAACGAGGTCGGCCTGGAGCTGCTCGACCGCGCCCTCTCCTCCGGCAGATCCCTGAGCGTCGCGACGCCGCTGGAGGCGCCGGCGCTGCGCTCGGCGGCGCGGGCGGGAACGCTGCCGCCGATCCTCTCGGGCCTGGTGCGCGAGGCCCGCCGCGCCAAGCCGAGCGCGGGCTCGCTCGCCCGGCGAATCCTCGCCATGCCCGAGGCCGATCGCGAGCGGCAGCTGACCGAGGTCGTCCGCGAGCACGCCGCCGCCGTGCTCGGCCACGCCTCGCCCGCGGCGATCGACCCGGAGGCGAGCTTCAAGACCCTGGGCTTCGACTCGCTCGGCGCGGTGGAGCTGCGCAACCGGCTCGGCCGGCTCACCGACTTCCGGCTCGAGGCGACGCTGGTCTTCGATCACCCCACCTGCGCGGCGGTCGCTCGCCATCTGCTCGGGCAGCTGAAGGGCGCTCGCCCGGCGGCGACCGCCGTCCGCGCCCGGACCGGGACCGACGAGCCGGTCGCGATCGTCGGCGTCTCCTGCCGCTTCCCGGGTGGGGTCGGCTCGCCCGGCGATCTCTGGCGACTGCTCGCCGGCGGCGTCGACGCGATCTCGGAGTTCCCCGCCGACCGCGGCTGGGACGTCGAGCGCCTCTACGAGCCCGGTCCGGCCGGGGCGGGCAGGACCAGCACCCGCTCGGGCGGCTTCCTGCCCGACGTCGCCGACTTCGACGCAGGCTTCTTCTCGATCGGCCCGCGCGAGGCGCGGGCGATGGACCCGCAGCAGCGGCTGCTCCTGGAAGGGGCGTGGGGCGCGTTGGAGGACGCGGGGATCGACCCGACGAGCCTGGCGGGCAGCGCGACGGGCGTCTTCGCCGGCATCGCCTTCCAGGACTACGCCGCCGCGGCGGGCCACGCCGCCGAGGTCGAGGGCTACGGGGGCACGGGGATGCTCGGCAGCGTCGCCTCCGGTCGGATCTCCTACGCGCTCGGGCTGGAGGGACCGGCGGTGACGGTCGACACGGCCTGCTCCTCCTCGCTGGTCGCGATGCACCTCGCCGCGGGGGCGCTGCGATCGGGCGAGTGCGAGCTGGCGCTGGCCGGGGGCGCGACGGTGCTGGCGACCCCGCGCGAGTTCGTCGAGATGACGGCGCAGCGGGCCCTCGCCCCCGACGGCCGCTGCAAGTCCTTCGCCGCCGCCGCGGACGGGACCGGCTTCTCGGAGGGCATGGGGCTGCTCCTCCTCGAGCGCCTCTCCGACGCCGAAGCCAACGGCCGCCGCATCCTCGCCGTCATCCGCGGCTCGGCGACCAACCAGGACGGGGCCTCCAACGGCCTGACCGCCCCCAACGGCCCCTCCCAGGAGCGGGTGATCCGCCAGGCACTCGCCAACGCGGGGCTGGAGCCCTCAGATATAGACGCGGTCGAGGCCCACGGCACCGGCACGACGCTCGGGGACCCGATCGAGGCTCAGGCGATCCTCGCCACCTACGGCCAGGAGAGAGACGGGCGGCCGCTGGCGCTCGGCTCGCTGAAGTCCAACATCGGCCACACCCAGGCCGCGGCCGGGGTCGGCGGCGTGATCAAGATGGTGATGGCGCTCAGGGAAGAGGCGCTGCCCCCGACTCTGCACGTCGACGAGCCGACCCCGCACGTCGACTGGGGCTCGGGCGAGATCGAGCTGCTGACCGAGCCCAGGGCGTGGAAGCGCGGCGAGCGGCCCCGCCGAGCCGGCGTCTCCTCCTTCGGCATCTCGGGCACCAACGCCCACCTGATCCTGGAGGAGCCGCCCGAGCAGCCGGTCCGCGAGGAGCGGGAGCGCCCGCCCGTCCTGCCCTGGGCGATCTCGGCCAGGAGCCCCGAGGCGCTCGCCGCCTACGCGGGCCGGCTCGCGGCGCACGTCGAGAGCAAGGACGTCGACCCCATGGACGCGGCCCACACCCTGCTCGCCTCCCGGGCCTCGCTGCCCCACCGCGCCGTGGTCGCGGGGACCGAAACCGAGGAGCTGCTCGCCGCCCTCGACGCGCTCGCCCAGGGCAAGAGCCACTCCGGCCTCGCCCAGGCCAAGGCGATCCACGGCAGGACCGCCTTCCTCTTCTCCGGCCAGGGCGCTCAGCGGGCCGGGATGGGCAGGGGGCTCTACGAGGCCTTCCCCGTCTACCGCGAGGCGTTCGACGAGACCTGCGCCGCCTTGGAGGCCGAGCTCGGCCAACCGGTCAAGGAGGCGGTCTTCGCGAAGGAGGGAAGCGATCTCTCCGAGAGCCTCGCCCGCACCGACCTCACCCAGGCCTCGCTGTTCGCCCTGGAGGTCTCCCTGTTCAGGCTGCTCGCCTCCTTCGGCGCCCGGCCCGACTACCTGATCGGCCACTCGATCGGCGAGATATCGGCCGCCCACGTCGCGGGTGTGCTCGACCTGGAGGACGCCGCCAAGCTCGTCGCCGCCCGCGGTTCGCTGATGGCCGCGCTGCCCAAGGGCGGCGCGATGGCCTCGGTCAGGGCCACCGAGGATGAGGTCGCCGAGAGCCTCGCTCCATATGAGGGGCGACTCTGTATCGCCGCGGTCAACGCGCCCGGCTCGATCGTCGTCTCCGGCGAGGAGGACGCGCTCGCCGAGTGGGAGCAGGCCGAGGAGGAGGCCGGTCGCAAGACCAAGCGCCTGGACGTATCCCACGCCTTCCACTCCCACCGCATGGAGCCGATGCTCGCCGAGTTCGAGCAGGTCGTCGCGGGCCTGGAGCTGAAGACCCCCCAGATCCCGATCGTCTCCAACCTCACCGGCGAGGAGCTGAGTGCAGAGCAGGCCACCTCCCCCGCCTACTGGGCCGCCCAGATCAGGCAGCCCGTTCGCTTCGCAAAGGGCATCGCCCACCTCCACGAGCAGGGCGCCACCCGCCTCTTGGAGCTCGGCCCGCAGGCGACGCTGACCGCGATCGCCGCCGAGTGCCTGGCCGATGCCAAGGACCTCGCCCTCGCGCCCACCCTGCGCAGGGATCACGCCGAGCCGCAGGCCTTCGTCGCCGCGCTCGGCGCCCTGCACGCCTCGGGCGCCCAGGTCGACCTCGGCTCCTTCGCCGACGGGGCGCTGACCGAGCTGCCCACCTACCCCTTCCAGCGCGAGCGCTACTGGCTGGAGGCGAGGACCACCGGCGATCTCTCCGCCGCCGGCCTCGCCGACGCCGACCACCCGATCCTCGGCGCCTCGATCGCCCTCGCCGCCGAGGGCGAGCACCTCTTCAGCGGCCGCGTCTCCCTCGCCGCCCAGCCGTGGCTCGCCGACCACGCGCTCGCCGGCACGCCGATCCTGCCCGCGACCGGGTTCGCCGAGCTGGCGCTGCACGCCGGCGCGGAGCTGGGCGCCGCGCGGATCGAGGAGCTGGTGCTCGAGGCTCCGCTCGAGATCCCGGCCGACGGGGAGGCTCAGGTCCGCGTCGGCCTCAGCCCGGCCGACGGGGAGGGCGGGGCCCTGCGGGTCGAGATCCACTCCCGCGCCGACGGGGAGGAAGGCCACGACGAGTGGACCCGGCACGCCGCCGGCACCCTCGTCCCGTGGGCCGCCGGCCCCGAGCTCGGCTTCGATCCGACCGCGTGGCCGCCGCCGGGGGCCGAGCCGCTCGACGTCGGCGATCTGTACGAGCGCGCCGCGGAGGTCGGGCTCGACTACGGTCCCGCCTTCCAGGGCCTGAACGCCGCCTGGCGCCTCGGCGACGAGGTCTACGCCGAGGTATCGCTCGCCGAGGGCCAGCGCGGCGAAGCGGAGCGCTACGGCGTGCACCCGGCGCTGCTCGACGCGGCCGGCCAGCCGACCTTCCTCGACGCCGACCCGACCCGCGGCGTGCCCCTGCCCCACAGCCTCGCCGGCGTCTGCCTCGGCGAGGCGAGCGGCGCCACCGCGCTGCGCGTGCGCTTCCGCGCCGACGGAGAGCGCGGGGCGATCTTCGCCGCGACCCCCGAGGGGGCGCCGGTCTGCGCGATCGAGGAGATCGCCGTGCGGACCGTCGACGCTGCCGCTCTGCGCCCCGCCGCCACCGCCGAGGACCTCTTCGGGGTCGAGTGGGTCGAGCTGGAGCTGCCCGGGGAGCCGCTCGCCGCGGGGGAGGTCGGGGTCCATACGCAAGTCGACGACCTGCTCGCCGTCATGCGCGGGCTCGACGGCGAGCGCCCGCCCCGGCTGCTCGTCTACTCCTGCGCCGCCTCGCCGCGCGAAGACCCGGCCGAGGCCGCGCACACCGAGACGGCGCGAGTGCTCGAGCTCGTCCAGGCCTTCGTCGCCGGAAGCGGTCTGGCCGACAGCCGGCTGGCGATCCTGACCAGGGGTGCCGTGGCGGCCGAGCCGGGCGAGTCGCCGGACCCAGCCATCGCCGCCGTGTGGGGCCTGGTCCGCTCGGCCCAGGCCGAGCACCCGGGCCGCTTCCTGCTGCTCGACACCGACGCCGGCGAGGGATCGAAGGCGGCGCTGACCGCGGCGCTGGCATTCGAGGCCGAGCCCCAGCTCGCGCTCCGCGAGGGCTCGGTGAGGGCGCCGCGGGCAACCGCCCTCGCGCGGGCCGACGGGACCGAGCCGACCGGGTTCGACTCGGGCACCGTGCTCGTCACCGGTGGGCTGACCGGCCTCGGCGCCGTCGTCGCCCGCCATCTGGCCGCGCACCGCGGCGCCGGCCGGCTGCTGCTCAGCGGCCGTCGCGGACCGCAGACACCCGGCGCCGCGGAGCTGATCGCCGAGCTGTCGGAGCTGGGCTGCGAGGCGGAGGCCGTCGCCTGCGACGTCGCCGACCGCCGCGAGCTGAAGGCACTGCTCGCCGGCGTGCCCGCCGATCGGCCGCTGAGCGCCGTCGTGCACTGCGCCGGTGTCGTCGACGACGGCATCGTCACCGACCTCACGCCCGAGCGGCTCGACGCCGTCCTCGCTCCGAAGGTCGACGGCGCCTGGCACCTGCACGAGCTGACGGCGAGCCTGGACCTCTCCCACTTCGTCCTCTTCTCCTCGGTGGCCGCCGCCTTCGGCAATCCCGGCCAGGGGAACTACGCCGCCGCCAACTCCTTCCTCGACGCGCTCGCCGAGCTGCGCGGCGCGACGGGACTGCCGGCGACCGCGCTGGGCTGGGGCTCCTGGAGCGGGGTCGGGATGAACGCCGGCGTCGAGGCGGCGGGCCGGGCCCGCCTCGAGCGGCTCGGGCTGGCCGACCTCGACGAGGCCGAGGGGCTGGCGCTGTTCGACGCCGCCCTGGCCCGGCCCGAGGCCGCCGTGCTGCCCGTCGGCCTCGACCGCTCGGCCCTGCGGCGGCTCGCCCGGGTCGGGATGCTGCCGCCCCTGCTCTCCGGCCTCGTGCCGGCCGAGCGCCGCCGGGTCGCCATCGCGGCGGGCTCGTTCGCCGCTCGCCTCGTCGGCGCCCCGCTCGCCGAGCGCGAGGCGCTGGCGCTCGGCGAGGTGCGCGAGCAGGTCGCCGCGATCCTCGGCCATCGCTCGGGCGACGCCGTCGATCCAGGTGCGAGCTTCCAGGACCTCGGCTTCGACTCGCTTGCCGCGGTCGAGCTGCGCAACCGGCTCGCCCAGGCGACCGGCATGCAGCTGGAGGCGACGCTCGTCTTCGACCATCCGACGCCCGAGGCCGTCACCCGCCACCTGCTCGAGCTGGTCGCCGGCGACGCCACCGGCTCGGCGCCGCTGCGGGCGCGGAGCAGCAGCGAGGAGCCGATCGCGATCGTCGGCCTCAGCTGCCGTTACCCGGGCGGCGTCTCCTCGCCGGAGGGGCTGTGGGAGATGGTCGCCGCGGCGGGCGAGGGCATCGGCGGGTTCCCCGACGACCGCGGCTGGGACCTCGAGCGCCTCTACGACCCGGATCCCGACCGGGCCGGCAAGGCCTACGTACGCGAGGGCGGCTTCCTCCACGACGCGGCCGACTTCGACCCGGCCTTCTTCGGCATCGGACCGCGCGAGGCGCTGGCGATGGACCCGCAGCAGGGCCTCCTGCTCGAAGGCGCCTGGGAGGCGCTCGAGGACGCGGGGATCGACCCGGCGAGCCTCGGGGGCAGCGCGACCGGCGTCTTCGCGGGGATGATGTACCACGACTACGGGATCGGCTCCGGCATCGCTCCCGCGCCGGAGGTGGAGGCCCATCTCGGCACCGGCCTGCCCGGCAGCGTCGCCTCCGGCCGGATCGCCTACGCCTTCGGCCTCGAGGGACCGGCGGTCACCGTCGACACCGCCTGCTCCTCCTCGCTGGTCGCGATGCACCTCGCCGCGCAGGCGCTGCGCTCGGGCGAGTGCGAGCTGGCGCTGGCCGGGGGCGTGGCGGTGATGGCGACGCCGTCCGTCTTCATTCACCTCAGCCGCCAGCGTGCCCTCGCCCCCGACGGCCGCTGCAAGTCCTTTGCCGCCTCCGCCGACGGCACCGGTTGGTCCGAGGGCATGGGCCTGATCCTGCTCGAGCGCCTCTCCGACGCACAGCGAAACGGCCGCCGCATCCTCGCCACGATCCGCGGCTCCGCGACCAACCAGGACGGCGCCTCCAACGGCCTGACCGCCCCCAACGGCCCCTCCCAGGAGCGGGTGATCCGCCAGGCGCTCGCCAACGCAGGGCTGGAGCCGAAGGACGTCGACGCGGTCGAGGCCCACGGCACCGGCACCACGCTGGGCGACCCGATCGAGGCCGGTGCGCTGCTCGCCACCTACGGCCGCGAGCGCGAGAACGGACCGCTGGCGCTGGGCTCGCTCAAGTCCAACATCGGCCATACCCAGGCCGCGGCGGGCGTCGGCGGCGTGATCAAGATGGCGATGGCGCTGCGGAACGAACTGCTGCCCCCGACGCTGCACGTCGACGAGCCGACCCCCCACGTCGACTGGGACTCGGGCGAGATCGAGCTGCTGACCGAGCCCAGGGAGTGGAAGCGCGGCGAGCGGCCGCGGAGGGCCGGCGTCTCCTCCTTCGGCATCTCGGGCACCAACGCGCACCTGATCCTGGAGGAGCCGCCCGAGCAGCCGGTCCGCGAGGAGCGGGAGCGCCCGCCCGTCCTGCCCTGGGCGATCTCGGCCAAGAGTCCCGAGGCGCTCGCCGCCTACGCGGGCCGGCTCGCCGCCCACATAGAGAAGAACGAGCCCGACCCGATCGACGTCGCCCACACCCTGCTCGCCTCTCGCGCCTCGCTGCCGCATAGGGCCGTCGTGGTCGGTGCCGACAGCGAGGAGCTGCTTGCCGGGCTCGACGCGCTGGCGCGGGGCGCGGAGCATCCCGCCCTCGCCAGGGGCAGGGCGACGCCTCGCTCCAAGCTCTGCTTCGTCTTCCCGGGCCAGGGCTCGCAGTGGGCCGGGATGGGACGCGACCTGCTCGCCGAGTCGCGGGTCTTCGCCGAGCGGATGGCCGAGTGCGAGGCGGCGCTCGCGCCCCACCTGGGCTGGTCGATGCTGGCCAGCCTGGCCGAAGAGGGGGAGGCTCCGTCGCTGGAGCGGATCGAGGTCCTCCAGCCCGCCCTCTTCGCTGTGATGGTCTCCCTCGCCGAGCTCTGGGGCCACCACGGCGTCCGCCCGGGCGCCGTGGTCGGCCACTCCCAGGGCGAGATCGCCGCGGCCGTGGTCGCCGGCGCCCTCTCGCTGGAGGACGGCGCCAAGCTCGCCGCCCTGCGCTCGCGGGCGATCGCGAAGCTGGTCGGCGCCGGCGCGATGGTCTCGGCCACCGCCTCGCCCGAGCGGATCGGGGAGCTGCTCGCCGACCGCGAGGAGGACGAGGTGGCGCTGGCCGCGTACAACGGCCCCGGCGCCGTCGCCCTCGCCTGCTCGGCGGAGGCGCTGCCAGGCTTCCTCGAGCGCTGCGAGGCGGAGGGGATCAGGGCGCGCGAGGTGGCCTCGACGATCCCCTCGCACTCCCGCCACGTCGAGCCGCTGCGCGAGGAGGTGCTCGACGCGCTCGCCGGGATCGAGCCGCGCGAGAGCGACGTCGCCTTCTACTCGACGGTCGCCGGCGCCCGCCTCGACCCGACCGAGCTGGGCCCCGCCTACTGGTACCGCAACCTGCGCGAGCCGGTCCGCTTCGAGCAGGCCACCGGCGCCCTCGTCGAGGACGGCTTCTCCGCCTTCGTCGAGCAGAGCCCGCACCCGGTGCTCGCGGTCCCGATCGAGGAAACGGCCGAGCGGGCGGACGGGGAGCCGGGGGCGATCGCCGTCCTGCACACGCTGCGCCGCGACGAGGGCGGGATGCGGCGCTTCGCGAGCGCGCTCGCCGAGGCCCGCGTCCGCGGCGTCGCGGCCGAGCTCGCGCCGCTGCTGGAGGGCACGGGCGCGGCGCTCACCGACCTCCCCTCGTATCCGTTCCAGAGGCAGCGCTACTGGCTCGAGACCGCGGCCGGCGCGGGCGACGCGGCGAGCCTCGGCCTGACCGACGCGGACCACCCGCTGCTCGGGGCCGGCGTCGCCCTCGCCAAGGAGGAGGAGCACCTGTTCACCGGACGCGTGTCGGCGAGGACCCACCCGTGGATCGCCGACCACGCCGTCGCCGGCACCGTCCTCCTGCCCGGCACCGCCTTTGCCGAGCTCGCCCTGCGCGCCGGAGCGGAGGTCGGCGCGGAGCGGATCGAGGAGCTGGTGCTCGAGGCGCCGCTGCTGCTCGCCGCCGACGGCGCCGCGGCGATCCAGCTCACCCTCTCGCCCGCGGCGGAGGAGCCCGAGCGCTTCGAGGTGCAGATCCACTCCCGCCCCGAGGCCCACGCGGACGCCGAGGAGGAGGCGGCCTGGACCCGCCACGCCTCCGGCACGCTCGTCGCGCAGGACGCCGGGGTCGAGCTCGGCTTCGATCCCGCCGCCTGGCCGCCGCCGGGGGCCGAGCCGGTCGACCTCGAGGGCTTCTACGAGCTCGTCGCCGAGATCGGGCTCGACTACGGCCCCGCCTTCCAGGGGCTCGAGTCCGCCTGGCGCCTCGAAGGGGAGATATACGCCGAGGTCTCGCTCGCCGAGGAGCAGCGCTCCGAAGCCGAGCGCTACGGCATCCACCCGGCGCTGCTCGACGCCGCCGGGCACGTCGTCTTCCTCGGCGCCGAGCCCGGCGACGCCGTCCGGATGCCCTTCGGCTTCAGCGGCGTTGCCCTCGGCGAGGCGAGGGGCGCCGCCCAGCTGCGGGTGCGGGTCGTGCCCCGGGGCGAGCGGATCAAGCTCGAGGCAGCCGATCCGAGCGGCACCGCCGCCTGCGCGATCGAGGCATGGAGCGCCCGCCCGATCGACCCCGAGCAGCTGCGCCGGGCCGAGAGCCGAAGCAAGCCGCTCCTCGCCCTGGAGTGGGAGCGGGTCGAGCTGCCGCCGACGGGGCCCGAGCAGCCTGCGATCCACCGCGTCGAGCGCGGCGACGACGCGGACGCGGCCGCCGCGGCCCACCGCCTCACCGCCTCGACGCTGGCGGCGCTCCAGTCCGCCCTGGCCGAGGGGGACGGCGACTCGCGCCTGGCGATCGTCACCGAGGGAGCGGTGGCGACCGGCGAGGGGGAGCCGGCCGACCCCGCCCTCGCCGCCGTCTGGGGGCTGGTGCGCTCGGCCCAGGCGGAGAGCCCCGGCCGCTTCGTGCTGGTCGACAGCGACGGCGACGAGGCGTCGGAGGCGGCGCTCGCGGCCGCGCTCTCGCTCGCCGGGGAGCCGCAGGTCGCCCTGCGCGACGGGGCGGCGCTCGTGCCGCGGCTGGCGCCGGCGGCCGAGGGCGCCGCGGACGGAGCGCCGCCGCTCGACCCGGACGGGACCGTGCTGGTCACGGGCGGGCTGACCGGGCTGGGCGCGCTGACCGCGCGCCACCTCGCCGGCTCGCGCGGCGTGCGGCGACTGCTGCTGGCAAGCCGGCGCGGTCCGGAGGCGCCCGGCGCCGCCGAGCTGGTCGCGGAGCTGGCTGGACTCGGCTGCGAGGCCGAGGCGGTCGCCTGCGACGTCTCCGATCGCGCGCAGATCGAAGACCTGCTCGCCGCGATCCCGGCGGAGCATCCGCTGACCGGCGTCGTCCACTGCGCCGCCTGGGTCGAGAACGGCCTGATCGGCGACCTCGACCCGGCCCGCCTCGACGCCGTGCTGGCTCCCAAGGCCGACGCCGCCTGGCACCTGCACGAGCTGACCAGGGAGATGGGCCTCGCCTCCTTCGTCCTCTTCTCCTCGACCGCGGCCACCTTCAACAACCCGGCGCAGGGGAACTACGCCGCCGCGAACGCCTTCCTCGAGGCGCTCGCCCGGCGGCGCCGGTCCGAAGGCCTGGCGGCGACCGCGATCGCCTGGGGCCTCTGGCTGGAGGGGAGCGAGCTGGGAACGGGCCTGACCGAGGCCGACCTCGCCCGCCTGCGCCGCGACGGCTTCGTCACGCTCTCCAGCGAGCAGGTCCTCGACTTCTACGACCGCGGCGAGGCCTCCGCCGAGCCCCACTGCTTCGCCGCCGACTTCGACGTCCGCGCCCTGCGCGCGCTCGACCGCGCCGGGATGCTGCCCGCCGTCCTCTCGGGACTCGTCCCGGCGGCGCGTCGCCGCGGCGACGGCACGGCGAGCGCCGGCTCGCTCGCGCGGCGCCTGGCTGCGGTCGCCCCGGGCGAGCGGCCTGCGCTCGTGCTCGCAGTCGTGCGCGAGAACGTCGCCGCGGTCCTCGGCCACAGCGGCGGCGAGGCGATCGAGCCGGACGCGGCCTTCAAGGACCTCGGCTTCGACTCGCTCGGCGCGGTCGAGCTGCGCAACCGGCTCTCGCAGGCCACCGACGTGCGCCTCGAGGCGACGCTCGTCTTCGACCACCCGACGCCGGAGGCGGTCGCCCGCCACCTGCTCGCGCAGGTCGAGGGGAAGGTGGGCGCGGTCAGGGTCGCGGCCCGGCCGGCGACGGACACGGACGAGCCGATCGCGATCGTCGGGATCGGCTGCCGCTACCCCGGCGGGGTCCGCAGCGCCGCCGGGCTCTGGCAGCTGGTCGCCGAAGGGCGGGATGCGATCGGCGATTTCCCGCGCGACCGCGGCTGGGACCTGGAGCGCCTCTACGACCCCGACCCCGACAGGGCCGGCAAGAGCTACGTGCGCGAGGGCGGCTTCCTCTACGACGCGGCCGAGTTCGACCCGGCCTTCTTCGGGATCGGCCCGCGCGAGGCGCTGGCGATGGATCCCCAGCAGGCGCTGCTGCTCGAAGGCGCCTGGGAGGCGCTCGAAGACGCCGGCATCGACCCGGCGGCCCTGCGCGGCAGCAGCACCGGCGTCTTCGCCGGGATGATGTACCACGACTACCTCGGCTCCGGTTTCTTCCAGGTGCCGCCCGAGTACGAGGCGCTGCTCGGCGTCGGCGGCGCCGGCAGCGCCGCGTCGGGTCGCGTCGCCTACACGCTCGGCCTCGAGGGGCCCGCGGTCACCGTCGACACGGCCTGCTCCTCCTCGCTGGTCGCCATCCACCTGGCGGCGCAGGCGCTGCGCGGCGGCGAGTGCGACCTCGCCCTCGCCGGCGGCGTCACCGTGATGTCGACGCCGCGCGTCTTCGTCGAGTTCTCGCGCCAGCGCGTGCTCGCCCCCGACAGCCGCTGCAAGGCGTTCGCCGCCGCGGCGAACGGCTCCGGCTGGTCGGAGGGCATCGGCCTGCTCCTGCTCGAGCGGCTCTCCGACGCGCAGCGCAACGGACGCCGCATCCTGGCGACGATCCGCGGCTCGGCGACTAACCAGGACGGCGCCTCCAACGGCCTCGCCGCGCCCCACGGGCCCTCGCAGGAACGGGTGATCCTCCAGGCCCTCGCCAACGCGGGCCTCGAGCCCGGCGACGTCGACGCGGTCGAGGCGCACGGCACCGGCACGACGCTCGGCGACCCGATCGAGGCGGGGGCGCTGCTCGCCACCTACGGCCAGAACCGCGAAGGCACGCCGCTCGCCCTCGGCTCGATCAAGTCGAACATCGGCCACGCGCAGGCCGCCGCGGGCGTCGGCGGCGTGATCAAGATGGCAATGGCGCTGCGCGAGGAAGCGCTGCCGCGGACGCTGCACGTCGACGAGCCGACCCCGCACGTCGATTGGGGCTCGGGCGAGATCGAGCTGCTGACCGAGCAGCGGGAGTGGCGCCGCGGCGAGCGCCCCCGCCGCGCCGGCGTCTCCTCCTTCGGGATGAGCGGCACCAACGCCCACCTGATCCTCGAGGAGGCGCCCGAGCCGGCACCGGTCGAGGAGCGCTCGGCGGCCCCCTCCGTCCTGCCCTGGGCGCTCTCGGCCAAATCGCCCGAGGCCCTGCGCGAGTACGCGGGCCGCCTCGCCGCGCACGTCGAGCGGGCGGAGCCCGACCCGGCCGACGTCGCCGGCACCCTGCTCGGCTCGCGTGCCTCGCTGCCCCACCGGGCCGTCGTCGTCGGCTCAGGGCAGGACGAGCTGCTCGCCGGGCTCGACGCGCTGGCCCAGGGCAGGGAGCACCCCGAGGTCTTCACGGCGCAGGCGGCCTCGCGCCGCAGGGTCGCCTTCGTCTTCCCGGGGCAGGGCTCGCAGTGGCACGGCATGGCACGCGAGCTGCTCGACGCCTCGCCCGCCTTCGCCGAGCGGATGAGCGAATGCGACGAGGCGCTCGCCCCGCACCTGGTCAGCTCGCCGGTCGAGGTCCTGCGCTCGGCGGAGCGCGAGTGGCTCGACCGGGTCGAGATCGTCCAGCCGGTCCTCTTCGCGACGATGGTCTCGCTCGCCGCGCTCTGGCGCGCGCACGGGGTCGAGCCCGGCGCCGTCGTCGGTCACTCGCAGGGCGAGATCGCCGCCGCGGTCGTCGCCGGCGCCCTCTCGCTCGGCGACGGCGCCAAGCTCGCGGCCCGCCGCGCCCGGGCGCTGGTCACGCTGATGGGGCACGGCGACATGGCCTCCTTCGCGCTCTCGCCGGAGCAGCTGCGCCCGCGGATCGAGCCCTACGGGGAGCGCGTCTCGATCGCGGCCCACAACGGCCCGCGCTCGACCGTCCTCTCCGGTGAGCCGGAGGCGCTGGCGGAGCTGGTCTCGGCGGCCGAGGGGGAGGGGATCTCGGCCCGGGTCATCCCGGTCGGCTACGCCTCGCACTCGGCCCAGATCGAGGCGATCCGCGACGTGCTCGCGGACGAGCTGAGCGAGGTCCAGCCGCGGGAGGCGCAGACGCCGATCTACTCGACCCTGACCGGGCAGCGGATCGACCCGGCCGAGCTGACCCCCTCCTACTGGTACCGCAACCTGCGCGAGCCGGTCCGCTTCGAGCAGGCGACCCGCGCTCTGCTCGCCGACGGCTTCGACGCCTTCGTCGAGGTCAGCTGTCACCCGGTGCTGTCGGCGGCGCTGCAGGAGACGGCCGAGGACGCCGGCGACGACGGCTCGATCGCGATCCTGCACAGCCTGCGACGCGGCGAGGGCGGCCCGAGGCGCTGGCTCGGCTCGCTGGCGCGGGCGCGGGCGCACGGGATCGAGGCCGACCTCACGCCGCTGCTGGGCGACCGCGGGGGGGCCGCCGTCGAGCTCCCGACCTACCCCTTCCAGCGCGAGCGCTACTGGCTCGACTCGAGCCCCGCCTCCGGCGACCCCTCCGGCCTCGGGCAGAGCGCGACCGACCACCCGCTGCTGGGTGCCTCGATCGCGCTCGCGAGCGAGGGATCGCACCTCTTCACCGGCCGCGTCGCCGCCGCCACCCACGCCTGGATCTGGGACCACGCCGTCGCCGGCACCGCGATCATGCCCGGCGCGGCCCTCTGCGAGATCGCGCTGCGCGCCGGCGCCGAGCTCGGCGCCGAGCGGCTCGAGGAGCTGGTGCTCGAGGCGCCGCTCGCGCTGGCCGCGGAGGGGGCGGTCCAGCTGCAGCTCGCCGTCGCCCCGGAGGAGGACGGCTCCGGACGGTTCCGGCTCTCGATCCACTCGCGCCCGGACGTCGCCGACGAGGACTCCTCCGGGCGTCCCTGGACCCGGCACGCGCGCGGGGTCCTGGCCCCGGCGGAGGAGCCGCTCTCGCTCGACTTCGACGCCACCGCCTGGCCGCCGCCGGGGGCCGAGGCGCTCGACAGCGACGACCTCTACGGGGCGGCGGCCGACCTCGGATTCGAGTTCGGACCCGCCTTCCAGGGGCTCGTGGCGGCCTGGAAGCTGGGCGGCGAGGTCTTCGCCGAGGTCTCGCTGGCCGAGGAGCAGGCGACCGAGGCCGAGCGCTTCGGCATCCATCCCGCCCTGCTCGACGCCGCCGGGCACGGCGCGATCCTCGACGCGGCCGGGGACGGGGCGCTCGCGCTTCCGTTCAGCTTCGAAGGGGTCCGCCTCGGCGAGCTGCGCGGCGCCACGTCGCTGCGGGTGCGGATCGGCTCGGCCGGCGAGCGCCGCACGCTGGTCGCGGCCGACCCGAGCGGCGCCCCGGTCGTCTCGATCGAGGGGCTGCGACTGCGCCCGGTCGATCCGGCCGCGCTCGCGCCCGCGGCGACCCGGGCCGACCTCTTCCGGGTCGAGTGGAACGACGTCGAGCTGCCGCCGACCCCGGCGGCGGAGGACGAGCTCCGGGTCCACCGGGTCGAGCGCGGGGAGGCCGCCGGCGACGAGGTCGCCGCCCTGCACGAGCTGCTCTCCCACACGCTGGAGGCGGTCCAGGGCTTCCTCGCCGAGGAGGACGGCTCGGACGCCAGGCTCGCGATCGTCACCGAGGGGGCCGCGGCGGCGCTCGGGGGCGAGACGCCGGACCCGGTGCTCGCCGCCGTCTGGGGCCTGGTCCGCTCGGCCCAGGCGGAGCACCCGGGCCGCTTCGCGCTGGTCGACAGCGACGGCGGCGAGGCCTCCCGCGAGGCGCTGGCGGCGGCGGTCGCGCTCGACGGCGAGCCGCAGCTGGCGCTGCGCGACGGCGCGGCGAAGGCGCCGCGGCTGGCGCCGGCCGAGGCGCCCGAGGGCGAGCCGGGGCGGATCGGCGCCGAGGGCACGGTCCTGGTCGTCGGCGGCCTGTCCGGGATCGGCGCGCTCACCGCCAGGCACCTCGCCGCTGCGCACGGGGTCGAGCGGCTGCTGCTGGCGAGCCGACGGGGCCCCGAGGCGCCCGGCGCCGACGACTTGAGGACGGAGCTGGAAGCGCTCGGCTGCGAGACGACGATCGCCGCCTGCGACGCCTCCGATCGCGACCGGCTCGAGGCGCTGATCGCGGGCATCCCGGCCGAGCAGCCGCTGACCGCCGTGGTCCACTGCGCCGGCGCGCTCGACGACGGCACGGTGGAAGCGCTCGACCGCGAGCGGCTCGACCGCGTGCTCGCGCCCAAGGCCGACGCCGCCTGGAACCTGCACGAGCTGACGCGCGGGCTGGAGCTCACCCACTTCGTCCTCTACTCCTCGATCGCCGGCAGCTTCAGCAGTCCCGGCCAGGCCAACTACGCCGCCGCCAACGCCTTCCTCGAGGCGCTGGCGGGGCGCCGCCGGGCCGAAGGGCTGCCGGCGACCGCGATCGGCTGGGGCCCGTGGGAGCGGGCGAGCGAGATGACCGCCGCCCTCGGCGAGGCCGACCGCGCCCGGCTCGAGCGCCTCGGGCTGGCGCCGTTCGGCGACGAGGAGGGACTCGCCCTGCTCGACGCGGCGCTGGCCGGGGAGGAGGCCGCCGTCGTCCCGGTTCGCCTGCTGCGGCCCGTGCTGCGCCGCCAGGCGCGCGCCGGAATGCTTCCCTCCCTCCTGGCCGGGCTCGTGCCGGCCGGCCGCCGCCGCCCGGCCGCAGCCGGCTCGCTCGCCCGCCGCCTCGCCGAGGTCGCGCCGGAGGAGGGCGGCCAGGTCGTGCTGGCGCTGGTGCGAGAGCACGTCGCCGCGGTCCTCGGGCACGGCTCGCCCGACGCGGTCGATCCCGGCGCGGCCTTCAAGGACCTCGGCTTCGACTCGCTCGGCGCGGTCGAGCTGCGCAACCGGCTCAGCCAGGCGACCGGGGTCCGGCTCGAGGCGACCCTGGTCTTCGACCGGCCGACGCCGCGCGCGGTGGCCGACCACCTGCTCGAGCGGGTCACCGGCGAGACCGAGCGCCGCGACGTGGTGGTCGCCGCTCGCGGTCACGACGAGCCGATCGCGATCGTCGGCGTCTCCTGCCGCTACCCCGGCGGCGTCTCCTCCCCCGAGCAGCTCTGGGAGCTGCTCGCCTCCGGCCGCGACGCGGTCGCGGAGTTCCCCGACGACCGGGGCTGGGACGTCGAGCGCCTCTACGACCCCGATCCCGACAAGCCGGGCAAGACCTACGTGCGCGAGGGCGGCTTCGTCGACGACGCCGCCGACTTCGACGCCGCCTTCTTCGGCATCGGGCCGCGCGAGGCGCTGGCGATGGACCCCCAGCAGCGGCTGCTGCTCGAAGGCGCCTGGGAGGCGCTCGAGGACGCCGGCGTCGACCCCGCGAGCCTGAAGGGGAGCGCGACCGGCGTCTTCGCCGGCCTGATGTACCACGACTACCTCGGCGCCGGCTTCCTGCCGGTCTCGCCCGAGTACGAGGCCTTCGTCGGGATCGGCGGGGCCGGCAGCGCCGCCTCGGGGCGCGTCTCCTACGCGCTCGGCCTGGAGGGCCCGGCGATGACCGTCGACACGGCCTGCTCCTCGTCGCTCGTGGCGATCCACCTCGCCGCGCAGGCGCTGCGCTCCGGCGAGTGCGAGCTGGCGCTGGCCGGGGGGGCGACGGTGATGTCGACGCCCCGCGCCTTCGTCGAGTTCTCGCGCCAGCGCGTGCTCGCCCCCGACAGCCGCTGCAAGTCCTTCGCGGCGGCGGCGGACGGGTCCGGCTGGTCGGAGGGCTGCGGGCTCGTCCTGCTCGAGCGCCTCTCCGACGCCAGGCGCAACGGCCGCCGCATCCTCGCCGTCGTCCGCGGCTCCGCGACCAACCAGGACGGCGCCTCGAACGGCCTCAGCGCCCCCAACGGGCCCGCCCAGGAGCGGGTGATCCGCCAGGCGCTCGCGAACGCGGGCCTGACGCCGGCCGAGGTCGACGCGGTCGAGGCGCACGGGACCGGCACGACGCTGGGCGATCCGATCGAGGCCGGCGCCCTGCTGGCCACCTACGGCAGGGAGCGCGGCGGAGCGCCCCTCGCGCTCGGCGCCCTCAAGTCGAACCTCGGCCACACCCAGGCCGCGGCGGGGGTCGGCAGCGTGATCAAGATGGTCATGGCGCTGCGCGAAGAGGCCCTGCCGAGGACGCTGCACGTCGACGAGCCGACCCCGCACGTCGACTGGGAGGCGGGCGAGGTCGAGCTGCTGACCGAGTCGCGGCCATGGCCGCGCGGACCGCGCCCGCGGCGGGCCGGCATCTCCTCGTTCGGGGTCAGCGGCACGAACGCCCACCTGATCCTCGAAGAGGCCCCCGAGCCCGCCGCCGCCGGGACGGAGCCGGCCGAGCCGCCGCCGGCGATCCCCTGGGCGATCTCGGCGAAGACCCCCGAGGCGCTCGGCGATTCCGCGAGGCGCCTCGCCGCCCACATCGGGCGCTCCGACTCCGACCCGCTCGACGTCGCCCGCACGCTGCTCGGCTCGCGCGCCTCCCTGCCTCACCGCGCCGTGGTCGTGGGGGCGAGCGGAGAGGAGCTGCTGGCCGGACTCGGTGCGCTCGCCGAGGGCAGGGGTCAGCCCGGCATCGCGCGGGCCAGGGCGACCCACGGCGAGACCGCCTTCCTCTTCAGCGGCCAGGGCTGCCAGCGGCCCGGCATGGGCAGGGGGCTCTACGACGCCTTGCCCGTCTACGCGCGGGCCTTCGACGCGGCCTGCGCGGCCCTGGAGCCGGAGCTGGGCGAGGGGGTCGGGCGGGCGGTCTTCGCCGAGCCGGAGACGGAGCTCGCGCGCGGCCTCGATCGAACCGACCTGACCCAGGCGTCGCTGTTCGCCGTCGAGGTGGCGCTGTTCGAGCTGCTCGCCTCCTTCGGCGCCCGGCCCGACCGCCTGATCGGCCACTCGATCGGCGAGATATCGGCCGCCCACGTGGCGGGCGTGCTGTCCCTGGAGGACGCCGCCAGGCTCGTCGCCGCGCGCGGCCGGCTGATGGCCGCCCTGCCCGCGGGCGGCGCGATGGCCTCGGTCAGGGCCACCGAGGAGGAGGTCGCCGAGAGCCTCGCGTCCCACGCCGGGCGCCTCTCGATCGCCGCGGTCAACGCGCCGCGCTCGATCGTCGTCTCTGGCGACGAGGAGGCGCTGGTGAGCTGGGAGGCGGAGCAGGGCGAGGCGCGGCGCAAGACGAAGCGCCTCGCGGTCTCCCACGCCTTCCACTCGCAGCGGATGGAGCCGATGCTTGAGGAGCTCGAGCGGGTCGTCCGCGGGCTCGACCTCGGGGCGCCGCGGATCCCGGTCGTCTCCAACGTGACCGGGGAAGAGCTGACGGCCGACCAGGCGACCTCGGCGGCCTACTGGGCCTCGCACGTGCGGGAGACGGTGCGCTTCGCCAAGGGCCTCGCCCACCTGAGGGACGCGGGCGTGACGCGCTTCGTCGAGCTCGGTCCCGACGCGGTGCTCACGGCGATCGCCGGCGAGTGCCTCGCCGACGCCGAGGACGTCGTCCGCGCGGCGTGCCTGCGACGCGGGCAGGCCGAGCCGACCTGCCTGGTCGGGGCGCTCGGGGCGCTCCACGCCTCCGGCGCCGCGGTGGACCTGGGCTCGCTCGTCGCCGGCGGCGGGCACGCGGAGCTGCCGACCTACCCCTTCCAGCGCCGGCGCTACTGGCTGGAGCCGGGCAGCGCCTCCGGCGACCCGGCCAGCCTCGGGGTCGGCGCCGCCGAGCACCCGCTGCTCGGCACCTCGATCCAGCTGGCCAGGGAGGGCGAGCACCTCTTCACCGGCCGCATCTCGCTCGGGACCCACGCCTGGCTGGCCGACCACGCGGTCGCCGGCACGCCGATCCTGCCGGCCAGCGGGTTCGTCGAGCTCGCGCTCAGGGCCGGCGCCGAGGCCGGCGTCGAACGCCTCGACGAGCTCGTGCTCGAGGCGCCGCTGATGATCCCGGCGATCGGAGCCGTCCAGCTGCAGGTCAGCGTCGCTCCGGCCGAGGACGAGGAGGGGGCCTTCGCGATCTCGATCCACTCCCGCTACGAGATCGACGACGACGATCCGGATCGCCACGACCTTCCCTGGAAGCGCCACGCCGGCGGCCGGCTCAGCCGCGCGGCGACCCGCCCCTCCGCCGACTTCGCCGCCACCTGGCCGCCGCCCGGCGCGGAGCCGCTCGACACGGACGGCCTCTACGACGCCGCGGCCGAGATGGGGCTCGACTACGGCCCCGCCTTCCAGGGGCTGGAGGCGGCCTGGAGCCTCGACGGCGAGATCTTCGCCGAGGTCTCGCTCGCCGACCGGCAGCGTGAGGAGGCCGAGCGCTTCGGGCTGCACCCGGCGCTGCTCGACGCCGCCCTCCACGCCACCTTCCTCAGCGCCGACTCGGGGCGCGGCGAGCGGCGGCCGAGCCTGCCGTTCAGCTTCGGCGGCCTCGTGCTCGGCGAGGCACGGGGATGCTCGGCGCTGCGCGTACGGGTGCGGACGGAGGGCGGCCGCGTCTCGCTCGAGGCCGCCGACGACCAAGGGGTTCCCGCCTGCGCGGTCGAGACGCTCGCGGTCCGCCCGATCGACCCGGCCGAGCTGGCCACGGGCCCGGCGATGGCCGACGGCCTCTTCCAAGTCGACTGGGTGGCGGCCGAGCTGCCGGCCGGTGCCGGCGACGACGCGGTCGAGATCCATCGCCTCCCCGCGCCCGAGCCGGGCGCCGACTCGGCCGCTGCGGCGCACGCCCTCGCCGCCGACGCGCTGGCGGTCCTCCAGGCGTTCGTCGCCGACGAGGGCAGGAAGGGATCCCGGCTCGCGCTCCTCACCGAGGGCGCGATGCGGGTGCGCGACGGCGAGCTTCCCGAGCCGTCCCTGGCCGCGGTCTGGGGGCTGGCCCGCTCGGCTCAGTCCGAGCATCCGGGCCGGATCGTGCTGGTCGACAGCGACGGCAGCGAGGCCTCGGAGCGGGCGCTGTCGAGGGCGCTGGCCGTGGCCGACGAGCCGCAGCTCGCCCTGCGCGAGGGCGCCCTGGCCGTGCCGCGCCTCGTCCGCGCACGACCGGCCGAGGCCGCGGACTTCCCCGAGCTCGATCCCGAGAAGACGGTGCTGATCGTCGGCGGGCTCTCCGGGCTCGGCGCGATCGCCGCCCGCGGCCTCGTCGCGACCCGCGGCGTCAAGCGGATGCTGCTGGCCAGCCGTCGCGGCCCCGAGGCGCCCGGCGCGCGCGAGCTGCTGGCCGAGCTGGCGGAGCTGGGCTGCGAGGCGCGCGCGTTCGCCTGCGACGCGTCCGACCGCGGCCAGCTCGAGGCGCTGCTGGGCGAGGTGCCCGACGAGCACCCGCTCACGGCGGTGATCCATTGCGCCGGGCTGACCGATGACGGCACGATCGAAACGCTCGACCGCGAGCGCCTCGACCGGGTGCTCGCGCCGAAGGCCGACGGCGCCTGGCACCTGCACGAGCTGACCAAGGGGCTGCCGCTGAGCCGCTTCATCCTCTACTCGTCGGCGGCGGGCACGATCGGCAACCCGGGGCAGGGCAACTACGCCGCCGCCAACTGCTTCCTCGACGCGCTCGCCCAGCGCCGGCGGGCCGAAGGGCTGCCCGCCGCCGCGATCGGCTGGGGGATGTGGGACGAGGGGATGGCGGCGGAGGTCGGCGAGGCGGCTCGCAACCGGCTCGTCCGCACCGGCCTCCTCTCGATCGACGTCGAGCGCGGCATGGAGCTGCTCAATCGCTCGCAGGACCTCGACCTGCCGCACGCGATCGCGGTCCCGCTCGACCGCTCCGCCCTGCGCTCGCTCGCCGAGGCGGGGGTGCTGCCGCCACTGCTCCGGGAGCTGGTGCCGACCTCGCGCCGGCGCGGCGAGAGCGGCGGCGGCGCCTTCGCCCGGCGGCTCGCCCGGCTGCCCGAGGAGGAGCGGATGGCGGCGACCCTCGCGTTCGTCGGCGAGCGGGCCGCCTCGGTCCTCGGCCACCCCTCCGGCGAGCCGGTCGATCCCAGGGCCAGCTTCAAGGACCTCGGCTTCGACTCGCTCGGGGCTGTCGAGCTGCGCAACCTGCTCGCCCAGGAGACCGGCCTCCAGCTCGAGCCGACCCTCGTCTTCGACTACCCCAGCCCCGAAGCGGTGGCCGGCCACCTGCTAGAACGGCTCGAGGGGGGACCGGCGGGCAAGTCCTCGCTGCTGGAGGAGTTCGACCGCCTGGAGGCGGCTCTGGCAGCCGTCGACCGAGGCGAGCGGCGCCGCGCCGCGGCCCGGCTGCGCTCGCTCAACGCCCGCTACAGGGCGCTGCTCGCGCAGGAGGCGGGCGACGCGGACGGGGACGAGGACGCGGCGGGCGAACCCGATTTCGAGGCCGTGTCCGACGAGGAGCTTTTCGAGTTGATCGACAAGGAGCTGAACCAGTGAGCGAAGAGAGGCTGCGCGAGTACCTGCGGAAGGTGACCGGAGAGCTGCGGACCGCCAACCGCCGCATCGACGAGCTCGAGCAGGGGGAGGCCGAGCCGATCGCGATCGTCGGCGTCGCCTGCCGCTATCCCGGTGGCGCCGAGTCCGCCGGGCAGCTCTGGGACCTCCTGCGCGGAGGCGTCGACGGGATCTCGGAGTTCCCCGCCGATCGTGGCTGGGACGTCGAGCGCCTCTACGACCCCGACCCCGAGCGGGCGGGCAAGAGCTACGTGCGCGAGGGCGGCTTCATGCCCGCCGCGGCCGAGTTCGACCCTGGTTTCTTCGGCATCGCCCCGCGCGAGGCGCTGACGATGGATCCGCAGCAGCGGCTCCTGCTCGAAGGCGCCTGGGAGGCGCTGGAGGACACGGGGATCGACCCGGGGACCCTGCGCGGAAGCTCGACCGGTGTCTTCGCCGGCGTGATGTACCACGACTACGGTGGCAGCGCCGGCTCGACGGGACTCGAGGAGAGCGTCGTCCCGCTCGGCAGCGTCGTCACCGGCCGCGTCGCCTACACGCTCGGGCTGGAGGGCCCGGCGGTGACGGTCGACACGGCCTGCTCCTCCTCGCTGGTCGCGATGCACCTGGCGGCGGGGTCGCTGCGCTCGGGCGAGTGCGAGCTGGCGCTGGCCGGGGGAGTGACGGTCTTCTCCACGCCCGGCGCCTTCGTCGATCTCTGCCGGCAGCGCGGCCTCGCCCCCGACGGCCGCTCCAAGTCGTTCGCCGCGGGCGCCGACGGCGCGGCGCTGTCCGAGGGCATGGGGCTCGTCGCGCTGGAGCGCCTCTCCGACGCCGAAGCCAACGGCCGCCGCATCCTCGCCGTCATCCGCGGCTCGGCGACCAATCAGGACGGCGCCTCCAACGGCCTGACCGCCCCCAACGGCCCCTCCCAGGAGCGGGTGATCCGCCAGGCGCTGGCCAACGCGGGGCTGGAGCCCAAGGACGTCGACGCGGTCGAGGCCCACGGCACCGGCACCACGCTCGGCGACCCGATCGAGGCGGGGGCGCTGCTCGCCACCTACGGCCGCGAGAGGGAGAACGGCCGCCCATTGGCGCTCGGCTCCCTGAAGTCCAACATCGGCCACACCCAGGCCGCGGCAGGGGTCGGCGGCGTGATCAAGATGGTCATGGCCATGCGCGAAGAAGCGCTGCCGCAGACCCTGCACGTCGACGAGCCGACCCCGCACGTGGATTGGGGCTCGGGCGAGATCGAGTTGCTGACCGAGTCCAGGGAGTGGAAGCGCGGCGATCGGCCCAGGCGAGCGGGCGTCTCCTCCTTCGGCATCTCGGGCACCAACGCCCACCTGATCATCGAGGAGCCGCCCGAGCAGCCGGTTCCCGACCGCGAAGAGCGAGAGCTTCCTCCCGCGATCCCCTGGGCGATCTCGGCCAAGACCCCCGAGGCGCTCGCCGCCTACGCGGGCCGGCTCGCCGCCCACGTCGAGCGCTCCGAGACCGACCCCATTGACGTAGCCCACACCCTGCTGCGCTCCCGGGCCTCGCTGCCCCACCGGGCGGTCGTCGCCGGCACCGACACCGAGGAGCTGCTCGCCGCACTCGACGCGCTGGCCCAAGGCAAGAACCACCCCGGCCTCGCCCGGGCCAAGGCGACCCACGGCAAGACCGCCTTCCTGCTCAGCGGCCAGGGCGCTCAGCGGGCCGGGATGGGCAGGGGGCTCTACGACGCCTTCCCCGTCTACGCGGAGGTCTTCGACGAGGTCTGCGCAGCGCTTGAGGCAGAGCTCGGCCAGCCGATCAAGGAGGCGGTCTTCGCGAAGGAGGGAAGCGAGCTCTCCGAGAGCCTCGATCGCACCGACCTGACCCAGGCTTCCCTCTTCGCCCTGGAGGTCTCCCTGTTCAGGTTGCTGGCCTCCTTCGGCGCAGCCCCCGACTTCCTGATCGGCCACTCGATCGGGGAGATCGCCGCCGCCCACGTCGCCGACGTGCTCGACCTGCCCGACGCCGCCAAGCTCGTCGCCGCCCGCGGCTCGCTGATGGCCGCCCTGCCCGAGGGCGGCGCGATGGCCTCGGTCAGGGCAACCGAGGAGGAGGTCGCCGAGAGCCTCGCTCCCTACGAGGGAAGCCTCTGCATCGCCGCGGTCAACGCGCCCGCCTCGATCTCGGTCTCCGGCGAGGAGGACGCGCTCGCCGAGTGGGAGAAGGCCCAGGAGGAGGCAGGTCGCAAGACCAAGCGCCTCGACGTCTCCCACGCCTTCCACTCCCACCGCATGGAGCCGATGCTGGAGGAGTTCGAGCGGCTCGTCTCCACCCTGGAGCTGAAGGCCCCGGAGATCCCGATCGTCTCCAACCTCACCGGCGAGGAGCTGACGGCGGAGCAGGCGACCTCCTCCGACTACTGGGGCACCCAGATCAGGCAGCCGGTCCGCTTCGCCGCCGGGATCGCCCACCTCCACGAGCAGGGCGCCACCCGCCTCTTGGAGCTCGGCCCGCAGGCAACGCTGACCGCGATCGCCGCCGAGTGCCTGGCCGATGCCAAGGACCTCGCCCTCGCGCCGACCCTGCGCAGGGATCACGCCGAGCCGCAGGCCTTCGTCGCCGCGCTCGGCGCCCTGCACGCCTCGGGCGCCCAGGTCGAGCTCTCCTCCCTGACCGAGGGCGGGGCGCTGACCGAGCTGCCGACCTATCCCTTCCAGCGCGAGCGCTTCTGGCTGGAGGCGAGAGCCACCGGCGACCTCTCCGCCGCCGGCCTCGCCGACGCCGACCACCCGATCCTCGGCGCCTCGATCGCCCTCGCCGCCGAGGGCGAGCACCTGTTCAGCGGCCGCGTCTCCCTCGCCGCCCAGCCGTGGCTCGCCGACCACGCGCTCGCCGGCACGCCGATCCTGCCCGCGACCGGCTTCGCCGAGCTGGCGCTGCACGCCGGCCGCAAGGTCGGCGCCGGCCACCTCGCCGAGCTCGTCCTCGAAGCGCCGCTGCCGCTCGCCGAGGACGGCGCGGCGCAGCTGCGCGTCTGGCTCGGCGAGGACGAGCACGACCCCGACCGCCTCGCTTTCCAGGTCCACTCCCGCCCTCAGGACGCGGACGCGGACGTCCCCTGGACCCGCCACGCGAGCGGCGCCCTCGTCGCCCGGGCGCCCGACCCCGAGCTGGGCTTCGACCCGGTCGCCTGGCCGCCCGCCGGGGCCGAGCCGCTCGAGACCGAGGACTTCTACGACGCCTGTGCACGGATCGGCCTCGACTACGGCCCCGCCTTCCAGGGCTTGGAGGCCGCGTGGCGCCTCGACGACGAGGTCTACGCCGAGGTCTCGCTGGCCGAGGAGCAGCGCTCCGAGGCGGAGCGCTACGGCGTCCACCCGGCGCTCCTCGACGCGGCCCTGCAGGCGGGCTCGCTCGCGGGCGGCTTCGAGCGCCCCGGCCTGCCCTTCAGCTTCAGCGGCGTCTCGGTCGGGGCGGGCGGCCCGGTCGCGTTGAGGGTTCGGGTGACGGCATCCGGCGAGCGGATCTCGATCGCCGCCGCCGACCCCGAGGGCGCCTTCGTCTGCGCGATCGAGGGCATCCGCGTCAGGCCGGTGGACGCCGCGGCGCTCGACCGCGGCGGCGACGACCTCTTCCGCATGGAGTGGACGCCGGTGGACCTGCCGGATTCCGAGCCGGCCGACGGAGTCGCCGTGCACCGCGTCGCGCGGCTGGCCGATGACGAGGACGCCGGGACCGGTGCCCGGGCGCTGACGACCGAGGCGCTCGGCGCGATCCAGGCCTTCCTCGCCGACGGGGAGCGGACGGGAGAGCGCCTTGCCGTCCTGACCGAGGGGGCGGTCGCGGCCGGCGGCGAGGAGGCGCCCGACCCGGCGCAGGCCGCCGTCTGGGGGCTGGTCCGCTCCGCCCAGTCGGAGCACCCCGGCCGCTTCCTCCTGGTCGACAGCGACGGCGGCGAGGAGTCCGAAGCGGCCCTGGCCGCCGCGCTCGCCCAGTCGGAGGAGCCCCAGCTGGCGCTCCGCGCCGGCCTGGCGAGGGCGCCGCGCCTCGTCCGGGCGCAGGAGGGCCGGCTGGTGCCCCCGCCTGGAGCCTGGCGGCTCGACGTCGGCGACGGCGGCAGCCTCGAGGGCATCGCCCTGGTCGAGGACGCCGAGGCAGAGCGCGAGCTGGAGGAGGGCGAGGTTCGCGTCGCCCTGCACGCCTCGGGCCTCAACTTCCGCGACGTGCTGATCGCGCTCGGCATGTACCCGGTCGCGGCGCCGGTCGGCGGCGAGGGCGCCGGCGTCGTCGCCGAGATCGGGCCCGGCGTCGAGGACCTGGTGCCCGGCGACCGGGTGATGGGCTTCGCCCAGGGGAGCTTCGGCCCGCTCGCGATCGGCGACCGGCGCGGCCTCGTCCAGCTGCCGGACGGCTGGAGCTTCGTCCAGGGCGCCGCCCTGCCGGTGGCGGCCTGCACCGCCTACTACGGGCTCGTCGACCTCGCCGAGCTGAAGCCGGGCGAGCGGGTGCTGATCCACGCCGGCGCCGGCGGCGTCGGGATGGCCGCGATCCAGATCGCCCGCCACCTCGGCGCCGAGGTCTTCGCCACCGCCAGCCCGGCCAAATGGGAGGCGCTGCGCCGGCTCGGCCTCGACGACGAGCACATCGCCTCCTCGCGCACGGTCGAGTTCAGGGACGAGTTCCTCGCGGCGACGGGCGGCGAGGGGATGGACGTGGTGCTCAACTCGCTGGCGCGCGAGTTCCTCGACGCCTCGCTGGAGCTGCTGCCGCGCGGTGGGCGCTTCGCGGAGATGGGCAAGACCGACCTCCGCGACGCCGACGCCGTCTCCGCCGAGCACCCCGGGGTCGTCTACCGCGCCTTCGACCTGGTCGAAGCCGGGCCCGAGCGCTGGGGCGAGATGCTCGCCGAGCTGGTCGCCCTCTTCGAGGCGGGCGCGATGGCGCACCCGCCGACGACCTGCTGGGACGTGCGCCGCGCGCCGGAGGCGTTCCGCTTCCTCAGCCAGGGCCGCCACGTCGGCAAGGTCGTCCTCACCCATCCCCGCTCGGCGGAGCCCGAGGGGACGGTCCTGGTCACCGGCGGTCTCTCGGGCCTGGGTGCGCTTGCCGCCCGCCACCTGGCGACGAACGGCGCCCGCCGCCTGCTGCTCGCCGGTCGCCGCGGGGCGGAGACCCCCGGGGCCGCCGAGCTGATCGCCGAGCTGGGCGAGCTCGGCTGCGAGGCGGAGGCGGTCGCCTGCGACGCGTCCGACCGGGCTCGGCTGGAGGCGCTGCTGGGCGGGATTCCCGCCGAGCACCCGCTGACCGCGGTCGTGCACAGCGCCGGCACGTTGGACGACGCGACGGTCGAAAACCTCGACCCCGAAGCCCTCGCCCGCGTGCTCGCGCCCAAGGCGGAGGCTGCCTGGCACCTGCACGAGCTGACCCGCGGCATGGACCTGAGCGACTTCGTCCTCTACTCCTCGGCGGCCGGCATCGTCGGCAGCCCGGGGCAGGCCAACTACGCGGCGGCGAACTCGTTCCTCGACGCGCTCGCCGAGCGCAGGCTCGCCGAGGGCCTGCCGGCGACCTCGATCGCCTGGGGCCTCTGGGAGGAGCGAAGCGAGCTCACCGCAGGCGTGGACGAGGAGGACGAGTCGCGCCTGCGCCGCGGCGGCGTCGGAGCGATCGACACCGAGCGCGGCCTCGGGCTCCTCGACCGGGCGCGGACGCTGCCCGACCCGCTCGCGATCGCGGTGCCGCTCGACCCGGTCGCGCTGGGCTCGCTGGCTCGCGCGCAGGCGCTGCCGCCCCTCTTCGGCAATCTCGTCCGCTCGGGCAGGCGGCGCTCGCCGGCCGGCGCCGGCGCCCTCGCCCGCCGCGTGCAGGCGATACCGGAGGGGGAGAGGCAGGCGCTGGTGGTCGAGGTGGTGCGCGAGCACGCCGCGGCCGTGCTCGGCCATTCCTCGCTCGCCGCGATCGACCCCGCGGCCAGCTTCAAGGAGCTCGGCTTCGACTCGCTCGGCGCGATCGAGCTGCGCAACCGCCTCGCCCAGGCGACGGGCGTGCAGCTCGAGGCGACGCTCGTCTTCGACCACCCGACGCCCGAGGCGATCGCCCGTCACCTGCTGGAGCTGGTGGCTGGCGGGGCGAGCGCGCCGGCGCCGGCGCGGGCGAGTCACGGCAGCGACGAGCCGGTCGCGATCGTCGGCGTCTCCTGCCGCTTCCCGGGCGGGGTCGCCTCGCCCGACGACCTCTGGCGGCTGCTCGTCGACGGCGGCGACGGCATCTCGGAGTTCCCGTCCGACCGCGGCTGGGACGTCGAGCGCCTCTACGACCCCGACCCCGAGCAGCAGGGCAGGACCTACGTGCGCCACGGCGGCTTCGTCCCCGGCGCCGAGGAGTTCGACGCCGGCTTCTTCGCGGTCGCCCCGCGCGAGGCGCTGATCATGGATCCGCAGCACCGGCTGCTGCTCGAAGGAGCCTGGGAGGTCCTGGAGGACGCGGGGATCGACCCGGCGAGCCTGCGCGGCAGCAGCACCGGCGTCTACGCGGGGATCGCCTTCCAGGACTACGTGACGCCGGTCGGGCGCAACTCGGAGGTCGAAGGCCACTTCGGCACCGGGCTGCTCAGCAGCGTCGCCTCGGGTCGCATCTCCTACACGCTCGGCCTCGAGGGGCCGGCGGTGACGGTCGACACCGCCTGCTCCGCTTCGCTGGTCGCGATGCACCTGGCAGCGCAGGCGCTGCGTTCGGGTGAATGCGATCTGGCCCTCGCGGGCGGGGCGACGGTGCTGACCACGCCCGGGGCCTTCATCGGGATGAGCCGCCAGCGAGCCCTCGCGCCGGACGGCCGCTGCAAGTCCTTCGCCGCCGCCGCGGACGGAACCGGCTTCTCGGAGGGCATGGGCCTGGTCGCGCTCGAGCGCCTCTCCGACGCGCAGGCGAACGGGCGCCGCATCCTCGCCGTGGTCCGCGGCTCCGCGACCAACCAGGACGGGGCGAGCAACGGCCTGACCGCCCCCAACGGCCCCTCCCAGGAGCGGGTGATCCGCCAGGCGCTGGCCAACGCAGGGCTGGAGCCTTCAGATGTCGACGCGGTCGAGGCCCACGGCACCGGCACGACCCTGGGCGATCCGATCGAGGCGGGGGCGCTGCTCGCCACCTACGGCCAGGAGAGGGAGAACGGCCCGCTCGCCCTCGGATCCCTGAAGTCCAACTTCGGCCACACCCAGGCGGCCGCCGGAGTCGGCGGCGTGATCAAGATGGCGCTGGCGCTGCGGGAAGAAGCGCTGCCGAAGACCCTGCACGTCGACGAGCCGACCCCGCATGTGGATTGGGAGGCGGGGGAGATCGAGCTGCTGACCGAGCAGCGCGAGTGGAAGCGAGGAGACAGGCCGAGGCGGGCCGGCGTCTCCTCCTTCGGCATCTCGGGCACCAACGCGCACCTGATCCTGGAGGAGCCGCCCGAGCAGCCGGTCCCCGCGCGCGAGGAGCGAGAGCTTCCCCCCGCGATCCCCTGGGCGATCTCGGCCAAGACCCCCGAGGCGCTCGCCGCCTACGCGGGCCGGCTCGCCGCCCACGTCGAGCGGAGCGAGCCCGACCCGTTCGACGTCGCCCACACCCTGCTCGCCTCCCGCGCCTCGCTGCCCCACAGGGCGGTCGTCGCCGGCACCGGCACCGAAGAGCTCCTCGCCGGGCTGGACGCGCTGGCCCAGGGCAAGAACCACCCCGGTCTCGCCCGGGCAAAGGCGACCCACGGCAGGACCGCCTTTCTCTTCTCCGGCCAGGGCGCCCAGCGGGCCGGGATGGGCAGCGGGCTGTACGAGGCCTTCCCCCTCTACCGCGAGGCGTTCGACGGGGTCTGCGCCGCCCTGGAGGCCGAGCTGGGCCAACCGGTCAGGGACGCGGTCTTCGCCGAGGAGGGAAGCGAGCTCTCCGAGCGCCTCGGTCGCACCGACCTGACCCAGGCCTCGCTCTTCGCTCTGGAGGTGGCGCTCTACGAGCTGCTCGCCTCCTTCGGCGCCGGGCCCGACTACCTGATCGGCCACTCGATCGGCGAGATATCGGCAGCCCACGTCGCCGGGGTGCTCGACCTGAAGGACGCCGCAAGGCTGGTCGCCGCCCGCGGCTCGCTGATGGCCGCCCTCCCCGAGGGCGGCGCGATGGCCTCGGTCAGGGCCACCGAGGAGGTCGTAGAGGAGAGCCTCGCTCCATATATAGGGCGGCTGGGCGTGGCCGCGGTCAACGCGCCCGGCTCGATCGTCGTCTCCGGCGACGAGGACGCGCTCGCCGAGTGGGAGCAGGCCGAGGAGGAGGCCGGTCGCAAGACCAAGCGCCTCGACGTGTCCCACGCCTTCCACTCCCACCGCATGGAGCCGATGCTCGCCGAGTTCGAGCAGGTCGTCTCCGGGCTGGACCTGAAGCCGCCCCGGATTCCGATCGTCTCCAACCTGAGCGGCGAGGAGCTGAGCGCGGAGCAGGCCACCTCGCCCGCCTACTGGGCGTCCCAGATCAGGCAGCCCGTTCGCTTCGCCGCGGGGATCGAGCACCTGGGCGAGCAGGGCGCGACCCGCTTCCTGGAGCTCGGCCCGCAGGCGACGCTGACCGCGATCGCCGCCGAGTGCCTGACCGACGCCAGGGACGTGGCCCTCGCGCCGTCCCTGCGCAGGGACGACCCCGAGCCCGTGAGCTTCGTGGCCGCGCTCGGCGCCCTGCACGCCTCGGGCGCGAAGGTCGACCTCGGCTCGCTCGCGGGCGGGGCGCTGACCGATCTGCCGACCTACGCCTTCCAGCGCGAGCGCTACTGGATCGAGCTCGGTGCCGACGGCGGCGATCCCGCGGCCTTCGGCCAGACCTCCATCGAGCACCCGATCGCCGTCGCCTCGATCGCGACGGCGCGGGACGGGGAGCACCTGTTCACGGGGCGCCTCTCGACGGCGACCCACCCCTGGCTGGCGGACCACGTGATCGCCGGCGAGGTGATCGTCCCCGGCGTCGTCTTCTGCGAGATGTCGATGCGGGCCGGCGCCGAGCTCGGGGCCGAGCGGATCGAGGAGCTGGTGATGGAGTCGCCCCTGCTGCTCCAGGAGTCGACGGCCGTACAGGTCCAGCTAAGCCTGCGCCCGGTGGAGGGCAGCGCCGGCCGCTTCACGCTCGAAATCCACTCGCGCCGCGAGCCCGGGGCGGGGGACGAGGAGCTCGAGCCGTGGGTACGGCACGCATCCGGGTTCGTGGTCGCCGAGACGGAGCCCCTCTCGATCGGCTTCGATCCGAATACCTGGCCGCCGGAGGGGGCGGAGCCGCTCGACGTCGATGCGTTCTACGACTTCACCGCGCAGGTCGGTTTCGTCTACGGCCCAGCCTTCCAGGGCATGGAGGCCGCCTGGAAAGTGGGCGAGGACGTCTACGCAGAGGCGGCGCTGGCCAAGGAGCAGTCCTCCGAAGCCGAGCGCTTCGGCATCCACCCGGCGCTGTTCGACTCGGCGCTGCACCCGATCTTCGTCGGCGCCGACGCCGCCAAGGGCGTGCGGCTGCCGTTCAGCTTCTCGGGCGTCGCCCTGGGCACCGGCCGCGGCGCCTCGCGTCTGCGCCTGCGGGTCCGCTCCGACGATCGCCAGCTCTCCCTCGACGCGGCCGACGAGCACGGGCGCCCGGTCTGCGGGATCGAGAAGCTCGCCGTGCGCAACGTCGATCCCTCGGCCCTCCAGGGGAGCGCGGCCGGGGCCGCGGCCGAGGACCTCTTCCAACTCGAGTGGATCGACGTCTCGCTGCCGGAGCCGGGCGACGGCGCGGTCGAGGTCCATCGCGTCCCGGCCGGCGACGACGACGACGTGCCTGGCCGCACCCACGATCTCGCCGCCGCCGTGCTGGAGGCCGTGCAACGGCGGCTCGGCGGCGAGGGCGAGGGCTCGCGGCTTGCGATCGTCACCGAGCGCGCCGCGGCGGCCGCGCCGGGGGACTCGCCCGATCCCGCCGCCGCCGCGGTCTGGGGCCTGGTCCGCTCGGCGCAGGTCGAGCACCCGGGCCGCTTCACGATCGTCGACAGCGACGGGAGCGAGGCGTCCGAGGGGGCCCTCGCCGCCGCGATCTCGCAGGCGCAGGAGCCGCAGCTCGCCCTGCGCGAAGGGGTCGCCACGGCGCCGCGGCTCGTGCCGGCCCCGGCCGCGGCCGGGGCCGCGGAGGGGGAGGGTCCTCGGCCGCTGGGCCTGGAGGGCACCGTCCTCGTCACCGGCGGCATGGGTGGGCTCGGCGCACTCGCGGCGAAGCACCTGGTCGCCGCCCACGGCGCTCGCCACCTGCTGCTCGCCGGCCGCCGCGGGGCCGACACCCCGGGGGCGTCCGAACTGCTCGCCGAGCTCGCCGAGCTGGGCTGCGAGGCCTCCGCTGTCGCCTGCGACGTTTCCGACCGCCGGCAGCTCGAAGGCGTGCTGGCCGAGATCCCGGCCGACCGTCCGCTTGCCGCCGTCGTCCATTGCGCGGGGGTGCTCGACGACGGCACGGTCACCGGGCTCGACCGCGACCGCCTCGACGCAGTCCTCGCGCCCAAGGCGGACGCGGCCTGGCACCTGCACGAGCTGACCGCGGAGATGCCGCTCCAGGCGTTCGTCCTCTATTCCTCCGCGGCCGCCGTGATCGGCAGCCCGGGGCAGGCGAACTACGCCGCGGCCAACTCCTTCCTCGACGCCCTGGCGGAGCACCGACGGGCGCGGGGGCTGACCGCGACGTCCGTCGCCTGGGGGATCTGGGAGACGGGGATGGCAGCCGACCTCGCCGATGCCGACCGCGCCCGGGTGAGCCGCACCGGCGTGATCCCGATCGAGAGCGAGCGCGGCTGCGAGATCCTCGACCGCGTCCTCGCCGAGGACCGCGCCGGCGCGGTCGCGGTCCCGATCCAGCGCTCGGCGCTGCGCCAGCTCGCGGGCGCCGGGCTGTTGCCGCCGCTGATGTCGAAGCTAGCGCCGGCCGCCCGCCGCCGCTCCGGCGGCGCGGCCGGCTCGCTGCCGAAACGCCTCGCGAGCACCGCCGAGGACGAGCGCGAGGAGATGGTCCTGACGGTCGTCCGCGAGCACGTCGCCGACGTGCTCGGCCACAGTTCGATCGAGGCGATCGACCCGGACGCGAACTTCACCGACCTCGGCTTCGACTCGCTCGGCGCGGTCGAACTGCGCAACCGGCTCGCCGAGGACAGCGACCTGCAGCTCGAGGCGACGCTCGTCTTCGACCACCCGACCTCCGAGGCCGTCGCGCGGTACCTGCTCTCGAAGCTCGACCCAAATGCCGGCGGGGCCGGCGGGGTCGACCCGGAGGAGGCTGAGATCCGCAGGCGGATCGCGGCGATCCCGCTGGCGAGCATGAAGGACTCGGGGGTGCTGGAGATGCTGCTGGCCATGTCCGGGAGCGCGTCGGAGGGGTCCGACGGGGCGGCCGCGGAGGACGAGGACAACGACAAGATCGATGAGATGGGGCTCGACGAGCTGGTGCGCCGCACCCTCGACACCCCCGTTACGGAGGAGGTTTAAGTGAGCGTTTCCAGCGAGCAGGTCGTCGAGGCGCTGCGTACGTCGGTCAAGGAGGCCGAGCGCCTGCGCAGCCAGAACAAGCAACTGCTCGCGAAGCGCAGCGAACCGATCGCGATCGTCGGCATCGGCTGTCGCTTCCCGGGCGGGGTCGCCTCGCCGCGCGATCTGTGGGAGATGGTCTCCGCCGGCACGGACGCGATCACCGACTCGCCCACCGATCGCGGCTGGGACATGGAGCGGTTCTTCGACCCCGACCCCGAGCGGGTCGGCACGACCTACGTGCGCAGGGGCGGCTTCCTCCACGACCTGGCCGAATTCGACGCCGCCTTCTTCGGCATCGGCCCGCGCGAGGCGCTGACGATGGACCCCCAGCACCGCCTCTTGCTGGAAGGGGCCTGGGAGGCCCTCGAGGACGCCGGCGTCGATCCGGGCAGCATGCGCGGCACGCAGACCGGCGTCTTCGTCGGAACGGCGCAGCCGGACTACTCGCCCGGTGGCATCACCGTCGTCCCCGGCATGGAAGCGCTGCTCGGCACCGGTCTCTCGACCAGCGTCGCCTCCGGCCGCGTCGCCTACACCCTCGGCCTCGAGGGGCCGGCGGTGACGATCGACACCGCCTGTTCCTCCTCGCTGGTCGCGATGCATCTGGCGGCCCAGGCGCTGCGGGCCGACGAGTGCGAGCTCGCCCTGGCCGGCGGCGTCACCGTGCACTCCAGCCTCAGCACCTTCATCGGGATGAGCCGCCAGCGCGGCCTCGCCCCCGACGGGCGCCCGAAGTCGTTCGCAGGCGCCGCCGACGGCACGGCCTGGGGCGAGGGTTGCGGGATCCTGCTGCTCGAGCGCCTCTCGACGGCGAGGGCGAAGAATCGCCGCATCCTCGGCCTGATCAAGGGCTCGGCGACCAACCAGGACGGCGCGAGCAACGGCCTGATCGCCCCCAACGGCCCCTCGCAGGAACGGGTGATCCGCCAGGCCCTGGCGAACGCGGGGTTGACCGCGTCGGAGGTGGACGCGGTCGAGGGTCACGGGACCGGCACCCCGCTCGGCGACCCGATCGAGGCCCAGGCCCTGCTCGCCACCTACGGCCAGGAAAGGGAGGACGGGCCGCTCCAGCTCGGCTCGCTGAAGTCCAACGTCGGCCACACGGTCGCCGCGGCCGGAGTCGGCGGCGTGATCAAGATGGTGATGGCGCTGAGAGAAGAAGCGCTGCCGAAGACCCTGCACGTCGACGAGCCGACGCCCCACGTCGACTGGGACTCGGGCGAAATCGAGCTCTTGACCGAGCCCAGGGAGTGGAAGCGCGGCGATCGCCCCAGGAGGGCGGGCGTCTCCTCCTTCGGCATCTCGGGCACCAACGCCCACCTGATCCTCGAGGAGGCCCCCGAGCAACCGGCGGGCGAGGCCGAGGAGACCGAGCGCCCGCCGCTGATCCCCTGGGCGATCTCGGCGAAAACCCCCGAGGCGCTGGCCGAGTACGCGGGCCGGCTCGCCGCTCATGTCGAGACAGAGGAGCCCGACCCGATCGACGTCGCCCACACCCTGCTCGCCTCGAGGGCCTCGCTGCCCCACCGCGCGGTGGTCGTGGGCGAGAGCGAGGGGGAGCTGCTCGCCGGGCTCGAGGCTCTGGCGCAGGGCAGGCCCGCTCCCGGGCTCGCCGTGGCGAAGGTGAGCCACGGCAAGACGGCCTTCCTCTTCAGCGGGCAGGGCAGCCAGCGGGCCGAGATGGGCAAGGGCCTCTACGAGGCCTTCCCCGTCTACCGCGAGGCGTTCGAGGAGGCCTGCGCCGTCCTGGAGGCCGAGCTGGGCAAGGACGTCAAGGCGGCGGTCTTCGCAGAGGTGGACAGCGAGCTGTCGCTGGCCCTCTCGCGCACCGACCTGACCCAGGCATCGCTCTTTGCCCTGGAGGTGGCGCTCTACCGGCTGCTCTCCTCCTTCGGGGCCAAGCCCGACTACCTGATCGGCCACTCGATTGGCGAGATCGCGGCGGCCCAGGTGGCCGGCGTGCTCTCGCTCGAGGACGCAGCGAAGCTCGTCGCCGCCAGGGGATCGCTGATGGCCGCCCTGCCGGAGGGCGGCGCGATGGCCTCGGTCAGGGGCGGCGAGGAGGTCGTCGAAGAGAGCATCGCCCCCTACGGGGGAGCGCTCTGCATCGCCGCGGTCAACGCGCCCACCTCGATCGTCGTCTCGGGCGACGAGGACGCGCTCTCGGAATGGGAGCAGGCCCAGGAGCGGGAGGGCCGCAAGACCAAGCGCCTGGACGTGTCCCACGCCTTCCACTCGCAGCGGATCGAGCCGATGCTGGCCGAGTTCGAGCGGCTGGTCTCCACCCTCGAGCTGAAGGCGCCCGAGATCCCGATCGTCTCCAACGTGAGCGGCGAGGAGCTGACCGAGGAGCAGGCCACCTCTCCCGCCTATTGGGCTTCCCACGCGCGGCAGGCGGTGCGCTTCGCCCAGGGCATCGCCTGGCTGCGCGAGCGGGGTGTGGGCCGCTTCCTGGAGCTCGGCCCAGACGCCGTGCTGAGCGCGATCGCGGCGGAGTGCATCGAGGAGGAGGGGATCGCCCTCACCGCGACGCTGCGACGCGAGCAGCCCGAGGCGCTCTGCTTCGGCGCCGCCCTGGGAGCCCTGCGCGCCTCGGGCGGCAAGGCCGACCTCTCCCCGCTGTGCTCGGCGGGCTCGCTGGTCGAGCTTCCCACCTATCCCTTCCAGCGCGAGCGCTACTGGTTGATCGCCGGCGGCTCGACCGACGCGGCCAGCCTCGGGCAGTCGGCGACCGAGCACCCGATGCTCGCCGCCTCGATCTCGCTCGCGCGCGAGCGGGAGCAGGTCTTCACCGGACGTCTCTCGACCGAGAGCCACCTCTGGCTGGCCGACCACGTGGTCGCAGGCACCGTCGTCGTGCCGGGCACCGCTTTCTGCGAGATCGCCCTCAGCGCCGGTGCCGAGCTCGGCATCGAGCGCCTCGAGGAGCTCGTGATGGAGGCGCCGCTGTTGCTCGGCGAGGCCGATGCCGTCCAGCTCCAGCTCAGCGTCGTCGCCGGCGAGGCCGACCCCGAGCGCTTCGAGCTCGCGATCCACTCACGGCCGGAGCCCGGCGGGGAGGACGAGGACGAGCTGCCCTGGGTGCGGCACGCATCCGGCACGCTGGTCTCGGACCCCGAACCGCTCGCGCTCGGCTTCGACGCGACCGCGTGGCCGCCGCCGGGTGCCGAGCCCGTCGAGGTCGATGCGTTCTACGACCTGACCGTGGCTGCTGGCTTCGAGTACGGCCTCGCGTTCCAGGGCCTGGAGGCGGCCTGGAGGCTCGGCGGGGAGGTCTACGGAGAGATCTCTCTCGCCGAGGAGCAGCGAGCCGAAGCGGATCGGTTCGGGGTGCACCCCGCTCTGCTCGACGCCGCGCTGCATCCGGCCCTGGTCGAGGCCGCCGGCAGCGGCGGTGGCCTGCGCCTTCCGTTCAGCTTCGCCGGGGTCTCGCTCGGCGCCGGCCGGGGCGCCGCCCAGCTGCGCGTCCGGGTGCGCGTGGAGGACGAGCGGATCTCCCTCGCTGCGGCGAGCCCCGAGGGCGATCCGGTCTGCGCGATCTCGAGCTTGACCATGCGCCCGGTCGAGGCGCTCGCGCTCGACGGGCGCCGCTCGCCGTCGGCCGATCTCTTCCAACGGACCTGGGAGACGGTCGAGAGCGCCGCGGGCAGCGAAGAAGCGGACGTCGAGGTACATCGCCTGGCGGCACCCGAGGACCTCGAGCCCGACGCGGCGGCGCACCGTCTCTGCGCCGAGGCGCTGGCCGCGATCCAGGCGTTCCTCGCCGACGAGGGCAGTGCCGAGCGCCGCCTCGCCTTCGTCGGCGAAAGGGGAATCGCGCTCAGCGACGAGGAATCCCCCGACCCGGCGGTGTCGGCGGCGTGGGGCTTGATCCGCTGCGCCCAGTCCGAGCACCCGGGCCGCTTCACGATCGTCGACAGCGACGGCAGCGAGGCCTCCGAGGAGGCGCTTTTCAGAGCGATCGCCGGGGCTGAGCCGGAGGTCGTCCTGCGCGACGGCCGCGCCGGCGTGCCGAGGCTCGCGCCCGCCGAGGAGACCGGCTCCGGAGCGGCGCCCGGCCTCGACCCCGAGGGAACCGTCCTCGTCAGCGGCGGGCTGTCGGGCTTGGGTGCGATCGCCGCCCGTCACCTGGCCGAGGCGCACGGCGTGCGCCGCTTGCTGCTCGCCGGCCGTGGCGGGGCGGACACGCCCGGGGCCGAGGAGCTGATCGCCCGCCTCGGCGAGCTCGGCGCCGAGGCGACCGCCGTCGCCTGCGACGTCTCGGATCGCGAGCAGGTCGAAGCGCTCTTCGACGGCATTGCGGCCGAGCACCCGCTCACCGCGATCGTCCACTGCGCGGGCGTGCTCGACGACGGCACAGTCGAATCACTCGACTCCGAGCGCCTCTCGCGCGTCTTCGCGCCCAAGGTCGACGGGGCATGGAACCTGCACGAGCTGAGCGCCGGTCACGAGCTCGCGGCCTTCGTCCTCTATTCCTCGGCGGCGGCCGCCTTCGGCAACCCCGGCCAGGGCAACTACGCCGCGGCCAACTCTTTCCTCGACGCGCTTGCCCAGCGGCGCCGGGCGGAAGAGCTGCCGGCCACCTCGATCGCCTGGGGCATGTGGGAGTCGGGGATGGCCGCCGGGCTGAGCGAGGCCGAGCGCGCGCGCCTGGGCCGCAGCGGCCTGACGCTGATCGACGCCGAGCGGGGCACCGGGCTCTTCGACCGTGCCCTGGCGCTCGGGGATCCCGCCCCGGTCGCCGTTCCGTTAGACCACGCCGCGCTGCGGACGCTCGACGGGGCGGGCCTGCTGCCGCCGATCCTCGCCGGCCTGGTGCCCGCCGCGCGCAGGCGCGGCAAGGTGGCTGCCGGCTCGCTGGCGCGCCGCCTCGCCGAGGTGGAGGAGGCCGAGCGCGAGGCCGTGGTCCTGCGCGAGGTGCGGGAGCACGTCGCTGCGATCCTCGGCCACTCCTCGGCCGATGCGGTCGACCCGCAGGCGAACTTCAAAGACCTCGGCTTCGACTCGCTCGGCGCGGTCGAGCTGCGCAACCGGCTCAGCCAGGCGACCGGCGTGCGTCTCGAGGCGACGCTCGTCTTCGACTACCCGAGCTCCGGCGCTATTGCCTCCTACCTGTTGCGGCAGGTCGAATCCGGCTCCGGCGCCGCGGTCGCGGTACGCGCCGCCAGGGGAGTCGACGAGCCGATCGCGATCGTCGGCATCGGGTGTCGCTTTCCGGGTGGAGCGAGCTCTCCCGAGCGCTTCTGGGAGCTGCTCGCCGAGGGCAGGGACGGGATCTCGGAGTTCCCCTCCGACCGCGGCTGGGACGTCGAGCGGCTCTACGACCCCGATCCGGCGCGAACCGGCAAGAGCTACGTCCGCGAGGGCGGCTTCATCGAGAACGTGGCCGACTTCGACCCGGCCTTCTTCGGCATCGGCCCGCGCGAGGCGCTGGCGATGGACCCGCAGCAGCGGCTGCTGCTCGAAACGAGCTGGGAGACGCTGCAGGACGCCGGGATCGATCCGCTGGCGGTCCGCGGCAGCTCCACCGGGGTGTACGCGGGGGTGATGATGGCCGACTACGCGGAAGCGGGCGCGGCGCTCAGCTCGGCCGGCCTCGAGGGATTCGGAACGGGCATCGCCGGCAGCGTCGCCTCCGGCCGGATCGCCTACGCGCTCGGGCTCGAGGGCCCCGCGGTGACGATCGACACGGCCTGCTCCTCGTCGCTGGTCGCGATGCACCTGGCTGCGCAGGCGCTGCGGGGGGGCGAGTGCGAGCTGGCGCTCGCGGGCGGGGTGACCGTGCTCTCCACGCCGATCGCCTTCGTCGAGTTCAGCCGCCAGCGGGTCTTCGCCGCCGACGCCCGCGCCAAGTCCTTCGCCGCCTCGGCCGACGGCGCCTCCTGGGGAGAGGGCTGCGGGATCGTCGCGCTCGAGCGCCTCTCCGACGCCAAGCGCAACGGCCGCCGCATCCTCGCCGTCCTGCGCGGCTCGGCGACCAACCAGGACGGGGCGAGCAACGGCCTGACCGCCCCCAACGGCCCCTCCCAGGAACGGGTGATCCGCCAGGCCCTGGCCAACGCCGGCCTGAAGCCGGGCGAGGTCGACGCGGTCGAGGGGCACGGCACCGGCACGGTCCTCGGCGACCCGATCGAGGCGGGGGCCCTGCTCGCCACCTACGGTCAGGAGCGCGAGAACGGCCCCCTGGCGCTCGGTTCGCTGAAGTCGAACTTCGGCCACACCCAGGCCGCCGCGGGGGTCGGCGGCGTGATCAAGATGGTGATGGCGCTGCAGGAGGAAGCGCTGCCGCCGACCCTGCACGTCGACGAGCCGACTCCTCACGTCGACTGGGACTCGGGCGAGGTCGAGCTGCTGACCGAGCGACGCGAGTGGAAGCGTGGCGATCGCCCCCGCCGGGCCGGCGTCTCCTCCTTCGGCATCTCCGGCACCAACGCGCACCTGATCCTCGAAGAGGCACCGGTGCAGCCGGCGCCGGCAGGGGACGAGGGGGAGGGCACCGAGCGTCCGCCGCTGGTCGCCTGGGCGCTCTCGGCGAAGACGCCCGAGGCGCTGCGCGAGTACGCGGGCCGGCTCGCCGCCCACGTCGAGCGGGCCGAGCCCGACCCGCTCGACGTCGCCCACACCCTGCTCGCCTCCCGCGCCTCGCTGCCACAGAGGGCGGTCGCGGTCGGCGCCGACACCGAGGAGCTGCTCGCCGGCCTCGACGCGCTCGCCCAGGGCAGGCCCGCCCCGGGCCTCGCCCGGGCCAAGGTCAGCCACGGCAAGACCGCCTTCCTGTTCTCGGGCCAGGGCGCCCAGCGGGCCGGCATGGGCAGGGAGCTCCACGACGCCTTCCCGGTCTACCGCGAGGCGTTCGACGAGGCCTGCGCCGCCCTGGAGTCAGAGCTCGGCAAGGACGTCAAGGAGGCGGTCTTCGCCGAGGCCGGGAGCGAGCTATCGCAAGCGCTCTCGCGCACCGACCTGACCCAGGCCTCGCTGTTCGCACTGGAGGTCGCCCTGTTCAGGCTGCTCGCCTCGTTCGGCGCCAGGCCCGACTATCTGATCGGCCACTCGATCGGGGAGGTCTCGGCGGCGCACGTCGCGGGCGTGCTCTCGCTGGAGGACGCGGCCAAGCTCGTCGCCGCGCGCGGGAGGCTGATGGCCGCGCTGCCCGAGGGCGGCGCGATGGCCTCGGTCAGGGCGAGCGAGGGGGAGGTCGAGGAGAGCCTTGCTGCGTATGAGGGCCGCCTCTGCATCGCCGCCGTCAACGCACCCGCCTCGATCTCCGTCTCCGGCGACGAGGACGCGCTCGCCGAGTGGGAGAAGGCGCAGGAGGAAGCCGGCCGCAAGGTCAAGCGCCTCGACGTCTCCCACGCCTTTCACTCGCACCGGATCGAGCCGATGCTCGCCGAGTTCGAGCAGCTCGTCTCGACGCTCGACCTGAGCGCGCCCGAGATCCCGATCGTCTCCAACCTGAGCGGCGAGGAGCTCACGGAGGAGCAGGCGACCTCGCCGGCCTACTGGGCCGATCACGCGAGGCGGGCCGTGCGCTTCGCCGCCGGGATCGCCCGGCTGCGCGAGCTTGGGACGAGCCGCTTCGTCGAGCTCGGTCCCGACGCGGTGCTGACCGCGATCGCGGCCGAGTGCGTCGAGGAGCGGGAGGGGATCGCCTTCGCCGCGATCCTGCGCCGCGAGCAGCCCGAGGCGCTCTGCCTCGGCGCCGCGCTCGGCGCCCTGCGGGCCTCGGGTGGCGCCGTCGACCTCTCCTCGCTGTGCTCCGGCGGCTCGCTCGTCGCGCTTCCCCCCTATCCCTTCCAGCGCGAGCGGTACTGGCTGGCCGGCGGGGGCGGGTCGGCCGACGCGACCAGCCTCGGCCAGTCGGCGACCGAGCATCCGATGCTCACCGCCTCGATCTCGCTCGCGCGCGAGCGAGAGCAGGTCTTCACCGGCCGCTTGTCCGCGGAGAGCCATCCCTGGCTGGCCGACCACGTGGTCGCGGGCACCGTGATCGTGCCGGGCACCGCGTTCTGCGAGATCGCGCTGCGCGCCGGAGCCGAGCTGGGCGCCGAGCGTCTCGAGGAGCTGGTGATGGAGGCGCCGCTGCTGCTCTCCGGCTCGGAGGTCGTGCAGCTTCAGCTCAGCGTCGCCGCCGTCGAGGCCGACGCCGAGCGCTTCGAGCTCGCGATCCACTCGCGCCCCGAGCCGCGCGAGGGGGAAGGCGACGACGCCCCGTGGGTGCGGCACGCCTCGGGCACGCTGCTCTCCGAGCACGAGCCGCTCGCCCTCGACTTCGACGCGACCGCCTGGCCGCCGCCCGGGGCGGAGCCGGTCGACGTCGACGCGTTCTACGACCTCACGGTGGGCGCCGGCTTCGAGTACGGCCCGGCCTTCCAGGGCCTGGAGGCCGCCTGGAGGCTCGGCGGAGAGGTGTTCGGTGAGATATCCCTCGCCGAGATGCAGGCCGCCGAGGCGGATCGCTTCGGCATCCACCCGGCCCTGCTCGACGCCGCGCTGCATCCCGCCCTGGTCGAGGCCATCGGCGCCGAAGGGAGCGTGCGGCTTCCGTTCAGCTTCTCGGGAGTCTCGCTCGGCGCGGGCCGGGGGGCCGCGCAGCTGCGCGTGCGGGTGCGCGTCGAAGACGAGCGGATATCGCTCGCCGCGGCGAGCGCCACCGGCGAGCCCGTCTGCGCGATCTCCGCCCTGGCGATGCGGCCGGCCGAGACGCTTGCTCTGGCGGCGCGCCCGTCGCGGTCCTCCGATCTCTTCCAGCGAGCCTGGGAGACGATCGAGATCGCCGCCCCGAGCGAGGCGGCCGCCGTGGAGGTGCACCGCCTGACTCCGCCCGAGGGCCTCGACCCCGCCGCCGCCGCGCACCGGCTCGGCGCCGAGACCCTGGCCGCGATCCAGGCGTTCCTCGCCGATGAGAGCCGCGCCGAGCAGCGCCTCGCCTTCCTCAGCGAAAGGGCGATCGGGACGGGCGACGAGGCGACCGACCCCGCCGTCGCCGCGGCCTGGGGCCTCGTCCGATCGGCCCAGTCCGAGCACCCGGGCCGCTTCGTGCTCGTCGACGGCGACGACAGCGAGGCCTCCGAGGAAACCCTGACCGGGGCGGTCGGCGGCACCGAGCCGGAGGTCGTCCTGCGCGAGGGCCGCGCCGCCGTGCCGCGGCTCGCCCCCGCGGCCGAGTCCGCGGATGCGCCGCTCGAGCTCGATCCCGAGGGAACGGTCCTGATCAGCGGCGGCCTCTCGGGCCTCGGCGCGATCGCCGCCCGCCACCTGGTCGAGGCGCACGGGGCCAGGCACCTGCTGCTGGCCGGCAGGCGCGGCGCCGACTCGGAGGGCGCCGAGGAGCTGATCGCCCGCCTCGCCGAGCTCGGCGCCGAGGCGAGCGCCGTCGCCTGCGACGTCTCCGATCGCGCCGAGGTCGAGGCGATGCTCGACCGAGTCGCTGCGGAGCGCCCGCTGACCGCGATCGTCCACTGCGCCGGCGTGCTCGACGACGGCACGGTCGAATCGCTCGACCCGGAGCGCCTCGATCGGGTCCTCGCCCCCAAGGTCGACGGCGCCTGGAACCTGCACGAGCTGAGCGCCGGCCTCGATCTGGCCGCCTTCGTCCTCTACTCATCGGCGGCCGCGACCTTGGGCAGCCCCGGCCAGGGCAACTACGCCGCCGCCAACTCGTTCCTCGACGCGCTCGCCCGGCGTCGCCACGAGGAGGGCCTGCCGGCGACGTCGATCGCCTGGGGCATGTGGGAGTCGGGGATGGCCGCCGGGCTGAGCGACGCCGAGCGCGCCCGCCTCGGACGCAGCGGCCTGACGCTGATCGACGCCGAGCGCGGTGCCGAGCTCCTCGACCGCGCCCTCGGCCTCGGAGACCCGGCTCCCGTCGCGGTGCCGCTCGACCGGGCAACGCTGCGCACGCTCGACGGCGCCGGACTGCTGCCGCCGGTCCTCTCCGGGCTCGTCCCGACCGCGCGACGGCGCGCGAAGGTCGCCGCCGGCTCGCTGGCGCGCCGCCTCGCCGAGGTGCCCGAGGCGGAGCGCGAGGCCCTGGTCCTGGGCGAGGTCCGCGAGCACGCCGCGGCGATCCTCGGCCACCCCTCTCCAGACGCGATCGACCCGCAGGAGAACTTCAAAGACCTCGGCTTCGACTCGCTCGGCGCGGTCGAGCTGCGCAATCGCTTGAGCGAGGCGACCGGCGTGCGGCTGGAGGCGACGCTGGTCTTCGACCATCCCAACTGCGCCGCGATCGCCGCCTACCTGCTGCGCCAGGTGGAGTCCGGCTCGGGCGCCGCGGTCGTCGTGCGCGCCGCGGCCGGCGTCGACGAGCCGGTCGCGATCGTCGGCATCGGCTGCCGCTTTCCGGGCGGGGTCGCCTCGCCGCACGGGCTCTGGGACCTCGTCGCGGGCGGCGGCGACGGGGTCGTCGACTTCCCCACCGACCGGGGTTGGGACCTCGAGCGGCTCTACGACCCGGACCCTGACCGGGTCGGCAAGACCTACGTCCGCGAGGGCGGATTCCTCGAGAACGTGGCGGACTTCGACTCGGCCTTCTTCGGGATCGGGCCGAAAGAGGCGCTGGCGATGGACCCGCAGCAGCGGCTGCTGCTCGAAACCAGCTGGGAGGCGCTGGAAGGCGCTGGGATATCGCCCGGCGGGCTGCGCGGCAGCTCGACGGGGGTCTTCGCCGGGCTGATGCTGACCGACTACGCGGCCGGGGGAGTGGCGCTCAGCGGTGCGGGGCTGGAAGGGTACGGCGCCGGCCTCGCCGGCAGCGTCGCCTCCGGCCGGATCGCCTACGCGCTCGGCCTGGAGGGCCCGGCGATGACGATCGACACCGCCTGCTCCTCCTCGCTCGTCGCGATGCACCTCGCGGCGCAGGCGCTGCGCTCGGGCGAGTGCGACCTGGCCCTGGCGGGAGGCGCGACCGTGATGTCGACGAGCGGGTTCTTCACCGAGTTCTCCCGCCAGCGGGTCCTCTCGCCCGACGGCCGCGCCAAGTCCTTCGCCGCCTCGGCCGACGGAACGGCCTGGGGGGAGGGCTGCGGGATCGTCGCGCTCGAGCGCCTCTCCGACGCCAAGGCGAACGGCCGCCGCATCCTCGCCGTCTTGCGCGGCTCGGCGACCAACCAGGACGGCGCCAGCAACGGCCTGACCGCCCCGAACGGCCCCTCGCAGGAACGGGTGATCCGCCAGGCATTGGCCAACGCCGGCCTGACGCCCGCCCAGGTCGACGCCGTCGAGGCCCACGGCACCGGCACCGTGCTCGGCGACCCGATCGAGGCCCAGGCACTGCTCGCCACCTACGGTCAGGAGCGCGAGAACGGGCCGCTGGCGCTCGGCTCGCTGAAGTCCAACTTCGGCCACACCCAGGCCGCGGCGGGCGTGGGTGGCGTGATCAAGATGGTGATGGCGCTGCAGGAGGAGACGCTGCCGCCGACCCTGCACGTCGACGAGCCGACCCCCCACGTCGACTGGGACTCGGGCGAGGTCGAGCTCCTGACCGAGCCCAGGGAGTGGAAGCGGGGCGCTCGCCCGAGGCGAGCCGGCATCTCCTCCTTCGGCATCTCGGGCACCAACGCGCACCTGATCCTGGAGGAGCCGCCCGAGCAGCCGGCGCCCCAGGGGGAGGAGGCCGAGGCCGATCGCCCGTCGCCGATCGCCTGGGCGCTCTCGGCGAAGACGCCCGAGGCGTTGCGCGAGTACGCGGGCCGGCTCGCGGCCCACGTCGAGCGGGCCGAGAGCGATCCGCTCGACGTAGCCCACACCCTGCTCGCCTCCCGCGCCTCGCTGCCCCAGAGGGCGGTCGTCGTCGGCGAGAGCGAGCAGGAGCTGCTCGCCGGGCTCGACGCATTGGCCACGGGCAAGCCCGCACCGGGCCTCGCCCAGGCCAAGGTCAGCCACGGCAAGACCGCCTTCCTGCTCTCGGGCCAGGGCGCCCAGCGGCCCGGGATGGGCAGCGGGCTGTACGAGGCCTTCCCCGTCTACCGCGAGGCGTTCGACGGGGTCTGCGCCGCCCTGGAGGCCGAGTTGGGCAAACCCGTCAAGGAGGCGGTCTTCGCCGAGGCGGGCACGGAGCTCTCCCAGAGCCTCTCGCGCACCGACCTGACCCAGGCCTCGCTCTTCGCCCTGGAGGTCGCCCTCTACGAGCTGCTCGCCTCCTTCGGCGCCAGGCCCGACTACCTGATCGGCCACTCGATCGGGGAGATAGCAGCCGCCCACCTCGCCGGCGTGCTCTCGCTCGAGGACGCCGCCAAGCTCGTCGCCGCCCGGGGCGCGCTGATGGCCGCCCTGCCCGAGGGCGGCGCGATGGCCTCGATCAGGGCAACGGAGGGGGAGGTCGAGGAGAGCCTTGCCGCCTACGAGGGACGACTCTGCATCGCCGCGGTCAACGCGCCCGCCTCGATCTCGGTCTCAGGCGAGGAGGACGCGCTCTCCCAATGGGAGGCAGAGCAGGAGGAGGCGGGTCGCAAGGTCAAGCGCCTCGACGTCTCCCATGCCTTCCACTCCCATCGCATGGAGCCGATGCTGGAGGAGTTCGAGCAGCTCGTCTCCACCCTCGATCTGAACGCGCCCGCCATCCCGATCGTCTCCAACCTGAGCGGCGAGGAGCTGACCGATGAGCAGGCCACCTCGGCGGCCTACTGGGCCGCTCACGTCCGCCGGCCCGTTCGCTTCGCCGAGGGCGTCGCCCGGCTGCGTGAGCTCGGCACCACCCGCCTGCTCGAGCTCGGGCCCGACGCGGTGCTCACGGCGATCGCCGCCGAGTGCATCGAGGACGACGACGGCGTCACGCTCGCCCCCGCGCTGCGCCGCGAGCAGCCCGAGCCGACCTGCCTCGGTGCCGCCCTCGGCGCGCTGCGGGCCTCGGGGGGCGCCGTCGACCTCTCCTCGCTCTGTGCCGGCGGCTCGCTGGTCGAGCTGCCGAGCTATGCGTTCCAGCGCGAGCGCTACTGGCTCGAGGTGGATCTGGCCCAGGGCGATCCCGCGGCCTTCGGTCAGTCCGCCACCGAGCACCCGCTGCTTGGTTCGGCAGTCGCTCTGGCGGACGGTCGCACGCACGTGGTCACGGGGCGCATCTCGCAGTCCGATCCCGCCTGGATCGCCGACCACGAAGTGATGGGGACCGTCATCCTGCCCGGAACGGCGCTCGTCGAGCTTGCTCTGCGGACGGGCCGGGAGATCGGCGCCGAGCGCCTCGAGGAGCTCGTGATCGAGGCGCCGTTGCCGGTGCCCGAGGGAGCCGTGCAGGTCCAGGTGACGGCAACTCGCCGGGAGGAGGATCCGCAGCGCTTCGAGCTGGCGATCCATTCGCGGGTCGCGACGGACGCAAACGAGGAGACGGAGTGGACCCGCCATGCGAGCGGCGTGCTCGGCACGCAGGGCAGGGCGCCCACCTTCGAGGCGCAGCACAGTTGGCCTCCGGACGGCGCGGAGACGGTCGACACGAGCGCGTTCTACGACGTCGCCTCGGAGTTCGGAGTGGACCTGGGGCCCGCCTTCCAGGGCGTCGAGCAGGTCTGGCGGCGCGGCGAGGAGATCTTCGCCGAGGTCTCGCTTGCCGAGGACCAGCGTGCCGAAGCCGACCGCTGCACGATCCACCCGGCGTTGCTCGATGCCGCGACGCAGGCCGCTCTGATCGCGTCGGACAGCGCGGACTTCGAGCAGGGAGCGCGGCTGCCGTTCGCCTGGACCGGCGTCGACGTCGACCCCGACACCGCGGCCACCCGACTGAGGATTCGCGTCAGGGCCGAAGGCAAGGCGCTCTCGATCGAGGCGGCTGATCCGGCCGGGGTCCCCGTCTGCTCGGTCGAGGGCCTGCACGCGCGGCCGCTCGACGCCGCCGCCTTGCGGGCGTCGGCGTCGGCGGAATCGCTGTTCGAGCTCGCCTGGACCCCGATCTCGCTGCCGGCGTCGAGCACGTCGAGCGAGCTCGACGTGCTGAGAGCGCCGGCGGTACGGTCGGACGGGGCCGCCGCGGCCCACGAGCTGGCCGTCTGGGCGCTCGAGCGAATCCAGCAATCGCTCGCCGAGGCCCGAGCGGATCGTCGGATCGCCTTCCTCACCGAAGGCGCGGTGGCGCTTTCGAAGGACGAGTCGCCCGACCCGGCGGCCGCCGCCATCTGGGGGCTGGTCCGCTCCGCTCAGTCCGAGCACCCGGGTCGTTTCATCCTGGTGGACAGCGACGGGCGCGGGGCTTCCAGCTCCGCCCTCGACGCCGTTCTCTCGCTCGAGGGGGAGCCCCAGATCGCACTGCGCGAGGGGAATCCTCTCGTGCCGCGGCTGGCGCGGGTCGGCGAGGGGACGGAGGCCGAGGGGCCGTCGTTCGATCCCGCTGGCACGGTCCTCGTCACCGGAGGGCTGTCGGGCCTGGGCTCGATCGTCGCCCGTCACCTCGCCCGAGCGCACCACGTCACCAGCCTGGTCCTGGCGAGCCGGCGCGGCCCTGAGGCGCCCGGCGCCGCCGAGCTCCTCGCCGACCTGGCGGAGCTCGGCTGCGAGGCACGGGCGGTTGCCTGCGACGTCGGCGACAGGGGGCAGGTCGAGGGCCTGCTGCGCGAGATCGCGGCCGACCCTCCGCTGACGGGGGTCGTCCATTGCGCCGGCGTGCTCGACGATCGCCCCGTCGAGGCGCTCGACGCGGAGAGCCTCGACCGGGTCCTTGCGCCGAAGGCGGACGGCGCCTGGAACCTGCACGAGCTGACCAGGGACATGGAGCTCGACGCGTTCGTCCTCTACTCCTCGATCGCCTCGACCCTGGGAACGCCGGGGCAGGGCAACTACGCGGCGGCCAACTCCTTCCTCGACGCACTCGCGGCGCGCCGAGGCGCCGAAGGCCTGCCGGCGACCTCCGTCGCCTGGGGCCTCTGGGCGGAGGAGACGGAGATGACCGCGGGCTTCAGCGACGACCAGCGGACCCGACTGGCGCGGATCGGGCTGACCGCGATGGCGCCGGACCAAGGCCTCGAGCTGCTCGACCGGGCGCTGCGCTCCGGCAGGCCGCTCTCGGTCGCGATCCCGCTCGAAGCCCGGGGACTGCGACGACTGGCCCGCGCCGAGCTGCTGCCGCCGATCCTCTCGGGACTGGTGCAGCTGCCCGCGCGCCGGTCCCGCGCCGTTCCGGGTTCGCTCGTCCGCCGTCTCGAGGCCGTGCCCGAGGGGGAGCGCGAGCAGGTCGTGCTCGAGGTCGTTCGCGAGCACGTCGCTCTCACTCTGGGCCACGACTCCCCGGATGCGGTCGACGTCGACCGCACGCTGCTCGAGCTCGGCATGGACTCGCTCGGCGCGGTCGAACTGCGCAACCGACTCGTCGCCGTCTCGGGAGTCCAGGTACCGCCGACCGCGGCATTCGAGCACCCGACGACAGCCGCACTCGCCGCCTACCTCGGGACGCTGCTCGCCGAGTCGGGGGACGACGGAGCGGGCGCGCAGGCGAACGGAGCGAGCCCGGCGGCCGGGCTGACGCTGCGCTCACTCTTCGTCGCGGCCAACGGCGACGGCCGCACGCTCGACGCCGCCAGGCTGCTGATCGACGCCTCGCGGCTGCGACCGTCGTTCGAGAACGCCGAGGAGCTCGGCGCGCCGCCGCAGCAGATTCCGATCTCGACCCAGGGGGCGGGCCCGCTCGTTCTCTGCCTGCCCTCCTTCCTCGCCGGGTCGGGCCCGCATCAATTCGCGCGGCTCGGACAGGCGCTCGGCGGGCGCAGGAAGGTGACGGCGCTGACGCTGCCGGGGCACAGGCGGGGGGAGTCGCTGCCCGCGACCTGGGAGGCCGCGATCGAGGTGCTCGCCCCCACGGCTCTGGAGGCTGCCGGCGGGGAGCCGTTCGTCCTGCTCGGCTACTCGAGCGGGGGTGCCGTGGCCCGAGCCCTGGTCGAACGACTCGAGGGAGAGGGCGAGGCGCCTGCCGGGCTGGCGATGATCGACTCCTACCTCCCCGACGAGGAAGGGCTGGCGGAGTTGTTCGGCACGACGATGGGCCAGCTGCTCGCGATCGATCACGACGCGCTGGCGATCGACGACGACCAGCTGATCGCGATGGGTGCCTACCTGCGGTTGATCGGCGAATGGGAGCCGGTGCCGATCGCAGCCCCCGGCTTGATGCTGCGGGCGAGCGGAGGCCTCGCGACGATGCTGCCGGCCTCGGCGGAGCTTCCGGATTGGCAGCAGCCGCAGGCGACGGTCGAGGTGAGCGGCGACCACTTCTCGCTGATCGCCGACAATGCGGACGCGACCGCCGAGGCCATCGACGCCTGGCTGTCGGAGTCGCTCGAGCCGCAGCCCGCGGGAACGAGCGGGTAGCTCGGCATGCGGTTGAACGCCAGGGAGTGGGGAGCGGGCGCTCGGGAGGCGGTCGTCTGCGTGCACGGCCTCGCCCAGCACGGCGGCATCTTCGAGGGCCTGGGCAGGCGGTTGAGCGAGGACGGCCTGCGCGTCGTCTCGGTCGATCTGCGCGGTCACGGCGACTCGGGCCGCGAGCCGCCGTGGAACACCGAAGCCCACGTCGCCGACCTGGTCGAGACGGTCGACTCGCTCGGGATCGAGCGCGCGACCTGGATCGGTCACAGCTTCGGCGGACGGATGATCGCCGCCGTGGCAGCGGCGGCTCCCGAGCGGGCCCGCCGCCTCGTCCTGCTCGACCCGGGCTTCGAAGTACCCACCGACTACGCGCTCCAGTCGGCCGAAGTCGAACGGCTCGACTGGAGCTTCGCCTCGGTCGAGAGCGCCGTCAACGCGCTGCTCAGCGGCGACTCGGTCGTCGCCTCGCCGAAGGAGGTCGTCACTGCCTACGCCCGCGGGGACCTGCGGCCCGGGCCGGACGGCCGCCTGCGCTTCAGCTTCAGCCCGGCCGCCGCGGTCGTCGCCTGGAGCGAGATGGCGACGCCGCCGCCGCCGGTGACCCAGGTCCCGACCCTGCTGGTGCGTCCGGTGACCTCCTCGGTCCACAGCCGCGCCGACGACCGCCGCTACCGCGAGGAGCTGGGGTCCCAGCTGACGATGGCGGCGGTGCCGAACGGCCACAACGTCCTGTGGGAGTCGCCGCTGGAGACCGAGGCGGCGATCCTCGGCTTCCTCGCCAAGACCTAACGGGCGAGCGCGATCGCGGTCACGACGAGGCCGTCGCGGACCAGCCAGCGCCCGTCGAATCCGTCGAGGCGGCGGCCGGCGACGGTCGGGCCGTCGACCAGAAGCCGGGCCGAGAAGCTGCCGGCCCCGGCGTCCACGGTCAGGGTCGCGTCCTCGAAGCCGAGCCAGCGCTCGGCCAGGGGGTACCAGGCCTTGTAGACCGACTCCTTGGCGCTGAACAGGAGGCGGTCCCAGTGGACGGCCGGATCGGAGCGCGCCAGCTCGGCGAGCCGCGGCAGCTCCTCCGGGCGGGCGATGTCGCCGACCAGGCCCTCGGGCAGCGGCTCGTGCGGCTCCGCGTCGATGCCGATCGTCAGCAGGTCCGCCGCGTGCGCCACCGCCGCCGCCCGGTAGCCGTCGCAGTGTGTGATCGCGCCGACGACGCCCGCGGGCCAGAGCGGCTCGCCGCGCGCGCCGCTGAGGATCGGCCCCGGCTCGACCCCGAGCGCCCGCAGCGCCCGCCGCGCGCAGGCGCGTCCGCCGGCGAACTCGCCGCGCCGCTTCTCGACCGCGCGGGCGACGAGCGCCGCCTCGTCGGGGTGCAGGTCCTCGCCGCCCGCGCCGTCGGCCTCGGCGGCCCGGGCCTCGGCCGGCAGCAGCTGCTCGATCACCGCCGCTCCCCTTCGGGGAGGATGCGGGTCGGGCCGCCGCGCAGGCGCAGCGGGTGGCCGGGCTCGCGCGGGTAGCCGAGCGAGACCTCCTCGAAGCGGACCCCGTCGCGCCAGATCGTGCGCGGGATGTGCAGGTGGCCGTAGACGACCGCGCGGGCGCGGAAGCGGCGGTGCCAGTCGGCGGTCAGCCGTGTACCGCACCACTGCGCGAACTCCCGGTGCCGCAGGACCGCGGTCGGCTCCTCGATCAGGGGCCAGTGGTTGACGAGGACGGTCGGGAGCTCCGGCGGCAGGTCCGCCAGCCTCGCCTCGGTCTCGCGCACGCGTGCCCGGCACCACTCCTCGCGGCTCGGGTAGGGGTCCGGGTGCAGGAGGAACTCGTCGACGCAGACGACGCCCGCCTCGTGGGCGCGGCGCAGCGACTCCTCCTTGCCGTCGCCGCCGTCGCCGAACGAGTAGTCGTAGAGCAGGAACAGGGGCGCCACGGCGACCGGGCCGTCCGGCCCCTCCCAGACGGGGTAGGGGTCCTCGGGGGTGATCGCGCCGTGCCGGCGGCAGAGCTCGACGAGCCCGCGGTAGCGCGCATCGCCGCGCGGCTCGCTGCCGTCGCGCTGGCTGAGCAGCTCGTGGTTGCCCGGTGTCCAGAGCACCTTGGCGAAGCGACTCGCGAGCCTTGCCAGCCCCCACTCGACCTGCTCGGGGGAGTCGCCGACGTCGCCTGCGACGATCAGCCAGTCCTCCTCCGACTCCGGTCGCAGGTCCTCGACGAAGCGGCGGTTCGCGGCGTGGCCGAGGTGCAGATCGCTGACCGCCAGCAGGGTGCCCATCGCGTCGACTAGGCGAGCTGGCAGCGTGCCTGGTAGATCGAGAGGAAGCCCGACTCGAAGCCGTTGCGGGCCATGCGCAGATAGAGCCGCCAGACCCGCAGCCGTTCGGGGCCGGCGAGGCGGAGCGCCTCGTCCAGGCTCTCGTCGAGGCGCCGCGCCCAGTGGCGCAGCGTCTCGGCGTAGTCGGCGCCGAACTCCTCGACGTGGCGGGTGACGAAGCCGGCCCGCTCCAGCGCGAGCAGCACGCGCGAGAGGTGCAGCGGCTCGGCGTCGGGGAAGACGTAGCGCTCCGAGAACGGGCCGGCCTCGGGGTCGGTGTGGCGCAGGCGGGCGATGCCGTGGTTGAGCAGCCGCCCGCCCGGCTCGAGCAGGCCGGCCAGGGCTCGCGCGTAGACGTCGATCTGCGCCTCGCCGACGTGCTCGACCATGCCGATCGAGGCGATCGCGTCGAAGCGCTCGCCGGCCATGTCGCGGTAGTCGGCCAGCCGGATCTCGACCCGGTCGGCGACGCCGGCCTCCGCCACCCTGCGGCGCGCCTCCTCCGCCTGCGCCGGCGAGAGGGTGATCCCGACGACGCGTGCGCCGTGCTCCTTCGCCGCGTGGATCGGGAAGCTGCCCCAGCCGCAGCCGACGTCGAGCACCCGCTCGCCCTCCTTCAGCGCCAGCTTGCGGCAGACGGTCTCGCGCTTCTCGGCCTGCGCCTGCTCGAGCGTCTCGGCGCCGCGCGAGAAGATCGCGCAGCTGTAGGTCTTCGACTCGTCGAGGAAGAGCGAGAAGAAGTCGTTGGAGACGTCGTAGTGGTGGCGCACCGCGCGCGCGTCGCGCTCCTTGCTGTGCCGGCGCCCGCTCGGGCGAAGCTCGGCGGCGGGGCGGCGGGGCGGGGGGTTCAGGCCGGCGGCGCGCACCGCGCCGAGCAGCAGGCGCCGCTTCGCGGCCCCGTCGAGCGGCGGCGGCTGCCAGCCGTCGAGCAGCGCGATCACGGCGTCGATGTCGTCGACCTCGATCTCGCCGCTGACGTAGGCGCGGCCGAGGCCGAGCTGGCCGGGCGCGCGCAGGACGTGGGCCGCGGCGCGGGGCGAGCGGACGCGGAAGGTGGGGCCGCCGCCGTCGCTGGAGGCCAGTCGCGTGCCGTCCCAGAACTCGACCGTGAACGGGCGGTCGGGGATGCGAGCCTCGATCTCCCGCCGCAGGGGCTTGGTCGTCGCGAACGGCATCGGCTCGACCTTATCCGCAAAACGACCCCCGATCGAGGGTGCCCGAGCGTTTTGGCCGCGGGGCCAGGGGGAAGCGACGTATCATCGCGACGATGGCAGGCAGCGGACCACTCCCCTCCGACATACAGCCGGTCGAGAACGAGACCCGCGATCGGATCATCACCGGCCTGGTGACGCTGATCCCGTTCCTCGCGCTCGGCATCGCGGGCTGGCAGGTCTGGGGCAGCGCCCTGCACTGGAGCGACGTCTTCCTCTTCGTCGGCATGTACCTGCTGACGGGGCTGGGGATCACCGTCGGCTTCCACCGTCACCTCACCCACCGCAGCTTCAAGGCGAAGCGGTGGGTCCACGGCCTGCTGGCGATCCTCGGCTCGGCGGCGATCGAGGGGCCGGTCATCTCCTGGGTCGCCGACCACCGCAAGCACCACGCCTTCTCCGACGAACACGGCGATCCGCACAGCCCCCACGTCGACCACGGCGGCGGCCTGCGCGGCGCGATGCGAGGGCTCTTCCACGCCCACATGGGCTGGCTGTTCATCCACACGCAGCGGGGCAACAAGGAGCGCTTCGCGCCCGACCTGCTCGAGGACCCGGTGATCAGCTGGGTCGACCGAACCTTCATCCACTGGGCGGTGCTCGGCCTGCTTCTCCCGTTCGCGCTCGGCTGGGCGATCGGGGGCACGTTCCTCGCCGCCTGCACGGGCCTGCTCTGGGGCGGCCTGGTCAGGGTCTTCGTCCTGCACCACTTCACCTACAGCATCAACTCGCTCTGCCACGTCTTCGGCCGGCGCGACTTCGAGACGACGGACGAGTCGCGCAACCTGGCGCTGATCGCGCTGCCGACGCTCGGCGAGGCGTGGCACAACAATCACCATGCCTTCCCGACCTCCGCCGTGCACGGCCTGCGGCGCTTCCAGCTCGACCCGTCGGCGCTGGTCATCGCCGCGCTGGAGCGGGCGGGCCTGATCTGGGACGTGGTCCGCGTGCCGCCCGAGCGGATGGCCGCCAAGGCCGTCAGCTGACGCTCCCCGGAGCACCGGTCGATTGGCTAGGTTCCCCCGATGGCGGGGGGCAAGCCGAGTCAGCGTGAACGACTGCTGGCCGCGATGACCGTGGTGGCGGCCCGCTACGGCTACGGGGGGGCGAGCGTCGCCCGGGTCGTCTCGCAGGCCGGCGTCTCGCGCGCGACCTTCTACGAGCACTTCGCCGACAAGCAGAGCTGCTTCCTGGCCGCCTACCGCGACGTGGTGACGCGCATCGGGCAGAAGCTCGCCACGCCGAGGACGGCCGGCAAGCTGCCGGCCAGGATCCTGGCCGACCTGCTGGCGGCCGCGGAGACCCAGCCGGCGGAAGCGCGACTGGTCCTGATCGAGGCGCTGGCCGCCGACGGCGAGGTTCGCACCGAGCACGAGCGCTTCCTCGCCGGCGCGGAGGAGATGATCGAGCGGGGGTTGGAGCACGGCTCCGGCGGTCAGATGCCGCTCGAGCTGCCGGCCAGGGCTCTGCTCGGCGGCGTCACGGGCACGGTCGCGATCCGCGTCTTCCGCGGTGAAGCCGGCCATCTCGGCGGCCTTCGCGACGACCTCGTCGCCTGGGCCGGGTCCTACGCGACGACTCCGGGAGCGGCCCGGCTGCGCGGCGAGGACTGGCTGGCCCTCGGCGCACGGATGCCGCGGGTGGCCCCGGCGCCCTGGCCGGCGGGGGAGGAGCCCCTGCCGCGGGGTCGGGGGGCGCTTCCCGCGGCCGTGGTCGCCGAGCAGCAGCGGGAAAGGATCCTCGCGGCGATCGCCAGGCTCTCGAGGCAGAAGGGCTACGCCGCGATGACGGTCTCCGACGTCGTCGCGACGGCGGAGGTGACCCGTAAGGCCTTCTACGACCAGTTCCGCAGCAAGGAGGACGCCTTCCTCGCCGCGCAGGCGTTCGGCCTGGAGGCGAGCGTCGCCCTGACCGCCAGCCGGTTCTTCAGCGACGAGAGCTGGCCGGAGCGGGTGTGGCACGGCGCCTGGGCGCTGGGCCGCTACGTCGCCGGGCAGCCCGACCTGGTGTTCGTCGACCTCGTCGAGAGCTACGCCGCCGGCCCGGCCGCGATCCGCCGCTCCTACGAGAGCCGCATGGCCTACACGCTGTTCCTCGCGGACGGCTACCGCCAGCGGCCGGAGGCCGAACGCCTTCCCCGGCTCAGCTCCGAAGCGGTGAGCGGGGCGATCCACGAGCTGATGCGGCAGCAGGTCCTGTGCGGCCGCACCGACCGGATGCTCGAGATCCTGCCGCAGGTCGCCTTTGTCACGCTCGCCCCGTTCCTGGGAGCGCCGGCCGCGCTGGAGTTCGTCAGGGCAAAGGTGGACGAGGAAGCCGCAGCGTCGGCGGTCGCCGATCAGTAGGCCGCCATCACCGAGCGGACGCTCTCGCGGACTTCGGCCGGCAGGCTGAAGCGGGCGGCCGGCCGGCCCGGTGTCTCGCCGTCGCTCTGCCCCGGCCGCTCTTCGATCACACCGAGCGTGACCATCGCCTCGAGGTGGCGTCGCAGCGTCTGGTTGCTCGACATCCCATGGGCGGCGAGGTCCGCGGCGGTCGCCTCGGTGACCTCGCTGAGCGCACGGAGGATGTGGATCCGAACCGGGTCGGCGATCGCATCCAGCCAGCGCGGCCGCCGCAGCCGAACGGTCATTCCCAGTGGCGGTGCGCTCAACCTTCCAACCCTTCCGGTGATGAACATCGACGGTTCGCACCGGTGCCTCCACAGGAGATGCTCCCAACCTCCGGCAGTTACAGGTAACCGTGCGTTTCTTCCATTGAAGATAGCGCGTGAACGGCCGAGGCGAATGAAGTCGGCGTTAACGGTGGACCGTTTTGAACAGGTGTGGTTTTTTTGGCGGTCTCAGGGTGACGCGGGTGACTCGTACCAGTCGATCCAGCCCTCGCAGGCGGCCGAGAGCGGCACGAGCCGCCGGGGCTCGGCGGGCACCGCGACCAGATCGCCGAGCTGCGCCTTGCCGGCGTAGGCGCTCAGCTCCTGCAGCAGCCCGGTCTCCTCGGCGGCGATCGTGAAGCGGACGGGGCCGCCGTCGCTGACGATCTCCCCCGCGGGCCAGAACTGGCCGTCGTTGGCAAGGCTGATCGTGTTGGGGCGCTGCCCGTCGAGGGCCGGGACGAGCTCGTGGCGGAAGCCGCGGGCGCTCAGGCTCAGCTCGAAGGGCGAGAAGTACTGGAGCGAGAGCCGCCAGCGCCCGGCGGGCAGCTCGAGCGACTGGGAGGCGTCCTCGCCCGTCCCCAGGGTCGCGCCGGGGGACCAGCGGTCCTTGGGCCCGATCGAGGGGGCAGGGAACAGCGAGGCGCGGCCGGGCTCGGCGAGCAGGATGCGGATCTCCGGCGAGGCGCAGGCCGCGTGCGCGCCCGCGTCGGTTCCCTCGAGCAGGACGTGGCGGCCCTCGGGCGTCGGGCCGGTCCGTTCCCAGAGCAGGTAGGAGGGGGTGGCGTCGACGCGCCGGAAGCTCTTGGGCGCCTGGCTGTTCCAGGCCGCTCGGCCGGTGATGACGTAGGGGAAGCGGTCGAGCGTGCCGCGGGAGAAGGAGTCGAAGTCGATCGGGCTGTAGGCGTCGCCGGTGTCGAACGGCTTCTCGGGGTTCTCGGAGACTTCGGGGTCGACGAACTCGACGATCGGGACGTGCGTGTCGGCGCCGAGCAGCTCGTGGGCGGCGAAGCGGTCCTGGCCGGCGTAGAGGACCGGCTTGCCGTGGACGACCGGCAGGAACGCGCGCAGCTCCACGCCGTGGCCCGGCGGCCCGACCGGCGCCTCGCGCAGCGCCAGGAAGCTCGAGTAGGCGGCGCCGGCCACGAAGACCACGGCGAGAATGGACCAGCCAAGCCGTGCGGTTCGAGGGCCGAATTCGCTCAGCAGCGGCCGGATCGCGACCAGCATCGCCAGCGGCGCCGCGATCATCAGCGCCTTGGCCTGCGAGTAGTCGCCGCTGAAGGGGAGCGAGGCCAGGTACAGGACCGCGCAGGCCGCCAGCCCGAGCGGCACGGCGAGCTCGCGGCGCCCGGCCCACCAGGCGGCGCCGAGGAGGACGGCGAGCGCGCCGACCGCTCCGGCGAGCTCGGTCAGCGCGGCGTCGCCCGGCGCGTCGAGGCGGTAGTTCGACGCCGGCCAGACGCCGAGCGCCTCGACCGGGGAGACGGGGCCGTAGGTGTCGGTGCCCGCGACCTTGTTGAAGCCGTGGACGAAGCCGAACGGCCCGACCAGGGTGACGACGGCGGCCAGTGCCGCCAGGGCGCCGATCGCCAGCAGGGTCGCCGGCCGCAGCAGGAAGCGCAGCAGCGACCGCGGGGCGAGCACCGCTCTCACCTCGGGCAGGGTCAGGCTCCAGAGCCCGAGGGTCGCGAGCGGCCAGGCCAGCCCGGCGAAGCTGTACGCGAAGAAGACGCCGCCGGCCAGCGCCAGGAACGGCAGCGCGAGCCGCAGCCATCCGAGCGCCCCCGCCGAGGGGACGATCGGCGCCGAGGTGCGGCCGTCTCCGGCCCGGCGGCGGTCGAGGTCGAGCAGCCCGATCGCGAAGGCGAGCACGAAGAGCGCCTCGGCGGTCTCCTTGAAGGCGCCCTGCGCGTAGTAGGAGGCGCCCAGGTAGCTGACCGCGACCATCGTCGCGGCGAGCAGCCGCCGGCCCGGCCCCAGGTCCCGCAGCGCGGCGAGCGCGGTCAGCGCCGTGAGCACGCCGAGCGCGACGATCTCGCCGACGAAGGCCTGACCGAGGCCGATCCCCGGCACGGCGGCGACGGTCACGGCGAGCCCGTGCGGCCCGAGCGGGTAGCCGGGCTCGGGCGTCGGCCCGAAGCCGCTGCGAAGCCACTCCGCCCAGGCGAGGTGGAGCCCGAGGTCGTTGTTGAAGCCGACCCCGAGCAGCCCCCAGCGCGCCGTGATCGCGAAGGGGATCGAGAGGACGAGCGCGACGAGGAGCGCCAGCGGCAGCCCCTGGCGCAGGGCGTCCCAGCGTCGGGGCGCACCGGCGTCGGCCTCCGCCCGCGCTCGGGGCTCGCCGGCCGGAGGGTGTCGGCGCGCAAGCGCGAGGACGAGCGCCGATGCCGCGATCAGTAGGACCGTCCCGAGCGTCGCCGAGGTGCCGTGGCCGGGGGCGCGGGCGAGCAGGCCGGTGACGGCGACCACCGCCGCGAAGCCGACGGCGGGCTCCAGCCAGGTCCACGTCGGGCGCCCCGCGAGGAGGAGCAGGGCGCGGCCGACCAACAGCGAGGCGGCGCAGACCAGCGCTGCCGAGACGTAGGTGGCGATCATCAGGCAGGGCAACCTATGACAGCCGCCGGGCGGGGCGCCGCCACCTTCAGTAGCGCTCGGCGGCGCGCTCCAGGGTCTCGCGCAGGTTCGGTCCGCGCAGCGGCTCGGCGTGCCCGGTGCAGACGGTCGCGGGCTCCAGCGCGGCCAGCCGGCGCACCGACTGCTTCGACTTCGCGTGGTCCCACGCCCAGGCCGGATGGGGGACGCTGGCCTCGCCGTGGGGCAGCGGTCGCAGGCGGGTCGAGTCGATGGTGTAGACGACGTCGCTGACGATCGCCAGCCGGTCGCGCTCCCGCCAGAGCCCGATCAGCCCCGGAGCGTGGCCCGGGAAGTGGAGCACGCGAAAGCCGGCGACCTCGTCGCCCTCGGCGACCGTGCCGTCGATCTTCACGGCCCCGCCGTCCCAGCGCCGCAGCAGGAACGGGTAGATCCAGCGCACCGGCGCGACGGGAAGCTGCGAGAGGTCGAAGTGGCGCGAGATCGCCGCGTCGTCTTCCGCGTCGGCGACCTCGTCGGGGTGGCAGTGGACCGGGACGCCCAGCGAGGGGGCGGTGCCGCGGTGGTCGGCGTGGGCGTGGCCGAGCACGACCCGCTTCAGGCCGCCGAGCCGCGCCGCCGTCCGCCGCGCCGCCTTCGTCATCGCCTTGCTGCCGGCGTCGAACTGGACCACGCCGTCCCCGTCCTCGATGAAATAGATGTTCATCCCCTTGCGGAGGTCCCCCCGCAGCAGCCAGACGCCCTCCGCGACCTTCTCCTCGCTCATCCCGGGCCGAGTCTAGACGGCGGCCTCTAGGCTTCCGCCGATGCCGACCTCCTGGAAAGTCGGGCTGGCGGTGCTCGTCGCCTGCCTGCTCGCCTCGATGGCGATCGCGATCGTCCGCCTCGCGACGACGCCGACCGAGATCCTCGGCGACGGCTTCCGGGGTATCCCCGCCCAGCGGGGCGAGCGTTAGTATCGGCGCGCCGGACCAGCGACCCTGACAGGAGGCGGCGTGTTCACTCGCATCGTGGTTGGAACCGATGGATCGGAGACCGCCGCCGAGGCCGTTCGCCAGGCGGTCGACCTCGCCAGGCTTGCGGGGGCTCAGCTCAGCATCGTCAGCGCCTACGAACCGGTCTCGGGCCGGCGGCTCCAGGACGAGCAGCAGGGTGTCCCCGCCGACGTCCAGCACGCGGTCGGCCCGCGCGAGGACGTCAACCTGACCCTCGACGCCGCCGCTGCGGTGGCGCGGAAGGAGGGGCTGGAGGTCCAGACCCACCCCGTCGAGGGCAACCCCGCCGAGGCGATCCTCAAAGTCGCCGAAGAGACCGGTGCGGACCTGATCGTCGTCGGCAACAAGGGGATGACCGGCGCACGGCGGTTCGTGCTCGGCAGCGTCCCCAACAACGTCTCGCATCACGCTCCCTGCAGCGTGATCATCGTCAGGACGACCTAGCGCCTCAGGGGGCGGTGGCACGCGCAGCATTGATCAATCCCGCTCCCTGGCGCGTGGAGGGTAGGCCCAGGTCGCGGGCGGTGTTGCGGAGGCGGCGGGCGACGCGGTTGACCGTGCCGGTCGGTGAGCCGAGGGGGTCGAGGACGCCGCTGGCGAGGATCATCGCGGCGACGCCGGAGACGTGGGCCGCGGCCATCGAGGTCCCGACGTAGGTGCCCGGCTCGCCGAAGCGGCGCGGGTCGCCGCTCTTCAGCGTCACCTGGTAGATCGGCCGCGCCCAGATCGAAGAGCAGCCGGGCACGGAAGCGCCGCCCCCCGGGGCGACGACGTCGATTCCCCTGCCGGCCAGCGAGTAGCCGCCCAGGCAGCCGCCCTCGGTGGTCCCGCCGACGCCGATCGTGCGCGGCGCCGTCGCGGGCGGCGAGACGCAGGTCTCGGCGCCGAGGTTGCCGATCGAGGCGACCGTCACGATCCCCCGCCGGTAGGCCTCGCGAAGCTCCTCGTCGATTCCCGGGACGGGCTTGCCGCAGCCGAAGTTGAAGCTCATGTTGATCACGTCGGCGCCGTTGGCGATCGCGAAGCGGATGCCGCGGGCGATGTCGTCGGCCTCGCCGCTGCCGTGCTTGTCGAGCACGCGGACCGGCATCAGCCGGGCTCCGTAGGCGAGCCCGACGAGGCCGATCCGATTGTCGGTCTTCTCGGCGATCGTCCCCGCGATGTGGGTGCCGTGACCGTTCTGGTCGAGCGGCACGCCGTCGCCGGCGACGAAGTCGTGACCCCGGACGAACTGCCCGGCGGAGAAGTCGGGGCTGCGCAGGAAGCGGCTGCCCAGCGACCGGTAGGCGACGCCGGTGTCGAGCACGGCGACGACAACACCGCGCGCCCCCGGGCGTCCCACGGCCGCCAGGTTCCGCCAGGCGCCGACGGCGTCTATGCCTCCCGGCGAGGTCGGCAGCGTCGCGCTCGCCGCCCCCGAGGAGGGCAGGAAGTTCCACTGCAGCGAGACCCAGCCCCCCGGCGACCCGGGCGCGCCGGCGATCGGACCGGGATCGTTCGGAAGCCCGGTGGAGGTGAGGAACGGCTCCGTGGCCGAGGCGGTGGCGATGTAGTTGGGCACCGCGTAGGCCACCTCGGGGCTGCGCCGCAGCGCCGCCGCGGCGCGCCGCACGCCGATCCCCGCCGGCAGCGTGACCGTCCGGGCAGACCGCTGCCCGGCGAACTTGAGGACCAGCTCGCGGGGCGCGAATTCGCGGGCGGGGGAGAGGCCGGTCGCGGCCCCGGCCGGGGCCGCCAGGCAGCCGACGGCCAGCGCGGCGAGCGAGGCGATGGCGGTGAGGCGTCGGGTCATGGTCGGTATCGGCTCGAATCCCCTGCAACGGAGCGAGCTATCAGCAAACACCGGCCGGCCCGCGAAGTCGTGGCTGGCACATACTCTCCGATCGATGCCGGACGAGTCGCTGGACGCAACGCAGAACCGCCTGATGGGGCTCGCCCTGGAGCGGGCGCGGGGCGCCGAGGCGCACGGCGACGTCCCGATCGGCGCCGTCGTCGCCCGCGGGGGAGAGCCGCTCGCCGCCGCCGGCAACGAGCGCGAGCTGCGCCGCGACCCGACCGCCCACGCCGAGATCCTCGCGATCCGCGCCGCCGCCGAGGCGCTCGGCGGTTGGCGCCTGCCGGACACGACCCTCTACGTGACGCTGGAGCCATGCGCGATGTGCGCCGGCGCGATCGTCCTCGCCCGCATCCCCACCGTCGTCTTCGCCGCTCCCGACCCCAAGGCCGGCGCCGCCGGCAGCGTCCTCGACGTCCTCGCCGAGCCCGCGCTCAACCACCGCCCGCGGGTCGTCGGCGGCGTCCGCGAGGCGGAGTCCGCCGCCCTCCTGCGCGAGTTCTTCGCCACGCGCCGCGCCGGGGCGCCTTAGTCGCCCTATAGCACGACAAACGCGCCCCGCCGGAGGCAATACCCTTGAGGGCACCCGGAGAGGTGTCCGAGTGGCTTAAGGAGCGCGACTGGAAATCGCGTGGGCGGGGTTAACCCGCCTCGTGGGTTCGAATCCCACCCTCTCCGCTTTGAAGCATCTGGAAGGCTCTTATTCGAACTCTCAGAACGCACGCACCTAGACGAGTGGGGTGAGGGAACCGGACGCGGGATCTTGAGGCGGTCGATCAGACGCTCCGGGAGTGGCTGATGACACCTTCTTCGTCCGACCTCTCGAGGTCCATGAGCCTGTCGTCCAAAGCAGCAGCGAGACCGAGGTGGAGCAGTCCTCCTTCTCGCGCAAAGCGCTAGTGAACGGAGGCATCCGTTCGGTGCGCGCTTCGGTGTGAGATAGATTGGCTTCATGCCGGTGCCCGAAACGCACGAGGGCGACGATCCGGAGCCGTCGAAGCGCAACTATCTACTGAAGACTGACGGTTCCGGCACGGGGACCATCGACAATCCAGCTCAAGGTGCGATCGGAGTCGTCCTCAGGGACCCCGATGGTCAGCTAATTGAAGAGATCTCCAAACCGATCGGACCCGCCATCAACACCGTTGCGGAGTATCGGGCTCTCATCGAAGGACTCAAGCTCGCCCGCAGTCGCGGAATCAAACGCATCCGGGTGTTCCTTGACTCGGAGCTCGTGGTCGACCAGGTAAACGGCTGCGCGAAGGTTGACAAGGAGCACATCAGACCCCTGCACGCGGAAGCGTGCTCCCTGCTCCAGGAGTTTCCCAACATCAGGATTTCGTGGATTCCGCGAAAATGGAATGCCGAAGCGGACGCACTTGCAACCAAAGCGCTTCCTGGTCGCTGAGCGCAGCGGTGCACACATGCCTGTCTTGACTTCCGCTTTCGCGTGAAAGCGGGAGCACCTGATCCCCAGTTCGTCTGGCCGGGTTTCAGGAGATCCCGGTTTTTTTGGTGCCGAAAGCCGGGGTTCGAGAGTCGTCCGGCAAGCTCCGGCGAACGCGATCGCGACTAGCCGAGGGGTTCGAATACCGTCTCATCAGCCCCGTTGACGAGGCGCCGGATGCCTTCGTAGAGAATGCTCGCGGTGAGAACCTTCCTCCTGGCCCTTGCAGTGTTTGCACTGGGCTCTGTCTTCAGCCATGAGGCCCGGGCGGCCGAATGGCAGGAGCTGCCCGTCGTGCCGGCGCTCAGCCCCGACCTCACCGGCCATCTCTGGAAGATCGCAGGGCGTGGAGAGCGGCTGGGCAACCAGCCGGGAGTCTTCGCCAAGATCGGCGACAGCATCACCGCGTCGCCGTCCTTCCTGCAGGCGCTGGCCTGCCGGCGTCCTCGCCTGGGCGGGTGGAGCGAGCTGCGCGGCACGCTGGGGTTCTTCGGGAGGACCTCCGTGCCGATGGGCTCTGAGGAAGCTCGGTGCCCGGTCAGCAACAGCTACTCGCGCCTGGGCGTTGCCGCCGTCGGCGGATGGCGAGCGGCAGATGCGCTTCTGCCACGCGAATCCTTTCCCGAGTGTCAGGGGCTGCCCGCCGTCAGCTGCGAGCTGCAGTTGGTCCGCCCCTCGGTTGCCCTGATCATGTTCGGGACCAACGACCTGGAGGACTTCAGCGCCGTCCAGTTCCGGCTCGACCTCGCCCGGGTCGCAAGGCTCGTGTCCGGTGCGGGCGTCATCCCGGTGATCAGCACGATCCCACCCCGGGCGAGATGGCCGTTCTCGCGGCGGGTCGAGCGCTTCAATGCTGAAATCGCCGCCCTGGCCGAGAACCGGGTGCTGCCGCTCTGGAACTACTGGCGACAGATGGTCGAACCGGGGGTTCCCCTGGAAGGCCTGAGTCGGGACGGCGTCCACCCCAGCGTTTTCTGTCCGCCGTGCACGGCGATCGACTTCCGGCCGGTGGGATTGCAGCAGGGCTACGCGCTGCGGAACCTCGGCGCCCTTCGCGTCCTGGATCGCCTGCGCCGGCGGGTCCCCCTCGAAGAAAGTCGGTAGATCTGCGACCTAGCCGGGAGCGTCGCGAGGACCCGTGCGCTTCAGCCCCAGCCTGCGAGCGCCACGGATCAGGGCGTACGTTCCAACCGCCAGCGCAAGGGTTCCACACACGGCCAGTCCGTAGCGGGCGGGGAGCCACAGGTCGGTCTCGGCGAGGGAGCTCTGCAGAGCGACGAGGAACGGGATGTGGACGAGGTAGATCCAGAAGCTCGCGTCCGACAGGTAGCGCAGCGCTCGCGACTCCCTGCGGACGTATCGTGCCAGCACTCCCCAGATGCCGAACAGGGTGAGCCAGCAGACCATGCCCACGGTCAACAGTCCGTAGATGCGCAGCTCGTCGATTTCGGCCAGGATGCCCGGCGTGCCGACGTTGCCGGTGAAGTCATTGTTGTCGTAGAAGAGAAGGAAGGCGGGCACGGCGATCAGCACCCCGGTCCCGAGCCGCAGCCAGGCCCCGCGCTTGAGCTCTTCGACGAGATCGCTCTGGCCGCTGAGCAGCCAGCCGAAGAAGAAGAAGAGGCTGTAGTAGGCGAAGAGGGTCGGGGCGGGGACGAGCGAGTTGGACGCGGTTCCTCCCGCCACCCACCCGGTCTTGGTGATCAGGATCGCCGCGCTGATCGACGCCAGGACCGGGACGGCCCACCACGACCGCATCAGGTTGCGAAAGCCCCGGTTGAGCGCCGCGCCCAGTCCGGGGGCGCGCTGGAGCGCCAGCCAGACCCCGATCGCGATCAGGGAGATCATCAGCAGGTAGGCGATGAACCAGAGGTGCCGCGGCGTCAGGCTGAAGACGTTGGCCAGGTCCAGCTCTCGTTTCGGCGGAAGCGCCTCGTTGCGCGGCCAGAGGGCGGCTGCGCCGATCACCAGGAGGTTGGCCAGCGGGACGACCGTCAGCATCCCCACGGCGAGGGGCAGGCCGAGCCGCCGAAACCGGGAGCGCAGATGCCAGGCGGCGGTGGATCGCCGCAGAGCGCTGGCGGCCAGGAAACCGGAGATGGCGAAGAACAGCGGCATGTGCCAGGTATGGACGAACCAGACGACGGCATCGACGATCTCGGCTCCCCCGTCGCCCTTCTGGATATAGCGGGCAGCGTGGTAGGGGATCAGGAGGAGGATCGCCGAGACTCGGATGGCATCCAGGTGATGGCTGCGCTGGCTCCCGCTCTCAGGCATAAGGCGCAGGGTAAGGCGCTTCCGGTTGAGCCCGGGGTTCGAGCAGCCGTCTCGTCAGCCCCATTCCTTATGCGGCGGCGGCTTCCGGCAGAGGTCTCGCGAGCGGCATCACGATCGGCTCCACGTCGGTGGCGATCTCCGGCCGGTGGCCGCGCAGGCGCTCGTGGCTGCAGACGACGTAGCACCACTCCATCAGCCACATCCGGGAGTCGGGGTCAATTTCCTCGATCGTCGCTCCGACGAGATGGCGACCGTCGGCCTCGCGGCAGGAGCGGACCTCCACCTGTGCTGCGACCTCGTGGGTGCTGCCCGCCGCGTCGTGCAGCTCGAGCAGCACCGCGGGTCGTGTGCCGATCTGCAGCGGCGCGTCGAGCACCAGGCCGACCCCGGCGGCGCTCGCGTCGACGACGTGGCCGCCGACGTGGCCGTGGCCGTCGAAGCAGTGCGCCGGGGCGTCGCCCTCGAAGCGGTAGACCTGGCGGCGCTGCCGGCGACGGCCGACCGTGACGAGGGTGCGCATCACGCGCCGCAGCTCGATCGCGCCGAGCAGCGGCACGACGACGGCGGCGATGCCGGGAAGGTCGGGCAGCGGCCCGATGCCGGCCAGGTCGAGCAGGCGGAGCGCGGTGCCGCTCGCCAGCACAAGGGCAGCGAGCACCACCAGGTGCAGCTTGCGAACGGCGTGCAGGCCGCCGGCGTCGGCGCCCTGCTTCGGCGTGACCTTGAACGCGGTCCGGCCGGGGCGCACGATGCAGCGCAGCGCCCGCGTGTAGATCTCCATCGTGAGCAGCTCGTAGTGGGCCGTCTCGCCGATCCTCATATAGCCGCGGGCCAGCGCGGAGCCGGCGAGCAGGTTGAGGCTCACGGAGGGAAGCCATAGCGCCGCCAGGGCGACGGTGCTGATCTTCATGGGCAGCTCACCGGTCCAGAGGACGAGCGCCAGCGTCGCGAGCAGCAGCAGCCGCATCGGCGGCGCCAGGTAGGCGGCGAGGCTGACGAAGTAGGAGAGGCGCTGCAGGAACGGCAGCTCGCGGGCCCGCAGCGGCGACTCGGGCAGGGTGAAGACGGCGAGGTTGCCGCGCGCCCAGCGGTCGCGCTGGAGCAGGTAGCCGTCGAGGTCGTGGGGGGCGAGGCCCTGGACCAGGACCTCGTCGTGGTAGCGGCTCGTCCAGCCGTGGCGCTGCAGGCGGATCGTCGTGTGGAAGTCCTCGGCGATCGTCTCGGTCGCGACGCCGCCGATCTCGAGCAGCGCCTCGCGGCGCAGCACCGCAGCGGAGCCGCACCAGTAGGTGGCGCCGTGGCGGTTCTTGCCGGGGCAGACGACGCGGTAGAAGAGCGACTGCTCGTGCCGGCCGACGACGTAGTGCTGGACCGAGTCGTGGTTGAAGAAGTCGTGCGGGCTCTGAACCAGCGCGACCCGCTCGTCGTCGAAGTAGCCGACCATCGCGTCGAGCGCGTCGGGCATCGGCACGTGGTCGGCGTCGAGCATCAGGACGAGCTCGCCGTCCGTACGGGGGAGCGCGGCGTTGATGTTGCCCGCCTTGGCGTGCGAGTTGTCGGGGCGGGTGAGGTAGCGCGCGCCGGCGATCCGCGCCAGCTCCTCCATCTCCGCTCGCCGGCCGTCGTCGAGCAGGTAGGTCGTGTGCGGGTAGGTCACGGCCCGGCAGCCGGCGAGGGTCGCGGCGACCACCTCAGTCGGCTCGTCGTAGGTGCAGACGTAGATGTCGACCTTTCGCCCAGCCGTCGGCGGCGGCCGCACGGCGGCGGGTCGCGACCACGAGTACCAGGCCAGCGTGCCGAGCGCCCAGAGACCGTAGACCTCGGTGACGAGCAGCATCGTGTAGAGGACCGGGCTGGTCCCGTCGGCGCTCCAGCCGATCCGCCAGGTCAGGTATCCGACGCCCCAGACCAGCGCCACGACCGCGAAGGCGCGCAACGGCGCGGGGTGCCGATCGAAGAACCTGCCGATCCGGGTCTGCTCGGCGCCCTGCACCGGGCCTTGATCGACGCCCGCCACGCTTCCCTTGAGCCTTGGGGGATTCAGGCAGCGCCGCCTCCGTAGAATCAACCGCCGGACCGAGTTCCCGGAGGGGTGCCGGAGTGGTTGAACGGGGCGGTCTCGAAAACCGTTGGCCGTCGCAAGGCGGCTCGTGGGTTCGAATCCCACCCCCTCCGCTTGCAGAGCCGTCGCTAAGCGGCTGTACGGGACTCCGGCCAGGCGCCGGATCGAACGCGCTCATAGAGCGTGTCCGGGGCGAGATCGGCCCCGTCTGGCCAGACGACCGTGCCGGTCTCACTGTCGACGGTGGCCTCACCAAAGCCGTCTGGGCTACGGGCCTCAGTGAAGACGGGACCGCGCATGCGATCGAGGACTTCGACCTCTCCGCTCAGTCCGTCAGCGAAGGTCAGCCGAAGGACGCCGTGGCGGACGACGTCTACCGCGGTGATGTCGGGAGTTAGGCCGTTCATCGCAATGGCTCGATCTCCAGAAGTGTCTCACCGGCCCGCGCTCGGCGCCAGTTCTCCTCCAGCTCGTCCTAGTGGAGCTCTGCCCAGGCGAGGACGAAGCGAAGCTGCCGGCGACCCAGGTTGCTGTCCATGACTTCGAGGTTGTCGATCCTGACCTTGGCTTCGCCTTACGCATGGCGGGCATGGAAATGCGGGAAGCCGTGATCGTCGAAGAACATGACGATGGCGATTCCGAAGAAGCGGCTGATCGTAGGCACGTCGCCGCATCATGCCGGGACGGGCGGGAGGTTTGCCTGTCGCCCCAGCGGGGATCTGCCTGGCGGATGGAGCGGGCGAGGAGCACCAGGGTGGAAGATGGTTCCCGGCGTGGCCGGACGAGCAGCGGCTGGTTCGCGACGCTGAAGCGCACCGCGACCGAGTTCCGCGACGACAACCTCTCCGATTGGGCGGCGGCGCTCACCTACTACGGCCTGCTCTCGCTCTTCCCGGCGCTGCTGGCGATGGTCTCGCTGGTCGGCCTCGTCGGCGATCCCAAATCGACGACCGAAACTGTGACCGACATCGTCACCTCGATCGGCCCCGGCACGGCCGCCGACACCTTCTCCGGGCCGATCGAATCGATCACCTCCAACCGCGGCGCCGCCGGCCTCACGCTGATCATCGGCCTGGCCACCGCGCTCTGGTCGGCCTCGGCCTACGTCGGCGCCTTCATGCGCGCCTCCAACGTGATCTACGAGACGCCGGAGGGGCGCCCGTTCTGGAAGCTGCGGCCGCTCCAGATCCTGGTCACCCTGGTGATGATCGTGCTCACCGCGCTGGTCGCCCTCGGCTTGGTCCTGACCGGCCCGATCGTCGAGGCGGTCGCGGACCCGATCGGCCTTTCGAGCACCGCCGTGGACATCTGGAACATCGCCAAGTGGCCCGTCCTCGCGGCTCTGTTCATCACCGTCATCGGCGTCCTCTACTACGCGTCGCCGAACGTGAAGCTGCGCGGGTTCAAGTGGGTGACCCCGGGCAGCCTCGTCGCGATCGTCGTCTGGATCGTCGCCTCGGCCCTGTTCGCCCTCTACGTCGCCAACTTCGGCTCCTACGACAAGACCTACGGCACGCTCGGCGGCCTGATCGCACTGCTGGTCTGGTTCTGGATCACCAACCTGGCGATCCTCTTCGGGCACCAGCTGAACGCCGAGCGCGAGCGCAGCCTCGAGATCGACGAGGGCAGGCGGGGAGCCGAGACGGAGATTCAGCTGGAGCCCCGATCCGCCCCCGACGAGCCGCAGACCAAAGGAGGGCAGCCATGAGGTTCGTGTTCGCCCCGATCGGCATCGCCGTCGGTCTCGTCGCCGGCTCACTGGGCAAGAAGGCCTTCGAACGGATCTGGGGCATGATCGACGACGAGGAGCCGCCCCAGCCGGAGAACCGGCAGATCCGCTGGCCGAAATTCGTCGCGGCGCTGGCGATGGAGGGGGCGATCTTCCGGCTCGCCAAAGGCCTGACCGACCACGGCCTGCGCCGGTCCTTCGCGACCATCACCGGGTCCTGGCCCGGCGACGAGCGTCCGGACCCGAAGTAGCGCTCGCGCCGCTCGTTTCGCGGCGAACCGGCCGGGTAGCCGCCCGCCAACGACCGAAGGAGGCAAGGCGATGGCGGATTTGAACGAGCGCGACGCGAAGCTCGTCCAGTACCTCAACGAGGCCCATGGCAAGGAGCGCGAACTGGAAACCGCGCTGCAGGCCCACATCGCGATGACCACCCGCGCGCCGTACAAGAAGCGGCTGCAGCAGCACCTGCGCGAGACGAAGGCGCACGCGAAGGCGGTCGAGCGCCGGATCAAGAAGCTCGGCGGCGACGGCACCAGCAGGGTCGGGACCGCGGTCGGCAAGGCGATAGCCGTCGCGAAGGGTCCGATGCACGCGGTCCGCGGCTCGGGCGAGCAGGAGAAAATGCTCAAGAACGCCAAGACCGAGTACTTCAACGAGCACGAGGAGATCGCCACCTACCTGGCGATCGAGACCCTGGCCGAGAAGGTGGGGGACAGCGAGACGGCGAAGCTGGCGCGCGGGATCAGGCGCGAGGAGGAACGGATGGCGAAGTTCCTCGAGGGCCAGATCAAATCGCTGACCGGAGCCGTGGCGATAGAGGAAGTGCCGCGGGAGCAGCGGGCCTCACGGAGCTCCGCGACGCGCAAACGGCGGACGGCCTCCGGGAACGGCTCGGCGCCGCGGAGGACGGCGCCGAAAAGAGCTTCGAGCCGACGGCGGCCCGCCGCCGCGCGGAGCGGCGGCGGGAGCCGTCGAAAAGCCTCAGCTAAACGCTAACTGGGGTTGATGTAGGCGATCGCGATGACCATCGCGTCGTCGATCGCGTGGTGGGTTTCCGGCACGTTGTAGATGCCGTGCAGGCGCAGCGTGTCGCCTTTTTTGATCGTCCCGAGCGGGTTCCCCGTGCAGACGCCCATCGAGGAGATGTGGTTCCGGCCGTCCAGGTGGGTCGTGTAGCCCGCGCCGCCGTAGCCGGCGACCGAGTTGCACAGCAGGGCTTCGCTGGCGGATTTGTTGGTCAGTTCGACGTTGACGCCGTGGTCGTGGATGTGACCGGCGGCGGCGATCAGTTTGCCCCCGAAGGTCGTTTTCCAGTCGAAATGGGTGTCACTGAGCCCGAACGGGACCGAGATCAGCGAGTCCATGCTGCAGCCGTCAGCGTCGATCCAGACCGGACGCAGCGGGGCGCGGCTGGTGTGGTCGGTCCCGGTCGCGTACTTCCAGGTGACCTTGATTTTGACGGTTTTGCTGGTCGTTTCCCAGTTCATCAGGTCGATGATCATGTTCCAGGTCTCGGTGCTGTTGACCTTGTAGCCGTAGTTCAGCGACTGCAGGTCGATCGCCGTGCGCTCGTTGCCGGTGGCGAAGAAGCGCTCGCCGAGCAGGCCTGGGCCGCTGCTGCCGCAAGTGGCGTCCGACTTGCCGCTCGACTGGGCCAGGAAGACCGCGTGGTGGAGCATCGGGCCCTCTGTGATGTTCGCTTTGGCGCCGTTTTCGTAGACGAGGTCCGGCGTGGCGCCGATGAGGGTGCAGCCGGTGCACGGCTTGGAGATGTTTTGGACGATTTTGTTTTCGATCGCCCCCATCGTGTCGTGGTTATGGGGATCGCCGCCCCCGGCGGGGATCGTGTAGGGGCCGTATTCTTTGGTGACGGTCGTGATCGCGGCGTTGGCGGTTGCGGGCAGCGCGAAGACTGCAACGGCGCAGACCAGCATCGCCAGACGTTTGAGAACTGGCATGAAGCCTCCCTTGTAGGAAAAGAGCCCGGTCCTCCCTAAGTCCCGGGCTGCTGAGTGATAAGCGACGTTAGATCACTCAAATAACCTTGTCAAGAAAAAACGTAGAGGTTTGTCTGCCATTCGGCGCTCTGCGTGGTTCGCGACGAAAACGGGCGACTCAGCGCCGCGGGCCGGACTCGCAGGACTGCGAGCGCCCCCATCCGGCGCCGCCGTCGCAGAGGTCGCGGCCGCCGCCCCCGTAGAGGCGGTCGCTGCTCGAGCCGCCGTAGAGCCGGTCGTTGCCGCGGCCGCCATGACAGCCGTCGTGCCCCGGCCCCATGATGCAGACGTCGTTCCCCGGCCCGCCCCAGCAGCCGTCGCTGCCAGTGCCGTGGCGGCAGTAGTCGTCGCCCCGGCCCCCGACGCAGTCGCTGTTCCTCGGCCCGGTTATGCAGATGTCGTTCCCGCCGCGCCCGATGCAGCGGTTGCGCCGGTTGCCCTGCGGGTAGCACGTGTCCCGCTCGCCGTTGCCGATGAACTTGTCGGAGCCGCCGCCGAGGTACGCGGTCAGGGGAAGCGGCAGGCGATCGGCGACGACGACCATGTCCCCCGAGGGACCCATGTCCAGCTCGACCGACCCCGCCCCGGCGAGGTTGCAGACCGCGAGCGAGCGGGAGCGCTTGAAGTGGCAGCCGGTCGGCTGCGCCCGGGCCATCCAGCCGCGCACGAGGAGGTGCCCGCCTCGCGTGCTCAGCTTCAGATGGGTTCCCCCGTGAGCGCCGTGCAGGACGATCCGCTCCTGGGTGGAGGCGGTGCCGCCGCCGAGCGCGAGCAGCAGGCCGAGGCTCGCGGCAAGCGCGAGTACGGCGGCACGCAGCCGCGTGCGTGGTTTCTTGCTTGGAGAGTTCCTCACGCGAAATCCCAGGGGCCCGACCTGAAAGCGCCGACAGACTAAACATCGGGGCCGCCGGAAACGGCGCGATAGCGGTCGGACCCAGCAAACTCGGCCGAAATCTCCATAGAATCGAGCCATGGGACTTCTCGTCAGGCGGATGACGGCGCTCCTCGCTGCCCTCGCCCTCGGTATCGGCGCGGCCTCGTGCGGCGAGGATTCCGATCCCGATTCGGCGGGCGGCACGACCGCGAGGCCCGAGCAGCAGCAGCAGCAGGAGGGGACCGCACCGAAGAACGGCTCAGGCGACGAGCCGGACTCGGAGCCAAGTCCGGCGCAAGACGACGACTCCTCCGAGCCGGCCGCTCCGCCGCAGGCGCACGACGACTCCGGCGGCGGCGTCGAGCAGTTCCGCGTCAAGGGCGGCGACAACAGCGTCCAGGAATTCGGCGCCGAAGCGGACGAATCGGACTTCGAGGAGGCGGCTGCCGCCCTGCACGGTTTCCTCGACGCCCGCGCCGCCGGTGACTGGGCAAGTGCCTGCGAATACGTGTCGAGCAGCATCGTCGAATCGCTCGAGCAGCTCGCCTCCCGGTCGGAGGAGCTGAAAGACAAAGGCTGCCCGGAGCTGATGCGCGCCCTCTCGGGATCGGTCCCCGCACCGGTTCGCAGGGAAGCGGCGATTGCCGACGTCGGTGCCCTGCGCACCGAGGGCGATCAGGGCTTCCTGCTCTACCGCGGCGCTCGCGACACCAACTACGCGATCACGATGACCAACGAGGACGGCGAGTGGAAGGTCGCCTCCCTCGCCGGCTTCCCGCTCTCCTAGAGCGTCCGAGAGCCGACGCCTGGAGCGCACTTGAGTGCCCCTCCATAGGATGCCGCGGAATGCGGGTCGGAATCTATGTCGACGGATTCAATCTCTACTACGGAGGCCGAGACTCGTGCGGGAAAGGCACGGCCGGGTGGCGTTGGCTAGACATCCGATCGCTCGCGGAAGAGTTGATCGGACGCCGCAGAGACTGGCAGGGCGCGGCTGTCGACCGGATTGTCTATTGCACCGCCCGGATCAGCGCCAACTCGAATCCTGACGGGGCAAACGAGCAGGACATCTATCTCAAGGCGCTGAAAGCGGGAAACGTCGTCGATTTAATCGAGTACGGCCACTATGTAGCACGGGTGAAGACGGCCCCGCTGGCCACGGAAAACAAAAGCGGCAAGCCAGTCCTGACGACTGCTCGGTGGCCGATCAAGGTCCAGGATCGCAATGCGACCGCGGTTCCCGACGCCCGCTTCATGGTCTCTTATGCGCATCGGGAGGAGAAGGGCTCAGACGTGAATGTCGCTTCTCATCTTCTGCTTGACGCCCTGGGGGAAAAGATCGATGGCGCGATCGTGATTTCAAACGACAGCGATTTGCGCTTCCCGATTCAGCGCGTGCGAGATCTGATTCCCGTCGGGACGGTCAATCCGACCAGGCGATATCGAGCCGGCGCCCTTGGCGGCGATGCCTCGTCCGGCGCAGGGCGGCACTGGTGGTTGAATCTGCAGGCAGCCGACTTTCGCGAACATCAACTTCCCGACCCATGCGGTGGCTACTCGAAGCCCCCGCCGTGGTAATTGGCGAGCAGCCCAAGGGACCCGTGCTGCGGAAAAGCTAGCGATACCGCGTAGGAATTGGCAACGCGCGTCAGAACTTCTATAATGACGTTCTAGACCACCCGGCCCCTCGTGGGTCGGGTTTTTCTTTTCTCCACCGGCACGCTCACGGTTCCTCACGGAACTGCATCAGCCGCGAGCACCGCATCTCGAGTCTCTAAGAGCCGACGCCCGGACTTGAACCGGGGACCCCTTCATTACGAATGAAGTGCTCTACCAACTGAGCTACGCCGGCGGACTCGGCCCATTCTAGGAGGAGCCGCCCGCGTCCGTGGATCAGCGGCGCGCCGTCTCCTCGGGCGGTCGGGTGCGTTCGTACGGCGGCAGGTGGCCGCAGACCGGGCAGTCGGGCTCCGGGACGACCGGCTCTCTTTCGACCTTCATCGTGCGGAGGTCGTAGATGTGACCGACGCCTTGGGTCGACGGCTCGGCGAGTCCGGTGAGGAGGTGCATGATGTCGAGCCCGATCTGCCCGCCGATCAGCCCGCAGGCGGGTCCCAGCGTCGCGGCCGGCGACGGTTTGGCTTTGCGCTGCTCGATCGCCACGTCGAAAAGGGGATAGGCGCGCCGGTAGGCGGCCACCTGGCAGGCGAAGCAGCCGGTCTCGCCCGGCACGTAGAGCGGGCCGACCCTGGCGATCGGCGGGAAGTGGCTCATCGTGACGTACGGGATCCGCGCCTCGAAGCAGGCCGAGTTGACCCACTGCTCGATCTCGTGCGCCGGCCAGTCCGCGGCGTCGATGACCACGTCGAAGCCCTCGATCGCCTCGGCGATCGCCTCCTGGCCCTCCAGCCTCCCCGCGATCGTCTCGATCCGCATCGCGGAGTTGAAGGCGCCCAGGCGCTCGGCCGCCGCCTCGGCCTTGAGCCGCCCGATGTCCGCCTCCGTGTAGAGGATCTGCCGGTTGAGATTGCTTTCCTCGACCCGATCCCCGTCGATCAGCAGCATCTCGCCGATCCCGCAGCAGGCGAGCGACAGCGCCGACCAGCCGCCGAGCCCGCCGACCCCGAGCACGACGACCCGCGACGCTTCGAGCCGTCCCTGGCACTGCGACGGCGTCGGCCCGGTGGTTATGTCGCTGAAGTAGCGCAGCTGGCGGTCGAAGCGATCCATCACCCGATCGCCGATCAGGTCGTCGTCCGCGGCGTCCTCGACGAGTCCCAGCTCCTCCAGCTGGGCGAGCAGGTCGCGCACGGGGTCCTCTCCGAAGCGCGCCTCGAGCTCCTCGCGCTGATGGCTCCCGTCGAGCGCGTCGAGGAGCTGCCGCCCCTCCTCGTCCGGATTCTCGATCTGGACGTCGGTGCCGGCGCTCGGCCGCAGCAGGTAGATGTCGCCGTTCGGCGCTTCCATCCGCTCGGTGGTTCGCTTGATCCTCGGTCGCATCATCGACAGGCCGCCCCCATACCATTACTTGAGACCGCGGCATCGCTCTGATCGGTTTCGACCAATAGATAATTAGAAGGGCTTTAGTCGCAATGCTTGTACTTGGCGCCGGTCAAGCATCCATTTGGGGTCCTGAACGAGTCTTAGTTTGAGACCAACGAGGTTCGACTTCGCGCCTCGATCGGGAACAGGAGGAGAAAGCCATGACGGCCAAGCGCAAGAAGAAGGGTCCGACGACGAAGCTCAAGCAGGTGATCGACCCGGTGCTCGCCCGGGCCCTCGCCCACCCGCTGCGAAGCCACATCCTGGCGACGCTCGGGGACCGGATCGCCAGCCCGACCGAAATGGCGAAGGAACTCGGCATCGACGCGCGGGACCTCAACTACCACGTGCGCGTGCTGGTCGAAATGGAGATGGTCGCCTTGGTGCGCACCCAGAAGCGCCGGGGCGCGAGAGAGCACTTCTACGAGCTCAGCCCGCCAGTCCTCTACATCGACGACAAGGAGTGGAAGCGAATTCCCGAGCCGATCCGGGCAAGAATAGGCGCGAGCCTGTTCAAGATCATGCTCGACGAGGCAATCGAGGCGCTAAGGGCCGGAACGTTCAACGCTCATGAGACGCATCAGAGCCGCACGACGATGATGCTCGATGAGAAGGGCCTCGACATGGTCGCCAAGCTGATGGACGAAACGCTGGAGAAGGTGCTCGAGATCCGCAAGAAGAGCGCGCGTGCCCTGCAGCGGACGGGCGAACAGGGCATCCCGATCGAGGTGTTCATGGTCGGCTTCGAGTCCGCGACGCGCGCACAGCGGGAGGCCGCAAAGGCACGGTTGAGGGAGAACGCCCTAGCCGCCTAGCGCCCGTGCGCGCTCGAAGACCCGGTCCAGCATCGGCTCGGTGAGCCGTCCGGTAAAGGTGTTCTGCTGGCTCGGGTGGTAGCAGCCGAGCAGCGTCCAGGGACCGATCGAGGCCTCGGCGCCATGCGAGAAGCGGGGCTTCGGCCGCGGTGGCCGATGGCCCATCCGGCGGGCGGCCCGAAGCGTCCCCTCCCAGCCGAAGGAACCGAGCGCGACGATCGTCCGACAACCGGCGAGCAGCTCCAGCTCCCGCGCCAGGTACGGAAGGCAGGTGTCCCGCTCGGCCGGGCTCGGCCGGTTCGCGGGGGGCGCGCAGCGCACCACGGCGGTCACGTAGGCGTCGCGCAGGGTCAGCCCGTCGGCAGCGTCGACGGAGGTCGGCTGGCTGGCGTATCCCGCCCGGTGCAGGGCCGCGTAGAGCCAGTCGCCCGAGCGGTCGCCGGTGAACATCCGGCCCGTCCGGTTCGCTCCGTGAGCGGCCGGCGCCAGGCCGACGATCGCCAGCCTTGCGGCGGGATCGCCGAAGCCGGAGACCGGCCGGGCCCAGTAGTCGTCGCCCTGGAAGCGGCGAGGCGGAGCGGCGGCCTGCGCCTCGCGCCAGGCGACCAGGCGCTTGCATTTGCGGCAGGCGTGGATCTGAGCGTCGAGCTCGCCGAAAGCGTCTCCGGCGGCCGGCGCTCGTGCAGAGGCAGACATGCCTCGAATCATGCAGGAAGGGCGTTTTTTTCGCTTGCCAGAGCCCTATTCCGCCGGAAGCGGGATAGGGCTCTGGCGGGAATCGACTAAGCGGTCTTGTGGATCATGAGCAGCGGGACAACTTGATCAGCAGCACCAATCTTCATCTAATTCACCCCCCTCGGCTCCGACTGAGATCTCCCTGATGCGCGTAATCGCGCATTGCCCTGAAAGACCTATTGATTAGTGGAAAAAGTTCCACTAATAAGGAAGCCGGAGCATTCTGTCTTCACCCTGGCTGGAAAAAGACCTTTGTGATCAATACGATGGAGTGGTCCGACCGCACCCCAACGAACCGGAGGAATCACTTTGGCCGCAAGAACTACGACCAGCAAGAAAAAAGGCAGGGCAAAGCGCAAGGGCAAGACGAAGCGGCCGAGGGGAGTCGATCAGCGGCTGGTCAAAGCGCTGGCGCACGAATTGCGGGTGGAAATCCTGACGATCCTCAACGAACGGATGGCGAGCCCGAACGAACTCGCCAAGGAGCTCGACGAAGGTCTCAGCCAGGTCAGCTACCACGTCAAAGTCCTCAAGGACTACGAATGCATCGAGCTCGTCAAGACCGAGCCTCGGCGCGGCGCCGTCGAGCACTATTACCGGGCATCGTCTCGGCCATATCTCAGCGACAGCGACTGGCGTCAGTTGCCGGACTCGGTCAGGGAAGGGATGAGCGCGGACCTGATGCAGATGGTCCTCGACGACGTGGCGGCCGGCCTGGAGGCCGGAACGGTCGACGCCCACAAAGATCGCCACATGAGCCGAACGCCACTGCTCCTCGATCAGAAGGGCTGGCAGGACCTGGTCAAGGTGCTGGGGTCGACCCTGCAGGACATCATCGACATTCAGGGCGAAAGCACCGATCGACTGGCCAAGTCGGCTGAGGATGGCATGGAGGTCATGGTCGCCATGATCGGGGTCGAGGTCCCGAGCGGCCGACAGACGAAAGGCACCGGTTCCCGCAAAGTCAAGGCCAAGGGCAAAGCCAAAGGACGGGCGAAAGGCAAGGCCAAAGCCAAAGCGCGGAAGTAGCCGCCAGCCCATAGGCTCCGGCCTGTGGGGCAGGACCGATTCGTTGGCTTGAGCAGACGGCGCGGCATCCGCCGCGCCGTCTGTGTGCTGTCCGCCTTTCTGGTGCTGCTTCCGCTCGGCTGCGGCAAGAGCGGGCAGGGGGCGGAGACCGATCCGGAAAAGGGATCGGATGCCGAGTTCCTCAACGTGGCGCTCGCGCAGGAGCTGAACCTGCTCGACGCCTACACCGCGGCGCTGCCGTCGCTGAAGGGTCGGCACCGGGCGGTCGGCCGCAGCCTCCGCGCCCACCAGCAGGAGTACGCCGACGCGATCACCAAGGCGATCCGGGGCCTCGGCGGCAGGACGGAGGCCGAGCTGGAAGACCTCGATCTGTCCGAGGTGGAGGGGGAAGCGGGCTTTCTCGAGCTCCTCTACGACTTGGAGGGCGGTGCGCTGAGCGCCTACCTCGACGCCGCGCCCCAGCTCTACACGCCGGCGCCGCGCACCCTTGCCGCCTCGCTCGCCGCCGGGCACGCGCAGCACCTCGTCGTCCTGCGCGAGAGCCTCGGCGCCGGCCGCGTCGAGGCGGTTCCCGAGGCGTTCGACTCGGGAGAAGAGCCGCCGCCGGGCGGCTCGGGATGATCCGCGCGTGACCGCCCCGCTCTACGCGATCGGACGGTTCTGCTCGCGCCACCACTGGCTGACGATCGCGGCCTGGCTGCTCCTCGCCGCGGTGCTCGTCGTCGCCGGGCAGTCCCAGCAGAGCAGGACCAACGACAACCTCACCCTGCCGGGCACCGACTCGACCGCGGCGACCGAGCTGCTGGAAAACAACCTCCCGGCCCAGGCCTTCGGGAACAACCCCCTCGTGATCGAGTCGAGCGGCGCCCAGCTGACCGCTCCCAGGCAGGCCGAAGCCGTCGCGGCAACCGTCAAGCGGCTCCGCGCCCTGCCGGACGTCAACTCGGCGATCGACCCGCTGAGCCGCGAAGGCGCCGCATTCCTCAGCAAGAGCCGCAAGGTCGCCTACGTTCCCGTCTACCTCAGCACCGGCCCGGGCGAACTGAGCGAGGACGAAGCGCAGGCGGTCCTCGATGCCGGCGCCCCAGCCGAAGCCGCCGGGCTCGACGTCTCGGTCGGCGGCTACGTCGGTCAGCAGCTGTCCAAACCCTCGACCGAGACCAGCGACGCGATCGGGCTCGCCGCCGCGGTGATCATCCTCCTCTTCGCCTTCGGGACCGCGACCGCGATGGCGCTGCCGATCGTCTCCGCCGTGATCGGCCTCGCCTGCGCCCTCTCGATCATCCGCCTGCTCGAGGGCGTCGTGCAGGTGCCGAGCGTCGCGACGACCCTGGCGACGATGATCGGCCTCGGGGTCGGCATCGACTACGCCCTCTTCATCGTCACCCGCCACAAAATCCAGCTGCGCGAAGGGATGGAGCTGCGGGAGTCGATCGCCCGTGCCACCGCCACGGCGGGCGGGGCGGTGGTCTTCGCCGGCTTCACGGTGGTGATCGCGCTCTGCTCGCTCGCCTTCGCCGGCATTCCCCTCGTCACCACGCTCGGCTTCACGGCTGCGATCGCGGTGGTTGTCGCGGTCTGCGCGGCCAGCACGCTGCTGCCGGCGCTGCTCGGTGCGCTCGGCCCGCGGATCGACTCGCTGCGCGTCCACCTGGGGAAGACCCACCCCGACGACCACGAGCCGCACGGCTGGACGCGCTGGGCGCGAGGCGTCGCCGACCGTCCCTGGCGGGCGACGATCGCGGCGCTCGCCGTCCTGCTCGTCCTCGCGATCCCGCTGCTCGACCTCGAGCTGGGGCAGAACGACACCAGCTCCCTGCCGAAGGACACGACCGCGCGGCAGGCCTTCGAAGGGCTGGAGGAGGGCTTCGGGCCGGGCTTCGGCGGGCCGCTGCTCGTCGCCTCGAAGTTCCAGACGCCGGCGGACGCGAAGGGCGCGCTGCCGAAGCTCCAGCGGGCGATCGCCGCAAGGGGAGACGTCGCCGCGGTCTCCCAGCCGACCTTCGATCCCCAGGGCACGGTCGCGGTCTTCACCGTCGTCGCCAACTCGGCGCCCTGGAAGGACGAGACGGTCTCGCTGGTCGAAACGCTGCGCGAGCAGGTCATCCCGCCGGCGACGGCCGGCACCGGCGGCTCGGCCTACGTCGGCGGCCAGACCGCCGGCTACATCGACCTGGCGACGCAGATCTCCGACAAGCTGCCGCTGATGATCGCGATCGTGGTCGGGCTCAGCTTCGTCGTGCTGCTGCTCGCCTTCCGCTCGCTGCTCGTCCCGCTCAAGGCCGCGGCGATGAACCTGCTCTCGGTCGCCGCCGCCTACGGCGTCGTCACGGCCGTCTTCCAGTGGGGCTGGGCGGCGTCGCTGATCGGCCTCGACCATTCGATCCCGATCGTCAGCTTCGTGCCGCTGCTGATGTTCGCGATCCTCTTCGGACTCTCGATGGACTACGAGGTCTTCCTGCTGACCCAGATGCGCGAGCACTGGAAAGCCCACGGCAAGCCGGATCGGGCGGTAATCGAAGGGCTCGCGAACACCGGGCGGGTGATCACCTCGGCGGCGGCGATCATGGTCTGCGTCTTCACCAGCTTCGTGCTCAACGGCAACCCGGTCGTCAAGGAGTTCGGCATCGGGTTGGCCGTGGCGATCGCGATCGACTCGACCCTGGTCCGCTGCCTGCTCGTGCCGGCCGTGATGGTCCTGCTCGGGCGCTGGGCCTGGTGGCTGCCGCGGCCGCTGGACCGGCTCGTCCCCCACGTCAGCATCGAGGGCGAGGAGTTCTTCGCCAGGCGCGACGCCGTGGCGGAGCCGACTGCGGGTAGGTAAGTCCCGTGTTCCCGCTCAACCTCCCCAACTTCCTGACGCTGCTGCGCATCCTCGCGGTGCCGGTCGTGGTCGTCGCCCTGCTGGGCGAGACGCCGAACGGGGACGCCCTCGCCGCCGCCGTCTTCGCCTTGGCGGCGCTGACCGACGGGCTCGACGGGTACTTCGCCCGCTCGCGCGACGCGGTCACGACCTTCGGCAAGCTGATGGACCCGCTCGCCGACAAGCTGCTGATCACCGCGGCGCTGCTCTCGCTCGTCTCGCTCGACCGGCTCGAGGCGTGGGTCGCGATGGTGATCATCGCCCGCGAGCTCGCCGTGACCGGGCTGCGGGCGATCGCCGCCGAGCGCGGCGTGGTCATCTCCGCCAGCTGGCTCGGCAAGCTGAAGACGGTGCTGCAGATCGGCGCGGTCTTCGCCCTGATCGCCGCCAATCCCTCCCCGGCCTGGGTCGACGGGCTCGTCTACCTGGCGGTCGCGGTGACCGCGATCAGCGGCGCCGACTACTTCTTCGGCCTGCGCCGCCGCCTCGAGGCCGAGCGCGAAGCCCGCGCGCGGGCAAAGCCGCACGCCGGCTAGACCGATGCATCAAGATGCGGACGTAGCTGCATCTCGATGCTAATCTCTCGGTATGCGCACCACCGTGACCTTTTCCGACGACGTGACGGCCAGCATCGAAAGGCTTCGCCGCGAGCGGGGGCTCGGCCTGAGCGAGGCCGTCAACGATCTCATCCGTGCCGGTCTCCTGAATCGAGGCGCCGAGCGGAGCGTGGAGCTTCCGACCTACGACATGGGAATCGGCATCGACGTGCGCAATGTCGGCGAGGCGATCGAGGCGATCGAGTCCGACGACTCGCCGATCGGGCCCTGATGCTCGTCGACGCGAATCTCCTCCTCTACGCGACCGATACGAGAAGCAGGTTCCACCAGCCGGCGCGCGAGTGGCTGCTCGCTCAGCTGAGTGGCAGCAGGCGGGTGGGCCTGCCGTGGCAGAGCCTGGCGGCTTTCCTGCGCCTTGCCACCCATCCGCGGGTATCGAGCCGGCCGCTGGCGCCGTCGGAGGCATGGCAGACCGTGTCCGCCTGGCTCGGCGCTCCCGCCGCGTGGATCCCTCTCCCCGGTCCCAAGCACGCCGACCTGCTCGGTGAGCTCCTCGTCCGCCACGAGGCAACCGGGAATCTCGTCCCCGACGTCCAGCTCGCCGCCCTGGCGCTCGAGCACGGCCTCACGGTCTGCTCGGTCGACACCGACTTCGCGCGCTTCGCCGAGGTCGCCTGGCAGAACCCGCTCGCCGCGTAGGCCCTCAGGTCGCCGGCGCCTCCAGCCACTCCCGGACCGTCATGTGGTGGCGCTGGTGCTCGTCGCTGTCCAGCTCGGCCCGGAGGTCGTCGAGCCTGCCGTAGCGCTCGGCGATCACGTTGTGGCGGTGGATCGTCTCGAGGTTCTCCTGGCGCGCCATCACGAACGCCTCGCCGGGCAGGTCGGGATAGCCCTCGACGACGCGGCGGAGCATCTCCCGCACGCAGTCCTCGACGAAGCGGGGCTGTGCGTGCGCCTTGGCGACGACGGCCAGCTCGTCGGGCCGCTTCATCAGCTCGTAGATCTCCGAGCTCATCGACTGCTCGACGATCCGCAGCAGCTCCGGCGCGTCGATCCAGGCCGGACCGCCCTCCGGGCAGCCGATGTGGAGGCTGCCGATGCCGCGCTGGTTGTGGGTCGCGACGGGAACCGCCTCGATCGCCCGCTCGATCTGCTCCGCGTCGAAGCCCTGCTCGGCGAGCCGTTCCCGGGCCAGGCCGGCGACCATCTCCTGCGCGCACGGGCAGGCGGTCATCCCCTGGGCCTGGACGCCGGTCAGGGTGCGCGTGCCGCGCAGCGAGTCGACCGCGGTCCCGAACAGCACGTAGATCTCCTGCGTCAGCTGCCCGCTGGCCGGGGTCTCGACGGTCTCCGGGTAGCGCGCGGTGACCGAGACCTCGGCCCGCAGGCCGCCCTGGCGCTCGCGCACCCGCTGGGCGATGTGCGCGGCGAGGACCTCGGCGCGGAACGCCTCGCCGAGCACGACCTCGTCGATCGCCTCGCCGACGATTTCCTCGAAGCGCGACATGTGGACGCCGGCCTGGCGGGGGTTGAGGTCGACCAGGCACTCGAACTCGGCGTGGTAGAGGTTCTCGGCGCCGTCGGCCTGCACCCGGATCACCTTCTCGACCCCCGTCACGCCGACCCGCGAGAGGCTGATTCGCGTCGTCGGCGCCGCCGACTGGACGTCGGCCGCGGTCGGGGAGAGGGTGGTGGAGCGACTCGCCATCGGCTTATGAAGCGTAAGCGACCGGCGGGTCGGGGGCCGTCCGGGCAGATTCGATGCCGGCGCCGATCTCCCTATACTTGCCCCGGACCGAAGCATCGTGGTCGGTCCGGAGGGGAATCGGGTTGTACCGGGAGGCAGTGAGATCGAGCCGTTGGAAACGATCCCGCAAGGATTGGATCAGGATTCGAACGCCCAGTCGTTCGCCGAGCCGGAAGAGCTCCAGGGACTGATCTCCCTCGGCCGCGAGCGCGGCTACCTGACTTTCGAGCAGATCGCCTCCACACTGGAGGAGGTCGAGGTCACCAAGGAGCAGGTCGCCGGCCTGCACGCCCGCCTTGTCGAGCACGGCGTCGAAGTGATCGCCGAGGACGGCGTCAGCGCCTACAAGGAGCAGCGCGCCGAGGCGGCTCACGGTGCGCCGAAGAAGCCCGAGCTCGATCTCACCGTCGAACCCAGCCTCGACTCGCTTCGCCTCTACCTGCGCTCGATCGGCAAGGTCGACCTGCTCACCGCGGGGCAGGAGGTGGACCTCGCGAAGCGGATCGAGCGCGGCGACATGATCGCGAAGCGGCACATGGTCGAGGCCAACCTGCGCCTCGTCGTCTCGATCGCGAAAGGCTATCTGGGGCGCGGCCTGAGCTTCCTCGACCTGATCCAGGAGGGCTCCCTCGGCCTGATCCGGGCGGTCGAGAAGTTCGACTACCGGCGCGGCTACAAGTTCTCCACCTACGCGACCTGGTGGATCCGTCAGGCCGTGACGCGTGCGATCGCCGACAAGGCGCGGACGATCCGCATCCCGGTCCACATGGTCGAGAAGCTGAACCGCGTCGCCCACGTCGAGCGGCAGCTCGTCCAGCGGCTGGGCCGCGAGCCCGAGCCGGCGGAGATCGCCGACGAGCTTCGCTGGCCGCTCGGCGAAGTCCGGGAGATCCTCCGCGTCGCCCAGCTGCCGGTGTCGCTGGAGAAACCGGTCGGCGACGAGGACGAATCCGAGCTCGGCGACTTCGTCGCCGACGACGCGGTCGCCGAGCCGTTCGAGGAGGCGAGCGAACACCTCCAGCGCGAGGGCGTCCGCAAGGCGCTCCAAGCACTGCCCGAGCGCGAGCGCCAGGTGATCCAGCTCCGCTACGGCCTCTCCGGCACGGAGCCCCTCACCCTCGAGGAGGTCGGCCAGACCTTCGGCGTGACCCGCGAGCGGATCCGCCAGATCGAGAACAACACGCTCAAGAAGCTCCAGCACCTCCCCGAGGCGCAGATGCTGCGCGAAGCGAGCTAGCGCGGCTCCAAGACGAAGACCGCTATGTCGCGGTCGGTGCGCGCCTCGTACTCGTCGAAGCCCGAGTACTGCTCGTTGTGTCGGCGCCAGAGCTCGGCACGCTCGTCCCCGGTGGCGATTCTCGCCCGCACCGGCTGACGCTTTCGCCCGACCTCGACCTCGGCATCCGGATTGGCCTTCAGGTTGAGCGACCAGGCCGGGGTTCGGGAATGGCCCGCGTTGGACCCGATCACCACGAAGCGCTCGCCGTCGGCGAGGTAGACGACCGGCGCGGTCCGCGGCAGGTCCGACTTCCGACCGGTGGTGGTGAGGAGCAGGACAGGCGCCTGGGCGATCCGGCCGCCGATACGGCCCCCGCTCAGCCGGTAGAGGGGCACGTTCAGCTTTCCGGTCCAGCGCAGGCCGGTGGCCCCCATTGCCATCGAAGCACGTGAGTAGAACTTGTCCCCGAGGAGCACCGCCGCAGTATCGCACCCGGCGCGCGGGCTATAAAATTGCCGTCTGCCTGTCCAGGGGGAGTGCCTGAGCGGTCAAAAGGATGTGACTGTAAATCACACGGCTATGCCTACGCAGGTTCGAATCCTGCCTCCCCCACTAAGACGCCCTCACCGGGCCGGGGCTGCTGCGCGTCCACCTCGAACTCGGCGTACTTGGGCCCGCCCAGCAGGAGGACGCTCCTGCCCCCCACTGCGCCCGCCGGCACGAACCACTTCCTTCCGTCGGCCACGAGGACGAAGAGATAGTCGAATCGGGCCGGGTCGAGCTCCTTCACCCGGCCCGTCCAGCTCCGGTTGCCGCCCTTTGTCGCGAGCGAGACTTCGAAGCGGCCGTTGCGCAGGACGGTGGAGGTCTTGACCTGCACGCGCAGAAACCCGCTTTCGTCCTGCGCGAGGAGGTCGACGTCCGGGCTGTGGCAGAGAGGGATCCAAACGCCGTAGCCGCGGCGCGTCAGCCACTCCGCGGCGCACATCTCGCCGATGTCTCCCTGTCGCCGGGGGTTGGCCTGTCTGAGCATGGCCTCAGAGTCGCAGTGTGGGGAGACAGAACGCCTCGCCGGGGGGTCGCCTGCTCGATGGACGATGATGTCCCGATGGACTCGGTCAGCCTCCAGGGTCGCGTCGTCGCAATCGCCGGGGTGGGCGGCGGCCTCGGGCCGGTGGTGGCGGAGCGATTGGCGCTGGAGGGGGCGACGGTCTGTGGGTGCGATCGGGATCAGGCGACGGCTGAGCAGGTCGTTGCCGGGGTCGGGCTGCCGGAGGAGCGCTGCGACGCGCGCGGGGTCGACCTGCTCGACGGGGAGGCGACCTCCGAGTGGTGCGGGGCCCTGGTCGAGCGCTTCGGCGGGGTCGACGCCCTCCTTCACCTGGTCGGCGGCTGGCGCGGGGGTCAGCCCCTGCACCGGGCGCCGCTCGAGGATTGGGACCTGCTCTCCGACCTGCTGATCCGGACGGTCCAGCACACGAGCCGGGTCTTCCACGACGCCCTGCTGGCGAGCGAGGCCGGGCTTCGTCCTGGTCTCGGCGAAGCAGGCCCAGTCCCCGTCGAACTCGAACGCCGCCTACGCCGCCGCCAAGGCCGCGGCCGAGGCGTGGACGCTGGCCCTGGCCGACGGCTTCCGTGGCAGCCGGGCGACGGCCAACATCATCGTCGTCGACGCGATTCTCACGCCCGCCATGCGGGAGGGGGCGCCGGCCGGCGACTACGAGACCTTCACCCCCGCCGAGCACCTCGCCGAGGCGATCGCCTTCGTCTGCTCCGACGCAGCCGAGAAGATGAACGGGCAGCGCCTGCCGCTTACCATGAGGTGAGATGAGCAGCGAGCCCACCGAGGGCGAGATGACGATCCGCGAGCTTGCCGAGCGCACCGGGATGACCGTGCGCAACATCCGCGCGCATCAGACGAGGGGACTGCTGCCGCCGCCGATCGTCCGCGGCCGGACCGGCTACTACAACGAGGAGCACGTGGCGCGGATCGAGTTGACCCGCGAGATGCAGGCGGACGGCCTCAACCTCGAGGCGATCCGGCGCGTGCTGGACAGCGGCGACGGGTCCGCCTCGGCGATCTTCGACTTCACGCGCGCGCTGCGCGCGCCGTTCGAAGACGAGGCGCCGGAGATCTTCGAGGTCGAGGAGCTGGCGACGATCTGGGGCGGGGAAGTCGACCAGAGCCTGATCGAGCAGGTCGAAGCGCTCGGCGTCATCCGCACCCAGCCCGACGGCCGGATCGAGGTGATCAGCCCGCAGCTAGTGCGTGCCGCGGGCGAGCTGGCGAAGCTGGGGATCGGCCCCGAGGGCACGATCGCCACCGCCGAGAAACTGCGCAAGCACGCCGACGGGGTGGCGCGGGCGTTCGTCGAGCTCTTCGTCAGGGAGATCTGGGAGCCGTTCGACCGGGCCGGCCGCCCGGAGCGGGACTGGCCGCGGATGAGCGAGGCGCTGGAACGGATGCGCCCGCTAGCCGCCGGCGCTCTGATGGCGACCTTCCAGATCGCGATGGGCGAAGCGATCGAGAGGCAGAGCGAGCTGACCCTGAGGCTTGCCGCCCGCGACGAGTCAGGCTAGCGCCGCGCCGCCCAGCTCCTCGGCAGCCGCCTCGTGGCCGCCGTAGGGCAGGACCGCGAAGTACATCAGCGAGGGCAGCAGCGCCTCGAAATCGGCATCGTCGCCCTTCTGCAGGCGGGCGTAGAGGACCGAGTCGATCCCGCCGACGACCCCGACGGCGGCGATCGCCGAAGGTGGATCGACCACGTCCTTCCTCGCCTCCGCGTCGAGGCACTCGGCGAAGCCGTCGAGCAGCTCGTCGCGTCGGCGCAGCCCGGCCGGCGTCGATGCACGCGCCTCGACGATCACCGACCGCGCCGCGCTCGGCTCCTCGGCGATGAACCGGACCAGAGCGGTCAGCGCCGCGCGGAGCCGGTCGCGCCAGTCGCCCTCCGCCCCGTCGGCCGCCGCACCGACCTGCTCGCGCAGGCGGCCGGCGGAGGCGTCGAAGGCGGCGAGGAAGCAGTCCTCCTTGTCCCGGAACTGTTCGTAGAACGTCGGGCGCGAGACGCCCGCGCGGGCGAGCACGTCCTGCACGGTGAGCGCGCGGTAGCCGAGCTCGTTGACGGTCTCGAGCATCGCGGCCAGCAGGCGCTCGCGCTGGATCGCCCTGACGAGGTCGGAGGAGAGCGTCCTCACCCCGGCGGGGAAGCGCCCCTCCGCCTTGGTGAGGAGGGCGACGGCCTCGCTCAATTCGGCTTCCGACCACTGATCCCCGACCGCGCTGGCCAGCTTCGCTTGGCTGAGGAGGATCCGATTCGGCGACATAAGAACCTATACGTTTCTACTCAAAAATTGTACAGGACTCAACATGGTACTGCATAAGTCTCCGGCCTGCGTCGCGATGGCGGCCCCTGAAGGTATTCTTGGCCGATGCCTGCCCGCTCGTCCCGTCCCACCCTGTCGCGGGACTTCATCGCCCTCCACAAGCGGGTCCGCATCATGAAAGCGCTTGCCGAGCTGACGGCCGACCAGGGCTACGAGGCGACGAAGATCTCGGACCTCGTCAGGCACGCCGCGGTGGCGCGGAAAACGCTCTACGACAACTTCACCGGCAAGGAGGAGGTCTTCCTCGCCGCTTTCGACGCCACAGTCGCCGAGATGAGGCGACGCATCGAGGAGGCATGCGAGGGGGCCGAGGGGGACTGGCAGGACGGAGTCGAGGCCGGCCTCGCCGCGCTGCTCGGCTACATCGACGAGGAGCCCGACATGGCACGGCTCGCCCTGATCGAGGCGCTGTCCGCCACAGCCGCCACGACCAGGCGCCACGAGGAGGCGGTCCAGGGCTTCGTCGAGCTCGCCCAGGGGGCGCTGCCCGACGACGATCGCCTCCCCGAGACGACCGCGGAGTCGCTGGTCGGAGGCGTCGTCTGGATCCTCCATCGGCAGCTTCGCCTCGGCGAGGCCGAGCACGCGATGGACCTCCTTCCGGAGCTGTGCGAGTTCGTGACCGCGCCCTATCTGGGGGTCGGTCTCGTCAAGGGTGGGGGCAGGCGACGCTGAGCGCTGGCACACTTACGGCCGCCGATGAAATCGTTGCCACGCGGCCGGCACGGCCTTTCACGGGAGTACGTTGCCCAGAACCAGCTCGAGCGCCTGCTCGCCTCGATCGCCGGGTCGCTGCACGAGCACGGCTACGACAAGACGACGGTCTCGCTCATAACCGCGCAGGCGCGCGTCTCCAAGAGCGACTTCTACAGGCACTTCCCCACCAAGGACGCCTGCTTCCTCGCCGCCTACGACGACTCCGTCGAGCGGCTCCGGGCGGAGGTCGTAGCCGCCTGCGAGGGTGAGGAAGGCTGGGCCGAGGGGGTCATGGCGGCGCTCTCCGCCACGCTCGCCTTCCTCTCGGACGAGCCGGCGCGGGCCAATCTGCTGCTCGTCGAGGGCCTGCGTGCCGGCCCCGAGGTGTACGGGAGGTTCAGGGAGGCGGTGCAGAGCTTCGTCCCGTACCTGAGCGACGGGGCGCCTCCGCCGGTCGGAGTCGGCGCCTCCGCCGACGGCATAGCCGAGGCCGTCGTGGGCGGGATCGGCTCGCTGCTGGGCCGCTGGCTGCTGGCCGGCGAGGCGGCCGACCTGGAGCGGTTCTTCCCGGACCTCGCCGAGTTCGCGCTGACGCCCTACCTCGGCACGGCGCAGGCGCGGCGCATAATCTCCGCCCGATGAGCGCGGAGGCGAGCGAGGTGGCGAGCGCCACGGAGCGCGGGGTGCTGCCGTCGCAGGCGCTGAGCGAGGCGATCGAGTCCGAGTGGGTCAGCTCGGGCGACTACCGGATCCGGCCCGAGGCCGTGCAGCCGGCGAGCATCGACCTGCGGCTGGGCGATTTCGCCTGGGCGCTGCGCTGCAGCTTCCTGCCCGACGTCGAGTCGACCGTGGAGGAGAAGATCGAGGGGCTCGCCTTCCAGAAGGTCGACCTGCGCGACGGCGCGGTGCTGGAGCGCGACCGCCCTTACCTCGTCCCCCTGATCGAGGAGCTGGCGCTGCCCGAGGACGTCCGTGCGAAGGCGAACCCGAAGAGCTCGACCGGCCGCCTCGACGTCTTCACCCGGGTGCTCACCGACCGCCACCACCGCTTCGACGAGATCCGCCCCGGCTACCGCGGGCAGCTGTACCTGGAGGTCGTGCCGCGCTCCTTCGCGATCCAGGTGAAGACCGGCCTCTCGCTGAACCAGCTGCGCCTGGCGCGCGGTGACGTGCGGCTGAGCGACGACGAGATCCGCGGCCTGCAATCCGAGTTCCCGCTGCTCTACCTCGACTCCCACGCCCTGCGGGAGTCGGAGCTGGCGCTGGCCGAGGGCCTCTTCCTCAGCGTCGACCTGTCCGGTCCCACCGACCGCATCGTCGGCTACCGGGCGAAGAAGAACAGCCTGCCGATCGACCTCTCGCGGATCCGCGCCTACCGCTGGACCGACTACTGGGACCCGGTCTTCCCCGAGACCGGTGGGCGGATCGTGCTCGAGCCCGAGATCTTCTACCTGCTGCTGTCCGCCGAGGGCGTCTGCATCCCACCGCAGGTGGCCGCGGAGATGATGGCCTACGACCCGACGGCCGGCGAGCTGCGCACCCACTACGCCGGCTTCTTCGACCCCGGCTTCGGCTACGACCCCGCCGGCGGCCGCCACGGCAGCCGCGCCGCGCTCGAGGTGCGGGCGCGCGACGTCTCGTTCATGGTCGAGCACCGCCAGCCGGTCTGCAAGCTGGCGCTGGAGTGGACCAGCGCGCCCGCCGAGCGCCTCTACGGCGACGACCTCGGGTCCAACTACCAGGGCCAGGTGACGATGCTGAGCAAGCATTTCCAAAAGCAGGGAGTGGGGGGAGGGCCAGGCACCCCTCCCAAAACGAGCGGCGGGAGCCGCTCTTGAGTGTTTTGGGAGGGGTGCCTGGCCCTCCTGCCCGTACCTGGCTTGTGTATCTCGCGGGGGAGATTCACTCGGACTGGCGCGATCGGATCGAGAGCGGCGTGCGCGAGGCGGGCCTGCCGGTCGAGCTGACGGCGCCGGTGACCGACCACGCCGCCTCCGACGACGCCGGGGTCGGCACCCTCGGCGAGGAGGGCGAGGCGTTCTGGCGCGATCACATGGGCGCCGGCGTCAATGCCGTCCGCACCCAGACGCTGATCCGCGACGCCGACGTCGTCGTCGTCCGCTTCGGCGACAAATACCGCCAGTGGAACGCCGCCTTCGACGCCGGCTACGCCGCCGCCCTCGGCAAGCCGATCGTCACCCTGCACGACACGGACCTCGACCACGCCCTCAAGGAGGTCGACCGCGCCGCCCAGGCCACGGCGCGCACCCCGGAGCAGGTCGTCGCGGTGCTGCGCTACGTGATCCGCGGCGAGTTGCGGCCCGTCGAGTGATCGTTTTTACGGGCTATAGCCCGTAGAAAGCATCAGTGGGCCAGTCGGTCCCGTGTGCGAACATGTGTTCGGATGCGTTGGGACGAGCAGCGAGTCGAGAAGGAGGACGCCAGTCGGCTGTTCGGCCTCGCCGAGGAATCGGTGCTCCGCACCTTCGACGCGCCGGAGGCGATGGGGATCAACTTCCACGAGGTCCGTGCCCGCTCGGCCCTGAACCGGGTGCCGGGAGGCCGCTACGGGTTCAACTGGACCATCAATCCATATAGAGGGTGCAGTCATGCCTGCGCCTACTGCATGTCCGGCGACACGAGGATCTTGATGGCCGACGGGCGGACCAGGCGCCTTGCGGAGATTCAGGTTGGCGATGAGATCTATGGGACTCGGCGACATGGCACGTACCGTCGCTATGAGCCGACGCGTGTCCTTGCACATTGGACGACGCGCAAGGAGGCCTATCGAATAGAGCTCGAAGACGGGACGGAGCTGATTGCGAGCGGCGATCATCGCTTCCTCACGGACCGCGGATGGAAGTACGTGACCGGCGACGAACAGGGCAGGCGTCGTCGCCCCCATCTAACTCCGAACAACAAGCTGATGGGCGTCGGCGACCTCGGCGAGGGTGCGGCGAAGTCCGCCGAGTATCGACGTGGGTACCTATGCGGGCTCATACGCGGCGACGGCCACGTCGGCTCCTATGCTTACGATCGCCCCGGCAGGACGAACTACGAAGTCCACCGTTTCAGGCTTGCCCTCACAGACGCGGAGGCGCTCGACAGGGCGGGAAGCTATCTCGGGGAGGTCGGGATTCGGACCGACGAGTTTCAATTCTTCGACGGAGACGAGCGGCGCCGGCCTATCACGGCGATTCGGACCTCTTCTCGCGACAATGTCGATCGCATTCGGGCATTGATTCGCTGGCCCGACTCGTCGAGCGATGAGTGGATCCGAGGCTTCCTCGCCGGAATCTTCGACGCCGAGGGATGCCGCGGCGATGTCCTGCGGATCTCCAACAAGGACAGTGAGATCATTGCCCGGACTTCCGCCGCGTTGCAGCGGCTTGGATTTCGGCATCGCATCGAGAGGCCCACACCAGGGGGCGTCCGAAATGTCCGCCTCTTAGGCGGACTGCGTCAACAGCTCCGCCTGCTGCAGCGCGTCGATCCCGCGATCAGTCGCAAGCGCTCGATCGATGGCATCGCCCTCAAGTCCGATGCCAGGATCGGAATCGTCTCGATCGAGCCGCTTGGCCGCCGCATGCGCATGTTCGACATCACGACGGGGACCGGCGACTTCATCGCCAACGGGGTCGTGAGCCACAACTGCTTCGCTCGGCGGACCCATACCTATCTCGATCTGAACGCCGGGCGGGACTTCGAGCGGGAGATCGTCGTCAAGGTGAACGTGCCGGAGCTGCTGCGGGTGGAGCTGGCGCGGCCGAGCTGGAAGCGTGAGCTGGTCGCGCTGGGGACCAACACCGACCCCTACCAGTGGGTCGAGAGCCGCTACCGGATGATGCCCGAGATCCTCGAGGCGCTCGAGGCGGCCGACACGCCGGTCTCGGTGCTGACCAAGTCGCCGCTGCTGCTGCGCGACGTCGAGATCTACGAGCGGATGGCCGAGCGCCTGCCGATCTCGGTCAACCTCTCGGTGCCGACCCTCGACGAGAAGGTCTGGCGGGCGACCGAGCCGCATACGCCGAGCCCCAGCGCGCGGCTGGATGCGGTGGAGGAGCTGCGCCGTCGCGGCATCGACTCGGGCGTCCTGATCGCGCCCCTGATGCCAGGCGTCAACGACAGCCCCGAGCAGGTCCAGCCGATAGTCGACCGGGCTCGCGAGGCGGGCGCGACCTTCCTGGGCGGCGTCGCCCTCCACCTCCGCGACGAGGTCCGCGACGTCTTCTTCGCCTGGCTCGAATCCAAACGCCCTGACCTGATCCCGCGCTACGAGCAGCTCTACGCGGGTGGCCGCGCATACCTCCCGACGAAAGAGAGAGGGCAGGTAACGAAGGTCGTCCGTGGTTGGGGCCGCTCCGGCGCGGCTCGCAGGCGAGCTGGAAGAGCGAAATCTCCGGCGGGTGGCGTGGTGGCGGGGGTCCCCCATAGCGGAGGACGCGAAGCGTCCGAGCACATGGGGGATGCCGCCGCGACAGGACCCGCCGGCCAGGGCTCGCTGTTTTAGCCGCCTACCCTTCGTCCAGATCAGAGAAGACGCACTCCTCGGGCGCCTTGTCGTCCCGAAACCGATGGAAACGCGCCCCGTGCCGGATCCGTCCGCTCGCCGCGTGGTCGTACCCCACCTCGATCACCAGCTCGGGCCGCAGCGCCACCCACTCCAGGTCGCGGTCGCCGGCCCAGCGGCTCGGCTCGGCGGTGCCCTTCTCGCCGGTCTCCAGCGGCGCCAGCAGATCCCGCAGGTCGCGTTTCATCTGGGTGCTGAAGCCGGAGATGTGCCCGACCGGGCGCAGCCCGCCGCCGTCGTAGAGGCCGAGGATCAGCGAGCCCACCGTTCCCTCCTCTTTGCCGGGCCGCCAGCCGAGCACCACGCAGTCGATCGTCCGCTCGCGCTTCACCTTGACCATGCCGCGCCGTTTGCCCGGCTCGTAGGGGGCGTCGAGCTGCTTGGCCATCGTGCCCTCGGTGGTGCGCAGCCACCTCTCCGCGTCGGCGGTGTCGGTGCTGAGCGGCGTCAGCGCCGCGCCGGCTCGCGCGGCCAGATCCTCCAGCCGGGCCCGGCGCTCGCGCAGGGGCACCTCGAGCAGCGACTCGTCCCCCTCCGCCAGGAGGTCGAAGGCGAGGTATTCGGCGGGGATCTCGCTGGCGAGGAGGTTGATCCGCGACTCGGCGGGGTGGAGGCGGCTCTGCAGCGCGTCGAACTCGACGTTGCCCTGCGCGTCGCGGATCACCAGCTCGCCGTCGAGCACGTAGCGACCGGCGCCGAAGCTCAGCTCGGGGAAGTAGCGGGCGAGCGGTTTGCCGCCGCGGGACTGGATGTAGGCGTCGTCACCGTCGACGAACACGATCGCCCTGAAGCCGTCCAGCTTCTCCTCGTAGGCCCACTCTTCTCCCAGCGGCAGCGCCTTGCGCGTCAGCGCCAGCTGCGGCTTGATCGGCGGGGAGAGGGGGAGGGCCACGGGCGTAGTCTGCCGACCGCCGCGACCGGTCACCTCGTCGGCGCCCTCCCCGAGCGAGGTGCCTATACGGCGGCGCCGCGCCGCGCCCGCGCCTCGCGCGGGTCGGGGATCGGCACCGAGGCGAGCAGCCCGCGGGTGTAGGGGTCGGTCGGGCGCTCGCAGACCTGGTCGGCCGGGCCCTGCTCGACGATCCTGCCCTCGTGCATCACCGCGATCCGGTCGGCGACGTGCCGGACGATCCCGATGTCGTGCGCGACGAAGAGGTAGGCGAGTCCCATCTCGTCCTGGAGGTCCTGCATCAGGTTGACGATCTGGGCACGGATCGAGACGTCGAGCGCCGAGACCGGCTCGTCGGCGAGGATCAGCTTCGGCGTGGTCGCCAGCGCCCGGGCGATGCCGATCCGCTGCTGCTGCCCGCCCGAGAACTCGTGCGGGTAGCGGTTGTCCTGCTCCGGCGAGAGGCCGACGCGGTCGAGCAGCTCGCGCACCTGGCGGCGCAGCTCCCCTCCCGAGGCCAGACCGTGCAGCTTCAGCGGCGCGCCGACGATGTCGACCACCCGCTTGCGCGGGTTGAGCGAGGCCTGCGGGTTCTGGAAGACCATCTGCATCTCGCGGCGCAGCGGCCGCAGGGCCCGCTGCCGCATGCCGACGAGCTCGCGACCCTCGAACCGCACCGAGCCGGCGGTCGGCTCGACCAGCCGCAGGATCGCGCGGCACAGCGTCGACTTCCCCGAGCCCGACTCGCCGACGAGGCCGAGCGTCTCGCCGGGGGCGATGGCCAGGTCGACGCCGTCGACGGCGCGGACGGGCTCGCTCCGGCGACCGCCCAGCAGTCCGGCACCCCGCCCGAACTCCTTGACGAGGCCACGTACCTCGAGCAGCGGCTCGGCGCTCACGCCTCGGCCTCCTCACCGCCGGCGAGCGCGATGCGCCCGTCGACCTCGCGCCGGTCGCGCTTCTCGTCGGGCGGCAGCCAGCAGCGGTCGAGGTGGCCGGGGGCCTCCGCGAGCCGCGGCTCCAGGGCGGGCACCTGTGGGCAGCGCTCGAAGGCGTGCGGGCAGCGCGGCCGGAAGTGACAGCCGGCGGGCGGGTCGAGCAGCGACGGCGGCATGCCGGGGATCTGGGGCAGGCGCTCGGGGCGTGGCCGGTCGATCCGCGTCAGCGAGCCGAGCAGCCCCCACGTGTAGGGGTGCTGGGGGTCGTAGAAGACCTCGTCGAGCGTGCCCTGCTCGACGATCCGGCCCGCGTACATCACCGCGACCCGGTCGGCGATCTCGGCGACGAGCCCGATGTCGTGGGTGATCAGGACGATCGCGAGTCCGCGTTGCTCGTTCAGCTCGCGCAGCAGCTCGACGATCTGCGCCTGGATCGTCACGTCGAGCGCCGTGGTCGGCTCGTCGGCGATCAGCAGCGACGGCTCGAGCGAGAGCGCCATCGCGATCATCGCCCGCTGCCGCATGCCGCCGGAGAACTCGTGCGGGTAGGAGTCCGCGCGCCGCTCCGCGTCGCGGATCCCGACCGCGTCGAGCAGCTCGACCGCGCGGGCGCGTGCCTCGTCCGCCCGCACGTCGCGGTGGGCGCGGATCTGCTCGACGATCTGGTCGCCGACGCGGTAGACGGGATCGAGCGAGGTCATCGGATTCTGGAAGACCATCGCGATCTGGTCGCCGCGGATGCGACGCAGCTCCTCGTCGCCGGCGCCGATCAGCTCCGTCCCCCCGAACCGGGCCGTGCCGGAGATCCTCGCGTTCGGCCCGCGCGTCAACCCCATCAGCGTCATCGCCGTCACCGACTTGCCGCTGCCGGACTCGCCGACGATCGCGAGCACCTCCCCCGGCGCGACCTCGAGGTCGACCCGGTCGACGGCCCGGACGAGGCCGTCTTCGGTGTTGAACGAGACCCCGAGGTCGCTCACCTGCAGCAGGGGCGATGCCGTGCTCACCGGCTCTCCTTCCCCTCGAGCCGGATGCGCGGGTCGAGCGCCGCGTAGGCGACGTCGACCAGGGCGTTGAAGACGACGATGAAGAAGGCGCCGTACATGGTCACGGCCATGACCGCCGGCACGTCGAGCTGCTCGATCGCCTCGGCGGTGTACTGGCCGACGCCCTGGAGGCTGAAGACCAGCTCGGTGAGGATCGCCGCGCCGCCGATCACGGCGCCGAAGTCAAGCCCCCAGAGCGTGACGATCGGGATCAGCGAGTTGCGCAGGACGTGCTTGATCAGGACCTGGCGCTCGGACAGGCCCTTCGCCCGCGCCGCGCGCACGTAGTCCTCGTCCATCGTCTCCCGGACGTTCGAGCGCAGCACCCGCGAGTAGACGCCGATGAAGAGGACGGCGAGCGTGAACCAGGGCAGGACGAGGTGCCAGAACCACTGGGTCGGGCTGTCGAGGAACTCGACATAGCCGCCGTTGGGGAAGAGGCCCGCTTCGGAGCCGAGGTAGTGGCTGAGCAGGATGCCGAGCCAGAAGACCGGCATCGAGATCCCGATCAGCGCCAGCACCGTGAGCAGGCGGTCGGACAGCGCTCCGGCCCGGACGGCGCTGAAGAGACCGAGCGCGATCGCGAAGATCATCCAGACGATCGCCGCTCCGATCGCGAGGGCGAAGGTGCGCGGCGCCCCCTTGAGAACCTCTTCGGTCACGTTGAGCTGGGTGAAGTAGGAGACCAGGTCACCGGTGAAGAGCTTCTCCATCGTGGTGACGTACTGGACGTAGACCGGTTCGTCGAAGCCCCACTCCTCGCGGATCGCCTCGACCTGGGTCTCGGTCGGGATTTTGCCGGCCATGCGGACGGCGGGGTCGCCGCCGGGCAGCACGTTGAAGATCAGGAAGACGAGGACCGAGACGGCGAGCAGCACCAGCGCCATCGAGGCGAGGCGACGCAGGGCGAAGCGAGCCATCGGCGATCCCATCAGTGCTCGATCCTCACCTTCGCCTTGGGATCGAGCGCGTCGCGCACGCCCTCGCCGAAGACGTTCAGCGAGAGCACCGTCGCGACCAGCATCAGGCCCGGCACGATCGACAGGTGGGGTGCCGTGGTCACCCGGTCGAAGCCTTCGGCGATCATCGTCCCCCACGAGGCGTTGGGGGGCTGGACCCCGGCGCCGAGGAAGGAGAGCGCCGCCTCGAGCAGGATCGCGTTGGCGACCAGCAGCGGCAGGAAGACGACCAGCGTCGTGATCACGTTCGGGAGGATCTCGCCGAAGATGATCCGCGCCGACCCCATCCCCTGCGCCTGCGCCGCCTCGACGAATTCCCGCTCGCGCAGCGCCAGCACCTGACCGCGCACGGGCCGCGCCAGGTAGGGGATGTAGATCGTCGCGATCACGAAGATCGGGATCGCCAGCGAGTCGCCCTCGATCGCGATCGGCCCGACGACGAGGCCCCCCAGGGCCAGGGCCGTGCCCAGCGCGATGCCGATCAGGACCACCGGGAAGGCCCAGAGGACGTCCATCGCCCACCGGATCGCGCTGTCGACGCGCCCGCGGTGATAGCCGGCGAGCAGTCCGAGCAGCAGTCCCAGGACGATCGTGCCGAGCGCCCCCGCCATCCCGATCAGCAGCGAGTTGCGACCGCCGTAGAGCAGCCGGACCATGATGTCGCGGCCGTTGCTGTCGGCGCCGAGGAAGAAGCGGCCGCTCCAGGTCGGGCCGATCGGCTTGCCGAGCAGGTCGACGACTTCGGTCTGCTTGCCGTCGATCTCGATTTTTTCGGTGAGGTGGTTCTCCTCCGGCGTCGTCCGGGCCACGTGGTCGGCCCACAGGGGAGCCGCCAGGCAGGCGCCGACGAGCAGCAGGAAGACGATGCCGAAGGCCAGCGCGGGCCGGTTCCTGCGCAGCCGGCGCCCGGTCGGGCGCAGAGGGCCGCCCGCCGCGGTCTGGGCCGGGCGGTCCGCCGCGGTCTCTATTCGCCTTCCTTCAGGCAGAACTGCGAGTAGTCGTTGTAGTAGGTCGGGTGGACCACGACGCAGTTCTCGAAGTCGATTCGCTCGGAGACGAAGCTGGTCAGCTTCCTGTGCCCGAACGGCACGATGTAGGCCTTCTCGACGACGTAGTCGTTGAGCTCCTCCCAGCGGTCCGTCACCGCCCCCAGGTCGGTCTCTTCACCGAGCGCCGCGACCTCGTCGTCGATGCGCGGGTCGTCGACGTTGCTCATGTTCTGGTTGTTGGTGGGCTGGATCGTGTCGCCCTCCATGATGTAGAAGAAGTTCAGCGGGTGGGGGAAGTCGGCGAAGAAGTTGAGGAAGCCGGTCTGCGCTTCGGTCTTCTGGTTGCCGATCGTCTGGAAGTAGACGGCCCCGCTGATGATTTTCGGCTCCGCGTCGAGCCCGATCTGGTTGAGCATGTCGGCGTAGGCCTGGGAGACCTTGGGCGTCGTTTCGACGTCGTCGCTCCAGACGGTGACGTCCGCGCCCTCGGCGCCCGCTTCGCGGATCAGCTCTTTCGCCCGCTCGACGTCGGCCGGCTGGGTCGGGTCGCCCCACGGGCAGCCGCTGATGTCGATCTCCTCGGTGTAGCCCGGCATCCCGGGTGGCAGGAACGAGCAGCCCGGTTCCATTTCGCCGGCGTAGATGCGCGCGAGGCCGGACCTGTCGACGCCGATGTTAACCGCTTCGCGCACCTTCTGGTCGTCGAAGGGCGGCACCCGCGTGTTGAGGAAGAAGTAGTAGGTCGAGAGGGTGGGGAATTCCTGGAAGCGCTGTTCCTCGCTTCCTTCGGGGCCGAACCGCGCGAGGATCTCGGCCCGCAGGTCGGTGGCCGGCGGTTCCTGCATGTAGTCGAGCTCGTTGTCGATCACGTCCTGCGTCTGCTGCGTGACGTTGGGGACGATTTTCGTCACGATCGTCTCGATGTTCGCCTCGGGGACGCCTGGGACGGTGCCCTCCGTGAACTGCGGGTTCTTCTCGAGCACGAATTCCCGGTTCGGGATCGAGTTGGTGAGCATGTAGGCGCCGACGCCGGGGGCCGGGTCCTTGGTCACGTTCTCGAACGGCGTGTCGCCGGGCACGAGGCCGGCGAAGTTCATCGCCAGGACGTTGCTGAAGGCCACTTCGGGCACGGTCAGCTCGATCGTGATCTCGCCGGTCGCGTCGTTGGTCTCGATGCCGGAGATGTCGCCCTCCGCCTTGCCGGCGGAGAGGTAGTCGCTGGCCCCCTCGATCGCTTCGAAATAGGGCGCGCCGCCCGACTCGAGGTTGAGGACTCGCTTGATCGTGTGCTCGAAGTCGCTCGCCTTCACCGGCGTGCCGTCGGAGTAGCGCAGGCCCTTGCGGAGGGTCAGTTCATAGGTCTTGCCGTCGGCGCTGATCTTCGGCATCGTCTCGGCGAGCCCGGGCATCAGTTCCCCGCCCGCGTCCCCTTCCTCGTGCTTGTAGGTGATCAGCGGGGTGTAGACCAGCCACATCGGTTCCCACCCGTGCGTCGTGTAGGACAGCGCCGGATCGAGGAAGTCCGGCTGCGCCGCCTGCGCGATCGTGATCGAGCCCCCTTCGGCGCCGCTTCCGCCGCTCGCGCTGTCGTCGCTGCCGCAGGCGACGAGCCCGACCGAGAGCGCAGCGACCGCGCTCAGTCCCGCAAGGATCGACATTGCCTTCCTCAACTCGCGCCTCCTCCGATCGGGACTGGGTGGGGGCGGCTTGTGGCGGAGAACCGCCGCGGCCTCTCGACTAACCCCCGGGAATCAACTCCACCATAATCTCGGCCTCGGCGTCAACCTGCTCTGGCCGCTCGGTCGACTCGAGCAGAGGCCAGTCCCGGCCCAGCAGCGGCGCGGCGATCGCGACGATCGCGAGGACGCCCGCCCCGGCGGCGACGAAGGTCGCGCGGGGGCCGACCACGGTCGCGATCGTCCCGCCCAGCAGGAAGCCGATGCCCGGCATCGCCGCCCCGATCGACTCGAGCACGCTCATCACCCGCGCCTGCATGGACGCCGTGGTCAGGTCCTGGACGGCGCTGACGAGCGCCACCCACTGGACGCCGTTGCCGGCGCCGCCGAGGGCGGCGGCGGCACATGCGACGGCGAGCGTCGGCGCCACGGCCATGCAGAGGTAGCCGGCGCCGATCGCCAGAGTGCTGAAGAACAGCAGCGTGGGGAGCGAGGCACGGCGCAGCGTGGCGAAGACGATGCTCCCCGCGACCATCCCGCCTCCCCAGCTGCCGAGCAGCAGGCCGTAGCCCGTGTCGCCAGCGTCGAGCGTCTCCTTGGCGTAGATCACCTCGATCGGCAGCACGGCGGCGAAGAACACGAACGCACCCGCCTGGGCCGCGAGCAGGCGGCGCAGGGTCGCGTTGCCGCGGATGAACGCGAGGCCCGCCCGAACCTGCTCGCGCAACCGGCCCGGCTCAGGCTCGGCGCGGGGCAGATGCCCGCCGGTGAAGAGGATCCAGGCGATCGCGTAGAACGAGGCGGCGTCGAGCAGCAGCGCCGACTGCACGCCGAAGGCCGCGACAGCCGCGCCGGCGACCGCCGGCCCGACGGCCGCCCCCCCGGTGAAGGCGATGTTCAGGACCGCGTTGCCGGCCCGCAGCTCCCCCTCGTCCTGCAGCATCGCCGCGGCGACGGCGCGGGTCAGCGCGCGGGCGGTCAGCGCCAGCGTCCCGTCGAGCGTCGCGACGACGACGATCGCGGCCAGGGAGAAGTGGTCGGCGAGCAGCGCCATTGCCCCGAACGCGGCCGCCTCGCCGGCGTAGATCGTCGGCAGCGCCAGGCGCGGCGGCGGTCGCTCCATGCGCGCGACCAGGATCGGGGTGAGGAGTGCGGGGAGGAAGCCCGTGCCCAGAAAGAGCAGCGCGGTGGCGAAAGCGCTGTCGGTCAGCTCGAAGACGAGCACCGAGAGGGCGACGATTCCCAGCCAGTCGCCGAGCTCGTTGACCGCATACGAGAGGGCGAGGCGACGGAAGGGCCCCCGCCGGAGCGGGTCTATCAGGCGTGATTTACGCACGAGTCGCGGTTCGTCCTACCCTATTTCTGCACAACTTTTGGTGCAGATGCACAAGTTTCCGCCAAGCTGTGCTACAAGTTGTTCACGCAACGCACGAGTTTTGGATCGAGTCAACGAATCCAAGGGCTTCAGTCAACCAGAAGGGGATCAGCATGGGCTACCGCCGCTAAGACTTCAGAAGTAAAAGCGAAACGCTACTCATAGCGTTCGTTTCACGCGAGGACGCCCCTTGGTTGGGCGTCTTTTCGCGTTTTAGGGGCCAAACCGTCGCTTGCAGGTCCCTTTGCAACTTTTGGCCAGTCGACCAGGTTCTCTTGCCCAGGCACTGGCCAGCGTTTACTTTGGGCCTGCAATTCGCAAGGGTCCAATCGCCCAGGCGCAGGGAACCGTGCGGTTCGCATGAATCTTGACGCGTACGCCGATCTGGATTGACCGGCGACCAGAAATGCAAGCCAAGCGCCCAACCCCGTTGATCATCGGCCTGGAGCTGGCTGCGCTGTGCGCAGTCGGCGTCGGCGCCGTTCTGCGTGGCTCGGACGCGGACTGGGACCCGGCGCTGTTCGGGATCCTGCTCGGCTTCTCCATCTTCAGCGACCTGACCGCGATCGAGACCGAATCGCGGCTGAAGATCTCGGGCAGCTTCCTCGCCCTGGTCCTCGCGATGGTCTTCCTCGGCGGCACCCCGGCCGCCGTGATCGGGGTGGCGTCGATCCTGGTCGGCTGGGCGCGCTGGCGGGACGAGCCGCATGACCTGCTCAACAACCTCCTGACCTACTCGACCTTTCCGCTGGTCGGGGGCTGGTTCTTCCGCGAGACGATCGAAGAGATCGGGCTGACCGCGGCGGATCCCTCCTTCTATCCGCTCGTCTTCGGCGTCTTCCTGCTCGCGCTGGCGATCAACTTCACGATGGTCGCCGCCTACACCTGTTACCTGGAGCGCAGCTCGTTCGCCGAGAAGACGCGCACGGCGCTGCTGCCCCTGCTGCCCTCCGAGATGGCGGCGGCGCTGATGGCGGTCGGGGTCGCCTTCATCTACAACGAGATCGGCCTCGCCGGCGTCGCCCTGTTCGGCATCGTCCTCGTCACCTTCCAGTACCTGCTCGGCGCCCTGATCGTCTCCCAGCAGCGGGCCGAGGAGCTGGAGCGGCGCAGCAAGCAGCTGGCCAGCTTCCAGGTCGGGATGTTGAGCGCCCTGCTGCGCACGCTCGACCTGCGGGACCAGATGACCGCGCGGCACAGCGCCGCCGTCGCCCGCTACTCGCGGGCGATCGCCCAGCGGGCCGGGTTCTCGCGCCGCGAGGAGGAGCTCGTCCACATCGCCGCCCTGCTGCACGACATCGGCAAGTTCATCCTCCCCGACCGGATCCTGAAGGCGAACGTGCCGCTCACCGACGAAGACTGGATGCTGATCCGCCGCCACCCGCAGCAGGGAGCCCGGGTCGTCTCCTCGCTCGACGGCTACGGCCCCGTCGCCGAGATCATCCTCGCCCACCACGAGCGGATCGACGGCAAGGGCTACCCGCGCGGCCTGGAAGGGGACGAGATCCCCGAGCTGGCCCGGATCATCTCGGTCGCCGACACCTACGACGTGATGACCGCGCGCGACTCCTACCGCACGCCGACCTCCAGCTACGAGGCGATCCAGGAGCTGCGCCGCGTCGCCGGCAAACAGCTCGACGCCCGCTTCGTCGAGGTCTTCATCGAGCTGCTCGAGGGCAAAGACGTCTCCTTCCGTCACGGCGAGGAGGCCGACTTCGAGCGCGAGCTGGCGCTGGAAGCGCGGATCGCCGAGACCGCCAGCCCCGGCGTCGAGGTCGGCCGCTTCCAGGTCCCCGGCGTCAGCGTCGGCTGAACAACCCCGCCGACGGGACTAAAACCGTCTCTCGGAGGGGTGTTTCAGGCCCATCGGCGGTGGGGAACGGTACCGTTGCGCGCGATGCGCGCCGTCACGTTTCAGGCTCCCGGGGAGGTCCGGGTGGACGAGAAGCCCGACCCCGAGCTCGCGGCCGGCGACGACGCGCTGGTCCGGGTCGAGGCGAGCGGGATCTGCGGCTCGGACCTGCACATCTTCCACGGGCGCGTACCCGTAGAGCCGGGCTTCACGATCGGCCACGAGTTCGTCGGCACCGTCCTCGCCGCCGGCGACGACGTCGAGCGGGTCGCCGTCGGCGACCGCGTCCTCGGCTGCTTCCACACGGCCTGCGCGACCTGCGCCAGCTGCCTGCGCGGCGACTACCACCGCTGCCGGCGAGGCCGCACGTTCGGTCACGGCTCGCACCTGGGCGACCTGCAGGGCGCCCAGGCCGAGCAGCTGCTCGTGCCGCGCGCGAACCTGACCCTGCGGCGGGTCCCGGAGGGGATGTCCGACGAGGTCGCGCTGTTCGCCGGCGACGTGATGGGGACCGGCTACCACGCCGTCGCCCACGCCGGGATGCGGGCCGGCGACTCGGTCGCGGTGCTCGGCCTCGGCCCGGTCGGCCTCTGCGCGGTCCAGGCGGCGCTCGCCGCCGGCGCTACCCAGGTCTTCGCGGTCGACTCGGTCGAGCAGCGGCTGGAGATGGCGGCGCGCTTCGGCGCGACGCCGCTCCACCTCGACGAGGCGGACCCGAAGCGCGCGGTCCGCGACGCGACCGACGGGCTCGGCGTAGACATCGTCGTCGACGCGGTCGGCGATCCCGGCCCGCTGGCGATGGCGGTCAGCCTCGCCCGCGACGCGGGCACCGTCTCGGGGATCGGCGCCTACGCCGGCAAGGGGGAGGTGCCGATCGGCCTCGCCTGGCTGAAGGGGCTGACCCTGCGGCTCGGCCTGGCCAACGTGATCGCCCACGTCGACCGGGTCCTAGCCCTGATCGAGGCCGGCAAATTGGATCCCTCGCCGCTGGTCACCCACCGGATGGCGCTCGACGAGGCCGCCGAGGCGTACCGGATCTACGACAACCGCGAAGCGCTGAAGATCGTCCTCACGCCGTAGCGGAGTTTCACCGTGCGCGAGCACGGTAAAAGTACGCAGCGTTTGTAAATCGGCGCGTTTATCTCTAGCTTTGAGGCTGTGCCGGGGAGGCGCTCATCGATTGCGGCGATCGTCTGGGTCCTGCTCGGACTCGTCCTCGCGGGCAGTGCGGCCGCGTGCACGTGCGCGAATCTCCCGCCGGCCGAGAAGCTGCGCGCGGCCGACGCGGCGATCGTCGCGCGGCTGGTCGAGGTCGTTCCCCGCAGCACCTACGAGGCCGAGTTCCGCTACGAGGTGGTCCGCCGCTACAAGGGGGGCAGAGCGGTCGCGCCGGGAACGACCGTCGCGGTGATGAGCGCGCCCTTCGGGGCGGCCTGCGGCCTGCCCCAGCAAACCGGTCGGCATTACGGTCTCCTGCTCGCTCGCTCCGGTGGCCGCTGGCGCGGCAACTCGTGCGCGACGGCTGAGCCTCGCGAACTGGCCGTCGCCGCGCGCAGGTCGAGGGATGGCGGCGGCAGGCGACCCGATGCCGAGCGCTGCGCCAATTGACGGCGCGGTGCAGCACGGCCGCTGTGCCAGTTGACTAACGCAAACTGATTCCCTACTGTGCCTGCTGAATGGCACAGTCTGCGGACCAAGCCAGTCCCTTCGCGACCGACCCTGACGACGAGCTCCCGGTCGGGCTGCAGCTCACCTGGCGCCTGCGGGCGCTGATCGCCACCGGGCGGCTCGCCGCCGGGGAGCGGCTGCCCAGCTTCCGGCGCCTCGCGGAGTGGGCGGGGGTAAACGTCAATACGGTGCGGGCGGTCTACGCCGGTCTCGAGGCGGAGGGCCTGGTGGTCAGCCGCCAGGGACAGGGGACCTTCGTCGCCGACGGGGTCGAGACGGCGCCGCAGCTGGAGGAGATCGCGATCGACGCGCTGCGGCGCGCCCGTGAGGCGGGGCTCGGCCCGCGCGAGCTTGCCATCGTCGCCTCCGCCTGCGCGAGCATGCCCGGCGCCCTCGACGGGCCGGCCGCCGACGAGGCCGCGCCGTTTCCCGAGCTCGTCGAGGAGAGCGAGGCGATCGAGGTCCGCCACGAGCTGCGCCGCCAGATCAGCCGCCTCGAGGCCGAGCTCGCCTCCTACACGCGCGATCTCCCGGGCGACCTGCCGACCGCGCCGCGGCGGGCCGCGGCGCACGTCGCCGGGGTGGAGGAGCTGGAGCGGACGCGCGACACGCTGATCGCCCAGCTCTCGGAGGCCCAGCGGGCCGCAGAGCTGCGGGCGCGGGAGGAAGCGAGGGAGCGGGTGCGCCGCGAGGGGCTGCTCGTCGACGAGGAAGAGCGCGGCCCCTCCGCCGGCGCCAGTCCGCTCGAGCAGGCGATGAGCTGGTGGCGGCGCAAGTCCTGACGCGGGCGCTGCTGCCCGCCAAGTCGGCCCTGGAGCAGGTCGGCGAGATGATGATCCTCACCGGGCGCACGATCGTCTCGGCGGTGCGGCCGCCTTACCCCTACGGCGAGGAGCTGGTCGGCCAGTTCCTCTTCGTCCTCAAGCTCTCCTGGTTCCCGATGACGGTCTCGACCTTCGCGCTCTGCTTCGGCGCACCGGGGCTGCAGGCGGCGGGCGTGCTCGACCTGTTCGGCGCCCTCGACCGGCTGGGCGGCTTCTTCGTCGTCACGGCCGTGCGCTTCATCGGCCCGATCGTCACCGCGGCCGTGGTCGCCGGCGTCGCCGGGACCGCGATCACCGCCGACCTCGGCGCCCGCAAGATCCGCGAGGAGCTCGACGCCCTGCAGGTGCTCGGCGTCGACCCGATCAAGAACCTGGTCGTGCCGCGCTTCCTGGCGCTGATGGTGATCACCGGCCTGCTCGACATCTTCGCGATCGTCTTCGGGCTGACCGCGGGGATGGCCGCCTCGCTGCTCTACGACGAACCGCTCGGCGGCTTTTTCGCGACGCTGTTCACCAACGCCCTGATCGCTGACCTCTGGGGCTCGGTGCTGATGTGCACCCTGTTCGGCGCGATCATCGCGGTGGTCTGCTGCTACAAGGGGATGACCGCCTCCGGCGGCCCGGCGGGAGTCGGCCGGGCGGTCAACCAGGCCGTCGTGATCGCCTTCATGGGCACCTTTGCCTTCCTCTACGTCTTCTCGGCGGTCCTGCTCGCCTCGAACCCCGAACTGCAGTCGATCCGATGACGGGCTGGGTCGACGTCGCGCGGGGCTGGGCCGACGTCATCGGCGAGATGGCGCGCTTCGGCTCCCGCGTCGCCGGACTGGTCTTCTCGGGTCGCGTCCTCCAGTTCTTCGGCGAGAGCCTGCGCCAGGCCGGCATCCTGATCCTCGGCTCGGCGCTGATCGTCTGGGCCTTCGTCTTCATCCTCGGCCTCCAGTGCGGCCTGATCGGCGCCTACTTCAGCCGCTCGATCGGCGCCCCCGGCAACGCCGGCCTGTTCTCCGCCTACTGCGACCTGCGCGAGGGCCTGCCCTACGCGTTCGGCTACATCTTCGCGGCCAAGGTCGGGACCGGCATAGTCGCCGAGCTGGGGGCGATGCGGATCTCCGACGAGATCGACGCGCTCGAGGTGATGGGGATCCCGCCGGTCACCTTCCTCGCGGCGACGCGGCTGCTCGGCGCCTGGATCGCGATCCCGTTCCTCTACCTGGTCGGGATCGGGATCGGCTACTTCGCCAGCTGGCTGGCGGTGGTCGAACAGGTCGGCGACGTCTCCTCCGGCGGCTACCTGCTGATCTTCTGGACGTTCCAGGACTCGGTCGACGTCTTATTCAGCCTGACCAAGGCGATGGTGATGACGACGATCATCGTCGTGGTCGGCTGCTACTACGGCTACACCGCCTCCGGAGGGCCGGTGGGGGTGGGGGCGGCGACGGCGAAATCGATGGCGGTGAACATCATCCTCGTCAACGTCGTCGGCATGCTCGGCACGCTGATCTTCTACGGCGCGAACCCGCGTGCGCCGATAGGCGGCTGAGGGGCGCCTTATTTACGCATTGCGTAAGAAAGCCGCCCCGGCTCAGGCGGTGACGACCGCCGCGCCCCGGGCCGGCCTGCGGTGGCGGCGGAACATCTCGGCGACCCACCTGAAGCCGCGGCGCTCCTCCAGCGGCGCGCGGAAGCGCTCCAGGCCGGCGGCGGAGGGGAGGTCGGCCGGCATCGGCCCCTCCTCGGGCTGGACCAGCGGGTAGAAGAGCGACGCGGCGGTGAGGTCGGCGACGGTGAAGCCCTCGCCGACCAGGTAGTCGCCGTCGCCCAGCTCCTCCTCCAGCCGGTCGAGCGCGGCGAGAACCTTCGCTCGGCCCAGCTCGGCCCGCTCGACGTCGCCGGCCCGGAAGCGCAGCCCGGTGAAGGCGCGGGCGTACGCGGCAGCCACGCCGGGCATTCGCGTGAGGGGCCCGGGCGCCGAGTGCCTCATCAGCTCCGTGAAGCGCTCACGGTCGTTGCGGAACTCGTGCCAGGCGAGGTGGCGGATGTGCGGTCCCAGCTCCTCGTCGAAGAAGTCCTCCAGCTCGAGCGCGCGGCGGCGCAGCTCGGGCTCGGCGGGATAGAGCGGCGGCTCGGGATAGCGCTGCTCGAGCGTGGCGACGATCGCGGTCGAGTCGCCGATCCGTTCGCCGTCGATGCTCAGCACCGGGAAGGTGACCTGTCCGCCGCGGGTCAGCCACGCCGCGACGGCCATGTGGGCGCCGGGCACGGGCGAGCGGCGGCGATGCTCGACCCCCTTCCAGGCCAGCGCCCAGCGAACCTTCTCGCTGTAGTGCGAGACGTCGATCTGCCAGAGGGTCGGAAGCGAGTCGCTCATTGCACGGGCTCCGTCATCGTGCCAGCATAGTGGCGCTATGGCGCTCCTGAGCGATTCCGAATTGGAGGCGAGGCTCTCCGAGCACCCGGGCTGGGAGCGCCAGGGCGACGCGATCGCCAAGAGCTTCCAGCGCGGTGACTTCGTCGGCTCGGTGCGCTTCGCCGACGCGATTGTCGAGCCCGCCGAGGCGATGAACCACCATCCCGACCTGCGGATCTCCTGGGACACGGTCACCGTCTCGATCTCGACCCACTCCGAGGGCGGCGTGACGGCGGCCGACTTCGAGCTGGCGGCGAAGATCGACGCCCTCGCCTGAGCCACGGCGTCCCGCGGGTCGGGCGTCTACCGTGGGCGGATGGCCGAGGAGCTGAGGATCGACGCGGGGCTCTCGATCCCCCTGTCTGAGATCGAGCTGCGGACTAGCCGCTCCTCCGGTCCCGGCGGGCAGCACGCGAACGTGACCGCCTCGCGGGTCGAAGCGGTCTTCGACGCAGCGGTGTCGCGGACGCTCGACGATGCGCAGCGCACGAGGCTCGTCCAGCGGGTTGGTCCTGTGGTCACCGCTGTCGCGCAGGATGCCCGTGGTCAAGCACGCAACCGTGAGCTTGCCCTGCAGCGCTTGGCCGAAAAGATCGCCTCCGGGCTGAAGACGCCACGCCGGCGCCGCCCGACCAAGCCAAGCCGGGCGTCCCGCGAGCGGCGCCTTGCGCAGAAGCGGCTCGCGGCCGAGCGCAAGCGCACCCGTCGCAGGCCGGCCGCTGAGGATTGACGGACTCAGACGATGGCCGTCCGCGTGGCAGACTCGACGGCGATGGCAAAGCGCAAGCAGCGGCGGTCCCACCCAAAGGCGCCCACCGTCGAGTACACCGACGCGGAGGGCAACGTGCTCGTCCTGCGCCAGGAGCTCAGCGCCGGCACGATCGCCAAGCTCGGCGAGCCGCCACGAAGCGCCGCGGCGTCGCTGGACGACGCCTGGCACCGCCGCTTCGAGCTGCTCTTCGAGCGCCTCGCGGTCAGCTGGGAGATCGCCGGCCTCCCCCTGACCGACCAGAAGATGCTCCTCGGCCGCTACCGCATGGCGGACGCCGCCACCCAGCAGTGGGTCCGCGAGACGATCTCCACCCACGTCGACCGTTACATCCCCGAGCTTTCGTCCCAGTCCTAGCGTCGAGCATGGGCGCGGCTGGGTTCGAACCAGCGACCTCTCGCGTGTGAGGCGAGCGCTCTCCCACTGAGCTACGCGCCCGAAGGCACTCCGATCATACGACGGGCTGCGGGGTGGAAGGCTCCGGGGGTCGAGGTCCCGGCGGCGGAGCGCGATCGCGACGAAGGGGAAGATCAGGGTCGAGAGCATCGCGGCGCCGACCAGGCCCGCGGCGGTCGATGAAGTCATGTGGCCACCCTCGGTGGCCAGGGTGGTGATCGCGACGACGAGCGGCAGCTCGGTCGCCGAGTAGAAGGCGAGCGCGACCCGCTGGCGGGCGTCGAGGAGCTTGCGGTAGAGCAGCAGGGCGGGGGCTCCGCGAACTACGAGGAAGAGGGCGAGGAACATCGCCAGCTTGAGCAGCGCCTCGGCCGAGCCGAGCGCGCCCAGGTCGAAGTCGATGCCGCTGGCGACGAAGAAGAAGGGGACGAAGAAGCCGAATCCAACCGCGGTCAGCTTCGACTCGAAGACCGCCAGCTCGCGGCCCTTCAGGGCGAGGCGGACGATCATGCCGGCGACGAAGCCGCCCAGCAGCACGTCGAGGCCGAGCTCGCCGGCGAGCAGGACTAGGCCGAAGACGAGCACGACGGCGAGCCGCACGGCGAGCTGGCTGCTCGCCTCGAAGGTCCGCTCCAGGGCCGGCCAGCCGCGCCACGCGAGCCGCACCGAGGCCAGCGCCAGGGCCAGCGCGAGGGCGACGAAGGTGACGAGGATCAGCGCCTCGTGCAGCGGCTGCTTGGCGGAGAGGACCAGCGTGACGAGCAGGATCGGGCCGAACTCGGCGGCGCCCCCGGCCGCCAGCAGGTGGGCGCCGAAGCGCGTCTTCAGCTCGCCGCTGTCGCGCAGGATCGGAATCAGCGTGCCGATCGCGGTCGTCGCCATCGCCGAGCCGGTGTAGAGGAAGGAGACGACCACGCCGGCCGCCGCCAGCGCTCCGCCGATCCCGTAGGCGAGGGCGATGGAGACGACCCAGCCGAGCGCGCCCAGCTTCAGCGGCGTCCCCCTGATCCGCTCGAAGTCGATCTCGTAGCCGGCGAAGAAGAAGAGCATCCCCAGTCCGAGGCTGGCGAAGAACTCGATGAAGTCGTCGGTCCTGGCGAGGTCGAGCACCTCCGGGCCGACGACGATCCCGAGGACCAGCTCGACCACGACCACGGGGGGCGCGAGGCGGCTGGGCAGCGCGGCGACCGAGATGGCCGCGAGCGCCGAGACCGCGACGACCACGAAGAACGACTCTGCGTCGACCTCGATCACGGCGGCCGATCCTACGTTCGTCCAGCGACGCCGGAGCCGGGCACACGGGCGGGTACTCAAAATCGAGTAGGCGCCAATCGGCGCGAAGCGGCGCGAAAGAGGAGGCCCGATGAACCTCGGCTATCGCAGGATGGAGACCACGGTCGTCGCTTCGCTCGCCTGCCTGGCGTTCGTCCTCCCGGCGTCCGCCGCCGCGGAGTCCAGCCAGTACCCGCCCGACGCGGGTGCACGGGGCTTCGGCGCCGGGCTCGCCGGCTGGACCGCGTCCACCTCCTTCGACGGCAGCTGTCTGCCGCCGCTGCTCTGCCCGTCCGCGACGAACACCCACCAGCCGTCCGGGGGCGCCGACGGCGGCGGCCACATCCGCTCCGCGTACCAGGGCGTCGCCGGGGCGATGGCGGTGGCCGGGACGACGACCGCCGTCTTCAGCAGCCTAAGCTTCACCTACCGCGGCGTCGACGGCGGCGTGCCGACCGACGTCGGCTTCGAGATGGACAGGCGCGCGAGCGTCGCCGAGCTGCTCGCGGTCTCCGGTAACTCCGCCACCTACTCGGTGCGGCTGGTCGACGTCACCGCCGGCGACGAGGCGCTGACCGTGATTCCGCCGACGACCCTGGCGGGGGCGAGCAGCTGGCGGCGCGTGAACCGCGCATCGGTGGACCCGGCGGATCTCTCGCCCGGCCACGAGTACCGGATCCTGATCGCGACGGCCTACACGACCGGGACCGGCGCCCTGGTCAGCGGCAACGCCGACTACGACAACGTCGTGCTGAGCGCCGACCGCGGCGAGGGCGGGACGGCCGCCGGTCGCAGGAGAGCCGGCGGCGGGGCGAACGTCGACGGCGCCGATCGCAGGCACCTGGCGGATCTGGTCCGGGCCGTGACGCCGGAGACCGCCTTGCTCGCCGGCAAGGGGGAGGCGCAGCGGCTCCTCGTCCGGGTCCGGTGCCCGCGCAAGGCCAGGCGGACCTGCCGGATCACGACCCAGGGGATGCTGCGCAAACGCAAGCCCGCGACGGCCCGGCGCAAAGTCAAGGTCCGCCGCGGCAGGGGGAGGCTGGTGACCCTGCGGGTCAAGCCGAAGCTCCTCCCCAGGATCTCGAAGCGCAAGCGCCTGCTCGTCCGCCAGACCGTCCGGGCGGGGAAGGTCACCGCCACCGTCTACAAGAGCCGCAGGCTGATCCGCCGCTAGGATGGGTCGCGGACCGTGCTAGGCGGGGAATCAGCGGTGCCCTGTAACCCGCAATCCGCTCTAGCGGGGCCGAATCCCGTTCCGAGGGGCTGGCCGTCGGGGTCAGTGCGCCGCGGGCGGCGTTGACGGCCGGGTCCTGCGCGACGTGGGCACGTGAATCAGGTCAGGTCCGGAAGGAAGCAGCCTTAAGCGAACGCCGCGGGTGCCGCAGGTGAGCCCGGCCCGAGCCAAACGCGACGGACACGCCCGGTGACTTCGCTTCGACGACGGGGCGCACGGTCCGTTTTTGCCCGCCTGTGGCGACTTATGCCCTGTATAGCGACGATAAGTCGCCACCTCAGTCGATCAGCCGGGCTTCCATGCGGTTGACGGCGATCCGCCACATGACCAGGGCGAAGACGACGAGGCCGCCGAAGCGGAGTAGGTCGACGGCCTCGAAGCCGAAGGCGCCGCCGCGGACGAGTTCGACCAGCTGGTGCAGCGGGTTGAGCTGGGAGACCACCTGGACGCCCTCGGGCAGTTCGTCGATCGGGAAGAAGGCGCCGGAGACGAGGAAGAGGGGGGTGACGAAGAGGGCCGTCACGTAGTTGAACTGGTCGATCTTGGCGACGATCGCCGCCATCGCGACCCCGAAGCCGGCGAAGCCGAGCGCCGTGACGAGGCAGAAGAACGGCACGAGGAGCATCCCCGGCGCCGGGTCGAGGCCGAAGCCGATCGTGACCAGCAGCGGTACGCAGCCGTAGACGCTGGCCCGGACCCCTATCCACAGCATCTCGGCCGAGACCAGCTCCTCCACGTCGACCGGTGCGGCGAGGATCGCGTCGTAGGTGTTCTGGAAGCGGTGCTTGACGAAGGTGCCGAACATCGCCGGCAGGGCGCTGGAGAAGATCACCGCGGTGGCGACCATGCCGGTGCCGACGAACTCGACGTAGGGGAGGCCGTGGACCTCGTCGACCAGCGTCGCCGAGAGGCCGAGGCCGAAGGCGAGCAGGTAGACGATCGGTTCGAGCACGCTGGAGAAGGTCGTCCCCCGCCAGTAGGTGCGGAAGTTGGCCAGCTCGCGGCTCATCACGCCGCCGATCGCGGCGGGTTCGAGCCGGCGCAGGCGGGTCGGCTCGGCGCTCACTCCGCCTCCTCGCCGGTCAGCAGCACGAAGACGTCCTCGAGCGAGGCGGCGCGGCGGATCGCGTCCTCGGGCACGCCGTCGCCGTTGGCGCGCTCGGAGCCGACGATCGCGATCGCGGGCCCCGCCGGTCGCACCCGCAGTCCCGCCGCCTCCGCGGCGAGCCGCGCCTCGGCCAGGCGTTCGGGCGGAGCGTAGATTTCCGCCGTCTCGCGACCGGCGTGCTGGGCGATCAGCTCCGAGGGCCTGCCGCGGCTGATGATCCTGCCCTTCGTCATCACCGCCACTTCGTCGGCGAGCCGCTCCGCCTCCTCGATGTAGTGGGTCGACATCAGGATCGTCGTGCCGTGCGAGCGCAGGTCGTCGATCAGCGTCCACAGCTGGGTGCGGATCTGCGGGTCGAGGCCGACGGTCGGCTCGTCGAGCAGGATCAGCTTCGGCTCGTGGACCAGGCCGCGGGCCAGCAGCAGCCGGCGGCGCATGCCGCCCGAGAGCTCGTCGACCGCGTCGCGGCGGCGGTCGCGCAGGCGGGCGAGGTCGAGCGCCCGGTCGACCGCGGCGCCGACGTCCGGCACCCGGTAGAGGCGCGCGAAGACAGCCAGGTTGTCCTCGACCGTGACGTCGACATCGAGGTTGTCGAGCTGCGGGACGACGCCCATCTGCGCCCGGGCCGCCTTCGCGTTCCCCGGCAGCTCATGCCCCAAAACGCGCAGCTCGCCGGCATCGGGCAGCGCCTGGCCGGTGAGCAGCCGCATCGTCGTCGACTTGCCCGCCCCGTTGGGACCGAGCAGGCCGAGGCAGATGCCCTCCGGCACGTCGAGGTCGAGCCCGTCGACCGCCGTTATCGGGCCGAAGCGCTTGACGACTCCGCTCAGCTCTATGGCTGCCATGCCCTAACGACTCCGTGTGACCGCTGATTTCATCGGCGAACCCGATGCTTGCAGGTCGCCGGATTCCCCGACCCGGCCCTCAGCAGCGCCGGTAGAGGACCCAGGAATCATTCGACGTGACCCGGCGGAAGCCGGCCGGGACGGGCGTCTCGAGGCGGGCCGGGTCGTTCGGGTCGAGGATGAAGTTGTGGACGACGAACGGGCCGGACGGGTCGAGGAAGTAGCCGCGCCGGGGCTGGCGCTGCTCGCTGGAGCTGACGATCCGGCTCGGCCGCACGTCGAGGTCGAAGGCGAGGCGGGGCACAGCGCGGTGGTTGGGCACCGAGACCGGCAGGCAGAGCGGCTCGAAGGCGCCGACCAAGTCGTCGAGGTCCGACTCGATCTCGCTCTGGTTGGTCAGGTCGGTGTCGACCCGCGAGAGCAGGTCGTACTGGTTCGGGGCCCAGACGACGAACATCAGCGCGACCAGGGCCGCGAACGCCTGCCAGGGCCGGCGCCAGCGGTGGCCCTGGGCGAGCAGCCGCCAGCCAAGCAGGGCCAGCGCGGCGAAGACGGCGAGCAGCGCCGCGGCGAGCATCGTGTAGCGGGGGATGATCGCCAGCCCCGCGCAGGCGAGGACCGCGAAGGCGGCGAGGGCGAGGGCCGCGGCGACGACCCCGACCGCGCTGCGGCGGCGCAGGGTGGCGAGGCCTAGGACTACCCCGCCGGCCGCGCCGACCATGCCGGGCCATTGCAGCACCTCGCCGAGCCGGCGCGGCCCGTAGAGGACGAGGTCGACCGGTCCCGTCTGGCGTTCGAGCGTCTCGACCGTCTCGCGCGTGCCGGTGAACGAGTAGGTGGGGCTGCCGGCGGTTACCCAGTCGAACAGGGCCCACAGGAGCGGGGCCGCCAGGGCCAGCGCTATGAGCGGGGGGCGAGGGATGACAAGGGCACCCCTCGCCCGGACAAGTGCCGGTCTAATTAGACCGGCACTTTGAGTATCCGCCCGTTCGAGGGGTGCCCTCGTCGTCCCTTCGGGCCGCCCCCCGGTGCGCAGGCGTTGAGGGTCAAGCGCCAGGTAGGCCAGGTATGCCAGCGAGAAGAGCCAGGCCTCGGGACGGAGGAGGCCGGCGAGGGCGAGAAGGGCGAGGACGGGCCAGCCGGCTCGGGGGCGTTTGGTCTCTATCACCAGGGCGGCGAGGACCAGGGCGATGTAAGGGAGGTCGACGTAGGCGCGCAGGCCGTTGGAGAGGTAGGGGGCGCGGGTGAGGACGATCAGCGCGGCGACCGCGCCGATCGGGCGGTCGAACCAGAGCGAGCCGAGCCGGTAGACGAGGTAGCCGACCAGCCCCAGCGAGACGTAGGCGATCGCCATCGTCACGTCGATCGCCCCGTCCCCGAGCGGTGCGGTCGCCAGCCCGAAGAGTTCGGCGAGCGGATGTGGCGTGGGGGGTAGCGCCGCCCCCCTGTCCGGGCTGAGGCCGTCGGCCAGTTCCCGTCCCCAGAGCAGTGAGTAGATCGTGTCGTAGTTGGGGAACCCGAACGGGAACAGCACGAGCAGGACCGCCGTGACTCCGGCGACCCAGGCAGCGGGGGTCAACCAGTTGCGGGGCGCCTTCGGCACCGGCGCACGGTATCCGGTGCCGTCGCCCTCGCGTGTGTCGCTTTTGTCTCGCATACCGCGACAAACGCGCCACGGGCGGCCGGAGGCTCGCGGATACACTGGCCGGAGTGCCGTCGCCGAGCGACTCGACCTCCCTCTACCGCCGCCACCGCCCCGGCTCCTTCGCCGAGGTCGTCGGCCAGCAGCACGTCGTCCGCACGCTGCGCAACGCGGTCGAGCAGGACAAGGTCCACCACGCCTACCTCTTCGTCGGCTCGCGCGGGACCGGCAAGACCTCGATGGCCAAGATCCTCGCCCGCTCGCTCAACTGCGAGCGGGGCGGCCCCACCGTGACGCCCTGCGGCGAGTGCGAGTCGTGCGTGTCGATCGCCGGCGGCACGTCGATCGACGTGATCGAGATGGACGCGGCCTCGAACCGCTCCGTCGACGACGTCCGCGACCTGCGCGAGCGCGTCGCCTACGCGCCAGCGGCCGGCCGCTGGAAGGTCTACATCCTCGACGAGGCGCACATGCTGACCAAGGAGGCCTGGAATGCCTTCCTGAAGACGCTCGAGGAGCCGCCCCCGAACACCGTCTTCGTCCTCGCCACGACCGAGGCGCACAAGGTCATGGCGACGATCGCCGACCGCTGCCAGCGCTTCGACTTCCAGCGGCCCTCGCTGGAGCAGATCGACGAGGTGCTGCAGCGCGTCGCGACCGCGGAGGGGATCGAGGTGGAGCAGGGCGCCGCGGCGATGATTGCCCGCGCCGCTTCCGGCAGCTTCCGCGACGCGCTCGGAACGCTCGACCAGCTGGTTGCCTTCGGCGGCAACCGCGTGACGCTCGACGCTGTGTTGGAGGTGCTCGGCGCGGCTGATGCCGAGCTCCTCTTCGGCGCCGTCGACGCGGTCGTGGCGGAGGACCCGAAGGGCGTCCTGCTCGCCGTCGAGGAGATGGCGCGCTCGGGGCGCGACCCGGCCCAGTTCGCCCGCGACCTGCTCGCCCACCTGCGCCACCTGCTCGTCACCCAGACGATCGGCGAGGTGCCGAGCACGTTCGTGGTGACCGCGACCGACGGCGAGCGCCTGCGCGCCCAGGCCGGCGCGATCGGCGCCGCGACCCTGGTCCGCACGATCGACGAGCTGGCCACCGCCCTGACCGCGGTCCGCGAGGGGGACGACGCGCGCATGGCGGTCGAGATCGCGCTCTTGAAAGCCGCCCGCCCGGACCTCGATCCGAGCACCGAGGGGCTGCTGCGCCGCATCGAGCGGTTGGAGCGGGGCGCCGCAGGCGGCGCGCCGCAGCACGAGGTGCCCCGGGCCGCGGGTCCTGTCGCGGACGAGGGGTCCTCGTCCTCGCAGGCTGCGGGCAAGGACCCCTCATCCACGCCACCCGCGGCAGGGGCCGCATCGGCTGGCGATGCTGCTCCCGCGGCAGCCGCCGTCCAAGCTCACCCAGACCCACGGCCTTCCGAGCCGGCCCGCGCGTCGGATTCAGGTCCTTCGGTGCCGGTAGCTGACTCCGCCCCTCGGCCCTCCGAGCCGGCCGGTGCGCCGGGACCAGATCCTTCGGCGCCGGCGGGCGAGCACGACACCTCCGAGCAAGAGCGCGCGTCGGAAGCAGCTCCTTCGCCGTCGGATGCTGGCGACGCCACGCTGGTCGGTGACGCGGCCGATCCTGCTCCGTCAGCCGAGGACGCCCCTCCCGCGGGTGACGCGGCGGGGGGGGTCCCCCATGGCGGAGGGCGACGCGAAGCGGCGCCCGAGCACATGGGGGAGCCCGCCGCGGCAGGACCCGCGGGCCAGGGCGCCCTCGACCTGGCGCAGATCGCCCGCGTCTGGCCCGCCGTGCTGGATCGTCTGCACCAGACGGCCCCCGCGCTGGCCGCCTCCTTCGAGGGCGCACGCCCCGTCGAGGTCGACGCCGACGAGCGGACGGTGACGATCGGCTTTCCGGCCGACCACACCTTCAACAAGCGCAAGGCGGAAGCGCCCGACAAGCGCGAGCAGCTGGTCGAGGCCCTGGGGGCCGTCCTCGGGGAGACGCTCCGGCCCGCCTATGCGGTGCTGGACGGTGAGGACACCTCGGCGGCGGCCCCGGCAGAGGAGCAGGGCGAGGTGGACCATGCGTCCCTCGTCGAGAGGCTCAAGAGCGAGTTCAACGCAGAGGAGGTCGGTTGATGGCGAGGGGCGGGCCCGGAGGCTTCGACGTGAACGCGCTGATGAAGCAGGCGCAGCAGATGCAGGCCGAGATGCTGAAAGCGCAGGAGCAGCTCAAGGACGAGGTGGTCGAGGCCAGCGCCGGCGGCGGCATGGTCAAGGTGAAGATGGGCGGCGACATGACCCTGCGCGAGATCGCGATCGACCCCGAGGCGATCGACCCCGAGGAGGCCGAGATGCTCGCCGACATGGTCCAGGCCGCGGTCAACGAGGCGCTGCGCGCCGCCCAGGACCTCGCCGGCTCGAAGATGGGCGGGATCACCGGGGGCATGGGAGGCATGGGCGGCCTCCCCGGAATGTGAGCGGCGAGGGACCGGCGCCGCTCTCGCGCCTCGTCGCCGAGCTCTCGCGCCTGCCGGGGATCGGCCAGCGCACCGCCCAGCGCCTCGCCTTCCACATCCTGCGCGCCCCCGACGAGGAGGCGGCGGCCCTCTCGGCGGCGATCCGCGAGGTGAAGGAGAAGGTCGGCCTCTGCGAGCGCTGCTTCAACCTCTCGGAGGGCCCGCTCTGCCGGATCTGCTCGGACTCGAGCCGCGACCAGGCGACGATCTGCGTCGTCGAGGAGCCCGCCGACGTGATCCCGATCGAGCGCACCCACGAGTACCGCGGCCTCTACCACGTGCTCGGCGGCGCCCTCTCGCCGATCGACGGGGTCGACGCCGGCGACCTCAAGATCGCCGAGCTGCAGCGTCGGGTCGAGCAGGGCGACGTCCGCGAGGTGGTCCTCGCGACCAACCCGACCACCACCGGCGAAGCGACCGCCCTTCACGTCGCAGACCTCCTGCGCGGCCAGGCAGCCGTCACCCGCCTGGCCAGCGGCCTGCCGATCGGCGCCGACCTCGAGCACGCCGACGAGGTCACGCTCGGCAAAGCCTTCGCCGGCCGCCGCGCGCTGGACTAGCGCTCGCCGGGGACCCGCTCGCCCGGGACCGGGCCAACCATGCGCACGAAGCGGGTCGTGTCGGCCTGGCGCGTGTAGCCGAGCGACGACCACAGCGAGATCGCGGCGGCCTCCTCCGCGACGACGACGGCGGTCAGCCTGACCGCTCCGAGCCGGCGGAGCCGGTCCTCGCCGGTCCGTACCAGCGCGGTGGCGATGCCCTGACGGCGCCGGCCGCGATCGACGGCCAAGCGGTAGAAGCTGCCCCGCCATCCGTCCCAGCCGACGATCAGGGCGCCGACGATCTCCCCGTTCGCCTCAGCCACCAGCAGCGAGCGGGGATCGCGTCGAAGCAGGCCTTCGAGGGCGCTCGCGGTGTCCGTCGGCGAAGGACGGTCGGTGTCGTCCCGCCAGAGTGCCAGCACCGGAGCAATGTCCGTAGCCGCGCCGGAGCGAATGACGTGCGAGCACGAGATGGAGGCAGTCTACGTTTGGAGTAGACGCTTCGACTAGACGAGTGTCAGTTCGCAAATAGCGGGTTTTTGCACGCCTGGCGTCCGGTCGTTCCGCCAAGGTCTTCGCGTGGCGACGGGCGCTCCGATAGGCACGAAGGGACGGAGCGACGCCTCGGTCGGCGAGTTGGCGCGCGAGGTCTCCTCGCTCCAGGCAAGCCTGCTTGGCAAGCTCCACGAGGAGATGGACGGGGGCGACGCGGGGCTGTTCGCCGCCGCAGCCCAAAAGCTCGCCGAGGAGTTCGGCTCGGTCACCGCCACCGCGATCGCCACCCTTTGGCAGGGAGGGGCGCAGGCGGGAGAGGACGGGCCCCTGGAGAGCCACCCCAGCCTCTACCGACCGGGCCAGATGCGCCGCCGCCTCGATCAGCTGGTCGAAGCGAACCGGCGCTACGACCACGCGTTCGCGCTCGTCGTCTTCGACGTCGAGGGGCCGGGGGCGCGAAACGGCACCGAGGGCGAAGGCAAGGAGACGGCGCTGGCCGTCGTCGGGGCCGCTCTGCACGACAGCGTCAGGCTCGTCGACGAGACCTTCCGCCTCGAGGAGGACGCGCTCTGCGTCCTCGCCCCCGGACAGGACACGGTCGGGGGAGTGCAGATGGCCGAGCGGCTACTGCGCTCGCTGGAGGAGCTGGAGGACGCCGGCGGCCTGCGGATCGGGATCTCGGCCGGGGTGGCCGCCTGCCCCGAGCACGGCGGCGAGGCCGACGAGCTGCTGCACAAGGCAGACGAGGCGATGTGGCGGGCCCGGGCCGTGGGCCAGCCGGTCGGCGTGGGGGCGCTCACCCGTCCCGAAGCTGTGCAAGATCGCTGACAGATTCCTGAAATCTGTCCATAACTGGCGTAAACCTGGAAATCGGGTGGCAGAATGCCCTGCATGCCGGGAATAAGGACCAATGCGGCCGCCGAAGTGCTCGGGGTCAGCCCGAACACGTTGCGCAGCTGGGAGCGCCGTTACGGCTACCCGGTTCCGAAGCGCACCGTCGGCAACCACCGCAACTACGAGCTGGTCGAGCTTCAGACGCTGCGCGACGCGCTCGCCGAGACCGGCAACATCTCCTCGGCGATAGAGCTGGCGCGCCAGCGACAGGCGGCGCCGGCCACCGACGACAGCCTGCTCACTGCCTTCGAGGGCTTCGACGAGGAGGCCGCCGACCGGGCGATCGAGGAGAGCCTCGCGGTGCGACCGCTGGAGCGCACGGTCGAGGAGCTGCTGCTGCCCGCGATCGACCGGCTCGCCGCCGACCCCGAGCGCGAGGCCGAGCTCGAGTTCGCCGCCCGCTGGGCGATGGGCTGGCTGCACGGCGCCCGCCGCCTCGCCTCGCGAGCTTCACGCCCCGCCGGGATCCTGCTGCTCGACTCGAGCCGCGGGGACGAGGCCGAGGCCGTCCACGCCCAGGCGCTCGACCTGGCGCTGCGCCGCGCGGGCTTCCGGGTGCTGATGCTGTCCGACGAGCTGCGCGAGGAGCGCATGGAGCGCGCCCTCGGCGCGCTCGAACCGACCGCCATCGTCCTCTCCGGCCCCGGCGCCGACACCCCTTCCGCGGTCCAGCTGGTCCGCAGGATCCGCGAGGCCGGCTTCGACGCGCCCCTGTTCGGCTTCCGCGCCAGCGGCCTGATCGGCGACGCGATCCCCTCCGTCGGCGAGCGTCCCAGCGAAGTGACCGGGATGCTCAACGCCGACCTTCGCCGCCGCGCAACCGCAGCCTTCGCCTAGGCCCGCTCCGGCTCCGGCGTTCCCTCGCTGATCCCGAACCGCTCGTGCAGGCGGCGCAGCGGGCGTGGCGCCCACCAGTTCCACTTGCCGAGCAGCTCCATCAGGGAGGGGACGAGCAGGGCGCGGACGATGCTGGCGTCGATCAGCACCGCAAGCGCCGTGCCGACGCCGTTCTCCTTGACGAAGAGGATCTCCGAGGTGGCGAAGGCGCCCAGGGCGACGGCGAAGAGCAGCGCGGCGGCGGTGACAATGCGGCCGGTCCGCTCCAGTCCGATCGCGACGCTCTCCGACTCCGACGCCCCATTGTCGCGCGCCTCCTTGATCCGCGAGAGCAGGAAGACCGCGTAGTCGGTCGAGAGGCCGAAGGCGACCGCGAAGAGCAGGATCGGCATCGTCTGCTCCAGCGCCCCCGAGCTGGTGTAGTCGAGCAGGCCCTCGAAGCGCCCGTCCTGGAAGATCAGCACCAGCAGGCCGAAGACGGCGCTGAGGTTGAGGAAGTTCATGATCAGCGACTTGATCGGCAGCACCACCGAGCCGGTCATCAGGAAGAGGATGACCAGGGTCGAGCCGATCACGATCGCCAGCGCGACCGGGGCGTGCCGCGCCAGGCTGTCCTGGAAGTCGATGAAGTCGGCGGTGGCGCCGCCGACCTGGACCTCGCCCCCACCCACGTCGAGCCCGCGCACCTGCTCGACGGTCGCCTGGCTCTCCTCGGAGGCGAACGGGGCGGTCGAGATCGCCTGGAGCACGGTGAGGTCGCTCCCGAGCGGCTGGGGCGGAAGCACTGCGGCGATGCCCTCGGTACGGCGCACCTCTTGCCGCAGGGCGACGATCGACTGCGGATCACCGCCTTGCACGGCAAGCCAGATCGGCGCATCGCGGTAGGGCGGGAACTCCTCGTTGACGATGTCATAGGCCTGGCGCGCGCTCGCGTCCTCGGGCAGCACCCGCGGGTCGACGGTGTCGAACTTGATCCCGAGGAAGGGGATGCCCATCACGATCAGCAGCGCGGCGCTCGCCGTCGCCACGCCCAGCGGCCGGCGCATCACGAAGCGCGAGAGCCGGTACCAGAAGCCCTGCTCGTCGGGCCGCGTCTCGGCCTCGGCGCGGCGGCGCAGGAAGCGCGGGGAGAGCGAGTTGACCCGCGTGCCGAGCATCGTCAGCACGGCGGGCAGGACGGTGAGCGAGATCAGCGCCGCGAAGATCGCGACCAGCGCCCCGCCGAGGCCCATCGAGTAGAGGAAGCGCTGCGGGAAGACCAGCAGCGACGCGAGCGCCGCCGCGACCGTCAGCGAGGAGAAGAAGACGGTCCGCCCCGCCGTCGCCATCACCCGCTTCATCGCGGCCAGCCCCGGCCCGTCCTTGGCGATCTCCTCGCGGTAGCGGGAGACGACGAAGAGGCTGTAGTCGATCGACAGCCCCAGGCCGAGCGCGGTGGTCAGGTTGAGGGCGAAGATCGAGATCGAGCCGAACTCGCTGGCGAAGCGGAGGATGAAGAAGGTGCCGACGATCGCCAGCGCCCCGATCATCAGCGGCAGCAGCGCCGCGACGAGGCTGCGGAAGAAGAGCAGCGAGAGGAGGAAGAGCAGCGGGAAGGCGAGCATCTCCGCTTTTTGCAGGTCCCCCTCGACCTGCTTGTTGACCTGCTCCTGGGCGACCGCCGGGCCGCCGACGACGATTCCCGGCTCTCCCTCGAAGTGCTCCGCGATCTCGGCGCCGGCTTCCTGCCAGTCCTTGTCCTCGATCGGCGCGAGCGCGACCGCGAGGTAGGTGGAGTCGCCGTCGCGCGAGACGAACGCCCGCGAGCGGGTCTCGGCGTACCCGGTGACCGACTTGACGTCGGCCATGCCGCGGATCTGACGCGCGATCGCGCCGGCGCGGGCACGGCCGGCGGCCGTGTCGACCGGGGCGTCGCGGACGACGACGATCGCGCCGGGTATGCGGTGGCCGGCGTCCTGCAGCGCCTCGCGCGCCTTGACCGACTCGGTGTCGGGGTCTTCGGCGCCGTAGGGGTCGAGGCGGTCCGCGACCGAGCCGCCGAGCGCCCCGGCGAGCAGGAAGAAGACGATCGCGAGGAGGCCGACGCGGCGGGCGCGGCCGTCGGCGAGGCGGGCAAGGGCGTCGAACATCAGCTGCTCCTTCCGTCGTGGGCGGGCTCGAGCAGCTGGGCCTCCAGCCGCTCGCACCACCCGGCGAACCACTCGTTGAACTCGATCCCCGCCCGCAGCACCGTCAGCGGGTAGGGGTCCTGCTTCTCCAGCGCCTTCGGCTCGATCGCGCGCAGGCGGTCGAGCAGGTCGGCCCGGTGCTCGCGCATCGAGCGGACGATCTCGACCGCCTCCCCGGGAGGCAGCGCGCCGGCGAAGAACAGCTTCAGCAGACCCTCGTCGCGCATCTCGTAGGTGCGCGGGGGCTCGCGCAGCCAGTCCCTCAGCGCCGCGGCCCCCGTCTCGGTGATCGCGTAGACGGTGCGCTTGCGCTCTCCGGTGGGCGCATCGGCGCCCTCGACCAGCCCCGCCTCCGAGAGCCGCTTCAGCTCCGGATAGATCTGTCCGTAGCTGGCCGCCCAGAAGAACCGGGTCGAGTTGTCGACCAGCGCCTTGATCTCGTAGCCCGAGCGCGGCTCGCGGCTGACCATGCCGAGGATCACGTAGGCGGTGGGACTCAGCTTCACGCCCTAGATATATCGCTGAGATATATCGCGGCGCGTGATTCTGCGCACACAGGCCCTCGCGGTAGAGGTTTGTCCCGCATAGCGCCACAAACCTCGACCACGGTCGTCCGCGGGGTCTGTTGGGGCCGTCCGCGACTATCCTCGGACGTTCGATGAGCGAGGCGAAGTCCGACATCGTCGTGATGAAGTTCGGCGGCACCTCCGTCGCCGGCGCCGAGGAGATCAAGCGGGCGGCGCGGCGGATCGTCGCGGCGCGCGAGGCCGGCAGCCCGGTGGTCGCGGTGCTCTCGGCGCGGGGCAAGACGACCGACGAGCTGGTCGCCCAGGCGCTGGAGATCTCCGAGCGGCCCGACTCGCGCGAGATGGACATGCTGCTCTCGACCGGCGAGCGGATCTCCTGTGCGCTCTGCGCGATGGCGATCCACGACATGGGCCACAGCGCGATCTCGCTGACCGGCTCGCAGGCAGGCATCGTCACTGACTCGTCCCACACGCGGGCGAAGATCATCGACGTGCGCGCCGACCGGATCCGCGAGAAGCTCGACGAGGACCGGATCGTGCTGGTCGCCGGCTTCCAGGGCGTCTCGACCGACAGCCGTGACGTGACCACGCTGGGGCGCGGCGGCTCGGACACCACGGCGGTCGCCCTCGCCGCGGCGCTCGACGCGCGCGTCTGCGAGATCTACACCGACGTGGCCGGCGTCTTCAGCGCCGACCCGCGGATCGTCCCCGAGGCGCGCAAGCTGCCGCTCGTCTCCTACGAGGAGATGCTCGAGATGTCGGCCTCGGGCGCCAAGGTCCTGCAGCTGCGCTCGGTCGAGTACGCGCGCAACAACGGCGTGCGCATCCACACCCGCAGCAGCTTCGAGGACGGCCCCGGTACCCTCGTCGTCAGCGAAGCGGAGAGCGAGCAGGAGACGATGGAGCAACCTTTCGTGACGGCGGTGACCCACTCCCAGGGGGAGGCGCGCGTGACGCTGACCGGCGTCCGCGACGAGCCCGGCGTCGCCGGCAGGATCTTCACGGCCCTCGCCGAGGCCGGCATCAACGTCGACGTGATCATCCAGAACGAGCCGGTGGGCGACGACGCGCTGGCCGACCTCTCGTTCACGATCGACCGCGCCGACCTTACCGCCGCGACCGACACCGTCGGGGGGCTCGACGTCAGCCAGGGTGTCCGGACCGACGAGCGGATCGGCAAGGTCTCGATCATCGGCGCCGGCATGCGCTCTCACCCGGGGGTTGCGGCCAAGGTCTTCGAGGTCCTCGGGGGCGAGGGGATCAACATCGAGATGATCTCCACCTCGCCGATCAAGATCTCGTGCGTCATCTCCGCCGACCGGGTGCCTGACGCGGTCAAGGCCCTGCACCAGGCGTTCGAGCTCGGCGAGGACGCGGTCAGCCCCGAGGACCCGATGGGCGCAGAGCAGCGGCCCACGGTCAGCGGCTGAGCACGACCGTCATACTCGGATCGATGACCGGCAACGGCTACAGAGTCGGGGTTCTCGGAGCGACCGGGGCGGTCGGCTCGACGATCCTCGGCGTGCTCGCGGAGCGCGAGTTCCCCGCCGCCGAGGTCGTCCCGTTCGCGTCGGAGCGCTCGGCCGGCCGGACGCTCGAGTGGAGTGACGAGCAGCTGACGGTCCGTGCGCTGGCGGAGGACACGATCGGGAATCTCGACGTCGTGCTGTGCTCGGCGGGCGGCTCGGTCAGCGCCGAGTGGGCCCCGAAGCTGGTCGATGCCGGTGCGGTCGTCGTCGACAACACGAGCTACTGGCGGATGCACGACGACGTGCCGCTGGTCGTCGCCCAGGTGAACGACGAGGCGGCCGAGTCCCACCGGGGGATCGTCGCCAACCCGAACTGCACGACGATGGTGATGATGATGGCGCTGGCGCCGATCCACCGCGCCGTCGGCCTCGAGCGGATCGTCGTCTCCACCTACCAGGCGGTCTCCGGCACCGGCCAGCGGGCGATCGAGGAGCTGCGCGAGCAGTCCGAGCAGGTGCTGGGCGGCGCGGAGAACCCGACCGCCTCGGTCTACCCCCACCGGATCGCCTTCAACGTCCTGCCCCAGGTCGAGACCTTCAAGGACGGCGACGACTACACGACCGAGGAGCGCAAGGTGATGGCCGAGACCCGCAAGATCCTCGGCGTCGGCGAAGAGGTGGCGATCTCGGCGACCTGCGCGCGCGTCCCGGTCTTCAGCGGTCACTCGGAGTCGGTCAACGTGGAGACCAGCGAGGACCTCTCGCCCGACGAATGCCGGGAGCTGCTCGCCGCCGCGCCGGGCGTCACGGTGATCGACGACCCCGCCGCCGGCCGCTACCCGCTGGCAACCGACGCCGCCGGGCGCGACGAGGTCCTGGTCGGCCGCATCCGCCGCGACCCCGACCGCGAGCGCACCCTCAACCTCTGGGTCGTCGGCGACAACCTCCGCAAGGGCGCCGCCACCAACGCCGTCCAGGTGGCCGAGATCCTGGTCGAGCGCAACCTCCTCAACGGCCGCTAGCTGCTAGTCGCCGAGATCCTCGGCGATGGAGCCGAAGCGGGCGACTAGGGCGCAGAAGAAGTCGTGGCGGGTGACGACGGCGTGGACACGTCCGGCGGTGGCGATCGGGACGATCAGGACTCGGTGGTGGAGGAACAGCTCGGCGAGCTGGGTGTCGGAGTAGTCGTCCTCGACGAGGACGTGGTCGGTGGTCAGGTAGCGGCGGATCGGTTCCTCGCTGCAGTGGCTGCGCCGCTCGATCGTCTCGTCGACCGAGCGCGAGACCATCGCCGCCGAGGCGAGCTCGCCGACGTAGCCGGGGAAGAGCGCCGCCATGAACTCCCGCTCGCCGAAGATGCCGGCGAAGCGCCCGTCGGCCTCGACCGCGGGCAGGGCCGGCAGGCCCGCATCGACGACCCGGCGCGCCGCCGGTCCGATCAGCTCGTCGGCATCGAGCGGCTCGACCTCCTGCATTGCCTCCTTGGCTATCGAGTCGGTCATGGGTCTCTCCTCAGAGCGCGATGTAGCGGATGGCGACGTAGGCGGTTGCCAGGCCGATCGAGAGCAAGGTAACCGGCAGGCCGACGCGGAGGAAGGTCATGAAGCCGATCGGCGTGCCGGCGCGTTCGGCGAGGCCGGCGGCGGCGACGTTGGCCGCGGCGGCGATCATCGTCGCGTTGCCGCCGAAGCAGGCGCCCAGGGCGAGCGCCCACCAGTAGGCGTCGTCGCCGGTCGCCCCCGCCGACGCCTGCAGCTCCTTGACGACGGGGATCATCGCCGTGGTGAAGGGGATGTTGTCGACGACCGCAGAGCCGGCCGCCGCGAGCCAGACGATCCCGATCAGCTCGGCGCTGCGATCGCCGCCGGTCAGGTCCTTGGCCGCGTCGGCGACGTGGCCGATCGCGCCGGTCGCCTCGAGCGCGCCGACCATGACGAAGAGGGCGACGAAGAAGAAGAGCGTCGTCCACTCGATGTGGGAGAGCGCCTCCTCGACGTCGATCCTGGTCACCAGCAGGCCGACCGCGGCGCCGGTCAGGGCCACGGTCGCCGGCTCGACGTGGAGCGCCTGGTGGGCGAAGAAGGCGAGCACGGTGAGCGCCAGGACCGGGCCGGTGCGGCGCAGCTCGGCCGCGTCGCGGATCGAGGCGGCGGCGTTGAGCCCCATCACCGCCACGCGGTTGCGCTCCTCCACCCGGAGCCGCTTGCGGAAGACGAGGTAGAGCAGCGGTACGACGACGGCGAACGTGACGAGCACGATCGGCGCCAGGTTGACGATGAAGGCGTTGAAGCTGAGCCCGGTGGCGCCGGCGATGATGATGTTCGGCGGGTCGCCGATCAGGGTTGCGGTGCCGCCGATGTTGGAGGCGATCACCTCGATGATCAGCAGCGGCACCGCCTCGATGTCGAGCGCGTCGGCGAGCAGAAAGGTGATCGGCGCGACCAGCAGGATCGTCGTCAGGTTGTCGAGAAAGGCCGAGAGCACGGCCGTCACGGCGGCCAGGCTCATCGTCACCGCGAAGGAGCGACCGCCCGAGAGCTGCCCGGCGCGGATCGCGACGTAGTCGTAGACCCCCGTCTGCTGGGTCAGGTAGACGAGGATCATCATCCCGGCCAGCAGGCCGATCGTGTTGAAGTCGACCGCCTCGATCGCCTGCTCCTGCGAGAAGTCGCCGACGAAGAGGACGACGATCGCCGCGCCGAGCAGCGCCACGTTGGTGCGGTGCATCCTCTCGCTGGCGACGATCGCCAGGACGATCAGGAACGTGGCTACGGCAATGGCCATGGGCGCCTTTCGGGGTCGACGACAGGTGCCGACCAGGCTTCCCGGCTCACCTGACGGGGAAGATTAGCGGCTTGCAGATAGTCCATTCGTCCGACACACTTCTGCTCGCCATGTGTAACGTCTTGTCCGCTAGCGTATTCGGAGATGGAGCAGGCACGGGTGATGAACTGGAATGACGACCGGCTAGATCGCCTCGCGGACGATGTCGTCGCCCTGCGTGCGCAAATGGAGACCATGAGTCGCCACATGGACGAGCGCTTCGAGAAGCAGGAACGCTGGATAGCGGATCGCTTCGACCGGCTTCAGAACTCGATGATCATCACGCTGGCCGGCGTCATCGCCAGCGTCGTCGTCCCAAGCGTGTTTTAGCGGTGGCTACGCCGGAATGCCGGCGACGCGCTCCTCGACCCACTTGGTCGGAGCGATGTGCTTGCCCATGCCGAGCTGCTTGGGCTCGAAGCCGAGCGCGAGGCCGACGAGCTGGGGGAGGTGCAGGACGGCGAGGCCGAGGTCGCGGTTGACTACCTTCGCCGCCTCGGGCTGCTGCATGTCGAGGTTGAGGTGGCAGAGGGGGCAGGGGGTGACCAGGCAGTCGGCGCCGGCGTCGAGCGCGTCGCCGACGTGGGTGCCGGCCTGGCGCAGCGAGGTCTCGCGGTTCATCGTGATCACCGGGAAGCCGCAGCACTTGCGGGCGCCGTCGTACTCGACGACCTCGCCGCCGAGCAGCTCGATCACCTGCTCGAGGTAGAGGTCGCGCTCCGGAAACTCGCCGTAGCCGAGCCGGTCCTTGGGGCGGACGATGTAGCAGCCGTAGAAGGGGCCGACCTTCAGGCCCGAGAGGGGTCGCGTGACCTTCTCGGCGAGGCGGTCGAGCCCGTAGTCCTCGACCAGCAGCCAGAGGAAGTTCTTGTTGGTGAAGCCGTCCTTGCCCTTCTCGTAGGAGAGCCCCTGCCCGCTCAGCACCTCGTTGACGTGGGCGCGGTAGGCCGAGTCGGCGTCGAGCCGCTGCTGGCACTCCGACTGGGCGCCCTGGCAGGTCGAGCAGATGTTCATCATCGAGAGCCCCGTCTGCTGGGCGAGCGCGAAGGTGCGGGCGTTGAGCGTGTCGGCCAGCTCCTGGTTGTGCTCGGCGATCACACCGGCGCCGCAGCAGTTGGCGCGGTCCAGCTCGACCAGCTCGATCCCGAGCCGCTCGGCGACCAGCGCCATCGAGCCGTGCAGCTCCGGGGTGAAGCCGCGCGAAACGCAGCCCGGCCAGTAGGCGACCTTGATCGCGTCTCCGTTGCTCATTGCGGCCTCTCCTCCGTGGTCTCCTCGCCGGCGCCGAGCGTCTCGCTGCCGCCGCCGGCGTGCGGTTGGGCGGCACCGGAGTCGTCGGCCTCCTCGCCCTTGATGTACAGGTTGAGTTCCTCGCCGTGCTCCTCGGCGTGCTTGTAGATCGTCTGCACGTCGCCCTGGGCGCCGCCTGGCAGCTTGTGGTGCACGCCCGGGATCAGCTTGGGCAGCGAGCGCATCTTGCCGGTCTTCAGCCCGCGGATCGCGGTCGGGATCGAGCCGAGCAGTCCCTTGATCGCGCCCTTGGTCGGTTTCAGCTTGCCCTTCACGCCCGGCGCGTAGGACTCCTGCAGCAGCAGCGACTCGTCGAGCGTCCCCTTCTTCTCGATGATCTTGGTGAAGGCGTGCATGTGGTTGTGGCCGTTGTTGGGGTCGTCGTCGATGCCCTCACCGCCCGCGAGGCGGCGCAGCCGCATGATCTGGTCCATCGGCGCGACCCCCTTCGGGCAGGCGTCGATGCAGCTGAAGCAGTGGGTGCAGTCGTAGATCCCGTGCGGGTCGTGCGCGAGGTCGTGGAGCCGCTCCTTGGTCTCGGCATCGCGTGGGTCGCCGACGAAGCGGTAGGCCTTGGCGAGCGCCGCGGGGCCGATGAAGTCGGGATCGGCCTCCATCGAGAGGCAGGAGGAGACGCAGGCGCCGCACTGGATGCAGGCCATCGACTGGGTGATGTCGATCATCGACTCCGGCTCGACGACGTACTCGCGCTCGGGCGGGTCGCCGTGCGGCAGCAGCCACGGCGTGACGCGCCGGATCTTCTCCCAGTGCGTCGACTCCATGTCGACGACGAGGTCCTTGATCACCGGCATGTTGCCCATCGGCTCGACGACGATCGGGTTGCTGGACGTGCCGCTACTTGACCCACCATATGGGTGGTCAAGTAGCGGCACGTCCCCGCTCGGCTCGGGCGTGTACTCCTCGTCGGCGCCGCGGGGTGGGGCCGCGGTGGTTTCGCTGCCGTTCGTCGCGGCGCCGTCGCGGCGGTTCGCCGCCTCGTGGGCCTCGCCGAGCTGGGTCTTGCAGGCGAGCGTCGAGGAGCCGTTGACCTTCATCCCGCAGGAGCCGCAGATCGCTGCCCGGCAGGAGCAGCGCACGGCGAGCGAGCCGTCGTCGCGGTCCTTGGCCTGGAGGATGCCGTCGAGGACCGACAGCGACGGGTCGAGGTCGACGTCGAATTCCTCCCAGAAGGGGCCCTCGCCGCTCTCCGGCTGGTAGCGGCGGACTTTCAGCGTGTAGGTCGCCATCGTCCTAGTACTTCCTCTCTTCGGGTTCCCACTGGGTGATCGTCACCTCTGAGTATGAGATCTCCGGTCCGTCGTCTCCGCGCTGCAGGTCGATGTGCTTCAGCCACTCGTCGTCGTTGCGCTCCGGGAAGTCGGTCCTGTACTGGGCGCCGCGGCTCTCCTTGCGCTCCAGCGCCGCCACGCACGTGCACTCGGCATTGTCGAGCATGTACCCCAGCTCGATCGCTCCCAACAGGTCCTGGTTGAAGATCGCGCCGCGGTCGTCGACGTAGGCGGTCTTCGCCTCCTCCTTGAGCCGGCGGACCGTCTCCAACGCCTCCTGGATGCCGGCCTCCTCGCGGAAGACGGCGACGTGCTTGTCCATCGTCTGCCCCAGCTCGAGCTTGATCTCCGAGATCCGCCGGCCCGAGCCCTTCTCGCGGGCGAGGATGTCGTCGATCGTCGCCTGCTCGGTCTCCAGCACGGCCCGCGAGGGCCGCGAGCCGTCGATCCGCTTGGCGCGGCTCGCGGCGTCGACGCCGGAGCGGCGGCCGAAGATCAGCGTGTCGAGCAGCGAATTGGCGCCGAGCCGGTTGCCGCCGTGCACGGAGACGCAGGCGACCTCGCCGGCCGCGTACAGCCCTGGGATGTCGGTGCGGCCGTCGACGTCGGTCTTGACGCCGCCCATCGTGTAGTGGTTGCCGGGCTTGATCCGGATCGGTTCGCGGGTGATGTCGACCCCGGCGAAGTCCCGCCCGACCAGGACGATCTCCCGCAGCGCCTCGTGGACCCGCTTCCTCGGGACGACCGTGATGTCGAGCGCGACGGTCCCGTCCGGGAAGCCGCGGCCCTCGTTTATCTCGGTCTGCTCGGCGCGCGAGACGACGTCGCGCGAGGCCAGCTCCATCTTGTTCGGCGCGTAGCGCTCCATGAAGCGCTCGCCCTTGGCGTTGAGCAGGTGCGCGCCCTCGCCGCGCGCGCCCTCGGTGATCAGGAAGCCCTTGCCCGCCAGCGTCGTCGGGTGGTACTGGATCATCTCCATGTCCATCAGCTTGGCGCCGACCCGGTAGGCCATCGCGATCCCGTCGCCGGTGCAGATCAGCGCATTCGTCGTCGGCTTCCATACCTGGCCGTTGCCGCCGCAGGCGAGGATCACCGCCTTCGCCCGGAAGAGCTGCATCGAGCCGTCGGCGATGTTGCGGGTGACGACGCCGCAGCACTCGCCGTTCTCGTCCATCGCCAGCGCCGTGCAGAACCACTCCTCGTAGCGGGCGACCTGCTCGGAGTGCTTCATCAGCTGCTCGTAGAGGACGTGCATGATCGCCTGGCCGGTGATGTCGGCGACGTAGTAGGTGCGGGCCGCGGACGCGCCGCCGAAGGCCCGCGTGCCGAGCCTGCCCTCCTCGTTGCGGTGGAAGGTCACGCCGAGGTGCTCGAGGTGGAGGATCTCCTCCGGCGCCTCTTCGCACATGATTGCGATCGCGTCCTGGTCGCCCAGGTAGTCGGAGCCCTTGACGGTGTCGTAGGCGTGCGACTCCCACGAGTCGCCCGGGTTGAGCGCCGCGTTGATCCCGCCCTGCGCCGCGTTGGAGTGCGAGCGGACCGGGTGGACCTTGCTGAGGATGCCGACCGAGACGCCCTGCTCGGCCGCCGCCAGGGCCGCCCTCTGCCCGGCCAGGCCGGCGCCGATCACCAGTACGTCGTGGGTAGGCACGGCGGCGGATGCTATACGCGGTAAATCCGACGGCGTTGTCGGATTTCACCGGCCTCCCACCCGGGGAAAGTCGACAGCGGCGTCCCGCCGATTCGGCCGCTTACCATTGGGACATGCTCGGGGGCGGATCGATCACGCTGTTCCACGTCCGCGGGATCCGCGTCGCCGTCGACTGGTCGTGGTTCCTCGTCCTCTTCCTGGTCATCTTCTGGCTCTCGAACTTCTACGGCGACGTGCTCGGCGAGGACAGCTCCGCGACCGGCCCGTTCGTCCTCGCCGTTCTCAGCGCGCTCGGCTTCTTCGGCTCGATCGTGCTGCACGAGCTCGGCCACGCGATGGCGGCGCTGCGCAACGGGATCGGCATCTCGAGCATCCAGCTCTGGATCTTCGGCGGCATGGCGCGGATGGACCGCGAATCCGACAGCCCGGCGACCGAGTTCAAGGTGGCGATCGCGGGACCGCTGGTCACGCTCGCGATAGTCGTCGTCCTGACCGCGGTCGGGCTGCTCGTCGCCGGCTGGTCGGACCTCCGCGACGCCGCCCTGATCGACGGCGACGCCCAGATCTCGGGCGGGCTGGCGATGGTCGGCTGGCTGGCGTCGATCAACGCCCTCGTCCTCGTCTTCAACCTGCTGCCGGCCTACCCGATGGACGGCGGCCGGATCGTCCGGGCGATCGCCTGGTGGCGCACCGGCAACCGCACCTCGGCGACGCGCTTCGCCGCCAACCTCGGCCGCGTCTTCGGCTACCTCTTCGTCGGCGTCGGCCTGCTGATGATCTTCAGCGGCGACGTCTTCGGCGGCGTCTGGCTGGCGCTGATCGGCATGATCGTCAACGGCTCGGCCCGCGCCGCCACGGCGCAGACGGAGATCACGGGCCGGATCGAGGGCCTGCGGGTCGCCGACGTGATGGACCGCGAACCGGTCGCCATCCCCGACCGGCTCAGCGTCGAGCAGGCGCTCGACGAGTACTTCCTGCGCTACCGCTGGCCCTGGTTCCCCGTCGTGGACTCGGCCCATCGCTTCCTCGGCCTCGTCGTCCGCGACAAGGCCGACGAGGTCCCCGAGACGTCTCGGTCCACCTCCCAGGTCTCCGATCTGGTCGAGCTGAACGACGGCACCTTCCAGGTTCGCGACGACGCACCGCTCGACTCGCTGCTCGCGAATCGTGCGCTGAGGCGCTTCGGGGCGCTCATGGCCGTCGACTCCGACGGCCGCCTCTGCGGCGTGATCACCGCCGAGCAGGTCGGGCGGGCCCTGCGCGACGCGGCCTCCTAGAGGCCCGGCCTCAGGGCCGGACGCGGACGAAGCGCTTCGACGAGCGGCCCAGCCGATACGGGTATCCGTCCTGCGCCGGCACGACGACCCAGAAGACGAACTTCGTGGGAGCGGCCACGGGGCTGAAGGCGTAGCGCATGCGGAAGTGCCCGAAGGCGTCGGTCCTGGCCCTCCTGACGAGGTACTTGCGCCTGGCGCCCGGCACCGTCCCCCGCAGGATCACCACGCGTTTGCCCGGCAGGGGGCCGGCGATGCGGCCGGAGAAGTAGACGGGGCGATGCGGCCGGGTGCGGTGCGTACGCAGGTGGAGCGTCGCGTGGGCACGCACGTGGAGATCGAGGAAGGTCGAGAACACGTCCGGGTCGCCGCCGTAGTTGACCCGTATCGAGCGGGACGGGCCGCTGGGGAGCTTGAACGACCAGCGGCCGTCCGCGCGCGTGACCGTCGAGCCGACCATGCTGTAGGGCCAGTTGGGGACACGCGGCCGCTGTTCGATGCAGACGGTCTCGCCGGGGATCCCGAATCCGGCCGAGTCGGCGACTTCGCCCGAGATCAAGGTCCGCCGCCCGAAGGGCAGGACGCTGCTGGGCCGGCCGTCGCCGGCAAAGCCCGCGGTCACCCGCGCGCCCTCGACGAAGGTCAGCGGCGGGCAGAAGGGGCCGGGCGGAGGGGCGGCGGCGCCGGCTGAGCCGATGCCGGCCAGGGAGGCCGTCAACGCACCCGCCGCAGCCGCCGTTCCAATGATCCGAAATACGCGATTTCTTGGAAGTTCCCGACTCAAGCCTGCCGAGAACTTACAACACGGCGCACTATGGCGTGTGGCGATCGACGATCCGGCCAAAGTCGGTTCCGGCCGGCAAGGTGCCGAAGGCAAGCCCCCAGTCGCCCGAGAGGCGCGAGGCGCAGAAGGCGTCGGCGACGGCGGGGTCGCCGTGGCGGACCAGCAGCGAGGCCTGCAGGGCCAGCGCCATCCGCTCGACGATCGTGCGGGCGCGCGATTGCACCGTCTCGACGTCACCGGGGATCTCGTCGCGCAGGGACGAGACGTAGGCGTCGAGCTTCGGTTCCGCCCCGGCGGCCTCGAGGACCTCGGCGAAGAACGCCTCGACCGAGGCCGGGTTCTTGACCATGGCGCGCAGCACGTCCAGGCACTGGACGTTGCCCGAGCCCTCCCAGATCGAGCCCAGCGGGGCCTCCCGGTACAGCCGCGGCAGGCCCGACTCCTCGACGTAGCCGTTGCCGCCGAGGCACTCGAGGCACTCGACCGCGTGCCAGGGCGCGCGCTTGCAGAGCCAGTACTTGAGGACCGCGTTGGCGAGGCGGCGGAACTCGATCGCCTCCGCGTCGCCGACCGCGACCTCGTCGTAGGCGCGGGCGAGGCGGAGCGCCGCGACGGTCGCCGCCTCCGACTCGACGCAGAGGTCCGCGAGCACGTTGCGCATCAGCGGCTGCTCGATCAGCTCGGCTCCGAACGCGGAGCGGTGGGCGGTGTGGTTGAGCGCCTGGACCAGCCCGGCCCGGTATCCCGTGGCGGCGCCGATCACGCAGTCGAGGCGGGTGTGGTTGACCATCTCGATGATCGTCGGCACGCCGCGCCCCTCCTCGCCGACCATCCGAGCCCAGGCGCCGCGGAACTCGACCTCGCTGGAGGCGTTGGAGCGGTTGCCGAGCTTGTCCTTGAGCCGCTGGATGTGGAAGGCGTTGCGCTCCCCGTCGGGAGTCCAGCGCGGCAGCAGGAAGCAGGAGATCCCGGAGTCGGTCTGGGCGAGGACGAGGAATGCGTCGCACATCGGCGCCGAGCAGAACCACTTGTGGCCGACGAGCTCGTACTCGCCGCCCGGCCCGCCGCCGTTCAGCGGGGTGGCGACCGTGGTGTTCGCACGCACGTCGGAGCCGCCCTGCTTCTCGGTCATCGCCATCCCGCAGAGGGCGCCGCGCTTGCGCTCCGAGGGCAGCGAGCGCTCGTCGTAGTCGAGCGAGAGGAAGCGCGGCTCCCATTCCTCGGCCAGCTCGGGCTGGCGGCGCAGGGCGGGGATCGCCGAGTAGGTCATCGAGATCGGGCAGCCGACGCCGCTCTCGGCCTGCATCAGGAGCATGAACTTCGTCGCCCGGGCGACGTGCGCACCGGGGCGCGGTTCCCGCCAAGGGTCGGCGTGCAGGCCGTGGCCTACGCCGATCCGCATCAGTTCGTGCCAGGAGCTGTCGAACTCGACCTCGTCGATCTGGTTGCCGTAGCGGTCGTGGGTGCGCAGCTGCGGCACCTTCTCGTTCGCCTCGAAGCCCCAGCGGATCGTCTGGTGGGAGCCGCAGATCGCGCCCAGCTCGCGCGCCTCGCCCTCCGCCCACTCGGCCCCCTCGCGGCGCAGCGCCTCGGCCAGGGGGCGATCCGCGTCGAACGGGTTGTAGTCCTCCAGCGGTGGGGGCTGGTTGAAGACCCGGTGGGTCTTCCCGGACTGGCGCTCGACCGTGGCCATCGACATCGATTGTCGCACTCCCGCAGAGAGTGGCGCCTTCCTGTGTCTATAGCGCGAATGAGGCGCCCCGCCGGTAGCATCGCCGCCCCCGTGGCCGAGAAGATCAAAGTCCAGAATCCGATCGTCGAGCTCGACGGCGACGAGATGACCCGGATCATCTGGGCCTTCATCAAGGAGCAGCTGGTCCTGCCCTACCTCGACGTCGATCTCGTCTACTTCGACCTGGGGATAGAGAGCCGCGACGCGACCGAGGACCGGATCACGGTCGACGCGGCCAACGCGATCAAGCAGCACGGCGTGGGGGTCAAGTGCGCGACGATCACGCCGGACGAGGCGCGGGTCGAGGAGTTCGGCCTCAAGGAGATGTACCGCTCGCCGAACGGGACGATCCGCAACATCCTCGGCGGGGTCATCTTCCGCGAGCCGATCGTGATCTCGAACATCCCGCGCCTGGTGCCGGGCTGGACGAAGCCGATCGTGATCGGCCGCCACGCCTTCGGCGACCAGTACCGGGCCACCGACATGGTCGTGCCGGGCGAGGGCACCCTCACCCTCACCTACACGCCGAAGGACGGCGGCGAGCCGGTGGAGCTGGAGGTGTACGACTTCCCCGGCGGCGGCGGGGTGGCGATGGCGATGTACAACCGCGACGACTCGATCCGCGACTTCGCCCGCGCCTCGATGCGCTACGGGCTCGACCGGGAGTTCCCGGTCTACCTCTCGACCAAGAACACGATCATGAAGCGCTACGACGGCCGCTTCAAGGACCTCTTCGCAGAGGTGTACGAGAACGAGTTCAAGGCGGACTTCGAGGCGAAGGGACTCACCTACGAACACCGGCTGATCGACGACATGGTCGCCGCCGCGCTGAAGTGGGAGGGCGGCTACGTGTGGGCCTGCAAGAACTACGACGGCGACGTCCAGTCCGACACCGTGGCGCAGGGCTTCGGCTCGCTCGGATTGATGACCAGCGTGCTGATGAGCCCCGACGGCAAGACCGTGGAGGCCGAGGCGGCCCACGGCACCGTCACCCGCCACTACCGCCAGCACCAGCAGGGCAAGCCGACCTCGACCAACCCGATCGCGTCGATCTTCGCCTGGACCCGGGCGCTCGCCGCCCGCGGACGCCTCGACGGGACGCCGGAGGTCTCGCGCTTCGCCGAGACGCTCGAGCGAGTCTGCGTCGAGACGGTCGAAAGCGGCAAGATGACGAAGGACCTTGCGCTCCTGATCGGACCCGAGCAGGAGTATCTGACCACCCAGGAGTTCCTCGGCGCGATCGACGAGCGCCTGCAAGAGGCGATGGCGTAGGCCATCCGCTCAAACCACGACTTCAGGAGATACGAACCTGTGAGCACCCCCGTCAAAGTCACCGTCACCGGCGCGGCCGGGCAGATCGGCTACGCGCTGCTGTTCCGGATCGCGAGCGGACAGATGCTCGGTCCCGATACCCCCGTCGAGCTGAGCCTGCTGGAGATCCCGGACGCCGTGAAGGCGGCCGAGGGCACCGCGATGGAGCTGGAGGACTGCGCCTTCCCGCTGCTGCGGGGGGTCGACATCTTCGACGAGCCGAAGGCCGCCTTCGAGGGCTGCAACGTGGGTCTCCTGGTGGGTGCGCGCCCGCGGGGCCCGGGCATGGAGCGCTCCGACCTGCTCGAGGCGAACGGCGGCATCTTCAAGCCCCAGGGCGAGGCGATCGCCGCCGGCGCGGCCGACGACGTGCGCATCCTCGTGGTCGGCAACCCGGCGAACACGAACTGCCTGATCGCGATGTCCAACGCCGACGGCGTTCCCCGCGAGCGCTTCACCGCGATGATGAGGCTCGACCACAACCGTGCGAAGACGCAGCTCGCGAACAAGCTGGGCAAGCCGGTCACGAGCGTCACCCAGATGACCGTGTGGGGCAACCACTCGACCACCCAGTACCCCGACCTCGTCAACGCCAGGGTGGACGGCGCGAGCGCCTGGGACACCGTCGGCGACGAGGCGTGGATCGGCGGAGAGTTCATCCCGAGGGTCGCGAAACGCGGGGCCGAGATCATCGACGCGCGGGGGGCGTCGAGCGCCGCGTCGGCTGCGAACGCGGCGATCGACCACGTCAGGGACTGGGTCCTCGGCACGCCGGAGGGGGACTGGGTCTCGATGGGCGTCCCGTCCGACGGTTCCTACGGGATCGAGGAGGGTGTGGTCGCCGGTCACCCGTGCAGCTGCTCGGGTGGCGAGTGGAAGATCGTCGAGGGACTCGACGTGCCGGAGTTCTCGCGAGAGCGGATCGACGCCAGCATCGCGGAGCTGCGTGAAGAGCGCGACGCGGTCAGCAACCTCGGCCTGGTCTGAGCCGGGCCGAACGAAAGAGGCCGGCCCTCAGGGCCGGCCTCTGACAAGTCGCTTTGACAGGTGACTATTTGGCGGGGTAGTACTGCCGCCCTTTCTTCGTCACCCGTCCCTCTTTCTCGAGGTCGCCGAGGACCCGGTAGAGGTAATTCGGTTTGATTTTCATCGTCTTGGCCACGTCCGAGGCGCTGATGCCCGGGCTGCCCTCGATCAGCGAGACGGCCTGATCGCCGCGGGTGCCTTTGCGGCGCCTGCGACGACGGGGGGCGCCGGCGGCTTTTTTCGAGCCCGAACCACGCGGGCGGCCCGGACCGCGACCCACCCGGCCGGTGCTTTTTTCACCCAGCTCGGCGAGGGCCCGCTCGAGGCGCTTGCGCTCGTCGTCAAGCTCGGCGAGGCGGCGCTTGACCAGATCTCGGGCCTCGTCGAGTACGTGAGTCGTGCTTGGCATTTCGTTCCTTTCGGCCCGGGCGCCTGAGACGCACCGGATACTGGTAATCAAGTCATTGAGAACTGGAGTGTCGCATAGCTGCGCACGATGCAGCACTGACAGTGTGACGGTGAAACCCGACTGGCCGGATCGAGCGATCCACACCGAGTTCCCTGGTGCAGTCGGAGCCGCGTCTCAAACCGCACGTTCGGCTTGACGCTCGGGCGGTATGCGCACGACGTTGCGGGCGACGCCGGCCCTCTCCATCGCGGCGATGACCAGTGCCGAGGGATCGAGCTCCCACCTGCGCAGACCATGCTTCGCGGAGCGCGGAAAGGCGTGATGGTTGTGGTGCCATGACTCTCCCAGCGACGGCAGGGCGAGCCAGAACACGTTGGTCGACCTGTCGTCCGTGGCGAACCGGCGGGTTCCCATGAAGTGGCATATGGAGTTGACGCTCCAGGTGACATGGTGCACGAAGAAGATTCGCACCAGGCCGCCCCAGAGCAGTCCGGTCGCGGCGCCGGCCGGCGTGCCGCTGAGGAGATACCCGGCCAGCGCGGGAAGCGCCAGGCTGGCGACGACGAGGAGCACGAACCTGCGCGAGATCGCCCGCATGCCCCGGTCCTCGTAGAGGTCCGCCGCGTACCGCTTCCAGTCGGCGCGGCCCTGGGTGGAGAAGAGCCAGCCGGTGTGAGCGTGCCAGAGGCCGGCGAGCACGCCGCGCACCCCGCCGTCATGACCGACGTGGGGGCTGTGCGGATCGCCCTCTTCGTCGGTGTGGGCGTGGTGCTTGCGATGGTCCGCCACCCAGGCGATCACCGGTCCCTGCACCGCCATCGACCCCAGCACTGCGAACAGGTACTCGACCGGCCTCGCCGTCTGGAACGACCGGTGCGTCAGCAGCCGGTGAAACCCGACCGTGATCCCCATCGCCGTGATCAGGTACATGCAGGCGGCGATCGCGAGGTCGGCGGGACCCACGAGGCTGTTCCAGAGCAGCCCGATCGCCGCGAGGGTCGCGACGAAGGGCAGCACGACCGCGCCCAGGTTGACGACCTTCTCGGCCCGGCTCATCTCGCCCATGCGCTCAAAGTACCCGTCGTCGGCAACAGGATTTAAGCTCCAACCCAAGTCATTCAGCCTCTTTTTTGTATGAAAATGACAAAAACCATCGATTCCGAGCCCTGGCGGGGGCTGCCGGCCGAGGTCGCCGACCTGTTCGAGCCCGAGCTCGAGGTGGTGACTGGAGAGATCCTGGCGACGATCGGGCGCGAGGTGCCCGAGTACGCGCGGCCGCTCGAGGGCAACTTCGGCCGCGGCCTCAGGACCGGAGTGGGCGAAGCGCTGCGCCAGTTCCTCGAGCTGATCCGCGACCCGGACGCCGGCCGCGGCCCCGGTCGCGAGGTCTACGTCGCCCTCGGCAGGGGCGAGTTGCGCCAAGGCCGAACGCTCGACTCGCTGCAGGCCGCCTACCGCGTCGGCGCTCGCGTCGCCTGGCGGCGCCTCTCGCTCGCGGGGCGCGAGGCGGGGCTGGACGCGGAGGTGCTCAGCCTCCTCGCCGAGGCGATATTCGCCTATATCGACGAGCTCTCGGCCGACTCGGTCGAGGGCTACGCGGAGGCGCAGGCCGAGCGCGAGGACGAGCGCCGTCGCCGTCGCCGCGAGCTGGCGGCGCTGCTGGTCCGCGAGCCGCCCGCCGAGCCGGCCGACCTCTCCGCCGCCGCGCAGGCCGCCGGCTGGCGCCTGCCGCGCACCGTGGCGGCCGTCGCGTGCGCCGCGGAGGACCTCGGCCCGGTTGCGCGCCGGCTGCCGAGCGAATCGCTGGCGACGACCCTCGACGAGCTTGGCTGCGCGCTCGTCCCGGACCCGACCGGCCCCGGGCGGATGGCCGACCTCGAGCGGGCGGGCGAGGCCGGGCAGGTGGCGATCGGCCCGACGGTCGGACCAGCCGAGCTGGCGGCCTCGTGGTCGCTGGCCCGGGCGACGCTGCGTGCCGCGCAGGCGGGGGCGCTGGGGGGCGGGCTCCAGGTCGCCGAGGATCGCCTCGGCGACCTGCTGCTATTCGAAGCCGGCGCGATCACGCGGCGGATCGCCTCGCGCCGGTTGGCTCCGCTGCGATCGCTGACGCCCAGGGCCGGCGAGCGGTTGCTCGAGACGGCGCTGGCCTACCTGCGCCACCAGGGCAGCGCGGTGGCGATGGCGGAGGCGCTCCATGTCCATCCTCAGACGGTGCGGTACCGCGTCGCCCGCCTGCGCGAGCTGCTCGGCGAGCAGCTGGACGACCCCGACGCCCGCTTCGAGCTAGAGCTGGCCCTGCGGGCGGAGGCCCTGGGGACCGGCTAGCCGCGGCGGTTGCGCGGCAAGGTGCCGAAGACGACGTCCCAGAGCGGCGAGGAGACGCCGTAGCCGAAGCGGTGGTCCTGGAAGTGATGGCGCATGTGCTGCTCGCGCAGCCGCTTGCCGAGCGCCGACCGGGGGACGAAGTGGTGCACGTAGTAGTGCGTGTAGTCGTAGACGAGGTAGCCGGCGAGCAGGCCGGCGAAGACCGGATAGGCGGCCGGCGTGCCGAAGATCAGCACGAAGGCGCCGAAGAAGAGCGCCGCGAGCGGGATCGAGACCGCGGGCGGCATCACCAGCCGCAGCTTGTCGTTGGGGTGGTCGTGGTGGATGCCGTGGATGATGAAGTGCATCCGCCGGCCGAACGCGTTGTCGGGCTCCCAGTGGAAGACCAGCCGGTGCAGCCAGTACTCGGTGAGGGTCCAGATCCCGACGCCGCCGAGCGTGAGCAGCGCCAGCTCCCAGGCGGCGAGGCCGCGATCGGCGCCGAGCCACTGCATCGCGACGATGACCGGGACGAAGACGACCGCGGGGATCGCCGGGTGCACGCGCGAGAAGAAGTTGAGGAACTCGCTCTCGAAGAGCGGCGGGGAGGCCGAGAGCTGCTCACTGCGATTCCGGGCGTCCATCCAGGGCCGAATGGTAGCGACGGCGTGCGCCCTACCCGCAAGACGCGGGAATCATGCAACGAACCTGTGTCAAGAACGTTGCGCTTTGCGGAATCGACCGTCACGAAAGCGTCACGGCGCTGCCAAGATGCCCGCCCGATGCCGCGCAAGCCGAAGCCCCCCACCTGCGAGGACTGCTACTTCCGCCGGAACATGCTCTGTGCGCTCGCCGAGGAGGAGCCGTGCGCGACCTTCCGGCCCAACCGGCCCGAGGGGCTGGTGCCGCCGCGGCAGCCGGTCCTGCTCATGCGCCCGCCGCGCTGGGCGACGCAAGCCAGCACTGCGTAGGGGTGGGCGGACTCCCCTCGACGGCGCCCAAATCCCGCCTCTGGCGGGATTGACGTGGTGCCCCTTCGGGGCAGGAATCACTCCGCGGTGCCGGTGGGAGGCGCCGACGAGGGGAGTCCGCCCACCCCTAGCGAGCAACGCCGTGCGGCGGTCGCGGGGTGGCTATGTTTTGGGACCTATGCCTGAGCGGGACCTATTTGCCAACTTCGCGCGGATGCGGCGGGAGATGGACCAGATGTTGGGCGGGGCCTGGGGTCGCACTACTTATGTGAGCCGCCGCAGCACGGGGTTTTCTCCCAACGTGGACGTCTATTACTGCGGCGAACCGCAGCGGGCAGTGGTGAAGGTCGACCTGGCCGGCGTCGATCTCGACGAGGTCGGGATCGAGGTGAGCGGGCGGCAGCTGGCGATCGTCGGCGAGCGCGCCGTGCAGGAGATCGAGGGCAGGGTCTACCAGCAGGTCGAGATCCCGTCGGGCCCGTTCCGGCGCGTGGTCGAGCTGCAGGTCGACGTCGACGCCGACCGCGCCACCGCCACCTACGAGGACGGCGTGCTGCGGATCGACCTGCCGCTGCGCGACCCGGCCGAGACGACCCGCCGCGTGCCGATAGGGAGGGATTGATGGAGGGCTCACCGGCGCTCGAGGTGGTCGAGTCGCCGCTCGACGCGGAGGACGCGATCCGCGCCAACCAGCCGCTGCCCGACGCCCTTCCGGTCCTGCCGCTGCGCGAGACCGTCACCTTCCCCGAGACCCTGACCCCGCTCGCCGTCGGGCAGGAGCGCTCGATCAAGCTGGTCGACGACGTGCTCGGCGCGAGCCGGATGCTCGCGATGGTCGCCGCGCGCGATCCCGAGGACGAGGAGCCGGGGCCCGACGGGCTCTACGAGGTGGGCGTCGTCGGCGTGGTCGCCCGCATGCTGAAAGTGCCGGACGGGACGCTGCGGATCCTCGTCCAGGGGACCCAGCGGGTGCGGCTCGGCCCTTACGTCGCCGAGGAGCCCTACCTGGTGGCGCGGATCGCCGAGCTTGCCGACGTGGTCGCCGAGGGCCCGGAGCTCGAGGCCCTCACCCGCAACGTGCAGCGCACCTTCTCGGAGATCGTCGAGCACATTCCCTACCTGCCCGAGGAGCTCCAGATGGCGGTCGCCAACATCGAGGACCCCGCCGCGCTCGGTCACCTGATCGCCGGGGCGCTGCGGATCTCCACCGAGGAGAAGCAGGAGCTGCTCGAGGAGGTCGACGTCGGCGCCCGGCTGCGCCGCCTCTCCCAGATCCTCGCCCGTGAGCTCGAGGTCGTCCAGCTCGGCTCGCAGATCCAGTCGCAGGTCCAGTCCGAAGTCGACAAAGGGCAGCGCGAGTTCTTCCTGCGCCAGCAGCTGAAAGCGATCCAGGACGAGCTGGGGGAGGGCGACGAGCAGCAGGCCGAGGTCAACGAGCTGCGCGAGCGGATCGAGGAGGCGGAGCTGCCCGAGCACGCCCGCAAAGCGGCCGACCGCGAGCTCTCGCGGCTGGAGAAACTGCCGCCGGCCGCGGCCGAGCACGGCGTCATCCGCACCTACCTGGAGTGGCTGGTCGAGCTGCCCTGGTCCAAGCGGACCGAGGACAACCTCGACATCGCCCACGCCCGCGAGGTGCTCGACGCCGACCACTACGACCTGGAGAAGGTCAAGGACCGCATCCTCGAGTACCTCGCCGTGCGCAAGCTGAAGCCGGACTCGCCCGGCCCGATCCTCTGCTTCGCCGGCCCGCCAGGGGTCGGCAAGACCAGCCTCGGCAAATCGATCGCCAAGGCGCTGGGGCGCGAGTTCGAGCGGATCTCGGTCGGCGGCGTCCGCGACGAGGCGGAGATCCGCGGCCACCGCCGCACCTACATCGGCGCGCTGCCCGGGACGATCATCCGCGCCCTGCGCGACGCCGGGTCGAGCAACCCCGTCTTCATGATCGACGAGATCGACAAGATGGGCGCCGACTTCCGCGGCGACCCGTCCTCGGCGATGCTGGAGGTCCTCGACCCGGCCCAGAACGACAGCTTCCGCGACCACTACCTCGACCTCGAGTTCGACCTCTCCGAGGTGATGTTCATCGCCACCGCGAACGTGCTCGACACGATCCCCGGCCCGCTCCAGGACCGGATGGAGACGATCGAGCTGGCCGGCTACACGCTGGAGGAGAAGCGGCACATCGCCCGCCGCTACCTCGTGCCGAGGCAGATCGAGGCGAACGGCCTGAAGCCCTCGCAGATCGAGTTCGCCGACCCGGCCCTGGTCGCGATCGTGGAGGAGTACACGCGCGAGGCCGGCGTCCGCAACCTCGAGCGGCAGATCGGCACGATCGCCCGCAAAATCGCCCGCGAAGTCGCGGAGGGCAAGGTCGACGGCAAGGTCAAGGTCTCCGCCAAGCGGGCGCGGGAGCTGCTCGGGCGCCGCCGCTTCTTCGCCGAGCAGCGCCGGCGCACCAAGGACCCCGGCGTCGCCACCGGCCTCGCCTGGACGCCGACCGGCGGCGACGTGCTGTTCATCGAGGCGACGGCGATGCCGGGCTCGGGCAAGCTGACGATCACCGGCCAGCTCGGCGACGTGATGAGGGAGTCGGCGCAGGCGGCGCTCTCCTACGTGCGCGGCCACTGGCGCGAGGTCGCGCCGCAGCTGGCGGACGGCTGGTTCGCCGAGCACGACCTCCACATCCACGTCCCCGCCGGCGCGGTGCCGAAGGACGGGCCCTCGGCCGGCGTCGCGATGACGGTGGCGCTCGCCTCGCTGACCTCCGGCCGCCCCGTTCGCAACGATGTGGCGATGACCGGCGAGGTGACCCTGACCGGGCAGGTGCTGCCGATCGGCGGGCTGAAGGAGAAGTCCCTCGCCGCCCAGCGCGCCGGGATCAAGCGCGTGATCGTGCCGGAGCGCAACGAAGGCGACGTTGCCGAGATCCCCGAGCACGAGCGCAGCGAGCTGGAGTTCGTCCACGTCGACGAGGTCTCCAAGGCGATCGAAGCGGCCCTGGCGAGCTAGCCATGGAGGCGGCCGAGGCCCTCGGCAGGGGCAGCCTGTCGACGTACTTCGAAGCGGCCCGCGAGGCGGCGCGGGCTCGCTCGCGCGCCTTCTGGGTCGTCGCGGGGCTGACCCTTCTCGCCGCCGGCCTGCGCTTCGCGACGCTCGGCATCCAGGCCTACCACCACGACGAGATCGTCACCGCCAGCCGCGTGCTGCGCGCCGACTTCTGGCACGCGATGGACGCGGTCGGGTTCAGCGAGTCGGCGCCGCCGCTCTACTACGCGCTCGCCTGGCTGTGGACGCAGCTGACCGGCACCGGCGAGTTCGGCCTGCGCTCGCTCTCCGCCCTCGCCGGCGTCGCGACGGTCCCCGTCGCCTACCTGATCGGCGCCGAGCTCCGCGACCGCCGCGCCGGGATCGCCGCCGCGGCCCTGGTCGCCGTCAACCCGATGCTGCTCTGGTACTCCCAGGAGGCCCGCGGCTACGCCCTGATGGCCCTGCTCACCTCCCTCTCGCTCCTCTACTTCCTCCGCGCCCTCGACCGCCCGGGGCGGGACGTGCCGCTACTTGACCACCCATATGGTGGGTCAAGTAGCGGCACGTCCGATGCGGCACGCCGGGATGCGGTCTGGTGGGGGGTCTTCTCGGGGCTGGCGATGGCGACGCACTACTTCGCCGTCTTCCCGGTGCTCGCCGAGGGCGTCTGGCTGCTGCGGCGGCGCGGGCGTGAGGCGCTGCGCGGAGTCTGGGTCGTGGCCGGGTTCGGGATTCTGCTCGCGCCGCTGGCGATCCACCAGATGCTGCAGAACCACGCCGAATGGATCGGCAACCACAGCTTGGGACACCGCCTCTGGGAGATCGGCGTCGTCTTCACCGTGGGGGAGATCGGCGACATCGTCGCCCGGCCGGAGCGGCCGGTGCTGGCGCTCGTGCCGGCTGCGCTCCTCCTCGCCCTGCTCGTCCTGCTGGCGTTGCGCGGCGACAGCGGCGAGCGGCGGGGTGGGGGACGGGTCCTGGCGATCGCCGCGGCCACGGTCGCGATCCCGCTCTCGATCGCGCTCGTCGCGCCGAGCAAGGACTACGTGCTGGCGCGCAACGTGCTCCCGGCCCTGGTTCCGCTGCTCGTCGCGGCTGGGATCGCGGCGACGCTGCTGCGCGGCCCGCGCCGCGCCTCCGCCGTCCTCGGGGCGGCGCTGTTCGTCTACTCGCTCGGCTTCTGCCTCGTCGCCAGCCTCTCGCCGAGCTTCCAGCGGCCCGACTGGGAGGCGGTCGCGGCGGAGCTGGGCGAGCCGGAGGCGCCGCGGGCGATGGTCAGCTGGACGCTCGGACATGCGTCGCTGCGCTACTACCTCTCGACCGGCTCCTTCCAGGCGCGCCCGTCGGAAGGCTTCGCCTGGTACGTGCACGAGGTCGACTTCGTCTCGGACGGTCCGGCGCCGCCGCCGTCGGCCGCGCTGTTCGGCCCCCGCTTCCGGCCGGTCGGCTATGAGCGGGCCGGCCGGCTGCACGTCCGCCGCTACGCGCTGCCGGGCTCGGACCTCGCCCGGCTGCGCTTGAAGCGGGTGCGCGGTGCGGACCTCGGGTTCCGCTCCAACGGCGTGCTCCTCGACGGCATCGGCGCCCCCTGACGCGCGCACCTCGCACGCGCGGCGCGTCTGTCCCCGATCTGCTTGGCACACAAGCCACCGATGGGTTTGACGGCTATGCTCAGCGGGCACCGGACGATCGAGCCCCCAGCGAGGAGATGGCATGAGCAAGACCAAGACCGCTGACCGCGCCACCGATCTCTACTCGGCCGCGCGCGAGAACCCTTACGTGCAACGCCTGATGGAGGACGAAGACCTTCGCGACAACCTGCGCGAGGCGATCGAAGCCGCCCGCGGCGCCTACGCCAGGGCGACCGGCAACGGCAAGGGTGCGGTGAAGGCCGTGACGAGCGACAAGAAGGTGCAGAAGGACCTCCGCAACGCGGCGGAGAGCCTGCGCGAGGCCTCCGAGCAGCTGCGCGCGCCGAAGCGACGCAAGAAGAGCCGGCTCGGCCGCCTCGTCATGCTCGCGATCGTCGGCGGGATCGTCGCCCTCGTCGTCAGCGAGGACGCCCGCAAGACCGTGCTCGACGCCCTCTTCGGCGCCGAGGAGGAGTTCGAGTACACCTCGACTACCAGTATCAACGGGGCGTAGGCGGGGTCCCGGGCCGCACGCCCGGCCCTCTACATAGACTCTCCTCATGGAGGCTGCGACCAAAGAGCGGGAGCTGAGCGGCGAAAAGGCGCAGCGCATCGTCGACGCGATGCGCGACAGCGTCGCCAAGCGGGGCGCCGCCGGTTCCACCTTCGAGCACGTCGCCGGCGAGGCGGGCGTCAGCCGCGGGCTGCTCCACTACTACTTCGGGACCAAGGAGCGACTGCTGGTCGAGGTCGTCCGCCGGGACACCGAGATCCGCGTCGCCCGCCTCGACGAGCCGCTCGCCAAGGCCGAGTCGGTGGACGACGTGATCGACGTCCTCGTCGCCAACCTCACCGACCTGATCGAGAACGAACCGGCCTTCTTCCTGCTGCTCTACGAGCTGTTCAGCGCCGGCCGGCGCAACCCCGACATCCAGCATGAGGTCGGTCAGCTGTTCGACCGCACCCGCTCGCACGTGGCGGAGGTGCTCAAGGCGAAGGAGCGCGAGGGCGTGATCAACCTGCGCTACGACGCCGAATCGATCGTCGCCTACCTGTTCGCCGTCGGCGACGGCTTCGCCCTGCAGGCGCTCTCCGACCCCGAGCGCGACATCGGCCCCGCCCTGGCAGCCGGCGCGGCGTCGGCGCGGTACCTGCTCACCGGCGAGTAGCCGGGCGCCTTATTGACGCATAGCGTCAGAAAGGCGCCCACGACCGGCGAGTGAGACCGTCCTCACAGACGCGGGTCGTCGGCTGCGAAAAGCTGTCCAACCAGCCAATGCACGACGCGATGATCCGACTGGCAGGCTTCCTGGCGCGAAGGCGCCGGATCGTCATCGGCTTCTGGGCGCTGGTCCTGCTCGCCTCCCTGCCGCTCGCCGCGCGGCAGACCGAGCACCTGACCGGCGGCGGCTTCGACGTCCCGGGCAGCCAGTCCAAGGCGGTTGCCGAGGCGATGCAGGGCGTGTTCGCCGACCGGGCCGGAGGCATCGCGGTCCTGCTGCGGGCCGAGCCGGGCGCGGACGGGGCCGAGCGGGCCGCCGCCCTGCGGCGGGTGCGCCGCGAGGTCGCCGGCGTCGAGGGCATCGCCCTGAGCCGGGCCGCCGCTCGCCGCGGTGAGCTGCAACTCCAGCGCCGCGGCAGCACCGTGCTGGCGCTCTCCAGCTCCGTCCCGCCCGACGCGCTGATCGATCCCGCGGTCGATCTGCGCGAAGGTCTCGATCCCGGGACCGCCGCGGGTGGGGTGACCACTTACCTCGCCGGCCAGCCCACGGTCTGGGCGGGGATGCAGGAGCTCTCCAAGGAAGACCTGGCGAAGGCCGAGGCGAGCGGCTTCCCGATCGTCGCGCTGATCCTGCTCGTCGTGTTCGGCTCGCTGGCCGCCGCGGCGCTGCCGCTGGCGCTCGGCTTCGTCAGCGTGATCGTGACCGGCGCGCTCATCTTCTTCCTCTCCCAGCAGATGGAGACCTCGGTCTTCGTCACCAACATGGCGTCGATGATCGGGATCGGCGTCGCGATCGACTACTCGCTGTTCATCCTCGCCCGCTACCGCGAGGAGCGCCGCGACGGGCGCGACTGCGACGAGGCGCGCGCCGAGGCCCTGGCCACCTCCGGCCTCGCCGTCGCATTCTCGGGCCTGGCCGTGATCGTCTCCCTGGCCGGTCTCTGGATGGTCGACAACCAGGCGCTGCGCTCGATGGCGCTCGGCGCGATGACCGTCGTCGCCGTCTCGATCCTCACCGCGACGACGCTGCTGCCGGCGCTGATCGGAGCGCTCGGGGACCGGGTGATGCCGGGCGGGATCGTCGCCCGCGCCCTGCGGTTGGTGCGTCGCCCGTTCCAAGGTCGGCCCGCCACGCCCGGACGCGGAAGCGAGAGCGTAGCCGTGAGCCGAGCAGGCGGCGGCGGCTTCTGGGACAGATGGGCGCGTCGCGTCATGGCCCGGCCGATCGCCGCCGCTACCGGCTCCGCCGCCGTGCTTCTCCTGCTCGCCTCGCCGGTGCTCTCGGTGGAGACCGGCACGACGGCGCTGGAGCAGTTCCCCAAGGACAGCGACGTGCGGGTCGGCAACGAACTCGTCTCCGAGCAACTCGGCGGCGGCGCCGACCCCGTTCAGATCGTCGCGACCTTCCCGGGCGCCGTCGACCGCACCGCCGCCTATCGGGCCGCCGCCTTCGAGTTCACCGGCGAGCTTCGCCGAGAGCGCGGCATCGGCTCGGTCGCCCCGCCCGCCTACGCCGGCGACAGCGCCCTGATCGAGGCGACCACGGTGGCTGCCAGCGACTCCGACGCCGCCACCGCGCTGGTCGAGCGGCTGCGCGACTCCTTCGTGCCGGCGAGCGCACTCGCCGCGACGGCAAGCGTCGAGATCGGCGGCGAAACGGCCCGCACCGACGACGTCCGCAACCAGATCTCCGGCTCGCTCTGGAAGATCGTCGGCTTCGTCCTCGCGCTCAGCTTCCTCGTCCTGATGGTGATGCTGCGCTCGCTGCTGCTTCCCCTCAAGGCCGTGCTGATGAACCTGCTCTCGATCGGGGCCGCCTTCGGCGTCCTCGTCGTTGTCTTCCAGTGGGGCTGGCTCGACAGCGTGCTCGGCTTCGAAAGCCTCGGCGCGCTCGACACGATCAACGTGCCGCTGATCTTCGCGATCGTCTTCGGCCTCTCGATGGACTACGAGGTCTTCCTGATGTCGCGGATCCGCGAGCGCTACCTGGTCCACGGCGACAACGAGCGCGCCGTCGCCGAGGGCCTCGCGTCGAGCGCCCGCACGATCTCATCGGCGGCGCTGATCATGAGCTCCGTCTTCGCCGTCTTCGTGCTGACCGGCGTGCCGTCGATCAAAGAGCTGGGCGTCGGCTGCGCCGTCGCGATCGCGCTCGACGCGACCCTGGTCCGGCTTATCCTCGTGCCGGCCGCGATGAAGCTGATGGGCCGCTGGAACTGGTGGATGCCCTCCTGGCTCGACCGCATCCTGCCGCGACTCAGCTTCGAGGGCGGCGGCAAGGCCGAGCCGGCGCCGGCCGAGATCTGACCCGGCCCGTGGACGTAGGATTGCTTCCGTGGCGGAGGAGATCGCATTCGCGGGGGCGGCCGAGCAGGCGCGCATGGTGCGCGGCGGCGAGGTATCGCCGACCGAGCTGGTGCGGATGTGCCTGGAGCGGATCGAGCGGTTCGACTCGACGCTCAACTCCTTCCGCGTCGTCTTCGCCGAGAAGGCGCTGCTCGAGGCGCAGCAGGCCGAAGCGCGGCTGAAGGGCGGCGACGAGCGGCCGCTGCTGGGCGTGCCGATCGCGGTCAAGGACTGCGTCGACGTGGGCGGCGACGTGACCACCTACGGCACCGACGGCTTCGTCGATCCGGCGCCCGCCGACGCGGAGATCGTGCGGCGTGTACGCGAGGCGGGCGCGATCGTGGTCGGCAAGACGCTGCTGCCGGAGCTGGCGATCTGCGGCTTCACCGAGTCGGCGACCTACGGCGTGACCCGCAACCCGTGGGACCCGCAGCGCAGCCCCGGCGGGTCGAGCGGCGGCAGCGCCACCGCGGTCGCCGCCGGGCTGGTGCCGATCGCGCTCGCCACCGACGGTGCCGGCTCGATCCGGATCCCGGCCGCCTCCTGCGGCCTGGTCGGCCTGAAACCGCAGCGCGGCAGGGTCCCGCTCGCGCCCGACCTCCAGCACTGGAACGGCCTCTCCGCCTACAACTGCGTCAGCCGCACCGTGCTCGACACCGGGCTCTGGCTCGACCTCGTCAGCGGCGGCTCCAAGGAGCCGGGAGCGCCGGCACCGCCCGAGCGCCCCTTCATCGAGGCGGCCGGCACCCTGCCCGGCAAGCTGCGGATCGCCTGGTCGACCGCGGCCCCGCGAGCCGCGGCGCCGCCGACCGTCTCCGACATCGCCAGGGGCGCGGTCGCCGAGACCGGCGAGCTGCTGCGCTCGCTGGGCCACCGGGTCGAGGAGCGCGATCCCGACTGGGGCGGGATCGGCGACAACATCGTGCCGCGCTACCTGCGCGGCTCGGCCGAAGACTTCGCCCGGGTTCCGCACCCCGAGCGGCTCGAACGCCGCACCCACGGCTTCGCCCGGCTCGGCCGCCTGATCCCCGAGCCGTTGTTCCAGCGGGCGCTGCGCGCCGAACGCGCCGACGCCGCCCGCGTCAACGCGATCTTCGACTCGCACGACGTGCTGATCACCCCGGTGATGGGCGGCACCGCGATCCCGGTGCGGCGCTGGGAGGGGCGGGGCGCGATCCGGACCGTGCTCGGGATGAGCCGCTTCTATCCGTTCTGCGTCCCCTGGAACCACCTCGGCAACCCGGCGATGGCGGTGCCGGCTGGCTTCGCGGCCGACGGCATGCCGCTCTCGGTCCAGCTGATCGGCCGCCCCGGCGACGAGGCGACCCTGCTCTCGGTCGCCGCCCAGCTCGAGTCAGAGCGCCCCTGGGCGGATAGAAGACCGGCCCTTTCCTAGCCCGCCACCGCCGGACGCGGGAGCGGGGTGCCATCCATATCTGATTCCTGGCCTCCCCGCGGGAGCAGAGGAGGTGGCGGAATTATTGGAAGACCTTGCGCATCCGCGCCAGCTCGCGCAGCTTGCCGCGCGGGCGGATCCGCCGCTGGAGGATCATCTTCAGCGGGCTGGCGTCGGGCTTGGCCGAGGCGATCCAGTCGATCCAGCTCGTCTCCAGGACGACGCTCGGGTCGGGCGCCTCGCCGGGCTCCGCGCGGGTCGAGCCGTTGTCGATCACCAGGTGCCACGGCTCGGCGTCGCTGAAGCGCCACTGGACGACCACCTTCGAGCCGTTGGCGGCGCTCGGGTCTGCGACGCGCTCGATCACGTCGAAGTAGAGGCGCTGCGTCTCCGGGGAGGGGTTCGGCTGGGCGACCTCGGCCGGGCCGAGCACGCCGGCTTCCATCAGCTTCACCTGCCGTTGCGCGATCACGTCCTCGGGCTGCTCGGGGTCGAAGGGGAAGACGCCGGGCGGCATCTCCTCGGTCGGGTAGCCGATCGTGCGCCAGCGCTGGCGGATCAGTTTGAGCCCGAAGGCGAAGATGTCCTCGAGGCTGAAGCCGTAGCACTCGGTGTACTCGCGGTCGAAGTTCGGCGGGTAGAAGACGGCCGGCCCGTAGGGCAGCGTTTCGCGCAGGAGCTCGGTGACGGCGGCGCGGTTCTCCTCCCAACCGGGACGTCCTTCGGCGAGCAGCTCGGAGAGCACCTTGACGCCGAAGCCGATGTGGCGCTGCTCGTCGCGCGAGACGTTCGACATGCCGGCGCTGAAGCCGGGCATCGTGTCTTCGGAGGCGAAGAAGTCCTCGATGAAGTGCTGGCCGGGCTGGGCGAGCGAGCCCTCGACGATCAGGTGGTAGAGCGTGATCGCCTGCGCGTACTTGGGCAGCGAGCGGTCCTTGCGCAGCTCCTCGGCCATCCGGTCGAGCCGGTCGAAGATGCCGCGGTAGCCCCAGTTCAGCTGCGGCAGGGTGGAGGAGAGGGTCGCCTGGATCGAGTCGCCGCCGACGCCGATCACCTCTTTGAAGAAGCGGTGGAAGAAGACCGAGTGGCGAACCTCGTCGACCTGCTGGGTGGCGAGGAAGTAGGCCTGCTCCTCGGTCGGCGCGGCGGTGATGTAGGGGGCGAGCGTGTCGGCGACGCGGTCCTCGCCGTAGAAGAACATCGAGTAGATCCACATCGCCGAGCGCCGCTGGACGTCGCTCAGGCCGTCCCAGCCCACGCGGTCCTGGGAGAAGTCGATGTCGTAGGCGCTCCAGTTGCCCTGCTCCCAGCGCTGATAGAGGTCCTCGTAGGTGACGTTGTCCATCAGGCTCTGCGATGCGACGCTCATCTCTCTCCTTCGGCGAGGTTGACCGGCTGGGCAGCAGGATACCGCGATCCTGGCTGCCCAGCCAGTTTCAGGCGCCCGCGGGCGGGCGCTGCGGGTCTATTTCACGAATTCGCGGACCTGGGTGTAGATCGTTTCGTCGTTGGGCATCGCGGTGTGCGCGACGCAGCCCGTTTTCGTGTTCGTGGCGCCGCTCAGCGCGACGCTCGAATCCGGGTTGATGATCGAGTCGCAGGGCGACCACCAGGTGCCGTAGTTGACGGCGCCCGGCGTCTCGTCGCCTGCGTTCAATTCGGACAGGAAGGTGGAGCCGATCCGCATCTCGACGCACGCCGTGCTGAAGCAGGCGTTGGCGAAGTCGGTGCCGTGGTTCGGACCGCCGAGCGAGACCCACTCGTCGACGTTCGCTTCGCCACCTGCCACGAACTTGACGTACCAGCGGGTGTTGAGGCTGCCCATCGAGTGGGCGACGATGTCGACCTTCGACGCGCCGGTTGTGGACTTCAGGTGTTCGACTTCGGTTTTGACGGTCGTAGCGGCGGTCGTTTTGTTCGACTGCGAGGTGTTGTAGCTGTAGGCCCGCAGGTGCGATTTCGGCCAGCCGTCTTTTTCGAACCGCGAGACCATCGTGTTCCAGTTCGAGGCGCTGCCCGACCAGCCGTGGACGAACAGGATCGGATCGACGGCGAGCGAGCCGGCCGGCGCGAGGGCCGCTCCGGCAAGGCACACGGCGAGCGCCGAGACCAGTGCCGCAAGACGCTTCTTCAACATGTTCTCTCCTTTGTCAGGGGCGGCCCGCCTCCCCGGGCAGCCCGATGGTGGAAATCCCGGCGGCATCCTACTCAGGAAAAGTTGAGTAACTGTTTACCGCCACGCCGCCCTCCTGCCGGCTCCATTACGGTTGGGCCGTGTTTTCGCGACGGAGAGGCGCGCTGCTCGGCTGCCTGGCGACCCTCGTCGTCTCGCTCGCCTCGTTTGCGCCCGCCGCCTCGGCTGCCCAGCCGGCCCTCGTGGTCTGGGCGGGCCCGCTCGTGACCGGCACGCCGCTGCAAGGCGTGATCCTGAAGGCGAGCGGCAACGGCACCAAGCTGCTCGTCGCGGACAACAACCGGGCCGACGCCGACGTGACGACGACCGGGCCGTTCTCCCCGTCGGCCGAGCAGCTCGCGGCGATCCGCGCGGCGGCGAAGACCGCGTTCGCGGCGCCCGGCGTGAAGACCGCCGGCGACGGCACGCTCGGCTCGCACGGCAGCTACGCGTCGGCGACGATCGAGATCGGCGGCGCGACGCGGACGCTCGTCGGGCTCAACACCAGCTCGCCGGCGCTGCGGGCGCTGCTGGTCGAGCTGAACAAGGCGCTGCCCGCGTCCGCCCGGCTCGACGATCCCGAGACCGGGCTCGCGCAGCTGTCGAGCGGCCCCTCGACCGCGCCCTGCCCGCCCGGCCAGAGCCCGACGACGATCTCGCGCCGGCTGCCGCTCAGCGATGCGGCGAAGCTCGGGGCGGTCAAGCTGACCGCCAAGGGCGGCTTCAACGGCGACGCGGTCGCGGTCGACGCGACCTGGAAGCCGAGCAAGGCGCCGGTGACCGTCCAGATCGACATCGAGGTCAGCACCTATCCGGGCGGGCCGACCGCGAAGCAGGTCGAGACCGCGATCGAGAGCCGCCTGCCGGGGCGGACCGCGGTCGACGGGACCAAGGTCAAGTTCGACGTGGTCGTCCGCGAACGCGCCCCGGGCGGCAGTCCCTCGCCCTGCTTCCACCAGGTCGAGTTGCTCAAGGACTCCAAGTACCGGGGCGAAGCCGGCGACGGGACCACCGACCCGTTGACGACGCCGCAGACGGGCCAGTGGCCGAGCGGCCGCAAGGGCAAGGGCGATTCCCAGATCTGGACCCACGAGGCGCTCCACCTGGCCGGGCTCGAGGACCAGTACTCGTCCTTCTTCAAGGTCGGCAAGAAGGTCGTCCCGATCCCCGAAAGCGTCGACGCGTCCGACAAGAAGGAGCTCGCCGAGTGGGCGAAGAGCCAGAAGCTCGACCCCGACGCGGGCAAGCTCTTCACCAAACCCAAGAAGGGCCACGAGAAGGACATCATGGGCGACGTGTTCAAGGGGACCGAGAAGCTCCAGCAGTACGCCGTCGACAGGCTCGCCGCGTTCGGCGCGCACCGGCTGACGATCGAGGGCAAGCCAGGGGACCTGCTGCTCAACAAGGACGGGGGCTCGCAGAACCTCGCCGTCGGGGCGCCGTTCGAGTTGACCGTCTCGCCCGGCAAGAAGGCCCACGCCGACGGCCTCGTCGCCTACTGCCTCGACCTCGGTCGCCATAGCCCCGACGAGGGGCAGGGCTTTGACGTGCTCGGCCGGGCGGGCGAGCAGCCGCAGCAGTCGATGCAATACCTGCAGCGGGTGCTCGACGTCGCGGCGGCGCTGCAGCCGGCGGCGCTCAGCGAGACGCCCGGCGCCCAGGACGCCGTCTGGCGGATCACCGACGACAGCGAGGCCGACGACGACGGCCTGGCCATTCTCGCCATGGCCGGCGTCCCCGACGTCCAGTTCTCCGCGCCGCACTTCGCCAACCCCAACGCCGGCTCGCCGGAGACGCGGGCGGTGAGCGAAACCGGCGTCGAGCCGCGTCCCGCGCCGACCCCGTTCCTGCGCGACCTCGAGGTGCGTCCCGGCAAAGTGCCGGCGGGCAAAGCGGCCGTGGTCGAGGTCGAGGTCTCCCTGCGGGCCGCGCGCGACAAGATTCGCTTCGAGCTCCAGCGGCGCAAGGGCGGTCTTTGGCTGCGCGCCGACCGCCTCGGGTCGCAGACGCTGCGTCCCGGCTCTCGCGAGCTCGACCTGCGGCTGCCGCCCCAGCGGCCCGGCTCGCTCCGCCTGATCGCGATCGGCAGGGCGAGCAGCGCCGCGGCGCCGTTGCGGGTGCGCGGCGGCTCGCCCAAGCGGCGCGCCGGCTGAGCGCTGCCGCGCGGTAGCCGCTAAGCGCTCTGCCGAGTCGCCGGCGCGGGCGTCTCGATCTCGCGCTTGAGGATCTTGCCGGTCGGCCCCTTGGGCAGGTCGTCGAGGAACCAGACGATCCGCGGGTACTTGTAGGCGGCGATCCGGTCCTTGACGTAGGAGCTGACCTCCTCGGGGCTCAGTTGCTCGCCCTCGTGGAGGACGACCGCGGCGCCGATCTCCTCGCCCCACTGGTCGTGGGGGACGCCGACGACCGCGGCTTCGCGGATCTTCGGGTGCTCGTAGAGGACCTCCTCGACCTCGCGCGGGTAGACGTTGTAGCCGCCGCGGATGATCAGGTCCTTCTTGCGGTCGACGATGAAGTAGTAGCCCTCCTCGTCGGTGCGCGCCATGTCGCCGGTGTGGAACCAGCCGCTGCGCATCGCCTCCTCGGTCGCGTCGGGGCGCTGCCAGTAGCCCTTCATCACGTTGTGGCCGCGGATCACGATCTCGCCGACCTCGCCCTGCTCGACCGGCCTGTCGTCCTCGTCGACGATGCGCATCTCGACCCCCTCGATCGGGGTGCCGATCGAGCCGGGCTTGCGCTCCCTGTCGGGGTGGTTCGAGGAGGCGACCGGCGAGGTCTCCGAGAGCCCGTAGCCCTCGAGCACGATGCAGCCGAACGCCCGCTCGAAGCCGCGCAGGACCTCGACCGGCATCGAGGCGCCGCCGGTGATGCAGGTGCGCAGGGTGGAGGTGTCGTAGCGCTCGCGCTCGGGGTGATGGAGCAGCGCCCCGAACATCGTCGGCACGCCGTAGAAGTGGGTGACGCAGTCGCGCTGGATCGTCTCCAGCGCCTCGCCGGGGTCGAACTTCGGCACCAGGCTGAGGCAGGCGCCGACCTTGAGCGAGGCGTTCATCGCGACGGTCTGGCCGAAGGAGTGGAAGAGGGGGAGGCCGCCGAAGACCACGTCGCCCGGCTGGATCTCGCTGGTGGTGCGCATGCATACCTCGGCGTTGGTGAGCAGGTTGGCGTGGGTCAGCTCGGCGCCCTTCGGCTTGCCGGTCGTGCCCGAGGTGTAGAGGATCACCGCGGTGTCCTCGTCGCCGACCTCGGCGACGTCCGCGGCCGGCTCGACCCCGCGCAGCAGCTCGGCGAAGGAGGCGGGCTCGACCTCGATCGGCTCGACGCCGGCGTCCTCGGCGCCGCCGCGGGCCTCGTCCGCGAAGCCGTGCCAGGCGAGCAGCAGCTTGGCGCCCGAGTCCTCCAGGTAGAAGGCGATCTCGCGCCGTTTGAGCAGCACGTTCATCGGCACGACGACGGCGCCGGCGCGAAGCACGCCGTAGTAGGCGACCGGGAACTGGGGCACGTTGGGAAGCATCACGCCGACCCGGTCGCCCGCCTGCAGGCCCTTCTCGCGCAGGAGCGTCGCCATGCGGGCGCTCAGCTCGTCGAGCTGGCCGAAGCTGAGCTCGAGCTCGCCGAGCCGGATCGCGGGGGCCTCGGGCGAGCGCTCGGCGCTCTCGGTCAGCAGCGATGCAAGGTTCTGGGCCATCCCGTCCTCCTCCTCGTCTTTCCCGAAGCGCTCAGTCTATGTCGCGTTCAGGGAGGGGTCTAGGCTGCCACGCCGACCCGGTTGCGGCGGCTCATCGCCCAGGCGAAGCCGCCGCCGGTGAACAGCATGAACGTCGCATAGACCGCCGCCGGGATCGTCAGCGTCGCGGCGAGCGTCGCGCCCACGGCGACCGCCAGCGCCGCGTTGTGGATGCCGAGCTCGAGCGAGATCGCCGTCGCCTGGCGGTTGTCGAGCCGGGCCAGCTTCGAGATCGCGAAGCTGAGCGACATCGCGGCGACGTTCAGCGCGATCGCCGCCCCGCCGACCTCGGCGGCGTTTTCGGCAACGGTGTCGTGCTCGCTGGCGATCGCGCAGAGGACGACCAGCGCGAAGAGGACGAGTGCGACGTTGCGGAAGCGCGGGTAGATCGAGTCGATGCGCCGCGGGTTGCGCTGCCGCAGCGTCATGCCGATCGCCACCGGCACGACCGTGATCGCGAAGACCCTGGCGACGATTCCGAGCATGCTCGCGTCGCCCACGTCCCCGGCTCCGAAGTGACTCGCCGAGAGGGCGAGGAAGAGCGGCACGGTGACGATCGCCCCGACGCTGCTGACCGCGGTCATCGTGATCGAGAGCGCCGTGTCCCCACGCGCCAGGTGCGTGAGCATGTTGGCCATCATCCCGCCCGGCGAGGCACCGAGCAGGACGAGGCCGACCGCCAGCTCCGGTGAGAGGCCGAACAGCTCGGCCATCGTCAGCGCCAGCAGCGGCGAGATCAGCGCCAGGTTCAGCATCCCGATCGCCACCCCGCGCGGCGCGACGAGCACGCGCCGGAAGTCGGCCGGCGTCAGCGTCATCCCGAGGCTGCACATGATCACCCCGATGGCGGCGGGGAGGAGGAAGGAGGTAAGGAGTGGGCTGTCCATCGGCTCCGCACGCTACCCGCACCGTGCGGCAATTTGCTCGACGGTTCCGTAGCATGGCGCCGGATGAAGGCTCTGCTGCTAGCTGCTCTGCTCTGCCTGGCGCTCGGCGCCGCCGGTTGCGGCGACGACGATTCGGACAGCTCTGGGAGCGACTCGGCGAATGCGACCACCGAGTCCAGCCAGGCGCAGGCGCCCGCCGAATCCGCCGACGCCCCTGCCGGCGCGGCGAACGCCACGAAGCCGAAGGTGACCGTGCCGAAGGGCGCGGCACCGCAGAAACTCGTCACGAAGGACCTGGTCGAAGGCAGCGGCCCAGCCGCCAAAGCGGGCGACGAAGTGACGGTGCACTACGTCGGCGTCGGCTTCGACAGCCGCAAAGAGTTCGACGCCTCGTGGGATCGCGGCGAACCGTTCCCCTTCACGCTCGGCGCCGGCGCGGTGATCCCCGGCTGGGACCAGGGGGTCGCGGGGATGAAGGTCGGCGGCCGGCGAGAACTGGTGATCCCGCCCGACTTGGCCTACGGCCCAGAAGGCGCACCACCCGCAATCGGCCCGAACGAACCGCTCGTGTTCGTGGTCGATCTGCTGAAAGTCAACTGACCGCGCGAGCGGTCCTCGCCGAGCGGTTCGTCTCCCAGGCCCTCGCCGGCCCGCCGCTGCGCGATCCGGCCGCCGTCGCCGAGCGCCTGCTCGCCGTCCAGGGCCAGGACCCGCGCGGCTTCCGCCTCGCGGTGCGGGCGCGGACCGCGGGCCTGACCGCCGCGGACGTGAATTGGGCATTGAGCGAAGACCGCAGTCTGCTAGTCACCTGGCTCAACCGCGGCACCCTCCACCTGGTCCGCAGCGAGGACTATCCGTGGCTGCAGGCGCTGACCACGCCCCCGCTGCGGACCTCGTGCGCCCGGCGCCTGCGGCAGGAGGGAGTGCCCGCCGAGGCGGGGGAGAGGGCGGTGGCGACGATCGAGCGGGCGCTGGCCGACGAGGGGCCGCTGACCCGCGTGCAGCTGAAAGAGCGCCTCGAGGCGGCGGGCATCCCGCTCGAGGGACAGACTCTGCTCCACCTCCTCTTCCTCACCGCCGTGGAGGGTGTCGCGGTGCGGGGGCCGATGGTCGGCAAGCAGCACGCATACGTGCTCGTCCGCGACTGGATCGGCGAGCCGAAGCCGGTCGACCGCGACGCCGCGCTGCGGGAGCTGGCCCGCCGCTACCTGGTCGGCCACGCGCCGGCGAGCGACCGCGACCTAGCCCGCTGGGCGGGCCTGCCGCTGCGCGACGCCCGCGCCGGCCTAAAGGCGATCGGGGCGGAGCTGGAGGAGATCGGCGACGGCCTGGTCAGACTGGCGAAGCGGTCGCCGCAGGCCGAGATCCCAGCGCCCCGCCTGCTCGGCGCGTTCGACCCGGTCCTGCTCGGCTGGACCTCCCGCGAGGAGGTGATCGGTCCGCACAACCAGCTCGTCACCCGCAACGGGATCTTCCATCCCTTTGCCCTGGTCGGCGGACGGGCGGTCGCCAGGTGGAGGCTCTCGAAGCGGGAGGTGGAGCTTGAGCCGTTCGAGCGGATCGTTCTCAGTGCTGTTCAGGTACTCGAAAGAGAAGCCACCGACATAAAGCGGTTTCTCGCGATCTGAACGTGGCAACTAAGAGAACTAGAGAGCACATCGTTGCGGATCGCGCAACCCATGCGGTCGCCGATTTATTCATTCGCGGAGGGCACGCAGTTGAGCGGATCTTGAACGACTACGGCGAGGATCTATTCGTGCAGACGAGCCACTCAGATCATATGGAGGCAACCCGGCTTTGGCTGCAGGTGAAAGGCACTGAAGACATCAATCGTCATCGACTCAAACAAGGTGATTTGCGGTTGACCGTGCCGTTCGACCACGCGGTGAGATGGGCACGGACCACCGACTTGGCGATCGTGGTGCTTTGGGACGTGTCAAACGAAATGGGTTGGTATGCCGTTCCACGTCTTCAAGTGGACGAGTGGGAGGGTTTGCTATCTCCGCGGTCCACCATGACTCTTCGGTTCTCGGCTAAGGATCTATTTACACCTCAGATCGCCGAGGGCTGTATTTGGCAGTCTCGGTTGCTTCATCACAAGCATCGTCTGCTCAACGCTCGAAATATTGAAAGTGACGCTCCTGCGAACGACCGAGGAGCAGTCGAGCTGCGCACGGTCATTCTGCTCGAGCTCGCGCAGCTCTTGGAAATCACCGAGCCGCGGCAGGAGCCTGATGACGGGGTTCAATTGAATCGCGAATTGGCTTACCTATACCTGGAGTGGTTTGACAGGTTGAGCGACGAAGGCGCCGACCCGAAGGAGGCGATCTACCAAAGCGCGATAATTGCGGTCGTCGTTTGGATCAAGCTGATCGCCGATCCAGCTATCGGGATTCCAAAAATTCTCATTGAGGGTCTTGTCGAAATCGTTATCGGATGCATGGGGCTCACTCATTTCCTGAACGATGCCTCTGACTGAGCCTGAGCCGGTGGGTGTGCTCGGCGCCGGCGTCCGTCAACTCCACGGCGGTCCGACCGGTCCGGTCGGACCCAGCCCCGCTGCATGCGCAGCAGGGCGAGCAGGCCGAGCGCGCCGGCCAGGGCCGAGAGGCCGCCCGCGTAGGCGAGCGTGCCGCGGGCGCCGATCAGGGCGACCAACAGTCCCCCCGCGGCGAAGGCTCCGAGCTCGGCGGTGTTGCGGATGCCGTTGTAGGCGGCGAAGGCGCGGCCGTGCAGGTGGTCGGGGACGCGGACGTGGATCAGGCTGCGGAACATCACGTTCTTGAGCCCGTGCCCGACGCCGCCCATGAACGAGCAGGCGAGGAAGAAGGCGAAGCTGAGCCACAGCGCCGGCAGTGCCAGCGCGGCTCCCTGGATCGTCGCGGCGATCAGGCCGGCGGCCGCGACCGCCCCGACCGCGACGCGGCGCGAGAGCAGCATCGCCCCCAGGGCCATGCCGACGGTCCAGATCGAGAGCATCGCCCCGTAGGAGACGTCGCCCCTGCCGAGCACGTCCTCGACGAAGAACAGCTCGGCGACCCAGACCGCCGACATGAAGAGCAGCGAGCCGAAGGCGACGGTCATCACCAGCGAGAGCAACCTGTCGCGGAAGAGGAAGGCGATGCCGTCGCGGGCGCGGGGAGCGCGATCGTCGTCGGTGAGCGCGGAAGGGCGCCGCCTGATCCGCAGGGCAAGCGCTGCCACCGCGACGAAGGCGAAGGTGGCGGCGTCGACGAGCATCGCCAGCTCGAGGCCGCCGGCGGCGAACAGCAGGCCGCCGAGCAGCGGACCGATCCCGAAGCCCACGTAGCGGACCGTCTCGATGTGCCCGTTCGCCTCCTGGATCCGCGCCTCTCCGGCAAGCGGTGGGACGAGCGAGAACTCGGCCGGCTGCGAGGTCGCGAAGACGACGCCGAGCGCGGCGGTGAGGATCAGCACGGGCGCGACCGCGTCGGCGAAGGCCACCGCGACCGCGGCAGCCGCCCCGACGGCCGAGACCGCGGCCAGCAGCCGCGTTGCCTCGAGCCGGTCGACCAGCAGCCCCACATGTCCCGCGACGAGCACCGACGGCCCGAACAGGCAGACCCAGAGCGCCGCCACCGCAAACCCGGAGTCGGTCATCTCCTTCACGTGCAGCCCGAGCGCGACGATCGCCACCCAGTCGCCCAGGGCCGAGAGCCCGACCGAGCCCGCGACCAGCCGGAAATCGCGGTCGCGGAAGAGGCTCCCCTCCATGCCGACCAGGATACGTGTGCCCCTCGGCCACTCGAATTTGAGCAAATGAGGCTTTTAGTCCGTAGACTCTCTGAGCGAGCACGGCGACGCTTGCGCCGTGGTGCTCACGCCCTCCAAGGCATTCGGAAAAGCTCTCATCGAGCTGCGCAAGCAGGAGGGGCTGAGCCAGGAGGGTGCGGCGCTCGCCTGTGGCGTCGACCGCAAGTATTTCGGCAAGCTCGAGCGCGGAGAGCAGAGTCCGACGCTGCGCATGGTGTGGAGGATCACCAAGCACTTCGAGGTCGAACCGTCAGAGCTGCTGGGGCGGGCGGAGGAGCTTCTCGCGGGCGAGGCTAGCCGCGCTTCGGCGAGCGCCAAGGGGCGCTGAGCCGCGAGGCGAGGTCGTCGGCGAGGCCGGCAACCGGGACCCGGGTCTGCTCGAGCGAGTCGCGGTCGCGCAGGGTGACGGTGTCGTCCTCCATCGTCTGGTGGTCGACGGTGATGCCCCACGGGGTGCCGATCTCGTCCTGGCGGCGGTAGCGCTTGCCGATCGAGCCGCCCTCGTCGAACTCGGCCGGGACGCGCTTGCGCACCTCGGCGAAGATCTCGCGCGCCTTCTCCGGCATCCCCTCCTTGGAGACGAGCGGGAGGACCGCGACCTTGACCGGGGCGAGGCGGGGGTGGAGGCGCAGGACGGTGCGCTTGCGCCCCTCGACCTCCTCGACGTCGTAGGCGTCGACCAGGAAGGCGAGCGCCGCCCGGTCGGCGCCGGCGGCCGGCTCGATCACGTGGGGGACGTAGCGCTCCTTGGTTCCCTGGTCGAAGTACTCGAGCTTCTCGCTGCTGAACTTGGCGTGCTGGGTGAGGTCGAAGTCGCCGCGGTTGGCGATCCCCTCCAGCTCCGACCAGCCGATCGGGAAGAGGTACTCGACGTCGCTCGTCGCCGAGGAGTAATGGGAGAGCTCGTCGGCGCCGTGGGCACGGACGCGCAGCAGCTCGGGGCGGATGCCGAGGTCGGTGTACCAGCGCTCGCGCTCCTCGATCCAGGTCCGGTGCCACTTCTCCGCCTCGGCCGGCGGCACGAAGAACTCCATCTCCATCTGCTCGAACTCGCGGGTCCGGAAGATGAAGTTGCCGGGGGTGATCTCGTTGCGGAACGACTTGCCGATCTGGGCGATCCCGAAGGGCGGCTTCTTGCGCGCGAAGCCGAGCACGTTCTTGAAGTTGATGAAGATGCCCTGCGCGGTCTCCGGGCGCAGGTAGACCTCCGAGCCCTCGCCGGCGACCGGGCCGATGTGCGTCTCGAACATCAGGTTGAACTGGCGCGGCTCCGAGAGCTCGCCGCCGCACTCGGGGCAGCGGAGCTCGGCGCCCGGGTCGCCGCCCTCGACCTCGACCGCCTCGCGCAGGTGGTCCTCACGCCAGCGCCGCTTGCACTTGCCGAGGCACTGCACGAGCGGGTCGGTGAAGCCCTCCAGGTGGCCCGACGCCTCCCATACCCGGGGGTGCTGGAGGATCGCCGAGTCGAGGGCGACGATGTCGTCGCGGTCCTGCAGCATCGCCCGCCACCACTCGGCTTTGACGTTGCTCTTGAGCAGCACGCCGTAGTGGCCGTAGTCGTAGGTCGAGCCGAGGCCGCCGTAGATCTCCGAGGAGGGGAAGACGAAGCCGCGCCGTTTGCAGAGCGCGACGATCTCCTCCATGGTCTCCAGGTCGGGCTTGGGTTCGGACTCGCTGCTCATGCGGGGAAACGTATAGAGGGAGCCCGCGCCACGGCGCCCGCCGATCGGCTCTGCCTGCGGCGACTGCGATAATCCCGCCCCGCATGCCGATCTACGAGTACAAGTGCGACAACGGCCACGTCTTCGACGTGATCCAGAAGATGAGCGACGAGGCGCTGAGCGAGTGCCAGGAGTGCGGCGCCCCCGCCCGGCGCGTCCTGCACCCGGTCGCGATCCACTTCAAGGGCTCCGGCTTCCACAACACCGACTACAAGACGAAGCGCGGCGGCAACGGCGCCGCCTCGGAGGGCTCGAAGGAGTCAAGCGACTCGAAGGGCTCGGAGTCCAAGTCATCGGAGTCGAAATCGAGCGACTCGAAGGTTTCAGCTAAGACGGAGTAGGCCCGAGGGCGAATAGGGTCGTCTCGCCGGTGCCCACCACCGCCTTCGGCGGTGGAATCTCGTGCCGCTTCGCGGCAGAAATAACCCGCCAGGGCCGCTTCGCGAGGCACCGGCGAGACGACCCTATTCGCCCATCAGCTCCCTCACCGCGCGGCGCCGCTCCGATTCCGGCACTTCGATGCTTCCCGCCGGGCCCGGCGTGCACCCGCCGAGGTTCGACCCATCGCAAAGTACGTCGGCCTGGCTGTCGCCGCCGATGGCCGCGGCGAGGATCAGCTGGGGCATCGTCAGGAACCCCATGTCGCTGACGAACGCCTTCGGGGCGTTCCAGCCGATGATCGGTCCCTTGACGAAGTTGTAGGGGGCGCGCAGGGGGTCGGTGAGGCGGCCCTTGATGCCGCTGATCACCTGCTGCTGGGCCCGCGCCCGATCGAAGTCGTCGTAGCCGAGCGCGTAGGCGCTCTCGCCCGGACCGGGGCAGGGGCTCGGCTTGCGGATCCGCGCGTAGGTCAGCGCCTTCTCGCCGCTCAGCGTGTTCTCGCCCTTGCCGAGCCGCACGCTCGAGCCGCCCTGGCCGCCCCCGGCGCCGCCCGAGATGTCGGCGCAGATCTTGTTCGGCACGTCGACCACGACGCCGCCGACCGCGTCGATCAGGTCTTCGAAGCCGGTGAAGTCGACGATCGCGACGTGGTCGACCTCGATCCCGAGGAAGTCCTCGACGGCTTCGACCTCGGCACCGGCGCCGCCGAAGGCGAACGCGGCGTTGATCTTCTGCGGGCTCTGCCCGGGGATCTCGGTATAGACGTCGCGCGGGATCGACAGTTTGCGGAAGGCGCCGCCGCCGGCGTGGATCAGCATCAGCGTGTCGGCGCGGAACTGGCCGACTTCGCACGGGTCGTGGGGCGCGTCGCCGTGCGCCTGCTGCTCGAAGCACTCCTCCGAGGGCGCCGCGCCGGGCTCCTTGGTGTCGGGCGGCCGGGCGTCGGTGCCGAGGACGAGGATCGTCTGCGCGTTCGCCAGCAGCAGCGGGTTGCCGTGCAGCGTCGATTTCGCGTCGCCGGAGAGCTTGAAGGCCTGCAGCTGCGCGGAGACCGCGAAGGCGAGAAAGCTGAGGAAGATCCAGGCCAGCGCCGCCAGGCCGAGCCACTTGCCCGCCCGTCGCAGCAGCGGGCGGCGCGGGCCCGGACCGTGGTCCGGCCGCCCGCCGCGGCCGAGGCGCGGCAGCTTCGGCGGCCCGCCGCTGCGCTCGCGCAGGCTCGGGAGGTCGGGCTTGCGTAGCCCTCCCAGTAGCCCTTTCCGGGACCGGTAGACCTTGTAATCGGGCGGCCCGGAGGGCTGCTGCTCGTTGCTCTCAGGCATGAAAGGCTTAGGAACTATGCCGATGCCCGCGGTCGCCTGCGACACGCCATGAGGAAAGCCGAAGCGATCGGCGTCGACCTGGGCGGGACGAAGCTGCTGCTCGGCGTCCTCGATCCCGACTCGAACGTGGTCTGGGAGAGCCGCGAGCGCTCGACCGGGCAGGAGGAGCACGAGCTGGTCGAGCTGCTGGTGCGCGAGATCGAGGAGGCGCGTGCCGAGCGTCCCGGCGTCGAGGCGATCGGGCTCGGCATCCCGGCGACGATCGACCACGAGCGCGGCCTGGCGGTCTCGGCGGTCAACCTGCCGATCGAGAACCTGCCGATCCGCGACCTGCTCGCCGAGCGGATCGGCCTGCCGGTCTTCGTCGACAACGACGCCAACGTCGCGGCGCTCGCCGAGCACCGCTTCGGGGCGGCACGGGATACGCGCTGTGCGGTGATGCTGACGATCGGGACCGGGATCGGCGGCGGCCTGATCGTCGACGGCGAGCTCTACCGGGGCGCGAGCGGCGCCGGCGCCGAGCTGGGACACGTGGTGATCGACGCCTACGGCCCCCGCTGCCAGGGCAACTGCCCGAACCGCGGCTGCGTCGAGACCTTCGCCTCCGGCACCGCTCTCGGTCGCGAGGGGCGCGAGGCGGCCGAGCGGGAGCCGGAGTCGGTGCTGGGCCGGATGCGCGCCGACGGGCGCGAGATCGACGGCCGCGCGGTGACCGAGGCGGCGCTCGACGGCGACGCCACCGCGATCGGGGTCTTCGACCTGGTCGGCCGCCACCTCGGGGTGGCGCTGGCCAGCTTCGCCAACGTCTTCGAGCCGGAGACGATCGTGGTCGGGGGCGGCGTGATGGCCGCCGGCGACCTGCTGCTCGAGCCTGCCCGCGCCGAGCTGCGGGCGCGCGCGCTGCCGCCGATGAACCGCACGCCGGTCGTCGTCGCGGAGCTCGGAAGCGACGCCGGGATGATCGGCGCCGCGGCGATGGCCAGGGTCGAGCTGGAGCGGGGCGGGCGCTGATGCCGGGCTCGCTGATCGTCTGCCCGACCCCGATCGGCAACCTGGACGACCTCACGTTCCGGGTCCGCGACGCCCTCGTCAGCGCCGACTACATCGCCTGCGAGGACACCAGGCGCACCGGCTCGCTGCTCGACAAGCTCGGCATCCGCCCGGCGCCGCGGCTCGTCTCCAACCACGAGGGCAACGAAACGGCGCGGGCCACCGAGCTGGCGCAGCGGATCGAGCGGGGCGAGACGGTCGCGCTCGTCTCCGACGCGGGGATGCCGGCGATCTCCGATCCCGGCTACCGGCTCGTCCGCCGCTGCATCGAGCGCAACCTCGACGTGACCGTGCTGCCGGGGCCGTCGGTCGTGCCGGTCGCGCTGGTCGCCTCGGGACTGCCGACCGACCGCTGGCGCTTCGAGGGCTTCCTGCCGAAGCGGGCGGGGGAGATGGAGCGGGTGCTGCGCTGCACCGAGACCGTCGTCGCCTTCGAGTCCCCGCGCCGGGTCGGCGACTCCCTCGCCGCGCTGGCGGCGATCGCCGCCGACCGCCCGGCCGCGGTCTGCCGCGAGATGTCGAAGATGCACGAGGAGGTCGCGCGCGGCTCGCTGGCCGAGCTGGCGCGGCGCTTCCGCGGCGACGTCAAGGGCGAGATCGTGCTGGTGATCGGGCCGGCCTCGGCCGAGGACCACGACAAGGACGTCGGCTTCGCCGTCGACGCCCTCCGTCACCTCGTCCAGTCCGGCGCCCGCCCCCGCGCCGCCGCCAGCGTCGTCGCGGCGCTGACCGGCACCCGCGCGAACGACCTCTACCGGGCTCTGACCGGGAGGGAGCCGCGCCAGTGACGAAACGCGAGGATGTCGGCTGATGGCCTACTACGTCACCACGCCGATCTACTACGTCAACGCGGAGCCGCACCTCGGCCACGCCTACTCGACCCTGGCCGCCGACGTGCTCGCCCGCCACATGCGCCAGCGCGGCGAGGAGGTCTTCTTCCTGACCGGCACCGACGAGCACGGCGAGCCGATCGAGAGCGCTGCCGAGCGGGAGGGGATCTCGCCGCAGGAGCTGGCCGACCGCAACGCGGCCAAGTTCGAAGAGCTGATGCCGATCATCGACGCGACGAACGACTTCTTCATCCGCACCTCCGATCCGCGCCACGCCGAGCAGGTCGCCGAGATCATGCAGCGCGTCTACGACAACGGCTGGGTGACGAAGGGCGTCTACGAGGGCTGGTACTGCCCGCGCTGCGCGGACTTCAAGACGGAGCGCGAGCTGGGGCCGGGGCAGACCTGCCCGATCCACGAGATTCCCCTGGAGCGCGAACGCGAGGAGAACTGGTTCTTCCGCCTCTCCGCCTTCCAGGAGCGGCTCGAAGCGCTCTACGAAGAGCGACCCGACTTCGTCGTGCCCGAGTTCCGCCGCAACGAGGCGGTCTCCTTCGTCAAGCAGGGCCTGGAGGACGTCTCGCTCTCGCGTCCCAAGCTGAAGTGGGGAATGCGCCTGCCCTGGGACCAGGAGCAGCGGATGTACGTCTGGTTCGACGCGCTGCTCAACTACGTCACGGCGCTGACCTTCGCCCACGAGGGGGAGGACCTGACCGAGCGCTTCTGGCCGGCCAGCCTGCACGTGATGGCCAAGGACATCCTCAAGTTCCACGCGGTGATCTGGCCGGCGCTGCTCTGGGCCGCCGACCTCGAGCCGCCGCGGCGGATGGCGATCCACGGCTACCTCCTGATGGGCGAGAAGAAGATGTCGAAGTCGCTCGGCAACGTGCTCGACCCGTTCGAGGCGATCGAGCGCTTCGGCGCCGACGCGCTGCGCTTCTACTGCTTCCGCGAGGTCAGCTTCGGCCAGGACGGCTCGATCTCGACGGCAGGCTTCGAGGCGCGCTACGAGACCGAGCTGGCCAACGACTTCGGCAACCTCGCCAGCCGTGTGCTGGCGATGGTCGAGCGCTACCGCGACGGGGTGGTCCCGGCGGCCCAGGTAGACGCGGTGCTGGAGGAGGACTTCGAAGGAGTCGTCGAGCGCTTCGGCGACCTGCTCGACCGCGCCGAGCTGAGCGGGGCGCTGGAGGAGGCGTGGCGGCTGGTCCGTCGCCTCAACCGCTACGTCGAGGAGACCCGCCCCTGGGAGCTGGCCAAGGACGAGGCCGACCCCGAGCGCCTCGACGAAGTCCTCTACAACCTCGCCGAGGGCCTCCGGGTCACGACCCTGCTGCTGGTCCCCTACCTGCCGCGGACCAGCGAGCAGCTGCTCGCCGCGCTTGGCGAGGAGTCCCGCAGCCTGGCCGAGCTCGGCTCGCACCCCGGCGGTCAGCGCACCGAGCGGGTCCCCCCGCTCTTCCCAAAGATCGAGGCCCCCGCGTAGCCGGCCTCGAAAACGGCACCCGCGCCCCAGCCAACCGCTGTTTCCTTAACAGAACCTTCTCGGTTCCGGGTTCCTAGATCCCAGAAGATCTTGACTCTTCAAGAGTCGATCAGAGGGGAGACGCATGCCGAGCGCACATGGATTGAACGAGCCGGCCGGACTCGAAGGGGTCCCTCACTCGCGGTTTCACCACGGTCGGTTCGGCCGGATGTTCCGCAACCTGGATCCCGCGGAGTACAGCGATGTGGCGCTCGAAGCCCTGGCGGCGAGGATGATCGATCCGGAAGAGCCGGCGTCGGCGGGCGGGGGCGGAGGATGGGGAGGCGAAAAAGCCGACCCCGCGCAGGGCGATAACCCCGGTATTCCCTCCGGCTACACGTATCTCGGCCAGTTCATCGACCACGACATCACGTTCGATCCCGCTTCCTCCTTGCTGCGCTCGAACGACCCGAACGCGCTGCACAACTTCCGCACGCCGCGCTTCGACTTGGATTCGCTCTATGGCGAGGGTCCCGATGACGAGCCGTTTCTCTACGACCGCGAGTCCGAGAAGCAGAAGATGCTGCTCGAAACCCGTACGGAACCGCCGGGAGAGTTCGACCTGCCCCGGAACGTCCCCGATGAGGTCGCGCTGATCGGCGATCCACGCAATGACGAGAACGTCATCGTCTCCCAGCTTCAGGTCGCCTTCCTGCGGGCTCATAACAAGCTGGTGGACGTCGTCAAACCCGCGCCTCAGGTGACGCGCTTCGACGAGGCCAGGCGACAACTGCGCTGGCACTACCAGTACGTCGTGCTGAACGACTTCCTTCGCCGGCTCGTGCCCAAAGCCGTCTTGGACGCGCTCATGCCCGACGGGTCGATCGATTGGTGCGAGACCTGCCATTGCCGCTTCGGCCACGCATTGCCATTCATACCGGTCGAGTTCTCGGTTGCGGCCTACCGCTTCGGGCACTCGATGGTGCGTCCGAGATATGACCTCAACGACGAGATCGTCAACAGGCAGATCTTCCGAAAAGGCAGCCGGCGCGGCGACGGACAGGACCTGCGCGGGTTCCAGAAGCTGCTCCCGAAATGGGGAGTCCACTGGCCGCTCTTCTTCGAGATGGACGGCAATCCGCAGCCTTCGAGGCTGATCGACACCAAGCTCGCGGCGGGTCTCTTCGCTCTCCGGGAAACGGACCGACCGAATCTCGCGCTGCGAAATCTTCAGCGCGGCGTCGCGCTCGGGCTGCCGTGGGGAGAGGCGGTCGCCCGGGCGTTGGGGGAGGAGCCGCTGACCGCCGATCAGCTCGACCTCGCCGGGTTAGGCGTGGACCCCCAGCGGCTGCCCGAGTTCGCCGGTAAGACGCCGCTCTGGTTCTACGTCCTGAGGGAGGCGAAGGTCTTGAACGACGGGCTCCAGCTGGGCCCGGTCGGCGGCCGGATCGTCGCTGAGACGTTGATCTGCCTGCTCGCCGGGGACCCGTTCTCCTTCCCGAACGTCGATCCGACGTGGACGCCGGCGAAGTCGGGTCTGGTACCGCACGAGGGCGACTTCGAGATGTCGGATCTGATCCGCTTCGCGGTCTCGTGAGGTCGAGAGCTTTCCCCGTTCCTCGCCGCGATCGGGCGGTTTTGGGGGCTATAGCCCCCAAAAGTCACCGCTCGACCAGCGCCTCCGGCCCGAGCTGGTCGGGGCGTGTGTAGCCGCAGAGGGCCATCGTCAGGTCGAGCTCGGCGAGGGTCATCTTGAGCACTTTTTCGACGCCCTCTTGGCCCTCCAGCGCAAGCCCCCATATATAGGGACGGCCGAGCAGGACCGCGTCTGCGCCGAGGGCGAGCGCCTTGAGCGCGTCTGAGCCGCCGCGGATGCCGCTGTCGAAGAGCACCGTCAGGTCGTCGCCGACCGCTTCGGCGATCGGAGGCAGGGCGTCCAGCGAGGCGATCGCGCCGTCGACCTGGCGGCCGCCGTGGTTGGAGACGACTATCCCGTCGAGGCCGCGCCGCACCGCCTCGCGGGCGTCCTCGACGTGCTGGATCCCCTTGACGACGACCGGCAGCGAGGTCTGCTCTCGCAGCCAGCCGAGGTCGTCCCAGCTGAGCGAGGGGTTGGCCTGGATCCCGAGGAAGTGCCCGGTCGCGGCGCCTGGGTCCTCCTCCGGGGGGCGGTCGAGCGCAGCGCGGAAGACGGGGTCCTGGAAGTAGTTGGCGACCCCCATCCCGTTGAGGAAGGGCAGCCAGGCCTGCTGGAGGTCGCGCGTCTTCCAGCCTGGGATGAAGGTGTCGACGGTCAGTACGATCGCTTCGTAGCCTGCCGCCTCGGCCCGGCCGACGAGGCTCTTCGCGAGCTCGCGGTCGTTGGGCCAGTAGAGCTGGAACCAGCGCGGCGCCTCGCCGCTCGCCGCGGCGATCTCCTCCAGGGTGAAGTGGGCGGCGGTGCTGGCGATCATCGGCACGCCGACGGCCGCCGCGGCCCGGGCCGTCGCCAGCTCGCCGTCCTCTTGGACGATCGCCTGCACCCCGATCGGCGCGAGCATCAGCGGCGCCGGCATCGCCGTGCCGAGCACGGTGGTCGAGAGGTCGCGATCGGCGACGTCGCGCAGCATCCGCGGCACGATCCGGCGCCGCTCGAACGCCTCGCAGTTGACCCGCATCGTGTCCTCCCCGCCGGCCCCGGCGAAGACGTAGTTCGCGGCCCGGTCCTCCATCGCCTCCTCCGCCCGCCGCTCGAGCTCCGCCACCGCCACCGGCACGGAGGGCGTCTGGCCCGAAAGGCCGTACGCATAGATCTCCCGGTAATAGTCGGCGAAGTCGGCCATGGGGCGAGGCAGGCTAGTACCCAGGCGGGGCGCCTTTCTTGCGCATAGGGTCCAAAACGCGCCCGGAGACCGTCAGTGGGCGCGCCGGAGTCCCAGGCGACGGCGCCAGTCGCGTGCATTGAAGGCCCGGGCGACGCGGCTCACCAGCCCGCGGCGCGAGCGGGTGTAGGGGTACCAGGTCGGTTCGCGCTTGCCGGCGAAGCGGGTGACGATCACCGACTCGGGGCGGCAGTACTTCTTGATCCCGTACTCGCCGTGTCGGAAGCCGATGCCCGACTGCTTCCAGCCGCCCATCGGCACGTCCATCGCCAGGTAGTTGACGATCACGTCGTTGACGTTGACCGCGCCGGCCTCGATCCGGCGGCCGATCCGCTCCGCGCGGCGCTTCTCGCCGAAGACGGAGGCGGCGAGGCCGTAGGGGGTGTCGTTGGCGAGGCGCAGCGCCTCCTCGGCGTCTGACACCTTCATCACGCCGACCACGGGGCCGAAGGTCTCCTCGCGCATCACCTTCATCGAGTGGTCGACGTCGACCAGGACGGTCGGCTCGAAGTAGTCGCCGGGTCCGTCGACGCGCCTGCCGCCGGTGAGCGCCTGGGCTCCGCTGGCGACGGCGTCCTCGACCTGGTCCTCGACTATCGCGGTCTGATTCGGCGAGGTCATCGCGCCGACGTCCTTGTCGTAGGCGCGCCCGTCGGCTCCCTGACGCAGCTTCCGCACCGCCCCGGTCAGCTTGGTGACGAACTCGTCGTAGACGGGCGCCTCGACGTAGACGCGCTCGACCGAGAGGCAGACCTGGCCCGAGTTGAACATCGAGCCCCAGGCCGCGGCGTTGGCGGCGCGGTCGAGGTCGGCGTCGTCGAGCACGATCATCGGGTCCTTGCCGCCGAGCTCGAGGCTGACCGGCGTCAGCGTCTCGGCAGCGCGGGCCATCACCTTGCGGCCGGTGCGGTCCGAGCCGGTGAACTGGACGAAGTCGACGTTGTCGACGAGAGCGCCGCCGGTCTCCCCGGTGCCGTGCACGCAGTCGAACACGTCGGGCCCGCCGATCTCCGCCTTCCAGGCCTCGACGATCTCGCCGATGCCGAGTGGGGTGAACTCCGAGGGCTTGACGACCACCGCCGCGCCGGCCTGCAGCGCGGGGAGCGCGTCGCCCAGGGCGAGCGCGAGCGGGAAGTTCCAGGGGCTGATCACGCCGACGACCGGGTAGGGGCGGTGCTGCACCATCAGCTTCTTCGACGCCATCAGGGCCGAGTGCGGGCGGACCGTCTCATCGCCGATGAACCGGGACGCCTTGGCGCCGTAGAAGTTGATCAAGTCGGCGAGGTAAATCGTCTCGGCGGCGGTGTCGCCGCGCACCTTGCCGGTCTCGGTCTGCATCGTGTCGTGGACGCGCTGCTCGTTGTCGAGCAGCCAGTCGCGCAGCCTGCCGAGCCATTCGAAGCGGCCCTCGATCCCGAGTGCCTCCCACTCCGGTTGGTTGGCGCGCACGCGGGCGACGGTCTCCGCCACGCCGGCGGGGGAGTCGACCGCGACCGAGGCGATCGTCTCGCCGGTCGCCGGGTTCGTCACGTCGAAGCGATCGCCCTCCGGAGTGGGACCGCCGCCGTTCGTCGCCTCCGAGCTCACCCGCGCAGTTCCGCTCTCCACCTGACCGCTCCCTTCAAGTTGGCTGGTCAGCCAACCTTACCGGCCTAAGGCTCGGCGATCTCGATCAGGGCGGCGACGACGGCGGGGTCGAACTGGGTGCCGGCGCACCTGCGCAGCTCGGCCAGCGCGGCTTCGATCGGCATCGCCTTGCGGTAGGAGCGGGTCGTCGTCATCGCGCTGAACGCGTCGCAGCAGGTGACTATGCGGGCCTCGATCGGGATCTTGTCGCTGGCGAGTCCGTCCGGGTAGCCGCTGCCGTCGTAGTGCTCGTGGGAGGAGCGGACGATCCGCCCGACGTCCGCCAGCACGCCGCCGACCCGGTTGAGCATCGCCTCGCCCTCGATCGTGTGCCGGTGCATGACCTCCCACTCCTCGTCGTCGAGCGGCCCGGGCTTGTTGATGATCTCCTTCGGCACGGCGATCTTGCCGACGTCGTGCAGGAGCGCGGCGAACTCCACGTTGCGGCGTTGCCTGCGATCGAGGCCGAGCCGCTCGCCGACGTCGAGCGAGAGCTCGACGACCCCGCGGCTGTGGCTGCCGGTGTAGGCGTCGTCGGCCTCGACGACGTCGCCGAGCAGCATCGCGGTCCCCTGGTAGGCGGCGCTCAGCTCGAGCGCCTGTTCGATCCGCGTCTCCCGCTCGCGCGAGAGGACGGCGAGCACCGCGGCGAGCGGGATCACGAGCAGGCAGACCGCGGGGCCCAGCTCGACCGCGGCGAAGGCGACGAGGAGGGCGAGCGGGGCGAGCGCGGCGTCGAGCCCGTAGGCGGGCGCGATCAGTCGCAGCTCCGCCCACGAGGAGGGGCCCTCGATCAGGCGCATCCGCACCGTGATCGAGGCGAAGTCGAAGGCGAACTGGGCGAGCAGGGCGACGACGTAGACCGGCCAGTCGTCCCAGGAGAAGACCTGCGTGCCGGCGAGGATCAGCACCAGCGCCGGCCCGATCGCGTGCCAGCAGTCGGCGAAGACGTGGAAGGCGCGGTAGACGCTGGTCCGCCCTGTCGCGTAGTCGACGATCCGCCCGAGCGCCCAGCTGACGCTGACGATCAGGGGGACGGCCGGCGTGGGCAGCACGAACAGCATCGGCACCAGGACCAGCTCGGTCGGGACGGTGTAGCCGTCCGCGATGTCGAACTGGGCCTGACAGACGGCCACGTACGTGCCGACGAGGATCGCCAGCGTCGCCACGTCGAGCGCTCGGGACGAGGGGATCAGGAAGGCCATCCCGAGCGCCGTGAGGAGGAAGGCCGCCGCGGTGCCGACCTCGACCAGCCGCTCGCGCCCGTAGGCGGGCAGCACGGTTCGCTCCCGCCCGCGGGCGAAGAGGCTCTCCATCTGGGGGCTGTCGGTCGTTGCCGCCATCGCGGTTCTGCAGCCGAGAACGACGCTGCACGTCTTTATCGGCGCTGTCCGCGGCGCGATGAGAACCGCAACCGCGGCACCCGGGGAGCGGGACGACGGGAGCCGCCCGGCGAGCACGAAAGCCGCTGTTCTTACCCAAAATATCCGCCGAACTAACGGACATTCGTATGAACTGCCTTCAGTTTTTCGGCCGCCTGTCCGATCCTCCGCCCGCACATAAGTTCAGCTGCATAAAGGCAAACCCGTCGCGAGGCGGGGACGCAAAGTCAGAGGTCTCGGGGACCGTCCCCGAGATGGCTCGACCGCCAGCTTGGTCATCAGACCGAGCTGTTTGGCCTGCGATGAGGAGGTTTGCCGTATGAAGCTCAGTTCCGCCCTTGCCGTCGTGTCGATGGCGCTCATGGTCTTCGCCAGCTCCGCCCACGCGTGTTCCTACACGGGCGCCGAGCAGGTCTTCGCCCCCTGGGGAGACCGCCACCACTATGTACTCGCTCCCGACGGCGGCTTCGAGGCCGATGCCAGCGGCTGGTCGCTGAGCGGCGGCGCCAAGGCGGTCGCCGGCAACGAGGGCTACTACCTCAACGACGCCGCGGACACTCGCTCCCTGTCGCTGCCCGCCGGCAGCTCGGCCGGCAGCCCGCCGGTCTGCATGTCGCTCGACACGCCGATGTTCCGGATGGTCGCGCGCAACACGGGCGATCCGACCTCGCAGCTGCGGGTCGAAGCGGTCTACAAGCTGCTCGGCCTCGTCCGCACCAAGGCGGTCAGCACGGTGACCGCCGGCTCGGCCTGGGCGCCCACCAAGCAGATGTCGACGGTGCTCAGCCTCTCGACGATCGTCGGGACGCTGGTCCCCAGCTACATCCAGATCCGCATGACGCCCCTTGACAGCAGGGGCCAGTGGCAGGTCGACGACCTCTACATCGACCCCTACGCCCGGCGCTAGCGGGGCACCAGTCTGAAGACGGCACCCTCCAGGGAAGTGACGTAGACCCGGCCCGAGGTGTCCACGCCGAACGAGCTCGGCGTGGACACCGAGAGGCCGAGCCGGCGGTCGCCGCTCGCCCGGCTCAGATGGGGGACGAGGCTGCGCAGCTCGCCCTCGCAGAGGTCGGCGTAGACGTAGCGCCCGCGCAGCGCGGGCAGGCGCGGGTCGTCGACCACGTAGCCGCCGATGATCGTGCAGCCGCGCTCGCGACCGTAGACGAAGATCGGCTTGACCGTTCCGCCCGGGTCGGCGGTCCCGCTGTTCGCACCGGTGTAGGGGGCGAAGCCCTCGAACGCGTCCCAGCCGAAGTTCGCACCGCTCGCCCGGCCGACCGTGAGGTAGTCGAGCTCCTCGAAGCGATCCTGGCCGACGTCGGCGATCGCTATCCGCGGCCGCGCGGCGGTGGTCAGGTCGAAGGAGAAGCGGAACGGGTTGCGCAGGCCGTAGCTGTAGATCTCGTCGTGGCCCGGCCTGCCGACGAACGGGTTGTCGGACGGCACCGAGTAGGGCCGGCCTCCGCGAGGGCGAGGGTCGATCCGCAGCAGCTTGCCGAGCAGGCTCTCCCGATCCTGGGCGTTGTTGGGCGGATCGCCGCCCGAGCCGCCGTCGCCGGTGCCGAGGTAGAGCAGGTTGCCGAGGAACTGGAGCTGGCCGCCGTTGTGGTTGGAGTTCGCGCGGTGGGGTATCTCGATCACCGGGCGGCGCGAGCCCAGCGCGACTCGCGCCGCGCCGCGGCGCCTGAACTCGTCGACCCGGATGTCGCCCTGCTCGTCGGTGAAGTAGACGTAGAGGCGGCCGCTGCGGCGGTAGTCGGGCGGGAAGGCGATCGAGAGCAGCCCCCGCTCGCCGCCGAAGCCGACCGTGCCCGAGATGTCGAGGAAGGGACGCGGCAGGCGCCTGCCGCGGTCGAGCAGTCGCACCGTCCCCGCCTGCTCGACCACGAAGAGGAGGCGGGGGAAGCCGGGTGCGCCGGTCACGTAGACCGGGCTGTCGAAGCTGCCGATCCGCTTCAGGGCGATGCCGCGCTTGGCGCTCGAGCCGGCGGGCGCGGCGGTCCTGTCGCTTGGAGCGGCGGGCGGCTGCTCGGCCTCGCCGCAGGCCGGCATCGCGGCCAGTGCCAGCGTGGCGGCTGCGACGCACGAGGCGGCACGGCGTCCCATGCGCGGAACGCTAGCGGTTGGCCTGCGTCTGCTCGTCGCCCTGGATCTCGACGACCTCACCGCTGTCGGTGACGATCGTCTCGGGCGTCGCCTCGGTGATCCGCACGGCGAAGGAGCCGCCCGGCGCGACCCCGGCCGCGGTCTCCGCCTCCGCCTCTCCGCCCATCCCGGCACCGATCTCGTAGAGGAGCCGGTAGGCACCCTCGCGCGAGGCGGTCAGCTTCCAGACCGCCTCGGTCGTCTCGCCGCGCCTCAGCGGACCGAAGTCGAAGGTCTTGCGGCTGGCCCCTTCGGCGCCGGCCGATTCGGTCGAGCCGCCCGGCTTCGGGTACTTCTCGGAGAGCACCCAGACGGGCCGGTCGGGCTGCGAGAGCCCGGGTTCGGCGCTGCGGATGCCGAAGGGCAGGGACGATCCCCGTCCGGCCTCGCCGCCGACGGAGACGGTCATCGTCAGCGCCGGAACGGTCTCCTCGCCGGTGTTGCGGACGCCGATCCGCAGCAGGACGGTCTGGCCGAGGCGCTGCCGAGTAGGGAAGTCGGCGGTCACGACCTTGACCTCGAAGGGCCCGGCCGCGTCCCGCGAGTCCGCCGGGGTCGAGGAGTCCTCGTCGCCGCAGGCGGCGAGGGAGACGGAGACGATCGCGGCCGCGGCGACGGCGCCGATGCGGGAACGCTTCGAGTGTCTGCGCTTCCCTCCCAAGGCGCCGGAACATACCAGCGGATCTCAACACTCGGCTAACTGTCCCGGCAGGCGCATCCCATAGACTCAGGTGACTGAGTGGCCGCGGGGAGCGGACCCGCTTGCCGGAGGAGCCGATGGAAAGAGCTGGATCGATAGGCCGGAGCTTCTTGCCCGCCAAGTCCTTCTTCGAACAGGTGGGGGACATGATGATCCTCACCGGGAGGACGCTGGTCTCCGCCGTCAAGCCGCCGTACCCCTACGGCGAGGAGTTCATCGGCCAGTTCCTCTTCGCCCTGCAGCTCTGCTGGTTTCCGCTGCTGATCTCGACCGTGGCCTTCGGCTTCGGCGCGCCGGGGCTGCAGGCGGCCAACATCCTCAACCTGTTCGGCGCGCTTGACCGGCTCGGCGGCTTCTTCGTGCTCGCTTCGATCCGCGAGTTCGCGCCCTTCGTGACCGCCGTCGTCGTCGCCGGCGTTGCCGGGACGGCGATCACCGCCGACCTCGGCGCCCGCAAGATCCGTGAGGAGCTCGACGCCCTCCAGGTGCTCGGCGTCGACCCGATCAAGAACCTGGTCGTGCCGCGCTTCCTGGCCCTAATGCTGATCACCGGCCTGCTCGACATCTACGCGCTGGTCTTCGGCATCACCGGCGGCGTCCTCACCGAGATGGTCTACAGCCAGCCGCTCGGCGGCTTCTTCGCGACGCTCTTCTCGAACGCCTCGATCACCGACCTCTGGGGCTCGGTGATCAAGTGCACGCTGTTCGGCGCGATCATCGCCGTCGTCTGCTGCTACAAGGGGATGACTGCGTCCGGAGGCGCCGCGGGGGTCGGCCGCGCCGTCAACCAGGCCGTCGTGATCTCCTTCATGGGCGTCTTTGCCTTCAACTACGTCTTCACGCAGACGCTGCTGGCCACGAATCCGGAGCTGCAGACGATCCGATGAACGCCTGGCTCGCGGTACCCCGCGGTTGGCTCGACTCCTTCGGCGAGATCGCCCGCTTCGGCTCGCGGGTCGCCGGGCTCGTCTATTCGGGCCGCGTGCTGCGCTTCTTCGGCGAGAGCCTGCGCCAGGCCGGCATCCTGATCCTCGGCTCGGCGCTGATCATCTGGGGGCTCGTCTTCATCCTCGGCCTCCAGTGCGGGATCGAGGGCGCCTACCTGCTGCGCGCCCAGGGCGCGCCGGCCTTCGCCGGCCTCTTCTCGGCCTGGTGCGACCTGCGCGAGATCATGCCCTACGCGTTCGGCTACATGCTCTCGGCCAAGGTCGGGACCGGGATCGTCGCCGAGCTCGGCGCGATGCGGATCTCCGACGAGATCGACGCGCTCGAGGTGATGGGCGTGCCGCCGGTCACCTTCCTCGCCGCGACCCGGCTGCTCGCCGCCTGGATGGCCTTCCCGTTCATGTACCTGGTCGGGATCGGGATCATGTTCTTCGCCAGCTACCTGGCGGTGGTCGAACAGATCGGCGACGTCTCCTCGGGCGGGTACCTGCTGATCTTCTGGATGTTCCAGAACCCGCCCGACCTGATCTTCAGCCTGATCAAGGGCATGTTCATGGCGACGGCGATCGTCCTGGTCGGCTGCTACTACGGCTACACCGCCTCGGGCGGGCCGGTCGGCGTCGGCACCGCCACCGCGAAGTCGATGGTCCTCAACATCGTTCTCGTCCACATCATCGGGATGCTGGGAACCCTGATCTTCTGGGGAGCCAACCCGAGAGCGCCGATAGGAGGCTGAACCCGAGATGTCCATAGACGACGACCAGCGTCAGAGCGAAGTCGAAGCGGAGGCCGGGGCGGACACCGCCGACTCCGCGCGCCAGGCCGATCCCGCGGCGCCCGTCGAAGAGACGCCCGCCCCGAGCCGGCGCTCGGACGGCCCCTACGTCAGCGACGACGGGGCGACGATGGGCCGCGACTTCGTCATCCCCGGGGTCGATCCCGGGGAGAGCGATCCGTATCGCTTCCACACCGGGCGCAAGCGCGACCACGGCGGCGAGGACGCGATCGAGATCATCGACCTGGTCAAGCAGTTCGGCCGCGCCCGCATCCTCAACGGGCTCAACCTGGGGCTGCCCGAAGACCAGATCTCGATGGTGCTCGGCCCCTCGGGCACCGGCAAGAGCGTCCTGATCAAGCACATCGTCGGCCTGCTCTATCCCGACCACGGCGACGTGCTGGTGCACGGCGAATCGATTCCGAACATGACCGACGACGAACTCTTCGAGGTGCGCAAAAAGTTCGGCCTGCTGTTCCAGGACGGCGCCCTGTTCGGGTCGATGAACATCTACGACAACACCGCCTTCCCGCTGCGCCAGCACACCGACAAAAGCGAGGAGGAGATCGGCGAGATCGTCAACCGCCGGCTCAAGGAGGTCGGGCTGATCGAGGCGATCTACAAGATGCCGAACGAGCTCTCGGGCGGGATGCGCAAGCGCGCCGGCTTCGCCCGGGCGCTGGTGCTGGAACCGGCGATCGTCATGTTCGACGAGCCGGACTCCGGTCTCGATCCGGTCCGCACGGCCCTGCTCTGCGAGCTGATCCGCGAGGTCCACGCCGAGAACGGCGGCTGCTACCTGGTGATCAGCCACGACCTCAACACCGCGCGGCGGATCTCCGACTTCATCGCCGTCCTCTGGAACGGCAAAATCGTCGAGTCGGGGCCGAAAGAGGAACTGTTCGACTCCGAGAACCAGTTCGTGCACCAGTTCTTGAACGCGGACGTGTCGGGTCCGCTGTCGATGGATTGAGTCCATTCTGCACGCGGCGGCCGGAGGGACGGGTTCCCCTCTGGGCGCTACGACAGACAGGGAGACGGGTGCCCTTCTGCGCGCTGGGTTTTTCGCCGGGCGGGTCGCACCTCTCTCTGAGGTGGCACTGCGAAAAACAGGACGCCGCGCGCTGCCAGGGCACCCGTCCCTCCGGCCGAGAGAGCGCTGAATGGGTTCGATAGGTGCATGGTCCGCGCGGCATGCGAAGGCCGTGCTGGTCGCTGCGGTTCTCCTTGCGCTCGTCGCGGCTGTTGGGGCGACGCGGTTGCCGACGGATGCGGGGACGGAGACGTTGGTCGATACGGATACGGCCAGCTACCGGGCTACCCAGGAGGTGCGGGGGGCGTTTGGGGAGGAACCGGTGGTCGTGCTGGCCGAGGGGGATCTCCAGCGGCTGGTGCTGACCGCCAATCTGGGGCGGTTGCTGCGGCTGGAGGGCTGTCTTGCGGCGAGCGTTCCGGAGGGGGCCGAGCCGATTCCGGGGCCGTGCGCTGAGCTGGCGCGGATGGCGCCGGTCGAGTCGGTGGTCGGCCCGGCCACCTTCCTCAACGAGGCGGTGATCCAGGTCGACCGGCAGCTGCGCCGGCTGATCGCCACGGTGCCGCCGGAGCGGCTGCGCGAGCTGCTGCTCTCCTTCGCCGCCCGCTACGGGATCTCCAGCGCGCCGAGCCTCTCGAACCCGGACTTCCTCGCCGCCGTCGTCTTCGATCTGGGCCGCGCGCGGGGGACGCCGAAGGCGCGGCTCTCCTACCTCTTCCCGAACCGGCGCACGACCCAGATCGTCGTGCGGCTCCGCCCGGACCTGAGCGACGGCGAGCGACGGCGCGCCCTCGAGCTGATCCGGGCCGCCGTCCTGGATCCGACGCCGCGTCGCGAGTGCGAGTTCAAAGGGGAGCCGGAGCCGTGCTTCGACCTGCGCGGCGGTCGCTACGTCGTCTCGGGCGTGCCGGTGGTGGTCGAGGGCGTCGCCGACGCGCTGAAGGAGGCGCTGCTCGTCCTGCTCGCCGTCGCGGCGGTCGTCATGGCGCTGACGCTGCTTCTGGTCTTCCGCTCGCGCTTACGGCTGTTGCCGCTCGGCATCGCCCTCGCTGCCGCGGGCCTGACCTTCGGACTCCTCGATCTGGTCGGCGGGTCGCTGACCATGGCCTCGATCGCCGTGCTTCCCATCCTCATCGGCTTGGCGGTGGACTACGCGATCCAGTTCCAGGCGCGCTTCGACGAGTCGGTCGAAGGCGGCGCGCATGGCGCCGAGGCGGCACGGCAGGCCGCGGCGCGGGGAGGTCCGACGATTGCCGTCGCCGCACTTGCGACCGCCGCGGGCTTCCTTGCCCTGCAGCTTTCGCCGACGCCCATGGTGCGCGACTTCGGGCTCCTGCTCATCGTCGGGATCGGGCTCGCCTTCCTGCTGGCGCTGACTGCCGGCTTTGCCGCATTGAGCCTGCGATCGCGGGCGGGGCACCCCGCTCCCCCGTCGGAGGCCCACTGGCTGGAGCGCGTGCTGAAGCTGGCGCAAGCGGAGCCGAAGCGGGTACTGGCGGTAGGCCTGGGTCTGGCCGTCTTAGGCTGGGGAGTGGGGACGCAGGTCGAGACGGTGTCGGACATACGCGAGCTGGCACCGCAGGATGCGCAGGCGGTGCAGGACCTGAATGAGCTTCAGGAGGCGACCGGAGTCTCGGGCCAGTTGGACGTGAGCGTCAGGGCGGAGGATCTGACGGACCCGGCGGTCTTGGAATGGATGGCGGACTTCAAGCAGCGGGTGTTGAAGGTGGGCGGCTTCTCGGGTCCAGAGCCGAGCTGCCTGGAGGCCGAGCTTTGTCCCGGGCCGGCGCTGTCGGACCTGGTCGGGGCTGGGGACGGGCCGGTCGAGCGGAAGCAGGTCCGGGAGACGTTGAGGCAGGTGCCGGTCTACGACCTGGAAAAGATCGCCGAGGTCGATGCGGAGACCGAGCTGCCGGCTGGGCAGACGCTGGTCAGCTTCGGGATCAGGGCGCAGGGGTTGGACGAGCAGCAGGAGCTGATCGAGCGGGTGCGGGATCAGATCGGTGAGCCGGGGGAGAGGGGTGGGCCGCCGGATGGCGTCGAAGTGGAGCTGGCGGGGCTGCCCGTGATCGCGGCCGCCGCCGCATCCGATCTCTCGGGCAGCCGCTACTGGCTCACCCTCGCTGGCCTGATCGCGGTGGCGCTCGTCCTGCTCGTCGCCTACCGGTCGCTCCAGCGTGCGCTCGTACCGCTCGTGCCGATCGTCCTTGCCACCGGCTGGGGGGCGTTGCTCCTCTGGATCAGCGGAGTCCCGCTCAACCCGATGTCGGCGGCGCTCGGGGCTCTGACGATCGCGATCGCTACCGAGTTCAGCGTGCTGCTCGCCGCCCGCTTCCACGAGGAGCGGCGGGGAGGATCGCTGGGCGACGCGCTGCACGCCGCCTATGCGCGCACCGGGGCCGCCGTGCTCGCCTCCGGGGTGACCGCGATGGTCGGCTTCGCCGTTCTGGTCGTCAGCGACGTGAAGATGCTGCGCGACTTCGGCCTGGTCACGGTGATCGACCTCGGTGCCGCTCTGCTCGGCGTGCTCGTCGCGCTGCCGGCGGCGCTCGTCTGGGCGGAGGGACGGCGGCGGTGAGGGACCGGTACTCGATCGTCGCCGGCCTGATCCTGGCCGCGGTGGTCGCCGTCGCCCTGCTCGGCGACGTCGGCGGCGACGGGGGCGGCACGCTCGGGCTCGACGAACGCCCCGCCCGCTGGCCGCTCCCCGAGTTCGCGGTGCCGCTCGCGACCGGGCCGCTGGAAGGAGACGCGAACGTCGCCCAGGACGATTGCGAGACCTCGGAGGTCCCCTGCCCCGAGGGCGCCCGGCGCACGCCGGCCTGCCGGGTCGGCGGGGCGGACGCGATCCGGGTCTGCGACCTGTTCGACCGCCCCGCGGTCCTGAGCTTCTGGTTCAGCAAAGGCGGAGAGTGCGTCGAACAGCAGGACGTCGTCGATCGGGTCTACGCCCGCTACCGTGGACGCGTGCGCTTCCTCTCGCTGAACGTGCGCGACGATCGCGAGAAGGTCCGCGACCTGGTCCGCGAGCACGGCTGGCGGATGCCCGTCGGCTATGACCGCGACGGCGCCGTCGCTGGCCTCTACCGGGTGGGGGGCTGCCCGACCTTCGCCTACGTCTACCCCGGCGGGACCCTGCAGGCCGCTGGGATCGGCACGCTGAGCGGCGGCGAGCTGAGCCGGCGGGTGGAGGCGCTGCTGCGCGCGAGCCGGGCGGCCGAGGCGGGCTGATGGCCGGCTCGGAGGCGCCGGAGCCGAGGATCGGCTGGGAGCACTCCTCCGAGCAGGGCTGGGTCGCGCCCCACCTCGCCTCCGAGTTCCCGGGCCTGGGGATCGACTGGATCGAGGTCGACGGGCGGCCCGGCCGCAGCCCCGAGCCGGTCCGGCGCCGCCTGCGCGAGCTGTCGGATCGGTTCTACGGCGCCCACGCGATCCACCTGCGCGAACGCCCGATCCCATGGGCCTACCGCGTCTTCTTCCGCCAGATCGGCCTCGACCCCGACCGGACCCGCACGCCGATCGAGCAGCTCGTCCTCGACCGCCTCCACGACGGCGGCTTCACGACCCACGGCCTGCCGGCCGACGCGCTGACGATCGCCACGGTCGAGACCGGCGTGGCCCTGCGCGCATTCGACGCCGACCGGCTCGAAGGCGGGCTCTGCATACGCGACTCGGCACCCGGCGAGTCGCTGGCGGGTCGCCCCGGCGAGCTGCCGCACGGGACGCTGACGATCGCCGACGAGCGGACGCCGGTCGGCCTCCTCTTCGGCGCCACCGGCGAGGGCTTCGCGGTCGAGAAGGGCACGCGCCGAATCGCCGTCGCCGCCGTCCAGGTCAACGCCGTGCCGCAGATCGCCGTAGACGAGGCGTTGTGGATGGTCGCGGCCACCCTCGACTCCGGATGACGCGTGGCACGGCGCATATCCGCGTCCTCGGTCGCTCGCGTGCGGAGCACGCCACGCTCCCTGCGTCCTTGATCTGCTTGGCCACGCGCCACCGGACGCTTACACTCTTGTAGGTGGAACTTTTGCTCCGACGGGCCACGGTTTTCGCTCCTGATGCGACGAGCGACGAGCTGCTTGCCCGGGCGGAGCTGCGGCGGCAGATCGGCCGCCTCGAGCGGCACCTGGCCGAGCTGGTGGCCGAGGCCTTCCCGCGCCTTGAGCTGCCCGCCGACGTTCCCGCCCTACGGCGCGAGCCACGGGCGCTCGACCTCGGCGAGCTCGAGGCCGTCCGCGACGCCCTCGCCGCCCGGGTCGAGGACGCGCGCGCGGCACTGCGAGAGCGCGCCGAGCTGGAGACGCGCAACCGCGAGCTGCTCGACCGGATGCTCGCCACGCCGAGCGACTTCAAGTGGGTGCGGATCTCCCGCGCCGACCTCGGCGAGCCGGGCTGCGGCCACTGGCACTCCCGCCCCCGCCTCGGCCTGCTCGGGATGCTGATGGGCTGGTGGCGGGTCAGAATCTCCTCGGGATGCCCGTTACCCGGACGGCTCGCGGCCGTTGACCGAGAAGCAGAAGCCGAGGCGCAGGGCCGACGAGCGGCCGCCTGCCCCGTGGGGCTCGTTCCCCCTGGCCGAGCTGACGATCCTCGCCGGCCTGGTCGTCCTCGTGGTCGGCTTCGCCGGCCAGGACCCGACCTTGATCGGCGTCGGCGCGGTGCTCGGCGCGATCGGCGGCCTGGAGGTCTCCGTCCGCGAGCACCTGGCCGGCTACCGCTCCCACACGACCCTCCTGGCCGGCGTCGCCTTCGTGACCGTCACCGCCCTGATGCTCTACGCCGTGGGGACGATCCCGGCGGTCGCCCTCGCGGCGGGCGCCGTCGCGTTCGCAGCGTGCTTCTACGCTCTGCGCCGCGCCTTTCAGCGCGCCTCCGGCGGCCTCTCCTTCAGGGCCGGCGGTCTGCCCCGGTAGGGGTCAGACCAGGACCCCTTCGCCCGACCGCACGTTGAGCGCGCTCGACAGCAGCGCCCGCTGACGCGGCGTCAGCGTGCCGAGCCGCTTGTTCTCGCTGAGCCCGAGGCCCTGCAGCAGCTTGCGGGCGCGGGTGCGGCCCCAGCGGCGCTGACTGGTCAGCAGCTCGGCGAGGGTCATGCTCTCCGTCTCCCAGGGGCAGTCCCGGATCACCTCCGCGACGTCGACCTCGCCGCGCCCGATCGAGCGCTTCAGCTCAGCCCGCGCCAGGCGCACGCGGTTGGCGCGGGCAAGCGCCTGCATGTGCTGCGGAACCTGGACTGCCGAAGCGGTCCTCGGGGCGGGGGCGATCGAAGCTGCGTCCACGGAGACTCCTCCCTTGGGGGTTGTTCTTCAACTGGGGTTGTCGCGTCGCGCCGGGTGCCGAAGTCCGGCACGGCACATCACTTTTCACCGTCCGCCTCCTCCTGTCCCGGTGGCGGTCGGCGCGAGGGGAAGCTATGCGGTCGGGCCGGGGGGCGTCAACCCCGAGGGCGCTAAGGAAGCACCGGCCCGTTCGCTAAGAGCACCTTTTTCGGCGACTCGCCCGCCTTGTCCGAAACTGGACAAGGCCGAAACTACCCCGAGCGGGGTAGGTCAGGGAAGTTTCGGATGGTCCGCTCGATCGTCTCCAGTGCCCGGTCCAGGTGCGCGCGCTCGTGGGTTGCCATCAGGCTCGTCCGCAACAGCGCCCCGCCGGGGGGACGGCGGGGTGGATCGCGACGTTCGTGTAGACGCCGGCCTCGAAGAGCGCCTTCCAGAGCAGCACCGCCTGCCAGTCGTCGCCGACGATCACCGGGACCACCGGGGTGGTCGCGACGCCGCCGCCGGGAAGCGTCCCCGGCTCGACGACCTGGAGGCCGAGCCCGCGGAGCCCTTCGCGCAGGTACTCGGCGTTGCCGAGCAGCGCCTCGAACAGCCGCGGGCCGTCGGAGCGGATCACGCGCAGCGCCGCCAGCGCCGCGCCCACCGCCGCCGGCACCGCCGAGGCGCTGAAGATGAACGAGCGCGAGGCGATCCGCAGGTACTCGATCACGTCGGCCGGCCCGGCGATGAAGCCGCCGCAGGAGGCGAGGCTCTTGGAGAAGGTGCCCATCCGCAGGTCGACCTCGTCCTCGAGCCCGAACAGCTCGCAGGCGCCGGCGCCCCGGGCGCCGAGCACGCCCGCCCCGTGCGCCTCGTCGACCATCAGCCGGGCCCCGTGCGCCCGGCAGAGCTCGACGATCCGCGGCAGGTCGCAGAGGTCGCCCTCCATCGAGAAGACGCCGTCGACGACGACGAGGACGCCGCCGCCGTCCTCCGCCGCCCGGTCGAGCATCTTCTCCAGCTTGTCCATGCGGTTGTGGCGGAAGGGCCGCAGCTTGGCGCCGGAGAGGCGGCAGCCGTCGAGGATCGAGGCGTGGTCGCCGGAGTCGCAGATCACCGTGTCGCCGGGCTCGAGGATCGTCCCGATGCAGCCCAGGTTCGACTGGTAGCCGGTCGTGTAGACGATCGCGTCGCCGGTCCCCATCCACTCAGCCAGCTCGCGCTCCAGCTCCACGTGCAGGGGCGTCGTCCCGTTCAGCAGGCGCGAGCCGGTGACCCCGGTCCCGTAGGTCTCGAGCGCCTCGCGGGCGGCCCGCTTGACCCGCTCGTCGCCGGTCAGCCCCAGGTAGTTGTTGGAGCCGAGCATGATCGTCTCGCGGCCCTCCATCTCGACCACCGGACCGGCCTGCGAGGTGAGGATCCGGAAGTAGGGGAGCAGGTCGTGCTCGCGGGCGGCTTCGAGCTGCTCGAGGCGGTCGTGGCTGCGGGCCTTCTCGAAGACGTCGATCGGAGCCTTCGCAGTTTCGCTCATCGCCGGGAGTGTAGGTTGCCCCCTCCGTGTCAACCGTGTCGATCCGGCCCGTTCGCACCCGGCGGGAGCTGAAGCGCTTCGTCAAGGTCCCCTTCCGGCTGCACCGCGACCACCCGCAGTGGGTGCCGCCGCTGATCCACGAGCGGATGCAGTTCCTCGACCGGGGCAGGAACCCGTGGTTCGAGCACGGCGAGGCCGAGTACTTCCTCGCCGAGCGCGACGGCGAGCCGGTCGGGCGGATCACCGCCCACGTCGACCGCCGCTGGGACGAGTTCCAGGGCGGCGCCGACGGCATGTTCGGCTTCTTCGAGACGATCGACGATCGCGAGGTCGCCGGGGCGCTGCTCGGCGCCGCGGAGGAATGGCTGGCGGAGCGGGGCCGGGAGCGCGTGCTCGGGCCGATGGACTTCACCACCAACGACGAGGTCGGGATGCTGATCGACGGCTTCGAGCTGCGGCCGATGATCCTGCAGCCCTGGCACCCGCCCTTCTACCGGGAGCTGGTCGAGGGCCTTGGATACGGCAAGGCGATGGACCTGCTGATGTGGTTCCTGGCGCTCGGCGAGCTCGCCGAAGGCGACCAGTTCACCCCCGAGATCCACGCCGCGGCCGAGAAGGCGCTGCGCGACGAAGGCGTGGAGATCCGCAACATCGACAAGCGCAATCTCGGCGAGGAGATGCGCCGCTTCACCGAGGTCTACAACGAGGCGTGGTCGAAAAACTGGGGTTTCGTCCCGGCCACCGACGCCGAGGTCGAGTTCCACGCCAAGCTGCTCAGGCAGGTGATCCACGAGGACTGGGGGTTCATCGCCGAAAAGGACGGCGAGACCGTCGGCGTCGCGTTCACCCTGCCCGACATCAACCAGGCCGTGGCGAAGACGGGGGGGCGGCTGCTGCCGCTCGGCTGGCTCCGGTTCCTGCTGGCGAAGCGCAGGATCGACCGGGTCCGCGTCTTCGCGCTCGGCGTCAAGCACGATTACCGCCACAGCGGGGTCGCGGCCGGCCTCTATCTGAAGCACCTGGAGAGTGCCACTCCCGAGGGGATCCCGGCGGGCGAGACCGGCTGGATCCTCGAGACCAACAAGCCGATGAACCGGGCGATGGAAGGCATGGGGGGCAAGGTCGTCAAGCGCTACCGCATCTACGAGAAGCTGCTGGAGCCGACGCCCTCGCTACAGTCGACCGAGTGAGCGAAATGGAGCTGGAGCCGGTCCGGGTCCGCGTCCTCCCTCGCGAGGAGCCACCCCTTCCCGTCCTGCGCGGCGAGGTTCGCACCGCGGCGATCGCCGCCGCCGGCGGCGTGCTGGCCGGAGCCGCCACCGTGGCCGCCGTCCGGGCGGTCGGCGCCGCCGCATCGCGCCGGGGCGGCGCCCGCCGGCTGCTGGGCCGCCGCGGGCGGCCCGCCAAGGTCGTCGCCAGCCGCTCCTTCCTGGTCGACGTTCACCTGCTCGGTCGGTGAGGCGCCTCGAGGTCGAGGTTCGGCCGCCCTCGCCGTTCCGCCTGCCCGGTTACGGCGGCGAGGACCGGGTGATGCGGGTGCGCGGCGGCGTCGCCTCCCGCCTGCTCCACGTCGAGGACAGCCCGGTCCTCGTGCGCGCCTGGCAGCCGGCCGCCCAGCGCGTCCTCGTCCGGGCCGAGCCGCTCGACCCGGCCGCGGTCTCGCCGCCCCGCTCGCTGCCGGTCCAGCCGTCGCGGCCCGCGGGGGCGGCCGAGCTGCGGATCGCCGTCGAGCGGATGCGTTTTGCGCTCGGGGTCGACGACGACCTCGGCGAGTTCTACCGCCGCTTCCGCCGCGACCCGCTGCTCGGGCCGCTGCTGCGCCGCCGTCCGCACCTGCGCCCCCATCGCCGGCCCTGGCCCTGGGAGGCCCTGGCCTGGGCGGTCGTCAAGCAGCTGATCGAGACCGGCCGAGCCGCCCGGATCCAGCGGCGGATCGTCGGCCGCTGGGGCAGGCGCCTGGGAGGCGAGCGCGAGGTGCTGCGCGACGTGCCGGGCGCGGCGACGATCGCCGGCCGGGCGCCGGCCGAAATCGAGCAGCTCGGCCTCTCGGCCGGCCGGGCGGTCGCCCTGCGCGCCGTCGCCCGCCAGATCGCCGTCGGCCGCTGCGATCCCGCCGACCCGGCGGCCGACCGGCGCCTGCTGGCGGTGCCGGAGATCGGCCCCTGGACGGTTCAGTGCCTGGGCCTGTTCGGCCGCGGCGATCCCGACTCGCTGCCCGCGGGCGACCTGATCTACCTGAAGCTGGTCGGCCGGCTGGCCCGGCTCGGCCGCCGCGCCACGGTCGAGGAGGTCGAGGAGTTCTACGCGCCGTACGCCCCGTTCCGCGGCCTCGCCGGCCTGTGGACCGTCGGCTTGTACAGATAAAGGAACCCGCCCAGCGGTCGATAACGCCGCAATGGACAGTGGGCGACGGGGCGACGGCTGGCCCGAGGACCGGGTAACCGAGTTCCTCGACGAGATCTCCTCGGCGGGGGACGACTACCGCCGCCTGGTCGAGCGCCTGCCCGCGATCGTCTACGCCTGCGAGCTCGGCGAACGCGGCCGCTGGCGCTACGTCAGCCCGCAGGTCGGGCAGATCCTCGGCTACACCCCCGAGGAGTGGATGGCCGATCCCGGCATGTGGGCGCGCCAGCTGCACCCCGACGACCGCCAGCGGGTGATCGAGCAGGAGGCCCGCAAGGCGACCGAAGGCGGCACCGGGCCGCCGATCGACTACCGGATGATCACCCGGGATGGCGACGTGGTCTGGATCCTCGACGAGGCGGTCCTGGAGCCCGACGAGAAGGGAACCCAGGTCTGGCACGGCGTCCTCTACGACATCACCGAGCGCAAGATCGCCGAGCAGGACCTGCGGCGGGCCGCCGCCCAGCAGGCCACGGTCGCGCGGCTCGGCCGGCAGGCGCTGCAGGACGGCGATCCGGTCAAGCTGCGCGAGAAGGCGGCCTCGCTGATGACCGAGATCGACGGGGTCGAGGCGGCGTGCATCTGGGAGGCCGGCCGGGAGGGCCGCCGCCTGCAGCTAAGCGCCGGGCTGGAGGGCGTCGCCTTCGGCGCCGAGCGCCGCGCGTCCGCGGCCCGCGACTCGCACGCCGGCGCCGCGCTGGACTCGGGCCTGCACGTGATCGTCGACGACTGGTCCTCGGAGCGCCGCTTCTCGATGCCGCCGGTGCTGCGCGCCATGGGCGTGCGCAGCAGCCTCGCCGTGCCGATCGCGGGCACGGAGCGCCCCTTCGGCGTCTTCGACATCCACTCGACCGAGCCGAGCCGCTTCACCCCGCAGGACGTCCACTTCGTGCAGGCCTCCGCCAACGTGCTCGCCGACGCGCTCGAGCGCCATACGGCGGACGAGGCGCTGCGCCACCGCGTCCTGCACGACTCGCTCACCGGGCTGCCGAACCGGCTCAGCTTCATCGAATCGCTGCGCGACGCGCTGCGCCGGGGGAGCGCCTCCGGCTCGCCGGTCGGCGTCCTCTTCCTCGACCTCGACCACTTCAAGCTGATCAACGACAGCATCGGCCACCACGCGGGCGACGAGCTGCTGCGCGCCGTGGCGCCGCGCCTGCGCGCGCATCTGCGCCCCGGCGACATCGTCGCCCGCTTCGGCGGCGACGAGTTCGGCATCCTGGTCGACCGCCTCGCCGACGAGGAGGAGGCGGTGGCGATCGCCGACCGGGTCGCCGACGCGTTCACCGAGCCGTACTCGATGGGCGGCGCCGACCACTTCGTCACCGCCAGCATCGGGATCGCCGTCGCCCGCCCCTCCGGCGGCGAGGCGGTCGACGCCGACATGCTGATCCGCGACGCCGACGCCGCGATGTACCGGGCCAAGGAAGGGGGGCGGGGCCGCTGCGAGGTCTTTGACGCCGAGATGCGCGCCCGCGCGATGCGCCGCCTCGAGGTCGAGCGGGAGCTGCGCCACGCGCTGGAGCGAGAGGAGCTGGAGCTCCTCTACCAGCCGGTCATCGCGCTGGGCAGCGGCGAGATCGTCGCCCTGGAGGCCCTGGTTCGCTGGCGGCACCCCGAGCGGGGCGTGCTCGACCCGGGCGAGTTCGTCTCGATCGCGGAGGACAGCGGCCTGATCGAGCCGATCGGGCGCTGGGTACAGGAAACGGCCTGCGCGCAGGCGCTCGGCTGGCACGCCCAGCGCCCCGATCAGCGACCGCTCGACATCGCCGTCAACCTCTCCGCCCGCCAGGTGGCGCACCGCGACCTCGCCGACTCAGTGGCCGAGGTCCTCGCCCGGACCGGCCTCGAGCCGGTCAACCTGCGGCTCGAGATCACGGAGAGCGTCCTGGTCGAGGAGTCGGCGAGCGCGAAGGCCACGCTTCAGTCGCTCAGCGAGCTCGGCGTCCGCCTCGTCCTCGACGACTTCGGCACGGGCTACTCGTCGCTCGCGTACCTGAACCGCTTCCCTTTCGACGCGCTGAAGATCGACCGCTCGTTCATCGACGGGCTCGGGATCGAGCAGGAGCGCACGGCGATCGTCGAGGCGGTGATCGGGATGGCCCGCGCCCTGTCGCTCGATGCGATCGCCGAGGGGGTCGAGAGCGAGGCCCAGCTCTCGGAGCTGCGCCGGCTCGGCTGCGACTACGCGCAGGGCCACCTCTTCTCCTGGCCGCTCGCGCCGGACAAGGTGACGAGGCTGCTGAATGAAGGCAGCTTCGAGCTACTCGGGGATGCTGCCCGGTAGGTAGTCGTTGCTGAGCAGGTCGGCGGGCGTGGGCCGGCCAGTGATCTGGCCGTTGTCGCGCATCCAGGCGACGAAGCGCGTCCACTTCGCGGGGTCCATGCGCCCCGTGGCCGAGAGCAGTGGCAGCGTCGCCTCGACCTCGGCCGCGGTGAGTTTCGGGTCCAGGTCGCGGTTCGCCTCCAGCAGCGCCGCGGTTGCGGCGTTCGGGCCCTCGACGGCGGCAGCCGTGCCGCGCGCCAGCGCCGCCAGGAAGAGCTGGATCGCCTCGGGGTCCTCGTCCAGGCTCTCGCCCTGCGCGACCAGCACGAGCTCGTCGTAGGTCGGCACGCCGAGCTGGTCGACCGGCGTCACGACCGGCGCCTTGCCGCGCAGGCGCAGGTCGACGCCCTCGACGTTGCGGAAGCCGCCGAGCATCGCGTCGGCACGGCCGCCGACGATCGCGGGCAGCAGGCCGTAGCCGACGTTGACCGTCGTCACGTCGGCGGGGGAGAGGTCGGCACGGGCGAGGATCGTCTCCAGGTAGGCGTCCTGGTAGGGGATGCCGGCGGTGGCGATCGTCTTGCCGCGCAGGTCCGCGACGCCGCCGATCTTCGACTCGGCCAGCCAGATCATCGAGGTCAGCGGCCGGTCGACCAGGGAGCCGACCGCGAGCACGTCGAGGCCCTTCTCGGCGGCGAGCACCACCTCGGGCTCGTAGGAGATCGCCAGGTCGGTCTGCCCGGCGGCGACCTGCTTGATCGGCGCCGCGGGGTCGGAGGGCGTCTGGATCGTCACGTCGAGGCCCGCTTCGCGGAAGTAGCCGAGCTTCTCCGCCATGTAGATCCCGGCGTGGTCGGGGTTGGGATAGAAGTCGAGCGTCAGCGTGAACGGCTGCGGCTCGCCCGCCTCGTCCTCGCTCTTCTCGCCGCAGGCGGCGAGCGCGAGCGCGGCGACGATTGCGGCGAGGGCGATCGCAAGGCGTAGCGTCCTCGGGCGGCTCTGGGCTGCGTGGCTGTCCTTCATCCCTCTGCTTTCGTTTGTCGTTGCGGGGCTGGGTTTCTATCGCCAACGGACGACGCGCCGCTCCGCGAGGGCGAGGAGGCCGAAGAGGGCGAGGGCGATCGTCGTCAGCACGAGGGCGGCGGCGAACACCCGGGCCGTCTCCAGCTGCCCGTTGTCGAGCAGGATCATGTGCCCGAGACCGCTGTTCGCACCGGCCCACTCACCGAACAGCGCGCCGATCGGAGCGAACACGGCGGCGAGCCTTGCCCCGCTGAAGAAGAAGGGAAGCGCCGTCGGCATCTCCAGCCGCCACAGCACCTGACTGCGTGAGGCATCGAGCGATCGCATCATCTTCGTCGCCTCTGGATCGACCGCGCGGAGGCCGGCGGCGGTGGCGACGGTGATCGGGAAGAAGCAGATCAACGCGACCATCGCCAGCTTCGGCCCGATCCCGAAGCCGAACCAGACGACCAGGATCGGCGCCAGGACCACGATCGGGATCGTCTGCGAGGCGATCAGGAGCGGATAGACCGCCGCTCGAAGGATTCCGGAGAGATGGATGAGCACTGCGAAGACGACCCCGGCGGCCAGGCCGCATAGGAACCCGAGCAGGATCTCCCGCAACGACACCCACGCGTTGTCCGCGAGGAGGTCGCGGTTCTCCCACAGCGAGGCGGCGATTTCAGCGGGCGACGGCACCAGGAACGGCTCCAGGTCGAGCACTTCGGCAAGCACCCCGGTGGAGGCCGCCAGCTGCCAGGCGCCGACGAGCGCCAGGAGCACCCCGATGGGCAGCACCAAACGCCACCACCGGGCGCTTTTCTTACGCATACCGTCAATAACGCGCCCCGCGCTCACCGCATCCCCTCGTGCAGCGCCGCCATCGCCCGCTCGCGGGCGGCGACGAAGTCGGGGTCGGTGACGGCGGCGTCGCGGTCAGGCGCGCGGGGATCCGGCGCGGCGAGCTCGTCGACCACGCGAGCCGGTCGCGCCGAGAGGATTGCGACGCGGTCGGCGAGGTAGAGGGCCTCCTCGACGTCGTGGGTGACGAGGACGACGGTGCGCGGGTCCTCGCGCAGCGCCGCGGCGAGCCAGGCCTGCATCTCGGCGCGCGTGATCGCGTCGAGCGAGGCGAACGGCTCGTCGAGCGCCAGCACCGGCTTGCCGGAGAGGAGGGTGCGCAGGAAGGCGACCCGCTGGCGCATCCCGCCGGAGAGCTCCCCCGGCAGCGCCCGCTCGAAGCCCTCCAGGCCGAAGCGCTCGAACAGCGTCGCGGCCTCGGCGCGGGCCTGACGACGGCGCGCGCCGCGGTTGCGCAGGGCGAGCGCGGCGTTGTCGATCGCGGACAGCCAGGGCAGCAGCACGTCGCGCTGCGGCATGAAGGCGCAGCGCCGGAGGCGCTCCCGGGCACCGTCGGCGTCGCCGACCAGGACCTGGCCGGCGGACGGTTCCTGCAAGCCGCAGATCAGCTCGAGCAGCGTCGACTTGCCGCAGCCCGAGGGACCGACGAGGCCGAGCACGGCGTGCGCAGGCACCTCCAGGTCGACGCCGGCGAGCGTCGTCAGCTCGTCGTAGGCGTGCCGCAGGGCGTGAGCGGAGAGCGCCGTTCCGGGAGTCGACGACCGTGCAGGCGAACCGCTCGCGACGGCGAAATCCGTTGCTTCCGTGCGGGTCACCCTGGTATCCTGGCGCACTCCGCGCTTCTGACTAAAAAGGTCAGGAAAGTCGATAAGCACCCCGCGCGGCCTCACAGTGGACCCGGCAATCATCATCTTCGGCTTCGGTATCGGAGCGATGGTCGGCATGACCGGCATGGGTGGCGGCACCCTGATGACGCCCTTGCTGATCCTGCTCTTCGGCGTCAAGCCGGTCACCGCGATCGGCACCGACATCTTCTACGCCGCCGTGACCAAGACGGTGGGAGGCTGGCGGCACCTGCGGATGGGCACCGTGAACCTGCGCCTCTCCTTCTGGCTGGCGGCGGGAAGCGTCCCCGCGTCGGTGGCGGGTGTGTGGGCGATCGCGATCCTGCAGAGCAAGGTCGGCGAAGAGCGGCTCGACTCCCTGGTCTACGCCCTGCTCGGCGGCACCCTGCTGATGGTCGGCCTGATCACCCTGGCCCGGGCTCTGATCCTCAGCGACCTGGTCGAGGAGCGCGACGACTTCGAGATCAAGCGGCGCCACAAGGTGGCCGCCGTGACGATCGGGCTGGCGACCGGGTTCGTGATCGGCATCACCTCGGCCGGCTCCGGCACCGTGATCGCGATCCTCCTGATCGCCGTCTTCCGCCTCGCCCCCAAGAAAGTCGTCGGCACCGACGTCTTCCACGCCGCGATCCTGCTCTGGGCGGCGGGCATCGCCCACTGGGTCGGGGGCAACGTCGACTTCGTCCTCGCCGGCAACATCCTGCTCGGCTCGGTGCCCGGGGTCGTGGTCGGCTCCCACTTCGCCGCCCGCGCGCCGGTCGGCTTCCTGCGCACCGCGCTCGGCGTCGTGCTCGTCGCCTCCGGCATCGTCACCGTCCAGAAGGGCGACCCTCTGGTCTGGCCGATCGCGGCTGCCGTGGCCGGCATCGGCCTCGCCCTGCTGATCTGGTTCCCGCGCTGGTGGTCGAGCCGCCGCCAGGAACGGGAAGCGATGGAAGCCGAGGGGCCGCCGCACGATCGCTCCGGCGAGCTGGCGCCTGAGACGATCGGCTAGCGCAGCGAGGGAGGAGGACCGGGGGCGCCGGGGCGAGCGCTGGGTTTTTCGCCGGGCGCGTCGTCTCTCTCGCTGAGTCGGAGGGGCGAAAAACAGGACGCCGCGCTCGCCCCGGCGCCCCCGGTCCTCCTTCACCCGAGCGTCCATGCCACTCACCCTGCGATACGCGTGGGCCGATCGTCAGGCGCAGGGGCCGCCGCGCCGCTCGGCCGAGATACGCTTGATTCATGCGTGTCTCTGCGAAGGCCGATTACGCCGTGCGGGCGGCGGCGGAGCTGGCCGCTGCCGAGGAGGGGCCGATCAAGGGGGAGCGGCTGGCGGAGGCGCAGGACATTCCGCTGCAGTTCCTCGAGCACATCCTGCTGGAGCTGAAGCACCACGGGATCGTCCGCGCGCGGCGCGGGGCCAAGGGCGGTTATTGGCTGGCCAAGCCCGCCGACGAGATCACGATCGCCGACGTCGTCCGCGCCGTCGAGGGGCCGATCGCCCACGTGCAGTCCTCGCCACCGGAGTCGATCGAGTACCGCGGCCACGCCGCCCATCTCCAGGAGGTCTGGATCGCCGTCCGCGCCAACCTCCGCGCGGTGCTCGAGCACGTCACCCTCGCCGACCTCGTCTCCGACCAGCTGCCGGAGATCGTCGAGAACCTCGTCTCCCAGCCCGACGCCTGGGCTGCGCGCTAGCAGCGGTTCCTCTTTCGGCACAAGGCCGTCGCAGAGAATTGGAAATGTGCGCACCACGCGCGCGTCGGCGTCGTGGAGCATCGGCGCATGCTCGTTCTCGCGGACGTCGGCACCGCTACGGCGCTGCTCCAAACGCTTGCCACCTCGATGGTGGCCGGAACCGCCGTAGCCGGTTTCCTCACCGCGGCAAGAGGTGTGCTGGTGAAGAGAGGCCGGGGTGAGTTAGAGGCCGGTGCCTTGATGAGCACCTTCTGGGGCGGCCTCGTCGGATGCTGTTGTCTGCTCTATGATCTGGTGGTGAGATGACCATCACGCCAGCCATCAGGCGTAACTTCTATTTGTCTCTTCTCGCGGCGGTATGCGTTCTGACGGTCGGCGGGTTCTTCTTCCACGATTCCGAAGTCGGCTCCTATCTTGTCCCTGGCATTGCGTTCTTCGGTGGTCTGATTCTCTTGAACGTCCTGAATGACCGCGAGTGGCGCCGGCTCCGACGCGACGAGACGCCGCCCACCTAAATGGACTCCCCCGCCGGCACGCCGCCGGCGACTACGTTGACGAAGCTCTCGAGGTGGCGGGTGGTCCAGCACTCGAAGGCGCCGTCGCAGTGGCGCTCGTAGGCGGCCATCACCGAGTCGCCGTAGTTCCAGTAGAGCTTCGGCTCGGGGTTGAGCCAGAAGAGGCGGCCGGCCCGCTCGGCGATCTGGGCGAACACCTCGGCGTGGGGCTCGCGGCCGTTGGTGCGGGCGTCGCCGAGCACGATCACGGTCGAGCGCGGGTCCAGGTCGTCTGAGATCTCGGTCAGGAACTCGAGCCAGACGCGGCCGTAGTCGGTGTAGCCGGAGACGTCGGCGACGCCGCCCTCGCTGGAGATCCGCCGGGCGATCTCGCGGAAGTCGCGCTCGTGCTCGAAGACCTCGGTCACCTCCGAGATCCGCTCGATGAAGACGAAGCTGCGCAGCTTGCGGAACGAGTCGTGCAGGGCGTGCAGCACCGAGAGGAAGAAGACGCTGGCCGACGTGACCGAGGTCGAGACGTCGCAGAGGACGTAGATCTCGGGCCGGCGCGGCCGCTTCGGCCGGTAGCGCAGGCGCAGCGGCACGCCGCCGGTCTCCAGCGAGGCCCGCATCGTCCGCCGCACGTCGACCGTCCGGCCCTTGCGCCGTCCGCGCTGCTCGTGTCCCAGCGTCGCCAGCCGCCGCTTCATCTGGGAGACGGCGCGGTGGACGGCGGCAAGGTCCTGGGTCGGGCTGGTCGGCAGCGCGCGGTCGAGCTCGGCCAGGGGCCGGGACGGCGGCAGGGTCTCGGTTCGCTCGATCAGGTCGCGTTCCAGCTCGCGCCGCAGGTGCCGCTCGAAGCGGGTCAGCTCCTCGCGGTCGATCGGCGGCAGCTCGCCCGCTGCGGCGTCGCCCTTCTGCGCGCCGATCGAGAGCCCCAGCGTGCGGCGGATCCGCTGCACGTCGACGCCGACCACGCCCGAGCCCTCGCCGTCCCGGCCGAAGGCGGCGATCGCCAGCCGCGCCAGGTCGCGCATCTCCCCGTCGTCGCCCTCGACGATCGCCTGCCGGATCTGCTCGCGCAGCTCGTCGACGTCGAGCCGCTCGGCGCCTTCGCCGCCCTCCCCGCGCTCGCCGATCCCGCGCTCGACGGCCTCGGCCTCGGCCGCACGGAAGAACCAGCGCTCGAACAGCAGCTCGAAGAGGCGGCGGTCCCCCTGAGACTTGGCGATCGTCGCCGCCAGCGCCTCGCGGAAGTCGTCCTGCGAGCTCCACGGCACCTGCTCGAGCGCGGCGAAGGCGTCGAGGATCTCCGAGGTGCCGACCGCGACGCCCTCGCTGCGCAGCTCCTCGCAGAAGCCGAGCAGCTTCGCCGCCAGCCCCGGGGGGCCGGCGTCAGGCCTGGGGCCGTAGGGGGTCGGCAAGCTTCACCCCGACGCGCTCGGCCACGAGGTCGATGTCGGTCCGGTGCTTGACGATGATCGACATCGACTGCTCGAAGGTCTCGCGGTCGATGTCCTCGGCGCCCATCAGGAGCAGGGTTCGCGCCCAGTCGATCGTCTCGGCGATCGAGGGCGGCTTCTTCAGGTCGAGCGAGCGCACCATCCGCACGACCTCGACCAGCCGGCGCGTCAGCGTCTCCGACAGCTCCGGGGCGTGCAGGCGGACGATCTCCATCTCGCGCTCGAGGTCCGGGTAGTCGAGCCAGAGGTAGAGGCAGCGGCGCTTCAGCGCCTCGGTCAGCTCGCGCGAGTCGTTCGAGGTGAGGACGACGAGCGGCATCGTCGTCGCCGTGACCCGGCCCAGCTCCGGGATCGTGATCTGGAAGTCGGAGAGCAGCTCGAGCAGCATCGCCTCGAACTCCTGGTCGGTCTTGTCGATCTCGTCGATCAGCAGGACGACGGGATCGCTGCTCGCGATCGCCTGCATCAGCGGCCGCTCGAGCAGGAACTCCTCGCTGAAGATGTCGCCGTGCACGTCCTCCCAACCGGACTCTCCGCCGGCCTGGATCCGCAGCAGCTGCTTGCGGTAGTTCCACTCGTAGAGCGCCTTCGCCTCGTCGAGGCCCTCGTAGCACTGGAGGCGGATCAGCTCGCGGCCGGTCGCACGGGACAGCGCCTTGGCCAGCTCCGTCTTGCCGACGCCGGCTGGCCCCTCGACCAGGATCGGCTTGCCGAGGCGCTGGGCGAGGAAGGAGACGAGCGCGGCCGGCTCGTCGGCGAGGTACTGGGCCTCGGCCAGGGCCCCCTTGGTCTCGGCGACCGAGTCCGGGATCGAGGTCGCGGGCATCTCGCGATGATAATCCGCCCCGTGCCCGAGCTCGCCCTCTCCCTCCTCGCGCTCCTGCCCCAGAGCGGCACCCCCTATATCGCGCTGGTGCTGGCCGGCTTCGCGATCGGCATCCTCGGGCACCTGGCCGGCTCGATGCGGCTGGTCGCGGCCGGCGTGATCCTGATCTTCCTCGGCGCGTTTCTCCTCCCGCTGGCGCTCAACCTGACCGAGAGCACCCCGCCGCAGGTGGAGAACGCGCGGTAGAGCCCCGCTAGCCTTACGATCCCGACTCGGACCCGACCCCTTCCCAGGAGGCCACCGCCTTGCCCCGACTTCGATTCATCTCCGCACTGATCGTCCTCTCGATTCTGGCGACCGCGCTGGTTGCCTGCGGCGACGAGGACGGCGGCGGCAGCAGCAGCGGCGGCGATCCGCAGACGGTCCTCGACGACGCCACCCTCGAAGGGGTGAAGAGCGGCGTGCTCGACCTCACGCTCGCCATCGACGCCGAGGGGAAGGAAGAAGGCGACGTGGACATCAGCCTCTCCGGCCCGTTCCAGGGCGCGGGGGGCAAAGGCGAACAGCCGCAGTTCGACCTGGACGCCGACATCGCCGGCTCCTTCGGCGACGAAGAGATCGACTTCGAAGGCGGTCTCGTGCTGCTGCCCAACAGCGCCTACGTCAACTACGAAGGGACGGAGTACGAAGTCGATCCGACGACCTTCACCTTCGTCGAGTCCTATCTCGAACAGCTGCAGAGGCAGGGCGGCGCCGAAGGCGGGTCCACGACCGCCTGCCAGGAGGCCGCGAGCAAGCTCGAGGTCGGCAACTTCGTCGACAACCTCAGCGACGACGGCAGCGCCGACGTCGAGGGGACCGGCACGACGAAGGTCAGCGGCGACCTCGACGTGCCGGGGGCGATAGACGCCCTGGTCGACTTGGCCGAAGACCCCGCCTGCAGCAGCCAGGTCGGCGCTGCCGGCGAGCTGCCCTCCGAGTCGGAGATCGGGGAGGCGAAGGATCAGGTGAGCGAGGCGGTCAAGAGGGCGCACATCGACGTCTACGTGGGCGACGACGACATCATCAGGCAGATCTCGGCGCAGCTGGATATCGCTCCCGAGGACGGCTCGGCGTCGGGTGGTCCCGAAAGCGCCAAGCTCGACTTCGATCTGAAGCTCGCCGAGGTCAACGAGGAGCCGGAGATCTCGGCTCCGCAGGGCGCCAAGCCGCTCAGCGACCTCTTCGTGAAATTGGACATCAACCCGCTCGAACTGCTCGACATGCTCGAAGGGGGAGGCCTGGACAGCCTGCTCGAAGGCTTCGGCGCGGCGGCCGGCGGGGGATCGGGCGGGGGTTCGGGCGGCGGCGGCGACCAGCAGGCCTACCTGAAGTGCCTGGGCGAAGCCAGGACGCCTGTCGACCTGCAGAAGTGCGCCAAGCTGGCCGGCTAGTCGCTTGAGCGTCCTGCTGCTGTTCGTCAGCTTCGCCGTCATCCTCGCCGGCGCCCTGCTCTTCACCAACGCGGTGGAGTGGATGGGGCACCGGCTGAAGCTGGGCGAAGGGGCGGTCGGCAGCCTGCTGGCGGCGGTCGGCACGGCGATGCCGGAGACGCTGATCGCGATCGTCGCCCTGGTCGGCGCCAAGGAGGGCGCCGACCAGGTTGCGATCGGAGCGATCGTCGGCGCCCCGTTCCTGCTCGGCACCCTGGCGATGGGCCTCGTCGGCCTCTTCGCCTACCTCTATCGCGAGCGACGCGAGACGGGGCTGCGCCTCGACGCGCACGGGCCCACCCTGGAGCGAGACCTGCTCTTCTTCCTGCTCTTCTTCGCGGTCTCGCTGGCGCTTGCCTGGGGCGCCCCGGACGCCCTGCGCATCCCGGTCGGGATCGTCGTGATCCTCGCCTACGTCGTCTACATCCGCCGGACCCTGAAGGGCGGGGGCGACGTGCAGGCTCACGGCACGCTCGACCCGCTCGTCTTCGAGCGCCGCGAGGAGTTCCGCACGAATCCCTCGCTCCTGGTCTGCTCGATCCAGCTGCTGGTCGGGCTCGGCGCGATGGTCGGTGGCGCCCACCTCTTCGTCGAGGAGCTGCTGCACATCGCCGAGTCGCTCGGCGTCGAGGCGGTCGTGCTCGCCCTGATCCTGGCGCCCTTGGCGACCGAGCTGCCCGAGAAGGTCAATAGCTTCTTCTGGGTCCGCGAGGGCAAGGACTCCCTGGCGCTCGGCAACATCACCGGCGCGATGGTCTTCCAGTCGACGATCCCGATCGGGATCGGCCTGATCTTCACCGAGTGGAACCTGAGCTTCAACGCGGCTCTCTCGGTGATCCTCGGCCTCGCCGGCGGCTTCCTCGCCTACGAGATGCTGCACCGCCGCGACCGCTTCTCCCTGCCCGCGGTGATCACCTGGTTCACCCTCTACGCCAGCTACATCGTCGTCGTCGCCGTCGGCGCCTGAATCGGCGCTCAGGCGGCGGCGAGGTCGGTCAGCGCCTCCAGCACGACGTCGTCGTGGGTCTTGGGCGAGACCTTGGGGAAGACGTCCAGTACTCCTTCCTTAACTGAAAATCTCTTGATCATTCGGCGAACCGCGCTGATGATCAAGGGCCCTATTGCCGGCGGTACGAGGCGGCAAGCAAAGGAGGAATCATGCTTCGAGTGCTCAAGTTACTCAGCGTTGCCATCCTGATAACGGCGCCGATCGCTGCTGCTGCGGCCCCGGCTGCGTCGGCAGTTCCAAGGATCACAGCCAGCAGCTACCCCCAGACCATCACGACCGAAGATACGGGGGAAGAAGATCTCTTCACAGTATCCGGTTCAGAATATTCTTGTAGCGAAGAGAGCTTTCCGGGAGAAATAGTTGAAGCATCTACCACAATCACACTCACACCATTCTTCATCAAATGCAAGACAAAGGGTGCCGCATTTGACAACCTGACATTCACACACAATGGCTGTCATTTCGACTTCACAGTTACGACGACAATAAACAGCCATCACGCTAGTGGAATCCTTCACATAAAATGCCCTACTCAAAAACCTATCGAAATACATCACTACTCCTCGCTGGCCAGCCATCCCGTGGGCTCTTCGGGCTGCACAGTGACAATAGGTCCACAAACACCTCAGCACTCGGTGACATATACAAACATCACACCGGGCCTAGTTTTGATCGAGGGAAGACTTACAATCAGCTCGCAGACGCATGGCGCTTGCTCATTCGGTTTGACAGTCAACACCACCACTGAATATCACCTCAGCACTACCGCCTCGGCGGCTAGCGGAGCCAATCTGCACGTCGCCTAGCCCTTCGCGTAGCAGGCGACCGGTGGCGCTTCAGCATCACCGGCCGCTTGCGCTCGGGCCGTAGGATCGAGATCAGGCTGCGGTGCGCTCGGCGAGGGCGGTGAGCACGACATCGTCGTGCCTCTTCGGCGAGACCTTGGGGAAGACCTTCGCGATCCTGCCTTCGGCGTCGATCAGGAAGGTGGCCCGCTGCACGCCCCAGTACTTCTTCCCGTACATCGACTTCTCGACCCAGGTGCCGTAGGTCTCCGCGACGGCGTGGTCGGCGTCGGCGAGCAGGGTGAAGTCGAGGTCGTATTTGTCTGCGAACTTTTTGACCGCCTCGACCGGGTCGGGAGAGACGCCGATCACCCGCGCTCCGGCCCTTCGGTACTCGTCGCCGCGGTCGCGGACGCCGCAGGCCTGGGTCGTGCAGCCGGGCGTGTCGGCGCGGGGGTAGAAAAACAGCACCACCGTCTGGCCGCGCAGCTTCGAGAGGGTCAGGTCGTTGCCGTCTTGGTCGGGCAGGGTGAAGTCGGGGGCGTCCTGGCCGGCTTCCAGCATCGTCGCGCTAGTCCTCGCGGCCGGGGTCCTGTCCGTCCTCGTCGCCGTCGAGCTCGTCGTCGCCCTGTTCTAGCGCCGTCTCGGAGACCGAGCCGGTCGCGCCGGGGTGGTAGTGGGTCTGGAAGCGCTCCAGCGCCTCGTCGCGGCGGTCCTCGTCGATCGGCACCTCGTCGGAGATCCGCACCCAGTCGGCGCCCTCGTAGGCCTCCATGTTGAAGACCTCCTGGTCGAGCGAGGCGGAGTCGTCGACGACGACGATCACCTCGGTCTGCGGGTTGAAGTAGGTGCCGGGCTGGACGAGGAGGTCGTCGACCTCGTAGAGGTTGTCCCCGGCGCCTGCCATCACTCGCCCAATCCTATGAGATCGCCGAGCTGTCGTTCCACCTCCGCCTCGACGTCGAGCGGCTCCTCGCCCGCCCGCATCCGACGTTCGTTCCGGGCGATGACCAGCTCCCGCACCTCCGTCCGCAGCTCCTCGTCGAGCCCGGACTCGCCGCCCTCGCCGGCGTCGAGCAGGCGCGCGACCTCCGCCTCGACGTCGAGCCCCGGCTCGCCGCGCTGCCGCCGCCTGTAGGACTTCGCCTCGAGCATCTGGCGCGCCTCCGTGGCCTGCAGGGCGCGGTCGACCGGCGCCGACGGCTGGGCCAGGCGCGACGACGGCGGGGTCTGCTCGATCGCGTAGCGGCCCTTGCCGAGGCTCTGCCAGGCCGGGCCGGAGCGGGCGAAGGCCACGGCGGCGACCGGCAGCGCGACGAGGGTGATCGCGGCCAGCACGTAGCCGCTTTCGATCCCGATCGCCAAGGCCGTCACCGCCATGCTCCAAGGGTAGGGGCCGACGCCCGCCAGCCCATTCGGTACCCTTGGGCCTGGTTGACTGACCAGTCAATCGGTCCCTCCCACCGAAAGAAGGAGCTTCGAGCAGTGGTTGACTTCACTCTGACCGACGAGCAGAAGGATCTGCGCGAGCTGGCGCACAACTTCGCGGAGAAAGAGATCCGCAAGGTCGCCTGGGAGCACGACAAAGAGGGCACCTGGCCGCAGGACATCGTCGACAAGGCCTGGGAGGTCGGGTTGATGAACACCCACATCCCCGAGGCCTACGGCGGCCCGGGCCTCGACTACCTCTCCGGCTGCCTGATCGAGGAGGAGATGGGATGGGGCTGCTCGGGCATCGGCACCTCGCTGATGGCCAACGGCCTCGCCTCGGCGCCGATCACCCTCGGTGGCTCCGAGGAGACCAAGAAGAAGTACCTCGGCATGCTCGCCGAGGAGCCGAAGCTGGCCTCCTTCTGCCTGACCGAGCCCGACGCCGGCTCCGACGTCTCCGGGATGAAGACGCGCGCCGTCAAGAAGGGCGACAAGTACGTCATCACCGGCTCCAAGTGCTTCATCACCAACGGCAGCTATGCCGACTACTTCACGGTCTACGCCAAGACCGATCCCGAGGCGGGCCACCGCGGGATCAGCGCCTTCGTCGTCGACGCCGACTCCCCGGGGGTCACCGTCGACAAGAAGGAGGACAAGATGGGCCAGCGGGCGTCGAACACCGCGACCATCTCCTTCGACGAAGTCGAGGTGCCGGCGGAGAACCTGCTGGGTGAGGAGAACAAGGGCTTCAAGCTCGCGATGATGACGCTCGACCGGACCCGCCCCGGCGTCTCGGCGATGGCGGTCGGGATCGGCCGTGCCGCCCTGGAGTACTCGACCGAGTACTCCAAAGAAAGGGTTCAGTTCGGCGTGCCGATCGCGATGCACCAGGCGATCCAGTTCATGATCGCCGACATGGCGACCAAGGTCGAGGCGGCCAGGCTGCTCGTCTGGAACTCGGCCATCCTGCTCGACCAAGGCGTGCGCAACAGCAAGGTCTCCTCGATGGCGAAGCGCTTCGCCGCCGACTCGGCGATGGAGATCACCGTCGACGCGGTCCAGGTCTACGGCGGCTACGGCTTCATCAAGGAGTACCCGGTAGAGAAACTGATGCGCGACGCGAAGATCATGCAGCTCTACGAGGGCACCAGCCAGATCCAGCGCCTCGTGATCGCCAAAGAAGTGCTGCTGCCCCGCCAGGCCAACGAGCCCACGCCCGAGGCCGAAGCGAAGGCCAAGGCCGCCGAGGACAGCCAGGCCGAGCAGGCCGCGGCGACGGTCTAGCTTCTCCGCCGACGGGCCGAAAACCGACGCTATACGTCCGGTTTTCGGCCCGTCGGCGCCATTTCGTCCGGAGGGCGCGCTTAGGATCGTCCCCATGGAGGCTGCCGGCGCACCCGCCAAGCGACTCGAGCCCGGACGGGTCCTCAGCGAGACCTTCGCGGTCTACCGAGGCAACCTCGGGCCCTTGCTGGGCAGCGCGTTGGTCGTCTTCGCGATCGCGGGCATCTTCTTCGCGCTGCTGGTCGAATCTGAGAAGACCGGGCTCCAAGTGCTGGCCATCCCCCTGGAATTCGCCGCCACCGCGCTTTACACCGGCTTCGTGGTCAAGCTTGTCCAAGACGTTCGCGACGGTCGCCGCGACAGCACGGTGGGCGATCTTTTCTCGGCCGCAGTCCCAGCGATTCTTCCGCTGGTTGCCTTCACCATCCTGTACGGGCTCGGCGTGGTGTTCGGTTTCCTGTTGTTGGTGGTTCCCGGCCTCATCCTGTTGACGATTTGGTCGCTCGGGCCGGCCGCGATCGTCGTCGAGCGCATCGGTCCCCTGAAGGCGTTCGGCCGCAGCCGGCGCCTCGTCAGCGGCAATGGCTGGTCGGTCTTCCTGGTGCTCTTCGTAGCGGGCGTGATAGCGGTGGCTGCCAGTCTCGGCCTGGAAGCGCTTGTCTCTGCGATCGCCGACGGGGTCGCCGTGGCCTATGTGGCCACCGTGGTGGCCAGCGCGCTGACCGCCCCGATTGCCGCCCTCGCCGTGGCGATCATGTACTTCGACCTCGGCGGCGGCCGCGAGGTCGACCGGTCGGCGGTCGCCGAACCGCGCACCGCGCCCCCCGCCTGACCCTCAGCCGACGCGGGCGGCCTGGCGGGCCGCCTTCTGGCGCTTCGTCGTGTCGAGCTCGACCTTGCGCAGCCGCACCGACTCGGGCGTCACTTCGACGCACTCGTCCTCGCGGACGAACTCCAGCGCGTTCTCCAGCGAGAGGCGGGTCGCCGGGGTCAGGCGGACGAGCAGGTCGGCGCTGGCGGCGCGCACGTTGGTCTGGTGCTTTTCCTTGATCGCGTTGACGTCGAGGTCCTCCGACCGGGCGTTCTCGCCGACGATCATGCCTTCGTAGACTTCCTCGCCCGGCCCGACGAAGAGCGTGCCGCGATCCTGGAGGCTGAACAGCGCGTAGCCGGCGCTCTTGCCGCGGCGGTCGGCGACCAGCGACCCGGTCGAGCGCGTGCGCAGGTCCCCGGCCCACGGCTCCCAGCGGTCGAAGACGTGGTGCAGGAGACCGGTGCCCCGGGTCTCGGTGAGGAACTCGGTGCGGAAGCCGATCAGCCCGCGCGCCGGGACCAGGTAATCCATCCGCACCCAACCCGTCGAGTGGTTGGTCATGTGCTCGAGGCGGCCCTTGCGGCCGGCGAGCAGCTGGGTGACCGCGCCGACGTGCTCCTCGGGGATGTCGATCGAGAGGCGCTCGACCGGCTCGTGGACCTTGCCGTCGATCTCGCGGGTGAGGACTCGCGGCTGGCCGGCGGTCAGCTCGAAGCCCTCGCGGCGCATCATCTCCAGCAGCACGACCAGCTGCAGCTCGCCCCGGCCCTGAACCTCCCAGGCGTCGGGGCGCTCGGTGTCGCGGACGCGGATCGAGACGTTGCCGACCAGCTCGGCGTCGAGCCGGTCGCGGACCTGGCGGGCGGTCAGCTTGCTGCCCTCGGTGCCGGCCAGCGGCGAGGTGTTGATGCCGAGGACGATCGAGAGCGACGGCTCGTCGACGCTGATCACGGGCAGCGGCCGCGGGTCCTCCGGGTCGGCGAGCGTCTCCCCGATCGTCACGTCGGGCAGCCCGGCGACGGCGATGATCTCGCCCGGCCCGGCCTCGTCGGCGTCGACCCGGTCGAGCGCCTCGGTCACGTAGAGCTCGCTGACCGTCGCCCGCTCGATCTCGCCCGTCGCCCGGCACCAGGCGATCCGCTGCCCGTTGCGGACGACCCCGTGGCGGACCCGGCAGAGCGCGAGGCGGCCGACGTAGGGCGAGGCGTCGAGGTTGGTGACGTGCGCCTGGAAGGGGTGCTCGGGGTCGTGCTCGGGCGCGGGGATCTTCGCCAGCATCAGGTCGAGCAGGGGGGAGAGGTCGCTTCCCTCGGTTCCCTCCTCCAGCGCGGCCCAGCCGGCTTTGGCATTGGTGTAGACGATCGGGAAGTCGATCTGCTCGGAGTCGGCGTCGAGGTCGAGGAAGAGCTCGTAGACCTCGTCGACGACCGCGTGGATGCGGGCATCGGGCCGGTCGACCTTGTTGACGACGAGGATCACCGGCAGCTTCGCCTCCAGCGCCTTGCGCAGGACGAAGCGGGTCTGGGGCAGCGGGCCCTCGGATGCGTCGACCAGCAGCAGCACCCCGTCGACCATGGTCAGGCCGCGCTCGACCTCGCCGCCGAAGTCGGCGTGGCCGGGGGTGTCGATGATGTTGAGCTTGACGCCCTCGTAGCGGACCGCCGTGTTCTTGGCGAGGATCGTGATCCCCTTCTCGCGCTCGAGGTCCATCGAGTCCATCACCCGCTCGGCGACGTCCTGCCCCTTGCGGAAGGCACCGCTCTGCCACAGCATCGCGTCGACCAGCGTCGTCTTGCCGTGGTCCACGTGGGCCACGATTGCGATGTTGCGAATGTCGTCTCTGGTGGCCATCGAGGGCAGGGTAGGGGCGCGCGCAAAGAAGAGGCCCGCCGGAGCGGGCCTCTGCACAGCTAAGAGCGGTGCGCGTCTACGAGGTCTGCTGAACGCTCGCCGCGGCCGGACCCTTGGGGCCTTCCTCGGACTCGTAGCTCACCTTCGAACCCTCGGTCAGGGACTTGAAGCCCTCGCCGAGGATCGCGCTGTGATGCACGAAGACGTCCTTGGAGCCGTCGTCGGGCGTGATGAACCCGTAGCCCTTGTCGTCGCTGAACCACTTCACAGTTCCAGTTGGCATTTCTTTGCCTCCACTTCTTGTGCTGCGAACGCGGAGGCTTCTTGGAACCAACGACGCGAGCGCTAGACACGACTTTGCCGGAAAGAATCCGACCTAACGTTCGGGACCGTAGCAGGGTCGGGCATGTGCTGGCAGCCTCAACGCGTGTTCGATCGGGCGTGGAACCCGCCGGTACCTTGTGCGGATGCAGCAAGGGCAGAGCCTTCGCCGGGGGGCAGCGCTGCTTCCGGCCGCCGCGCTCCTCGCCGGTTTCGCCGCGGCCCCCGGCGCGTCCGCGGCGCCCCAGCCGCTCGCGCGGCAGGACGACGGTCCGCTCTCCCCGCGCCTGGCCGCGCTGGCGAAGCCCGCCGTGCGCGCGCTGCCCCGCGCCAAGCAGGCGATGCGCCTGAGCGTGGCCCGCCAGGGGCCCGGCAGCCTCCTGCGACAGGGCGGCCGCGTCGTGATCCAGGTCCGGCTGCGGGGAGACGTGTCGAAGGGCGCCGAGGCCCTGCGCGCCGCGGGCTTCGAGGCGATCGGCGTCAGCGACCGCTACGGGACGGTCACCGCCGCCGCGCGACCCGCCGAGCTGCCCCGGCTCGGGTCGATCGCCGGGGTGCGTGCCGTCACCGAGGTCCTGACCCCGCTCGTGCGCGCCGTGGGCCCGGTGGCGTCGGCCGCGACGCCCTGCTTCGGCTCCGCAACCTCGGAGGGCGATGCCCAGCTGCGCGCCGCCGAGGCGCGGGCCGAGTTCGAAGTCGACGGCAGCGGCGTTGAGGTCGGGATCCTCTCCGACTCCTTCGACCGGGATCCCACCACCCCGACCGGGGCGGCGGAGGACGTGCTCAGCGGCGACCTGCCGGGAGCGGGCAATCCCTGCGGGCGGACCGCGCCGGTCGAGGTGCTCGAGGATGGCGACGCGGAAGGCTCCGACGAGGGCCGCGCGATGGCGCAGATCGTCCACGACCTCGCGCCCGGCGCCGCGCTCTCGTTCGCGACCGCCTTCGAGGGCGAAATCGACTTCGCCGACAACATCAGGGCGCTCGCCGCGGCCGGTGCCGACGCGATCGTCGACGACGTCTCCTACTTCGAAGAGCCGTTCTTCCAGGAAGGGCCGGTCGGCGTCGCGGTCACCGACGTGACCGAGGACAGCGACGTCGCCTACTTCTCGGCGGCGGGCAACGACAACCTCTTCGACGCAGGGGGGAACGAGATCGCCTCCTGGGAGGCGCCGGCGTTCCGCGACTCCGGCGGCTGCCCGGCCGCGGTCGTGGCGCTGGGGCCGCTGTTCAACCCGAGCCACTGCATGGACTTCAACCCGCTGGGGGGCGTCGACCGGACCTTCGGCATCACGGTCGGCGCCGGCGAGACGCTGATCCTCGACCTCCAGTGGGCCGAGCCGTGGGAGGGGGTCACGACCGACCTCGACGCCTTCCTGCTCGACCTGGCGGGGCAGGAGGTCGTCGCCGGCAGCGTCGAGGAAAACGTCGTCGCCAGCCAGCGCCCGCTGGAGATCCTCGCCTGGGAAAACGAAACCGGGGCCGCGGCGGAGGTCCAGCTCGCGGTCAACCGCTTCGCCGGCGCGGCTCCCCGCCTGAAGTTCATCCTGCTCCAGAACGGCGGCGGCGTGACCGCGACCGAGTATCCGAGCTCCTCGGGGGGCGACGTCGTCGGCCCGACGATCTTCGGCCACAACGGCGCCGCGGACGCGATGAGCGTGGGTGCGATCCGGTTCGACGGCACCGCCGCACCCGAGGGCTTCTCGTCGCGGGGCCCGGTGACGCACTACTTCGGACCCGTGAGCGGGACCTCGCCGGCGCCGCCGCTCCTCAGCCCGCAGGTTCTCGTCAAGCCCGACGTGGTCGCCACCGACGGGGGCGCGAACACCTTCTTCGGCGCGTGCGTGGGCGCGTGGCGCTTCTTCGGCACGTCCGCCGCGGCGCCCCACGCCACCGCCGTCGCGGCGCTCGCGCGCGAGGCGCAGCCGGCGGCGGACGCCGCGACGCTGAAGAGCGCCCAGCGGGAATCCGCCGTTCCGGTGGGCGCGTTCCCGCCCGCCGCGGTCGGCTCGGGGCTGGTCGACTCGGTGGGGACGCTCGAGCTCCTCGGCGTGACGCCCCCGTCGCCCGGCGCCGTTGCGGTCGAGCCGCCGCCTCCGGGTCCCTGCCTGCCGCCGCGGCAGCCGCTCGCGCAGGTTGCCGGCTCGGCGGCCGACAGCCCGCCGACGGGCACCTCGGCCGCCGCCCGCGCGGTCGCCGATCGCCGCCGCCCGCGCACCTTCTTCAGGCGGCGCCCGCCGCGGCTGATCCGCACCCGGGCGGCGCGGGTCAGGGTCGTCTTCCGCTTCGCCTCCGACGAGGACGGCGTGCGCTTCGCCTGCCGCGCCGACCGCCGCCGCTACCGGCTCTGTGGCGCGCGGCTCGTGCGCCGCTTCGGGCTCGGCCCGCACGTACTGCGCGTCGTCGCCCGCGACCGCGCCGGGAACGTCGACGCCACGCCCGCGGTCCACCGCTTCCGGGTCACGCACCGCCGCGGCTAGCCGCGCAGGCGCTCTGCCAGGCCGGAGTGGCGACGGCCGCCGTCGTCGCGGCGCACCGCCATCTCGACCGCGCCGGGGTCGCCGACCAGGACGCACTGGCTGCGGGCTCGGGTGATCGCGGTGTAGAGGAGCGGGCGGGTGAGCATCCGGGCGTGGGAGCGGTGGCAGACGGCGACCACCACCGGCACCTCGCAGCCCTGGGCCTTGTGCACCGAGATCGCGTAGGCGAGGCGCAGGTTCGCGGTCTCGCCGTAGGGGACGACGAGCGAGCCGCCCTCGTCGGTATGCACGACGATCGATTCCTCCTCGGGGTCGTCGGCTCGCAGGAAGACGATCGAGCCGTTCATCAGGCCCAGCTCGTGCGAGTTGCGGGTCTGGATCAGCCTGTCGCCGATCCGGAAGCGTTCGCTCAGCGCCGGCTTTCCGCGCGGATTGAGCTGAGCCTGCAGCCGCTCGTTGAGCGCGTCGATCCCGATCGCCCCGCGGTACATCGGGGCGAGCACCTGGACGTCGCGGATCGGGTCGACCCCGAAGCTCTCGGGCGCGCGTTCGGCGACCACCTCCACCACCGTGTCGAGGGCACGCTCGGGGCTCGGCCTGTCGATCAGGAAGAAGTCGCGGACCTGGTCGTCCTCGGGCTCCAGCCGGGGCGGCCGGCCGCGGTTGACCGCGTGCGCGGCGGTGGTGATCATCGAGCGAGCGGCCTGGCGGAAGATCTGCTCGAGCCGGACCACCGGGGCGACGCCGGAGGCGATCAGGTCCTCGAGCGGCTTGCCCGCTCCGATCGGGGGCAGTTGGTCGGCGTCGCCGACGAAGACGACGTGGGTCGACTCGGCGAGGCCGCCGAGCAGGACCTCCATCGTGCGCAGGTTGAGCATCGAGGACTCGTCGACGACGACGAGGTCGGCCGGGACCGGATGGCCGGGCTTGAAGGCCGGCTCGCTGCCCGGGATCCACTCCAGCATGCGGTGGATCGTCCGCGCCTCGTGGCCGGTCGCCTCCTCGAGGCGGCGGGCGGCGCGACCGGTCGGCGCGCAGAGCGCGATCGAGGCGTTGGCCCGGTCCGCCTCGGCGACGATCGCCCTCGTGCAGGCGGTCTTGCCCACCCCCGGGCCGCCCGTCAGCACCGAGATCCGCGAGGCGAAGGCACCGCGCACGGCCGCCCACTGCTCGGCGGTCAGTTCGCCGTCGCCGGCGCTGCCGGGCGGCGGCGCCTCGGCGGGCTCGTGGTCGAGGTGCGGCGGCGCCGCGGCGCGGGCCCGCAGCGTCTCGGCCACGGCCAGCTCGGAGGCGTGGGTCGGCTCGCGGTAGGCGCGCCCCTCGTCGAGCAGCAGGCCGCGGGCGACGACCAGGACGTCGGGGTCCGGCGCCAGCCCGATCAGCTTGGCGGTGCGCCCCGCCAGCTCGCCGACCGGCAGGAATGAGTGCCCTTGCGTCTCGGCCTCGGCGATCGCGAAGACCGCCGCGGCCTGGGCGCGCCGCTCCGACTCCGGCGGCACGTCGGCCGCCAAGGCGATCCTGTCGGCACGGGCGAAGCCGACCCCCTCGATCTCGGTCAGGCGGTAGGGGTCCTCGTGCAGGATCGCCATCGAGCGCTCGCCGAAGCGCCGGTGGATCGGCGCCGCCAGGTGGGCAAGCCCGTGTGGGGCGAGCTGGACGTGCAGGTCGCGGATCGCCCGCGAGGCGTGCCACGACTCGGCCGCGGCCGCCGCCTGGTTGGGGCTGACGCCGCGCAGCGAGCCGAAGACCCCCACGGGATCGGCGGCGATCGCGCCCAGCACCCCCTCGCCGTGCTCGTCGACCAGGCGCTCGGCGCGGGTCGGCCCGATGTGGCGCAGGGTGGTCAGGTAGGCGACCCGTCCCTTGCGGTCCGACGGATCGAGCGGCAGCGCCCCTCGGGCCTTGAGCTGGCGGCCGTACTTGGAGTGGGTCTGCCAGTCGCCGCTCACCTCGGCCCGGTCGCCGGCGTTGAGGTGGGCCACCGGGCCGACGAGGGCGAAGCCCTCGCCCGACTCGGTCTCCTGCACCTCGAGCACCGCGTAGCCGTCGTCCTCGGCGCTGAAGATGACCCCGAGCACCTCGATCGTGCCCGTGAAGGCGGCCGCGTCGGCATCGAAGAGGGTCGCTGCGCCGTCCATCGTGTCGAGGCTAGCGGCCAGAATGGCGGGATGGGCGAGGCAATCCTCTTCGCGGTCGTCGCCTCGGCCGCGTTGCCGCTCGGTGCGCTGATCGCGATCTGGAGGCCGCCGCCGCGGCGGGTCACCGCCGCCCTGCTGGGCTTCGCCGCCGGAGCGCTGATCGCCGCCGTCGCCTTCGAGCTGTTCGAGAAGGCGTTCGAGCACGGCGGCGCCTGGCGGGCCGGGATCGCCTTCTTCGCCGGGGCGACGGTCTTCGTCCTGATCGACAGTTGGCTGGAGCGGCGCAAGGCGGACCAGCATGCGCGAGGCGGCGCGGTGGGCCTGGCCCTGCTCGCCGGCGTGACGCTCGACGGCGTGCCCGAGAACCTGGCGATGGGCGTCGCCCTGCTCGAGGGCAGCGCCGTCAGCCTGCTGGTCGCGATCTTCGCCTCCAACCTCCCGGAGGCGATCGTCGGGGCGCAGAAGATGCGCGAGCAGTACGGGCGGGAGGACGTGCTGCTGATCTGGACCGCGACCGCCGCTCTGCTGGCCGTCGCGGTCGTGGTCGGCTATGCCGCCCTGTCGGGCGTGAGCCACGAGGCCCTTTCATGGCCGCTCGGCTTCGCGGCGGGCGCGGTGCTCGCCTCGCTCGCCGACACCCTGATGCCGGAGGCGTTCGGCGAGGGCGGCCCGCCGGTCGCCTACGCGACGGCACTCGGCTTCCTCGCCTCCTTCCTGATCTCGGCGGCCTGAGCGCCTTCGGCCTCTAGGATCGCCGCGTAATGCACACCGGCGCCGAGCACCTGCCGTACGTCGACGAGCACTCGGTCGCGGTCGACGCCCCTCCGGATGCGACCTGGGACGCGCTGCTGCGGGTCGTGGAAGGGTCGTTCGGCTCGCCCTCGACCGCCCGGGGGGCTCGTCTGCTCGGCTGCGCCGACGTCAAGCCGGCGGGCCCGAGGCCGCTCGCCGCGGGCTCCGCCGTCCCTGGGTTCCACGTCGGGGTGGCCGACGCGCCCCGCGAGCTCGCCCTGCTCGGCCGCCACCGCTTCTCCGATTACGCGCTGGTCTTCCACCTCGATCCCGCCCCGTCCGGGACGACCCTGCGGGCCGAGACGCGGGCGGCGTTCCCGGGCCTTCGCGGCAGGGCCTACCGGGCGCTCGTCATCGGCACCCGCGCGCACGTCCTCGTCACCCGCCGGCTGCTCGCGGCGGTTGAGCGCCGGGCCGAGCGAGCGGGCCGCGCCGAGCGGTCCGGCCGGTGAGCACGCGCGCAACCGACCGCTTCGGCCTCTGCGACAGCTGCCGGCACCAGGAGCTGGTCCGCAACACGCGCGGCTCGACCTTCTCCCTCTGCCTGCGCTCGCGCACCGACGAGCGCTTCCCCCGCTATCCGAGGGTGCCCGTCGTCAGCTGCTCTGGCTACGAGCCAGCGGATCGGGCTCGCCCAGCTTCGTGAGGTCGGGGGCCTCGTAGGGCTTGCCGGGAATGCCGCCGAGGACGAGCAGGCGGATGCCCTCGTCCCCCGGCCAGACCTTGCGCTTCGCCGCAGGGCCGACCCGCACCGCGTGGTCCGGGTCGAGCGGCAGGCGCTCGCCGTCGACCTCGATCTCGCCGCCCCCGCGCAGCGCCAGGAAGACCTCCTCCTGGTCGTCGTGGCTGTGGTCGTGTTCGGGGTAGGCCTCGAGGTTGGGCGGCATGTCGATGATCTGCATGCCGAAGGACTCCACGCCCAGCTCGGCCCTCGCTCGCTTGAAGGAGCCCCGGAAGACGGCCTCCATGTCGTCGATCTTCTTCACGGTGTATTCGCTCATCGCCGGTTCCTCCGCAGTCGGTGTCGTCGTGCCGGCGCCGATCGTAGCGCTCGTACGAACGTTCGTGCTTTTCGGTAGCCTGTCAGGCGTGAGCGCGACGGTCACTTCGGCAGCACGCAGGGCCTCCGGCAAGGGTGCGGCGACGCGAACCGCGATCCTCGACCGGGCCGTCGACCTCGCCTCGGCCGAGGGGCTCGAGGGGCTGACGATCGGCCGCCTCTCGGCCGAGCTGGGGATGAGCAAGAGCGGCCTCTTCGCCCACTTCGGCTCCAAGCAGGAGCTGCAGCTCGCGACCGTCGAGGCCGCTGCGACGAGGTTCCGGCGCGCCGTGATCGACCCGGCCGCCGAGGCGCCCGAGGGCGCCGCGCGGCTGCGCGCGATCGCCGACGCCTACATCGGCCACGTCGTCGACGACGCCTACTCGGGCGGTTGCTTCTGGGGGTCGACCTCGGCCGAGTACGACGACCGGCCTGGGCCGGTGCGGGACTCGATCGCCGCCGCGCTCGACGCCTGGCTGGGCGAGCTCGAGCGCCACGCGCGGATCGCCGGCATGGAGGACCCCGGCCGGGTCGCCTTCGAGCTCTACGCCGTGGTGATGGGCGCCAACTCCCGCTACCGGCTCTGCCGCGACGAGGCGGTCTTCGAGTACGCGCGCCGGGCGGTCGATCGCCTCCTGGCCGGGGCGCGGGCGTGACCCCCGGTCGTCCCGCGGAGGCGCGGGTCGACCTCGCCGCCGACTTCGTGCGGCGGTTCGTCGACTACTGGTCGGACCCGTCTGCCGAGCGCCTCGACATGCTGCTCGACGAGCGGGTGCGCCTCGTCGCGCCGCTCACCCCCACGACCGAGGGCCTCGAGGAGGGCAGGCGCGCCTTCGGAGCGGTGCTCGACGCGATCCCCGACCTGACCAACGAGGTGCGTCGCTGGGGCGCGACCGAGGACGGCGTGATGATCGAGTTCACCCTGAGCGGGACGGTCGGCGGGACGTCGATCTCGTGGGACCTGGTCGACCGGTTCGTCCTCGGCGACGACGGCCTCGCGACCGAGCGCGTCTCCTACTTCGACCCGGCCGCGCTTCAGTCGAGCAGCCCGACCTGACGCAGGATCGAGACCGAGTCCGAGTAGACGTCCTTGCGCTTGATCAGACCGTCCTCGAAGGGGATCGAGTCGATCCCGTCCCAGCTGACCGTCCTGCCGGTCGGCGCCGCCTCGAGGTCGCCGCGGCGCATCGTGTTGACGTGGGTGGCGCTCGCCTTCCACTCCTGGACGACCAGCCCCTCGCGGACGTAGAGGCGGCGGGTCTCGAAGCGCAGGTCGGGCCAGCTCTCGAAGATCGCGGCGATGTGCGCGCGCACCTCCTCGCCGGCGGCCGACTCGCCCGCGGTGTGGTTGGCGAAGACCATGTCGGGCGCGTGCATGGCGACGATCGCGTCCACGTCATGGGCGTTCCAGGCCTCGTTGTAGCGCTCGATCGCCTCGCGCAGGGCCTCTTTGCCGTCTCGCTCGTCCATCTCAGTCCTCCAGCGTCGCCTCGACGGAGATCTCGATGTTGCCCTTCAGCGCCTGGGAGATCGGGCAGTTGACGCTTGCGCCTCGCGCCGCCTCTTCGAAGTCGGCCCGGTCGATGCCCGGGACGCGCCCGAGGACGACCAGGCGGGAGGACTTGACCCCCTCGCCGGGAACGAACTCGACGGTCGTGCTCGCCTCGAGCCGCTCGGGCGCGTTGCCCGCCTCGGCCAGCTCGTGCGAGAGCGCCATGCAGAAGCAGGAGGTGTGAGCGGCCGCCAGCAGCTCCTCCGGGCTGGTGGTTCTCTCGCTGCGCTCGGTCCGCGCCTGCCAGGTGACCTCCACCTCCGGCAGCACGCCGCTGCCGACGCTCGTCGCTCCACGCCCGTGGGCCAAGTCGCCCTCCCAGACCGTCCTCGCCTTGCTCTGCGCGGCCATGCGTCCTCCTTGGTTCGAAACGACCGGTTCCCGAGTGAGGTTAGCCGGCCCGTGAGAAGCTGATTCGCGTGGAGGGGATCGAGCAAAGGCGGAGTCGAAGCGGCTCCGGAGACCTCGTGAGCGCTGACGTGGCGATCGTCGGCGGTGGTCTCTCGAGCCTCTCGGCGGCGAGTGCACTCGTCGGCGCCGGTCTGGAGGTCGTCGTACTCGAGGCCCGCGACCGCGTCGGCGGGCGGCTGCTCAACCGGAGCCTGGGCGGGGCAACCGTCGACGTGGGCGGGCAGTGGGTCGGCTCGGACCACTCGCGCGTGCGGCGACTCGCAGCCGAGCTGGGTGTCGAGATCTTTCCCCAGTTCGGCGAGGGGAGGAACCTCCTCGACGTTTGCGGCGTGCGCCGTCGCTACCGCGGGACGATCCCGCGTGTGGGCGCGCGCGTCCTCTGGGACGTATTCCTGGCCCGGCGGCGCTTCGACCGGCTCGCGCGGGAGGTTTCTGCGGCGGAGCCCTGGGCGGCCGAGCGCGCCGCCGAGCTGGACGGGCAGACGCTGGGCGAGTGGTGTGCGGAGAACGTTCGCACCGAGATGGCGCGCGAGCTGATCGGCCTCGCCGGACGCACCGTGTGGGGGGCCGGGCCGGACGAGCTCTCGATGCTCCATGTCCTCTTCTACGTCAGCTCGGCGGGGGGCTTCGACAAGCTGATCGACACCGAGGGCGGGGCCCAGCAGGACCGGCTCGACGGCGGCGCGCAACTGCTGCCGCTGGGTCTCGCCGAGACCCTTGGCGACCGAGTCCGGCTTGGAGCCCCCGTTTCGAGCATCAGCGAGGGCGACGGCTGCGTTCGGCTCGACGGCGGCGGGACGGAGGTGGAGGCGGAGCGCGCGATCGTCGCCCTGCCGCCGGCGCTGACCGCGCGGATCGAGTTTGACCCGGCGCTGCCGCCCGCGCGCCGGGAGCTCGCCGAGCGGCTGCGGCCCGGCCGGCTGAGCAAGTGCATGGCGGTCTACGAGACCTCGTTCTGGCGCGAAGCGGGCCTCAGCGGCGAGGCGGTCACCGACCTGGGCCCGGTCACGCTCATCTTCGACAGCTCGCCGCGCGACGGCTCGGTCGGCGTCCTGCTCGGGTTCGTCGGCGGGCCGGAGGTGGGCGAGATGCGTGGCATGGGAGAGGCGGAGCGCCGCGCGGCGGTGCTCGCCTGCTTCGAGCGGCTCTTCGGTCCCGCGGCGCGACGGCCGCTCGACTACGTCGAGCAGGAGTGGTCGGCGGAGGAGTGGTCGGGCGGCGGGCCGACCTCGAACTTCGGTCCCGGCGGCTGGACGGCCTGCGGCTCCGCGCTGCGCGAGCCGGTCGGGCCCGTCCACTGGGCGGGGACCGAGACGGCGACGGTTTGGAGTGGCTACATGGAGGGCGCCCTGCAGGCCGGCGAGCGCGTGGCGGCCGAGATATTGGAAAGCGGCCGTGCGGTGGGCTAGTGTCGTCGTAGCCCGGCCGCCCCAGACAACGGAGGTTCCATGGCCTACGAGATGAACATCCGCGGCACGCAGGACCAGGTGAAGATCCGCAGCCCGTGGGCGGTGGCGCTGCTGCCGATCGTCACGCTCGGCATCTACCACCTCGTCTGGTGGTACCGCGTCAACCGCGAGCTGCGCGACTACGGCCAGGCAAAAGGCTACGACCTCGGTCAGAGCCCGACGAACTCGGTGCTGGCGCTGTTCCCGGGCGGGCTGATCGTCGTCCCGGCTCTGGTCAGCTACTGGCGCGGGACGAAGCGCATCCAGGGCGCCTCCCGCCTCGCCGGCCAGGAGCCGCTCAACGGCTGGATCGCCCTGCTCCTCTACTTCCTCCTCGCACCCGGTATGTGGGCCTATATGCAGGTTGCGCTGAACGACGTCTGGCGCCAGGAGGCGGAGGCGCTGCCCGGCCAGGAGCTGCCCCCACCGCCCGGGGACCAGATGCCCCCGCCGCTGCCGGGTCAGCAGCGCGAAGGCGAGCAGCAGACGCCGCCCGGCGCCCCCGAGCAGCAGCCCCCCGCGCCGTAAGCCCCGGAGGACGTGCCGCCTATTAGGTGCCACTATGGGCACCTAATAGGCGGCACGTCCCGCTACGCTCGCTGCATGGATCGCGTGCTCCTGGATCGAGCGCTGGCCGAGGCCGGCGAGCCTGCCTACCGCGCGGCCCAGGTCTGGGAGTGGGTGGCGCGCGGGGCGCGCTCCTACGGGGAGATGACCAACCTGCCGGCGGGGCTGCGCGAGCGGCTGGCCGGGGCGGTCCCGCTGTCCACTCTCACCGTTCGCGCCGAGGCGAAGTCCGACGACGGGACCGTCAAGGCGCTCTTCGACACGGCCGACGGGCGTCCGCTCGAGGCGGTGCTGATGCGCTACCGCGACGGTCGGCACTCCGTCTGCCTCTCCTCGCAGTCCGGCTGCCCGCTCACCTGCACCTTCTGCGCCACCGGGCAGATGAAGTTCGGCCGCAACCTCAGCGCCGACGAGATCCTCGACCAGGCGCTCCACTTCCGGCGCGTCGAACCGATCGACCACGTCGTCTTCATGGGCATGGGGGAGCCGACGATGAACCTCGACGCGGTGCTGGCCGCCTGCGAGGCGCTCCCCGACCTCGGCGTCACGCACCGCCGGACGGCGGTCTCGACGGTCGGCTGGGTGCCGGGGATCGACCGGCTGGCGGAGTGCGAGATGCCGCTCTCCCTGGCGCTATCGCTGCATGCGCCGAACGACGGGCTGCGCTCGCAGCTGATGCCGGTCAACGAGCGCTACCCGCTGGCCGAGGTGCTGGCCGCCTGCGAGCGCTACCGCGCCCGCCGCCGGCGCAAGGTCTTCGTCGAGTACGTGATGCTCGACGGCGTCAACGACCTGCCTGAGCACGCTCGCGAGCTCGCCGCCCTGCTCGATCCGCGCGGCTACAAGGTCAACCTGATCCCCTACAACCCGACCGGCGCCTACGCCGGCTCCCCGCCGGAGCAGATCGAGCGATTCAGGGCGATCCTCGCCGAGCACCGGATCCCCGCCACCGTCCGCCTCACCCGCGGCCGGGACATCGACGCGGCGTGCGGACAGCTCGCGGCCACCGCCTGATGCGACCCTTGGCGCGTTTCTCGTACATATTCCGAGAAAGGCGCCACGCACCGCCATGTTGGCCAGCCAGCCAACTACTATGGGGCGCGTGACGAGCGCAACCGCCCCCTCGCCGGCGCGGCGCGTGCCGCCGCCGCTCAAGCTGAGCGACAGCCCGGCTCGCCGCCTCGCGGAAGACCTGCGCGCCGAGTGGCGGGTGAGGCGCGACGGCGGCTATCCGCCCGGGCCGCTCGACTTCAGCGTCGCCCGCACGCGCCAGGCGGCGCACGATCCGCTGCCGATGATCCTCTCGCTCTACGAGGAGTACGGCCCAATCTTCAGCGCTCGGCTGCTCCACCACCCGGTCGTGTTCATGATCGGCGCGGAGGCCAACCACTTCGTCACGGTCGCGCACCCCGAAAACTTCCACTGGCGCGAGTCGAGCTTCGGCGACCTGATCCCGCTGCTCGGCGACGGCCTGCTGACGATCGACGACGCCTACCACGACCGTGCGCGCGAGATCATGATGCCGGCCTTCCACCGCGAGCAGGTCGCGGCTGCGGTGGCCGCGATGGTCGCGGAGGCCGCCCCGGCGATCGCGTCGCTGCACCCAGGGGATGCGGTCGACGTCTACGAGTGGATGCGCGGGTTGGCGATGCGGATCGCGATGCGGGCGCTGCTCGGCCTCGACCCCGACGAGGCCGGCAAAGGCGCCGCCGCGGCCGAGCACTTCGAGCGCGCGCTCGGCTTCTACGGGATCGACTTCCACCTGCGACTGCTGCGCGGGCCCGGGTCGCCGTGGTCGAAGATGGTCGCCTCGCGGGCGATCCTCGACGAGATCGTCTACGGGGAGATCGCCCACCGGCGCGCCGAGCCGGACCCCGACAAGATGGACATCCTCAGCCTGCTAGTCGGGGTGCGGGACGAGGCGGGCGAGGGCTTCTCCGACAAGGAGATTCGCGACCAGGCGATGACCCTGATGTTCGCCGGCCACGACACCTCGACCTCGACCCTGACCTTCATGATGCACGAGCTGGCCCGCCATCCCGACGTGGTCGCGCGGCTGCAGGCCGAGCAAGACGAGGTCCTGGGTGGCGAGCCCCCAGACATCGACCGGCTCGAGCGGCGGATGCCCTACCTCGACATGGTGCTCGACGAGGTGCTGCGGCTCTACCCGCCGGCCTGGATCGGCCCGCGGCGCGCGGTCCGCGACTTCGAGTTCGGCGGGCACCACGTCAGCCGCGGCTCCTACGTCAACTACTGCTCCTGGGCGAGTCACCGCATCCCCGAGGTCTTCCCCGACCCCGAGGCGTTCATCCCCGAGCGCTTCACGCGCGAGCGCAAGGCCGCGCTGCCGCGCGGCGCCTACGTCCCCTTCGGCGGCGGCAGCCGGATCTGCATCGGCAAGCGCTTCGGCCAGACCGAGGTGAAGCTGGTCGCCACCATGTTGCTCCAGCACCTGCGCCTGGACGCCCTCCCCGGCCGCACCATGACCGTCCGCCAGATGCCCACCCTCTCACCCAAGGGCGGCCTGAAAATGCGCGTCCTGCCCAGAGCCTGAGAACCAACCGCAACGACTCCCGTCGAAGCTAACGAGGCCAGCCGCAAAGCCTTCGTCCCGCACCAGCTCAGCCGCAGCCGTTCCTCCCGCGGGTGGCGCGGTGGCGGGGGTCCCCCATAGCGCAGGACGCCGAAGGCGCCCGAGCACATGGGGGAGGGCCGCCGCGACAGGACCCGCGGGCCGGAACGCTCTCGCGGCGCTACTTGATGAAGAGCATCTCCTCGTACTTCGGCAGCGGCCACATGTCGTCGGGAATGACCCGCTCCAGCTTGTCGGCGGCCTCGCGGACGCTCGCCATTGCGGCGAGCTGCTTGTCGCGGGCGTGGATCGCCATCTCCATGCCCTCGAGGCCGGGGTCGGCGTTGGCCGTCTCCAGCTCGCCGAGGGCGGCGACCAGCTCGTCGACCAGTCCGCGGACCTCGCCCTCGATCGAGGACACGCCCGACTCGCCGATCAGCGCCAGGTAGCACAGGGCGGCCGGCAGGATCTTCGTCTTGGCGATCGAGAACGTGGTCTCCGCCTCGATGTTGGCGCGCAGCCAGTACTGCTCGACCCAGACCTCGTAGCGGGACTCCAGCTCGCGCTTGGAGAGCACGTCGTAGCGGTCGAAGGCGCCGACGGTCTGCTCGGAGAGCACCTCGGGCAGGGCGTCGGGAGTCGTCTTCAGGTTCTTCAGGCCGCGCTGCTCGGCCTCGGCGTGCCACTCCTCGGAGTAGTTGTCGCCGTCGAAGATGACCTGCTTGTTGGCGAGGTAGGACTCCTTCACCACCTCGATCACCGCGGCGGCGCTTTCCGTGCCGGCGCTGGTCCGTGCCTCCAGCTCGTCGGCCAGCTCGTCGATCGCCTCGGCGACGATCGTGTTGAGCACCGTGTTGGGGAAGGCGAGCGACATGCTCGACCCCAGCGCCCGGAACTCGAATTTGTTGCCGGTGAAGGCGAACGGGGAGGTGCGGTTGCGGTCGCCGCCGTGCATCGGCAGCGCCGGCAGCACCGTCGCGCCCAGCTCGAGGAAGGAGGCGGGCGTGTGCGGGTCGCCCTCGCCGGTCGAGATCGCCTCGAAGACCTTCGACAGCTCGGCGCCGAGGAAGATCGAGATGATCGCCGGCGGCGCCTCGTTGGCGCCGAGGCGGTGGTCCTGGCCGATGTTGGCGACCGAGGCGCGCAGCAGGCCCTGGTGCTTGTTGACCGCCTGGATCACCGCCGCGCAGAAGAACAGGAAGTGCGCGTTGTCGGCCGGCGTGTCGCCCGGGTCGAGCAGGTTGGTCCCGGTGTCGGTCCCCATCGACCAGTTGTTGTGCTTGCCCGAGCCGTTGACGCCGGCGAACGGCTTCTCGTGTAGCAGGCAGACGAGCCCATAGCGGCGGGCGACGTTTTCGAGCGTGCGCATCAGCAGCTGCTGATGGTCGGAGCCGACGTTCGAGTTCTCGAAGATCGGCGCGATCTCGTACTGGTTCGGCGCGACCTCGTTGTGACGGGTCTTGACCGGGATGCCGAGCTTGCGCATCTCCAGCTCCGCCTCGAGCATGCAGGCGAGGATCCGCTCGGGGATCGAGCCGAAGTAGTGGTCGTCGAGCTCGTGGCCCTTCGGCGGCTGGGCGCCGAACAGGGTGCGGCCGGTGGAGATCAGGTCGGGCCGCTCGAAGTAGTACTGCTCGTCGATCAGGAAGTACTCCTGCTCGGGACCGACCGTGGTGAAGACGCGCTGGCTCTCGCTGTCGCCGAGCAGGCGGAGCGCCTTGATCGCCGAGCGCGAGAGGGCGTCCATCGAGCGCAGCAGCGGGATCTTGGCGTCGAGCGCCTCGCCGGTCCAGGAGGCGAAGGCGGTCGGGATGCAGAGCAGCGCGCCGTTTGGGTTCTCGAGGACGAAGGCGGGGGAGGTCGGGTCCCAGGCGGTGTAGCCGCGCGCCTCGAAGGTGGCGCGGACGCCGCCGGTCGGGAACGAGGAGGCGTCGGGCTCGCCCTGGATCAGCTCCTTGCCGGAGAAGCCGGCGAGGGCGGTGCCCTCCTCGGCGGGCTCGAAGAAGGAGTCGTGCTTCTCGGCGGTCGAGCCGGTCAGCGGCTGGAACCAGTGGGTGAAGTGGGTCGCGCCCTTCTCCAGCGCCCATTCCTTCATCGCCTCGGCGACCGCATCGGCCAGGCTCGGGTCGAGCGCCTCGCCGTCCTCCAGCGTCTTCTGCAGCTTCTCGAAGACGTCGGCGGGCAGGCGGTCGCGCTGCTCGGCGATCGAGAAGACGTTCGCGCCGAACGGGTTGTTCTCGGGGAGCGTCAGGTCGAGGGCGCCGAGGGCCTCCCCGTTGGAGCTCCACTGCGCGGCGGTCACATTCTGCTGGCGGATACGAGTCATCTGCTTGTTCGATCTCCCACTCTGCGGCGCCCTCGGTCGGCGGGCGCGTCGGTTGCCGGTCTACTTCCTAAGGGTCGAAAAAGCCTAATGGCAGAGCGCAGCAGATGCCTTTGTACCGTCGTACAAGCCTGGCTGGCAGGGCTTGTCCAGCGGCGAATCGGTCTTCGGAGCGTCAGCTAGCGCAGCAGGCCGAGCGGGTGGCGGATGCGGAATCCGCCGGTCGGGCGCATCTCCTCGCTCCAGCCGGGGCCGTGGCCGTCGCCTTCGTCGGTCGCCGAGGTGTCCCAGCGCAGGCCGGCGATCGCCATGAAGACGTGTTCGCGGTTGGCGTAGATCCGGACCCAGCTGCCGGGACCGCCGCCGCCCCAGCGCATGAAGCCGGTCGAGTCGAGCGGGGAATCGAGCAGTCCGGCGGCGTGCAGGACGTAGCTGACCGAGCCCGAGCAGTCGTAGCCGCGCGAGCCCCAGTTGCGGTGGCCGCCGCCCCAGCGGTAGGGACGCCGGCGGATGTGGTTGGCCGCACGGATCATCTGCTTGACCGCGGGCGGGGCGGAGGGCGGTGGGATCGCACGGCCGCCCGGGAGCAGGCGCGCCTCGGGCATGGCAGCGGTCGCTGGCACCGCGCCGGGCAGGGCGCCCGCCGCGAGCGCGCACACCACCGAGAGAATCGCCATGCCCCTGCGCATAGAAGGGACTTATCGGCGGGCGAAGGGCTCGGCTTGAGCCGGCCTCTATAGCCTTGCGCCGTCCCCGATCTGGAGGAATCGCAAGCCAATGTTCGTTTCCAAGGCCGCCGTCGTCGGCGGCGGCACCATGGGCGGTGAGATCGCACAGGCGATCGCTGCCGCCGACATCCCCGTCGTCGTCAAGGACATCGACCAGAGGTTCGTCGATGCCGCGGTGGAGAAAGCCCGTGCCGTCACCGAGGGCCAGCTGAGCCGCCTCGTCAAGAAGGAGAAGCTGACGCAGGACCAGGCGGACGCCCGCCTCGCCGAGGTGATGGGTCTGATCGCCGGGGCGACGAGCTACGAGGAGTTCGGCGACGTCGACTTCGTGGTCGAGGCCGTGCCGGAGCGGATGGAGATCAAGCAGGCGGTCTTCCGCGAGCTCGACGCCGTCACGCCCGGGCACGCGATCCTCTCCTCCAACACCTCTTCGCTCTCGATCGCCGAGATCGGCGAAGCGACCCTGCGGCCGGACAAGGTGGTCGGCTTCCACTTCTTCTATCCCGCCTCGGTGATGCCGCTGGTCGAGGTCGTCGCCGGCGAGGACACCTCGCGCGAGACCGCGACCGCCGCCTACAACTTCGCCCAGGCGATCCGCAAGCAGCCGATCGTCTGCGGGGAGGTGCCCGGCTTCGTCGTGAACCGGATCCTGATGGCGACGATCGGCGAGATCTGGCGCGCCCAGGAAGAGCAAGGGCTGTCGCTGAAGGCGATCGACGAGGCGATCGCCGCCGCCAAGGTGGCGCCGATGGGGCCGTTCTTCCTCACCGACCTGCTCGGCCTCGACACGGTGCTGCACGTCGCCGAGCACCTCGCCGACTCCTACGGCGAGGGCTTCTACGTCCACAAGGGCCTGCAGAAGCTGGTCGGCGAAGGCAAGCTCGGGGCGAAGAGCGGCGGCGAGGGATTCTTCAAGGACGGCGAGCAGACGACCCCCGGCGACGCCGAGCCCGACGCCGAGGAGCTGGTCGCGATGTTCACCGGCCGGGCGCTGATCGAGGCCTGCCTCCTGGTCGAGGAGGGCGTCTGCTCGGTCCGCGACATCGACCTCGGGATGATGGCCGGCGCCGGGCTCGACCCGCGCAGGGGGCTCTTCCCACCGTTCTGGAAAGCCGACCTGGAGGGACTCGACTCGGTGCTGGAGCGGATCGAGCAGCTCGAGGAGAAGTACGGCGAGCGCTTCGCGCCGCCCGTCACCCTGAAGCGACTGGTCGCGCAGGGGCGTCACGGGCTGAAATCGGGGCAGGGCTTCTATCCCTACCCGCAGCCCGACGAGGGCGAGCAGGCCGAGACGGTGAAGCTGGAGACGCGTGGCGGCGTGGCGATCGCCTGGCTCGCCAACGCGCCGATGAACGCGATCTCACCCGACGTGATCCGCGACCTCGGCACGGTTTGGGAGAAGGTCAAGGCTGCGGACGGAGTGGGGGCGATGGTGATCGCCTCCTCGATCCCGGTCGTCTTCTCAGCGGGCGCCGACATCAAGGCGTTCACCCATATGGACGAGGCGGGCGGCGAGGAGCTGATCCACACCGCCCACGCGCTGCTGCGCGACCTCGGCTCCGACAGCGTCGCCACGATCGCGGCGGTCAACTCGATCGCCTTCGGCGGCGGCTGCGAGCTGGCGATGGCCTGCGACGTGAGGATCGGCGCCGAGGCGGCCGTCTTCGGTCAGCCCGAGATCAAACTGGGGATCATTCCCGGCTTCGGCGGCACCCAGCGCCTGCCGCGCCTGGTGGGCGAGAACAAGGCGCTGGAGATGAACCTGGTCGGCGACGCGATCCTCGCTGACGAGGCGCTCGAGTTCGGCCTCGTCAACCGCGTGGCGCCCGACCACGAGCTGTTCGAGAGCGCCCTGACCTGGGCCCGCAAGCTCGCCGCCCAAGCCCCGGTCGCCCGCGAGCAGATCAAGCGCGTCTCGGCCAACGGAGACCTCGACGACGGCATCGAGGCCGAGAAGCGCGGCTTCGCCACCGCCTTCGGCAGCGAGGACGCCAAGGAGGGCATCTCCGCCTTCCTCACCAAGCGCACCCCGAAGTGGAGCGGCAGATGAACGCCGCGCCGCGCTTTCCCGGCTAGCCAGCCGCCTTTTGGAGTGAACGAACGGCCCGCCCCGGCGGGCCGTTCGCATTTCCGAGCCGCTCAAGCGGCGCAGCCACCGATCAGCACACGCGGAAAGCAGCGCCGCGCCAATTCGGCACGTGCACCGATCCGCGCAAGTGCAACTCGCTCACACGCATTTTGCAGGGGAAAAAACGATGTCTGAACGAACCGGGGGACCGATTAGACACAAATACTTGACCAAGTTAGGAACAACCGGCTATCAATCGCTCGTCCCTCAAGGCAGGGGCACGATGCGTCCGGGGAGGGCGCATCGATCAACAAATCCGAAAGGAAGAGCAAATGATTCGCAACATCAAGGCCCTCGGCCTAGCGGCGATGGCGATTCTCGCGATGGCTGCTTTCGCGTCGTCCGCCATGGCAGAAAAACCGGGCACGTTCACAGCCAGCAGCTACCCGGTGCACGTTTTCGGCGAAGACACGGACGATACCTTCACCGTTTCCGGAAGCGTGTTGAACTGTACCCACGGGACATTCTCTGGAGAAGCAAAAGCAGCCAGCACGAGCATCACAATCACGCCTGTATACACAAACTGCACGAAGAACAGTACCGAACCAGCAACAGTCACAACCAACGGGTGTGCCTATGTCTTCGAGGTAGGCACAATGAGCAACCATGCGGAAGCGCATGGATCAGTCGAAATCGAGTGCCCAGCCGGCAAATCGATTGAAGTTCACAGCTACGCTAACCACACCACCCATACAAGCGGTTCGTCCAACTGCACAATCACAGTTGGCCCCCAAACAGTAGAAAACGTCCTTTACACAAATAAAGAAGAAAACGGCATCAAACACATCCATCTCGAGAGCACAAACGGAACGGGCATCATTGTCTCGACCCAGATCCACGGTTCCTGCTCGTTTGGTTTCACACTTACTCCTAGCGGCGATTACGACGCTGGAGTGACAGTCAAGGGCACAAATGGTGTGTCGATTGACGTCGGTACAAAATAAGTAGCACCTTAGTAAGAGGGCAGGGACCGGCATCGAGCCGGTCCCTGCCCTCCAATTAGGAAAGCTGATGTTTTTGACAGAGTACGAGCACGGCGCTAACTTCATGCACGTCGCATGATGGCGGCGGCAATTTCAGGGAATTCACCGAGAAAGTCAGGGAGAGCAATGTTGAGACGGCGCGCAGGTGCAGGCAGGATATGGCTCGGACTTTGCGCTACCTGCCTGTTGCTGCTGACTCTCGTAGAGGGAGTGTCTGGCGCTCCGGGTCCCTGTCCAAATGAAGAGCGTCGTGTCGGTCCTTCGGCGGCGCTGCCGGATTGTCGTGCCTACGAGATGGTGAGCCCGCTAGATAAAAACGGCGGTAGCGCCCAGGCGTTGCCGCCCGCTAATAGCACCGCTGGGGTCTACACCTCGTACAGACAGAGCTCGCCGAACGGAAAAGCGCTCACCTACACGTCAGGCACGGCGTTCAGTGACGCCGTCTCCGGTGTATGGGCCAACCAGTACATTGCGCACTGGGGCGAGAATGGCTGGGCGACGGACGGGATTTCGGCGCCCCGCGGGACGGCCATATTCGAGGGAGAAGTCGCCATTCCCATCGGCAACTGGGATCTCGAAAACCTCTTCGAGGCATTTACGCCCGACCTGTGCAGCGCGTGGGTCCGAGACACCAACGTGGTCCCGCTCACGCCAGATGGGCTAGCCGGCTACGTCAATCTGTATCGTCGCGACAATTGCTCGGGCGGAAGGTACGAAGCCCTGACTAGCCAGGGACCGTATGGGCCAGCCTCGGAGTATCTGAACGATAACGGTGAGGATGCAGCCGCGGCTCCTGGCCCAGGTCTGAGATTTCAGGGCGCTTCCAGCGACCTTCGCCATCAGGTGTTTATCTCGGGTGCATCCCTGAGGCCCGACTCCGTCCCGGTGGGCTTTGAAACTGAATGTGTGAACACGACGCAGGGACCGGTAGCATCGTTCTCGTACCAGTGGCTAAGGAACGGCGTTCCGATCGAAGGCGCAACTTCGCCTTCCTACACGACGGTGCACGCTGACGTGGGGGCGGCCATCCAGTGCCAGGTCTTCGCGATAAACACGAATGCCGGCTCGACCCAGGTGGCGATTCCTCCCGGGGGCTGGATCGTCGCTCCACCACCGGCGATCCTGCCGCCCGTTGCGCCTCCGTCCATCAACGCTCCAGAAAAAAGTGCTGACCTCGTAGTAGGGGGACCAGGTGGGCAGGTGCTTACCTGCAACCCTCTGGCTCGGGAGTGGAAGGGGGCACCTAGTTTCTCTTATCAGTGGTATCGCAATGGAGTTGCCATTTCAGGTGCCACCTCCTCGACTTACGTCGTGAGCGCCGACGACGTCGCTACCAGAGCGGCGTTCCAGTGCGCGGTCACCGGCACCAACACGGGGGGCAGCACGATGAAAGTCAGCGCCAACCAACTGACCACCCCGCGGCCCGGACAGCCCGCGTCGAACGGACCGCCGGCACCGAACGCCGGCGCGCGAGTACGCCTGATAACTCAACTCTACGACCTTCATGATGGAGAGTTGGAGCTGGTCAGCATATTGCCCAACGGCGAACCAAGTCCGTTGAGCGCCGCGGCGGGGAGGCTCGAGTCCCGCATCAATAACCGCGAGTCCTCGCTTGAGCATGCGGTCTCAATGGATGGCTCGCGGATCTTTTGGAGCACTGTGAGCGCGGGAAACGCACGCAAGATCTACGTGAGAATAGATGGCGAGAAAACTCTGCCGATCTCGGAGGAGGTCTCGCCAGCCGACGCCCGTTTCTGGACCGCGGCCGCCGGCGGTTCTGCCGTACTGTTCACGATCGGGGGCAGTTTGTACGAATTCGACGTTGACGCGGCCGAGGCCGGTGCTTCCGACCCGGAGCGCCTGATCGCGCAGCAAGTGCCGGGGATTTTGGGGGCCAGCGACGATCTATCGATGATCTACTTCGTCTCGACGGAAAGCCTGATGCCGGGAGCGGTACCTGGCGCATGGAATCTCTATCTCGAGGATGGCGGGGTGACCGAGCTGGTGACTGTTCTATCCGAGGAGGACCGTGAAGTCGGAGAGCACATCGGACCGATCCGGCCGGACCCAATTCGTCGCACGAGCCGCATTACGGCAGATGGGAAGTCGATCGCGTTCCAAGCCCTGGGAAGTCTGACCGGGTACGAAAACGTCGATCCGGTCAGCGGGAAACGCTACACCGAGGTATTCCACTACGACGCGGAGTCTGACGAGCTTACCTGTGTGTCCTGCAACCCTTCTGGTGCATCGCCGAGCGGCGGACCCATTCTCATCCCTTACAGCGCCTTCGAACTCCCGCTACGGAGCGAAAAAGTCTTCAACGAAAGATTTGGTGCAGCCGCGACGCTGCCCCCCTGGGAACGAGAGCAATACGCGTCACGACTGCTTTCCGAGGATGGCAATCGGGTCTTCTTCCACAGCAACGAGGCACTGGATGCAGGCGATACGAACGGGGTACAGGATGTGTACCAGTGGGAGGCAGAGGGCACGGGAACGTGTGGGGAGGCGGGAGGCTGTATTGACCTGATTTCAACTGGCACCAGCCCGCAGCGGTCAGAATTTGTCGACGCAAGCGCCACTGGGGACGACGTGTTCTTCTCGACCGCCAGTTCCATCCACCCGCAGGACGAAGGCCAAGTCGATATCTACGACGCCCGGGTCGGCGGCGGCTTCCCCAGCCCACCGCCCCCACCCCCGCCCGGAAGGATTGCTATTCCGGATCCCGTCAAGGTGACCCCTGCCAGTGCGATCTTCAGAGGTCCCGGCGATCCTGCGCCTCGGCGCGATTGTCGAATCCTCGCCAGGAGGGCGACTCGACTCGCTCGCAGGGCAAAGCAGACCGAGTCAGCGGCGTTATCGAAACGGGCAAAGCGTTTGAAGCGCAGGGTTGCAAATTGCCGACGTGCCAATCGGAGGGCGTCGCGATGAGACGCTTTTGGGCCTTCCTTCTATCGGCGTTGGCTCTTGCCCTAGTTGCGGGTTCCGTGGCGAGAGCTGAGTTCGACCTGACCGATTTCAAGGTGACCATTGAACGAGAAGGAGGGGGTGTCGCCACTCAGGCTGGCTCGCACCCGTTCACCTTGACGACCTCATTCGGCCTCAAATTTACGTCTGGTAGCTCTGTGCCTATAGTCGATGGCAAACTCCGAGATGCGCTCTTTCAGCAGGCGGAGGGCTTGATAGCGGACGCAAGGGCTATTTCAAGCTGTGCAACCGCGGACTTTTTGCACTTTCAACATGAAAAACGCTGCTCCCCCGAATCGATCGTTGGGATGCAAGCGCCTTCCATCGGTAGTCCGACGTCGTTCGACGAACCAACGGCGATCTACAGCCTCCCGCCCCCTCGTGGGGTTGTGCTGCGACTCGGCTGGAAGGTTCGCCAGGTGCCGATCGTCGTCGATCTTGGTATCGAGCAGGCTCCGAATTACGATGAGATCCGAGCAGGTACCGAATACAACGGTGTGGCGGCAACGATTGGCGTGAACCAAACGGTCGCCGTGTTCGCCTCGATCGTGGAGCTCTGGGGGGTGCCCGGCGACTCCGCGCACGATCGTGTCCGGGGTGAATGCGCGCCTTTGGCCAAAGTAGACAAAGCTGAGCGAAAGATCGTTCGCCCGACCAGCGGTCTGACCTGCCCCTCAAACGCCCCCGAGCTCCCCTTCCTCACCCTGCCGCGCTCCTGCGAAGGCCCGATGATCACCCGCTATGAAGCTCGCTCCTGGCAGGAACCCGACAGGTGGGTCACCGGCTTCCACGAAGGCCCAGCCCTGACCGGCTGCGAGAAACTCGGCTTCTCACCCGACGTTAGCTCCCAGACCACGACCGACTCCGCGGAGACCGGCACCGGCCTCGACTTCTCGATTGAGTTCAACGACGAGGGCTTGAAGAACCCTGACGGCCTCGCTCAGTCCGACATGCAAAAAGCCGTCGTCACCCTGCCCGAGGGCGTCACGGTCAACCCGTCGGTCGGTGAAGGCCTGGGCGTCTGCACGCCTTCGGACCTAGACAGGGAAACGATTTCTGCTGCCCCTGGAGAGGGCTGTCCCACCAACTCCAAGCTCGGCACCGTGTTGATTGAGTCTCCCTTGGTCTCCGAGGCGGTCGAGGGCGAGGTCTTCCTCGCCCAGCAAGACGACCCCACGACCTCCACCCCTGGTCAGGAGAACCCCTTCGACTCCCTGATCGCCTTCTACATCGTCCTCAAGAACCCACAGCTGGGGATCCTCGTCAAGCAGCCGGCCAAGGTCGAGCCCCATCCCGCGACCGGCCAGCTCGTCACCACCGTCGAGGACATCCCCCAGATCCCCTTCTCGAGCTTTCGCTTCCACTTCAACGAAGGCCAGCGGGCCCCGCTGATCAGCCCGCCGACCTGCGGCACCCACACGACCAGGGCAGAGCTGACCCCCAGGGCCAACCCGAGCCAGGTCCGCACGGTCCTCTCGAGCTTCCAGATCACCCGCGGCGTCAATGGCGGCCCCTGCCCACCTGGGGGCGTGCCGCCCTTCCGGCCCGAGTTCCAGGCCGGCTCGCTGAACAACAACGCTGGCTCCTTCTCGCCCTTCATGATGCGCCTGCTGCGCTCAGACGGTGAACAGAACATGACCAAGTTCTCCTCGACCCTCCCCTCCGGAGTGGTCGGCAAGCTCGCCGGCGTCGGCAGATGCTCAAACGCCCAGATCGCCTCCGCCAAGGGCAAGACCGGCCGCGCCGAGCAGGCATCGCCCAGCTGCCCTGCCGCCTCCCGGATCGGCCGCACCCTCGCCGGAGCCGGGGTCGGCTCGGCGCTCACCTACGTGCCCGGCACCCTGCATCTAGCCGGCCCCTACAAGGGCGCGCCGCTCTCAGTCGTCGCGATCACCCCGGCGCTCGCCGGCCCCTTCGACGCCGGCACCGTGGTCGTCCGCGTGGCCCTGAAGCTCAACCCCCTCACGGCACAGGTCGAAGTCGACGGATCGGCCTCCGATCCGATCCCCCACATCCTCAAAGGGATCCCGCTGAAGCTGCGGGACCTGGAAGTGATGGTGGACAGGTCGAACTTCACCCTCAACCCGACCAGCTGTGACCCCTCCCAGGTCAAAGCCACCCTGTTCGGCTCCTTCCTGGACCTGTTCAGCCCTGCTGACGACGTTCCGGTGAATCTCTCGACTCGCTACCAGGCGGCCAACTGCTCCACGCTCGCCTTCAAGCCCCGCCTGCAGATGAAGCTCCGCGGCGGCACCAGGCGCGGTGACCACCCGGCCCTGCGAGCGGTTCTCAAGGCCCGTCCCGGCGACGCCAACATCGGCGCCGCCAAGGTCACCCTGCCGCGCTCGGCCTTCCTCGAGCAGGCCCATATCCGCACGATCTGCACCCGCGTCCAATATGCCGCCGACAAATGCCCCTCGGGAGCCGTCTACGGCTGGGCACGTGCCTTCACGCCGCTGCTCGACGACCCGCTCGAAGGACCCGTCTACCTGCGCTCCTCGAGCAACGAGCTGCCCGACCTCGTCGTCGCCCTGAAAGGGATCGTCGAGATCGACCTCTCCAGCCGCATCGACTCCAAGAGCGGTGGCATCCGCAACACCTTCGTCTCGATCCCCGACGCCCCGGTCTCCAAGTTCGTGCTCAGCCTCCAGGGCGGCAAAAAGGGCCTGATCATCAACTCCCGCAACCTCTGCGCCGGCAAAGCCTCCCGGGTGAAAGCCCGCTTCGTCGGGCAGAACGGCAAGGTGCGCAACCTGCGGCCGGTGCTGCGGGCGCGGTGCGGGGGGCGAGTGAAAAAGTAGGGTGACCGCTTCTCATCGCCCGCCACCCTGAAGCGCCAAGGGGCCGTCCGAGAACCGGTTCGGCCTCATAGGTGGCTCGACTGAGCGCCCTCTCCATCTCCGTGGGGAGTGTGCGCTGCGCAAACGGCGCGTGCACAGATCCACGCACGCGCAAGATCCTCACTCGGACTTTGCAGGGAAAGCCAATCGCACCGAAAGGCCTTGCGGACTCGATGCACGGGAGCTATTGACTAAAGCTGAGCCAATGGGTTAAGCATCTCCCTGTCTCGAGAGGGACACGATGCGTCCAGGGAGGAGGACGTATCGGCAATCCAGCCTGAAAGGAAGAATCGATGATTCGCAATTCCAAGGCTCTTGGCTTCGTCCTCGTAGCGGTCTTAGCGACCGCAGCTCTTGCGGCGTCGTCGGCCTCCGCGAAACAAGGCATTATCGCAGCCTCTTCGTACCCGGTCCACATCTTTGGAACTGATAACGATGACTGGTTCGTAGCCCTCGAAAGAAAAATCGAATGCGACGAAGGAACCTTTACAGCTGAAATGAACAAAGCTGACACAAAAATCACAGTTCTACCGACATATCACAAATGTGTTAACAAGGAAGTGAACCAGTGACAGTCACAACCAATGGTTGCCACTACACCTTCACGGCTGGCACAGTGACATCCCACGCACACGGGCATGGTACTGTTGACATAGTGTGTCCGACCAAACCAATTGAAGTTCACAGCTATGCCAACCATGTCGCGCATACAAATGGGACGCCTAACTGCACACTCACAATTGGCTCTCAAAGTAACCTACCTGGGGTCGCATTTACAAATGTAGTCAATGGTGACCTTGTGATTGAGGGAGAAGTTGTACCGGCGCTTCAAACTCACGGTACCTGCACCTTCGGTTTCACAGTTAACGCCACGGGTCTTTACAGCCTTGGGGTGACCCTGGAAGGAACAGCGGGAGTGAAAATCGAAATTGGAACACATCCGACCGGTTAGCCCAGGACAACCGTCACTACAGTGGCGGTGCTGTTGCGGCACAGGGCCGGAGTCACGGCCTTGCGCCGCTCGCGACGCTACGGGGGATGACCAAGGAAATTGGTGAGGGCTGCAGCGGCTCCAATGAGCCAAACACGGGTCCGGAGCCTGCGAGACTTAAGTGGCCGAACGAGATGGATCGCGCTCTGAGATGATCCCCGTCCGTTGGGGGGTCAGGTCGAAACGGAGCGAGAGGCAGCGGTCGAGCGGCTTGCGGGGCTGATCCGCGAGTCTGAATGCACCGTTGCGCTGACCGGGGCGGGGATCTCGGTGCCGTCCGGCATCCCGGACTTCCGAACGCCCGAGAAAGGGCTCTGGGAGGACGTCGACCCGATGGAGGTCGCCCACATCGACGTCTTCGAGCGCGATCCGGCGCGGTTCTGGTCCTACTACCGACCGCGCTTCCATGCGCTCGGCGACAAACGCCCCAACCCGGCGCACGAGGCGCTGGCCGAGCTGGAGCGACGCGGGCTGCTCGAAGGCGTCATCACCCAGAACATCGACCGGCTGCACCGGGCGGCCGGCTCGCGGAACGTGGTCGAGGTCCACGGTTCGATCGAGACGTCGTCCTGCCGGGGCTGCGCGACCGCCTACGGCATCGAGGAGGTCGACCGGCTCTTCGGCGGCGACGGTGTCGCCCGCTGCGCCGCCTGCGCGGGCCGAGTCAAGCCCGACGTGGTCCTCTTCGGCGAGCTGCTGCCCGAGGCGGCGATGGCTCGTGCTCAGGACTTGGCCGAACGCGCCGACCTGATGGTCTGCATCGGCTCCTCGCTCGTCGTCCATCCGGTGGCGGGCCTGCCGGCCCTGACGCTGGCCGGCGGCGGGCGGGTGGCGATCGTCACCAAGGGCCCGACTCCCTACGACGCCGAAGCCGAGCTGCGGCTCGACGGCGAGGTCGACGAGGAGCTCGGCGCTGTCCTGGCGGCGCTTGGATGACGATCGCCCAGCCTGACCAGGCCGCTCTCGGGGCGCCCACCGCCGTCGTCTTCGACAACGACGGCCTGCTCCTCGACACCGAGTCGGTCTGGACGCGGGCGGAGCAGGACCTCTTCGAGCGGCGCGACCTCGAGTTCACGCCCGCCCACAAGCGCGAGCTGGTCGGCACCTCGGCCGAGATCGCCGGCGCCGTCCTCGAACGCCGCCTCGGGGAGCCGGGACGGGCGGCGGCGCTGATCGAGGAGCTGAACGACCTCGTCGTCGCCGAGCTCGAGCACGGGGTGGAGGCGATGGTCGGCGCCCGTGAGCTGCTGCACAGGCTGAAGGAGCGCGGCACTCCGATCGGGCTCGTCTCCAACTCGCCGCTGCGCTTCGTCCTCCGCTCGCTGGAGATCGTCGGGTTCCACGACGACTTCGACGTGGTCCTGAGCGCGCACGAGGTCGCCGCGCCGAAGCCGGCCCCAGACCCCTACCTCGAGGCCTGTCGCCGCCTCGGAGTCGAGCCGGCCCCCGACGTCGTCGCCCTCGAGGACTCGCCAACCGGGGTGGCCGCCGCCCGCGCGGCCGGGCTCACCGTCATCGGCGTCCCCTCCCTGGACGGCATCGCCCTGGACGAAGCCCACCACATCGCCGAGTCCCTTCTCGATGCGGTCGTCGCCCGGCGCCTGTCCCTCTAGGGAACCTCAGCCGCGCAGAACGCGGCGACGGCGCACGACCCGCTCGCACAGCTCGATCAGCTCGCGCACGCCGCGCCGCCGCTCCGCGTCCAGCTCGCCGCGCAGCGCCAGGTTGGCGGCCTCGCCCGCCTCGTGGCGGCGCGCCTCGACGGTGCCCATGTCCTCCGCATGGCCGGGGTCGACGAGCGCCCCCGACAACTCGACCAGCAGCGCCTCGAGCGCGACGCGCAGCTGCAGCGCGGCCTCGCGCATGCGTCCGCCGTCCAGATCGGCCCGGGCTCGCAGCAGCAGCGTCTCGCAGGCGTCGATCCGCTCCCTTTGCCCGAGCACCGCCGCGACGCGCTCCTGCGGGCGCAGCTCCTCCTCGCGGCGCCTCCGCCGCGTCCTGCCGCGCACGTCGACCTCGTGGGCGAGTGAGAAGCGACCCGACGCCACGTCCTCGCCGCTGCCATAGCCGATCCGGACCAGGACGGCTCGCTCTGCGGCCGTCTCCCCGCCGTAGGGATCGGCGATCGCGGCGGCCTGCGCGTGGAGCGCCCGGTTGAGCAGGCCGATGCCCTCCCTGACCGCGGCGTCGATCGCATCCTCGTCGGCCAGGGCGCCCTCCAGCCAGGCCTCCGCCGCGTCGGGCGAGTCGAACGGCTCGCCGGCCCTGACCGCCGTCGCCCGGGCTAGGGGGAGAGACGGGGGGACGGCGTCGGTGTCCGCCTCGCGTGGGCGGCGCCTGCGCCGCCCCGGCGGCGGCGGCGCGCCCAGGGTTTCGACTACCAGGACGCTCTGCCGCCCCTCGTCGCCTCCGTCCCGGGCCAGGTAGCGACCGTCGGCGACGCCCAGCGTGCCGGCGAACTCGAACTGCACGAATCCGAAGTACTGGCCCAGAAGACCGGATTCTCCTCGATGCGTCAGTCGCCGCGCTGAGCGCGGTCGCCCGCCGGCAGCGAGCTGTCGGAGGGGCTCGTCAGCACCTCCGGGTTCTCGATCTCACCGAGCCGGTCGGTCAGGCGCAGCCACTGGTCGGGTTTGAGCAGCTGCACGAATTCCCCCTCGATCCGGGTCCCATAGCTGGGCCGCCAGCCGATGTGGACGTGGTCGGCGTGGTCGCCCATCGCGAAGCTGGGACCACCGAGGTTCTCGAGCGAGATCAGCTCGTCGGGGATCATCGTCCCCTGCAGGCGCAGCACCGCCTCGAGCAGCTCGTGGGTCAGCGTCCCCGGCCCCTGGTTGCCGAGCACCGGCACGCCGTTGATCGTCGCGATGTCGACGGCTCCGCCGAACGAGTGGTTGGAGACGTTGCCGCTGGTCGTGATGCTGCCGTGCCGGCCGCACAGCATCGAGGTGATCGTCATCCGGAAGCCCTGCTCGGAGAGGAAGGCGAGGGTCGCCAGCACTCGTTTGTCGATCTGGCCGGCGCGGACTTCGACCCGGTCGCAGTCCGAGAGCTCGATCCCCCGGTCGGCGAGGACCCGACGCTGCAGCGCCTCCTTGGAGAGCAGCAGGACACCGGCGCTGCCGAGCTCGAGCGCGAACGGGCTCTTGCCCTTGGCCCGGTAGATCGCCGTGGCCTCGAGCAGCTTCCAGCCGTCGAGGATCGGCTTCGGGTCGATCCGCGGAGCGCCCCGCCCGGCCGGGCGAATCGAGAAGTTGATGTGGGGGTCGACGCCGTCCTCGCCACGGCCGATCCGCGCCAGCACCGTGCCCGCGATCACCTTCGAGCCGACCCTGATCGAGCCGTCGGCGCCGAGCGCGGTGGCGCTGTCGACCCGCTCGCGGGCGCTCAGCCGCTGCCGTCCGTCGACTCGCTCGGGCAGGGCGTGGAGCCGGGGCCTGATGTTCTGGCTGTCGACCGGGACCCGCTTCTCGCGGCCGGTCGGCATCACGATCAGGCGGCGCTCGGTGACGAGCCGGCCCAGCCCGGCGTAGGTGTAGCGGTTGCCGTAGGCGTCGCGAAGGACGACGTAGCGGCCGAGCCGCGGCGAGTCGCCCATCTTGATCACGACCCCGTCGTTGACCGCGACGACGGGCGCGCCCGTCCGGGCGAAGATGTTGATGCCCCGCCGGGTGGGGGAGGAGGAGATGACCTCGGCCGCGTTGCCGTACTCCTCGCGCTGGTCGGGCGTGGACCGCTCGAGCGCCTCGCGGGTCGAGATGTCGTCGGCGTAGCGGGCGTCGGCGGCGACCGGGAAGTGCGCGCCCTCGGTCAGCCCGGTCAGCGAGCCGACCAGGTCGGCCGGCAGCTTGCCGTAGGCGCGCGCGTAGAGCAGCACCTCCTGGACGTACCAGTCGGCGTGGTTGTAGGCGAAGATCGCCTCGTAGAGGTTCTCGCGGCCGCCCGCCGCCTTCAGGTAGTTGCCGGCCGCGCAGATCGCGTCCACCGGGTTGTAGGGGTCCTTGCGACCGTCGCCGTTCGCGTCGACGCCGTACATCTCCCAGCTCGACGGGATGAACTGCATCCAGCCCATCGCGCCCGCGCTGGACACGTTGAGGTTCGTGCCGAACGCCGTCTCGATTTTGTTGATCGAGGCCAGCACCTGCCAGGGGATCCCGTACTCCGTTCCGCAGGCCTGGTAGATCGGCAGCAGGAAGGGCGGGATCTCGAAGGAGTCGATGACGATGTTGGGGACGCCGATCGGCGCCGGGCCGAAGGGCGCGATCGTCGTCGTCGGGTTCGCGTCCGTCGGGGTGCCGCCGTCGTCGAACTGCGAACCGCCGTCCGGCCCTTTGGCGGGCGGCTGGTATCCCGCCGTCGCCGGTGGGGCGCTGACCGCGCCGTCGCTGCCGGCGGTCGCGCCGGACGCGCCCAGGTCCTGATTACGGGTGACGCCGGTCTGGCCGGCTTCGGTCGCGTCGCCGGCGTCGAGGGTCGCCCCGCTCTGCACACCGCCCTCGTCGACTTCGCTCGGCGGCTCGGGCGTCTCGGGTTCGACCGGTTCCGCGGCCGGCGCCTCTTCCGGATCGGAGGGCGACGCGCAGTCCGGATCTCCGACGTCGACGAGGCCGTCTCCGTCGTCGTCGGCCTGGTTCGCGCAGGCGGTTGCTTCGACGGAGGGCAGCAGGCCGGCGCCCGCCATCGGGCCGGCCGCCTCGCCCTCGCCGAGGTCCGCGGACTGACTGGCGCCGGCGATGCCGACGCCCAAGGCGGTCACGACCGCGAAGCCGGCCAAGGCGATCATCAATGCGAGCTTGTCTCTCATCCGGCTGCGCCTCTCTACCCCTGCCACAGGTTTGCAACCTGCGCCGATCCTCTCCCCAGGTGCTCGGGCCCCGACCACGCTACTGACTTCCGCGGAGGCGCGCAACGCGCCGGGCGTCCTCCCAACATCCCCTTAATCATCGATCGGCCCATGCCTGTAAGCAGCAGGATTCCAGCCGATCCGGATGCGCTCGTTAAGGTGTCTTCGATGAGCGCCGAGTTCGACGACCAGGAGGGCCTGCGCGCACGCAGCGAGCACGCGATCGCCGAGCTCGCCCAGGCGCTCCTCGAGAGCAAGACGCTCGAGAACGCCGTGACCGCCGCCTTCGGCGCCCGCGAGAAGGCCCTGGAGGCCCAGCAGGCCGCCTTCACGGCGCTCAATCTGCCCTCCGCGAGCGACATCGAAAGGCTGGAGCGCCGGCTCCGCTCGATCTCGCAGCGCCTCGAGGACATCGAGGACCAGGTCGACCGCGTCGCTCGCGAGATCGGCGGCCTTCGCCGCCAGATGACGTCGGATCGGCCTTCCAGCGAAGCCGACGCAGCCTGATCTAACCCTCGACCTTAGGGTGAGAGTACGCCTGAGGCCGCCCCTCCGGCCAGCTTCGCCGCCGCCTCGAGCCCTGCGTCGTCGAGCCGGTCGCCCGACGCCGTCTCGGTGACGACCAGGACCGCGCCGATCGCGATCCCGAGCGCCGCGGCGCGGGCCAGAACCGCAACGGTCTGCATGTCGGCCCCCGCCGCGTCGCCGGGCAGGGCGGGGGTGTCGCCGTGGGCCGTATCGAGACTGACGACGCGCGCGTCCCGCCCCTTGCCCGCAAGCTCCGCCCGCAGGCGCGCCAGCAGATCCGGGTCGGGTCGCACCGCCGTGCCCGCCGCCACGCCGAAGGCCGTCGCGCTCCCGGCGGTGGCGACCGCCTCCGTGACTATCAGGAGCTCGCCCGGGCCGAGGTCGAGCTCCAGGCCGACGCAGGTCCCGACCCGCACCGCGCGCCGCACCCCCAGCTCGGCCAGGTCGGCCAGGACGACGGCCGCGCTCGGCGCCCCCATCCCGGTCGACTGGATCGTCAGGTCCGTGCCGGCGTGGGTCCGGCCCGTGTAGCCCCAGAGCCCGCGGGCGTGGTTGCTCATCTTCGGCTGCTCCAGCAGCTCCTGCGCCAGCAGCAGGGCACGCCCGGGGTCGCCGACCAGGATCGCGTCGGCGGCGAGGGGGGCATTCGGCTGGAGGCGGGCGGGCACGCGGCGGCTGACCTTAGAGCCCTCCCGTCCGCCGGGCCTGCTCTGCCACCGGGGAGAACCGGGCCGGCGGTATTTCCTCCAGCGGTCCAAACACCCCCTCGACGTCCACTCATACCTTGGCCGCAACCGCCAAACGCGACTGCCGGGGCGTGCTCCGGTGGGCAAGGAGGACGTTCAGATGAAGAAGAGACTTGGACTCGCCGTGATGCTCGCGGCGTTTGCCTCGCTGGTGCTGCCAGGGGCGGCATCGGCGGCGATCGCCGACACCGTGGCCGAAAAGACCGTCGAGCTGGACATGGTCTGGGTCGCGGTCGCCACCGCCCTGGTCTTCCTGATGCAGGCCGGGTTCATGTTCCTGGAGATCGGCTTCTCGAGGCAGAAGAACGTGGGGACCGGGGTCGCCAAGATTCTCGTCAACCTCGCGCTCGTGACGATCGCCTGGTGGGCGATCGGCTACGGCGTCGCCGAAGGCGGCGGCAACGACTTCTTCGGCACGAGCGGTTTCTTCTTCCACTTCGACCAGGTGGTCGGGCAGGGCGAAGAAGCGTTCAACGTGGCCGGATCGGACGCGATGCTGATGCTGTTCGGCCTCGCCTTCTGCGCCGTCTCGCTGGCGATCGTCTGGGGCACGACCCTGGAGCGGATCAAGTTCGGCGCCTACGTGATCTACGCGATCGTCTTCGGCGCGGTGATCTACCCGCTGGTCGCGCACGCGGTCTGGGGCGGCGGCCTGCTCTCCGACATCGGCGGCAAGCCGGTGATGGACTTCGCCGGCTCCTCGGTCGTCCACCTGACCGGTGCGGTCGGCGCGCTGGCGGCGCTGATCCTGCTCGGCGCCCGCAAGGGCAAGTACGACGCCGACGGCAAGCCGCGGGCGATCCCGGGCCACTCGATGCCGCTGGTCGGCCTGGGCGTGATCATCCTCTGGATCGGCTGGTTCGGCTTCAACGGGGGCTCGACCTTCGAAACCGCCGGCTCGTTCTTCGGCGAGGTGATGCTGAACACGCAACTCGCAGCCGCGGCCGGGGTGATCGGCGCTTCGTTGGCGATCTGGCTCAAGAGCAGGACGCTCGACGTCGGCATGGCCGGCAACGGGGCGATCGCCGGCCTGGTCGGCATCACCGCGCCGTCGGGCTTCGTCGAGTTCTGGGCTGCGCCGATCATCGGCTTCGTCGCCGGCCTGATCGTCGTCTACGCCGTGCTGGCGATCGAGCGGTTCCTCGACGACCCGGTCGGCGCCCTCTCGGCGCACGGATTGGCCGGGATCTGGGGGACCCTCGCGGTCGGCATCTTCGCCTCGCCGCGGCTGATCGTCGAAGGCGCGGCGCCGGGAGTCTGGTACTCGCTGTTCGACGATGTCTCGTTCAGCGCGACGTTCGGGCAGCTGGGGGTCCAGGGCCTGGCGGTCCTGTTCACCTTCGTCGTCGTCTTCGCGATCTCGTTCGCCACGTTCGCCCTGATCAAGGCGACGATCGGGCTGCGGGTCTCCGACGAGGAGGAGGAAGCCGGCCTCGACATCAGCTCGCACGGCATGTACGGGTACCCGGAGCAGTTCATCCCGCAGCCGGAGTACTCGACCGGCTTGCCGGGGTCGATCGGCACGGGCGCCGCAATCCCGGCGGCCGCACCCGCCCAGATGACCGCGACCGAGTCGCGAGTGGAGGCCTGATCGCATGAAGAAGATAGAGGCGTTCATCCGCCACGAGGCGTTCGAGCCGATCAGGGCCGAGCTGCTCGACAGGGGGTTCCCCTCCCTGTCGATCAGCGAGGCCAAGGGCTCGGGCCGCCAGAAAGGGATCGTCGAGCGCTACCGGGGCTCGACCCTCACCGTCAATGTGCGGCCGAAGCTCAAGCTCGAGGTCGTCGTCGAGGACAAGGACAAGTCGCTGGTCGTCGAGACGATCCTCAAGCACTCCCGCACGGGCGAGGTCGGCGACGGCAAGATCTTCGTCCTGCCGGTCGAGGAAGCGATCCGCATCCGCACCGGCGAGGCCGGCGAGGAGGTGCTGCAGGTCCACTCCGACGAGGAGATTCCCGCGTAGTCGCAGCGGCGGGCGGGTCCTGTCGCACCGAAGGGGTTCTCGTCCTCGCAGGCTGCGGGCGAGGACCTCTTCGGCACGCCACCCGCCCGAGCTGTCGACGCCGCGGGACGATCTCGCCCGCGCGACCCTGACTCTCAGCTGTCAGGGACGGGGGCTAGCCTCGGGCTCATGGCAGCCGACCAGCGCATCTCCCTGGCCGAGGCCTCGCGACGTTCGGGAGTCTCCACCAGCACGCTGAAACGGTGGGCGGAGGAGAAGGTGCTGCCGGTGCGGCGGGGGCGGTGGACGGCTGCGGCGGCCGCGCAGGCCCGGGTGGTCGCGCGGATGCGGGAGCGGGGGCACACGCTGGAGGAGCTGAAGCGGGCGGGCCGCGAGGGCAGGCTCGCCTTCGGCTTCGTCGAGGAGCTGTTCCCCGGGGCGGAGGAGCGGACGACGCTGGAGGAGGTCGCCCGGGAGACCGGCCTCGAGCCGGAGCTGATCGAGCGCATCCTCGTCATCCTCGGCACCCCGCTCGGCCGCGAGCGGCTGCTCGGCCCCGACGACGTGACCGCGCTGCGCCACTGCGCGCGCGTGCTCGCCGCCGGCTTCCCGCTCGTCGCCTTCCTGCAGCTGGTCCGCGTCTACGTGCAGTCGATGCGACGCATCGCCGACGCCGAGGTGCGCCTCTTCCACCTCTACGTGCACGAGCCGATGATCCGCGACGCCCTGCCGGAGCTGGAGATCGCCGAGGAGATGGGCGAGCTCGCCGCCGACGTGCTGCCCCTCGCCGCGCCGCTGACCGCCTACCTGCACACCCGCTACCTGCGCTTCTTCCTCGAACAGGACGTGGTCGGCCACATGGAGTCCGACCTGGAGGCGGAGGGCTCGCAGCTCGGCCGGGTGCCGGTGACGCTCTGCTTCATCGACCTGACCGGCTTCACCCGCTACACCGAGGAGGAGGGCGACCTCGAGGCGCTCGACGTGGTCGAGAACTTCGTCGAGACGGTCGAAGCGACGATGCCCGCCGACGCGACGATCGTCAAGACGATCGGCGACGAGGTGATGGTCGTCTCGCCGGAACCCGGCTCCCTGACCGAATGGGCAGTCGCCCTGCTCGACCGCTTCCCGGAGCGACCCCGCCCTCGGGTGGCGATCCACCACGCGCCCGCCGTCTACCGCGACGGCGACTACTTCGGCACCCACGTCAACCTGGTCCACCGCGTCGTCGGCCGCGCCCACGCCGGCGAGGTTCTGGTTACCAACAGCGTCGCCGGCACGCTCTCGGGGCGGAACCTCGAATGCGACCCGATCGGCGAGGTCAGCCTGAAGGGTTTCCCCGTCGCGACGCCGCTCTACGTGGTCAGCGCCGCCTAGCCAGCTCTCGCGTCCGCAACACTCCTATATATGGAGAGCGAGGCGATGCTGGGCGCGGTGCGGGAGGGGGGGCTGCTGCCGGACGGCAGCCACGTCGTGGCGATGCTCTCGGGCGGGCGCGACTCCGTCTGCCTGCTCGACCTGACCGCCCGCCTACTCGGCCCCCGCGCCGTCACCGCCCTCCACGTCAACTACGGGCTGCGCGACGACTCCGACGAGGACGAGGCCCACTGCGCGGCCCTCTGCGAGCGGCTCGGGGTGCCGGTCGAGATCGAGCGCCCGCGCCGCCCCGAGGGCCCGGGCAACCTTCAGGCATGGGCGCGTGACACCCGCTACGCGGCCGCCGCCCGCCTGGGCGAGGGGGCCGGCACCCTGATCGCCACCGGCCACACCGCCGACGACCAAGTCGAGACGATCCTCTACCGCCTCGCCTCTTCGCCGAGCCGCCGCGCCCTGCTGGGGATGCGCCCCCGCGACGGCAAGCTGGTCCGGCCGCTGCTCCCCTTCAGCCGCGAGCAGACCACCGCCTACTGCGAGGAGCGCGGCCTGGCCTGGCGCGACGACCCGAGCAACGCGGAGCCCTCCTACGCGCGCAACCGGGTCCGCCACGGCCTCGCGAGGGCGCTCGCCGAGGTGCATCCGGCCGCCGCGCAGAACGTCCTGCGAACCGCGGAGCTGCTGCGCGACGAGGCCGAGGTGCTCGACGCGCTGGTCGCGGCCGAGCTCGACGGCTCGAACGGATCGCCGCGCGGGGCGGTCGAGCTCGACCGCCTGGCCGAACTGCCCTCGGCGCTGCGTCGCCTCGTCGTCCAGCGACTCGCCGACCGGGCGGCCGGTCGCCCGGTCGCCGGCGCCGCCAACCACGCCGACGAGGTCGCGGCGCTGCGGCGCACCGGCACCGCGATGCTCGACCTCGGCGACGGCGTCCGGGCGATCGCCGAGCGCGGCGTCCTACGCGCCGAGCGCTGAACAGACGTGCCGCTACTTGACCACCTATACGGTGGGTCAAGTAGCGGCACGTCGGTCGTGCTTAGACTGCGCGGCGTGAGGCACGGATGAGCGACCCGGCAATCGGCGAGACGCTCGTCTCCGGCGAGGACCTGAGTCGGCGGGTCGCCGAGCTGGGCGAGGAGATCAGCCGCGACTACGAGGGCCGCGACCTGTTCATGATCGGCGTGCTCAAGGGCGCCGTGATCTTCCTCGCCGACCTGATGCGCCACCTCACGGTCCCGTGCGAGATCGACTTCATGGCCGTCTCCAGCTACGGCTCGCAGACCGACTCCTCCGGCGTCGTCCGCATCCTCAAGGACCTCGACGCGCCGATCGAAGGCCGCCACGTCCTGATCGTCGAGGACATCATCGACTCCGGCCTCACCCTCCAGTACCTGATGCGCAACCTCAACGCCCGCGCCCCCGCCTCGCTCGAGGCCTGCGCGCTGCTGACCAAGCCGGAGCGGCTGCGGGTCGACCTCGAGCCGCGCTACGTCGGATTCCGCATCCCGAACCGCTTTGCGGTCGGTTACGGGCTCGACCATGCCCAGCGCCACCGCAACCTCGACCACGTCGCTGCGTTGACCGATTAGTCGGCTAGGGGCCGAAATAGCCCTGGTACGCTGATTTTCCCTGTGAGACGTTTCTTCAAAAGCGCGGCGTTTCCGATCCTGCTGGTGGTCATCCTGGCCTTCGTCGCCCAGCGGGTGATCAGCAATCCCTCGGATACCGAGCCGCCCTCCTACAACGAGCTGGTCAAGCCCAAGTCAGGTCTGATCGCCAGCGGTCGGATCGAAGAGGTGACGATCAACACCGAGGACAACACCCTCGACGTCACGGAGAAGGGCAAAGGCGAAGAGAGCGGCGAGAGCTACTCGACCGGCTACCCGCCCAACACCGAGCAGAGCCTCGTCAACCTGCTCGACCGCAACGAAGTCACGACGAAGGTCAAGGGGATCCCCGGCAACGGCCTGCTCTCGGTCCTCACCTACATCCTGCCCTTCGTGCTGTTCCTCGGCTTCTGGATCTTCCTGATGAATCAGATGCAGGGCGGCGGCTCGCGCGTGATGAACTTCGGCAAATCGAAAGCGAAGCGGATGTCGGTCGACGCCCCGAAGATCACCTTCCGCGACGTGGCTGGGGTCGACGAGGCCGTGCAGGAGCTGCACGAGATCAAGGAGTTCCTCGAGAACCCGAAGAAATTCCAGGCGCTCGGCGCGCGCATCCCCAAGGGCGTGCTCCTCTACGGCCCGCCCGGGACCGGCAAGACGCTGCTCGCCCGCGCCGTCGCCGGCGAGGCGGGGGTCCCCTTCTTCTCGATCTCCGGCTCGGACTTCGTCGAGATGTTTGTCGGCGTTGGCGCCAGCCGCGTCCGCGACCTGTTCGAGCAGGCCAAGCAGAACTCGCCCTGCATCATCTTCATGGACGAGATCGACGCCGTCGGCCGCCACCGCGGCGCCGGCATGGGCGGCGGCCACGACGAGCGCGAGCAGACGCTCAACCAGCTGCTCGTCGAGATGGACGGCTTCGAGATGAAAGACAACATCATCTTGATCGCCGCGACCAACCGGCCCGACATCCTCGACCCGGCGCTGCTGCGGCCGGGCCGCTTCGATCGCCAGGTCGTCGTCGACCGCCCCGACCGCAAGGGCCGCAAGAAGATCCTCGAGGTCCACACCCGCGGCAAGCCGCTCGGCAAGCAGATCGACCTCGACGCGCTGGCCGGGCAGACGCCCGGCTTCACCGGCGCCGACCTCGCCAACCTGATCAACGAGGCGGCGCTGCTGACCGCCCGCTCGGGCCGCCGCGAGATCTCGATGCTGGAGCTCGAGGAGGGGATCATGCGCGTGATCGCCGGGCCCGAGAAGAAGACCCGGGTGATGAGCGAGAAGGAGCGCCTGATCACCGCCTTCCACGAGCTCGGCCACGCGATCGTCGGCCACCTGCTGCCCAACTGCGACCCGGTCCACAAGATCTCGATCATCAGTCGCGGCCAGGCGCTCGGCTACACGATCAGCCTGCCGACCGAGGACAAGTTCCTGACCAGCCGCGCCGAGCTGACCGACACGATGGCGATGACGCTGGGCGGCCGCGCCGCCGAGGAGATCGTCTTCGGAGAGATCACCACCGGCGCCTCCAACGACCTCGAAAAGGTGACCGAGACCGCGAAGCAGATGGTGATGCGCTTCGGCATGTCCGAGCGGCTCGGCCCGCGCGTCTTCGGCCACGACCGGGGACAGCCGTTCCTCGGCCGCGAGTTCTCCGCCGAGCCCGACTACTCCGACGAGATCGCCCGCGAGATCGACGACGAGATCCGCCGCATCGTCGAGTCGGCCCACCAGACCGCCAAGGACCTGCTCAACGATAAGCGGACCGAGCTCGACAACATCTCGCACATCCTGCTCGAGCGCGAGACGATCGACGCCGAGCAGTTCGTCGCGCTGCTCGATGGCAAGCCCGTCGAGGAGGTGTTCGCGGACGATGAGGAGGAGGCCGAGCCGCTCGAGCCGCCCGCCGAGCCGGCGAGGCCGGAGCGGGGCAAAGCGCCGCGGCCGTCGCCGCGCCCGCGGCCCGGGTTCGCCGGTAGTGACGCTGGGTAGCGGCGCGCGGGTCCTGTCACAGGGGAAGGGTGGCGCTGCGGGCGGGGTCGTCCTCGACCCCCCTTCCCCTGTGCCACCCGCGCGAGCTGCCTAGCGATACTTCCGGAATGACCCCGAAGCTGATGGGCGTTGTCAACGTGACGCCAGATTCGTTTTCCGATGGCGGGCTCTTCCTCGACCGGGAAGTTGCAATCGGGCACGGGCAGGAGCTTGCCGAACAGGGTGCCGACATCCTCGACGTCGGCGGCGAATCGACCCGGCCGGGGGCGGAAGCGGTCAGCGCCGAGGAGGAGCGCGCGCGGACCGAGCCGGTCGCGGCGGCGCTTGCCGAGGCAGGGCACACTGTCTCGATCGATACGTCGAAGCTCGAGGTGGCCGAGGCGGCGCTCGACGCGGGGGCGACGATCGTCAACGACGTGACGGCGTTACGGGGCGCGCCGGAGATCGCGGCGCTCTGCGCCGAGCGGGACGCCGGCCTGGTTCTGATGCACATGCAAGGCGACCCGCGGACGATGCAGGCGGACCCGACCTACGACGACGTCGTCGACGACGTCAAGGCGTTCCTCGCCGGGCGCACGGGGGTCGCGGTCGCGGCCGGGGTCGCCGAGGAGCGGATCTGGCTCGACCCCGGCATCGGCTTCGGCAAGACGCTCGAGCACAACCTGGAGCTGCTCCGTCGCCTCGGCGAGCTGAGGGAGCTCGGCCGCCCGCTGGTCGTCGGCACCTCGCGCAAGAGCTTCATCGGGAAGATCGACGGCTCCGAGGTCGGCGACCGCCTCGGCGGCACGATCGCCTCTTCCGTCCTCGCCGCCGTCGAGGGCGCCGACGTGCTCCGCGTCCACGACGTCGCCGAGTGCAGGCAGGCGCTGCTGATGGCGCAAGCGGTGCTGGGCTAGGTTCGCGGCGCCCGAAGCGGGAGACTGTGGCGAATGGACGAGCCGAACGGCAACGGGATCGAGTCGCGGGTCGAGATCGACCTGCGCGGCCTCTCGATCTACACCCACCACGGCGTCAGCGACGCCGAGCAGGAGATCGGGCAGCGGCTCGAGTTCGACCTCTCCTTCGACGTGCCCGACTGCGACGCCGTCCTGACCGACCGGATCGACGACACCGTCGACTACGGCGAGGTCTGCGACATCGTCGCCCTCGCCGCCACCGAGCGCAGCTACCGCACCCTGGAGCGGCTGGCGCAGGTCGTCGGCGAGCGCCTGATGGAGCGATACAGCTGCGAGTCCGTCCGGGTCCGCGCCGCCAAGCCCGAGCCGCCGCTGCCGCTGGCGATCCAGGAGGTCGCCGTCGAGGTGACCCAAGAACGCACCGAGGACCCGAACGACGACAACGGCGACGAGGCCTAGGGACGTGCCGCTACTTAACCACCCATATGGTGGGTCAAGTAGCGGCACGTCAGTGGAGTGGCGGTGATGCGCGTGGGCTATCTCGGACTCGGTTCCAACGTGGGGGACCGGTGGGAGCACCTGCGCGCGGCGATCGCGGCGCTTCCCGAGCACGGGGTCGAGGTCGAGGCGGTCTCCTCGGCCTACGAGACCGAGCCGGTCGGCGAGGTGCTCGACCAGCCGGACTTCCTCAACGCCGCGATCCGCGTCCGCACCGATCTGGAGCCCGAACCGCTGCTCGAAGTCTGCAAGGCGATCGAGGCCGAGCGGGGACGCATGCTCGCCGCCTCCCGCCACAGCCCGCGCCCGCTCGACATCGACCTGCTCCTGCTCGGCGACCTCGAGCTCTCGACCGAGCGCCTGACCCTTCCGCACCCCGAGGTCACCTCCCGCCGCTTCGTCCTCGCGCCGCTGCTGGAGCTCGACCCGGACCTGGCGCTCCCCGACGGAACCCGCCTCGCGGACGCCCATGCGGCGCTCGACCCCGGCCAGCGCGTCGAGCGTGCGCCCGAGCCACTTTGACCGTGCTCCAGCACGGTCAAAGCTCGCAGCGGCTGCTCTAGCTAGGCCGCGGCGGGCGCGCTGCGGAGGGGCTGCAGCCAGGCGGGCGGCAGGATCGGCGGCGCTTTGCCCGGGTAGTCCGGGACGGCCCGCTTGGCCAGCTCGCCGGCCGGCCGCGATTCGATCGCCGGCCGCAGGTCGTCGAGCGTCATTGCCAGCCGCAGGCTGGGGGCGATCTGGTAGTCGGCGACGTTGAGCCGCTCGCCGTTCAGCACACCCGCCGCGATCCAGTCGTCGATCCGCTGCAGCATCGCCGGCAGCTCCGCCAGGTGGCGCCGCACGTTCTCGTCGGTCGCCTCGTTGAAGTGAGCCGATGCGGCCACGATCGGCTTCGCGGTTTTCAGCGCGAGGCCGATCGGGATGCCGAGCTTCGCTCCCTCGGAGTAGCTGCGCAGCGGCGCCTTGTCCTTGCGCAGCGCCCACCAGAGCATCGCGCGGACGACGGGCTGCAGCTCTTGGTCGCCGAAGCGCTCAGCCTCTTCGACCGCTGCGCGCCCCTCCGCATCGGTCGGGATCAGCGGGGACTCGGGTCGCAGCCGGTCAAGCTCGCGGGCGATCTCGCCGGTGCCCTGCACGCGACGCCCGTCGACCTTCATCGCCGGCACGGTGTTGCGGGGGAAGCCGAGCGCGCGCAGAACGCCCTTCGAGATGACGGGCAGCAGGTCGGTGCGCTTGTAGGGGATTCCCTTGCTCTCCAGCATCAGCCGCGCGGCCATCGATGGGTGGGACCCGGGGATCACGAACATGCGGACGTTCATCGAAGCCATCCTAAGCGCAACCGTGCCCGTTTGGCTGCCTGGCCAGTCGAGGGTCGCGATAATCGCCCGATGCTGCTGGCGGTTGACGTCGGAAATACGCAGACCCACCTCGGCGCCTTCGACGGCGAGAGCCTCGCCGAGCACTGGCGCTTCCAGACCCGCGCCGGGGCCACGGGCGACGAGCTGGCCGAGCGGATCGGCGGCATGATGGCGCTCAGCCGGATGAGCCTGGCCGACCTCGACGCGGTCTGCGTCTCCTCGGTCGTGCCGCCGCTCGGCAGCCAGTACGAGCAGCTGACCGAGCGCTATCTCGACGCCGAGTGCCTGTGCATCGGGCCCGGGGTCAGGACCGGCATGCCGATCCGGATCGACAACCCGCTCGAGGTGGGCGCCGACCGCCTCGTCAACGCGGTCGCCGCATACGAGCGCTTCGGCGCCGCCTGCGTCGTGGTCGACTTCGGCACGGGCATCAACTTCGACGCGGTCTCCGCGGAGGGGGAGTACCTCGGCGGGGCGATCGCGCCCGGCCTCGAGATCTCGCTCACCGCGCTGGTCGAGCGCGCCGCCCGCATCCCGCGGATCGAACTGGCCGAGCCGGAGTCGGCGATCGGCCGCTCCAGCCGCGCCGCGATCCAGTCGGGGGTCGTGTTCGGCTTCGCCGGGCTGATCGACGGCGTCGTTCGCCGGATCGAGGAGGAGATGGGCGAGGTCCGCCTGCTCGCGACCGGCGGCCTCGCGGCGGCGATCGTCCCGTTCACCGAGACGATCGACGAAGTGGACGAGATGCTTACCCTGAAGGGCCTGCGCCTCGTCCATGAGCGGAACTCGTCCAAAGCTGACTGATCCCTTCCGGATCGGCGACGTCGAGATCGCCAACCGGGTCCTGCTCGCGCCGCTGGCCGGGATCGGCAACTGGTTCGTCCGCCTGCAGGCGAAACGCCACGGGGCGGGACTGGCGGTCTCGGAGATGATCTCCAGCTTCGGGCTCCACCACCGCAACGAGCGCACCCTGCGCGAGCTGATGCGGATCCACCCCGACGAGCACCCGGTCTCGGTGCAGCTGTTCGGCCACGACCCCGAGGTGATGCGCTCCGGCGCCGAGATCGCCGTGCAGGCCGGGGCCGGCCTGATCGACATCAACATGGGCTGCCCGGTCCGCAAGGTGCGCAAGACGGGCGCCGGCGCGGAGCTGCTCGCCGATCCGGAGCTGGCCCTGGCGCTGGCCCGCGGCGCGGTCGAGGGTGCGGGGGGCCGGCCCGTCACGGTCAAGATCCGCTCCGGCCTGCGGCCGGGCGACCGCTCCGGCTTCGATCTCGCGATCCGGCTCGTCGAGGAGGGTGGGGTGGCCGCGATCGGATTCCACCCACGCGCCGCCACGGTCGGCCACAAGGGCCGGCCCGACTACGCGCTGACCCGCGAGCTGACCGAGCGCATCGACGTGCCGACGATCGTCTCCGGCGGGCTCAGCAGCGCCGAGGCGGCCCGGCGCGCCTACGAGGAGTCCGGCGCCGACGCGGTGATGATCGCCCGCGGCGCGCTCGGCAACCCCTGGCTGTTCGAGGAGCTGACCGGCCGGCGGGCCGAGCCGCCTTCGTGCCAGGAGGTCGTCGCCGAGCTGCTCTGGACGATCGACCGCGCCGAGGAGCACCTCGGGCCCGACCGCGCCGCCCGCTACCTGCGCAAGTTCTACCCCTGGTACATGGAGGCGATCGACGCCCCGGCGGAGGTCGCGGAGGAGCTGCAGCGCAGCGCCGATCTGCCTCGCGCCAGGCAGCTGGTCCAGGCGCAAAATCCCTTGAGTGCCGCCGCCGGGCCCTCGCTATAATCTCGCGCCTTCCGGCCCTGGTGTGTGTGGCAGATGCCCTCGCACCCGGGCGTTTTTTCGATCTGGGAGCACACCTCCCATTTCCCAGCAAGCAAAGCGAGGACAGCGAAAGTGACTCGGCAGGCCGTAATCACCCCGGAAGGGCTCGAGAAGCTCAAAGAGGAAATCGAGTTCCTCTCGACCGCGAAACGGCGCGAGGTTGCGGAACGGATCAAGGAGGCGCGCGAGTTCGGCGACATCTCCGAGAACGCCGAGTACGACGACGCCAAGAACGAGCAGGCGCTGCTCGAGCAGCGGATCGCCCAGCTCGAAGAGCGGCTGCGCCGCGCCACCGTGATCGACGAGAAGGAAGTCGGCACCGACGAGGTGACCTTCGGCTCGGTCGTCCACGTCAAGGACCAGAAGTCCGGCGAGTCGCAGAAATTCCAGATCGTCGGCTCGACCGAGGCCAACCCGCTCGAGCACAAGCTCTCCAACGAGTCGCCGATCGGCAAAGCCCTGATCGGCCACAAGCGCAACGACGTGGTCACCGTCGAGGTGCCGCGCGGGCCGAAGAAGAAGTTCAAAATCACGAAGATCGAGTCGGCCTGAGGACGCCAGAAAGCGGCGCATCTCGGGGTCATCGGTCCTCGCCACTCGCTCACGTATTGAAATACGCTCGCTCGTGGCTGCGGCCTGCTTCCCCCGACCTGCTTGTTTTCTGACGCCCTCAGACAGTGACCGAAGAAAAAGAACTCTCCGACGTCCTTCGCGATAGGCGCGAGAAGTTGGAGCGGCTGCGCAAGGCGGGGGTCGACCCGTTCCCGCACGAGTTCGCGGACCGCGAGGAGATCGGCGAGGTGCGGGCGGCCCACGAGGGGCTGGCGGCCGGGATGGAGACCGAGTCGCGGCATCGCGTCGCGGGGCGGATCGTCGCCCGCCGCGGGCACGGCAAGGCCGCCTTCCTCGACCTTCGCGACGGCAGCGGCCAGATCCAGCTGCACGCGCGCGAGGACCTGTTGGGAGCCGAGGCGTTCGAGCTCCTCGTCGACCTGGACCTCGGCGACTTCGTCGGCGTCGAGGGCACGGCGCTGGCGACGCGGCGGGGCGGCGAGCTGTCGCTGGCGATCGACCGCTGGCGCCTGCTCGCCAAGAGCCTGCGCCCCCCGCCGGACAAGTTCCACGGCCTCGAGGACGTCGAGGTGCGCTACCGGCAGCGCGAGCTCGATCTGCTCGCCAACGAGGAGAGCCGGCGGCTGTTCGCGCTGCGCTCCAGGACGATCGGAGAGGTGCGGCGGTGGCTCGACGAGCACGGCTTCGTCGAGGTCGAGACGCCGGTCCTGCAGCCGCTCTACGGCGGTGCCCTGGCGCGTCCCTTCGTCACCCACCACAACGCGCTCGACCGCGACTTCTACCTGCGGATCGCGACCGAGCTCTACCTGAAGCGGCTGGTCGTCGGCGGCCTCGACCGCGTCTACGAGCTGGGCAAGGACTTCCGCAACGAGGGCGTCTCCCACAAGCACAACCCGGAGTTCACGATGCTCGAGTGGTACGAGGCCTATGCCGACTACGGGAAGACGGCACAGGACCTCGAGCGGCTGGTCGCCGAGGTGGCCGAGCGGGTGCTCGGCACGACGGTGGTCGAGCGCGACGGCGTCGAGATCGACCTGGCGCCGCCGTGGCGGCGGCTGACCCTGCGGGAGGCGATCCGCGACGCCACCGGGATCGACGTCGCCGAGCACCCGACCCGCGAGGCCCTGGCCGGGGCGATGGGCACCGAGCCGGACCCGGCCGAGGGCTGGGGGAAGCTGGTCGACGGGCTCGTCTCCAGGTCGGTCGAGCCGGAGCTGGTCCAGCCCACGTTCCTGCTCGACTACCCGGTCGAGCTCTCGCCCTTCGCCAAGGCGCACCGCTCCGAGGAGGGCCTGGTCGAGCGCTGGGAGGCCTTCGTCGGCGGCATGGAGATCGCCAACTCGTTCAGCGAGCTGAACGATCCCGACGAGCAGCGCCGCCGCTTCGAGCAGCAGGCCACCGAGCTGGCGCGGGGCGACGAGGAGGCCCAGCCCTACGACGAGCTGTTCGTCGAGGCGCTGGAGCACGGCATGCCCCCGACCGGCGGCGTCGGCCTGGGGGTCGACCGGCTGGCGATGATCCTCGGTGGGGCGGCCAGCCTGCGCGAAGTCGTGCTCTTCCCGGCGATGCGGGCCTGAGCGCCCAAGCGATGCGTTCCGCGCCCCCGACTCGCCGTCCCGGAACCGGATAATCGTCAAACAAGGCCATCGAGGCCGAAATATCGGCCAGAAAGCCGCTATGAGCGGCAATACGGGTCCCAAGGCCGGGCGGGCAGGCTCGGTATCCTCTCAGGACACATGGGCGCCTCCCGGCATTCGACGGGCGTCCGCGGTACTTCCGGCCACCAACTGCGTTTTGACCGATGAGAGGTTGAGGAAGAGGAAGCCCTTTTGTTCGAGAGATTCACCGAGCGCGCACGACAGGTAGTTGTCCTGGCCCAGGAAGAGGCCCGTACGCTCAAGCACAACTACATCGGCACCGAGCACATCCTGCTCGGGCTGCTGCGCGAGGAGGAGGGGCTTGCGGCCCGCGTCCTCGAGTCGCTCGACATCACCACCGAGCGGGTCCGCTCCCAGGTGGTCCGGATCGTCGGCTCCGGCGAGGAGGTCACCTCCGGGCAGATCCCGTTCACCCCGCGCGCCAAGAAGGTGCTCGAGCTGGCGCTGCGCGAGGCGCTCTCGCTCGGACACAACTACATCGGCACCGAGCACATCCTGCTCGGCCTCGTTCGGGAGAACGAGGGCGTCGCGGCGCGCATCCTGCTCGACTTCGACGCCGACTCGGACAAGATCCGCAACGAGGTGATCCGCATGCTGTCGGGGCCGGGCGGCCGCCGTCAGGGCGGCGGCTCCGGCGGGCAGGGAGAGGGCGGCAAGAAGTCCTCGAAACTGCTCGATCAGTTCGGCCGCAATCTGACCAAGCTGGCCGAGGAGGGCAAGCTCGACCCGGTGATCGGCCGCGAAACCGAGATCGAGCGGATCATGCAGATCCTCTCCCGCCGGACCAAGAACAACCCGGTGCTGCTCGGCGAGCCGGGCGTCGGCAAGACCGCCGTTGTCGAGGGTCTGGCGGCCCGGATCAACAAAGGCGAGGTGCCGGAACTGCTCAAGAACAAGCAGATCTACACGCTCGACCTGGCCGCATTGGTCGCCGGCTCCAAGTACCGCGGCGAGTTCGAGGAGCGCCTCAAGAAGGTGATGAAAGAGATCACCCAGCGCGGCGACATCATCCTCTTCATCGACGAGCTCCACAACCTGGTCGGCGCCGGTGCGGCCGAGGGCGCGATCGACGCCGCCTCGATCCTCAAGCCGGCCCTGGCGCGCGGTGAGTTGCAGACGATCGGCGCGACCACGCTCGACGAGTACCGCAAATACCTCGAGCGCGACTCCGCCCTGGAGCGCCGCTTCGCCCAGATCAAAGTCGACCAGCCCTCGGTCGAGGACACCGTGAAGATCCTCGAGGGCCTGCGCGAGCGCTACGAGCAGCACCACCGCGTCAACATCACCAACGACGCGCTGGAGGCCGCCGCCGAGCTCGCCGACCGCTACATCTCCGACCGCTTCCTGCCCGACAAGGCGATCGACCTGATCGACGAGGCCGCCTCGCGGATGCGGATCAAGTCGATGAGCGCGCCGCCGGTCTACCGCGACCTCGAGGAGGAAGTGGAAAAGACGCGGCGCGAAAAGGAGGCCGCGATCGAGGCGCAGGAGTTCGAGAAAGCGGCCAACCTGCGCGACACCGAGCGCCAGCTGACGACGCGCAAGCGCCAGCTCGAAGACGAGTGGTCGGAGGGCGACAGCTCCGAGCGGCCCGACGTCGGCGAAGAGGAGATCGCCGACATCGTCTCGATGTGGACCGGCATCCCGGTCTTCAAACTGACCGAGGCCGAGACCAAGAAGCTGATCCGGATGGAGGACGAGCTGCACAAGCGCGTGATCGGCCAGGAGGTCGCGATCACCGCCGTCTCCAAAGCGATCCGCCGCTCCCGCGCCGGGATCAAGGACCCCAAGCGCCCGGCCGGCTCGTTCATCTTCCTCGGCCCCTCCGGGGTCGGCAAGACGGAGCTCGCCCGCACCCTCGCCGAGTTCCTCTTCGGCGACGAGGAGGCGCTGGTCCGGATCGACATGTCCGAGTACATGGAGAAGCACGCGGTCAGCCGCCTGGTCGGCTCGCCGCCGGGCTACATCGGCTACGACGAGGGCGGACAGCTGACCGAGGCCGTGCGCCGCAAGCCCTACAGCGTGCTGCTGCTCGACGAGATCGAGAAGGCCCACCCCGACGTCTTCAACATCCTGCTGCAGATCCTCGAGGACGGTCGCCTGACCGACTCGCAGGGCCGCACGGTCGACTTCCGCAACGCGATCGTGATCATGACCTCGAACATCGGCGCCTCGGAGATCGCCAAGAACACCTCGATCGGCTTCACCGTCGCCGACGAGACGGGCATGTCCTACGGCGACATGAAGAACCGGATCATGAGCGACCTCAAAAAAGTCTTCCGGCCCGAGTTCCTCAACCGGATCGACGAGGTGATCGTCTTCCACAAGCTGGCCAAGGACGAGGTCAAGGAGATCGTCGACCTGATGATCAACCGGGTCCGGGTCCAGGTCGCCGAGCACGAGCTGCAGCTGGAGCTGACCGACGAGTCGAAGGACCTGCTGGTCGACAAAGGCTGGGATCCGTCGATGGGCGCCCGGCCGCTGCGCCGCGCGATCCAGCGCTACATCGAGGACCCGCTCGCCGACGAGGTCCTGCGCCAAGGCGAGATGACGCCCGGCTCGACCGTGATGGTCGAGCGCGACGCCGCCGGCGACGAGGACGACAAGCCACTGGCGCTGCGCATCATCGCGCCGAAGAAGCCGCTGAAGAAGCCTGAGCCCGAGAAGGTGGGGGTGGGGGCGAAGAAGGACGACGCCGGCGACGACCCACAGCCCGAAGGCGACGAGCCAAGCTCGGACGACAGCGACGCTTAAGCGCTCCGGCGCGCGGGTCCTGTCGCGGCGGCCCTCCCCCATGGCGCGCGGGTCCTGTCGCGGGGGAGGGGTCCTCGTCCTCGCAAGCTGCGGGCGAGGACCCCTCCCCCCGCCACCCGCGCGAGCTGCCGGTACGGTTAGCGGCGCATGCTTGACCCGGGAAAGACTGCGATAGGAACCTGGAGCGGCGGAAGGTTTCTCCGGTTCGGAGAAGCCGTCTCCGAGGAGCGGCTTGAAGGGCTCCTGCGCCCGGGAGAGGGGATCGACACGATTCTCACGGCCGACACGTACGGCCAGGGTGAGGCCGACACGGTGCTTGGCCGGGCCTTGGCTGGCGTACCTCGCGACGACTACTGCCTCGTCGGCGCGGTTGGGCATGACTTCTACGAGGGGGAGCGGGATGGGCCCCGGGGGTTTCCGCGGTTCACGGATCCGCGGCTGCGGGGTCCCGACGGGTATGCGGACTACCTGCGGATGGCCACCGAGCGCAGCCTGGAGCGGATCGGGGTCGACCGCTTCGACCTGCTCCTGCTCCACAACCCCGACCGGATCGGCTACTCGAGCGAGGCGGTCTGGGACGGGATGGCGGCCCTGCGCGAGGCCGGGCTGACTGGCCGGATCGGCGTGGCGCCCGGTCCGGCGAACGGCTTCACGCTCGACCTGATCGCCTGCGTCGAGCGCTTCGGCGATCGGATCGACTGGGCGATGGTCATCCTCAACCCGTTCGAGCCCTGGCCGGGTGAGCTCTGCTTGGAGGCGGCCTCGCAGCACGGCGTCAGGGTGATCACCCGGGTGGTCGACTACGGCGGACTGTTCTGGGGCGACCTGACTCCTGGCATGGAGCTGGCGAAGGGCGACCACCGCGCCTTCCGGCCGCAGGGCTGGATCGAGGCTGGGCTGGAGAAGCTGGCGCGGATCGAGCCGATCGCCGAGCGGACGGGCCTGACGACGATCCAGCTCGCCTGCCAGTGGAACCTGGCGCACCCGGCGGTCGAGTGCGTCGTCCCGACCCTGATCCAGGAGGCCGGTCCCCGGGCACGCCCGATCGAGCAGAAGCGTGCCGAGTTGGCGGCGCTGCCGACCGAGCAGCGGCTCTCGGCCGAGGACATGGCGGCGATCCGCGCGGTCGGCGACAACAGCGGCTCGATGGCGCTGAAGGGGGCGAACCCGCAGCACGAAGGCGAGGAGCGCCCCGATCGCTGGAGCCTCGATGACGAGCTGGCAGCTGTGGGGGAGCGCTGGGGGATCGACCCGAATCGCGATCTCGTGCCCGCGTAGGACGCCGATGGGCCTGAAACAGGTCTCCATTTGACGGAAATCGGCCCGTCGGCGGCGGTTTCCGTGACCAGTCCGCTTGACAGCGTCCATTCCGACCTGTCCACTAGGAGATCGGCAGACCGCATTCTAGAGCGGAATTTGGCATCCTAGGTGGCGATGTCGTCGCTGCCCGGGGATGAGCTTCACGAGCTTGCGGAACGTCAGGACCCCCGGCTGCTGAGGGCTCTCGACGTGGTCGCGCCTGGCGGCGCGCTGCGCGAGGGCATCGACAACATCGTCCACGCACGGACCGGCGGCCTGATCGTGGTCGGCGACCCGGGCGACATCTCCCACCTTCTCTCCGGGGGGATCAACCTCGACATCGACTACACGCCGGCGATGCTCTACCAGGTGGCGAAGATGGACGGCGCGATCGTGCTCAACCCCGAGGCGACCAAGATCGCCTGGGCGAACGTCCAGCTGATGCCGGACCCGACGATCCTCTCCGCCGAGACCGGCACCCGCCACCGCACCGCCGAGCGCGTCTCCAAACAGACCGACGCGCTGGTGATCGCGATCTCGCAGCGGCGCGACGTCGTCTCCCTCTACGTCGAGGGGGCGAAGTACATCCTGCAGGAGATCCCGGCCGTGCTCGCCAAGGCCAACCAGGGCCTCGCGACCCTGGAGAAGTACCGCGAGCGGCTCGAAGGCGTCTCCAGCCGCCTCACCGTGCTCGAGTTCGAGGGCGGCGGCGTCCTCTACGACGCGCTGACCGTCCTGCAGCGGGCCGAGCTGGTGACCAGGATGGCGGTCGAGGTCGAGCGCTACATCGTCGAGCTCGGCACCGAGGGCCGGCTGATCGAGATGCAGCTGGAGGAGACGATGGTCGGCGTCGCCGCCGAAAAATCGGCGCTGATCCGCGACTACTCGGTGGAGGACTCCGAGCAGAACCTCGCCACGGTCCTGCAGTCGCTCTCCCGGCTCCCCCACGAGGAGGTGCTCGACTTCGGCCGTCTCGCCGAGCTGCTCGGCTACGACCGCAAGCTCAACACCCTCGACTTTCCGGTCGCCCCGCGCGGCTACCGCGTGATGGGGCGCATCCCCCGCATTCCAAAGCTTGTCGTCCAGAAGATCATCCACGAGCTGGGCGGCCTGGAGCAGGTATTGGCGGCCTCCGACGACGACCTCGAGGCCGTCGACGGGGTCGGTCCGACGAGGGCCAAGGACATCCGCGAGGGGCTGCGGAGACTCCAAGAGGTCGACCTGGTCGACCGGTACCTGCAGAGCTGATCAGACGGCGATGCCGCCGTCGCGAACGAAAGGAGCAGAGCGATTCCGCAGCTAGAGGAGGCAATCGAGGTAGGCACCGAGGAGGACGTCGAGTACGTCTGCGATTTCGAGGAGGGCGACAAGGTCGTCTATCCGCACCACGGGGCCGGTCTCGTGATGAAGAAAGAAACGCGGGAGCTGATGGGCGAGGAACGCGAATACCTCACCATCAAAATCCTCCACAACGAGCTCACGGTGATGGTTCCATGCGAAAACGCGGGCAAGGCCGGGCTGCGTCGGGTGATCGACGAGGAGGAAATCAAGAAGGTCACAGACGTCCTCACCGACGACGTGTCGGAGATGCCGAAGAACTGGAACCGGCGCTTCAAGTACAACCGCGAGAAGATCAAGACCGGCGACGTGTTCGAGCTCGCCGAGGTGGTCCGCAACCTCGCGATCCGCGAGATGGAAAAGGGCCTCTCGACCGGCGAGAAGCAGATGTACACGCGCGCCAAGAAGATCCTCGCGTCGGAGTTCATGTACGCGCTCGACAAGGACGAGGAGGGCGCCGAGGAGTACCTGGACGGGCTGCTGGAGGAGCGCTTCGCCGCCACCGCCGCCGCTTAGCGTCACCGCCGTCGTCGCGGCTGCCGGTTCCGGGGAGAGGCTCGGGGCCGGCGGTCCGAAGGCGTTCGTGCCGGTGGCCGGCCGGCCATTGGTCGAGTGGTCGATCGAGGCCTTCCGCGCCGTGACGGGCGTGCGCTCGATCGTCGTCGCCTGCCCGCCCGGCCACGCCCCCGACCTCGGCGGCGACGACGTGCGCGTGGTCGAGGGCGGTGCGACCCGCTCGCATTCGGTCGCCAACGCCCTGGAAGCGGTCGGGACCGAGCTCGTCGCGATCCACGACGCGGCACGCCCGCTGGTCACGGCAGAGCTAATCGAGGGGGTCGTCGCAACCCTGGCCGCCAACCCCGAGGCCGACGGCGCGATCGCCGCAACCCCGGTCGCCAATACCGTCAAGCGGGCGGGTCCGTCGTCCTCCGCGCCGCCCGCCCCGGGCCGCACCCGGAACTTCTGTCAGGTTCTGATGCCTATAGGGTCATCAACTGGTCAGAAGTCGTCGAAACTGTCGATCGCGAGGCCCTTTGGGCGGCGCAGACGCCGCAGGTGTTTCGCACGGACGCGCTGCGCCGCGCCCTGGAGGCCTACCCGGATGACGCCCCGTCGCCGACCGACGAGGCGATGCTGGTCGAGGCTGGCGGCGGACGAGTGCTGATCCACCCGGCCTCCCCGGAGAACCTCAAGGTGACGACGCCGCTCGACCTCAGGGTCGCCGAGCTGCTGCTGGCCGATCGCGCTCGATGACGTGGTTGCGGCGGCGTCGGTTGTAGAGCGTGCGCTGGATGTAGAGCGTCGTCACCCCGGCGAGGACGATCGCCGTCACGTTGACGATCAGCTGGGCCATCGCTCCGCGCCATTCCGACCAGTCGCCGAGGGCCGCGGCGATGCCGATGTTGGCCGCCGCCAGGATCGTCGTGACCGAGATCAGCACGCCGACGAGCGCTCCGGACTTGGCTGAGGTCAGGGAGAGAACCCCCGCTATCCCGGCGAAGACCGCGACGATGAAGGAGAAGGTCGTCGGGTCGGAGATGAACTGCGTCAGGGGGCGCTCCCCGCTGCTGAAGTCGCTCGCGATCAGGCCGGTCGCCTCGCAGGCGAGGGTGAAGAGGAAGGCGGCCGTGATGCCGACCGGAAAGCCGACTGCGAGCGCGGCGAGCGAGCGCAGGGCGACGTCCCGCCGCCGCTCGACGGCAGCCACGCAGAAGCCGGCCAGCGGGCCGAACTCCGGCCCTACCACCATCGCCCCGATGATCAGGATCGCCGAGCCGGTGTAGATGCCGACCGAGGCAAGGAGCGACGCGAGCACCATGAAGAGCAGGAAGTTGCCGCTCAGCTCAATGCTCTCCGAGGTGCGCGCCTCGACCTCCTCCCAGATCACGGCGTCGGACGGAGCGCCTGGCGCTGCCCGCTCGGCGCGGTCGGCCGCGTCGGAGAGCTGTGAGTCGATCTGCTCCAAGGCGATCGACCCGTCGCGCGGGATCTCCAGCTCTTTGAGGTCCTCGATCACGACGCTGGCGTCCTCGCGCGCGACGTCGCAGAGGACCACGTCGCCGGCCGGCTTCCGCGCCGCCCCGCCGAGGAAGACGAGGTTGCAGGTGGACGGCGTCGCCCCGAGCAGGTCGAGGACCTGGCGCGAGCGATCGGCCGGAACGACGATCCGGAGGTGGACCATGGATCGACCCTACCGACGTGCCGCTACTTGACCCACCATATGGGTGGTCAAGTCGCGGCACGTCCACGAGCCGTAACGTGCGGTCCGTGCTGACCGACTACCACCTGCACCTGCGGCCGGACGAGCCGGACACGCCGCCGGAGCGCTACTTCACGGCGGAGAACGTCGCGCGTTACCGGGCGGCAGCCGCGGCGGCCGGGATCGAGGAGCTGGGCGTCTCCGAGCACGTCTACCGCTTCCGGCAGGCGCTCGACCTCTGGCGCCACCCGTTCTGGGAGGAGCAGGCGCGCGACGACCTCGACGGCTACTGCGAGTTCGCACGCGGCGCCGGCCTGAAGCTCGGCGTCGAGTGCGACTTCGTCCCCGGGGCCGAGGAGCGCACGGCGGAGCTGCTGGCGGCGCGCGACTTCGACTACGTGGTCGGCTCGGTCCACTTCGTCGGCGAGGCCGCGGTCGACCACGAGGGCTGGGACATCTGGGAGGGGGGAGGGGATCCCGACGAGGTCTGGCGGCGCTACTTCGCGGCCCTGGCGGACTGCGCCGGCTCGGGCCTCTTCGACGTCCTCGCCCATCCCGATCTGGTCAAGGTCTGGGGCCGCGCCCGGCCGCTGCCCGAGCGCGACCTCCGCGCCTTCTACGAGCCGGCCGTCGAGGCGATCGCGGCGAGCGGGATCGCGGTCGAGGTCTCGACCGCCGGCCTGCGCAAGCCGGTCGGCGAGCTGTACCCGGCGCGGCCCTTCGCGGAGCTGTGCGTCGAGGCAGGCACTGTCTTCGCACTCTCCTCAGACGCCCACCTGCCCGAGCAGGTCGGCTTCGGCTATGACCGCGCGCTCGAGCTCCTCTCTGACGTCGGGGTCACCGAGATCGCGGTGTTCGACCGGCGCCGGAGGCGCCTCGAGCCGCTGGGCGCCCGCGTAGGCGAGAATCGCTGAGATGAGGAGCCAGCCGCATGAGTCCCGTTGGGATCGGCTACGACAGCCACCGCTTCGCTGCGGACCGTCCGCTGATCCTCGGTGGGGTCGAGGTCGAGCACGAGCGCGGCCTGACCGGCCACTCCGACGCGGACGTGCTGACGCACGCCGTGATCGACGCCCTCCTCGGCGCCGCCGGCGCCGGCGACATCGGCACGCTCTTCCCCGACGACGAGGAGCGCTGGCGCGACGCCGACTCGGTCGACCTGCTGCGCACCGTGGTCGGGACGATCGCCGGCCGGATCGTCAACATCGACGCGACGGTCGTCTGCGAGGAGCCGCGGCTGGCGCCGCACCGCGCCGAGATGGAGCGGACCCTCGCCGAGGTCACCTCGGCCCGGGTCAGCGTCAAGGCGACGACCAACGAGGGCATGGGCTGGATCGGCCGGGGCGAGGGGATCGCCTGCATGGCGGTCGCATCCCTGGAGAGCGAATAGGCTTCGATCCGATGGGCAAGCTCAATTCCATGGCCGAGAACGCGCGTCGCGCGGTGGCCGACAAAGCGTTCGAGCTCAGGGTGCTGCGCGAGTCGGGCATCCTCGCCCCCCAGCGCCCGGACAAGACCGTCAGGGTCATCTCCGCCTTCCTGCGCTGGGGCGCCTCGCCGGCGCTCGGCATCGCGACGGCGGCGATCAAATACCCCGACGAGCCGGCGCTGATCGACGAGCGCGGCACGCTCACCTTCGAACAGCTGCACCGCCGCTCCAACGCCCTCGCCCACGCCTTCGAGCGGATGGGGATCGGCTACGGGGACGGAGTCGGGATCATGTGCCGCAACCACCGCGGCTTCGTCGAGGCGACGCTGGCCACCGCCAAGCTCGGCGCCAGCGCGCTCTACCTGAACACGATGTTCGCCGGCCCGCAGCTGACCGAGGTGACCCGGCGCGAGGCCCCCAAGGCGCTCGTCTACGACGAGGAGTTCACCGGTCTGCTCGACGGCGTCGACGAGAGCGTGATGCGCGTCGTCGCCTGGACCGACGGCTCGCCGGAGGTGCCGACCCTCGACTCGCTGATCGCCGCCAACGACGAGTCCCACCTGAAGCCGCCGCCCGACAAACCGCGCTTCGTGATCCTCACCTCGGGCACCACCGGAACGCCGAAGGGGGCGCAGCGCTCCAGCCCCGACGGGCTGCTGGCGATCGCGGCCCTGATCGACAAGATCCCCTTCCGCACTCGCCAGAAGATGATGGTCGCAGCGCCGCTCTTCCACTCGTGGGGCTTCTTCCACTTCGTGATGAGCCTGCCGACGGCCTCGACGCTCGTGCTGCGACGCCGGTTCGACCCCGAGGAGACGCTCCGCGCGGTGCAGGACGAGCGGACCCAGGTGCTCGCCGCGGTCCCGGTGATGATTCAGCGGATCCTCCAGCTGCCGGACGAGACGCTGCGCTCCTACGACCTCTCCTCGCTGCGGATTACGTCGCTATCGGGCTCGGCGCTTCCGGGCGAGCTGGCGATCGAGTGGATGGACCGCTTCGGCGACACCGTCTACAACCTCTACGGCTCGACCGAGGTCGCCTACGCCACCGTCGCCACGCCGGAGGACCTGCGGGCGGCGCCGGGCACCGCGGGGCGGCCGCCTCACGGCACCGTCGTCCGCCTCTACGACGAGGGGGGGCACGAGGTGCCGCGCGGCGAGGTCGGGCGGATCTTCGTCGGCAACGAGATGTCCTTCGAGGGCTACACCGGGGGCGGCGGCAAGGAGGCGATCGACGGGCTGCTCTGCAGCGGCGACGTCGGTCACCTCGACGCGGCGGGGCGGCTGTTCATCGACGGGCGCGACGACGAGATGATCGTCTCGGGCGGCGAGAACGTCTTCCCGCGCGAGGTCGAGGACCTGCTCGCCGACCACGAGGCGGTGGTCGAGGTCGCGGTGATCGGCGTCGAGGACGAGGAGTTCGGCCAGCGCCTCAAGGCGTTCGTCGTCGTCGAGGAGGGCGCCGCGGTCGCCGAAGAGGATCTGAGGGCCCACGTCAAGGCGAATCTCGCCGCCTACAAGGCCCCGCGCGAGATCGAGTTCATGGATGAGCTGCCGCGCAACGCGACCGGCAAGGTCCTCAAGCGCGAGCTGCGCGAGCGCAGGACCGAGAAGTCCGCTTAGCGCTCCGCCGGTTACGGCGCTAATTGCGGCTTCGAGCCGCCTCGAGGGTGGCGATGCTTCCGAGGCCCGTAGTAGGTTCTCGCCGGATGGGCGAGCCCGTGGTTCAACTGACCGCCGTCGCCGAGGCGACCGAGGAGATGCACGGCGTCGCGCAGCAGGCGCTCGGCTGGGTCCGCACCAGCGAGGAGCGCGTCCGGCTGGCGGAGGCCCGGCTGGCCGAGGCCGAGGCGGAGGCGAGGCGGGTCGACGCAGAGGCCGAGGCGCGGATCGAGAAGGTCACCGCCGAGCTGAAGCAGCGGGCGAAGGCGACCCTGAGCGGAATCGCCACGGAGGGCCGCGAGCAGATCTCCGCCGAGCGGGAGAGGCGGCGCGAGGCGGAGGCCCGCGCGACGCGGGCCGAGGCGGCTCGGGATCGCGCCGAGGGGACCTTCGAGCGCGCCAGCAGGCGGGCGGAGGCCGACCGCGAGGCGCTGAGCGGCAAGCTGGCGGCCGCCAAGGCCGAGTCCGACGAGACGCTGGCGCGGGCCGTCAAGCGGGTCGAAGAGGAGGCGTCGAAGCGCGTCGGCGAGGTGCTTGCCGATGCCAAGGCACAGGCCGACCGTCGCGTCGCCGCCGCCGAGCAGCGTGCCGCCGAGGCCGAAGCTGCCGCCGAGGAGTCGAATCGGACGGCGGTGCGGCTCGAGGCTGAGATCGAGGAGCGGGTGATGCAGGGCACCGAGGACGTCCGCCGCGAGGCCGAGGAACGGGTCCGCAGGCTCGTCGCGAAGATCGAAGGCGAGGCCGAAGAGCAGGCGCGCGTCCGGGCCGACGAGCAGCTGCAGGCCGAGTCCGACCGGATCCGCAAGCAGGCCGAGCAGCGGGAGGAGCGCCTGCGCCGCTCCGCCGAGGACGAGATCAAGGCGAGCGCAAAACGCGCCCGCCGCGAGGTCCTCGCCGCCGCCGAGGAGACGGCGCCGACCTGGGCGCGGCGTGAGACGACCGCCTCGGGCGCCGGCTACCGCACTTTCTAGTCCCCTCTAGCATCCCCGCCCATGCGGGAGGTGCGGATCAAGGACACCCTGACGGGCGAGCTCGTCGCTCTCGATTCGGGCAGCGAGGTCGGCATCTACGCCTGCGGCCCGACCGTCTACAGCCGGATCCACATCGGGAACGCGCGGCCGTTCGTCGTCTTCTCCCTGCTGGGGCGCTTCCTGCGCTCCGAGGGGTACCGGGTCAAGTTCGTCGTGAACGTCACCGACGTCAACGACAAGATCTACGCCGCGGCCCGCGAGGTCGGCGAGTCGTCGGCGCAGTTCGCCGAGGAGATGACCCGGGCCTATCTCGAGGACACCGAACGGCTGGGCCTGGGTCGTCCCGACGCCGAGCCACTCGCGACGGAGACGATCGGGCCGATCGTCGCGCTGATCGCCGAGCTGGTCGAGGGGGGGCACGCCTACGAGTCCGGCGGCGACGTCTACTTCCGCGTCCGCAGCTTCGAGGGCTACGGCAAGCTCTCCAACCGCCGAGCCGAGGACATGGACCAGGGGGAGGAGGCGGGCTCGGCTTCGCTCAAGGAGGACCCGCTCGACTTCGCGCTCTGGAAGGCGCGCAAGGAGGGGGAGGACACCTCCTGGGACTCGCCGTGGGGGCCTGGACGGCCGGGCTGGCACATCGAGTGCTCTGCGATGGCCGAGGCCGAGCTGGGGCCGTCGTTCGCAATCCACGGTGGGGGCTCGGATCTCGTCTTCCCCCACCACGAGAACGAGATCGCACAGTCCGAGGCGGCCGGCCGGCCCTTCGCGCGGCTGTGGATGCACAACGGGATGATCGAGACCGGCACGGAGAAGATGTCGAAATCGGAGGGCAACATCTTCCAGCTCTCCGAGGCGCTCGATCGCTACGGGCGCGAGGCGGTAGTCGACTACCTGATCTCGGGGCATTACCGGCAGCCGTTGGCGTTCGGAGCGGACAAGCTCGACCAGGCGTGCGCACGCGTCGAGCGGTTGCGGAACTTCTTCAGGGAGCACTCCGGGCCGGGAGAGTCAGGGGAGGGCCTGCCGGAGCAACAGCGGGGAGGGGGCGGGCGGGCGCCAGGGGAGGCCCCGTCGGAGCAACAGCGGGGAGGCTCCGCCGGGACCTCCCCTGGCGCCCGCGTCGAGCGCTTCCGGGATGCCCTTGCCGACGATTTCAACACTGCGAGGGCGATGGCTGAGGTGTTCGAGCTGGTTGGGGAAGCGAACCGGGGCGAGGTGGCTGGGGCGCCGGAGGCGGTGCGCGAGATGTTGGAGCTCGTCGGGCTCGGGTCGGTTGCGGAGGTCGAGCAGGGGGGAGATGCGGAGGCGGAGACCCTGCTTGCGGAGCGAGAGCAGGCTCGTGCGGCGAAGGACTTTGGGCGGGCGGATGAGATTCGGGATCGGCTTGCCGAGCTGGGCTGGGAGGTTCGGGACTCGGCTGACGGTGCCAGGCTCGTGCCCAAGGGTTAGGCGTGGCCAGCCAGATCATCTACGGGAAGCGGCCGGTCGAGGAGGCGGAGCGGGGGAGGCGTCGCGTGCATCGCGTCTGGCGGGCACCGGAGACGCATGGCGAGGAGCTCGAGCGGCTGTGTGCGTCGCCCGACCACCAGGGTGTCGTCGCGGAGGTCGATCCATATCCCTATGCCGATCCGAGCGCTCTGCTCCGCAAGGAGGGGGCCTTGCTCGTCGCCCTCGACCAGGTTCAGGACCCGCGTAACCTGGGCGCGGTCTGCCGCGCGGCCGAGTTCGCCGGCGCGGCCGGCGTCGTGTTTCCCGAGCGCCGCTCGGCAGAGGTCACGGCGGTGGTCTGCAAGACCTCGGCCGGCGCCGTCGAGCACCTGGAGGTCGCGCACGTGCGCAACCTCGCCGACTGGCTGGCGGAAGCCAAGGCGGCCGGCTTCTGGATCTGGGGCGCCGACGCCGAAGCCGACGAAGCCCCCTGGAACGTAGACCTGACCGGCGCGGCGGTGCTCGTCCTCGGCGGCGAGGGGAAGGGGATCCGGCCGCGTGTGGCCTCGGCCTGCGATGGGCTCGTGGCGCTTCCGCGAGGGGGGAGGGTCGAGTCGCTCAACGTCTCCACCGCCGCCGCGGCGCTGCTCTTCGAGGTCGCTCGACAGCGTGAGCAGAGCCCGTAGCAGCTGCAACGGCGCTTGCACGAACGTCAGTTCGGGGTTGACAGAACTCTGCAGGGCGGTAAGACTGCGCGCCATAAAGGGTGAACCTCAGCTTGAGTCTGAGTTCAGCCAGTCCAATACCGGGCGCCACAGGGGAGGTACCGGCGCCACGACCCTTCGCTCAAAGGAGAAGGATCTGTGGCACTATCGACGCCTACGCAGGAATTTCGCCTCCCCACGGGCCGGCTCAACGGCTCGACCCAGCCCAGTGCTAACCCTCAACCTGAGCTTGATGATCACTACCTGGTCGCTCTCGCCAAGGACGGCCGTACGGATGCCTACGACGCGATCGTGCGCCGCTACCGCGGCTTCGTCCGCCTCAAGGCCTCGTCGTACTTCCTCCTCGGAGGAGAGAGCGACGACCTGATCCAGGAAGGCCTGCTCGGGCTCTACAAGGCGGTCCGCGACTACCGCAGCGACCGCGAGTCGAGCTTCCGCAGCTTCGCGGAGCTCTGCATAACCCGGCAGATCATCACCGCGGTCAAGACGGCGACCCGCAATAAGCACACGCCGCTCAACCAGTACGTCTCGTTCAGTCAGACGCCCGCCGCGGCCGGCGATTCCGACACGACCCTCGACGAGATCCTGCCCGGCCCCAGCGTCGCCGATCCGGTCAACCAGGTGATCGCCTCCGAAGAGCTGGAGAGTCTCGTCTCCTGCCTGTCCGGCACCTCAGGCGTCCTCTCGGACCTCGAGAGCCGCGTCCTCTCCCTCTACCTCGACGGCCACTCCTACGAGGCCACCGCCGAGCGCCTCGAGTGCGACACCAAGACCGTCGACAATGCCCTCCAGCGCGTCAAGCGCAAGGTCGCCACTCACCTCGCCTCTCGGGAGGTTCCGGCTTAGGTCCCGACTAGAGCGCCTCCGGTGGAGTCTTGGAAGCCGGTGGGGGTCGGATAGATCAGGTCAATCCCTTGCGTTAGAAGAAGGTCGCAGAGATCGCGTCGCGGCTCGCGAGGCACCAGAATGGCGAGATGGTTAAGTTCACCTAGGTCAAAGAAGCGCCGGTAATCGGCAAGCTGCCCGATTGCCATGCGAATGGCATTTCTCTCGACGCTTCCCTTTGCCTCAACAAGCATGCCGATCGTTGCGTCGAACAGGTCGGAAAACAACGGTCTCGCCTCACCAGGCGGAAGAATCCGGCGGCGGCAGACGCTACGTCCGATGCCGCAGAGGTAATCCTCGAAAGCGAGGACTAGCTTTTGCTCACGCCGATCAGCCTCGTACGGCTGCGTGCTGGGAGCTACATAGGCCTTCTCCGTGTGCTGCCGCTCAATGGGAACGTCGCGCAAGGCAGGGCCTGCAAGGATCGCCGCCAGTTTCGAGGTCGGCTCCGCCGGCTCGATGCTTTTAGGTCGTAGGCGGAAAACGATGACCTCGCGCCGGGGTCCGTCGCCCGTCTCGGGAGCATCGGTGCGGTAGAAGGGTTCGGCGTCATCGACTTCAAACTCGTCGAGATAAGTAACCCTCCCGCGAGCGCCCGTGAAAACGCGAAGTGCACGTTGGTCGGACTTGTGGTTAAGGATTGCAGCGTTGCCCGATCGCATCTCCTGGTCGCCGCGCTGCCCTTCCCCGGTGTAGTGAAAACAGCCATCGGCGAGCCACCCGTCGTAATAACCATGGCGTTCGCCAGTTGCCGGATCGGAAAAAATGAATACGTTCGCCGATTTGCGTGAAGGCCCAATCCCGCCTTGGCCACGTCCTCCAAGAAGCTCATGGAGACGCGTGCGCTGAATGCTGTCGCCGGGTTTCAGCTCCCAGTCCACTCGCACTATTCATACTCAATCGCACCTGAGCGGGTCAAGCGCATCCCCCAACACGTAGTCGAGCAGCTCACGGCCGTGCTCCGAGGCGACGGCGATGTCGTCGGGGGCGATGCGGGCGCGGTGGAGGGATTGGAGGCGGAGGACATCGGCGTCGGCGCGGGGGTTGAGGAAGATGCCGGCGTAGGAGAGGCCGAGGCGCGCGAGGTGGTCGGCGAGGAAGGCGGTGGCCGGGTCGTTTAGGGGCATGTCGACGTAGACGGCGTCGAGGTTCTGGGCGTGGAAGAGGTGATGGCGCTCGGCCGCGAGGATCGTCTCCAGGTCGGAGCCGGGGGTTAGGACGGTGATCAGCGCGAGGTTGTGGTCGGCGTCGACCTCTACGTGCAGATCGGTGCGTTCGGGCAGCTCGGTGTCCGGCGGCGGATCGGCGAGCGTGCCGCGGAGCTCGCAGATCTCGATCGTCCGGCCGATCGTCGCCCGATGCCGCGGCGGTGCGTAGACCTCGCGCTCGTGGCCGTCGTTCAGCTTCATGTAGAAGAGCGCCGCCGACTGGCGTCGAGGCCGCCGCTCGGCCGCCGCGTCGTTGTCGACGCTCGCCGGGATCCAGCCGAGCAGGAAGCCGGTCTCGTGCGCGCCCAGGTCGAGGTTCGCCTTCTGGCTGTAGGGGTGGGCGGCCGTCGCCTCGCTGTACATCCCCGCCAGGCCGCGCTCGGCGGCCCAGTCCATCAGGTGGCGCTTGGTGCGGGTGAACAGGTGCTGCCCGCGTGCCTGGGGCATCGTCACCGCCTGCCCCGAGTGCCCGACCGCGTCGCCGGCCGCGCGGAGGCTCATCCCCTCGTGGCAGAGCAGCTCGCCGCCGGCGGACTCGGCCACGCAGGAGACGTAGGTCCCGGCCGCGAGGCGGGCCGATACCTCGGTGGGGTCGTAGGTCCAGCGCACGTCGTAGCTATCGCCGTAGGCAGCGCGAATCGCCTCGCTCAGCACCGCCCCTTCGCCGGGCTGCAGATATCGGAACGTCACCCCGTCCGTTCCCACGTCGTCACTCATCCCCTCTATATTCGGCTTGGTGCCCGCCTAGCTCAACTGGCAGAGCGCCTCCCTTGTAAGGAGGGTTGTCCCGGTTCAAATCCGGGGGCGGGCTCTCTCAGGACCCGGCGGAGGGGCCGCTGAGCACGCGGGCCTTCTCGGACGCCAGCTCCTCGTCGGTGAGCACCCCTTTCGCGTGCAGGTCACCGAGCCGCTCCAGCCGCCGCAGCCTCGTCTCCTCCTCGTCGGCGGCCGGAGACCCGCCGCCGTCGGGCTCCCGGCTCTCCTCGCCGTTCCCGGCCCCCGGCATCCGCACCTCCGGCAGGCGCAGCCTCGATGCGCGCTCGCCGATGTTCGCGCTCTTCACCGCATCGGCGACGCGGTCCCGGGTGCGGCCGAAGACGTCGCCGAGCTCGGCGTCCGGGTTCTCCTCGCCCGACTGCTTGCGCAGCTCGTGGATGCCGAACGCGGCGAGGCCGGCGACGACGAGCGTCGTCAGGAACGAGCGCAGGTTCTGGGTCGGGGCGGAGAGGAAGTAGAAGCCGACCAGGACCGCCAGCCCGGCGTAGACGTAGGCGGGAAAGTCGCGCAGGACCGGTGCCATCGCGCGCCGGCTCGCCTGCGCAGACCCGGTCGGCGAGGCGAGCCACCCGGCGATCACGAAGAGGATGCCGATCACGATCGCGGTCGTCGCGATGCTCGTCATCAGTGAGGTGGAGATCGACCAGGCCGCTTCCGCGGCCGGCTCGATGCTCTGGTCGTCGACGAGCTGGCCGACGACGATCCCACCGGCCACCTCGCGCGCGACGATCACCGCGAAGCCGGCGGAGATCAGGCCGACGCCGCAGAACAGCACCGTCACCCAGCGGCCGCCCTGCGAGAGGTAGATCGCCAGGCCGAAGCAGAGGAAGGTGAGCAGAGAGAGGACGATCGCCAGGCCTTTCACCGCGATCGCGACGTCCTGCGCCGTCTGCAGCTCGTCGGAGCGCAGAATCGTCACCTGGCCCGCGTCGGGCGGCAGTTTCTCGGCCAGCTGCTCCCCGATCCCCACCTCCCCGGCGAGGTTGGTGACGAGGCTGCCGAGCTGCAGCGTCACCTCGCCTTCTTCGGTCGAGACCGCTTCTTTGTCGTCTTCGAGGACGGCGAGGAGCTGCTCATGCGCGGTCCGGTTCGCGTCCTGCCAGAGGTCCTGCGCAGTGGAGGTCTTCAACACCTGGTCGGCGCCGTCGCCGGCCACCTGGCGCAGCCCGCCCGAGACCGGCCCGGCCAGATCCTTGGTGTCGCCGGGCAGGATGTCCTTCAGTTCCTGCTCGACGTCGACGTTGGCGTAGAGCTGGTCGACCAGGTAATCGCCGACCGCCGTCCGGATCGTCGAGTTCTCGATCAGCCGGTCGCTGGTCCGCACCCAGTCGTCGGTGTTGAGCGCCTGGCGCTCGGTCCAGATCGCGAAGACGCTGAGGAACGCGAACACCGAGCCGAGCACGACGAGGCCCTTCACCGTGCGTCGTCGTCCGCGGCTCATCGATTCAGGATGCTATACGTGACACCGGTGAAGCTCGAAGGCATCCACCACATCACGGCGATCACCGCCGACGCGCAGAAGAACGTCGACTTCTACGCGGGCGTCCTCGGGCTGCGGCTGGTCAAGAAAACGGTCAACCAGGACAACCCGAGCGTCTACCACCTCTTCTTCGCCGACGAGAAGGGCAGCGCCGGCTCAGACCTCACCTTCTTCGAGTTCCCCGGCGTGCCGAACGGCCGGGCCGGCGCCGGGGACGTCCACCGGATCGTCTGGCGGGTCGCCTCCTTCCAGGCGATTGACTTCTGGGACGAGCGCCTCGGCGCGCACGGCGTCGACCCCCAGCGCGCCGGCGACGCGCTGCGCTTCGCCGACCCCGAGGGGCTCGAGCACGAGCTGCTGGTCGCCAAGGTCGAGGACGAGCCGCTGATCGCCGATCATCCGGAGATCCCGGCCGAGCTGGCGCTGCAGGGCTTCCACGCGGTCTGCGCCTACAGCGCCGAGCCGGAGGCGAGCCGGCGGCTGCTCGAGGCGCTCGAGTTCGAGCCGGTCGACGCCGGCTGGGAGGCGCGCGGCGAGCGGCGCGGCGGCCTCTACCTCTACGACGAGCCGCCCGCCGACCGCTCCCTGCAGGGGGCGGGAAGCGTGCACCACGTCGCCTGGGCCTCGCAGCTGGACCAGCTCGAAGACTGGCGCGGGCGGGCCGTTGCCGGCGGCGCTCAGCCCACCCCCCTGATCGACCGCTTCTACTTCCGCTCGATCTACTTCCGGGAGCCGAGCGGCGTCCTCTTCGAGATCGCCACCCTCGGGCCGGGCTTCACGGTCGACGAGCCGCTGGAGCAGCTCGGCGAGAAGCTCTCGCTGCCGCCCGATTTCGAGCACCTTCGCTCCGAGGTCGAGCCGAAGCTGCGGCCGGTCACCAACCCGCGCGCCACCCGCGCCGGGTGAGTGGCAGCAGCTTCGTCTGGCGAGATGCCGGGCGCGTGGTCGTCTTCCGCCCCGACGGGGTGGAGCAGGCGCCGCAGCTGTTGCGCGAGCACGGCTTCGGGCCGTTCGAGCTGCTGACGACTCCGCGCGCCCTGGCCGGGGCGCCGGAGCTCGAGGCGGCCGCCGCGGCGGTCCACGCGGTGCCGCCCGGCCAGGTCCCCGAGGCCGCCGCCGCCCTGCTCGACCGGGTCGGCGCCGAGCGCCTGGTGGCACTCGGTGGTGGTCGAGTAGTCGACACCGCCAAGGCGATCGCCTCGGTGACCGGGGCGACGGTGGCGGCGCTCCCGACGACGCTCTCCGGCGCGGAGATGACCGCCATCCACCGCCTGCCCACCGGTGCCGAGTCCCGCGTCCGTGGGATGGTCCGGCCCGTCCTCGCGATCGCCGACCCCGTGGCGATGACGGGGCAGGAGGAGGGGCAGCTGCGGGCCAGCACGATGAACGCGCTCGCGCACGGTGCCGACTCGCTCTACACGCCGTTCGCCAACCCGATCTCGCACCTCGCCGCGCTGCGCGGCGCCGAGCTGATCGCCGCCTCGCTCGATCAGGACCGGGGCGAGCGCGACAGGGCCGCCCTCGCGCAGGGCTCGATCCTCTGCGGCTACGCGATCGACTCGGCCGCGTTCGCGCTGCACCACGTGATCTGCCAGACGCTCGTCCGAATCTGCGGCAGCCCCCACGCCGAGACCAACGCCGCCGTCCTGCCCCGCACGATGGCGTTCATGGCCCCGCGCGCTCCCGACGAGATAGCGATGCTGTCCGAGGCACTGGGCGTCCAGCCGGGTGACCTCGAACCGCGCATCCACGAGCTCGGGGGCAACCCACCCGGTTTGGCTGAGATCGGCGCCGACCGCTCGAAGCTCGACGAAGCAATCGACTCCATGCTTGCCCGCCCCGAGCTCGCCTTCGCATCCGGGCCTCCAAGTCGCGAAGACCTGGAACAGCTGATCGAGACGGCTTGGTAAAAAAGAAAGCCCATTTGCGGAATGTTGTTATAATTTCGCAATGCCTAGCAGGCTAGATAACCGGCCCCTTCTCGGCACGATCGATGACGATCTCTTCGTCTCGCCCTCGATCATGCCCGAGCTACGCGCAGCGGTGGAGCGACGCCTCAATGTTCTTGTGCTTGGAGCTCGAGGATCGGGAAAGACCACGCTGCTGCGAGCTTTTGAAGCCGCCCATGCCGATCCCGAGCGGCCGACGGTCTACGCCGATCTTGGTCCCGCCCAAACCGCCGAAGAGGCGCTTCTCATCGTCGCCGATGCACTCGGTTACCCCTGGGGGGTCACCGAGGCCTTTGGCTCCATGCTGGCCCCAAAGACGAATTCATCGTCCAGGTTGCTTCAGCTGGTCCGCCACCTGGACAAAGCGCCGTCATCCTTGGTATTGGTCGACTCCCCACCAGGAAACGGCGAGTCTCACACGCTCTTCGGTCGCTTGCGCGACGCCCTTTGGCAACTACCCCACCAATGGGTTGTCGTTGCCAACGAGGTTCTCCGCGACGAGCTGACCAGGGCGCCTGCCAATGCTTTCTTCGACGTGCAGCTCTGGTTGGAGCCGCTCTCGATCGATCAGCAGCGCGAGTTCTTGGAACGGCGACTGGGGGAGGACGAGCCCCACGTCGACCTCGAGGCCATACTCGGCGAGACCGACGGTTGGCCCAGGTCCGTGTTGCAACTCGCCCGGGCTGCTGTCCTAACGAGCGCCGACGCGGCTCTTTCCCGGCGCAAGGACCAGCACCTCAGGTTGGCGGAGCTCCCCAGCTCCGCATCGCTCGTGTTCGCCTTCATCCTCGATCACGGACCGACGTCCGGCTCCGATCCTCGGCTGCTTGCGGAGCTCGGAGTGTCGGGACAACGGGCTCGCCAGATCCTTCGCAATCTCGAGGACCGGGGTTTGGTGAAGTCCTTCTCCGAACAGGAGGATCGTCGGGGGAGGCCGCGCAAGCTCTACGACATCAGCGACGAGGCCGCGCTATGAGGGAGACGCTCGAAACGCTCGACCGGGAGTCGGCCTTCCAGACCCTGGGACGGTTCGATCTGCTTGCGGGCGACCACCTGCGCTATGTCGATCTCGGGGCGTCCGACGTCGACGGAGAGCTCCGCGAGGGAATCGAAGCCGGTGAGGGCGTCATCACGGTGGTCGGCCGCATGGGCTCGGGCAAGTCGAGTCTCATTGCTGCGGTCGCGAACGAGCTGGACGAGGGGTTCGTGCCGCTGCGCGTAAGCGTCATCGGCGTCGAGGCCGGGAGCCCTGCGGCATTCGCGCGTCATGCGATCACCGAGCTTCGGGATGTGCCGGAGGCGCAGTTAACGCGCCACGAGAGGTTCGCCCTGGATAGAGCGGCTGCGGAGCATCGGACGGTCAAGGTGAGCAGGGAGCTGCGCGCCGGGTTCGAGGTCGGCGCCGGCGCCCTCCTCACGGGCAGGGTGGTCGGCGACATCAAGCGGGTCGCCGGAGAAGAGCTTGACGGCGCGGTGGACCCCGGAGCGGTCGTGCGGGGCCTGGAACGGCTTTTCGGCGTTTTCTGGAAGGTGAGGCGATGCCCGGTGGTGATCATCGAGGACACCGATCACTGGGGCGGCTCGCCGGAGATTGCCGACGCCTTTTTCGACCAGACGTCACGCGCCTTTGGGACGATGGACGCGGTTACGGTTGTCGCCACGCAGACCGACTACACGCAACTCGACGGGTACGTACGGATTCGCGACAGGCTGGCATCCGAGGTGGTCCTGCCGCGCCTTCCGGACATCGAACGCGGGCTTGCGAGCGTCTTGGCAGCACGCATGGCATCGGCCCAGGTCATGGTCTCACCTCGGGAGATCCTCGAGCCCGGCGGGATGCAGCTCCTGGGTCAGGCTTACGGCGAATCGGTGAGCGATGGCCGCGCCGGGGACATGCGTCGAACTCTGGCAGTAATGCGCGCGGCGCTCGAAGTAGCTCTTTCGGAGCCAACCGCGCAGACGATCTCCATGGGGCACGTTGCGGAGGCGCTGGCGAGAACCCCTCTGGCACCTTCGAGCGCCCTGTGGGTAACCAGGTGACGAGCCTCGTGTAGCGCTTCTAGTGACCGAGGAGCGTCTGCAGCGCTACCACGACTACACCCGCCGCCACGGCGTCAACTGGCTGCTCTACCTGCTGGCGCGGGTGTTCATGACGCCCTTCTGCGTCGTCTACTTCCGGCTGACTCGGAACGGCCGCGACCACGGTCGCGTCAGGGGCGGGCTGATCGTCGCCGCCAACCACCGCAGCTTCCTCGACCCGTTCGTGATCGGCGGGGCGTTGCCCTGGCGGCGGCCGATGAACTACGTCGCCAAGGTCGAGCTGTTCGAGCGGCGCTGGCAGGGCTGGCTGCTCTCGCGGCTCGGCGCCTTCCCGATCCGCCGCGGCGAGTCCGACGAGGACTCGGTGGAGACCGCCCGCCTGGTGGTCGAGCGCGGCGGCACCGTCTGCATCTTCCCCGAGGGCACCCGTATCCGCCACGGCACGCTGGCCAGCCCGAAGCGCGGCGTCGGCAGGCTCGCACTGCAGACCGGGGCGCCCGTCGTCCCGACCGCGATAGTCGGCAGCGAGCACGTCCGGCGCGGCTGGCGGATCCGCCCGCGCAAGGTCAGGGTCCGGCTCGGCAAGGCGATGACCTTTCCGCGCGTCGAGGAGCCCTCACCGCCGCTGGCTGAATCGGTGACGGCGCGGATCTGGCCAAACGTCCTGCTCCAGTGGGAAGCGGAGGGGGGCCTTCCGCCGATGCGCCGCGCCGCCGTGATCGGCGCCGGCAGCTGGGGCACCGCCGTCGCCGTGCTGCTCGCCCGGGGCGGGCTCGAGGTCCAGCTCGGTACCCGCACCGCCGCCCAGGCCGCGGAGATGGTCGAGGCGGGGCAGAACCGGCGCTACCTCGACGGGGTCGAGCTGCCGGACTCGCTGGTCGTCCGGGCGGCCACCGAGATCGAGCTGGCCGGGCTCGACCTCGTCTGTCTCGCGATCCCCTCGGGCTCGCTGCCGCAGGCGGTCGGCTCGATCGCCGATCGGATCAGCGACCGGTCCTCGGTGCTGCTGCTCAGCAAGGGTCTGATCGCGCCGCGCGGCCAGCTGCCGGCCGAGTACGTCGGCGAAAGGATCCGCGCCCGCGCGATCGCCTGCCTCGGCGGTCCGGCGCACGCCCGCGAGGCCGTCTCGGGATCCGCCGCCCTCGTGCTCGGCTCGGGAGATCCCGACCTGCGCGACCAGCTCGGCGAGGTTTTCGACCGGGCCGGCCTGGTCTGCGAGCGCTCCGGCGACGTCTGCGGGGTCGAGATGGCGGGCGCTGCGAAGAACGCCGCCGCCCTCGCCGCCGCCGCGACCGAGCCCTACGGCCTGAACGCGGCGGGCATCGCTGCGGCTCAGGTCTGGCGCGAGTGCATCGAGTACGCGATCTCGCGCGGCGCCGAGCTGGAGACCTTCTCGGGGCTGGCCGGCGTCGGCGACCTGACCGCGACCATGCTCGCCCCGTCGGGCCGCAACCGACGGGCCGGCGAGCTGCTTGGCGGGGGGACGCCCGCGGAGGAGATCCCGGGCCTGATCGGCCAGGCCTCCGAGGGCCTCGACGCCGTGCCGCTGCTCGCGGCGGCGATCGCGGCGTCGGGCCAGCCGGCGGAGGCGCTGAGCGGACTGGCGGCGCTGATCGACGGCGAGATCGACACCGAGGCGTGGGTCGCGCGGCTGCGCTCGGTCGAGCGGTCGATGCGGGCGGCATGATGGGGCGCCTTAATCGGGTATATCCCGACAAACGCGCCCCGACCGTCGCTGCGCGCACACTAGGCTTGACGGGTGAGCGACCCCGAGAACGTCGAGCCGGCGAGCCTCGACCCGGCCGCGAAGGCGGAGCTCGACCGGGCCTTCGAGCAGCTCTACCGGGACCACCTGCGCGACGTCTACTCCTACGCCTACTACCGGGTCGGCAACCAGCACGACGCCGAGGACCTGACCGAGCAGGCCTTCCTGCAGGCCTACCGGCACTTCGACCGGGCGCGCCGCGAGTCCGACGGCCGGCCGCTGCGGCCGTGGCTGATCCGCATCGCCCACAACCTGGCGCTCAACTTCTACCGGGACCGCTCCCGCCGGCCGCAGACCTCGCTGGAGAGCGCCGACCCGATCGTCGCCCGGCACGGCACCGAGGCGGTCGCGGAGGGCCGGGAGGAGCTGCGCCAGGTGATGGCCCGGCTCGACCACCTGCCCGACGACCGCCGCGACGCGCTGATCATGCGCTTCGCCCTCGGCATGGACAACCGGGAGATCGCCCGCGCCCTGGGGCGCAGCGACGGCGCGACGAAGGTGCTGATCCACCGGGCGATCAAGCAGCTCCAGGAGGAGATGGCCGATGAGTGAAGGGCACGGCTTCGCCGGGGGCAGCTGGGACGTCGAGCGCCTGCTCGGCGACGCGCTGCGGCCGATCGAGCCGCCGGAGCGCCTCTCCGGACGCTTCGAGGACACGCTGGCGGCGGTGACTCAGGCCGCGGCGGAGGAGCTGTCGGACTGGGCCGAGGAGCTCTCCGAGAGCGAGCTGCGGGCGCTGCGAGACCCCCGCAACTGGGTGCGTCCCGTTGTCGCGGTCGGGGCCGGCGGGGTCGCCGCCGGCGCCCTCGTGGTCATCGAGATGCGGCGGCGCGGCCGCCAGCAGGCCGGCGGCCGCCTTCGCGTTCTGACCGAGCGCCTCAGGTAGCCCTGGTCCGCGCCGGGCGTTCCCGGCCGCGCTCGTCCACCGGCGTCGCCGCGCCGGCGCCGAGGCCGAGCAGGCCGAGCGCCAGGTGCAGGAAGTTGTCCTCGGTGTTGACGGGCAGGAAGCCGAGGATCGACTCGTTGTCGCCGATGATGAAGCCCCACGCGGCGACCAGGGTGTAGACGACTCCCAGGCCGAGCGCGTACTCGCGCGCCGCGTATCCGGCGACGATCAGGCCGAGCGCGCCGGTGAGGATGTGGACGATGTTGTGCCAGGCGTTGACCGCGAAGATGCCGAACACGCTGTCGACCGTGCCCGGCGCCCCGAACGAGGCGCTGTAGAAGAAGCCGATGATGCCGACGACCAGCAGCGTCCCGCCGACGAGCGTCGCGTAGAGCCTGGCGGGGGTCGCGCCGTCCGTTCTCCGCTCTCCGTTCAAAGGACCTCTCCTCTCTATAAGGAACAAGGCTGGGCCGATTGTAGGCTCCCCGGTCCGCACCCAATGCAAACTTGCTACCGACACCCCGACCGCGAGACCGGCGTCTCCTGCTCCTCGTGCGGGCGACCGATCTGCCCGGAGTGCATGACGCCAACCCCGGTCGGGATGCGCTGCCCGGAGTGCGCGAGCCAGAGGACCGAGGTGAGGCGCGGTGCCGTGGCCCCCAGCCGCTACGACGCTCCCGCCACCTACGTCCTGATCGCGCTCAACGTCATCGCCTTCCTGGCGGAGATCGCCGCCGGCTCGGGCGGCCTCTCCGACGGGATCGGCGGGCAGCTGGTTCTCGACTACGGCCTGTTCGGCCCCTTCGTCGCCGAAGGGGAGTGGTACCGGCTGCTGACCTACGGCTTCCTGCACTCAAGCCTGATCCACATCGGCTTCAACATGTTCGCCCTCTACTTCCTCGGACGGCTGCTGGAGCCCGCGATCGGCACGCCGCGCTTCGTCGCCGTCTACGTCGTCTCCGTGCTCGGAGGCGCGCTCGGGGCGCTCCTGCTGAGCCCGGACAGCCTCACGGTGGGCGCGTCTGGTGGGGTCTTCGGGATCTTCGGCGCGGCGTTCCTGGTCGCCCGCGCCCGGGGGGTCGACGCGCTCGCCTCGAACATCGCCCTGATCCTCCTGCTCAACCTCGCGATCAGCTTCGTGGCTCCGAGGATCAGCCTCGGGGGGCACCTCGGCGGCCTCGCCGCGGGTGGCATCTGCGCGCTGGTCATCCTCGCGGGGGAGCGCGGCATGCTCGGGCGGAACCGCATCCCGGTCGAGCTGCTCGCGGTCGCCGCGGTTGCCGTTCTCTCCGTCGCGTCAGCCGTGGCAGTCGCCTGAGCGACGGCCTACCGGGCGGGGTGCGGCGCGCGCACCTCGGCGAAGCCGATGTTGCCGGGCTGGTCGACCAGGTCCGGGTGAAGCACGTGGCCGAGCAGCTCGACCCCGTCGACGAGCCTCGGCCCCGGGCGGGAGAAGGTCGACGCAGCGTCGACCGCGAAGACGCGGCCCGCGCCCAAGGAGGCGATCCGGTCCCAGTGCTCCAGCGTCTGGGCCTGCGATTCCTCGACGTACCACCCGCACGGCATCGCGATCACCACGTCGGGGTTGAGGCCGGAGAGGGCACCCCACTGGACCTCGGGGGACTTCAGTCCCGGCGGCCCCGCCACGTCCTCGCCGCCGGCGATCGAGATCATCTCCGGCACCCAGTGACCGCCGACGTAGGGAGGGTCCAGCCACTCCAGCGCGATCACCCGCGGCAGGCTCGCCCCGGAGACCGCGGCGCGGACCGCGGCCAGCCGGCCCTCGAGCTCGCCGCGCAGCTCGTGGGCCTCCCGTTCCATCCCGGTCGCCTCGCCGAGCCGGATCACGTCCTCGAGCATCTCGCCGAGCGTGCTCGGGTCCTGCTGGAGGACCCGCGGCCGGCGCGGCAGCCGTGCCGCCACCGCCAGCACGTCCTCGTAGGAGACGGCGCAGACGTCGCAGACCGCCTGGGTGACGATCAGGTCGGGTTCGAGCTGGGCCAGCCGCTCCTCGTCGAGCTCGTACAGCGCGCGCCCCTCGCCGACCGTCGCCTTCACGGCGGTGTCGATCTCGCCGGCCGTCAGGCCCTCGGGCAGGACGGTGCGGGTGAGGTGGGGGAGCGAGCGCGCTTCGCGCGGGAAATCGCACTCGTGCGTCACCGCGACGACGCTGTCCCCGAGGCCGACGGCGAAGAGCATCTCGGTGGCGGACGGGACCAGGCTGGCTACGCGCATAGCGCTCAATATCGCACCCTCGGCGTTCCCGCGGCTCCGAAAGCTATATTGCTCAGTGCCGCATGGCCGAAGACGACCTCCCCCGAAGTACCGGGCCAAATAACCGATGAGCGTCCTGCTGCTCGTTTTGCTGCTCGTCCTCGTGGCGATCAACGGGTTCTTCGTCGCGGCCGAGTTCGCGCTCGTGCGCACCCGCCGCGGCAAGATCGAGCAGCTCGCCGAGGAGGGCGAGGCCGGCGCCGACACCGTGATCGAGCAGCTCGACAGCATCGACGAGTCGCTCTCGGCCTGCCAGGTCGGGATCACGATGGCATCGATCGGGATCGGGTTCCTCGGCGAGCCCGCCCTGGCCGAGCTGCTCGAGCCGCTCTTCGGCGGTCTCTCGCACGGGGTCGCCGTGGGCCTCTCGGTGGCGATCGCCTTCACGCTGGTCACCGCCTTGCACATCAGCATCGGCGAGCAGGTCCCGAAGATGCTCGCGATCGGCCACGCGGAGCGGACCGCGCGTCGCGTCGCCCGCCCGCTCAGCTGGTTCCGCGTCCTGACCGCGCCGGTCACGGTCGGGCTGAGCGCGATCTCGAACGCGATCGTGCGCCTGTTCGGGGTCGATCCCACCGACATCGAGGAACGGCACACGGCGGAGGACCTGAAGCAGATCATCGATCGCTCGAAGCTCGGCGGCACGCTCGACCCCGGCGAGGCTGGGATGCTCGGCGGGGTCTTCCACCTGCACGAGCAGGAGGCGCGCGAGGTGATGACGCCGATCCCGGCCGTGGTCACGGTCGACGCCGCCGACACCGCCGAGACGGCGCTGCGGCGCTGCGTCACCTCCGGCCATACCCGCCTCGTCGTGATCGAGGACGACAACCCCGACCGGGTCAAGGGGATCGTCCACAACAACAGCCTCGCCCGGCTGTTCATGAGCGACGGGCCCGAGGCGCGGATCGAGCCGCTCGTCCGCGACGCCGTGATCGTCCCGGAGACGCGCCCGCTCGACGACCTCCTGCACGACCTCCAGGTGCAGCGCACCTCGATCTCGGTCGTCGTCGACGAGTACGGCCGCACGGTCGGGATCGTCACGGTCGAGGACATCCTCGAGGAGGTGGTGGGGGAGATCGAGGACGAGACCGACCCCCGCGCCGCCGCGCTGCGCCGGCTCGCCGGCGGCGAGTGGTTCGTGCGCGGCCACGTCTCGCTCGGCGACCTGGCCGATGCCGGGATCGAGCTGCCGGTCGACACCGACGCCTACAACTCGGTCGGCGGCTACGTCTTCGGCGAGCTCGGGCGACTGCCGAAGCGCGGCGACACGATCACCGCCGACGGCTTCACGATCCGCGTCGAGTCGGTGCGGGAGAACCGCGTCGAGGCGGTCAGGATCAGCGGTTCCGTCCGCCCCGCGGCCTAGGTTTCCTGAGCAACCCGCGTCCGTCCTAACCCTGGAGGTACCGCATGTGGGTTGTGCGCTTGAGCGACAAGCAGCTCGAGGTCCTGAGGGCGCTGCTGCGCTCCGAGGAGCACCTCGGCCCGGCGCTGAAGGGCGCCGTCGAGGCACTCGACCTGGCCCGCTGGGACGACCTGCCCGAGGCAGAGCTGCCCTGGGACGAGATCGAGCAGACCGCCCGCCGTCAAAGCATCTCCCCCGCCGACGTCATCTGGGACATCGCCGGAAAGCGTTAGCTGCGACTAGACCAAGCAGTTCAAGGAAGCAGGGAGCGTGGCGTGCTCTGCACGCGAGCGACCGATGACGCCGAAATGCGCCGGTCTAGTCGTAGCTGTAGAAGCCGGCGCCGGACTTGCGGCCAAGCTTGCCTTCCGCCGCCATCTCGGTCATCAGCTTCGGCGGCTTGTGGGCCGCCTCGCCGGACTCGGCGTGGAGCGCTTCGCCGATCGCGGCGGAGACGTCGAAGCCGACGAAGTCGAGCAGGGCGAGCGGGCCCATCGGGTGGCCGGCGCCGAGCTTCATGCACGAGTCGACCTCACCGGCCTCCATGCCGGTCCGTTCGACCAGCCGCACCGCGTCGAAGAGGTAGGGGAAGAGCAGGCGGTTGACCACGAAGCCGGCTTCGTCTGGCACCTCTACGGCGGTCTTGCCGAGCGCCGCGCACCAGGCGAGTGCCTTCTCACGGGTGCCGTCCGGGACGCCGGGGAAGCAGACCTCGACCAGCTTCATTCGCGGGACCGGGTTGAAGACGTGCAGCCCGAAGAGCCGCCCGGAGATGCCAGCCGCCTCCGCGATCTCGCCGATGCTCAGCGACGAGGTCGTGGTTGCGAGATCGGCGTTCGGGCAGGCCGCGGCGACGGCGCTCAGCACCTCGCCCTTGGGCTCGACCTCCTCGATCACCGCCTCGACGACGATGTCGCAGTCGGCGAGGTCCTTGGGGTCGGTGGTGACGCGCAGCCGGGAGGGCTCGGCGCCCTCGATCTTCGCGCAGGCCGCGACGACTTTCTCCTCCGCCCGCCAGGCCGAGGCCTCGCTGCGTGCGAGCAGAATCGTGTCTGCCGTCGTGGTCGACACCGCCGCCAGACCGGTGGCGATCGCCCCGCTCCCGGCGATGCCCGGACTCTCGTACCCCATGTTCGCGCTCATTGAGGCGGGTTCCTATCAAGCTCGGGCGGGGGAGGGTCGTGCGCCCCTTGCTGTCCGCCAAGGCTTGGCTGACTGACCAGTCAGCCGGTATGCTGTCAGTTGCAACAAGCAACGGACGGGCGCGAGAACGGAGGCTTCGATGGCTGGCAACGGAAACGGCAGGTTCGGTGGGCGCGAGGTCGTGATCGTCGAGGCGGTTCGCACGCCGGTCGGGCGCGGGCACGAGGAGAAGGGCTACTACAAGGACGTCCACCCCTCGAACCTGCTCGCCAAGGCCTACTCCGAGCTGATCGAGCGAGCTGGGATCGACGCCGCCGAGGTCGAGGACGTCGTCGCCGGCTGCGTGCAGCAGTTCGGCGAGCAGGGGGTCAACATCGGCCGCAACGCCTGGCTCGAGGCCGGCCTGCCGATCGAGACTCCCGCGACCACGGTCGACCGCCAGTGCGGCTCCGCCCAGCAGGCGGTCAACTTCGCCGCCGCGCTGATCGCCTCCGGAGTCCACGACGTCGCGATCGGCGGCGGCGTCGAGCACATGGGCCACATCTCCTTCGCCGACAGCTACTCGGTGATGGAGGAGCACGGCCTCGCCTTCTCGCCGCAGCTGATGGAGCGCTACAACCTCGTCCCGCAGGGGATCTCGGCCGAGATGATCGCCGACAAGTGGGAGATCCCCCGCTCCGAGCTGGACGAGCTCGGCCTGCGCTCGCACCAGCGCGCCGCCAAGGCGACCGAGGAGGGCCGCTTCGAGCGCGAGATCGTCCCCTTCGCCGTCAACGGCGACACCTACGTCACCGACCAGGGCATCCGCCCCGACACCTCGCTGCAGAAGCTGGCTGAATTGAAGCCGGCCTTCAAGGAGGACGGCAAGATCACCGCCGGCAACTCCTCGCAGGTCTCCGACGGCGCCGCCGCGGTGCTCCTGATGAGTCGCGAGAAGGCCGACGCGCTCGGCCTGAAGCCGCGGGCGCGGATCTTCGACCAGACGACGGTCGGCGTCGACCCGGTGATCATGCTGACCGGCCCGATCCCGGCGACCCGCAAGCTGCTCGACCGCAACGGGATGCAGATGGACGACATCGACTTGGTCGAGATCAACGAGGCCTTCGCCTCGGTGGTCGCCGCCTGGCGCCGCGAGCTCGACCCCGACATGGACCGGGTCAACGTCAACGGCGGCGCGATCGCGCTCGGCCACCCGCTCGGCTCGACCGGCGCCCGCCTGATCACCACCCTGCTGCACGAGATGGAGCGCTCCGACAAGGAGATGGGCCTGGTGACGATGTGCTGCGGCGGCGGGCTCGGGACCGGCACCCTGATCCAGAGGGTCTAGGCGGCCGACCGCCGGCCGCTAGGCTCCGAAGCGATGGACCTCAGCCTCTCTCCCTCCGAGCGCGAGTTCCGCGACGAGGTCCGGACCTGGCTGGAAGAGAACCATCCCGGTCCGGAGCCGGAGGCCGGTCTTGAGGAGGTGATGGCCTTCCGCCGCGAGTGGCAGGGCAAGCTGCACGAGGCCGGTTGGGCCGGGATCTCGTGGCCGAAGGAGTACGGCGGCCGGGGGGCGACCCTGATCGAGCAGGCGATCTTCGTCAGCGAGGCGGCGCGCCAGGAAGCCCCCAGCCCCGCCAACGTGCTCGGCCTGGCGATGGGCGGCCCGGTGGTCATCGCGCACGGCACCGAGGAGCAGAAGCAGCGCTACCTCGAGCCGATCCTGACCGCCGAGGAGATCTGGTGCCAGGGCTTCTCCGAGCCCGAGTCCGGCTCGGACCTCGCCTCGCTGAAGACGCGGGCGGTCAAGGACGGCGACGAATGGGTCGTCACCGGGCAGAAGGTCTGGACGACCTTCGCCCAGTACGCGAAGTGGTGCATGCTCGTCGCCCGCACCGACCCCGACGCGCCCAAGCACAAGGGGCTCACCTACTTCCTGATGGACATGGAGCAGGACGGGGTGGAGGCGAAGCCGCTGGTCCAGATCACCGGCGAGGGCGAGTTCAACGAGGTCTTCATGGAGGAAGCGCGGATCCCCGACGCGAACGTCGTCGGCGGCGTCGGCAACGGCTGGACGGTCGCGATCACGACGCTGATGAACGAGCGGGCCGGGCTCGCCTTCGGGGCGATCGCGCAGATCGCCAACAGTCTCAAGCGGGTCGACCGGCTCGCCGCCGAGACCCGGCACGACGGCGGTACGGCGGCCGAGGACCCGGTGATCCGCCAGCGGCTCGCGCAGCTCCACATCGAGGCCGAGACGATGCGGCTCAACGCCTATCGCGGCCTGACCAAGACGATGCAGTCGGGCATCCCCGGGCCGGAGGGCTCGCTCGGCAAGTGGCAGTGGGCCGACATCAACCAGCGCCTCACCGAGCTGGCGCTCGACATCGAGGGCGCCTACGCGCTCGCTCGACCGCGGCGCCGAGCACGCGGTCGCCAACGGCGCCTGGCAGTACGGGTTCCTGCGTTCGCGCGCCAACTCGATCGAGGGCGGGACCACCGACATCCTCAAGAACATCATCGCCGAGCGGGTGCTCGGCCTGCCGAGGCTGCGCTAGCCGGGTCACGAGCCATGTACTTCGACCTCACCGACGAGCAGCAGGCGATCAAGTCGACCGCGCGCGACTTCCTCGCCGCCCGCTACAAGTCCGAGCGGATCCGCGAGCTGGCCGAGAGCGAGCACCGGCTTCGAGCAGTCCGACTGGGAGGAGATGGCCGAGCTGGGCTGGCCCGGGCTGGCGCTGCCGGAGGAGTGGGGAGGACAGGGCCTCGGCATCGTCGAGCTGGCCGTCCTCTTCGAGGAGCTGGGCTACGCCCTGGCGCCGTCGCCGCTGCTGTCCAACACGATCGCCGGCCTGGCGCTGGCCGCAAACGGCACGGAGGAGCAGAAAGAGCGCTGGCTGCGACCGCTGGCCGCCGGAGAGGCGCGCGGCACCGTCGCCCTGCTGCGACGCCGGCACGCCGGCGACGCCGGGCATGTTCACGATGGAGGCCCAGGCCGACGGCGACGGAATCCTCCTCGGCGGCGAGAAGATCCTGGTGATGGACGCCGCACCAGGCGGACTTCCTCCTCGTCGCGACCAGCGACGGCCGTCGCCACCTGGTCGAGGCGAACGCCGAGGGGGTCAGGGCAGAGCCCCACGACTCGATCGATCCCACCCGTCGCCTCTACACCGTCGAGTTCGACGGTGTGCGGATCGGCCCGGAGGCGGCGCTGAACGGCGCCCAGGCCGACTACCTGCCGGTCCTCTTGCGGGCCTGCGTCGCGATCGCGGCCGAGTCGACGGGCATCGCCCAGCGGACGATGGAGATGGCGGTCGCCTACGCCAAAGACCGGCAGCAGTTCGGACGGCCGATCGGCGCCTACCAGGCGGTCTCCCACCGCTGCGCGCAGATGCTGCTGGAGACCGAGAACTCGCGCTCGGCCGTCTACGGCGCCGCCTGGGCGGCCGATGCCGAGCCGGAGTCGCTGCCGCTCGCCGCGTCGATGGCGAAGGCCTACGCCTCCGACGCCGGCTGGCGCGTCCCCGACGCCTCGATCCAGGTCCACGGCGGCATCGGCTTCACCTGGGAGCACGACCTCCACTTCTTCCTCAAGCGCGGCAAGGCCAACGCGGCGACCTTCGGTGACGCCAGGTGGCACCGCGAGCGGGTCGCCGACCTCGTCCTGGCGGACGCCTCCGTCCCGGCGCCGGCCTGAGCGCCAGGAACGCGATGCCGACGGAGCCGAGCGTCGCGCAGGATTCCGCGCCCGACAGCGACCCGACCGGGCCGCTGAGCCGCATCTCCGTCGCCGCGATCGGCACCACCGTCGCCGACCTCGAGGCCGAGGCGAAGCGGGCCGAGGCGGCGGGCGTCGAGTGCGTCTGGGCGCCGGAGCTGTTCCGCTCCTCGGTCACCCAGGCCGCCTACCTCGCCGGCCGCACCGAGAGGATCGGCATCGCCACCGGGATCGCCTGGGCGTTCACCCGCAGCCCGTTCATCCTCGCCGTCAGCGCGCTCGACGTCGACGAGATGTCGGGCGGTCGCTTCCGGCTCGGGCTCGGCTCGGGCGTCAAACGCCTGAACGAAACCTGGCACAACGCCGAGTACGGCAAGCCCGCGCCGCACCTGCGCGAGGCGATCGAGGCGACGCGCCTGATCATGCAGCAGGCGGGCGCCGGCGAGCCGATCCGCTACGAGGGCTCCTACTACGACATCGACATCAAGGGCTGGGTGCGACCGCACCCAGCGCCGCGCGAGTCGGTGCCGATCTACACGGCCGGCGTCCAGGGCGGCATGTGCAGGATGGCGGGCGACGTCGCCGACGGGTTGATCGGCCACCCGATCCAGAGCCTGCGCTGGATCGACGAGGTCGTCGTCGACTCCTTCGAGGAGGGCCTGCGGCGCTCGGGCCGCGACCGGTCGGACTTCGACTACCTGCCGACCGTCTGCTGCGCGATCGACGAGGACGAGGCGAAGGCGATTGAGATGGCGCGGCGGACGATCTCCTTCTACGCGACGGTCAAGACCTACAGGCCGCTCTGGGAGCTGCACGGCTTCGCCGACAACGCCGTCGCGGCCGGCGACGCCTTCCGGCGCGGCGACCTCGCCGCTGTCCCAGCGGCGATCAGCGACGAGATGGTCGACGCCTACTGCGCCGCCGGCCCGCTCGACAAGGTCCGCGCCCGCGTCGAGGCGACCGCCGAGCGCGCCGACGGCCTCTTCCTCACCCCTCCCACCTACTTCATCTCCCCCGAGGAGCTGAGCGAGTACCAGAACCGCCTGATCGACGCCTTCGGCCCAGCCGTCTGATCAGGCGAGGTCGAGGACCAGCTCCAGGCCCTCGTCGACCGCACGAAGCTCATCCATGCCCAGGTGCGCGACCCGATCGCCGATCGCGCGAGCGTCGACCGCGCCGATCATCTCGCACAGGACGCGCGTCGGCTCGCCGCCGATCGCGATCTCGGGGTGAAAGCTGGCGGGCGCCGTGGAGGTCGACGTCGGGCAGATGACGACGGTCGAGAGGCTCAGCAGGTCGTCGGCTTGGAGGACGACGGCGTAGCGAGGACCGTGTTGGACGCGGCCGCGGCCCTTCGGCAGCTTGATCGCGTGAACGTCACCACGGACCACGGAGGTCCTCCATCATCGCCGCGACCTCCCGGGCCTCGTCGACGTAGGCAGGGTCCTCCATCAGCCTGCGGGCCTCGGCGGCAAGTCCCGACCTCTTTCGCTCCCGCTCGGCCGTCTCCGCGATCGCCCGGCGGGCCGCCTCGGCGCGGGTGATGCCGCGGCGGCGCGCGATCTCGTCGAGCGCCCTCAGGCCGTCGCTGCCGAGGCGAAGCGAGAGCGGGTGCGCAGAAGCCATGCGGAAACTGTAGCGCGGTATGCGCTACACACAGGCTAGGGGCAGACCACGAGCAGGTGGAAGTCGGCGTCTTCGGGGGCGCCTTTCTCGTCGCGCGTCCGCACTTCGATCGCATTGGGATTTGCGGCCGAGGTGTTCGTCTGGGCGAACCCGGCCCCGGGTGGGGTCGTGCCGGCGTTGTTGCGGGACGAGACGTTGGCGCAGCCGGTCACGTTCTGGGGGAAGGTGACGGTCACCGCGCCGCCGCCCTCGGCGGCCGCGATGCCGACGTCGCTGGCCCGGGCCAGGGTTGCGTTGCCGGGGGCGTTCGGGTTGTTGACGACCGCCCAGTAGGTGTGCGCGGCGCGCCTCGCCGCGGGCACGGTGCCGAGCTTGTTGCTGTTGATCTGGAAGCCGGTCAGCGTGTTCTTCTTCAGCTTGCCGCCGCCGATCGTCTGCTTCTTGATCGCGCCGCCGTTGATCGTCTGCGCCGCGTAGGCGCTGCCGGCGAGGGCGGCGATCAGGGCGATCACGGCGACGACCATGGCTGGGGAGGGGCGCTTGCTGCTGAGCGTGGACATCCGGGCTCCTTTTGTCGGCGACTCGCTGAAATTAAGTAACCCGCCGGATGGATCGCAGCTGCGGCGTGGATCGAAGCTCTGCGGTGCCTAGCTGGGGAGCGCCGCGACGAAGCGCTCGAAGGCCGCGACGTCGGTCAGGGCCGGACCGTGGCCGGGCAGGATCAGCGACGGCTCGAGCTCGGCCAGCTTGCGGATCGAGCGCCGGTTCTCGGCCGGGTCCACGGTGAAGATCAGCGGCGGCTCGGCGATCAGCGGACGGCCCGTCGCGTAGCTCATGTTGCGGATCACGTCGCCGCAGATCGTCACCCGGTCCGACTCGCGGAAGAGGATCACCTCGCCGCGGGCGTGGCCCGGCGCGTGCACGACGCGGAAGCCGGCGACCTCGTCGCCCTCGTGCAGGACCCGGTCGACCGGATGGGGTGGGCCCTCCCAGAGCGCCCGGACGATCCTGTTGACCGGATGGCTGCGATGCGCCTCCTGGACGGGACGGCGGCCCTCCATGGCGTCGACGTCGTCGGCGTGGCAGGCGAGCGGGATCCCACGCGCCTCGCAGACCGCCTTCGCGGCTCCCTGGTGGTCGGGGTGCACATGGGTCAGGGCGAGCAGCGAGACGTCCCTGTCTGCGATCTGCCTGAGGATGCGGCGGCGGTCCCAGGTGCGGCCAGCGTCGATCAGCACGTCCTCGGCCAGGTAGACGTTGATCGTCGGGGCGGGGAGCTCGGCCAGTCGCCAGACGCCGGGCGCGAGCTGCTTCACCGGTGAGCGGTGCCGGTCGTGCCGCGCGGCTCGCCGCTGTGCTGGGCGAGCTCCTCGAGGTCGGCGATCTTGCGCTCGCCTTCCACGCGGGCGGGATGGCCCGCCGGCAGCGGCTCGATCAGGCGCCGGATGCGGTTGCGGACCTGGAGCGCGAAGTGCGGGGTCGAGGCCCCGGCCAGGGCACGGACCTCGTCCACGGTGACCTCGTGCCCGTGCGCGAGCAGGTTCGGGTTCTCCGTCTCGCTCACGGTTCCCCGCCGATCCGCGTCAGCTCTGCCAACGCGTCGATCTCCGCCTGCTGGCCCACCTCGATTACCTCCTCGTCGCCGATCACCCAAACGTGGTTGTAGAAGGCGCGCGTCGGGTCGGTCGTGTAGCCCGGCTTGACGTCGAGCAGGTACCCGCGCAGCGCCGCGGGAAGCGTATCGGCGCTGTCGGTGAGCAGCAGCGGGCCCCAAGTGCCGGTGGCCGAGAGCGGCGCCGCGGCGGCGGCGTCGAGCGGCGAGTCGGAGCGGGCGACGACGAAGCCGTGGCCGGGGTCGTTGACGTTCCAGCCGAAGTCGCCGTCGTCGTAGCGTGCCAGGGCGATCGCGTTGGCGACGGGGTCCTCGCCGGACACCCTGCGGACCCGTCCGCCCGCCCTGTCGATCTGGCGGACCACGTCCGAGGAGATCGCCGAGGACGGGCCGAGCACGTAGACGGGCGCTTTGCGGTGTTTTCGCAGGACGGCGGCGGTGGGACCGGGCAGGGCTTTCGCGCCGGCGAAGAGGACGGGATCGCCCGAGCGTGCGGCCCAGGCCGCCGCCGGCATCGCGAGCTCCGGCTCGGCAAGCGGGGCGACGACGATGTGACGGGGCGGCTTTCCGAACAGGCGGTCGCGCAGGCGTGCGATCGCCGCCGCGGTTGCGGCCGCACCGGTTGCGCGCCCGGGCTCGACCGCTTTCCCGGCGGGTCCGGTCGCCTCCACCTCGGTCGTCTCGAGGTCTCCGGGCACCGAGGCCGATCCGATCGCGAACGCCTCGGCGCCCTTGCTGGCGGCGCTGCCACGGGGATCGAGTGCGTCGAGCGCGTCGGCCGTCGCCTCCGGCACCTCGCCGGCTTCGGAGATCAGCGTCGGCGCCCCCAGCGGATCGGCCATCAGCACCGCGGCGGCGATCGCGGCCTGCCACTCGCCTGCGTCGACCAGGGCGACGGCCGACGGTCGCAATGCGTCCTCGGTGGAGGGGTAGACGGCGAGGGCGACGCCCGCCGCGTTCGAGGCCGGATCGGCGCCCCCGACGCGGGTCGTGTTGCTGGTCGCGAAGGCGGGGAAGCCGAGATCGGCTGCCGCTTCGGCGGGCGCGTCGCCGCCGGAGGGCGCTCCGGCGTCCCTCGTCGGCGCCGGGGCCGCGCCGGTTCCGCTTTCCTGGCCCTCGTCCGAGGAGCCACCTCCGAGGATCGCCGCGAGGATGAAGACGAGCGCCAGCGCGAACAGCCCGGCGATCGCCTTCAGTGCAGCCGGAATCGGCCCGCGCTGCCGCGGCTTCTTCGCTCGGACACGCGACGACGACCGCTTTTCCGCCCCGGCGGGGACCCGGTCCCCGCGCGAGCTCTCCCCGTCGCCGGTCGACGGCTTCGTCGCCGGAAGGTCCGCGTTGATCGGTCGCGCCACGAGCCGAACGCTATCCGCCCGTCCAGGGTCTGGCGACTTATTCCTCTTATGCGGTGCATAAGTCGCCAGAGGCGAGATGGCCAATGGACTGGCTGGTCAGTCAGCTAAACTCGCTGGACGGGTTGACTGACCAGTCAATCAACGAGCGAAAGAGCCGACAAGCACGCCGTTGCGCGGGGGGAGAGCCGATGGATTTCGCACTGAACGAGGAGCAGCAGGAGTACAAGGCCCAGTGCCGGGCGTTCGCCCGGGACGTGATTCGCCCCGCCGCCCGCAAGCACGACGAAGAGGAGAGCACTCCCTGGGAGGTGATCAAGGAGGCGCGCAGGCAGGGCTTCGGCACGCTCGAATCGATCCAGCGCTCGGCCTCCGACGGGGAGGGCCAGATGCAGGTGATCTCGGCCGAAGAGTTCCACTGGGGCTGCGCCGGGACCGCGCTCGCGATCTCCGGATCTGGCCTCGCCGCCGCGGGGGTCGCCTCCTCCGGCACGCCCGAGCAGATCGCCCGCTGGGTGCCCGAGTGCTTCGGCGACGCCGAGGAGATCAAGCTGGGCGCCTACGCGGTCACCGAGCCGCAGGCCGGCTCCGACGTCAAGAGCCTCAAGACGACCGCCAAGCGCGACGGCGACGAGTGGGTGCTCAACGGGACCAAGGTCTTCATCACCAACGGCGGCATCGCTGACGTCCACGTCGTCGTCGCCACGGTCGACCCGGCCCTCGGCACGCGCGGACAGGCCTCCTTCGTCGTCGGCAAGGACACGCCGGGGCTGAGCCAGGGCAAGAAGGAGTCGAAGCTCGGCATCCGCGCCTCCCACACGGCCGAGATCATCCTCGAGGACTGCCGCATCCCGGCCGAGAACCTGCTCGGCGGCGAGGAGAAGCTGGAGAAGAAGCTGCAGCGCGGCCGCGAAGGCAAGAAATCGCGCGGCGCCGACGCCCTGGCGACGTTCGAGATCACCCGGCCGCTGGTCGGCGCCTCGGCGATCGGCATCGCCCAGGCCGCCTACGAGTGGACCCTGGAGCATCTCGACGGGCGCTCCGAAGGCGGGACCCCCCTGCTGAAGACGCAGCGCATCCAGCAGACCCTCGCCGACGTGGCGACCGAGATCGAGGCGGCGCGCCTGCTGGTCCAGCGGGCTGCCTGGATGGGCCGCAACGGCGTCCCGATGCGCGGCGGCCAGGGCTCGATGTCGAAGCTGAAGGCCGGCGACGTGACGATGTGGGCGACGACCACGCTGATGGACCTGGTCGGTCCCTACGCCTGGAGCACGGAGTGCCCGCTGGAGAAGTTCTTCCGCGACGCCAAGATCTACCAGCTGTTCGAGGGCACGGCCGAGATCCAGCGCATGGTCATCTCCCGCATGCAGGCGGCCGAATACGCCGAGCGGCTGGGCTACGCGGCTGAAATCGCGGCCGAGGCGGCGAAGCCAGAGCCCGTCGCGGCCTGAACGCAAGCGGGATTGCACCCCACCGGCATGCGTACCTGGCCGGATGTCCGGTTAGCTAGCCTCCCTGCCCATGTTCAAGACTCGCCCTGCCACGGCGGCCGCTGTCGCCGCCGTGACGGCGTTGTTCGTGCTGCTCGTGGGCGGCACCGCGGCGCCGGCTGAGGATCTCAGCGAAAAGCTCAGCGAGAAGGAATCGAAGCTCTCCGAGGTGCGGGAGCGCAAGGGCGTCCTGACGACGACGATCTCGCGCTACCGGACCGAGATCGAAGAGCTGACCCAGGAGGTCGCGATCCTGCGCGGGCGCGAGGAAGAGGTGCGCGTCCGGCTCGAAGCCAAGCAGGCGGAGCTCGACAGCGCGGTCGTCGAGCTGGAGAGGGCCAAGCGCCACCTGGCGGCGGTCAAAGCGCGCCTCAAACGCGCGCTGGTCGCCCTGCGGGCGCACCTCGTCACGATCTACCAGGCGGGCACGCCGGACGTGCTCAGCGTGCTCGTCAGCTCGGAGGGCTTCGACGAGCTGATCGACAGCAGCGAGTACCTCAGCCGGATCAACGGCCTCGACGAAGCGGTCGTCGTGCGGGTGCGCGACCTGCGCGACCAGGTGAAGCGGACGGTCGCCACGCTGCGCTCGACGAAGAACCGGATCGAAGCGGCCCGCGACGCGATCGCCGCCGAAGAGCAGGCGCTGGCAAGCGCCCGCGCCGCCGTGCAGAGCCGCCAGGCCGAGCTGGTCGCCGCCCGCCGGCAGCGCGAGGCGGCGCTGAGCAACATCGCGACCCACGAGGAGCACCTCGAGGAGGACATGGCAGAGATCTCGGCCGAAATCGCCGCCCAGCTCCAGTCGACCTCGTCTGCGCCCCTGCCGGCGGGCCCGATCCGCTACGGCTCCGGCCAGCTGATCTGGCCGGTTGACGGGCCGGTCGTCTCCGGCTTCGGCCCGCGCTGGGGATCGATGCACGAGGGGATCGACATCGCGGTCCCGGCCGGCACGCCGATCCGCGCTGCGGCGTCCGGCTCGGTCGTCCTGGTCCAGTCGGAAGCCGAAAGCGGCGGCTACGGGAACTTCACCTGCCTCGATCACGGCGGCGGCTTGCAGACCTGCTACGCCCACCAGTCGTCCTTCGGTGTGACCTCCGGCAGCGTCTCGCAGGGCGACATCGTCGGCTACGTCGGTTGCACCGGTCACTGCTACGGCGACCACCTCCACTTCGAGGTGCGGATCGGCGGCGCGCCCACGGACCCGCTCGGGTATCTGTAGCCGCGATGTGCCGAGTTACCGTAGGAAATTCAATTATTAGGTAGCGCTCTCGGGTCAAGGCATGCCACCCTGGGTAGGGAATACCCATCCCGGAGTCGGCTACCGGAGGCGAGAGCGCTTGATCCGTCAGGCACATACGTACCTTGCAGGCGCCATTTCAGGCACGGCGCTGATCGCCGTCGCCATCGTCGCGTTCGTCCTGCTCGTCTCCGCGCAGGCGATCCGCGACTGGCCGCTCGGCGGTCTCGGCTTCGGCGAGGCGGAGCCCGCCGCCGTGGCACCGGACGCGCCGGCCGGCGATGCGACTGGGCCCGCGGCATCGGCTGGATCGGGGCCGGGGGACGCGGCGAAAGGCGACGGCGCCGCGGCGCGCCGCGGCGGGCGTGACGGCGACGATGCGTCCGGCGGCCCCGGCTCGCTCGCCACCGGCGCGACGCCCGAAACCGGCAGCTCTTCGCCCGGAGGCGATACGCCTGTCTCCACGAGCCCGACGGGTGGCGGGGGCGGGGGCGGCGATGCCGCCGCGCCGACCGGCTCGTCGTCGTCGCCGACCGGCTCGTCGTCGCCGAGCGGCGGCGGGAGCGGCGGCGGTGGAGCGCCCGGATCGGGTGGCCCGATCGGCGGAGACGGCGGCGGCGGTGCCCTGCCGGGCGGCGGAGGTGCCGTGCCCTCCTCGCCCTCCGGCGCGGTGACGGGTGCGGTGAACGACACGGTGTCCGGAGCCGACAGTGCCACGGGTGGCGTGGTCGGCAGCACCGGCGCGACCGAAGCCGTCGAAGGCACGGTCGAAGGAACCGTCGGGCCCGAATCGCCCGTCGGCGAAACCGTCGACAAAGCGACCGAAACGGTCGGCGGCGTGCTCGGCGACGGTCGCTGATCGAGAGCCACGCCTTCCCGTCACAATGCCGTCCGATGGCGGAGCGCGGACAGACGGCGGTCGCGGACCCGGTCGCGGGCTCGCCCGTCTACCCGGCGGGCAGCCGGATCGGGGTGGACGGCCACCTCGAGATCGGCGGCTGCGACCTGGTCGAGCTGGCCGCCGAGTTCGGCACGCCCGCCTACGTCTACGCCGAGGACGACATGCGCGCCCGCGCCCGCGCCTACCGCGAGGCGTTCGAGCGGCGCACCGACGACTACGAGGTCCTCTTCGCCAGCAAGGCGTTCCCCTGCACCGCGGCCTACCGGCTGTTCGCCGAGGAGGGGCTGTCGGTCGACGTCGCCTCCGGGGGCGAGCTGCACATGGCGCTCCGGGCGGGCTTCGAGCCCCGGCGGATCCACATGCACGGCAACAACAAGAGCGACGAGGAGCTTCTCTTCGCCGCCCGCGCCGGCGTCGGCCACCTGATCCTCGACTCCTTCGACGAGATCGAGCGCTGCGAGCGCCTGCTCGACACGCGCCAGAAGGTGCTGATCCGCGTCACCCCGGGGATCAAGCCCTCGACCCACGACTACGTCCAGACCGGGCAGCTGGACTCGAAGTTCGGCTTCGGGCTCGAGGACGGCCTGGCGGCGCGGGCGATCGAGCGGGTGCTGGGCTCCGAAGTGCTCGAGCTGGTCGGGCTGCACGCGCACATCGGCTCCCAGATCTTCGAGCTCGAGCCCTACCGGCTGGCGATCCGGGCGATCGGCGAGCTGGCCGGCGAGTGGTGCCGCGTCGTCAACGTCGGCGGCGGGCTCGGCATCGCCTACACGGCCGAGGACGAGCCGCCCCCGATCGACTCCTACGTCGACGTCAAGGTGCGCGGCGTCCGCGAGGTCTTCGGCGAGGGCGTGAGGATCCTGGTCGAGCCGGGTCGCTCGCTGGTCGGCAACTCCGGCGTGACGATCTACCGGGTCGGGACCGTCAAGGAGATCCCCGGCATCCGCACCTACGTCGCCGTCGACGGCGGCATGTCCGACAACATGCGGCCGATGCTCTACGGCTCCCGCTACGAGGCCCTGATCGCCGATCGGGCCGCGGCCGCACCGGAGGCGCGGGCGACGATCGCCGGCATGCACTGCGAGTCCGGCGACGTGCTGGTCCGCGACGCGATGCTCGCGGCGCCGGCTCCGGGCGACGTGCTGGTCACGCCCGCGACGGGCGCCTACGGCTACGCGATGGCGAGCAACTACAACGGCGTCACGCGACCGCCGGTGATCTTCTGCCGCGACGGCGAAGCGCGCGTCGTCGTGCGGCGCGAGACCTACGAGGACCTGACCTCCCGCGATGTCACCTGATCCGGTTCGCATCGGGCTGCTCGGGCGCGGCACGGTCGGCGGTGCCTTCGCCGAGCTGGTCGGCGCGCGCGCCGGGGCGATCGAGGCGGCCACCGGCAGGCGCCCGGAGCTGTCGGGGACGCTGACCCGCAACGACGGCGACTTCGGCGAGATCCTCGACCGCTCCGACGTGGTGGTCGAGTTGATCGGCGGCACCGACCCGGCGCGCGACTACGTGCTCGCGGCGCTGCGGGCGGGGCGGCCGGTCGTCACCGCGAACAAGCAGCTGCTCGCCCAGCACGGCGAGGAGCTGTTCGCCGCCGCCCGCGAGGCGGGCGTGCAGCTTCGCTTCGAGGCCGCCGTCGCGGGCGTGATCCCGATCGTCCGGGTCATCCAGGAGAGCTTCGGGGTGACCGAGATCGACAAGGTCTTCGGCATCGTCAACGGGACGACCAACTTCATCCTCAGCGAGATGACCGCGAGCGGCGCCGCATACGAGGAGGTGCTCGCGCGCGCCCAGGAGCTGGGCTACGCCGAGGCCGACCCGAGCGACGACGTAAACGGCGCCGACGCCGCGGCGAAGATGGCGATCCTCGCCCGGCTCGCCTTCCACACCCCGGTGACGCTCGACGAGGTCGCCTACGAGGGGATCGAGTCGATCCAGCCCGACGACATCGCCTACGCGAAGGAGTTCGGCCTCTCGCTGAAGCTGCTCGGCGTCGCCGAACGCCGCGACGGCGGGATCAGCGTGCGCGTCTTCCCCTGCTTCCTCTACGCGGGACACCCGCTGGCGCCGGTCGAGGGTCCGTTCAACGCGGTGATGGTCGAGGCGCCGGCGATCACCGAGGTGACGATGTCGGGGCCGGGCGCCGGCGGCGTCGAGACCGCCTCGGCGGTGCTCGGAGACGTCGTCTCGATCCTCGCCGGGGAGGCGCCCGTGCACGAGACGCGCGACGTGCTGCCGGTCGTCGCCGACGTCAGCTCCTCCTTCTACCTGCACCTCGAGGTGGCCGACCGGCCGGGCGTGCTGGCCAGCATCGCGCGCCTGCTCGGCGACAACGAGATCTCGGTCAAGAGCGTGGTCCAGCGGGGGATCGGCGAGGACGCCCGCCTGGTCATGGTCGTCCACGAGTGCCTGGAGTCGCGCTTCGCCGCCGCGCTGGAGCAGATCGGCGAGCTGGACGAGCTGCGCGCGCCGCCCCGGGCGATCCGCGTCATCGAGGAGGAGTTCGTTTGACGGTCCCGCTGATCGAGCGCTACCGGGACCGGTTGCCGCTCGAGCCCGACGACCCGGTCGTCAGCCTGAACGAGGGATCGACGCCGCTGATCGAGGCGCCGCGGCTCTCCGAGCGGCTCGGCGTGCGCGCCTACCTGAAGTTCGAGGGGGCGAATCCCACCGGGTCGTTCAAGGACCGCGGGATGACCGTGGCCGTGTCGCGGGCGAAGGGGCGCGGGGCAGAGGCGGTGATCTGCGCCTCGACCGGAAACACGGCGGCGAGCGCCGCCGCCTACGCGGCCCGGGCCGGCCTGCGCGGCGCGGTGATCGTGCCCGAGGGCAAGATCGCGATCGGCAAGCTGGCCCAGGCGCTGATGCACGGCGCCCGGGTGATCGCACTGCAGGGCAACTTCGACGACGCACTGCAGATCGTCCGCGAGTTGGCCCAGCGCCACCCGATCGAGCTGGTCAACTCGGTCAACCCCTACCGGATCGAGGGCCAGAAGACGGCCGCCTTCGAGGTGGTCGAGGAGCTGGGCGGGGCGCCCGGGGCGCTCTCGATCCCGGTCGGCAACGCCGGCAACGTGACCGCCTACTGGCGCGGCTTCCGGGAGATGGAGACCGCGCCGATCGTCTACGGCTTCCAGGCCGACGGCGCCGCGCCGCTCGTCCAGGGCGCCCCCGTTGCGGCGCCGGAGACCGTCGCCTCGGCGATCCGGATCGGCAACCCCGCCCGCTGGGAGGAGGCGATGGCCGCCTTCACCGCCTCGCGCGGACGGGTCGCCGCGGTCTCCGACGAGCAGATCCTCGACGCCTACCGCTGGCTTGCTGCGGGGGAGGGCGTCTTCTGCGAGCCGGCGTCGGCCGCGTCGGTCGCCGGCCTGCTCGCCCACGGCCTGCCCGTGCCCGACGGGATCGCGCCGCCCGAGTCGGTCGTCTGCGTCCTCACCGGCCACGGCCTCAAGGACCCCGATACCGCCCTCTCGAAAGCGCCCCCCGTCGTCAACTGCGAGAACGACCTCAGCGCGGTGGAGCGGGCCGTCTTCAAGTGACCGCGCGCCGCCGGCTCGTCCGCGTCCCCGCCTCCTCGGCCAACCTCGGGCCCGGCTACGACACCCTGGCCGCCGCGATGGCGCTCTTCCTCGAGCTGGAGGTGGAGGAGGTCGGCGAGTTCTCCTTCGACCCCGGCGGGCTCGACGTGCCGACCGGCCGCGAGAACCTGATCGTCCGCGCCTTCGAGAGCCTGCGCCCCGCTGACGGCATCGCCTTCCGGCTGCGCAGCGAGATCCCCCTGGCGCGCGGGCTCGGTTCGAGCGCGGCGGCGATCGTCGCCGGCCTCGCCGCCGCCGATCATCTCTTCGAGCTTGCCCTCTCGAAGGAGGATCTGCTCGTTCGGGCCACCGAGATCGAGGGCCATCCCGACAACGTCGCGGCGGCGATCCACGGTGGCTTCGTCGTCTGCGCTGTCGGCGGAGACGCAAGCGCGGAGGGCAGCCATCCGTCAGATGGGCCGACCGCCGTGCGCTTCGACCCGCCGGGCGGGTTGGAGGCGATCGCCGTAATCCCCCCCGAGGAGGTCTCGACCGAGCGCGCGCGCGAGGCGATCCCGGGGGAGATCCCGCTCGCCGACGCCGTCGCTAACGTCTCAGCCGCCGCCCGGCTCGTGCTCGGCCTCCAGCGCGCCGACCTCGATCTCGTCGCGGCCGGCCTCGCCGACCGCATCCACCAGCCCCGCCGCCGCGACCTCTACCCGCGCTCGATGGAGCTGGTCGACTCCGCCCGCGAGCTCGGCGCCCTCGGCTCGACGATCTCAGGCGCCGGCCCGACCGTCCTCGTCTGGACCACCTGGCAGGACGCCGGCAAGGTCGCCGAGCAGCTCGAGCGCCGCTGCGAGGGCTGGGCCGACGTGCGCCGCCTCCCCTTCACCCCCCACGGCGCAGACGTTCCGGAGCTGTAGCCGGGAGGGGGAGAGTCTTGTCCGCTGCGCCCTTTAGGAGGGGTGCGCTTGACACGGCATACGAAGAACTTTCTCCGTCGCTTCGATGGGACGCGCGAGGAGGCGGAACGAGTCGTCGCCGATCCCACGCGCGTCGATCGGGATCCAGAAGGCCGATTTCGCTACACAGGCACGATCCGGGGTGTTCGCGTGCGCATAGTCGTCGCTCTTGACGAGCCGGACTTGATAGTCACAATCCACGAGAGGAGACGATGATGCGCGCGGATTACGACAGCCAGGCCGATGCCATAGCGATCGAGCTGCGCCCGTTCGATCGCTACGAACGGCAGGAGCAGGTCGACGACGATTACTGCGTGGTGGGCTTTGCGTGCGGGGAACCGGCGGAGGTCTCCCTGCTCAGCCCTGCCAAGCACGTCGACCTGCTCGAAGTGGCGGCCGAGCGCTACGACCTCGACGGGGTCGCGCTGCTTGCAGCTGCCCAGGCCGCCCTCGCCGCCCCGGACCGCGTAGTTGAGGTTCACGTGGCCAACCGCCTCGCCGCCTAGGCGCGGCGGCATACCTTTCAAAGATCCTTAGTGATAGACGTTTCCTGCTATGCGGGAGGAAAAGAGGTCCTGGCGCGAGCGCGTCCGCGATTGGGTGCGCGGGGTCGAACCGGCTTCCGAAAAGGTCGCCGCGGGTGCGGTCGCCCGGCCGGTCCCCGGTCAGGTCGGGATCTGCTGCTCAGGCGGGGGCATTCGCTCGGCCAGCTTCAACCTCGGCGCCCTCCAGGTCATGCAGGAAGAGAAGGTGCTGGAGAAGGCCAGGTACGTGTCGGCCGTCTCCGGCGGCGCCTACATCGCCAGCTCGTTCGCGACGGTCGCGAGCAAGACCTCCCGCGAGCTGCTCGAGAACGGGCCGCCGGTCTACGCGCCGGGCTCGCCTGAGGAGCAGCACCTCCGCAACCACTCGACCTACATGGCGCCGGGCCTCGGCGGCAAGGTGCGCCTCGCCCTCCGCCTGCTGCTCGGTCTCGCCCTCAACCTGGGCCTGATCGCGGTCGTCACCTACCTCGTCGCGGTCCCCTACGGATGGGTGCTGGAGCAGCTGTACGACCAGCTCGGCGAATCGGGGGCCGTCGGCTCGCTCGACCTCCCGAGGTACATCCTGTGGCCGATCCTCGGGCTCGCCGCCACCACCGCCCTGCTCGCCGTGCCGGACCTGCTCTTCCGGCTCAGGGACAGCGAGAGTCAATTCCTGCGAACGCTGCGGACCTACCGGGGACGTGAGGTCTGGATCTACCGGCTGCTGTTCCTCGCGACGCTCGGCTTCATCCTCCTCGTCGCCGCGCCCCAGGCGATCCTCTGGGCTCGCGATGCCGGTGGCATCCTCGCGGACCTCGCCGGGATGCTGCCAATTGAGAGCGACAACTCAGCGGAGGAGGGCACCGGCATCTTCGCGGTCCTCAACCTCGGTTCGATCGTCGCCACCGTGCTCGGAGCCGCCTGGGCTTTCGTCCGGCGCCGCCCCTCGATCTTCGCGATGCTGGCGGGCGCGGTCGCCGGCCCCCTGGTCGTGATCACCGCCTTCCTGTCGTTCGCGAACGTCTCCGCGACCGACGGCGCGCTGGCGTCCAGCCGGGTTCTGGGCGCTGCCGCCATCGTCGCCGGGATCCTGTGGCTGTTCGCCGACCTCACCCAGTGGTCGCTTCACCCCTTCTACCGGCGCCGGCTCAGCTCCGCCTTCTTCGTCCACCGGGTCAGGGGTGAGGACGGTCGCACGTACGCGGAGGAGGTCGACTACAAGCAGCGCTTCCCGCTCTCGTCGCTCGACCCGCAGGGCTTCTTCCCCGAGCTGATCGTCTGCGCGGCGGCCAACGTCTCCGATCTCGGCAGGACGCCGCCGGGGCGGGGAGCGAGCCCGTTCGCCTTCTCACGCCACGAGGTCGGCGGCCCGCTGGTCGGCCGGACGACAACCGCCGCTTACGAGAACCAGGCGGAACGGACCCAGCGCGACATCACCCTGCCCGCCGCCGTCGCGATGTCCGGGGCCGCGGTCTCGCCGGTGATGGGCAAGCTGTCGATCAGGGCGCTGAGCTTCCTGATGGGCCTGGTCAACGTGCGACTCGGGGTCTGGGTCCCCAACCCGCGCCGGGCGAAGGACGTGCGGAAGGGCCGCCTCGGGGTGCTCGGCGAGCCCGGCCGGATCGGAGACCGCAGCAGGCGCTCGCGCGGCGAGCGCCTTCTGGAGCTTGTCGGGCGGTGGCGGGTCACCCCCCTCTACCTCTTCTGGGAGATGCTCGGCCGGACCAGCCTCGACGACCGCTTCCTCTACGTGACCGACGGCGGTCACTACGACAACCTTGGCCTGGTCGAGCTGCTGCGCCGGGGCTGCACGACGATCTACTGCTTCGACGGAGGCGGCGATCCGAGCGGCACCTACCGGGCGCTGGGCGAGGCAGTGGCGCTGGCACGGGGCGATCTCGAGGTCGACGTCGAGATCGACCCGAAGGAGATCGCGCCCGACGAGAAGACGCGAATCTCGAAGAGCTGCGTGGCGGTGGGCAGGATCACCTACCGCGTCACTCCGTCGGGCGAGCGGGTCTCGGAGTCCGTGAGCGCGAAGCCGGAGGAGCTCACCGGCACGATCGTCTACTGCCGGGCCGCGGTGACCGAGGACGCGCCGTGGGACGTCAAGGCCTACCACGAGAAGACGCGCCGCTTCCCGTACCACTCGACCTTCGACCAGCTCTTCGACGACCAGCAGTTCGAGGCCTACCGGGCGCTCGGCGCCCATGCCGGGCGACGGGCGGTGGCGAAGGTGCGGGAGCGGGAACGCGCAGACGCACGGCGCCGCCGCCGGGCGCGCTGGCGGGCGGCGGTGAGAGCGCTCGTCTCGGATAGCTCCGGCCAGGGCTAGGGTGGGGCATCGGCAAGGAAAGGAGACGGGATGCCCGACGGCTACACGATCAAGCACCGCGACGAGTTCGAGGTCATGGAGGGCTCCGGCGACGCGACCTGGCGGCTGGCGCGCAAGGCGCTCGGCGAGTCGGCCTTCGGCTTCAACGTCGTCGAGATCGCCCCGGGCGGAGGGATTCCCGAGCACGACGAGGCGCAGAGCGGCCAGCACGAGCTCTACGTCGTGCTGGAGGGGGAGGCGACGCTGCGGATCGCCGGCGAGGACCACGCGGCGCCGGCGGGCACCTTCGCCTCGATCGAGCCGCCGGTCAGCCGCACGATCCTCAACCGCTCCGACGCCCCAGTCACGGCGCTGCTGATCGGTGTCGACCCGAGCGGCGGCTACGAGTCGCCCGGATGGGCATAGACCCACGAGGTCTACGTTTGACGGGCCACAGATGTCAAACGTAGACCTCGTTGATCGAGCGCCCGCTCGTCCCTATAATCCGACAACTTGTCAACCCGTCGCGCGCCCGCTCGGAGAAGGCGCGGAACCCGGGAGGTCAGATGTCCGATACCCAGTCCCGTGAGCTTCACGGCGAGGGCTCTGTGAGCCGCTACTCGCCCGAGCGTCCCTACCGGCCGCTCGTCTCGCCGCCTAGCGTCGAGGACAAGGACGCCTGTGCGATCTACGCGTCGGTGCGCAGGGATGCGACGCCGAGCCATGAGCCGATCGCGCTGGCGATCCCGGCGCTGCAGAAGATGCTCCACCGCGCCGGCAACGTCGACGGCGAGGGCGACGGCTGCGGACTGCTGCTCGACATCCCGCGCAAGATCTGGGCCGAGGACGTCCGCGCCGGGGGCCACGACCCCTCGCTGACCCTCGACGATGCCTTCGCCGTCGCCCACGTCTTCATCGAGCGCTCGCAGGACCGCGAGCGGATCTGCCACGACGCGCGCGAGCTGCTCGGCCAGGGCGGCTTCCGCGTGCTCGCCGAGCGGATCGGCGTCGTCGACTCGCCGGCGCTCGGCCCGACCGCGCGCGAGGAGGAGCCCCACTTCTGGCAGATCGCCGGCCTCGTCGCCGACCCCAAGCGGCGCGACCGCGTCCTCTTCGACCTCCTGATCGAACTGGAGAGCCGGCTCGGCGTCCACGTGCCGTCGTTCTCGGCGACCACCTGCGTCTACAAGGTGATGGGCGCGCCGAAGGTGCTGGGCGAGTACTACCCGGACCTGCGCGACGAGCGCTTCGAGACGATCGGCTGCTTCGGCCACAACCGCTACTCGACCAACACCTGGCCCTCGTTCAAGCGCGTCCAGCCGTTCTCGGTGCTCGGCCACAACGGCGAGATCAACACGATCGAACAGCTGCGCCAGGAGGCGAGGATGCTCGGCGTGCCGATCCAGGCCGGCTCCTCGGACTCGCAGGACCTCAACCGCACGATCGAGACGCTGATCAGCCGCGACCGGCTCAGCCTCGCCGAGGCGATGGAGATGGTCGTGCCGCCGATCGTCGCCGAGATCCGCTCGCTGCCCGACGACCTGCACCCCTTCTACATGTACCTGCGCCAGGCGATGGGACCGTTCGCGCAGGGCCCGGTCGCACTGATCGCCCGCCACGCCGACGAGTGCGTCTTCTCGGCCGACGCGATGGGCCTGCGGCCGCTCTGGCAGGTCGAGACCGGCGACGACTTCGTGTTCAGCTCCGAGCCGGGCGTCGTGCCGGTCTCGAAGATGGTCTCCGAGCCGAAGCCGCTCGCCCCGGGCGAGAAGGCGCTGGTCTCGATCGACCGCGCCCAGAAGCGCTCGACCCTGTACGCCCACGACGCGATGCTGCGGATCGTCCGCGACCGCTGGCTCGCGCGCAGCGGCGCCGAGGCGGTCGCGGCCTACGATCGCGCGCTCGACACCGGCGGCCCGCTCGAGGGCGGCGAGGTGCCGGGCTACTCCGACGCCGGGCCCGAGGAGCCGGTCAAGGTCTCCGACCGCGTGCTCGCCGGCTTCGGCTGGCAGCGCGACGACGTCAAACTCGTCCAGCAGATGGCCTCGAACGGGTCTGAGCCGGTCGGCTCGCTCGGCTACGACGGCCCGCTGGCGGCGCTCTCGCCCGAGCGGCAGAACCTCGCCGACTACTTTAAGGAGACGGTCGCCGTGGTCACCAACCCGGCGATCGACCGCGAACGCGAGATGGAGCACTTCTCGACCCGCACCGTGTTCGGGCGCCGTCCCTCGATCGAGGCCGCCGGCGAGGACACGCGCACCGTCGAGACCTCCTTCCCGGTGATCCTCGGCGGGCACCACGGCCTGGCGCCGCTCTCCGACGAGGCCTACCGCCGGATCGCCAGCGAGCACCGCACCTACCTGCTCGAGGACCTCTGGGAGGAGTTCCGCGACCGCGCCGCCGCCGTCGACATCTCGCTGCTGGAGTCCGAGACGACCCGCGGCGCGATCGAGCGGATCAAGCAGGAAGCCGTCAAGAAGGTCCGCGACGGGGCCGAGCTGCTCGTCCTCACCGACCGCACCGTCTACGAGGCCGACCGGCGCTACCTCGACCCGCACCTGGCGACCTCGGCGGTCGACCAGGCGCTGAAGCTGTTCAAGGTCGAGCCGGGCGAGGAGAACCTGCGGCGCCGCTGCGGGATCGTGCTGCGCTCGGCGGCCGTGCGCAACGTCCACGACACGATGCTCGCCCTCGGCCTGGGCGCCAACGGCGTCTGCCCGTACACGATGGTCGAGGTGATCTGCGTCGAGGACTACGAGACCGACATCGGCAACCTCTGCGCGGCGCTGAAAAAGGGGATCGAGAAAGTGATCTCGACGATCGGGATCCACGAGGTGCGTGGCTACGCGCGCCAGTTCTCCTCGATCGGCGTCAAGCCGGAGCTGGCCGAGATCTTCCAGACCGAGGCGTTCGCCGCCTCGGGGAAGGGAGGCACCGGCTTCGCCGAGCTCGACGAGGACACGAACGAGCGCGCCCACGACCTCGCCGGGGACGACGCCGCCAAACCGGCGAAGACGTTCCGCTTCTATCCCAAGGTCTACAAGGCCGCGATCGCGACCGCGAACGGGACCGGCACCTACGCCGAGTACAGCGAGAAAGTGCGCGACCTGGAGCAGGCGAACCCGATCTCGATGCGCCACATCATGGGCCTCAAGGGCGACCGCGACCCGGTCGACCCCGCCGGCGTCGACGCCGGCATCGGCCACCACGACTACCCCGTCGTGATCTCCTCGATGAGCTTCGGCTCGCAGTCCGAGCCGGCCTTCCGCGCCTACGCGGAGGCGGCCAAGGCGATCAACATCCTCTGCGTCAACGGCGAGGGCGGCGAGATCCGCGACATGTACGGGCACTACCGGAAGTGGCGCGGCCAGCAGGTCGCGTCGGGTCGCTTCGGCGTCTCGGCCGAGATGCTCAACTCCTCCTACCTGGCCGAGATCAAGATCGGCCAGGGCGCCAAGCCCGGCGAGGGCGGCCACCTGCCCGGCAAGAAGGTCTCCGAGAAGGTCGCCGCGGCGCGTAACGCGGCGCCCGGCACCGACCTGATCTCACCCTCCAACAACCACGACCTCTACTCGATCGAGGACCTGGCCGAGCTGATCGACGAGCTGAAGACGGTCAACCCCGACGTGCGCGTCTCGGTCAAGGTGCCCGTCGTGCCGAACATCGGCACGATCGGCCTCGGGATCGCCAAGGCCGGCGCCGACATCATCACCCTCTCGGGCTTCGAGGGCGGCACCGGCGCGGCGCGACAGCACGCGCTGCGCCACGTCGGCCTGCCCTCGGACATCGGCACCCGCGCCGTCCACCGGGCGCTGATGGAGGCGGGGATCCGCAACCGGGTCGAGATCTGGGCCGACGGCGGCTACCGGACCGGCCACGACATCGTCAAGCTGCACTGCCTCGGCGCCAACCGGGTCGGCTTCGGCACCCTGGCGATGGTCTCGCTCGGCTGCACGATCTGCCGCGGCTGCCAGCTCGACACCTGCCACGTCGGCATCGCGACCCAGATCGAGACGGTCGAGCAGGCCCAGCAGCACGGCCTGAAGAAGTTCACCCCGCAGGAGATCGACAGCGCCGCCGAGAGCTGCGCCCGCTTCTTCGCCGCGATGGGCGAGGAGGTCAAGGAGGTCGTCGCCTCGCTCGGCTACGACCGTGCCCAGGACCTCGTCGGCCGCTACGACCTGCTCGAGCAGACCTCCCACCACGAGCAGGTCGACCTGGCGCCGCTGATCACGCCGCTGGAGGAGTTCCTCGACCTCGAGCCGATCGACCTGCCGGTGGCCGAGGAGGCCGAGGAGCGCGCCGAGGCGGGCCTCGTCGCCGCCCGGCCGATCCGCATGGAGGCCAAGGAAGCGTCGGCCCAGATCGCGTCGCTGGCGGGCGATATCTGCGCCGGACGCACGATCCGCAACGAGTTCCCGCGCGCCACGGACGCCAACGACCGCGTGCTCGGCACCGAGCTGTCGGGGGCGATCGCCCGCTCGCGGATCTTCGAAGACGGTCCCGAGCCCGGCGAGGACGTGCTCGCCAGCCTCGAGTTCAACGGCGGCTCGGTCGCCGGCCAGGGCTTCGGCGCCTTCAACGCCTACGGCGTCTCGATCCGGGTCGAGGGCGGCGCCCAGGACGGCGTCGGCAAGACGATGCTCGGCGGGACCGTCGCGGTGCTGAAGGGCAAGGGCGCGAAGGGCAAGCGCCTGAACGGCTCGGTCGGCAAGTCCTTCGCCTACGGCGCCCAGCGCGGCCGCCTGTTCGTACAGGGCTCGGCCGACTCGCGCTTCTGCATCCGCCTCTCGGGCGCCGACGTCGTGCTCGGCGGCGAGCCGGAGGGCGACATCGACGACAGCCGCGGCTGCATCGTCGACCGCGCCAACGCGAAGGGCTTCGCCTTCGAGTACATGACCTCGGGCCGCGCCGTCGTGCTCGGCGACCTCGGGCCGTGGGCCTGTGCTGGGATGACCGGCGGTCGCGTCTACGTCCGCCACAACGCGTTCGGGATCGACCGCGACGCGATCGAGCGGCGGCTCGGCGAGGGCGCCAAAGTCGAGCTCAAGGAGCTCGACGCCGAGGGCCTGCTCGACGTCGAAGACCTGCTCTCGCACTACGCCGACGAGCTGCGCGCGACCGATCAGGACGAGGAGGCCGAGCGGATGCTCGGGCTGGCCGCCGACGCGGTGAGCAACTTCCTGATGGTCCTGCCGCACAAGGTGCAGGCGGATCCGTCGATCTCGACCGAGTGATCGCTAGCGCGTCTTGGTCAGCAGGTCCGCGATCGCGCGGACCTCGCGGAGCAGGCCGTCGAGCATCTGCTCGGTGTTGGTGTGGATGCGCCACTCGGCGTACTGGCGCTCCTGCTCTGCTTTGTCGAGTCGCTGCTCCAAGGCGCTCGTCTGCTCGGCCAGTTGGACGATGCGCTTGTCGAGCCGGCGCTCGCTCTTGCCGACGCGCTTCTTGACGTAGCGACGGGTGTCCTCGCGGATTCGGTCCAGCTCGCGGCGCAGGTCCGTGTCGTTTCCGCCCCCCTGCTCGGCCAGCATCTCCTCGACGCCGACTCGGACGCGCTCGATCTCTTCGTGCAGGCGCGCGCGGGCCTGCTCGGCCGCGGCGGAGGGGTCCTGGGCAGCGCTCACCAACCGCATGCTACGGCGGCGGGGAGCGGAATCCTCCAGGTGGGCTCAGCCTTCGAGCACGAACAGGCGGTAACGACCGACGGTCAGCTCGTCGCCGTCCCCTAGCTTGCCCGACTCGACCCGCTCGCCGTTGACGACGATGCCGTTCAGGCTCCGGTCGTCGAGCACGCGCAGCGAGGCGTCCGGTTCGGAGACGATCAGTGCGTGGCGCCGCGAGACGCTCGGGTCGTCGAGGCGGACGTCGGCGGCGACGCTGCGGCCGATCCGGGTCCAGCCGCGCTCGATCCGCACCAGCTGGATCTCGCCGTCCTCCTCGTAGGCCAGGCGCCGGCTTCCCGCGGGCAGCATGGTCCTCGCCTCGTCCAGCCATGCCGGGGCCTCCAGATCGGCGGCGTCGAACTCGACCGTCGTGTCGCTGTGGTCCTGCATCGCCTCGAAGATCGAGTCGCGACGGAAAGAGGTCGCGCCGCAGCGGGGGCACTCGGGGAGATCGTCCTGCTCGCTCAGCGACAGCTGGGTACCGCAGCCGACGCAGGAGAAGGTCCCTGTGCCGGGTGACGCTCCGACCGCGTACTCGTCTGCAACTGGGCCTGGGGTGGTCAGGGTGGTGGAGATGGTTCTGCTCCTTCCGACGCCCTCCGCAGGGCGATCATATGGCGGCGGCGCGAGCCGAGCAAGGAAGAATTTCCTGCAGTGGTCCCGGCCGTGGCGGGCCGATACCCGTCTCGCGCTCTGACGAAACCCCTCGGTCTTGCCGATCTCCCTCGTTCGGCCATCGGAATAGAATCGCGCCGCCGATGGGTCCCGTCAGCGCCGAAGTCGAGATCGACGCGCCGCGCGAGCGGGTTTTCGAGGCGATCGCCGATCTCGCCCTGCGGCCGTCCTTCACCGATCACTTCCTCGCCGACTTCCGCCTGACCCGGATCGAGTCGACCGGCGTGGGCGCCGGAGCGCGCTTCCGCGTCGCCCTGGCGCCGCGCCGGGTCTGGATGGACACCTCGATCGTCGAGCTGGACCCGCCCCATGCGGTCGTCGAGCGTGGCCAGGGCGGGCGCGTCAACCGCATCCCCTGCCGCACCGTCTGGGAGCTGGTCGGCGGATCGGGCTCGCTGACCCGGGTGAAGGTGGCGCACTGGACCGAGCCGTCGAACCCGCTCGACAGGGCGCTGGAGGCCCTCAGCGGCGCGGCGTTCCGCCAGGAGCGCGCCTGGCGGGAGGCGCTGCGCAGGCTGCGCGACCTGCTCGAGTCCGAAGCGCCGGCGCAGGGCGGCGTCGCCGTCGCCGGGGGCAACGCCCACGCAACCGGCATCCCCTGAGACGTGTCGCTACTTGACCCACACATACGGTGGTCAACTCGCGGCACGTCGGGTCCTCGCCCTTATAGACTCCCGCCGCCGATGAGCCGCCGCCGCCGATACGCGCTTGCAGCGCTTGCCGCCCTCGCCCTCCTGGCGATTCCCTTCGCGGCATCCGGCTGCGGCTACTCCAGCGACGAGAAAGAGGTCGTCGAGGGTGAGCCGGTGACGCTCGGCGAGCTGAAATACAACGTCATCTTCTCCCGCTTCCTCAACCCCAGCGACAACGAGGACTCGGCCTACCTCGTCGGCCTGCCGAAGCCGCCACCCGGATCGACCTACTTCGGCGTCTTCTTCGAAGTCCAGAACGAGAGCGACGAGCGCCAAGAGCTCGCCCACGAGTTCAAGATCGTCGACGCCGACCACCAGGAGTTCGAGGCGGTCGAGAGCGAGAGCCTCTACGCCTTCCCTGTCGGTGAAGCAGTCGAAGGCGAGGAACAGATCCCGATCCTCGACTCGACCCCCCAGCAGGGCCCGATCGAAGGCTCGGTCGTGATCTTCGAGCTGCCCGCCTCAGCCTCCGAGAACCGGCCCCTGGTCCTCGAGATCCCCGGCCCCGAGGGTCCGGGCGAGGTTACGCTGGACCTCTAGGGCTGGAGGCCCGCGGAGAGCACTTCGGCGGCTGCCGGGGCGGCTACTTCGCCGCCGGCGGCTTCGGCTTCGATCAGGAGGACGGCGACGGCCAGGCGGGGCTTCTCGGCCGGGGCGAAGGCGGCGAACCACGCGTCCTTGATCTGCTCGGGGTTGGGCTCGTCCTCTTGGCCGGGCTTGGGGCCGAGCTCGGCCGTGCCGGTCTTGCCCGCGACCTGGGCCTCGGCGATCGCGCCGGCGGTGCCGGTGCCGCCGGCGACGACGCCGACCATCAGGTCGGTCAGCTGGCCGGCGAGCTTGCCGGTCATCACCCGCACTGGCTCGGCTTCGGGGCGGAGCTTGGCGTTGGCGACGAGCGAGGTCGGCTCGCGCACGCCGCCGTTGGCGATCGTCTGCGCGACGGTCGCCATCTGCAGCGGCGTCGCCAGCACTTCGCCCTGGCCGATCGCCGTGACTCCGAGGTCGAGCTCGGTGCCGATCTCGGTCGGGATGCTCGACTCGGGCAGGTCCATCTCGCGCACCACGTCGCCCACGTAGAGGCTCGGCGGCGCGTTGAAGCCGAACCGCTCGGCCGTCTCGACCAGCTTGTCGTTGCCGACCTCGGGACCGAGCGGGGCGAAGACCGCGTTGCAGGACTCGGCGAACGCTTCCGGGAAGCTGCCGCCGCAGAACTCGCCGTTGGCGTTGTAGATGAAGCGGCCGCCGACGTTGACGCCGTCGACGATCTCGAACTCGTCCTCCAGGGAGACCGCCTCCTCCTGCAGGGCGGCGGTGGTGGTGAGGAGCTTGAAGGTCGAGCCCGGCGGGCGGGGGATGGAAAAGGCCACGCCGGCGACCGCCCGTACGTCGCCGCGCCTCGCGTCGAGCACCGCGATGCCGCCGAGCCGGCCGGCGAGGGCCGCGACAGCGGCCTTTTGGAGGTCGGGGTCGATCGTCGTCTTGACCGGGGCGCCGGCGCGCGGCTCGGCCTCGGCGAGGAGCCGCTCGGTGCCGCTCGCATCGCCCACGGCGAGCAGCCGGCCGCCCGGCTTGCCGGCGAGGCGGCTGTTGAACGCCTGCTCGAGGCCGCTGACCCCGACCGGCGTGCCGGGCGGGAAGCCGCGTCGGCTGAGCGCCTCGAGGTCTTCGGCGTCGGCCATCCCAACTTCGCCGGCGACGTCGATCGCGGCGCTGCCGAGCGGGTGTTCGCGCGCCTCCGCCGGCCCCTCGGCGAGCGGCGCGCCGTCGCGGGCGAGGATCGGCGCGCGCGGGGCCAGGTCGATCTCGCTCTCCAGGTGCTCGCCGCCGCGCAGGCCGGGGAAGACGAGGCTCGCGTCCCAGGCGACGCCCTCCTCGGAGACCGGCAGCTCCACCTCGGCGACGACGCCCCCGAACGCCACCGTCTCCGCGGTGGCGTCGATCTCGACGACCGTCCTGCCGCCGCGGCTCTCCGGGTCGCCGGGACCCCCGAGGTCGAGCCCGCGCAGCGTCGCCACCTCGGCCGCCTCGCGGTAGGCGGCGCCGAAGTCGGCCTCCGTCGTCGAGCGGCGGGAAGCGGGGTCGAGCTGGCTGTACATCGCGCCGTAGTCCTTGCGCTCCCAGGCCGAGGCGAACCGCTCGGCAATCTGCTTCTCCGGCGACTCGGAGCTGCCCGTGCTCGCCCCCCAGACGAAGGCAACCAGGGCGAGGAGCGCAAGCGGTAGCGCGCGGGTGACGATGCGCCGCCGTCGCTCCTCGGTCGAGACCAGGTTGCTCACGATGCTGAAGTTTGCGGAAGCGGTCGGCGGCTACTTCGCGGTCGGGCGCCCCGCGGATCTCAGCCCGTGCAGGGACCCGTGTCGACCGGCGCGGACACGTCGCTCAGGGCACGTTCCACGACGTCGTTCGGGATCGCGTAGCCGCCGTTCGGGCCGGAGGTGGTCGCGGCGAAGACGGTGCCGAGGACGCGGCCCTGCGAGTCGACCATCGGCCCGCCGGAGTTGCCGCTGCGCACGGTGCCGCGCAGGAAGGCGAGCCGACGCCGGAACGGCCCTCGCCCGTAGGAGTCCTCGCTGAGCACGGAGCGGGTGTCGCCGAGACGGGCGGGCGCGAGCGCGTAGGGGCCGTTTTCGGGATAGCCGAGGACGGCGCCGGTCGCGCCGCGCCGCGGCTCGGCGGCGATCGGCAGCGAGTCGATCGCCGCGTCGATGCGCAGCACGGCGAGGTCGTTTCGGCTGTCGACGTGGACCGCCTCGGCGTCGAGCGAGGCTCCGTCGCCGGTCGTCACCGTCGTGTCTTCCTGGCCGGCGACGACGTGGGCGTTGGTCACGACCAGGCCGGGCGCCGCCACCCAGCCGGAGCCCTCGACGCCGAGGCCGCACGCCGTGCCCAGCACCCTGACGACGGAGGGGCCCGCACGCAGCACGTTTGGATCGCGGGCGATCGCGGCGTTCGGGGGCGCCACCGGCATCGTCGGGCCGGCAATCGAGGGGGCGGGGTCGACGCGGCGCAGCGCGTTGAGGATCGGGCCGGACGGGGGCAGCACCTGGTTGAGCCCCCGCAGGATCGCCGAGCGCTGGACGTCGACGCGCAGGCGCCCCGCCCCGGGAGCGTGGAGGGCCGCCGCGCCGAACACCCAGGCGAAGGCGAGGGCGAGCGCGGCGACCAGCGCGGCGCCGCCCGCCCCGTCGGCCAGGTGAAGGAGCCGGCCGCGGATCAGGTGCGACCGCATGCCGAGCGCCAGCCGCTCGACCGTGACAGCGGCGAAGGCGCCGAGCAGCAGCGCGCCGAGCGCCGCGAAGAGCGGGGCGTACGGCGAGCGCGAGCCTTCGCTGAGCAGCAGCGGCCCCACGCGACCGCCCGCGAAGGCGCCGGCACCGAACCCCGCCAGCGTCATCACGCCGACTATCAGCCCCTGTCGCCAGCCCCACAGCGCCAGCGCCACGGTGAAGGCGACGATCGCCCAGTCGAGAACGGTCACGCGCGAATACAAGCAGGCAGCGCCCGGGCATCCTGGCCGGGGGCTTACGTTCAGTAAGCTGGCTGGCGCGTGGATGCGACGTCCAGTCAAGAGCAGCCCGCCCGCGCCGCGGAGGAGGCGGGTGCCGTCTGCCCTCATTTCCACGCGACGATCGAGCTGATCGGCAAGCGCTGGACCGGGGCGATCGTCTGCGCACTCACCGATGGCCCGCTCCGCTTCGGCGAGCTGACCAGGGCGGTGCCCGGCGTCTCGGACCGGCTGCTCTCCCAGCGCCTGCGCGAGCTGGAGGACGAAGGGCTGGTCGAGCGCGACGTGGAGCCCGGCGCGCCGGTGCGCGTCACCTACTCGCTGACCGAGGCGGGGGCCGACCTGGGCCCCGCGCTCGACGAGCTCAAGGCGTGGGCTAGACGCCACCGCACCTGACGCGGCGCGTCAGGGGCCATGACTAGTCTCGAGGCCATGGACCTGCCCGGCCCGTTTCCCGTGGGGCGTTACGCGCGCAAGCTCGAGGAGGAGATGCGGCGGCGGGCGCGGGTGGCGCTGATCGGCGAGGTGACGGGACTCAGCCGCAGCAAGGCGCAGGCGTACTTCGAGCTGCGCGACGCGGAGGGGGCCGTTCCGTGCGCGATCTGGCTCGACGACCTGGAGAAGCTCGACCTCCCGCCGGGCGGCCTGCGCGACGGCGCCGAAGTCGTCGTCGGCGGTGGCCCGAACTACTACCGGGGCAGCGCCCAGGCCTCGCCCAGCTTCGCCTTCCGCGCCACGCACGTGCGCCTCGCCGGCGAAGGGGACCTGCTCGCCCGGCTCGAGGCGCTGCGCAAGCAGCTCCGCGCCGAGGGGCTGTTCGAGCTGCAGGGACACCTGCGGCGGCCGCGCCTGCCGCGGGCGATCGGCGTGGTCACGGCGGAGTCCGGCGCCGCCCGCCGCGATCTGCTGGCCGGCCTGCAGCGCCGCGGCTGGGCCGGCACGGTCGTCTGGGCGTTCGCCCCGGTGCAGGACCGCCGCGCCGCACCCGCGATCGCCGCCGCGATCCAGGGCCTCGCTGCCCGCCCCGAGGTCGAGGCGATCGTCGTGACCAGGGGGGGCGGCAGCCTCGCCGACCTCTGGGCCTTCTGCGACGAGACCCTCTGCCGGACCGTGGCGATGCTGCGGGTGCCCGTGATCAGCGCCGTCGGGCACGAGCGGGACTCGACCCTGATCGACGACGTCGCCGCCGTCGCCTGCTCCACGCCCACCCACGCCGCCGAGGCGGCCGTGCCGCTCGACTGCATCGCCGCGCAGCAGAGCCTGCAGCGCTGCGCCGCGGCGCTGCGGCGGGCCGGCGAGGGCGCGGTGGGCGCGCGCACCCGCCACTTGGGCGCGCTGGCGCGCGGTCCCGCCCGGGCGCTGCGCCGCGAGCGGATCGCCCTCAACCAGAAGACGCGCGAGATCCGGGCGGCGGCCGAACGCGGGGTCGCCGAGCGCTCGGCCTTCCAGCGACGCATCGCGGGCGTCGTCCTCGACCGTGCCGCGCGCCGGGCCGCCGGCCCTGAAGCGAAACGTCGGCGCGAGGCCCTGCTGCGGGCGGAAGTCGCCTTCCGCGCCCACGACCTCGAGCGCACGCTCGAGCGCGGCTACGCGCTGGCCGAGGACGCGAGCGGCGAGCCGGTGACCAGCGCCGCGGGCGCGCTCGCCGCCGAGCGCGTCAGACTGCGGTTCGCCGACGGGCGCGTCGGCGCGAGGATCGACCCGGAGGGGGGAGAGAGATGAGCGAGCAGCCCGAGTCCTACGAGGCCGCGGTCGAGCGGCTGGAGCAGATCATCGACCGGCTCGACTCCGGCCAGGCGGGCCTGCGCGAGACGCTCGACCTCTGCCGCGAGGGGCGCGAGCTGGTCACCTACTGCGCCGGCGAGCTGGACGCGGTCGGCGAGGGCCTGCGGGAGCTGCGGCTCGACGAGCTGGCGGCGAAGCTGGAGCAGCCCGCCGAGCCGCGGCAGTCCTGACCGTCCCTCAGGCCCTGCCCTCCGCCGGGACGGTCTCGTCGCGCTCCACGTCGAGCCGCGGCAGGACCCGCTCCAGCCAGTCGGGGATCCACCAGTTGCGGCTGCCGAGCAGCTGCATCACGGCGGGGACCAGGACCATTCGCACGACGGTCGCGTCGAGGAAGATCGCCGACGCGAGGCCGATCCCGAACAGCTTCAGGAAGACTTCAGGAGAGGCCACGAACGCCAGGAACACCACGACCATGATTGCCGCCGCCGCGGTGATCACCCGGGCCGTCTTGGCCAGGCCGTCGGCGACCGCGCGCCGCGTCTTGCCGTCCTTGAGGTACTCCTCGCGGATCCGCGAGACCAGGAACACCTCGTAGTCCATCGAGAGGCCGAAGAGAATCGCGAACATCATCACCGGCATGAACGGCGCGATCGGCACTTCGTGGTCGATCCCGATCAGCTGCCCGACCGTGCCGCCCTGCGCGACCAGCGTCATCACGCCGTAGGCGGCGCTCACCGAGAGCAGGTTCATGATCCCCGCCTTGAGCGAGATCAGCGGCGAGTGGAAGGCGACCAGCAGGAGCAGGAAGGAGAGACCGACCACGCCGAGGACGAAGAGCGGGATGCGGTCGACGATGTAGTCGCTCTGGTCCTCCAGGGCGGCGTTCAGGCCGCCGACCTTGGCGTCGATGCCGCTGCCCGCCAGCTCGGCGGGCAGGACCGTGCTGCGCAGCCGCTTGACCAGCTCGGTGGTCGCCTCGTCCTGGGGCGAGGTGGTCGGGGTGATCGTGATGATCGCCGCGTCGCCCGACTGGCTGATCTGCGGCGGCGCGACGAACGCGACGCCCTCTTCGCCGCGCAGCGTGCGTGCCAGCGAGTCGATCTCGCCCTTCGCCGAGGCGCCCGGCAGCTCGGCGGCGACCACGAGCGGGCCGTTGGAGCCGGGCCCGAAGCCCTCGCTGAGCAGGTCGTAGGACTTGCGGGTCATCGTGTCCGGCGGGTCGTTGCCGGCGTCGGGGAAGCCGAGTCGCATGCCGAGCGCCGGCGCCGCGAGCACCAGCAGCAGCGCCGTCGCGGAGATCGCCGCCAGCCAGGGGCGCCGCTGGACCGCGTGGCTCCAGCGCGCGGCCGGCGATTCGCCGTTCCCTTCCTTGTCGAGCGAGCGCCCGAGCAGCGGTATGCGCAGGCGGTCGACTCGCGGCCCCAGGATGGAGAGCAGCGCCGGCAGCAGCGTCACCGCCGCCGACATCATCACCAGGACGGTCAGCGACGCCGAGATCGCCACCCCGTACATGTAGGGGAGGCCGGTCAGGAAGAGGCCGAGGACAGCGATCACCACGGTGCCGCCGGCGATGATCACGCTGCGGCCCGCCGTGCTGACCGCCTCGACGACGGCGTCGTGGCGGTCCTTGCCGTCCCTCATCGCCGAGCGGAAGCGGGTCAGGACGAGCAGCGCGTAGTCGATGCCCACCCCGATGCCGATCAGGCCGGCGACGGCGAGCGTCCAGTCGGGCACGTCGATCACGTTCGCGAGAAGGGCGATCAGGCCGCCGGCGGAGATGCCGAAGCCGACCAGGGCGATGACCAGCGGCAGCCCGGCGGCGACCAGGGAGCCGAAGGCGATCAGCAGGACCACCGAGGCGGCGAGGAAGCCGATTCCCTCGGGGCTGGCCCCTTCCTGGGCCCGGTAGATCGGATCGCCCGCGAGCTCGATCTCGAGCCCCTGGACGCTGTTGTCTTCGGCCGCCGAGACCAGCTTTTCGCCGTCCTCTTTCGGGATCTCCCAGCCGGGAACGGTCAGCGGCAGCGTGGTCGAGGCGATCGTGCCGTCCTGGGAGACGCGCGTCGCCGTCGGCGGCTCGAGGTGCTGGATGTCGTCCACCTCGGCGAGGAAGGCGTCGACGTTCTTGCGGGCCGCCGGGCTCGTGGCCCCGTCGGAGTCCTTCCAGACGACGAACACTTCCTGCCCGGTGTAGCCGCCGAATTCGCGCTCGGTCAGCTCGCTCGCCGCCTTGGACTCCGACCCCGGCGTGTTGTAGTCGGCTTCGTACTCGCCGGCCAGTATCGAGCCGAGCACGATGATCACGGCCGCCGAGGCGAACCAGAGGACGACCATGCTGGCGCGGTGCCGGTAGGCGATGTCGGCGAGGCGGGCGAGACTGCGGGTCATGCGAAGCTCCTTTTTCTGGCTGACGGCTTAAACCTATAGACGACCGCAGTCCGCGAAACTCATCGGTGGCCGACTGCGACGAAGGAGATGGCGATGGACCGGATCGAGAACGCGCCCGAGGTGGTTCCGGCGGAGGAGTGGGAGGCGGCGCGCCAGGCGCTGCTCGCCAAGGAGAAGGAGCAGCTGCGCGCGGCCGACGCGCTCGCCGCGGAGCGTCGGCGCCTGCCGATGGTCGCGATCGAGAAGGACTACGCCTTCGACGGCCCGGCCGGGAAGGCGAGCCTGCCCGACCTCTTCGAAGGGCGCCCGCAGCTGATCGTCTACCACTTCATGCTCGGTCCCAACCAGGAGCAGGGCTGCGACGGTTGCGCGTTGTTCGTCGACAACCTCGGCCACCTCGCCCACCTGCGGGCCCGCGACACCTCCTTCGCGCTCGTCTCACGCGCGCCGCTGCCGAAGCTGGAGGCGTTCCGCGACCGGATGGGCTGGGACGTCCCCTGGTACTCCTCCTTCGAGAGCGACTTCAACGTCGACTTCGGGGTCGGCCCGGCCGAGCCGCCCGACCGCTACCAGGACGGCGAGACCTTCGGCCTCAGCGTCTTCGTGCGCGACGGCGAGCGCGTCTTCCGCACCTACTTCACCGACCGCCGCGGGGTCGAGCCGCTGTCGAGCAACTGGGCGCTGCTGGACCTGACCCCGCTCGGCCGCCAGGAGGAGTGGGAGGACTCCCCGCCGGGCCGCCCGCAGTCGCCGCCCTACGGCTGGTGGCGCCTTCACGACGAGTACGAAGAGGACGCGGCGGGCTGAGCCCCGCCTGCATCGCCGATCCGCTCGATCTTCGCCTCCAGCCGCCGCCGTCCGGCCTCCACCTCCTCCGGTCCGAGGCGGGTGAGGACGGGGTCGTCGGGGCGCTCCAGGAAGACGTAGGCGATCTCGACCTCGGGCGCGCCGCGGGCCTCGGCGACCGCGAGGGCGTAGACGTCGCGCTGGGTCTCGTAGCGAGTGGCGTGGTCGGCCGGGTCGGCGCCGTCGAGGCGGTCGGTCTTGTAGTCGACGATCAGGGGCGGGGCGCCGGGGCGTTCGACCAGCAGGTCGATCGAGCCGCGCAGGACGTTGCCGGCGACCTCGATCAGCAGCGGGACCTCGGCTCGCACGGTGGCATCCCGGGCGCGGACGCGCTCGCGCAGCAGGGCCGAGCCGAGCCAGGCCCGGATCGGTGCGAGCAGATCGTCGGTCAGATCCGGGGACCCCGGGTCGAGACCGGCGGCGAGCGCGTGGCGAAGGATCAGCGGCTCGTCCGGCTCGCGCCAGCCGTTCGCCTGGCTCCACTCGAGCAGGGCGTGGACGGCGGCGCCGCGCCCGGCGCCCTCCTCCCGGTTCGCCGCGGCCGCGTCCTCGTCGGGGGTGGTTGAGGTTTTGCTCGGTATGCGGGCAAAAGCTCTACCGCGCTCGGCGGGTACGGGCGCGTCGTCCGCTTCGTGGGCCGAGATCGCGGTGTAGGAGAGGGGCCGGGGGGCTGGGGCGGTCGCGGAGCGGCTGATCAGCGGCGCCGGTCCCTCCGCCTCGACCTTGTCTGCCGCCACCTCGCGTCGCCGCGCGACCAGCTCGGTGGCGCGCTCCGGGCTCGGCAGGTTGACGCGCACGGCGATCTGCGACGGATCGAAGCTCGCGTCGAGGCCGGGACGCGGCTCGGGGGGCGGGACATCGATCGCGGAGTCGCGCTCGCGGTCCACTCCGAACCCGTCAGCGATCCGCTCGACCAGCGGCGTCCCCGGCTTCGAGCTGCGGACCGGCTCGGGCCGCACGACGCCGCTCAGGATCAGCCGCTCGCGCGCCCTGGTGATCGCGACGTGGAAGAGGCGCAGGCCCTCCTCGGCGTCGCGCTGCTTCGTCTCCTCGCACAGCTCCGTGTAGGAGAAGAGGTTGACCGAAGGGGCGCCGAGCCGGCGCAGCTGCATCCCGACCCGCGGCTCGTCCTCCTCGCGGGCGACCGTCAGCAGCGGCGCCCGCGATCCGGCCAGCAGGCTGCGCGCCAGGTCGGGCACCGCGACGACGCCGAACTCGAGCCCCTTGGCGCTGTGCACGGTCATGATCCGCACCCCGTCGTGGCCCTCCACTGCGGTCGCCGCCTGGGCGTCGCCGTCGGCCTCGGCGCGAGCGGCCAGGAAGTCGAGGAAGCCGCGCAGGTCGCGCCCCTCGCGGGCCTCGAACTCCGCCGCGAGGCGCATCAGCTTGCGGACGTTGGCGAAGCGGGCCTCGCCGCTCGGGCGCATCAGCACCGCGAGGTCGTAGCCGGTCTCGGTCACCGCGGCGTCGATCAGGCCGGCGAGCGCGAGGCGGGTGCCGCGCCGGCGCAGCGCCTCGGTCGTCGCCGCGAACCGGGCCAGCAGGGCCAGCTCGGAGTCCGGGATCTCGCCGAGCCGCGCCGCGTCGCCCAGCTCCGGCTCGCCCAGCCCCGCGGCGCGGGCCAGCGCTGGCCAGACCGGCCGCCGCGGGCCCGCCGCGGCGCGCAGCAGCCAGAGCGTGTCGGGGGCGACCGCGCAGGCCGGCGAGGCGAGGGCGCCGAACAGCGCCCGGTCGTCGAGCGGGTTGGCGATCGTCGCCAGCAGCGCGCAGACGTCGGCTACCTGCTGCTGGGACCAGTAGCCGCGACCCCCGACGACGTAGGGCCGCAGCCCGGCCCGCTCCAGCGAGTCCTCGTAGGCGTCGAGGTGGGTGAAGGCGCGCAGCAGGACGACCATCTCGCCCCGGCCGACCCCGGCGTCGGCCAGCGCGCGCATGCGCTCGGCGACGAAGCGCGCCTCGGCGAGGCAGTTGAGCGGCGTGCCGCTGTCGATCGCCGGCTCCAGCTCGATCCCCTCCGCGTCCCAGCCGTCGCGCGCCGTCAGCAGCAGCTCGACCGGCGGGCCGTCGCCGCGCGGGCCGCCGGGCGGCGGCGCGGCGCCGACCCGCAGCGGGTGGAAGGACTCGCCGAGCAGCTCGGCGCCGAGCGAGTTGACCGCGCCGATCAGCTCGGGGCGGGCCCGGAAGTTTCCGCTCAGCTCCATCGCGGTGGCGTCGAAGCGCTGCTCGGCTTCGCGCCGCTGCCGGCGGAACACCTCCAGGTCGGCGTGACGGAAGCCGTAGATCGATTGCAGCTCGTCGCCGACGACGACCAGCTCGGTGCGGGCGCCGCAGAGTGCCTCGATCAGGCGCAGCTGGAGGCGGTTGGTGTCCTGGAACTCGTCGACCATCAGGTGGCTGAAGCGGCTCCGGTAGGCCTCGCCGACCTCGCTGCGCTCCAGCAGCCGCGCCGCGAGGATCTGCAGGTCCTCGAAGTCGAGCCCGGCGCGGCGCTCCTTGGCCGCCTCGAAGCGCGCCGAGAAGCCCCTCAGCAGGATCGCCAGGTGGCGGTAGGACTCGCCCCCCTCGCCGGCCTCGGCTGCGCGGGCCATGGCCGCGTCGATCGCCTCGCGGTAGGGCGCCATCGACTTGGCGCCGCTGTCGGTGCGCAGCGCGACCAGCTCGTCGAGGCCGGGAGCCCCGTCGCCCTCGCCGAGGGCGGTGAGGGCGCGCTCGACCAGATCCCGGTTCGAGTTGGTCGGCTTCAGCTCCTCGAGCGTCATCGCCGCGGTCTCGATCGCGTGCCGGACGGCGCCGTCCACGTCGGGGACGGGCGGCTCGGGCAGGCGCGGCTCGGCGATGCCGCGACTGCGCAGCTCGGCGTGGGCGCCGGCGACGATCGCGCGCAGGCCGTCGATCCCGTAGGCGGCGACGGTGTCGAGTCGCGCCGGCTCGTCCGCCGCCAGGAACTCCTCGACCGCCTCGTCGAACGCCTCGCGGGCGGCGCGCTCGGCCTCGGGCCCGTCGAGCACCCGGAAGCTCGGGTCGATTCCGGCCGCGACCGGGTGGCCGGCGAGCAGGCGGTTGCAGAAGCCGTGGATCGTCGAGACCCAGGCGCCGCCGATCTCCTCGCGCAGGGCGCGGGCCCGCTCGGAGCCGGCCTCGGCCCGGGCTGCCAGCTCCGCGCCGATCCGCAGTCGCAGCTCCGAGGCCGCCTTCTCGGTGAAGGTGAAGGCGAGCACGGCACCCGGATCGATCTCCTCGTCGCAGACCAGCCCGCAGTACCGGTCGACCATGACGCCGGTCTTGCCGGTCCCGGCACCGGCCTCGAGGAAGATCCGCCCGCCGCGGGCGGAGATCGCCGCCGCCTGCTCGGGCGTCGGGGCCCGGGCGCTCAACGGTCCTCCGGATCGAAGTCGTCGTCGCTGACCGGCGCCCGGTCGCGGCGGCAGATCGGGGCGAAGTCGCAGTAGGGAGGGCAGACGTCGTGGCCGCGCAGGCCGCGGCGCGGGCCGGGGTCGCGGCGGATGTCGCCGCGCCTGATCCGCGCCACGATCGTCCCGGCGCGGGAGCGGGCCTCGTCCAGCAGCGCCTCGAACTCCTCGCCGGCGACGACGTCGTTGTCGTAGGGGCGGTAGGAGGCGAGCGCGGGCGCAGCGTCCTCGCGGAGGAGCCCGCGCGGGCGCCGCGCCGAGCTGCCGCGCAGCGGGTGGTACAGCCCGCCGACCGGCTCCGCGTCCCAGAGCTCGGCGACCGCGGTCAGGTAGAGCTGCAGCTGCAGCTTCGCGCGCTCCTCGAGCTTCTCGCGCGGGACGACGCTGGTCGAGAGCTTGTAGTCGACCACCACGGCGCGGCCGTCGGGGGCGCGGTCGACCCGGTCGATCGCTCCGTGCAGGCCCCAGCCGCCCAGCTCCAGCACCGGCCGCTCGCAGTCCTCCTCGCCGAAGGACGCCTCGAGCAGCCAGGGCTCGAAGCCGCCCGTGTCCCGGGCGGCCTCCTCGGCGAGGAAGCGGCCCAGCAGCCGCTCGACCCGCCGCACGATCGCCCGCTCGACGGGGTGCCCGGCCATGCCGCGCTCGGCTGCGATCTCGGCGACCAGCTCCCGCCCGCGCTCGATCCAGGCTCGCCGCGAGGCGGGGCGGGGGAGGGCGGTTCCGCCGGGCCGCTCGCGGTAGAGCCGCTCCAGCGCGGCGTGCATCAGGCCGCCCTGGACCAGCGGGTCGGGCACCGGGTCGAGCGGCTGCGGTTCCAGCTCGTGCCCCGCGAACCAGCGGTAGGAGCAGAGGTCGAACTCCTCCAGCGTCGTGCCGCCGTAGGCGGGGACGGCGGCGAGGGAGCCGAGCACGGCCGGATTGGCGAGCGGGCCGGGAGCGCGGGCCGCCGCCTCCGCGACGCGGGCCGTCTCCAACCGGGTGGCGAGCCGGTCGCCGACCTCGGCGCCGACGCCCGCGGCGGCGAGCAGGGCATCCGAGCCGCCGTTGCCACGCGCGGCGAGCGTGCGGGCCAGCTCGTTCTCCGACGGCGCCGAGCCGACCGGGTGGACGACCTGGGCCAGGTCGCGCACCCGCGCGATCTGCGCCTCGACCGGGTCGGGGTCGGTGCCGTCGGGAGGCGGATCGAGCAGTCGGCGCACCTCGTCGAGCAGCGGCGAGCGCGGTTCGGCGCCACCGTTCTCGTCGCTGTCGCGGTAGGAGAGGAAGAGACGCCGGCGGGGCAGGGAGAGGCAGACGTAGAAGAGGTAGCGCTCCTCGGCCTCGGCGTCGCCCCGCGGGTCGAGCCCGAGCCGCTCGCGCTGCTCCTCGGAGAGGAAGCGGTCGCCGCCGCCGTCGCGGCGGGGGAACTCGCCCTCCTGCAGGGAGGCGACGAAGACGTGGTCGAAGCGGCCGGCGCGCAGCCGGTAGGGGTCGGCGATCCGGACCCGGTCCCCGACCGGCCCGCTCCAGACGCGCAGCGAGATCGCCCGGACCGTCGCGGCCAGCTCCTCCGGCCCGGGTGCCAGGTCGCCCATCTCGCTCAGCTCGGCGAAGGTGTTGGCGATCGCCCCCGCGGCGCGCAGCTCGAGGCCCTCTTCGGGGGCGGGGGAGGCGCCGTTCGCGGCGCTGCCGACGATCCGCGAGGCCATCGCCGGCGCGATCCGCCCCGCCGCCTCCGCCGCCGCCGGACCGGGGGAGGCCGCGGCCTCCCGGAGCGCGACCAGATCGGCCGGCAGCGGCTCGCCCGAGCGCTCCCACAGGTCGAGCGCGGTGGCGGCGCCCTGGACCCGGCCGCAGCGCAGCGAGCGCTCGAACCGGTCGACCTTCCCCGGCGGGATACCGGCGGGACCGCGCATGTAGCGCAGCAGGTCGGCCGCCCTGCCGTCGCCGAGCTCCGCGTCGAGCAGGGCGAGCAGGGCGCCGCCGACCGCGGTCGTCGCGATCGGCAGCTCGGCCTCCAGCGCCACGGCGATGCCGTAGGACTCGAGCACCGCGGCGATCTGCGGCCCGCGCCGCGCCGGGTCGCGCACGGCGATCGCGATCTCGGCGGGCTCGGCGCCTGCCCAGACCAGCTTCGCGACCTCGGCGCCGATCGCCTCCGCCTCGCCCCGCTCGCCCGCCGAGCGGAGCAGGACGAGGTCCCCGCTGGGCGGGCGCCGCTCGGCGCCGAGCGCTCCGAAGCTCCGCTCCAGGTGGAAGAGCAGCTCGCTGTCGGTGTTCGCCGGGTCGGGCTCGGTGCGGGTCTCGGCGGCGGCGACGACGCCGATCCGCTCGCGCAGCTTGCCGAGCAGCCGGGCGCGGGCGGCGAGCGCCGTCCGTCCCTCCTCGTAGGGCAGGGCGACCGTCACCTCGGCGATCGCCGCGATCGCCGCGACCAGCTCCAGCTGCTCCGGGGTCAGATCGTCGAGCCCGTAGAGGAAGAGCGGCCGGGACCGCCAGAACCCGCCGTCCTCGCACAGCAGGCGGATCGCCTCGCTGGCGACGTCGTGGGAGTCGCAGCGGCCGATCCGGTCGCGCAGCTCCAGGTAGCCGGCGAAGAGCCCGGCGAGGTCGCTCAGGTAGGCGGAGCCCTCGAGCGTCCCCCCGCCCGCCTCCTCGACCGCTCCGGGATGGAGGCCGGCGCCCTGCAGCTCGTCGAGCAGCCGCTCGAAGGCCGCGGCGAACCCCGACCGCTCGGCGGAGCGCCGCAGCGGTCCGAGCTGCCCGCGCCGGGCGGCGATTGCGGCGGAGACCGTGCGCATTCGCTGGCTCGGCGTCAGCTTCCGCCCGGGCGGCGAGCCGCCGGCGACCGCCACCTCGGCAAACAGCGCCCCGAAGGTCATCACCGAGCCGCCCAGCGTCGGCCCCCCCTCGCACAGCTCCCGCTCGAAGGCGAAGACGTCGTCGACGGTAGGGACGACGAGCACCGGTTCGCGGTCCAGCACCGCGGTGAAGCGGGCACGGACCAGGCCCGCCCGGCCCGAGTTGGGCGGTCCGTGGATCAGGTTCAGGGGCACTCCTCCAGCTTAGGTTCGGCCGCGGCGCACTCTTGCCGCTATCTGCGACTTTGCGGCCTCGCTTTGCCGTCTTCCGCCCTCTCTAGATTGGCCCCATCGCATGTCCCTCTGCTTCGTAGATCCAGCCGACGCGATTCGCGCTATCTCCGACTCGATCGGCCGCGAGGCCCGTCGCCAGCTGCTCGGCGAGGCGGTCCGCGCCTGGGTCGACGAGATCCCCGACCACGAGCTGGAAGTCCACTACGCGAAAGCGCTCTCGGAGCTCGACGAGCACGACCTCTCGATGCTCGCTGCCTGGCACGGCTCCCTGGAGCTCGGCCAGCCGCTGCCCAACCGCGACTTCCTGATGGGCGCCTTCGGCTCGCTCGGCGAGAACCGCCGCGAGGCGCTGAAGCTCGCCGCCGGCTTCCGCGGCGAGGAGGCGGTCGACGCCGGCCTCACCGAGGACGACGCACTCGAGCTCGTCCTCGACATGCTCTCTCCGGCCCGCCAGATGGAGCTCGCGGTCGAGGCCGTCGAGCTCTACGTCTGGGACCGCGCCGGCTCCGAGAACTAGCCGGCCCTGTCGAGTTCTCGCGGGGATTCAAGCGTTCGGTCGACCGCCGGACGACGCGTGGCCCCGGTCACACTCAAGTATTTTGCAGTTCCTTGACAGTCTCGGCAGCGTTTCGTAAAGTCGCCCGCCAGAGCCGTTTAGACGGGGCTTAGGGCTATCCGGCTTGGTGGAGAGCGGACCAACGACGTTTGGCCCGCGTTTTTCTCAAGGGAAGGCTCCAGTCGAGCCGGGAGAGGTAAAGGCGGTCGCCAGTCTTCGAGGCCTAACAGTCGAGTTTTTTTAACCAACAAAGCAAGGAGACGCTTTGGGCTTTGGGAAGGAGCCCGCCCTGTGAGCGGGTCTTCGAGGCGGGGGTCGCGCCAATCGCCCCCATCGACGGCTCCGCCTCCTCATCCGGAGGAGGAGGCAGAAGAGACCGCGGAACAGCTCGCGAAGAGCGCCGAGATTCTCTTCAGCGGCCTGAAGGTCCCCGAGGGCGCCGATCTCACCGACCGAAAGCTGCGGCTCACGCTCCAGCGGGCAGCGCTCCGCCACCATCAGAGCGTCACCAGGTTCGCCGACACCCTCGGCGAGTGCATCGGCAAACAGGTCGATGCCGACAACGAGGATCGCGAGAAACGCCGTGAGGCCGAGTTCGGCGAACGACGCGAGGGGAGGACGGGCGAGGAAAGGCGGACGGAGAAACTACTTGCGCAAGAGATCAGGGAGCGCGAGACCGAGCGAATGGACCGGTCGCGCGAACGCAACGTGTTCATGGCGTTGACGGCGCTGAGCGTGATCGGGACGCTCGGGCTCGCCTTCGTCAGCGCAATGCACGCACATCCGTGGTTCTACGCCGGTTCCGGCATCGGGCTCGTCCTGTCGGCCGGGAGCCTCCTCCGGCTCCAAGGGTTGGGGGCGCTCAGGTGACGTTCTCGTAGGCCAGCAGGGATCTGATCTCGTCGATCGCCTGCTCGTTGTCCTGGAAGTGGACGGCTGCGATGCCGGCGCGTTCGGCGCCTTCGCAGTTGACCTTGACGTCGTCGACGAACAGGCATGACTCTGGCGGCAGGCCGAGGCGGTCCAGCACGATCGCGTAGATCCGCGACTCGGGCTTGCGACAGCCGACGAAGGCCGAGTCGACCACGGTCTCGAAGATCTCGTCGACCGGCAGCATCGAGCGCCACAGCGGCTCCCACTCGCGCACGTTGTTGGTCAGCATCGCCATCCGGTAGCCGGCGCCCTTCAACTCGCGCATCAGGTCGATCATCGGCTCGTTCGGGTGGAGCGCCTCGAAGTAGATCTCTTTGAACCGGTGCATCGCCGGGCGGTGCCCCAGCAGCGGCTCGAGGGCGTCGGTCAGCGTCGCGAGGAAGCCCTCCTCGGTGATCTCGCCCCGCTCCATCTCGAAGAGGGGGTTTTCGCCGTTCGCCTCGGTAGCCGCCTGCATCGCCTTGCCGAGCGTTTCGGTCGAGATGCCCGTCTCGTCCTGGAAGGCCATGAACGACTGCACGAGCGGCGTCGTCAGCACGCCCCCGAAGTCGGAGATCACCGCCTCGAGCTTCCGCGACTCAGCCACGCGCGACCTCGTAGTGGCCGAGCCCGTCGCGGCCCTCGACGGTCCAGCGGAAGAAGGCGATCTCGGCGATCGAGTCCTCCCGCTGCACCCGGGCGGCGCTGATCAGCGTCCCGGAGCCGCGCAGCGGCTGTGCCTTCTCGCCGTCGACCCAAAGCTCCAGCGTGGCCCTGCGCTGCACCCCGTCGGGGCCGTACTCGGTCGAGAGCAGCGCCTCGGAGACCTCGACCGGCGCCCCGTCGGGATCGCAGAGCACCGCGCTGATCGCCTCCTCGCCGTGCCCGCCGGCGCCCGCCGGCCGAGCGGCCGTCAATGCCAGCAGGCCGCCGTCGGAGAAGACGACCCCGATCGACCGCCGCGTGATCTCGCCCGGGTCCGCGCTCATCGACCCGGCAGACTACCCGGGCCGTGTGCAGCTCTCGTTAGGCTGTCGTGCATGGCTGAGAATCAGACCGACGGCGCATCCGCCCAGACCGACGTGCTGACCGAGGACGACGTCCTCGAGGCGCTCGAGGAGGTCATAGACCCCGAGCTCGGCCTCGACTTCGTCTCGCTCGGCCTCGTCTACGACGTCGACATCGAGGGCGACCAGGTCTACGTCACCTTCACGCTGACCACGCCCGCCTGCCCGATCGGCCCCCAGGTCTCCGAGCAGATGAAGGAGTTCGTCGGCGACCTCCCCGGCGTCAGCGCCGTCCACCCGAAGATGGTCTTCGACCCCGCCTGGTCCCCGGAGATGATGTCCGAGGACGCCAAGTTCGCGCTCGGCTTCTAGGCCGAGTTCTCGATCAATACAGGCAGCTACCCAGGCCTTTCGGTGAGCAGACTGTGGACCCGAGACCGGGCTTCGAGCCATGCTTTGGCTTCGGGATCGATCCACCTTGCGATCTCGAGCATCTCCTCCGCCCGCTTGCCTATGTCCTGCTGAAGAAGGCAGTCATGGTGGGCTACGCGGTTTCTGAACTGCTGGATTTGGCGCATCCGCGTAATGAGGTCTTTCCGCATGATCGCGCCGTTGGGAAAGGCGTACCGGAGCTTCTGACGCCAGACCTCCTCATACCGTTTGCTGAAGAGGCCTGCCCAAAAGCCGAACGAGACTCCTGAGATAACCCGGCTGCGACTGATTCCCTTGCCGTCTTCCAGCCTTTCCACTGCGACGATCACTTGCTTGACGCCATCTGGTTGGAGCACGTTGAAATCCATCAACCAGGTATCGCGGAGCGGCTCTTGAGGCTGATCGACCCCCAGGACTCCGTCCACTGCGTTCCTCACGAGAACCTCGAAGTGGTGGATCATTTCGAAGCATGCCGCGCCCACTTCGGCGTGCCAGTCATAGAGGGTGAGTGCTCCGGCATGATCGTCCCCGCAGGCCCTTAAGAAGGGCTCGAAACGCTTGGCGGAGAGCCATCGCTCGGCTTGTCGGGGGTCCATAGCCTGCGCTACCCTACTTTCGACGCCCCGGTACCGCCTAGGGCTCTTTAGAGAGCTATGCGGCCGGGGCTTTGATCTTCGTCAGCTAATCGGAAAGCCGTCGGCTGTCCGTTTCCTCTACCTCCTCGGCGGTTCCCTCGTAGTCGTAGGTGCGCGTTCCGGGGCGTGAGCGCATTGCTCGATCACCGAGGCCGACGACCAGGAAGCGGCGGCCGACGTACGCCCTCATCAGCCGCCGCACGATCGCCCTGCTCGGGGGGATCAGGAGGACCAACCCGACTATGTCGGTGATGAAGCCCGGCGTCAAGAGCAGCGTGCCGCCGATCGCGATCATCAGGCCGTCGGCGACCTCCCGGCCGGGGAAGCGACGCTCGGCCAGCGCGGCGTTGAAGCGCTGCCAGGCGCCGCGCCCCTGCTGGCGCAGCAGCAGCGAGCCGAGCACGGCGTCGGCCAGCAGAAGCGCGAGCGTCGGCACCAGGCCGATTGCCTGCCCGATCTGGACGATCACGTACAGCTCGACGATCGGGACGACGATGAAGAGCGCGACGAGGAGGGCCATCGTTCAACCCTAGTGGGGTTCCCGGGTCGGCTCAGGCCGCGGCGGCCGCGGCGTTCGCCGCCTGCTCCAGCTCGGCCAGCGACTCGTCGATCCCGGTGGCGATGGCTTCGACGTCCTCGAGCGAGTCGTAGTCGGCGAGCAGGCCGAAGCAGATGCGGCCGTTGTAGCTCATGATCGCCACCGCGAGCGCGTGGTTCTGCGGCAGGAACGCCACGGGGAGGACTTCTTCGAGCTCGCGGCCGAGCACGTAGAGCGGGATCTGCGGGCCGGGCACGTTGGTGACGATCAGGTTGAACAGGCGGGTCGAGAAGTTGATCCGTGCCGCCTGCGCCAGCAGGGTCGGCGGCGCGAAGTCGTTGAAGCGGGCGATCACCTCGGCGCCGAGCGCCTGTTTGGAGCGCTTCAGCCCCTCCATCTGCTCGCTGACGACACGCAGCCGCCGCACCGGGTCCTCGACGTAGACCGGCAGTGGGCCGCGCATCGCGGCGAGTTTGTTGCCGAGCTGCCCGCGCTCGTCCGCAGCGCGGATCGAGACCGGCACCAGGGCCCGCAGCTCGAGCCCCTCGGTGCGCACCCCGCGCGAGTGCAGCCATTTGCGCAGCGCGCCCGTGACCACGGCGAGAACGACGTCGTTGACCGTCCCGCCGAAGGTGTCCTTGATCCTTTTGAAGGTCGCCAGCTCCGAGCGTGCCCAGGTGAACCGCCGGTGCGGACCGATCGGCTGGTTGAGCGGCACGTCCGGCGCCGGGTCCGCAAAAGCGCCGACCACCTCGCTGACGCCCTCCAGCGCCTCGACCACCCGCCGCGCCGCGGTCTCGGGGCTCCGCACGGCGGCGACGGCCCGCTCCGCCAGGTGCAGCGGCGCCGCGGCCGCGTCCGTCGCGCCCCGCGCCAGCAGGTGGGCGGTGCTGGGGACCGGCTCGGGCTCCCAGCCGTCCTCGACCGGGGCCGGCTCGGGGATCGGCTCGAGGTCGAAGAGGACCGTGCCGATGTCGACGCCCGCGATCCCGTCGATCGCCGCGTGATGGGTCTTGGTCAGCAGCGCGAAGCGGTCCCGCTCCAGCCCCTGCACCAGCCACATCTCCCAGAGCGGCTTGGAGCGGTCGAGCTGCTGCGAGAAGACGCGCGCAGCGAGCCGTTTCAGCTGCTGCTCCCCGCCGGGCTCGGGCAGCGCGGTGTGGCGGATGTGGTAGGCCAGGTTGAAGTTGACGTCGTCGGCCCAGAGCGGCCGGCCCGCCTCCAGCGGCGGCACCACCAGCTTCTGCCGGAAGCGCGGCACCTTGTCCAGCCGCCCGCGCACGTGCTCGACCAGGTCGACGTAGCGGGGCGGCGGCCCCTCGAAGATCAGGATCCCGCCGATGTGCATGTGGCTGGAGGAGCTCTCGTTGGTCAGGAACGAGGCGTCGATCGCGGTCAGCCGCTCCAGATGGGTGCCCGAGGTGCTCATCCCCCAAGGCTAGCTTCGCGCGGCTCCCGGAGCCACCCCGCGCCCCTGGCCGCAAGCGGTCCACCGGTACCCTGGTGTGGATGACCTCCGTCCTCGCCAGCCCGCGCAGGGTGCTGCTGGCCGCGCCGCGCGGCTACTGCGCCGGCGTCGACCGCGCCGTCGAGACCGTGGAACGGGCGCTCGACCTCCACGGCGCCCCCGTCTACGTGCGCAAGGAGATCGTCCACAACAAACACGTCGTCCAGGAGCTCGCCAAGCGGGGTGCGATCTTCGTCGACCAGGAGACGGAGGTGCCCGAGGGCGAGCTGGTCGTCTTCTCGGCCCACGGGGTCGCCCCGGCCGTGCACGAGAACGCCGCGGCGCGGCGCCTGCGCACGATCGACGCGACCTGTCCGCTGGTCACCAAGGTGCACGTCTCCGCGCGCCGCTTCGCCGCCGAGGGCTACACGATCATCATGATCGGCCACGAGGGCCACGAGGAGGTCGAAGGGACGACGGGGGAGGCGCCGCACAGCATCGTCCTGATCGAAACCGCCGACGAGGTCGAGGCTCTCGAGGTCCCCGATCCGGACAAAGTCGCCTTCATCACGCAGACGACCCTCTCGGTCGACGAGACGGCTGAGGTGATCGCCGCCCTGCGCGCGAAGTTCCCCGGCATCGTCAGCTCCAAGTCCGACGACATCTGTTACGCGACCACCAACCGCCAGATCGCGGTCAAGCAGCTGGCCCGCGAGTGCGACCTGGTGCTGGTGATCGGCTCGACCAACTCGTCCAACTCGAACCGGCTGGTCGAGGTGGCGCGCGAGCACGGCGCCGCCTCGCACCTGATCGACAACCGCTCGCAGGTCCGCGAGGAGTGGCTGGAGGGCGTCGAGACGGTCGGGATCACCTCCGGCGCCAGCGCCCCCGAGGAGCTGGTCGAGGAGCTGGTCGACCTGTTCCGCGAACGCGGCGCGAGCGATGTCTCCGAGCTGCGCGCCGTCCACGAGGACGTCCGCTTCATGCTGCCGAAGCCGATCCGCGAGGCGACGGCAGCGGTCGGGTAGAGAGCAGGGCACTCTCCGCCCGGACAAACGCCGGCCTGATTAGGCCGGCGTTTTGAGTATCCGCCCGTTCGGAGAGTGCCCTGCTCTCTACGGGACCCCCGCCGCGAAGCTCACGGACCAGATGCGGAGTCCGGGCGAAGGCCGGAGTACGAGCGCGTGGTGCTCATGGTGCGGGTGCTCGGCGAGGGTGTAGAGGGCGGGGGAGTCGACGGCGAGCGTCGAGTGCGGCGTCCCGTCGAGCTCGACCACGATCTCGCCGCTTCCCTCGACCGTGGCGTAGGCGCCGCCGGCCTCGTAGGGGACCTCGAGCCGGTCGGCGTCCTCGGCCGCCGTCCACGGTCGCTCCCAGGAGCCGCCCGGGAAGAGCTCCGGAGTGGGCGCCATGACTCGCGCGTTCGGGCGGTCGGTGGGTCGCAGCGGCTCGACCGGCGCCGGGAGGTCGCGCAGCGCGTCGATCTCGCGTAGCTCCGCCTGGATCGCCTCCTCGGTGCCGCGGTATTCGCCCTCGCCGAAGTGGAACCAGGCGAGCGCCCCGCCCTGCCCCCAGAGGAAGAGGCTTGGCCAGCCCTCGCAGCCGTAGTCGTGCCAGAGGTCGCGCTCGGCGTCGATCGCGACTGGGAGGTCCACGCCCAGCCGTCCGAGGCCGGCGGCGACGGCGGCGGGGTCGGCGCCGAACGGGAAGCGCGGCGCCTGGACCCCGACCGTCCGCAGCCCGTCCTCCCGGTAGCGGCGCGCCCACTCGGCCAGGTAGGGCAGCGTCCGCACGCTGTTCAGCTGGGCGAAGTCGAAGAAGTGGACGAGCGCCGGCCCGGCCGCCGTCAGCTCCGGCATCGAGCCCGGCGGCTCGCCGATCCACTCGAGGCTCTCGGGCAGGTCGGGCGCGGCGATGTGGTCGCGCTCCGGGCGCATCAGGGGCGGGCCTCCATCCGGGCGGACGTTATCCTGAGCGCCCGGTCCACCATCGGCGAACCAAGGAGGCATCCGTGAGCAACGACGTCTGGCAGAAGATCGAGCAGGCCCGCGCCCGCTGGAACGTGCTCGAGCACCCCTTCTACCAGCGCTGGTCGGCCGGCGAGCTGAGCCGCGAGGAGCTGGCCGCCTACTCGGGCCAGTACCGGCACGCCACCGCCGCGATCGCCCGCCTCAGCGCCTCCGTCGCCGAGTCGGCCCCCGAGGCCGAGCGCGCCGAGCTGCGCCGCCACGCGGAGGAGGAGGCGGCCCACATCGCCCTCTGGGACGGCTTCGTCGAGGCCGTCGGCGGCGAGGTCGCCGCGGTGCCCACGGCGGAGACCATGGAGTGCGTCGACTCCTGGACGACCGCCGACGATCGCCTCTCCCAGCTCGTCCGCCTCTACGCGATCGAGAGCGGCCAGCCGGCGATCTCGCAGACCAAGCGCGAGGGGCTGGCCGAGCACTACGGCATCGGCGACGGCCCGGGCAACGAGTACTTCCGGGTCCACGAGAAGGCCGACGTCGAGCACGCCTCCGAGGGGCGCTCTCTGATCGAGGCGCATCTCGCCGGCGCCGACCCCGACGCTCTCGTCGCCGCTGCCGAATCGGCCTTCGAGGCGAACTGGCGGTTGCTGGACGGTGTCACGGCGTAACGCCGCCCGCACCGCCGTACCGCTCGCCGCGAGCGGCGCCCTGCTGCTCGCGGCCCACGCGGCCGGCCTGCTCGTATTCCTGCTGCCGGCCGTTCCGCTCCTCGTCCTCGTCACATCGCTTCTCTGCGGCGTCTATCCCGGCTGCGACGCCATCGTGCGTCTCGCCGAGCGGCTCGCCTCGCGGCGCGGCAGGCGACCGGTCGCGCGGCAGCGCCGGCCTGTCCGCCCGTGGTCGTTCGCGGCCTCGGGCGGCCTCCTGATCGCCTTCGGCCGGGCGGAGCGCCCGCCACCGCTCACCCCCTAGCGACCGACCCGCGGCCGCCGGCGAGTGGCCGCCAGTCCACCCGGCACGGGCTGCCCGTGCCACGAGCGAAGGAGCGAGCATGCAATCGAATCTGGGACGAGTCGCCTTCGGGGCGGCGGCCGTGATCGCGGCCGCGGTGCTGCTGATCGCGCTGAAAGGGGAGGACGACAGCGGCGGCGGCGGCGATGGCGGGGCGCCGGCCGGCCGGGTCGACTCGAAGTCGACCGGCGAAGGCACCGCCAAGCCGGTCGAGCCGTCCATCCCGGCGGTCGTCGTCAGGAACGGAAAGCCGGTCGACGGCGTCGCCGAGCTCGAGTTCGAGGCCGGCGAGCGGGTCCGCTTCCAGGTCCGCTCGAACCGCGCCGACGAGCTGCACGTCCACGGCTACGACGTGGAGAGGGAGCTTCCGGCCGGTCGTCCCGTCCTGATCGAGTTCCCCGCCACGCTCGAAGGCGTCTTCGAGGCGGAGCTACACGCAAGCGGCGAGCAGGTCGCGGAGCTGAGAATCGAACCGTGAGTCTGCTGCCGTACGCCCACGCGCTGGTCGGGCGCCAGGACCTGCCGATCCCCGAGTGGCTGTTCGCCTGGGGAGCGTCGATCGTCCTGATCGTCTCCTTCTTCGCCCTCTCGGTCGCCTGGCGCGAGCCCCGCTTCGAGGACGACCGCTGGCGCCCGCTCGGGGCGGGGCTCTCGCGCTCCCTGCTCGGCCTTCCCGCGCAGATCATCTGCGGGGCGATCGGCGTCTTCCTGCTCGGCGTCGCCGTCTACGCCGGCCTGCGCGGCACCGAAGCGCCCGACCGGAACTTCGCCCTCACCTTTGTCTTCGTCACCGTCTGGCTCGGGTTCCCGGTGCTCAGCACGATCCTCGGGGACGTCTTCCGCGCCTTCAACCCGTGGCGCGCGGTGGGACGGGCGGTGGGGGGGACCTTCGCGGCGCTGGCCGGCCAGCGACCCGCCCACCTCGCCTATCCCGAGGCGCTCGGCCGCTGGCCGGCCGCGGTCGGCCTGGTCGCCTTCGTCTGGCTGGAGATCGTCTACGGCCCGAGCGGGGGCGTCGCGGTCGGCCTCGCGCCCGACACCACCGCCGTCGCCGCGCTCGTCTACAGCGGCTACACGCTGGCGATGATGGCCCTCTTCGGGGTCGAGAAATGGTGCGAGCGGGGCGAGGTCTTCTCGGTCTACTTCGGCATGTTCGCCAGCCTCGGCATGTTCGGGGCGAAGGACGGCCGGCTCGGCTTTCGCAGGCCGTTCGCCGCCGCCACCCGCTGGGCCGCGCTGCCCGGCTCCGCCGCCGTCGTGATCGCCTCGATCGGGACGACGAGCTTCGACGGGGCGCAGGAGGGCGCGCTCCAGGGGACGATCGAGAGCGTCTTCGAGTGGCTCCGCGACGCGGGCCTGGGGCAGGTGGCCGCGCTCCGCCTCGCCGACACCGCCTTCATGTTCCTCTGCATCGCCGCGATCGGGCTCGTCTACTCGATCGGCGTCCGCGGCATGTCGAGCGTCGGCGGGGCGCCGTCGAAGCGGCGGCTGCGCTCGGGCTTCGCCCACACGCTGATCCCGATCGCCCTCGCATACCTCGTCGCCCACTACTTCAGCCTCTTCGTCTTCCAGGAGCAGGCGCAGTTCACCTACCTGCTCTCCGACCCGTTGGGGACCGCGACCACGGACCTCTTCGGCACCGCCTCGGGGGGGATCGACTTCGGCATCCTCAGCGCCAATGCGATCTGGTACGTCCAGGTCGGCGCGCTCGTCGTCGGCCACGCGATCGGCCTGACGCTCGCCCACGACCGCGCCACCGCCTACTGGGGGGACTACCGCCAGGCGGCCCGCTCCCAGTACTGGATGCTGGCCGTGATGGTCGCGTTCACCTCCCTCGGCCTGTACCTGCTCTCGGTCGCCAACTCGTAGCGGCGTGCACCCGCGGGACGTGCCGCCTGTTCGGTGTCACATAGGGCACGCAACAGGCGGCACGTCCCGTCGTTTCGCGCGGCGGGCGCTCGGGCATACTGAGGCCGAGATGGCGACGCTGCTGCCGCTCGCCCACGTCAGCCACTACCTGTGGGTGCTCTACCTGCCGCCGATCCTGATCGTGCTCGGCTCGATCGTCTGGACGGTCGTCTCCGAGCGCCGGCGGCGCGACTAGTGCTCTCGCCGGCGGCGCCGGTGCGGGATCTCATCGCCGCCGCGCGCCAGGGAAGGTCGACCGGGACGACCGACCACCGGCCGTGGCCGCTGCCCGAGCGCCGCTGGCTGATGGGGCAGAGCTGGCTCGACCTGCTGTTCGCGCACTGGCGGGTCGACCCCGCCCAGCTGCGCGGGCTCCTGCCGCCGGGACTGACCCCGGAGACGATCGACGGCAGCGCCTGGATCGGCGTCACTCCGTTCGAGGTGCGAGCGCTGCGCCTGCGGCTGACGCTGCCGGCGCCGGTCGTCTCGGCGTTCCCCGAGCTCAACGTCCGCACCTACGTCACCGTCGGCGGCAAGCCCGGGATCTGGTTCCTCAGCCTCGACGCGGGCAGCCGCTTGGCCGTCGCGGCCGCCCGCCACACGTACCGGTTCCCGTACTTCCACGCCCAGATGACGGTGCGGCGGGGGGCGGAGGAGGTCGAGTACCGCAGCGAGCGCGATCCCGACTCGGGCCCGCCGGCCCGCTTCCGCGCGACCTACGCGGCGACGGGCGAGCCGTTCCGGGCGGCACCGGACAGCCTCGAGTGGAAGCTGGTCGAGCGATACTGCGCCTACACGCTCGACGAGCGGCGCCGCGTGCTCCGCGCCGAGATCCACCACCCGCCGTGGGAGCTGCGGCAGGCGGAGGCGGAGATCGGGGAGAACACGATGACCGCGCCGTTCGGGATCGACCTGGAGGGCGAGCCGCTCCTGCACCTGGCCCGCCGCCAGGACGTGGTCATCTGGCCGCACGAGATAGCCGCCGGCGCGACCGGGTAGTCCACCAGCTTGTTCCTCTTCTTCTCCAATCGGCTCGGCTGCGGCGGCTCGCTGCTCGTCTCGGCAATCGTCACCCTGGTCCTGCTGCTCCTCCTCGGCGTGATCGAGTTCGGCTAGGCCCTCGCACGGCTCCTGAAGCGGACCAGCAGGCTGCGCCTCAGTCGCAGGCCGGTGCGCAGCTCGCCGGCGCCGCTCGGGTTCCAGATCGCCGCCCGGCCGCGACCGTGCGCCGACCTGCGCTCGACCAGCCGCAGCAGACCCGCCAGGACGCGCTCGGCCAGCGGCCGGGCCGCGAGGTATGCGAGCCGCCCCAGCGTCCAGGTGGCGCCGACGGTTGAGCGGGGCACGCGCCGCGTGGCGCTGCGCTCAATCGCCATCGCCACGTCCTCGGGGCCGTAGACGAACGGGATCGCGGGGGGCAGCAGGTCGTCGGCGCTGGCGACGTTGCGCCAGAACGGCGTGTCGACCGGCCCCGGCTCGACCAGCGCGACGGCGACCGGGGACCGCTCGGCGCGCAGCTCGATCCGCAGCGCGTCGACGAAGCCCCGGAGGGCGTGCTTGGAGGCGGTGTAGGCGGACATCCTCGGCAGCGGGATCTCGCCGCCCACCGACCCGACGACGACGAGCGAGCCGCCGCTCCGCTCCAGGTGCGGCACGACCTCGCGGACGGTGTCGACGGCGCCGCGGAAGGTCACCTCGACCACGCGGTCGAAGTCGCGCGGCGAGGTGTCGCGGAAGCGGCCGTAGGTCGACACGCCCACGTTCACCACCGCGACGTCGAGACCGCCGAGCGCGGCCGCCGCGCCCGCGACCGCCCGGCTCAGCGCCGCCCGATCCGTGACGTCGGCGGCGTAGGCGAGGCACTCCGAGCCCGCCCCCGCGGTCTGCTCGCGGGTGGCGTCCAGGCCGACCGTGCTGCGTGCGATCACGGCGACGCGCGCCCCGCGGCGGGCGAAGCGAAGCGCCGCGGCGAGGCCGATACCGCTGGTTCCGCCGGTGATCAGGACTCGCTCGCCGCTCATGTTCCCCGCTACCCGGCGGGCTGGTTAGTCAGGCGCCGCGCCGCGGGTAGGCGGGTGCCATGGCGGTGGTAGAGACCCATGTCGACGCCCCACCCGAGCGCTGCTTCGAGGTGCTCAGCGACCCCCGCTCCTATGCCTACTGGGTCGTCGGCTCGCGCGAGATCAGGGCCGCCGACCCCCAGTGGCCGGCGGAGGGCGCCAGGTTCCACCACACCGTGGCCGGCGGGCTCGAGGACCACACGGTCGTCGAGGAGGTCGAGCCGAACCGGCGCCTGCGCCTGCGCGCCCGGGCGAGGCCGTTCGGGACGGCCTTCGTGACGGTGACCATGCAGCCGGAGGATCGCGGCAGCCGCGTGCGGCTCGAGGAGGAGCCCGCGGACCGCGTCACGCGAGTCCTCTTCAACCCGGTCGCGGACCGCTTGCTGCGGGCGCGAAACGAGACCTCGGTCAACCGGCTCAAGGAGCTCGCCGAGGGCGCGGTTCCGATCCCCCCGACGCAGGTCGAGCAGCCCCCCGCCGAGGGCACGGACACGGCCGCTCGCTCCGCGGCGCGTCGCGCCGAGCCGGCTGCCGGCCTCGGCCGCGGGTTCGTCGCCGGTCTGCTCGGCGGCGTCGCGATGAGCGCCTCGACGGTCGCCGAGATGCGGCTCACCCGGCGCGAGCCGAGCACGGTGCCCGCGCGGGCGATCGAACGGATCTTCGGAATACGCAAGCTCGGCGACACGGGTGAGCGGCGGGTGACGACGACGGCCCACTTCGCCGTCTCCGGGCTGACCGGAGGGGCGTGGGGCGCGCTCGCCTCGGCCGGCCTGCCGCGCCGGCTGCGGATGCCGCTGCTGTACGGGATGGCCGCGGCCCCCGACGCGGCGGTCGTGCCCGCGATGGGGCTGGCCCCGCCGCCGTGGCGCTGGACGCCCGCGGACGTCGCCCGCACGATCGGCCACCACGCCGTCTTCGCCCTCGTCACCCACGCCGCCTTCTCCCGACTCGAGCGCTGAGCCGCCGTGCCCGACGCCGTGGTCATCGGGGCGGGCCCGAACGGGCTCGTGGCCGCCAACGTCCTCGCCGACGCCGGCTGGGACGTGCTGGTGCTGGAGGAGCAGGACCGCCCCGGCGGTGCGGTCAAGTCCGGCGAGCTGACCGAGCCGGGGTTCGTCAGCGACCTCTTCAGCGCCTTCTACCCGCTCGCCGCGGCGCGGTCCCCCCTGCGCGGGCTGGGGCTCGAAGACCACGGCCTGCGCTGGCGCCGGAGCGCCCTCGCCGTCGCCCATCCCGCCGAGGACGGCACCTGCCCCGTCCTCTCGACCGACCTCGACGAGACGGCGGCCTCGCTCGACGCCTTCGCCCCCGGCGACGGCGACGAGTGGCGCCGCCTCTACGGGCTCTGGCAGCGGGTCGACGCCGAGGTGATGGGGATGCTGACCGGCGGCTTCCCGCCGCTGCGCCCTGCCGCCCGCCTGGCCGCCAAGCTCGGCCCCCAGGGCAGCCTGCGGATGGCGCGGATGAGCGTGATGGGGGTGCGGCGCCACGCCGAAGAGGCCTTCGCGGGTGCCGGCGGCGGGCGCCTGCTCGCCGGCAACGCGCTGCACGCCGACCTGGCGCCGGAGCTTCCGCCGTCGGCCTTCTACGGCTGGGTCCTCGCCTCGCTCGGCCAGCAGGTCGGCTTCCCCGTTCCCGAGGGCGGCGCCGGCCGGCTGGTCGAGGCGCTGCTGCGGCGGCTCGAGAGCCGGGGAGGGGAGGTGCGCTGCGGCGAGCGGGTCGAGCGCGTGCTCGTCCGCTCGGGCCGGGCGGACGGCGTCCGGCTCGTCGGCGGGGCGGAGATCGGAGCGCGCCGAGCCGTGCTCGCCGACGTCGACGCGCCGCAGCTCTACCGCGAGCTGCTCCTGGCCGAGGCGGTCCCGGACCGCATCCGCGCCGACCTGCGCAGCTTCCAGTTCGACAGCGCCACGGTCAAGGTCGACTGGTCGCTGGAGCGGCCGATCCCCTGGAACGCCCCCGCGGCCGGCCGGGCGGGGACCGTCCACGTCGCCGACGACATGGACTACCTGACCCGCCATTGCGCCGACCTGGCGATGCACCTGATCCCCGCCCACCCCTACCTCGTGCTCGGCCAGTACGCCTGCGTGGACGAGACCCGCATGCCGCCAGGCAAGGAGGTCGCCTGGGCCTACACGCACGTGCCCCAGCGCTGCGCCGGCGATTCCGCGGGGCAGCTGAGCGGGCGCTGGAACGAGAGCGAGCTCGGGGCCTTCGCCGACCGGGTCGAGGGCGAGGTCGAGCGGCTGGCGCCGGGCTTCCGCTCGACGATCCGCCGCCGCCACGTCTTCGGCCCGCACGAGCTGCAGCAGGAGAACCGTAACCTCGTCAACGGCGCGCTCAACGGCGGCACCTCGCAGATCCACCAGCAGCTCGTCTTCCGGCCCGTGCTCGGCTGGGGACGGCCGGAGACCCCGGTCAGGCGCCTCTACCTCTGCTCCTCGGCGATCCATCCCGGCGGCGGCGTCCACGGCGCCCCCGGGGCGAACGGCGCCCGCGCAGCGCTCGGCTGGGATCGCGCCCGGCGCGGCGCCTCGGTCGCGGTCCCGGTCGGGATCGGACTCGCCGCCGCGGCGAAACGGCTGGGCGGCCGGAGCGGTTGAGGCCCGCCCGGTCGGGTAGTCGGGCCTGACAGATGGAGAGACGGGCACAGATGCAGAGCGCGACGCTGCACCGCGTCGTCACCGAGCTCGGCGAGAACGAGGCGCTCGACCCGCCCGCCCAGCGGGTGCTCGACCTCGCTCGACGGGCGATCCCGTCGGACGGCCTTCACGACACGCTCAGGGGCACCTTCCTCGGGCACGCTCTCCACCCGCTGACGACGGACATTCCGATCGGCACTTGGACGAGCGCGATGGTGCTCGACCTGGTCGGCGGTCGGGGCACGGAGAAGGCGGCGCGCCGATTGATCGGCGCCGGAATACTCGCCTCGCTGCCGACCGCGGTCACCGGCGCGGTCGAGTGGGCGGACAACGCCGGCGAGCGCTCCGACGTGCGGCGCATCGGCGTCGTCCACGCCGCCGCCAACGTCACCGCGCTGGGCCTCTACAGCGCCTCCTACCTCGCCCGCCGCCGTCGGCGTGGCGGTCGCCTGCTCGCCCTCGCCGGCGGTGCGGCGCTGGCCGTCGGCGGACACCTCGGCGGCCACCTCGCTTACGCAGACGGCGTCGGCGTCGAGGGACGCGATGCGGCCGATGCACTCGGCGCCGAGGCACGCGATGCGGCCGACGAGGTGGGCGGCGGGCGCGATGCCGGCGATGCCGTTCCCCCGCCCACGGACCCAATGCCCGGCTAGCCGAAGAGCGCCGCCACGCGCCCGTCCCACTTGCGTTCGAGGGCCCAGCGCGCCCCGACGGTCCATGCCTGCACCCGGTTGGCGAGCGGGATCGGCCGAGGGCCGGAAGGCGCGACCGTTTCCGTCTTTCCCGCCGCATCGATCGGGTCGACCGCGTAGAGCTCCGGCGCACCGCCGAGAGAGTCGATCGCGGTGAGGACGCCGCGGCGGACACGCTCGGCCTCCTCCGACCGTCCGGCTGCTCGCAGTCCGCTCCACCCGAGCCACGAGTCGAAAGGCCAGACGGCGCCGCGGTGATAGGCGTCGGGGGCGAACTGGGGGTGCTCGGAGGAGAGCGTGCGGAGACCCCACGGGGTCAGCACGTCGGGCCGGCAGAGCCGCTCCGCCGCGCGGTCGCGGCCGGCCGGTGAGAGGGCGTCCGCCCAGAGCAGCCAGCCGAGCTGGGACCCGGCGCCCGGAACCCGCCGACCCCCGCCCGGCGTCTCACCGTCGCCGGCCAGGGCGAGCGTCTCCGGGTCGAACGACGCCTCCGCGCGGGTGGCCAGCGCAGCCGCCGCCTCGCGCCAGCACTCTTCGCGCGAAAGCAGGGTCATCGCACGCAGCGCGACCAAGGCCACCGCCTGCGTGTCGGTGTCGGCGAGCGGCGGCGCCGGCACCGCCCCGTCGGGCATCACGATCCCGGCGCCGCCGTGGACGGGGTCGGTCGGGTCCTCCGCGTCGCGCCAGCCCTGCTGGACGAGGCCGCGCGGCCCGCGGCGCGGCCCGTTGCGGACCAGCCCGTCGCCACGCTCCAACGCTCCCTCCAGCCAGTCCCCGGCGGCACGCCAGGCACCCTCCAGCTCGCCCGCGAGCGCGCGGTCGCCGAGCGATGCGAGCAGGACGAGGAACCACGAGGTCGAGTCGGCCGAGCCGTAGTAGCGCAGCTCGCCGTCGCGCACCGGCCAGCCCGCCTCCCGCAAGCGCTCCGGCGCCCGCGGCCACCACTCGTGGACGATCTTGCCGGGCTCCTCGTCGGTCTCCGGGTCCTCGCGCGAGCCCTGGAGTCCCGCCAGCGCCCGCAGCGTCGCGCGAGCCACCTCCGGCCGCCCCGGCAGCACTTGCAGAGCGGTGATCGCCGAGTCGCGCCCAAATAGCGCGTGGAAGCGGCCCGTGTCGCTGCTCGCGTAGGGCCACCCTGCCGGTGATAGGAGGGAGTTCAAGCCTGGGACCGGCGATGACGAGGTCCAGGCGTCGCCAGGCAAGGAGGCAGGAAGCCCGAATAGCAGCGCTATTTGGGCGACCGAGGACGCCGCATGGCGACGATCTGGGGCCGTCATCAGCCCTTGACGGCGCCGGCGGTCAGGCCGGCCACGATCCTGCGCTGGAAGATCAGCACGAGGACGATCAACGGCACGGTGACGACCACCGAGGCGGCGCTGATCGTCCCGAGCGGGATCTCGAACTGCTGGCTGCCGGTGAAGAAGGCGATCGCCGCGGGCACGGGCCGCCGCTCGGGCGTGCTGGTCAGGGTGATCGCGAAGAGGAACTCGTTCCAGACGAAGATGAAGACCAGCAACCCCGCCGTCACCACGCCGGGCGCGGCGAGCGGGACGACGATCTTGCGGAACGCTTGGAAGCGAGACGCGCCGTCGACCAGCGCCGCATCCTCGAGCTCGCGCGGGATGTCGTGGAAGAACGAGGCGAGGATGTAGACGGTGAGCGGCAGGCCGAAGGCGAGCGAGGGCAGGATCAGGCCGAGGTAGGTGTTGTAGAGGCCGATGTCGGTCCACAGCTCGAAGACCGGCGCGGCAATCGCGATCGGGGGGAAGGTCGAGATCGAGAGCACGATCGCGAGGATCAGGAACTTGAACGGCAGGTGCAGGCGAGCGAGCGCGTAGCCGGCGAAGGAGCCGATCAAGAGCGAGAGCGCGGTGACGCTGCCGGCGATGATCGCGCTGTTGCGCAGGGCCATCGTGAAGGCGTCGTCTTCGAAGATCGAGGTGTAGTTGTCGAGGGTCGGAGTGGGGGGCAGGAGAGCCGCACCCGAGAGGTCGGCGCCGCTCTTCAGAGAGGTGTTGATCAGCCAGTAGAAGGGGAAGAGGCAGAAGACGACGATCGCGGCGACCGCCAGCCAGAGGACGACCTGTCTCGGCTCGATCCGGTCGATGAATCCGGCGCGCCTCATCAGTCCTCCGTCAGCGTCCTGATGTTGCCGCCGATGAAGCGGATGTAGAGGAACGAGACCCCCATCACGGTCAGGAAGGTCAGCACCGAGAGCGCCGAGCCGAGCCCGGTGTTGCGGTTGGTGACCAGCTCCTCCTGGGCGATCAGCGAGAGCGTTTCGGTCCCGTTGGCGCCTTTGGTCAGGATGTAGGGAAGGTCGAAGATCCGCATCGCGTCGAGGGTGCGGAAGACCAACGCGACCGTGATCGCCGGCACGAGCAGTGGCAGCGTGATCCGGCGGAACCGCTGCCAGGTGGTCGCTCCGTCGACCTTGGCCGCGTCGTAGACGTCGTTCGGGATCCCCTGCAGGCCGGCGAGCAGCAGCAGCGCCATGAACGGCGCCGTCTTCCAGACGTCGGCGAGGATCATCACGGCCAGCGCGTAGCCTTCCTCGCCCAGCCAGACGATGTCGCCGCCGGGCAGGCCGAGCGTGTTGAGCATCGTGTTGACGAAGCCGAGTTCGGGCTCGAAGATCGTCCGCCAGGTGATCGCCGTGACCACAGTCAGGATCGCCCATGGGACCAGGACCACGGCTCGCAGCAGAGCGCGGCCACGGAAAGCCCGGTGCATGACCAGGGCCATCGCCAGGCCGATCGCCAGCTCCAGCCCGACCGAGATCACCGTGAACAGCACGGTCGTTTTCATCGCGTCCCAGAACTCGGCCGAGCCGAGCGCCTCGCTGTAGTTGTCGATGCCGACGAAGCGCGACAGCCCCGGCGTGATCACGCTGTACTCGTTCAGCGAGAGCCAGACCGCGTAGAAGATCGGGTACGCGGCGACGAGCGCGATCACCGCCAGCGAGGGGGCCAGCATCGCGGCCCCGAGACGGCGCTCCTCGCGGAAGACGGAGCGCCGCCGACGACGCGGAAGCCTGGCGGCCCCCGCCTCCATCAGAACCTCTGCAGTGCTTCCTCGATTTCCGAGTTCATCGCCGACGCGGCCTCGTCGGGTGAGGAGCGGCCGTTGAGGACCGCGAACACGTTGTCGTAGATCGCCTGTGAGATTTCCGTGTAGACGGGGGAGACCGGTCGTGCCTCTGCCTGTTCGACCGCTTTCAGCAGTTCCGGAGCGAAGGGCAGAGCCTCACGCACTTTCGGATCTTTGTAGACCGAAGTCACGGTCGCCGGCAGCGTGGCTTCCATCGCCAGCTTCTGCACGGCCGGGGTCACCAGAAATTCCGCAAAGGCCAGTGCACCCTCCGGGTTCGCGCTGAAGGTGGAGATCCCGAGGTTGTAGCCACCCACGACACCCGCGCCTTCGTTGCCGGCGAAGCCCGGGAACGTGACGATGTCGAATTCATCGGCGATCTCCGATTCTTTGCCGAGCGCGTAGGCATACGGCCAGTTGCGCATGAACGTCGCTTTGCCGGCCTCGAAGGCTCGCCTCGAGCTCTCCTCTTCGTAGGTCGTGACCGCTTTCGGAACGGCGCCTTCCTCGATTCCGTTTGCGAGGAATTCGAGAGCTTTACGGGTCTCGGGCGAGTCGATTTCGACCGTTTCCCCGTCCTCCGAAAGGACTTTGCCCCCGGAGCTGTAGAGGAGCTCGAGGAAATCGACCGTCAGGCCCTCATACCGTTCGCCCTGATACACGAGGCCATTCGTCTCTCGGGCTTCTTTGTACACCTGCTCCCAGGTCGTCGGCGGCTGCGGCACTTCGTTGGTCCGGTAGTAGAGGAACCCGGCGTTCGTGTTGTAGGGGAGCGCCCATTTACTGCCTTCGTACTCGACCGTCTCGGCCGTTGAAGGGATGAACGTGTCTTCGTATTTCTCGACCACGGGCGTCAGGTCGTAGATCCATCCGGACGCGGCGTACTCCGCCGTCCAGATCACGTCCATGCCGAGCACGTCGCACTCGCTCGATTCCGCACGGAGACGCTGCACCTGCTGTTCGCGCTGCAGGTCAGCCGATTCGGGGAGCTCGAGCAGATTTGCCTGCAGTTTTGGATTCTGCTGGTTGAATTTCTCAACCGAGGCCGTGAAGGCGCCGCTGGTGTCTTTGCCGATGCACCAGGTGACGTCGCCCGAGGCGTTTTCCGCCTGCGCCGGTTCGAGGACTTTCGCCTCCGTGCCGCCTCCCCCGCCATCGTCGTCGTCGCCGCACGCAGCGAGGCCCAGGGTCGCCAGGCAGGCCACCAAGGCGATCAGGTATCTGACCATCGTCACCTCTCCTCTCGCCGCATCGTCGATCGCTGACGGAAGCGGCTTGGCTACGACGACCCGTTACCCCGGCAGGGCGAAACGAAACGGTTTCGGAGGCTCAGCCGGAGACCACCAGCGTCCCGCGCCGCCAGGCGAAGCCGCGCTCGGCGAGCTGCTCCCTCAGCCGGATCAGGGCGAGGTCCTTCGCCTTCGCCTCCAGCATCACGTCGAAATCCAGGCCCGCGGCCGGCCCGCGCAGGAAGTCCTCGAAGCCGATCGGATCGATCAGGTCGGCGTGCGCCCGCAGCGGCGGCAGGACGACGCGGCGCTCGACCCGTCGGCCCACGCGGACCTTGCGCTCCTCGACCGCGGTGCGCGGTGAGGAGTAGTGGACCTTCGGCATGACGTCCGCCGGCCAGGTGCCCAGCGCGAGCCGCAGCGCCTCGGCCGGCGGTATCCCCTCCGGATCGTGGCAGCGGTGATGGTGCGCGTCCCAGACCACGCGCAGTCCCGCCCGCTCGGCGAGTGCGAGGACGTCGGCGAGACCGAAGCGCCGGTCGTCGTTCTCGACCACGAGCCGCCCCCGGGCGCTCTCGCCGAGCGCTTCGAAGCCGGCGAGGAAGCGATCGAGCGCCTCGCTCGTCCCGCCCGCGCCGCCGCCGACATGGAGGACGACGACCGCCTCCGGCCCGAGGCCCATCGCGTCGAGCACCGACGCCTGCAAATCGAGGTCGAGTGCCGCGGCGCGGCGAACGTCGGCGTCCTCGGAGTTGAGCACGACGTACTGGCCGGGGTGGAAGGAGAGCCGCAGGTCCGCCGCGCGAGCGCGCTCGCCCAGCGCCGCCAGCTCCTCGGCGCATTCCTCGACCTGGCCGTGGAACTCCGGCATCTCCGGATGGCTGCCGTAGGGGACGAGGCCCGAAGCCATCCGGTACATCCGCACGTCCTCCGCCTCCAGGTAGTCGAAGATCGCCGTGAGCCGCTCGAGCGAGGTGCGCAGATGAGGCCCCGACTGGCGCCGCCGAGTGTCATGGGAGGGCAGGCCGCCCCCTCCGAGCACCTTGACCGCGAAGCCGAGCCGACTGGGCACCCGCCCCGGCTACCCGGAAGGCGCTAGAGGATCTCGGCGAGGCGGTCCGCGAGCGCCGCTGAGACCTGCTCGCGCACCGGGCCCTCGGCCAACCGCTCGACCAGAGACTCGAGGAAGCCCTCGACGATCAGCTGCTTCGCCTCCGCAGGGCTGAGCCCGCGCGAGGTCAGGTAGAAGAGCTGGTCGCGGTCGATCTGGGCGATCGCGGCGGCGTGCGTGCAGCGGACGTCGTCGGCTTCGATCTCGAGGCCCGGGATCGAGTCCGCGTGGGCGTCTGGAGAGAGCAGCAGGTTGCGGCTCACCTGGAAGGCATCGGTTCCCTGCGCGCCGGGGTCGACCCGGATCATTCCCCGCCAGACAGCGGTGGCGCCGGCGGCGAGGACGCCGCGGAAGGCGAGGTCGGAGAAGGTGTTGGGAGCGGCGTGCTCCTGGGTCGTGTCGTAGTCGAGGTGTTGCCCCGCGCCGCCGGCGTAGCCTCCGGTCACCCGCGCCTCGGAGCCCTGGCCGGCGAGGTTGGTCTCCATCCGCACCTTGCCGCGCCCCGAGCCGAAGCCGAGCGCGGTCCAGTCGAGCTTTGCGTCGCGCTCGATCTGCGCCCGCTGGGTGGCGAAGATCCAGGCCCGCTCGGAGATGTCCTGCGTGGAGACGTAGCGCAGCGTCGCGGCCTGACCGACGTGCAGCTCGACCACCGAGTTGAGCAGCGCGTCGGTCTCGTCGCCAGCGGAGGAGCAGTGCTCCCAGACCTCCGCCTCGGCGCCCTCCTCGAGCACGATCACGGTCCGCCAGAAGACCGCGGCGCCGTCCTCGTCGAGCGGCAGCTCGACCCGGATCGGCTCGGCGACCGTGACGCCGCGCGGCACGTGCACGAGCACGCCGTCGCGCCAGGCGGCATCGTTGCGGGCGACAAAAGGATCGTCGACCGGGACCAGCGAGCCGAGCCGCTCGCTCAGCAGCTCCTCGTGCGACTCCAACGCCGCGGCCAGCGGCAGCACGGTCGCGCCCTCGCCGCCGGAGATCGTCGCGTTCGCCGCCCCCGGCTCGTAGGAGTCCAGATCCAGCCCCGAGAGGTCGGTGAATTCCCAGCCCTTCGCCTTCTGGTCGGGAAGGGGGAGGCTCTGCGCGAGAGAGGCGCCCTCTCGGCGCCTCTCGTCCAACCAGGCCGGCTCGGTAGCGAGCTCAGCCAATCGAGCCCTCCATCTGCAGCTCGATCAGCCGGTTGAGCTCGACCGCGTACTCCATCGGCAGCTCCTTGGTGACCGGCTCGATGAAGCCGTTGACGATCATCTTCGAGGCCTCCTCCTCGTCGAGCCCGTGGCTCTGCAGGTAGAAGACCTGCTCGTCGCCGATCTTGGAGACGGTCGCCTCGTGGCCGACGTCGGCGTCGTTCTCGCCGATCCGGATCGTCGGGTAGGTGTCCGAGCGCGAGTCCTCGTCGAGCAGCAGCGCGTCGCAGACGACCTTCGAGCGAGACTCGGTCGCACCGTCGGCGACCTCGAGCAGGCCGCGGTAGGTGCTGCGGCCGCCGTCCTTGGAGATCGACTTGGAGAAGATCGAGGACGAGGTGCGCGGCGCCGCGTGGATGATCTTGCCGCCGGCGTCCTGGTGCTGGCCCTCGCCCGCGAAGGCGATCGAGAGGATCTCCCCGTGGGCTTCGGGGCCGAGCAGGTAGATCGAGGGGTACTTCATCGTCAGTTTCGAGCCGAGGTTGCAGTCGACCCACTCCATCGTCGCCTTCTCCTGGGCGACGGCGCGCTTGGTGACCAGGTTGTAGACGTTCTGCGACCAGTTCTGGACGGTCGTGTAGCGAACCCGCGCGCTCGGCTTGGCCATGATCTCGACCACGGCGGAGTGCAGCGAGTCGGTCGAGTAGACCGGCGCCGTGCAGCCCTCGATGTAGTGGACGTCGGAGCCCTCCTCGGCGATGATCAGCGTCCGCTCGAACTGGCCCATGTTCTCGGTGTTGATCCGGAAGTAGGCCTGCAGCGGCATCTCGACCTTGACCCCGGCCGGCACGTAGACGAAGGAGCCGCCCGACCAGACGGCCGAGTTGAGCGCCGCCAGTTTGTTGTCGTTGGGCGGGATGATCGTCGCCCAGTACTCGCGGACCAGGTCCTCGTGCTCGCGCAGCGCCGTGTCCATGTCGGTGAAGATCACGCCCTGGGCCTCGAGCTTCTCGTTGACCTGGTGGTAGACGACCTCCGACTCGTACTGGGCGCCGACCCCGGAGAGGAATTTGCGCTCCGCCTCGGGGATGCCGAGCCGGTCGAAGGTGTTCTTGATGTCCTCGGGGACCTCGTCCCAGTTCTGACTGTTCTTTTCGGAGGCGCGGACGAAGTAGTGGATGTCTTCGAAGTCGATCTGAGCGAGGTTGCCGCCCCAGTTCGGAGTCGGGCGGCTTTCGAAGTGCTCGAGCGACTTGAGCCGGAAGTCGCGCATCCACTGCGGCTCGTCCTTGTAGTCGGAGATCGATTCGACCACTTCGCGCGAGAGACCCTTCGGCGCTTTGTAGGCGTAGCCGGTCTCGGGATCGCTGAAGCCGAACTTCTCCTTGTAGTCGGCGTTGATGCCGGCAAGCTCTCTTTTCTCTGCGACTGCCTCGGGCGTTGCCATGGCGATCAGACCTCCAGGACGATGGTGTCGTCCACGACGGCCGTCGCGAACGTACGCACGGGAGCATAGGCGGGGAGCGTCTTCGGCCTGCCGCTGGCCAGGTCGAAGAGGGAGCCGTGGCGCGGGCACTCCACCGTGCAGGCGCCGGCGTCGAACTCGCCCTCCGCGAGCGGCCCGTCGTCGTGCGAGCAGCGGTCCTCGATCGCGTAGAGCGTCCCGTCGCAGTTGAAGACGCCGATCTTGACGCCGTCGTGCTCGACCAGCCGCATCCCACCGGGCGGCAGCTCGGCGAGCGGGCAGACGGGGATAGAGGTTCCTGCGGTATCTGACATGAGGTGGCTGCTCCTCGACGGCCGAGCTCTGCGTCGCCGTCGCTAGTGCGGGTTGAGACTTAATCCTAGTCCTACAGTCGGGATTTTAGCGCCCCGCGCGGCGCACCTCGCCCCGCCCGCCCGGCGGCCCCACCCCCGGAGGACGTGCCGCTACTTAGCCACCCATAGGGTGGGTCAAGTAGCGGCACGTCCGATGAGTTTCGCGGCCGTGTGCGGTCTCTAGGCTTGGAAACGGCTTTCTACGAGAGGAGCAGCGATGAGCGTCAAGACCAGTTACGAGCCTGGGACCTTCTGCTGGATCGACCTGGGGACGCCCGACCAGGACGCCGCGGGCGAGTTCTACGGTGGCCTGTTCGGCTGGACGCTGAAAGAGGACGAGAACGCCGAGCAGACCGGCGGCTACCGGACCGCGCGAATCGGCGACGACCAGGCGGTCGGCGGCGTGATGAAGCTGATGCAGGAGGGACAGCCTCCGGCGTGGATGAACTACGTCTGTGTCGAGGACGCCGACGCGACGGTCGCAAAGGCGCGCCAGGCCGGCGCCACCGTCCACGCCGAGCCGATGAGCGTGCTCGACTACGGCCGGATGGCGATCCTCGCCGATCCGACCGGCGCCGTCTTCGGGATCTGGCAGCCCGGCGTCAACGTCGGCGCCGACGTGGTCGGCGAGCCCGGCGCGATGACCTGGAACGAGCTCAATACTCGCGATCCCGAGGCCGCCAGGTCCTTCTACGGCGACGTCTTCGGCTGGTCGTTCGAGGACAAAGAGTACGAGGCCGGCACGTACACGATCGTCTCGGTGGGCGACGAAGGGATCGGCGGCCTCGCCGACATGACCGAGCGGGTCCCGGCCGAGGTTCCCGCCCACTGGCTCGTCTACTTCGCGGTCGAGGACGCCGACGCGACGGCCGAGACGGCGAAGCGGCAGGGCGGCGAGATCCCCGCCGGCCCCTTCGATATCGCCGAAGTCGGCCGCATCGCCGTCGTCAAAGACCCCTGGGGCGCCTTCTTCGCCGTGATCCAACCCGACCCCGCGATGTAGCTCTTTGCCGACGGGCCGATTTCCGACGTTGGGCGTCTGGTTTTCGGCCCGTCGGCGGCTAGAGCGCGGTTGCTTCGGCGGGGTCGCCGGTCTCGCCCTCGTCCTCCCATTCGGCGGGCTGGCCGAGTGACGCGCTCTTGACGACCTTGAGGCCGAGCATCGCGCACTTCATCCGCGTCGCCGAGATCTCGATCCCGAGCAGGTCGAGGACGAAGTCCTTCGGCAGCCGCAGCAGCTCCTCGCGCGTCTTGCCGACCAGCTCGTCGGTGAGCAGCGACGTGGCGGCGGTCGAGATCGCGCAGCCCTGCCCCTCGAAGGCGACCTCCGCGACCCGGCCTTCCGCGTCGAGCCGCAGCATCACGTGCTGCTCGTCGCCGCAGAACGGATTCGTGTCGTCGAACTCGAGGTCGGGCTCGTCCAACCGCCCGAAGTTGTGCGGCCGCTTGTAGTGCTCGAGGATCTGCTCGCGGTAGAGCTCGTCCATCAGAGACCGAAGACCTTGCGCGCGTCGTGGAGGCCGTCTACCAAGCGGTCGATCTCCTCGGGGACGGTGTGGACGGCGAAGCTGGCGCGGGCGGTGGCGGGGATGCCGAGCCGCTGCATCAGTGGCTGGGCGCAGTGGTGGCCGGCGCGGACGGCGACGCCGTGGCGGTCGAGGATCTCGGAGACGTCGTGGGCGTGGACGCCCTCCAGCTCGAAGGACACCGGTCCGATTCGCTCCTCGCTCGCCGGCGGGCCGAAGATGCGCAGGCCGGGTACCTCGGCGAGTCGCTCCAGGGCGTAGCCCGCCATCTCGCGCTCGTGCGCTAGCACGGCGTCCATGCCGAGCCCGCCGAGCCAGCGCAGCGCCGAAGCCATCCCGATCGCCTGCGTTATCGCCGGCGTCCCCGCCTCGAAGCGGGCCGGCGGATCGGCGTACGTCGTCCCGGCCGTCGTCACCTTGCGGATCATCGAGCCGCCGCCGAGGAAGGGAGGCATCGCGCGCAGCACCTCGAGCCTCGTCCACAGCGCCCCGATCCCGGTCGGCGCGTAGAGCTTGTGCCCGGTCACCGCGTAAAAATCAATCCCGAGCTCGCTCACGTCCAAGGGGAGCTTCGGCGCCGCCTGGGCGCCGTCGGCGAGCACCAGCGCGCCGGCCGCATGGGCCAGTCGCGCGATCTCGGCAAGCGGGTTCTCGGTGCCGAGCACGTTCGAGACATGGGCCACGGCGACCAACTTCGGCGCGCGCTCCAGCAGTGCCGCCAGCGCCTCCATGTCGAGCAGGCCATCCTCTGTGACGGGCACCCAGTCGATCTCGGCGCCGGTCCGCTCCGCGAGCTGCTGCCAGGGCACGATGTTCGAGTGGTGCTCCATCTCGGTGAGCACGATCCGGTCGCCCTCCCCGACGTTCGCGTCGCCCCAGGCCCGCGCCACCAGGTTGATCGCCTCGGTCGCGTTGCGGACGAAGACGACCTCGCGCCGGTCGGCGGCGCCGATGTGGTCGGCGACGGTCGCCCGCGCCCCCTCGTAGGCCGCCGTCGCTTCGGCCGACATCGTGTGGGCACCGCGGTGGACGTTGGAGTGGTGGGTGCGCTCGTAGCGGTCGACCGCCTGGATCGAGGCCAGCACGCGCTGCGAGCTGGCGCCGCTGTCCAGGTAGGCGACCGGCCGGCCGTTGACCTCGCGCTCGAGCGCGGGGAAGGCGGCGCGGACCTTCTCGATCGGGAACGCCGGGGCGCTCGCAGGAGGCTTGGTCGTCGCCGGCTCCATCGCGCTCAGGCGGCGGTGCCCGCCTCGACCTCGTCGCGGATCCAGCCGTAGCCCTTCTCCTCGAGCTGCCCGACCAGCTCCGGGCCGCCCTCCTTGACGATCCGCCCCTCGAACATCACGTGGACCGAGTCGGGCTTGACCATGTGCAGAATGCGCTGGTAGTGGGTGATGATCAGGACGCCCATCTCCGGCCCGGCGAACTTGTTGACGCCCTCGGCGACGACGCGCAGGGCGTCGATGTCGAGCCCCGAGTCGGTCTCGTCGAGCACCGCGATCTCGGGCCGCAGCAGCGCCAGCTGGAGCAGCTCCATGCGCTTCTTCTCGCCGCCCGAGAAGCCGTCGTTGAGGTAGCGGCTGGAGAAGTCTTTCGGGATGTTCGCCAGCTGCATCGCCTCCTGGGCGACCTTGGCGAACTCTTTGATCTTGATCTCCGGCTCGCCCTGGGCCTCGCGCCGCGCGTTGAGGATCATCCGCAGGTACTTGCTGACCGAGACGCCGGGGATCGCGACCGGATACTGGAAGGCCATGAAGAGGCCGGCACGGGAGCGCTCGTCGGGGTCGGCCTCGGTCATGTCCTCGCCCTTGAAGACGATCGAGCCCTCGCTCACCTCCAGCGACGGGTGGCCCATGATCGCGTTGGCCAGGGTTGACTTGCCGGAGCCGTTCGGGCCCATCAGGGCGTGGACCTTGCCCTTCTCGACGTCGAGGTCGAGACCGCGGAGGATCTCCTTGCCCTCGGCGCTCACGTGCAGGTTGCGTATCTCCAGCTCAGCCATGCTTCTCCGTTTCTAGGGGTTTCCGTTTACGCGGCGGTGCCGACCGGCTCGCGCCTGGCGGGCGAGTCCGCGTTGCCGCTGCCGAACTCGACCAGCTCGGCCAGCGTCGTGCCGGCCAGCGCCTTGGTGACGCCGTTCTGGACGCGCGTCCAGAGCAGCTTCGTCGCGCAGGCACGGTCGCCGTCGCTTTCGTGCGAGCAGAGCACCTTGCCCTCGGGAGTCTCGTGGAAGCACTCCATCGGCGCGATCTGCCCTTCCAGGGCCTCGACCACGGCGTCGAGCGTGATCTCCTCGGCCGGCTTGGCGAGGCTGTAGCCGCCGTGGGCCCCGCGCGTCGAGGTGACGAGGTCGGCACGCCGCAGCCGCGCCACGAGGTGCTCGAGATAGGAGAGCGGCAGGCGCTCCGCCTCGGCGACGGCGCTGAGTGAGACCGGGGCGGAGCCGGGCTGACGGCCCAGGGCGACCATCAGTCGCACTCCGTACTCGGCCTTGGTCGAGAACAGCATCGTCTCAAATCCTACTGAAGCGGTCGGTTATGCGATCCCGCCGCGGTCAGGCGGAGGCGGCGTCGGTCGCCGTCTCCTTGCCCAGCGCGACGTGAGCGCGGCTGTCGGCGCCGCGGATCAGGACGAGGGTCAGCAGGAAGCCGAGCAGCGCGATCCCCGCCCCGCCGAGGAAGGCCGCCTGGAAGCCCTCGGTGAGGGCGTCGGCGCTCGGCGGGGCGCCGGGCGCGGTCAGGTCCTCGGTCCGCGAGGTGGCGATCGTCGCCAGGACGGCGAGGCCCAGCGCGCCGCCGATCTGCTGCGAGGTGTTGATCAGCCCGCTGGCCAGCCCCGCCTCGCTCTCCTCGACCCCGGAGACGGCGGCGATCGTCGTCGTCACGAAGGCGAAGCCCAGCCCCGCGGCCGCGAAGAGCGAGGGACCGAGCACATCGGTGAGGAAGCCGCCGCCGACCGAGACGCGGCTGAACCAGGTCAGGCCGATCACGATGAAGAGCAGCCCCGCGGCCAGCACCGGCTTGTAGCCGAGCTTGGTGACCAGCTGCGACGCGCCTGCCGCCGAGGCCATGATCAGCAGCGCCAGCGGCAGGTAGGAGAGCCCGGCCTTGATCGCGCTGTAGCCGAGCACCTGCTGCATGTAGAGCGAGATGAAGAAGAACATCGAGAAGAGCGAGGCGCCGATCAGCAGGCCGACGACGTTGGCGCCGGTCAGGGTGCGGATGCGGAAGATCCGGAACGGCACCAGCGGCTTGGCGGTGCGCAGCTCGATCGCGACGAAGGTCGCCAGGAGCGCCGCGGCGAGCGCGAGCAGCCCGACGGTCTGCGTCGAGCCCCAGCCGGCGTCGTTGGCGTCGACCAGCGCGTAGACGAGGATCGAGAGCGCGGCGGTGATCGTCACCGCGCCGGCGACGTCGAAGACCCGCCTCTCCGCCTCGGCCCGCGTTTCGGCGATCAGGCGGGGGAGAGAAAGAGGGCGATCAGGCTGACCGGGACGTTGACCCACAGCACCCACTCCCAGCCGAGCCCGTCGGTGAGGATGCCGCCGAGCAGCACGCCGGCCGCCCCGCCAGAACCCGCGACCGCGCCCCAGACCCCGAGCGCCTTGTTGCGCTCGGCGCCGTCGCCGAAGGTGGTGGTGACGATCGAGAGCGCCGCCGGGGAGATGATCGCGGCGCCCAGCCCCTGCGCCGCCCGGGCGGCGATCAGCTGCCCCTCGGTCGCGGCGAAGCCGGCCAGCAGCGAGGCAACGGCGACCAGCAGCAGCCCGGCCATGAAGACCCGCCGCCGCCCTAGGAGGTCCGCGAGCCGCCCGCCGAGCAGCAGGAAGCCGCCGAAGGTGAGCACGTAGGCGTTGACGACCCAGGACAGGTTCTCCTGCGAGAAGTCGAGCGCCTCGCCGATCGAGGGCAGCGCCACGTTGACGATCGAGGCGTCGAGGACGACGACGAACTGGGCCGAGCAGAGCAGGACGAGGGCCTGCCAGCGCTTCTCCTGGAACTCTCGCGGGGCCGTCATCGAGCGTCCCAGTCAATCAAAGCCGGGGCCTCGGTTTCGGGCCGTCTCGTCAGGGCTCGATCAGCCCGCGCCGGATCGCATAACGGACGAGCTCGACCCTGTCCCGCATGCCCAGCTTGCGCATCGCGTTCGCCCGGTGGTTCTCGACGGTCTTCTCGGACAGGTGCAGGATCGCGGCGATCTGCTTCGTCGTGTGCGCCTCGGCGACCAGCTTGACGATCTCCTCCTCGCGCGGCGTCAGCTCCTCCTCGCCGCTCGACCCGCGCTCCAGCACGTCCTTGATCAGCGCCCGCTGCGCCTCCGGCGTGAGGAACGGCTCGCCGCGCTCGACCGCGCGGATCGCCGCCAGCAGCTCCGTGTCCGCCTGCGCCTTCAGCACGTAACCCGAGGCCCCCGCTTTCAGCGCCTCGAACAGATAGCGCTCGTCGTCGTGCATCGAGAGGATCAGCACGGCGACCTCGGGCGCCTGCGCCCGGATCTCCCGCGTCGCCTGCAGCCCGGTCAGCTTCGGCATCTTCACGTCGAGGATCGCCAGGTCCGGCCGCTCGCGAATCGCCAGCTCGCGCGCCGCGGCCCCGTCCGCCGCCTCGCCGACCACCTCGATGTCCGGCTGGCGCTCCAACAGCAGCCGCAACCCGGACCGCACGATCCCGTGGTCGTCGGCGATCAGCACACGCATCGGCCAAGTCTCCCAATTAGCGAGAAACGCACCGCATCACCGGTCGAGAAGGGCTCAGCGAGGGGGGAGAGACGCGGCTTCTGGCGACTTAGGCCCTCTTATGGATGCACAAGTCGCCAATGCTGACCAGTTGGTGGCTGAGATCGGCAATCGGCAGTACGGGGTCGTCTCGGTTACCCAGCTTCGGCGCATCGGGTTGACGAAGGGCATGATCCAACGCCGTACGAGCGCGGGTCGACTGCATCGCGTCCATCGGGCGTTTACGCGGTCGGTCACTTGGCGCTGTCTCATGAGAGCCGCTACATGGCGGCGGTCCTTGCGGTGGGCAGGGTCGCCGGGCAAGGCGGACGGTCCGTGCTCGACCACTGGGGCGCGGCTATCAGCCATCGAAGTGCGGCAGGTGTCTGGGAATTGCTGCCGCCTGCGTCCGCTCCTGTCGACGTCGCCGTTCCGAGCGACGGAGGGAAGGCGAGGCGGGCCGGCATCCGCATCCATCGCTCCGTTTCCCTCGCGCCAGCCGACGTGACCCTTCGCGGCGGGATACCGGTCACCACACCGGCCCGTACCGTCGCCGACCTGCGCGCCGCAACGGCAGTCCGCCGTCCCGGCGCACTCAGCGAGCGTGAGCTTCGCCGAGCGATCCGCCAGGCCAACGTCCGCGGACTGCCGATCGACGACGAGAGCGGCAGGGATCGCACCCGCAGCGACCTGGAGCGGGACTTCCTGCGGCTCTGCCGGCGTCATCGCCTGCCGGCGCCCGAGGTCAACGTGCGAATCGGGCGATACCTGGTCGACTTCCTCTGGCGCGAGCGCAGGCTCGTCGTCGAAACCGACGGCTACCGCTACCACCGCGGAAGAGCCGCGTTCGACGACGACCGGGCTCGCGATCTCGAGCTGAGGGGCCTCGGCTACGAGGTCGTGCGGCTCTCCGAACGACAGGTGAATGAGGAACCGGGCTGCGTGGCCGAGACCTTGAGAGCAGCGGTACCTGCCCCGGCTGGGCCCGAGCCGCCTGACGGAAGCGCTGCGGCTTCGCAGGCGCGGCGGGCTACGGCGTCTGGGCAGGGATCGTGAGCGAGGCCGGGATCGCGAGCCTGACCGTCGTCCCCTGGTCCGGTCGCGACTCGATCGTCAGCTCGCCGCCGACGAGCAGCGCTCGCTCGCGCATCCCGGCGATCCCGAGCCCGGCCTCGGACTGCTCGAAGACGAAGCCACGGCCGTCGTCCGCGATGCTCAGCTCCACGCCGTCCTCCGAGCGGCGCAGCGTCACCTCGATCCGGGTCGCGCCGCTGTGGCGGGCGGCGTTGGCGAGCGCCTCCTGAGCCACCCGGTAGACGACCAGCTGCACGTCGTCGGCGAGGTCGGAGAAGTCCCCCTCGCTGTGCAGCTTCGCCTCGACCGAGCCGGCGGCGATCTGCTCGACCTGTCCGCCGAGCGCGGCGACCAAGCCGAGGTCGTCGAGCGCGGTGGGGCGGAGCTGCCGGGCGAGTGAGAGCAGCTCCCGCATCGCCTGGTTGGCAAGCCCCTTGGTCGTCTCCAGCTCCGCCGCGAGCTCGGGGGGCGCCTCCTCGCGGACCGCCTCCAGCCGCAGCAGCAGTCCGGTCAGGGACTGGTTGACCTCGTCGTGGAGGTCGCGGGCGACGCGGGCGCGCTCCTGCTCCTGGGCGCGCAGCGCGGCGCTGCCGGCCCGCCGCCGCTCGGCCTCCAGCCGTCGCATCATCCGCAGGAAGGCCAGCTCGAGGCGCGCCACCTCCTCGGTCTCGGCCACCCCGTCGATCGAGGCCGGCAGCACGGGGCCCGGCCGGCTCAGGTCGACCTTCTCCATGTCCTCGATCAGCTTCTCCAGCGGCGCGAAGCGGCGCAGCAAGAGGACGAGGTTGACGGCCAGCGCGGTGGCCACGACCACGAGAACGGCGATGACCAGGGTCGTCACAGGGCGAGAATAGGGGCTGGCCCCTATAGGGAAATCGCCCCTTGCGGGCAATACTCAGTTGACGCGCAAACCTCACGAGGAGCGAAACGAATGACCACCACCAGGCAATCCACCTTCGGCGCAACGCTGCGCACCACGATCCTGCTGGCGTCCCTGTCGGGGCTGCTCGTCGCGATCGGCTTCCTGATCGGCGGCTCCTCGACGGCGCTGCTCTTCCTCGGCATGGCGGCCCTGATGAACATGGGCTCCTACTTCTTCAGCGACAAGCTGGCGCTGAAGATGAGCGGCGCCAAGCCGATCGACGAGTCCGAAGCACCGCGGCTCTACCAGGTGATGCGGGAACTGACGACCCGCGCCGACCTGCCGATGCCGCGCATGTACATGATCCCCCAGGAGCAGCCGAACGCCTTCGCGACCGGCCGCAACCCCAAGCACTCGGCCGTGGCCGTCACGCAGGGGATCACGAAGCTGCTCTCCGAGGACGAGCTGCGCGGCGTTCTCGCGCACGAGCTCGCCCACGTCAAGCACCGCGACATCCTGATCCAGTCGGTCGCGGCGACGATCGGCGCGGCGATCACCTACCTCGGCTACATGCTGATGTGGTTCGGCGGCGGCGAGGACAACGACTCGCCGTTCGGCCTGATCGCGATGCTGGCGCTGATCCTGCTGGCGCCGATCGCGGCGACGATCATCCAGCTCTCGATCTCGCGCCAGCGCGAGTTCGCGGCCGACGCCGGCGGCGCCGCGATCAGCGGCAACCCGGAGTCGCTGGCCAGCGCACTGCTGCGGCTCGAGCAGGGCGCGGCGGCGATCCCGATGCAGGTCAACCAGGCCGCCGAGCCGCTCTACATCGTCAAGCCGTTCCGCGGCGGCGGCATGGCGAGCCTGTTCTCGACCCACCCCCCGATCGAGGAGCGGGTCCGCCGCCTGCGCCAGATGCGCCCGACCCTCGGCTAACGCGAACGAGCTCCGAGTCGAAAGGCCCGCCATCGTGCGGGCCTTTTCGTGCGCCCGCTACGAGGGGCGTGCGTGAGTTCGACCCCGATACAGGGGTCAAACCTCACGCACGTGGCGGTGGCAGGCAAGGCCGGGGATTTGACAGGCACGGGCCGGGATTTGACCGGAGGCGTTTTTAAGAACTAGACTGTACGTGTAACGGCTTAGCCGTATCCGAGCCATGGCCAAAGCGAGCGCCAGACCAAACTCCGCCGCGCCGCGCCGCCTTCCCCGCGGGCGCCACGCGTTGACGCCCGAGGAGGTCGTCCGCGACCAGCGCGAACGGCTGCTCGACGCCGTTCCGCGCGTTCTCGCCGAGCGCGGCTACGAAGCGGCCTCGGTCGCAGACCTCGTCAAGGCTGCGGCTGTATCGCGCAACGCCTTCTACGAGAACTTCGCCGACAAGCGCGAGTGCGTCTCGATCGCGCACGAGCTCGGCCACGAACGGCTATTCGAGGTATTGACCGCGCTGTGCGAGGGAGCGGGGGAGAGCCCGGAAGAGGGCGCGTGCGACGAGGCGCCCCGCCTCGAAGAGCGCGTCGAGCGCTCGCTCCGAGCCGGGCTCGAGGCGCTGGCCGCCGAGCCCGAGCTTGCCCGCCTCCTCTTCGTCGAGGCTCCGTCGGCGGGTGAGGGGATCGCGCTCCGCTACCACGAGTGGTTGCAGCGCTACGGGTCGCTGCTGCGCGTGGCGGCTCCCGATCTGCCGCCCGAGTCCATACCTGCACCTGAGGTAGAGGGTGTGATCGTCGGCGGCATCGCCTCGCGGATCGCGAGCGAGGTGCTTCAGGGACGCGCCGCCGAGCTTCCGGTGCTGAGCGAGCCCTTCGTCAAGTACGTCCTGGCCTTCTACCGACTGGGCGAATCGCCCGAGAGGGAAGGCCAGGTCCTCAGCTTCGAGGCCGAGGCGCCGGCGGCGGATGCCGCCGAGCGCCGCGCGAGCGCCTAGGCCGGTCTGGCCAGTACGCGCGGGGCTGGAATGGAGCCCGGCGGCCCTAGCTGGTGAGGGGGACCGGCTGACCAGCCCGGCGGCCCTTTAGGGGAGCGGCTGACCAGCCCGGCGGCTCTAGCTCATTAGGGAGCGGCTCTCTAGCTCATTAGGGAAGCGGCTGACCACTGTGCTGTGGCCCGGATGCCTGCACCGCTTTGAGGCGCCGAGCACCCGAGTCAGCAATGGCACTTTGAGGTGCCGAACAGCAAAGGGCGCAGCCATACCACGCGCGTCTCTTGACAATTAGGGCACGGGCTGTTTACACTCCCGCTCGTCTTCTTTGGATACGCCTCTGGTATATCTGAGAAGCGCCACACAGGGAAACGCCCAGGGAGGGCCGCAAAGGGAAGCGGCCGGCAGGGGCTCGAGGAGCAAGGAGAGATCCACGTGAGAGGCCACACCAAGGCACTGGTTGCGATTACGGCCATGTTCGTCCTGCTCGGCGCCTCCACGGCCCTTGCCCTGCAGACCCACAAATCGCCCGACGACCCGGGCGCGGGTACGTTCTACGTCAAGGCGGCCGACGTCCCCGGCGGCACCTGCTGCTTCGCCGGCATGGCGGTGGATCAAGACGGCGGCGAGCTCTACGCGCTCGACCAGCTCGACCCCGCAACCTTCGCCTTCGGAAAGCTCCACCGCTTCGGCGCCGACGGCTCCTACGAGGCCACCTTCACGCTCGAAGAATCGCTCAGCTCCCCCCAGGACGTGGCGATCGACAACTCCGGCACCGGCTCAGACGGAGCGATCTACGTCACCGACACCGGCAACAACCGCATCGCCGCGATCGACTCCTCCGGCGCCCTCATCGCCTCCTTCGGGACCGGCGGGAGGATCAACGGCGCCGAAGATGTCCCCGGCGACCCCGACACGACCCTCGCAGGAGGCCTCAGCTCCCCCTGCGGGGTCGCGGTAGACCAGTCAAACGGCAACCTCTTCGTCGCCGACTCCGGCAACAACCGGATCTGGATCTTCGACTCCACCGGCGCCTACCTGGGCAGGGTCGCCGACTCGGCCCTGCAGGGTCCCTGCGGGCTTGCCTTCGACTCGAGCGGGGAGCTCTACGTCAGGAACGGCAACTGCTTCTGCCACGCCCACGACGGCGACGTGCTGCGCTTCCACCGCTCCGGCCCGACCGCCTATGAGCTGGCCGCGGTCCTCTACGCAACCCCAGACAACGAAACGCCCACCGAACCCTTCGACGACGGGCCCTACGCGAGCGACGTCGCCGTAGACACCTCAAACGACCACGTCTACGTCAACCTCGGCGACCGGATCCGAGAGTACGAGTCCTCAGGCGGTGAGGTGATGAGCTTCGGCCAGGGCCTCTGCTGCTCGACGGGCCTGGCGATCGACCCAGCCAACGAAAGGCTCTACGCCTCCGACGGCGGCGCGATCCGCACCTTCTCCACCCAGCCGACGATCCTGCCCGAGGCCACGACGGGCGCTGCGGAGAACGTCACGGGGGAGACCGCGACGCTGAAAGGCACGGTCGACCCCGCCGGGGGGGCGGAAGTGCAATGCGTCTTCGAATACGGCCCCGACGAAAGCTACGGCTCCACCGCCCCCTGCGAGCCGGCCGGTCCCCACACCGAATCGACTGCGGTCAGCGCCGACCTGACTGGGCTGACCCCCGCCACCGCCTACCACTACCGCCTGCACGTCACCAACTCAGAAGGCGAGGAGGGCTTCGGGGCCGATCGCAGCTTCGCCACCGACGGGCCGCCCGTGGTCGAGTCCTTCTTCGTCACCGATGTCTCCGAGACCAGAGCGGAGTTCAAGGTGCATCTCAACCCCTCGGGTACGGAGACCTCCTACCGCTTCGAGTACGTGACCAAAGCCGAGTTCGAGGCGAGCGGGTTCGCGAACGCCACCGCCGTTCCCGTCCCCGACGCGAGCGTCGGATCGGGCTCCACCGGCGTCTCGGTGTCCCAGGTCGCCGACGGCCTCAGCCCCGCGACCGCATACGCCTTCCGCATCCTCGCCACCAACGCGATCGGCACGGTCGAGAGCGCCGCCAAGTCCTTCACGACCTTCCCGTCTCTCAGCGCCCCTGCTCCGGGCCGCTTCCCCGGCAAGGGCTTCCTCCCACACGACCGCGCCTGGGAGATGGTCTCGCCTCCCGACAAGAGCGGCGGCGACCTCATGCCCGAGTCCACGAGGACGCGGGCATCGGTCGACGGCGAGCGGGTCGGCTTCATCTCGATGCGGGCCTTCGCCGACGCCCAGGGCACCGCCATCGCGGTCGACTACCTCGCCGAGCGATCGAGCGACCCAAACCCCGGCCACAACGGCTGGGCCACGCACGCGATCACTCCCAAGCAGGAGCCGATGCCGTTCACCGCTGCGGGCAGCACTCTCTTCGAACCGAAATACGAACACGAGTTCTCGCCCGACCTGAGCACCGGGATCCTCAGGACCTGGAGTCCCCTGACCGCCGATCCCAACGTCGAGGACGTGCCCAACTTCTACCGCCGCGATGACCTGCACTCCCCCGGCCCCGGCTCCTATGAATTGATCACCACCTGCCCGCTCTGCGAGTCGACCGGCACGCCGTTGCCGCCGCTGTCGAGATTCCCCGCGCTCGGTGTGTTGTTGGTGTCGAAGCTCGCCTACAGCTCGCCCGACCTGCGCCACGTCATCTTCGAGTCCAGGCAGCGGCTGACCGGCGACACCCCCCTTCAGGCCCCCGGCCGAGGCCGCCTCTACCAGTGGGACGAAGGCGTCACCCGCCTCGCCGGCCGCATCCCCGAGGCGCCGGCGACTTTCTGCGACGACGCTGAGGGCCCTCCCTGCGTCGCCGCGGACCTCTCGATCGCCGGTCAGGGGGCGGGCGGAAACGGTAATGGTTTCAAGCTCACCCCCCACACCCTCTCCGACGGCTCCGACGGCCACCTGCGCGTCTTCTTCACCCGTCCGACCGGCGACGGCACCACGCTCGCCCCCAGCGGCATAGCCGGCAACCTCTACATGCGCCTGGACCACACCTCGACGGCGCAGCTGAACGCCTCGGAGCGGACCGACTGCGCCGGCGATGCGAGCTGCGGGGGGGACGGCGAGCCCGACCCCGCCCCGGCCGGATTCGCGCCGGCGACCTACTACGAGGCCGCCACCGACGGCTCCCGGGTCTTCTTCACGACGGGCGAGGCGCTCACCGACGACGCGCCCGCCGGGTCGGAGAAGCTCTACATGTATGACACGACGAAGCCGACGTCGGCGCCCGACAACCTGACGCTGATCAGTGGCGGGAAGGAAGTGAGGGCGGTGATCGGCGCCTCGGCCGACGGCCACTATGTCTACTTCATGGCCGAAGGAGAAATCTATCTTTGGCACGAAGGGCAGATCACCCATGTCTCTGCCTTGTGGGATAGCAACGGTGAGAACTCTCTCCGGTTTGCCCTGGGCGAGGAAAGAATGGCCCGGATCACCCCCGACGGGCGCCACCTGCTGTTCAGCTCCGCTAACGGCGAAGGCATCCTCTCCGCCAAGGGCGGTACGGACTACGACCACGGCAGCGACTGCTCGGGCCCCCAAGGCGCCTGCCGCGAGTTCTACCTCTACAGCGCCGAGGAGGACACGCTGGAGTGCGCCAGCTGCAACCCCTCGGGGGCGCCGGCGTCGAGGATGGCGTTCACCAGCGTGCGTGAGCGGACGGGTCCGGTGAACACGACCATGCGAGTCAGCCACGCGCTCTCCGACGACGGGCGCTACGCCTTCTTCACGACCGGCGAGCGACTGGTCGGCGCCGACATCAACGGCCAAGACGACGCCTACGTCTACGACTCGGCAACCGGCAAGGCGAGCCTGCTCTCCAGCGGCGAGAGCGGCGATCAGTCCTATTTCCTCGACGCCTCCGCCGACGGCTCCGACGCCTTCTTCATAACGACCGAGCGCCTCTCGGGCTGGGACGTCGACGGCAACTACGACCTCTACGACGCGCGGGTCGGCGGCGGCTTCCCCGAGCCCCCGGCTCCGCCGCCGAGCTGCCAGGGCGACGGCTGCCAGCCGGCACCGACCGTCCTCAACGAGACGAGTCCCGCCAGCGAGGGGTTCCGCGGCCCCGGCGACCCGAAGGCCAGGAAGCCGAGGAGCCGCTGCACGAAGAACCAGCGCCGGGTCAAGACGCGCCGCGGCAAGACCCGCTGCGTCAAAAAGCGCCAAGCCAAGAAACAGCGCCAAGCCAAGAACCGAACCGCCAACGCCAACCGGAGGGCAGGCCGATGAGCAGCGCGAAGACCACGAGGAGCAGGCGACTCGGCTTCCTCACTGCATTCCTCGCAGGCACTTTGCTCCTTCTCGCCAGCGCCGCACCGGCCTTCGCGGTGACGGGGTGGAGCATCGACTCGGTGCAGAACCCGACGATCGCCCCCGGCGAGCAATCCGAGTACATCGTGATCGTCAAGAACACCGGTGACGAGCCGATGGACGGCAGCCAGATCGACATCGTGGCGACGCTGCCGCCCGGGCTGACGGCGGTGGCGGGGGAGCTCTTCGCCCCCTTCATCGGCTTCTTCGAATGCACGGCCCTCGACGGCTCGCCGATCGTCGCAGGGGTGACGACGAGCGTGCGATGCTCGACCACCGATCCGGTGCTCCCCGTCGGCGCGACCTCCGGGGGCCTCAACTGGCAGCAGGTGAAGCTGACCGTGGAAGCGGAGCCGAGCGCGAGCGGCGGCCTCAGCCCCCACTTCGAAGTCTCCGGCGGCGGCGCTGCCCCGGCGAGCACGATCGGGCCGATCCTCGTCTCCAGCGAGCCGCCAGGATTCGGGATCGACTCCTTCGAGAGCCGCCTCGGTGCCAACCCCGCCGGCGACCCCTTCACGCAGGCCGGCGGGCATCCGTTCAACTCGACGACGACGATCGAGTTCAACACGAAGACCGATCCGGTGCCGATCTCCGGCAGCGCCTACCCGGTCGAGCCGGTCAAGGACATCTCGACCGAGGTGCCGCCGGGCCTGCTCGGCGACCCGACCGCCGTAGGGACCTGCACCGCGGCGGAGCTCGCGCACTCCGCGTTTGCGGCTCCGCAGCCGCTCTGCCCCCCGAGCTCGCAGGTCGGCACCCAGGTGGTCCGCGTAAACGGCTACTACGCGCGGGAGAGCGTCAGCCACCCCTACCCGATGTTCAACATGGTGCCGCCGCCGGGCGTCGCCGCTCGCTTCGGCTTCAACATCTTCGGCGTCGTCACCGTGATCGACGCAGAGGTGCGCAGGGGCGGCGACTACGGGGTGACGCTCAGCGCCCGCAACATCTCCGAGGGGTTGGCGCTGGCCGGCACGACGACGACCTTCTGGGGCACCCCCGCCTCCGAAGCGCATAGGGCCGATCGGGCCTGTCCTGACGAAAAAGACTTACCCGCCGTCAGCGGCTTCACCTGCCCCAGCGGCGGCCCCGAAGTCCCCTTCCTGCGCAACCCGACCTCCTGCTCGGCGCAGGGCCTGCCGTTCATCGCACACGCTGACTCCTGGTTCGATCAGGGCGACTTCGACTCGGCGACGACCCGGACCCACCGCCTGCCGGGCCTGCCCTACCTGCCCGAGGACTGGGGTCCGGACGTGGGGATCGACGGCTGCGAGGACGTGCCGGTGAAAGGCACGCTCGCCGCACAGCCGACGACGCTCGACGCCGAGTCCTCCTCAGGTCTCAGCGTCAAGGTCGAGGTGCCCAACCCCGGCCTCTCCAACCCAGACGGGATCTCCTCCTCGGACCTGAAGAAGGTGAAGGTCTCCCTGCCCCAGGGAGTGACGATCAACCCCTCCCAGGCCGAGGGCCTGGGGGTCTGCATGCCCGCTCAGTACGAGTCGACCGAGCTGAGCTTCTTCCCGACCCCCGGCAAGGGCTGTCCGAGCGAGTCGAAGATCGGCACCGCCCTGGTCCACACCCCGGTCCTCGATGAGCCGATCGGAGGCGACGTTTTCATCGCCGCCCCCGACGACCCGGCCACGGGAGCCCCCGGAGCCGAGAACCCCTTCGATTCGCTCCTGGCGATGTACGTGGTCTTGGAGGAACCCCAGCGCGGGGTCCTGATCAAGCTGCCGGGCAAGATCGAGACCGACGAGCGGACCGGGCGGATCGTGAGCACCTTCTCCGACCTGCCGCAATTGCCCTTCGACAGCTTCGAGCTGAAGCTGCGCGAGGGGGCCAGGGCACCGCTGATCACCCCGCCGACCTGCGGCACCTACACCACCGAGACCGAGATCACCGGTCACTCGGACCCCGCCAACCCGATCGTCTCGAAATCGACTTTCGAGATCACCCGGGGCATCGGCGGAGCGCCCTGCCCCTCCGGTGGCCTGCCGCCGTTCAAGCCCGGCTTCAGCGCCGGCTCGATCAACAACAACGCCGGCTCCTTCTCTGAGTTCGTGATGCGCCTGACCCGTAACGACGGCGAACAGGACATGACCAAGTTCAGCTCGATCCTGCCGCCCGGGGTGAGCGCCAAGATCGCCGGGGTCGGGAAATGCCCCGACACCGCCATCCAGGCGGCGAAGGCCAAGACCGGCAAGCAGGAGCTGGCAAACCCCTCCTGCCCGAGTTCTTCTCAGATCGGCCGCACCCTGGTCGGCGCCGGGGTCGGCTCGGTCCTGACCAGGGTCCCGGGCTCCCTCTACCTGGCGGGCCCCCACAACGGCGCGCCCCTCAGCGTGGTCTCGATCACCCCCGCGGTGGCCGGTCCCTTCGACGTGGGAACCGTCGTCGTGCAGGAGGCGCTGACCCTGGACCCGGTGACGGGCGAAGTCCACGTCGACGGCGACCGCTCCGACCCGATCCCCCACATCCTGAAGGGCATCCCGTTGAAGCTGCGGGACCTGCGGATCTACGTGGACAGGGACAAGTTCACGATCAACCCGACGAGCTGCGATCCCTCCAGCGTGCGGGCGACCCTGTTCGGCTCCCACCTGGACGTGTTCAGCTCCTCCGACGACGTTCCCGTGGACCTCGCCTCCCGCTACCAGGCGGCCAACTGCCTCAACCTCGCCTTCAAGCCGTCCTTGAAGCTGAAGCTGCGCGGCGGCACCAAGCGAGGCTCCCACCCCGGCCTGCGGGCCGTGGTCACCCCCCGCAGGGGCGACGCCAACATCGACGGGGCCACGGTCACCCTGCCGAGGTCGGCCTTCCTCGAACAGGCCCACATCCGCACGATCTGCACCCGCGTGCAGTTCGCCGCGAACGCCTGCCCCAAGGGCGCGATCTACGGCCACGTCACGGCCTGGACCCCGTTGCTGGACGAGCCGTTGAGCGGTCCCGTCTACCTGCGCTCCTCCAACAACAAGCTGCCCGATCTCGTCTTCGACCTGCACGGGATCGTCGACATCGAGGTGCCGGGCAGGATCGACTCGGTCCGCACCGGCGGGATCAGGACCACCTTCTCCTCGGTGCCCGACGCCCCGATCTCACGGGTCGTACTGACCATGCAGGGCGGCAAAAAGGGCCTGATCGTCAACAGCGCCGACCTCTGCGCGGCCAAGAACCGGGCCAAGGTGGCCTTCACCGGGCAGAACGGCAAGCGGCATAGCTTCCGGCCGGTGGTCAAGGCTCAGTGCGGGAAGGCGAGGCGGGGCAAGCGGAATAGGTAGCTATACCACGTGCGTATCTTGACAAACGCGAACTGACGTGTTTGTATTCGCCCCGTCTTCGATCGAGAACGGAGCCGGTATGGCCGCAGGAGACATCGAGACCGAAACGCGCGAGCGCCGCTCCTCGCGCCGCCGCCCGGGAGCCCCGCCGCCCGAGCCGCAGCGCATCCCGCCACGCTCGGGGCTCTCGCGGGCGCAGGTCGTGGCGAATCAGCGCTCCCGGATCTTCGCCGGCCTGGCTGCGGCGCTTGTCTACCACGGCTACGAGGACACGCGGATCGCAGACGTGATCGAACTCGCCGGCGTCTCGCGGGCGACCTTCTACCAGCACTTCGAGGGCAAGCAGGCCTGCTTTGCGGCCGCCTACGACGACGGCGTCGAGCAGATCGTCGCCGCAGTCGAGGAGGCGGTCGGCGGAGAGCGTGCGTGGGCAAACCGCGTCGCGGCCGGCCTTCGGGCGGGGCTCCAGTTCCTTGCCGCCGACCCACCGCGTGCGCACCTGCTCCTGGTCGAGTCGCTCGCGGCCGCGCGTCCGGCACGGCTCGAGCACGAGCGCTCGCTGGAGCGGCTTGCCGAGACGCTGCGCCCGCCCGGCGCGGCATCTGCCGACCCCGACGCGGTGGAGGAGGAGACAGCCCGGCTGCTTGCGGGCGGCCTCGTCTCGCGCCTGTCGGCCCGAGTGCTCGCGAACGAAGCCGAGCGGCTTCCGGACTCGCACGAGATCCTGCTCCAGTACCTGCTCGCGCCCGCCCTGGCCGCTGCGGCACCCACCGCCGGTGCGCAACAGGCGCGACAGGGCTAGCGAGCGTGTCCCCACACAGCGGGGGCGCCGGCGCCGAGCCGGAACGCTTCTCGCCCGAGGCGCTTGCCGACCTTCCCCCGGCGCTGGCGGCCTCCCGGCTTCCGCCCGGCCGCCACGGGCTGCCGCGCTCCCTGGTCGCCCGCAACCAGCGCCTGCGCATCGTCGGGGCGATGGTGCGGCTGCTGCCGCGTCACGGCTATCCCGGGGTGACGATCGGCGGCCTCGTCGAGGAGGCGGGCGTCTCCCGCAGCGCCTTCTACGCGCAGTTCGGGAGCAAGCCGGAGTGCTTCCTGGCGGCCTACGACGTCGGTGCCGGCTGGCTCTACGAGCGGGTCGAGGAGGCGGTTGCGGCCGTCGAGGACTGGCCTGTGAAGGTCCGGGTCGGCGCCGACACGCTCCTTCGCCTGCTCGCCGCGAACCCGGCCCTCGCCCGCCTCTTCACGATCGAGGTGCTCCAAGCCGGCAAAGAGGCTCGGCAACGGCACCAGGCCTGCATGGCCCACCTGGCCGCGCTCATGCGCGGCGGGCGTCCCGGACGGGCGCTGCCCGGCGAGCTCGAGGAGATGCTGCTCGGCGGCGCCGGCCTGATGGTCGCCCGCTACGTCGATGCCGGCAACGCCGATCGCCTCCACGAGGCGACACCCGAGCTGGTCCACTATCTGCTGGTGCCTTACCTGGAGTCCGAAGAAGCACGGCGGATCGCCGCCGACGCGGCTTGAGTCCCTCGCTATACTTTTTGAAGTAAAAGCTGATCCGGATTCGGGGGATTCGAGCCGACCATGGCGCCTGACACTCAGACCAAGCAGCAGATCGAGGAGATCGAGCCGTTCGAGGCGGCGGAGGAGATCGAGGGCGGCGACGTCGTCCTGATCGACACGCGCGAGCCGCACGAGTTCCAGGAGGCGCGGCTCGAGGGGGGCAAGCTGGTCCCCCCGGGGCTGCTCGGCGACGAGATCCTGGCCGCGGCGCCCGACAAGTCCGCCCGCACGATCCTCTACTGCCGCAGCGGGAACCGCTCCTTCAAGGCGGCCGAGCAGATGCAGGCGCTCGGCTACGAGAACGTCGCCTCGATGGCGGGCGGGATCCTCGCCTGGCAGGAGCAGGGGCTGCCCGTCGTCGCCACCGAGGGGATGACCCCCGAGCAGCGCGACCGCTATTCGCGTCACACGCTGCTGCCCGAGGTCGGGGTCGAGGGCCAGATCAAGATGCTGAACGCGAAGGTGCTGCTGGTCGGCGCCGGCGGGCTCGGCGCGCCGACCGCGCTCTACCTCGCCGCGGCCGGGATCGGCACGATGGGCCTGGTCGACGACGACGTCGTCGACGCCTCAAATCTCCAGCGCCAGGTGATCCACAACACCGAGCGGATCGGGATGGCGAAGACCGAGTCGGCCCGGCGCACGATCGAGGCGCTGAACCCCGACGTGAACGTGGTAGAGCACCGCGGCCGGATGACCGCCTCCAACATCATGGAGATCATCGGCGAGTACGACGTGATCGTCGACGGCGCCGACAACTTCCCGACCCGCTACCTGCTCAACGACGCCTCGGTGCGGCTGCGCAAGCCGGTCGTCTCGGCCTCGATCCTCAGCTTCGACGGCCAGATCTCGACCTTCGTCCCCTACGAGGGGCCCTGCTACCGCTGCCTGTACCCGACCCCGCCGCCGGCCGAGCTGGCGCCGAGCTGCTCGGCCAACGGCGTGCTCGGCGCGATGGCCGGGACGATGGGCCTGCTCCAGGCCAACGAGGTCCTGAAGCTGGTGCTCGGGATCGGCGAGCCGCTGATCGGCCGCCTGCTCCTCTTCGAGGCGCTCGGCACCCGCTTCACCGAGCTGAAGGTGCGGCGCGACCCGGAGTGCCCGATCTGCGGCGAGGACGCGCCGGAGATCGCCGACGAGGATCTCGGCAAGTTCCCCGACTATGACCTCTTCTGCGCCGGCTGAACGCAGGCCGCTGCAAATCGGCGCATCTCGGGGTCTTCGGTCGTCCGGATCGGGTCACGCACAAGAGTGCGCTCCCCTCACCGGCCTCCCTGCATCCCCCGACCTGCTTGATTTTCGCGGCCTTCAATAGGATCGGAAATCAATGGCGACGGTTCGAATTCCACCAGTCCTGCGCCCCCAGACCGGGGGGCAGCCCGAGGTCGACGCCGCGGGCTCCAACGTCGGCGAGGTCCTGCGCGCGCTGACGGCCGCGCATCCCGGCACCGAGGAGCAGCTGTTCGGCGCCGACGGCGACCTCAACCGCTACGTCAACGTCTACCTCAACGACGAGGACGTGCGGGTGCTGGACGGGCTGGAGACGAGCGTCTCGGAGAGCGACACCGTCGTGATCCTGCCGGCCATGGCCGGCGGCTGCTGAGCGCTTAACCGGGCGGCCACGCGCCCCCAAGTGTTCGGCGCCGAGCTCCATCTGCTCCAGACCTCGGTCGAGCCCCTCAGGGCGTCGCTCCCTCCGGACCGGACGCCCGAACGTCAGACCGCGTCGCAGCGGAAGCACCCGTTGCGCCGTCGAAAGCGGTCACCAGGAGTTGTCTCCCCAGCTCACCAGCCAGCCGCCGTCTGGCAGCCCGGGCCGAGCCGCAGCAGTGGCTGGTTCGACCTGCGGTCGTTGAGCTGCCGAGTAGGTCGCCGTGCCTTGCTCCAGTCGAGGCGGTAGCGCGACGCGGTCGCGCGGACGGTCCTTGCCGTTGTCGTAGACGCTGAGGTCCCCGTTCTCGATCACCCTGGCGTCGTGCTGGCCGCCGAAGAGCTTCTCGGCGGGTCGCCGACGACGCGGAGCGACTGGGCGGTCTCGCTCCCTCCCAGCTTCCAGATCACGTGCCGGTCGGCGCTCGATTCCGTAGATCGCGTCGGTGTGGCGCATCGAACGACCATTCGTCTTCCCCCGCGGCTCGATCGAGTTGACGTGAACCGGTCGAGATCGCCTGCCATTCGCCGCGCTTGGCGTTGCTGAGCACGTTGCGCCGCCACCGTCCGGTCTCCTCGAGTCCGATGTGCTGCGTGATTCCAGCGCCAGACCACCCGCCCCTCGTCGATCTCCTGGATCTCGGCAAGACCGCCGCGCGGCGGCCGCCGACGGCTCAGGTCGACTTTCGTCCGGCGCTAGGTGTCGACCAGACGTTCCGTTGCCCAGCTCCCGGACTCGTGCCCGTCGTGTCTCCCCTGGTCCTCACGGTCGCACCAGCTCTCCCGAGACCGGCGGCCTCGGCGCCATGCGGGGTCGAGCCCGTAGCCTCGCCGAACGATCGCGCCCAGGACGGTGCCGTCTTCGAGACCTGGCCCCAGAGGCGCGGTGCTCGGCGAGTCCACCAGCGCGGCACGCCCTCGTGTCGAGACGATCACCCACGCGCGCCCTCGAGACGGCCTGAGCTGCGCGAACAGGCCAGGGGCGGTGGGCCGTTCTCGAACCTCCAGCCGGGAAGCCGCCGGAGGCACGCACCCGGTACGTCCGGCGGTGCCTGCGCTGGCCGTCGTCTTCACCCCGCCGGGTCGACCACGACGGTCCCGCCCTTAGCTCCGCGCCCGACGGCCACCGTCGTCCCTCCGCTGCGCTCTCCCCCCAGCCCATCTCTCCTCCTCCTCCCATCCTTCCCCCCCTCCTCTCTCCCCCCCCCCAGCACACCACTCATCCCGCCATCCCCTCCATCACCCCCATTTGTGGTTCTGTCGCCTCGCCGGAGCCGATCCCTCCCTATACTTTTTGAAGTAACGGGAGACCCATGCCTGGCGACGAGCTACTCAACCGGCCCTGTGGGGGGCGCTACGGCGACATCGTCGCCTCGATCGGCAACACGCCTCTGGTCGAGCTGGCGAAGCTCTCGCCGAAGCCGGACGTGAGGATCTACGCCAAGTTGGAGGGCCGCAACCCGACCGGTTCGGTCAAGGACAGGGTCGCCCGGTCGATGATCGAGACCGCCGAGGCCGAAGGCGCGATCGAGGCGGGTCAGACGATCCTCGAGCCGACCTCGGGCAACACCGGCATCTCGCTGGCGATGATCTGCCGCCGCAAGGGCTACCCGCTGAAGGTCGTGATGCCCGACAACGTCACCTCCGAGCGCACGCAGCTATTGGAGATGTACGGGGCGGAGATCGTCTACTCGGAGGGGGCGAAGGGCTCCAACGGCGCGGTCGAGGTGGCGCTGGAGATGGCCGAGGACTCGCGCTACTACATGCCCTACCAGTACGGCAACGAGGCGAACCCGCTGGCCCACTACAACGGCACCGCGCTGGAGATCCTCGAAGAGCTCGACGACGTGGCCGCGTTCGTCGGCGGCCTCGGCACCGGCGGCACGCTGATGGGCAACGGCCGCCGCCTCAAGGAGGCCAACCCGGAGACGCTGATCGTCGCCGCCGAGCCGATGCAGGGCGAGGAGGTCCACGGCCTGCGCTCGCTCGACGACGGCTTCATCCCGCCGATCATCGACATCTCCCTCTTCGACCGCAAGATCATGGTCTCCAACCGCGACGCGATCGTCTGGACCCGCAAGCTGCTCGACGAGGAGGGGATCTTCGCCGGCGTCTCCGCCGGGGCGATCGCCCGGATCGCCGTCCGCATCGCCGAGGAGCTGGAGAGCGGCAACGTCGTCTTCCTGATCCCCGACGACGGCTGGAAGTACCTCTCCTCGGGCGTCTACACCAAGCCCGTCGACGAGATAGAGAACCTGGACTCGACCGTCTGGTGGTAGGGCGGCCGAGGCGCATATCGTCCTCAGTCCTCGCGTGCAGAGCACGCCACGCTCGAGCGACCGAAGGGAGCGGTGCGAGCGCGCAGCGCGAGTTCCTTGATCTGCTTGGCCACGCACGCCACCACCCCATGCACATTTCTCAAGGCCTGATCGACGAGATCGTCGCGCACGCGCGCGAGGACCTGCCGAACGAGTGCTGCGGCATGGTCGGCGGCGCCGACGGCGAGGCGCGGACGGTGTACCGGGCAGAGAACGCGGAGGGGAGCCCGCTGCGCTACTCGATCGACGCCAAGGAGCAGTTCCGGCTGATGCGGGCGATCGAAGAGGCGGGCGAGGATCTGGTCGGCATCTACCACTCGCACACCAAGAGCCCCGCCTATCCCTCGCAGACCGACGTCAACCTGGCCGGCTGGCCCGACGCCGTCTACCTGATCGCCTCGCTCGCCGACGCCGACGTGCCCGACGTCAAGGGCTTCTGCCGATCTCGCGAGGCGGGCATCTCGGAGGCCGAGCTTGTGCCGTCGGGTAGGCGGCAGGCTCGTCAAGGTCGCCTGGGCGCACCAGCAGGCCGAGGCGGAAATGATCCAGGGCCTGCTCTCCGAGCACGGCATCCCGAGCATGCTGCGACGGGCGGCCGGCTTCGACGTGCCCGACTTCCTCGCCGCCGGGCCGCGCGAAGTGATGGTCGCCGAGGAGCTTGTCGAGCGCGCCCGCGAGGTGCTGGAGGGGACTCCGGCGCCGGCTAGCCGGCGCGGCGGCGACGACATGCCGGCCGGGCCGTTTCGCGCAGGTAGTCGCGCCAGGCCGCCTCGATCTCCCCGGCCCGGGCGTCGAAGGCCGCTTCGAGCGTCGGGGCGCCCCGTCGGGATGCAGGTGGAGGGCGAGGTCCACGCAGGCCTCCGTACCCCGCTCGTTCTCGAGCAGGTCGAAGATCGTTCCGCCGAGCAGGACCGCGTCGCGGCGCGACGGAGGGAAGGACGGCCGGGCGCTCTCGCGCAGCCGGCGGATCACCGCGGCGCGGTAGAGGCCGACTTGGCGGGCGAAGTACTGGGCCGCGCCCTCGACCAGCCAGGCCCAGCCGAGGTAGCGGGCGAAGCGGCGCGGCGTCCAGGAGGGGGGCAGGGCCGGGTTGTTGGCGGCGACGACGAGCTGCGCGTAGAGCCGCTCGGCGGTTCCCGCGCAGCGCCTCGCGCGAGTCGTCGCCGGCGGCACGCCGTTCCATGTGCGGGTCGTTGAGCACGTGCAGCTCGGTCGCCATCGCCCAGCCGGCGAGGTAGCGGCGACCGGCGGGCGCCGCTGACCAGCGCGCCGCCGGCAGGAAGGGATGCGCCATCGCGAGCAGGCCCGGGTTGGTGTGGACGACGACGGTGACGTCGCCGGGGACCGCCTCGAAGCGATCCTCCAGGCGCAGCCGGAGGTCCTCCATGCGGTCGAGCGTGCGCTCGGCGAAAGCGGAGTCGCCGCTGTCGTGGCGCGCGGTGAAGCTAAGAGAGTGGGTCTCTACCCAAGGCATGGGCCGAGCCTACGCTCCTGTCTCGCGTGCAAGGACGCTCGAGCGACGAAGCGAGCGCTGCACGCGCAGCGCGAGTTCCTCGATCTGCTTGGCCAGGCGGCCTTAGACCAGCGCGGGCTCTGCGGCGGTGCAGAGCGAGTGGATCTCGGAACGAGCGCGGTCGAACTCCTCGTCGGCCATGACGGGGGTGCCCTCGAAGGGCAGGTCGCGGTCGATCTCGACCCAGGAGCGGCAGCCGTGGTACTCCTCGCGGACGCGCACGGTGACCGGGCGCGGGATGCGGTGGACCCGCAGCAGCAGGATGTGCAGCGGGTGCCGCCGCTTCCAGTTGAGCCGCTTCTCGGCGTAGTCGGGCGTCCAGACGTAGAAGGGGGAGAGCTCGTCGACCACGCGCGGGTTGGTGATCGTCACGTGGTCGGTCACCTCGGCCCAGCAGCGCAGCCGCACGCGATCGGGCTGCGGGATGCCGCCGTCCTGGAGCAGCGCCCGCGGCGGCGGCTCCTCGTCGGGCCAGACGCCCTCCTCGAGGGCGCGGCGCAGCTCCGGGTGGTGCGACTCGCGGACCAGGTTGTTCCGCTGGTGGTCGAAGGTCGGGTAGAGGAAGAACCGCTCGTGCTCGAGCTCGAAGTGCTTGTTCTCCTCGCGGATGCCGCCCTTGCGCAGGGTCAGCAGCTGCTCGCCCTCAGCGAGGGCGCGCACGGTTACTGCCCATTCCTTTAACGCGATCGGCATATGAATCTGTACCTGAGAAGGTGGTGGGACTCTGCGACTGGGGAGGTGGCGCCTCGGACCCTGTCAGGGCGGAAGCCCCGCCAAAGCCGGGCATTCTAGACGAGGAGGGCGAAAACGCAAATATTTCGCGACGATTCAGGGATTTCGCCGAGTGCCGCCGCCTCCGGGGGTCTCGATCCGCAGCCTGTCGCCGCGCCGCAGCTCCCCTTCGGCCTTGCTCGGCAGCGGCTCGCCGTTGAGCAGATTGCGCCCCGGGGCGCCGTCCGCGCCGCCGTCGCGGCCGCGCGGCGCGTGGCGGCGGCGCTCGCCGATCAGCGTGTAGCGCATCGGCGCCAGCGCCTCGATCTCGCGCACGATTCCTCGCCGCCGCGCTGCCGCCCTCGCCGCCGCTGCCGCGGCGCAGCGCCAGCTCGCGCACCCGCAGCGGGAACTCGGTCTCCAGCGCCTCGACCGGCGTGTTGAGCGTGTTCGACATCGCGACGTGGATCGCGCTCGGCCCGTCGGCGTCGGGGCAGGCGCCCTGGCCGCCGCCGATCGTCTCGTAGTAGGTGAAGCCCTCGTTGGCGAGGGTCAGGTTGTTCATCGTCCCCTGGCCCTGGGCGGGGACCGGCGCGGCGCCGCCGAGCGCGGCGATCACCAGGTCGGCGACCCGGCTCGAGGTCTCGACGTTGCCGGCCGCGACGGCGGCCGGGAAGCGGGCGTTGAGCAGGCAGCCCTCGGGCGCGACCACCTCGATCGGCCGGTAGGCGCCGGCGGAGGGCGGCGCGTCGGGGTCGGTCAGCACGCGAACGGCGAAGAACGCGGCCGACTTCGTCACCGAGAGCGGGCAGTTGAGGTTGCCCTCGACCTGCGGGTCGGTGCCGGCGAAGTCGAGCGTGAGGCGGTCGCCCGCGATCGTCGCCGCGACCCGCAGGACGACGTCGCGCGGCTCGCCGCCGGCGTCGTCCTCGAGCACGTCCTCGGCCTCGTAGGTCCCGTCGGGCAGCGCCGCCAGCGCGGCGCGGGTGCGGCGCTCGGCGTAGGCGAGGATCTCGTCCATGCCGGCGCGCAGCCGGTCGAGCCCGTGGCGCTCGGCCAGCTCGCGCGAGGCGCAGCTCGCCGATCCGGTTGGCGGCGCGCTGGGCGCGCAGGTCGGCGAGGCGCTGGTCGGGAGAGCGCATCTGCGCCGGCGAGCTCCGCCAGCATCGCCGTCCTCGACCCGGGTGGGCGGGATCACCACGCCCTCCTCCTCGAGGGCCCGCGAGTCGGCCGGCATCCCGCCGGGCGTCGGCCCGCCGATGTCGGCGTGGTGGGCGCGGCAGGCGGCGAAGCCGAGCAGCGACGCCCTCGACGAAGACCGGCGAGATCAGGGTGATGTCGGGCAGGTGGGTGCCGCCGCGGTAGGGGTCGTTGAGGATCCAGGCGTCGCCGGGCCGCTGCTCCTCGTCGAGCACGGCGGCGACCGCGTCCGGCATCGAGCCGAGGTGGACGGGGATGTGCTCGGCCTGCATCGACCAGCTCGCCGCGGGCGTCGAAGAGCGCGGTCGAGCAGTCGTGGCGCTCCTTGATGTTGGCCGAGTAGGCGGAGCGGATCAGCGCCGCGCCCATCTCCTCGCAGGCCGCGCGCAGCCCGCCGACCATCACCTGCAGGGTGACGGGATCGAGGCTCACGGCCGCCTCGACGTGCCGGTAGCTACCCATCGGGCTGCAGTCGCCTGCTCGGCGTCGATCGTGCCGGCCTCGTCGACCCGGCGCGCCAGCCGGGCGGCACGACGAAGGTCGCCTCGGGCAGCTCGAAGACGCGCGGGCCCTCGGCCGCGAAGCCGGCGGCGGGCTCGCCGCGCAGGACCGGCGTCTCGACCCACTCGCCGTCGAAGCGCACCTGGCGCGCGCCCTCCTCGAGCAGTCGCTCGGCGGCCGCCGCGCGAGCCGCGGCTTCGGCCCGGCGGCGACCAGCGCCAGGCGGATGTGGACGAGCACGACCTCGCCCTCGGGATCGCGGTAGCCGTAGCGCTCCTCGTGCGCCTGCTCGAAGCGCTCGGCCAGGTCGGCTGGGTCGGGACTGGGCGGTCCCGGCACCGGCAGCTCGAAGGCCTGGCCGCGCGTAGCGCATCTCGTAGATCGACCTCGGGCTCGGCCTCCCGCGAGGCCTCGCCGTCCAGTCGCGCGGCCAGCTCCTCGACCTCGGCGGCGATCCGCTCCGCGTCGAAGTCGGCGCCGCGCAGCATCACGGTGCGGGCGGTGTCGCGGCGGCGGTCGGAGGCGCAGAGGCCGAGCGCCGAGAGCACGCCGCCCGGCCCGCGGGCAGAGGATGCGCTCGATGCCGAGCTCGGCGGCGATCGCGGCGGCGTGCATCGGCCCGGCGCCGCCGAACGGCAGCAGCGCGAAGCGGCGCGGGTCGACGCCGCGCTCGACCGTGACGACGCGCAGCGCCCGCACCATCTCCTGGTTGGCGACCCGCACGATCCCCTCGGCGGTCTCCAGCTCGCCGAGGCCGAGCGACCTCGGCGAGGTCGCCCGATCGCGGCCTGCGGCCGCGTCGCGCGTCGAGCGCGACGCCGCCGGCCAGGCTCGAGTCGCGGCGCGAGGCAGCCGAGCAGCAGGTTGGCGTCGGTGACAGTCGGCTCGGCGCCGCCGCGCCCGTAGCAGGCCGGGCCGGGATCGGCGCCGGCCGAGCGCGGGCCGACGCGCAGCGCGCCGCCGGCGTCGCGCCAGCCGATCGAGCCGCCGCCGGCGCCGACCGTGTGCACGTCGACCATCGGCAGCTGGATCGACGCGGCCGCCGATCCGGCGCGAGTCGGTGCGGCGCACCTCGCCCGTCCTCGACCACGCAGACGTCGCAGGAGGTGCCGCCCATGTCGAGGCCGATCGCGTTGCCGTCGCCGCAGGCCCGGGCGAGGAGGCCGGCGCCGACCGCGCCGCCTGCCGGGCCGGAGAGCACGCTCCAGGCCCCCGCCCGGGCCGCCTCCTCGGCGGTCGCGACGCCGCCGGAGGACTGCATCACCACCGGCTCGCGGCAGCCCTGCCGTCGCGCGGCCGACTCGCCGAGCCGCGCCAGGTAGCGGCCGAGCAGGGGGAGAGGTAGGCGTCGATCGCAGTGGTCGAGCAGCGCTCGTACTCGCGGAAACGCGGCAGCACCTCGTGCGAGGCGGAGACGTGGACGCCCGGCAGCTCCCGGCGCAGCCGCTCGGCGATGCGCGCGCTCGTGCGAGGGGTCGAGGTAGGAGAAGAGCAGGCAGACCGCGACCGACTCGGCGCCGCTCGCGCGGACCAGCTCGGCGAGCCGCTGCGGCTCTCTTCGGCTCGAGCGGCTCGACGATCCCCTCTGGGCCCGATCCGCTCGGTCGCCTCGAAGCGCAGCTCGGACTCGACCAGCGGCGCCGGCTTCGGCGCGCAGAGGCGGTAGAGGTCGGGGCGGTCCTGGCGGCCGATCTCGAGCAGGTCGGCGAAGCCGCGGGTGGCGATCAGCGCGGTGCGGGCGCCGCGTTCCTCGAGCAGCGCGTTGGTCCCGACCGTCATCCCGTGCGCGAAGGCCTCGACCTCGCCGGCGTCGGCGCCGGCCCGGCGCAGCACCTCCTCGACCGCGCCGATCACCGCCGCGACTGATCGTGCGGCGTCGTCGGCAGCTTCGCCGTGTGCACCGCCTCGCCGTCGAAGAGGACGGCGTCGGTGAAGGTCCCGCCTACGTCGACGCCGAGCAGCACGCCGGTGACGCTAACGGCGCGCGGCCGTTCGACAGGTCGCTATCCGGTGATCAGCGCGACTCAGGTCGGTCAGCGCCAGCGCTCGCGCCGGGTCGCCCGTCGGGCCGAGGACGATGTGGATGCCGTCGAGCTCGGGGTCGAGGCCGGGGCAGTCGGCGCGCAGGTGGCCGCCGCGCGACTCCTCGCGCTCCAGGGCGCAGGTCGCGATCGCGGCCGCGAGCGGGTACGGGTTCGTCGCGCAGCTCGCGCAGCTGCTCGGGCCGGCGCACCGGGCCGGCGAGGCGCCAGACGGCGTCGCGGGTCGCTTCGGTCGGCGGCTCGAAAGCGCCACCCCGGAGGCGCGGGACGGCTGGCCGGCGCGGCTCTCCGCCAGCGCGGCGCGGGCGGCGCGGCTGCCGAAGACGAAGCACTCGCTGAGCGAGTTGGAGGCGAGCCGGTTGGCGCCGTGCAGGCCGGTGCAGGAGCACTCGCCGACCGCGTAGAGGCCGGGCAGCGAGGAGCGGCCGTCGAGGTCGACGGCGATCCCGCCCATCGTGTAGTGGGCGGCGGGGGCGACCGGCACCGGCTCGCGAGCGCGGGTCGAGCCCGGCCTCGGCCAGCGACTCGAAGACGTTCGGGAAGCGGCCCGGGTCGATGCTCGCGCAGGTCGAGCCGGACGCTGGCGACGCCGTCGGCCTCGATGCGGTCGAGGATCGCCGCGGTGACCGCGTCGCGGGGCGCCAGCTCGTCGGTGAAGCGCCGCCCGGAGGCGTCGAGCAGGGTCGCGCCCTCGCCGCGGACCGCCTCGGTGATCAGCGTGCCGTCGAAGCGCGTGCCCGGCAGCGCCAGCGCGGTCGGGTGGAACTGGCAGAACTCGAGGTCGGCCAGGTCGGCGCCCGCGGCGCTCGCCAGCGTCGGCCCGGCGCCGATCGCGCCCCAGGGGTTGGTGGTCCGCCGCCAGAGCGCCGCGGCGCCGCCGGTCGCGAGCACGGTCGCCGCCGCCGCGATCGGGCCGGCGTCGGTCAGCACGCCGTGGCAGCGCTCGCCGTCGCTCCACAGCGCCACGGCGGAGGTGCTCTCGCAGACCGCGATTCGCGGCTCGGCGGCGACCATCGCCGCCAGCTTCGAGGTGATCTCGTGGCCGGTCTGGCTGCCGCCGGCGTGGACGATGCGCCGCCGGGTGTGGCCGCCCTCGAGGCCGAGCGCCAGCTCGCCGTCGGGGTCGAGGTCGAAGGCGACGCCCGCGCTCGCGCAGCTCGCGCACCGCCGCCGGCGCCTCCTCGGTCAGCGCCTCGACGGCCGACGGGCCGGCAGAGGCCCCGCCCGGCGGCGATCGTGTCGGCGGCGTGGCTGGCGGGCGAGTCGCCCGGCTCCAGCGCCGCCGCCAGGCCGCCCTGGGCCCAGAAGCTGGCGCTCTGGGAGAGCGGGGTGCGGGAGACCAGGCAGACTCGCCGCCGAGCTCGGCGGCGCGCAGCGCCGTCCACAGCCCGGCCGCGCCGCCGCCGACGACGGCGACGTCGCACTCGGCTGGTTGCCGCTATCGCCGCCCCGCCTCTCGCCGGATCGCCTCGACCTGACCGCGCAGCCAGGCCGCGGCCGCTTCGCGGGCGCGCGCCTCGGCGTCGGCGTTCGTGCCCTCCGCGCCGGCGGCACGCCGCTCCGCCTCCTCGACCCGCTTCTCGGCCGCCTCGGCCTGTGCCTCGATCTCGGCGAGCCGGGCCTCGGCGGCGGCGATCGCCCGCTCCTTGGCGGTCGCGCTCGCGGCGCAGCTCCTCGTCGTGGCTCGCGGCGCAGTTTCTCCAGAGCCTCGGTGTGCGCGCGTGCGCTGCTCGAGCTCCTCGGCCGCTCCTGTCGCTCCCGCTCCAGGTCCGCTTCGAGCGCCCGATCTCGGCGGTCGGCGCGCTCCTCGGCGGCGGCGGCCGCCTCGGCTGCCTCGCCCAGCCGGCGCTCGGCCGCCTCGACCTGCGCCCTCAGGTCCTCGCTGCCCGGCTCGCCCGTTCGCGCTCATCGAGGTCAATCTATTACGCGGCAGCGAGGACGTCGCGGTAGGCCTCGATCGTCCGCTCGGCCATCCGCGCCGCGGACAGCGACGCCGCGCGGGCGGCGCCCTCGACGCGCGGGTCGGCAGCGTCGAGGTGGGGGCGGCGGCGGCCGCCCAGGTGGCGACGTCGAAGGGCGCGCAGAGGGCGCCGCGACTCCGGCGAGGGCGAAGGGCGCGATCCCGACCGGAGTCGAGAGGACCGGCACGTCGCAGGCGAGCGCCTCGACGCAGACGAGGCCGAAGCCCTCGTAGTCGGAGGTGACCAGGACGGCGTTGGCGGCGTTGACCCAGAGCGGCATCTCGTCGGGCTCGATCGAGCCGCCGCTGAGCAGCTCGGCGCCGCAGGCCGCGGCCAGCTCGGCGGCCCGGTCGGAGCGCTTCTCCGGGCGGGCCGGGTTGGCGGGGAAGAGCAGGTAGCGGCCGTCGGGGTCGAGGCCGAGGCTCGCGCCGCGCCTCGCCGCGGGGGATCGGGCGGAAGCGCTCAGGTCGGGACCGCAGGGCAGCACCGCCGAGCCCGGCAGGCGCGGCAGCCCCGGGCCGGCCGCCTCCGGCGCGAACAGGGCGCGCGAGACGCCGGCGACGAGGTCGACGCCGCCGGGCGAGCCGCCGCGACATCGGCCCGACCACCGGGTGGCGGACGTCGGTGCCGTGGAAGCTGACGACCAGCGGCCGGGCCCCGGCCAGCAGCGCGCACCAGGCGGTCAGCCCGTAGTGGACGTGGACGAGGTCGAAGCGCTCGCTCGCGCAGCAGCCGGCGCAGGCGCAGGGTCGCCGGCATGTAGTGGCTGGAGCCGGGCGGGAAGCCGAACACCTCGACCTCGACCCCGCGGCGGCGGATCTCCTCGACCTGGTCGCGCACCCAGCGCCCCCGCTGGGGCGCCGAGGCGTCCGGCTCGAAGTTGGTGACGACCAGCACCCGCATGGCGCGCTGAGCGTATCCGCAGGCTCCGCGGCCTCGTGTCTCGGACTTTTCACATTGCCGGCCGCGAAATTGGCACATTCGCGTCTAGATCGGTGACGCGCGGCCTCTCGAGCATGCGGTCAAACCGCGAAAGGAGGCATCGATGATCTACGTGCTGATGGGCTACGCGCACGCCGCGCATCGTCCAGCGGGTGCGGGCGATCCGCGCCCTGGCCGAGGGGCGAGCGGGGGCAGGGGACGGTCGAGTACGTCGGCCTGATCCTGCTCGTCTCGCTGCTGATGGTGGGGATGGTCGCGGCGATGAAAGGCTTCAACGGCAAACAGGGGACCGAGCTGGCCGGCGTGATCGTCAACAAGATCAAGGAGGCGGTCGACAAGGTGACGTTCAAATGAGAGTTCATGAGGGGCGGCTCGCGGCGCGAGCCGTCGCAACTCCTGCCCAGCTCGTTTTTCCGCCCGATATCGCGCCGTATGCTGTATTCCAGCATGAAGCATCGAACCCAGCTATATCTGGACGACGGCCAATATCGACTGGCTGAAGCAGCGAGCCGGCGGTTCGGGCAGCATCGCCGCCGTGGTGCGCGGAGCTGATCGACACCGAGCGTGCTCGGCTCGCCGATCCGGCCGCCGACTCCGCTGCTCCGCTTCCTGGTCGACGAGAGCGCCCGGGCAAAGGGCTTGAGGGCGACCAGTGTCGAGACGCTGGACAGCGACGTCTACGGGTCGATGAGGTCGGTGTTCGTCGACACCAGCGCCTTCGTCGCGCTGCGCAACGGGTCGGAGGCCGAGCACGAGCGGGCCCGGGCGGCGCTCGCGCGCCTCGATCTCCGAGGGCGCGGCGCTCTTCACCTCGAACTACGTCTTCGCCGAGACCTACACGGCGCTGCTGGTCCGGGTCGGGCCGCGAGGAGGCGATCGAGTGGGGGCAGGCGCTTCCGCGCCGGCGCGGCGATCGAGCTGGTGCGCGTCGAGCCCACGGTCGAGGACGAGGCCTGGGAGATCCTCGAGCGGCATCGCGACAAGCGCTGGAGCTACGTCGACGCGACCTCCTTTGCCCTGATCGAGCGCGACGGAGGTGGCGAGGCCTTCGCCCTCGACTCCCACTTCGCTGCAGCGCGGCCTGCGTGTCGTGCCGGAGCCCGACGGCGCCGTCTCCTGGCCGCGCCGCGTGACAGACTCGCGCGATGCCAGCCTCGCGCAGCTATGACCGCGCGCCGGCCGACATCCGGCCGGTCGACGATCGATCCCGGATTCGTCGCGCACCGCCGACGGCTCGGCGCTGATCTCGCTCGGCGAGACGCGGGTGATCTGCACCGCCTCGGTCAGCGACTCGGTGCCGAGCTGGATGGAGGGCCGCGGCAAAGGCTGGGTGACCGCCGAGTACGCGATGCTGCCCGCCTCGACCGGCGAGCGCAAGGCGCGCGACTCTCGCGCGGCAGCCAGGACGGGCGCGGGGTCGAGATCCAGCGCCTGATCGGCCGCTCGCTGCGCGTCGTCGTCGACTTCGAGGCGCTCGGCGAGCGCAGCGTCTACGTCGACTGCGACGTGCTCGCAGGCCGACGGCGGCACCCGCTGCGCGGCGATCACCGGCGGCTACGTCGCCCTGCGCCTGGCGCTGCAGAAGCTGGTCGACGCGAAGAAGATCGAGGCGATGCCGCTGACCGGCTCGGTGGCGGCGGTCAGCGTCGGCATGGTCGACGGGCGGGCCCTCTGCGACCTCGACTACGCGCGAGGACTCCCGCGCCGAGGTCGACGCCAACGTGGTGATGACCGGCGAGGGCGGCCTGGTCGAGGTCCAGGCGACGGCGGAGCGCACGCCGCTCTCTCGCGCCTCGCTCGACGAGCTGCTCGGCCTCGCCGAGGTGGGGATCTCGCGGCTGCGCGCAGGTGCAGGAGCGGGTCGCCGGAAGCTTGATCTTCGCCACCGGCAACAAGCACAAGCTGCGCGAGCTGCGCGAGCTGCTGCCCGAGGTCGAGCTGGAGCCGCTGCCGGAGGGCGTCGAGCTGCCGCCCGAGGACGGCGACAGCTTCGCCGCGATCGCGCTGACAAGGCGCGGGCCGCGCACGCGGCGACCGGCGAGGCCGCGATCGCCGACGACTCCGGGCATCGAGGCGCGCGGCGCTCGGCGGGCGGCCCGGGATCCACTCCGCCCGCTACGGCGGCGAGGGCGCGAGCGACGAGGAGAACCTCGACGAAGCTGCTGCGCGAGGTCGCGGCGGCCGGCGGCGAGCGCCGCGCCGCCTACGTCTGCGCGCTCGCCCTGGTCGAGGCCGACGGCGCCGAGCACGTCTTCGAGGCGCGCTGCGAGGGCCGCCTGATCGAGCGAGCCGCGCGGCGAGCGGCGGCTTCGGCTACGACCCGGCCTTCGTCCCCGACGACACCGGCCCCGACGACGACGCGCACGATGTCCGAGCTGAGCCAGGCGGAGAAGAACGAGATCAGCCACCGCGGCCGCGCGGCGCGGCTGCTGGCCGCGCACCTGAGCGCGGGCGAGGCGCCGGCGGGCCGATGATCCGCACCAAGAGCGGCGCGGCGGCGCTCTCGATCGCCTCCAACTCGGTCCTGATCGCGATCAAGCTGGCGGCCGGGGCGATCACCGGCTCGATCGCGATCATCACCGAGGCGATCCACTCGCTGATCGACCTGATCGCCTCGGTGATCGCCTTCGTCTCGGTCCGCAAGGCCGACGAGCCGGCCGACGCCGACCACCCCTACGGCCACGAGAAGGTCGAGAGCCTGGCGGCGGCGATCGAGGGGATGCTGATCCTGGTCGGCGCCGGGATCATCGTCTACGAGGCGACCCGCCGGCTGGTCGATCGGCGCCGAGGTCGACGCGCTCGGGGTCGGGATCGCCGTGATGGGCTTCTCGGTCGTCGCCAACCTGGTCGTCTCGACGGTCCTCTCGCGCCAGGCGCAAGGCGCACGAGTCGCCCGCCCTCGAGGGCGACGCCGCCCACCTGCGCACCGACGCGCTCACCTCGGCCGGCGTCCTGGTCGGGCTCGCGCTGGTCGAGCTGACCGGCGTCGTCGCCTTCGACTCGATCACCGCGCTCGTCGTCGCCGCGGCGATCGTCGTCGCCGGGGTCGCGGATCCTGCGGCGCTCCTCCGGCGTCCTGGTCGACGAAGCGCTGCCCGACGCGGAGATGGACCGGATCGAGGCGGCGATCGCCGCCGCCCGCACCGCCGAGGTCGCCGGCTACCACAAGCTGCGCGCCCGCCGCGCCGGCAGCCGCCGCTACATCGACCTCCACGTCCAGTTCCGCTCCGGCACCAGCCTCGAGCGGGCCCACGAGCTGGCCCACGCGATGCGCGCCGCGATCGAGGCCGAGCTGCCCGCGGCGCCGAGGTGCTGATCCACGCCGAGCCGGAGACCTCGCTGCCACGAGCCCGCGCGAGGACCGCGGGCCCTTACCGCGCGGGCTAGGCTGCAGGCGCGGGCAGCAGGTTCACCGCGGCGGCGAGGCCGACGGCGCCGACGGTGATCGCGTAGCCGGTGTAGCCGCCGATCGCGAAGAGGACGGCGGCGATCGCGCAGACGCCGACGACGATGATCCAGGAGGCCCGGGCGAGGGGCACGGCCGGTATTTTCACGCAGATGGCCGACGGCGAGACGCAGCGACGCGCCTTCCGGCGAGGCCGCCGAGCCGGCGCTCGCCTTCCTCGCCGAGATGTCGCCCGACCTGCGCGGCGCCGCGATCCTCGACGCCGACGGCGCCGTGCTCGCCGCCAGCGACCAGCCCGAGCGCTGGGCGCGAGGACGCCGCCGCGCTGTTCGCGGTCGCCGACCGGGCCGGCGGGCGAGCCGGTCGAGCAGATCCACATCGGCGACCGAGCAGGGCGAGGTCTTCGCGCTGCGCCACGCCGGCCTCGCCGCGGTCGCGGTCACCGAGCGCTTCGCGCTCGCCTCGCTGATCTTCTTCGACCTGCGCTCGCTGCTGCGCGACCTGGCGGCGGGCGGGGACGGGAGGGGCCCGGATGCCCCGAAGCCGCACCGCGTCCTGCTCGACCGCGTCTCCGGCTACGCCGACGAGGCGGCCGCCTACATGCGCCGCCGCCGCGCCTTCCGCCGCCCCTTCGCCCGCCTCTACTACCGCGGCGGCCGCGCCGAGGACCACGCGGTCGACTCGCGTCGCCGGCGGCGAGCTCTTCGTCGCCGCGGGCCGGCTGATCGAGGTCGCCGGCGAGCGGCGCGAAGCGCATGATGAGCGGGCCGGCAGGATCGCCGGCACCTGGTCGGCGAGCGTCGCCGAGCGGGTCCTCGCCCGCGCCCTCGCCTCCGGCGGCGAGTTCGCCGAGGTCTTCGCCGAACGTCGCGGCGGGCTGACGATGGCGATCGACGAGTCGCGGATCGAGTCGGTCCAGTCCGGGGCCGAGGAGGGGGCCGGCGTGCGCGTGGTCAGCGGCGGCACCACCTACTTCGCCCACGTCGACGGCCTCGACCCCGCCGACCTCGAGCGGGCCGCCGACGAGGCCGCCGCGGCGCTGCGCGGCGAGCGGGCCGAGCCGCGCGCGCTGCAGGCGCCGCGCAGCCGACGCCGCAGCCGATCGAGCGGCGGCCCGAGGAGGTGTCCGGCCGAGCGCAAGGCCGAGCTGCTGCGCGAGCTCGACGAGCGCGGCCGCGCCGAGGGCGGCGAGGTCGCCCAGCTGCGCGCCTCCTACGCGGAGGCGCCGCCGCGAGGTCGCCGTCGCCAACTCCGAGGGCCTGCTCGCCGGCGACGACCGCACCCGGGTGCGGATCGGCGTCCAGGCGGTCGCCCGCCGCGACGGACCGGGTCGAGACCGGCGCCGAGACGCTCGGCGCCCACCGCGGCTTCGAGCTGCTCGAAGACGACCCCGGCGCGATCGCCGCCAGGCGCCGCGCGCAAGGCGCTGACCCTGCTCGACGCCGTCCCCGCGCCGGCCGGCTCGATGCCGGTCGTCGTCGGCGGCGGCTTCGGCGGCGTCCTCTTCCACGAGATGACCGGCCACGGGCTCGAGGCCGACCACGTCCAGAAGGGCGCCAGCGTCTACGCCGGCAAGCTCGGCGAGCAGGTCGCCCAGCCGCTGCTCAACGCCTACGACGACGGCCGCCTGCCCGGCGAGTGGGGCAGCGACGGCGATCGACGACGAGGGGACGCCGACCCAGAAGACGCTGGTGATCGAGGACGGCCGGCTCGACCTCGTTCCTCTACGACCGCCTGCGCGCGCGGGCCGCGACGGCGTCGCCTCGACCGGCAACGGGCGCCGCGAGAGCTTCCGCCACCTGCCGATCCCGCGGATGACCAACACCTACATCGCCCCCGGCGACGCCGACGCCGGAGGCGATGATCGGCGAGGTCGAGAAGCGGCTTCTACGCCGTCTCCTTCGGCGGCGGCCAGGTCGACCCGGCGACCGGCGACTTCGTCTTCGGCGTCTCCGAGGGCTACCTGATCGAGGACGGCCAGGTGACCGGCCCCTGCCGCGGCGCGACGCTGATCGGCAACTGCCTCGAGGCGCTGGCGGCGATCGACGCGGTCGGCAACGACTTCGGATGAAGACCGGCATCTGCGGCAAGGGCGGCCAGAAAGTGCCGGTCGGGACCGGCCAGGGCCACGTCCGGATCGCCGCGATGACGGTCGGCGGGACCGAGCTGTGATGCGATCGCTCGACCTCGTCGCGCCGAGCGGGCGGTCGAGGCGGCGCTCGCGCGCCGGCGCCGGCGACGCCGAGGCCTACGCGAGCGAGGCGGACGAGGCGCGAGGTCCGCGTCCACGGCGGCGAGGTCGAGAGCCTCGACCGCGGCGACCCAGCGCGGGATCGGCGTGCGCGCCTGGATCGACGGGCGGGTCGGCTACGGCTTCGGCACCGACCTCTCAGCGGCCGGGGCTGCGCGGCGATCGCCGCCCGCGCGGTCGAGGCGGCGCGCGGTCGCCGACCCGGACGAGTTCGCGGGCCCGCCGAGCCGAGGCCGGGCCGGCGCCGGCGCTCGCCGGGCTGCAGCGACCCCTCGCTCGGCGAGTGGCCGACCGCGCGGGTCGCCGAGCTGGCGCTCGAGGTCGAGCGCGCGGCGCTCGGCCGCGGACCAGCGGATCGCCGGGGTCGAGCAGGCCGTCTACGTCGACAGCGCCGAGCGGGTCGCGATCGCGGCCTCGACCGGGACCGGCGGCGAGTTCGAGAGCTCCAGCTGCTACGCCTACGCGCAGGCGCTCGCCGGCGGCGACGCGGAGCCGCGAGACCGGGCTCGGCTTCGGCCTTGCCCGCGGGCCCGGCCGGCCTCGACCCGGCCGCGATCGGCCGCGAGGCGGCCGAGCGGGCCGCCGCGATGATCGGCGCCGGCAAGCCGCCGTCGTCCGCGCCTGCCCGGTCGTCCTCGACGCCACGGTCGCCGCCAGCTTCGTCGGCCTGCTCGGCAAGGCACTCGGCGCCGACGCCGTGCAGCGCGGCCGCTCGCCGCTCGCCGACGCGGCTCGGCGAGACGGTCGCCGGCCGACGCCTTCGTCCTGCACGACGACGGCCTCGACCCCGAGGGCTTCGCCGCCGCGCCGATCGACGCCGAGGGGGTGCCGCGCCGGCGCACGCCGCTGATCGAGGCGGGGACGCTGCGGACCTTCCTCCACGACACCTACACGGCCCGCCGCGGCGACGCCGACTCGACCGGCAACGCCGGCCGCTCCGGCTACCGGACGCCTGCCCGGTGTCGCCGCCTCCAACCTGGTCGTCGCGCCCGGGCTCGCTCGGCTTCGAGGAGCTGCTGCGCGGAGGCGGGCGAGGGCGTCTACATCACCGACGTCGCCGGGCTGCACGCCGGGCGTCAACCCGGTCTCCGGCGTCTTCTCGGTCGGCGCCTCCGGGCCGGGCGATCCGCGCCGGCGAGCCGGCCGAGCCGCTGCGCGAGTTCACGATCGCCAGCGACCTCGTCTCGATGCTGCGCGCTGTGCGGGCGGCCGGCGCGAGCCCGCGCTGGGTGCCCTTCGGCGGCTCGGTCAGCGCCCCGCCGCTGCTGATCGGCGAGATGACGGTCGGCGGCGCCTGAGCCCGCCCGCGGCGCAGGCACGCTTTACGCCCGCGGACGCTGTTAGATTGCCGCGCGACCTCAACGACCACGGAGGAGCGACGTGACCAAGGCTGAGTTTCTGGACCAACTGGCAGCGGACGATCGGATCGGCAGCAAGAAGGCCGCGAGCGACGCGGTCGACGCTGTGCTCGAGACGATCACCGATGCGCTGAGCAACGGCGGCGAGGTCAGCTTCACCGGCTTCGGCAAATTCCACGTCGCCGAGCGCGGCCCGCGCCAGGGCGTCAACCCGCGCACCGGCGAGCGGATCACGATCCCGGGCGGCAAGGTTCCCCGCTTCTCCGCCGGCTCGGCGCTGAAGTCCAAGGTCAAAGGCTGAGCACCGCCTCCGTTCGCGGATCGGCTCGCGGCGCTCGTCGAAGAGCGCCGCAGCCAGATCTGTCTCGGCCTCGATCCGGACCCGGCGCAGCTCGGCCCGGACGGGGCCGGCCGGCGAGGGCCGACTCGGCCTCGCCGGCCGAAGCGGCGGCGGCGGCGGTCGCCGCCCACTGCCGCGCGCTGATCGAGCGGGCCGGCCCGGCCTGCGTCGCGGTCAAGCCGCAGCTCGCCTGCTTCGAGCGGCTCGGCGCGCCCGGCTGGGCGGCGCTGGCCGAGGTCTGCGACGCCGCCCGCGAGGCGGGGCTGCTGACGATCGCCGACGGCAAGCGCGGCGACGTGCCGGTCACGGCCGCCGCCTACGCCCAGGCGCTGGTCGGCGAGACGCCGACGCCGTGGGGCGCCGTGCGGGGGCTCGGCGCCGACGCCTTCACCGCCAACCCGCTGCTCGGCCGCGACGCGCTCGAGCCGCTGGTCGCCGCCGCCGAGGCGGCCGGCGCGGGCGTCTTCGTCCTCGTCCGCACCAGCAATCCCGGTGCCGCCGACGTCGAGGACCTGCCGGCGCCGGATCGGCCGCTGCACGAGCGGCTCGCCGAGCTGGTCGACGGGCTCGCCGACCGGCTCGCTGGAGCCGACGGCCTGAGCGGGATGGGCGCGGTGGTCGGCGCGACCGCGCCGGAGCACATCGCCCGCCTGCGCGAGCTGATGCCCCGCTCCGTCTTCCTGATCCCGGGCGTCGGCGCCCAGGGCGGTCGGCCCGAGCTCCTCGGCCCCGCGTTCGCAGCGGGACGAGCATCCGGATTGGTCGCAGCGTCGCGTAGCATTGCCAGCGGATCCCGACCCCGCCGGCGGCTGCCGAGCGGCTCCGCGCGGCAGTCTGGGAGGTCTCATGAACCAGCGCTCCTCAGCCCCTGCCCGAGCGATCGCCGCGACCGCGCTCGCCTGCGGTTTCTGTCTTGATGATCGCGATCGTCGCGATCTCGCTCGGCGGCGGCGAGGACGGCGGCTCCTCCTCCCGGTCGGGCTCCGCGAAGGCGGCGAAGCAGGGACGCTCCCGCGATGGCCGCCCGCCCAAGGCATATGTCGTGCAGAACGGCGACACGCTCACCTCGATCGGTCACCGGCTGGGTGTGCCGGTGGCCCGCATCCAGGAGCTCAACCCGGACGTCGATCCTCAGATACTCGTCTCGGGCGAAAAGCTCAAGCTGCGGTGAGGACCCGTCGCATCGCGGCCCTGCTCATCGTGGCCGCCTCGGCCGCGGGTCCTGTCGCCGCAGGGGACCCACCCCGCCCTGCGGTAGCTAAAGCTTCCTCGGGCGGGGTCCCCCCTACGGCGCCACCCGCGGAGGAAGCGCCCAGGCTGGACGCCCGCGCCTGGGTCCTGATCGACGCTCGTGACGGGGACATTCTCGCCGCGCATGCGGCTGAGGAACGGCTGCCGATCGCTAGCACGACCAAGCTGATGACCGCCTACGTCGCGCTGCGGAAGCTGCCGCTGCGCAGGCGGGTGTCGGCCGCCCCCTACACGCCGCTCTATGCCGAGTCGCTGCTCGGCCTACGGCCGGGCGAGCGGATCAGCGTGCGCGACCTGCTCTACGGCCTGATCCTGAGCAGCGGCAACGACGCCGCCTACGACCTGGCGGTGGCCGCGGCCGGCTCCGAAGACCGCTTCGTCGGGCTGATGAACCGCTACGCCGCGGCGCTCGGCCTCTCCGACACCCACTACGCCAACCCGATCGGGTTCGACGAGGCGGGCAACTACTCCACCGCCTACGACCTCACCGCGCTCGCCCGCCGCCTCCTGCGCATCCCCGTCTTCGCCAGGATCGCGGCCGCGCGCAGCGCCGTGCTGCGCAGCCTGCGGCCGCCGCGCCGCATTGACACGCGGGTCGACCTGCTCTACGAGCTGCCCTGGGCGACCGGGGTCAAGACCGGCTACACGCTCGGCGCCGGCTACGTGCTGGTCGGTGCCGGTCGCCTCGACGGGGTGCAGCTGATCTCGGCTGTGCTCGGGACCGAAAGCGAAGCGGCCCGCGACGAGGAGACCGAGGAGCTGCTCACCTACGGCTTCTCCCTGCACACGCGGCGGCTGCCGGTCCGGGCCGGCGAGGCGCTGGCCGAGCCGTCGATCCGGTGGACGGACGACGAGCTGCCGCTGCGGGCGGCGCGGACCGTCGCGATCGGCGTGCGCCGCGGGCAGCGGCTCGAGGTCGCCGTGCGGGCGCCCGGGGAGGTCGAGGGCCCGGTCCGCCGCGGCGCCCTGCTCGGCCGGGCAACCGTCCTGGTCGACGGCGTGCGGGCGGCCACGGTGCCGCTGCGCGCCAGCCGGTCCGTGCCTGAGGCGACCGACCTCGAACGGGCGCGGAGCGTCGCCGAGGGCAACGCGGGCTGGCTGGCCCTGGCGGTCTTCGCGATACTGATTGCCGTGGGCCTTCGGAGGCGCCAAAGGCGATGATCCTCACCGTCACCCTCAATGCCGCGATCGACCGCACCGTGGCGGTCCCGAACTTCCATCTCGGCCACCGCCATCGCGCGGTCGAGAGCCGCACCGTGGCCGGCGGCAAGGGCATCAACGTCGCCCGGGCGCTGCGCCTGCTCGGCCGGCCGGTGATCGCGACCGGCTTCGCCGGCGGGCCGACCGGCAACCGCGTGCTCGAGGAGCTGCGCAACGAGTCGATCCCCAAGGATTTGACCTGGATCGCCGGCGAGACGCGGATCAACCTGGCCGTGGTCGACCCCACCTCGGGCGAGCAGACCGAGATCAACGAGCGCGGCCCGGCGGTCAGCCCCGAGGAGGTCGAGCGCTTCGTCGAGCGGCTGCGCTACCTCGCGACCGGCGCGCGGATCTGCGTGCTGGCGGGAACGCTGCCGCCCGGGGCGGGGGACGACCTCTACGCCCGCCTGGTCGAGGAGCTGCGCGAGCGCGACGTGATCTCGATCCTCGACTCCGAGGGCGAGCCGATGCGCGCCGGGCTGCGTGCCGGCGCCTCGGTCGTCACTCCCAACGAGCGAGAGGCGGAGGAGCTGGTCGGGCAGGAGTTCGACGACCGCGACGACCTCGTCCACGGGCTTTCGGAGCTGGTCCGGCTCGGCGCCGGCGAGGCGGCGATCACCCGCCCCGACGGCTGCGTCGCGGTCGTCGCCGAGGGCTCGGAGCGGCGCTTCGTCGAGGTTCGGACCAAGCCGCTCGAGGCGGTCTCGACCGTCGGCTCGGGCGACGCGTTCCTGGCCGGCTACGTCGCCGCCCGCTACGACGGGCGCCCGCCGGAGCAGTGCCTCGCCTACGGGGTCGCCTGCGGCGCCGAGTCGACCCAGCACTTCGGCGCCGGCACGGTGGACCGCAGCCAGGTGGAGAGGCTGCTCGAGGAGGTCGAGGTCCGCGACTTGGAGGTCCACGCGGAAGTGTAGGCTGGGTCCCCTAGAACGCCACCCGCCTGGAGGACTGATTTGGAGATCGACATCGGTCGGGGCAAGAAGGGGAGGCGCGCCTACGGATTCGACGACATCGCGATCGTCCCGTCGCGCCGGACCCGCGATCCCGACGACATAGACATCAGCTGGACCCTCGGCCCCTACCGCTTCGAGCTGCCCTTGGTCGCCTCGGCGATGGACGGGGTGGTCAGCCCCGACACCGCCGTGCTGGTCAACGAGCTGGGCGGGCTCGGGGTGCTCAACCTCGAGGGCGTCTGGACCCGCTTCGAGAACGCCGAGGAGCAGCTGGAGAAGGTCGCGGCGGCGCCCAAGCACGAGGCGACGCGGATCATGCAGGAGATCTACACCGAGCCGGTCAAGCCGGAGCTGATCGGCAGGCGAGTCGCCGAGATCAAGGAGCGCGGCGCCGTCGCCTGCGGCTCGCTGACGCCGCAGAAGGTGCGCGAGCACTACGAGATCGCCGTCGAGGCCGGGATCGACATCCTCGTCATCCAGGGCACCGTCATCTCCGCCGAACACGTCTCGACCACAGTCGAGCCGCTCAACCTGAAGGAGTTCATCTCCGAAGTGCCGGTGCCGACCGTGGTCGGCGGCTGCGCCTCCTACTCGACCGGGCTGCACCTGATGCGGACCGGCGCGGTCGGCGTCCTGGTCGGCGTCGGCCCGGGCGCGGCCTGCACGACGCGCGGGGTGCTCGGGATCGGCGTCCCGCAGGCGACCGCGATCGCCGACGTGGCCGCGGCGCGCGCCCAGCACATGCTCGAGACCGGCGAATACGTCAACGTGATCGCCGACGGGGGCATGCGGACCGGGGGGGACGTCTCGAAGGCGATCGCCACCGGGGCCGACTCGGTGATGGTCGGCTCGCCGCTCGCCCGCGCCAAGGAGGCGCCCGGTCGCGGCTTCCACTGGGGGATGGCGACCTTCCACCCCTCGCTGCCGCGCGGGACCCGCGTCTCGACCAAGCAGGACGGGACGATGGAGGAGATCCTGCTCGGCCCGGCCCAGGAGAACGATGGCACGTTCAACCTGATGGGGGCGCTGAAAACCTCGATGGCCACCTGCGGCTACGAGGACATCCGCTCCTTCCAGCGGGCCGAGGTGATGGTCGCCCCGGCGCTGATGAGCGAGGGCAAGAAGCTCCAGAACGAGCAGTCGGTCGGCATGGGCTCGAACGGGCGCGCGGCGGTCTCCGCGGGTGTTGGAGTCGCCGACGACTGAGGCCGGCGCCCCGACGGCGCCGGCCCAGGCCTCCGAGGAGGTGCTGGTCCTCGACTTCGGGGGCCAGTACTCGCAGCTGATCGCGCGCCGGATCCGCGAATGCGGCGTCTTCTCCGAGCTGCTGCCGGCGACCGCCTCGGTCGAGCGGATCCGCGAGCGCAAGCCGAAGGCGCTGGTCCTCTCCGGCGGCCCGGCCTCGGTCTACGAGGAGGGAGCGCCGGACTTCCCGACCCAGCTGCTCGACCTGGACATACCGATGCTGGGCATCTGCTACGGGATGCAGGTGATGGTCCAGGCGCTCGGCGGCAGGGTCGAGGGTGCGGAGTCGGGCGAGTTCGGCAGGGCCGAGCTGTCCCTGCGCGACGGCGGCGGCCGCCTGCTCGGCGGCCTGCCCGAGGAGCAGAGCTGCTGGATGAGCCACCGGGACGCGGTCTTCGAGCCGCCCGAGGGGTTCGCCGCCCTGGCCTCGACGCCGGGGTCGCCTGTCGCCGCGTGCGAGAGCCCCGACCGCGGCCTCTACGGCATCCAGTTCCACCCCGAGGTCGTCCACACGCCCTACGGGACCGAGGTGCTGACCCGCTTCCTGCGCGACATCGCCGGCTGCGAGGACGAGTGGTCGGCCGAGTCGGTCATCTCCGAACAGGTCGAGAAGATCCGCACCCAGGTTGGCGAGGGCCGGTTGGTCTGCGGCCTCTCCGGCGGCGTCGACTCCTCGGTCGCGGCGCTGCTCGTCCACCGTGCGGTCGGCGAGCGGCTGACCTGCGTCTTCGTCGACCACGGGCTGATGCGGCTCAACGAGGCCGAGCAGGTGGTCGAGGCCTTCGAGCAGTTCGGCATCCCGCTGATCCACGTCGACGCCGAGGAGCGCTTCCTGGCGCGGCTCGCCGGGGTCGACGACCCGGAGACCAAGCGCAAGATCATCGGCGAGGAGTTCATCCGCGTCTTCGAGGAGGAGGCGGAGAAGATCGAGGACGCCACCTACCTCGTCCAGGGGACCCTCTACTCCGACGTGATCGAGTCGGGCGGCAGCGACGCCGCCGCGACGATCAAGTCCCACCACAACGTCGGCGGCCTGCCCGAGGACCTCGGGCTCGACCTGGTCGAGCCGCTGCGGATGCTGTTCAAGGACGAGGTGCGGGCGGTCGGCGCCGAGCTGGGGATGCCGGAGCGGATGGTCTGGCGCCAGCCCTTCCCGGGCCCCGGGCTGGCGATCCGGATCGTCGGCGGCGAGGTCACCAAGGAGCGGCTGGACGTCCTGCGCGCCGCCGACGCGATCCTCCAGGAAGAGATCCGCGCCGCCGAGCTCTACCGCCAGCTCTGGCAGTCCTTCTGCGTGCTGCCCGTAGTCCGCTCGGTCGGCGTCCAGGGCGACGGCCGCACCTACGCCTACCCGATCGTGATCCGCGCCGTCACCTCCGACGACGCGATGACCGCCGACTGGGCGCGGCTGCCCTACGACCTCCTGGAGAAGGTCTCGAACCGGATCATCAACGAGATCCGCGAAGTGAACCGCGTGGCCTTGGACATCAGCTCAAAGCCGCCCGCGACGATCGAGTGGGAGTGATGACGGGCCAGGATGTCGCCTGGCGGTGTCCTCGGCGATTCGCCTTGGTCACGTAGGACGATCTACGCTCCCGGCGGCAAATCGCCTGCGTCCTATCCAGGCAACCTCCTGACCGCGTCATCCCGATGTTTGCGGCCTCGATAGCGGCCCTCAGCCTCCTCCAGGCGGCGCTGGTGGCGCTGCCGCGGCCGGTGGAGCGGCGCGACTGGATGCCCGAGAGTCCGTGGTGGGCGTTGGTGCCCGCGGGGTCGATCGTCGTCGTGGTCTTCGGGATCGAGCTGTTGCCCGATTCCGCCGACGCGCTCGCCTGGCTCGCGCTGGTCGCGGTGCCGCCGCTGGCTGCGCTGGCGCTCGGGGCGTTGGTCCATGGCGCGCGACCGTGGTGGGCGCTCGGGGCGGTGCCGCTGTTCGTCGTCGCCTGGGCCGCGCAGGGATCGCTTGCCGGAGAGGTCGCGGCCACGGCGCTTTCCGCGCTCGCCTGCGTCTCGCTCGGCTGGCTGCTCGTCTCGGTCGTGCCGGCTGCCTGGCTGCGTTGGGGGGTCTACGCGATGGCGGCGATCGACGCGGCCCTGATCGCCGCCGAGCTCTTGCAGGGACCGAGCGGCGTCCTCGTCGCCGCCGACCCCGGCGGCCTGCCGCGCCTCCAGGTGCTCGAACTCGGCACCGCCCGGATGGGCTTCGGCGACGCATTCCTCGCCGCCACGGTCGGCTGCCTCCTCGCCGCTCCCCGGCCGACGGGCCTGAAACAGGGCTCCAGGCGACGGGAATCGGCCCATCGGCAGCGGGACGGGGCGGTGCTGGTGACGGGGCTTGGGCTTGGGTTCGACCTGCTCTTCTTCGCGGTCGACACGTTGCCGGCGACGGTGCCGGTCGCGCTCGCCCTGGCGCTGGTCGAATGGCGCGGGCGGGCCTCAGCCGGGGTGGCCGATGAGGGTGACCCCGTAGATCGCGGCGAAGCCGGCGATCGTCAGGCCCACGCGGAGCCATGAGCCCTCGCCGTCGTGCTCGTGGGCGTGCGCGGCGGGGAGGAGGTCGGTGGCGCCCATGTAGAGGAAGAATCCGGCGTAGAGGGCGAGGAAGTAGCCGAGCGTCTGGTCGGAGACGGAGATCAGGGAGCCGACCGCGGCACCGACCAACGGCGCGAGGGCGTCGATTCGCAGCCAGCGCTTTGCCCGCGAGCGGTCGCCCGACTGGCTCATCACGAAGCTGACCGTGTTCAGCCCGTCGGCGAAGCCGTGGCTGACCACGGCGATCAGGACGAGGATGCCGGTCTCGGCGTTGACGCTGAAGGCGAGCCCGATCCCGACCCCGTCGGTGAAGGTGTGCAGCGAGAGGCCCAGGGCGCCGAGCACGCCGACGTGATGGTGGGCCCTCGCCTGCTCGGGGTCGTCGCGGTGGTGGAGCACGAGCACCCGCTCGAGCAGGAAGAAGGCGAGGAAGCCGACCGCGACCAGCGGCACGGCGTCGTGCGCCTCGCCGATGTTCTCGATCGCCTCCGGCAGCACCTCCAGCAGCGCGACCGCGACGACGATGCCGCCGCTCAGCGCGACGACGGTCGGCAGCGAGTGGGCGAGCCGCAGCGCCACGGAGCCGCCGGCGAGGATCGCCACGACCGCCAGCGCCGCGAGCGGTATCGCGACCTCAGGCACGGCGCTCCGAGCAGGGCGCGCAGGTCCCCCGCAGGACGACGTCGTGGGCGGCGAGCGCGAAGCCGGAGCGCCGGCCGGCCGCCTCGATCGCGCTCTCCAGCTCCTCGCTGGCGAATGGTGTGAGGCGTCCGCAGTCCTCGCAGACGAGGTGATGGTGATGCTCCTCGGCGTCGAGGCGCTCGTAGCCGGCCGCGTCGCCGCCGATCTCGACCCGCTGCACCAGGTGCAGCCGCTCCAGCTGCTCCAGCGTCCGGTACACCGTGGCCCGGCCGACCGAGTCGAGCCGCCGGTCCATCTCCAGCGCGGTCAGCGCGCAGCTCTCGGAGCCGAGCAGCTCGATCACCCGCCGCCGCGAGCCGCCGCTGCGGAGACCCGCCTCCTCGAGGCGCCGCGATGCCCGCTCCATCCAGGTCACACGGGCGACGCTACCAGATAATGAGACTCAGTCTCACTAGAGCCTGGTGGGCGCCTTCTTGACGCTATGCGTTAGGAAGGCGCCCGGCCAGAGGGGATCAGCTGTAGCGGTCCCACTTGAGCAGGTAGGGGAGCGGGTCGATCGGGCTGCCGCCCTCGTACCAGCCCGGTGCCGCCCAGATCTCGAAGTGCAGGTGGCAGGCGCTCGAGGAGCCGGTGCTCCCGACCAGGCCGATCGGCTGGCCGGTGCGGACGAGGTCGCCGGTCTGCAGCGGCGACGGTTCGAGCAGGTGCATGTAGGCGGTGTCGAAGCCGGTGCCGCGGCCGTCGATGACGAGGTAGTTGCCGGCCGCGTCGTCGACCCCCGAGTACTGGACCCGGCCCCCGCGGGCGGCGACGAGAGGAACGCCGCACTCGGCCATCACGTCGTGGCCCTGGTGCGTGTGGCCGCTGCGCCCGGCGCCGAAGACGGCTCCGGCGCCGCCGAAATCGTGCGTGCCGAGGACGGGGAAGGCGTAGCCGTAGAGGGCGAAGCCGAGTTCCGCGGGCGGAGTGCTGGACTGCATCGCCTCGGTCGTCTCGCCCTGGGGGGAGACCTGAAACCTGTAGCGGCCGTTGGGGGCGGGCCGCCCGTCGTTGCCGGTGCCGTCCCAGCGGATGCTGTTGGGAACGTCCGGGGCGACATCGCTCCGGTAGAAGGTCTTGACGGTCGCGCCGGCCGCGTCGACGACGTCGATTCGCAGGTCGTTGACCGACTGGCTGCTGCCGATCGTGTAGGTCAGCTTGGGGTAGCGGACGCCGTAGTAGAAGGACTTTTTGGGCGAGGTCTCGGCGGAGACGAGGCGCAGCGATCCGACGCTCGGCGCGGCATCCGGCGCGCCAGGGCGGCTGGCGGGCGCCGGTGCGCTCCCGCTCGGGGTCGGCGCGCCCCCGGTCACGGCGAGCGCGTTCGCGGCGCTCGTCAGGAGCACCGTCGTCGCGACTATCGAAATCCAACCGGCCAGCCAAGGCTTGGCGCTCGTATGACTACGTGCCACTTGCCCTCTCTCTCGATCGCCTGCGGAGTTAGCTGTCGGGCTCGCGCTGAAAGAGATGCGCTACGGACCTTTTCGTCCGATTCGCCCCTGGGACCTGGAACTGCAACGGTCCCTGCGGTTCCTCCGCTCCCGTCCGGCGGTCCGGTCGGGATTAGGCATTGCTGGCGCGGCAGTATAGACACGGTGTCGGCGTGAGGAGGGTCGGGCACGCCACCTTGGCACTGCGGCTATCATCCCGGGGCCGCTGGGGCTTCCCCGCGGCTTTTCTCTGATGAAGACCTACGTCGCAACGCCTGCCGATCGCCAGCGTGACTGGTATGTCGTCGACGCCGAGGGCCAGACCCTGGGCCGCCTGGCGACCCGGATCGCCGATGCCCTGCGCGGCAAGCGCAAGCCCGAGTACACGCCGCACGTCGACACCGGCGACTTCGTGGTCGTCGTCAACGCCGAGAAGATCCGGGTGACCGGCAACAAGCTCGAGCAGAAGCGCTACTGGCGCCACAGCGGCTACCCGGGTGGGATCAAGTCCCGGACGCTTGCCGAGATGCTCGACCGCCGTCCCGAGGAGGTGATCCGCAAGGCGGTGAAGGGGATGCTTCCCCGCAACCGCCTCGCCCGCAAACAGCTGACCAAGCTGAAGGTGTACGCGGGGCCGGATCATCCGCATGCGGCGCAGAAACCACAGCAGATGGAGATCAAGTGATGGTTGACGAGCCGCAGGAAAACGAGCAGTCGCAGGAGGAGAACGCCCCTCAGGACGAGGGCGCACCGCCCGCGGGTCCTGTCGCGGGGGAGGACTCCTCGTCCTCGCAGGCTGCGGGCGAGGAGCCCACCCCCACGCCACCCGCGGGAGATGCGTCCGAGGCCGACGAGGCGCCGGCCCCTGCGGCTGAGGAGTCCGCGCCCGACGCATCACAAGATGCCCCTCAGGACGAGGCCGCCGCGGAGGAGCAGCCGCAGGACGATGCGCCTGCAGAGGATGCCCCTCAGGACGAGGTCGCTGCGGAGGAGCCTGCCGAGGCCCCCACCGCTGAGCAGGAGGAGCCTGCGCAGGCTCCGGTGGCTGAGCAGGAGGAGGACGAGCCTGCGGAGGAGGCGAAGGCTGAGAAGAAGAAGGACGTGATCCCGGGGGCCGACCTGGAGCCGATTGCGGTCGAGCCCGAGGCGCGGCCGCTCAGTGCCGAGGAGCAGGCGCGGCGCGAGGCCGAGGAGGAGGAGCGGAGGCAGCGCGAGGCAGCGCTGGTCTCCGACACGGTCGAGGAGGATCAGGCCGCAAGCCGCGCCCCGGCCAAGATCGAGGGCGACCGCCGCTTCCTGGCGACCGGCAAACGCAAGTCGGCGATCGCCCGGGTGACGTTGCTGCCCGGCGGCGGCAAGATCGAGATCAACAACCGGCCGATCGAGGAGTTCTTCCCGCGCCCGCTGCACCAGACGATCGCCCGCCAGGCGCTCACCACGACCGGCTACGAGGGCAACGTCGACGTCCGCGTCCGCGTCCACGGCGGCGGCGTCAGCGGTCAGGCCGGGGCAGTTCGCCACGGCATCGCCAGGGCGCTGACCGAGGTCGATCCCGAGCTGCGCGGCGAGCTGAAGCGGCGCGGCTTCCTCACCCGCGACGCCCGGGTCAAGGAGCGCCGCAAGGCCGGCCTCAAGAAGGCCCGCAAGCGCCCGCAGTTCTCGAAGCGCTAGGCGCCACATATGTCCAACGAGCGCAAGCTCTTCGGAACCGACGGGGTCCGGGGAGAGGTCGGTACCTTCCTCACCGCCGAGCTGGCCACGCGGTTGGGCCGGGCTGCGGTCCGGTCGTTGGCGCAAAGCTCGGAACATGTCCGAGAAAGGCGCCACGCGCCGCAGGTCCTGATCGTCCGCGACACGCGCGAGTCGGGACCGATGCTGGAAGCCGCGCTGGCGGCGGGGATCGCCGAGGCGGGCGGAGACGCGCTGCTCGGCGGCGTCCTGCCGACTCCCGCCGCCGCGATCCTCGTCAAGCGCCTCGGCCTCGACCTGGCCGCGGTCGTCTCCGCGTCCCACAACCCCTACCGGGACAACGGGATCAAGTTCTTCAGCGCCGCCGGGACCAAGCTCGACGACGAGGCCGAGGCCCGGATCGAGGCACAGCTCGACGAGGGCGGTAGAGGTTTTGATCGGATAGCGGGAGCAACCTCTACCGCGCCGGCGGTCGGCCACGTGCGCGAGCTCGACGGCGGTTTGGAGGACTACCTGCGGGCGCTCGAGTCCGCCTTCCCGCTCGATCTCTCCGGGGTGCACGTCGCCCTCGACTGCGCCAACGGCGCGACCTACCGCGCCGCGCCGGCGATCTTCGAGCGCCTCGGGGCTCACGTCGACGTGGTCGCGGCGGAGCCCGACGGCCGCAACATCAACGACGGCTGCGGCTCCACGCACCTCGACAACCTGGCTGCGCACGTCCGGTCCTCGGGCGCGGGGATCGGCTTCGCCTTCGACGGCGACGGCGACAGGGTCCTCGCTGTCGACTCCTCCGGTCGCGCCCACGACGGCGATGAGCTGATCGCGCTGGTCGCGCGCGGCAAGGCGTCGCGCGGGGAGCTGCGGGGGGGCGTCGCGGTGACCGTGATGAGCAACTACGGCTTTCACCGGGCGATGGAGAGGGCTGAGATCGAGGTCGCCGTGACCAAGGTCGGCGACCGCTACGTCCTCGACGAGCTGCGCGGTCGCGACTGGTCGCTGGGTGGCGAGCAGTCGGGGCACATCATCGACACCGACTTCGTCGCGACGGGCGACGGAACCGCCGCGGCGCTGATGACGATGCGGGAGCTGGGCGGGCGGGACCTCGCCGAGGCGGAAGCGATGGAGAAGCTGCCGCAGACCCTGGTCAACGTCGAGGTCGCGAACCGCGGCGGGCTCGACGGCTCGACGGAGGTCTGGGCCGCGGTCGAGCGCGAGAGCGCCGAGCTCGACGGCCGCGGTCGCGTCCTCCTGCGCCCGTCGGGGACCGAGCCGCTCGTGCGCGTGATGGCCGAGGCGCCGACCGCCGAGGAGGCCGACGCGGTCTGCGAGCGCCTTGTCGCCGTCGTCAGGCAGGCGCTCTCGTGAGTCCCGCCCTCTACCCTTAATCGCCTCCTATGTGCGGAATCGTCGGATACGTCGGCGGGCGACCCTGTCGTGAACTGCTGGTCGCCGGTCTCGAGAAGCTCGAATACCGGGGCTATGACTCGGCCGGGGTCTCGACGATCGAGGACGGCCGGGTCGACAGCGTGCGCGCGGTCGGCAACCTCGCCAACCTGCGCGCCGCTGTCGAGGCGCGCGACGACGCGAGCGGCGGCGTCGCCGTCGCGGCCCCCCCGGCGACGACCGGCGTCGCCCACACCAGGTGGGCCACCCACGGCCGCGTCACCGAGGAGAACGCGCACCCGCACAGCGACAGCTCCGACCGCGTCCACATCGTCCTCAACGGGATCGTCGAGAACCACGCCAAGCTGCGGCGCCGGCTCGAGGCCGAAGGCGAGGGGTTCAGCTCCGAAACCGACGCCGAGGTCGTCGCCCACCTGATCGCCCGCCACTTCGAGGGCGACCTGACCGCCGCCGTGCGCGCCGCGTTCGCCGAGCTGCGCGGCCACTACGCCTTCGTCGCCATGCACGCCGATCGGCCCGGGCTGCTGGTCGGGGCACGCAAGGAGTGCCCGCTGGTCGTCGGCGTGGGGGAGGGCGAGACCTTCCTCGCCTCGGCGATACCCGCCTTCCTCGCCGAGACGCGCAGGGCGGTGGGGATCGAGAACGGCGAGATCGTCACGATCGACGCCTCCGGGGTGCGCATCGAGGACGCCGATGGCGAGCCCGTCGAGCGCCCGCCCGAAGAGGTCTCCTGGGACGCCGCGGCGGCCGAGAAGGGCGGCTACGAGACGTTCATGCTGAAGGAGATCCACGAACAGCCCGACGCGGTCGCCGAGACGATCGCCGACCGGCTGCCCGGCGACGAGGGTGTCGACCTCTCCGAGGTCGACCTCGACGACGAGTTCCTGCGCGGCATCAGGCGGATCGTGATCGTCGCCTGCGGGACCTCCTACCACGCCGGCCTGGTCGGCCGCTACGCAATCGAGGAATGGGCGCGGGTGCCGGTCGAGATGGACGTCGCATCCGAGTACCGCTACCGCAACCCCGTGGTCGGCACGGACGACCTGGTCATCGGGATCACCCAGTCCGGCGAGACCGCCGACACGTTGGCGGCGATGCGACTCGCGCGCGAGCGCGGCGCCAAGGTCCTCGCGGTCACCAACATCATGGGCAGCCAGGCCACCCGCGACGCCGACGCGGTCCTCTACACCCGCAGCGGCATGGAGATCAGCGTCGCCGCGACCAAGACCTTCGTCGCCCAGGTCGCGACGATGTACCTGCTCGGGCTGCGCTTGGCCGAGCTGCGCGGCACGCTCCCGCCCGAGCGCCTCGCCGAGCTGATCGCGGAGATGAAGTCGCTGCCCTCGAAGATCGAGGCGACGATCGCCAGCTGCGAGGGGGAGATGCGCGGGGTCGCGGACGCCTACGGGGCCAACGAGTTCTTCCTCTACCTGGGCCGCCACATCGGCCTGCCGGTCTGCCTCGAGGGGGCGCTGAAGCTGAAGGAGATCTCCTACATCCCGACCGACGCCTACGCCGCCGGCGAGATGAAGCACGGGCCGATCGCCCTGCTCGACGAGTCGACGCCCGTCGTCTGCGTCGCGACCGAGAGCCCCGTGCTCGACAAGGTCCTCTCCAACGTCGAAGAGGTGCGGGCGCGGGGGGCGAGGACGATCGCGATCGCGACCGAGGGCTGCGAGCGGGTCCGCGAGGTCGCCGACCAGACCATCGAGGTGGCGCGCAGCGACTGGATCCTGCAGCCGATCCTGGCGATCCTGCCGCTGCAGCTGCTCGCCTACGACATCGCCCGCGGCCGCGAGCTCAACGTCGACCAGCCCCGCAATCTGGCCAAGACCGTTACGGTCGAGTGACGGATGGGTAGGATGCCGCGCAAGTGCAGGCGCGCCTCCCAGTCTCGGTCCTTCTCCTCGGCCTCTTCCTGATCGTCCTCGCCGGCTGCGGCGACGACGGCGGCGAGGGCGGAACCTCGGCCCCGGCCGCGATTGCGCCGCCGACCGCGCCGGTCTTCATCGAAGGGACGATCCGGCCGAAGGGCGAGCTGAAGGCGAACCTCGAAGAGGTCGTCGCGACCGTCGGCGGCATCGACGACCTCGGCGGCACGATCGTCTCCGAGCTCGAAGACTCGGCCCGCGAAGAGGGCGAATCGTTCGACTACGAGACCGAAGTCGAGCCTTGGCTCGGCGAACGGGCCGGCATCTTCCTCGACGGCTTCAACGGCGACGACTTCGAGCGGTTCGGGGTCGCGATCCAGACGACCGACCCCGACGCGGCGCAGTCGTTCGTCGACAAGCAGGCCGACGCCGACGACGACCCGATCGACGACGCCACCTACGAGGGCGTCGAATACAAGATCGACAGCACGGACGAAACCGTCTACGGCGTCGTCGGCGAGCTGCTCGTCGTCGCCGAGAAGGAGGCTGCGTTCAAAGACGCGGTCGATGCCTCCAACGGCGACTCGCTCGACGACGAAGCGGCTTACGGCGACGCGATCGAGGCGGCGACCGAGGGCAGCCTCGCCGACGTCTACGTCGACATCGGCCTGCTGTTCGAGCAGTCCGGCGAGGAGATCGACGAGAGCGCCCTGCAGGCATTCCGCAGCACCGGCATCGACCCCCGCGACGCGACCGCGGTGGCGAGCGTGATTCCGGGATCGGACCAGGTCGAGGTCGAGATCAGCAGCGATCTCGGCGACCAGGAGGCGCCGAGCGGCGACCCGTCCGAGCTGCTCGGGTCCCTGCCCGCCGACTCGTTCGCCGCGTTCGCCGTCTCGGGCTTCGGTGGGCAGCTGGAAGAAGCGCTCGACGAACTCGACAAGCAGGGCATCCCGGGCGAGGTGCCGCCGAACCAGCTGAAGAAAGGGCTGAAACAGGCGGGCCTCGACCTCGAAGAGATCGTCGGCTCCTTCGAGGACGCCGGCGTCTTCGCCCAGGGCAGCAGCGAGAGCAGCCTCGGCGGCGCGCTCGTCCTGACCACCGACGATGCCGAGCAGGCGTCCAACACCGTCTCCAACATCGGCTCGCTGATCCGCGGGATCGGCGTGCAGGGCGTCACCGCGATCACCGGCAGGGCGAGTGGCTTCTCGATCCGCAGCGACGAACTCGGCCCGCAGCCGCTGGTCGTCGTCGCGAAAGGCGACCGGATCGCGATCGGCTACGGCCGCACGCCGGCGCTGAAAGCGGTGGCGGCGTCCAACACCAAGACGCTCGCCGACACGCCGGCGTTCACGGACGCGGAGGCGGCCCTCGGCGGCACCCCGATCGGCTTCTTCGTCGACGGCCCCCGCGCCCTGCGCCTCGCCGAATCTTTCGTGCCCAGCTCCGACAGCGGCTTCCGCGAAGCGAAGAAGTACCTGCGCAACATCACCTCGATCGTCCTCGGCTCCACCGCCGACGGCAACCGCGTCACCGCGAAGCTGATCGTCGGGCTCGAGTAGCGCTCCGGCACACACCACTCTTCACGCCGCTGCTGTCCACCCTCCGGACCGCGCCTCCATCGCCAGGCGGAGGTCACGTCGCCGCTGTCATTTAACGGTAAGCGCTTTATGTTTCCTACCTCATTTACTTTGATAGCATCACAAACCAGAAGGCACGCTTTCTCTATATCAAAGGCAATCATGATCTATGGAACCCCGAAAGTCGGTCCCGAAGAGCTCGCGGCCTTGGAGCGAATCGAGGGGCTGAAGCAGGAACTGAGATTTCGTGTGGCCCAGCCGCGTCGTTGGCTGGGCTCGGTGCGGCGCGTTCTCAGCGCCCGGGCAATTCGGGGTTCGAACAGCATCGAGGGATTCGACGTGTCGGTTGAGGATGCCCTGGCGGCAGTAGAGGGGAACGAGCCCAGCGAAGCCAGTGAACGCGACTGGCTCGCCGTGCTCGGATACAGGCGGGCGATGACATACGTGCTTCAGCTCGCCCAGGATCCGCATTTCGAATACTCGTCAGCGCTGATCCGCAGCCTTCACTTCATGATGACCGAGCACACGCTGGAGGCCAGTCCCGGCCTCTGGAGGCCCGGTCCGATCTGGGTCCGAAACGACGCAACCGGCGAGATCGTGTACGCGGCTCCGGAGAGCGACGAGGTTCCCGGCTTGATCGCGGAGCTGATCGCTCAGCTGGAGCGCGACGAGGAGCAGCCTCCGATGGTGCGCGGGGCGATGGCGCATCTCAACCTCGTGATGATCCATCCCTTTCGCGACGGGAATGGACGGATGGCCCGCTGCCTGCAGACTCTTGCCTTGGCTCGGGATCGCATCCTCTCGCCCGAGTGGATGAGCATCGAGGAGTACCTCGGGGCTAATACGCAGGCCTACTACGACATCCTGGCGCAGGTGGGAAAGGGGGCCTGGCATCCCGATGGCGATGCAGGTCCGTGGGTCCGGTTCTGCCTACAGGCCCATTACGCGCAGGCCGAGCTCGTCCTGCGCCGGGTCCGAGAGTCCGAGCGGCTGTGGGTTGCGATCGATGACCTTCGAGAGGCCCGCGGATTGCCGGAGAGGGTGGTAAGCACCCTTTTCGACGCCGCCACCGGTCTTCGAGTTCGCAACGCGTCCCACCGGCGGAACGTGGAGCTGAACGAGTTGGCCGAGATCTCCCATCAGGTGGCCACGAACGATCTCGGCGCGATGGTCAAGGCCAAGCTCCTCACCAAGCGAGGGACGAAACGGGGTACCTATTACGAGGCAACCGAGGAGGTGGCTGCCGTCGCTGAGAGAATCAGAGAGGCCCATCCCGAGACCGGCGCCGATTCACTTTTCGACACCTGATCCCCGTCATGGAGTCCTGGCTCAAACCCCTCTACGACGCCGGCGGGATGCGCGCGCTCGATTCCTGGGCGATCGAGGAGCGGGGGGTGCCTTCGCTGGAGCTGATGGAGGCCGCGGGGCTTGCGGTGGCCGAGGCGGTCGGGGAGCTGGCGCCGGCGGGGCCGGTTCGGGTTCTCTGCGGGAAGGGCAACAACGGCGGCGACGGGCTGGTCGCGGCCCGTTATCTCGCGGAGGCCGGGTTCGAGGTCGAGGCGCTGCTGCTCTGGCCGGCCGGGGAGCTGAGCGGCGACGCGGCCGCGAACCTCGAGCGCTTCGGGGCGGAGCAGGCGAGTGGCGACTGGGCGAGTCGTCTGGCCGGGTCGGGCGCCGTCGTCGACGCGATCTTCGGCACCGGGTTCTCGGGCGAGCCGCGTGAGCCCGCCGCCGCGGCGATCGAGGCGGTCAACGGGTGCGGCGCGCCGGTCGTCGCCTGTGACGTCGCCTCGGGAGTCGACGCCTCCAGCGGCGAGGTCGCGGGTGGCGCCGTCGAGGCCGACGTCACGGTCAGCTTCCATGCGGCCAAGCTGGGCCACCGCATCGCCCCCGGCAAGTGGCACACCGGTGCCCTGCGGGTCGTGCCGATCGGGATTCCGGATGGCGCGCCCGGGGCTGCGGCCGGCGGTGAGATCGATGCCTCCGTCCTCGGCCTCGCCCCGCCGCGCGGGCCGCGCTCGACCAAGTTCAGCTCCGGCCAGGTGACGATCGCCGGCGGCTCGCGCGGCCTCACCGGCGCGGTGCGGATGGCCTCCCGGGCGGCGATCCGGGCGGGTGCGGGCTACGCGACGGTCGTCGTGCCGGCCGACCTGGAGGCGATCTTCGAGCAGGGGCAGCCCGAGGTCATGTCGGTCGGCTGCCCGGGTGGCGACGGGTGCCTCGCCCCTGCGTCGGCCAAGGCGCTGCTGCGTGCCTTCGAGCGCGCCGCGGCCGGTGTGTTCGGCCCGGGTCTCGGCCGCGATCCCGGCTCGGTCGCATTGGCGCGTGAAGTGCTCAGCGGGATCGACGCACCCCTCGTCGTCGACGCCGACGGCCTGAACGCGATTGCCGGCGGCCTGAACGTCGTCGCGGCGCGCGAGGCCCCGACGATCCTGACGCCGCACGTCGGCGAGCTGGGACGGCTGCTCGACCGCCCGTCCGAGCAGGTCGAGGCCCATCGCCTCGACTCGGCTCGTCGGGCGGCCGAGGAGGCCGGGGCCGTCGTCGTGCTCAAGGGCGACGACACGATCGTCACCGACGGCGACCGCGTCGCCGTCAACGCCCTCTCGGCGCCGGCCCTCGCCACCGCCGGCAGCGGCGACGTACTCTCGGGCATGGTCGCCGCCCTGCTGGCCCGCGGGCTGGAGCCGTTCGCCGCCGCCTGCGCCGCGGTCGTCGCCCATGCCCGGGCCGGTCGGGACGCGGCCGCGCGGATCGGCGCCGCGGAGTCGGTCATCGCCACCGACGTGATCGAGTCGATCCCGGCCGGGCTCCAGCCCTCTCCCGACGCCGCTGCGTACTTTGACCGTGCTGGGGCACGGGAAAAGTCCGCAGCGACGATCCGGCGGGTCGAATAACCTCGCCCCGAATATGAAGACCGCCGCCGAGATCATGGATGCCGGGGTGCCCGCCGTCTCCCCAGACGCCGATGCACGCAACGCGGTCGAGCTGCTCGCCAGGACCGACAAGGGCGCGATCCCGGTCGTCGACGACGAACGGCGCGTGATCGGGATAGTCAGCGAGGCGGACCTCGTCCTCAGCGAAGAGGAGGCGGACCTGCACCTGCCGCACTACCTCAACATCATGGGCGGCATCGTCTTCGTCGGCTCGATGAAGGGCTTCGAGGACCGGCTCGACAAGGCCTTCGCGACGAAGGTGTCCGAGCTGATGACCGCCGATCCGGTTGTCGTGAACGACTACGCCAGCGCCGAGACCGTCGCGAGGACGATCGCCGAGAACCATCACAACCACCTGCCGGTGGTCGACGGCGAGGGCCGCCTCGTGGGCATGGTCACGCGGGCCGACGCGCTCGCGGCGCTCGTCGGATAGCCATGGTGCGGGCGGTCGCCCGGATCGACACCGGCGCGGTTCAGCGCAACTGCGCGCGGCTCGCATCGGAGCTGGGTGAGGGCGCCGAGCTCTGCGCGGTCGTCAAGGCCGATGGCTACGGACACGGCGCCGACGCGTGCGCGGCGGCCGCGCTGACCGGCGGCGCGACGCGCCTCGCGGTGGCGACGGGGATCGAGGCGGCGCAGATCGGCCGGCGCTTCCCGCACGTGCCGCTGCTGACGATGGGGGCGCTGACGGTCGAGGATCTCGACGCTGCCCTTGCCGCCGGCTCGGAGATCGCCGTGTGGCACGAGGAGTTCCTGCGTCAGGTCGTCGAACGGACTCGTGCCCAGGGTGGCACCGCACGGGTCCACGTCAAGTACGACAGCGGCATGGGGCGCCTGGGGAACCGCGACGCTGCCAAGGTCATCGAGCTTCTGAGGGCCTGCGAGGAGGCGCCCCATGTCGAGCCAGCCGGTGTGTGGACCCACTTCGCGACCGCCGACGAGCTCGACTCGGCCTTCTTCGACGAGCAGCTCGACCGCTTCGAAGCGGTCGCGCGTGAGGCGAAGGCCGAGTTCCCAGCCATCGTCGCCCACGCGGCCAACAGCGCCGCGGTCTTCCGCGACCGGCGCTCGCACTTCGACATGGCCCGCTGCGGCGTCGCCGTCTACGGCCTCGACCCGTTCCAGGCCGATCCGACCGAGCGCGGACTCTCCCCGGCCCTCTCTCTGCGCTCCTACGTCGCCGACGTGAAGCGCTTCGAGACCGGCGACAGCGCCGGCTACGGCCGCACCTGGCGGGCGGAGGCCCCGACCTGGGTCGGCGTTCTCCCGCTCGGCTACGGCGACGGCGTGCGGCGAGGGCTCTCCAACAACGCCGAGGTTCTTATCCGCGGCCGCCGCCGCCCCCTGGTCGGGACCGTCTCGATGGACAACGTCACCGTCGACCTCGGCCCCGAGACGGACGTCGAGCCCGGCGACGAGGCGATCCTGATCGGCTCGCAGGGAGAGGAGGAGATCCGTGCCGAGGAGCTGGCGGCGCGGCTGGGGACGATCAACTACGAGATCACCTGCGGCATCTCGGCGCGGGTGCCCCGGGTGGAGGGGTGACCCTCTCCGAGGTCCTGGCGACGGCGCCCCCGGTCGAGCTGGCGCGGCGGGCGCTGGGCGGGGGCGAGGGGGCGTGGATCGCAGGCGGGGCCGTGCGCGACGCGGCCATGGGCAGGGAGGTGACCGACCTCGACCTGGCGGTGGCCGGCGACCCCGCGACGGTCGCCAAGGCGATTGCGCGTGCGGGCGACGGATACTCCTTCGAGCTGTCGGCCGAGTTCGCGACCTGGCGGGCCGTGGCGGCCGATCGCTCCTGGCAGGTCGATGCCACCGCGCTGCGCGGCGAGACGATCGAGGCGGACCTGGCGGCGCGGGACTTCACGCTCGGGGCCGTCGCGGTGCCGCTCGCCGGCGGCGAGCCGATCGACCCCCACGGCGGTCTCGCGGATCTGGACCGAGGGGTCCTGCGCGTGGTGGGGGAGGGCAGCTTCGCCGCCGATCCGCTGCGGCTCCTCCGCGCCGCCCGGCTCGCCGCCGACCTCGGCTTGGAGGTCGACGCCGACACCGCGAGCCTGGCGCGACGCGAAGCGGCGCGGGCCGCCGAGCCGGCCGGCGAGCGCCAGCTCGCAGAGCTGCGGCGCCTGGTCGGCGGCCGCGATCCGCTGCGAGGGCTGGAGGTGCTCGACCGGCTGGGGGTGACCGCCGCGGTCCTCCCCGAGTTGGAGGCGCTGCGAGGCGTCGAGCAGGGCCCCAACCATCACCTCGACGTGCACGGGCACACGCTCGCCGTGCTGGAGCGGACGCTCGCGGTCGAGTCGGACCTCGAGCGCTTCGCCGGCGCACGCGCAGCGGACGCCCGCGCGCTCCTCGCCGAGCCGCTCGCCGACGAGATGAGCCGCGGCACGGCGCTGCGCTTCGGCGCCCTCCTGCACGACGTCGGCAAGCCGGCGACGCGGGGAGAGCGGGAAGGCTTCGTCACCTTCGTCGGGCACGACAGCGTCGGCGCGGAGATGGTCGGCGCGCTGTGCGGGCGGCTCCGCGCCGGGCAGCGCCTGACCCGGCACCTGCAGGGACTGACCCTCCACCACCTGCGGCTCGGCTTCATGGTCCACGAGGCGCCCCTGCCGCCCCGCCGCGTGCACGAGTACCTGCGGGCGACGGAACCGGTCGCAGCCGACGTCACCCTGCTCACCGTCGCCGACCGGCTCTCGGCCAGGGGCAGTGGCCCGTTCGCGACCGAGGAGGCGATCGAGGCCCATCTCGACCTCGCCCGCGAGATGCTCGCGGCGGCGCTCGACTGGCGCCGCGACGGTCCGCCGCCGCCGCTCGTGCGGGGGGACGAGCTCGCCGCCGCGCTTGGGATCGAGCTGGGGCCGGAGCTCGGCGAGCTCCTCGCCGAGCTCGAGGCGGCCCAGTACGCGGGCGAGGTCAGCACGCGTGAGGAGGCGATCGAGCGGACTCGCCAGGCACGCGGCTGACGGCCGCTCTCCGACCCGTCAGATACGCTCCCAGCCGCATGGGCAAAGAGGAGAAGATCGAGATGGAGGGCGAGATCACCGAAGCCCTCCCGAACACGATGTTCCGGGTCAAACTGGACAACGACCACGAGGTGCTCGGTCACATCTCCGGCAAGATGCGCCGCCACTACATCCGCATCCTGCCCGGCGATCGGGTGAAGATCGAGCTCTCGCCTTACGACCTCGACAGAGGTCGAATCACCTACCGCTACAAATAACCCGTCGCTGCCAGCGGGTCCGGGTCGGCCAACTCGGCGACCAGCGCCGACCAGGCAAAGTCCTTCGCGCCCAGGCCCTTGCCGGTCTGCGGGTCGTAGTACTCCCACAGTCCCTCGCGCTCGACGGCGCCGATCAGGCTGGCGGCGAGGCGGTTCGCCTCCTGCTCGTAGCCGAGTCGGCGCATGCCCAGCCAGACCAGCCATGCCGTGTTGACCCAGGTCGGGCCGCGCCAGTAGCGGCGGATCGGGCCGCGGCCGCCGCCGGGCTCGTAGCTCGGCTCGCAGACCGCGACCGACGGCGGCGCGACGGGCGTCAGGAACTCGTCCTCGCGGAGCAGGTGCTCCTCGACCAGGCGCCGGCCGATCTGCTCGGGCAGGTCGGGCAGGGCGAGTGGGGCGAGCGCGGCGCAAGTTCGGATCGCGGGACGAGCGCCGCCCGGCTGCGCCTCGTCGAGGAAGAGGCCGTGCCGCTCGTCCCAGAGCCGCTCGACCAGGGCCGGCGTCGCCGACGGCCGGCCCAGCGCCTGCAGCGAGAGCGACCACAGCGTGTTGACGACGACCTCGCACAGCACCGGCCCGCCGCCGTCCCGCACGCGCCGCGCGTCGAAGCCGAGCCGCCGGTTGCGACGCACCAGGCCGGGGAAGCCGATCCGGCCGTTGGCCCGCCGGCCCCAGACGGGGTCGAACTTGGGCGAGGCGTCGAGGCCCGACTCGTCGGGCTGGACGATCCAGAGCAGCCCATCGCCGTCGAGGTCCCGGTGGGCGGCGAGCCAGTCCGCCTGGGCCGCTACCCGGGGCTCGGCGGCGGGGTCGCCGACGGCGATCCGCCAGGCCCAGGCGAGCAGCGGCGGCTGGATCGTCTCGGTCTGCGGCGAGCGCCGCGAGAGGACGTTGTAGAAGGGGAGGCGGGTCAGCGAGACGGGCCGGTCCCAGAAGATCGTGTGGCCGACGAAGCCGTCCTCGCGCTGGGCGGCGAGCAGGGTATCCATCTCCGCACGTGCACGCGACCGGTCGAAGCGGCGCCAGGCGATCGCGGCGAAGCAGGAGTCCCAGTACCACTGCCACGGATAGCGACCGGGGCTGGGACGGGTGTAGGCGAACGGCACCCCGTCCCGCTCCCCCTCCACCCAATTGCCGCGCAGGACGCGCTCCGCCACCCCAGCGGCCGATGGGCCGATTTCCGTCGCCAGGCGACCGGTTTTCGGCCCGTCGGCGGATTGGGTCACATCGCGGTGCGGCGCATGCCGCGCAGGGAGAGCGCCGCCATGACTACGAGCATGCCGAGCAGGGCGACCAGGCCCGGCCAGGTCTCCGCCCAGGTGACCGTGCCGACGAAGCCCTGGCGGACCGCGTCGACGACCGGGGTCATCGGGTTCGCGCGGGCGATGTCCTGCAGCCACCCTTCGAGCAGCTCGAGCGGCGCGTAGGCGGTCGTCATCAGGATCAGCGCGAGCATCCCCGCCTGCATCAGCGGCGCCGCCGACTGGCTCTTGTAGCGGAGCGCGAGGGCCGAGGCGTAGCAGGCGGCGACCGCGGCGGTGGTGGCGACCATCGCGTAGGTGAGCAGCAGCCCGTCGAGCCCCGGCCAGTGGGCGCCGATGCCGAAGGCGACGGCGAGCACGAAGGTCGCCGGGATGAAGGCACGCAGGGCGGCCGCCACGACGATGCCGGTCAGCAGCACCCAGCGCGGGGCGGGGGAGACCAGCAGGCGGTCGAGCCAGCCCTGCTCGATGTCGCGGGCGAGGTTGACGCCGGTGGCCGCGCCGGTGAAGCCGGCGCCCTGGAGGACGCTGACCGGCACGAGGAAGCTCGCGTAGCTGTCGGTCTCGAAGCCGGTCAGCTGGGTGAGGTTGCCGAAGACGCCGTTGAGGCCGAGGAAGAAGATCGTCGGCGCCAGCACGCCGGGGATCGCGGCGCCGGGCACGCGCAGCAGCTCGTTCTTGGAGCGGTCGACGAGCACGAGGATCGTGTCGAGGTCCCGGCGCCTCACCTCAGCCCCCCGTCGCCAGCCGGTGCCGCAGGGCGCGGACGCTGAGCAGGAGCGAGAAGGCCGAGATGCCGGCGATCGCGAGCACCGCCCAGAGCACGTCGTCCAGCGCGAGCCCGGTCACGATCGGTTCCCGGATCCCCTCGACGACGAGGCTGAGCGGGTTGTATTCGGCGATCGTGCGGGCCGGCTCGACCATCAGCCCCTCCGGGAAGAAGGCGGTCGAGAGGAAGAGGATCACGAAGACCAGCGGGAAGAGGCCCTGGACGATGCTCGCCTGGCCGGTGCGCAGCGCGACCGCGGAGCCGATCCCCCCGATCGACATCGACGCGAGCATGGTCAGGACGATCGCGACGAGCGCCGCCGGGACCCCGCCCGCGATCTCGGCCCCGAAGACGAGCCCGATCGCGAGGAACCAGAGCGCGGCGAACAGGCCGAGCGCCGCCGTGCCGGCCAGTCTGCCGAGGACGATCGTGAAGCGCGAGATCGGCGCCGCGAAGAGGCGGTCGGTGAAGCCCATCTCGATGTCGACGGCGAGCGCGATGCCGCCGCTGTTGCCGGCCAGCATCAGCGACTGCATCATCGCTCCGGCCAGCATGAACTGGAGGAAGCTGTCGACGGGCGGGAAGCCGGGCAGGTCGACGGCGCTGCCCGCGCCGCCGGTCTGGATCGCCAGCAGCAGGGTGGGGAAGACGATGATCGGGGCCATCAGCTGCGGCCGGCGGAAGGTCTGGCGGACCGAGCGCATCCCCAGCGCGGCGACGACCCGCAGGTTGGTCCGCAGCGCGCTCAAGCCTCGACGGCCTCCTGCTCGTCGCTGCCCTCGCCGTCGTGCTGGAGGTGGTAGCCGGTCTTGGCGACGAAGACGTCGTCGAGGGTGGGATGGACCAGCTCCAGCGAGCCGACCCCGATGCCGGCGTCGTCGAGCGCGCGCACGACGCGGGGGATGTCGGCCGCCCCGTTCTCCACCTCGACCAGGACCGTGCGGCCGTCGACCGGCGGCAGCAGCGGGCCGATGCCCGCGCACACCCGCTCCGCCTCGGCGACCGATCCCTCCTCCAGCTGCAGGCGGATGTGCGGGTTGCCGATTTCCGCTTTCAGCGACTCGGGCGTCCCCCCGGCGACGATCCGGCCGTTGTCGATGATCCCGACGTTGTCGGCGAGCCGGTCCGCCTCCTCGAGGTACTGGGTGGTGAGGAAGACGGTCGTGCCGTCGTCGTTCAGCGTTCGGACCTCGTCCCAGATCGTGCGGCGGCTGACCGGGTCGAGGCCGGTCGTCGGCTCGTCGAGGAAGAGGACCTTCGGCTCGTGGACGAGCGCCGCGGCGAGGTCGAGGCGGCGCTGCATGCCGCCGGAGTAGGTCCCGACGCGGCGATCGGCCGCGGCGGTCAGGTCGACCCGTTCGAGCAGGTCGTCGGCGCGGCGCCTGCCCTCGGTGCGCGGTATGCCCTGCAGCGTCGCCTGCAGGCGGATCAGCTCGCGGCCGGTCATCAGGGGGTCGAGCGCCGCCTCCTGCAGCGCGACCCCGATCGTCGCCCGCACGTCGCGCGCTTCGCGAACCACGTCGTGGCCGGCGACGCTGGCGCGGCCCCCCGTGGGCAGCAGCAGGGTGGTCAGCATCCGCACGGTCGTCGTCTTGCCCGCCCCGTTGGGGCCGAGGAAGCCGTAGATCTCGCCCTCCTCGACCGCGAGGTCGACGCCCCGGACTGCGCGCAGCTCGCCGAAGGCGCGCTCGAGGCCCTCGACGACTATCGCCGGCATCGCTATGCCCCCGTCGGCTCGGCCTCGGCGAGCGGCGGCTTCGCCTCGACCCAGCGGCGCTCGTTGGCCCGCTCCAGGGCCTCGGCGGCGTCGAGCAGCAGCTCGTCACGACCCCAGGCCGCCTGCAGCTGCAGGGCGATCGGCAGGCGCTCGGCGCCGAGGCCGACGGGGACGCTGATCGAGGGGATGCCGGTCAGGTTGGCGAGGGCGGCGCCGCGCACGTTCGCCTGGTCGGCGCTGAGGTGGCCGGAGGGCAGCTCGACGACAGGCGAATCGAGCGGCGGGGCCGGCGCGGGGACGGTCGGCCAGGCGATCACGTCCGCGCCCTCGAAGAGCCCGGCGAGGCGGCGGCGCATCATCGAGCGGACGCGGCGGGCCTGGACGGTCGCGGCGGCGGGCAGGAGCATCCGATACTTGAGCGTGCCGCGGCCCAGCGGGCTGAGCTCCGGGTGGAGGCCGTTCAGCTGCTCCGGTCCCACGTCGTGCAGGCCCTCCTCGCTGATCAGGAGGACGGCTGCGAGGGTCGCGGCGTCGAGGTCCGGCAGGGCCACCTCGCGGACCTCGCCCGCGGTCTCGGCACGCAGCGCCTCGACCGCGGCGTCGCAGGCGTCGCCGACCTCGGCGGTGACGTCCTCGGAGACCGCGTGGCGGACGACGCCGATCCGCAGGCCGGTCGCCTCGCCGGCGGAGAGCTCCTCACCGAACAGGGTCGCGGCGAGCAGTCGGCAGTCGGCGGCGTCGGCGCAGAGCGGGCCCGAGACGATCGTCCGGGTCACCGGCGCCATGTGGTGGCCGTCCATGGCGGACCTGGCGAAGGTCGGCTTGAGCCCGGTCAGGCCGCAGTAGGCGGCCGGGAAGCGGACCGAGCCGAGCCCGTCGGCGCCCACCGCGCCGGCGACCAGGCGGGCGGCAACGGCGGCGGCCGGGCCGCTCGACGAGCCCCCGGGGCAGCGCTCGGTGTCCCAGGGGTTGCGGGCCGCGCCGTAGACGGAGAGGTTGCCGGTGCTGCCGGCGCCGAGCTCGTGCATGTTGCCGACCCCGACGATCACCGCGCCGGCGTCGCGGAGGGCACGGAAGGGGCCGGACTCCCCCGGGGCGAGGCTCGCGCCCGGCACCGCCACGGCACCGAAGCGCTGCGCCCGCCAGGGCAGCGGCCACTCGTCCTTGATCACGACCGGGACTCCGCGGAGCGGCCCGTCGGGCGCCGCGGCGAGCATCTCGCGCGAGCGCTCCGGGAAGGTCTCGACGACGGCGTTGATCGCCGGGTTGCGGGTCTCGATGCGGGCGAGCGCGGCGTCGAGCAGCTCGGCGGGGTCGACGCCGCCGGAGGCGATCGCGGCGGCCTGCTCGCGAAGCGGGAGGTCGAGCGCCTCGCTCACGGTGCCCTGGACAGGTCGGGGTCGAGCTCCGGCTCGAGCTCGCCGGTGTCGAAGGCGAGCAGCTGGAGGATCGGCGGCCAGAAGACCTGATGGATCGCGCCCAGCACAGCCAGGTCGGTCTCGTCGGCATCGATTCCGAGCGAGGCGAGACCGGCAGGGACGAAGTCCTCTTCGCGGGGCCGAGCGTCCATTTCAGCATGCAACCCTAGCGGGGGAGGGATCGTGCAGTCCGGGGAGAACGCTTCCCCGAGCGGCCCGTTAGCGGCACAATCGTCGCCGCAACCGCCGCCCACGCGCCGGGTTGCAAGTCGAGAACCATGCGGATAGCAGCAGAAAACAGATCGCGCACGAGCCGCCTCGCGGCGGCGGTCGGGCTTGCCTGCTTCCTGGCGGCTCTGGTCGCCGCTGCCTGGCCCGGTTCCGCCGACTCGGCTCCCGCCCGGGTCCTCGTGCTCGGGAAGACCGACGCGACGCCGCCGCCGTCGTGCCCAGGCAAGATCGTCAACAACGTCGAGGTCGTGCCCTGCCGGGTCGAGGGCCACGTGACCGGCTTCCAGGCGATCGCCGGCGGCGTGCCGCGCCCCTACGAGGCGCCCTTCGACGGCAAGATCGTCGCCTGGTCGATCACCCTCTCCCGTCCCTCGCGCCAGGACACGGAGAAAACGACCGACGAGGTCGGCTTCTTCAACGACTTCCTCGGCAGGCCGTCGCAGGCTCGGATCGGCGTGCTGCGCCCGATCGAGGACTCGAAACCCCCCAAATACACGCTGGTCCGCCAGAGCCCGCTGCAGACGCTCAACCGCTACTTCGGCAGCACCGTCGTCTTCGCTCTCGATCATCCGCTGACGGTGCTGCAGGGCCACGTCGTCGCCCTGACGATTCCGACCTGGGCGCCGATGTTCGCCTTCAACGTCTCCGAAGACAACACCTGGCGCGGCAGCCGCCTGCCCGAGCAGTGCTCCTCCAAGGAAGACATCCAGAACGGCCGCCCCCATCAGGGCGTGGGCAAAACCAAGACCTACGGCTGCTACTACTCGAACGCCCGCCTGCTCTACACGGCGACGCTGGTCAAAGCGCCGTAGCGCCAGAAGTCGCATAGCTGCGACGAAGAATTGAGATTCCGCGCGCCACGCGTGCGTCGAGGACCGCCAAGCTCCGACTCGTGGCTGTCTCCGACACCCCATATCGACCGCTCGCTGCGCTATAGATTAAGCGAGAGCATGAAAAGCCAAGCGAAGATCGAAGCCGAGAAAGACGCGGCAAAACTCCTCAATGCGACTGGGGGGGTGTCGATTCCCGTCGATCCGGTCGCGATCGCGCGCACGGCCGGGCTTCGGGTCCTCGAAGCCGAGTTGGACGAAAACACCCTGGGGGCGCTCGTCAAGCGGCCAGGAAAAGACCCGACGATCCTGCTCAACGAAAAAGACAGTGACAATCGCAGGCGCTTTACCTGCGCCCACGAGTTAGGCCATTTCGTCCGCCGCGCCGAGGAAACGGATGAATACGCGACTGTCGACCTGAGGAATTCCCTGTCGGCCGCCGGGGAGGATCCCGACGAGATCTATGCAAACGAGTTCGCGGCCTCGCTGCTGATGCCCAAGAGCGAGGTTCGTGCCCTCCATGCGCTCGAGATGTCGGATCTGGAGATGGCTATTCGGTTCAAGGTATCCCGCGAAGCGATGCAGTTCAGGCTCAAGAACCTGGGCTTGATGTCGGCCTGATCGACGCCATGTCCGATGAGCAAGCCTCGGATGGAGGCGTTCACTCCGCGACGGCGAGCGTCAAAGTGGCTGCCGAAGAGGCGGCCATAGAGATAGTTCAGGCGGACGCTGCGCGCGAGGCTCGGCTTCCGGAGAAGCTCCGCCACCTGCCGGAGCGCGAGAGGGCGCTCGAACTGGAGCTGAAGCAGTCGTTCGCCGAGCAGGAACACGCTCTGAGGGAACGCTACGCGACGTGGATCCTGGTCGTTCTCGCCGGTCAGTTCCTGATCAGCGATGCGGTATTCGTCGCTTATGCATGGGCTGGAGAGAGCTGGGAGATACCGGCGGGCGTCATCCAAGGATGGCTCGCCGCGATGGTCATACAGATCGTCGGGGTGGCCCACGTCGTCACCAGGCACCTGTTCCCCAGCCGCGACGGGCTAGAGCCCCGTGCGAGAGGGAAGTTCAAGTAGCGCTCTAAAGCGCTTCTTGGCGCAGACCGCAGTGGGGGCAGTCGCTGACGTCCAGCCCGATCAGCTGGTCGCAGCGGCGGCAGGCACGGAGGTTGTCCGGCGTGCGGGGGAGCGCTGAGGCGGAGGGAGCGAGCGGCAGCACCTTCGCCACCGGCTGCATCTCCTCGCCGGTCTCGCGGTCGACGTAGACGGCACCGGGCTCGGCGTGGGCCAGGGCCTCACGTCCCGAGGCCGGCGCCCGCATCCGGTAGAGCTGCTTCGAGTTCATCGGCGGCGAAGACTAATAGCTTGCGCGGAACCGATGCGCGTCCTCCTCTTCCACGGCTACATGCTGCGCGGCACCGGCAGCAACATCTACACGGCGAACCTGGCGAAAGCACTGGCCGGCCTGGGCCACGAGGTCCACCTGCTCTGCCAGGACCGCGAGGTGAGGCTCGACGGCGTCCAGATCCACAACCCCGACATCCATGGCTTGCTGCCGGTCTATGTGAAGGACCCATACGAGGGGTTCGAGGTCAAGGCATACCCCGAGATGACCGACGCGGAGCTCGATCGCTATATCGCGGCCAATGTGGCCGCGGTGCGAGCGGTCGTCGAGTCCGCCGGAGCTCCCGACGCCGCCCTCGGCGGCCATCTGGTCATGGGCCCCTGCATTCTCGCCCGCGCCGGCATCGAGTCCTTCGCGGCGAAGATCCATGGCTCCGCGCTGGAGTACACGGTCAAGCCGCATCCTCGCTTCCTGCCTTTCGCGGAAGAGGGGATGCGGGCGGCGAACTGCGTCCTTGTCGGGTCCAGGCATACGGCTGAGTCGCTTTGGGCCGCACTGCCCGGGGTCCCTGGCCTGCGAGAGAAGACCAGACTGGGCCCCCCCGGCGTCGACACGCAGACCTTTCGTCCGCGGGTGGCGCGGGGGCGGGGGTCCCCCATAGCGGAGGGCGCCGGCGGCGTCCGAGCACATGGGGGAGGGCCGCCGCGACAGGACCCGCGGTCGGAAGCGCTGGTCGTCTTCGTCGGGAAGCTGATCGTCTCCAAGGGCGTGGACCTGCTGCTGGCCGCGTGGCCGCTCGTCAGGGCAGAGCACCCCGAGGCGAAGCTGCAGATCGCCGGCTACGGCGAGTACGAGGACGGCCTGCGGCGCCTGCTGGCTGCGCTCGACAGCGGTGATCTGGACGAGGCCCGGGAGGTCGCGCGGCTTGGTTGGGGGCTGGAGGGCGGGGAGAAGAGGCCGCTGCCGATCCTCTCGGCGTTTCTGGCGGACCCGCCCGGGGGCTACGCCGAGGCGGCGCAGGGCGTGGCCGGGTCGGTCGAGCTCGTCGGGCGATTGGAGCACGACGAGGTGGCCGACCTGCTGCCGGGGGCGGAGGCGCTGGTCATGCCGAGCACGTTCCCGGAGGCGTTCGGGATGGTCGCCGCGGAGGCGGCCGCCTGTGGGGTACTGCCGGTCTCGGCCGGGCACTCGGGGATGCGGGAGGTCTCACACCAGCTGGCTGCCGCGCTGCCCGAGCGGATCGCTGAGCTAACGTCATTTGCAGTGGAAGAAGGAGCCGTGGAAGCGATCGCCGAGCGCCTCAACGCCTGGCTGGCACTGCCCGAGACGGAGCGAGCCGCCGCCCGCGAGGCCCTCGTCGAGACCACCGGCCGGCTCTGGAGCTGGGAGGGTGTGGCCCGCGGCGTCCTCGCCGCTTCGCGTGGCGAGCTTGACCGTCTGCCGCTTGCATAGAATGCGCCCCCGCCGATGACCCGCCGCCTCCCGATCGCGAAGATGTTTGCCGTCACGCTGGCCCTGACGGCCCTCATCTCGGTCGTGATGGTGCCGATCCGCTGGAACGGCCAGGGCGCCTCCACCGCGGCCGCCCCGATCGACACGCTGACCGACGTGATGATCGTCCTCTCGGCCTTCGTCTTCTCGCTCGTGATGGTGATGCTCTTCTACGCCCTGTGGAAGTTCAAAGCCAAGCCGGGCGACGAATCCGACGGCGAGCCGATCCACGGCAACACGCGTCTCGAGATCGCCTGGACGCTGATCCCGACGATCATCGTCCTCTTCGGCGGCGGCTACAGCTGGGCGGTGCTCAACGACATCGAGGAGGAGGCCGAGAACCCGCTCAAGGTCCAGGTCTTCTCGCAGCAGTTCGCCTGGAGCTTCGGCTATCCGGGCAAGGACAACGCCTGGTCGGAGGGCGAGCTGCACGTGCCGCTCGACCGCCAGGTCCACTTCAAGATGCACGCCCTCGACGTGATCCACTCCTTCTGGGTGCCGGAGTGGCGGATCAAGAAGGACAACGTGCCGGGGATCGTGACGACGGCGATCGTCACGCCCAACAAGCCGGGCACCTACCAGCTGATCTGCACCGAGCTCTGCGGCTTCGGGCACGCCACGATGCGGGCCAAAGTCGTCGTCGAGCCCGCCGCCGAGTTCCGCGAGTGGGTGGCCGGCTTGAAACAGAAAGTGCCTGCACCGCTGATGGAGCAGGTGGTCCAGGACACGGAGGCCGACCCGCTGCCGTTGGGCGCGGGCGGTGCGTAATCTGAAGGAGAGCGGATGACGGCTGCGATCAAGCGACCTGGATGGACCCGCGCGGCGCTCGGCACGGTGCTGGCTGGCGCTTTCGGCGTCGGCCTCGTCGTGATCCTGCGCGAGATCTCCGGCCTGCCGGTCTGGCAGACCGAGCAGACCGGCTACCCGCACATCGTCGTGCCGCTGATCACGGCGCCGCTCGGCTTCCTCGCCGGCTTCGGCTGCTTCGACTACTGGCTGCGGTGGGCTGCCGGCATGCCGACGATCCCCGAGGACCACTCCCAGCACGGCGCGAAGAGCTGGCGCGACTACTTCCGCTTCAACACCGATCACAAGGTGATCGGCATCCAGTACATCGTCACGACCTTCTTCTTCTTCTTCCTGGGCGGCCTGATGGCGATGCTGATCCGGGCCGAGCTCGCCCAGCCCGGCGCCCAGATCGTCGACCCCTCGACCTACAACGGCCTCTTCTCCACCCACGCGGTGCTGATGATCTTCGTCTTCGTGATCCCCGTCTTCGCCGGGATCGCGAACTACGTCCTGCCGCTGATGATCGGCGCTCCGGACATGGCCTTCCCCCGGCTCAACGCGCTCAGCTTCTGGATGCTGCCGCTGGCCGGGCTGATGTTCATCGGCAGCTTCCTCGCCCCGGGCGGCGCTTTCGACACCGGCTGGACCGGCTACGCGCCGCTCTCGACCGGCGCTCCCCTCGGACAGTCGTTCTTCAACGTCGGGGTCCAGTTTGCCGGGGCGTCCTCGATAGCGACGGCTCTGAACTTCTTAGTGACGATCATCACTATGCGTGCGCCCGGAATGACCTTCTGGCGGATGCCGCTGCTCGTCTGGGCGAACCTCTCGACCTCGTTGCTGGTCGTCGCGGCGACCCCGTTCATCGCCGGCGCCCAGTTCATGGTCCTGCTCGACCGCGCGGTCGGCACCCAGTTCTTCGAGTTCGCCGGCGGCGGCGACGTGATCAGCTACCAGCACATCTTCTGGTTCTACTCGCACCCGGCCGTCTACATCATGATGCTGCCGGGCTTCGGGATCATCTCCGAGGTCATCTCGACCCACGCCCGCAAACCCATCTTCGGCTATCGACTGATGGCCCTGGCACTGATCGGGATCGTCGTGCTCAGCTACTCGGTCTGGGCGCACCACATGTTCGTCGCAGGCATGTTCTCGTGGCTGCGGGTGCCGATGATGATCACGACCCTGCTGATCGCGGTGCCGACCGGGATCAAGATCTTCTCCTGGCTGGGAACCCTCTTCTTCGGCAAGATCCACACTTATTCGACCGCGATGCTGTTCGCGCTCGCCTTCATCGTCACCTTCACGATCGGCGGGATCAGCGGCGTGATGCTCGGCATGGTGCCGATCGACATCCACGTCTCCGACACCTACTTCATCGTCGCCCACATCCACTTCGTCCTCTTCGGCGGCTCGGTGTTCACGATCTTCGCGGGCATCTACCACTGGTTCCCGAAGATGACGGGGCGGATGTACGACGAGAAACTCGGGCGCGTGCACTTCTGGGGGACGCTGCTCGGCACCTGGGGGACCTTCATCCCGATGCACTGGGTCGGCATGGACGGGATGCCGCGGCGCGTCGCCGACTACTCGGCCTACTTCGGCGACTGGAACCTGCTGATCAGCATCTTCGCCTTCATGCTCGGCGCCGCCCAGCTGGTCTTCCTCTACAACATGGTCGTCAGCTGGAAGTACGGCCCGCGCGCGAGCGCCAACCCGTGGCGCGCCAACACGATCGAGTGGCAGGTCTCCTCGCCGCCGCCGATCTTCAACTTCGACGAGATTCCGCGCGTGGTCGGCGGCCCCTACGAGTTCGGGGTTCCCGGCGCGAAACACGCGATCATGGCCGGCGACGGCGCCGAGGCGCCGAAACCCGAGCCGGCGACGGTGGGGTCGACCTGATGCGGGGCGCCTTTCTGTCGGTATGCGACAAGAAAGCGCCCCGGGTGGCGCCATGAACGAGGCAGGCGACAACCGGCCGCTGCTGGTCTTCCTCAACGAGGTCGCGGGCGGGCGCAAGCTGCTCAAAGCCGTTGCCGAGCGGGCCGAGAAGGCGCCCTTCGTCGCCGTCGCGGCGCCGCAGAACCAGCCCGCGGTCGGGCAGCTGATCGACTCCGGGGAGCTGCGCGACGCGGCTCGGGCCCGGGTCGAGGTGACGATGTCGGTGCTGGCCGAGTACGGGGTCGAGTCTGTCGGCGAGGTGATGGATCGCGATCCGGCGCTGGCCCTCGACGACGCGGTGCGTGCCCACGAACCGGGCGAGGTGCTGCTCTCCTGCCGCAACGAGACCCGCTTCGGCTTCACGCGCAAGGACCTCGTCGAGTGGGCGAAGAGCCGCTTCGAGCCCGACGTGGCCGTCACCCACATCCCGGTGCGGATCGTCGACGACTCGATCAGCTGGGAGAAGAGCCACACCCTCGTCGTCGCCACCAAGACCGTGGCGGCCCCCGATCTGGTCAGCCGGCTGAAGGAGCGCGCCGCCGGGCACCCCCACCGCTACACGATCGTCTGCCCGCGGTCGGAGGGCGTCTCGGAGGCCGAGGTCGTTCGCGACCTCGCCTCGACCCTCGCCGAGCTCTACCGCGCCGACATCGACGCGACGGGCCAGCCGATGAGCCCCGATCCCTTCGAGGCTATCCGCAACGCGATCGAGCACTACCAGGTCGACGAGGTGCTGATCTCGACCTTCGCGGGCGAGAGCTCGCGTTGGCTCGACGAGGACCTGGTCGGACGCACCCGCGAGATCACCGACAAGCAGGTCGAGCACCTGGAGGTGGGCCGCCCGGCCGCCGCCGTTGCCGCCGCCGTCGCCGAGGGAGGGGAGGCTTGATGGAGAGCGCAACCGTCGCACTCGACCACCACGGGCACGGGGACCACCACGGCCCGCCCGAGGCCAACGAGAGCTCGCGGATCGACCGCCAGACGCTCGGGATCCTGCTCTTCATTGTCTCCGAGATCATGCTCTTCGGCGCCTTCTTCGCCGCCTACTTCTTCCTGCGGGTGGTCGTCGACCCGCCGACCTGGCCGCCCGAGGCGTTCGAGCTGCCGAAGGCCGTCGCGGGGATCAACACGGCGATCCTCGTCTCCTCGAGCTTCACGATCCACTACGCGCTCGAGTCGATCCGCAAGGGCAACCACGCGGGTCTGAAACTCGGCCTCGTGCTGACCTGGCTGCTCGGCGCCACGTTCCTCTTCATCCAGATGAACGAGTACGTCCACATCGGCTTCAGCGCCCGCGACTTCGGCTTCGGCTCGATCTTCTACGGCCTCACCGGCCTGCACGGCGCCCACGTCTTCGTCGGCCTGGCCCTGCTCAGCTTCGCCACCATCCGCGCCTTCCGCGGCCACTTCGGCCCGGCGGCAAAGGACCACCTCGGCGTCGAGGTGCCGGGGATCTACTGGCACTTCGTAGACGTGATGTGGATCGTCGTCTATACGACGGTTTACATTCTCTAGAAGCGGCTTTGGCAAGCCAGATTGGGACCGCCGCGATGATCGGTGCGCCAGTTGGTGCGCCAGTCAGGCGGTTAAGCGCCACGGGTGGGCGAAGGTCGCTTCGTGTTCTTGAAGCCCTTAAGCAGCTCGCTGCTGTACGGGATCTGGAGGTGAGCCTGAAACATCCCTGGCGATTGCATTCGGATCAGCAGCGGGTACGCCGGTCGTTTCCCTTCGTCTTCGAGTGCCTTCACCCGCTTGTTGTAGCGCTTGGCTGATCCTCGTTGGAGATAACCGACGCGCTTCCCCCGCACCATCACCTGGACGGCAAGGGGATCGTGGGCGTTATCCGGCTCGCGCACAAGCGTCGCCTCCGTTTCACAGCGGTCGTCATGTCGCTGGATCAGGTGCTCACTCGCGGTCAGCAAGGCAGGCTGGTGGTACTGATTGCCGGCGACTCGGACGCGGCGGTGGTCCTCGAAGCGCGACCAGTCCATCGCCTGCTCGGGAATTCGTCGGGCCATACCTAGCCGGGGTGGTCTGGGACGATCTCCCGGCCGAGTCTTAGGTGCAGAAAGACACCAAGGTTGTCGGTCTCACCAGCAGCGCGGCCGGCGATTACTGCGCGAACCAGGCCCGAGCCGTGCTCCGCAAGGGCTTCGCTGATCGCTGGTCCGAGTTCGACCGCATCCGCACGCGAGAGATAGCCGACGCAGGCACCATCTATGTCTACCCGTACCGCGTTGGGGTCGTAGCGGTTGGTCGGCTCGGGAACGAGTTCGGCGAAGCACTCGAAGTGCGTGTCGGTCCCCGGCTCCCAGCAGCACGCCTTTCGGATCGCCGCCTGGTAGTTGGACTCACCAACGACGATTGACCATCTCGTCGCGGACGACTTCCGCCCGGATGTCGAGTGAGACCGAATCTTCGACGGCCGGACTAGCTTTGTTGCGAAACAGACGGTTGAAGACACCCATCGCAAGGGCAAGCCTAAGTGCTCGGGAAAAGCTCGTGCATCATGACCCGATGCCTGGCGCTTTTCGAGCACGGAGATAGCCATCGAGTAGCCCAGCCGCGTCCGCCTCTGAGCCCGGCATCAGGTGCCCGTAGCGGTCGAGCGTGATCGAGATATTAGCCCTACGGGACGCTAGTCATGGAAGCGAAGCCCGAGAACAAAGAACTGCTCCTGAGTAAGACCGGCTTCTTCGAGGGCGACTTCAGCGCGCCGCCGGAACTCGGCTGGCACCACAAGGTTGAAGGCGGCTCGTTCATCGGACTCCTGATCGTGATGGTCGGCGAAGGCCCGGTACTGGCGGACAGATTCCTCGTCCGAGAAGTCGGGTCCGGTCTTAGCCAAGCCGATGATGAGCTTGTTCCCCAAGCCCCTCGCCAAGAGATCCGGTTGCTCGTCATCGATCACTGGAGGCTTTGGGATCGAGGGCGTGCCCACGACGTGAGTGACGGCCACGCTCCCATCGAGAGGCAATCGATCACGTAGCGTGTTGATTAGCTGGTGGCGCTTGCCGCCGACTTCCAAATCCATGATCTGAGCTTACGCTTTAGTCGTCCTCGGACTCGACTCCGCGAGTCGTTGCGCGTTCTTCTCGTCGGCTTCCTCGCGGCTTATGGTGAGGAGCCCGTTTCCGCCGCTCCAGTTCCACCTGGCGAGATTCTTCCCAATCTCCTTTAGCTGCTTGTAGACATCGTGAATGTCTCGTCGCTCAACGAAATGCAGGTGCATGTACTGCTCCAAATCCAAATCCATAGACTCGCGAAAGTAGCGCTTACGCCGGTCGTCGGCGTAGGTGAGCGTCGCCCTGTAGACCAAAGGGAGCCCCGATTCATTGCGCCTAAACCCCTGATCGAAGAAGGTTCTTAGTTCCTTTCCGGGTGCTAGCGTCGCGATCCCATCCCGAAGCATCTTGAACTTCTCGACTGGAATGTCGATCGCACTGCTGAGCGGAGGGTCCACCTCGATTTTCACGTCTCGGGCGAGAGACGTGCCGACGTTCTTGACATACAGGAATAGCTCCGACGTTCCGACAAAGTCGACGTCGATCACGACGAAGGGGCGATTTTGATCCTCTCTTAGGCGCTTGGCCTCTTTGGCTTGAAACCACGCCACGCTGGCAGCCGCTATGAGTACAAGAAGCTGCGCCGCAAGAATGCCGACCGTCGCGACCTCCGTCCAATTGACCTCATTCGCCATAACAGAGCACCTTGCCAAAGGGCCCGGATGATCGCCCTCCGTCTATTCGGTCGGAGGAAGCAGACCAAACATCGGCTCAAACTCGCCTGCGGTACTGGTAATGCAGCCCGCGATTTCGCCTTCTGGGCCGACGACCAGTACGTATCGAGTTCGTCGGGACCCGTTAACAAGGGAGACGATCCAAGGCTCTAGGCCAGTGTAGCTCGTCTCGGTTGGAGGTCGTCCGCCAAGAACCGAAGGCTCATGCGCGACCTCGACGTGCAAGACCTCGGTCTCGTCAGTCGTCTCGAAGACGTGCTCCATCGCAAGAGTCGCCGCGAGTCCTCTTGACACCATCACCCGATGACCGGTGGCCCTTGCCTCTTCGATCCGGGCACGTATACGCCTGATCGCAGACCTCGCGGCTTCGCTCGCGGCGAGTCCAACGAGACCGCCGACTGCTTGCATCCCGACCCATTCGAGGACTGGGATCCAGCCGGAGGCTCCCCTTCCTTGACTGCCATCGACAGCTTTGACCTTCCCGATGTCGGGGTCAGTCTTGAGCCAATCTTCCCCAAGCTCAGTGCTTATTGCTGGGCGGGCCACGCCCCTTCCGCCGTCCGGATGCTCCATCCATCTAGGGCCAAGCTGAACGGCCATCGCCAAACGCATGGTGAAGCGCGAGCCGGGGGCGTTGAGATCGAAGGGTCTGCCGATTGGAGCGGGGGAATCTTTTCGCCAGACTCGCCGAAGCACCGCGAGGCACGATAGGGATCGATGCGGCGCTTTGGCGGGCGCAAGCATGGTGAGAGAGCGCCGGCGGTGCGCCATTCGTGCGCCAGCGAGACCGGTGACAACCGGACTTAGCCGGATTCGGCACCGCTTGAACAAGCGGAATCCGCGCTGTCATGCGGGTGCGGCATGATGTGGATCGTCGTCTATACGACGGTTTACATTCTCTGACCTGAAACTTCTCGCGTTCATAGTCGCGACCGCCTGCGGCCTGGCGGCGTTCGGTCCGTTCCCACCCGTGGCGTCCGCTGCCTTTGGCTTGGCGGACGCGGAAGTCGAGTTCGTCAACGAGGACGGCACGTCGGCGACCCAGGCCGGCTCGCACCCCTTCGCGTTGACCGTGGCGGTTCGCGTCAACGCCGTCGAGGACGAAGGACAGGAAGCGCCGGATGGCCAGCTGAGGGATCTCCTGGTGAAGCTCCCGGTGGGGCTCGTCGCCCACCCGACCGCGATGCCGCGCTGCGCCGCGTCGGATTTCCTCGCTGCCGAGGGGGGTGAAGACTGCCCCCTGGAGACGGTGGTTGGGATCGCCGGGGTCACCGCATCGACCTCCGGCCCGATCGCGACGGGCTCGGAGGACTACCGAGATCCGGCGCCGATCTACAACCTGGTGCCGCCGGCCGGCTCGCTCGCCCGGATCGGCTTCTTCGCCGCGGGCGAGCCGGTCGTCGCCGACCTCAGGCTCGCGTCGGCGCCGTCCGACAGCTTGACCGTCGCCCTGTCGAGCCTCTCACAGGCGATGCTCCTCTACAGCGCCCGACTCACGATCTGGGGAGTCCCGGGCGATCCGAATCACGACCCGGACCGGGGCCTTTGCGCTTTCCCCGAGGCGGGCTCCGCCCCCTGTCCCAGCAATAGCCCCGAGATGCCGTTCCTGACGCTGCCGCGCAGCTGCGAAGGCCCGGCTGAGAGCCGCTACGAGGCGCGTTCCTGGCAGGAGCCGGCGAAATGGATCACCGGGCTCGTGCTCTCACCCGCTTTCATGGGCTGCGAAAAACTCGGCTTCGCTCCCCAGATCAACGCTCGGCTGACCAGCGAACACGCCGGGACGCCGAGCGGCTTCGAGCTGGGCCTTGGATTTCACGACGAGGGCCTGCTCAATCCCTCCGGTCTGGCGCAGTCCGATACCGAGGAGCTCCTCGTGGCGCTGCCGGCCGGCGTCGAGCTGACCCCCGCGGCTGCTCAGGTCGGCGCTTGCACGCCCGCCGAGCTCTCCCAAGAGACGCTCGAACCCGAACCCGACGCCGGCTGCCCGCCGGCCTCGCGGATCGGAACGGTCGCGGTGCAGAGCCCACTGCTCGTCGATGAGATCCAGGGGTCGATCTTCGCTGGCGAGGCACCGCAGGACCTCTACGTCGTTATCCGCGACGCGGGCCTCGGCATCCTGATCGTGCAGGTGGGCGAGCTCGGGGCCGACTCGTTCACCGGACAGCTTCTCGTGGTGTTCGACCAGCTGCCGCGGCTGCCCTACTCGAGCCTCGAGGTGAGCCTGGATGGCGCCGGCGAGCCACTGCTGCAGACGCCGCCCGAATGCGGCGAATTCGCGACCGAAGCGGAACTCGTCCCGTGGGCGGCTCCCTCGCAGGTCTGGCTGCTCGAATCGCCGTTCCAGATCGCCACCGGCCCTGGGGGCGGGCCCTGCCCGTCGGGCGAAGAACCGCAGGGAGGCGACTCGGACTCGACTGAGGGCGAGGCGAGTGCGCCGACGACCGTGACGAGCCCGGCCGCAGCGGCCGGGACCGCTCCTGCCGCCACCAAACGCAGATGTCGCAGAGGCTTCCGCCGCGTGCACGGCAAAGGCCGGTGCGTCAAACGGCGCTGCCCACGCGCCCGGCAGGGCCGCAGATCCGTCCGGCGCTGCGTGCGGGCGAAAGGCCGGAGGCGGCGCTGAGGCTCTCCGAGGCGGCGGTCTTCCGCTGGGTGGTGATCGTCGGCCTCGCAGCCGCCTCGGTGATCGCCCTCGCGCTGCTGACTAGGCCGTTGGCTGGGGCTCTCTGGGGGCTGGCTCTGGTCTGCGCGGGGACGCTTCATGCGTACCGCTGGTGGAAGCGGCGTCCCTAGGCTCGAGGCGCCCGGCGGTCGCGACCGTCCAGAGCATCGCCAGCCAGGTGCCGGTGGCGAGGGCGATGTGCAGCCAGACGAGCTCGGAGGGCAGTTCGAGCGCCCACTGGATGCCTCCCACGGCGCCTTGGAGTCCGAGCAGGCCGATCACGACCGCCAGCGGCCCGGCGGCGCGGCTGTCGCCCCCGCGGCGCCTCAGCAGGAGCCAGACGCCGATCGCGGCGAGGCCGAAGACGGCGGCGATCGCGGAGTGGCGCTGCACGACCCACTCGAGGGTCTCGACCCCCTGGAAGTCGAAGCGGTGGACGAGCTCGCCTTCGTGGTCGCCGGCGTGGGGCCCGGACCCCGTCGCGATCGTGCCGGCGAGGATCGTCAGCTGGCCGAGCGGGATCAGGGCCCGGACCGCCCAGACGCCGAGCCGGTCGGTCGAGAAGCGGCGCTCGCCCGGCTCGTAGCGCGCGCACCAGGCCAGCGCGAAGGCGGCGTCGAGCAGCAGCATCGAGAGGATGAAGTGGCCCATCACGAGGCCGGGGGCGAGGTGGTACTTGACGACGAGGGCGCCGAGGATCGCCTGGCAGAGGACGCCGACCGGCAGCATCGCGCCGAACAGGGCCAGGTGGCCGCGGAACGGCCGCCGGAACCAGGCCAGGGCGCTGGCGGCGATCACCGCGAGGCCGACGAAGCCGGTCAGCAGCCGGTTGCCGTACTCGATCACCGCGTGGGTCTCGAGCGGCGGCACCGTCTTCCCGTAGCATTTCGGCCAGTCGGGGCAGCCGAGCCCGGAGCCCGTGAGGCGGACCGCGGCTCCGGTCAGGACGATCAGCGCGAGGGCCGCGAGGGCGACCAGCGCGACCTTGGCGTAGAGCCCGGGTCCGATCTGCAGGCGCTCACGCATCGGGGAGATGATGGCAGCGACGCGAGCCGGCCGGCGCGGTTCGAGCCGGCGCTATTTCGAGCCGCCGCCGCTGCCGCCCTTGGCGGACGGGCCGGCGAGGTACGCGACGAGCTCTTTCAGTTCGTCGGGGCTGATCAGCTGCTCGTAGTTGCCCGGCATCACGTTGGGCGGGTAGCCTTTCGCGATCTCGGCGTTGGGGTCGACGATCGATTTCTCGATCATCGCGGCGCTCTGGCCGGTGAGCGATTCGTCGAGGTTGGGGCCGGTCACGCCACCGGCGTTGGCCGCCGCGAGCGTGTGGCAGCCGCCGCAGCCGTTGTTGGCGAAGACCTGGGCGCCGGGACCGCCGGGCACGGTCGGCGGCGCCGCACCCGGAACGCCGGCGTAGGCCGCGACGTAGGCTGCGACGTCGTCGAGGTCCTGACCCTGGACGAGGTCGGCCGGCATCGAGACGGCCGGGTTGTCGTTGCTCGGGCGGGGGTACTCGACCTGCGCTTCGACGACGCCTTCGATCGTCGATTCGGTTTGTCCGGAGGCCCGCGCAGCGGCGAAGGCGTCGTCGAGGTTGGGGCCGATCTGCGCGGTGGTCCCCGCCTGCGCCATCCCGTGGCAGGTCCCGCATTTCTGCACGAAGAGGGTCCGGCCCCGATCGACGTCGGCCGTGCCGGTGCCGCAGCCGGAGGCTGCCAGGGCGAGCGCCGCGACGGCGGCAAGAAGGAGCGGGAAGCGGGTCGGTTTCAGTGGCTTGAACATTGTCGTGCGGCGCGGAGCGGGCCGGAGTCTATACGTCGGCGCCGCTGTTCAGCGTGCGTGTGGAACCGCCGTTGTGGGGTAGGCTTGAGGCGATTCGCACGATCTTCAGACTTCGGAAAGCGAGGGGCGGGATGCAGGTCAGGGACGGGATGTCAGAGGTGGTCCTCACGGTCGGGCCGGCGCACACGCTGCGCGAGGCGGCCGAACGGATGGTCGAGAGGGGGACGGGCGCAGCGCTCGTCGCGGACGACGAGATGCCGGTGCCCTCGATCGTCACCGAGCGCGACATCCTGCAATCGCTGGGACGCGGCGAGGACCCCGACGTCGAGCGGATCTCCGAGCACATGAGCGAGGGCGTCGTGGCCGCGTCGCCGGACTGGAGCCTCGAGCGCGCCGCGGCGGAGATGTCGAAGCGCGGGATCCGCCACCTCGTCGTCTTCGACGAGGGCGAGCTGGTCGGCGTCCTCTCGATCCGGGACATAGTCCGGGTGTGGACGTCTGACGGCGCGACGTCGGCGATGACGCCCGACTGAGCCGACTGGGGCAGTCTCAGGCGGTAGGGGGCTTGATCTGTTCGACCGGCAGGACCGCGCCGCGGGCGCGCTGCCTGCGGGGCAGGCGGTAGTAGTCGCGCCGGGCGCCTGCGGCCATGCTGCGCAGGGCGGCGAGGGCGACGACCCCGCCGATGATCGAGTAGATCCAGCCGCGGACCATGAAGCCCTGCGCGAAGAGCCCGCAGAGCGCGAGGGCGGCGCCGAAGGCGAAGAAGGCCGGGGCCCAGGAGGGCCGCGGGGCGTGGACCAGCTCGCCGGGCTCGGGGATCTCGCGGTGCTCGCTCATGAGGCGATGTAGAGGGTGGCGGCGACGAAGCAGAGCGCGAAGACCCCCGCTGCGATGCCGCCGGCCAGGAGGCCGGCCCTGAGGTCCCGTCTGGAGGTCTCGCGATCCACGGCCGGATTTCTATCAGGGAGGCCGGGCCCTAGAGGACCCGGTCGAGCGGCATCGCGAGGAAGAGCAGGGCGAGGTAGGCGAGCGAGAAGAGGTAGGTCCGCAGGGCCCAGCGGCGGTCGGCGCTGCGCAGCAGTCGCACGGCGCAGTAGATGAAGGCGGCGCCGAGCGCCATCGAGGCGAGCAGGTACTCGACGCCGAAGGCGCCCGCGCAGAACGGCAGCTGCGTCACCGCGTAGAGCAGGACCGTGTAGAGGAGGATCTGGCGGCGGGTCTCCGCCTCGCCGCGCACGACCGGGAGCATCGGCACGCCGGCCCGCGCGTACTCGTCCTTCATCAGCAGCGAGAGCGCCCAGAAGTGGGGCGGCGTCCAGAAGAAGACGATCGCGAAGAGGTAGAAGGCGGTGCCGCTCAGCCCGCCAGTGACCGCCGCCCAGGCGACAAGGGGGGGACGGCGCCGGCGGCGCCGCCGATGACGATGTTCTGGGGCGTCGTGCGCTTCAGCCAGAGCGTGTAGACGAACACGTAGCCGAGCAGCCCCGAGAGCGAGAGCGCCGCGGCGAGCGGGTTGACGGTCAGCGCCAGCAGCGCGAACGAGCCAAGGCCGAGCAGCGAGCCGAAGGCGATCGCGGCGGCGGGGGAGATGCGCCCGCTCGCGACGGGCCGGTCGGCGGTGCGGGCCATCGTGCGGTCGATGTCGCGGTCGACGGCGTGGTTGATCGCCCCCGCGCCGCCCGCCGAGAGCGCCCCGCCCAGGCAGGTGAGCAGGATCAACCCGAGCGAGGGGTCGCCCGCCACGTACATCGTCGTCACCGTCGTGAAGAGCAGCAGCGACTGGACCTTCGGCTTGGTCAGCGTGAGGAGGTCGCGCAGCAGCGTGTGCGCGGCGCTGCGCTGCGAGATGGCAGCCGTCTGAGCGCCGCTCATAGGTGCTCCGTCACAGCCCTCAGGCTACCGGCTGCGACTCGCGAGCCGGAGCGGCGGCGGAGCGCTCGGTGCGGTGGCCGATCGCCTCGCGGATGTCGCGCAGCGGCCGGGCGCTGCGGACGTCGGGCAGCACGTCGAAGTTGTGCGGCTCCGGCGGCGATAGCGCGAACCACTCGAGCGAGTCGGCGCCCCAGGGGTCGTGCCCGGCGGGCGCGCCTCCCTCGCGGCTGAGCAGCGCGTTGGCGAGCGTCATCACGATCCCGGCGGCGAGGACGAGGGCGCCGATCGAGGCGACGAGGTTGTAGGCGTCGACACCCGTGCCGCCGAAGAACTTGTAGGCGTCGACCGGCTGGCCCTCGAAGCCGCCGGCGAGGAAGAGCGGCCCGAAGGCGAGCAGCGTGCCGAGCACCATCGTCCAGAAGGAGATCCGCGCCAGGCTCTCGCCCATCGTCCGGCCGGTGATCTTCGGGAACCACCAGTGGAGCGCCGCGAAGCCGCCGAAGACGGCACCGCCGACGAGGGCGAAGTGGGTCGCTGCGGTGCTGTCGGCGGTGTGCTGGAGGCGCCAGGCGAGGGCGACCAGCGAGTGCGAGAGCTCGGAGGCGAGGCCGATGACGATCATCGCGATCGCGCCCGCGGCGAAGAGCAGCGGCGCCCGCATCCGCACGGTCCCGCCGACCAGCGTCGCGACGAGGTTGAACAGGATCAGGCCGAAGGGCACGATCAGCGCCAACGACATGACCATCGCGAAGTACATCCAGCCGATCGCGATCGGCGCGGTGAGCATGTTCTGAATCCAGGCCAGGGTGCCGATCGCGGCGATCGCGACCAGCGAGCCGATCGTCGCGCCGCGGTTGAACAGCGGCTTGCGCGACAGGGCGGGGACGATCTCGGCGATCGCGCCCAGGGCGGCGATCAGGACGAGCATGTAGGCGCCGGTGTAGAAGATCCAGCTGAGGTGCTGCCAGAGGAGCGGCGCGCCGCCGGCCCCGCCGGCGAAGAAGATCCCTTCGAAGTTGCGGTCGATCAGGAGCATCGTCAGCGCGGCGAGCATTACCGGGCCGACGAGGAGCAGCAGCCAGGAGCAGACGGCGGCCGCCCAGGAGAAGACCGGCAGCCGGCGCCAGGCCATCCCCGGTGCGCGACGCACGCGCAGGGTCGAGACCAGGTCGATCGCCAGGAGGACGAAGCCGAGCGTCGCCAGCCCGGTCGCCGCCGCCCAGGCGTCGACGCCGTTGTCGGGCAGGAAGGCGAGGCCCGAAAGCGGCGCGAGCGGGTTCACCCCGGCCTCCGACGGGGTGAAGAGAAGGCCGGCGTAGAGCACGGTCGCGCCGGCGACGTAGAGCCAGAGGCCGATCTGGCCGAGTCGCGGCAGGGCGGTGCCGCGGGCGCCGATCTGCAGCGGCACGACGTAGTAGAAGAATCCGAGCACCAGCGGGATCGCGAAGAGGAAGATGCCCGTCGCGCCGTAGAGGGAGAGCATCCGGTTGAAGCCGACGGGACTGAGGAAGGTGTTCTCGGGGATCGCCAGCTGCAGGCGCATCATCAGCAGCTCGACGAGGGCGATGAAGAGGAAGCCCAGCGCGGCGACGATCAGCGCCCGGCCGACGTCCTTGTGGTCGGCGCTGGTCGCGATCTGCGTCCAGCGGGGCCGCTCGGAGGGGAAGCCCTCGAAGGCCAGCTCGGGCTGCTTGCCGGCTGCGTTCATGGCGTCTCCCCGCTTTCGATCAGCTCGACGACCCTGTCCTGGGCCGCCTCGATGTCGCTCTTGCGCTGCTCCACGAACGCTTCGTACTCCTCCGCCGAGACCACTTCCACCTCGGTGCGCATCGAGGCGTAGGCCTGGCCCGAGAGGGTCGCCGACTGGCCAGCGTAGGTGCCCTCCTCGTCGGCGCTGAAGACGACGTCGTTGGTCTTGCCCGGGACGGCGTCGCGCTTGCCGGCCAGGGCCGGGACGTCCCAGGTGTGGACGACGTCGGTCGAGAGGAGGTCGAGCTCGACGGCGGTGTCGACCGGCACGACCAGCTTGTAGTAGGAGAAGGCTTCGTTCGGGTAGTCGTAGCGCCAGATCCACTGCTGCCCGGTGGCTACGATCTTCAGTGGCTCGCCGTCGCCGGCCTCGAGTCCGGCCGGCCCGCTCGCGGGTGCCTCGCGGGCCTTCTCGGTGTAGACGACGCCGAGCACGAGCAGGACGGTGGCGAACGCCCCGAGGGCGCCGCCGACGCGCAGCTGGATGCGGCGGCCGCCGGTCAGCTGGCGCGGCTCGGCGCCGCGCTCGGCGCGGAAGCGGCGCAGCGCGTAGATCAGCGCCCCGACGACTGCGACGACGACGATGGCCGCGGCGACGAAGCCGATCCAGAGCAGCGTGTCGATCTGCTCGGCGCCTGAGGAGTTGGGGCTCATATCGAAACCCCCCGCGCACGTCTGGCGGCGGCGAACCAGCGCGGTGCGGCGTCCTCGGTCGGCCAAATAGCGCTGCTATTCGGCCTCCCTGCGTCCTTGCCCCGCTTGGTCCGGCGCTCGCCAGCCGCACACGCGTGGTTTCGATATGAGCCCTCAGGGGTCAAAGCGCGGCCATTCTAATCACGCGGGTCGGAGCCCCGCGGCCCGCGCATGGGCGTGTCCGTCCATGACCTGCTCCTATACTCGCCGACCCTATGCGGAGGCGACTGAGCGGTTCTGCCGGGCGAGCCGTGAGGAGGAGAACCGCTCGTCCGACCCCGGCGCTGCGGATCGCGGTGCGCGCCGCGGCGGCAGGGGCGATCGGCGCGGCCGTCGCGGTGCCGCTGCTTCGCCGCCGCCTGCGCGTCCGCCCCGCGGTCACCGTCGCGGTCTGCGCCGCCGGCCCGCTCGCGCTCGCGGTCCTGCAGCCGCGCTCGCACCGCCGCGACGTGGCGCTGTTCGCCCTGCAGATGTGGGGGTTCACGATGGCCCACGAGCTTCCCTACGACGACCCCGACGGCCTGCGCCGCCGGCTGCGCACCCGCTACCCGATCGCCGCCGACCGCGCGCTCGGCCTCGGCAGCCTGCCGAACGTCCGGTTGCAGCGAGCGCTGGCCGGGCTCCCGCGGGTCGGGCTGGTCGACCGCCTCCTGACCTGGGTGCACTGGCTCTGGTTCCTGGAGCCGTACCTGGCCCTGGCCTTCATCCTGATCCGCCATCCCGAGCGCTTCCCGCGCGCGGCCCGCCAGATGGCCGCGGTGTTCGACCTCGGCTGCGCGGTCTACTTCGCGGTGCCGACGGCGCCGCCGTGGTGGTCCTCGGAGCAGGGGCTGACCGGGGAGGAGGTGCGGCGCATCATGGTCGAGGTGGGCGAAGAGACCTGGGGACCGGCCTGGCCGGCGCTCTACGGTGCCCTGGGGGGCAACCCGTGGGCGGCGATGCCCTCGCTCCACTTCGCCACGTCGACGATGGCGGCGCTCTCGCTGAGCGAAGCGGGCCGGGGGCCGGGCGCGGTCGGCTGGGGCTATGCCCTGACGCTCGCCTTCGCGCTCGTCTACCTGGGCGAGCACTACGTGACCGACCTCGCCGCGGGGGGTGCCCTGGTCGCCGCCGTGCGGCGCGGCGAGCCGCTCGCCGAGCCGCTCGTGCTGGCGACCAACCGCGGCCTGCGCCGGCTGGAGCGCCTGGCGAGCGGGTAGCTTCCCTGGCGTGTCTCCGCAGGACTCGGCGAACGGCACCGGCGCCGAACTGCCGCTGCTCACGCCGCGCCGCGTCGCGCAGTCCCTGCTGCTGGTCCTCGTCCTCCTGATCGCGATCTACTTCCTGTTCCCGAAGCTGGTCGGCCTCGGCGACGCGCTGAGCAGGCTGCACGAAGCCGACGCGATCTGGATCGTCGTCGCGATCGGCTTCACCGTCGCCGCAGTCGCCACCTACATCGCCCTGTTCAAGGCGGTCGTCGGCGGGCAGACGCTGCGGCTCTCCTGGCGGGAGACCTACGAGATCAACATGTCCGGCCTCGCCGCGACCCGCCTCTTCTCGACCGGCGGGGCGGGCGGGATCGCGCTGACCTACTGGGCGCTGCGCAAGGCGGGCATGGAGCGGCGCGACGTGGCCCGCCGGATGGTCGCCTTCCTCGGCCTCCAGTACGTCTTCTATCCGCTCGCCGTGATCGTCTTCGGGATCCTCCTGCGCACCGGTGTGCTGCCCGGCAAGGACTCGGTCGAGCTGACGGTCATCCCCGCCGCGGTGGCCGGCCTGGCGCTCCTGATCGGCCTGCTTATCGCCCTGATCCCGGCGGACCTGGGACGGCGCGTGACCAAGTTCTCCGATCACGAGCACCTCGGCGCGATCGCCTCGAGCCTGGCCAAGGTGCCGGCGACGATGGGCGAAGGCTTCCGGTTCGCGATCCAGCTCCTCCGCAATCCCTCCCACGGCGCCCTGGCGTTGCTCGGCGCCGCCGGCTACTGGGCGGCCAACATCGGCATCCTCTGGGCGGCGTTCAAAGCGTTCGGCGTGCACGTGCCGATCGCCGTCGTCATCCAGGGGTTCTTCCTCGGCATGGTCGGCAACCTCTTCCCCCTGGCGCCGGCCGGGGTCGGCGCCGTGGACGCCGGGATGATCGGCGCCTTCGTCCTCTTCGGCCTGCCGGAGGAGGCGGTCTTCCCGGCAGTCCTCGTCTACCGCCTCGTCGCCTTCTGGCTGCCGATCGCCCCCGGCATCTTCGCCTTCTTCCAGCTCCGCTCCCGGGTCCACGTATGGGAGGAGACGGGCCTGCCGATCGACCGGCGGTCCTCCGAGGATCGATCGCTGGAACCTGCGTCGGGGTGACCGGAATCGATTGACCGCCCCGTTACTATAAAAAGTAAAGTATTAGACTTCCGGCGGCAGAGATGGCAGACCAGCAGAAGATCGAGAACGTGATCGTCGTCGGCGGGGGGCCGGCCGGATACACCGCCGCCCTCTACACCGCGCGCGCCAACCTCGAGCCCCTCGTCTTCGAGGGATTCCAGTGGGGCGGGCAGCTGCAGAACACGACCGACGTCGAGAACTACCCGGGCTATCCCGAGGGGATCATGGGGCCGGAGATGATGACCCAGTTCCGCGCCCAGGCGGAGCGCTTCGGCACGCGGTTCGTCAGCGACGACGTCGACCGGGTGGAGCTCGGCGACGGCGGCGTCCAGAGGGTCTTCCTCGGCGACGAGGAGCACCTGGCGCGGACCGTGATCCTCGCGATGGGCGCGGAGCCGCGCCGGCTCGGGGTGCCCGGCGAGCTCGAGCTGAGCGGCGTCGGCGTCTCGACCTGCGGCGTCTGTGACGGAGCCTTCTTCAAGGACAGGAAGGTGGTCGTGATCGGCGGCGGCGACTCGGCGATGGAGGACGCGATCTTCGTCTCCAAGTTCGCGCGCGAGCTGACGATCGTCAACCGGCGCGACGAGTTCCGCGCCTCGAAGATCATGCACGAGCGCGCCGCGGAGCGGCCGAACATCGACTTCAAGACGCCGTTCGTCCCCGAGGAGTTCGTCGCCGGCGAGGACGGCAAGCTCGACCGCGTGCGGCTGCGCAACGCCGAGACGGGGGAGAGCGAGGACTTCGAGACCGAGGGCGCCTTCGTCGCGATCGGCCACATCCCGAAATCGGAGATCGTCCGCGACCAGGTCGACACCGACGAGGATGGCTACATCGTCACCCAGCCGGGCTCGACCAAGACGAACCTCTCCGGGGTCTTCGCCGTCGGCGACGTCGTCGACCGCACTTACCGCCAGGCGGTCACCGCGGCCGGCACCGGCTGCATGGGCGCCCTCGACGCCGAGTGGTACCTGCGCGACACGCCGCCCTCGCCCGAGGCGCACTGGCAACGCGGCGGCGAGCCGACCGAGATCGCGCCGACGCCGGGCCCCTAGCCCATCCCAGTGCGAGTGCGCGTTCGCTGATCGATCAGCGAAAGACGGAATATGGGTTTTTAAACTTCGCCGTATCTTAATTCGGTACGACAGAGAGCTTCCTCAGCCGACTTGAGCAGCTAGGTTCTGCCCGTGGCTGCCCGGAGAACGACTACGAAGAACATCGCTCTCCTCCATCAACTGTTCGAAAGCGGCCAACTGGAGCTTGCGGCTGAGTTCCAGCGCAACAGCGTTTGGCCGCGCGCAGCCAAGGCGTATTTGATTGACACTATTTTGGAGGGGAGACCCATCCCTCAGCTTTTTCTCCAGCGGTACGCGTCAGCACAAACGGCGCTTCCGGCGTACCGGGTCATCGATGGGCAGCAGCGACTACGTGCGGTTTTCGATTTCCTCGGCGATCGCTTCGGCTTGAGCCAGACGACCAATCGAGCGCGGAAAGGAAAGAAATTCTCGCAGCTGCCGGAACGGGTGCGCGAACAGATTCTCGATTACGACTTCGTTGTCGAAGAGCTGTCCGGATATTCGGACCGAGACATCAGGGACCTCTTTGTTCGTATGAACAAATATGTGGTGCGGCTCTCCAGGCAAGAGCTTCGCCACGCCCGGGAGGAAGGTGCCTTTTATGACTTTGTCGAGCGCATGGGCAAGCGCGACGTGTGGCGAGAGAAAAAGGTGTTTACGGCGACCCAGCTGAACCGCATGCGAGCAGTCGAGTTTTCGGCTGAGCTGACCATTCTCGTGATTGAGGGTCCCCAGGACAAGAAGGCCGCGATCGATCTCTACTACGGCAAGTATCAAGGCCGCTTCCCGGCTGCGGCGCGCGTCGAACGGCGGCTCGACTCCTATCTCGAGTGGATCGAACTGGCCCTGCCTGAGCTCCATGGCAGCCGCTTCCGCAAGCCCGTCGATCTCTATGCCTTGATTGGTGCGCTCGACCAGCGTGCGTCGAAGGATGGATCTGTCCGACTCTCGCCCGAGCCGGCTGGTGAGCGTTTGACGGAGTTCGAGCGTCTGCTCGGCCGGAAACGGCCTCCTCCGTTTGCCAATCGCTACCTCTTGGCGGCAAGTCGGCAAACGGACAACTTGAGGCCTCGCCTGGACCGGATCAAGATACTGGGCGATGTTATCGATTCCGAATGAAGGCGCTGAGCGTTGCCGCTTCTACCTCAGACGACGCTCAACTACTTCGAGCAGTACCGCGGCCTCGTTGGCGAGTATGAAGAGGCGGCCGCGGAGGCACGCCGTCATGTGGAACGGAGCTTGGAAGGGTATGCGCATGGGTTCCACACCGTGGAGGCGCGTGCCAAGCATCCTTTCTCCCTGCTCGACAAGCTGAGGCGCAAGGAGTACAACAACCCGGCCGCTGAAGTCAAAGATCTGATTGGGGTGCGGGTCGTTACCCACTACCCCGATGACGCCGAGGCAGTTGCGGCAATTCTGCGACCGCTTTTCGAGGTGGACGAGACTGAGTCATATGACCGGCTCGAACAGCTCGATTCCAACGCTTTCGATTACCGCTCCATTCACTTGATAGCGCGGCTGCGAGACCAAGACGCTGCCATGACTAAGCAGTTGAAGTCGTGTTGGTTCGAGATCCAGGTACGAAGCCTGTTGCAGCATGCGTGGGCGGTGATCGAGCATGAAATCAAGTACAAGGCCGGGGTCGCTTATCCGCCCCACCTGGTTCGGAGGCTCGCTGCAATCGCTGGCAGCCTTGAGACTCTTGATCAAGCGTTCATAGGCATGCGTGCGACCCACGAGGAGCTGGTCGATGGATACCGCGGGCGTTACCAGCGAGGTGAGGATGAGGATGTCCGCTTGGACTCGGCACGGCTTGTCGCATGCCTTGAATGCCTCCAGCCTGAAGGGATCAGCCTGCGCGAGATGGGTCCGCGCGTGCCAGAAAGCGCCGTGCCGGTCGAGCGATTGATTCACGATGCACTCGCCGCGGTGGGTATACAGACGGCTCGTCAGCTGAGAAAAGCCGCAACCAGTTCTACGGTCAGGCGGGCGCTGAGGAAACACGCCGCCACGATCGGCGAGACCGTCGAGACGCTTTCCCACTTGATCCTCGCCTTGATCGTAGTTTGGACCGAAAGCGGCGATGTGCTGGTCAAGCAATACCCGGAGCTTCTGTTCGACTCTACGCTGGGCGGGACCCTGGGGTTCGAGGCGGTCGAGCCGTAGGGGCGACTCAGTCGAGCAGTCTGCGAACCACGAACGTCCGCGTACCCCGAGGGGTCTCGACCTCGACCGGCTGACCCAGGGGGGCGTCTCTCAGGGCCTGGCCGATCGGCGACTCGGCGGAGAGGCGCCCGGCGGCGAGGTCGGCCTCGGTCGAGCCGACGAGGGTCCATTCGTTGACCTTGCCGCTCGCTTCGTCGAGCACCTCGGCGGTGCGTCCGAAGGCGAAGCGGTCGGCGGCGCCGTCGGTCTCGACGACCACCGCGTTGTCCAGTCGCTGACGCAGCCGCTTGATCCGGGTCTCGAGGTGGGCCTGGTCCTCCTTGGCGATGTGGTACTCGGCGTTCTCCTTGAGGTCGCCGAGCTCACGCGCAACCTTGATCCGCGCAGCCATCTCGGTCCGGCCGGGCCCTTCGAGCTGCTCGATCTCCTCGCGCAGGGCGGCGATGCCCTCCGCGGTGATCGGCTCGCCGCTGCTGTCCCCGTTCATGGCGCGACTCTACAGGTGAGTCGCGAAGAGGCCGACGAGGGCGGCCGTCACAGTCAGGTTGGCGGCGATCAGGCCACCGCCGACGTGGATGATCGAGCGCTGAAGGGCGTGCAGCTCACCCTGGAGCGAGTCCCTGGTCGCCGCGATCTCCCCCTGGAGCGACACTTTCGTGTCCTTCAGGTCCACCCGTAGTTCTCGGAGATCGCCTTCGACGCGGTCGAACCGCTGATCGACCTGCTCGAACCGCTGATCTACGTGTTCGAAGCGCTGGTCCATCCGGTCGGATAGATCGTCCATGCGGTCGTCGGTCCAGCTCTGTCTCATTGCCTCCATACCCCCAGCCTACGGAGCAACGCGTGACGGATGGGAAACGTAAGTGTAACTTCTTGTCTCGCGGACGGATGTTCGTCCGCGGGCCCTAGCGGAGGGCCTCGCAGGCGATCCCGTCGCGATCGGCGTCGAGCCGGTGCGGGTCGCGCTGGGGGCCGCCGTGGCGCTTGTAGAACTTCTGCGCGGCGCGCCAGGAGCTGAAGTCGGAGCAGTCCCTGTCGTACGCCGGGGCCGACGAGGGCAGGGCGAGAGCGACGACGACGGTCGCGGTGGCGACCAACTTGACCTTCAAGGCATCTCCTCGGTTCGCGGGTCGAGAAGACCCGAAAGATACCGAGAGGAGACCTAAACGGGACTTCAGTCGGGCGTGACGATCGCGAAGCCGGGGTCGGGCTCGTCGAGCAGCCCGAGCAGCTCGCCCAGCTTCTCGCCGTCGCCCTCGACCCGCAGGCGGCCGCTCGCGGCCAGTGCGGCGACGTCGGCGGTTTTGAGCACCATCTCGTCGAGCGCCGTGCGGTCGATGCGGAGCGCGGCTTCGGCGGTCGGCGCGTGTCGGCCGGGGCGATGGCTCAGCACGCCGTTGCGGACGGTGAGCGCGTGCTCCTCGTCGGGATCGCCGATCACCCAGTCGATCCGCAGCAGCGTCCCCCAGGCGCGCGGGCCGTCGAGCCGGATCGCCATCGCGTCGAGCAGCTGCGCGACCGAGAGGTTCGCGACCACGTCGGGCGGGGCGGCCTGGGTGGGCGTGCCGGCGACGCCGTCGCGCAGCTCCCGCGCCCCGGCCAGGAAGAAGTTGCGCCAGGTCGCGTTCTCCGCGCCGTGGCCGAGCCGCTCCAGGGCTTCGGCCTGCAGCTCCCGAGCGGCGCGGTTCTCCGGCTCGGCGAAGACCACGTGGTTGACGACCTCGGCGACCCAGCGGTAATCGCCCACCTCAAACGAGCGCCGAGCCTTCTCCAGCACCGCGTCGGCGCCGCCCATGAACTCGACGTAACGCCGCGCCCCCTCGACCGGCGGGTGCTCCCAGAGGTGCGCCGGGTTGCCGTCGAACCAGCCCATGTAGCGCTGGTAGATCGCCTTCACGTTGTGGCTGATCGAGCCGTAGAACTCGCGGCAGTGCCACTCGCCCGCCAGGCTCGGCGGCAGCTCGATCTCCTCGGCGATCTCGGTGCCGGTACGGCCCTTGTTGAGCAGGCGCAGGGTCTGGTCGTGCAGGTAGGCGTAGAGGTCGCGCTGCTTCTCGAGCAGGTCGGCGATCCGCTCGCGGCCCCAGCAGGGCCAGTTGTGGCCGCTGAACAGGACCTCGGAGTCGTCGCCGAAGAGGTCGATCGTCTCGTCGATGTACTTCGCCCAGAGGCGCGCGTCGCGGACCAGCGCACCGCGCGGGGTGAGGATGTTGTGCATCGAGCGGGCCACGTTGTCGGCGGCGCAGAGCGCCCGGTGCTCGGGCAGGTGGAAGTTCATCTCCGCGGGCGCCTCGGTCCCAGGCGTCAGCTGGAAGGCGAAGCGCACCCCGTCGACGACCTCCTCCTGTCCAGTGGCGGTGACGTCCAGCGTCGGCGGGACGAGCGTGATCGTGCCCAGCGAGGTCGTCTGCCCGAGACCGGCGCCGACCTGCCCGGCGGGACCGCGCTCCAGCAGCGCCCCGTACATGTAGCCGGCCCGGCGGCCCATCGCGGTGCCAGCGAAGACGTTCTCGCTGACGGCATGGTGGAGGAACCCGGCGGGGGCGAGCATCGGCAGGTCGCGTGAGTCCGCCTGCTCCGTCGAGAGCACCCCGCGCGCGCCGCCGAAGTGGTCGACGTGGCTGTGGGTGTAGATCAGCCCGGTGACGGGGCGCTCGCTGCGGTGCTCGCGATACAGGGCGAGCGCGGCGGCGGCCGTCTCGGCGGAGATCAGCGGGTCGACCACGACGATCCCCCGCTCGCCCTCGATCACGTGCATGTTCGACAGGTCGAAGCCGCGCAGCTGGTAGACGCCCGGCGCCAGCTCGAACAGGCCGGCGATCCGGTTCAGCCGGCCCTGCCGCCACAGGTCGGGATGGGCGGTCGCCGGCGGCTCGTCGTCGAGGAAGTCGTAGGAGCGGAGGTCCCAGACGGTCCGGCCGCGTTCGTCCTCGACCACGGGTGGGTCGAAGGGAGCGACAAGTCCCCGCTGCGCCTCCTCGAAGTCGTCCACGCTCAGCCGCTCGCCTCCCCGGCCATGGCGACGAGTCGCGGCGCGGGGGCGTAGGCGTCGCCGAGGCGCCCGCGCAGCTCTTCGAGCAGCTCGACCGCGCGCCTCGCACCGATCAGGCCGGTGAGCTCGAGCGGGCCGAGCGGCCAGTTGAACCCGAGTCGCATCGCGGTGTTCATGTCGGCCGGGGACCCGACCTCGTCTTCCAGCGCGAAGGCCGCCTCGTTGGCGAGCTGGGCGATCAGGCGGGGCAGGATCGCCGGGGCGGCGGGGTCGATGCGCGAGAGCTCGTCGGGGTCGAGCGTCGGAGCCGCGATCCCCAGCTTCCGGTCCCTTTCGCGGTGCCGCCCGGCGCCGTACTCGTAGAAGCCGGAGCCGCTCTTGCGGCCGAGCTGTCCCCGGGCGACCAGCCGTTCCTGGATCGGGCTGGGGCGCCAGCGCTCCGGGCGGCCGCCCTGCTCGTAGAAGGAGCGCGCGATGGTGAGGTTGACGTCGAGCCCGATCAGGTCGAGCAGCTCGAACGGCCCCATGCGGAAGCCGCCGCCGAGCCGGCAGACGCGGTCGATCGTCGGCGCGTCGGCGACGTTGTCGGCGAGCATCCGCAGCGACTCGAGCGAGAAGGGCCGGGCGAGGCGGTTGGCGACGAAGCCGGGGGAGTCCTTGGCCTGGATCGGCGTGCGGCCCATCTGCTCGGCGACCGCCGTCGCAGCCTGGAGCGCGCGCGGGGACGAGGCGTCGGTCGCGACCACCTCGACCAGCCTCATCATCACCGGTGGGTTGAAGAAGTGCATGCCGACGATCGACTCGGGATAGGGGGCGTCGGCGGCGATGTCGGCGACCCGCAGCGAGGAGGTATTGGTGGCGAGGATCGTTTCCGGCCCGCAGATCGAGGCAAGCTCGCCGAACAGCCGCCGCTTCAGGGCCAGGTCCTCCGGGGCCGCCTCGACGATCAGGTCGCTGCCGGCGAGGTCCCCCAGCGTCTCGGCGGGGCGCAGCCGCCCGCTCGCCGATTCGGCTTCCTCCGGGGTCCAGTGCCTGTCCTCGCCTTCGGCGAGGGCGTCGCCGACGGCCGTCTGGGCGGCGTCGAGCACCGCCTCGTCGGGGTCGTGGATGCGGGTCGCGTAGCGTCCGAGGCAGGCGAGCAGGGCGATCCCGGTGCCCATCGTGCCCGCGCCGACGATGCCGACCCGCTCGATCGTCATGGCTGTCGCGGGGGCTCCTCGCCCTTCCAGTAGTCCGCGGCGTCGGCGAGATCGAAGGCCTCGAAGATGTCCTCGTCGCGTTCCTCGCCACCCGGCGGCCGGGTCCCGGCGAGGATCTTGTCCGAGTCCGGATAGAAGGACAGCTCGGGGGCGTTCATCTCGCTGACGATCAGCACTCGCGCGGGCTCGCTGCCGCGGTTGGCGATCTGGTGGGCGCCGTCCCGTCCCACCCTGAAGGAGACGACCTCACCGGGCGCCAGCTCGCGCCACCCCTCGCCGGTGCGGAGGCTGGGGCGGCCTGCGATGACGACGAGCATCTCCTCGTTGGCGAAGTGGGCGTGGTAGGGGAAGGTGGCCTGCCCGGGCGGGATCTCGTAGAGGCTGGCGCCGAGCCGCTCGCCGCCTGCCTGGCGCCCCAGGCGCGCTCGCTTCCAGGCGAAGCCGGGCCGAGTGCTCTCCTCGTCGAACTCCGGCTCGTGCAGATTCGCCATCTCAGCGCCCCTCGAATCTCGGCTCGCGCTTCTCCAGGAAGGCTCGCATCCCCTCGACCCGGTCCTCGGTCGCCATCGACAGCTCGTAGAGCCGCCGCTCGGCCTCCAGCCCGGCGGAGAGGCCGGTCTCCTCGGCCGTGACGACCGCCTGCTTGGCGAGGCGGGCGGCGATCGGCGGCCGCTCGGCGACGGTGCAGGCCAGCTCGAGCGCCTCCTCCAGCCAGCGCCCCTTCTTGACGACCTTGTTGACGAGCCCGAACTCGAGCGCCATGTCGGCGTCGAAACGGCGCCCGGTCAGCACGTACTCCATCGCTCGCTGCTTGCCGAGGACCCGCGCGAGCCGCTGGCTGCCGCCGCCGCCGGGGATGATCCCGAGGGTGATCTCGGGCTGCCCGAACAGGGCCGTGTCGGAGGCGACGATCATGTCGCAGGCCAGCGCCAGCTCGCAGCCGCCGCCGAGCGCGTAGCCGGAGACGGCGGCGACCAGCGGCGTCCTGACCGCGGTGACTCGGCGCCAGAAGGCGGCGGCGGGATGGCGGAGCGCCTCGGCGAAGCTGCGCTCGCTCATCGCCCTGATGTCCGCCCCGGCGGCGAAGACCTCGTCGGAGCCGGCGATGACGATGCAGCGCACCTCGGGGTCGGGGTCGAGCCGCTCCAGCTCGGCGGCGAGCCGCTCCATCAGCTCGGGCGAGAGCGCGTTGCGCGCCTCGGGCCGGTTGAGGCGCAGCAGCGCGACGCCGTGCTCGTCGAGCGAGGTCTCGACCAGATCGGCCACGGCGGCCTAGCCGGCCTCCATCGGGGTCATCGCGTTGATCCCCGTCGCCGCCCGGCCGATGATCAGCTTCTGGATCTGCGACGTCCCCTCGTAGAGGGTCGTGACCCGGGCGTCGCGCAGGTAGCGCTCGACCGGGTAGTCGTCGACGTAGCCGGCGCCGCCGTGCACCTGGATCGCCAGGTTGGCGCACTCGACCGCCGACTCGGTCGCGTAGAGCTTCGCCACCGAGGTCTCCATCGTGTTCGGCTTGCCTTCGTCCTTGAGCGCACCCGCCCGGTAGACCAGCATCCGCGATGCGTCGCGCTTGAGGATCATGTCGGCGATCATCTCCTGGACCAGCTGGAAGCGGGCCAGCGGAACGCCGAACTGCTTGCGCTCCTTTGCGTAGGCGACCGAGGCGTCGACGCAGCCGTCGCAGATCCCGACGCAGCCGGCGGCGACGCTGTAGCGGCCGTTGTCGAGCGCGCTCATCGCGACCTTGAAGCCGTCGCCGATCTCGCCGAGCATCGCCTCGTCGGGCACCTCGACCCCGTCGAGCGAGAGCTCCGCCGTGTCGGAGGACCGCAGGCCGAGCTTGCCGTGGATCTCCTGGGTGGTGAAGCCGTCGCTGGCGGTCGGGACGAGGAAGCAGGCGAGGCCGCGGTGCTTCAGCGACGGATCGGTCTGGGCGAAGATCAGGGCCACCTCGGAGACGTTGCCGAGCGAGATCCACATCTTCTGGCCGCTGATCGACCAGCCCGAGTCCGTCTTGGTCGCCCGGGTGCGCAGGTTGGCGGCGTCGGAGCCGGTGTCGGGCTCGGTCAGCCCGAAGCAGCCGAGCGCCTCGCCCGAGCAGAGCCGCGGCAGCCACTCGCGCTTCTGCTCCTCGGTTCCCCAGCGCTCGATCGAGCCGGCGACCAGCGAGGTCTGCACCGAGACGACGGTCCGCGCCGAGGAGTCGGCGCGCCCGACCTGCTCGACGATCAGCCCGTAGCCGAGGTAGTCGAGCCCGCGCCCGCCGTACTCCTCGGCGACCGGGGCGCCCAAGTAGCCGACCTCGCCGAGCTTGCTCGCCAGCTCGCGGTCGAAGCGCGCCGCGCGGTCGTTGTCGCGGACCCGCGGGACGATCTCGCGGTCGGCGAATTCGCGCGCCGCCTCGGAGATCAGGCGCTGCTCGTCGGTCAGCTGGAAGTCCATCTCACTCCTTCTGGTCGGTGGCTCGAAGCTCGCGTCCCAGCGTCTCGGCGAAGGCCTCCTGCGCTTCGCGGGTGCGCGGGCCGGGCGCCTCGTCGAGGTCCCTGCCGTCGATCGCGGCGACGGGCTGGACCTCGCGGGTGGTCGAGGCGAGGAAAGCCTCCTTCGCGGCGCGCAGGTCGGCGACGGGCCAGGCGCCCTCCTCGACGTCGAGCGCCCTGACGAGGCGGTCGCGGGTGATCGACTCGAGCACGCCCGCGTCGAGGGCCGAGGTGCGCAGCGTCCCCTGCGGCGAGACCCAGAAGACCGAGGAGGTCGGCGGCTCGAGCACGGTCCCGTCGGGCTGGACGAGGACGGCCTCGTCGGCTCCCTGCGCTTCGGCGAGCCGCGTCGCCTGCATGTTGGCGGCGTAGGAGAGCGACTTGACCCCGTTGAGGATGATCGAGGGGCAGTAGGTCACGGTGGCGAGCCGCAGCGTCTCGCCGTGGGGCGGCAGCTGCTCGGTCGCGGCGATGCGGCGGCCGCCGCGCGTGACGATCAGGCGCAGCTGGCCTTCCGCCTCGCCTGCCCGCCCGAGCAGCGCGTCGATCTCGCCCTCCAGCGCGGCGCGGTCGAACTCGAGCTCGATCGCCGCTGCGGAGCGCTCGAGCCGGTCGAGGTGATCGCCCAGCGCGAACGGGCGCCCCTGGTAGAGCCGGATCACCTCGAACGCCCCGTCGCCGCGGTAGAGACCGTCGTCGCGCAGCGGGACCGTCGCCTCGGCCGTCGGCGCGATCCTGCCGTCGACGCTCGCCAACTCGCTGATCGCAGTGTGCGCCTCCATCGTGGCGCGAGGCTATCTGAGTCGCCGCCCCAACTTTTGATCGGTTGTGATGCCTATAGGGTCATCAAGGGATCAGAAGTTAGGCGATGCGGTCGATCAGACGGCTTCGAAGACGGTTGCGAGGCCCTGGCCGACGCCGACGCAGAGGGTGGCGACGCCGTAGCGGCCGCCGCGGCGGCGCAGCTCGCGGACGAGGGTCGTGCTGAGGCGGGCGCCGGAGCAGCCGAGCGGGTGGCCGAGGGCGATCGCGCCGCCGTTGACGTTGAGCCGCTCCTCGTCGATCCCGAGCTCGCCGGCGCAGGCGAGCACCTGCGCGGCGAAGGCCTCGTTCAGCTCGATCAGGTCGATCTGGTCGAGGCTGAGGCCGGCGGCGGCGAGGGCGCGCGGCACGGCCTCGACCGGGCCGATCCCCATCTGGGCGGGATCGACGCCGGCGACGCCGGTGGCGACGATCCGCGCCAGCGGCTCCGCGCCGAGCCGCTCGACCCCCGCCTCCGAGGCGATCAGCGTGCAGGCGGCGCCGTCGTTGAGGGTCGAGGCGTTGCCGGCGGTGACCGTGCCGCCGTCGCGGAAGACCGGCCGCAGCGCGGCCAGCTTCTCCGGCGAGGCGTCGGTGCGCGGCCCCTCGTCGGCATCGACGGTGACGGTCTCGCGGCCGCGCGGCGCGTCGACGGGCACGATCTCCTCGGCGAAGTGGCCCGCCTCGGCCGCGGCGACGGCGCGCCGGTGGCTGCGCAGGGCGTAGGCGTCCTGCGCCTCGCGGTCGATCCCGTAGCGCTCGGCGACGTTCTCGGCCGTCTCGCCCATCGACTCGGTCGAGACGCCCAGCTCGGTCATGCGCGGGTTGATCATCCGCCAGCCCAGGGTCGTGTCGTGCATCGTCTGCGGCCCGCGTGGCAGGCTGCGCTCCGGCTTCTCGACCACCCAGGGCGCGCGGCTCATCGACTCGACCCCGCCCGCCAGGTAGAAGTCGCCCTCGCTGAGCTTGACCGCCCGGGCGGCGCAGTTGACCGCCTCGAGGCCGGATGCGCAGAGCCGGTTGACCGTCGCGCCCGGGACGCTCTGCGGCAGGCCGGCCAGCAGCGCCGCCATCCGCGCCACGTCGCGGTTGTCCTCGCCCGACTGGTTGGCGGCGCCGAGGTAGACGTCCGCGATGCACTCTGGATCGACGCCGCTGCGCTCGACCACGGCGCGGATCGTGTGCGCGGCGAGGTCGTCGGGGCGGACGCCGGAGAGCGCGCCGCGGTAGGCGCCCATCGGGGTGCGGACGGCGTCGACTAGATAGGCCTCGGGCACGAGCAGGGGATTTAAGCGGCTCGGCACGGGCCGCCCTCGCCCGGCGCCCCGGCCGCCGCGCGTATCCTCATCCCGTGGGGTTCGTGTTCTTCACGGTCGCGCTGATCGCCGTGGTGGTCGGCGCGCTGCTGCTGATCGGTCATTACTACCCCGGCAGCAGCTCCGAGCTGGTCGACTGGAAGCCGACCCGCTCGCCCGAAGTCGAGGCGCAGAACGAGGTCGACGACATGCGCCAGATGCTGGAGGCACAGAACGAGATGCGCCGCCGGCGCGGCGCCCCGGAGATCGACGAGGCGGCGCTGCGGGCAGAGGTCGAAGAGGAGGAGCTGCAGCGGCTCCGCCGCGGCAGTCCGTTCGAGGCCTGAGGCGGGCGGGTTGGCGCGGGCCCTGATCGTGGGGTGCGGCTGCCGAGGCCGCGCGCTCGGCAAGCGCCTCCTGGCGACGGGCTGGGAGGTGCGCGGGACGAGTCGCCGCGACGAGGGCCTGGAGGCGATTGCCGTGGCCGGGATCGAGCCGGCCCGGGCCGATCCGAGTCAGCCGTCGACGGTGCTCGACCTGGTCGCCGACGTGACGGTCGTCGCCTGGCTCCTCGGCTCGGCGCGGGGGGAGCCGGAGGAGCTCGCGGCGATCCACGGACCACGCCTGGACCGGTTGATTGAGAGGCTCGTGGAAACGCCGGTGCGCGGTTTCGTCTACGAGGCGAGGGGAAGCGTCGACCCGATCCTGCTGGCGCGCGGCAACGATGCCGTCCAGGCGGCCGCCGACGTCTGGCAGATCCCCGTCACCTCCCTGCTGGTCGATCCGGAGGACTACGACACGTGGCTGGATCCGCTGGAGATCTGGCTCGACGCGGCGGTGGGCTCGGTGACGGGGATGACCAGTCCGGCGCAGTGAGCCACCCCTCTAAACTCGGTTGAGAACCGAGGCAAACGCGCTCAAGGCGAGCATCCGAGAGGAGCAGTTTCGATGGGTCTGCAGATTGGTGACGTAGCTCCCGACTTCGAGGCCGACACGACCGAGGGCCGGATCAGGTTCCACGACTGGATCGGCGACTCGTGGGCGGTGCTGTTCTCGCACCCGAAGGACTTCACGCCGGTCTGCACGACCGAGCTCGGCTACATGGCGAGCATCGAGCCTGAGTTCGCCAAGCGCGGAGTGAAGATCATCGGGCTCTCGGTCGATCCGACCGACAAGCACGAGGAGTGGGCGAAGGACATCGAGGAGACGCAGGGCACGGCCCCCAACTACCCGATCGTCAGCGACGCCGACTTCAACGTCTCGAAGCTCTACGGGATGCTGCCGGCGGACACCAGCGGCGACCCGGGCGACCGGACGCCGGTCGACAACCAGACCGTCCGCAACGTCTTCGTCGTCGGCCCGGACAAGAAGATCAAACTCATCCTCGTCTATCCGATGACGACCGGACGCAACTTCGACGAGGTCCTGCGCGTGATCGACTCGCTCCAGCTCACCGCCAAGCACAAAGTCGCGACCCCGGCCCAGTGGCAGCAGGGCGACGACGTGATCATCTCCGGCTCGGTCAAAGAGGACGAAGCGAAAGAGCTCTTCCCGGAGGGCTGGGAGGAGCCGCGCCCCTACATCAGGATCGTTCCGCAGCCGGAGAAGACGGCGAGCTAGAGGCGGTCCAGGAGGTCGCCCAAGATCCGGGCGGTCGCGCCCCAGATCAGGTGGCCTTCGACCTCGTAGGTCGGCGTGTGCAGGGGGATGCCTCGGCGGACGAGGCGGCGCATCTCGTAGCCCTCGCGCAGCACGTCGAGCGAGAAGGTGAGGACGGTCTCGACCTCGGCGGGGTTGGGTTCGAGGCTGAGCCCGGTCGGATCGGGGATGCGGCCGACGAAGGGATGGATGCGGTAGCCGGTGACGAACGTCCCGGTCGTGGGCAGCTGCTCGCCCAGCTCGACGACCGCCGGGTCGAGGCCGATCTCCTCCTCCGCCTCGCGCAGGGCGGTCGCGGCGAGGTCGGCGTCGACGTCGTCGTGGCGCCCACCGGGAAATGAGATCTCGCCGGCGTGGCTCCGCAGGTCCGCACGCCGCTCGGTGAAGACGAGCCCCGGCTCGTCGGGCCAGCCGTAGAGGGGTAAGAGGACCGCTGCGTCGACGGCTGCCGTCATGTCAGTGGCGCGAAACTCGGACATATTCCGACTTTCGCGCCAAGCCGCTCAAATAATGACCTGGACGGTGCCGCCGTCCACGGACCAGGCGGCGCCGCTGACGTAGGAGGCACGGGCGGAGCAGAGGAAGACGATCGCGGCGGCGATCTCCTCGACCTCGGCGAGGCGGCCGATCGGGCGCTTCGACCCGGCGCTCGCCAGCGCCTCCTCGCGACTGTCCGCGCCCGACATCTGCTTGGACTGGTCGAGCAGGCCGCCCGGGTCCATCCACAGCTCCGCCTCGACGGGGCCGGGGCAGATCGCGTTGACCAGCACCCCCTGCTTCGCGTAGCGGTCGGCGAAGAGGCGGGACAGGGACAGCTCGGCCGCCTTGGCGACGGAGTACTCGGGCATCGCCGCCGAGGGGCGCTTGCCGGCGGTCGAGGCGACATTGACGATCCTGCCCCAGCCGCGCTCGACCATCGCGGGGGCGGCGGCGCGCATCGCGTGCAGCGGCGCCATCACGCTCAGCTCGTACTGGGCGCGCCAGTCCTCATCGGGGACGTCGTCGAGGTCCCGCCACTGCGCGGTGCCGGCGTTGTTGACGAGCACGTCGAGGGAGCCGAAGCGCTCCTCGGCCGCGGCCAGCATCCGCTCGCCGGCGTCGTCGTCGGTCACGTCGAGGGGGAGCACCTCCGCGCGGCCTCCCTCCCCGGCGGCGGCATCCGCCTCGGCCGCCGCATCGCGCAGGCGCTCCTCGCTGCGCGCGACGAGGAGGACGTTCGCACCCTCGGCGCAGAGCAGCCGCGCCGTCTCGCGGCCGATCCCGCGGCTGGCGCCCGTGACGACGCAGCCCCGTCCCTTCAAGCCCAGGTCCATCAGGCTGCCGGGGCTCCGCCCGGACTGCCGTTCGCCTGCTCCACGGAGACGTGGGTCGTGCCGACGAGCGCCTTGTGGACGGGGCATTTGCGGGCGACCCGCAGCAGCCGCTCGCGCTGCTCGGCGCTCAGTCCCGGCGGCAGGCGAAGCGAGGCCGCGAACGCGCTCGGCGCCGGGCCGTCGTACTCGACGTCCACGTCGACCTCGACCCCACCGATGTCCCAGCCCTTGCGGTCCGCGTACATCTCCATCGTGATCGCGATGCAGCTGGCCAGCGAGGCGGCGAGCAGGCGGGTGGGGGAGGGGCCGGTGTCGGTGCCGCCCGCGGCGGGGGGCTCGTCGACGACGATCGCGTGGCCGCCCGCGATCTCGACCTCGTGGGCGTAGCCCTCGCGGCGCCGGGCGACGACGCGCATCGGCCTTACGCCCGGCCCCGGCCCTCGAACAGGACCGGGTCGGCGACGTCGGCGAAGCGGGCCATCGCGTAGGCGAGATCGGAGGCGCGGTTGACGAAGTGGATCACCGTCTCGCCGGCCAGCTCGCCCGCCTCGGCGAGGGCGCTGATCCGGCGCTCGGCGCGGCGGATCGTGGTCCGCGCCACGTCGAGCTGCGCAGAGAGCTGGTTGCCGCCGGGGATGACGAACTGCGGCGGCAGCTGAACCTCGGCCATGTAGCGGTCGATCCGCTCCTCCAGCGCCGCGACCATCGCCTCGGTGGTGCGGCTGACGCCGTCTTCGAGCCGTTCGGCCGCCTCGGGTGCGGTGGCGAGCTCAGCCCCGGCGATGAAGATGTCGTCCTGGAGGCGCAGGACGTCCGCGGCCAGCTCCGCGTGCTCGGGGCCGCAGAGGGAGCGGGCGACGCCCAGCTGCGCGCAGGCTTCGTCGAGCGCCCCGTAGGCCTCGGTGCGCCCGTGGTGCTTGGGAACGCGACCGCCGTACCAGAGCGAGGTGGTGCCGTCGTCGCCCTTGCGCGTGTAGATCTTGGTCAAACCGGGTTGAACACTAGTCCGGTCAGGACCTTCGGGAAGAAGTAGGTCGACTTGGGCGGCATGTTCTCGTCGCTCTCGCAGATCGCCCGCACCTGGTCGACGGGGATCGGGCGGAGGACGAACGCCACGTCGTAGGTGCCGTCGTCGAGCAGGGCGAGCGAGTCCTCGACGCTCTTCGCGTAGCCGAGGCCGCGCTTGGCCATGATGTCGTCCTCGCTGAGGCCGGCGATCCCCTTCAGCACCAGCGTCTCGAGGATCGCGGCGTCGAGGCGGCGGTAGGCCTCGGGCTTGCCGGCGAGCTGCCGGTCGAGGTCGGCGACCGCCTCGTCCTTGAGGCGCAGCCGGAAGGCGCGCTTGTGGTGGGAGTCGTAGAGGCCGAAGACCCCGACGCCGTCGGTGCCGCGCGGGTCGAGCTCGCCCGTCTCGACCTCGGTCGCGTCGAACAGCTCGCGCAGGCCCTCGCCGAGGCGGCGCTGGCGCTCGGGGTCGTCGGCGAAGCCGGAGAGCAGGCGGTGGGTGGGGAAGACGGTCAGGCCGGGATCGTCGAGCCCGGTCAGCGCCATCAGGGTGTACTCGTGGTCGCCCACGCCGCCGACCTCGTCGCGGTAGGCGATCGCGGTCTCGTAGCGATGGTGGCCGTCGGCGATCAGCAGCCTGGCGCCGCCGAGCAGATCCGTGACCTGCCGGTGAATCGCCGGGTCGCCGACCCGCCAGACGCGGGTGACGGTCCCGCCCGCGTCGGTCGCCTCGCCCCACGGCTGCTCCGACTCGACCGCCGGGGCGACCAGCGGCCAGGGGTCCTCGGTGCTGAGCGAGAAGATCGCCGAGAGGTTGTGGCGCGTGGCCCGGGTCAGGTCGAGCCTGTCCTGCTTCGGCCCCGGCAGGGTGCGCTCGTGCGGCAGCACCTGTCCGGCCGCGAAGTCCTCGACCCGGACGCGGGCGAGGATGCCGTGGCGGGTGCGCGGCTCGCCGTCGGGTCCCGTGTAGTCCTGCGTCATCGCCCAGATCGCCGGCTCGGAGTCGCGGACCAACGCGCCGGCCTGCTCCCATGACGCCATCGCCTCGGCGGCGCCCTCGTAGGGGTCGCCCTCGGTCTCCTGCGGGCCGGTCTCGCCGTACGGTTTCGGCAGGTCGATCGCGACCGCGTTGTAGGGGGAGCGCCCGAGCAGCTCGGCGCGCTGCGCCGCGTCGATCACGTCGTAGGGCGGCGCCGCCACGTCGCCCAGCGATCCGACCACGTCGAGGTCGTAGTGGGTGGCGTAGATCGGTCGCACGTCTGCCATCGCGGCCGGGAACGCTAACGCGTCGGCGACCGGGCCATCGCCCGCCCGCCGATCCCGCTTTAGACTGGGACGCATCGGGGCGTGGCGCAGCCTGGTAGCGCGCGGCCTTTGGGTGGCCGAGGTCCCCGGTTCGAATCCGGGCGCCCCGATCTCATCTCCACCCCTGAAAGGACGACGCTTGGCCACTGAATTCGAGTTCTCGATGAGGATCGACTTCTTCCGGGACATCGCCGCGACCCTCTCGGTCGAGGAGGCGACCGCCGGGAGCGACTACGCGGGGTCGATGCTGAAAGACGGGGTCCGGGCCTCATGCGTGCCGCGGGTCGGCGAGTACGTGCTGCCGCCGGCGACCCACCTGCCGCGTCCCTACTCCCTGATCACCGCCGTCGAGCACAACCTCGCCGGGATCAGGCTGGCGGACGACGGCGAGACGGAACGCTCCCCGTCGGTGACCGTCGTGATCACCGCGCCGTGGCCCGGGGACGAGCTCGAGGGCCTGGTCGTGCGCGAGCTCGAGGACCGCGGCTGGACCTGGCGCGGCGCGGGCGACCGCCCGGACCGATCGGCCTGAGGGTCGAGCGCGCGAGCGCGATGGGGCCAGCGTCGGGCGTCGCCGACCAGGTGCTCAGGTTTTCTCTGCAAATGCCGATAGCGCCCCGGTAATGGAGGCGATGGGCAACCGACGCAGGGAACGGATCGTGTTCGAGACCGACCGGCACACGATCGTCGGCGACGTGACGCTGCCGTCGGAGGGCTACCAGGCCCGCTTCTCGGACGCGATCAACCGCGGCGAGGTGGCGTTCCTGCCCTTGATCGACGTCGAGATCGCGCCCCACGGCGGCGGCCCCGCCGAGAAGCGCCCGTTCGTCGTCCTCGCCAAGGCGCACATCCGCGTCGCCTACCCGCTCGGCGAGCGCTCCGAGTAGCCCGCACGGGCTCCTCGTCAGCGCTCGCGCCGGCGGCGCTTGCCGCCGCCGATGGCGCCGACGTCGACCAGGAAGGCGAAGGCGACGATCAGCCACTCGATGCCGAGCACGCCGTCCGAAGAGGCCCAGAGGACCGCGAAGGCGAGCGTCGTCCAGGGCAGCAGGAAGAAGCCGAGCAGCGGCACCAGCCAGCTGCCGTCGAAGGAGCGGCTGAGCAGGTCGCTGAACAGCCACAGGGCGAACAGCGCCAGCCGTGGCGAGATCAGCGCGAAGAGCAGGACGAGGCAGCCGATGGCGGGACGCTACCTTGTGCTGACGATGCTTTGGGGCGGTGCGAAGACCCGGATGCCGGCTCCCGAGGAGGCCCTGCCGGGGCGCAGCGAGCCCGCCTTCGAGGTGCCGGAGCGCCACGCCGTGCTCGGCACGCCGCTGGTGCCGCCGTTCCCCCAGGGCACCGAGGTCGCCTACCTCGCGCTCGGCTGCTTCTGGGGCGCGGAGCGGCTGTTCTGGACGCTCGACGGCGTCCACACGACCGCGGTCGGCTACATGAACGGGACCACGCCAAACCCGACCTACGAGGAGGTCTGCTCGGGGATGACCGGCCACGCGGAGGCGGTGCTCGTCGCCTTCGATCCGGAGCGGATCTCCTACGCCCGCCTGCTCGAGGTCTTCTTCGAGGAGCACGACCCGACGCAGGGGATGCGGCAGGGCAACGACGTCGGGACGCAGTACCGCTCGGGGATCTACTTCTCGAACGACTCCCAGAAGGCGATCGCGGAGATGGCGCGCGATGCCTACGGCGAGGCGCTGCGGGCCGCCGGCCACGCGCCGATCACGACCGAGGTCGAGCCGGCCGCGCCGTTCTACTACGCCGAGGACTACCACCAGCAGTACCTGCACAAGGTGCCGAACGGCTACTGCGGCCTCGCCGGCACCGGGGTCTCCTGCCGCATCCCGGCCGCCGCCTCCTAAGCGGCGTTCCGCCCCGCGCTCGCGCCCGGCGCTGCGAATAGCATCCCGCGCCGGTGACCCCGTCCCTCGGCTCTTACATCGGCGGCTGCCTGGCGACGATCGGCATCGTCTCGGCACTCGGCCTCGGCGGCTACTGGCTGCGGCGCTGGGTCGTGCCCGAGTTCTCCGGCGCGCTGGCGCGCCTCGCCGACGCCACGATCGCGACCGCGCTCCTGGTCATCGCCCTGCAGCTGCTCGGCACGCTCAGCATCCTCACCGTCGGCTGGACGATCGTCGTCTGCATCGCGACCGGGCTCGGCGCGGCGCTGCTGGGCTGGATCATGGCCCCGGGCGAGCGCCGCGAGGTGACTGCGCCGCGGGTGCAGATGACCGCGCTGCTGATCGCGCTCGGCGTCTCCTCGTGGGTCGTCGCGGAGTGGACCTTCCCCTCGCAGCTGGCGCTCGACCACGGGATGTTCGGCGGCGACACGACCTGGTACCACATGCCCTTCTCGGGTCGGATCGCGCAGGAGGGGACGACCGTCCCGCTCCACTTCACCGACCCGCTGCGGCTCGCCGCCTGGTTCTACCCGGGCACCGCGGAGCTGATCCACGCGGCCGGGATCGTGCTCTTCAAGAGCGACTGGCTCTCGCCGCTGATCAACATGATCTGGCTCTCGATCGCGCTGCTCGCGGGCTGGTGCGTGGGCCGTCCCTACCGGGTCGGCCCGGCGACGCTGGTCGCCGCGGCGCTGGTCCTCTCGGCCGGGGTGATGATCGAGACGCAGCCGGGGGAGGGGCGCAACGACATCATGGGGCTGGCCTTCCTGGTCGCCTTCGCCGCCTTCCTGATCAACGGGCACCAGCGGCGGGCGCCGGCGAGCGGTGCGGTCCAGGACGCGCCCGAGCGCGACGCGCCGCTGCTCGACAAGGGGCCGCTGATCATGGCCGGGATCGCCGCCGGCCTCGCCGTCTCGGTGAAGCTGCCGCTGCTCGCGCCGGTCGGCGCGATCGCGGTCGGGATGGTCGTCGTCAGCGGCGCCGGGCGGCGGCTGATCACCGCGGCGGCGATCGGCATCCCGGCCTTCGTGGTCGGCGGCTACTGGTACGTGCGCGCGGCGATCCACACCGGTGGCAACCCGATCCCGCAGATCGGCTGGGGGCCGCTGAACCTGCCGCGTCCCGACCAGATGCCGCTCGACCCCCGGCCGCGCTTCGCCGTGGCCGACTACCTGCTCGAGCCGACGATCTACCGCCGCTGGTTCTTCCCCGAGCTGGAGAACGCGCTCGGGCCGTTCTGGCCATTGATCCTGATCGCAGCCGTCGCGGCGACGGTCTTCATCGTCGTGCGCTCGCGCAACATCGTCCTGCGGGTGTTGGCGGGGGCGGCGCTGCTGACCGCTGCCGTCTACATCGTCACGCCGCTGACCGCGGCAGGGCAGGAAGGGTCGCCGACCGGCTTCTTCACCAACACCAGGTACCTGATGCCGGGCCTGATCCTGGCCCTGACGCTGCTGCCGATCGCCCGTCCCCTGCGCGCGCCGGAGAGCCGCGCCTGGCAGACGCTGCTCTTCCTCACCGGGCTCTACGCGCTGATGGTGCTGACCACGCCGCGCTGGTACCCGGGCTACATCGTCGGCACCGTCTTCCTGACCCTGGCACTGGTCTGGGCACCGGCAGGGCTGGGGCTGATGCGAGCGCGGGGGAGCGCCAGCCGGGCGGTGGTCGCCGCGGCGGCCGGCGCGGTCCTGCTGCTGGCGGTCGTGCTCGGCCGCGCCCAGGAGGTCCAGTACTACGAGCAGCACTACCAGCGGACCACGCCGTTCCTCCAGGACGGCGGCCCGCAGGATGCGTATGCCTTCGCCCATCGCCAGCACGGCAAGCGGATCGGCATCGCCGGCTCGGGCGAGATCTTCTTCGGCCAGTACGGCTTCTACGGCGCCAACCTCGACAACTACGTCCAGTACATCGGCGTCGAGGGGCCGAACGGCCAGTACCGCCTGGCGACCAGCTGCCGCGTCTTCCGCAACCTCGTCAACGAGGGCGACTACGACTACCTGATCCTCAGCCAGGCGACCCAGGACTCGCCCGAGTCCGACTACTGGTATCCGGTCTACGCCTGGGTGAAAACCGACCCGGCCCTGGAGCTGGTCGTCGAAGAGCCCGACATCACCCCGCAGCCCGACTACGTCTTCAGGGTCGACGGCGAGCTCGACCCCGACGGCTGCGCCGAGCTCGGCGGGGGCGCCGGGCCCAGCGCGTGATCCGCGAGCTCTCGCCGCCCGACACCGGCCTCGCCTTCGAGGCGATGCGGGCGCTGCGAACGGACCTCGCCGACCGGGACGCGTTCGTCCGCCGCGTTGACGGGGTGCAGAGGGGCGAGGGCTACCGCCTCGTCGCGGCCTTCGAGGAGGGGGAGGCCGACGCCGCCGCTGTGGCGGGATTTCGGTTCGGCCACAACCTCGCCTGGGGCCACCACCTGTACGTGGACGACCTCTCGACGCTGCCGGCGGCGAGGTGCCGCGGCCACGCGCGGGCGCTGCTCGAGTGGCTGCTCGGGGAGGCGGCGCGAAACGGCTGCGACGAGCTCCACCTCGACTCGGGCGTCGGCCTGGATCGGGCCGACGCGCACCGCCTCTACCTGAACGCCGGCCTGGTCATCTCCGCGCACCACTTCGCCCGGCGCGTCGGCTCGCCGGTACCGCCCGCGATCCGCACTCCAGAGCCGTAACCTTGACGGAACTGCCCCCGTAGCTCAGTGGACAGAGCGACGGCCTTCTAAGCCGTGGGTCGCTGGTTCGAATCCAGCCGGGGGTGTGCCTTGGATGCCTCTCCCGAGCGTTTCGAGGCGAGCCGGGTACCGGGGAGCATCGCACCGAACGCTCTCATCGCCGGAGCGACCGGCTTCGTCGGAGGTCGGCTGGCCCGCGCCCTGCTCGGCTCGGACGGCCGGGTTCGATGCCTGGTGCGCGACGCGGGCAGGGCGAGGGACCTCGAAGCTCGCGGCGCCGAGCTGCACGTGGGCGACGTGACCGACCCGGGCAGCCTGAAGGGCGCTGGAGCGGACGTCGACGTCGCCTACTTCCTCGTCCACTCGATGGCCGGTGGCGAGGGCTTCGCGGAGCGCGAGCGGGAGGGAGCGCGCAACTTCGCCCGTATGGCGAAGGGGGAGGGTGTCGAGCGCGTCGTCTACCTCGGCGGGCTTGGCGACGAGGCCGCCTCCGAGCACCTGCGCAGCCGCCACGAGACGGCGCAGGCGCTCGCCGCCGCGGGGCCGCCGCTCACCTACTTCCGCGCCGCGATGGTCGTCGGCGCCGCCAGCGAGTCCTACCGGACGCTGCGCTACCTGGTCGGCCGGCTGCCGGTGATGATCGCGCCGGCCTGGCTGGAGACGCCGACTCAGCCGATCGGCGTCGAGGCCGCGGTCGAGTACCTGCGCCGCGCGCCTGCGGTGCCCGAGTCGAAGGGGAGGGAGGTGCAGATCGGCGGCCCAGACGTGCTCTCCTACGGCGAGATGCTCGACCGGATGGCGGCTGCGATGGGCAAACGGCGCCCGACCAAGCTGCGCGTGCCGCTGTTGACGCCGTGGCTGTCGGCGCTCTGGCTCGGGCTCGTCACCCCGGTCGACACGAAGGTCGCCCGGCCGCTCGTCGAGGGCCTGACCACGCCGACCGTCGTCACCGACCCATCGGGCGCCGAGCCGTTCGGCATCGAGCCCGGGTCGTTCGACGAGGCGCTGCAAGAAGCGCTGCTCGAAGAAAACGCTGGTTTCCCCGAAGTGGGCCATGGGTAGGCTGGTGCCATGTCACTGGGGATACTGCTCATCATCATCGGGATCGTGCTCGCGATCCTGGTCCATTACGCGCTTGGGATCATCGTGATCCTGATCGGCCTCGCGTTGCTGCTGCTGCCGCGCCTCGGGGCCGGTACCAGACGCGTCTAGGCCGCTCAGTCACAATCCGGGGCGATGGCCGCTTGGAAGCTGCCGCTGATCGTCGCTGCGCTTGCGCTGCCCGTCGTCGCGGCGTTCCTGGCGGGCGCGTTTCTGGTCGGCGGCCCGGCGTTCGGCTTTGCTGCCGGCGCCCTCGCGGTGCTGGTCCTGCTGGTGATCGCCGCGCGCCAGCGCCCCCGCGGGCCGATCGGCGAGGCGCCGGCCGGCGAGGTGGCTCGTCGAATCCTGGTCGTGGCATCGTGCCCGGTGGACGATCCGGGGACCGTGGCCGCGATCGCTCGGGAGGCCCGCCCCGCGGCGGGCGGAAGGAAGCCCCAGGTGCTGGTCCTGGCGCCGGCGAGCATCGGGTTCCTGGACCGCTGGGCCTCCGACGTCGAGGCGGCGAGGCGGCATGCGCAGGAGCGGCTGGTCACGACGGTCGCCGCCCTGGCGAAGGCGGGGGTCGAGGCCGAGGCGCGCGTGGGGGACGAGGACGTCGTCCAGGCGGTTGAGGATCTGCTGGGGAGCTATCCCGCCGACGAGGTGATGCTGATCACCGGCGGGGCGGACGACGAGTCCGACGCTGCGGTCGCGGCCGAGCTGCGCTCCCGGCTGCGACCGCGGTTCCGGCACCTCGCGCTCGGCGCCGCCTGAGCGAGGCGCTCAGCAGGGGTGGACGGGGGCGGCGCTCCGCACGACCTGGAAGGCGCTGCCCGGGATGCGCTTCAGCTGGTCGAGGTTGTCGTCGTCCCAGCGCCGGTCGCTGGTGCCGCTGAAGAACCAGTTGGAGCCGTTGTCGGCGACGATCATCCCGTAGCGCTTCAGGGCTTCGGCGATCGCCTTGGCCGGACCGCTGAAGCCGCCGAGCCCGTAGCCGGCCTTCAGCCGCAGCCGCATGCCCATCGGAGGCGCCGCGGCGCTGCTCGTGTCGCCGGCGCAGTGCGAGGCGGGGTGGATCCAGGCGTCGCGGGTGCTCTCGAAGGTGACGCGGATCGCGTGCTCGACCCGACCGGCCGCGGCCTCCTCGTAGCGCACCAGGCCGGGGAAGATCGGCAGGCCGGCGGCGTCGGCCGACGTCCACGAGTCGGGCCGCAGCACGGTAGAGCGCAGGTCCCAGCGAGCGCCCGAGTCGGCGTTCCAGCGGGCCCCGCCTTCGCGCTTGAAGAAGGCTCGGTAGAGCTCGTAGACGACGCAGCGCGACCGGTCGACGACGAGCACGTGGCGGTCGCCGTCGCTGCGCGCGCCGCCCTCGACAGGTGCGCCCGGTGGGACGGGGAATGGCCCCGGGTCGCTCTCGTTGCCGTAAGCGGTGTAGCGGATCGGCAGCTTGCGCTGGCCGAGGCCGACGACGGCGTAGGGGAATCCGTAGGGCCTCGGCGAGCCGAAGTCGGGGTGGAGGAAGTCGCCGCCGTGGGCGTTGATGTAGGCGATGACGGCGGCCGAGTTGCGCGCGACCGGCGCCTTCGAGACGTCCTGGTTCCAGGCGGCCTGGCTGGCCAGGGAAGCTGCGCGCGGGGAGAGCGAGGCGGGCGGGTCAGGGAAGACGGGGCAGCCGCTGAGGTCCGGATACGGCCCGAGCGCCTGCGCCGTTGCAGGCCACGCGAGCCCCGTCAGCACCGCGAGCACCAAGAGCCATCGACGTTCCTGAGGTTGACCCCCTATATGGATGGTCAACCTCAGGAACCCCGGTCGCGAAGCTCGAGCCGTCCCACGACCAGCTCATCGACCTCGAGCCGGCCGACCTTGACCCGCCCCACGGCCATCCGGCCAACTGCGAGCCGCCCGATAGCAAAGCCGCCCACGGCCGCGGCACCCAGCGCCAGAGCCCCGATCGCCATCGCGCCCCGCGCCTGAGCCCCGCTCGCATTCCGCCTCCGCATGCTGCCCAAGGTACCGCTACATTGAAGCCACGCGGTGGACGTAGCTCAGCTGGTAGAGCTCCTGGTTGTGGTCCAGGCGGTCGCCGGTTCGAATCCGGTCGTCCACCCTCACGAAATCCCTGCAATATGCAGTCAGTTCCCTAACAGGCGATCGATGCTCTGCTCGAGCGGCGGCAAGTCGTGCTCGACAATCTCGAGCACGCGGTGAATGTCGATCCTGAAGTACTCATGGGCGATCAGGTCTCGAAGTCCAGCGATGTCGGCCCAGGGAATCTCAGGCGCTGACTCACGCGTCTCGGGGGCGAGGTGCTTCACGGGCTCTCCGATGACCACGAACTGAAAGAGGAGGGCGTCGTGGAGCAGCGGGTCTTCCTTGGCGGCGGAGGTTTGGGGAGCGCGGGCTAGATGGTCGTGGATCGCGCTGATCGCGTCTTTTACGTCGCGCAAGCGCTCTTGCTCGTTGCGGCTCATAGGGGCAGGGCCTCGTTCAGCACCTCGTCGCGAATGCGCTCCTTGAGCATGTCGGCGGTTGCGACATCGACAGGTAGGTCGAGAATCGCCGCAGCCTCCCGGCGAAAGGCAGCGAGATCGATGAGAGTGCGGCCCGGCTTGAGCTCTACGAGGAGGTCGATGTCGCTAGCAGGCCCTGCTTCACCACGGGCGAGCGATCCAAACACGCGTAGCCTGTCGACCCCGTACTTGGCAGCGGCATCGAGTAGACGGCGTCGTCCCCGACGCAGCTCTTCCGCCTGGGGGCCGAGCTGGCCTCGTATGGAGATGGCGGAGGCGGATGCCTGGGTTGCCGGTGGGGTCTTGATCTCCAGTCGCCGCCCGCATGCGGCAAGGAGCCGCTCGAGCGTGGGCAGGGTCGGAAGGGCCGCGCCCGTCTCATAACGGGCTAGGGCCGGCTGGGAAGTGCCTGCGCGTGCGGCTAGATCCACCTGTGAAAGGCCTGCGTCGGCACGGGCGCGGCGAATGGTTGTAGCCAGACCGGTCATCGAGGGAATTATACCTATATCGGTATATCTATAAAGGGTCGACTGGCTACCATGTCGCTGTGAGCAGCCAGCGAGTCCCGGGTGGCGTGGTCCACCCACTACCGGCGGACCTGCGTGAGACGTTGATGGCCAGCACGACGGCACTCGATGCCTGGCAGGACATCACCCCCTTGGCGCGCAACGAGTTCATCTGCTGGGTCGAGGATGCCAAGCGGCAGACGACCCGAGAGCGCCGCATCCGCCGGACTCGGGAGGAGCTGGAGGAAGGTCAGCGTCGGCCCTGCTGCTGGCCGGGGTGCAAGCACCGCGAGCGCGCCGCCACCTAGCGGCGATCGACGCCCAGCGTCGCCCTCCCCGCCAGGCCGTCCCGGGCGAGGCTGCTGCCGGCCCGCGCGAGGGCGAGCACCGAGCTCGAGCCGTTCTCATACCGGAAGACGCCGTCCGCGTTGCGGGGGACGGTGCCGGCGGTGCTCCGGTTGTAGGGGGCGAGCGCGAAGACCTCCGCGTCGTGGCGGTCGGAGGTGAACAGCTGGCCGGTGTGCGCGACGTGGCCGCCGGAGTAGGTGCCGTCGCTCTGACGCCCGCCGACGTGGACCTTGAGGTGGATGTGCGTCGTCCGCCCCGGGTACTGGCCGGGGTAGACGGTCGCGAACTCGGCCAGGCCATTCCCGTCGGTCAGCTGGATCCCGCGCAGCCAGGTCGTGCCCTCGCTGCCCTCCGACGGCTCGCCCGAGTAGACACCGAGCGCGTCGCAGTGCCAGACGTCGACGGCGGCGTCGCGGATCGGCTCGCAGGTCTCGGCATCGACGACCGTCAGCGCGAGGGCGAGCGGCACGCCGGGACGGTCCTCGACGATGTCGCGTCGAACCTGCGCCAGGTCGATGTAGAAGGGGCCTTCCGTCTGCCCGGGCGTCAGCACGCAGTCGGGCCTGGTCGCGGCGCCCTCGGCCGCGGATCTGACCGCCTCGTCCTCGTCGGCGCCGCAGGCGTAGAGGGCGGCGCTCGCCAGCGCCCCTGCCGACAGCGCCATCATCTCGCGGCGCCGCAGCAGTGTTCGATCGCTCATCGTCAACCGGATTTTAGTGCTCGATGCGAGTAGCGGCGCTGCTCAGGAGCGCAGCTCGTCGAGCGACTTCACCTCGACGTCGAACGGCTCGTCGGCGGAGCGCCGGCGGCGGTACGGGGAGACGGTGACGCGGTGGACCTCCCCGCAGACGCAGGGGACTTCGATCGGCCGCGTGTCGGGTGCCGGGTCGGTGTCGACCTTGAGGCGGCGCAGCGTGCCCGTGGGCTTGCAGCCGAACGAGATCACCCAGCCGTAGTCCTTGGAGTTGGTCGTCTTTTTCGGGCGGCGAGGTTGCGGCACGCCCCCATCCTCTCGTTTTTGGGCGACAGAGCGTGGAGACCGTCGAATCGCTCTAGGCGCAGTAGCGTTTTCACGTGGCCGTGACGATCGACGAGTTGACGGTGGCCGACGCGCCTGGCGCCTGGCTCGCGCTTGGTTTTGCGGTCGAGGGCGATGCCTGTGTCGTCGGGGACGTGCGGATTCGGCTCGCCGGACCGGACGCCGGGAAGGGGATCGTCGGCTGGTCGCTGCGAGGGGTCGAGATGACGGATCTGGACGGGCTGGCCACGGCGCCGTCGGAGCGGCCGCCGCCCGTAGATGCGCCGGAGCATCCGAACGGCGTCACGGCTCTCGACCACGTCGTCGCGATCGCGCCAGCGCTCGACCGGACGGTCGTGGCGATGGAGGAGGCCGGGCTCGACCTGCGTCGCATCCGCGAGGAGCCGACGCCGGCCGGCGCGCCGCGGCAGGCGTTCTTCCGGCTCGGCTCGGTCATCCTCGAGGTCGTGCAGGAGCCGCCGGAGGCGACCGAGCGGGCTGGGGGAGATCGGCCGGCCTTCTTCTGGGGGCTCGCCTTCGTCACGTCCGACCTGGACGCGACCGTCGCCGGGCTCGGCGATCGGGTGAGCGAGACCCGTGCCGCGGTTCAGCCGGGCCGCCGCATCGCCACCCTCCGTCGCTCGGCGGGCCTCGGCGTTCCGGTCGCGCTCATGACGCCGGCGCCGCCGTCTTCGCGAACCAGCGGCCGAGCCGCTCCTCCGTGAGCACGTCGCTGCGGGGGCGGGTGAGCCGCAGGAACGAGTCGCGGAAGTCCTGGCCGGCCTGGGGGTCGGCGGCGAGGCCGGCGAAGATCGGGCGGGCGGTCTCGGGCCGCGGCAGCCGGGCGTAGTCGAAGGACCACTCGTAGTGCTCGCGGGCGCGCTCGTCGCGCCAGGCCTCGTAGCCGGCGAGGTCGGGGTCCGCGCCGGTGAGGGCGTCGGCGACGTGCAGCGCCTGCTCGATCGCGTCGGAGATCCCCTGCGCGGTCGAGGGGTGCTTGAAGTGGCCGGCGTCGCCGACCAGCGCCCAGCCCGGACCGGTGGCGTCGCGGAAGAAGCCGCGCAGCATCGTCTCCGGCGCGACGCGGATCGGGGAGACCTGCGCGGCGCCGTCGAGCCGGCGGGTGTCGAACCACTCGAACCGCTCCAGGCTCTCCACGAAGAGGCGCTGGCGCTGCTCGGCGTCGCCGCGCGTCAGCTCTGCCGGCACGCCGAGCATCGCGATCGAGAGGTCGTCCTCGCACGGTCCCCAGCTGAGCGACCCGGACTCGTGCACCTCGACGCGGAACCGGTCGGTCTCGGGCATGCCGCGCCAGTACGCGTACATGATCCCGATTTCCCCCTCCACCGTCCGCTGCTTCGGCAGCCCGAGCAGCTTGGCGACCGTCGAGGCGCGCCCGTCCGCACCGAGCACCCAGCGTGCCTCGATCTCCTCGCCGCCCTCCAGGACCACGCCGTGCACCGGGTCCTCGTCGCTGCCCGTGCCGAGCAGGCCGGTCACCCGCTCGCCGAAGCGGGTCTCGGCACCCGCGTCGACCGCGACGTCGAGCAGCGCCCGGTCGAGCACCGGCCGGGTGATCCCGCACATGCCGTCGAAGCCGTCGATCGGCGTGAACGGCCCCTCAACCTCCTCGCCGAGCACCCGCACCGAGTAGCGCACGGGGTTGAGCCGGTGCCGCGCTTCGATCCGTCCCAGCGCACCCAGCTCGCGAAGCCGCGTCAGCGTGTTGGGGAAGACGTAGTGGGTGGAGACCGTGTCGGCCGGTGGCGGCTCGCGGTCGACGAGCAGCACCGACCAGCCCTCCTGGGCAAGGCGGGCCGCCAGCGGCGAGCCGGCGCAGCGGGCACCGACGATCACCGCGTCGTAGCCGGACCCGCCCGCGGCGCTCACGACTGCCTCCGGCCGACCGCGAGCAGGTACTCCATCTCGAAGCGGGCGTCGTCGGCGCTGCCCTGGTTCCACTCCTCGTAGAAGCTGTCCAGCGCCTCGTCGAATTCGCCCTCGCGACCCTCGCGCTGCGCGTTCGCCCGCGCCGCGATCGTCGGCCCGTAGCGCCGCTTGAAGTGCTCCGCGTAGTCGGCCGGCCGCTCGAAGGCGGTCACCTCGAGCACGTCGCGCTCCAGCGTGCCGAGCTCGACCCGCTCGCCGAGCAGCTCGCGCAGGTGGTCCTCGCTGCCCCATAGTGGCGGCGGCTGTGCCCCCGGCGGCGGCGCGGGGGCGAACGGGCCGATCGTGCGGAAGAGGGCGCCGATCATCCCCTCCGGGGTCCAGCTCAGCAGACCGATCGTGCCGCCGGGGCGGCAGACGCGCACCAGCTCGTCGGCGGTCGCCTGGTGGTGGGGCGCGAACATCGCCCCGATCGAAGAGATCACGACGTCGAAGCCGGCGTCCTCGAACGGCAGGTTCTCGGCGTCGCCCTCGACCCACTCCAGCTCGACGCCCGCCGCCTCGGCGCGGGCACGGCCGGCGTCGAACAGCTCCGGCGTCAGGTCGCTCGCCACGACGCTCGCCCCGGTCGCCGCGGCGGGGATCGCCGCGTTGCCGGTCCCGGCGGCCACGTCGAGCACGCGCATGCCAGGGCCGATCCCGCACGCCTCCACCAGCCGCGGCCCGAGCGGGGTGAGGAAGGTCTCGACCATCGAGGGGTAGTCGCCCGAGGCCCACATCGCCCGGTGACGGGCCTTCAGCTCGGCGTCGGGATCGGGGGAAACGCTGGTCGTCTCGGCACTCACGGGATCTCCTTCTCGTAGTTGGCCTCTCCTGTTTACGCCCGCCGGGTGCCCGGTTCAACTTCAATATCTGCAGTTGGGCGCCTACACTGGCTCTGGGTCATGCCGGAGAGCTATGGACAGTTCTGCCCGGTCGCACAGGCGGCGGAGGTTCTGACCGAGCGCTGGACGCTGCTGGTCGTTCGCGAGTTGCTGATGGGCAGCACCCGCTTCAACGACCTCCAGCGGGGCGTCCCGCGCATGTCCTCGTCGCTGCTCAGCAAACGGCTGCGGGAGCTGGAGCGCGCGGGTTTGATCACCAAGCAGCCGCTCGACGGCGAGCGAGGCCACGCCTACGAGCTCACTCCGGCCGGCGAGGCGCTGGGGCCGCTGGTCGTCTCGCTGGGGACCTGGAGCCGGGACTGGCTGAAGCGCGAGGTCAGCGCCGAGGAGGCCGACCCCGCACTGCTGATGTGGGACCTGCGGCGCAGCCTGCGCCTCGACCGGCTCCCGAAGGACCCGGTCGTCGTCTTCTTCCGCTATCGCGACGCCGAGGACGGCAAACGGGCCTGGTGGCTGGTGGCGCAGGAGTCCGGTGCCGACCTGTGCTTCTCAGACCCCGGCTTCGCGATCGACCTGCAGGTCGACGCCGAGGCACGGGCGATGGCGGAGGTGTGGCTGGGGAAGCTCGAGCTCGGGGCCGCGATGCGCTCGCGGCGGGTCAGGATCAGCGGGCCGGAGCACCTGGTGCGCAGCGTCCCCGACTGGCTCGGACTGAGCTCGTTCGCCTACCCCGATCCCGCCGCCGTGCTCGCCGAACGCAGCGGTGGCTGAGCGGGCGGTTGCGGTTCGCGCGACGGTGCGCGGTGCGGTGCAGGGCGTCGGATTCCGGGACGCGACGGTGCGCCGGGCGCGCCGGCTGGGCGCGATGGGCTGGGTGCGGAACGCGGAGGACGGGACCGTCCTCGTCCACGCCGAGGGGCAGGAGGGGGTGGTCGAGGGACTGCTGGCTTTTCTCCGCGAGGGGCCGCGGGGCGCGCGGGTCGACGAGGTCGAGGTCGAGCGAGTCGAGGTCGAGGGCCACGAGCAGTTCGCCGTCCGCGGCGTCAGCGCCGGCGCCTTCGTCGTTCAGGAGCACGCCGCCACGGCCCACCACTTCGACCTGCGCCTCGAGGTCGGGGGCGCGATGCGCTCCTGGGCAGTTCCGAAGGGCCCCTCGCTGGACCCCGCCGTCAAGCGACTCGCCGTGCAGGTGGACGACCACGCGATCTCCCACAACTCCTTCGAGGGCAGGGACGGGACCGGCGGCGTGATCGTCTGGGACCGGGGCCGCTACGAGCAGGGCGGCCGGGTCGCCTGGCCGGAGGCGCTGGAGCGCGGGCACGCGGTCTTCGTCCTGCACGGCGAGAAGCTGCGCGGCGGCTTCGCCCTGCAGCGCACCCGCCCCGGCCCGAAGCCCCAGTGGCTGCTGATCAAGCGCCGCGACGAGCACGCCCGCCCGGGCTCCGACGTCGTCGCCGAACGACCGCAGTCGGTGCTCAGCGGCAGCACGCTCGACGAGCTGCTCCGCTAGCTACGCCGTAGGCTGATGGAACGATGCCGAGGTCCGACGACTCTCCCCGCGTCCTCTCCAAGAAGCAGTACGAGAAGGAGCTGGCGCGCCTGCAGGAGGAGCTGGTGCGGCTGCAGGAATGGATCGTCCATGCGGGGCTGCGGGTCGCCGTCATCTTCGAGGGGCGCGACACGGCGGGCAAGGGCGGCGTGATCAAGCGGATCGCCGAGAAGACGAACCCGCGCGTGGTGCGGACCGTCGCCCTCGGCACCCCGACCGAGCGGGAGAAAACCGAGTGGTACTTCCAGCGCTACGTCGCCCAGCTGCCGGCGGCTGGTGAGATGGTCCTCTTCGACCGCAGCTGGTACAACCGCGCCGGCGTCGAGCGGGTGATGGGCTTCGCCACCGAGGCGGAGTACCGCGAGTTCATGCGCTCGGCTCCCGACTTCGAGCGGATGCTGCTGCGCTCGGGTCTGATCCTGGTCAAGTACTGGCTCTCGATCTCCGACGAGGAGCAGGAGCGCCGCTTCAAGGCCCGCATCGAGGACCCGACCAAGCAGTGGAAGCTGAGCCCGATGGACCTCGAGGCGCGCGCGCACTGGGTCGACTACGCCGAGGCCAAGGACGAGATGTTCGCCCACACCGACACGGAGGACTCGCCGTGGTTCGTGGTCGAGGCCGACGACAAGCGCACCGCCCGCCTCAACCTGATCAGCCACCTGCTCGAACGGGTTCCATACGAGTCGGTGCCGGTGGAGAGGATGGAGTTGCCGCCTCGCCAGCAGCGCGACTACGTGCGGCCGCCGATCGAGACGCAGAGTTTCGTCCCGACGCGCTACGTGGTCGAGTGATCAGCCGGAGCCTTCGCCGAGCGCGGCGGAGACTTCATCTATCGCCGTTCGCTCGGCGTCGCCGATCGGCTGGCCCTCTTCCTCCTCCTTCGCCCTCGCCACCCGCTCGGCGAGGCCGAGCGTGAAGCGGCGGTAGTCCTGCAGCTCCTCCGGGGACGCCTTCGCCTCGAGCAGGGCGACTGCCTGCCGGATGACGTCCAGATGGTGCTCGCGCAGCTCCTCGACCGAACCCTGGCGGGCCCGATCGACCTTGGGCTTGGACCGGGCGATCTCGTCCATCAGGCCTGAGGCGCCCGTTGCGCCCCTGGCGTCGGCGAAGGCCTTGGCCAGCGAGAAGGACTCGCGGAAGGAGCCACCGCGTTGCGCTGTCGAGACGATCAGGCCCGCGCTCGTCGGCCCCTCGAGCACCGTCTCCCACTCCTGCTCGGAGAAGTCTGCTTTGCCGGTCATGGCGACCGCTTACCCGGCCCAGGATTCTCGTAAGCGAGCGCTCGTCGCTCGAGGCGACGCGGTTCAGTCGACGCCGCCGGCGACCGGCTCGGCGTCGAGCACCGAGAGGAGGTCGGACAGCCGGGCGTTGTGCTCGAGCTCGTGCGGCAGCGGGGCGTCGGCGTGGATCGCGTAGAGGTTCCGCCGTCCCACCCGGCGCCTCGTCAGGTACCCGCTTTCTTCGAGCTCGCAGACGAGCTGCTGGGCGGAGCGCTCCGTCACCCCCAGGCACTCGGCGATCTCCCGCATGCGCATGTTCGGGTCGCGCGCGACGCAGAGGAGAACGTGGGTGTGTTTGGTGAGGATTGCGACGGGCACGTTTTCCGATCGTAGCCCGCGCTTCCCGATAAAGCAAGTAGCAAAGGTCCCGAAATAGATTTAAGGAAACTTGACACCGGAAATATACTTCTCTATAATTCGGCCGTGCCGTTGGGTAGCCAGGGAGGGAGAGGGACGTGGGGTGGCTGTCGGCCCCTCGCCGTCCCTCTCCTATGCGGCACGCCGACCGCCGCCATGCGGCGAGGCTGCGCCCTCAGCGCGCTGCTGACGGCGATCCTCGCGCTGGCGGCGGTCGTGCCTTGCGGTGCGGCCGGCGCCGGAGAGCGCACGAGCGAGCGAATCCCGGGCCGCTACATCGTCGTCTACCGCGATGCCGTCCAGCAGCCGGCGGCGAAGACCGAGCGGCTGGAGCGGGCGCAGGGGTTCCAGAGCCGCTTCCGCTACGGCAAGGCGGTCGAGGGGTTCGCGGCCCGGCTGAGCGATCGGCAGGTCGCCGAGCTGCGGGCCGACCCGGACGTGGCCTTCGTAAGCCCCGACCGGCCGCTGCGGGCGACCGGCGTGACGCCGCTCGCGTCCGGCGAGACCGTGCCGGCCGGCGTGCGGCGCGTCGCCGCCGCGACCGCCTCGACGGCGCGCGGGGCGAGCAGCGCAAACGTGGCCGTGATCGACACCGGCATCGACCTGGACCACGCCGACCTCGACGCCGTCGACGGCAGGAACTGCGTCGGCTCCGGGCCGGCCGAGGACGACGAAGGCCACGGGACGCACGTCGCCGGGACGATCGCGGCTCAGAACGACGGCGCCGGGGTGGTCGGCGTCGCGCCCGGCACGACGGTCTACGCGGTCAAGGTGCTCGACTCCCGCGGGGAGGGAAGCTGGTCGCAGATCATCTGCGGGATCGACTGGGTCACCTCGACGCGCACCGACGCCGACCCGGCGAACGACATCGCCGTCGCGAACTTGAGCCTGGGCGGGCCGGGGAGCCCGGTCGGCGCCTGCGCGACGACGACCGACCCGCTGCACCACGCGATCTGCGCCTCGACCGCGGCCGGCGTCACCTACGTGGTCGCCGCAGGCAACGACGGCTGGGACTTCGACTACGCGGCGGTCCCCGACGTGCCGGCGGCCTACCCCGAGGTGCTGACCGTGACCGCGATGGGCGACTCCGACGGCGTCGGCGGTGCGGCGGGTCCGTCGCCGAGCTGCAGGAGCGGCGAGGCGGACGATCGCTACGCGAGCTTCTCCAACTTCCCCGCGACCCAGGCCGGGCTCGCGCACACGATCGCCGCGCCCGGCGTCTGCGTGCTCTCCACCGCCCGCGGCGGCGGCCACGCGACGATGTCGGGGACCAGCATGGCGAGCCCGCACGTCGCGGGACTCGCCGCGCTCTGCCTCGGCGAAGGTGGACACGCTGGCCCCTGCTCGGGGCTCGCCCCGGCGGACGCGATCGCCAAGCTGCGCGGCGAGGCCGACGCGACGACGCGGGCGAGCGCGACCTACGGATTCGCCGGCGACACGCTGCGGCCGGTGAAAGACGTCTCCTTCGGCTTCCTCGCTCATGCCGCGGCGCTCGACACGACCGCCCCACGGGTCACGGCTGTCAACCCCGTCGGGGGTGCGATGGGCGTCTCGCCGGGCACGGCCGTCTCGGTGTCCTTCTCGGAGCCGATGGACACGGCGTCCGCGCAGGCCGCCCTGACCCTGGTCCGCAGCACCGACGGCGCGGCTGTTGCCGGCACCTACGCCTGGAGCGGGACCACGCTGACCTTCCGCCCGGCGGCCGCGCTCGCCGAGGGCACCGCCTACACGGCCCGTCTCGCCGCCACGGCAAGGGACCTGGCGGGAAACCCGCTCCCGTCCGGCGGCTCCGTGAGGTTCACGACCTGGCGGACCGTCCACGCCCATCCCTTCGCGACGACGCTCACGGCGGGCACCCTCCGGACCGGCACCCACAACGACTTGGGCGCTGACGACGACCTCCTCTACGAGGTGGACGCGACGACCGGCACCACTCGGACGGTCGCGTGGACGGGCCGCGTCGCCGGCGTCAGCAACGCGGCGAAGACGCTCGCGATCCGCTACCGCGGCCGAGCCTCGGCGACTTGCACCCAGGCGGTTGCGATCTATCGCTGGACGACGGGCAGCTGGAGCCAGCTCGACTCGCGCGCCGTCGGCCCGACCGAGGTCCAGGTCGACCGGGCGGTGCCTGGGGCGCCGGCCGACTACGTGAGCGGCACCAGCGGCGACGGCGAGGTCCAAGTGCGCGTCCGCTGCACCGCCGGCCACGCGTTCTACGCGGGCGGCGATCTGCTGCAGGTCACCCAGACGCGTTAGAGCCGGCTGTAAGTTGAGCCGGTGCCCTGGCGTGGAACCAACCGCCGAGTTGCCTGCTTGACGATCGCGGCGGGACTTGCGGTGGTCTGCGGCTGTGGCGGCGGGAGTGACGGGGCGCCGCCGCCATCTGCCCCGTCGGAGTCCTCGGAGAGATCAGAGCGCGAGGCTGTCGGCGACGGCCTGGCCGACGGGAGCGAGCCGCCCGCAGAGACCGTCGCTCCCTCCCGCTGCCCGCCCGCCGTCGCCGAATGCCGCAGCACCGAGGGCCGGATCGTCTACGTCGAGCGGGTCGACCCCGACGGGGACGGCGACGCCCACTTCGTGATCCGCGATCCGCAGGGGATCACCCTGCCCGGCCTGACCGCGATAGACGTTCGCAAGGGGCTGCGCCCGCGGCCGCTGCCGGGACCGGGCGAGCTGATCAGCGCCGCCGGCCCGGTCCAGACCGGCTCCTACGGGCAGAGCCAGATCCACGCCCTCGAGCTGCACGTCGCCGGCCGCCGGTAGAGCGACGGCGGGCCGAGCGATACTTCCCCTGTGATCGTCAACTGCGCGCTCTACGAGCGCGGTCATCGCCGCGACGGGGACCTGCCGCTGGAGCAAGCCGGCCGGGCGGCCGACGGGGAGGGCGCCTTCGTCTGGCTCGGCGTCTTCGAGCCGAGCGCGGAGGAGTTCGAGGCGATCGCCGGCGAGTTCGGGCTGCACGAGCTGGCGGTCGAGGACGCGGTCAAGGCCCACCAGCGGCCCAAGGTCGAGCTCTACGGCGACACGCTGCTGGTCGTCGTCAAGACCACCCATTACGTCGACCCCGAGGAGGTGATCGAGGTCGGCGAGCTGCTGCTCTTCGTCAACCCGGACTTCATCGTCACCGTGCGCCACGGCGAGGGGGAGCTGGGCCCGGTCCGCGCCAGGATCGAGCGCCGGCCCGACCTGCTCTGCCACGGCGTCGGGATGGCGCTCTACGCGATCCTCGACCACGTCGTCGACGGCTACGAGAAGGCGGCCCAGGGGATCGACGTGGACATCCAGCAGGTCGAGCGCCAGGTCTTCTCCGACGACCCGGGCAACCCGACCGAGCGGATCTACAAGCTCGAGCGCGAGGTGCTCGACTTCCACGCCGCGGTGGCACCGCTCTCAGGCGTCGTCGACGAGATCTCCCGCGGGCACTTCGAGGTCGTGCCGGAGGAGCTGCGCGAGTACTACCGCGACGTCCACGACCACCTGCGCCGGGTCAGCGGCCGGATCGCCGGGTTCCGCGAACTGCTCGGCAGCGCCCTCCACGCCAACCTCACCCAGGTCTCCGTGCGCCAGAACGAAGACATGCGCAAGATCTCCGCCTGGGTGGCGATCCTCGCCGTGCCGACGATGGTCGCCGGCATCTACGGGATGAACTTCGAGCACATGCCGGAGTTGGAATGGCGCTTCGGCTACCCGTTCGTGCTGGCGGTGGTCCTGGTCGCCTGCGTGCTGCTCCACCGCCGCTTCAAGCGAGCCGGCTGGCTATGAGTCCGCTTCGGTCCGGGCGGCTTCCAGCTCCTGCTGGACGACGTCGGTCTGGTTCGGGATCTCCAGCCGGCGTTCGAGGACCGGGATCGCCTCCTCGGGACGGCCGGCGAGGCGCAGGGCGTTGCCGAGGTTGAACAGCGCGTAGGCGTAGTCGAGCTCTTCCGTGCCGGGCGGGAAGGCGCGGACCGCCTCTTCGAGGACGGGCACGGCCCCTTCGTAGTCGCCCGACTGGATCAGCTCGAAGCCTTCCTGGTTGAGCGAGCTGCCGAGCGCCGGGTCGCCTCCCTCCGGCGCCGGCACCGTGTTCGACTCTTCGGCATCCGGGCTCTCCGCCGGCTCGGGCTCGGGCTCGGCTTTCCGGCCGTCGGCCGCGCCGCCCGTGCCCGCGCCGTCGCCAGAGGCGACCGTCCTGCCGGAGTCGCCATTGCCCGCGGATCTGCCGCCGGGATCGTCGCCGCCCAGCAGGCTCTCGCCCAGGACGAAGGCCGCGGCGAGCGCGGCGCAGACGGCGATGACGGCGGCGACCCTGCCCCAGATCGGCCGCGATCGGCTTGGGGCTGGTCGAGAGCCGTTCGTGGTCGGCGGGGCCGCCGCGGCCGGCGCGGTCAGCTCGAAGGCCTGCGTCGGCTCTTCGGTGGAGGCGGGCCTGCGTTCGAGCCGCGCGAGCGCCTCGGTGGCCGAGGCTGGGCGCCGCTGCGGGTCGGCGACCGAAAGGCGTTCGACCAGCGCCCGGAGGTGGGGTTCCGGCGCCTCGCCGAGGCAGTCGCGCAGGACCACGCCGCAGGAGTAGAGGTCGGAGCGCTCCGTCGCCGGCTCGCCGCTCATCACCTCGGGCGCGATGTAGCGGGCGGTGCCGAGCAGGTTCCCGGTCCGGGTCAGCGCCGTCGCGTCCTTTGGCAGCGCGATCCCGAAGTCGATCAGCTTGGTTTCGCCACCGGGTGCGATCAACACGTTCTGCGGCTTGACGTCCCGGTGCACGATCCCGGCGGCGTGGATGTGCGCGAGGGCGCCGAGCAGCTGGCGCGCGAGCCCCTCGCAGTCGATCGGGACCCGCCGCTCCCGCGCTTCGGCGAGGTTCGCGCCGGGCACGTACTCCATGACCAGGTACGGGCGTTCCTCGCCTTCGGCGTAGTCGTAGACGCCGATCAGGTTGGGGTGGGAGAGGCTCGCGGCGATCCGCGCCTCGCGCCGGAACCGCGCGGTGAACTCCGGATCGGAGGCGATCGTGTCGGAGAGGACCTTGACCGCGACCGGCCGGTCGAGCACCTCGTCGTTCGCGAGCCAGACCGAGGCCATGCCGCCCCGGCCGAGGAGCCGCTCCAGTCGGTAGCGGTCCTTCAGGCAGGCACCGGTCGCGATCATCGTCTCAACCGGCGGCACGCTCGAGGAGGTCGATCTGGTGCTGCTTGCGCATGATCAGGTGCTCGAGCATGTGCTCCAAGGCCTCCGAGCGGCCCTCGCGGCCGGTCGGCTCGATCGACGCCTGCAGCGCTTCGACCGCGCCTTCCTCGCACTCGATCAGCCAGGCGAGCGAGTCGCCGCTCTCCTCGTGGAAGCGCAGCTCCCCGACCGCCGTCGTCGGCTTCCCGCCGAAGGAGACGATCTTCTCGATCAGCAGGCGCGCGCCGGCCAGCTCATGATCCCCGAACTCGGTCAGCTTCGAGCCGAGCGCCTGGGCTTCGAGGCCGCGCAGGCTCGCAGCGACGATCGAGTACTGGAGGGCAGAGCGGTACTGGCTCTCCAACGCGACGTTCAAGCGCTCGATCGCGAGCTTTTGGTCGAGCTCCTCTTCCTGGTCGGGCATCTCTTCGGCACTACCCGCCCTCAGCGGCGCGTACGCTCCGCCAGGTAGGCGAGCAGCTCGTCCATGCCGCCGTCGCGGTGGACCCGGCGCTGGTCGTCGGCGCCGTTGCCGTCGCGGAGGATGCGCTCGATCTCCTCCAGCGCCGCGTCGCCGCCCATCTCGCGCGCGTAGGGACGGACGGAGTCGAGGACGCGGCGGGCGATCTGCGGGGCGGGGGAGGGGGTCTCCTCGTCGAACAGGATGCTCGCCTCGAGGCCGTGGCTGGCGGCCTGGAAGTAGGACTCCTCGAGCGCCTCGCGGTAGAGGCCCGGCGCGGTCGGCTGGTCGAGCTCCTTCGCCGCGATTGCCTGGATCAGCGCGGCGATCGCGCTCGACGTGGTGACGTCGGTCTGGACGTCGAGGGCGCGCACCTCGATCGTGCCCAGCTTGGGATGGGGGCGCACGTCCCACCAGATGTAGGTGTAGTCCTCGACGCCGGCGGCGGCGATCAGCTGGTCGGCGACGTTGCAGAAGTCCTCGTAGTCGCGCAGCTGGCGGGGCAGCTGGAAGCGCGGGTAGGCGCGCACTATCGACGTGCGGGCGCTGGCGTGCCCGGAGTCGACGCCTTCCCAGAACGGCGAGTTGGCGCTCAGCGCCTGCAGGACGGGCAGGTAGAGCCGGAACGAGTTGCCGACCCGCACGGCGGTGTCGGGGTCGGGCATGCCGACGTGGACGTGCAGCCCGCAGGGTGGGGTCCTGAGCAGCCCGCCGAGGTCCTTGCGGACCACCTCGTAGCGCGGTTTGGCGACCAGGCGCGCTTCGCCGAGCTCGTCGGCGGGGTGCAGGCCCGAGCCGAGCAGCGCGAAGCCCGCGTCGAAGATCGCCTCTCTCGCCTCGCGCAGCTGCGCGAGCGCTTCCCCCGCGTCGTGGCAGACGCCGGTCTTCAGCTCGATCTGGTCGGCGAAGATCTCCGAGGTGATCCGCTCGCCGACCGCCCCCCCGACGCTGTCGAGGACGACCCCGCTCGCCGCGGTCAGCGAGAGCCGCTCGTCGACCAGCAGCAGCTCCTCCTCGACGCCCAGCGACAGGGGCGGGGAGGAGCCGAAGCGGTGCGCGTAGGGGTCGCTTGCCTCGCTCGATTCGGGCGTCGGCGTGTCCTGCTCGGACGTCATTGCCGCTCCTCTACCCAGAAGGACGAAAAACTCGCTCCGGTCGCGGCATCGACCGAGTCCTGTACAGATAGGGCCGATGGGCGACTTCCTCTACGAGGGCCACCGGATCGAGTACGACTCCCACGGGGAGGGCGACCGCCTGCTCGTCCTGATCCACGGCCTGCTGATGAACCGTCGCATGTTCGAGCGGCTGGCACCCGAGCTGGCCGCGCGTGGCAACCGGGTCGTCTGCGTCGACCTGCTCGGCCACGGCCGCTCGGACCGACCCGAGGACCTGCGCCTCTACTCGATGCCGCTCTTCGCGCGTCAGGTGGCGGCCCTGCTCGACCACCTCGACCGGCCCACCGCAGTGGTCGGTGGCACCTCGCTCGGTGCGAACGTGGCCCTGGAGCTGGCCGTGCGCGATCCCGCGCGGGCACGCGGCCTGTTCATCGAGATGCCGGTGCTCGACAACGCCCTGCCCGGGGTCGCGGCAGCCTTCGCGCCGCTGCTGCTCGGCCTGCGCGCCGCCCGCCCCGTCTTCGAGCTGACCTCGCGGCTCGCCTCGGCGATCCCGCGCACCAATCATCTCCTCGACATCGGGCTCGACTGGGTTCGCCAGCGCCCCGGCCCCTCCGGCGCGGTGCTGGAGGGGCTGCTGCTCGGCGAGACCGCGCCGCACCGCGAGGAGCGCCGCCGGATCGAGCAGCCGACGCTGGTCGTCGGCCATCCGCGCGATCCGCTGCACCCGTTCAGCGACTCCGGGATGCTCGCCGAGGAGCTGCCGAACGCGCAGCTGGTCGAGGCCAGCTCGATCCTCGAGTGGCGGCTCAGGCCCGAGCGGCTGACCGGCGAGCTGGCCGCGTTCCTCGACTCGGTCTGGGCGCCCGATCTGGCCCGTAAGCGCTCAGTAGCGCTGCCCCCACGCGCCTAGTACCGCAAAGCTCTCTGTGCATATGATCCCGTTCGAGTGAACGTCAAGAACGCGACGCTCAAGGCCCTCGTTCAGGGTGAGAAGCAGTTCCGCGTGCCGATCTGGCAGCGCCAATACACCTGGCGCGGGCCCCAGCACGAGCAGCTCTGGCACGACCTGGTCGAGCAGTACGGCTTCCTCGGGGATGGTACGGCGGAGGACGCCGCCGCCCACTTCCTCGGCAGCTTCGTTCTCTCCCCGGTCGACCCCAGCGCGAGCGGAGTGCAGACCTTTCTCGTGATCGACGGTCAACAGCGGCTGACGACCCTGATGCTCGTTCTCTGCGCCCTGCGCGACTTCGCTGCCGAGCGGAAGCCAGAGGAAGTGAACCGCTTCGACAAGCTCTACCTGGTCAACGAGTTCCAGCAGGGGGACGCGTACTTCCGCCTGCAGCCAACCGAGGAGGACCGCGCCGGTTTTCGCGCGAGGCTGGAACGAAAAGCGGACAGTGGCGCCGGCGACCTGATCGCCGAGGCGTATCGCTTCTACGCGAAGCGCCTGCTCGAACCCGGTCCGAACGGCGAGATGATCGACGCCGCGCGGCTCGAGTCGGTGGTCGTGAACCGGATGGGCATCGTCGAAATCACCACCGAACACGGGGACAACGCCCACCGGATCTTCCAGTCGCTGAACGGGACCGGTGTCGACCTCAACCAGGCCGACCTGCTGCGGAACTACATCTTCATGCTGCTTCCGAAGCGCGCGGAGGCGGTTTACGAGCAGGTTTGGCGGCCGATGGAGGCTCTGGTCGGGGTCGACAGTCTCACCGGGCTGGCACGCGTGGACCTCCAACGGCGCGGCCAGGACGTGACCAAGGACGGTGTCTATGCCGCCCACCAGCGGCGCCTCGACCCGATCTCACTCGACGAAGCCGAGGTCGAGACGCAGGTTCGCGATCTCGCCCTCCGGGCGGAGCATTACAAGTGCCTGATCGACCCCGACGCAGAGCTGGACCCCGAGCTGGCCGCCGGCCTCAAGCGCCTGGCGCGTTGGGGCGCGCAGACGAGTCACCCGGTGCTGATGATGGCTTATGACCTGCGCGAACGAGATCTGATCGACACCGTGGCACTGCGCCGGGTGGTGGCGATCATCGAGTCGTTCCTGGTCCGCCGCCAGCTTGCGCGAATCCCGACCAACGCCCTCAACCGCCTTTTCGTGCAGCTGCTCGGAAACCTGCCCGAAGACGGCGAGTTCGTAGATGCCCTGCATCGCGAGCTGTCCCGGGAACGGCTCGACTGGCCCGACGACCAGCGGCTTCGCGAGGCGGCACGAACCCTGCCGTTCTTCCGAATCGGGCGGCCTCACCAGCGGAAGATGATCCTCGAGCGATTGGAGCGTTCCTTCGAGCACCCCGAGCCGGTCGACTTCGACGAGTCGGACCTCCAGATCGAGCACGTGATGCCGCAGACGCTGTCGGCAGAGTGGAGGGAGCATCTCCTGGCCCTCGACCAGGATCCGGATGGAGTCCACGCGGAACTGGTCCATACGCTCGGGAACCTGACCCTGACCGCCTTCAATGGAACGCTCAGCAACAACCCCTTCGACCGTAAGAAAGAGATCTATGGAAATAGCCACCTGGAGCTGAACCGAGCGCTTCAGGAGAACGAGGCCTGGGGCCGCGAGGAGATCCTCGCTCGGGCTGGAGCGCTCGCTGACCAAGCGGCCTCGATCTGGCTGCCGCCTCTTCCCGGAATCTCAGACACGACTTGGGAGGGCTTCGACTGGAGCCGGGTGAACGATGCGATCGAAGCGATTCCCGTGGGACGATGGACGACCTATGGAGACCTGGCCGAGCTCGGCGGCACCGCGGCTCAGGCGGTCGGAAACTTCATCGCCGGACTCCCCGCTGGGACGAACGCCTACCGGGTTCTCTCGGTTGACGGCAGCGTCAGCCCGTCCTTCAGATGGCGCGACAAGGACGACATGCGCGACGTGCAGGAGGTGCTGGTCGCGGAGGGTGTCCTTTTTGAGGACGGCAAGGCGAGCAGATCGCAGCAGATCGGGAGCGAGGAGCTCGCCGCCCTTCTGGACGACGCCGAGTCCGCGCTTGACGAACCGGCACTAGCCGGCTGAGGCACCTATTCGCCACCGGAGACCATGAGCTGTCGGGGCGCCTGGGGCGCCCCGACAGCTTGTTCCGGGCTCTGCGGTCCGCTTATTTGACGAATTCGCGAACCTGCGAGTAGACGGTCGCGTTCGTGGTCAGCGCCTGGTGGGTGATGCAGGCGGTTTCGGTGTTGGTCGCGCCGCTCAGCGGCACGCTCGAGTCGGGGTTGATGATTTCGTCGCACGGCGACCACCAGGTGCCGTAGTTGACGGCGCCGGGCGTCTCGTCGCCGGCGTTCAATTCGCTCAGGAACGTCGAGCCCTGCCTCATCTCGACACAGGCCGTGCTGAAGCAGAGGTTCGCGAAGTCGGTGCCGTGGTTCGGACCGCCCAGCGAGACCCAGTCGTCGACCTTCGATTCGCCGCCTTCGACGAACTTGATGAACCAGCGGGTGTTGAGGCTGCCCATCGAGTGGGCGATGATGTCGACCTTCGAGGCTTTCGTCGCCGCGAGCAGTTTGTCGACTTCGTTTTTGACCGTCGTTTCGGCGGTGGTTTTGTTCGAGGTCGAGGTGTTGTAGCTGTAGGCCACCAGGTGTTTTTTCGGCCAGCCGTCTTTTTCGAAGTTGCCCTTCATCGTGTTCCAGTCCGACGCACTGCGGGACCAGCCGTGGACGAAGAGGATCGGATCGACCGCGAATGACGGGGTCGCACTGAACGCCGCGCCGATGAAGCAGAGCGCGAGCACGGATGAGAACGTCGCACGCTTTCCGAGCATGTGTATTGCCTCCCTTTACCTGCGGCGAGACCGCCTCGCATGTACGGACCTCGCCGTCTTTACATGAAGTGATGTAAAGGTAATCAGAGATCGCTCAGCATTACTAGGGCTCTCGATCGCCGAGCAGCTCGTCGCAGCGCAGCGCGGCCCGGCTGGGCATGACGAAGTCCTCGCGCCGGTGCGCCAGCCCGGCCGCCACCAGTTCCCGCACACCGCGCTCGACCGCGTCGCGCGCGGCGAAGTCGTCGGGCTCCACGGCGATCTCCCGCAGCAGCTCGTCGAAGGTGACCTGGACCGGGTGCAGGGCAAGCAGTTGCCGCAGCACCGTCGCCTCGATCGCCGCGTCTTCCTCGGCGGGGGTTCGGATCTCATCCATCTCCACGTCCTCCTGAATAAGGGGCGCAGCCCGTCGATCTCCCGCAGGCACGATCGGTGGCCGGCCGGTTCTCGACCGCCGCAGGGCGCGAGCCGACCGTCGGGCGCCACTATAGAGGAGCGAGGGGTCGCGTCTGTAGACGTCTTGTGTTCAGGCGTCCTCGCGGACGCCGCCCATCTCGGTGAAGACGGCGGTCGGCCCGCCGTCCGCGCGCCGCTCGTCGGCGATCACGTGCGAGACGGCGTTGATCAGAGCCAGGTGCGTGAAGGCCTGGGGAAAGTTGCCGAGGTGCCGCCCGCTTCGCGGCTCCAGCTCCTCGGCGTAGAGATCCAGCCAGCCCGAGGACTCGAGCAGTCGCTCGCAGAGGATTCGGGCGCGCTTCGCCTCGCCGATCTCCGAGAGCGCCGAGACGAGCCAGAAGGAGCAGATCAGGAAGGTGCCCTCCTCGCCGCGCAGGCCGTCGTCGGTCTCCTCGACCCGGTAGCGGAGCACCAGCCCGTCCCGGGTCAGCTCGTCGCCCACGGCCTCGACGGTTGCCCGCACGCGCGGGTCGCCGGGCGGGAGGAAGCGCAGCAGGGGGATCAGCAGCGTCGAGGCGTCGAGGGCGTCGGTCTCGTAGTGCTGGCGGAAGATCCCGTCGCGGACGCCGCGTTCGAGGATCTCGGCGTGCAGCCGGTCCGCCGTCTCCCTCCACCTGGCGGCGAGGTCGGCGTGGCCGTTGCGGCGCGCGAGGCGGGCGCCGCGGTCGACCGCGACCCAGATCATCAGCTTCGAGGAGACGTAGTGCTTGGGCTCCCCGCGCGACTCCCAGATTCCCTGGTCGGGATTCGGCCAGGCCTCGATCGCCGCCTCGACCTGTTCGCCGATCAGTTTGCGGTCGGCCGGCGTGCCCGTCCCCCGCAGCGCCTTCTCGTGCAGGTAGATCGAGTCCAGCAGCGCCCCCCAGACGTCGTTCTGGCGCTGGGCGAAGGCGCCGTTGCCGATCCGCACCGGGCGGGCGCCGCCGTAGCCTTCGAGGTGGTCGAGGGTGCGCTCGGTCAGCTGCTTCTCGCCGCCGATCCCGTACATGATCTGCAGCTCGGGGTCCTTGCGGCAGACGCCGACGATGAAGCGCATGAAGTCGCGCGCCTCCTGGTCGAAGCCGAGCGTGTGCAGCGCCCAGAGGCTGAAGGTCGAGTCGCGGATCCAGCTGTAGCGGTAGTCCCAGTTGCGTTCTCCGCCCGGCGACTCGGGCAGCGAGGTGGTCGGCGCCGCGACGATCGCGCCGGTCGGCGCGTAGGTCAGCCCCTTGAGCACGAGGGCCGAGCGCTGCAGGTGGATCCGCCACGGGTGGTCGGGGAAGTTGCCGTCGCGCAGCCATTCGCGCCAGAACTCCCCGGTCGAGTCGAGCCGCTCCAGCGCCTCGGGCGCGCTGCGCGGCCCGCCCACGTCGCTGTCTCCCCACGAGACGGCGCAGAAGCCGCTCTCGTCTTCGCGCAGGCGCAGCGTCCCGCGCACCGCGCCGCCCTCGACGGCCAGGTCCATGTCGCTGGTCAGCTGCAGCTCGGTGCCGTCCGCGCCGCGGGCGACCGCTTCGCCGAGCTCGCCGCCGCTCCAGGCGGCCCCCTCGGCGCCGTAGGCGAAGCGGGGCAGGCACTCCATCTCCATCTCGACCTCGCCGTCGATGCAGGTCATCAGGCGCAGCAGGGAGCGATCGGACTCGTGCTCGGTGCGGGGGCGGCCGCGGTCCCCCGGCTCGCCCTCCCAGTCACCGATCGTCAGGGCGTCGTGGACGACGACCCAGCCGGTGTCGGTCACCCAGGTCGTCTCGATCACCAGCGTGCCCGGCTCGTAGCGGCGGCCGAGCGGCGCCACGACGCCGCGCGGGCCCAGCCTGAAGTGGCCGGCACCGCGGTCGAGCAGGGCGGCGAAGGCGCTCGGCGAGTCGAAGCGCGGCAGGCAGAGCCACTCGACCGCGCCTTCGAGGGAGACCAGCGCGCCGGTGTGGCAGTCCGAGAGGAACCCGTAGCTGCCGATCGGCGGGAAGCGGTTCTGACCGGCGCTCACGGAGGTGCCAAGCTACCAGCGTGGTCCCCGTAAGCCCTCCGCTCGGCCATTTCTCCGCCGCCTTCGCGCCGCTGGAGCTGATCCCGCTGACGCTCGCCGGGCTCCTCTACTGGAAACGGGCGACTGCGCTTTCGCTCGACGGCAGGCCGGTCCCCGCCTGGCGCCAGGTCTGCTTCGGCGCCGGCCTGACGACGATCGCACTCGCCCTGTTCAGCCCGGTCGGCCACCTCTCCGAGGAGCTGGTGATCGCGCACATGGGGGAGCACCTGCTGATCGGGGACGTCGCCTCGCTGCTGCTCGTGCTGGGCCTGACCCGCTCGCTGCTGCAGCCGCTGCTGGCGATCCACGTCTTCAACCGGCTCCAGATCCTCGCCCACCCGGCCGTCGCCCTGCCGCTCTGGGCGCTCAACCTCTTCGTCTGGCACATCCCCGCCCTCTACCAGGACGCCTACGGCGCGGCGCCGATCCACGCCTTCGAGCACGCCACCTTCCTCTTCTTCGGCTGCCTGATGTGGATGCCGGTCTTCGGGCCGTTGCCGAAGCCGCAGTGGTTCGGCGCGGCGTGGAAGGTCGGCTACGTGATCGCGGTCCGCTTCACCGGGGCGATCCTCGGCAACGTGCTGATGTGGTCGGGCTCGGTGCTCTACCCGATCTACGCCGGCGGCGAGGGCTACTGGGGGATCTCGCCGCTCGCCGACCAGAGCACGGCCGGCGTGATCATGATGGTCGAGGGCACGTTCCTCGTCCTCGGCGTGCTCGCCTGGGTCTTCTTCGAGGTGGCGAGGGAAGGGACCGAGAAGCAGCGCCTGCTCGAGCTGGCGCGCGAGCGGGGCGTGCCGCTCGACGAGCGCCGCGCCCAGCGCGCCGTCGCCGCCGGCCATGGTGCACGGCTGGAGGAGCGGATCGCCGCCGACGCGGGCGAGCGGGGACGTGCCGCCCGTTAGGTGCCCTATGTGGCCTGAAACAAGCGGCACGTCCGATCGGTGGTTGCTGGCGGCGCTCGTCTTCGTCGTCGGCGCGGCCAGCCTCGGCGCGGAGATCGCCGCGGCGCGGCTGCTGGCGCCCTACTTCGGCGCCTCGACCGTCGTCTGGGCGAACACGATCGGCGTCGTCCTCGTCGCCCTCTCGGTCGGCTACTGGCTCGGCGGCCGCTACGCCGATCGGCACCCCCACCTACGCGGGCTGTGCCTGCTCGTCCTGGGCGCCGCCGTGCTGATCGCGGCGGTGCCGTTCGCGGCCCGGCCCTTCCTCGGCTTCTCCGTTGACGCCTTCGACACCGTCTCGGTCGGCGGCTTCGCCGGCTCGCTGTTCGGCGTGCTCGTCCTCGTCGCGGTCCCGGTCACGCTGCTCGGCGCCGCCGCGCCGTGGGCCGTGCGGCTCGCCGTCGCCGACCTCGCGCGCGCCGGCGAGGTCGTCGGCCGGCTCTACGCGATCTCCACCGCCGGCTCGCTGCTCGGCACGATGCTGGCCGCGCTGGTCCTGATCCCACTGCTCGGCACGCAGCGCACCTTCCTCGTCTTCGCGCTGGCCTTGGCGCTGGTCGCCGCGGTGGGTCTCGGCTGGCGCTTCGCCGCCGTGCCCGCCCTGCTCGCCGTCGCGATCTCGATGCCCGCGGCGACGATCAAGGCGGCGGACACGGGGCGGGTGCTCTACGAGACCGAGACGACCCACCAGTACGCGCGGGTCGTCGAACGGGACGACGGAGCGCGCGTCCTCGAGCTGAACGAGGGCCAGGCGGTCCACTCGCTGTACCGGCCGGGCGAGTACCTGACCGGCGACTACTGGGACGGCCACCTGGTCCTGCCCTTCGTCGCGCGGCCCCGGCCGCTCGCCCGGATCGCGATCCTCGGCAACGCGGCGGGCACCGTCGCGCGGGCCTTCGGCCGCTTCTTCCCGCACACGGCGGTCGACGCGGTCGAGATCGACGCCGAGCTGACCGAGCTGGGCCGCCGCTGGTTCGACCTGCGCAACCGCCGCATGGAGGTCTTCGCGGAGGACGCGCGCCCTTGGCTGGAGCGCTCCGCGGGCGGCTACGACGCGATCATGGTCGACGCCTACCGGCAGCCCTACATCCCCTTCTACCTGGCGACCCGCGAGTTCTTCGAGCTGGCGAGGGAGCGACTGGCGCCGCGCGGCGTCGTGGTCGTCAACGTGGGGCACCCTGAGGGGGCCGAGGAGCTGGAGCGGGTGCTCGGGCGGACGATGGCAGCCGCGTTCGGTCCCGTCCTGCGCCATCCGATCGAGCCGACCAACACGCTGCTCCTCGCGGCCCGGGGGCGGCTGTCCCCGGAGCACCTGCGCCGCGCAGCCCGGTCGCTGCCGCCGCCGCTGCGCCCGCTTGCCTTCGAGGCCGCTGCGAGGCTGGCGCCGAGGCTGCCCGGCGGCGAGGTCTACACCGACGATCGCGCTCCCGTCGAGTGGCTGGTCGACTCCTCCCTGCTGGAATACGCAAACGATGACTAGGCGCCGCGACCCCCTCGTACGCCTCAGGGCGTGGTTGGTGACCGGCCCGCTCGGACGCGGCCTCGCCTTCGCGATCGACTTCGCCGTTGCGGTGCGCCACGGCCTGTTGCGGCGCGACGAGTCTTGACCGTGCCCTGGCACGGGAAAAGCTCGGAGCGGCGAGGCTCGCGCCCCGAACCGATCGTCTAGGGTCCGCCGCCGATGCAGACCACGGTCTCAGAGCTGCCCGGCTCGCGCGTGCGGGTCGAGGCGGAGGTGCCCGCCGCCGACGTCGAGCGCGCCGTCAATCGCGCCGCCCGTGCCCTGGCGCGCGAGATGCGCATGCCCGGTTTCCGCAAGGGGAAGGCGCCGCCGTCGCTGGTGATCCAGCGGCTCGGCTTCGGCGCCGTCTTCGAGGAGGCAGTCCGCGAGGCGTTGCCGGAGTGGTACGAGCGAGCCCTGCTCGCCTCGGGCATCGCGCCGGTCGGCGATCCCAACATCGAGATCGTCTCGGCGCCGCAGGCCGAGGGCGAGCCGCTGGCCTTCAAGTTCGAGATCGGCGTGCGGCCGAAGGCGGAGCTGGGCGAGTACAAGGGCCTGGAGGTCGGCCGGGCCGAGCCCGAGCCGCCCGAGGAGATCGTCGATCGCGAGATCGAGCGGGTGCGGGAAGGCTTCGCGAAGCTCGAGCCGGTCGAGCGGGCCGCCGCGGAGGGCGACGTGCTGCTGATCGACTTCGAGGGCTTCGTCGACGGCAGCGCCTTCGAGGGCGGCGCCGCGACCGATTACCTGCTCGAGCTGGGCACCGGTCAGCTGATCGAGGGGTTCGAGGAGCAGCTGACCGGCGCGAGCGCGAATGAGGAGCGCAAGGTCGAGGTCAGCTTCCCCGACGACTACCAGGCCGAGCGGCTGGCCGGCCAGGATGCCGTCTTCGACGTCAAGGTCAAGGAGGTCCGCGAGAAGGTTCTCCCTGAGCTCGACGACGACTTCGCCTCGGACGCCTCCGAGTTCGACACGCTGGAGGAGCTGCGCGCCGACATCCGCAAGCGCGTCTCCGAGGTCATGGACGAGCGCAGCGAGCAGGACTTCCGGGTCGCGGCGGTTGACGCGGCTGCCACGGCGGCCACCGTCGAGATGCCCGACGACCTGGCCACGGCGCGCGCCGCGGAGCGCTGGGAGCGGGTCGAGCGCCAGCTCGCCGCGCGCGGCATGAGCCCGGACGCATACCTGCAGATGCAGGGGAAGACGCGCGAGGAGATCCTCGAGGAGTCGCGGCCCGACGCCGAACGGGAGCTGAGGCGCGAGGCGGTGCTCGAGGCGATCGCCGAGGCGGAGGGGATCGAGGTCAGCGAGGAGGAGATGCTGGAGGCGCTGGCGCATCCGGCCGAGCACGAGCGGACGACGCCCGAGAAGCTGCTGAAGCGGCTGCGCGAGAGCGGTCGCGACGCGATGGTCCGCGACGACATCCGCTTCCGCAAGGCGATCGACGTCGTCGCCGAGGCGGCGAAGCCGATCCCGCTCGAGCAGGCCGAGGCGCGCGAGAAGATATGGACGCCCGAGAAGGAGCGCGAGGCGGCCGGCAGCCTCTGGACGCCGGGCGACGACTCGTAGCAGCACTCCCGTATTTGGCGCACGCGGTCATTCCTATCTAGATTTTTCAGTTTTCTAGACGAACGTCCGATTGCAGTGCTGCAGGCGGTTTCGACCATGCCGAAAAGTAGGTAGAGGGAGGGCCATGCGAGCGCTGAATACTTCACCCGGAGGAAGCGAGTCGGGAATCTGGATCCCGTCCGTCTCCGTCCTGGTCAATCGCAAGAGGGTTGCCGTAACGCTCGCGGCGGCGCTCTTCGTCGGGATCCTCGGCCTGCGGCTCCTCGCCGGCTCGGCCGGGGACGGCGTCAGCTTCCTGTACCTGATCCCGATCGCCATCGTCGCGATCGCGTTCGGGCCGGGGGGAGGGGCCCTCGCGGGGGCGCTGGCATTCGTGCTGGCCGCCGGTTGGGCGCTGCTCGAGGACGTCGACCTCACCCTGGTCGGCTACCTCGTGCGGGCCGCGGTCTTCCTGATGATCGGCGACCTGATCGGCCGCTTCGCGACCAGCCTGCGCGCCCTGGAGGCCGAAAGCGCCCGCCACTTCGATCTGTCCCTGGACATGATCTGCGTCGCCGGCTTTGACGGCTACTTCAAGCGGGTCAACCCTGCCTTTGAACGAACCCTCGGCTACAGCGAAGAGGATCTGCTCGGCCGGCCGTTCATCGAGTTCGTGCATCCCGACGACCGCGCGAGCACCGAAGAGGAGGCGGCGGCGATCTCAGGCGGTGCGGGGACAGTGCATTTCCGCAACCGGTACTTCGCCAAGGACGGCTCCGTGCGTTGGATCGAGTGGGCCTCCCAGCCGCTCCCCGAGGAGGAGATGATCTACGCGGTCGCGCGGGACGTGACCGATCGCATCGTGCTCGAGCAGGAGCTGCAGCGGCTCTCCCACCACGACTCGCTCACCGGCCTCTTCAACCGCAGGCGCTTCGAGGAGGAGCTGCGCCGCCAGCTGGCCTACACGCGGCGCTACGGCAGCGGCGGCGCGCTGCTGCTTATCGACGTCGACCGCTTCAAGCAGGTCAACGACGCGTTCGGCCACGCGACCGGCGATCAGGTCCTCTGTGCCGTGGGCCGGGCGCTGCGCGACAACCTGCGGGCGAGCGACGTGGTCGCACGCGACACAGACCCGCCGGGTGCGGCCGGGTGCGGCACCGCCCGGGTCCAGGCGGACCCCCAGGCGGTCGTCGCGCGCCTCGGCGGGGACGAGTTCGTCGTGCTGCTCCCGGAGGCCGACGAGGAGGGAGCCCGCGGCGTCGCCGAGCGCCTGGCCGCCGTGATCCGAGAGGAGACCATCCGCGTCGAGGGCCAGGAGCTGAGGCTGGAGATCAGCGTGGGCGTGGCGCTCTTCGACGAGTACGGCCGGCCCGGCGAGCAGGAGCTGCTGGCAGCCGCGGACCGGGCGATGTACCGCGTCAAGGCGACGGGCGGCGACGGCACAACCGTCGCCCAGCCCCACGCCTGAGCCCCCCGCGAAGTCCAGCCTCGCCCTTCTATAGAGTGCGGGCCATGAGCCCCCTGGTCCCGATGGTGGTTGAGCAGACCTCGCGCGGCGAGCGCGCCTTCGACATCTACTCGCGCCTGCTCGGCGAGCGGATCGTCTTCCTCGGCACGCCGGTCACCGAGGACATCGCCAACCTGATCGTCGCCCAGCTGCTGCACCTGGAGTCCGAGGACCCGGACAAGGACATCAGCCTCTACGTCAACTCGCCGGGGGGCTCCGTCTACGCCGGCTTGGCGATCTACGACACGATGCAGTTCATCAAGCCCGACGTGCAGACGATCTGCGTCGGCATCGCGATGAGCATGGGCGCCCTGCTGCTCGCCGGCGGTGCCGCGGGCAAGCGAATGGCGCTGCCCAACTCGAAGATCCTCATCCACCAGGTCTCCTCCGGCTTCGAAGGACAAGCGACCGACATCGAGATCCACGCCAAAGAGATCATCGACGTGCGGCGCCGCCTCGACGAGATCCTCGCCAAACACACCGAGCAGCCCTTCGAGAAGGTCACGAAGGACACCGAGCGCGACTACTTCATGAGCGCCGAGGAGGCGAGGGAGTACAACCTCGTCGACCGCGTCATCGAACACCACTGAGCGGCAGTCCGCTGCCGATCAGAACGTCGCGGTAGTTAGAGCTGCAGCTCGTGCTGGATCCAGGACGAGCGATCGGCCCGGTCGAAGTCATGGAGGCCCGGAGTGCGCGGCTTGGCACACGCGCCGACTCACGCGCGCGCATATCTGCGCGCGCGCGAAACGCTCCAACGTAATTTGCAGGGCCTATCCGAGCGCTCCCGAGCTCGGCCACAGATAAACATAAAGAATCTTTGATTAACAAGATCTCAATAGATAGATATCCCCCTGTCCGTCAAGGACTGCCGTGCCCAGGAGGGACGCGGCAAGCCAGTACAGGGAGCCGTGCCCAGGGAGGGACACGGCACAACAATCCGAAAGGAAAAGAGATGCTCAACAAGTTCAGGGCCCTCGGGCTCGCGCTGGTGGCTGTATTCGCCATGAGCGCATTGATTGCGTCGTCGGCGTCTGCGGCGACCTTCACAGCTGTCGACGGCTCGACACAGAACGTAGAAGCAACCGATGTCGGCGCCGAAGACGTATTCGTAGTCAGTGGCTCGACGCTCACTTGTCAAGGGGAGACCTTCGCGGGCCATCTTCCGGCGGGTCAGTCGACCTCGCTCACAGTCGATCCGAACTGGATCAACTGCAAGACAGAAGGTGCGTCAAGCAACAATGTCACAGTTACAGACAACGGCTGCGGCATTATTTTCCAAACTACACCCAATGGAATCTACATCGAGTGCCCCCAGACTCCGACGGTTAAAGCCATCGAAGTCCACCACTATCAGGCTGGTTCGAGCCACTCCAGCTCGACCTGCACAGAGACAATCGGTACACAGACCCCTGTAAACCTCAAAGGCCCCACCTACACAAACCAGGCCGGCGGCCACGTAGAAGCTCACGGCGAAGCGGAAGTGAGTCTCCAGACCCACGGCGCATGCTCGTTTGGCTTCACACTGAATCAGAAAGCTGTCTACACCTACAGCGTGACAGTCAAAGGCAGCACCGCTGGGATCCACGTCAAATAGACGAATGGATCGCTAGCTCTCCTACGAGAGCGGCGCGGCGCAGGTCGGAAGCCCCGGCCTGCGCCGCATTTTGATGCGCGGATATCCGCGCAGTTCTTGACAAACACCCGACGGTTCCGATATTTTTTTCTTGCCGCCGCGCCAGGGACGGGGCAGCCATCAAGAAAGGGACAGGGATGCAGGTCAGAGGACGTGTTAGGGCAGGGGTGGTCGGACTTTGCGCGGGATTGCTGCTGGCATGGGCGGACGCACCCATGGCTACCGCCGCTGTCGACCCGTGCCCCAACGAGGCACTTCGCAGCGGCCCCTCCGCCCAGCTGCCAGATTGCCGAGCCTATGAGCTGGTCTCGCCGCTGGACAAAAACGGAGGCGATATCCAGGCACTGACCCCGATCGCCGGAGGCCTTTACGCCTCTTACAAACAGAGCTCGGCCGCCGGCGACAAGGTCACCTACACGTCCTCGACGGCGTTTGGGGACGCGATCGCCGGCGTGTGGTCGAATCAGTACATGTCCACTCGCTCTGCGAGCGGCTGGTCGACGCATGGGATCTCGCAGCCGCTGGGTACCGCTCTTTTCGAGGGCAAAGGGACTCTTCCAGTCATCAACTGGGACACGGAGAGCCTGTTCGAGACCTTCACCTCCGATCTCTGCAGCGCCTGGGTGCGGGACACCAACGTCATTCCGCTGGCTGCCGACGGCCTGGTCGGCTACGTCAACCTCTACCGCCGCTCTAATTGCGGGGTAGAGGGCTACGAAGCGCTCAGTCGCGAAGGGCCGGGGAACGCGTCCCCCTACCTGAACGGCTCCGGCGAGTGGTCCTCGGAAGCAGTTGGTGACATAGAAGCAACCGGACCGGGACTGCGATTCCAGGGCGCCTCGAGCGACCTGAGTCACCAGGTCTTCATCTCCGGTGCACCGCTTCTGCCCGAGGAGATCGGCTTCGAAGCTAAATGCGAGTCGCCTGTCAAAGCCGAAGTCATCTCCTACCGTTGGCTTCGAAACGGCGTTCCGATCGAAGGGGCGACCTCTCCCTCTTATACGATCGCCCTGGCCGACGCAGGCACCGCGATCCAGTGCCAGGTCACCGCGACCAACGCCAACGGCGGCTCGACGCAGGTGGCGACGAAAGCCCGGATCGTGGCACCCGCCCCCTCCACCCCCGTGCCGGTGGCGGCGCCCATCGCGGCTCCGTGCGATCTCTCGCTTCCGAGATGCACCCAGACGACCTCTGCCCTCAAAGTCGGCAGCGCGGGCGGCCAGACGCTCACCTGCGATCCAAATGCGGAGAACTGGCGGTACTCGCCCACTTTCTCTTACCGGTGGTATCGCAATGGGATCGAGATCATCGGCGCGACGGCTCCCACCTACACCGTCACCGCGGCTGATCTGGCGACGCCGGCCGCCTTCCAGTGTGCCGTCACCGGCACCAACGCGGGGGGCAGCGTAGTGAAGGTGAGCGAGAGTCGCACGACCACCGGAGCGCCCAATGTGCCGCTCGTGGATGTGAGCATGAACAAGACGCGCCTCTATGACCTGCACGAAGGGCAGTTGGAGGTTGTCAGCATCCTCCCCAGCGGCAAAGTCAATTCCGAGAACTCGGTTGCGGGAATGCTCGGCGAGCCGAGCGTGACCAGGGAGTCCTTGCTCGACCACGCGGTCTCAGAGGACGGTTCGCGGATCTTTTGGACTTCGCGCAGCGGCTCATCGGCCAGTGGGCCCGGCCAGATTTATGTGCGAATCGACGGCAAAGAATCCCTCGCTGTCTCCAAAGAGGCCGAAGAGCTCTCCGGCAAGGACAAGTCGCTGTTTTGGACGGCGGCGTCCGACGGTTCCGCGGTCCTATTCAGCACGGCTGAATTCGGGAATAAAAACCTCGCCTTCGATGCGGATCTCTACGAATTCGACGTCGAGAGCAGACAGACTCGTCGGATCGCGCGGGGGTCACCGGGCGTGCTTGGCGCGAGCGACGACCTCTCGCGAATCTACTTCGTCTCCACCGAGGCACTTGCGGCGGGCGCGGTTGACGGTCAATGGAACCTCTATCTGGAGGAAGAAGGTTCGACGGAAAAAGGCCAGATCAGGCTGGTGGCCGTACTTTCCCCCGACGACAAAGAAGTCCATGTCTCCGGCGGGGTGAGCCCGATATGGCCGGCTCCTATCGCTCGCGCCAGTCGTGTGACTCCTGATGGGGGTCAAATCGCTTTCCAGTCGGTCTCTAACTTGACCGGCTACGACAACACGGATTCTGCAGGCAAGCGCTACACGGAGGTCTTCCACTACGACGCCTCGAGCGACGAGCTGACCTGCGTGTCGTGCAACCCGAATGGGAAGCCGGGGGGCGGCCTACCGATCCGTACTCCCTACAACGTATTCGACAAGCCGTTGAACGTGGGTAAATTCTTTGCCGATCAGTTCGCTGAGGCGGCGACGCTGCCCACCTGGGAACGCGAGTTCTACCCCTCACGGGCGCTGACCGACGACGGTGCTCGCGTCTTCTTCCACAGCCAGGAGGCGCTGGTCCACGGTGACACCAACGGGGTCAAAGACGTCTACCAGTGGGAGTCTCAGGGCACGGGCGGCTGCGTGGCCGTGGGCGGCTGCGTCGACTTGATCTCGACCGGGACCAGCGCGCAGAAATCCGACTTCGTCGACGCCAGCATCAGCGGCAACGACGTCTTCTTCTCGACGACGAGCAGCATCCACCCCCACGACGCAGGCGCCGTCGACATCTACGACGCGCGGGTCGGGGGTGGCCTGCCGGTTCCACCGTCGGTGCCCGACTGCGCGGGCGATGCCTGCCAACCTGTACCGGCACCCCCAAACAGGGGGACGCCCGGCACGACGATCTTCCGTGGGCCTGGCTCCAGTCCAAGGTCATGCAAAGCGCTGGCACGCCGCGCTGCGAGATTGAGGCGTCAGGCGCGTCGCAGCGACTCTCCGAAGCTCGACAGGCTCGCAAGGAAAGTGGGTAAACGCCTCAGGCGTTGCCGTCGCGCCAACCGGGGAGGTGCGCGATGAGGCGCATCGCGTCGCTCCTGACCCTGGGCCTCGCCGCCGCGGCGCTGTTCGCGGCTCCAGCGCAGGGAGCCTTCGGTCTGAGCGACTTCCAGGTCGCCATCACCGACCAGAACGGGCAGCCCGTCACCCAGGCCGGTTCGCACCCCTTCGCGATAACGACGTCGTTTCAGATCAACTCGACGGGAGAGGGAAACGAGGCGCTTGTCGAGGGCAAAATCCGCGACGCGATCTTCGAGCAGGTCGCAGGTCTGATCGGAGACGCGACGGCGGTGCCAACTTGCTCGACGGTTGCTTTCCTCGCCGACAGCTCCATCAACCCGAAATGTCCGATGGAGACGGTGGTGGGGATGCAGTCGGCCTCTTTCATAACCCCAATCTTCTACGAGAAACCGGGACCGATCTACAACCTGGTGCCGCCGCCGGGAGCGGTGGTCCGACTCGGCTGGAAGGTGCGCGACGCACCGATCGTCGTCGACCTGGGAATCGAGCGGGCTCCGGGCTACAACCAGATCCGCCAAGCCCCCGACTACAACGCGGTCGCCTCGGTGCAGGGGCTCAACCAGACCGCGCCGGTGTTCGGTTCGATCGTCGAGCTCTGGGGCGTGCCGGCGGACCCGGCGCACGACTTGGTGCGGGGTTGGGTATGTGGATTCAACGCCAAAGCCGTCGAAGGCAGGCGAATCCAGCGGCCCACGAGCGGGGAGACCTGTCCCTCTAATGCTTCGCTTGCGCCCTTCTTGACCCTTCCACGCAGCTGTGAAGGGCCCGCAGTCACCACCTATCAGGCACGCTCCTGGCAGGAACCGGACGTTTGGGTGAGCGGTTCGCACATCGGTCCCGCCTTCACCGGCTGCGAGAAGCTGGGTTTCCTGCCCGAAATTGGCTCCCAGGCGACCACCGACTCCGCGGAGACCGGTACCGGTCTCGATTTCTCGATCGACTTCGACGATCCGGGGCTGAAGAACCCCGACGGTCTCGCCCAGTCGGACCTGCAAAAAGCGGTGGTCACGCTTCCTCGAGGGGTGACGATCAACCCCTCGGCCGGGGAAGGCCTGGGCGTCTGCGCGCCGGCTGACCTCGATCGCGAAACGCTTGTCTCCGTGCCGGGAGAGGGATGCCCCAACGCCTCGAAGATCGGCACCGTCGAGGTGGTCTCGCCGCTGGTGGCGGAGCCGGTTGACGGCTCCGTCTTCCTCGCCGCCCAGGACGATCCGGGGACCACCGCGCCAGGAGCAGAGAATCCCTTCGACTCGCTGATCGCCTTTTACATCGTCCTGAAGGGCCCGAAACTGGGCATCCTGGTCAAGCAGCCGGCGAAAGTCGAGCCCGACCCGCGGACCGGGCAGCTCGTGACCACGGTCGACGACATCCCCCAGATCCCCTTCAGCCGCTTCGACTTCCACTTCCGGGAAGGTCAGAGGGCACCGCTCGTCAGCCCGCCCACCTGCGGCACCTACACGACCAAAGCGGAGCTCACGCCCAGGGCCAATCCGACGCAGGTGCGCACCCTGGAGGCGAGCTTCGAGATCACCCGGGGGATCGGCGGGGGTCCCTGCCCGGCCGGCGGCGTGCCGCCATTCAAACCGGGCTTCGTCGCCGGCTCGCTCAACCACAATGCCGGCTCCTTCTCGCCCTTCCTGTTGCGCCTGACCCGCCGGGACGGCGAACAGGACCTGACCAAGTTCTCCGCTGTCCTGCCGCCCGGAGTCGTCGGCAAGCTGGCCGGCGTCGGGAAATGCGCCAACGCCCAGATCCTCGGCGCCAAGGGCAAGACCGGCCGCCAGGAGCTCGCCTCGCCGAGCTGCCCGGCCGGCTCGAAGATCGGCAGCACCCTGGCGGGGGCCGGAGTCGGCTCGTCGCTCACCCACGTTCCGGGATCGCTCTACCTCGCCGGTCCCTACAGGGGCGCTCCTCTATCGGTCGTCTCGATCACCCCGGCGATTGCCGGCCCCTTCGACGCAGGCACGGTCGTCGTCAGGGTCGGTCTCGATCTGAATCCCGTCACCGCACAGGTTGAAGTGAAGGGAGCGGCCTCCGATCCGATCCCGCACATCCTCAAGGGCATTCCGTTGAAGCTGCGCGACCTGGAAGTCAAGGTCGACCGCCCGCGCTTCACCCTCAACCCGACCAACTGCAACCCGAGCGCGACGAATGCGACGGTCTTTGGCGCCTTCCTTGATCTCTTCAGCGATTCGGACGACGTCGCGGTCTCGCACTCGTCGCGTTATCAGGTCGGCAACTGCGTCAACCTCGGCTTCAAGCCGTCGCTGCGAATGAAGCTGAACGGCGGGACGAGACGAGGCGATCACCCGGCCCTCCGTGCGGTCCTGCGGGCTCGCCCCGGCGATGCCAACCTCGGCGGCGCGAAGGTGACCCTGCCGCGCTCGGCCTTCCTCGAGCAGGCACACATCCGGACGATCTGCACCCGGGTGCAGTACGCGAGTGAGAAATGCCCCCAGGGCTCGATCTACGGCCACGCGAGAGCCTTCACGCCGCTGCTCGACGAACCGCTCGAAGGGCCCGTCTACCTCCGCTCCTCGAACAACAAGCTGCCCGATCTCGTGATCGCGTTGGAGGGGATCGTAGACATCGACGTCTCGAGCCGCATCGACTCCCATAAAGGTGGCATTCGCAACACCTTCGCCAGGGTCCCCGATGCCCCGCTGACCAAATTCGTCCTGACGATGAAAGGCGGAAAAAAAGGCTTGATCGTCAACTCGCGCGACCTCTGCACTGGGAAATCGCGAGTGAAAGCCCGCCTCGTTGGCCAGAACGGCAAGGTCCGCAAGCTGCGGCCGGTGATGCGGGCGCGGTGCGGGGGACGCCGTTAGGCGCCTTAGCTTTCCCCTAGAGGCCCAGCTCGTACTCGAACCAGGTGCTGCGCTCGGCCCCGGTCGAGTCGTAGAGGCGCAGGGCGGTCGCGTTGTCGGGCCGCGTCGCCCACTCGAGCTTGGCGGCGCCGCGTTCTCTGGCGACCTTCGCGCTCGCCTCGATCAGCGCCCGTCCCACTCCCTCGCCGCGCGAGGCCGCGTCGACGTACAGGTCGTTCATCAGGACGGTCTCGATCGCCCGCACGGAGGAGAAGTGCCAGTAGAGGCAGGCGTAGCCGACCAGCTCGCCCGCGCGCCAGGCCCCGATCAGCATCCCGTCGTCGCTGGGGGCGATGAAGCGCCGGAAGAACTCGCGGTTGCGCTCCGTGCGGATGTCGTCGGCTTCGTAAAACCCCTGATAGGCGGCGATCATCGGCAGCAGCGTCTCGTACTCGGATTCACGGACCGGCTCGATGCGCAGCTCGCTCGCCACGGTGAAGACGCTACCGCCGCCTGAAGCTCTTCGCTCAGGAGCCGCGACTTGCCGCCCGCTGGAAGGGAACCTTCGGCCCTGAACTGGTGAAGCACAGGCGGCGTTGCTTCCGCTGGTCAACCATGGGCGGCATTGAAAGAGGCGGGGACTCGCTTCGGTTTACCCGCGGTTGGTCCCTCGCGATCGGGTGCCTGCGCATGTGCATCCAACCAGCCACGTCGCTCACCGCGACGCCAGGCCAGCCACTGGTCCAGCACACGCGCAGCTGGCAGCCAAGCGCCGTCGAGATCGTCTCCGAACGGGCCCGCGGAATGCCGGGGAAAATCGTGCTCGACCGTCGAGCCATCCATTCGGCGAATCGACCGACGTGAGACAGAACGCCCGATGTCACTGCCATTTATGAGCTGGAACTCGGTATGCCCCAGGGCGACCAGCGTGCAAAGTACATCGAGTCGGTGTACCTCGACCGACAGCCGGGGGGGTACGATTTCCGATCGCAAGAGATCGAGGAGTGCGAGGCGATCGTAGTGCTCTATGTCGATCTTGAGAAAGTATGGTGGACCGTATTTCTGCAACACCTCAGAAAGTTGCACCGTCGGTACATCGATGACGGTCCACTTGGCGTCGAAAACACGGGGGGGCCTGAAGGAGCTGCGGAAGGTGCTTACCGTATTGAAGTAAAAGGGAAGCGATCCCTTCTCGCTGGAGATGCCCGCGTTTACCACCGTCAAGTCGCCCTTTGCGATATCAGATGCAAATCGTCTGCGCACATCCTCGACCAGTGGAGGCGCAGCCTCGATGGCCACGACCTGGCAACCCTTGGAGAGATAGTACGGAATATTCTGCCCTTGATTCATACCAACGTCGTATACCAAGGGCTTAGACACCGCACCTTCCTCCTTCTGGCTTCATCTCACTGTCAAATAGGGCTAAGCGCCTGCTGCAAAAGAGGACTCCGCTTCCGGCGCCCTTAAGGGCAGGGAACCACGGCGAGAGTGTATAGGAACTTATGAGTGCCCAGCCGGGTGTTGCTCGTTTTTGCTCTGGTAGATGCATCGGTCCGTGCCGGCTACCAGCGCGGTCGCCGTGGCCTGCCGGCAGTCGATGCACAGCCCATCCGCCAACGCCGAGACGCCATTGCGCCCGGCGAGTCTTTCCTGGGGCCGCGTTCGACCGCCGCAACTCGGCGCCCAGAAAGCGCGACCCGTCGCCCGCAGGAAGGGACCGCGGGCATCCCGAAGTAAACGAGCGAGACGAGATTGGCCGGGTTGCCGCCCCCTCTAAGCTGTGGGCGCGACGCCGGTAGGCAGCTACCGCCCCCAAGGAGGGATTCCCGCTGGCACGCCCCACCGATTCGAACGAGCAGCTCCTCTGCAGCTTCTGCGGCAAGTCGCAGCGCCAGGTCAAAAAGCTGATTGCCGGCCCCGGCGTCTACATCTGCGACGAGTGCATCGACCTCTGCAACGAGATCATCGACGAGGAGCTGAGCCCGCCCAGTGGGACCGGCATCGAGCTCGAGAACCTGCCGAAACCGCGTGAGATCCACGAGGTCCTGCAGGAGTACGTGGTCGGCCAGGAGGCCGCCAAGCGCGCCCTCTCGGTCGCCGTCTACAACCACTACAAGCGAGTCCAGATCGCCCAGGGCGAGGACGTCGACGTCGAGTTGCAGAAGTCGAACATCCTGCTGCTCGGGCCGACCGGCTGCGGCAAGACGCTGCTCGCGCAGACCCTCGCGCGGATTCTCAACGTCCCGTTCGCGATCGCCGACGCGACGGCGCTGACCGAGGCCGGCTACGTCGGCGAGGACGTCGAGAACATCCTGCTCAAGCTGATCCAGGCGGCCGACTACGACCTCAAGAAAGCTGAGACCGGGATCATCTACATCGACGAGATCGACAAGATCGCGCGCAAAGCCGACAACCCGTCGATCACGCGCGACGTCTCCGGCGAAGGCGTGCAGCAGGCATTGCTGAAGATCCTCGAGGGCACGACAGCGTCGGTGCCCCCGCAGGGCGGCCGCAAGCACCCCCACCAGGAGTTCCTGACGATCGACACGACCAACATCCTCTTCGTCTGCGGCGGCTCCTTCGCCGAGCTGCCCAACGTGATCGAGCGCCGCGTCGGCGACAGGGGGGTCGGCTTCGGCGCGGCGATCTCCTCGCGCGAGACGAAGGACACCGGCGAGTGGTTCGAGCAGGTGCTGCCCGAGGACCTGATCGAGTACGGCCTGATCCCGGAGTTCATCGGCCGCCTGCCGGTCGTCGCCGCGATCCACCAGCTCACCCGCGACGACCTGATCACGATCCTGACCGAGCCCAAGCACGCCCTCACCCGCCAGTTCCAGCGCTTCTTCGAGTTCGACGACATCGAGCTCGTCTTCGCCGACGACAGCCTCGAGGCGATCGCCGACAAGGCGCTGGAGCGCGAGACCGGCGCCCGCGGGCTGCGCTCGATCCTCGAGGAGACGCTGCTCGACGTGCAGTTCGAGCTGCCCTCGCGCCGCGACGTGACCAAGTGCGTCGTGACCAAGGAGACGATCGCCCAAGGCCGGCGGCCGACGCTCGTCACCGAGGCGGCGCACCAGGACATCGGCGCGGCGGACGAGGGGCCGGCCGAGGAAACCGCCTGAGTCGGGAGGGAGGGGTCGGGTGCCCCTCTCTTTCGCCTAACACCCGCCTTCGGCGGGTGTGATTTCGAGCCGCTTCGCGGCAGGAACCCCTCCGCGGCGCCGGGGGGAGGCTCAGAGAGGGGCACCCGACCCCTCCCCTGCGGCGCGGCGGTATCTAGACTCGCGGCGTGGACGCTGCGCGGCTGAAAAAGCTGGAAGGCAAGACCCGCTACGAGCCCGGTGAGGTCGAGGGGCGGGTCTTCGCCGAGTGGGTCGAGGGGGGGTACTTCCACCCTGAGGTGGAGGGGACGGCGGAGGAGAGCTTCTCGGTTGCGATCCCGCCGCCGAACGTGACCGGCGTGCTGCACATGGGCCATGCGCTGAACGGCTCGATGCAGGACGCGCTCGTCCGGATGAACCGGATGCGCGGGCGCAGGGCGCTCTGGGTCCTCGGTACCGACCACGCCGGAATCGCCACGCAGGCGGTGGTCGAGAAAGAGCTGCGCAGCGAGGGCACGAGCCGCCACGAGCTCGGGCGCGAGGCCTTCGTCGAGCGGGTCTGGGCCTGGAAAGAGGAGTACGGCTCGCGGATCGTCGAGCAGTACCAGCGGCTCGGAGCGTCCTGCGACTACGAGCGCGAGCGCTTCACCCTTGACGAGGGCTACGTGCGCGCCGTCTACCGCGTCTTCAAGCAGCTCTACGACAAGGGCTACATCTACCGCGACAACTACATGGTCAACTGGGACCCCGGCTCGCGCTCGGCGATCTCCGACCTAGAGGTCGAGAACCGCGAGGTCGAGGACACGCTCTACTCGATCGATTACCCGGTCGACGGCACCGACCGGGTCCTGACCGTCGCCACCGTGCGCCCCGAGACGATGCTCGCCGACACCGCGGTGGCGGTGAACCCGAACGACGAGCGCTACGCCGACCTGGTCGGGCAGTACTGCGTGCTGCCGCTGGTCGGCCGCCGCCTGCCGATCGTCGCCGACGAGCACGTCGACCCGGAGTTCGGCACCGGCGCGCTGAAGATCACCCCCGGGCACGACCCCAACGACTTCGAGATCGGGCGAAAGCACGGCCTCGAGGAGATCGGCGCGATCGGGCCGGACGGGCGGATGACCGAGCAGGCGGGCGAGCGCTTCGCCGGCCTGACCGCCGCCGAGGCGCAGGACGCGGTCGTCGCGGCGCTGCGCGATGAGGGTCGGCTGCGCGCCGAGGAGCCCTACGTCCACTCGGTCCCCTTCTCGCACCGCTCCGGCGAGCGGATCGAGCCGCTGATCTCCCTCCAGTGGTTCTGCCGCATGGACGAGCTCGCCGCTCCCGCGATCGAGGCGGTCGAGCGCGACGAGGTGCGGATCACGCCGCCGCAGTGGAAGCGCGTCTACCTCGAATGGATGCGCGAGATCCGGCCCTGGTGCATCTCGCGCCAGCTCTGGTGGGGCCACCGGATCCCGGTCTGGTACTGCGACGCCTGCGAGGAGACGATCGTCGCCGAGCGCGCCCCCGAGCGCTGCGGCACCTGCGACGGCCCGTTGCGTCAGGAGGAGGACGTGCTCGACACCTGGTTCAGCTCGGCGATCTGGCCCTTCGCGACGCTCGGCTGGCCCGACGACACGCCGGAGCTGCGCGCCTTCTACCCGACCAGCTTCCTCACCACCGCCCGCGAGATCCTCTTCCTCTGGGTGGCGCGGATGATCATGACCGGGATCGAGTTCGCCGGCGACGTGCCGTTCCGCGACGTCTACGTCCACTCGGTGATCCAGGCCCGCGACGGGCGGCGGATGTCGAAGAGCCTCGGCACCGGGATCGACCCGCTCGGCGAGATCGACGAGCACGGCGCCGACGCGCTGCGTTTCGGCCTGCTGGCGATGTCCTCGACCCAGGACGTGCGCTACTCCGACGCCAAGGTCCAGCAGGGCCGCGACCTCGCCAACAAGCTCTGGAACGCGTCGCGGCTGGTCCTGCTGAACGCCGCCGAGGTCGAGCCGGCGCCGCGGCCGACCTGCGCCGAGGACCGCTGGCTCCTCTCCCGCCTCGAGCGCACGATCGGCTCGGTGACCGAGAAGCTGGAGGAGTACGACTTCGCCCATGCCGCCGGCGAGGCCTACTCGTTCTTCTGGTCGGAGCTGTGCGACTGGTACCTGGAGATCGTCAAGCCGCGCCTCTACGAAGGGGAGGAGGACGTATCGGCGACGCTGCTCTGGGCGCTGGAGCGGGTGCTGGCGCTGCTGCATCCGATCATGCCCTTCGTCACCGAGGAGATCTGGCGCTACCACCCGGCCAACGACGGGCACCTCGCCGTCCACGCCTTCCCGGAGGCCGACGAGTCGCTGCTCGACCCCGAGGCCGAGGCCGAGATCGAGCGCGGCATCGAGCTGACCCGCCGCCTGCGCGCCTGGCGCGACCTGGTCGAGGCGCCTGCTGCGACCGTCCTCCCGGCTCGCGCCGACGACGGCCCCCCGCGCGAGTTCGTCGGCCGGCTCGCCCGCTTCGAGTTCGGCGAGGACGGCGCCGAGCCGATCGCGGCGGTCGGCCCGGTCAAGGTGCTGGCGTCGGCCGAGGTCGATGGGGACGCGGTCCGGGCCCGGATCGAGGCCCGCCGCGAGGAGCTGCGCTCCGAGGTGGCGCGAGCCGAGGGCAAGCTGGCCAACGAGAGGTTCGTCGCCCGCGCCCCCACGGAGGTCGTCGAGGAAGAGCGCGAGAAGCTCGGCCGCTACCGCGCCGAGCTGGAGGAGCTGTCGGAATAGACGCCGCGGAGGCCGAGGCCTACCTCGACTCGCTCGAGCCGATCGGCTGGAGGCTCGGCCTGGCGCGGATGCACCAGCTGAACGCGCTGCTCGGCATGCCGCAGCACCGCTTCGCCTCGATCCACGTCGTCGGCACGAACGGCAAGTCCTCGGTGACGCGGATGTGCGCAGCGCTGCTCGAGGCTCACGGCGTCGGCGCAGGCGCGTGCGTCTCCCCGCACACCGCGCACTGGTCCGAACGCGTCCTCCTCCATGGCAAGGAGATCGGCGGCGAGGAGCTCGCCGCCGCCGTCGAGCGGGTTGCGCAGGCGGCCGAGGTGCTCAACCGCAAGCTGGCCGAGGGCGCCGGGAGCAGGGGGGAGAGGGGCGACGATCCGGAGATCGATCGGCCGGCGGAGAGGGATGCCGGCGAGCCGGAGGTTGTGACCCAGTTCGAGGTGGCAACCGCGGCGTCGTTCGTGGCGCTGGCTCGCGCCAAGGTCCAGGTCGCCGTCGTCGAGGCCGGCCTGGGGGGCAGGCTGGACGCGACCAACACGATCCCGTCCCGGGTCACCGTGCTCACCTCGGTCGGGCTCGACCACACCGAGTGGCTGGGGCAGACGGAGGAGGAGATCGCTGCCGAGAAGCTCGCGGTCCTGCGCGACGGCTCGACCCTGGTGGTGGGATCGGTGAGCCCCACGGTGATGGCGCTCGCCGAGCGCTTTGCGGCGGAGCGGGGCGCGCGACTCGTCGTCGCTCCCCAGAATCCCGGGGCGGGGATCGAGGTCGGCGCGCCGGGCCGTTTCCAGCGCCGCAACTTCGCCGTCGCGATGGCCGCCGCTGAGGCGTTCCGGGACCGGCCACTCGACCCAGCGACGGTCGACCGCGTCGCGGGCAGCATCCGCATCCCGGGACGGCTCGAGCGGATCGCCGACGATCCCCCAACCTTCGTCGACGCCGCCCACAACCCCGACGGCGCCGCCGCCCTCGCCGAGGCCCTCGCCGACCTTCCGCCCAAGCGCGGTCGCCTTTTGTCCCGCATAGCGCCACAAAAGGCGACCGCACCTCCCGTGGTGCTCTGTCTGGCCGTATTGGCCGAGAAGGACACGGCCGCGATGGCGCGAGCGCTCGCGCCAGCCGTGGCACGCGCCGTCTGCACGGAGCTCCCCGGGTTCCGCGCGGACAGGTCTCGAACCAGTGATCGAGCCCAGCTGCGCAGCAGCGTCGCCGCGGCTGAGCTGGCGCACGAGTGCGAGGGGGCCGGAATCCCGGCCGAGGTCGAGCCCGACTTCGCGGCGGCGGTGCGGCGCGCACGCGGGCTCGCGGCCGAGGCCGGCGGGATCGCCGTCGTCGCCGGCTCGCACTACGCCCTGGCACCGGCTCGGGCGGTTCTCGACCGCTGAACGGACGGGTCTCGTCAACCGGTGGTATGGGAGGATTCAGGCATGGATCGCAGCGCCGGCTCGGAACTGCTCTCGATGATGGGACTGGTCGCCGCCGTCGTCGCCGGCGTGATCCTCGTCTTCTTCGGTCTCGGCTATTTATTCGGAAGCCTCTTCCTGTGAGCACCGCTTCGGCAGCGCGGACAGGGATCGCGGCCCGGGCGGCGAAGTAGACTGCCCGCTCCCGCGGGGTCCCCAGCCATGTCACTAGCCATCTTCGGTATCAGCAACGACGGCCTCAACCTGGTCGTCAACCTCCTCGTCCTGATGCTGGTCGTCGTCTGGCTGGCCCTGATCGTCTACACCTACCTCGACGCGAAGCGGCGCATCTCCGACCCCTTCCTGGTCGGTTGCGCGACGCTCGCCTCCTTCATCCCCTACCTCGGCACCGCCGTCTACGCGATCGTGCGCCCGCCCGAGTTCCTCGAGGACGCGCACGAGCGGGAGCTGGAGATCAGGGCGGCCGAGCTGCGCGTCCGCCAGCTCGAGGAGCTGACCTGCGAGGGCTGCGGTCACCCGATCGAGAAGTCCTACCTGCGCTGCCCGCAGTGCCAGCGCCGCCTCAAGGACCCGTGTGCGAGCTGCGGCAAGCCGGTCGACTCGCGCTGGGCACTCTGTCCGCACTGCGAGACGCCGCTCGGCGGTGGGAATCCGGAGAGGCCGCGCCGCCGCAAAGCGCAGTCGCGCCGCACGGAGACCGACTCGCCTCGCAAAGACGCTGCTGCGACCGAACAGCCACAGGAGCCTTCGAAACCGAAACGACCGCAAAGGAGCCCCAGCCGTGAGCCGGACCCTGATCCTCGTCAAGCCTGACGCCTTCGAGCGCGCCCTCACCGGCGAGGTGCTCGCTCGCTTCGAGCGCAAGGGGCTGCGCATCGTCGCGCTGAAGTCGATGCAGGCGGACGAGGAGATCGCCAACGAGCACTACGCGGAGCACACCGAGAAGCCGTTCTTCGGTGAGCTGGTCGAGTTCATCACCGGCGGCACCCTGGTCGCGATGGTGCTGGAGGGGACCGAAGCGGTCACCGCCGCCCGCCAGCTGATCGGCGCGACCAACCCGGTCGAGGCGGCGCCCGGCTCTATCCGCGGCGACTACGCCCTCGAGGTGACCTTCAACATGGTGCATGGCTCGGACTCCGACGAGTCGGCCGAGCGCGAGATCGGAATCTGGTTCCCCGAGCTGTCCTGAACGTCGTACTCGCATCCGGGTCGCCCCAACGGCGGGAGATCCTCGAGAAGCTCGGCGTCGAGTTCGAGGTCGTCGTACCCGGGGTCGACGAGCTCACCGGCGGGGATCCAGAGTTCGAGGTCGTCGAGAACGCACGCCGTAAGGCGTCGGCGGTCGAGCGCGACGGGATGGTGATCGCCTGCGACACGGACGTGGTCCTGAATGGTCGCGCGCTCGGCAAGCCGGCCGACGAGGCGGACGCGCGCGCATACCTCGATCGCATGTCCGGCAGAGCCCACGAGGTACTCAGCGGGCTCGTTGTCCTCCGGAACGGCGAGGAGCGGAGTGGGCTCGAAAGGACCACCGTGGTCTTCAGGGATCTGAGCGACGCCGAGAAGGAGCGCTACGTGCGCTTCGGGGAGTGGCGCGGGAGGTCGGGGGGTTACGCGATCCAGACGCTGGGCTCGACCCTGGTCGCGCGCGTCGAGGGCAGCGTCTCCAGCGTCGTCGGCCTCCCTGTCGGCCTGCTGGTCGAGCTGGCGCCGGAGTTGTTCGAGCACAGCTGAAACGCCGCAGCGGCCCCCCTTGAACCGTTTGGGATGATTGCGCTGCATTTCCCGACGATCAACGATGGGTCTCTTCAGCTACTTCACCGGTCTCGGCGGCCGCGACATGGCGGTCGACCTCGGCACCGCCAACACGCTCGTCTACGTGCGCGGCCGCGGCATCGTGCTCTCCGAGCCCTCGGTGGTCGCGATCGACTCGCGCAACGGCCAAGTCCACGCCGTCGGAGTCGAAGCGAAGCGGATGCTCGGCCGCACGCCCGGGACGATCACGGCGATCCGTCCGCTCAAGGACGGCGTGATCGCCGACTTCGACGTGACCGAGCAGATGCTCCGCCACTTCATCAAACGGGTGCACTCCAACCGCTTCGCCCATCCGAGGGTCGTCGTCTGCGTCCCGTCGGGCGTGACCGGCGTCGAGAAGCGCGCGGTCGAGGAGGCCTGCCTCTCGGCCGGCGCCCGCAAGGCCTTCCTGATCGAGGAGCCGATGGCGGCGGCGATCGGCGCCGGCCTGCCCGTCGCCGAGCCGACCGGCTCGCTGATCGTCGACGTCGGTGGCGGCACCACCGAGGTGGCGGTGATCTCGCTCGGCGGGATCGTCGTCTCGCAGTCGATCCGCGTCGGCGGCGACGAGCTGGACGAGGCGATCGTCAATCACTGCAAGCACCACTACAAGCTGGCGATCGGCACCCAGACCGCCGAGGAGGTCAAGCTTGAGGCGGGCTCCGCCTCGCCGCTGCCCGAAGAGGTCGAGGTCGAGATCCGCGGTCGCGACCTCGTCTCCGGCCTGCCGAAGACGATCACGCTCGGCTCGGCCGAGGTCCGCGAGGCGCTCGACGAGCCGATCAGCCACGTGGTCGAGGCGGTCAAGGACACGCTCGACCGCACCCCGCCCGAGCTGGCCGGGGACATCATGGACCGCGGGATCACCCTGGCGGGAGGCGGCGCGCTCCTGCAAGGACTCGAACAGCGCCTGCGCGACGAGTGTCAGATGCCATGCCAGCTGGCAGAGTCACCGTTGACGTGCGTGGCGGTCGGCTCCGGCATCTCGCTGGAGGAGTTCGAGACGATCCACCGCGCCAGCAAGATGAACTCGGGAGCGGCCCGTGTCGCCTGACGAGCGCTCCGCACAAACCCTGAACTTAGGTCTCTGCCGTGTACCGGAAACAAGTACGCCGCCGTAGGGCGGTACTCGCACTTCTCGTCGTCGGCTCGTTCCTGCTGCTGACGATCACGTACGGGCAGAGCCCGGGCGGGGTCCAGCAGGGGATCGGCGCGGCGCTCGGCCCGCTGCAGGGCATCGCCGACCGCGCCCTGAAGCCCGCGCGCGACCTGGTCGGCTGGTTCGACGAGACCTTCGAGGCGCGCGGCGAGAACGAGCGGCTGCGCACCGACCTCGCCGAGGCGCGGGAGCAGGCCGTCGCCGGACAGGCCGCGCTGCAGGAGAACGCCCAGCTGCGCGACCTGCTCGAGCTCGACCGCGGCCCGGCGCTGGCCTACTCGCCGTACGAGCCGGTGACCGCCCGGGTGATCGCCCGCTCGCCGACCGTGTGGCACTCGGCCGTGACGATCGACGTCGGCCGCGACGACGGCGTCCGGGTCGACGACCCGGTGGTGAGCGGCGAGGGCCTGGTCGGGCTCGTCGCCTCGGCGCAGGGAGGCTCCGCGCAGGTGACCCTGCTCGCCGACCACACCAGCGCGATCTCGGCCAAGGTACTGCCCGGCGGAGCGCAGGGAGTCGTCCGCCCCGACGTCGGCGATCCGGAGGACCTGATCCTCGACTTCATCGACTCCGGCCGCAACATCGGCGCCGGTCAGGCCGTCGTCACGGCCGGCTGGCGCGCCCGCGAGCTCTCCTCGCTGTTCCCGCCGAACCTGCCGATCGGCGAGGTCAGCCGCGCCTCGGTCGTCGAGCAGGAGGCGAGCCAGCAGGTCCACCTGCGGCCCTACGCCGATCTCGCCGACCTGGACATCGTCCAGGTGCTGACCGGGGGGTCGCGTTGATCGTCACCCCGAAGATCTTCGCCCGGATCGCGGCGATCGCCGTGCTCGGCGTCCTCCTCCAGCTCTCCTTCTTCTCGCGCGTGGCGATCTTCGGGACCAGCCTCGACATCCTGCCGGCGCTCGTCGTGGTGCTCGGCCTGCTGGGCGGCGCGATGACCGGTGCCGTCGCGGGCTTCGCGATCGGCCTGTTGGTCGACGGGGCCCTGGTCGAGTCGCTCGGCGGCTCCTCGCTGGTCCTGCTCGGTGCCGGCTACCTCGCCGGCCTCGCCCGCGAACGCTTCGAGCTGCGCGGCGCCCTCGTCGCGCCGCTGCTCTGCATGGCGATCACCCTGTTCGCCGAGCTGGGCTTCGCCGCCGTCCAGCTGACCCTCGGCGTCGACGCGCCGGTCAGCCCGCTGATCGTCCGCGACGTGCTGCTCAAGGCGATATTCGCCTTCTTCCTCGGCTGGCCGATCTACCTCGGCGTGCGGCGGGCGCTGCGCCCGGCGCTGGTCGAGGAGCCGCGCGTAAGCCGCCGCAGGCAGCCGACCGTGCTGGGGGCTTAGGCGCATGTACCTGCGATCGGACGAGCGCGGGCCGGCGATGACCAACAGCCTCGCCCTGCGGATCGCGATCTTCGGCGGCGCCGCCCTGGTCCTCTTCGGCGTGCTCTTCTTCCGGCTCTGGACGCTCCAGGTCGTCAACGGCGAGGAGTACCTGGCCGAGGCGAACAACAACCGCACGCGCGAGTACCGCGTCATCGCGCCGCGCGGGACGATCCTCGACCGCGACGGGGAGGTCCTGGTCGACAACCGGACGAGCCTGGCGCTCCAGGTGAACCCGCGCAAACTGCCCGCCGACGCGCGCGAGCGCCGGGCCGAGCTCGCCCGCCTCGGCGAGCTGAGCGGGATGAGCCTGCGCCGCGTGCGGCGAACGATGCGCGAGGCGCTGACCGAAGCGCCCGCCGCGCCCGTCACCCTGCGCCGCGACGTCGGCCGCTACCTCGTCTACTACCTGCAGGAGAACCAGGACCGCTTCCCGGGCGTCGAGGTGCGCCGGGTCTTCGTCCGCGACTACCCGCACGGCACCCTGGCCGCGCACCTGTTCGGCAACGTCGGCGAGGTCAGCGAAGACGAGCTGGAGGAAGAGCGCAACCTCGAGCTCGAGCCCGGCGACGCGATCGGCAAGGACGGCGTCGAGTACCAGTACGACGAGGTCCTGCGCGGGCGCGCGGGGGCGACCGTGATCCAGGTCGACTCGCTGGGGCGCCCGACCCCGGGTGGACAGCTGAAGGAGGTCGAGCCCGTGCCGGGCGACAACCTGCGGCTGACGATCGACTCGAGCCTGCAGGAAGCGGGCGACGCGGCGCTCTCCGGCATCGGCCTGCCGGGCGCCTACGTGGCGATGGACGTGGGCGACGGCGCGGTCCTCGCGATGGGTTCGAATCCCACCTACGACCCGGCGGTCTTCACCAAACCGCTGACCCAGAGCCAGGTCGACGAACTGTATAGAGACCCGGTGCTCTCGCCGCTCACCAATCGGGCGATCGCCGGCGCCTATCCGACCGGGTCCACGTTCAAGCCGATCACCTCGGTCGCCGCTCTGGCCAGCGGCGAGGTGACGACGACCGAGATCATCAACGACGACGGCGCCTTCACCCTCGGCGGGATCACCTTCCAGAATGCGGGCGGCGCCGCCTACGGTCCGATTGCGATGCAGACCGCCCTGCAGGTCTCCTCCGACGTCTTCTACTACACGCTCGGCGACCGGATGAACGGCACCACGGCGCTGCAGGACTGGGCGCACAGGCTTGGCATCGGCCGCGAGACCGGGATCGACCTGCCCGGCGAGCGGCCGGGCCTGCTGCCGACGCCGGCCTGGCGCAACGAGCTCTTCCGCGAAGGGCTGACCGAACGCCCCTGGTCGGCGGGCGACAACGTCAACCTCTCGGTCGGTCAGGGCGACCTCCAGGCCGATCCGCTGCAGATGGCGGTCGCCTACGCGACGATCGCCAACGGCGGCGCGGTGCCGCGCCCGCACGTCGCGATGCGGGTCGAGGACGCGGCCGGGCGGGTGATGCGCGAAATCGAGCCGAAGCCCGCCCGGCACGTCCGGATCGACCCCGAGTGGCGCGACACGATCCTCGCCGGGCTGCACGACGCGGCGCAGGCACCCGGCGGGACCTCCTACGCGGTCTTCGGGGGCTTCCCCGTGCCCGTCGCGGGCAAGACCGGCACGGCTGAGCGCCCTCCGTACGGCGATCAGTCATGGTATGTGGTGCTTGCGCCCTATCCAGACCCAGAGATCGTCGTCGCGGTGACCTTCGAGCAGGGGGGCTTCGGGGCCGACACCGCCGCCCCGGCCGCCGCGCAGATCCTCTCCGAGCACTTCGAGAAGACCGCCAAGCCGGTCGACGCGGGCGAAGGCGGGATCGAGTAGCGATGTACGCGACCCGCGCACGCCAGGCCCGCCCCGAGGCCTTCGCCGCCCGGCCCAGCATCGCCGAGCGGCTCAGCCTTCCCTACATGGACGGGACACTGTTCGTCGCCTCGATCGCCCTCGCCGCGTTCAGCGTCTTCGTGCTCAGCGAGGCGACGCGGGGAGACGTCCCCGGCGACCCGCGCTACTTCGCCGACCGTCAGCTGATCTACGTCGCGCTCGGCCTCGTCGGCATGTACGCGCTGGCGCGGATCGACTACTCGCGCTTCCGCGAGCTGCGGGTCGGCATCTACACCTTCCTCTGCGTGACGATCTCGCTCGTCTTCGTCTTCGGCTTCGCGGCGCGCGGCTCGCGCCGGGCCTTCGACCTTCCCTTCTTCAGCTTCCAGCCGTCGGAGCTCGGCAAGCTCCTGCTCACGCTCGCGCTTGCCGGATTCGTGATCGACGGCGCCCGGCGGGGCTCGGAGGGGCAGCGCACGTTGCGCTACCTCTGCCTCGGCCTCGCCCCGGCTGCGCTCGTGTTCCTGCAGCCGGACCTCGGCACCGCTCTGGTGTTCGGGGCGATCACCCTCGCCGTGATGTACGTCGGTGGCGTCCGTGCGAGCCACCTGGCGCTGATCGGCGGCATCGTCACCGCCCTCGTCGCGGTCGTCCTCGCGATCGCCCCCGCTGTCGGGGTGCCGATCCTGAAGGGGTACCAGCAGGAGAGACTGACGTCCTTCCTGGACCCCAGCGGCGACCCCAGTGACGCGGGCTACCAGCAGAACCAGGCCAAGATCGCGATCGGATCCGGCGAGATAGCCGGCCGTGGCGATCGGGCCACCCAGACGCGGCTCGACTTCGTTCCCGAGCGGCACACCGACTTCATCTTCGCGGTGATCGGTGAGCGCTACGGGTTCACGGGAGCCGCATTAGTCCTATCCCTATACGCCCTGCTGATCTGGCGGGCGCTGCGGATCGTGACGCTCTCGAAGAACTCCTACGGGACCCTGGTGGCAGGCGGCATCGCCGCCATGCTGCTCTTCCAGGTCTTCGTCAACGTGGGGATGAACCTCGGCATCATGCCGATCACGGGGATTCCCCTGCCGTTGCTCAGCTACGGGGGTTCCTCCGTGCTGGCGACGTTCCTCGCGTTGGGAGTGCTTCAGAGCATCCACATGCAAGCGCGCCTCGGCCAGAAGGGCAGGTTCGCCTGGTGAAAGCTCGAATGGGCTCCAGGCTCGCGTACCTACTGAACTGAGTTGAGATGAAGAAAACTATTCTGGTGTCCGCCGATCGCGGCGAGACCCGTGTGGCCGTCCTCGAGTCGAAGACGAAAGGCGGCAAACGCAGCGTCGCGGAGCTCTACGTGGAGCGGCGCGGCCGGCGCTCGATCGTCGGCAACATCTACAAGGGCAAGGTCGACAACGTCCTCGCCGGCATGGAGGCCGCCTTCGTCGACATCGGCCTCGAGCGAAACGGCTTCCTGCACGTCGACGAGATCGTCACCGCGGACGGCAAGCAGGCTCCGCGCCGCGGCCACGGCAAAGGGCCGCGGATCACCGAGCTGATCAAGCCCGGCCAGGAGATCCTGGTCCAGGTGGTCAAGGACCCGCTCAAGTCGAAGGGCGCACGGCTCTCGATGAACCTCTCGATCGCCGGCCGCTACCTCGTCTACGCGCCGCAGGGCGGCGGCGTCGGCGTCAGCCGGCGGCTCTCGGATTCCGAGCGCGACCGGCTGCGCAAGATGGTCGACCGGACCTACAAGGGCCCGGGCGGGTTGATCGTGCGCACCGCCGCCCACGGGGCAAAGAAGTCGGACTTCGTCCGCGAGATCGGCTACCTGCACAAGCTCTACGACGTGCTCGAGCGGCGCACCGAGAAGACCAAGGGCATGGGCCTCGTCTTCCAGGAGCAGGACCTGCCGGTCCGCGTCCTGCGCGACGTCTTCCTCAGCGACTTCGAAACGGCGGTGATCGACTCGCCCAAGCAGTTCGAACGGGTGACGAGCTTCTTCCAGCGCACGGCGCCGGAGCTGGTCGACAAAGTCGAGCTCTACAAGGGCACGAAGCCGCTGCTCGAAAAATGGGGGGTCGACAAGGAGATCGAGTCGACGCTCGACCGCCGCGTCGACCTGCCGGGCGGCGGCTACCTGATCATCGACTACGCCGAGGCGCTGACGGTGATCGACGTCAACAGCGGCTCGTTCACCGGCCGCGGCAAAGGCGGCCTGGAGGAAACGATCACGAAGGTCAACACCGAGGCGGCCGAGGAGGTCGTGCGCCAGCTGCGCCTGCGCGACATCGGCGGGATCATCGTCGTCGACTTCATCGACATGGCGCGGGCGAAGAACCGCGACAAAGTGCTGAAAACGATGCGTAAGGCACTCGACGCCGACAAGTCGAAGAGCTACGTGGTCGAGATCTCGCCGCTCGGGCTGGTCGAGATGACGCGGCAGAACATCACCGACGGAGTGCGCGAGATCCTCACGGCGCCCTGCCCGACATGCAACGGCGAGGGCGTCGTGCTCTCCGCCGAGACCGTGGCGCTCGACGGGCTGCGCAAGATGCGCGACCTGGCGAGCCGGGACGCCGAGGCGTTCCTGCTGCGGGTCAACCCGAAGGTCGCGGCCGAGCTGATCGATCCCGACAGCGGCCTGACGGAGCTGGAGGAGGAGACCGGCAGGCAGTTCCACTTCGAAGGCAGCGACGCGCTGCCGATCGGGACGTTCGAGCTGATCGAAGCGGGCGGCCGGGCCGAGATCGAGGAACGGGCACTGCCGTTCAAGGTCGGCGAGGAGGTCCTGGTCCGGATCGAGGAGCCGCACATGTACAACGCGGACGACGCGGTGGCGCGGATCGACTCCTACATCGTCAGCGTCACCGGTGGCGGCCGGTTCGTCGGGCAGCGCAAGCTGGTCCGGATCGAGCGGGTCGAGCGCGCCGCGGCCGTGGCCTCGCTGGCGGAGTCGGCCAACGGGGCCGGCGAGTCCGCAAACGGGGTCGGCAGCGGCGAGGAAGCCGATTCCGAGGCCGACGGTCTAGAATCCTCGGCCTCGCGCAGCAGCCGGCGCGGCCGCAGGGGCGGTCGCGGCAGGTCGCGCTCCACTTCGAAGAGCGGCAAGGACGAATGAGCACGTACGCAGTCATAGAGAGCGGAGGCAAGCAGTACCGGGTCGAGAAGGGCAGCTCGCTGCTCGTCGACCGGCTCTCCGCGAAAGAGGGTGACAAAGTCGCCCTGCGGGCCGTCATGTTCCGCGACAAGGAGGTCGTCGCCGAGCCTAAAGAGCTGGAGAAGGTGAAGGTCGAGGCGACCGTCGCCGAGCACCTGCGCGGCCCGAAGATCAAGGTCTTCAAATACAAGCCGAAGAAGGGCTACCGCCGCCGCGCCGGCCACCGCTCGGAGCTGACCAGGCTCGAGGTGACCGAGCTGAAGATGGGCGCCCGCAAAGCGGCTGCTAAAAGAGAGAAAGCCGACAAACCGGCTGCGAAGAAATCCGCCTCCAAGAAGGACGACGATGGCTCATAAGAAAGGACTCGGGTCCAGCCGCAACGGCCGCGAATCGAACCCTAAGATGCTCGGGGTCAAGGTCTTCGCCGGCCAGAAGGTGCACGGCGGCGAGATCATCGTCCGCCAGCGCGGCACGCGCTTCTGGTCCGGCGACGGCACCGGCCTCGGCCGCGACCACACGATCTTCGCGACGCGCGAAGGGGTCGTGGAGTTCAAGCCGTCGCGCAAGGGCCGGACGATCAGCGTCATCGGCGACTAACGAGACGACAAGGGCGGCTCGGTAGAGCCGCCCTTTGACGAATCGGGGTTGCCGCCAGACGCTCGGCACCCTGAACTCACTGGACTCGAGTTTAACGCCCCCAGCGGGAGTCGAACCCGCCAACCCCGATTAGTGCAGGGACCGCGTCCGGCGGTGGGGGCGCGCCGCCCGAAGACGGCGAGGGCACGTTAGATGCGAATCTGGCTCTCGCGGGGCCGGTCGGCCGGAAATGACGCTTCTGCGACCGAAGATTTGAAGTCTCGTCACGATCTACGCTGATTTCGCGATGCACGACAAGGCAAAAATCTGGGTCGAGGGCGGTGCCGGTGGGAACGGGGCGGTCAGCTTTCGGCGCGAGGCGCATGTGCCGCGAGGCGGGCCCGACGGGGGCGACGGTGGGCACGGGGGCGACGTGGTGCTCGTCTGCGATGCGTCGAAGCGGGACCTCGGGGCGCTGCGCGGGAGCAAGCACTTTCGGGCCGGGCGCGGAAGGCACGGGGAAGGCTCGAACCGGCACGGGGGCCGGGGAGAGGACCGGGAGATCCCGGTTCCGGCGGGGACGCAGGCCGAAGCGGTCGACGGCAGCAGCGTCGACCTGATCGAAGCGAGGCAGCGGGCCGTGGTCGCCCACGGCGGGCGTGGGGGGCACGGCAACAAGCGCTTCGCGAGCTCGACCCGCCAGGCCCCGCGCTTCGCCGAGAAGGGGAACGCGGGCGAGACCGGTTGGATCGAGGTGCGGCTGAAGCTGCTCGCCGACGCCGGACTCGTCGGGCTGCCGAACGCCGGCAAGTCCTCGCTGCTGGCGCGGCTGACCCGCGCCGACCCGAAGGTCGCCGACTATCCCTTCACGACGATCTCGCCGGTGCTCGGCACGATCGAATCCGAAGACCGGCAGGCGGTCCTGGCCGACATCCCCGGCCTGATCGAGGGGGCCGCCGAGGGCGCCGGCCTCGGCCACGAGTTCCTCGCCCACGTGGAGCGCTGCTCGATGCTCGTCCACCTGGTCGACCTGGCCCCGTTGGAAGGGGAGCCGGCCGCTAACTACGAGTCGGTGCGCGAGGAGCTGGCCGCCTACGGCGCCGGGCTGGAGGGGTTGCCCGAGCTTGTCGTCCTCTCGAAGCGCGACCTGCTCGCCCCGGAGCAGGTCGACGAGGCGCTCGCGGAGTGGAGAGGCCGACTCGGCCAAGGTGCGCTTGGCGTGCTGGCGGTCTCCTCGGCGACCGGGGAGGGGCTGGAGGAGCTGCGGCGGCAAATCCTCACCGAGCTGCCGGGGGAGGTGCCCGCGCGGCCGGAGGGCCGGGAAATCGGCTCAGCGGAGTTCGAGGCCGAGCATCGCGTCTACCGCCCGGTGGGGGAGGGCGGCTACTCGGTCGAACGCGAGTCCGACGGCGGCTTCCGGGTCCTCGGCCGCGGCGTCGAGCTGCTCTTCGAGCGCCACGACCTCTCCAACGAAGAGGCGCTCGCCTACCTCGAGCAGCGCCTCAACGAGATCGGCGTAGTCGCCGCCCTCCGCGCCGCCGGCTTCGAGCCCGGCGACGACGTGCGCGTCGGCGAGCACGAGTTCGAGCTGCATCCGTAGGTAAGGGGGGAGAACTTCGTGCGCTGAACCCTTAGAGGGGAGTGCGTGTCCTCGTCTTCCAACCCATCGGTCCGCCGCACCCCGCGCTGATCGATCTGTCCCAGGTCGCAGAGCATGCGTTGGCTGGGGCTGGTCTGGGCGTGCTCCTCGCAAAAGTTGTCGTGCACCGCAAGGAGCAGGATCGCGGCGAAATGTCGCCGCGTGCGGTGCGCGAGCTGGAAGTCAGGTGGGCCTCCAGAATTGCGACGGGTTTTGTCTTCATCGATCTTGTCCGTCGGTTAGCATCCTGAGCCATGGTGAGACATGTCCGGCTATTCGCGATCCTCATCATCGCCAGCAGCGCCGCTGGTGCATTGCAGGGAGTCCTCGGGATCGGAGATGAGGGCGTGACGTTCAGCCTGGACGGCCTGATTGGTCTTTGCTTCTCCCTGGCGGCGATGCTCGTCGTCGTCCTCAGCGATCGAGAGTTCTTCGGCCTCAGCTGGCCTGAGGACGAACACGCGAGGCCTGGCGCGCACGGCCACTGACGGATCCGGGCAGGGCCGCTCATACACTGGGCGCCATGACCCTGGTCGTGAAGCTCGGCTCCTCGATCGTGGCCGCCGACGACGGCGAGCTGCGCGTCGGCGTGCTCGACTCGGTCTGCGAGCAGGTGGCACGGCTCGAGCAGGGCGGCGAGCGGGTGGTGCTCGTCACGTCCGGGGCGATCGCGCGCGGGCGGCGCCTGCTCGGCCTGGAAACGCGGCCGAAGACGATGGACGAGCTGCAGGCGGCGTCGGCGGTCGGCCAGGGCGACCTCTTCCGCGCCTACGAGTCGAGGCTCAGCGAGCACGGGACGCGGGCCGCGCAGGTCCTGATCACGGCCGCCGACATCGCCGCCCGCACCAATTACCTGAACGCCCGGCAGACGCTGCGACGGCTGATCGAGTGGGGGGTGGTGCCGGTCGTCAACGAGAACGACACGACCGCGACCGACGAGATCAGCTTCGGCGACAACGACTTCCTCGCCGCCCAGGTGGCGATCCTGCTCGACGCGCGGCTGCTCGTGCTGCTCTCCAACGTCGACGGGCTCCATCGTGGCGACCCGCATGCCGATCCCGGCGCCGAGCGGATCGCCGAGGTCCGCGACTTCGCCGAGCTGGACGAGGTTGAGATCGGCGAGGGCACCTCGGCCTTCGGCCTGGGCGGGATGCGCAGCAAGGTGGCCGCGGCGGAGATGGCGAGCGAGGCCGGGATCGAAACCGCGATCTGTGACGGGACCGAGGACGGGACGCTCCTCGCGGTCGTCCGCGGCGAGCCGCTCGGCACCCGGTTCGCGACCCGGCCCGGCAAGGCGTCGAGCTTCAAGCTCTGGCTGAAGTACGCCAAGTCGAGCAGGGGCCGGCTCGCGGTCGACGCCGGCGCCGCCCGTGTCCTGCGCGAGAGCGGCTCGAGCCTGCTGCCGGTGGGGATCGTCGCGGTCGAAGGGAGCTTCGACGCGGGGGACGCCGTCGAGGTGACCGCCGATGGCTCGGTCGTCGGCAAGGGCATCGTCGACTACTCCTCGCGCGAGCTGGAGCAGGTGATCGGGATGAAGAGCGCCCAGGTGCGCGAGCGGCTGCCGCACGCGGCGGACGAGGTGATCCACAGGGATCGCTTCGTGCTGGTCTGAACCGAAAGAGCGCGGGGCACCCGACCCTCATAGCTACCCTTAGCGCTCATGGCGACCACGACTGCAACCGTCGGCGAGATCTGCGAAGCGGCACAGCGCGCCGCGCGTCGGCTCGCCACCGCGTCGACCGAGCAGAAGAACGCCGCGCTCGGCGCGACGGCGGGCCTGCTCGAGGAGCGGGCCGCCTCGATCCTCGAAGCCAACGCGGCGGACCTGGCCGACGAGCGGGCCGCGGGTCTGACGCCGGCGCTGCGCGACCGGCTGACGCTGAGCGAGGCGCGGATCGCCGCGATGGGCGAGGGCGTCAGCGCCGTCGCGGCGCTGGAGGACCCGATCGGGGAGGAGCTGGAACGCGAGACCTTGGAGAGCGGCCTCGAGCTGCGCAAGCTGCGCGTCCCCCTCGGCGTCGTCGCCGTCGTCTACGAGGCGCGCCCGAACGTCACGATCGACTGCGCGGCGCTGACCGTCAAGAGCGGCAACGCGATCGTCCTGCGCGGCTCCAGCTACGCCGAGCGATCCAACGCGGCGCTCGCCGCGGTCGTTCGTGACGCGCTCGACGAGGTCGGGCTCCCGCCTGACGCGGTCGCGCTGCTGCCAGCCGGCGAAGGACGCGCCGACCTCGCCGAGCTGGCCACCCAGGAGGGCACCGTCGACCTGCTGATCCCCCGTGGCGGCGCGGGGCTCAAGGCCGCTCTGAAGGGGGTCGCGACCGTTCCGGTGATCTACGCGGCCGCCGGCAACTGCCACGTCTACATCCACTCCGATGCCGACCTCGAGATGGCCCGGCGGATCGCCTACAACGCAAAGGTGCAGCGGCCGGGCGTCTGCAACGCCGCCGAGACTCTGCTCGTCGACGCCGCGGTCGCCGCCGACTTCCTGCCGGGGGCGCTGGCCGACCTGCGCGCCGCGGGGGTCGAGCTGATCGGCGACGAGCGGGCGCGCGAGCTGGCCGGCGACGTCGAGATCGGCATCGCGACCGACGAGGACTGGAGCACCGAGTACCTCGACCTGAAGATGGTGGTCGGGGTGGTCGACTCGCTCGAGGAGGCGGTCGACCACGTCAACGGCCACGGGACCGGCCACTCGGAGGCGATCGTGACCGGCTCCCGGGACGCTGCGGAGGAGTTCACCGTCGGGGTCGACGCTGCCGTCGTCTACACGAACGCCTCCACCCGGTTCACCGACGGCTTCGAGTTCGGGATGGGCGCCGAGATCGGCAACTCGACCCAGAAGCTGCACGCGCGCGGCCCGATCGGCCTGCGCGAGCTGACCACCTACAAGTACGTCGTCCGCGGCGACGGCCAAGTGCGTGAGTAGCGCCGGCGCGACGGACAGCTCGCGCTCCGGCATCGGCGTCCTCGGGTCGGCCTTCAACCCGCCCCACCTGGGCCACCTCGCGCTGGCCCAGGAGGCGCTCTGGCAGCTCGGCCTCGACGAGGTCGTGCTGATGCCCACCGGGGAAGCGCCCCACAAGCGCATCAGCGACGACCCGGGCCGGGAGCTGCGGCTGGCGATGACCAGGCTGGCCGCCGCCGACGACACCCGCTTCAGCGTCTCGACGCTGGAGGTCGAGCGCGACGGCCCGTCCTACACGTATGAGACCTTGGAGCTGCTTGCGAGCGAAAGGCCGGAAACCGAGCTGGTGTTCGTGATGGGGGCGGACGCCGCGGTCGGCCTCGAGAGCTGGCGCCGGCCCGAGCGCGTGGTCGAGTTGGCCCGGCTCGCCGTCGCCCGCCGCTCGGGCGTCTCCGACGCCGACGTGGGCGCCGTCATGCGCAGCCTCGGCGCCGACGGGCGGGCGACGATGCTGGAGATGCCGCAGTTCGGCGTCTCCTCGTCCGCGGTGCGTGAGCGCGCCGCCGAGGGTCGGCCGCTGCGCTACCTCGTCCCCGAGGCGGTCGCCCGGTTCGTCGAGGAGAAGGGGATCTACTCGTGAGCGGCTCGACCTCCGAGGGGCTGGCACGGCGGCTGGCGGAGGTGGCCGACGGCAAAGGGGCGACCGAGGTCGTCGCCCTCGACATGCGCGAGCTCGCCTCCTACACCGACTTCCTGACGATCTGCACGGCCCGCAACGAGCGCCAGGCGCGGGCGATCGTCGACGAGGTGAAGATGCGCCTGAAGCAGGACGACGGCCTGCGGCCCGGCGGGATCGAGGGCGGCGGCGCGGCCGGCTGGATCGTGCTCGACTACCTCGACGCGGTCATGCACGTCTTCACCGCGGAAGCACGGCAGCGCTACCAGCTCGAGGACCTCTGGCGGGAGGCGCCCCGGCTGGAGCTGGGCCTCGAAGACAGCGACACTCGCTCGGCCGCCAACGCCTGAGCGAAAAGCCGTCCGAGCGGGGTTCTAGCGTCCCGCGCATGGGTGGCTTCAAGAGGGCGCTCCTCGGCTACCGCCGCGGCGAAGTCGAGGCGGCGATCGGGGCTCGCGACGCGCGCATCGGCGCGCTCGAGCGCGAGGCACGGGACTCCGTCGAGCGGGGGCGGAGCGCAGCCGACGCGGTGGCCCACGCCGAGGGCGAGCTCTCCTCGCTGTCGGCGATGGTGATCGAGCGCGAGCGCGAGATCCGCCACCTCGCGGAGCGGCTGCGAGAGGCGAACGAGCGCCACGACCGCAGCATCGCCTCGCTGGAGTCGACCGCCGGCCGCCTGGAGGAGATCCAGGCGCAGGCGCGTGGGCAGGCGACGCGGATCCGGATGAAAGCGCTGCGCGAGGCCATCGAGGTCAGCCGTCGCAGCCAGGAGCTCGCCGACGCCCAGACCGCCGGATCGAACGGCACGGTCGAGAGCGTCGGCAACGGCTCCGGCCTCTTCCAGGGCGACGTCAAGCTCGAGATCGGCCCGCTCGGAGACTTCTCGCAGCTGGTCGGCTTCGAGGACGTGATCGCCACGCTCGGCGCCACGGAGATATCGGTCGAGCGCTTCTCCGAGGGCCGCGCGACCCTCTCCGTACGGCTCGACGAGCCGGTCGACCTGCTGCGCGAGCTGGAAGAGCGGGCGCCGATGGAGTTCCGTGTCCGGCGCACGGGCGACGACCTGATCCTCGACGTGGACGAGGAGCAGGGCCCCGAGCAGCGCGCCGCCTGATCCGCCCGCGCACGAGGCTCGACCGTCTAAACTCGCGTCTCTCGGGGCTGTAGCTCAGCTGGAAGAGCGACGCGCTGGCAGCGCGTAGGTCACGGGTTCGAGTCCCGTCAGCTCCATCGCTCGCCGCGGCTAGGACGACTTCTTCTTGCCGCCCTTCGAGTTCTTGCCGCCCTTCTTCGAGGCCCCGGGAGTGTTGGCGATCTTCGCGGCGCGTTCCTTGCTCATCCCCTTCTTGCGCAGACCTTCGTACTGCTTGTCGTTCTTGACGCTCGGGCCGTGGTCTTTGGCCATCGTCTGCCTCCTTCGATCGCTTGGCGGGGAGATACCCCGGTCGCCCCGCGGTAATCAGGACCGCGGCCTCGACGCCGGGGGCGGCGAGTACGCTGCCGCGCAGCATGGACCAGGTCGTGCAGATCGTCGGGGCGCTGCTGATCCTGGTCGCCTACGCCGCGGCCCAGGTCGGCGCGATGGACCAGCACTCGCGCATCTATCTGTGGCTCAACCTGGTCGGCTCCGTCGTGCTCGCCTACCTGGCCTGGGAGGGGCGCCAGTGGGGCTTCCTGCTGCTCGAGTCCGTCTGGGCGGTCGTCTCCCTCTGGGGCTTGGCTCGGCTCAAATCCCCGCCGCCGCTTGCCGATGACTGAGGCGTGAACGCGGCGAACGAGCACGTGTTCTCGCACGGGATGCGGGACACGCGCGAGACCTTCGAGCTCTGGAACGAGCGTCCCTGGCGAGTGCTGCGGGGCTGGCTGGCGCTGAGCGTCGCCATCGCCCTCAGCCTGCTCGGCGCGGTCTGGGTGGTGGCCGGGCTGCTTACTCCGGACGTGACGCCGATCCACATGCCCGGGATCACCGAGTCGACCTCGCTTGCCGACCTGGCGCCGATCCTCTGGCGCAACTCGCTGGTGCTGGCCCTGCACGGGACGGCCTGCGTCGCCGGCTTCATCGCCGGCGCCTCGATGCCGATCGCCGCCGCCCAGCGCAGCGGCTTCTCGCGCTGGATCCACGTCAAGACGGCCGAGTTCGCGATCCTCTTCGTCGCCGCGGTCACCCTGTTCTCGCTCTGCACGCAGGCGCTCTACCTCGGCTTCCAGGGCTCGACGATCGCCTTCCAGCTCGACATCTCCCATGCCGCCCTGATCCTCAGCGTCCTCCCACACGCGATCCCGGAGTTGACCGCGCTCTTCCTGCCTCTCGCCGCTTGGCTGATCGCCAGCCGCCGCGGCGAGTGGAATCAGCTCCTCGCCGCCACCTTCATCACCGTCCTGCTGGCGATTCCCGCCCTGGTGGCCGCCGCGACGATCGAGGTCTACCTCTGGCCGCAGATCCTCGAGGCGCTCTCGCCGGCTGGGGCGACGCAGGTCGATCCCTGGTCGTCGCCGTAGAGTCGCGATCGCGATGAGCGGCTACTCGGGCAAGCCCCTGGCGCAGAAGCTCGGCGTCAAGCCCGAGACGACCGTCGTGCTGATCGACGCCCCGGACGGCTTCGAGCGCCTGCTCGACCCACTGCCGGCGGGCACGACGTCGCGTCGTGGCAACCGCGGACGGCGCGAGACGACGATCTGGTTCGTCACCTCTCGGCGGCAGCTCGAGCGCCGCCTGCAGGGCGTCGCCGAGGCGGTCGGGGACGGCACCCTCTGGATGGCCTGGCCGAAGCGCTCCTCGGGCGTGGAGACCGACATGACCGAGGACGTCGTGCGCGACGTGGTCCTGCCGATCGGCCTCGTCGACACCAAGGTCTGCGCCATCGACGACACCTGGTCGGGCCTGCGTCTGACGCGTCGTCGCACGTAGCCGCCGCAGCCATAAGATCGCTGCAATGGCCGGTTACGACCCGAAGACGATCGAGCGCAGGTGGCAGCAGGTCTGGGCCGACGAGCGGACCTGGGAGGTCGCCAATCCGGGGCAGCCCGGATACGACGGCGAGAAGCCGAAGTCCTACGTGCTCGAGATGCTGCCCTACCCCTCCGGCGAGCCCCACGTCGGGCACCTCAAGTGCTACGCCGTCGGCGACGCGATCGCGCACTTCCGCCGCCGCCACGGCTACGAGGTGATCCACCCGATGGGCTACGACGCCTTCGGCCTGCCGGCGGAGAACAACGCGATCAAGACCGGCGAGCCGCCGCGCGAGGCGACGGAGCGCTCGATCGACTCCTTCCGCCGGCAGTTCCGCGAGTGGGGGATCTCGATCGACTGGTCGCGCGAGCTCGGCACCCACACCCCCGAGTACTACCGCTGGACCCAGTGGATCTTCCTGCAGCTCTTCGAGCACGGCCTTGCCTACCGCGACGAGGCGCCGGTGCAGTGGTGTCCGGTGGACGCGACCGTGCTCGCCAACGAGCAGGTCGTCGACGGCCGCTGCGAGCGCTGCGGCACGCCGGTCGAGCAGCGCCGGCTCGAGCAGTGGTTCTTCAAGATCACCGACTACGCCGACCGGCTGCTCGCCGACTTCGACCTGCTCGAGTCCTGGCCCGAGCACGTCGTCACGATGCAGCGCAACTGGATCGGCCGCTCCGAGGGCGCCGAGGTGACTTTCCGCTGCGAGGAAGTCGACCTCGACTTCCCGGTCTTCACGACGCGGCCGGACACCCTGTTCGGCGCCACCTTCTTCGTCCTCGCCCCCGAGCACCCCGAGCTGGAGCGGCTGGTCGCCGGCACGCCGGCCGAGGCGGCGGTGCGCGAGTACGTCAACGACGTCGCCCGCGAGTCGGCCGAGGAGCGCGGCGACGAGGACCGGCCGAAGACCGGCGTGCCGCTCGGCCGCAGCGTTGTCAACCCGGTCAACGGCGAGGAGATCCCGATGTTCGTCGCCGACTACGTGCTGATGGAGTACGGGACCGGCGCGATCATGGCCGTGCCCGCGCACGACACGCGCGACTACGAGTTCGCCAAGGCGTTCGACCTGCCGGTGCGGCGCGTGATCGAGGGCTCCGACGAGGAGACGGCGCGCGACGACGAGGGCCTGCCGTACCCGGGCGACGGCCCGATGGTCGGCTCCGGCCGCTTCGACGGCAAGGGAAATCGCGAGGCGTACGAGGAGATCGTCGCCTGGCTGAAGGACGAGGGACGGGGCGAGGCCGCAGTCAACTACCGCCTGCGCGACTGGCTTGTCTCGCGGCAGCGCTACTGGGGCGCTCCGATCCCCGTCGTCTACTGCGAGCGGTGCGGGATCGTCCCGGTGCCCGACGACCAGCTGCCGGTCGAGCTGCCCGAGGTGGACGACTACGCGCCGCAGGGCCGCAGCCCGCTCGCCGCGGCCGAGGAGTGGGTCGCGACCGAGTGCCCGCGCTGCGCCGGCCCCGCGCGGCGCGAGACCGACACGATGGACACCTTCGTCGACTCCTCCTGGTACTTCGTCCGCTACCTCGACTCGCGCAACGGCGAGGCCGCGTGGGACCGCGAGGCGGCCGACCACTGGCTGCCGGTCGACCAGTACATCGGCGGAGTCGAGCACGCGATCCTGCACCTGATGTACGCGCGCTTCTTCACCAAGGCGCTCGCCGACCTCGGCCACCTCGGCGTGCAGGAGCCGTTCGCAAACCTCTTCACGCAGGGGATGATCACCCGCGACGGGGCGAAGATGTCGAAGTCGAAGGGCAACACGGTCAGCCCGGCCGAGTACGTCGAGCGCCACGGCGCCGACACCGCCCGCACCTACGTCTGCTTCATGGGCCCGCCCGAGCGCGGCGGCGACTGGTCCGACGAGGGCGTCGAGGGCGTGCACCGCTTCCTCTCACGCCTCTGGCGCCTCTGTGAGGAGGTCGAACAACGTGCCGACGGGCCTGAAATAGGACTCCCGGCGTCGGAAATAGGCCCGTCGGCGGAGGGGCCGGAGCGCGAGCTCTTGGCCAAGGCGCACTGGGCGATCGACAAGGCGACGCGCGACTTCCAGCGCGGCTTCCAGTTCAACACCGCGATCGCCGCCGTGATGGAGCTGGTCAACGACGCCTACCGCGTCAAGGACGCCCTCTACGGAGACGAGCAGGGCGCGGCGACCGTCCGCTTCGCGACGGCGACGGCCGCCTCGCTGATCTTCCCCTTCGCCCCCCATCTCGGCGCCGAGGTCTGGGAGCGGCTGCGCGGCGGGCGCGTCTGGGAGGAGGCGTGGCCGGAGGCGGACCCGGCGCTGCTGACCAGCGACACGGTGACCCTGGTGGTCCAGGTCAACGGCAAGCTGCGCGACCGGATCGAGGCTGCCGCGGACGCGCCGGAGTCCGAGCTGCTCGCCCTCGCCCGCGCCAGCGAGAAGGTCCGGCGCCACCTCGACGGCAAGCAGGTCGTCAAGGAGATCGTCGTGCCGGGCAAGCTGGTCAACCTCGTCGTTCGCTGAAATCCGCACGCCTACACGCCGGTATCTGCTACAAAGCGCCCGCATGCTGGTCCGGCGCTTAGGGGAAGCTCACGAGGAGGAGTGGCACAAGCTCCGCTACCGCGTCCTCATGGACGCGGGCGAACTCGGTGCCCGCAACATGTCCGTCACCTGGCTGGAGGTCCCGGCCGGCGCCGAGCAGACGCTGCGCTCCGACGAGGGGGGCGAGCAGGTCTACGTCGTCGTGCGCGGCGGCGGCACGATGTCCGTCGCCGGCGACACGCAGGAGGTCGGCGAGGGGGATCTGATCCTCGTCCCGCCCGCCACCGACCACTCGGTCGCCAACGACCGCGACGAGACGCTGGCCTGCGTCTCCGTCCAGTCGCCACCCGTCGCCGCCGCCGAGCTGTACAGCGATCAGCTCGCCGAGGTGAGCGGTTACGACGAAGACGACTAAGTCGTTTGAAAGATTTTGAGATCGGCGCGCCATACGCGCGCCGGGGCCTGGCAGCGTGCTGCCCGTGCCCGAGCTGAGCAGGTCCCAGGTCTTCGTCTACGGCGCCGTCGCCATCGCGCTGCTGCTGATCGGTGCCCGGGCGATCCGCGCCGAGGGAAGCGGGGGGTCGTTCGAGCCGCCGGCCGCCGCGGCCGCCTCCGCTGACGGCGGCCTCACCATCGCCAGCGGCGGCTCCGACCTGGTCGTCGACGTGGCGGGCGCGGTGCAGAATCCCGGCGTCTACCGCCTGCCCGCCGGATCGAGGGTCGTGGACGCGCTGGCGCGGGCCGGTGGGCCGTCGCGCGGCGCCATGCTCGAAGCGATCAACCGGGCCGCGCGTCTGGTCGACGGTCAGCAGGTCGTCGTGCCGGAGCGAACGCCCGGTGCGCCGGCGGCGAGCGGGGTCCCAGGGCTGCCCGCGGAAGCGGGGCCGATCAGCCTCGGCAGCGCCACGGTCGAGCAGCTAGACACGATCGACGGGATCGGTCCGGTCACGGCGCAGAAGATCGTCGAATACCGCGACCAGCACGGCGGTCTCGCCTCGGTCGACCAGCTCGACGAGGTGAGCGGAATCGGACCGGCGACGATGGAGTCGCTGCGTGCCCGGCTCCAGCCCTGAACCACCGGTGGCGAACGGGCGCCTCCCGGTGTTGGCCCTGCTGCTCGGCGTCGCCGCGCTCGTGCTTCTCGCCCTGACCAATGCCGGCGAGATCCGCGCCCGCGCGGAGGCGGCTCTGGGCAGGGGGATGCCGCCGCGCGAGGCGGAGCTCGCCAGGGGCTTCGTGCTCGGCCAGGACGAGCGGATCGATCGGGCGACCAAGGAGGACTTCCGCCGCTCGGGCCTCGCCCACCTGCTGGCCGTCTCGGGTCAGAACGTGGCGCTCCTCGCGCTGCTCGCGATGCCGGTGCTGGCGGCGTTCGGACTGCCGCTGCGCGTGCGGCTCGTCTGGATCCTCGGCCTGATCGCCGTCTACGTGCCGCTCGCCGGGGCCGGTCCGTCGGTTCAGCGCGCCGGAATCATGGGCGCGCTGAGCGTGCTGGCGACCCTGGCGAGCCGCCGCCGCTCCCGCTTTCGCGCGCTGCTGGTCGCGGCCGCCGCGACCCTCGCGATCGAGCCGGCGTTCGCCGCCGACGTCGGCTGGCAGCTCAGCTTCGCGGCGCTGCTCGGCATCCTCGCGCTCGCCGCGCCGCTGCGGGCGGCGATCGCGCCGCGGCTGGGCGCCGGCGAGTGGCAGCGAGCCCTCGCCGAGGGTGCGGCGATGACGATCGCCGCCACCGTCGCGACGGCACCGCTGGTCGCCTTCCATTTCGGGGCCTTCTCGACCACGACTCTCGTCGCGAACCTGCTGGCACTGCCCGCCGTCGCGCCGGCGATGTGGCTCGGGATGGTCGCCGCCGCGGCGGGTCAGGTTCCCGGCTTCCCGGTCGAGGTCGTCAACTCGCTCGCCGCGCCGCTGCTCGCCTACGTCGCGCAGATCGCGGCATGGTGCGGACGGCCGAGCTGGGCCTCGCTTGAGGTGCGGATCGGAACGGCGGGGCTCGTCGCCTCCTACCTGACGCTCGCCGCCGGAGCCGTTGGTGTCGCACGGGTGCATCGGCGCCTCCGGATGCACGCGCTGCGCAGCTCGCCCGCCACCGACTGGCCGAAGAAGAACGCCCGTCGGCCTGTCCTGTCCCGGCGGCCGGGAGCGCGCCGGGTCATCGTCATCGCTGCGGTCGGGCTCGTCGCAGTCGGGGCTGTCTGGTCGACCGCGCCCGACGGCGGCGCGGTAGCGACCCCGCCGGCTGGCCTGCGGGTCACGGTGCTCGACGTCGGACAGGGCGATGCGATCCTGCTCCAGTCGGCAGACGGCGAGGCGATCCTCGTCGACACGGGCCCGCCCGGCGCCGGTCTCGTCGGACAGCTGCGCGAATCGGGCGTCGGAAGGCTAGACGCCGCCGTCGTCACCCACGACCAGAGCGACCACGCCGGTGGCCTGGGCGAGCTGCTCGGAGCGGTGCCGGTCGGGCGGCTCCTCTACGCGGTCCTCGGCCGTCGGGCTCTGGAAGCGGGCCGGGCGGCCGGCGCCCCGGCTCGGCGCATCGCGGCGGGCGACGAGATCCGCGCGGGTGCCCTGCGCCTCGAGGTGCTGTGGCCGCCGCGGGAGCTGCTCGGCTCGCTCGCCGCCCCCGAGGATCCGAACCTCCTCTCGCTTGTCCTGCTGCTCCGCTGGCACGACTTCTCGATGCTGCTGAGCGCCGACGCGGAGGCCGAGGCGACGCCGCTGGATCCCGGGCCCGTCGATGCGCTCAAGGTCGCCCACCACGGCAGCGAGGACGCCGGGCTTGCCGCGCTGCTGGAGCGGACCGGGCCCAGCGTCGCGATCGTCTCCGCCGGCGAGGGGAACCCGTTCGGGCATCCCGCGGCCGCCACGCTCGCCGCCCTCGCCGAGCACGGGGTCCGCACCCTGCGCACCGACCGCGACGGCACGGTCGTGCTGGAGGTGACGCGCGGCTCGTTCCGGGTCGGCGCCGGTGGCTAGACGGATCGTCCAATCGATATTGGGTTCTTTCTGCCTCGCGCTTCATAGTCGGCGGCGTGGGGGCGATGGTCGTAGGGATGCCCGACCCACGCTCACACCCTCGGTCCCCGCGACTCCTTCGGCCCAGCCTTCTCGGAGACGGCCTGCCCGAGCGGCTGCGGAGCACAGTCGTCGCCCTACTCGGGGTCACCGCCGCCGTCGGGCTTGCCACCGTCGCCCTCGCCGTCCAGCACGGGTTCCCGCTCGTCGCCAGCGGCCCGGTCCCGGGGCTGCCCGTGGAGGCGGTCCGCGGCCCGGAAGCGTCGACGGTGGAGCCGGCGAGGCAGCCCGTCCCGTCCCGCGCCGCCGACGCCGGAGCCCCTTCGTCGACCGCTCTCACGCCTGCTGCCAGTGCCCCGGGAGGCGCAGGCGGCGGGGCCGGCGTCCCGATCGAATCGCCGCCCCCGGCGCAGGGAGCGGTGCGCGTCGCCGACGCGACGCCGGATCGCCAGGGGCGTCCGGGTCGAGACCGGCCCGCCGGCACGGCGCCGGCGGCAGAGAGCCCCACCGCGCCCTCCGCACCGGTCGCCGCGCCCCGGGAGCAGCCGACCGCCTCCTCCTTCGGCGAGCCGGCCGAACAGGCGCCGGAGCCGATCGCGGAACCCGCCCCGGAAGCCGTGCCGACCTCGCACCCCGGCAACGGCAACGCCTACGGGAAAGGCGACGGCAACAGCGGCGGTCCTCCGGGTCAGCAGTCCAGCGGCCGGCCGCCGGTGCCTCCGGGCCAGGCGGCCGAGTAGCCGACCCGGGCGTCTAGACTCGGCCGGTGGCCGAGGAAATGGGCTCGCTCTACCTGATCGCCGGCACCGACCAGGCGAAGATCGACGCGACGCGGGCGCGGCTGCGGGCCCGGGCCGAAGGCGACGGGGGCGTGGCGTCCTTGGAGGTATTCGAACCCGACGAGGGGCGCGGGGCGCCCGACCACGAGGCGCTGCTCGCCGCGATCCCGGCGATGACCCTGACCGAGTCGCGCCGCTACCTGCTCGCGGACGGGGTCGAGCGCTGGCGCGATCCGCAGCTCGAGGCGGTCGCCGCGGCTCTCGGGCAGATCCCACCCGAGCTGACCCTCGTCCTGATCGCCCGGGCCAAGGCGCCCGCCAAGCTCTCCCGCGCGGTCAAGTCGGCGCAGGGGGAGATCCACGAGTTCGAGGCGCCGAAGGCGCGCGATCTGCCGCGGACGCTGGTCGCCGACGCCGAGCGCCTCGGCTTCCGGCTGGAGCCGGCGGCCGCGCGGATGCTGGTCGATCGCATGGGCGCCAACCCGCCCCGGCTCCAACGCGAGCTGGAGCGCCTGGCTCTATGGGCGGGCGCTGGGGGCAGCGTGTCCGCGGCCGACCTCGACGCGATGATCGCCGACACCTCCGAGGCCGCGGTCTGGGCGCTCTCCGACGCCCTGCTCGAACGCGATGCCGGCAAGGCCCTGCGGATCGGCGAGCAGCTGATCTCGCAGGGGGAGAACGTCACCGGGCTGATCTACGGCCTTGCATCGCGGCTCCGCAAGGCGTGCACGGCGGTGGCGCAGCTGGAGTCGGGCACTCCGCCGAAGCAAGTCGAGTCCGGCCTCGGCATGCATCCTTATGCGGCCAAGCAGCTGGTCGGCCGCCTGCGCCACACCAACAGCGACGAGCTGCGCGAGGCGACGATCGCCCTCGCCGATCTAGAGGTCTGGTGCCGCGGCGGCGCCGACTACGGGGACGACCTGGCGCTGACGCTGGCTCTCAAAAAGATGGCCGGCGCCGCGGCGTAGGCGAGCGAAAACCAAGCGATGCCAGGAGGAGAGAGGGAGTGTGCTCTGCACACGACCGAGCGACGACGCCGCAGCGCGCCGGTTTGCAGCCGCCTAGGACGCGGCGATGCGGGCGGCGCGGGACTTCTTGCGAGCGCCGGTGTTCTTGTGCAGGGCGCCCTTCTGGACGGCCTTGTCGATCCGCGAGACGAGCGCGCGGTGCTCGGCCGCGACCTTGTCGGCGTCGCCGTCCGCGACCGCGCTCTCGAGGCGCCGGAAGTAGGTCTTCACGGTGCTGGTGAGCAGCCGGTTCTCGGTCCGCTCGCGCTCGCTGCGCAGTATCCGCTTCTTCTGTGAGGCTATGTTCGCCATGTTTCGGGCGGCCGACTATACCGAGTGACCCCCAGCATGGAGACCCCCGAGGCGCCGCAGCAGTCGGCTGAGCGCGGCCGGCTCGGCCGTTCGACGGCCTTCTTCTCGATCGCGACCGCCGCCTCCCGCGTCGCCGGCCTCGGCCGCGAGATCGTCGCCGCCGGCTACTACGGCGTCAGCGGCCCGATGTCGGCCTTCACGATCGCCTTCCAGGTGCCCAACCTGGTTCGGGCTCTCTTCGCCGACGCCGCCCTGCAGCCGGCCTTCGTGCCGATCTTCACCGAGCAGCTCGAGAAGAAGAACTACCGCGAGGCGTTCCGGCTCGCGTCGACGCTGCTCCTCTTGGTCACGCTCGTGCTCGGTGCGGTCACGGCGCTCTTCGTACTCGTCGCGCCCGTCCTGATGCCGCTGGTCGCGCCGGGGTTCGAGGGGGAGATTCTCGACCTCACCGTCGCGCTCTCGCAGATCCTCTTCCCGATCCTGGTCCTGCTCGGCGTCAGCGGCGTCGTCGTCGGCGTCCTCAACAGCTACGACCGCTTCGGCGCCTTCGCGATCTCGCCGCTGTTCTGGAACCTGACGATCATCGTCCTGCTGATCGTGCTGGTGCCGATGTTCGAAGGCCAGGACCGCATCTATGCCTATGCGATCGGCATCCTCGTCGGCACCCTGGTCCAGCTGCTGATCCCCGTCTTCGACCTCCGCAACACGCCCTTCAAGTTCAACTGGAGCTTCGAGTGGCGCAACCCGGACGTCCGCCGCGTGCTCCTGCTGATGCTGCCGGTGACGATCAGCCTCGGCCTGATCAACTTCAACCTGATCGTCAACAGCCTGTTCGGGACGCTGGTCAGCGACCAGGCGCCGGCGGCGATCGACAAGGCCTTCCGCATCTACCAGCTGCCGCAGGGCGTCTTCTCGGTCGCCATCGCCACGGTCCTCTTCCCGACCCTGGCGCGCTTTGCGGCACGCGGGGCGCACGACGACCTGCGGGCGACGATGGCCAACGGGATGCGGCAGATCCTCTTCGTGCTGGTGCCCGCCGCGGCGGCTGTGCTCGTCCTCTCGGAGCCGATGATCCGCTTGGTTTACGAGCGCGGCGAGTTCACCCCCGACCAGACGACGCTCGTCGCCACCGCACTCTTCTGGTTCGCCTTCTCGCTGCCGACCAACGGGCTCTTCCTGCTCCTGACCCGCACCTTCTTCAGTCTCCAGCGACCGTGGCTGCCGACCGCGATAGCGGCGGCCAACCTCGCGATCACGGCCCTCGCGGCGCTCGCCCTCTACCACCTCGGAGTCGGCGGCATCGTCGCCGCGACGGCGATCGCCACCGCGGCCACCGTCGTCGCGCAGGTCGTGATCCTGCGCCGCCTGCTCGGCGGCCTCGAGCTCGGCCGCCTGCTGGACGCCGGCCTCCGCATAGCGCTCGCCGCCGCGGTCCTCGCCGGGGTCAGCTTCGCGATCTGGGACCTGCTCGACGGCGCGCTTGGGCGGGGCCTGGGCGGCCAAGTCGCGTCTCTAGGGACCGCCCTCGCCCTCGGCGGCCTCGCCTACGTGGCGGCAGCGCGCCTGCTGCGGATCGAAGAGCTCGACCAGATCCTCCGCCTGGTCCGCCGCCGCTAGCCGATGCTCGACCTGCCGCGCTACCTGCTCGGTGCCGCCGAGATCGGCGTGCTCGTCGGCTTCGCCTGGCTCGGCGCGTCGGCGCTGCGTTCGCGTCTGCTGCCGACGTTCTCCGGCGCCCCCGCGTACCTCGCGACTGCGGTCATCGGGCTCGCTCTCCTCCTATGGATCGCAGGGCTCCTCGGCAGCTTCGGGTTGTTCGAGCTGTGGGTGTATCTCGGCGGCGTCGCGGTCGTGGGTGCGGGACTGTGGCTGCTGGTGGGGGGAGGGTGGGGCCACCCTCACACGCCCTCTCACAGGGAGCCGGCAACCCGCAGAGCAGGGACCGTCGCGATGACGATCGGACTGGTTCTGGCGGTCGTGGCCGTCGTGAAGTTTGCGGCGGAGGTGAAGATCAAGCTCGGGACCGGGATGACCGGGTTCGACAGCACCTGGTACCACGGGCCGTTCGCGGCCGGGTTCTTTCAGAGCGGCGACACGTGGGACTTGCACTTCATCGCGCCGCAGTTCCTTGCTTGGTTCTATCCGGCGAACTCCGAGCTGTTCCACGCGATCGGGATGCTCGGCTTCGACCGCGACATCCTCTCGCCGCTGCTGAACCTCGGGTGGTTCGTCGGGTGTCTCGTCGCTTGCTGGTGCATCGGTCGGCCGTATGGAGTCGCCCCCTGGTCGCTCGCCCTAGGGGCAATCGCGCTAAGCGTGCCAGCCCTTTCCGACCAAGCGGGCGAGGCGCGTAACGACATCGTCGGGATCTTCTTCCTGCTTGCCGCCGTCGCGATCGCAGTGAATGCGTGGACCGGCACGCAGGCCGCGGATCGAGGCGAGGGGGATCGGCATGGGGAGGGAGGCGTCTGGAGCCAAAGCGGCCCGCCGACCGGCGCTCTGGTCGTCGTGGGTCTTGCCACCGGGCTTGCCGCAGGCACCAAGCTCAACTTTCTGCCGCCGGCGGCTGTTCTCGTCCTCGGCCTGCCGCTCCTCGCGCCCGGTGGCCGGAGGGCCAGGGCGCTTGCGGCAACGTCGCTCGCGGCCCTCGCCGGAGGCGGCTACTGGTACCTGCGCAATCTCGTCCACGCCGGGAACCCGCTCCCGTGGGTCGATCGGATCGGGCCGATCTCGCTCCCGGCGCCCGAGCAGGCGCTCGGCGGGCGGGAAGGCCACAGCGTGCTCGGCTACCTGACCGACGGCACGGTCTGGGCGGACTGGCTCCTGCCCGGCTTCCACGACGGCCTCTGGGCGATCTGGCCGCTCCTGCTCGCCGCCGCACTCGCCAGTCTCGTTCTCTGCCTGATCCCACTCCGCCACTTGGTTCAGCGCGGGGGGGAGGGCTCCGACTCCGATCGGGTCCTAGTGGTGGTCGGCCTCGCCGGCCTGGCCGCCGTCCTGGCCTGGTTGATCGCCCCGACCTCGGCCTCCGGCCCGGAGGGGATGCCGCGCGGCTTCGAGTCGGGCCTGCGCTACCTCGCACCCGCCCTCGTCCTTGGCCTGGTCGCCCTGCCGGCAGCGCTCCTCCCGCGGGTGGCGCGGTGGCGGGGGTCCCCCATAGCGCAGGACGCGCAGAGCGCGTCCGAGCACATGGGGGAGGGCCGCCGCGACAGGACCCGCGGGCTGCGCGTGGCGGCAGCCGTGGCCATGCTCGTCGTCGTCGCGGTCGGCTACCCCGTCCAGCGCCATTACCTCGACCATCGCTACGCCGACCCGTCGTTCAGCGAGGGCGGGCTCAACGCCGCATTCGCCTGGGCGCGCAACGTCTCCGGCGCACGCATCGCGACGACCAGCACCCGCCAGTACCCGCTCTTCGGCACCGACCTCTCCAACGAGGTCACGTTCGTCGGCGTCGAACGTCCCCACGGCGGCTTCGTCGCCGCCAGCACCTGCCGGGCCTGGCGGCGCCTCCTCGACGCCGGCGGCTACGACTACGTGGTCGCCTCCCGCGACCGCCCCGAACGGGGCAAGCCACCGTTTCCCCCGGCGGCTGCCTGGACCGAGGGGCCGGGGGCGAAGGTCGTCCTGCGCGAGCCGCCCACCGTCGTCTTCCGCGTCGAAGGCCGAGCCGGCGCCGCGTCCTGTCGTTGAGCGTTCGCCGAGCGTCCGACCGCCATACTCAGGCACGCCATGGAGCACATTCGCAACTTCTCGATCATCGCCCACATCGACCACGGCAAGTCGACCCTCGCCGACCGGATCCTGGAGATCACCGGGGCGGTCGACCCGAAGAAAATGCGGGCCCAGGTCCTCGACTCGATGGACCTCGAGCGCGAGCGCGGGATCACGATCAAGGCCCAGGCGGTGCGGGTCGAGTACGCGGCCTCCGACGGCCAGACCTACCACCTGCATCTGATCGACACGCCGGGCCACGTCGACTTCTCATACGAGGTGTCGCGCAGCCTCGCCGCCTGCGAGGGCGCTCTGCTCGTCGTCGACGCGGCCCAGGGGGTCGAGGCGCAGACCGTCGCCAACACGTACCTGGCGATCGAGAACGGGCTGGAGCTGATCCCGGTGATGAACAAGGTCGATCTGCCTGGCGCCGAGCCGGAGCGGGTCTCCGCCGAAATCGCCGACCTGCTCGGCGGCGATCCCGGCGAAGCGCTGCCGATCTCGGCCAAGACGGGGGAGGGGGTGGCCGACGTGTTGGAGGCGATCGTCGCCAGGGTGCCGCCGCCCGCCGGCGAGCCCGAGGCGCCGGCCCGCGCCCTGATCTTCGACTCCGAGTTCGACCAGTACCGCGGCGTGGTCGCCTACGTGCGGATGGTCGACGGCTCCTTCCGCAAGAGCGAGCGGATCGTCGCGATGCAGAACGGGACCGAGGCCGACATCGACGACCTCGGCTTCTTCCGTCCGGCGATGACCGCGGTGCAGGGGATGGAGGCCGGCGATGTCGGCTACCTGATCACCGGGATCAAGGACGTCGCCAAGCTGCGGGTTGGGGACACGTTGACCGCGCCGGCCAATCCGGCCGCGGGGCCGCTCGAGGGCTACCGCGAGGTGCGGCCGATGGTCTTCTGCGGGCTGTTCCCGATCGACACCGACCGCTACGAAGACCTGCGCGACGCGCTCGAGAAGCTCGCCCTCAACGACGCGGCGCTGTCGTGGGAGCCGGAGACCTCCGAGGCGCTCGGCTTCGGCTTCCGCGCCGGCTTCCTCGGCCTGCTCCACATGGAGATCGTCCGCGAGCGGCTGGAGCGCGAGTACGGGCTCGAGCTGCTGGCGACGACGCCGAACGTGCGCTACGAGGCCCACTTGATCGGCGGCGAGACGGTCGAGGTCCACAGCCCGACCCAGCTGCCCGACCCGGCTTCGATCGAGACGATCGAAGAGCCCTACATCCGGGCGACGATCATCTGCCCGAAAGACCACGTCGGCCCGGTGATGGAGCTCTGCCAGGGTCGGCGCGGCACCCACGTCGACATGCACTACCTCAGTCCGCAGCGGGTGCAGATCCGCTACGACCTGCCGCTCGCCGAGATCGTCCTCGACTTCTTCGACTACCTGAAGTCCTCGACCCGCGGCTACGCTTCGCTCGACTACGAGCCGATCGGCAACCGGGCCTCTGACTTGGTCAAAGTCGACATCCTCCTGGCCGGCGACAAGGTCGACGCGCTCTCGATCATCGTCCACAAGGACTTCGCCTACGAGCAGGGCAAGCGCCTGGTCGAGCGGCTGCGCAAGACGATCCCGCGGCAGCTGTTCGACGTGCCGGTGCAGGCCGCGGTCGGCTCGCGGATCCTCGCCCGCGAGACGGTCAAGGCGCTGCGCAAGGACGTCACCGCGAAGCTCTACGGCGGCGACGTCACCCGCAAGCAGAAGCTGCTGAAGAAGCAGAAAGCGGGCAAGAAGCGGATGAAGTCGGTGGGGCGGGTGGAAGTGCCGCAGGAGGCCTTCCTGGCGGTGCTGGAGATCGACGAGTAGCGAGCGGCACGACTGGCCGCCTGGCCAATAGACTGCCGCGCCATGGCGATCAAGACCGAGGCAATAGGCAAGGAATGGCCCGCCACGACCTACGAGGTGGGCAAGGAGAAGATCGGCGAGTACGCGACCGTGATCGGCTTCGACAATCCGGTCTACTTCGACCGCGAGGCCGCCCGGGCGGCCGGCTTCCGCGACGTCGTCGCGCCGCCGATGTTCGCGGTCGTCTACAGCTCACCGGCTGTCGGGCCGGCGATGTTCGACCCCGAGGTGGGGATGAACTTCGCCGCGATGGTCCATGGCGGCCAGGAGTTCGAGTGGGGCGAGCCGGCCTGCTCGGGCGACGAGATCACGACGACCGCCAAGTGCCTCGACATCTCCGAGAAGGACGGCAAGGGCTTCTACATCTTCGAGACCAATTCGGTCAACCAGAACGGCGATCAGGTCACGCGCGGAACCTGGACGCTGATCGTGAGGGGAGTCTGAGATGGCGGATCTGAACCAGGGCGAGAACATCGCCGAGCTGAAGGTGACGCCCGACAAGTACCTGCCGCACCGCTACGCGGGCGCCTCGGGCGACTTCAACCCGATCCACATCGACCCGGAGTTCGCGAAGGCGGTCGGCCTGCCCAACACGATCCTCCATGGCCTCTACATGATGGGCTTGGTCGCCCGCGCCTCGACCGAGGCGGCCGGCGGCGATCCGCGCGCGCTGAAGCGCCTCTCGGTCCAGTTCCGCGGCATGGGCGCTCCCGAGACCGAGATCGTCGTCAGCGGCGAGGTGAAGTCGGTCGAGGACGGCAAGGCCACGATCGACGTCGTCGCGGCGCAGGGCGAGAACCAGACGATTCGGAACGCCGAGGCGGAAGTCGCGCTGTAGCGGCCGGCCCGCGGGTCCTGTCGCGGCGGCCCTCCCCCATGTGCTCGGGCGCCGCTGTGCAGCGCCCTGCGCTATGGGGGACCCCCGCCACCACGCCACCCGCGGGATGGACCGTTATCGCGGACTTCTAGACTTCGAGCGTGCTCTCCCAGCGACAAGAGCTGATTCTCAAGCTGGTGGTTGACGCGTATCTGGCCTCGGGTAAGCCCGTGGCGTCGAAGGCGGTTGCCCGGGAATCCGAGATCGAGTGGGGGCCGTCGACTGTGCGGGCGGAGCTGGCGGCGCTGGAGGCGGCGGGGTATCTGACGCATCCGCACACCTCGGCGGGGCGGGTGCCGACGGAGGTGGGCTACCGCCACTACGTCGACTCGCTGATGGCCTCGGGCGCGCCGCAGCCCGACGCGGCCGTCCAGCTGCGCCTCTCGCAGCTGCGCCGCGAGATCGACGAGGCGATGCGGGAGACGACCGCGGCGCTCGCCCAGGTCACCGACCTGGTTGCGCTCGCCACGGCCCCGCCGCTGGCCACGGCGACGATCCACCGGGTGGAGGTCCTGCGCCTGCAGCCGACCAAGGTCGTCGCGATCGCGATCGCCTCGACCGGCGCGGTCGCCAAGCGGGTCTTCGACTTCGCCGAGCCGGTCGACCCCGGCCTCGTCGAGTGGGCCTCGAGCTACCTGAACGAGTCGCTGAGCGGTCTCGGCGTCGGCGCGCGGATGATCGCGAACCGCCTGGCCGACCCCGCTCTCGGCCGGGCCGAGGCGGAGTTCGTCGCCACCCTTGCGCCCGCCTTCACCGACCTCCAGCACGAGGCGGGGGAGACCCTCTACGTCGAGGGCGCGTCGCGGCTCCTCTCCCAGGAGCACGTCGACGACCTGCCGCGTGCCGGCCGGCTGATGACCGCGCTGGAGCGACGGGCGAGCGTGCTCGGCATGCTTCGCTCCGCTCTGGACGAGCGCTCGGTCTTCTTCTGGATCGGCGGCGAGAACCCCCAGCCGGAGCTGCGAACGGTGAGCGTGGTCGGGGCCAACTACGGGCTCGCGCACCGCAACCTCGGCTCGGTGGGCGTGGTCGGCCCGCTGCGGATGGACTACGTGACGGCGATCGCCTCGGTCCGCAGCGCAGCCCGCGAGCTGTCGCGCTATTGCGAGAGCGTCTATGGCGGTTGACTACTACGAGACGCTGGGCGTCGAGCGCGACGCCTCGCCCGCCGAGGTGAAGCGCGCCTTCCGGCGGCTCGCCCGTGAGCTGCACCCCGACGTCAACGACCACGATCCCGAGGCGGAGGAGAAGTTCAAGGCAGCCGCCGAGGCATACGAGGTCCTCTCCGACCCCGAGCGCCGCCGCACCTACGACGCCTATGGACACGAGGGCCTGCGCGGTGGCGGCTTCCAGCCCGGCGGCGGATTCGGCTCGGTCGAGGAGATCTTCCAGGCTTTCTTCGGGAGCGGCTTCGGATTTGAAGTGCGCCGCGGCCCGATGCGCGGCCAGGATCTCCTTCACAGGGTCGAGATCTCCGCGCTGGACGCGATGCTCGGGGCGAAGGTACGGATTCCAAGTCACGAGGGCGAGCGGGAGGTCGAGCTGCCGCCGGGCATTCAACACGGGACCCAGTTTGCGCTGCGCGGCCACGGGCTGCCGGGCGCCAACGGCGGCCCGCCAGGCGACCTGGTGGTCGCGGTGCAGGTGATCGTCCCGAGCGAGCTCTCCGACGAGCAGCGCGAGCTGGCGGAGAAGCTGGCCGAGACCCTCGAGCCGCACAACCTGCGCGCCGGCCGCGGCGAGGAGAGCTTCTTCTCGCGCGTCCGGCGAGCCTTCGGCTAGAAGCGGCCGGAGGATGATTCGGCTGGCGGTGCGCTGTACGCCGGACCAAGCCGAGCTCGTCCTTGCGGAGCTGACGGTCCTGGCGCCGAACGGGGTCGAGGAGGAGCGCGGACCGGGGTACGTCGAGTACGCGATCTACGGCGGCGAGGGAGAGCTGCCCGAGCTGGGCGAGCTCGAGGTCGCCGCCGGCGATGGCTTGGTCGAGGTCGTCGCCACCGAGGTCCCCGACGACTGGGCCGACCGCTGGCAGGACTTCCACAAGCCGATCCTGGTCGGCGACCGCCTCTGGTTGCGCCCCTCCTGGGAGCCGCCCCGCGAGGACGCCGTCGACGTCGTCGTCGACCCCGGCCGCGCCTTCGGCACCGGCGCCCACCCGACCACCCGCCTCTGTCTCGAGCTGATGCTCGAGCTGGTCGCCGCCGGCGAAGCCTCCGGCCCCTTGGTCGACCTAGGCACCGGCTCCGGCGTCTTGGCGATAGCCGCCGCCAAGCTCGGCTGGGAACCGGTCCGCGCCTACGACCACGAGGCCGCCGCAGTAGAGGCGGCGAGCGCCAACGCCATCGCCAACGACGTCGACGTTCGCTTCAATCGCATGGACCTCCGCCGAAACCTGCCGCCCCTCGCCCCCACCACGGTCGCCAACATGACCGCCCCCGTCCTGCTCGCTGTAGCGGCGCAGCTGACGAGTGACGACGGGGACCGGGGCAGGGGTCCGGGGAGCCTCCCCGCTGTTGCTCCGGGAGACCCTTCCCCGATCCCTACAACCCTCGCGTGCTCGGGCCTGCTCCCGACCGAGCTCGACGAAGTAGCCGCCGCGTTCGCGCCTGCGGGCCTCACCGAGTCCGACCGCAGATACGACGGCGACTGGTCCGCCCTCCTGCTCCGTCGCACCTAGCGGATATGTTTCCGCCGATGCTGGCGTCGGTCACCGCCTACGGGATCGGGAAGTTCGTCCACGTCCTCGCGGTCGTGCTCGCCTTCGGGCCGACCTACGCCTATCCCGTCTTCGCGGCCGTGGCGCAACGCGTCGACCCGCGCAGCGTGCCGACGATCCTCCGCGGCATCCTCAAATCGGATCTGATCTTCGTCACGCCCGGCATGCTCGTCCTCCTGGTCGCCGGGATCTACTTCCAGGCCGAGGGCAACTGGGAGGCGAGCGAGTCGTGGCTCAGCGTCGGGTACCTGGCGATCCTGATCCTGTTCGGCATGGCGCACGCCTTCTTCCGTCCCCAGACCAAGCGGGCACTGGAGATCGCCGAGCGCGATCTGGCCGACGGCGGGGAGCTGGGACCTGAGTTCGAAGCGGTATCGAAGCGGATCGCCCTCGGCGGCCAGATCGCCAGCGTGATCGTGATCGTCACGATCTTCTTCATGGTCGTCAAGCCCTGACGGCTCTGTCCGCGCCTGGCCTCCACCCCGACCGCTCCAAGCCGATCGCGATGTTCGACTCCGGGGTCGGTGGGCTCACGGTGCTGCACGAGTGCCTCGTGTCGCTGCCGGAGGAGGACTTCCTCTACCTCGGCGACACGGCGATGTTCCCCTACGGCTCCCGCGAGGTGGGGGACCTGCGGGCACGGATCGCGGCGATCGCCGATCTGCTCATGGACCGGGGCGCCAAGCAGCTGGTGATCGCCTGCAACACCGCGACCGCGGTCGGGGAGGACGTCGCCCGCGAGGTCGCGGGCGGGCGAGGGGTGGACGTGGTTCCGGTGGTCGAGCCGCAGGCTGAAATAGCGGCCGCGATCACCGACAACGCACGGGTCGGCGTGCTCGCGACGCCGAACACGGTCCGCAGCGGCTCCTACCGGCGAGCCCTGGAGCGCCAGGGCAAGGCACTCCAGGTCACCGAGGTGGAGGCGCACGACCTCGCGCCCGCGATCCAGAACGGCTCGACCTTCGACGATGCGATGGTCCAGATGGCACGCTCCTATTGCGCGCCCCTGAAGCGCGCGGAAGTGGACACGCTGATCCTCGGCTGCACGCACTACCCGCTGGTCGCGCCAATGCTCCAGCGCATCCTGGGGCGCGACGTGCGCCTGGTCAGCGGCGGCCATGCGGTCGCGGCCGCCGTCCAGCGCTCGCTCGCGTCGCGGGACCTGCCGTCGCGCTCCGGGGAGGAGGGCGACTACCGCTTCCTCTGCACCGGCGACACCCGGTCCTTCCGCGAGCTCGGCACCCGCTTCCTCCAGATGCCGCTCGGAAGCGTCGAGCAGGTCGACATTCCCGTCGCGGACTGACTTCCGCGACGAAGGATTTTCAGAAAAGTCACCTTCCGCGCACCACACGCGCGTCGCCACCGGCGAGGCTTCCGGCATGACTCCAATTACCGCCGTCAATACCGTATATACTCCCCCCGTGGCCAAGGTGATGATCTCCATTCCAGACGACCTGCTTGACCGGCTCGATGCCCAGGCGCGCGCCAACCGCGAGACCCGCAGCGGCTTCCTGCGCCGGATCGCCGAGCGGGAGCTGGCGGCTTCGCGCAGCAGGGAGCGGGAAGAGCTGGAAGAGCTTCTCGGCAAGGCCACGGCTCCGATGGGCGGCGAAGCAGCCAAGCTCATCCGCGAAGATCGTGAATCGCACTGAGGCCCTGCTTCTCGATGCGGGCGTATGGATCGCCGCACGGGACCCCGAGGATCGATTTCGGGTGGCCGCACGCTCCATGGTGCTCGACACCAGCCGGCCGCTGGCAGCGCTGGACCTCACGTTCTACGAGATCGCGAACGTCATGGGCGCCCGGAAAGGGCAACGCGAAGAAGCTCGATACCTCGTGCGCTTCGTGGGCAGGCGCTGCGGCGAGCGGATCGTGACCGGCGACGCGGACCTGCTCGAGTCCGCCGTGGAGCTCGCCGCCGAGCACGACCTCACCGCCTACGACGCCGCCTACGTCGCGGCAGCCCGGCGCCATGGCTGGACCCTGGTCAGCGCCGACATCGCCGATCTCGTCTCCAAGGGCCTTGCGGTAGCGCCGGACGCCGCCGACTACCCTTAAACGGGATGAGCGTCCTCGAGCAGGTCCAGGCAGACGTGCGCACCGCGATGAAAGCGGGCGAGCGCGAGCGTGCCGCGGCCCTGCGGATGATCGTCGACTCGCTCCAGCAGGACGCCAAGCTCGGCAAGGGCGACGAGGTCGCCGTGCTGCAGCGCGAGCGCAAGAAGCGGCTCGAGGCGGCCGAGGCTTACCGTGACGCCGGTCGTGCCGAGCAGGCGAGCGTCGAGGGATTCGAGGCGGAGCTGATCGAGGCCTATCTTCCGGAGCAGCTCTCCGACGAGGAGCTGGTCGAGCTGGTCGAGGCGGCGGTGGCCGAGACCGGCGCCACCGAGCAGAAGCAGATGGGCCAGGTGATGTCGGCGCTGATGCCGAAGCTCGGCGGTCGTGCCGACGGCAAGCGAGTGAGCGCAGCGGTCCGGGACAGACTTGGCGCGTAGGCAGCTGACCCTCGACAACACTGTCGCCGCCGAGCTGGCGGGCTCCGAGGATGCGGTCCTGCGGGCGCTGCGCGGGCACCTCGACTGCGACTTCCACCTCCGCGGCAACGTGCTCACGCTCGACGGAGCCTCCGACGACGTGCAGACCGCCGCGACGGTCGTCGACGAGCTGGTCGACCTGATCGAGCAGGGCCACGAGGTCGCGCCGGGCACGATCGAAGCGGTGACCGGCGCGATCGACGCCCACGAGAGCCCCGCGGAGATCCTCGAGGACGTCGTCTGGCGTCACCGCAACACCAAGGTGGCGCCGAAGACGCTCAACCAGAAACGCTACGTCGACTCGATCCGCCGCCACACGATCACCTTCGGGATCGGCCCGGCCGGGACGGGCAAGACCTTCCTCGCCGTTGCGATGGCGGCGCACGCCCTCGCCGAACGGGAGGTCCAGCGGATCATCCTCACCCGGCCCGCGGTCGAGGCCGGCGAGCGGCTCGGCTTCCTGCCCGGCGACATCCAGGCCAAGGTCGACCCCTATCTACGGCCGCTCTTCGACGCGCTCTACGACATGCTCGACCCCGACCGCGTCAACGGCTACTTCGAGCGCGGCGTGATCGAGGTCGCGCCACTGGCATTCATGCGTGGAAGAACCCTGAACGACTCCTTCGTGATCCTCGACGAGGCGCAGAACACGAGCCCCGAGCAGATGAAGATGTTCCTGACCCGGCTCGGCTTCAACTCGCGGATGGTGGTGACGGGCGACATCACCCAGATCGACCTTCCGACCGACCAGCGCTCCGGCCTCGTCGTGGTGCGGGACATCCTCAGCGAGGTGAAGGACATCTCCTTCGTCCGCTTCGGCGGCGAGGACGTCGTCCGGCACAAGCTGGTGCAGCGGATCGTCGCCGCCTACGGCGAGCACGCCGAGCGCCGGCAGGACGAGCAGCCGCCGCCCGCCGATGGCGGTTGACCTCTCCGACGTGCCCGCCGAGCTGCGCGGCGCGGTCGAGGCGGCACTGCTGTTGGCCGGCGTGTCCGACGGCCACCTGGCGGTCGAGCTGGTGACGGCGGAGCGCATCCGCGAGCTGAACCGCGAGCACCGCGGCAACGACCGCCCGACCGACGTCCTCGCCTTCCCGCTCGACGGCACCGGCCCCGTCGCCGGGCCGCGCGAGCTGGGCGACGTGGCGATCTGCGCCGAGCACTGCTCCGACGTGGTCGAGGCGGTCGTCCACGGCGTGCTCCACCTCTGCGGCTACGACCACGAGGTCGACGACGGCGAAATGCTCGCCCTGCAGGCGCGGGCGATGGAGGCGCTGGGATGAGCCGCGCGGGGTTCGTCGGGCTGGCGGGGCGGCCCAACGTCGGCAAGTCGACGCTGGTCAACAGGATCGTCGGCAACCGCGTCGCGATCGTCTCGATGCGACCCCAGACGACGCGGCGGGCGATCCGCGGCATCGCCACCGACACCGAGGCGGAGCGCCAGCTGGTGCTGGTCGACCTGCCCGGCGTCCAGCGGCCCCGCGACGTGCTGACCGAGCGGATGCAGAAGCGGGTCGAGCGGGAACTGGCCGACTCCGACGTCGCCCTGCTCGTCGTCAACGGCGAGGAGGGGGTCGGGCCGGGCGACCGCTTCATCGCCCGCGCCCTGCTCGGCGCCGGCTCGAAGGCCGCGACGATCTGCGCCGTCAACAAGGCCGATCGCACCGGGCCGAACGAGCTCGTGCCGGTGCTTGCCGCGGCCGCCGAGCTGGAGGGGGTCGACGAGGTCTTCCCGATCAGCGCCAAGACCGGAGAGGGGCTGGAGGCGCTGGTCGATCGGCTCGCAGAGCTGGTTCCCGAGGGTCCCTACCTGTATCCGCCGGAGGACAGCAGCGACCAGTCGAGCGAGACGATGCTGGCGGAGTTGATCCGCGAGCAGGTTCTCAACCGGACGCGGGAGGAGATCCCGCACTCGGTCGAGGTCCAGGTGAAGGAGGTCGCCGAGCGCGACGACGGCCTCGTCATCGTCGACGCCGAGATATGGGCCGAGACCGAGTCGCAGAAGGGCATCCTGATCGGCAAGGGCGGCGCGAAGGTGGGGGAGATCGGCTTCGCCGCCCGCCGCTCGCTCGAAGCGGAGCTGGGCGCCAAGGTCCACCTCGACCTCCAGGTCCGCGTCCGCAGCCGCTGGCGCCGTGACGAGGACCTTCTCGATCGTTTGGGGATCGAGTGAGGGCAATCGGGAATGCACTCGCCCGGACAAGTGCCGAGCTAATTAGCTCGGCACTTTGAGTATCCGCCCGTTCGAGTGCATTCCCGATTGCCCTGACCCGACCTGCCATACGATTGTTCGATGTTCGAGCAAATCGAGTTCGACGAGCGGGGGTTGGTGCCGTGTGTGGCGCAGGACGCCGACAGCGGTGAGGTCCTAACGCTTGCCTACGCGAACGAGGAGGCGCTGCGGCTGACGGTCGAGACCGGCGAGGTGCACTTCTACAGCCGCTCGCGAGAGCGGATCTGGCGCAAAGGCGAAGAGTCGGGCCACGTCCTGCGGCTGCGACAGCTGCGCTACGACTGCGACTGCGACGCGATCGTCGCGCTCGTCGTGCCGACCGGCCCGGCCTGCCACACGGGCGAGCGCACCTGCTTCCACCGCGGGCTCGACGGTGGCGGCGAGCCCTCGCCGCCCGCCCACGAAGCGCTCGCGGCGCTGGAGCGCACGCTGCGCAGCCGCGCCGACGAGCGCCCCGCGGGCAGCTACACCGTGCAGCTGCTCGACGACCCGGGGCTGATCGGCGAGAAGGTCGAGGAGGAGGCCGAGGAGGTGGTCCGCGCGGCGCGCGAGGAGTCCGACGAGCGGGTCGCCGAAGAGGCGGCCGACGTGCTGTACCACCTCAGCGTCCTGCTCGCCTCGCGCAAGGTCCCGCAGTCGGCCGTGATGGAAGTCCTCAATGGCCGTCGTCGCTGAGTCCGACCTGCGGCTGGAGCCGAGCCTCGAGGAGGCCCGCGAGCTCGCCGCCCAGGGGAACGTCGTGCCCGTGCGCGCCCGCTTCGTCGACGACTGCGAGACGCCGGTCTCTGCGTTCCTCAAGCTGCGCGCCGGGGAGCCCGCCGGAGCGCCGTGCTTCCTGCTCGAGTCCGCCGAGCAGGGCCAGGTCGGCCGTTACTCGTTCGTCGGCATCCGCCCCCGCGAGGTGCTGCGCTGGAGCGACGGCAGGCTGAGCGGCTTCGCCGCTGCCGCCACCGGCATGTCGGAGGGCGACGAGTCCGACGCGCCCGATCCCTACGCGGCGGTCTCGAAGTACATGTCGCGCTACCGGCTCGCCCCGGTCGAGGGCCTGCCGCCGTTCGCCGGGGGAGCGGTCGGGTTCTTCGGCTACGACCTGGTCCGCACCGTCGAGCCGCTCGGCGAGGCGAACCCCGACACGCTCGGGCTGCCGGACATGGCGCTGATGATCACCGACGTCCTGCTCGCCTTCGACCACCTGCGCCACGAGCTGACAGTGATGGCCTGCGCCTTCGCCGACGACGAGGGCGGCATCGACGCCGCCTACGAGCGCGCCGCCGGGGCGATCGCCGACGTGCGGGCCCGGCTGCGCGGCGCCGTCCCGGTCCCGGAGCGCCCTGTCCTGGCCGAGCCCCCGCGCTTCGTCTCCAACGTGGAGCGCGAGGACTTCGAAGCGGCGGTCGCGCGGATCGTCGAGTACGTGCACGCGGGCGACGCCTTCCAGGTCGTCCCGTCCCAGCGCTTCTCGGCGCCGGCCCCGGTCGAGGCCTTCTCGATCTACCGCGGCCTGCGGGCGGTCAACCCGTCCCCCTACATGTACTTCCTCGAGTTCGGCGACTTCCAGATCGCCGGCGCTTCGCCGGAGCCGCTGGTCAAAGTCCACGGCGGGCGGGTCGAGACGCGGCCGATCGCCGGCACCTACCCGCGCGGCGACAGCGAGGAGGAGGACCGCCGCCTCGCCGAGCGGCTGGTCGCCGACGCCAAGGAGCGGGCCGAGCATGTGATGCTGGTCGACCTCGGCCGCAACGACCTCGGCCGCGTCTGCGAGTACGGGTCGGTGAGGGTCGACGAGCTGATGGCGGTCGAGACCTACTCGCACGTCCTCCACATCGTCAGCCAGGTCTCGGGGAAGCTGCGCGAGGGGGTCGGCGCGATGGACGTGCTGCGCTCGGCCCTGCCCGCCGGCACGCTCTCGGGCGCCCCCAAGGTCCGCGCGATGCAGATCATCGACGAGCTGGAGCAGGTCAAGCGCGGCTCCTACGGCGGCGCGATCGGCTACCTCTCCTGGAGCGGCGACCTCGACACGGCGATCCACATCCGCACCGTCGTCGCCAAGGACGGGCAGATCCACGTCCAGGCCGGCGGCGGCACGGTCGCCGACGCGAAGCCCGCCTACGAGTACAACGAGTCGGTCAACAAGGCCAAGGCGGTCTTCCGCGCCGTCGAGCTGGCCTGCGAGCAGCCCGACTGGGCATGATCGGGGCGGGGGCATGCGCGTTCTGGTGATCGACAACTACGACAGCTTCACCTACAACCTCGTCCAGTACCTCGGCGAGCTCGGTGCCGAGGTCGAGGTGGTCCGCAACGACGTGGCGACCGTCGACGAGCTGCTCGCGCGCGATCCCGATCGGCTCGTCGTCTCGCCCGGGCCGTGCACCCCCGCCGAGGCCGGCATCTCGGTCGAGGCGATCCGCGCCTTCGCCGAGGCCGGCACGCCGGTGCTCGGCGTCTGCCTCGGCCACCAGTCCCTGGTCGAGGCGTTCGGCGGGCGCACCGTCCAGGGCGAGCCGGTCCACGGCAAGGAGGGCGAGATCGAGCACGACGGCCGCACCGTCTACGCCGGCCTGCCGAGCCCGCTGGTCGCCGGCCGCTACCACTCGCTGGTCGCCGACCCCGACCTGCCCGACGTGCTCGAAGTCAGCTCCCGGCTCGGCGACGTAGTGATGGGCGCCCGGCACCGCGAGCTGCCGGCTGAGGGCGTCCAGTTCCATCCCGAGTCGGTGCTGACCCCGCACGGAAAGCACATGCTGGCCAACTTCCTCGGCGAGAACGGGAGCTGACGGTGCCCAACGACGTGGTGACGAGGGCGATCGACGCGGTCTGCGCCGGGGACCACCTGACCGCGGACCACGCCGCCGCGGTGCTCGCCGAGATCATGGAGGGCCGCACGAGCGAGGTGCAGACCGCGGCCTTCCTGATCGCGCTGCGCGCCAAGGGCGAGACCGTTCCCGAGCTGGTCGGCCTGGCGCGGACGATGCGGGCGCTGGCGACGCCCGTCGCAACGCGGCGCGACGACCTGGTCGACACCGCGGGGACGGGAGGCGGCCCCTCGACCTTCAACGTCTCGACCACCGCGGCCCTGGTCGCCGCCGCGGCCGGCTGCGCGGTCGCCAAGCACGGCAACCGCTCGAACACGAGCCGCTGCGGGTCCGCCGACCTGCTCGAGGCGCTCGGCGTGAACATCGAGCTGACGCCTGAGCAGGTCGGTGAGTGCATCGACGAGATCGGCTTCGGCTTCATGTTCGCGCCGCGCCACCACGCCGCGATGGCGCACGTCGTGCCGGTTCGCAGGGAGCTGGGCGTGCGGACCATCTTCAACTTCCTCGGCCCGCTGACCAACCCGGCGGGCGCGCAGCGCCAGCTGCTCGGCGTCTCCGACCGCCACTACCAGGAGACGATCGCCGAGGCGCTGCTCGGGCTCGGCAGCGAGCGCGCGCTGGTCGTCGCCGCCGAGGACGGCCTCGACGAGCTCTCGCTCTCGGCCCGCACGCGGGTGATCGAGGTGGTGGAGGACCGGACCGAGGAGTGGTTCGTGGAGCCGGGCGAGCTGGGACTGGGCGAGGCGGATCTCGGGCAGGTGGCGGGCGGCAGCCCGGAGGAGAACGCGGCCGCCTCGCGGGGCGTGCTCGGGGGCGAGGCGGGGCCGCGCCGCGACCTGGTCGTGCTCAACGCCGGTGCCGCGATCTACGTCGGCGGGCGCGCCGGCAGCCTCGCCGAGGGGGTCGACCTGGCGGGCACGACGATCGACCGTGGCGAGGCGCGCGACCTGCTCGAGCGGCTGGTCGCCATCACTAACGACTAGGCTTTGCGCACTCACGTGGGAATGATCGAGCAGCTAACCGGCGCTGCGCGCGAAGGGGTGGAGGAGCGCCGCAGCCTGACTTCCCAGGCCGACCTCGAGTCGCGGCTCCCCGAACGCGGCCGCGACCGCCCGTTCGGCGAGGCGCTGGTAGGGCCCGGCCTCTCGGTGATCGCCGAGTTCAAGCGGCGCTCGCCGAGCGCCGGCGAGATCTCGAACGCGGCAGTCGCCGATCAGGTCGCCGCCTACGAGCGCGGCGGCGCTGCGGCCGTCTCGGTGCTGACCGACGGGCCCCACTTCGGCGGCTCCCTCGACGACCTGAGCGCCGCTCGCACCGCCTGCGGGCTGCCGATCCTGCGCAAGGACTTCATCGTCGACCCCTACCAGCTCTACGAGGCCGCGGTTTACGGGGCGGACGCCGTGCTGCTGATCGTCCGTGCGCTGGAGGACCGTGAGCTGGAGGCCCTCCACGCGGAGGCGCGCGGGCTGGATCTCGACTGCCTGGTCGAGGTCCACGACGCCGAGGAGCTGGAGCGGGCGCTGGAGCTCGACGCGGATGCGATCGGGATCAACAACCGCGACCTCGACCGGGGCGTGGTCGACCTGGCGACGACCTTCGAGCTGATGCCCGACGTGCCGGCCGGCAAGGCCGTGGTCGCCGAGAGCGGCATCTCCACCCGCGCCGAGCTGGAGGAGCTGGAGCGGGTCGGCGTCGACGCCGTGCTGATCGGCGAGGCGCTGATGGGCGCCGCCGACCCCGAGGCGCTGACGCGCGAGCTGACCGGCGCCGACGACGGCACCCGCGAGCACAACCTGCCTTAGGCCCCGGATTTTTAGGCTGCCTTTGAGGTGGCCCTCCATGATTCGCCGCGTGAGGCGTTTCCTTGCCACCTCGTTCGGCTCGGCCCTGCTGGGCGGCGCGCTCGTCGGCGCCTTCTTCGCGATGGCGTTCGCGGCCGGCTGGATCGAGGGCGAGGAGGGCTCCTCGACGACCATCTCCACGCCGGTCGCGGCGCCCGTGGCGGTGCGTGACGGCGGCGAGGACAGCAACCTCGTCAACGAGATCTACCGCCGCGCGGGCGACGGCATCGCCTTCGTCAAAGCCCAAATCGGTGCGGAAGAAGGCTCCAGCGTCAACCCGTTCGGGGAACCGGAAGGCGAAGGCGCCGCGAGCGGGTCCGGGTTCCTGATCGACACCGAGGGCCATGTGATCACCAACAGCCATGTGGTCGAGGGGGCGAAACAGGTCGAGGTGACGCTGGGCTCCTCGGATGCGACCTACGACGCCGAGATCGTCGGCACCGATCCGGCTACGGACGTCGCCCTGCTCAAGGTCGACGCACCCGCCGACCGCCTGCACCCACTCGCCCTCGGCGACTCCTCGAAGGTCCAGGTCGGCGAGCCGGTGATCGCGATCGGCAACCCGTTCGGGCTCGAACGAACCGTGACCGCGGGCATCGTCTCGGCCCTGCAGCGCCAGATCGAAGCGCCGAACGGCTTCTCGATCTCGCACGTGATCCAGACCGACGCGGCGATCAACCCCGGCAACTCCGGCGGCCCGCTGATCGACGCCACCGGCAGCGTGATCGGGATCAACTCCCAGATCCAGACCGGCGGCAGCACCGGCAACGTCGGGATCGGCTTCGCGGTGCCGATCAACACGGCGCGTGACGTGGTCGAGCAGCTGCAGACCGAGGGCAAGGTCGAGCACGCCTACCTGGGCATCAGCGGCGGCTCGATCACCTCCGACCTGGCCGAGGCGCTGGAGCTGCCGGTCGAGCGCGGCGTCCTGGTCGACGAGGTGGTCGAGGGAGGTCCTGCCGACGAGGCCGGCGTCCGCGGCGGCGACAGCTCGGCGACGATCGAAGGCGCCAACTTCAAAGTCGGCGGCGACATCATCGTCGCGGTCGACGGACGACGGGTGTCCGGGATGGAAGAAGTAATCAGCGCGATCGACGAAGCGGCGCCCGGAGACGAGATGAAGCTGACCGTGCGGCGTGGGGACGAGACCGAGGAGATCGTCGTCACGCTCGGCGTGCGGCCCGACTCCGTCGAAGACACGCAGTCGGGACCGGTCGGGCCGCCGGCCAAATAGGTGAAGCGCTTTGCGCGGGGCGGACGTACACGTCCCGTAGTCTCAGGTTCATGCGAGTGAAGATCTGTGGCGTGACCAATTTGGACGATGCGGCCGAGGCCGTGCGGCTCGGGGCATGGGCGATCGGGCTGATCCATTTCGCCGAGAGTCCGCGGAGCGTGGAGCCTGCTGAGGCGGTGCGGATCGGGGCTGCCTTTCGGCGCAAGTGCGAGGTCGTGGGGGTGTTCGTCAATCCCGAGCTGGACGAGGTGGCGAAGGCGGTCGAGGACGAGGGGTTGACGATGGTGCAGCTGAACGGGGACGAGGGTCCTTCGTTCTGTTCGGAGGTGGCGCGCCGGACCGGCGTCAAGGTCGCGAAGGCGATCCACGTCTCCAGCGCGGCCGAGATCCACGCCGCCGAGGCGTTCCGGACCGACTTCCATCTCTTCGACCGGCGCGACAGGGGCCTCTGGGGCGGGACGGGGGAGAGCTTCGACTGGGGCCTGCTGCGCGAGCACCGCTCGGACGTGCCGGCGATCGTCGCCGGCGGCCTGCGCCCCGACAACGTGGCCGAGGCGATCGCGACGACCCATCCGTACGCGGTCGACGTCGCGAGCGGGGTCGAGGCCGAGCCGGGTCGCAAGGACCACGCCGCGATGACCGCCTTCTTCGAGGCGGCGCAGAGCGCTAGCGTCCCCTCGCGATGAGCACCGTCGAGGAGCGCTTCGGCCCCTACGGGGGGCGCTACGTGCCGGAGACGCTGATCGCCGCGCTGGACGAGCTGAGCGCGGCGTGGGCGGAGGCGCGCGAGGACGACGCGTTCACGACGCGGCTCGCCGCCCTGCGCCGCGACTTCGTCGGGCGCCCGACGCCCCTCTACCTGGCCGAACGGCTCTCCGAGCGGGCCAGCCGCCGCGTCTACCTCAAGCGCGAGGATCTCGCGCACACCGGGTCGCACAAGATCAACAATGCGATCGGGCAGGCGCTGCTGACGAAGCGCATGGGCAAGCCGCGGGTGATCGCCGAGACCGGTGCAGGCCAGCACGGCGTCGCGATCGCCACCGCCTGCGCGCTACTCGACCTGGAGTGCGTCGTCTACATGGGCAGCGAGGACATCCGCCGCCAGGCTCCGAACGTCGAGCGGATGCGGCTGCTCGGCACCGAGGTCGCGCCGGTCGAGGCCGGCGCGCGCACGCTCAAGGAGGCGGTCAGCGCGGCGATCCGCGACTGGGTCGCGAACGTCGAGACGACCCACTACGCGATCGGCTCGGCTGTCGGCCCGGCGCCGTTCCCGGCGCTGGTCCGCGACCTGCAGCGGGTGATCGGCGAGGAGGCGCGCGAGCAGGCGCTTGCCGCCGAGGGCGCCCTGCCGGCAAGGGTGATCGCCTGCGTCGGCGGCGGCTCCAACTCGATCGGCATCTTCACGCCCTTCGTCGAGGACGCCTCGGTCGAGCTGATCGGCGTCGAGGCGGCGGGCGAGGGCCTCGACAGCGGCCGGCACGGCGCCTCGCTCGGGGCGGGGACGACCGGCGTCCTGCACGGCACGCTCTCCTCGGTGATCGCCGACGAGGAGGGCCAGATCCTCGAGGCCCACTCGGTCTCGGCCGGCCTCGACTACCCCGGCGTCGGCCCCGAGCACGCGTACCTGCGCGACACCGGCCGCGCTACCTACGTCGCCGTCACCGACACCGCGGCGCTCGCCGCCTTCGCCGAGCTGGCCCGGCTCGAGGGGCTGATCCCGGCCCTCGAGTCCTCACACGCCATCGCATGGCTGCTGGAGAACGGCGGGGGGGACGGCTACGACGTGCTGTGTCTATCCGGCCGTGGGGACAAGGATCTGGCTGAGGTGGCACAGCGGGTCGAGGGAGTCGGGGGGTGACTCCACAGAGCAACAGCGGGGAGGCTCTGCAGAGTCACCCCCCGACTCCCCCCACCGGCGCGCCAAGCAGCGGCGAGCAGCGGATAGCGGACGCATTTGCGCAGGCCAAGCAGGAGGGCCGCGCCGCGCTGATGCCTTACATGATGGCCGGGTTCCCCGACCGGGAGGCGTCGCTGGCGGTTGCGGCGGCCTACGCGGACAACGGGGCGGACCTGATCGAGCTGGGGGTGCCTTTTTCCGACCCGCTCGCGGACGGGCCGACCATCCATGAGGCGGCTACTGCCGCGCTCGCCGCTGGGGCGACCCTGGAGACCGCGTTCGAGGTCTGTGCCTCGGTGGCGGATCGCGTTCCGGTCGTCTTGATGGTCTACGCGAACATGGTGCTCGCTCAGGGCGGTGCCGCGGAGTTCGCGCGCCGGGCCGCCGACGCCGGAGCCGCCGGGGCGATCGTGCCGGACCTGCCGCTGGACGAGGCCGAGGAGGTTCGCGATGCCTTCGCCGGAGCCGGTCTGGCGCTGGTCCCGCTGCTCGCGCCGACCACCGAGGCGCGCCGGCGCGCCCGGATCTGCGCGGTCGCCGAGGGCTTCGTGTACGTCGTCTCCACGGTGGGCACGACGGGCGAGCGCCGGGAGCTGCCACCCGAGCTGGCCGACCTGGTCGCCGCGACCAAGGGCGATGCGGACGTGCCGGTGGCGGTCGGCTTCGGCATCGGCACGCCCGAGCAGGCGGCGGAGGTCGGCCGCGTCGCCGACGGCGTGATCGTCGGCAGTCGCCTCGTCCGAGCAGTCGCGGAGGCGGGCGCTTCCGAGGACGCCGCGGTGGCCGTCAGCGCCTTCTTGCGCGATACCCGCGCCGCGCTCAACGCTTAGAACCCCCCGGCGCCGTCAGGGACTCGCCCCGAGGACGGCGGCCCGTCGCTTGGACCGGCGCTTGTTCTAGGATCAGCGCCGCATGGGACTCGTCGTCGCCTTCTTCCTCGCGCTCGCCGCCGCCGTCGTCTCCTACGCCTTCGGGCAGGGCGGCCCGATCGCCGGGATGGTCTTCCTGACCGTCCTCTTCATCGGTGCCGCTGCGCGAGTGCTGCAGCAGACGCTGAACCCCGGTCGCTGAGCGCCCCACCCGGGCGTCGCAGGTTCCTAAGCCCGCGTCGCGACGACCTGCAGGTACTCGGGTTCGAGGACCAAGCCGCGGTCCCCGGCCGTGTTGCCTGCTTCCAGGAAGTCGCGCAGGTCCGCCGCCAGCGCCTCCTCGCCCTCGGCGCCGACCCGCTCGAAGGCGACCTTGGTCGGGCCGAAGTAGGTGCGGAAGAAGTCGAGCCAGTGGTCGGCCGAGCGGAAGGTCTGCCGCGCCCGGCGGCGCTCGACGCGCAGGTCGGAGATGTCGTCGCCGAACAGCTCGCGCAGCCGCTCCTCGGTCCCCCAGACCAGCGGCGACGGGACCCCCGGCGGGGGCGGAGCGTGCTTGGCGATCGTCATGAACATCTTGCCGATCTCGCCGTCCGGGACCCAGTTGGCCATGCCGATCCGGCCACCCGGCTTGCAGCTGCGCACCAGCTCGGCCGCCGCCTTCTCCTGATCGGCCGCGAACATCGCGCCGAAGATCGAGATCACGACGTCGAACTCGCCGTCCCCGAAGGGCAGGTCGGTCGCATCGGCCTCGACGAACTCGACGTCCAGCCGTTCGACGGCGGCGCGTTCGCGCCCCCGTTCCAGGAGCGACGGCACGAAGTCGGCACCGACGGTGTTGCCCCAGGCGCGCCGGGCCGCGGCGAGCGCGCCGTTGCCGCTGCCGCAGGCGACGTCGAGGACACGCTCGTCGGTGACGATGTCGAGCGCTTCGGCCAGCTCCTCGGCGACCATCATCACGATTCCGGCGACCATCGAGAAGTCGCCTTCGGACCAGGTTTTCTGCTGGGCGTCCCTGACCGCTTGCAGATCGACTGACTCGCTCATCGTCCCTCCTCGCTCGGTTCGTTCGAACCTATCGCGTCGCCGCGGGCGCGGCCAGGTCTAAGCTGCGGTCGATGCGGATCGGAGTGCTCACCGGCGGGGGCGACTGCCCCGGGCTCAACGCGGTGATCCGGGCGATCGTCCGCAAGGGCGTCGAACAGTGCGGCCACGAGTTCGTCGGCTACCGGGACGGCTGGCACGGGCCGCTGGAGGGCGACAGCACACCTCTGGGAGTGCCCGAGGTGCGCGGCATCCTGCCGCGCGGCGGCACGATCCTCGGCAGCTCGCGGACCAATCCCTTCAAGGAGGAGGGCGGCGTGGAGCGCCTGACCGCGAACCTCGCGGCGGAAGGCGTCGACGGCCTGATCGCGATCGGCGGCGAGGACACGCTGGGCGCGGCGTCGCGGCTGCACGGCGAGCACGGAGTGAAGGTCATCGGCGTGCCGAAGACGATCGACAACGACCTCGGCGCCACCGACTACACGTTCGGCTTCGACACCGCCGTCAACATCGCGATGGAGGCGATCGACCGCCTGCACACCACCGCGGGCAGCCACCATCGGGTCCTGATCGCCGAGGTGATGGGCCGCCACGCCGGCTGGATCGCCTTTCACGCCGGTCTCGCCGGCGGCGCCAACGTCATCCTCATCCCCGAGCAGCAGTTCGACGTCGAGAAGGTCTGCGAGTTCGTCGGCCGGCGCTTCGAGAGCCAGTTCGCGCCGATCGTCGTCGTCGCCGAGGGGGCGCAGCCGGTCGGCGGGATCTCGGAGACCCAGGACGACAAGCTGGACGAGTTCGGCCACGTCCGGCTCGGCGGCATCGCCCACTGGCTGGAGGGCGAGATCGAGCGCCGCACCGGCAAGGAGGCGCGCGCGACCGTACTGGGTCACGTCCAGCGCGGCGGCACCCCGACCGCCTTCGACCGCGTGCTGGCGACGCGCTTCGGCTTGCACGCGATCGACGCGGTGGAGGCCGGGGAGTGGGGCAAGATGACCGCGCTGCGGGGGACCGACATTCACCTGGTCGATCTGACCGAGGCGACCGCCGAGCTCAAGACGGTGCCGGCGGAGCTGTACGAGGAGGCCGAGGTCTTCTTTGGGTAAGCGAGGCGGCGGTGGGGGACCAGCGGCCCCGATCTCCCGCAAAGCAACGATCGCGGGCTGTTGCGCACTGCTCCTGGTCGTTGCTGGCTGCGGGGACGAAGGGGTGGCGGAGGATGCGACGGTGTCTGTGTACGTCAGCGCCCCGCTTTGCGCGGAAGCGAAGCGGGAGCTGGCTCGTGCCGGAGGGCGGGTTGGTGAGGTGCACCTGCGGGCGGCCTGCGTCGACGACGGCGCGAAATCGCTCGCTGCGAGGAGCAATGCAGGCAGGGCAGGCCGGTCGCGCCTTGCCTTGATCGGTGCCGCCGCCCGCGCGGCCACCGAGGACTCCTCGTCGGTCGCCTACATCGGCACTCGCGACCCGACGGCCGTTCGCTTCTCCGAGCCGATCCTCGAAGAGGCCGGCATCGTCCGTATCTCGGCCGATTCGGGCGCCACCGGGGTCGCCCGGCTCCTTCGGGCCTTCCGTCGGATCGAGGATCCCGAGTCGCCACGCGAATCTCTCGCCGAGGAGCTCGGCTAGAGCAGGTTCTTCAGCGCCGCGTCGATCTCGCTGAACCGGAAGTCGTAGCCGAGTTCTTGGGCGCGCTTCGGAAGGACGCGCTGTCCCCCGCGGAGCACCTTGCCGAACTCGCGGCCGAACATCACGTCCAGCGTCAGGCCCGGCACCGGCACGAGGGCCGGTCGGCTCAGTGCTCGCCCGATTGCCCGCGAGAACTCGCGGTTAGTGACGGGGTTCGGCGCGGTTGCGTTGACCGTGCCGCTCACCCGCTCCTCGTCCAGCGCCCAGAGCAGGATCCCGATCTCGTCGTCGATGTGGATCCAGGAGACGTACTGGTCGCCGCCCGCCAGCGGACCGCCGACGCCCATCCTGAACGGGGGCAGCATGCGGCCCAGCAGCCCGCCGCGCGGGTCGAGCACGTGGCCGGTGCGGACGACGACCAGCCGCACGCCACTGCCCTCCACCTCGTGGGCTGCCTTCTCCCACTCCTCGACGACCTCGGAGTCGAAGCCCTCGCCCGGGGGGTCGGACTCGTCGACGACCGTGTCGCCGCGATCCCCGTAGTAGCCGATCGCCGCCTGGCTGACCATGGCCTTCGGCTTGCGCTCCAGGGCGGCGATCGCCCCGACCAGGTTGTGCGTCGCGGTGCGCCGGCTCTCCAGGATGCGGCGCTTCGACTCGTCGTTCCAGCGCTGGTCGATCCGCTCGCCGATCAGGTTGACCACCCCGTCGACGCCGTCGAACGCCTCGGCCGGCGGTCGTTCGAGGTGCGGCTGCCACGGGTGCCAGACGACCGCCGGGTTGGTTCCGCGGGCCCGCTGCGGGTCGCGGGTCAGGCCGACCACGCTGTCGCCCCGCGCGAGCAGGGCGTCGCACAGGGCCGAGCCGATGAAGCCGCTCGCCCCCGTGACCAGCACCTTCACGGCCTCAGCCGACCTCCACCGTCGAAAACGTGCCGGTCTCCTGGCTGAACCGCGCGATGCCCTCGCGCTTGGCCTCCTCGACCACCGCCTTCGCCACCTGCGGCGCCACGTCGCGGTTGAAGACGCTGGGGATGATGTAGTCCTCGGAGAGGTCGGCCTCGGTGACCGTCGCCGCGATCCCGCGTGCGGCCGCGAGCTTCATCTCCTCGGTGATGTGCGGCGCGCCGGCGTCCAGGGCGCCGCGGAAGATGCCGGGGAAGCAGAGCACGTTGTTGATCTGGTTCGGGTAGTCCGAGCGGCCCGTGGCCATGATCCGCACGTAGGGGGCAGCGTCCTCGGGCATCACCTCGGGGTTGGGATTGGCCATCGCGAAGACGATCGCGTCGTCGTTCATCTTGCCCAGCGCCTCCGGCGAGATGATCCCCGGGCCGGAGAGGCCGATGAACAGGTCCATGCCCTCGATCACGTCGCCCGGCTGCCCGCCCAGCTTGTCCGGGTTCGAGTTCTCCGCGTACCAGCGCTTGATCCCGCTCATCTCGCCCGACTGGTAGTCCTCGCGATCTGTCGAGAGGGCGCCGCGCCGGTCGCAGCCGACCACGTGGGTGACGCCGGAGGCGAGCATCATCTTCGTCACCGCTACCCCCGCCGCACCGAGGCCAACCACAAGCACGCGCAGCTGCTCGATCGGCTTGCCGACGATCTTCAGCGCGTTGAACAGCGCCGCCATCGTCACCACCGCGGTGCCGTGCTGGTCGTCGTGGAAGACGGGGATGTCGAGCGACTCCTTGAGCCGCTCCTCGATCTCGAAGCAGCGCGGCGCCGAGATGTCCTCGAGGTTGATTCCGCCGAAGGTCGGGGCGATCAGCTCGCAGGCCTTGACGATCTCGTCGGCGTCCTGGGTGTCGAGGCAGATCGGGAAGGCGTCGACGCCGGCGAACTCCTTGAACAGCATCGCCTTGCCCTCCATCACCGGCATCGCCGCCTCCGGACCGATGTTGCCGAGCCCGAGCACGGCGCTGCCGTCGGAGACGACCGCGACGGTGTTCTTCTTGATCGTGTACTCGAACGCCTTGGCGCGGTCGGCGTGGATGTCCTCGCAGACGCGGGCGACGCCGGGCGTATATGCCATCGAGAGGTCGTCGCGCGTCTTCAGCGGGTACTTGTTCTGCATCTCGATCTTGCCGCCGCGGTGCATCTGCAGCGTCCGGTCGACGTAGTCGATCACCTTGGCGCCGCGGGTCGAGCCGATCGCGCGCAGGATCCGCTCCCAGTGCGGTCGGTCCTGGGCGTCGATCGTGAACTCGCGTACCCGCTTGCCCTCGCTGCCGGCGCCGGGGACGAGGTCGACCCCTTGCAGCTGGCCGCCGGCCTCGGCGATCGACGCGGTCAGCTTGCCCAGGGGCTCCTGCCGGGCATCGAGCTCGACCCGGATCGTGACGCTGTATTGGGCGCTTACGGCCATGGGGCGGCTATCGAATCAGATTCGCCACGCCTGTCCGCCCGCGCCTATGATCGCCGTCCGATGGCGACTGCTGCCCTTGTCCTCTACGGCGTCTGGTTCGCTCTCGCGTTCGGCGTGCAGATCGCGCTGCAGGTGCGACGCACCGGCTCGACCGGGGTACACGGCCTTCCCTCCGACGCCGGAGCGGTCGAGTGGCTCGCCGGGGCGCTCTTCGTCCTCGGCGTGGCGCTCGGTGCGGCCGCCCCGATCCTGGCTCTGCTCGACGTGCTCGAGCCGATTGCGGCGCTCGACGGCGTCGTCGGCCACGCGGTCGGTGCCGCTCTCGCGGTCGCAGGCATCGTTCTCACCTTCCTCGCCCAGCTAGCGATGGGCGACGCGTGGCGGATCGGCGTCGACCCCGAGGAGCGGACCGCCCTCGTCACCGATGGCCCCTTCGAGCTCGTTCGCAACCCGATCTACAGCGCCATGCTCCCGACCGCCCTCGGCCTCGCGCTGATGGTCCCCAGCGCCGTCTCGCTCTGCGGTCTGGCCGCTCTCGCGATCGGCCTCGAGCTGCAGGTGAGGCGCGTCGAGGAGCCTCACCTCCTGTGCACGCACGGCGACGAGTACGCCGGCTACGCCGCCCGTGTCGGCCGCTTCGTCCCAGGAGTGGGACTGCTCCATGGCCTTCGATGAGGCGCTGGCCGACCGGGTCCGAGACGTCCTCGCCCCTCGCGCCGACGTGAGCGAGCGCAAGATGTTCGGCGGGATCGCCTTCATGATCGCCGGCAACATGGCCGTCGGCATCGTCGGCGACGACCTGATGGTCCGCCTCGACCCCGCCGACGCCGAACGCGCCCTAGCCGAGCCGCACGTGCGGCCGATGGACTTCACCGGCAAGCCGATGAAGAACATGGTCTTCGTCGGCTCCGCCGGAACCGCCTCCGATGACGACCTCGCCGCCTGGGTAGACGCCGGCGCCGATTTCGCGTCATCGCTGCCGCGGAAGTAGCCGCGCCGACCCCGCAAAGACCGCCACCGCTCCCGACGGGAGGGGGGAGAACGGGCGGTGCTTGGCGCCTTATTCCCGGTATGCGGGAAGAAAGCGCCACGCGGGACTTAGCCGCCGGGAAGATCGCGGATCGTCAGTACGGCGTGGTGACGGAGTGGCAGCTGACGGCGGCGGGGATAAGCACCAGCGGCATCTCACGCCGAGTCAGTGCTGGTCGGCTGCACCGGATTCATCGCGGCGTCTACGCCGTCGGCCACCGATGTCTCTCATTCGAGGGGCGCTGCATGGCCACGGTGCTGGCATGCGGAAGGCCGACGGACAGGCGAGGATCGGAGAGCGAAGCTGCTGCGGGCGCGGAGGAGAGAATCGCGATCCTGGATCGGTGGGGCGCTGCGATCAGCCACCGAAGCGCGGCAGTCCTATGGGGACTGCTGGCGGGCGGAGACGGTCCCATCGACGTTTCGGTCCCCGGCAACGGCGGCAAGCGCCGCCGCGAGGGCATCCGCCTCCATCGATCCCTCACCCTCTTACCTGCTGCTGTTTCGCTTCATGAGCGAATCCCCGTGACAACCCCCGTGCGGACGATTGGCGACCTGCGGCGCACGGTTTCCCGCCCGGGTCGCCGAGGGCTGATCTCGGCACGGGACCTGCGCCGCGCCATCCGGCAAGCGGACGTCCTCGGGCTGCCGATCGGCGAAGCCCCCGGTCGTGACCGCACCCGCAGCGACCTCGAGCGCGCCTTCCTGCGGCTCTGTCACCGCCACTGCCTGCCGCCACCGGAGGTCAACGTCCGAATCGGCCCGCACCTGGTCGACTTCCTCTGGCGGGCACAGCGGCTCGTTGTCGAAACGGACGGCTACCGCTACCACCGCGGCAGGCAGGCGTTCGAGGACGACCGCGACCGCGACCTCGCCCTGAAGGCGCGCGGCTTCGCCGTCGTCCGCCTCAGCGAGAAGCAGGTCGACGAGCAGCCGCAGCGGGTCGCGGAGACGCTGGCCGCTGCCCTTAGAGTGGGCGCCGATGGCGACTGACGGCACCGACGGAGAGCTCTTCCTGGTCGACGGCAACTCGCTCGCCTACCGGGCCTTCTTCGCGCTCCCCGAGTCGATCGGGACGAGCGACGGGCGGCCGACGAACGCGATCTACGGGCTCGCCTCGATGCTGGTCAAAATCGTCGTCGAGCACCGGCCGGCCGGCGTCGTCGTCGCCTGGGACGCGGGCATGTCCGGCCGCGAGAAGACCTACGACCTCTACAAGGCGCACCGGCCCTCGCGGCCCGACCTCCTCGCCGAGCAGTGGCCGCACCTGATGCCGCTGGTGACCGCCTTCGGCTACACCAACGTCAAGGTCGAGGGCTACGAGGCCGACGACGTGATCGGCACCCTCGCCCACCGCGCCCGCGAGCAGGGCATCCCGGTGATGGTCGTCTCAGGCGACCGCGACGTCTACCAGCTGGTCGGCGACGGGATCCGGGTGATGACGACCTCGCGCGGGGTCACCGACACCAAGGTCTACGACCACGCCGGCGTGGTCGAGCGCTACGGCGTGCCGCCGGAGCTTGTCACCGACCTGATCGGGCTCAAAGGCGACACCTCCGACAACATCCCCGGCGTCCCGGGCATCGGCGACAAGACCGCGGCCCAGCTCCTCCAGCAGTTCGGTTCGCTGGAGGAGGTGCTGGCCAACGTCGACAAGGTCTCCGGCGCCAAGCGCAAGCAGAATCTGGTCGAGCACGCCGACGACGCGCGCATCTCCAAGCAGCTGGCCACGCTCGACTGCGAGATCGAGACGGGACTCGACCTGAGCGACGTGATGGGGGCGACGCCCGACCGCGGCGCGCTGCGCGAGTTCATGCGCGAGTTCGAGTTGCGCGCCGTGATGGAGCGGCTCGAAGAGGGGCTGCCCGAGGGCGAGGCCGTGCCGGGGCGGAGCGTCGAGACCGAGCTGGAGATCGACGCCGAGGAGGGGACCCCCGACGACGTCGGCGACGGGCCGGTGGCGATCGCGATAGCCGGCGAGGCCTGGTCGGCCGCGGGCGGCGCCCGGATCGTCAAGGGCAGGGCCAGCCTGGACGAGCTCGCGGCGGCCCTCGCCGGCAAGCCGCTCGTCGCCCACGACGCGAAGTCGCTCGGCGGCGGCCGCCATGGGCTGCTCGCCGCCGCGGCACGCCGGGGCGTCGGGGTCGACCTGTCCCACGACACGCTGCTGGCCGCCTACCTGCTCGAGCCGCAGCGCCGCACCTACGAGCTTGTCGAGCTGGCCGCCGACGCGGGCATCGGCCTAGCCGAGTCGGCGGCTGCCGAGGCGGCCGGGGGAGAGGCCGACGACGATGGCCAGCTGGCGCTCGGCGAGGAGGTCGAGGCCGGCCTCGACCCGGCCGAGGAGGCGCGCCTCGTCGCGGCCCTGGCGGAGGCTCAGCGCCCCCGCCTCGAGCAGCTCGAGCTGGAGCCGCTGCTGCGCGACGTCGAGCTCCCTCTGGTCCACGTCCTCGCCGCGATGGAGCGCGAGGGGCTGAAGCTCGACGGCGCGCGACTCGCCGAGGTCGGCGCCGGCTTCGGCGAGCGGATCGCGACGCTGGAGAAGGAGATCTTCGAGCTGGCCGAGGAGGAGTTCACGATCGGCTCGCCGCAGCAGGTCGGCCGCGTCCTCTTCGAGAAGCTCGGGCTGACCCGCAAGCGCCGCGGCAAGACCGGCTTCTCGACCGACGCCCGGGTGCTGGCCCAGATCCGCGAGGAGCACCCGATCGTCGAGAAGATCGAGCAGTGGCGGGAGCTGACCAAGCTGAAGAACACCTACCTCGACACGCTGCCGGACCTGATCGATCCGGGGACCGGCCGCGTCCACACCACGTTCAACCAGGCCTCGACGACCACCGGGCGCCTCTCCAGCACCAACCCCAACCTGCAGAACATCCCGATCCGGACCGAGATCGGCCGTCCCGTCCGCGCCTGCTTCGTCGCCGAGCCCGGCGCCCGCCTGCTCTCCGCCGACTACAGCCAGGTCGAGCTGCGGGTGCTCGCCCACGTCGCCGACGAGCAGGTGCTCAAAGACGTCTTCGTCGCCGGTGAGGACGTCCACGCGGCGACCGCCGCAGAGGTGTTCGAGATCGACCGCCAGGAGGTCGACATCGGCCAGCGCTCGAAGGCGAAGATGGTCAACTTCGGGATCGTCTACGGGCTGACCGGATTCGGCCTCGCCGACCGGCTCAACATCCCGCGCAAAGAGGGCGAGGAATTCGTCGCCCGGTACCTGGAGCGGTTCCCCGCCGTGCGGGCCTTCCGTGAGGAGACGATCGAGCGGGCGCAGGAGGAGGGCTTCGTGAAGACGCTGATGGGGCGCCGCCGGCCCATCCCCGAGCTTCGCTCCGGCAACCCGAACACGCGGCGCCTCGGCGAGCGGCTGGCGGTCAACACGGTCATCCAGGGGACCGCGGCCGACATCATCAAGGTGGCGATGGTGCGCTGCCACCGTGCGCTGCGCAACTCGGGCATGGCGACGCGCCTGGTCCTCCAGATCCACGACGAGCTGCTCTTCGAGGGGCCGCCGGAGGAGATGGACGAGGCGACGACGCTCGTGCGGCGCGAGATGTGCGCGGCCTACTCGCTCGATCCGGCGCTCGAGGTGGACATCGGCGTCGGCAAGGACTGGCTCGACGCCAAGTAGGGCCTAGTCCTCGCCGCTGTCCTCTTCGATCGTTCCGGAGTCCGAGCCGGAGCCGGAGCCGTAGGAGCCGCTGTCGACGGAGCCGCCGCTCGAGCCGGACCCGTCGGATTCGGCGTAGCTGGTGCCCGATTCGTAGCTTTCGCCGGAGCCGCTGCCGCTCGAGCCGGACCCGTCGGACGATCCGCTTCCGCTCGAATCCGATCCACCGCTCGCGCCGGAGCGCTCGCTTGGCCCGGAGCGATCCTCCACCGAGCCCTCGGAGTCCTCGTCTCCCTCGCTCCCCGGGCCGCTGCTGTCGGAGCCGCTGCCTGCGTTCGAGCTGCCGCCGCTGCCGGAACCGGGTCCGGAGCTGGAGCCGCTGCCGGAGTCGTCGTCGAGCGGCACCGCAGCAGCCCCGGGCGCGTCGGATCCCGGCCTCTCCACGCCGGCGCTGGCCCTCGCGTCCGGCTCCCTGCCGTTCCTTCCCTCCTGCAGGGCGACGCCAGCCCCGACCGTGCCGGCGACGAGCATGGTTGCGGCGGTCGCCTTGACGGCGATCCCGGCGCCGGCGATCCCCGCCGCGCCCGCAGCGGTTTCAGCTGCCGCCGGACTGTCGGCGAGCAGCGCCTTCAGCAGCGGCAGGGGGACCAGCATGCCGGCGCCATCTCGCAGGGCCTGCCGGGCTCGGTGGATCGCCTGCCGGGCCGCTCCGCCGCTCGTTCCCAGCGCCGCGGCGATCTCATCGTGGCTGAGGCCTTCCAGCTCGCGCATCACGATCGCCGCCCGCTGCGCCTCCGGCAGGGAGCGCAGCCGGTCCATCAAATCGGTCAGCTCTTCGCGCTGCTCGAGGATCTCGCCGGGAGTGTCCCCGGCGGCGATCGTCTCCGCCAGCTCGGCGGCGTCCGCCGGCCGGTCGCGCAGGTCGTTCAGGGCGGTGTTGCGGACGATCCGGTAGAGCCACGGCCGCAGCTCGATCTCGGCGTCGTCGCGGCGCAGCGCCAGCAGGGCCTTGGAGAACGCGTCCTGGGTGACGTCCTCCGATCGCCCGCCGACGATCGCCGCGGCATTGCGGCCGAGCGGCCGGTCGTAGCGGCGGACGATCTCCTCGAAGGCGGCCTCGTAGCCCTCGCGCACGAGGCGGCCATCCGACTGCGTGCGCAGGGTCGGGCCGGCGATCAGGCGGGAGGCGAGTCCGTGTGCGGGCGGTGGCATCTGGGCGTTGGATCGGTCGGTTACTGATATGACAGCAAGCCGGCTCAGCCGGGCCGGCGGGCAGTCATGGAACACGCACAGACGACGAAGATCACGCGCTTGGCGGGGCCCTGCGATGGATAGGGGCCTGGCGATCGTCCTGACCGCCGTCGCCGGCGGGCTGATCGCCCTGCAGGCGCCGATCAACGCGGAACTCGGCAGGGCCACCGGCAACCTCCCCGCCGCCCTGGTCTCGTTCCTGGTCGGCACCGTCGCGCTCGCCGCGATCGTCGTGCTGAGTGGCAAGGCGGGCGGTCTCGGCTCGACCTTCGACGTCAGCTGGTACTACCTGCTCGGCGGGCTGCTCGGCGCCCTCTACGTCGCGAACGCCTTGATCGCGGTCTCCGTCATCGGGGCCGGAGGCGTCGCAGCGCTGACTGTCGCCGGCCAGCTCGCCGCCTCGGTCGCGATCGACCGGCTCGGGCTATTCGGCCTCGACGAGGTCCCGCTGACGCCCGAGCGGCTGCTCGGCTTGGTCCTGTTGCTGGTCGGGACCGTGCTCGTCGTGCGCTGAGCGCGTCGCCGGGGGCGGCGGCGGCGCGATCCGCAGGTAGTGGTCGAAGGACCAGTCGACGAAGCGCTTCGCTCCCATCGCGCGGATCAGGGGCCCCAGCAGGCGCGGCGGGATCCTCGGCACGAGGCGCTGCGCGCGCAGCATCCAGCGGAACTTCCACTCGTGCGAGTCGTGGAAGGCGGCGTAGCGCTCCGCCGCCCGCTCCCGCTCCTGCCGGCCCGCGACCACGTCGCGCAGCTCTCGCCCCAGCGCCACCCCGAAGTAGAGCGCCGTGCGGATCCCCTCGGCCGTCAGCGGCAGGCAGTGGCCGGCCGAGTCGCCGACGAAGAAGACGCCGGCCTCGGTCGCGGGACGCAGCTTGTGCGGAATCCAGTTCCCCTGGTAGCGAACCCGGTCGCGCCCGAGGTCCTCGGCGAGCAGCTCGGTGGTCTCGCGGACGTGGAAGCGGGGGTCGAAGGAGCCGACGCCGATGCGCAGCTCGTCGTGGGCCGGAAAGGACCAGCCGTAGCCGGCCGGAACGTAGCGGCGGTCGATCCAGACCTCCAGGTCCTCGCCGCTGCCGCCGGGATGGACCTCGAGGCCGCGCGAGAGGGGCGCGTCGGGCGGCTGGAAGCCGTCGCCGGAGGCGAGCACGCGGCGCCAGCCCAGCGCGTCGACCACCAGCGGGGCGGAGACGACCCCACGGTCGGTCTCGACGGCGATCGCGCCGTCGCCGTCTGCCGCGGCGCGGCCGTTCACCTTGGCGGTCTCGAAGCGCGCGTCGCAGTCGCGCCAGAGCAGCCGGCACAGCTCCCGGTAGTCGAAGGTCGAGAAGGTCCAGGGCAGCCGGTAGCGCCTGCTGCCGTGCGGGGTGTGCAACAGCAGCGAGTCGAATCGCTGGCGCTCCGCCGCCATCAGCCCCGTCGCCCGCAGCCAGTCGGTCGGGATGCCGCAGGCGGACGTCTGCCGCTCGCCGATCTCGTAGCGATCGACGATCAGCACGTCGGCGCCGCTGCCCGCCAGCTCGCGCGCTGCGGCGAGGCCTGCGAAGCTCGCCCCGCAGACCAGCACGTCGTGGCGGCCGCTCAGCGGGGTTCGCTCCTCGCCCCGTTTGGTGGCTCGGATCGGCACGAGGTGGAGCGTATCCACCCGCCGCCTCCGGACGCGGGAGCGAATCCCCCATATCCGATTCCGCGGGCATTCGTCCGAGCAGAGGAGGCGGGGTTTCTGGCATTATCTGCCGCTGTGTCCGTGACCGATACGACCAGTTCAAATGCACCGATTGGCTCTCCCGTCGAGGGCTCGAACGGCCTGCTGCTCGAAGTAGACGGCAAAGTCGTCCCGAATTACGCCGCGACGATGGTGTCCTTCGACGAGGGGGACGTCGTCAAGGGCAAGGTCGTGCGGATCGACAAGGACGAGGTCCTGGTCGACATCGGCTACAAGTCGGAGGGCGTCATCCCGTCCACCGAGCTCTCGATCCGCAAGTCGGTGGATCCGGCTGAGGAGGTCGAGCTCGGCGAGGAGCTGGACGCGCTCGTGCTGACCAAAGAGGACGCCGAGGGTCGGCTCGTCCTCTCCAAGAAGCGCGCGCGGTTCGAGAAGGCGTGGCGCCGGATCGAGGCCGCGGCCGAGTCGGGCGAACCGGTCGAGGGGTCCGTGATCGAGGTCGTCAAGGGCGGCCTGATCCTCGACCTCGGGGTGCGCGGCTTCCTGCCCGCCTCGCTGGTCGACATCCGCCGCGTCCACAACCTCGACGAGTTCCTCGGCCAAGCGCTCGAGTGCAAAGTGATCGAGCTGAACCGCAGCCGCAACAACGTCGTCCTCTCGCGGCGCGCAGTGCTGGAGGAAGAGCGCAAAGAGGTCCGCGAGCAGATCCTCGGCCGGCTGCAGCCCGGCCAGATCGTCGAGGGCAAGATCTCCAACATCGTCGACTTCGGTGCCTTCGTCGACCTCGACGGGATCGACGGCCTGGTCCACATCTCCGAGCTTTCGTGGAGCCACGTCAACCATCCCTCCGAGGTCGTCTCGATCGGCGACACGGTGCGGATCAAAGTGCTCGACATCGACCGCGACCGCCAGCGGATCTCGCTGGGGCTCAAGCAGACCCAGGAGGACCCGTGGCAGCGCGTGATCAGCACCCACCGCTCCGGCGACGTCCTCGAGGGCACGGTGACCAAGGTCGTCGCCTTCGGCGCCTTCGTCGAGATCCTGCCCGGGGTCGAGGGCCTGGTCCACATCTCCGAGCTCGCCGACCACCACGTCGAGAACCCGAGCGAGGTCGTCGAGCCGGACGCGAAGTTGAACGTGAAGATCCTCGAGATCGACGAAGAGCGGCGGAGGCTGTCGCTGAGCATCAAGCGGGTCGAGGGGCAGAACATGCCGATGGGCGACTTGGGCGAACAGATGGAAGCGGCCAGCGGAGATTCATCAGACGCAGCAACCGCGGGTCCTGTCGCGGGGGAGGACTCCTCGTCCTCGCAGGCTGCGGGCGAGGAGCCCACCCCCACGCCACCCGCGGATGAAGCGACTGAGGAGGCTCCCCCGGAGGCTCCCGCCGAGGTGGTGGCCCAAGCCACCGATGCGGCTGAGCAGGAGCCTGTGGCCGCGGGGGCTGGCGCCCCTGCCGACGAGGCCGCTGGGCAGGATGGCGAGGTTGAGCCTCTGGCCGAGGAGGCCGGTGCTCCTACTCCGGAGGCGGCTGCGCAGGAGACCGCTGCTCAGGAGGATGCGGCCGATGCGGTTGCTGAGAGCAACGGCGAGGGCGGCGAGGGGCAGGAGGGGGAATCGGTGCAGGAGAGGCCCGACTCGCCCGACGACCTCGACGAGGCGGCCGGCGAGTCCGCCGGCGACGAAGAGCAGACGGGCGACTCCGAGAAGGGCTGATCGGCGGCCACGGTGGCGCCGCTGACGATCGGATTGACCGGTGGCATCGCCGCCGGCAAGTCCGAGGCGCTCGCGGCGTTCGAGCGGCTCGGCGCGGCGACGATCTCCAGCGACGCCGTCGTCCACGAGCTGCTCGACTCCGAGCCGCTGCTGGGCCGCCTCACCGAGCGCTGGGGCGAGGACGTGGCCCCCGGGGGGCGCGTCGATCGCACCCGGATCGGCGAGATCGTCTTCGCCGACCCCGAGCAGCTGACCTGGCTGGAGGCGCAGATACACCCCCTCGTCGGGGAGCGGATCGGCGCCTGGCTCGCCTCGCTGCCCGACGAGACCGAGATCGCCGTCGTCGAGGTGCCGCTGCTCTTCGAGTCCGGGATGGAGGGCGTCTTCGACACCACCGTCGCGGTCGTCGCCTCCGATGAGCTCAGGCGCGAGCGCGCCGAGGCGCGCGGCCATGCGCTGGTCGGCGAGCGCGAGGCGCGCCAGCTGGCCCAGGGCGAGAAGGCGGCGCGGGCCGGGCACACGATCGCGAACGACGGCAGCGTCGCGGATCTCGAACGCGACCTGTCCGGCCTCGTCGCGAAGCTGCGGGCATGAGTCGAGGCGGGAGCCGGCGCGCGCGATCCGTCCGGCGCCGCCGCCTGCTCGCCGGCGTCGCGGTACTCGCGGCGGGCGTCGCGGCGGGCGTCGCCCTGGGCATCGTCGGCAAGGTCGACGAGGCGATCCAGGAGCTGACCCTGCCCCTGCGGCACGAGGACGTCATTCGCCAGGAGGCGGCGGAGTGGGAGGTCGAGCCGGCGCTCGTCGCGGGGATGATCTACGCCGAGTCCCACTTCCGCGACCAGACCTCCCACGCCGACGCACGCGGGCTGATGCAGATCACGCCCGCCACGGCGAGGTTCATCGCCCGCAAGAGCCGCGGCACCGAGTTCGTGCTCGAGGACCTCTCCGACCCCGACGTCAACATCGCCTACGGAACCTTCTACATGCGCTACCTGCTCGACCAGCTCGGCCAGAACGAGATCGCCGCGCTGGCCGCCTACAACGCCGGGATCGGCAACGTCGAGAAGTGGGGCGGGGAGGACCTGCAGCTCGACGACATCCGCTTCGGAGAAACTCGCAGCTACGTCGAGCAGGTGCTGGACAAGCGGCAGGCGTACCGTGAGACCTATGCGCGGGAGCTGGGCTATCGATGAGTGAGCCGCGCCCGCGCCTCGCGGCGCTCGCCATCGCGGTCGGGCTCGTCCTCGCCGACTCCTCGATCGTCGTCCTGGCGCTGCCCGAGATCTACCGGGAGCTGGACACCGGCGTCGCCGGCGTGACCTGGGTCCTCGTCTCGTTCAACCTGGTGCTGGCGCTCGCGGCCGTGCCGGCCGCGAGGCTCGGCCGCCGGGTCGGCCCGGGGCGGACGGCCGCCGTCGGCCTGGCGGTGTTCGCCGGTGCCGGCGTCGCCTGCGGCCTCTCGGCCGACCTGGGCACGCTGATCGCCGCCCGCTGCGTGCAGGCCCTCGGCGGCGCGGCGGCGGTCACCGCGGTGCTGGAGCTGTTGCCCGCCACGGTCGGGACCGAGCGGCGCGCGGCCGCGGTCTGGGCGGCCGCGGGGGCGACCGGGGCCGCGCTCGGGCCGGCGGTCGGGGGGCTGCTCACCGAGCTCGTCTCCTGGCAGTCGATCTTCCTGGTCCAGGCGCCGATCGCGCTGGCGGCCGGCGTGCCGGTCCTCGCCGTCGCCAGGCACGAGGCGGCGACCGGCATCGTCGCCTCGGAGCTGCGCCGCACCGGCCGGCCGCACCTGCTGGCCAACCTGGCGCTGGCGATGACCTCTGCGGCGATAGCCGCGGCCCTCTTCCTGCTCGTGCTGCTGTTGATCGAGGGCTGGCGCCTAACCCCGATCGGCGCCGCGATCGTCGTCTCCGCGATGCCCCTCGCGGCCCTGATCGGCAGCCGCCTCGGGCCGGAGGTGGGCAGCGCCCGCGCCCGCGCCGCGGCCGGCGCGATCCTCGTCTCCGGCGGCCTGGGCGGGCTGGCGCTCCTGCCGAAGGCCGAGGTCGCCCTGACGCTGCTGCCGCAGCTGCTCGTCGGCGTCGGCCTCTCGCTCGTCCTCGCGGCGCTGACCGAAACGGCGCTCGCCGGCCGGGCGCCGCAGGCGATCCACGGCGGCTGGACGATCTCGGCCCGCCACGCCGGGGTCGCGGTCGGCCTGCTGGCGCTGACGCCGCTGTTCACCGCCGACATCGCCGAGCAGCGCAGCGACGCGATCGCCTCCGGCACCGCCGTGGTCCTCGACTCGCGCGTCAGCCCGCTGCTCAAGCTGGAGCTGTCGCAGCGGATCGACGATCGGCTCGAAGGCGAGCGGGGGAGGGTGCCGACGATCGGCCCCGTCTTCGAGCCGCTCCCCGAGGATCCCGAGGAGCGCGCCGAAGTGGTCCAGCTGCGCTCCGAACTGCAGGACCAGCTCGACCGCGGCGCGACCCACGCCTTCAGCCCCTCGTTCGGGCTGGGCGCGGCGATCGGGCTGCTGGCGCTCGTGCCGATCGGCCTGGCGAGGAGGGTCGAGCTGTGAGCGCGGCGCGGGCGGCGGCGAACCGCGGCACGGTCCTGGTGGTCGTGGCCGCCGCCGTCTCGCTGGCGCTCGTCGGCGCCTACCTCGCCGCGGGCGGCTCGTCCTACGCGCCGGCGCAGGTGCAGGACCCCTGCGAGCCGCGCGAGTGGCGCGACCCCGAGAGCATCGAACAGATCGCCGAGCAGTTCTCGCTCTCGGCGCTCGACGGCGCCGCCTGCGAGCTGGGCGTGACCAGGGAGACGCTCGCCCGCGCCCTGGCGACGCCCCGCTCGCGCGAGCGGTTCACGCAGCGCTTCGGCATCAGCGACGCCGAGCTCGCGCGGGCGATCCGCGCCGGGCTGCTGCGGGCGGTGGACGACGCCGAGCGAGCCGGCGCGATCCCCTCCCTCGTCGCCGGACCGCTGCGCGAGACCCTGCGGGACATCCCACTCGACCAGGCGATCGAACTGATCCAGGATGCCCGCACCCTGCTCGACCAGGCGCAGAGCTTCCTCGGCCCCGCCCAAGACCTGCTCGAACAGTTCCTCCCCTGAGCCCTACTTCTTGAACTGGAACTTCTGTGCTTTGGGGCTCCAGCGGATCCCGGTGCACAGCTCTTCCGGCGTCACGCCGAGCGAGCTGGCCAGCTTGACGATGGTGCCGAGGCGCGGCTCGCGGCCGCCCCGCTCCAGCAGGGAGATCTCGGTGCGGTGCAGATCGCAGCGGAAGCCCAGCTCCTCCTGGGAGATCCTGGCCTTCTCCCGCGCTTTGCGGAGGCTGATTGCGAATCGGTCTCGTGGCTGCATTGGGCGATTCTCTGTGTCTGATGACAGAAGGACTACAGACAAGAGACTGCGTCTACGAACTATAGCGTTTATCACCTCCGCGCAGGGTCTCCCCAGCGGCGCCGGCGTCGCCTGCCGCTAAGGTGATCCGGTGCCGGATTTCGAGCTGAATCCCGCCTACACGCCCACCGCCGACCAGCCCAAAGCGATCGCCGGCCTGGCCGAGGGCCTGCGCGAAGAGGAGCGGTTCCAGACGCTGCTGGGGGCGACGGGAACCGGCAAGACCTTCACGATGGCCGCCACGATCGCCGCGGTGCAGCGCCCGACCCTGGTCATCGCGCACAACAAGACGCTCGCCGCGCAGCTCTGCAACGAGTTCCGCGAGTTCTTCCCCAGCAACTCGGTCGAGTACTTCGTCTCCTACTACGACTACTACCAGCCCGAGGCATACGTCCCGGCCCAGGACCTCTACATCGAGAAGGACTCCTCGATCAACGACGAGATCGACCGGCTGCGGCACGCGGCGACCGCCGCGCTGTTCGCCCGCCGCGACGTGATCATCGTCGCCTCGGTCTCCTGCATCTACGGGATCGGCTCGCCGAAGGTCTACAACGAAAAGATGCAGCTGTTCAAGGTCGGCGAGCAGATCGACCGCGACGAGGTGCTGCGCAAGCTGGTCAAGATCCAGTACCAGCGCAACGACTCGGCGCTCGGCCGCGGCACCTTCCGGGTGCGCGGCGAGGTGCTGGAGATCATGCCCTCCTACGCGGAGTCGGCCTACCGCATCTCGCTCTTCGGGGACGAGATCGAGGGCATCCAGCACTTCGACCCGCTGAGCGGCGAGATCCTCGACGTCATCGACCACGTCTCGGTCTGGCCGGCGTCCCACTACGTGACCAAGGACGAGACGCTGGACCGGGCCGTCGACGAGATCAAGGCCGAACTCGACGCGCGCACCGCCGAGTTCGAGAGCGAAGGCAAGCAGCTCGAGGCGCACCGGCTGCGCCAGCGCACCGCCTACGACATCGAGATGCTGAAGGAGATCGGCTTCACCTCGGGGATCGAGAACTACTCGCGGATCCTCGACGGCCGCCCGCCCGGCAGTCCCCCGCACACGCTCATCGATTACTTCCCCGACGACTTCGTCTGCTTCGTCGACGAGTCCCACCAGACGATCCCGCAGATCGGCGGCATGTACGAGGGGGACCGCTCACGCAAGACGACGCTGATCGACTACGGCTTCCGGCTGCCCTCGGCGATCGACAACCGGCCGCTCAAGTTCGACGAGTTCCTCGCCCGGGTCGACCGGCTGGTGATGGTCTCGGCGACGCCGGGGCCCTTCGAGCGGGCCGAAGCGACCCGCACCGTCGAGCAGATCGTCCGCCCGACCGGGATCGTCGACCCCGAGATCGAGGTGCGCGAGACGAAGAACCAGATCGACAACCTGATGAACGAGATCCGCGCCCGGGCCGAGGCCAAGGAGCGGGTCCTCGTCACGACCCTGACCAAGAAGATGGCCGAGGACCTGACCGCCTACCTGCTCGAGTACGGGATCCGGGTCCGCTACCTGCACTCCGAAATCGACACCCTGGAGCGGATCCGGATCGTCCGCGAGCTGCGCCTCGGCGAGTACGACGTGCTGGTCGGGGTCAACCTCCTGCGCGAGGGACTCGACCTGCCCGAGGTCTCGCTGGTCGCGATCCTCGACGCCGACAAGGAGGGCTTCCTGCGCGGCGAGACCAGCCTGGTGCAGACGATCGGGCGGGCGGCGCGCAACGTCAACGGCCGGGTGCTGATGTACGCGGACAAGGAGACCGACGCGATGCGGGCGGCGATGAGCGAGACCGACCGCCGCCGCGCGATCCAGCTCGCCTACAACGAGGAGCACGGGATCACGCCGGAGACCGTGCGCAAGGGGATCTCGGAGATGGCCGAGTTCCTCGCGATGGAGGACCGGGCGCCGCGCAAGCGCCGCCGCGCTCGCAGCGGCTCGATCGACGACGCGGAGGAGCTGGAGCGGACGATCGTCGCGTTGGAGGAGGAGATGCTGGCCGCGGCCGACGACCTCCGCTTCGAGGAGGCGGCGCGGATCCGCGACGAGCTGAAGGAATTGCGCCGCGACCTCGACGGCATGACGGCCGGCGCCTGAGCGGCGCCCTGGCCGTCGCATATCGGTGTCCTCCCTCGGTCATGTGCGGAAGCACACTCCCTCGGTCGTCCTTGATCTGCTTGGCCCGGACACCGCTCAGGCGCCGGCCGGGTGGGTCGATCAGGCCAGGACCTTCGCTGCCTTTGCGCTGTCCGCGTAGAACTCGCCGCGGACGATCCTTTCGTCCTCGAGCTTGATCAGGTGCGCGAACGGCGCCTCGAAGCTGCCGCTGTCGTTGCCGGCTCGCTGGGTGCCCCGCACGATCACCCAGTCGCCCGCGTCGATGAACTCCTCCGGCTCGACGCTGAACGACGACCAGTAGTTCGGGATCTGCGCGAAGTTGCCGAGGATCGCGTCGCGGCCCTGGGTTTCGCCGCCGAGCGGCAGCTCGTCTGAGGTCAGCCACGTGCTGTCCTCGCTGAGCATCTCCTTCAGTGCTTCGAGGTCGCCCTGGGCAAAGGCCTCGTAGGCGGATCGGGCGGTATCGACGTTGGACATCTCGTCCTCCTTGGTCGAGGTGATCCCTGCCCGCCATCGACGGTACGCCGATGGCGGCGCCGCTGCAACCGCCGATTTGGCGTCCGGCGCGTCGGGATGGCCGTGCTTCTAACCTGCCGGCATGGCGATCGACGTGACCGAGGCGAGCTTCGAGCACGAGGTGATCGAGCGCTCGCGCGAGCTGCCGGTGGTAGTCGACTTCTGGGCCGAGTGGTGCGGGCCGTGCCGGACGCTGACCCCGGCGCTGGAGGCCGCCGAGACGGCCCGCGGCGGCAAGGTGGCGCTGGCAAAGGTCGACGTCGACGCCAACCAGGCGCTCGCCGCGCGCTACCGCGTGCAGGGCATCCCGGCGGTGAAGGCCTTCCGCGACGGGCGCGTCGTGGACGAGTTCGTCGGCGCGGTGCCGAGGGCGAAGGTCGAGGCGCTGTTCGACTCGCTCGTCCCCTCGAAGGCCGACGAGCTGCTCGCCAAAGGCGACGAGCTCTCGCTGCGCGAGGCGTCCGAGCTGGAGCCGCGCCGCGCCGACATCGCCGTCGCGCTGGCCAGGGCCCGGCTCGAGCGCGGCGCCGAGGACGAGGCCCTTGAGGCGGTCGAGGGCCACGCCGGCGACTTCGCCGCCGAAGGGATCGCGGCCCGCGTGCGACTGGCCAAGGCCGGCGTGGGCGCCGCCGCCTTCGAAGCGCTCGACCGGGGCGACCGCGAGGCGGCGCTCGACGCCCTGCTCGACGAGATCGCCGCCGCCGAGGAGCAGACGCGCGAGGAGCTGCGCCGCGCCGTCGTCGGCATCCTCAACGAAGGGGACCCGGCCGACCCGAGCGCCCGCGATTACCGCCGCCGCTTGGCCGCCGCGCTTTAGGGCGACGCAGCGGGGCGACTTATGCGCCCTATACGACGCATAAAGCGCCAACGGCTCAAGGGAACATCTGTTCGCCTGGGTAGAATCGACCTGAGTGGCTGCTTCTGAGCGGATCGTCATCTCCGGTGCCCGCGAGCACAACCTCAAGGACATCGACGTCGAGCTGCCCCGCGATGCGCTGATCGTGATCACCGGCCTCTCGGGGTCGGGCAAGTCGAGCCTCGCCTTCGACACGATCTACGCCGAGGGGCAGCGCCGCTACGTCGAGTCGCTCTCCGCCTACGCGCGTCAGTTCCTCGGCCTGATGGAGAAGCCCGACGTCGACTCGATCGAGGGGCTCTCGCCGGCGATCTCGATCGACCAGAAGACGACCTCGCGGAACCCGCGCTCGACGGTCGGCACGGTGACCGAGATCTACGACTACCTGCGGCTGCTCTGGGCGCGGATCGGCGTGCCGCACTGCCCCACCTGCAAGGAGCCGATCACCGGCCAGTCCCAGGAGCAGATCGTCGACCGGCTGATGACCCTCGACGAAGGCACCAAGTTCATGGTGATGGCGCCGGTCGTGCGCGGCCGCAAAGGCGAGTACGGCAAGCTGCTCGAGCAGTTCCGCCTCGAGGGCTACTCGCGGGTCAAGGTGAACGGCGAGCTGCGCCGGCTAGACGAGGAGATAGTCCTCGACAAGAAGTACAAACACGACGTAGCGGTCGTGGTCGACCGGCTGGTGATGAAGCCCGACCTGCGCCGGCGCCTCTCGGAGTCGGTCGAGGCGGCGGCGGGTCTCGCCGCGGGCCTGGTCGAGATCGAGGTCCTGGAGGGCGAGTCGCTGCTCTTCTCCGAGCAGTTCGCCTGCCTGCACTGCGGGACCTCGATCCCCGAGCTGGAGCCGCGGATCTTCTCCTTCAACTCCCCGCACGGCGCCTGCGAGCGCTGCCACGGGCTCGGCTTCCAGAAAGTGATCGACCCCGAGCTGGTCGTCCCGGACCCGACGCTCTCGCTCGGCGAGGGGGCGCTGCAGCCGTGGAACCGCGGCGTCACCGCCTACTGGCGGCGCCTGATCGCCTCGGTGGCCGAGAGCTACGGCGTCGACCTAGACAAGCCCTGGGCGAAGCTGAAGAAGTCCGAGAAGGAGATCTTCCTCTACGGCACCGGCGAGGAGCGCCACCAGGTCAGCTACACCAACCGGTTCGGGCGGCACCGCTCCTACCGGGTGCGCTTCGAGGGGATCGTCAACAACCTGGAGCGGCGCTACGAGGAGACCGACTCCGAGACCAACCGCGAGCGGATCGAGGGCTACATGGCCGAGCAGCCCTGCCCCCAGTGCGACGGGGCGCGGCTGCGCCCCGAGAGCCTCGCGGTCACGGTCAACGGGCTCAGCATCGCCGAGATGACCGGCATGTCGGCGCGGGCCGCGCGCCAGTGGATCGCCTCGCTGGAGCTGACCGAGACCGAGCGGGCGATCGCGCGGCTGATCGTGCGCGAGATATCCGAACGGCTCGCCTTCCTCGACAACGTCGGGATCGGCTACCTCTCGCTCGCCCGCTCGGCCCGCTCGTTGTCGGGCGGCGAGGCGCAGCGGATTCGGCTGGCGACCCAGATCGGCTCCAGCCTGGTCGGCGTGATGTACGTGCTCGACGAGCCGTCGATCGGGCTGCACCAGCGCGATAACGAGAAGCTGATCGCGACGCTGGACCGCCTGCGCGACCTCGGCAACACGGTGATCGTGGTCGAGCACGACGAGGGGACGATGCGCGCCGCCGACCACCTCGTCGACCTCGGCCCCGGCGCCGGCGAGCACGGCGGCCACGTGATCGCCGCGGGCACGCCCGCCGCGGTCGCCAAGAACGCCGCCTCGCTGACCGGTCAGTACCTCTCGGGCAAGCGCCAGATCGAGGTGCCGGCGGAGCGGCGCCAGCCGCGCGGGGCGCTGCGAGTGCGCGGTGCTCGCGAACACAACCTGAAGGGGATCGACGTGGCGATCCCGCTGGGCGTCTTCTGCTGCGTGACCGGCGTATCCGGCTCGGGCAAGTCGACGCTGATCAACGAGACGCTGCACCACGCGGTCGCCAATCGCCTGCACCAGGCGAAGCTGCGGCCGGGCGCCCACGACGGGATCGATGGGCTCAGCCAGATCGACAAGATCATCAACATCGATCAGTCGCCGATCGGCCGCACGCCGCGCTCCAACCCCGCCACCTACACCGGCGTCTTCGACCACATCCGCCAGCTCTTCACGCAGACGCAGGAGGCGCGGGCGCGCGGCTACAAGCCCGGCCGCTTCAGCTTCAACGTCAAAGGGGGGCGCTGCGAGGTCTGCCGCGGCGACGGCCAGATCAAGATCGAGATGCACTTCCTGCCCGACGTCTACGTCCCCTGCGAGCAGTGCCACGGCAAGCGCTACAACCGCGAGACCCTGGAGGTGCGCTTCAAGGGCAAGAGCATCGCCGACGTGCTCGAGATGTCGGTCGAGGAGGCCGTCGTCTTCTTCGAGAACGTGCCGAAGATCGCGCGGCGCCTGCGCACCTTGCACGACGTGGGGCTCGACTACATCCGGCTCGGCCAGCCGGCGACGACGCTCTCGGGAGGCGAGGCGCAGCGGGTCAAGCTGGCGACCGAGCTCTCGAAAGTCGCGACCGGGGAGACCCTCTACATCCTCGACGAGCCGACCACCGGCCTGCACTTCGCCGACGTGCAGCGGCTGCTCGACGTGCTCGGCCGCCTGGTCGACCAGGGCAACACCGTGGTCGTGATCGAGCACAACCTCGACGTGATCAAGACCGCCGACCGCCTGATCGACCTCGGCCCGGACGGCGGCGACGAGGGCGGCGAGGTGGTCGCCACCGGCACGCCGGAGGACATCGCCGCGGTCGAGAGCTCGCACACCGGCCAGTTCCTCGCCGAGCTGCTCGAGCCGGCGAAGCCGAAACGGGCTCCGCGCAAGCGTCGCGAGCCGGTCGCTGCGTAGCTTGGCGCTTTAGTCGTACATATTCCGACTTTCGCGCCAAGCCGCTCGTCTGGAATGCTGGTCGGGTGGACGGCGGGCAGCGCGGCTGGCGGATCTGGTGGGCGAAGCGGCGCTGGTATGAGCGCAACCGGCGCCTCGCCAGGCGCTGGCGGCTGGCCCGGCACGCGGCTCGGGGCGGCTTCTTCCTCCGCATGCCGATCGAGGGCGAGCTGCTGGAGGCGCTCGACGAGGGTCGGCTGGCGATCGGGGAAGGGACCCTGCTGGAGCCGGGTTGCTGGATCACGCTCGCGCCCGAGGCGCGGATCGAGATCGGCGAGGGCTGCTTCCTCAACCGCAACACGATGCTCGCCGCGCACGAGCGGATCGAGATCGGCGACCACACGATGTTCGCCAACGGCTGCTTCGTCGGCGACGCCGACCACCGCTTCGACGACCCGGACACGCCGATCACCTGGCAGGGCTTCACCAGCAAGGGGCCGGTGCGGATCGGCTCCAACTGCTGGTTCGGGGTCAACTGCGTCGTCACCAGCGGCGTGACGATCGGCGAGCGCTGCGTGATCGGTGCCAACTCCGTGGTGACGAGCGACCTGCCGCCCGGCACGATCGCCGCAGGCGCCCCGGCCAAGCCGATCAAGCGCATCGAGCTCTCCTAGCCGTCCCTTCAGACGCTGACTGTGGACTTGACCCCCTATAGCGGGGTCAAAGCCACAGTCAGCGAGTGCAAGTGTCACGGAAGTGTGAACTGACCTGCCTATAATCGGCGTGAGGCCGTGACCCAACGAGGGCATGGACCCGCGATGAGCCTGGTATTGACCGAACCCCCGCACGCGAGAAGCGGCGTGAAGATCGTTCGCGCCAAGTCGGAGCTGCGCGCCGCGCTGGCCGCGCCGCGCCGCGAGGGCCGCTCGATCGGCCTGGTGCCGACGATGGGCTCGCTCCACGAGGGCCACCTCTCGCTGCTGCGTGCCGCACGGGTCGAGTGCGACGTCGTCGTGATGAGCCTCTTCGTCAACCCGACGCAGTTCGGCCCCGGCGAGGACTTCGAGCGCTACCCGCGCGACGAGGGGCGGGACGCCGAGCTCGCCGCCGAGGCCGGCGTCGACCTCGTCTGGGCGCCGCCGGTCGAGGAGGTCTACCCGGAGGGAACCTCGACCCGGGTCGAGGTCGGGGGGCTGGCCGAGGTGCTCTGCGGCGACCCCTCGCGCCGCGGCCCGGAGCACTTCAGCGGCGTCGCCACCGTCGTCGCCAAGCTCTTCAACGCTGTCCAGCCCGACGTCGCCTACTTCGGCCAGAAGGACGCCCAGCAGGTGGCGGTGATCCGCCGCATGGCCCGCGACCTCGACTTCCCGGTGCGGATCGAGGCGCTGCCGACGGTGCGCGAGCCCGACGGCCTCGCGATGAGCTCCCGCAACGCCTACCTGGCGCCCGCCGACCGCGAGCGGGCGACGGCTCTCTCGCGAGCCCTGCGCGCGGTTGAGGCCGGCGCGCAGGCCGGCTCGCTCGCCGCCGGCCTGGAGGCGGGGCGGCGCGAGCTGGCCGCGGCCGGGATCGAGCCCGAGTACCTGGAGGCGCGCGACCCGGACGACCTGACCCCGGTCGAGGAGGCGAGTGGCCGCCCGGTCCTGGTCGCCGTCGCGGCCCGCGTCGGTGCGGCGCGCCTGATCGACAACGTCCTGCTCAACCAACTTCCCGCCGACGGGCCTGAAAGTGGAGATATGGACCGCTTTGAGGCCCGTCGGCGACAAAACGGCGACAGGGAGGCCCGAACCTGATGCAACGGCAGATGCTCAAGTCCAAGATCCACCGCGCGACGGTGACCGATTGCGACGTCGACTACATCGGCAGCATCACGATCGACACCGAGCTGATGGCCAGCGCGGACCTGATCACCAACGAGCAGGTCCACGTCTGGGACATCGACAACGGCGCCCGCTTCGTCACCTACGTGATCGACGGCGAGCCGGGCTCGGGGACGATGCAGGTCAACGGCGCGGCCGCCCACCTGACCAGGCCCGGCCACAAGATCATCGTCGCCTCCTTCGGGGCCTACGACGAGAGCGACCTCGAGGCCTACTCGCCGGTCGTCGTCCACGTCGGCGAGGACAATTCGATCGTCGCGGTCGACAGCCACCCCGAGGTGCTGCTCTCCGGCGAGCCCCAGCCGGCCGACCCGCGCGAGGTCGCCTGATGAGCTCCGGCAGCCGCTCGCACACCGCGCCGCCGCCGCGCGACCGCAAGCCGGTCACCCTGCCCCGCCTCGCCGAGATGAAGGCGGCCGGCGAGCCGATTGCGATGGTCACCGCCTACGACTACCCCTCGGCGACCGTGGCCGAGGAGGCCGGCGTCGACGTCGTCCTCGTCGGCGACTCGGCGGCGATGGTCGTGCTCGGCTACCCCGGCACCGAGCCGGTCTCGATGGAGGAGATGATCGTGCTCGGCAAAGCGGTGCGGCGCGGCCTGAAGACGCCGCTGATGGTCGGCGACATGCCGATGGGCAGCTACGAGGCGAGCAACGAGCTGGCCGTCCAGAACGCGCAGCGCCTGGTCAAGGAGACGGGCTGCCAGACGGTCAAGCTGGAGGCGGGGGGGATCTCGGTCGAGCGGGCGCGGGCGATCGTCAACTCCGGCATCCCGACGATGGGGCACGTCGGCCTCACCCCGCAGACGGCCACCGCGCTCGGCGGCTACAAAGCCCAGGGCAAGACGGCGCAGGGCGCGATCAAGCTCCTGGAGGACGCGCTCGCCCTGCAGTCGGTCGGCTGCTTCGCGATCGTCTTCGAGGCGGTCCCCGCGGCGATCACCGAAGCGATCGTCGAGAAGCTGGAGGTGCCGACGATCGGGATCGGCGCCGGCCCGTCCACGGCGGGCCAGGTGCTGGTCTTCCACGACCTGCTCGGGATCACCACCGGCCGCATGGCGAAGTTCGTCAAGCGCTACGCCGACGTCAACGGGGAGATGGTCGACGCGACGCGGCGCTACGTCGAGGAGGTCCGCTCGCGGCACTTCCCCGAGCCCGACCACGTCTACGGCGTCGAGCCCGCCGAGCTGGCCGAGTTCCGCCGCTACCTCGACCAGGAGAGCCTGGCGTCGGCCAAGAGCTGGGACTGGGAGCCGCTGCCCTGAGGTAGTCCGGCCTTCGGGAGCGCCGCTGCGCGGCGGAATACGATCTCCCCGGCGATGCCGATCTACGAGTTCGAGTGCGAGGGCTGCGAACGGCGCTTCGAGGAGCTGGTCGGCGCCGCGGCTGCCGACCCCGCCTGCCCGGAGTGCGGCTCGGGCCGGACCCGGCGGCTGCTCTCGCCGGTCTCGCCGCCCGGGCGCCAGCCGCGCGGCGCCCGCGTGAGGTCGAGCGAAGCGAGGCGCCGGGAGCGCGAAGCGACGCGCCGCGAGGGCGGGGCGGGCGGATGAGCGCCTCCGCCGAGCAGCGCCGGGCCGAGCTGGTCGAGCTGTTCGAGCAGGTCAAGGACTGCACGAAGTGCCCCCTGCACGAGACGCGCACCAAAGCCGTCTTCGGGGCGGGAGACGCCGACGCCGACCTGATGTTCGTCGGCGAGGCGCCCGGGGCGGAAGAGGACCGGCAGGGCCTGCCGTTCGTCGGGCGCGCCGGCCAGCTGCTCAACCAGCTGCTGGAGGAGATCGGCATGTCGCGCGAGGACGTGTTCATCGCCAACGTCCTCAAGAGCCGCCCGCCGGGCAACCGCGACCCGCAGCCGGTCGAGATCGAAGCCTGCCGGCCCTACCTGTTCGAGCAGGTGCGGCTGATCGAGCCGAAGGTGGTCTGCACGCTCGGCAACTTCGCGACCAAGCTGCTGAGCGGCAGTCCGGCCGGGATCACCCGGGTGCGGGGGACGCCGCAGGTCCACGAGCTAGGCGGTCGCACCGTCTTCCTGCTGCCGCTCTTCCATCCCGCCGCGGCGCTGCGGACCCCGGCGATCAAGGAGACGCTGCGCGGCGACTTCGGCCTGATCGCGTCGCTGCTCTCCGGCCCGCCGGCCGCCGGCCCGGAGCCCGAGGAGCAGATCGAGGAGGCGCCGGTGCCGGGCCCGCCGCAGCCCGCCGACGACCAGCTCGACCTGTTCGGCTAGCGGCTCGTGGAGACGTTCGAGACCTCGTCGGCGGTCGACACGGAAGCGGTCGGCGCCCGCCTCGCGAGCGACCTGGGGCCCGGCGACGTCGTCGTCGTCGTCGGCGAGGTCGGGGCCGGCAAGACGACGCTGATCCGGGGCGCCTGCCGGGCGCTCGGCGTCGAGGGGCCGGTCACCTCCCCGACCTTCACGATCGGGCAGCGGTACTCCGGCCGTCTGCCCGTCTCGCACCTCGACCTCTACCGACTCGCTGGGCTCGAAACCGAGGAACCGGCCCTGCTCGACGATTACCTGGACCCCGGCTCGATCGCCTTCGTCGAGTGGCCGGCGGTTGCCGAGCCCGAGCTGGCCGGACACCGCCGGCTCGAAGTCCGGATCGAGCATCGCGGCGGCGACACCCGCACGATCGAGATCGGTCCGCATCCCAGTGCAGATGGTGGTGTTTAGGGGTAGGACTGCGTGTAGCATCGCGCGCGTAATGCGAACCAAGGAGGAAGTGCCGAGATGAGAGCAGGGAAGAGGCTGGCGACGATCGGTCTTACGGCAGCGCTTCTCGGGAGCGCCGCGCCCGCCTCGGCGGAGGCCGCCGCCTACCGGCACTACGTGGCCTGCGGGCTCTCACAGAACGCCAAACCCGCCCACGTCTGCCAGAAGGCGAGGAAAAAGGGCGCCTTCTTCCGCAGCAACCGCGCCGACGTCTTCTACACCGTCTGCGTGCGCTTCCCGACCGGCAAAAACCTCTGCGCCCCCAAACAGGAAGCCCTGCGCGGCACCCTCTACGTGAACAAGATCACCACGAACATCCCCGGCGAGCACAAAGTGAGCTGGTTCGTCGAGGGCAAACGGGTCGGCGTCTTCGCCTTCGTCGTGCCCGAGTAGGGCGGGGCGGCGGCTCTGGCCCTGGTCGGCTTCGACACCGCGACCGAGGACACCGCGGTCTGCGCCTGGCGCGCCGGCGAGGTCCTCTACGAGTCGCTGATCGGTCCCTCCGAGCGGGAGGGGCCACTGCACACCGTGGCGCTGCTCGAGGAGGTCGAGCGAGCGGTCGAAGCCGCGGGCGGCTGGGACAGCGTCGAGACGATCGCGGTCGGCCGAGGCCCGGGCTCGTTCACCGGCCTGCGGGTCGGCCTTGCGACCGCACGCGCCCTCGGTCTCAGCCGCGGCCTGCCGGTTCGTGGCGTCTGCACGCTCGACCCGCTCGGACGGGCGCTCGGTGAGCGCCCCGGCGCCGCGCCCCGGCTGGCCGTGCTCGATGCGCGACGGGGCGAGGTCTTCTCGGCTCTGTACTCACCGGGCGGGGAGCGACTCTGGGACCCGCTCGTCAGCACCCCCGAGGAGCTCGCCGCGCGGGTCGGCGAGATGCGGGAGGCGCCGCTGGCGGCCGGGTCGGGCGCGGTACGATTTCGCGAGCAGCTGACCAGCCGGGGCGCCGACGTGCCGGACGACGCCGACGCCGTGCACCGGATCGCCGCGCGGCACATCTGTGCGATCGCGGCGAGCGAGCCCGACGCCGAGGGCCCCGGCCCCGTTGCCCCGATCTACCTTCGGCCCCCCGACGCGGAACGATGGCGTGAGCGAGACTCTGTACAGAAAGCCCGATGAGGTGAGCGTCGAGCCGGCGGTGCGCCGGCTCGCCTACAGCGACCTCCCCGCCGTGATCTCGATCGAGCGCCGCTCGTTCCCGGCCCCGTGGTCGCTGGCGATGTTCGTGCTGGAGCTGTCCAAGCCGTCGGGCATCTGCCTCGCCGCGACGGCGGAGGACGAGCTGCTCGGCTACCTCGTCTGCTCGCGCTACGACCGTGTCTGGCACCTGATGAACGTCGCCGTGGCGCCCGACCGGCGCCGACGGGGCGTCGCCAGCCGGCTGATCTCGCGGTTGATCGAGGAGGGAGGTGGAGATCTCCCCTTCACGCTCGAGGTCCGCGTCTCGAACAGGGAGGCGATCGCGATGTACGAGAGCATCGGCTTCCGCTCGGCCGGTGTCCGCCCTCGCTACTACCAGGACAACGACGAGGACGCCCTGATCATGTGGCTGGACTGAGGCGGACTTGATCCTCGCGATCGAGACCTCCTGCGACGACACCTGCGCCGCCGTAGTCGACGGGCCGCAGATCCTCTCCAACGTCATCTCCTCCCAGGCGGCCGCGCACGAGCGCTTCGGGGGAGTGGTGCCGGAGGTCGCCTCGCGCCACCACCTCGAGCTGACGACGCCCGTGGTCGAAGCCGCGCTGGGGGAGGCGGACGTGGCGCTGGGCGAGGTAGAGGCCGTCGCGGTCACCGCCGGCCCGGGGCTGATCGGGGCGCTCCTGGTCGGGCTGAGCAGCGCCAAGGCCCTCGCCGCGCCGCGCCGGCTGCCGCTGATCCCCGTCGACCACCTGCAGGGTCACGTCGCCGCCAACTTCCTCGCCCCCGATCCGCTCGAGCCGCCCTTCCTCTGCCTGATCGCGAGCGGCGGCCACACGCTGCTCGCGGGCGTGCGCGACCACGAGGGGCACGAGGTGCTGGGCCAGACCCTCGACGACGCGGCGGGGGAGGCGTTCGACAAGGTGGCGCGGCTGCTCGGCCTCGGCTACCCAGGCGGGCCGGCGGTGCAGCGGCTCGCCGAGGGCGGCGACCCCGAGGCGTTCGAGCTGCCGATCGCGATGAGCCGCGACCCCGGGCTCGACTTCAGCTTCAGCGGCCTGAAGACGGCGCTCGTCTACCTCTGTCGCGACCTCGGCGAGGGGGGCGTCGCCGAGCGGCGCGCCGACCTCGCGGCGAGCTTCCAGGCGGCGGCGGTCGGGCAGCTGACGGCGAAGCTGAAACGCGCCTTGAAGAAGGGGGGCTGGGAGGCGGTGGCCCTCGGTGGAGGAGTCGCTGCGAACGGCCCCCTGCGAGAGGCCGTCGCGGCGCTGTGCGACGAGCGAGGCGTGCGGCTGAAGCTGGTCCCGATCGAGCTCTGCACCGACAACGCGGCGATGATCGCCTCGGCGGCCCGCTTCGCGCCGCGGATCGAGTACCCGGACTACCTCTCCTACGACGCGTTCGCCACCCGCCGGGCGCCGCTCGCAGCGTGAGCGAGCGGCCGCTCAGCCAGGTCGTCGTCTACTCGCGCCCGGGCTGCCACCTCTGCGAGCAGGCGATCGAGGCGATCGTCGCGATGCACGCCGACGGCTACCGCTTCGAGCTGCACGAGGTCGACATCGAGAGCGACGACGGGCTGCTGAAGCTGATGCTCGAGCGCATCCCGGTGGTCGAGGTCGACGGCGAGCCGGTCTCGGAGCTGGTCCTCGACCAGGCCGCCCTCAGAGCACGTCTCGATACTGTGGAGGCCCATGGTCGAGCAGGCGGTCGAGGAGCATGAGGTGCCGGATGGGCTGATCGGCGAGGGCGAGCGCCTCTCGCTGGGCGTCGCCGCGCGCCTCTCCCGCTACCTGCAGGTGCTCACGCAGGCCCGCAAGATGGGCCGCGACACGATCTCCTCGCAGGAACTCTCCGACTACACGCACATCAACCCGACCCAGATCCGCCGCGACCTCTCCGGCTTCGGCAAGTTCGGCAAGCGCGGGGTCGGCTACAACGTCGACTCGCTTGTCGCCGAGATCCGCAAGATCCTCCGCACCTCGGGCCAGCACAACATCGCCCTCTTCGGCGCCGGCAACCTCGGCCAGGCGATCGCCAGCTCCGACATCTTCGCCGACCACGGCTTCCAAGTCGTCGCCATGTTCGACATCGATCCGGAGGTGGTCGGCACAGAGGTGGGCAGCCTGCGCGTGCGCGACTTCGGCGAGCTGGAGGCGGTCGTCTCCGAGCAGGAGATCGTCGTCGGCGTTCTCGCGGTCCCGGCCGCCGCCGCGCAGGCGGTCGCCGACCGGCTGGTCGAGGCTGGGGTGAAGATCATCTTCAACTACTCCGAGCAGCTCCTTCAGGTGCCGCCCGAGGTGACCGTGCACACCTCGAGCCCCGCCGTCGACCTGCTCTACGCGCTCTACTTCTACCTGACCTGACCCCGGTGGCACTGGACCTCGACCTCGCCCGAGAGCGATTCGAGACCTCGACCGACTTCACGATCGGGCTCGAGGAGGAGTTCGCGATCCTCGATCCGCGCACCCTGGAGCTCGCGCACCGCTTCGAGGACGTCTACGCCGCTTGCCAGAGGGACGACCTGCTGGCGGAGTCCGCGGCCGGCGAGCTGATCGCCTCGGAGATCGAGATCCGCTCGGGACGCTCGGAGGGTTTCGCCGCGGCGGTCGAGGCGCAGCGCGAGCGGCGGACCCGCCTCTTCGACCTGGTCGAAGGGATGGGACTGGGCCTGGCGGCGATGGGGACGCATCCCTGGGCCGACTACCTGGACCAGCGGATCATCGACACCCCGCACTACAACCGCCTCCGCCACGAACTCGGCTGGGTCGCGCAGCGCAACAACACCTGGAGCCTGCACGTCCACATGGGCATCCGCGGCGCCGACCGGGCGATCGCGGTCTGCGACTGGATGCGCGAGCTGCTGCCGCTGCTCCTGGCGGCCTCGGCCAACTCGCCGTTCCTCGACCGTCATGACACCGGCCTGCACACCGTGCGCACGGAGATATTCACCCGCACCTTCCCCCGCTGCGGGGTGCCGAGCCCGTTCGGCGACTGGGACGGGTACGCGGACTTCGTCGGGCTGCTGGAGCGGACCGGGACCGTGGTCGAGTCGACCCAGCTCTGGTGGAGCGTCCGGCCCCACCACGCGTTCGGCACGGTCGAGGTGCGGATCTGCGACGCGCAGACGCGCGGCGACGAGTCGTTCGGCCTGGCCGGCCTGATCGCCGCCTGCATCGCCCAGACCGCGCTCGACTACGACGAGCGCCGCTACGACGGGGCCGGCGCGCCGCTGCGCGACCGCGAGATCGAGGAGAACCTCTGGCGGGCGATCCGACACGGGATGGGTGGGAGGCTGATCGACTTCCGGCGCGGCGCCGAGGTCGAGGCCCGCGACGCGCTCGAAGGGCTGATGGCGTGGACGGAGCCGGCGCGCTCCCAGCTCGGGATCGAGGCGCGGCTGCCGGAGCGAAACGGTGCGCAGCGCGCTCGCGAGGCGCTCGATGCCGGCGTCTCGATCGAGGACGTCTACCGCGACGCCGTCGCCGAGACGCGCCGCACCTACACCGCCGCCAGACAAGCGGCGTAGCGCCGTATCCGCGGCCACATATAGACTCCCGCGCCGCTAAATCCAGCCGGAGGAACCGAACTTGACTGATTTCTTGACCGACTATGGAGTCGTCGTCGCGCTCGTATGCGCAGGGGCGGCAGTTCTGTATGGACTTCTGATCACCCAGAGCCTGCTGAAGCGCTCGCCAGGCAACGAGCGCATGCAGGAAATCTCGGGCGCCGTCCAGGAAGGCGCCACCGCCTACCTGAACCGCCAGTACGCGATCATCGCGGCGGTCGCCGTGCCGATCGCGATCGTGCTGCTGTTCCTCCAGAACTGGGAGACGGCTCTCGGCTTCGTCATCGGCGGCGTCTTCTCCGGCGCCGCCGGCTTCATCGGCATGAACCTCTCGGTGCGGGCCAACTCCCGCGTCGCCGAGGCGGCTCGCGGCGGCGTGCCGCCGGCTCTCGACGTCGCCTTCAAGGGCGGCTCGGTCACCGGCATGCTCGTCGTCGGCTTGGCGCTGCTCGGCGTCGCCGGCTACTACGGCATCCTCGTCGCCACCGGCTCCAGCGACGAGCACGCGGTCGACGCCCTGGTCGGGCTCGGCTTCGGCGGCTCGCTGATCTCCGTCTTCGCCCGGCTCGGCGGCGGCATCTTCACCAAGGCCGCCGACGTCGGCGCCGACCTGGTCGGCAAGGTCGAGGCCGGCATCCCCGAGGACGACCCGCGCAACCCGGCTGTGATCGCGGACAACGTCGGCGACAACGTCGGCGACTGCGCCGGCATGGCCGCCGACCTGTTCGAGACCTATGCGGTCACGTCGGTCGCGGTGATGCTGCTCGGCGTGCTCACCTTCACCGGCGCCGGCGGCGACTACCTGCGCGAGGTGGCGATCTACCCGCTCGTGCTCGGCGGCGTCGCGATTCTCGCCTCGATCGTCGGGGCGCTGTCGGTGCGCACGAAAACCGATCGCGTCGAGGGCGCGCTGTACACCGGGATGATCGTCTCCGGGGTCCTCTCGATCGCCGCCTTCTACCCGATCACGGAGTGGCTGATGAGCGACGCGGTCGCCTATGGGCTCGACGTCGGCGCCGCCGCGGTGAGCACCACCGACCTCTGGCTCTGCGCGGTGATCGGCGTCGCCGTGACGGCGCTGCTGTTCGTGATCACCGACTACTACACCTCGACCCGCTTCCGCCCGGTCAAGACGACGGCGAAGGCATCGGAGACCGGCCACGCGACGAACATCATCCAAGGGCTGGCGCAGGGCTTCCAGTCGACCGCCGCGCCGGCGCTCGTCCTCGCGCTGGCGATCCTCGCCGCCAACGAGCTGGCGGGCATCTACGGGATCGGCGTCGCGGTGATGGCGCAGCTCTCGCTCTGCGGGCTGATCGTCGCCCTCGACGCCTTCGGGCCGATCACCGACAACGCGGGCGGCATCGCCGAGATGGCCGACCTGCCCGAGTCCGTGCGCAACGTGACCGACCCGCTCGACGCGGTCGGCAACACGACCAAGGCAGTGACCAAGGGCTACGCGATCGGCTCCGCCGCCCTGGCGGCGCTGGTGCTGTTCGCGGCGTTCAAGTTCGAGCTCGAAGCGGAGGCGCCGGCCGGGTTCGACCTCAACGGCCTCTTCAACCTCTCGAGTCCGGAGGTGCTGATCGGGCTGATCGTCGGCGGGATGATGGTCTACCTGTTCTCGGCCTTCGCGATCGAGGCGGTCGGGCGTACCGGCGGCCAGGTTGTGGAACAGGTTCGCCAGCAGTTCCGCGACCACCCCGGGATCATGGAGGGGACGGAAAAGCCCGAGTACGGCAAAACGGTGGCGATCGTCACCGCCGCGGCGCAGAAGGAGATGATCCTTCCCTCGCTGATCCCGATCGTGATCCCGGTCATCGTCGGCCTGCTCAGCGTCGACGCGCTCGGCGGCCTGCTGATCGGCGTCATCGTCGTCGGTCTCTTCGCGGCGATCTCGATGACCGCCGGCGGCGGCGCCTGGGACAACGCGAAGAAGTTGATCGAGGACGGCGCCCACGGCGGCAAGGGCTCAGAGGCCCACGCCGCCTCGGTGACCGGCGACACCGTCGGCGATCCCTACAAGGACACGGCCGGCCCGGCGATCAACCCGATGATCAAGGTGGCCAACATCGTCGCCATCCTGATCATCCCGATCGTCCACTTCTGAGGACCAGCAGCTCGAAGCGGGAAGGGAGGGGCAGGGTGCCCCTCCCTTCAGCGACGCGGCATTGTTGAGCGGCCAGCCGGAGGTAAGGCCGAGACCAGCTCGGGTGGTAGGCGACGGCTTGCGTCCCAGACCACGAAGCCCATCAAGTGACCGTCGTCAGGATCGCGGTCGATCAGGCCCCAGTCGAGCTCTTCGCTGACGGCTGCGCCTGACTCGAAGGCAATTTCGGCGATATCCACTTCTCGGTCGTAGTGGGCGCTCATGGCCAGCCGAGGGTAGCGCGCATCGTCTTGTCTGGTTAGAGCGGCCATACACTCACGATTCGGACCGCACACGTGTCTCGACCGTGCGGATGGTCGTAGATGACAACGAAGCGACGGCCATCGCGTGCCGCAAACCCGCCACTGAGCGCGCCCCCGATTGATTGCTCGGTGTCGATGTCGTTCGTGAACAACCCGCGACACGTCATGCGCGAGGAGATTGCGTTGTTTGAGCCGATCGACTGCGTGGACCGTCCAGACGAAGCGAACGATCCTCGCGCTGCCTGCACGTTTGCCTCGGCTTGAAGACCACTAGGACCAAAGGGCGCAGCGGGCGACTCTCTCCCCCCGACACTCGTCTAGGGTCCGCGCGGCTGTGATGGAGAACCTGATCAACGTCGCCGACTTCGAGCGGGCTGCTGCGGAGAAGCTGGAGCCTGGGGTGCTGGGGTACTTCGCCGGCGGGGCGGGGGACGAGGTGACGCTGCGGGAGAACGTGGCGGCTTGGGGGCGGTGGCGGTTGCGGCCGCGGATGCTGGCGGGCCTGGGCGAGTGGGGGACGGAGACGGAGCTACTGGAGCGTGAGGTCTCGATGCCGCTGCTCGTCGCGCCGGTCGCCTACCAGCGGCTGGTCGATCCGGCGGGCGAGGTGGCGATGGCGCGGGCGGCCGCGGCGGGCGGCACGGTGATGTGCCTCTCGACCCTGGCGACGAGCCGGCCGCGCGACGTGGCGGTCGGTGCGCCGGAGGGACGGCGCTGGTTCCAGCTCTACTGCTTCAAGGACGAGGCCGTCACCCGCGCACTGATGGAGGAGGCGGTCGAGGCCGGCTTCGAGGCGATCGTCGTCACGGTCGACGCGCCCCGGGGCGGCAACCGCGAGCGCGACCTGCGGACGGGCTTTCGGATCCCCGAGGGGCTCGGCGTGGCGAGCGTCGAAGCCGCCCTGGGCTCGGGGCGGGCGGTGACGATCGAGGAGACGTTCGGGCTGATGGAACCGGCGCTGAGCTGGTCCTATCTGGAGGACTTCGCCTCGGAGTGCGAGGTGCCGGTCCTGGTCAAGGGGATCCTCACCGCGGAGGACGCGCTGCTCGCCGTCGAGCACGGCGCGGCCGGCGTGGTCGTCTCCAACCACGGCGGCCGCCAGCTCGACCGGGTGCCGGCCACCGGCGACGCGCTGCCCGAGGTCGTCGACGCGGTCGAAGGCCGCGCCGCCGTGCTGGTCGACGGCGGCATCCGCCGCGGGGTGGACGCGGCGATCGCCCTGGCGCTCGGGGCCGACGCCGTCCTGGTCGGCCGCCCGGCCCTCTGGGGACTGGCCGTCGGCGGCGAAGCCGGGGCGCGCCGGGTGCTCGAACTGCTGCGGCGCGAGCTCGAGCTTGCGCTCTGCCTCTGCGGCTGCGCCTCGCCCGCCGGGCTGACGCGCTCGCACGTGCAGCGGGCACCGGCTCCGTCCCTATATTCAGGCTAGAGATGCACGCCTCGAGAAGGGTCGGGTAGGTGGCCCGGCGGATACCCAGAGACGAATCGCTGAGCCGGGTCCACGGCGTCGGCGCGCTGTTCTCCGCCGCCTACGGCAACGTCGGCTCCTCGATCTACTACGCGCTGGGGGTCACCGCCGCCTTCGCCCTCGGCCTCACGCCGATCGCCTTCGTGATCTCCGGGCTGATCTTCGCCGCGACCGCGGCCACCTACGCGGAGGCGACGGTGATGTATCCGGAGGCGGGCGGCTCGGCGAGCTTCGCCCGCCACGCCTTCAACGAGCTGGTCAGCTTCGTAGCGGCCTGGGGGCAGATGCTCAACTACGTGATCACGGTCGCGATCTCGGCCTACTTCGTGCCCCATTACCTGGCTGTCTTCTGGGAGCCGCTCGGGCACGGACCCGGTGACATCATCGCCGGCGCGGCGGTGATCGGAGCGCTCGCGCTGCTCAACATCCGCGGCTCGCAGGAGTCGGCCCGGCTCAACCTGGTTCTCGCGATGGCCGACCTCGCCACCCAGGTGGTCCTGGTCGGGATCGGGCTGGTCCTGGTATTCAGCCCGGAGATACTGATCGACAACGTCGACCTCGGTGTCGCGCCGACCTGGAGCGACTTCGCGCTGGGAATCGCGGTCGGGATGATCGCCTACACCGGGATCGAGACGATCTCCAACATGGCCGAGGAGGCCCGCGACGCCGCCCGGACGATTCCGCGCAGCGTCGGCCTCACTGTGGTCGCAGTGCTGGCGCTGTACGTGCTGATCCCGCTGGTCGCGCTGTCCGCGATGCCGGTCACCCAGGAGGCGGACGGCGGCTTCACGACGGCGCTCGGCAGCGAGTTCGCCGGCGACCCGATCCTCGGCATCGTCGAGAACCTCGGCGTCGGTGAGGCGCTGACCGAAGGCCTGCGCATCTACGTGGGGATCCTCGCCGCGGTCATCCTGCTGATCGCGACCAACGCCGGGCTGATCGGCGTCTCGCGGCTCACCTACTCGATGGGCCAGTACCGCCAGCTTCCCGAGGGCCTGCGCCAGGTCCACCGCCGCTACCGGACCCCGTACGTCGCGATTCTGGTCTTCGCGGCTGCGGCGACGATCACCCTGCTGCCGGGCAGGACCGACTTCCTGGCGACGATGTACTCGTTCGGCGCGATGCTCTCGTTCACGATCGCCCACGTGTCGGTGATTCAGCTGCGGCGCCGCAACTCGGAGGACGAACGGCCCTGGAAGCCACCACTCAACTTCCGCGCCTTCGGCACGCTGGTGCCGCTAACCGCCGTACTGGGCGGCCTCGGCACCTTCGCGGCGTGGATCGTCGTGATGGCGCTCAACCCGCGCACGCTCGCGGTCGGGCTCGGCTGGATGGCGATCGGCATCGTGGTCTACGTCCTCTTCCGTCGCAGCCAGCGGCTGCCCCTGACGGAGACGGTCAAGGTGGTGACGCCCGAGCCGCTCGGCGTCGAGGAGATCGAGTACCGCAGCGTGATGGTCGCCTTCGACGATGGCGAGCCGTTCTCCGAGGAGATGGTCGCCACCGCCGTCAAGCTGGCCTCGAAACGGCGCCGCGGCATCCACGTCCACTCGATGCTCACCGTGCCGACCAACCTGCCCCTGGACGCCGAGCTGCGCGAGGGAGAAGGCGAGGCGCAGAGCAAGGTCGAGCAGGCGAAGCTGATCGGCGGGCAGCGGGTGACGGGGCACGTCGAGCGGGTCCGGCCCGGCCAGGCCGGCTACTCGATCGCCGACGAGGCACGGCTGATCAATGCCGCGGCGGTGGTTGTCGGCATGCGCTACCGGGGCGGCACGCCGCTCTACGACAAGACCCTGCAGACGGTGCTCGGCGAGCGTCCCTGCCGCGTCATCGTCGTCTCCGACCGCAGGGCGCACCCGGCCGCCGACACCGCTCCGGCGCTGACCTAGAATCGCCCCGATGGCCTCCCCCGAGCGGTTCTACCGCGGCTCCATCCAGGTCTTCTCCCTCATCTTCATCGGCTTGGGCCTGGCGATCCTCGTCAGCACCTTTGCGAACGGCGGCGGTCCACTGTCCTTGGGCGCGGTGCTGGGATTCGCCTTTCTCTCGGTCGGTCTCCTCCGCGGGTGGCTCGGCGGCGGGGGTCCCCCATGGCGGAGGGCGCCAAAGGCGTCCGAGCACATGGGGGAGGGCCGCCGAGACAGGACCCGCGGCCGGAAACCTTCGTGAACAGGCGCGAGGGGGGGCCACCCCGCTCCAGGCTGGAGCCCCTCCTGGAGCGCGGCCTGGGCGTCCCCGGCCTCTTCGTCGCCGTCTACTCGGCGGTCGGCTTCTCGATCTACTTCTCGCTGGGGGTCGTCGCCGACCGCGGCCTCGGGCTGACGCCGCTGATCTTCCTTGCCGCCGGGCTGCTCTTCGTCCTGGCGACGCTCAGCTACGTCGAGGGCGGGGCGATGTTCCGCGAACGCGGCGGCTCCTCGAGCTTCGCCCGCCACGCCTTCAACGAGCTGGTCGCCTTCATCGCCGGCTGGGCGATCCTGATCGACTACCTGATCGTCGCCGCGCTGGCGGCGATCTCGGTGCCGCACTACCTGCAGCCCGTCGCCTCGGGCCTCTCGCGGCCGGGCTGGGAGATCGGGGTGGCGGTCGCCGTGATCGTCGCCGCCTGCGTGCTCAACGTCCTCAACGTCACGGGGCGCGGCCGTCAGGCCTGGCTGGTCGTCCTGGTCCTCGCCGACATCGCCCTGCAGCTCGCGGTGATCGCCGTCGGCGCGCTCGCCGTCTTCCATCCCGAGCGCCTGACGGCCGAGCTCCACCTGTTCACCGATCCGAGCCTCACCGACGCCGCCTACGCGGGCGTCGTGGCGATGCTCGCCTACGCCGGCATCGAGGCCGCTTCCGACCTCGCGCCCGACATCGACGTGCGTCGCCGCGACCTGCGGCGGATCGTCTCGATCGGCGCCGTGGCGGTGCCGCTCGCCTACGCAGGGATGGCGGCGATCGCGCTGATGGCCGTGCCCGTTATCGCCGGACCCGAGGGTCCGCAGACGGCGCTGGGAGGGGAGTTCGTCGAGGCGCCGCTGCTCGGCGTCGTCTCGGCCTACGAGCCCGGCTGGCTGTCGGACGCGATGCGCTGGATCGTCGCGCTCGTCGCCGCGCCGATCCTCTTCTGGGCGACGACCACGTCGATGCTCGGCGTCTCACGTCACATCTACACGCTGGCGATCAATCGCCAGATCCCGAGCTGGCTCGGCAAGCTGAACGCCCGGCACGCGACCCCGCACGTCGCGATCGTGATCTCGGGGATGATCGCGATCGGCCTCGCGCTGCCAGCCGACGTGAAGCTCCTGGCCGGCATCTACGCCTTCGGCGCGACCCTTGCGATCACGATCGCCCACGTCTCGATCCTGCGCCTGCGCGTGCGCGACCCCGATCGGCGCCGCCCGTTCCGGGTGCCCTGGGACGTGGAGTGGCGCGGCGCCCGCCTGCCCGTGCCGGCCCTGTTCGCCGCCGTCCTGACCGGCCTCGCCTTCCTCAGCGTGCTCGCCTTCCACGAGACGGCGCGCTGGGTCGGCGGCGGCTGGATGCTGTTCGGCCTCGCCTTCTACGTCATCTACCGCAAGGGGGTCGAGGGGACCTCGCTGACCCGCCGCGTCTCGGTCACCGAGCGGGCGCTGACCAAGCAGGTCCCCGATCTCGCATACCGCAGCATCCTCGTGCCGGTCTTCGGGACCAAGCTCGACGACGACATCGTCGCCACGGCCGGCCGGCTGGCCTCCGCCGAGCGCGAGGAGAGCGACGCCGAGCTGGACGGCGCCCGCCTGGCGCTGATCCACGTGGTCGAGGTGCCGCTGACCCTGCCGCTGGACGCCGAGCTGCCGGCCGGGCGGGAGGAGGAGGCGCAGCGAACCCTCCGGCGCGCCCGCGAGGTCGCCGAGGAGTACGAGGACGTGGCGGTCAGCACCGAGACGATCCGGGCACGCGACGTGGGGGCCGGCATCGTCGAGGCGGCGAGGCTGAGCGAGGCCGAGGCGATCGTGATCGGCGGCGAGCCGCCGACGAAGATCCGCGGCGGCGCGACCCTGGGCGGGATCGGCGCCGCGAAGCCGGCCGAGATCGGCGCGGCGACCGAGTACGTGCTGAAGAAGGCGCCCTGCCAAGTCCTCCTGACCGCCCCTCCGGAATCGTGACCCCACGGCGGGCGCGGCTAGTATCCGGCCTATGTTCATCCTGATCGTCGGCTGCGGCCGCGTCGGCTCCTCGGTTGCCCGCACGATGCTGCGCGAGGGCCACGAAGTCTCCTGCCTCGACGAGGACCCCGAGTCGCACACGCGGCTCGAGGTCGGCCTCGACAAGGGCTGGGAGGACCTCGGGGGCCGCTTCACCGTCGGCACCGGGCTGGAGACCGATGCGCTGCAGGCCGCGGGGATCGAGCGGGCGGACGCCTTCATCGCCTCGACCAACGGCGACAACACGAACATCGTCATCTCGCAGATCGCCCAGCGCCGCTACGACGTGCCGACCGTGATCGCCCGCATCCTCGATCCGCTGCGCGCCGAGTGGTACCGGCAGCAGGGGCTGCACACCGTCTGCCCGACCCGGGTCGCCATCGACATGCTCGAGACCGCCGTCCGGGAGGGCGCCCCGCGCGGGGCGGCCAAGCCCGGCGAGTCGATCGAAGCGGTGTAGGGCGGGGCCGGCGCGTGTACATCATCATCGTCGGAGCGGGGAAGGTGGGCTGGAACCTCGCCCGCGAGCTGCTCGAAAAGAACCACGAGGTGACGGTGATCGAGAGCAACCGGCGGCGCTACCTGACCGTCGAGCAGGAGCTCGAGCACAACATCGTCTACGGCGACGCCTCGGAGCTGTGGGTGCTCGAGCGCGCCGGCATCCAGCGCGCCGAGATGGTGATCGCGGTGACCGGCGACGACGAGGACAACATGCTGATCTGCCAGGTCGCCCGCGAGAAGTACGACGTCGAGCGGATCATCGCCCGGGTCAACAACCCGCGCAACCGCCCCCACTTCGACCTGCTCGGCATCAAACCGTCGGTCTCGGCGACCGACCTGATCCTGCGCCTGCTCGAGCACGAGGTGCCCGAGTACGGGCTCGTCCACCTGCTCGACCTCCAGGAGGAGCAGCTGGAGATCATCGAGATGCTGCTCGGCAAGGACTCCCGGGTGACCGGCGCGCGCGTCGGCGACCTGGCGATGCCCGACGGCAGCCTGCTGATCTCGGTGCTGCGCGAAGGGAAGGGCTTCGTGCCCGGGCCCGACACCGTCCTGCAAGCCGGCGACGAGGTGCTCGCCGTGCTCGACCCCGGCCGCGAGGAGGACCTGAAGGAGCTGTTCGGGCCGGCCGCCGGGGGCAACGGGGCGGGCTGAGCGGTGCCCGACCGCGAGGTCGACTTCCTGCTGGTCGGCGGGGGCATGGCGTCCGCCCACTGCGCCGCGGAGCTGCGCCGCCAAGGCGCCGGGGGCTCGATCCTGCTGGTCGGCCGGGAGCCGGAGCCGCCCTACGAACGCCCGCCGCTCTCGAAGGACTACCTGCGCGGCGAGGCCGAGCGCGCGGACGCGTACGTCAACCCGGCCGGCTGGTACGAGGAGAACGGCGTCGAGCTGCGGGCCGGGACCAACGTCATGTCGCTCGACCCCGCGGCGCGGACGGCGAAGCTGCAGGGCGGCGAGGAGGTCGCCTTCGGCAGGGCCCTGCTCGCCACCGGCGCGATGGTCAACATCCTCCGCGTCGAGGGTGCGGGCAACGAGGGCGTCCACTACCTGCGTGCCTTCGGCAACTCCGACGCGATCCGGGCAGAGGCCGAGGCGGCCGAGCACGTCGTCCTTATCGGCGGCAGCTACATCGGCACCGAGGTCGCCGCCTCGCTGGCGGCGAAGGGCGTCAGGTGCACGATCGTGATGATCGAGGAGGTGGCGCTCTCGCGGACCTTCGGTGAGAACGCGGGGCGCTGGTTCCAGGAGAGGCTGGAAGAGCGCGGCGTCGCGGTCCACGGCGGCGAGGAGCTCGAGGCGTTCGAGGGCGACGGGCGGGTCAGGGCGGTGCTGACCAAGAGCGGTCGGGCGATCGAGTGCGACGCGGTCGTGGTTGGCGCCGGGGTGCGGGCGGACACGATGCTCGCGGAGCGCGCTGGGCTGGAGGTCGACAACGGCATCGTCTGCGACTCGACCCTGCGGACCTCGGCCGAGGGCATCTACGCGGCCGGCGACTGCTGCTCCTACGACAGCGTCGTGCACGGGAGGCGGCTGCGGGTCGAGCACTGGGACGTGGCGATGCAGCAGGGCCTGCACGCGGCGCGCAACATGGTCGGCGAGGCGCGCGACTACGACGTCGTCCCGTACTTCTTCAGCGACTTGGCCGACTGGGCGAGCCTCGAGTACGTCGGCCCCGCCTATGAGTGGGACGAGGAGGTCTGGCGCGGCGACCCCGACTCGGCCGAGTTCTCGGTCTGGTACCTCAAGGGCGGTCGCGTCGCGGGCGCCCTCAGCGTCGGCCGCTCCGAAGACCTCGCCGAGGCACGGCGGATGCTCGCCGACGGCGTCGACGTCTCCGGGGCGAAGCAGCAGATTGCGGACACCGAATCCGCTCTTGCCGCAATCGTCTAGCGGCCAAGACGCGGCCAGCGGATATCCTCCCCTTCAGTCAGTCGTTGCGCCCTGGTGTAATTGGCAACACGCCAGCCTCTGGAGCTGGATTTCGGGGTTCGAGTCCCTGGGGCGCAGTTCGAAGGACCGTCCCGGGCACGATGGCGGCGGTTCTCCCTGCAAGGCGCCACCCGAGCGTGTCTAGGGCCTTTGCTAGCTTCGCCCCCGATGAGAAGGCTGTCATTCCACGTAGGGGCGGTCGCGCTCAGCGCCCTGGCGATCGCCGGCTGCGGGGGCGGGGACGACGGGGATACGACCGAGGCCTCGGCACCGCCCCCGATCGAAGAACCCGCTGCGCTCTCCAAGGAGGAGCTGATCGCGCAGGGGGATGCGATCTGCGCCGAGGTCAACGCTGCGGTGGGCACGCTTGCCGCGACCGAAGCGGATGGCGGTGCCGCGCAGGCCGCCGAGCTGTACGGAGGCATGGTCGAGCGGCTGAAGGATCTCGGCAAACCCAGCGACGACACCGCCGGCTACAGCGAGTTCGTCGCGGCCGGCGAAGAGCTCGCTCAGGCCGAGAGCGACGTGGACCTCGCCGCCGAGCGAGGCGAAGAAGAAGGCCTCGCGGCGGCCGAAGCCGAAGCCTCCTCGGCGCTCTCTGCCTTCCAGTCGGCCGCGACGGCCTACGGCTTCGAGCAGTGCGGCGAGGGTCCGAGCGCTCCCGCGTCCGGCTCGCCCGACGCCCCGGTCGAATCCGAAGAAGCCGAATCGCTTGAAGAAGGCGTCGAAGAAGAAGAAGCGGAAGTGGCGCCGGAAGTCGAAGAAGAAGTCGCGCCCGAAACCGGCGGCGCCGGCTCAGACGAAGGCGGCGGCGCCGAAGCCGGCGGCGGGACCGAAGGCGGCGGCGAAGCCGGCGGCGGCGGGTCGTCCGGCGGCGTAGGCCCCGGCTGAGCGCTCAGGCCGCCGAGGAGTCCGCTCAGGCCGCCGAGGAGTCGCGCCACGCACCGTAGAGGCGGGCGTAGGGGCCGTTCGCATCGATCAGCTCGTCGTGGGTGCCGGCCTCGGCGATGCGGCCTCCCTCGAGGACGACGATCTTGCCGGCGCGGCGGATAGTCGAGAGGCGGTGGGCGATGACGATCGCGGTGCGCCCGGCCAGGAGGCGCTCCAGGCCGCGCTCGATCGTCCGCTCCGTTCGCACGTCGACGTTCGAGGTCGCCTCGTCGAGGATCAGGATCCGCGGCTCGGCGAGGAGGGCCCGCGCGAAGGCGACCAGCTGCCTCTGTCCGGCGGAGAGCTGGACCCCGCGCTCGCCGACTTCGGTCTCGATTCCCTCCGGCAGCGCTTCGACGAACGCCGTCGCCCCGACCGCGGCCGCGGCCGCCTCGATCTCCTCCAGGGTCGCCTCGGGTCGGCCGAAGGCGATGTTCTCGCGGATGCTGCCCGAGAAGAGGAAGCCCTCCTGCGGGACGATGCCGAGCTGCCGTCGCAGGCCCTGCTGGCGCAGCTCGCGCAGGTCGTGGCCGTCGACCAGGACGCGACCGCGCTGTGGGTCGTAGAAGCGCGCAACCAGCTTCGCCAGCGTCGACTTGCCGGCCCCGGTGGCGCCGACCAGCGCGAGCGTCTGGCCCGGCGGCACGTGGAGGTCGATCGCCTGCAGCGCCCAGTCGGAGGCCTCGCTCTCCGAGCTTCCCGCGTCGGCCGTGGGGTCGCCCCCGTAGGAGAACCAGACGCCGTCCATCTCGATCTCGCCGCGCAGCTCGCCCGGGTCGACGGCCCCCGGTGCGTCGACCATGTCGGGCTCGGTGTCGAGCAGGTCGAAGACCTTGTCGAGCGCCGCCATCCCCTGCTGGTAGGTGGTGTACAGCTGCGAGAGCTGCTGGATCGGGTCGAAGAAGACCTGCAGGTATCCGATGAAGGCGACGATCACGCCGATCTGGATCGCGCCGTCGATCGCCTGCGCGCCGCCGTAGAGGATGATCGCCGCGGTCGCGACGGCGGAGAGCAGCTCGACCGCGGGGAAGTAGGAGGCGTTGAGGTAGACCGTCTTCATGTTCGCCTCGCGGTTGGCCTCGTTCAGCTCGGTCATCGCCGCCCGGTGGCGGGGCTCCTGGCCAAAGCTGCGCACGACCCGGACCCCGCTCAGGGTCTCCTGCAGGTAGGCGGTGACCGCGGCGATCCGCTCGCGGGTCGCCCGGTAGGCGCCGTGTGAGACGACCCGGAAGACGACGCTGGCCACAGCGAGGAGCGGGAAGGTGAGGAAGGTGACGAGGGCGAGCTGGAGATCGAGGAGGAGCAGGATCACGACCACCCCGACCAGCGTCAGGCTGCTCGAGAGGAGGGTCACCACACCGCTGGTGACGAGCTGGTTGAGCGCCTCGATGTCGTTGGTCATGCGGCTGATCAGCACGCCGGGGCTGCGCCGGGTGAAGAAGCCGATCGACATCGTCTGCAGGTGCGAGAAGACGCGCTCGCGCAGGTCCTGGAGGGCGCGGGTGCCCACCCAGCCGACCAGGTAGGTCTGCGCGAAGGTGGCGGCGGCGTAGACGACGGCGACGCCGACGAAGGCGACGACGATCCAGGTCAGGGCGGTCGTGTCGCCCGGGAGGATGCCCGCGTCGATCGCCTGACCGGCGAGGTAGGGAGGGGCGAGGCCGGCCCCGGTCGCGGCCAGGATCGCGACGACGGTCAGCGCGACGCGCCCGCGGTAGGGCCTCAGCAGGCCGGCCATCCAGCGCAGCTTGCGGCCGCGCTGGTCCTGGCCGCGGAGGATCCGCCAGAGCGAGGAGAAGAGCAGCCAGACGTCGCGGAGCCGACTCACAGCCTGGCCAGCTCCTCGCGCTGCTCGAGGTCGCGCTGCAGGAAGACCGAGTCGGCGAGGCCGTGCTCGGCGATCTCCCGGTAGAACCCGCAGCCCTCGAGCAGCTCCTCGTGGGAGCCGCGGTCGACTATCCGGCCCGCGTCCATCACAACCACCTCGTCGGCCAGCGAGATCGTCGAGAGGCGGTGCGCGACGATGAAGGTCGTGCGGCCGGCCATCGCCTCGCGCAGGCCGGCCTTGATCGCTGCCTCGGTCCGCGCGTCGACCGAGGAGGTGGCGTCGTCGAGGATCAGGACCCGCGGGTCGGCGAGCAGCGCCCGCGCGATCGCGATCCGCTGCCGCTGGCCGCCCGAGAGCGTCCAGCCGCGCTGGCCGACCGGCGTCTCGTAGCCGTCGGGCAGCTCGCGGATGAACCCGTCCGCCTGCGCCCGGCGCGCAGCCGCTTCGATCGCCTCGCGATCGGCCGCGGGTTCGGCGTAGGCGATGTTCTCGGCGACGCTGGCGCTGAACAGGAAGCTCTCGTCGCCTACGAACGCGACCTGCGAGCGCAGCGAGGCGAGGTCGACCCCGCGAACGTCGGCGCCGTCGATCAGGACCGCCCCCTCGCTCGGGTCGTAGAGCCGCCCGATCAGCGCCGCGAGGCTCGTCTTCCCGGAGCCGGACGGCCCGACTAGGGCGACCGTGCGCCCCGGATCGACCGCGAGGTCGACCTCGCTCAGGGCGGGGCCGGCGCCGTCGTAGCGCAGGGTCACGCCGCGCAGCTCGACCCGGCCGCCGCCGGGGGGCAGGGGCGGGGCTCCGGCCGGGCTCTCGATCTGCGGCTCGCGGTCGAGGATTTCGAACAGCCGGTTCCCCGAGGCGATCGCCCGCTGCGCCATGCCCATCGCCATGCCGAGCATCCGCATCGGCGCCGCCAGCATCGCCAGGTAGGTGTAGAAGGCGGTGAAGTCGCCGAGGCTGAGGTCGCCGGCGATCACCTGGCGCCCGCCGATCAGCAGCGCCAGCGCGATCCCGAGCTGGGGCAGGAGGCCGAGCAGCGGCGAGAAGAACGCCTGCAGGCGGGTCGAGTAGATGCTCTGGTCGAAGACCCGGCCGACCGCGTGCCGGAAGCGGCGCAGCTGGTGCTCCTCACGGGCGAAGGCCTTGACGATGCGCACGCCGGAGACGCTCTCCTCCGCCTCGGCGGTCAGCTCGGCAAGACGCTGCTGCACCTCCTGGACGGCCGGCCGCGAGAGGCGGTTGTAGCGGGAGGCGGTGTAGACGACGAGCGGGGCGGGGGCCAGCGCGAGCAGCGCCAGCCACGGCTCGATCGCGAACATCACCGCGCCGGCGAGCGTGATCGTCAGCAGGTTCTGGGTGATGAAGATCAGGCCGTAGCCGAGGAAGAAGCGAATCGACTGCAAATCGACCGTCGCACGCGACATCAGCTGCCCGGTCTGCTGGCTGTCGAAGAACCCCAGCTCGAGCCGCTGCAGGTGCGCGTAGAAGCGCTCGCGGAGGTCGAACTCGACCGCCAGCGAGACCCGGCCGGCGACGACCCGCCGGACCATCGTCAGTCCCAGTCGCAGGATTCCCGCGACGACGACCGCCACGGCGAGTGGCAGCAGGTCGGGCCGCTCGCCCGCCTCGATCGCGTTGACGGCTCGCCCGATCAGCCACGGGATCAGCACCGTCATCCCCATCGCCGCCCACGCAAAGACGAGCGAGCCCCATAGCTGAGGGCGATAGGGCCGCAGGAACCTCAGCAGGCGCCGAAAGGTCTGCATGGAGCCACTATACAAAGTGAAGTATTGGGACGCGAGGCCAGCTTTGGCCCCGCGCCACTACGGGTCTTCAGCCGACGTGGATCGCCGCGCCGCTCGTGGCTTTGAGTGTGAGGCTGAGGTGGAAAGTGAAATTGGTGTTGATTGTGAATCCGAATGAGCATGCACCGTGGAACTGGCCGCTCAATTCGATTTGCCCGTGAACCTGAAGGTCTTTGCTCCCTGTTTCGCTTGTGTAGTGCAGGGAGCCAGTGCCGGTCTGCGGACCTGTTGTGATCTTGCAGTTGGACATGTTTGACGCGTGCTGCTGTGGGCCGGCAAATTGGTGTGTTTCCATGATCAACCCAGTCGGGCAGCGGACGTGCATCTGGCCTTTGTCGTGGTCGGCCGTGACTGTTTCGGTAACTGTCAGTTCAAACTGACAACTGTTCATCAGAATTGTGAATTCGCCTCCCGGTGTTGTGCAGTCTTTGAACGTCGGCGTGACCGTCAACGCCGAGGTGGATGCGTTGAGCGTCGCTGTATACGTCTCGCCGGAGCAGGCAACTTGCATTTCGGCGCCGGCTGTGAATATGTCTCCCGCCCCGATGTCTTCTCCCACCACGTGCTGCGGATAGCCGACCGGCGATGTGAATTTGCCGACGGCAGATGCGGACGAGGCGACAAGCGCACCGAGCGCGAGCACGGCGACCAGCGCGAGGCCAAGGGTTTTCAGGTTGCGAATCATCTTTTCTTCCTCTCGAATGGAATCGCGCCACACTTGGAGAGAGCGGCGAGTCCCGGATCGGGACAGCCGACCCATATCGGCCACGGAAAGATTGATCAAGGGATTTTGAGTTAACGTGACATCAGCAGGCACGGCACCTAGACGGACGGACGGCAGATGAGCATTCGCAGCGTCTTCCTGATCGTCTCGGTCGTCTTCCTCGCCACGCTGCCTGCGGCGAGCGCGGTGGGCTGCGGTGGCGGGGATGAGGCGACGCCAGAAGCGGGGGCGCCCAGTGCGTCGGCGATGGGCGCCTGGCGGCCGCTGCGGAGTGCCTCGCTCGAGCGCACCGAGGTGGGCGCGGCGCGGATCGGGCGCTCGATCTACGTCGTCGGGGGGTTCGTGGCGCCGTCGAAGACGACCGCGGCGGTCGAGCGGTACGACGTCGAGCGCGACCGCTGGCGGCGGCTGCCGGACATGCCGGTTGCGGTCAACCACCCCGCAGTCGTCGCTCATCGCGGCTTCCTCTACGTCTACGGCGGCTATACCGACTCCAGCTTCGGGCGCGTGACGGGTGCGCTGCAGCGCTACGACCCGCGCCGCGCGCGCTGGTCGCTGCTGACTCGCTCGCCGCATCCGCGCGCGGCGGCCGGTATTGCGGCGCTGCGCGGCGAGCTCTACGCGGTCGGCGGCGTCGCCGGCGGGGCGCCGGTCGACGGGCTCGAGATCTACGACGTGGCCACCGGCCGCTGGCGACCGGGCCCGCCGATGGCCGTGCCGCGAGAGCACCTGGCGGCGGTCGCGACGCAGGACGGCGTCTACGTCATCGGCGGGCGGCTCGACGGACGCAACCTGGCCGTGGCGGAGCGCTACGACCCGCGCCGGGGGCGCTGGGAGCGGCTGCCGCCGCTTCGCGTCTCCCGGAGCGGCATCGCGGCGGCCGCTGTCGAGGGCAGGCCGGTGGTCTTCGGCGGAGAGGAGCTGACCGCGGGCGGCACGACGATCGCGCCGGTCGAGCTGTTCGACCCCTCCGCGCGCCGCTGGCGGCGCCTGCCGGACATGCGCACGCCGCGGCACGGGCTGGGCGGCGCCGCCCTCGGCCGGCGCGTGTATGCGCTGCAGGGCGGGCCGGCGCCCGGCTTCGCCTTCTCGGGCGTGATCGAGTACCTCGACGTCCCGCCGCGCGTCCGCTGAGCGGGCCCCTGGGCCTAGTCGAAGACGGCGGCCTTCGCGCTGCTCACCTTGCCGCCCTTGCATGGATGGCCTCCCCGGCCCGGTGGCGGCAGGATCTGGAAGTTCGTCACGGCGTGGTAGGGGGTCGTCGCGCCGTTGTTCTGCGCCAGGGTGATCACGAGGCGGTAGAAGCCGGCTGGGAGTTCCCGGTAGTAGATCTCCGGACGGGTGGCGGGCGAGTAGCTGCCGGTTGAGCCGATGCGCTCGGCGAGCTTCCCGTTGGGTCCCGAGTAGCGGGGGAAGTCGAACGAGGCGCCGACGAGCCGTCCCCGGCCGACCGGGCTCTCCTCCGCGCGCTCCAGTTTGACCGGGTCGACGCAGTCGGGGACGCGGTTGAGCGAGAAGCGGAGGTGGCCCTCGCCGAGCTGCGGTTCGCCGCCGAAGTGGCGGGGGGAGAGCCTGAAGTCGCGCACCTCGACCTTGACGACCACGGCGCGGCTGTCCTGGCGGGCGCCGTTGCGGGGCGAGATCACCTCTACGCTCGGCTCGCCCGGAGGTGTGCCGGGCTGGACGTCCTCGCCCTCGCCGTCGGTCGCGACGATCGCCAGGGCGGCGCCGACAGCAGCCGCCACGAGTGCAAAGATGGCGATTCCGGGCCGCATTCGAGCCGGAAGACTACGCCCACCCGACGATGATCCCGCCGAGATGACCCCGGCCACCGAGCTCGCCTACAGGATCGGCGCCGCCGCGCGGCGCCCGGCGAGCTGGATGCAGCTGCTCAAGTTCGGCCTCGTCGGCTGCTCGGGCTACGTCGTCAACCTGGCCGTCTTCGCGGTGCTCGCCGACAGCGCCGGCCTGCACCACGCGGTCGCCGCCCTCGGCGCCTTCTGCGTCGCCGTCTCCAACAACTTCCTCTGGAACCGCCACTGGACCTTCGACGCCCGTGCGGACCACGCCGGCTTCCAGGCCGTGCGCTTCCTGACCGTCAGCGTCGTCGCGCTGCTGATCAACCTGGCCGCGCTGGAGGTGCTGATCGTCGGCGCCTCGCTCGGCAGCCTGCTCGCGCAGGCGATCGCCGTCGCGGTCGCGATGCCGTTCAATTTCGTCGGCAACAAGCTCTGGACGTTCGCCGGCTAGCGCCGCCCCCGGGCCTTCGCTCCGGTCCCGCGACTACCAGCCGTGCTCCAGCCAGCGTCGGAGTTCCGGGAGCTGGGCACGCAGGTCGGGTTCCGGCGAGGCGAGCGCCGAGAGCGCTGCCTGGATCGCAGCGCCGAGGGCGAGTGTCGCCTCCTCCTCGCTGCCACCCAGGCAGGACTCCAGCCGGCGCAGGGTGGCCGGGTCGCTGCGAAGCTCGCTCAGGGCGGCCCGGGCGGCTGCGGGATCGGTCTCGGCATAGGCGATCGCCGCCTCCAACCCGGCCCTGACCCTGTCCTCGGGCGACGCCTCCTGCGCGGCTGCGAGCGCCCGCTTAACAAAACCTTCGTGTACACGCCCTTCTACCAGCAGGGCGGTTCTCGTACCCTCTCTCATGTTGGGACCTCCTCTTCAGGTCTCGGCCGGGCCCCGGGGTGCCGCAAGCGCCGCCGGGGCCGACTTTTTCTCACGGGAGCAAGCTAAGTCCGCCCCCGGACGGCGAAGGGCTGAAAACACCCCCTGCGCGCCATTTCTTGCACTTTTTTGACACTACGGTCACACCTTTGTCCGCCCTGCGCTAACGCTTGGAGGTGTTTGACCATTCAGATGCGCAGCATAAGCGCCAGGAGCCCGGCGGTCAACGGTCCATGCCAGACTCCGAATCCAGATGAGCGACGAGAGGCCGAAGTACGACGCGACGGCGATCGAGGCCGCACGCCAGGCCGCCTGGGCGGAGGGCGGGGCCTTCGAGACGCCCACGCCGGCGCCGGGCCAGCCGGCCGTCTACGTGAAGCCGTCGAGCCCGTTCACCTCGGGGAACCTCCACATGGGCCACGTCCGCGACTACTCGATCGGCGACGCCTACGCGCGCTTCCGCCGCGCCCGCGGCGACGCCGTCCTCTTCGGCTTCGGCTTCGACGCCTTCGGCCTGCCGGCCGAGATGGCCGCGATCGAGCGCGGCGTGCGGCCCGCCGACTGGGTCGAGCGCTGCGGCGAGCGGATGCTGGCCCAGATGAGGCGCCTCGGCTTCTCCTTCGACTACGGGCGGGCCTTCTACAGCTCCGACGAGTCCCAGTACCGCTGGTCGCAATGGCTCTTCGTCACGCTGCTCGACGCCGGGCTGATCCACCGCGCCGACGCCACGGTCGACTGGTGCGACACCTGCCAGACGACCCTCGCGGCGCTCCAGGTCGAGGACGGTCGCTGCTGGCGCTGCCACAACCCGGTGCGGCTGATCCGCCGGCCGACCTGGTTCCTGCGCGTCACCCCCTATGTGGAGGAGAACGACCGCAACCTCGACGGCCTGGAGAAATGGGACGAGCTCTCGCTGAAGACGCAGCGCTACATCCTCGGCCGCACCGACGGCGTCGAGGTCGACCTGCGCGACGGCGACGAGACGCTCACCGCCTTCACGCCCCACGCCGGATCGGTCGGCGCGGCCGCCTTCGTGCTGCTCTCGCCGCGCCACCCCGACGTCGAGCGCTGGGCCGCCGAGCCGGGCGTCGCCGCGCAGCTGGACGAGCTGCGCTCAGGGGGCTGGGATCGCAGCGCCCGCGACGCCGCGGCGGTTCCGCTGGTCGACACCGGGAGGTCGGCGACGGGCCCGGGGGGGAGGGAGCTGCCCGTCTTCGTCTCGCCGATGGTCGACGCCCGCTACGGCCCGACGGCGGCGCTCGGCATCCCGTCCGTCGACGAGGCCGACGAGGCGATCGCCGCCCGCCTCTCCCGTGCGGGCGCCTCCGCCGAGGAGGGCGCCGACGTGGGCGGCGAGAGTCGCCCCGCGAAGCGCTACCGGGCCGCCGACTTCTCGATCTCGCGCCAGCGCTACTGGGGCACGCCGATTCCGATCGTCCACTGCGAGGAGTGCGGGGCCGTCCCGGTCCCGGTCGAGGAGCTCCCGGTTCGCCTGCCCCGCGACGTCGAGCCGACCGGCGAAGGCAATCCGCTCGCCGAGCGCGCCGACTTCGTCGAGGCCCCCTGCCCGCGCTGCGCGGCTCCCGCCCGCCGCGAGACCGACACGCTCGACTGCCACTTCGACGCGCTCTGGCTCTGGGTGCCGGCGGCGGTGCCGCCGGAGGCGCGCGCGACCGAGATGTTCAGCCACGCCGACCTCGAGCGCTGGCTGCCCTCCGAGCGCCTGGTCGCCGGCAACGACAGCGGCAGCTTCGTCTTCGACCAGCGGGTGGTGACCAAGGCGCTGCGCGACATCGGTCCGTTCGAGTTCCTCGCCGACGGCGAGCCCTTCGCCGGCTGCCTCTTCCACGAGATGGTCGTCGCCGACGGCCGCAAGATGAGCAAGCACCTGGGCAACGTCGTCGACCCCGACGAGCTGGTCGCCGAGCACGGTGCCGACACCGTGCGCCTCGCGATCCTCTACGCGGCGGGCCCGGCCAAGGCACTGAACTGGAACGAGGGGGCGCTGCGCTTCGCCTCCCGCTTCCTCAACGGCCTCTGGAGCTACACCCACGACCGGCTCGCCGCCGCCGAGGACGCGCCCGAGGACGCCGAGGCCGCCGCCGACACGGCCTTCCTGCGCGAGCGGCTGGCCAAATGGTGCGACAACGGGGTCGAGCGGATCACCGCCGATCTGGAGGAGCTGCAGATGCACAAGGCGGTCCGCAACGTGACCCGCCTGTTCGAGCGCGTCCAGGACTACGAGAAGCGGATCGTCAAGCGTCGCGGCCAGCTCGACCGGCAGGACTTCGACGCCCTGTTCGAGGCACTGGGCCTCGTCGCGCGGGTGCTCGGCCCGTTTGCGCCCCACGCCGCCGAGCAGCTGCTGATCGCGCTCGGCCACGGCGACGGTCCGGATCTCGTTGGTCCTTGGCCCGAGCCCGAGCGGGCGGGGAGCGCTGTGTAGCCTTTCCCCTTCGAGTCGCGCCCGTTCGAGGCGGCCAATGCCCAGGTTTTATTGATCGGTAATTTGGAAACTGCTATACACGCTCGCTCATGCTCGGACGGATAACGGGAAAGAGGAGGAAGCGGTTCGCCAAGGCCGGCGGCCTGCCTTCGCGAGCCCGGAAAGCCGGTCTGGGGCGATGAGCCTCGCGGCCGACCAGCGCACCCGCTCCTGTGCGACGGAGCTGGTCTGCCGTGACTGTGGGCTCCGGCTGCCCCTTCTCGATACGACCTTCAAGTGCCTCGGCTGCGGCCAGGGGCTCGACATCGACTACGACTACGAGCTGGCGAAGGCGCGCATCGCCGAGCGCGGAATCGGCGACCGACCGGCGGAAGCGCGCGAGTTGAACATCTGGCGCTTCGAGGAGCTGCTGCCGATCGTCGACGCGCGGGCCAAAGCCCGGGTCGGCCGCTACAGCGGCCGCACGCCGTTGATCCACGCCGACCGGCTCGGCGCCGAGCTGGGCCTGCGCAAGCTCTACCTCAAGGACGACAGCACCCAGCGCCCGAGCCTCTCCTACAAGGACCGGGTCGTCTCGATGGCGGTCGCCCGCCTGCTCGAGCTCGGCAAGGGGGAGATCGGCTGCGTCTCGACCGGCAACGTCGGCACCTCGGTCGCCTCGCTCGCCTCCAAGGCGGGCGTCGCCGCCTACGTCTTCTATCCGAGCAACCTCGAGAGCGGCAAGGCGCGCGCCTGCCGGGCGCTCGGCGCCGCCGTGATCCAGCTCGACGGCAACTACGACGAAGCGAACCGCGCCTGCCGTGAGCTCGCCCTAGCCAGCGGCATCCAGTTCGCCAACATCACCCTGCGCCCGTTCTACGCCGAGGGCGCGAAGACGACCGCCTACGAGGTGGTCGAGCAGCTCGACTGGACCTCGCCCGACCACTTCGTGATCCCGGCCGCGGGAGGCACGCTCTCCTCGCGCGTGCACAAGGGGCTGGGGGAGATGGAGATGATCGGGATGGCCGAGACCGCGGCGACGAAGATCCACATCGCCCAGGCCGAGGGCTGCGGCCCGATCGCGACGGCAGTGCTCGACGGCAGCGGCGAGATCGAGCCGCAGACCCCGCACACTGCCGCCCACTCGCTGGCGATCGGCGCCCCGGGCGACGGCCCGCTGGTGGTCGACGCGGTGACGTCGCGCGGCGGCTCGGCGGCGACCGCCACCGACACGGAGATCTTCGAGGCGCTCGACCTGCTCGGTGCGACCGAGGGCATCCTCACCGAGCCGGCCGGCGGCACTACGATCGCGGCGACGATGAAGCTGGCCAACGAGGGCAAGCTGGGGCCTGACGACACCGTCGTCGCAGTGATCAGCGGCAACGGCTACAAGACGCTCGACGAGCACCCCGACAAGCCCTGGCCGTCGATGGTCGCCCCGGAGGTCGAGGCGATGGAAGAGACGCTGGCCGAGCTGCGCCAGACCGGCGCCGGAGCCGCTCAGCCGACGATCTGAACGACGACGGTCCGCTCGCGCGGCCGGTCGTCGAAGTCGATCAGCACCAGCTGCTGCCAGGTGCCGAGCGCGAGCCGCCCGCCGATCACCGCCACGGCCTCCGACGGCCCGACCAGGGTCGCCCGCTGGTGGGCGTGCGAGTTGGAGTCGTGGTTGAGCCGGTTGTGCTCGTAGTCCCCGCGCGTCGGGATCAGCCGCTCCAGCATCTCCCGCAGGTCGTGCACCCCGCCCGGCTCGAACTCCATCGTCGCGATCGCCGCAGTCGAGCCGCGCACGAACGCGAGCGCCTGCCCCTCCTCGATCCCCGCCGCGTCGACCTCGGCCTGGACCGCCGCGGTGACGTCGACGACGTCGGCGTCGCCCCGCGTGGAGAAACGCGACTCTCTAGTGCGGATGGCCACGGTCGGCAGGCTAACGCCGTATCGCTGCTCCGGTGTCGATCAGGTCCTCGTCGGCCGATCACGATCCGGCCGGGGCGCCAGTACTTGTCTCTACGACGAACTCGGCGGCGCGATGAATCGATGCTGCCAGTATCGGGCCATGACCCATTTATCGTCCAAGTGACCTATATTTAGTTCACTTGACCTAATTAGGACAGACCGGACCACCCAGAAGATGGATGTCTCGAAACCCTTTTCAGCCATATCTTCCGGCGTCGACGCTGAGGTTCTAGTGGTGCTGGCGGGCTCCACCAAGCCCCGCAGCGGCCGTGAGCTTGCCCGTCGGGCGGGGCGCTCCAACACCGGCGCTCAGCACGTCCTCGACCGCCTCGTCGAGCACGGTCTGGTCAACCGGGAAGAGGTGGGTCGCACTTTCCTCTACGAGCTGAACCGCGATCACCTGCTGGCCCCGATCGTCGAGCAGATGGCCCGGGCGCGAACCGAGCTGATTCACCGGCTTCGCAAGGTGATCGGCGCCTGGGAGGCCCCGCCTGTTCACGCCTCCCTCTTCGGCAGCGCCGCTCGCGGCGACGGCGACACGAGCAGCGACATCGATCTTCTCGTCGTGCGGCCCGCCGATGTCGATCCCGAGGACGCGACCTGGCGCGACCAGCTCGACGAACTGGCTGACTCGGTGCGCCGTTGGACCGGCAACAACGCCGGCATCGCCGAGGTCTCCGAGGGCGAGCTTCCACGGCTGCGGGAGGACCGTCCGCCCGTAGTGGAGGAGGTCAGCGAGGACGCGGTCGACCTCGCCGGAGAGGAGACGCGCAAGCTCCTCAGGCGGCTGTGATGGCACGTAAGCAGCCGCGGACCCAGGCGTGCGGAGATCCCCAGGCGCGGCAGCGCCTGGGGCACGCGAGGAGCTTCCTCGAAGTCGCCGAGCTGGCCGCAGACGTGACCGACCCCTCGCTGGAGTACGGCAGCGTGGCCGCCTCCGTCGCCATCCTCGCCGGGATCGCAGCCGCCGATGCCGCCTGCTGTAAGGAGCTCGGAAAACGGTCTCGCTCCGAAAATCATCACGACGCCGAGGCCCTGCTTGAGCAGATCACCCCAGGCGGCAAGCGGGCGGCCAGCCAGCTGCGCCAGCTGATCAATCTCAAGGACACCGCCCACTACGGGTTCATCAGTATCAGTGCCCCACAGCTCAAGCGATCCCTGCGCCAAGCCCAACATCTCGTCGAGTTCGCGGAGGAGGTTCTGCGTCGGTAGGCCTGACGGTGCTGGGCCGTACCAACGCCAAACGAAGCATGCTCCCTCTATCGAGGAGCACGCGAATCCCTGGGCGCGTCTCTTCGTGGAGTTCGGAACAGAATCTTGTTGAGTGTGTGGTTGCGCTCTACGCGACACCTACTACATGAATGCTGTGGTGGCAATAGGGGCCAGTTGGAATTGAGAACGCGCCTGGCTGCCCTTGACCCATTGGCCAGTATGTAGCCGAGAAATCAGGGGTTCGATCCGAATGTCTCAGGACGCGGCGCGCATTCCGTTTGCTGCTGCGATGCCGGAGGAGGGACTCGAACCCCCGACACGCGGATTATGATTCCGCTGCTCTAACCAGCTGAGCTACTCCGGCGGGAGGACGGATGGTATCGGTGCTCGCTTCGACGCCTGCGGTACCGGAGGGCGGTTAGCCTTGTCGGGGATGACGACCGAAGCGCTGGACAGGGCGGTGGCCGCGGTGATCCGCGAATGCCTCAAGCTGTCGCCCGGCGAAGAGGTGCTGGTCGTCTGCAATCCGAGCACCGAACAGCTCGGTGCGCTGCTGCGCATCAACGCGCAGGGCGAGGGCGGGGAAGCGACGCTCGCGGTGATCTCCGAGCGTGACTCGCACGCGGCCGAGCCGCCGGAAGCGGTGGCGGCCGCGATGCTCGCCGCCGACGTGGTCATCGCCCCCACCGTCCAGTCGATCTCGCACACCGAAGCGCGCCGGGCGGCCAGCGACGCCGGCGTTCGGGTGGCCTCGATGCCGGGCGTCACCGAGGAGATGCTCGCCCGCGTGATGGCCGCCGACATGAAGCTGCTGCGCCAGCGCGGCAACCGGCTCGGCCGGGCTCTCGGCACGGGGTCGGAGGCGCGGATCACCAGCCCGCTCGGCGGCGCCCTGAGGATCGGGCTCGGCGACCGGACCGCGACCGTCGACGCCGGGGCGATCAGCAAGCGGGGCGCCTTCGGCAACCTCCCCTGCGGCGAGGCGTTCATCGCCCCGGTCGAGGGGACGACCGAGGGCACGCTCGTCGTCGACGGGTCGATCGCCGGGATCGGCCTGCTGGAGACGCCGGTCGAGCTGACGATCGAGGGCGGTCACCTGAGGGAGGCCACCGGCGAGGACGGCGCCCGCCTGATGGAGCTGCTCACCGAACACGGGCCGGACGGGACCAACGTCGCCGAGCTCGGCATCGGCACCAACGAAGAGGCGATCGTCACCGGCAACATCCTCGAGGACGAGAAGATCCTCGGCTCCGCCCACGTCGCCTTCGGGGCCTCGGCGGCCATCGGCGGCACCGTGCAGGTGCCGGTGCACCTCGACTGCGTGGTCCTCGAGCCGACCGTGGAAGTCGACGGCGCGACCCTCGTCGAGGCCGGCGAGCTGACCGTCTGACGTGGCCCCGCCGCTGCTCGCCGTCCCCAACGTCTCCGAGGGGCGCGACGCGGGGCGGATCGACGCCTTGGAGCGCGCCTTCGCGGCCGGTGTCTCGCTGCTCGACCGCCATTCCGACCGCGACCACGACCGCACCGTGCTCACCCTCGCCGGGGAGCCGGGGGCGCTGCGCGGAGCCCTGGAGCGCGGCGCGGCCGCGGCGGTCGAGTCGATCGACATGGGGAGGTACGAGGGGGTCCATCCCGCCGTCGGGGCGCTCGACGTCTGCCCGGTCGTCTGGCTCGAGCCCGGCGGCCGCGAGGCGGCCCGCGCGCTCGCGGTCGAAGTCGCCGATGCGATCGGCGCGCTCGGCGTGCCGGTCTTCCTCTACGGCGAGCTGGCGAGCGGGCCCGACCACGCCGAGCGCGCCTACTTCCGCAACGGCGGCCTGCCCGAGCTGTGGCTGCGGATGGAGGCCGGCGAGCTGCGCCCCGACCGCGGGCCGGCGCTCCCGCACCGCACGGCGGGGGCGACGCTGGTCACCGCACGCCCCCCGCTCGGCGCCTTCAACGTCGAGCTCGACACCGACGACCTCGACACGGCCCGGGCCGTCGCCGCCGGCCTGCGCGAGTCGGGTGGCGGCCTGGCCGGCGTCCGCGCGATCGGCCTGCCGCTCGACGGCGGGCGCGCCCAGGTCTCGACCAACGTCCACGACCCGCTCGCCGTGCCGCTCGGGGAGGTGATCGAGCGCGTGCGCTCGCTGGCGGCTCCGCTCGGGGCGATGCCGGTCGAGGCGGAGCTCGTCGGCCTGGTGCCCGAGGCGGCGCTCGCCGGCTACCCCGATGACGTGCCGATCCGCGACTTCGACCCGGCGCGCCAGACGATCGAGCAGCGGCTCGCGGCCTTCCCCTGACCGCCGCCCGCTAGATTCCGCGTCGTGGCCCAGACCCGCAAGAAGCGCCGCCGCAAGCACCGCGGCACGCAGGGCGGTCGCGTCGACCCGAGCCGCCGCGCCGGCCGTCCCCGCAGCCGCGAGGAGGCCAAGGCCCGCGCCCGCGCGAGTCGCGGCAAGCGGCCCGCCGCGGGTGTCGACGCGCCGCCGACCTGGCGCAGCGCCGTCACGCGCGGCCTCATCGCCGCGGCGATCTTCACTGTGCTGCTCGTGCTGCTCTTCGGCCGCCCGCTCGGGGCGGCGCTCGGGCTCGGCGGCCTGATGCTGCTCTTCTACGTGCCGGCCGGCTACTACATCGACACGCTGATCTGGCGCCGCCGCGAGCGGGCCAGGATCCGTGCCGGGGAGGGGAAGTGAGCCTTGACGTCGAGATGCTCACGGTCGGCCAGATCGCCGAGAACTGCTTCATCCTGCGCCGGGAGGGATCGAACGACGCCCTGATCGTCGACCCGGGGGAGGAGCCCGAGCGGATCCTCGCCGCCGTCGAGGAGATGGGGGCGAGGGTCGAGGCGATCCTTCTCACCCACTGCCACTTCGACCACATCGGCGCCGTCTCGCCGGTGGCGAAGGCCACCGGAGCCCCTGTCTACTGCCCGCAACTGGAGACGCCGGTGCTGGCCGACATCATGTCGTTCGTCCCCTGGTCGGGCTTCGGCCCCTTCGAGAGCTACGAGGCGGACGAGACGGTCAGCGGCGGCGAGACGCTCGAGCTCGCCGGCCTCACCATCGACGTGATCTTCACGCCCGGCCACAGCCCCGGCCACGTCACCTACTCGATCCGCGACGAGGCGGCGATCTTCTCCGGCGACGTGCTGTTCCAGGGCTCGGTCGGCCGGGTCGACCTGCCCGGCGGCGACGGGCCGACCCTGCTGGACTCGATCCGCAGGCTGATCGAGTCGCACCCGCCGGAGACTGACGTCTACCCGGGCCACATGGGCCCGACCACCATCGGCGCCGAGCGGGCGACCAACCCGTTCCTGGTCGAGCTGTCCCGGTAGCCGCCGTCAGGCCGGTCGGCCCACCGCGAGGCGGGCGGCAGACGGGCACCGCAGGTAAGGTCGCAGCCATCGTGGCCGGCAAGTTCCAGGCACCCCGAGGCACCTTCGACGTCCTCCCGCAGGACGCCCGCGCGCGGGCGCGGGTCGAGGCCACCGCGACGGAGATCCTCGGCCGCGCTGGCTACGAGCCGATCGCGACGCCGTCCTTCGAGGACACCGACCTCTTCGAGCGGGGCGTGGGCCGCTCGACCGACATCGTCCGCAAGGAGATGTTCACCTTCGAGGACAAGGGGGGGCGCAGCATCACCCTGCGCCCGGAGGGAACGGCGCCGATCTGCCGCGCCTACATCGAGCACGGCATGCACAAGCTGGCCCAGCCGGTGAAGCTCTGCTACCGGGGTCCGTTCTTCCGGCACGAGCGACCGCAGGCAGGGCGCTACCGCCAGTTCCACCAGATCGGCCTGGAGTCGATCGGCTCGGACTCGCCACTCGCCGACGCCGAGGCGATCGGGCTGCTCTCGGAGCTGCTCGCCGCGCTCGCGGTTCCCGGCGTGGAGCTGCGGCTCGGCAGCCTCGGCTCGCTCGCCACCCGGCGCGAGTACCTCGAGGAGCTGAAGGCCTATCTGCGCGAGCACGAAGCGGACCTCTCCAAGGACGTGCGGGAGCGGATCGACCTCAACCCGCTGCGTGCGTTCGACGCCGACGACGACGGAACGCGGGCGGCGATGGCCGAGGCGCCGACGATCGTCGAGCGTCTCGACGGCGAGGACGCCGAGCACTTCGCCGAGGTGCGCAGGCTGCTCGAGGCGGCTGCCGTCCCGTACGCGATCGACCCCACGCTGGTCCGCGGCCTCGACTACTACACGCGCACGATCTTCTCCTTCGTCTGCGACGCGCTCGGGGCGCAGTCGGAGGTCGGCGGCGGCGGCCGCTACGACGGCCTGATCGAGCAGCTCGGCGGCCCGCCGACGCCGGCGGTCGGATGGGCGGTGGGAATCGAGCGGATCCTCCTCGCGATGGGCGAGGGCGGGGAGGAGGGGGGGCGCGACACCTTCGTCGCCGTCGCCGACGACGAGCAGCGGCAGCGCGCCTTCGTCCTCGCCGGCGAGCTGCGGCAGGCCGGTATCGGCGCCGAGCTCGACCTCGCCGGACGCGGTCTCAAGGGCCAGCTCAAGCACGCCAACCGGATCGGTGCCCGCCGTGTCCTGATCCTCGAGGCCGACGGGTCGCTGCAGATGCGCGACATGGAGAGCGGCGAGCAGCGGCCGGTCGACCCGGCGAGGCTGATCGAAGAGGTCGGGGTGCAGGCGAGATGAGCGAGACCCGGCACAACGGCTTCCCGGCGCTCCATGCCAACGCCTACCGCGACACCTGGTGCGGGCAGGTCCTCGGCGAGCGCGTCGACTCCGAGGTGCGCGTGGCCGGCTGGGTCCACCGCCGCCGCGACCACGGCGGCCTGATCTTCGTCGACCTGCGCGACCGCACCGGGGTCGTCCAGCTCGTCTTCCATCCCGACTCCTCCGGCGAGGCCTTCGAGCTGGGCCACCGGCTGCGGGCCGAGGACGTGCTGAGCGCGGCCGGCAGGGTCGTGCGCCGCTCCGAGGAGACCGTCAACCCCGAGCTGCCCACCGGCGAGTTCGAGCTGCACGTGGGCGGCGCCGAGCTGCTCGCCGACGCCGAGACGCCGCCTTTCCAGATCGAGGGCTTCTCGGGCGAGGTCGGCGAGGACGCCCGGCTCCGGCATCGCTACCTCGACCTGCGCCGCCAGCCGATGCGCGAGGCGCTCGAATTGCGCCACCGGATAACCGCGGCGATGCGCGAGTTCCTCGACGGCGAGGGCTTCCTCGACGTCGAGACGCCGGTGCTGACCCGCTCGACCCCCGAGGGCGCCCGCGACTTCCTCGTCCCCAGCCGCCTGCAGCGCGGCTCCTTCTACGCCCTCCCGCAGTCCCCGCAGCTGTTCAAGCAGCTGCTGATGACCGCTGGCTTCGAGCGCTACTACCAGATCGCCCGCTGCTTCCGGGACGAGGACCTGCGCGCCGATCGGCAGCCCGATTTCACCCAACTCGACATCGAGATGTCGTTCGTCGACGTCGACGACGTGATCGAGGTCAACGAGCGCCTGCTGGCCCACGTCTTCGAGCGGGTGGGCGGGCCGGCGCTGGAGCCGCCGATCGACCGCCTCTCCTACGACGAGGCGATGGACCGGTTCGGGACCGACCGACCGGACCTGCGCTTCGGCCTTGAGCTCGTCGACCTGTCCGACGCCCTGCGTGAGACGGAGTTCAAGGTCTTCAGCGGCGCGATCGCGGCCGGCGGCGCGGTGCGCGGACTGAACGCGGGCCGGCGCGAGATGCCGCGCTCGGAGCTGGACGGGCTGATCTCCCGCGCCCAGGAGCTTGGGGCCAAGGGCCTTGTCTGGGCGTTTCGCGAGGGGGACGGCTGGCGCTCGCCGACTGCCAAGTTCCTCACCGAGGCTGAGCTCGGCGAGCTGAACCGGCGGCTCGGCGCCGAGGAGGGCGACCTGCTGCTGCTAGTCGCCGACCAGCGCCGCGTCGCCGACGCCGTCCTCGGCCAGCTGCGCGTGGACCTGGCCGAGCGCTTCGACCTGATCCCCGCCGGCGAGCACCGGCTGGTCTGGATCGTCGACTGGCCGCTGCTGGAGTGGAACCCGGCGGAGGACCGCTGGGATCCGCTCCACCATCCCTTCACGGCGCCGGCGGGAGAGTTCGACCCGGCCCGGCCCGGTGAGGCGAGGGCGCTCGCCTACGACCTGGTCTGGAACGGACAGGAGATGGGTGGGGGGTCGATCCGAATCCACCGCGCCGACGTGCAGCGCGCCGTGTTCGCCGCGCTGGGGATCGACGCGGAGGAGGCGGAGGCGCGCTTCGGCTTCCTGCTCGAGGCGCTTCGCTACGGCGCGCCGCCGCACGGCGGCATCGCCTACGGGCTCGACCGGATCGTCCAGCGCGTCGCCGGGGCCGACTCGATCCGCGACGTGATCGCCTTCCCGAAGACCGCCTCCGGCGCCGACCCGCTGACCGGCGCGCCCGCCCCGGTCGAGGAGATGCAGCTGAAGGAGCTCGGCATCGGACTGCATCGCCCCGGCCTCGCCGGGCATTAGCGCCCGGTCCCCGGCGAGCGGTCAAGATGTGCCGATGAGCCTGATCGACCGCCTGCGGCGCGCGTTTGGCCCAGGGCCGGGGACGACGCCAGTCCATGTCGACGACCCGAGCTTCGACAGCTGGGAGGTCGTGCGCGACTTCGGCGACGTGAGGACCGCCAAGGCCTGGCACCAGGCGGTGGCCGAGGCCGGGATCGATGCGGTCCTGACGGCTGACTGGCCGGTCGATCGCTTCGGCCGCGGCGACATCGCTCTCCGCGTCCGCCCGGAGGACTGGAGCGAGGCCGAGCTGCTGCTCTCGAATCTCGACCTGGACTGAGACGCGCGGGCGCGGATGCCTGGGCATCTCGGCGCGCTTTTCCGAAGTACGCTCGCCACGACGGCCCCACGGTGGTACGGTTGGCTCAAGGCTCGAGCCCGTGCGCGAGCCGTCCCAACGTTTGACCCAACACAAACGGCTTGGGGGCCGATCTCTCTCGGTCTCGTGGGATCGCGAGGAGGCGCCCGCCCTTCACTTCAAGGGATCAAAGCCAGGGGCGGTACCGGCGGGCTGGAGCCCTTTTTTGTGCCGCCGGTCGCAAAGGATTTGCACTTGGCGCGCCACCTGTGCGCTGCGGAGTCCGAGCATGGGGCGATGCGCGAGGGCGAGGCGAGACGCGATGGCGGTCCAGTGGATGAAGCTCACGTTGAACGTCTCAGGGATGGGAAACGTGAGCCTCGTGTCGATGCGGGCGGGGAGCGCCACGTCGACGGTGTGCTTGCTGAGCTGGCCCGGGTTCAGCACGGGGTGGTGGGCCGCTGGCAGCTGCTGGCTGCCGGGATCGGGCGTGGCACTATCGAGGCCAGGCTCGGACGGGGTGCGCTCCACCTCATGCACCGCGGGGTCTATGCCGTCGGGCACCAGGTGATCTCGGCGAGAGGGCGATGGATGGCTGCGACACTGGCGCTCGGGCCGACGTCAGTGCTGAGCCACCGCTCGGCGGCAGAGCTCTGGGGCCTGCTGCCACCGGCTTCCCATGCGATCGAAGTCACGCGCGGGACGAATGCGCGTGACCGATCCCGCATCGTCATCCATCGCGGCTCGATCCCCGACGACGAGCGCACGGCCGTCGACAGAATCCCGGTCACGACCATGCCGCGGACGATTCTCGACCTCGCCGCCGTGGCTTCGAGGCGGCAGGTGGAGCGGGCCCTCAACGAGGCCGAGGTCCTGCGCCTGACCGACCGGCTTTCGATTCCCGACTTGCTGGAGCGATATCCACGGCGGCGGGGCACAGCCGTGCTGCGGGCGCTGTTCGAGGACGACCAGGTGCTGCGCGGGGTCACCCGGAACGACTTCGAGGAGCGCTTCGCGCTGCTGCTCGAAGCGCATCGCCTGCCGCGCCCGCGGCGCAACGCCGATCTATGGGTCGGGGGGCGCCATTTCAATGTCGACTGCATATGGGAGGAGCATCGACTGGTCGTCGAGCTTGACGGACGCGCCGTGCACCGGACGCGGTGGGCGTTCGAGTCCGACCGCGAGCGCGACCGAATCCTCCTCACGGAGGGATGGCGGGTCATGCGGCTCACCTGGCGGCAGCTGCTCGAGGAAGGCCCCCGAATCTCAATGGATCTGCGCACCGCCCTCGGACGCGGTCCACGTTGACCATCTGTCAGACGTCAAAGGTGACCTCGGTGCCTACTCTGTAGGAGATGAGAGGCGAGCTGTTCGAGCACTTCCTGCGGGACGAGGCGCGGCGTGGGCCGGCGCCGGACGAGGCCTTCACGGGCGCCGCGGGCGGCGCGGCTTGCGGAGACCTCTCGCGAGTCTCGCTGTCGCTTCGCGACGGGCGGGTCGACTCGGTGACGTTCGACGCGGAGGGCTGCGGGGCGACCCGGGCGGCGACGGCGGCGGTGGCGGAGATGGTCGACGGGGAGCCGGTCGTCGAGGCAGCGCGGATCGGGACCGACGAGGTCGACGGTGCGATCGGCGGGCTGACCCCGGCCAAGCGCCACGCGGCCCAGCTGGCCGCCGACGCGCTGCACCGGGCGCTGGCGAAGGCCGCTGCTTCGAGCGAGCGGCTGACGCCCGGCGCCTCACCCCCGGCCGGAACCCTCGACCGGGATCGAGGCCCGGTCGAGACGCCCAAGGCGTCCCGTGCCACGAGCGGCCGCGAGCGTGTGCTCGTCGCGATGTCGGGCGGCGTCGACAGCGCCGTCGCGGCGCTGCTGGAGCGCGAGCGGGGGGTGGAGGTGCTGGGCGTGACCGTCAAGCTCTGGGCCGACCCGGAGACCGACGGCGCGAAGGCCTGCTGCTCCCCCGAGGCGGTGCTCGGCGCGCGCGCCGTTGCCCACTCGATCGACGTGCCCCACCTGACGCTGGACCTCGAGGAGGAGTTCCGCCGCCGCGTCGTCGGGGCCTTCCTCTCGGGCTACGGCGCCGGCGCGACTCCCAACCCCTGCATCGTCTGCAACGGCGAGGTGCGGATCGCGGCGATGGTCGACCTCGCCGAGCGGCTCGGGGCCGAGTACCTGGTCACCGGCCACTACGCGCGGATCGTCGACGACGGCGCCGGCCGGCTGCTCGCCGCCGCCGCCGACCGGGCGAAGGACCAGAGCTACATGCTCGCCGCGCTGCCGACCGCGCTGCTCGACCGGCTGCGCTTCCCGCTGACCGACCTGACCAAGCCCGAGGTGCGCGAGATCGCGGCGCGGCACGGGCTCTCGGTCGCCCGCAAGCCGGAGAGCCAGGACCTCTGCTTCCTGGCGGGCCAGGGCAAGGCTCGGTTCCTGCGCCGCCACGGCGGGCTGCGGGACCGGGAGGGTGCCGTGGTCGACCGCTCCGGCCGGCCGCTCGGGCGCCATCGCGGCCACCACAACTTCACCGTCGGCCAGCGGCGCGGGATCGGCGTCTCGGCCGACGAGCCGCTCTACGTGCTCGCGACCGACGCCGCGTCGAACACGGTCACCGTGGGGACCCGCGGCGACCTCGCGACGAGCACCGTGAGGGTCCGCGACGCGATCCTTCACCGCGACGGCGGCAGCGTCGACGCGGTCAGGCTGCGCTACCGCTCGACGCCGGTCCCCGCCACCGTCTCAGCGGCCGACGCGGGGCGCCACGCCGAGATCGAGGTCGAGCTGGGCGAGGAGTTCGCCGGCGCCGCGCCGGGCCAGGCCGCGGTGCTCATGGCCGGCGAGACGATCGTCGGCCATGGCACCATCGCGGCTTAGCCACGGCTGCTCGTTCAGGCGGCCGCTTCTTCGCGCTGCTGTTTCTTCAGCTGCGCGGCCGCTTTCACGCAGCGGCTGAACTCGGTCCCCGGCTCGCCTTTGACGTGCTCCTTGCTCAGGCCTTTGCAGGCCTCGCGCGGCGTCGTGTCCTCGCTCGTGGCGGCTTTCGCCATCGCTTTCACGCAGCGGCTGAACTCGGTCCCCTGCTCGCCTTTGACGTGTTTCCTGCTTTTGCCCTGGCAGTGCCTGCCGTAGGCTTTCGCCTGCGCGGGCAGGCCGGCTTTCGGTCCGGGCGGAGGCGGTGGGGCGGGGGTGTACTCCGGCCCTTTGCCTTTCGGGACGCCCTCGGGCTGCGTACTCACGTGCGCTGCGCCCGAGACTTTGGCGGCTTCCCGAGCTTTGCGCCGTTCTTCGCGGCGCTGCTGCGCGACCAATTTGACGCAGCGCGAGAAGGCGGTGCCTTTCTGCCCTTTGACGTGCTCCTTGCTCTCGTTCTTACAGACCCGCCCCGGGGGCATGTGCGGATGGTTGGCCGCTTTCCTCAGCGCTCTCACGCAGCGGCTGAACTCGGTCCCACTCTGCCCTTTGACGTGTTTCTTGCTTTTGCCCTGGCAGCGTTTTCCATACGCTTTCGCGTGCGCGGGCGGCGGCGGGGGCGGCGCCGGTTTGTACTCGGGGGGTCCGGGGGCCGGGTGGTAGCTGACGGCGCCGGCCGTACCCGGGACGGCCGCCAGCGCGAGTGCGCCGGTGACAAGCGCGGTCTTCACATGCAGCTTCATACCTGCCTCCTTTTGACGTCGGGCCCAGCGGGCGGCAGCCCACCGGCTCACTCTCATCGGCATCAACGGCGGTCGGGCCACGCCGTCAGGCTGAATCCAGGCCGGGGACTGGCCGTCTGTTCGAGTCGGACCGCCGTCACGTACCGGGTACGACCGGCGGGCCTGCCGCCCCGTGGGGGTTGCCGCCGCCGGCCCTCGGGGCTGCGGTCGGGGGCGCCGCCGGGGTGGATTCCCGCGTGACGGGAGGCGTGGGTTCTCCCTCCAGCGTCGGTTCGCCGTCGGGCTCAGGCGCCGCTTCGGGGCTGGGCGTGGCTTCAGGTCTTGCCGCGCCGCCGGACGACTGCGGGCTCGGGACGGCGGGTGCCGCCGGGGCTTGGCCGGCCGGCTCGGGCTTCGGCCGTACCGGTGGGGACCCGTGCGCCCGGCCGGTCGACCCCCCGCCGCCTGCCGCCGGGGGCTTTCCCCGGTCGGGAGGGGGACCGCCCGGCGGTGCCTTTGGCTTGCCGTCGCCGGTCCGCCCGCCCCGGACGCCGTTGGGGGCCGTCGCGCGAGAGGGCTTCGAGGAGCGTCCGGGACGCTCGACGCTGCCGTGGACGTCCGGGCTCACGCCGCTCTGCGGATCGACCGCTGCGCCCTTCGAGGGTCCGGTGCCCGCGCCGTCGCCCACCGGACGAGCCGGCTGCGGCGGCGAGCCAAGCGGGAGCGGTGCCGGCGATCCGCCGCCCTCGACTCGGTTCGACGCGTCGCTGCGCGCCGGCTCTGGCTTGCTCGCGGGGCCATTGCCGCCCGGGAGCGGGAGGTCGATCACCCCGCCCCTGTCGGCGGCCGAGGCGCCAACCGCGGCGACCACGGTGACGGTGGCGACCGACTTGACGGCGGCGGAGGTCCCGATCGCCTTGCCCGCGCCCATGCCGAGGGTCCCGGCGAGTCCGGCCCCGCCCAAGCCCGCCGAGCCGCCCGCAGCCGTAACGGCGCCCGCGGTGACCCCGGTTCCGGCAGCCGCGCTCGCCCCCCCGCCGAGCACGCTCCCCAGCAGCCCGCCCGAGACGGCGAGGGGGAGCGGCGCGATCGCCGCCAGGTCGGCGCGGCGGGTGCCGATGTCCTCGCGGAAGGCGCGACAGCCGGCGCAGCCGCGGAGGTGGGCGCGGACGTCGCGACGGCGGGTCACGCGCCCGTCCGCGTCGGAGAGCGCCTGCTGCACGAGGGCGCAGCTCATCTCACGTCCCTCCTCCATGTGCCGCAGGCTCTGCCGCGCCTCGTAGAGCGTCTGGCGCGCCACGGCGGAGCTCGTGCCGAAGGCCTCGCCGATCTCCTCGAAGTCGAGCCCGCCCAGCTCGCGCATCAGCAGAGCGCCGCGCTGGCGCTCGGGCAGCTCGACCAGGTCGGCGAAGAGGCGGCGCAGCCGCTCGCGCGCAGCCGCGGTCTCGGCGATCTCCCACGGCGCCGCCATCCGCTCCGGCGCCAGCTGGGCGCTGTCGCGCCGCTTGCGGATCGTTTCCACCGCCTCGTTGCGAGCGATCCGGTAGAGCCAGGGCTTCAGCTTGATCTCGCGCTCCTCGCCCGGCAGCGCACGCATCACCTTGACCATCGTGTTCTGCAGCGCTTCCTGGGCGTCCTGCGGGTTGGAGACGGTGGCCAGGCAGAACCGGTAGAGGTCCTGGTGGTAGCGCCGAAAGATCTCCTCGAAGGCGCGCTCGTCGCCGGCCGCCGCCCTGCGGGCGAGGCGCTCGTCCGGGAGCAGGCGCAGTGGGGCGCGCAGCGGCGCGCCGCCGACCCGGCCCCCGGAGGGGCGCGGCGCGGCAGCTTCGGTCATCTCCTCGCCGTCCCGGCGCGCAAACCCATCTGTTCAAGAGTACGGCCATCGCGTGTAGCGCTTCAACGGTCGAAGCCGTGGGGCGTCAGGCCGGGGCCGCGCGCATCAACGGTTGTCTTAGGCTCCCTGTGATGAGGGCGAAGGAGATCCGCGACACCTACCTCTCGTTCTTCGAGGAGCGAGGGCACCGGATAGTGCCCTCGGCGTCGCTGGTGCCCTCGGTGCACGACCCCTCGGTGCTGCTCACCACTGCCGGCATGCAGCCGTTCAAGCCCTATTTCCTCGGTCGGGAGGAGCCGCCCGCCCGCCGCCTCGCGGACGTGCAGAAATGCTTCCGCACCACCGACATCGAGGAGGTCGGCAACACGGCGCGCCACCTCACCTTCTTCGAGATGCTCGGCAACTGGAGCTTCGGCGACTACTTCAAGGCGGAGTCGATCCCGTGGGGCTGGGAGCTCTCGACGCAGGGCTTCGGCATGGATCCCGAGCGGATCTGGGCGACGGTCTTCGGCGGGGACGAGGAGCTCGGGCTCGGGCCGGACGAGGAGGCGATCGAGATCTGGAAGTCGGTCGGGATGCCCGAGGAGCGCATAGTCCTGCTCGGTCGCGCCGACAACTTCTGGCAGGCCGGCCCGACCGGACCCTGCGGCCCGTGCTCGGAGCTCTACCTCGACCGCGGCGAGGGTTTCGGCGCCGCGGGCGAGCGCCCGGGCGACGACACCGACCGCTTCCTCGAGTTCTGGAACCACGTCTTCATGACCTACGACCTCGGCGAGGACGGCTCGCTGACCGAGCTGCCGATGCGCAACATCGACACCGGCATGGGCCTGGACCGGATGGCGGCGATCCTCCAGGACGCGCCGTCGGTCTTCGAGACCGACCTGATGCGGCCGCTGCTCGAGCTGGCCGAGGAGCTCTCGGGTCGCCGCTACGACGAGGGCGGCGCGATCACCCGGGCGATGCGGATCGTCGCCGACCACTCGCGCGGCGCAGCCTTCCTGATCGCCGACGGAGTCGTCCCCTCCAACGAGGACCGCGGCTACATACTGCGGCGGATCATGCGGCGGGCGATCCAGCAGGGCAGGGCGCTGGGGCTGGAGGCGCCGTGGCTGGGCCGCTTCGCCGAGCGGGCGATCGAGACTATGGGCGACGCCTACCCCGAGCTGGCCGAGCAGCGAGCGACGATCGCCCGCTGGGTCGGCGACGAGGAGGAGAGCTTCGGCCGCACCCTGGAGCGCGGCACCGAGCTGCTCGAGCGGCTGGTCCTCGAGGCCAAGGAGGCGGGGACCTCCTGGATCGACGCGGCCGACGCCTTCAAGCTGCACGACACCTACGGCTTCCCCTACGACCTGACCAAGGAGCTGCTCGCCGAACGGGGGCTCTCGGTCGACGACGGCGGCTTCGAGGAGCTGATGGAGGAGCAGCGCGAGCGGGCCCGGGTCGGCTCCGCGACCGCGCACGGCTCCGAGGAACGCCACGAGAAGGTGATCGCCTTCGCAGCCGGCGCGCCGCCGGCCCGCTTCGTCGGCTACGAGACGCTGCGGGCGAGCACCGGCGTCGCCGCGGCCGCGGCCGAGGACGGCCGGGCGCTGGTCAAGCTCGAGGAGAGCCCCTTCTACGCGGAGGGCGGCGGGCAGGTCGCCGACTCCGGCCTGCTGCGCTGGGAGGGCGGCGAGGCGAGGGTGCTCGACGTCTACCGGGTGGGCGAGGACCAGGCGCTGGAGGTCGAGGCGCCCTCGCCCGAGCCCGGCGCGGCGGTCGAGGCCGAGGTCGACCACGAGGCGCGCCACGCGACGATGCGGAACCACACGGCGACCCACCTGCTCCACGCGGCGCTGCGCGAGCGGCTCGGCGAGCACGTCCGCCAAGCCGGCTCCGCCGTCCGTCCCGACAAGCTGCGCTTCGACTTCACCCACGGCCAGGCGCTCGGCGCCGCGGAGCTGCGCGCGATCGAGGACCGGATCAACGAATGGGTCAAGGCGAGCCGCCCGGTTCGCTGGCTGGAGATGGAGCGGGCCGAGGCCGAGCGCCTGGGGGCGACGGCGCTCTTCGGCGAGAAATACGGCGAATGGGTGCGGGTGGTCGAGGTCGACGGCGTCTCGCGCGAGCTGTGCGGCGGCACCCACGTCGCGAACACGGCTGAGGTGGGGATCTTCAAGATCGCCTCGGAGGGGTCGAGCGCCGCCAACGTACGCCGGATCGAGGCGCTGACCGGCCCGGCCGCGATCGACTGGTTCCGCGACCGCGAGGCGCGGCTGAGCGAGGTCGGCGAGCTGCTCGGCTCCCCGCAGGACCCGCTGACCGCTGCACGGCGGGCGGCCGAGCGCCTGGCTGAGGCGGGCGAGGGCGCCAAGCGCGCCGCGCGCGAGCGCCTGGGGGAGGAGGCCGACCGCCTCGTCGGCGAGGCGACGAAGGCCGGCGACCTGTCGCTGCTGGCGGGCCGCGCCGCGATCGCGGACCAGAAGCAGCTGCTCGACCTGGCCAGCCGCGTCCAGTCGAAGCTCGGCGGCGACTCGGCGATCGTCCTCGGCGGCGCGGAGGACGGCCGGGTGGCCCTGGTCGCGCTCGTCTCGAAGGGGGCCGTCGCGCAGGGTGTCTCGGCCGCGGCCCTGGTCCGCGAGGCTGCGCCGGTCGTCGGCGGCGGCGGCGGCGGGCGCGACGAGATGGCCCAGGCGGGCGGCAAGGACGGCTCGAAGCTCGACGAGGCGCTGGAAGTGGCCCGCGAGGCGATCGAGCGCGCACTGTGATGCTTGGTCTCCGCATGCGGCCCACGTTGAACAGCCCAGAGATGCAAAACGTGGGACGGATGGATCGATGAGGGTTTTGGCGCTCGACCACGGCACCGCGCGGATCGGCTGTGCGATCTCGGACCCGAGCGGGACGCTGGCGACGCCACTGCCGGTGATCGAACCGCCGGAGCCGCGCTCGGTCGCCGAGCTGGTCGGCCAGTACGAGGTCGAGCGGGTCGTCGTCGGCCTGCCGCTCCACCTGAGCGGCGAGGAGGGCTCGCAGGCGGCGCTCGCCCGCACCTTCTGCGCCGAACTGGAAGCGGTCCTCGACGTGCCGGTCGAGGCCTACGACGAGCGCTTGACCACGCGCATGGCGGAGGCGAGCAAGCGCGAGGGGGCGGCCGCGCCGCCGGACTCGCTCGCGGCCGCCCATCTCCTCCAGGCCTACCTTGCCGGGCGGGCCGCGGTCGAAGAGAGCGACGCCGGGGATGAGTGACGACTGGCTCGGCGATCCGTTCGCCGAGGACGATCCCGCCGCGGCGGAGCGAGAGCGGCGCCGCCGCGAGCGCGAAGAGCGGCGGCGCGAGAAGCGCAACCGGGAAGAGGAGCGGCAGGCCGCCGCACCGCCGCCGCCTGAGCCGGTGGCTCCGCCTCGCGAACCGACGCCCGCGCGAGACGAGGCCGTTCCCCCGCCGGCAGAGTCCGAGCGGCCAACGCCGCGTCCCGACCCGTGGGAGGAGGAGCCGCCGCTTCCGCCCGCGCCCCCGTACCGGCCGGCGAGCAGCCGCCGCGGGCGCCGGGTGCTCGTCATCCTGGCGCTCGGGCTGCTCCTGCTCTTCGCCGGCGCGGCCGTCGCCGGCTACCGCTACCTCGACCGCGACGACCCGCCGCCGGTGGCGCCGGTCCGCACGATCACGCTGACCGTCCCCGAGGGCCTCTCGCGCGAGCAGACCGCCGAAGTCGCCGAGGAAGCCGGTCTGCGCGGCGACTACCTGGCGGCGAGCGTCCGCTCGCCCTACCTGAAGCCGGCCCGCTACGGCGGCACCGGCGCGGAGGACCTGGAGGGCTTCCTCTTCCCAGATACCTTCGAGCTGCGCCGCCGCGCGCCGGCCTCCGACCTCGTCCAGCTGCAGCTCGAAGACTTCAAGCGGCGGATCGCCGGGGTCGACATGCGCTACGCGCGGTCGAAGAACCTGACGGTCTACGACGTGCTGATCATCGCCTCGATGGTCGAGGAGGAGGCGCAGCTCGAAAGCGAGCGGCCGCTCGTCGCCGCGGTCATCTACAACCGCCTGCGCGAAGGGATGCCGCTGGGGATCGACGCGACGGTTCGCTTCGCCACGGGCAACTACACCGAGCCGCTGGCCGAATCGGAGCTCGCGGTCGACTCGCCCTACAACACGCGCGTCAACGCCGGCCTGCCACCGGGGCCGATCGGCAACCCCGGGCTTGCGTCGATCGAAGCCGCCGCCCGGCCGGCCGAGGTCGACCACCTCTTCTACGTGGTCAAGCCGGGGACCTGCGGCGAGCACTCCTTCTCCTCGAGCGAAGTCGAGTTCCAGGCCGACGTGGCCCGCTACAACGAGGCGCGCGAAGCGGCCGGGGGCGAATCGCCGGACAGCTGCGCGGAATGAGATCCGACGCCCGGTGAAGCGCCTCGCCGTCCTCGGCTATCCGGTCGGGCACTCGCGCTCGCCGCGGATGCAGAACGCCGCCCTGGCCGAGTTGGGCTTGGCGGGCGAGTGGAGCTACGAGGCGATCGAGGTCGCGCCGGACGAGCTCGAGCGTCGCGTGTGCGCGATGGCCGAGGAAGGGTTCGCCGGCGCCAACGTGACCGTGCCGCACAAGGGCGCTGCGCTCGGCGTCGCCGACTCGCTCTCCGAGACGGCGCGCGAGATCGGCGCGGTCAACACGCTCAGCTTCGCCGACGGCGAGATTCGCGGCGACAACACCGACGCCCAGGGACTGCTCGACGCGCTGCCGGCCTCGCCGGCGGGCGCGCGAGCGCTCGTGCTCGGCGCCGGCGGGGCCGCACGGGCGATCGTCTGGGCGCTCGTGCGCGAAGGGGCGGAGGTCGAGGTCTGGAACCGCACCGGGCTGCGCTCCCGCAACCTCTGCGCGGAGCTCGGCGGCAGGCCGGTCGACGTGCTCGACATGAGGACGTACGACCTGGTCGTCAACTCGACCTCCGTCGGCCTGCACGGCGAGGACCCGTTCGCGGAGCTGCCGCTCGGCCCGGGCGACCTCGACGACCGGCACACGGTCGTCGACATGGTCTATGGCTCGGCGCCTTCGAAGCTGCTGACCGTCGCTGCGACGGCCGGCGCCACCGTCGTCGACGGAATCGAGGTGCTGGTCCGCCAGGGCGCCCTCTCCCTGCGGATCTGGACCGGCCGCGAGGCGCCGGTCGACGCGATGCGCGCCGCCGCCCGCGGCTGACCCCAAAATCATCGCTGACTGTGGAGTTGACCACACTGGGGTGTGGTCAACTCCACAGTCGCCGCTATAGCCTTGCCGGCATGAGCAGCCGCTTTCGCTTCACCACCGCGGGCGAGTCGCACGGGCCCGGCCTGGTCGCGATCGTCGAGGGCATGCCGGCGGGGCTCGAGCTCGACCGCGAGGCGCTCGACCGCGACATGGCCCGGCGCCAGCTCGGCCACGGCCGCGGCGGGCGGATGAAGATCGAGACCGACACGGTCGAGGTCCGCTCCGGCGTCCGCCACGGGCGCACGCTCGGCAGCCCGATCGCGGTGCTGGTCGCCAACCGCGACTACGCCAACTGGGAGGAGCGGATGAACCCCTGGCCGGTCGAGGGGTTCGAGCCCGAAGAGGTGCACCTGCCGCGGCCGGGCCACGCCGACCTGGTCGGCGCCCAGAAGTACGGCCACGGCGACGTCCGCAACGTGCTCGAGCGAGCCAGCGCCCGCGAGACCGCGGCGCGGGTCGCCGCCGGCTCGATCGCGCGCGGCTTCCTCGCCGCGCTCGGTGTCAGCGTCCACAGCCACGTCGTCCAGATCGCCTCCGTGAAGGCCCCGGAGCGGGGGGACCTGTCGCCGGAGGACTTCGCAGCGGTCGACGAGGACCCGGTCCGCTGCCTCGACGCCGAGGCGAGCGCCGCGATGGTCGAGGAGATCAACCGGCTCCGCAAGGCCAACGAGAGTCTCGGCGGCAGCTTCGAGGTGCGGGCGTTCGGGCTCGTCCCCGGGCTCGGCTCCCACATCTCCTGGGAGGAGCGGCTCGACGGCCAGCTGGCCGGTGCCGTCGCCTCGATCCAGTCGGTCAAGGGGGTCGCGATCGGCGAGGCGTGGGACGTCGCCGGGAGGCCCGGCTCGGAGGCCCACGACGAGATCTTCTGGTCGCAGGAGCGCGGCTACCACCGCGAGACCAACCACGCCGGCGGACTCGAGGGCGGGATGACCAACGGTCTGCCGCTCTCCGTGCGGGCCGCGATCAAGCCGATCTCGACTCTGACCAAGCCGCTGCGCTCGGTCGACACGGAGACCAAGGAGCCGGCGCAGGCGCTGCGTGAGCGGACCGACTCGACCGTCGTCCCCGCCGCCGCCGTCGTCGCCGAGGCGATGGTCTGCCTCACCCTGGCGCGCTGCTACCGCGAGAAGTTCGGCGGCGACCACATCGACGACGTGCTCGCCGCCGTCGAGCACTACGAGAAGCGCATCGACCTCCGCGGGTGAGCCGGTGAGCCGGCCCGCGATCGTCTTCATCGGCTTCATGGGCGCCGGCAAGAGCGCCGCGCTGGACGTGGCGCGGCTGTCCGGGCTCGAGACGACCGAGATCGACGAGCTGATGGAACGCGAGCTGGGAATGCCGATCGCGGCGGCGTTCGAGCGCCACGGCGAGGAGGCGTTCAGGGCCCGCGAGGCCGAGGTCGTCGGCGAGCTGCTCGACCGCGCCGACGGCGGCGCGATCGCGCTGGGCGGGGGCAGCGTCCTCTCCGAGCGGGTGCGCAAGGCGCTCGGCCGCCACGTCGTCGTCTGGCTGCAGATCGATCCCGACGAGGCGTGGCGCCGGATCGAGGGGACGCCCCGGCCGCTGGCCCGCACCGCCGAGGACGTCGCGCGGCTGCTCAGCGTGCGCCTGCCGCTCTACGAAGAGCTCGCCGACGCCGTCCTACCGCAGGGCGATCCCGGGCTGGTCGGGCGGGCGCTGCCGTCCGTGCTGGCGCTGACCGACCTTCCGGCCGGGACGAAGCTGATCTGGGCGAGCAGCGCCTCCGGCGAGTACCCGGTCCTGGTCGGGCGGGGCCTGCTCGGCTCGGGGCCGTGGCCGCTGGAGGGCAGGCGCTTCTGCGTCACCGACACCTCGGTGGGGGGCCTCTACGCGGATCGGGTCGGGCCGCTCGCGGGCCGCATCGAGGTCGAGCCGGGCGAGGCGGCGAAGACGATGGCCGAGGCCGAGCGGGTCCTGCGCGAGCTGGCCAGGGCCGGGATGACCCGCGAGGACCACCTCGTCGCCCTCGGCGGCGGCGTCGTCGGGGACCTCGCCGGCTTCTGCGCCCACACCTACCAGCGCGGCGTGCCGGTCGTCCACGTGCCCACCTCCCTTGTCGCCCAGGTCGACTCGGCCTACGGCGGCAAGACCGGCGTCGACCTGCCGGAGGGCAAGAACTACGCGGGCGCCTACCACCTGCCGGCCGCCGTCCTCGCCGACACCGCGACCCTTGCCTCGCTGCCGGCCGAGGAGCTGGCCGCCGGCTTTGTCGAGGCGCTGAAGACGGGCCTGCTCGCGGGCGGCCCGCTCTGGGAGCGGGTGCGCTCGCTGGAGGCGCTCGATCCGGGCGAGCTCGACGAGGTCGTCTTCGCCTGCGCCCGCTTCAAGTGCGAGGTCGTCGCCGCGGACGAGCGCGACGCGGGGCTGCGCGCCGTGCTCAACCTCGGCCACACCGTCGGCCACGCGATCGAGGCGGCCAGCGGCTACTCGCGCTATCGGCACGGCGAGGCGATCGGGCTCGGCCTGCTCGCGGCGCTTCGCCTCTCCGGGGCGGCCGAGCTGCGCGACGAGGTCGAGGCGATCCTGCGCCGGCACGGCCTCCCGGTCGAGCTCGACCGGGCGGTCGGCGTCGACGCGACGCTCGAGGCGCTCCAGCGGGACAAGAAGCGGACCGCCGAGGGCGTCGCCTTCGTGCTCCTCGCCGAGCCCGGCGCGCCCCGGGTCGGACAGCAGATCGAGCCGGGTAAGGTCCGGGCCGCGGTGGAGGAGCTATGACGCGAGACGGGACGGCCCGGCGATGACCAGCGCCCACAACCGCGTCGCCGTCCTGCACGGGGTCAACTTCGACGTGCTCGAGCGGCGCGATCCGGCGGTCTACGGCGGCCTGTCCCTGCACGAGCTGGAGACGAAGATCCAGCGCTGGGCGCGCGAGCTGGGGGTGGAAGCGATCTTCTTCCAGACCAACTCCGAGGGCGAGTTCGTCGAGTACCTGCACCGGCTGCCCGATCTCTGCGACGCCGTGCTGCTCAACGCCGGCGCCTGGACCCACTACAGCCGCGCGATCGCCGACGCGCTGGAGCTGACCGGGCTGCCGACCGTCGAGGTCCACCTCTCCGACGTTGAGTCGCGCCAGGACTGGCGCAGGCTCTCGGTCTTCGACGGGCTGGTGCTCGAGAAGATCGCCGGCAGGGGCCCGGACGGCTACCGCGACGCGCTCGCGACCCTGGCCCGCCGGCTCGGCGTCTCGGCGCCGTGAGGGGGCGGGGGGACCGGCTCGCCGGGCAGCTCGCCGGTCGCGGGCTGGACCGGATGCTGGTCACCCACCTGGTCAACGTCCGCTACCTGACCGGCTTCGGAGGCACCAACGGCGCCTGCGTCTGCGGGCCCGACACGCGCCTCTTCCTGACCGACTTCCGCTACACCGAGCGCGCCGAGGCGGAGGTCGAGGGCTGGGAGGTCGTCACGGTCGCGGACGACTGGCTCGGCGGGCTCGCGGAGCGGCTCGGCGGCAGGACCGGCTTCGAGGACGACCACGTCTCGGTGCGGCTGCTCGAGCGGCTGGGCGGCAAGCTGGCGGACGGCGTCGAGCTGGTCGCGGCCGGGGGCGCGGTCGAGGCGCTCCGCCGCGTCAAGGACGAGGCGGAGCTGGAGGCGATCTCCGCGGCGGCCGAGCTCGCCGACGAGGTCTGGCGGTGGACCGTCGAGCGGGGCCTCGCCGGGCGCAGCGAGCGCGACGTGGCGCGGGCGGCCGAGGCGCGGATCAGGGAGCTGGGCGGCGACCCGTCGTTCCCGGCGATCGTCGCGGCGGGACCGAACGGCGCCCTCCCGCACGCCGAGCCGGGCGAGCGCGAGATCGGTCGCGGCGAGCTGGTCGTCTTCGACATGGGCGCCATGCTCGACGGCTACTGCTCGGACGGGACGCGCACCTTCGCGACGGGCGAGCCCGGCGAGCACGCCCGCGAGGTCTACGAGGCGGTGCGGGCCGCCCAGGCGGCGGCGCTCGACGCCGTACGCGCCGGCATCGGCGGGGAGGAGCTGGACCGCGTCGCGCGCGAGCGGATCGAGGCGGACGGCCACGGCGAGCGCTTCGGCCACGGGCTCGGGCACGGCGTCGGGCTCGAGGTGCACGAGGCGCCGCGCGTCTCTCCCCGCTCCGAGGACGTGCTGGAGGCGGGCGAGGTGGTGACGATCGAGCCGGGCGTCTACCTGCCCGGCGAGCTGGGCGTCCGGATCGAGGACCTCGTCGTGGTCGAGGCGGACGGCTGTCGCAATCTCAGCGGCCTGTCCAAGGACCTGCAGATCGTCGACTGAGCACCGCGCAGACAGAATCGTTCACCGATAGCTGCGCTGCAGCCTCAAGTCTCGGCGCCCCAGCGCCGATGCGCATTGGGTGAGATTGACGACCAGGAGAGTGCGCCCCGCGCGCGAGCAGGCGGAAGCCACCGCCCCGCCGAAGGAGTCCCTGGTCGCGATCCGCGAAAACGCCCGCCGCGAGCGCCTGATCGACATGGAGCTGCGGATGCGCCGCTACCGCACCGCCTGCTTCGCGATCCTCGCCGTCGGGCTGGCGCTGACCAGCCCGGACATCGGCTGGTGGTGGGTCGCCCCCCTGTCGGTCGGGCTGGCCGGCTTCGCGATCGCCGACCGGTTTCTGCGTACAAGCTCGCATCCGGCGCTCTGGGTCGCTGCCGCCTGGGGAATGCTGCCGCTGCTGCTTGCCGACGCGGTCGTGATGACCGGTGGGGTCGAGAGCCCTGCGCTGATGTGGTACGCGCTGCCGGCCGTGACGCTCGGCGCCCGCTTCGAGCCGCGCGGCATGGCGGTCGGGACCGTCTACATCCTGATCCTGCTCGGCGTCACCACCTATGGGCTCGACGCGGCGACCGCGTCCGCGAACTACCAGGACGTGATGGCCACCGCGGCGCTGATCGTCTGCGCGGTGATCCTCTCCGGCGCCCTGGTCGAGTCCGACCGCGCCCACCGGCGCCGCTCCACGGTCGACCCGCTCACCGGCCTGTTCAACCGCAGCGCCCTGGAGCAGCGCCTCGCCGAGCTCGACGGGGAGCCGATCAGCGAGGCCGAGGGCCTCTCGCACGCCCTGCTGCTCTGCGACCTCGATCACTTCAAGCGCGTCAACGACCAGCTGGGCCACGCCGCCGGCGACGCCGTCCTGCAGGACGTCGCCTACACGATGCGCGCGACGCTGCGGGCGGGCGACTCGATCTACCGGGTCGGCGGCGAGGAGATCCTCGTCGTGCTGCCGGGCGCCGACGAAGAGGACGCGCTCGAGATCGCCGAGCGGCTGCGCGAGGCGGTCTGCGAACGCAAGCCGGTCGGGGTGCCGGTGACGGTCAGCATCGGAGTGGCCGTGTCGGGAACGGGCACCGTCGACACCGACGACCTGATCGGCCAGGCGGACGCGGCGCTCTACGCGGCGAAGGCCGGTGGCCGGGACCGCGTCGTCCTCGGCGGCTGCGAGGCCTCCGTGGCGGTCAGCGGCTGAGGTCCACGCCGGCGTCGAGCCGCGCCGCGAAGGCGGCGATCAGTTCTACCGTCGCCTCGAGGTCGCCGAGGTCGACCATCTCGACCGGCGAGTGCATGTAGCGAAGCGGGATCGAGACGAGGCCCGTGGGGATGCCCGAGCGGGAGATCTGGATCGCGTCGGCGTCGGTGCTGGTGCTGCGGCCGCTGGCGCTGATCGTGTAGTCGATGCCCGCCTCCTCGGCCGCCTCGACCAGCAGCTCGAAGACCTTCGGCGAGAGCGTCGAGCCGCGGCCGATCGCCGGACCGGAGCCGAGCGGGTGCTCGCCGAGCTGCTTCGTCTCGATCCCCGGCGCGTCGGTGGCGTGGGTGACGTCGACGGCGACGGCCAGGTCGGGGCGCACCTCGAAGGCGGACGTCCTGGCCCCGAACAGCCCGATCTCCTCCTGCACGGCGGCGACCGCGGCGAAGCTCCCCTGCAGGGATCCACGCTCGTCGCAGCGGCGCAGCGCCTCGAGGGCGACGTAGGCGCCGAGCCGGTTGTCCATCGCGCGGCCGGCGAGCCTCTCGCCGGCGAGCCGGACGGGCTCGGTGGCGATCGTCACCGGGTCGCCCACGCGGACCAGCTCCGCGGCCTCCTCGCGGGAGGCGGCGCCGACGTCGATGTGGAGGCCCTTCAGCTCGACGACCTTCTTGCGCTGGTCGGGCTCGAGCAGGTGGATCGGCTTGCGCCCGACCACGCCCGGCACGATGCCGTCGCGGCCGCGGATCGCGACGCGCTGGCCGACCAGGACCTGCGGGTCCCAGCCGCCGATTGGCGAGAAGTACAGGAAGCCCTTCTCGTCGACGTGGGTGACGACGAGGCCGATCTCGTCGATGTGGCCGACCACGGCCAGCAGCGGGGCCGCGTCGCCGACCCGGGCGATCGAGGAGCCGAGCCCGTCGGCCGACAGCGTGGCGAAGGAGGCCTCCTCGCGCCAGGCGGCCGCAGCCGGCTCCTCGTGGCCGGACGGCGCGACGATGCGCAGCAGCTTGTCGAGTGGGGCGGGGACCTTGGCCATGGCGACGACGCAGTATGCCAGCCGGGTGGACCGGCCCAGGGGGCTTTTGGACTAGCGTTCCCCCGGTGAGCGAGAGGGCGATCGTGGCGCTGGTCACCGGCGCCTCCAGCGGGATCGGCGAGGCGGCGGCGAGGCGCATCGCCGCCGAGCCCGGCGCGGACCTGGTCCTCGTCGCGCGGCGCGGGGAGCGCCTGCGGGCGCTGGCCGAGTCGCTGCCGTGCAGGGCGACCTGGCTCGCGGCGGACCTGACCGAGAGCGACGCGCCGGCACGGATCCGCGCCCACCTGGACGAGCAGCACGCCGGACGCCTGACGCTGCTGGTCAACAACGCCGGCGCCGCCTGGCGCGGAACCTTCGCGGAGGAGGGCTACGCCAACGTCCGTCGCCACATGGAGCTGAACTTCGACGCGGTCGTCCGCCTCACCGAGGCGCTGCTGCCGCTGCTGCGCCGCTCGGCGCCCGGCTCGATCGTCAACGTCGCGAGCACGGCCGGTCGGGTCTCCCGAGCCCGCACCGGTGCCTACTCGGCGAGCAAGTTCGCGCTGATCGGTTGGAGCGACTCGCTCCACGCCGAGGAGCGGCCGCACGGCGTGCACGTCGGGCTCGTCCTGCCCGGCTTCGTCGCGACGGAAGGCTTCCCCGCGACCGAGCTGCGCGAGCGGGCGCTGACCCGCTGGATCGTCTCGAAGCCCGAGAAGGTCGCCGACGCGATCGCCGAGTGCGGCCTGCGGGGCCGCGCCGAGCGCTACGTGCCGCGGCCCTACGCCCTGGCGGCGATCGCTCGCATCCTCGCGCCGCGGCTGGTTCGCCGCGTCCTCGGCGGCGGCGCGGCGTCGAGCCTGACGACGAGCACCGCCGCCGAATCGGACAGCTGAGGGGGTCTTCGCGGCCTGCCTCAGCCCAGCCGCGAACGGCCCAGCCGGCAGTGCTTGAAGCCGAGCGAGAAGCTGACGTTGTTTGCGGCATTGCCGCTTTTTTCGACCCGGATCGATTCGTGCGTCGCCCTGATCCGTTCGCTCCGAATGTAATAGACGCCGGTCTGGCGGATCCGGTCCCTGACGATGCGCAGGAACTCGAACCACCTCTGCAGCTTCGCCTCGTCGGCGGCGGGACGGGGGACGGCGACGAGCTGGCGGATCGTCGCCCCGAACCGCTTCGAGGCGCGGATCAGCTGGCGGCCGGCCGCGTCGAGCCGTCCCTCCCTGATCGCGTCTTTCGTCCCCGCGAGGATACGTTCCGCCGCCCCGCGATCCCTCTCGCAGATCGGCTCGACCGTCGCCACGTAGCTCTCCCGCGTCTGCTCGCCCGCCCCGTGGGCCGGCACGGCGAACGCGAGCAGCGCGGCGAGGGTCGCGACGAGTCTTCCGAGCGGAGCCTTCATCGAGTCGCTCGCAGCTTAGAGAGTGCCCACGGCCCGGCCCGTCGCCTGCATATAGCCCGCGAGCTCGAGGAGGCTGCCGAATACGGCGGACGGCCGGGGTATCCTGGTTTCTATGCCACTCTTGCCCAGGACGAAATCCAGGCAGCTCTTCGAGAAGCTGAGCGACCTCGAAGCGCAGATGCATGAGATGCAGGGGAAGGTCGATGCTCTCCAAGGCAGCCGAGCAGATGATGAGATCGAGGCTCTTGCTGCGGAGCGGGTTCGCAGCGGCGCTGCCGCACGGACTCAGGACGGCGCCGAGGCGCTAGCTGAAGTCGGCATTCAAGTTCGCTAGGTCGTGGACGCCGGAACGGCCCCCGAGCTCGAGGTCGAGCTTGCCGAGGGGGTCAAGGGCGATATAGCTGAGCTGACGAGGCTTTCGACCCCAGCCACCGATTCCGAACGCACCGAAGTCGATGCGCTCAAGCATCGGATCGCCGAGCTCTTCCTCGAATGCGAGTCGAATCCTCATGCCGGCGAACTGATGGGCCTGGGTCGTCACCCTGAGCTGGCCGACTGCCGCCGAATCCGTTTCGACGTCGAGACCCACAAGGGCAAACCGCGCTTCCGCCTGATCTATCGCAACGAGCCTTCCGACGGTGCTCCAGCAAAGATGCCTCTGGCTCGCCGTCGGACCTCGAGCCGGTCTGCGAGTGCATCACAGGGCTCAGCGACGCGCTCGTTAGTGCCCACCGGAGGGGCGCGAGGGCCAGCGTCTCGCGCCCCGTGTTTCTTGCCATGATTGCGCCTTCATATGCTCGTCAGCACCAACCAGTTCAAGAACGGCAGCCACATCGAGATCGACGGATCGGTCTTCAAGATCCTCGACTTCCAGCACGTCAAGCCCGGCAAGGGCGGGGCGTTCGTGCGGACGAAGCTGCGCAAGATCGACGACGGCTCGGTGCAGGACAAGACGTTCCGGGCGGGGGAGAAGTTCAGGCCCGTACACACCGAGTCGCGCAAGATGCAGTACCTCTACGACTCGGGCGAGGCGGCCGTCTTCATGGACAGCCACGACTACGAGCAGATCGAGATCCCCGGCGAGGTCCTCGGCGAGGCGATGAAGTGGGTCCTGCCCAACGACGAGGTCGACGTCCTCTTCGTCGACGAGCGGCCCAGCGACGTGCAGGTGCCGAGCGCCGTGGACATGAAGGTCACCCAGACCGAACCCGGCGTCAAGGGGGACACCGCCTCGGGCGGCGGCAGCAAGCCGGCGACGCTCGAGTCCGGCGTGGTCGTCCACGTGCCGCTCTTCATCGACGAGGGCGAGACGATCCGGGTCGACACCCGCAGCGGCGAGTACGTCTCGCGCGCCTAGCTGCCCTCGCCGGGACGATCGCAATTGCGGTAAACGTCGCGGTACGCCATCATGCGATCCCTGGCTTCTGTGTCCGGGGGGAACTGGGTGGGAGACGAGCAGGCGGCACGCATTGCAGACCTCGAAGGGCAGCTGCGGGAAAGCGAGCGGCGGCTCGAGGAGTCCGAAGCCCTGGCGCGCGTGGGCAGCTGGAACTGGAAGCTGCCGGAGCTCCGCTCGACCTGGTCCAGGGAGCTGCTGCGGATCTTCGGCCGGGATCCCGACGGCCCGCCGCCGGCGATCGAGGAGCTGATCGCCTCGGTGCATCCCGAGGACCGCGACCGCTTCAGGGATCTGGTCGCGCGGGTTCGCTCCACACCCGGCCCCTTCCAGTACAGCTACCGGATCGTCGATGGCGACGGCGAGGTCCACCACCTGCAGGCTCGGGGTCGCACGGTGACCGATACGACGGGAACGCCGATCCGGGCCTACGGCACGACCCAGGACATCTCGGAGCTGAGGCGCTCCGAAGCGCAGCTGGAGCAGGCGCAGCGGCTCGAGTCCGTCGGTCAGCTTGCGGGCGGCGTGGCGCACGACTTCAACAACCTGCTCTCGGTGATCCTCAACTACACCGAATGCCTGATCGCCGAGGCCGACGACGAGGAGACCGTGGAGAGCCTGAGGGAGATCGAGCGGGCGGCGGGCACGGCGGCCGAGCTGACGCGACGCCTGCTGCTGTTCAGCCGTCGCGACACCTCCGAGCTCCAGGCGGTCGACCTCGTCGCCGTCGTCCGCGACACGGAGGGCCTCCTGCGCCGGACAATCGGCGAGAACCTGGAGCTGACGGTCGACGCGCCCTCGGGCCTGCCGCCCGTGGGCCTGGCCGGCGGACAGGCCGAGCAGCTCCTCGTCAACCTCGTCGTCAACGCGAGGGACGCGCTGCCGCGGGGCGGCACGATCGCCGTCAAGGTGCGCGAGCTGCGGCTGGAGGAGCCGCATTCGGAGCCCGTGCCGAACCTCCCGCCCGGCGCCCCGCACCTCGTCCTGACCGTCTCCGACGACGGCGTCGGGATGTCGCGCGAGGTCGCGGCGCAGGCCTTCGACCCGTTCTTCACGACCAAGCCGCGGGACAAGGGCACCGGCCTGGGCCTGGCGACCGTCTACGGGATCGTGACGCGCGCGGGCGGCCACGTCGAGATCGAGAGCGAGCCGGGGCGGGGGACCTCGGTCAGGGTCTACCTTCCCGTGGCCGTGGGCCTGGACGCGCCCGAGCCGCCGCAGCGGGATCCGCGCAGCGCCGGCGGGGCGGGCAGGACCGTGCTGGTGGTCGACAACGAGGAGGCGGTCGGCACGGTGGTCAGCCACATGCTCAGGCGCAAGGGGTACCGCGCCGAGACCGCGTGCAGCGGCTCGGAGGCCGAGGCGATCCTGACGGCCTCCGAGAGCGACGTCGACCTGCTGCTGACCGATCTCCTGATGCCCTCGATGTCCGGCCGCGAACTGGTCAGCCGGGTGCGGGCGCGGCGCCCGGACCTGCCCGCGATCTACATGTCGGGCTACGGGGACGACGTCTCCGCGCTGGGCCGTCGCGACGACGACGTGACGATCCTCCAGAAGCCGTTCACGGGAGCGCAGCTGCTCGAGGCGGTCGACGAGGCGCTCGCCGGCGGATAAGCGGGAAGATACGTCCCATGCGCCGATCCGAGCAACGCCGCGACGCGGTCTTCGCCTGCTACCAGCGCGAGGTCACGGGGCACCCGCTGGCCGAGCTGCTCGCCGAGGCGCGGCCGTTCACCCGCGAGCTGGCCGAAGGCGCCGAAGCGCATCGCGAGGAGCTCGACGCGACGATCGGTCGCCACGCGAGGGGCTGGGAGCTGGAGCGGATCGCCCCCCTGGAGCGCTGCCTGATGCGGGTCGCCCTGTACGAGATCGAGCACAGCGACGACGTGCCGGACGAGGTGGCGATCGACGAGGCGGTCGAGATCGCCAAGGAGTACTGCGGAGCCGGCGCGCCGGCGTTCGTCAACGGCGTGCTCGGGGCGGCGGTCCGCGAAAGGCAGGCCGCCCGGTGAGCCGGCTGCGCGAGGTCTCGCTGCGGCTCGAGGCGATCGCCGCCGAGCTCGAAGGCGCGGAGGCGAGCGACGAGCGGGCCGCCGAGTTGGCCCGCGAGGCAGCCGAGCTGTCCTCGGAGGCGGTCGAGGAGGCAAATCGCCGGATCCGCGAGTCGCGGGCCGAGGGCGAGCGGTGAGCGGGTCGGCGACGCTGACGTACCCAGAGGATCTGCGCACCCTGGTCGACGCCGAGCTGGAGCGGCTCTCCTTCCCGGTCAGCCCGCAGACGCACGGCCTGCAGGAGGCGATGCGCTACTCGCTGCTCGCGGGCGGCAAGCGCGTCAGGCCGGTGCTGGCGCTGGCGACCGCGCGAGCGCTCGGCGCCGATCCGACACGCTTCCTGCCGGCGGCGTGCGCGATCGAGCTGATCCATACCTACTCGCTGATCCACGACGACCTGCCGGCGATGGACGACGACGACCTGCGCCGCGGCAAGCCGACGGCTCACGTCCGCTTCGGCGAGGACGTCGCGATCCTCACCGGCGACGCGCTGTTCGCGGAGGCGATCCGCCTCTTCTGCGACCAGGAGGGCGACCCGGCCAGGGTGCTCACCGCCCTGCGCGAGCTGACCGGCGCCACCGGGCTCGACGGCATGGTCGGCGGCCAGTACGTCGACGTCACAGCGGAGGCCAGCGACGCGGCGGCGCTGCGCCGCCTGCACGAGCTGAAGACCGGCCGGCTGATCGCCGCCGGGGTCGCGGTGGTGCTGACGCTGGAGGGGCTCGCGGAGCCCGAGGCGAGCCCCTACCGCCGCTTCGCCGAGGAGCTTGGCATCCTCTTCCAGATCGTCGACGACATCCTCGACGTGACCGAGAGCGAGGAGCGGCTCGGCAAGCCGCGCGGCAGCGACGAGCGGCATGGCAAACTCACCTATGTGAGCCTGTTCGGTCTCGATCGCGCGCGCGAGCTGGCCGGCGAGTCCCACGCGAACGCGGTCAAGGCGCTGGCAGAGGCCGACGGCGAGACGGACGACATGAAGGCGATCGCCGACTACATCTTCACCAGGCACGAATGAGCGAGAAGGAGCCGGAGAACATGGACGAGCCCGGACGCCCGCTGCTGGACGCGATCGACGGTCCCGCGGACCTGCACGAGCTGGACGAGGAGCAGCTGCAGCAGGTAGCGCAGGAGATCCGCACAGAGGTGATCGACACGATCGGGGAGATCGGCGGCCATTTCGGCGCCAACCTCGGCACCTGCGAGCTGGCCGTCGCGCTGCACAGCCTGCTCGACTCGCCCCGCGACAAGATCCTCTGGGACGTCGGCCACCAGGCGTACCCGCACAAGGTGCTCACGGGCCGGCGCGACCGGCTCGCGTCGATCCGCCAGTACGGGGGTCTGGCGCCGTTCTGCTCGATCGCCGAGTCCGAGCACGACATCATGGGCGCCGGCCACGCCTCGACCTCGATCGGCTACGCCGTCGGCCTGAAGGAGGCGATGCGCAAGGGGATCGGCGAGGACGGACGGGTCGCGGCGGTGATCGGCGACGGGGCGCTGACCGGCGGGGTCGCTTACGAGGCGCTGCACGCGGCCGGCGGCCTGCAGACGCCGATCGCGATCGTCCTCAACGACAACGGGATGTCGATCTCGCCGAACGTCGGCGCCCTGTCGCGCTACTTCAACCGGGTGCGGCTCAACCCGCGCCTCTACCACGCGCGCGAGGGGGTCGAGGACCGGCTGACCAAGCTGCCGCTCGGCCTCGGCAAGCGGATCGAGCGGCTCGGGCCGGAGATCAAGTCGGCGATCAAGGCCTACTGGGCGCCCGGCCTCTTCTTCGAGGAGCTCGACCTCGCCTACATGGGCGTGATCGACGGCCACGACGTCGGCGCACTGCGCGAAGCGCTCGAGGAGGCGTTCGCGGCGGACCGCCCCGTCGTCGTCCACATCCACACCGTCAAGGGCAAGGGCTTCGCGCCCGCCGAGGAGGGCGGCCTCGCGGGAATGGAGAAGTGGCACGCGGCCAAGCCGAAATCGATCGTCAACGGCGCGCCGGCGCCGAAGCCGGTGCCCGTGAAGGAATCGGACGCCCCCGACTCGATCGCGCCCGAGCGCCTGGAGAAGCCGCCCACGCCGGGCGCCCCGCCCCAGTACACGCAGGTCTTCGCCGACGCGATCGTCGCCGAGGCCGAGCGCGACGAGCGGGTCGTCGGGATCACCGCCGCGATGGCGGGGGGGACCGGGCTGCAGAAGCTCGCCGACGAGCTGCCGGAGCACTACTACGACGTGGGGATCGCGGAGCAGAACGCGGTGCTGCTCGCCTCCGGCCTGGCCCTGCAGGGGGCCAAGCCCGTCTGCGCGATCTACTCGACCTTCCTGCAGCGCGCCTACGACCAGATCGTCCACGACGTCTGCCTGCAGCAGCTCGACGTGACCTTCGCGATGGACCGGGCGGGCCTGGTCGGCGACGACGGGCCGACCCACCACGGCGCGTTCGACGTCTCCTACTTCCGCGCCCTGCCGAACGTGGTCGTGATGGCGCCGCGGGACGAGGCGATGCTCGTCCACATGCTGCGCACGGCGATCGCCCACGACGGCCCGGCGGCGCTGCGCTATCCGCGCGGCAGCGGCGAGGGCGTCGAGCTGCCCGCCGAGGCGAGCGAGATCCCGGTCGGCACCGGAGAGCTGCTGGCGAGCGGGGAGCGGGTGGCGCTGCTCGGCTACGGCTACGGCGTCGCCGTCGCCCTGCAGGCGGCGGAGGAGCTCGCCAAGCACGACCTGAAGCCGACCGTCGCCGACGCGCGCTTCGCCAAGCCGCTCGACGAGGAGCTGCTGGAGCGGCTGGCGCTAGGCCATGACCTCGTCGTGACGATCGAGGAGAACGTCCTGCCCGGCGGCTTCGGGTCCGGCGTCCTGGAGCACCTCGAGGACGCCTTCGGCGACCGCAGCCACGAGCGGGCGCGGGTCCTGCGGATCGGCCTTCCGGACCGCTACGTCACCCACGGCAAGCCGGCACTGCTGCGCGAGGAGGTCGGGCTGACCGGCGAGGCGGTCGCCGAGCGGGTTCTGGCGGCGCTGCCCTCCGGCGCGCCGGCGCTGAGCTGAGCGCCCAAGGGCTTGCATCAAAGCGCTCAATCGGTTAGCCTCCGGCGGCCTTCTCGGTGACGACGGACCGGCCCGCTTCGCGGACGTTTCTGGGGTTACTACAGGGAGAGGAGGCGCGTATCTCCGGATATGCAGGGTCCGCTGGGCAGGCGGACCGCTGCCCGTAGGCCGCGGGAGGCTCGGGCAGCCTGCGCCGGACAGCCGACCATTGCGCCGCTGCGTACTTTCACCGGCCTATAGCACGGGAAAAGTACGCAGCGGCGTCGTTAAGACGAGACGGCGAAGCGGAGACCGGCGCGCTCGAAGCGGTCGAGCCTGCCGGTGCCGAGCGCCGCGGCGGGGGTGAGGCAGCCGCCCCGCTCGGGGGTGGCGCCGTCCTCGGCGAGCAGCAGCCCGGCCTCGCCGAGCATCCGCGAGGTCGTCAGGTAGCCAGGCTGGCCGTCGGCGTCGACCTCGACGTGGACGTGACGACCGCCGCTCGTGCGGGCGCTCACCCGGAGCTGCCAGGTCCAGTCCTCGAGGCTCTCGCCGGCCGGGCCGAAGCCCGACTGGGGCATGAAGCGGCGCATCGCGGCGGCCGCCCGCTGCCGGACCGCGGGCCGCGCTCGGGCCAGTGCGCCGAAGCCGACCTGGGTGGCGCTCATCGTCGCGGCGACCGCGTAGCGGAGCGGGACGGTCGGGATCGCAGCGAGGATCGCGACACCCTCGCGGTAGCGGAAGGGCTCTGCCTTGGCGCCGCGCGCGGCGGCGCTCAGCGCCATCGTCCGGTGGATCACGGCCGGGTTGATGAAGGCGCCCGGGGTCATCGGCCCGATCACGTCGCCGCGGTCGTCGAAGCGGGGGGCGGTGGCGATCGGGCTGCGGGCGCGGACGGCCTCGGCCGTCTCGTCGTCCGGGATCAGAACCGCCGGATCGGCGATCCGCGCCGCGTCGGGGTCGGCGATCTGCTCGGCGGCGCTCTGCAGCGTGCCGCCCGAGAGCGAATCGGAGAGTCGGAGCCGTCCCGGTGGGGGCTGAAGGTGGACGTCCAGATCGACCTCGGCCAGGTCCTCCTGCCAGCGCTCGCGGGCGGTCTCGGCGGCGAGCAGGACGGCCAGGTCCGGCGGCAGCGCCTCGAAGCCGGAGACCTGGACGACCTTCACCCGCGCCGCCTCGGCCCGATCGTGGAAGGCGTCGATCGTCCGTCGCACGAAGGCCATCTCGCCGGTCAGGTCGACGTAGTGGGCGCCGCCGGCCACGCACGCCTCGACGACGGGCGTGCCGTAGAGGGTGTAGGGGCCGACGAGGTCGAGCACCACCTTCGTCCGCGAGGCCATCGCCGCGAGCGACCCCGGGTCGCCCACATCGGCGATTATCGTCTCCGGCGCCTCGACCCCGATCTCCCCGAGCACCTGCGCGATCTTCGCTGGGTCGCGGCCGGCGACCGCCCACTTCGCGCCAACCTCACCGGCCCGCTCGGCCAGGTACCCGGCGACGTTCCGCCCGGCGATCCCGCTGGCGCCGAAGACGACGACGGAGAGATCGCGGTTGTCGGAAGCCCGAGACTCCATTCCAGCGCAGGCTATCGGGCGGCCTGCGGCCGCCTGTGGCGCAGCCAGGTCGCCAGGGCCGCGAGCAGATATGCGATCGCGATGGCGAGCAGGAGGAACTTGCAGCTCGCGAAGACGGTTGCCAGGACGGGGAAGACGCTGCCGGCGTCGTCCAGCGTCAGCAGCAGGCAGACGTTCTCCAGCGCGTCGAAGGCGGCGGCAAGGGCGCCGAAGGAGACGACGATCCGACCGATCGAGGCGAGCCGGCGCCACTCGCGCCGGGCGGCGACGTCCCGAGCGGCAGCGAGGGCGAGGGTGAGAAAGATGCCGTAGGCGAGCAGGAAGCCGAAGTCGATCCATAGCGACTCGCGCGCGGCGTCCCTTCCGTCCTCGCCCCATTCGGCGAGGATCTCGTCCGCCCGCTCCTGGCCGCCGGTCAGCTCGAACGGGACGATCCCCGGGCCGCCGCTGTCCTCCATCCGCTGGTCGGCCGGAGCCATCGCGAGCAGCAGCCCCACGCTCGCGACCCCCGCTGCAATCAGTCCCCGGCGCCGCGTCACGAGCGGATCATCGCAGGCCAACAGAAAACGCCCCGCCGGGGAGGCGAGGCGTTTGGCTCGCTACAAGGGAGGAATGCAAAACGTTCCGCCGCCGCCGGGGCTACGGTCGGCGCTCGATGAAGGGGACGCTAAATCAGAAGAAGGCGATCAGGCTCCTGAAGGAAAACGGCTGGACCCAAGCTCGCGGCGGCAAGCACCAGGTCAAGATGACCAAGGAGGGCTGTCGCCCGATCACGCTTCCGCAGCACAAGGGCCGCGACTATCAGCCTGGGCTCACCGCCGCGATTCTCAAACAGGCAGGGCTACAATGAGCAGGCGAGAAGGGGATTCGTCATGGAGTTGACCGCCCGTATCCATATCGAGGAAGGCAGTTACTGGGCAGACGTTCCAGAGCTTCCCGGCTGCTTTGCCTCCGGGGACACCCTGGACGAGCTTTTCGAGTCTCTCCAGGAGGGCGTCGCGCTCTACTTGGCCGATGAAGGCGAGCAGGGCGGCCCGCTGCATGTCGCGACGGCAACGCTCACCGATCGCCCGCTTACGGCAGCATAAGCGTCCGCGATCACCCGATCACCACCGAAGCCCCGTAGCCCGTGCTGCCGTCCCAAAACGGAATGGTCGTTTTGCCCGTCCCGTTAGCGGCGGCACCAATACGGACAGCAAGACTCACTGGCCCAAGCAGAAGCAGATGCTTGGCGATTCCATGGCTGTTCAACGTGGCCAGCTGCTCGATTGCCCAACCTGCGACACCACAGATTTCAGCGGGTTTTAGAGGTCCGTCAACATGCAGATGGGTTGCTCGGCATGCATCGATGCTGCTTGCGTATCGCGAAACCGACTCTCCAAGGTTCTTCCCAACCGATAGGGCAACAACGTGAGGCCCGCTTCCGTTGAAGGAAAACTCGCGAGGCTCAGGCAGTCTCTCCATCTGCCAGTCCAGATCCTCGACCACCATCGAGCCTGTTGCGGAAGTCTGAATGACCCGCAGATCAATTGGCCGAACACGATTCCACTCCCAGCCGACAAGCGCTGCCAACGGAAGGCGAAGATGCGGCTCGACCGCGATGCGTGGCACGCCTGTGCGGCTGTGAGCGACATTTCGTATGTCCGCCAGCGTCTCCGTGAGTAGGGGCAGGCCGGTTGAGTCACGTAGCCGACCATTCTCATCAAGCACGCCACGCCAGTCCAGCACGAGGTCGTATCCGCCCGTAGGCTCGCGGCCGCCCGTAATAGCCACTCGCAGTTCCTCGCGTCGGTGTTCGCGGACCAGATCCTTGACGTATCTTCGCGCGGCGCTGGCGGCAAAGTCGGCAATGCTCTCCCTCTCCGGTTCGCGCACCAGGCCGTTGCGGGCGCACAGGGCTGTGGCTCGGCGCTTTCCGAAAGCGCTCCGAAGCAGGTCTGTGTCTATGTCTGGAGCAATGTCAACAAAGAGCGGCACCACCGGATAAGCCTCTCGCCGCAGGCGTTGACGGCGGAGTGCAGTTGGAACCTCGACCTTGCAGATCGTTCGCGATTCCAACGAGCTACGGGTGCCCCACCAGATGAAGCCGCCAGTCTCACGACCGATGGACCGTTTCAAGGCGGCCATGAAGCGCTGCCCTATGTGCAGGTCGTCGACGTCCTGCCAGCTGCCTGCTCCCCGAAGCTGGAGTTGGCCCTTGAGAAGCTCGAGATCGCTGGCATCGCTCCGCTTATGGCTAAGGAAGGGCCGGTATGCCACGCGCTCTTCCTAACTGGCGAGACGAAGGGGAGGAAGCTTCAGATGGGGGCGTGGGCGTGCTGGTGGTGCAAACCCATGCTGCGCCTCATCTAGCGGCCACTCTCCAGTCTGTCGCCAGATGTGCTCGGCCTCCAAATGCGCTCGGGCAAGATCAAAGAGCCTGACGAGGCCATCCTCCGGCGCCCACTGGCGCTCCCGAGGGTCACGACGGTAGTAAGGGCAGAGGTGGGCGCTCACTCCCTCCTCTCCATGATCGAACGGGGGATTTCGATGCTTGGAACGCCGGTCGCCATCAAGCGCGAAAACCTCCGGATGGTTGCCGTTGAAGGGCGACAAGGGGAAAAGGGCAGCGACCCGTACGAAGCCGTAGGTTCCGGACGCTTGGGCTTGATATGCGAGCACGTCGTACGGCACGATTTCCATTTCAGCCAAGAAGCGGCGGAGGTCTGAGTTTTGCCTGAGCGTACGGCAGGGCAACCGCTCAATCGTCTTGTCAATTCGCATGCTCGGGTGCTCCAAGGCATGCAGCAGGTTCCAGTGGCCGGGCCACCATCTCACCCGCTGACGCCAGGAATCCATCAGAGGGCCCAACCGCGGGGCCTCCTCATGTTCTGATGTGAGCGCGGCCGGATCAAGGGCCGCTCGCCGCCGTTGCTGCTGGCAGGGACGGTGATGCTGCTTCCCTTGCCGACTGCCTTTCCGCTCCGGAGGGCTGACGCCAGCGTCGCCGAGTCGTTCGACGGAGCTGGGAAAGAGGACCCAAAGACCTTTGCCCAATGGTCCATAGCCTCACCCGGATCTTCAGTGGCGACGGCATCCTCCGCGTGTCCCAGGGCCGTTTCGACCTTGCTAAGTGCCCGTTTACGTCGATCGTCTTTCAGCATCTCATCGACGGAGTTGTCGGGATCGCCAGGACACGGCACCGATGGCGACGTGCGCGATAGATGGTCCTTCGCAGAGCGGAAGAAGGCGACCATGGCATCGGCGTAGTCGCACTTGCTGTTCAGCTCATGGAACATGATCGACTCTGCGAGATATGAAGACATCGCCTTCTTATCCCCCTCGCCGAAGCTCTGATTCCAGACCTTGATGATGCGGACTGCCGGGATGAAGGACCCCTCGGTTTCCTGGTTCTTTTCCGTTGCAGCATCGAGCTGCCCTTGAGGCCGCGCCGAAGTCCAATCGTCATAGCCTTCATCCGGCTTGTTGCGGCATAGCAGAAGCTCGCCGAGCGGATCGTCTCGCGCCGGGACTGCATCGACCGTGAACTCCTCGCCGTCGATATCGAGCTTGACGGCACGCACGCTCTTTCGCGTGCTGACCACAAGGTGGCAGGTCTTGGCTGCCTTGCGTACGCGCTCTAGCGTCGCGTCTGCCGAGATAGCGAACTCGCCCTCGGGATCGTTGAGGACGAGGATGATGTCTACGTCCTTCAGGCGAACGGCTTGGACCTTGCGCCTGTATGAGCCAGCCAGGAAAGCCCTGTTGAACAGGTCGCCCAGGTCGGCCTTGATGGCTTCCACTACGACTGGGTGAACCTCCTTCGCGCGCGCGTTCTGTGCCTCTGGAACGCGGGCCGTCTCGCGCTCAAACTCAATGAAAGCTTCTTGCACCGTTTCGATCATTTTTCCGTCTCCTCGGACCTATACGTTCTGCCCGTCCTGATATTCGGATGAGCCGTGCCTCGCTCGTCTTTTCGCGAAGCCCTTACGATGCCGTCCGGGTCGGACGGACTTTCGTCGTACCCAGAGTCCGTTTTCCTGCTTGGGCCTTCCTGGGCTGAGGTCAAGCCCGAATTTCGCTCCTAGATCTGGACGAAAAGGGGGACCACTTTGGCGGCTCAGTGCTCCGTATCATGGAGGCACAATTTTCGCCGCTTCGCCGCTGGCTTCTAGGGTGGCTGCGCCTGTCGCTTCGCGGCTCGACTAGGCCCCCAATGGCTGCCAGTCCCCACCACAGCACCGTTTGCGGGGCTGGCGATTTGCCGATCCCGCCTGTGCACTGCGCTCTGGCCGGTGCTTCGCGGAAGGCGCTCATTCGGCGGCGAGACATCGCGATCGCGGTGCTCGAAGGCCAGCCCGAGCTCGTAAAGACGCGGAGCGGGTCTAGCTCGACCACTTTGGCGACTATGGCAGCCATTGGGCCGGAGATACGGAGTGGAACTGTGGCACCAACTGTGGCGCGAGGGCTCGCGGGCCGATCCGGGAGCCACTTCCGTCGTCTGATCGCGGCCGCTAAAGCCCAGCCCAACAGAAAACGCCCCGCCGGGGAGGCGAGGCGTTTCTGGGGTTACTACAGGGAGGAGAGATATGTATCTCTATATATGTGGATCGGTGGGAGGTAGGTGGGCTCGGGGTGTCGCGGGAGCCGCATCGATGGGAGTCGACGAGCGCCATATGTTGCGACGGAGAGCTCAGCCAAGAAGTTTTTTCGTGCCTCCAGAGTACGAACGTATGTGCGATCTGTCTGTGAGTCGGGTCACACGAGGCCAGTTGTGCCTGTTGGACCCCGTCCTTGACGGAAGCTATACCCAATAGTAATGAGGGGGTAAACATCTGGCAAGGCCGGGTTGGATCTCCCGGCGCCTGGGCACGGCGATACGGTCCCTTCGTGACCAAGGCGCGAATCGACGCGGTTCTGGCCGAACGCGGGCTCTTTCCCTCCCGCTCGGCCGCAGCCGGCGCGGTGCGAGCGGGCGAGGTCCGGGTCGGTGCCGACGGTCCGCTCGCGCTGCGCCCCAGCCAGCTCGTCGAGCCCGATGCCGATCTTCTGGTCGATGCCGGCCCGCGCTTCGTCTCGCGCAGCGGCGTGAAGCTCGACAACGCGATCGAGGCGCTGGGCATCGAGGTGGAGGGGCGCGAGTGCCTCGACGTGGGGGCCTCGACCGGCGGCTTCACCGATTGCCTGCTGCAGCGCGGCGCCGCGCACGTGGTGGCGGTTGACGTCGCCTACGGGCAGATCGACGTGCGCATGCGCGAGGACCCCAGGGTCACCGTCGTCGAGCGGCTCAACGCGCGCGAGCTGGAGCCGGCGGACCTGCCCTTCGAGCCGAGCCTGGCGACGATCGACGTCTCGTTCATCTCGCTGGTCAAGGTGCTGCCCGCGGTCGCCGCATGCCTGGCGCCGCGCGGCGAGGTCCTGGCGATGGTCAAGCCGCAGTTCGAGCTCGGCCGCGAGCGCGTCCGCAAGGGTGTCGTCCGCGACGCCGGGGAGCGCCGCGAGGCGATTCTGAACGTCGCGCTGGCCGCTCGGGAGCTCGGCCTGGCGATCCGCGGCTTCGCCTTCTCCGGGTTGCCGGGGCCGAAGGGCAATCGCGAGACCTTCGTCTGGTGCGGCGGCGACGGGTCGTCCGTCCCCGACCTCGAGGCGGCGATCGCGGAGGTCGAGCCGTGAGCGAACGCGTCGCCGCCCTGATCAGCCATTCCCACCCGCCGTTCCCGACCGACGCCGTGCGCCTCGTCGCGGCGGCGGCGAGCGAGGCCGGCTGGCGCCTGGTCGCCTCGGCCGAAGAGGTCGCCAAGCACGGGGGGGACGTGGCCGGGATCGAGCCGGTCGACTCGCTGCCCGACCGGGTCGACCTCTGCGTCGTCCTCGGCGGCGACGGCTCGATCCTCTACGCGCTGCGCCACTTCGCCCGCAGCGGCTCGCCCGTCTTCGGGATCAACTTCGGCACGGTCGGCTTCCTCGCCGCGGTCGACCGCGGCGAGGCGGAGGAGGGGGTTCGCCGCGCGCTGGCCGGCGAAGCCGAGACGATTGAGCTGCCCGGACTCGAGGTCGCGGTGGACGGCACGAGCCGGGTGGCCCTCAACGACGTCAGCTTCATCCGGCGCCCGCACGACCGCGTCGCCGAGCTGAGCTACAAGATCGCCGGCGAGGAGGTGGGCCACGTCCGCTGCGACGGGCTCGTCGCGGCCACGCCGGTCGGCTCTACCGGCTACAACCTCGCCAACAACGGCCCGATCCTCGCCTGGGGCGTCGAGGGCTACGTCGTCAGCTACATCGCGCCCCACTCGCTGACCGCCCGCGCGCTGGTCGTCGCCCCCGGCGACGTGCTCCACGTCGGCAACGCGACGGGACGGCAGCCGGTCGACATCGCGGTGGACGGCGAATTGGCGGGCATGCTCGCCTCGGGCGCCGAGCTGGAGGTCCGATTCGCCGAGCGGGTCGGCCGCCTCGCGCAGCTGCCGGGGACGAGCTTCTACCACCGCATCCGCGAGAAGTTCGGGCACCTCGCCGTCTGACTTCGCTGCTACACAAGGACGCGTGCTGCGCGAGCTGCGGATCGAGAACCTGCTGCTGATCGAGCGGGCCGAGCTGCGGCTCGGCGAGGGGCTCAACGCGATCACCGGCGAGACCGGCGCCGGCAAGACGGTGTTGGCCCACTCGCTGGACCTCCTGATGGGGGGAAAGGCGCGCCCGCACATCGTTCGGCCCGGCGCCGAGGAGGCCTGGGTCGAGGGCGTCTTCGACCTCCCGGCGAGGCTGCTCCAAGAGCCGGAGATGGCGGAGATCGCCGAACGTCTGCCCGAGGGCGCCGAGGAGATCGTGCTCGGGCGGAGGGTGTCGGCCGCCGGCCGGACGGCGGCGTTCGTCGCCGGCCGGGCGGCCTCGGCGTCCGACCTGAAGCTCCTCGCCGGCAGGCTGCTTGCCTTCTACGGCCAGCACGAGCACCGCAGGCTGACGATCGCCTCGGCCCAGGCGCAGGTGCTCGACGGCTTCGCCGGCGCGGAGCACCTGGGTGTCCTGCGGGGCTACCGCGACGCGCATCGCGAGTGCCTGCGGCTGGCCGCGGAGCTGGCGGAGCTGCGCGAGCGCGACGGCTCGCGGGAGCGCGACCTCGACCTCTACCGCTACGAGCTGGCCGAGATCGAGGAGGTCGCGCCCGACCCGGCCGAGGAGGCCGAGCTCTCGGCGGAGCGCGCCCGGTTGCGTCACGCCGAGGGGCTGCGCGAGGCGGCGGAGGGCGCCCACGCGGGCGCCGTGGGAACCGACGAGGACGGTGGCGGAGCGGCCGGCGCCCTCGCCCGGGCCGAGTCGCTGCTCCAGGGCGTGGAGGGCGTCGACGCCGACCTCGACGCGATCGCCGAGCGGGTCAGCGCCCTCGCGGTCGAGGTCGCGGACGTCGCCGGCGAGCTGCGCGGCTACATGGAGGGCGTTGAGGCCGACCCCGCCCGGCTCGCCGCGATCGAGGAGCGGCTCGACGGGATCGAGCGGCTGAAGCGCAAGCACGGCGGCAGCGTCGAGTCGGTGCTCGCCCACGCGGAGCGCTGCCGGGCGGAGATCGAGCGGCTGCAGGGGGCCGGGGAGCGCGACGCCGAGGCGGAGGCTGCGCTGGCGGAGGCAGAGGCGTCTCGCGCCGAGCTGGCCGAGCGGCTGAGCGAGGGCCGCCTCGCAGCCGCCGCGCCGTTGCGGGAACGGGTCGCGGGCGAGCTGGAGCGCCTGGCGATGCCGGGCGCCAGCCTCGAGGTCGTGCTCGAGCCGCATCCCGAGGGGTTCGGACCGGACGGCGCCGAGCGGATCGAGCTGCGCCTGGCGCCCAACCCGGGGCTCGATCCGGCCCCGCTGCGGGACGCCGCCTCCGGTGGCGAGCTCTCGCGGGTGATGCTGGCTCTGAGCGGCCTCGGCAGCGGCGAAGGCGCCCCGACCCTGGTCTTTGACGAGATCGACGCCGGCGTCGGCGGCACGACGGCGCGCGCGGTCGGCGAGCGATTGCGGGCGCTCGGCGAGGGCCGCCAGGTCCTCTGCATCACCCACCTGCCCCAGGTCGCCTCGCTCGCCGAAACCCACTTCCGAATCGAGAAGGACGTCGGTGCCGGGACGGCAACGGCGACGGTCGAGCGCCTCGACGGCGAGGGGGTCGTCGAGGAGATCAGGCGGATGCTCGGCGGCGAGAGCTCGGACGATGCGGCGACCCGCCACGCCCGCGAGCTCCTCGCAGCCGCCTGAAACCCGCCCCACGCGCCACGCACGCTGTCCGGGTCACGTTTGACATGCACCAGACGTCGAACGTGAACCGCACGGCGATCTCGGCGATGGACGTGCCACGCGAGGTCGCCTAATCTGCCTCCGTGGCTACCGCGAGCTACCGTCGCCTCCCTGCGCTGCTGTCGCGTCGCAACGGGGACTCGGGGGGGACGGCGGTCACCGGCACCGCGCGGCTCGGGCGCCGCACCAAGGAGCTGGTCAAGCGGCTCGGGCCCGGCGACGTCGCGGTCGTCGACCACCTCAACATCGACCGGATCGCCGCCGAGGAGCTGATCGCTACGGGCGCCCGGGCGGTGGTCAACGCCGCCGAGTCGACCGACGGTCGCTACCCCAACGCGGGCCCGCTCCTGCTGGCCCGGGCCGGGGTGCTCCTGGTCGACGTCGCCGACGGCGATCCGTTCGAGCTGATCGGCGACGGGCACACCGTCACCGTCGAGGGCGGCACCGTCAGGATCGGCGAGCGGGTGCTGCTGCGCGGCGAGGTGCTCGGGGTCGAGGAGCTGGAGCGTCGCTTCGACGAGCAGCGCGAGCGGGTCGACGAGGCGCTGGCGGCGTTCGCCGAGAACACCGTCGCCCACGTCCGCCAGGAGACCGACCTGCTCGCGGGCGGGATCGAGTTCCCGCCGACCCGCACGTCGTTCCGCGACCGGCACGTCCTGATCGTCGTCCGCGGCGACCGCCACCGCCGCGACCTGAAGGCGCTCCGCGCCTACATCCGCGACGTGCGGCCGATCGTCGTTGCCGTCGACGGCGGCGCCGACGGGGCGCTGGAGGCCGGGCTGACTCCCGACGTGATCCTCGGCGACATGGACTCCGCCGGCGACGCCGCGCTGCGCTGCGGGGCGGAGCTGATCGTCCACGCCTACCCCGACGGCCGCGCACCCGGCCGTCAGCGGCTGCTCGACATGGGGCTCGAGCACATGCTCGTGCCGGCGGCCGGGACCAGCGAGGACGTGGCGATGCTGATGGCCTACGAGAAGGGCGCGGACCTGATCGTCAGCGTCGGCGCCCACTTCAACCTGATCGAGTTCCTCGATCGCAAGCGGGCCGGCATGTCCTCGACCTTCCTCACCCGCCTGCGGATCGGCGAGAAGCTGGTCGACGCGAAGGGGGTGAGCCGGCTCTACAACCCGGGCTCGGGGCTCGGCCCGGTCGCGCCCTTCCTCGGTGCCTTCGCGATCGTGCTGGCGATCCTCGTGATCGCCTCGCCGGCGCTCGGCGAGCTGGTCGACCTGTTCTGGCTGAAGGTGAAGATCTGGCTCGGCCTCTAGCCTTCGGGCGCTGATGGGTTACAGCGCCCGCTACCACGCGACCTCGCTGATCGCGACCTTCCTCGCGCTAGCGATCGGGATCGTGATCGGCGCGGCCCTGGGCGGCGACACGATCGACGACACCCGCCGCGACCTCGAGCGCAGCCTGACGGGCAACCTCGAGGACGCCCGCGAGCGCGCCGACCAGCTGAGCGGCGAACTGGCGCGGGCCAACGAGTTCGGTAGCCAGGTCTATCCCGTCCTGGTCGGCGGCGAGCTGCGCGGCATGCGAGTCGGCGTAGTCGCCCTCGGCGGCTACCCGGACGAGGTCGCGGGCGGGGTGGAGGAGGCGCTCGGCCCGACCGGGGCGCAGCTGGTCGGGGTCGGGGTGGTGCGGGAGCCGGTGGACTTCCAGGGCATCGCCGACGACCTCTCGCGGACGCGCTTCGCCGACGTCGCGATCGAGCCCGATAGCCAGACCGCCTTCGGCGTCGGCGTAGGGCGGCAGCTGGTCCTCGGCGGCACGCTGCTGGAGCGCGTGCGCAGCCGCCTCTTCTCCCGGGCCAGCGGCAACTTCGGCGCCCTCGACGCGGTGATCGTGGTCCGCGACCAGCCGCAGGACATGGGCCCGCTCCAGCGCGCCGCGACCGGCCGGCTGGAGGCGGGCCTGGCCGAGGGGATCGCGGCGACGCGGGCACCGGCGGTCGGGGTCGAGCACTCCGACGCCGATCCGTCCTCGATCTCCTTCTTCCAGGGCAGCGACCTCTCCAGCGTCGATGCGGTCGACCTGGTCGCCGGTCGGCTGGCGACCGTCTTCGCGCTGCTCGGCGCCGAGGGCAGCTTCGGCGTCAAGGGCAGCGCCGACCGTCTCCTCCCCGACCTGCTCGAACCGCGCCGGCCGTGACCTGGATCGGCTTCCCCGTCGGGGTGGCGGTGGCGCTGCTGATCGTCCCGGCGGGGATCCGGGGCCTGCGCGACGCCGGGCTGGTCCGCGAGAACTACCGCGGGGCGCGGCTCGCCTTTCCGCTCGGCGCGATCCTGGCGACGGCAGCGCTGGTCGCGCTCGCCCCGCTGGCCTTCCTCGACGACCGCGCCGACCTCGACCTGCTCGACCCGGACCTGCGCCGCTGGATCCCCTACCTGCTCGGCGTCGCCTTCCTCGGCTTCCTCGACGACTCGCTGGGCCGCGGCGAGGCGGTCGAGACGCCGCGCGGCTGGCGCGGCCACGTCCGGGCGCTGCGCGAAGGGCGGCTCTCGACCGGCGCGATCAAGGCGATCGGCGCGCTCGCCTTGGCCGCCTACGTCGTCTCCGGCCGCGGGCTCGAGTCCTGGCGCTACCTCGCCGACGTGGCGCTGCTCCTCCTCGCCACCAACGCCTTCAACCTGCTCGACCTGCGGCCGGGCCGGGCCGAGAAGGGTCTGGCGCTGCTCGGCGCCGGCCTCTGCCTCGGCGCCTGGACGCTCCTGCCGCTCGACCTGCTCGGCATCTTCGCCGGGCCGATCCTGGTCGGCGCCAGGTTCACGCTGCGCGAGCGGGCGATGCTCGGCGACACCGGCTCGAACCTGGTCGGGGCCGTCGCGGGCGTCTGGCTGCTGACGACGCTCGACGGGGACGCGCGGCTGATCGCGCTATTTGCGGTCGCCGCTCTCACCGTGTACGGCGAGCTGCGCTCGATCTCGCGTGCGGTCGAGTCGGTTCCGCCACTTCGCTGGTTAGACTCGCTCGGCAGAGCATGAATCGGGCCAAACCAGGAGACACGCGGTTCATATTCGTCACCGGCGGCGTCGTCTCGGCTCTCGGCAAGGGAATCACCGCCGCCTCTATCGGCCGCCTGCTCGTCTCGCGCGGCTACCGGGTCCAGCTGCAGAAGTTCGACCCCTACATCAACGTCGACCCCGGGACGATGAGCCCCTTCCAGCACGGCGAGGTCTTCGTCACCGAGGACGGGTCCGAGACCGATCTGGACCTCGGCCACTACGAGCGCTTCACCGACGAGAACGCGACCCGCGCCTCGAACGTCACCGCGGGCGCGATCTACAACACCGTGATCAACCGCGAGCGGCGCGGCGACTACCTCGGCGCGACCGTCCAGGTGATCCCGCACATCACTGACGAGATCAAGAACCGGATCCTGATCGTCGCCGAGTCGCAGTCGGTCGACTTCGTGATCACCGAGATCGGCGGCACGGTCGGCGACATCGAGTCGCTGCCCTTCCTCGAGTCGATCCGCCAGCTCTACACCGACCTGGGGGCGAAGCGCAGCATGTTCGTCCACCTCACCCTGGTCCCCTACGTCGGTCACGCGGGGGAACTGAAGACGAAGCCGACCCAGCACTCGGTCAACGAGCTGCGCCGGATCGGGATCCAGCCGCACGCCCTGGTCTGCCGCTCCGAGGGCCGGCTCGACCAGGCGATCCGCGAGAAGATCGCCCTCTTCGCCAGCCTGCCGGTCGACGCCGTGATCTCCGCCCACGACGTCGACAACATCTACAAGGTGCCGCTCGTCTTCCGGGCCGAGGGCGTCGACGACCTGGTCCTCGACCACTTCGGCATGGAGGCGCCCTCTCCCGATCTGGCCGAGTGGGAGGAGATGGTCCGCCGCGCCGACGCCGCCGACGGGAAGGTGCGGATTGCCCTGGTCGGCAAGTACGTGCAGCTGGCCGACGCCTACAAGTCGGTGATCGAGGCGCTCGAGCACGGCGGCTTCCACCACGGCGTCGAGGTCGAGGTCGAGCTGGTCGACTCCGAGGACTTCGATCCGGAGCGGCTCGAAGGCGTCGACGGGATCCTGATCCCCGGCGGCTTTGGCGAGCGCGGCATCGAGGGCAAGGTGACAGCGGCGCGGATCGCCCGCGAACGCTCGATCCCCTACCTCGGCATCTGCCTCGGCATGCAGATCGCGGTCGTCGAGTTCGCCCGCTCCGTCGCCGGCATGGAAGGCGCCAACTCGGCCGAGTTCGACCCCGAGACGCCCTTCCCGGTGGTCGACCTCCTGCCCGAGCAGAAGGAGGTCTCCGAGATGGGCGGCACGATGCGTCTCGGCGCCGATCCGGTGAAACTTCACGAGGGCACGCGGGCCCGCGAGATCTTCGACGAGGCCGTGATCTACAAACGCCACCGCCACCGTTACGAGGTCAACATCCAGCTGCGGCGCCGGCTCGAAGACGAGGGGCTGGTCTGCGGCGGCACCTCGCCCGACGAGCGCCTCGTCGAGATGATCGAGCTGCCCGACCACCCGTTCTTCGTCGCCTCGCAGTTCCACCCCGAGTTCAACTCGCGGCCGAACCGGCCCGAGCCGCTGTTCCGCGAGTTCGTCGGCGCCGCTGCGCGCCAGGCGGGCGCCCAGCCGGCGGAGGGCGCCGAGCTGCCCGAGCCCGAGCCCGCGGCGAGCGAGCGCCGCGACGTCGGCGTCCGCCACTCGGGCTGACGACCGGCCACCCGCAGCCGCTCTAGCCTGTCCAGCCGTGGAGAGACTCTACGAGAGGTTCGTGCGGCTCTGCGAGATCCGCAGTCCGACCGGGGAGGAGCGCGAGGTGGCCGACACCGTCCTGGCCGAGCTGCGCGCGCTCGGGTTGGAGGCGAGCGAGGACGACTCGGCCGGCGCAGCCGGCGCGGGCGCCGGCAACGTCGTCGCCCGGCTGCCCGGCGAATCCGACCGCTGGGTGATGTTCTGCGCCCATCTCGACACCGTCCCGCACCGGGGGCAGATCGAGGTCGTCAAGGAGGAAGGGGTCTTCCGCAGCCACGGCGAGACGATCCTCGGTGCCGACAACAAGGCCGCGGTGGCCGTCCTGCTGGAGCTGGTCGCGCGCCACGCCGAACGGCCCCCGGCGGTCGGGATCGAGCTGCTGCTGACCGTCGCCGAGGAGCAGGGCCTGCGCGGCGCCAAGGCGTTCGACGTCGGTGAGCTGCGCTCCCCGGTCGGCTTCACCCTCGACCACGCCGGACCGGTCGGCGAGGTGATCGTCGCGACGCCGACCCAGCAGAAGGTCGTCGCCGACTTCCTCGGCGTCGAGGCGCACGCCGGGATCAGCCCCGAGGCGGGGAGCAACGCGATCGCCGCGGCCGCGGCCGCGATCACCCGCATGGAGCTGGGCCGGCTCGACGAGGGCACGACGGCGAACGTCGGAGTGATCGAGGGGGGCACCTCCGGCAACGTCGTCCCCGGCCACTGCCGCGTGACTGCGGAGACGCGCAGCCTCGACGGCGCCCGCGCCGCCGAGGTCGCGGCGTCGCTGACCGAGGCGTTCGCCTGGGGGGCCAGCGAGCACGGCTGCGACGTCGACGTGCAGGTCGAGGAGCTGTTCCGCGGCTACAGCCTGCCGAAGGACTCGCCCGCGCTCGGCCTGGCCGAGGCCGGCCTGCGCCGGGCCGGGGTCGAGCCGATGCGCACCGCGATCGGCGGCGGCAGCGACGTCAACGCGCTTCGGCTGATGGGCTTCGACTGCGTGCTGCTCGCGAACGGGCCGATGGACGTGCACACGTCCCAGGAGCGCGTCGCGGCCCGCGACCTCGATGCGATGCTCGAGGTCTGCGAGGCGATCGTCGCCGAGGCCGGCGCCCGGGCGGCGTGAACGGGCGCCTGAAGCTCAGGCGCGGCCTCGTCGTCGCCGAGGACCCGCTGACGGTCGAGATCGACGGCGAGCGCCGGCGGGCCTGGGCCGACGAAGGGCTGCTCGGCGAGATGCGCGAGGGGGACGAGGTCGTCGTCAACGTCGCGGCGCTCGACCTCGGACTCGGCTCGGGCGGGTTCGACGTCGTCCACGTCAACCTGACCCGCGGCCTCGCGGGCGGCGAGGCGACGGGCGAGCACGTGATCAAGCTCAACTACACGTCGCTCCAGCACCCGGTCGACCCGGTCGAGCTTCCGGTGCGCCTTTTGGACGCTGGAGGTGCAAAAGGAGCACCGGAACCGGCCCGGCCTGCGCTCCAAGTCGTCGTCCTGCCGCTGCACGGTCACCTCGCACCCGCCGCCTGGGCGGTTTCGCAGGCTCTGACCGAAGCGGAGGTCGGCTACGTGCAGAGTGGCGGCGGCGCTCTGCCCGGCTCCATGTCGCGCGACGTGGCCGAGCTGCGCGAGCGCGGCCTGCTCGCGGGGCATGTCACCGCGTCGCCGGCCTACGGCGGCGAGCACGAGGCGCTGTCCGTGGCCGGCGCGCTCGACGCGGCGGCGCACGCACTCGACTGGGACGTGGCGCTGGTCGGCCCGGGGCCGGGGATCATCGGCTCGGAGACCCGGCTCGGCCACGGCGGGATGGCGGCGCTGGACAGCGCGCATGCGGCACTCGCCCTCGGCCTCCCGACGACGCTCTCGCCGCGGCTCTCCTCGGCCGACCCGCGCGAGCGGCACCGCCCCGTCAGCCACCACACGCTGACCGTGCTCTCGCTGCTGTTGGGCGGCGTCGAGGTCGCGGTGCCAGGCGGAGATGCGGCGCTTGCCCCCACGACCCTCGCGGAAGCGACCGCGCGGCTCGCCGCCGCCGCCGGCTGGCGCCACCGCTTGGGCGAGGCGCCCGCCGATCTCGCCGGCTACGCGGCGACGGGGCTGCCCGCCCGGACGATGGGGCGGACCCTGGAGGAGGACCCACTCTTCTTCGCGGCGCCGCTCGCCGCGGGCGCCTCCTTGCGTGGCAAGGGATGAGCCCGGTGCGCGAGAACCTGCCGCCATGGCTGTCGCGCTCGTCGAGTCCCCGCCAGAGGTCGACCCTCGCTTCGAGGGCCTGGTCCTCGACTTCCTCTCCTACCTGGAGCTGGAGCGCGGCCTTTCCCGCAACACCCTGAACGCGTACCGGACCGACCTGCTCCAGTACGGCGGGTTCCTCGCCGAGCGCGGGCTCGACGCGCTGGCGGCGCGCCCGGCCGACATCGGCGACTTCCTCGCCGACCTGGCGACCGGCAACGGGCGACCGGCCTGCTCGGCGGCGACGGTCCACCGCAAGACCGCCTGCCTGCGCTCCTTCTACAAGCACCTGCGCCGCGACGAGCTGATCGGCGACGACCCGACCGCGGCGCTGAGTGCGCCGCGCCGGGCCAAGAAGCTGCCGCAGGTCCTCAACTACGCCGAGGTTCAGAACCTGCTCGCCGCGCCGCGCGGCGACGAGCCGACGACCCTGCGTGACCGCGCCCTGCTCGAGGTGATGTACGCGTGCGGGCTGCGAGCCTCGGAGACGATCGGGTTGGAGCTCGGCGACCTCGACCTCCACGAGGGCTTCCTGCGAGCGCGTGGCAAGGGCTCCAAGGAACGGCTGGTGCCGCTCGGGCGCAAGGCGATCGCGGCGATCTCCGCCTACCTGCGCGGCGGCCGCCCGAAGCTGGTCGGCGACCGCCACGAGGCGAAGCTGTTCGTCAACTTCCGTGGCGGGCCGCTCAGCCGCCAGGGCCTCTACAAGATCGTCCAGCGCCACGCCCGCGCCGCGGACCTGGGTGGTCGCATGAGCCCCCACACCCTGCGCCACAGCTTCGCCACCCACCTGCTCGCAGGCGGCTGCGACCTGCGCGCCGTGCAGGAGATGCTCGGCCACGCCGACATCGCGACGACCCAGCTGTACACGCACCTCTCCGGCGAGCGCCTCAAGGACGTCTACTTCAAGGCGCACCCGCGGGCGACCGGCTGAGCCGCTGCCCACCTCGGGCGCGGTAGAGGTTGTCGCCGGTATGCGGGCATAACCTCTACCGCGATCCGGTAGAACTGGGCGGTGCCCGAGCTGCCGGAGGTGGAGACCGTCTGCCGTCAGCTCGAGCCGGAGCTGGAAGGGCACCGGATCGAGCGACTCGAGGTCTATGACCCGCGCTGGTGCCGGCCGGTGCCGCCGGCGGAATTGGAGACGGCCGTCGCCGGGCGGACGATCGAGGGGCTGGGCAGGCGCGGCAAGTACCTGCTGCTGAGGCTGGACGGGGGGCGGACGCTCCTCATGCACCTGCGGATGACCGGCAACCTGGTCCTGGTCGACGGTGGAGCCGCGCTCGACCCCTCCGAGGGCCGGCGCCTGTACGAGGGCGAGCGCTCGACCTCCGAGCGCCACCTGCGAGCCCGCTTCGTGCTCGACGACGGGCGGGAGGTGTGGTTCACCGACCCGCGCCGCTTCGGCGAGGCGCTGCTGCTCGACGGGCCCGGGGTCGACGCGCACCTCGCCGCGCGGCTCGGCATCGAGCCCCTCTCGGCCGAGTTCACCGCGGCGGCGCTGGGTGAGATCGCCGCCGGGCGTACCGTGCCGCTGAAGTCGTTCCTGCTCGACCAGAAGGGCGTTGCCGGGGTCGGCAACATCTACGCCGACGAGGCGCTGTTCCGGGCCGGGCTGCACCCGCTCTCGCCGGCCGGGTCGATGAAGCCGGAGCACCTGGAGGCGCTGCGCGACGGGGTGGTCGCGGCGCTGGAGGCGGGGATCGACGGAGGCGGCGCATCGATCGACGACTACCGCGACGGGCGCGGCGAGCGCGGCCGGATGCAGGACGAGTTCCTCGTCCACACCCGCGAGGGCAAGCCGTGCCCGCGCTGCGGGGCGACGATCGTGCGGATCGTCGTCTCCGGCCGCTCGACCTACTACTGCCCGGGCTGCCAGGTGCGATTGCGCCGCCGCCCGCGCCGCTCTCGCCGTCCGGCGCGTCGTTCACCTTGAGAGGTTCATGGCCGGAACCACGCTGAAGACGGAGGCGGTCGTCCTTCGCAGCATCCGCTACGGCGAGGCCGACCGCATCCTGCACCTCTACTCGGCGAAGCGGGGCCGGGTGGGGGCGATCGCGAAGGGAGCGCGGCGGCCGCGCTCGCGCTTCGGCGGGCGCCTGGAGCCGTTCTTCCGGCTCGACCTGGTCCTCCACGAAGGCCGGGGCGAGCTGCTCACGGTGACCCAGGTCAACACCGTGGACGGCTACCCCCGCCTGCGCTCCTCCGGCGCCGCCCTCGCGGCGGGCGCCCGCGCCTGCGACGCGGTGCTGCGGCTGCTCGACTCGGCCGAGCCGAACCCGCCCGCCTACAACCTGCTCTGCCGCTACCTGGCGCTGCTCGACGACCCCGCCGCGACCGGGGCCGCCGGGCTCGAGACGGCGCTCGCCTTCCGGCTGAAGCTTGCCCTGGCCGCGGGGTTCGCGCCGGAGCTGGCCTCCTGCGCGCGCTGCGGCGAGGCGGACCATCTGGTCGGCTTCGCGGGGGCGGCCGGCGGCGTCGTCTGCGCCAGCTGCCAGGCCGGCGCCTTTCCTCTCTCAGAGCCGGCTCACCGCTTCATGGTCGACGCGCTCGGCCGGCCGCTGGCCGAGGCGCCCGCCGCCGACGAGTCGGCGCTGCGCCAGGCCGAGCGGGCGATCTCCGAGACGCTGGAGCACCACGCGCACGTCCAGCTCCGGGCGGCCTGAGACGCTTGCAAGCTGGCGCATCTCGGCGTCCTCGGTCGCTTATGTGCAGAGCACATGCGCTCCCTCGTCCTTGATCTGCTTGGCTTTCAGCGTCTCAGTGCCACCCGGCAGACTTATGATCGGCTGCGTGGAGGCCACCGCCAGCTTCGAGGACCGAATACGAGCCTGGGAGGGCCAGTTCCTGTCTGATCTGGCGACGCCGTCCTACCCCGCCCGCCGGCGCGCCGAGGAGCCCGACAGCCCGCTGCGGACGCCGTTCCAGCGCGACCGCGACCGGATCGTCCACTCGAAGGCGTTCCGCCGGCTCAAGCACAAGACGCAGGTCTTCATCGCGCCGGAGGGCGACCACTACCGGACCCGGCTGACCCATACGCTGGAGGCCTGCGGGATCGCCCGCACGGTCGCGCGGTCGCTTGGGCTGAACGAGGACCTGACCGAGGCGATCGGGCTCGGCCACGACCTCGGCCATCCGCCGTTCGGGCACACCGGCGAGGGGGCACTCGACGCGGCGCTACGCGAGCGCTGCGGCAGCGGCTTCCGGCACAACGTGCACTCGCTGCGCGTCGTCGACGTGCTCGAGCGCGACGGCCAGGGGCTGAACCTGACCGAGCAGGTGCGCGACGGCATCCTCAACCACACCGGCTCCGACAAGCCCGCCACGCTGGAGGGGCGGATCGTCAAGCTGGTCGACCGCGTCGCCTACATCAACCACGACATCGACGACGCGCTGCGGGCGGGCATCCTGGCGCCCGACGACCTGCCGACGGAGGAGATCGAGCTGCTCGGCCCGACCGGCTCGAAGCGGATCGACACGCTGGTGCGCGACATCGTCGCCCGTTCGACCGAGGCCGGCGACATCGCCCAGAGCGAGGAGGTCGGCGGGGCGATGCTGCGACTGCGCAAGTTCATGTTCGACCGCGTCTACCTGGGCGAGGAGGCGCGGGCCGAGCACGAGCGGGCCAGCCGCGCCCTGCGCGGGCTCTTCGACCACTACATGGAGCACCCCGAGGAGGTGCCGGAGGGCGAGCCGGGGGCTGACGACTGCCAGCGCGTCGCCGACTACCTCGCGGGGATGACGGACCGCTTCTGCATTGCGAGGTTCGCCGAGCTGACCCTCCCCGAGGCGGCCAGATTTTGAGCGGGCGCGGCGCTACCGTGGTCGCATGGCGCTGATCTCCGACGACAGCCTCGAGCGGGTCAAGCAGGCAGCCGACATCGTCGAGGTGATCTCCGCCCACACCGACCTGCGGCGGCAGGGCACGCGCTGGGTCGGGCTCTGCCCGTTCCACGAGGAGCGGACGCCGTCCTTCTCGGTCGACGCGGGGGAAAAGCTCTACCACTGCTTCGGCTGCGGGGTCGGCGGCGACACGATCAAGTTCGTCGAGGAGAAGGAGGGGCTGGGCTTCGCGGAGGCGGTCGAGCTGCTCGCCGAGCGCTACGGGGTCGAGATCCAGCGCGAGCGCGAGGATCCGCGGGCGGAGGCGCGCCGCCAGCAGCGGCGACGGCTGGGGGAGCTGCTCGACCGCACGGCCTCCTTCTACGCCAGCTACCTGTGGGACTCGCAGGAGGCCGGCAAGGCGCGTGAGTACCTGGCCGAGCGCGGGCTGGGCGAGGAGGTGCTGCGCGCCTTCGCAGTCGGCTACGCCCCCAGCGCCTGGGACACGGTGCTGCTGCGCGGGCAGCGCGCCGGCTTCAAGGTCGACGAGCTGCGCGCGGTCGGCCTGGCCCAGAAGGGCCGGGGGGGAGGGGAGTACGACCGCTTCCGCTCGCGGATCATCTTCCCGATCCGCGACCGGCGCGGCCGCACGCTCGGCTTCGGCGGGCGGGCGATGCGCTCCGACCAGGGCGCCAAGTACGTCAACACGGCCGAGACCGACTTCTTCCACAAGAGCCACATGCTCTACGGGATCGACCTCGCCAAGGAGGCGATCGCGAAGGCCGGCCGGGCGGTCGTCGTCGAGGGCTACACCGACGTGCTGGCGCTGCACCAGGCGGGCCTGAGCGAGGCGGTCGGCGTGATGGGGACGGCGATCACCGAGGAGCAGGTGGCGGCGCTGTCGGGGATGGTCGACGAGGTCGTGCTGGCGCTCGACGCCGACTCGGCCGGCCAGGAGGCGATGCTGCGCGCGCAGCGGGTCGCGGCCGGACGGAGGATGCGGCTGCGCGTCGCGGCGATGCCGGCGGGCGAGGACCCCGCCGAGATGATCGCCGCGGAGGGCGGCGCCGAGCGCTTCCGGGCGCTGGTCGAGGGCGCGGTCGACCTGCCGGCCTTCCAGGTCGGGCTGGTGCTGGCGCGCACCGACACCTCCTCGCCGGCGGAGCGCGACAGGGCCCTGGCGGAGGTGGCACCGATCCTCGCCGGGCTGGGGGAGACGGCGAGCCGGGACGACCTGGTGCGCCAAGTGGCCGAGCGGCTCGACCTGGAGCCGGCCCTGGTGATGGGGCGGCTGACCGCGGCGCGGCCGGCGAGCGGCGGCGGCGGCGGCGAGCGCTCCGAGCGGGGCAACGGCAGCCGGGCGCCGGCGCCGCGCCGGGGCGCCGAGCTGACCTCGCGCGAGCGGCGCGAGCGGGCGTTGCTGGCGATGTGCATCGCGATGCCCGAGGAGGGTCGCGGTTACCTGTCCCGGCTCGACGAGCGGCATCTGTCGCGGCTTGGGACCCGGGCCGCCGCGTGGCTGCGCGAGCACGGCGAGGACCCCGCCTCGAACCTCCCGCACGACGACGACGAGCTCGCCGGCCTGATCGCGGAGCTGGTCATCCTCGCCCACGACGAGCCCGCCTCGGCGGAGGCGATGGAGCTGAACTTCCTCCTGCTCGAGCAGCGCCGCCTCGAGGCCGAGATCGCCGCCGCCGGCGAGCGCGACGACTACGAGCGCCGCGCCGCCCTCAGCCGCGAGCGCGCCGCCCTGGTCGAGCGCATCGCCCGCGCCGAGCACGTCGGCGGCTAGCCGCTACATTTCGGCTTTCCGGTCCGGGGTAGCTCAATCGGTAGAGCACTCGGCTGTTAACCGAGTTGTTGTGGGTTCGAGTCCCACCCCCGGAGCTTCTCCTCAGGCGTACGCCTGCCGCTGCGCCAGCTGCTCGACCAGCTCGGCCCCGCGCCCGGCGCCGTCGTGGTCCCGCGACCAGGCGGCCAGCTCGCCCGCGCGCTCGGCGAAGGACGCGTCCGCGAGGATCCGGCGAGCGGCCCAGCGCAGCGGAGCGGGGCGGCAGAGGCGCCACGGCAGCGAGAGCCCGGCCTTCGCCCAGGCGACCCGCATCGCGGTCTCGCTCATGTCGCCGATGATCGGGCAGATCAGGACCGGGGTGCCCGCCCCGAGCGCTCGGGCGACGGTGCCGTGCCCCCCGTGCGAGATGACCAGCGAGGCGGCCGGCATCACCTGGCTGTAGCTGAGCCAGTCGACTAGGACGGCGTTGTCGGGCACCTCGATCGGGCTCTGGGGCACGACGCGGTTGGTCGTCGCGACGACCCTCACCGGCTCTCCCGCGAGCGCCGCCAGGGCCGTGCGCACCAGGTGGTTGCCGGAGTCGTGGGCGGTGCTCGGCGCGACCAGGACCAGCGGGTCGTCACCCGGTGGGAGCTCGACGTCGGGGTGGGGGATCTCGAAGGTCATCGGACCGGTCACCTCCACGCCTTGCGGCCAGCGGCGCGGGTACTCCAGCTGCGGGAACGTGCCGACAAGCGCCAGGTCGGGGCTGATGCCGCCGTGGAAGCGCTCGGTCGGCGGCAGACCGAGCTTCGCCCGCTGCTTGTTGAGGTCGCGGCGTCCCTGCTCGAGCCCGACGTTCAGCGCCCTCTGGCCGAATCGCCACATCGCCCGCCCGCCCGGCGTGCGCGGCGGCTGAAGGCCGACCGCGAAGAACGGCAGCCCCGGCGCGACGACTGGGTAGATGTGCGGAATCAGGGTCGCGAGCGGCACCCCCGCCACCTCGGCGGCGAGGGTCGGCGCCAGGGTGAGGATGTCGCTGACGACCGCGTCGGGACGCATCTCCTCCAGCAGCGGCAGCAGTGCCCGCGCCGCCTCGGCCGCGTGCGCCCCCTCGGGCGAGTCCGGGTCGGGCGGCGGGAACATCCGGTATTCCTCGGCCGCGGCGAACCCCAGCCCCGCCCCCTCGACCGCCGCGCGGCGCTCCTCCCACGTCTCGACCGTGACCTCGTGGCCGCGACTCGCCATCGCCCGTCCCAGGGCGATCGCCGGGAAGACGTGTCCCGGGTCGCCGAAGGCCGCGACCAGGAAGCGCATCTAAGGAGTGTCGAGCCCCTCGCTCGGACGCGTGAAGACGATCTCCGGCACGTGGCAGTTACGGGAGGTCCGCAGCAGGAAGCGGACGGCCTCGCCGATGTCCTCGGGGCGGATCATCTCCTCGCCGGGAACCTGGCCCTTGGCGAACTCGGTCATCGGCGTGTCGACGAAGCCAGGCGCCAGCGCGGTGCACTGGATGCCGGCGCCGCCCACCTCGCGGTGGGTCGACTGGGTGAAGTTGATCACCGCCGCCTTGGTCGCCGCGTAGACGGAGAGCCACGCCTGGCCGCCTTTGCCGGCGATCGACGCGGTGTTGACGATCAGCGCCTTGCCGTGCTCGGCACCCGCCTCCTTCAGCAGCGGCAGCCCCTCGCGCGTGCCGACGATCAGCGCCCGCAGGTTGACGGCGAGCTGCATGTCGAGGTGCTTGGTCTTGATCTCGTCCATCGGCGCCCCGATCCCGACGCCGGCGTTGTTGACCAGCGTGTCAAGCCGGCCGTAGGCCTCCCGGTGCTTGGCGAACACGTTGAGCAGCTCCTCCTCGTCGGCCATGTTCGCGGCGACGCTCTGCACGTCGAAGCCGTCGCCGCGCAGGCCCGCGGTGGCGGCCTCGAGCTTCTCCGGTCGCCGTGCGGAGACGGTCAGCGCGTAGCCTTCCTCGGCGAGCGTCCTGGCGATCGCAAGCCCGATTCCGCTGGATGCTCCGGTGATCAGTGCCGCTCGCTCCGCCAACTCGTCCTCCTCGCCGTTGCCTTCCTGCGCGGAGGCTATATGCGACCGCACGGCGACGCGGCACGGCGGACTGCCCGGGCGTCGCGGCGAATAACATGCCCGTCCGCATGTCGCCGCCCCGACTCATCGCCGCTTTCGCCTGCCTGCTTGCGGCCGCCACGCTCGTGGCCGGTTGCGGCGACGACTCCGGGTCCGGAGGCGGCAGCGCCGACACCGTGGCCGAAAGCAGGCCGGCGCCGGCCAGGAGCGATTTCCCGAGCGCGCAGGGCAAGACCCTGCAGGAGGTCGTGAAAGCGGCCGACGCGCCGGCGCCGCTGGTCGTCTCGCCCGCTGCGATGGTCTTCTACGAGGGTCGGAACCGCTACCCGTTCGGAGTCTTCGAGCCGGACCGCACGCCGGTCTCGGACGCCGAAGTCGCTCTCTACGTCTCCAGCGTCCCGCGCACCACGCCCGGCGAGAAAGCCGGCGAGGAAGGCAAGGGCGCCGCCGCCCGGGCGCGGGCGGAAGCGCTCGAAGGACCCGCGAGGGGCCCCTATCCGGCGGCGATCGAAAGCATCGCCACCGAGCCGGCCTTCCGCGCCCAGACGACGACGAGCGATCCCGATGCCGCCACGGTGGTCTACGTGACGGAGTTGGACTTCCCGAGCGAGGGCGAGTGGCGCATCGCCGCGCTGATCAAGGACGACGGCGAACTCACCGCGACTCTGCTGCCCAGCGCGGTGGTCGGCGAATTCGCCGCGGTGCCGCGCGCCGGCGACAAGGCGCCCTCGATCCACACCCCGACGGTCGCGGACGCCGGCGGCGACCTGGCCGAGATCACCACGCGCGTCCCGCCGGACACCCAGAACCGCGTCGATTACGCCGACGTGCTCGGGGAGAAGCCGGTCGTCCTCTTGTTCGCGACCCCCCAGTTCTGCCAGAGTCGGGTCTGCGGCCCCGTGGTTGACGTGGCCGAGCAGGTCAAGGAGGCTCACGGCGAGGAGGCCGAGTTCATCCACATGGAGATCTTCAACGACAACGATCCGGGCAAGGGCGTGCGCCCCCAGGTGCGCGCCTTTCACCTGCCGAGTGAGCCCTGGCTCTTCGTGATCGACCGCGAGGGTACGATCCAGACGGCGATCGAGGGAGCCTTCGGAGTCGAGCGGCTGACCAGGGCCGTCGAAGAGGTGACCGGTTGATGGCCGAGAAAAGCAAAGAGGCGGTCGACCCCGAGCTGCTGAAGAAGTTCGCCGAAGAGGCGAAGCGCCGCTGCGACGTGATCGCCGCCGGTCTCGCCACCGAGACCGAAGACTTCGAGACCCTGCGCACCGAAGCGCACGCGCTGCGCGGCACCGCGGCCGCGGTCGGCCTCAGGCGCCTCGCCGAGCTGGCCGGCCTGATGGAATCCGACCTCGCCGAAGCGAAGCAGACTGGAGTCCTCCGCGGCGGCCGCTCCGACCAGATCGCCGACGCCGCCAAGGCCCTGGCCGAAGGCGCCGCCGCAGCCGCCGAGGGCAAAGAAGAGCCGCCCGACGTAGGCCGCTCCCTGGCCCAGCTCTTCAGCGCCTAGCCCCGCTCAGCCCCTCCCGATCGCGGTACCCGCTCAGCCCCTCCCGATCGCGGTACCCTCGCCCTCCTGGGGCGGTAGCTCAGCTGGTTAGAGCAGCGGACTCATAATCCGTCGGTCGAAGGTTCGAGTCCTTCCCGCCCCATCCCAGTGGCCCGCCGCTCTCGCGTCGGCAAAGTAGACTCGCTAAGTACCGAGATGAGGATCGCGGGATGTGGGGGAGATCGATGATGTTCGAGGGGGCCGCGAGTCGCTTGCGGACGCATGCACCTCGCTCGTGGTTTCTGCGCTTGACCATCGCCGGTTGCTTGGCGGCGGGTTTGGTCGCATCGCCCGCGAGCGCTGCGCCAGGCTGGTCGCGCCCGATGAATGTCTCCGGGGTTATGAGCATCGACGAAGAATCCCCGTTGGTGAGTGTTGATTCCGCAGGCAATGCGACCGCCGTGTGGCGGCGATACCGCGGCGGAAAACTCGTCTACGAGAGCGCGGTGCGGCAAGCCGGCGGACCTTGGTCCACTCCATCCCGTTTCTTTGGCGGTTTGGAAGATGCGTATGGATTGCAGATCGCCGTCGACCCCCTGGGCAACCAGACGGCCATCTGGGGGCGCCGTGTGGGTCGCTTCTGGATCGTCCAGAGCGCGACCCGCTCAGTCGGAGGGAGCTGGTCGGCGCCGGTCACCCTCTCCGCAGCTGGCGCGGGTTCGGCGCTCGTAGCGGCCGGCCCTGAAGGCAACGTGACTGCGGTCTGGCTCTTGGAACGGGAGGAAGGTAGGCGCTCGGTCGTCCAAAGCGCGACCCGCCCGCCCGGAGGGAGCTGGTCGGCACCGGTCACCCTATCTCCACCGAGAAAGGCCGCCCGCTCTCCGCAGGTCGCACTCGACCCCCAGGGCGGCGCAACTGCAGTCTGGGAAGAGGAATCCAGCGGTGCAACCCAGAGCGCGACCCGCCCGCCCGGAGGGAACTGGTCGGCGCCGGTCACCCTCTCTGCAACTGGAGTACGGGCCGCTTGGCCACAGGTGGCTGTGGATTCCCAGGGCAACGCGACGGCGGTCTGGGCAGGCGCGGTGTTCAGCGGCGGTCGAATCCAAAGCCATCGGATCCAAACTGCGACCCGCCCAGCTGGTGGGAGCTGGTCTGCGCCGGTCAGCATCTCCAAGCCGGGGCACCGCCACGTACAGGACCCGCAGATCGCGGTCAGTCCTCAGGGCGAGGCGACCGCGATCTGGCAACGCTCCAACGGCAGTGACCTCGTTGTCCAGGGCGCAACCCGCCCGGCCGGAGGGAGCTGGTCGGCGCCGGTCGAAATCACTGCCGGCCACGGACAAGGTGGGCAGCATCTGCAGCTGGTGGTGGATTCCTGGGGCAGCGCGACCGCGATCTGGGAGGGGTACGACAGCAATCAGGGCACTACCTTCGCTATTCAGGTGGCGAAGCGTTCGCCTGGAGGTGCCTGGTCGCGGCCCACCGATATCTCCCGTAGAACGAAGAGCCTCGGCGAACCACAGATTGCTATCGACCCGCAGGGCAGGTCAACCGCAATCTGGGCAATCGGCGCTAAGGGCGGCGCGGTTATCCAATCTGCCACCTCGGTCAGAAGGTAGAGCGCACGCTGCTCGCTTCATCCGTTCGGGCGACGGGCCTTGATCACGGTGCGCTGCGCGTATGAGATCGCCGAGGCAAATCTGTGTTCTGAAGACACCGAAACTTGGTCCCCGACTCCACCGAGCTCAACTGAACTCCTTGGACGTGATCCGCTCTCTCAGGCCAGATTCGGCTCTATAGACAGGTTCCGGCGCGACTCATAATCCGTGGAGCGCAGGTTCGAGTCGTGCTCGCCCATTCGAAGTACCGGGCTACACCAGTCGGGCGGGCGCCAGAGCACCGCCAGTACCCAGACAGGCCATCCGAGGGCCTAGAATGCGCCGATGATGATGGGACGGAAGTGGCGCGCATGCTTCGGAGTGGGCGCGTTTCTGGCGGCGCTTGCGACCGTGGGTGTATCAGGGGCCCTGGCTGCGCCGACGAATTTGGAATTCGATCCGCCCAGCTACGACTTTGGCCAGGTGCCTTACGGGTCCGGTCCATCCGAACCACATGAATTCACCCTCACGAATACCGGGGAAATCCAGCTGGTGACCGAACATTGGAGGTCTGCGTGGCTTGCCTACTGGCCCGGAGCGCCAAACCCGTTCGGGGCGTCCTCGCCCTCCGACTGCCACATTCTCGAACCCGGAGAGAGCTGCTCGATCGAATTGGTCTTCAACCCGCTCCATCCAGGGATCTGGCGAGGATGGCAGAAAGTCAGGAGCCAGATTGAAGGAGAACCCTGGACCGAACTGGAACTGAGTGGCGAAGGCATCGGCCCGTGGGTCCCGGTGACGCCGGGACACCTCGCCTTCGAATCAGTCACCGTCGGCAATACGACCGACCCGCAAACCATCACCCTCGAAAGCCAAGATCGCGAAGAACTCAGAATCGAGGACATCTCCTTCACGCCAGTTAGCGGCTGGCCCTCGTCGTCTCCTTTCCAGGTTGTCGGCGGCAGCTGCCACGAGGGTGAATCACTCGCGCCCGGCAAGACCTGCACGATCGAAGTTGCGATGACGCCGACCGTATCCGGCCTCTTCCAGTCCGAACTCCAGATCACCGACACTGCCCCTGACTCACCGCAGTCTGTCGAGCTCGAAGGCACCGCAACGGCGGCGCCGGCGGACGGTCTGCTTACCTCACGGCCGGCGGCCATCACCCAATCGGCGCGTGTGAAGCGCGCGTGTCCGAAGGGGAGGCGGAAGGCCATCAAGAAGGGTCGGCGGATCTGCGTCAAGAGGCGCAGGCACCGTCGGCGTCCCGCACATGCCGGTGACAGGCACCGGCGCCGCCCCACTGCCGTCCGCGGGCGGGGAGCCGGACTTCGTTACGACGCCGGGGCGTCCTGACCCAGGCGAATGCCCTTGGGGGGCATCGTGCTCGATGTCGCCGACAGGAGCCATGAAAGCCTCTATCGGATGTCCGACCCGGACGTATATCGTCGGAGCCATACGCGCGTCTTCCTCCTAGGACGTCTCCAGCATGGATCAAGAACTTCTGTCGGTCGACAACCAAGTCCCTCTCGCGCTGGACACGAGCGAGCCGGAGGACCCGCGTTTTCTGAAGGACCAGCTGGTCACCTACATCGGGAACAAGCGGTCTCTCCTGCCAGGGATCAGGGATGCGCTTTCGCAGGTGACCGCGGCTTTGCAGCGCAAGCCGCGTGCCCTCGATGCATTTTCGGGCAGCGGTGTCGTCTCTCGGCTTCTGAAGTCCCATGCTTCCCACGTCGTCTCCAACGACCTCGAAACCTACGCTCGGATCCTCGGGGAGTGCTACCTGTCGAATCGCGACGAGGTGCCGCGGCAGCGCCTCGATGACGCCATAGCTTCGTTGAACGCCGAGGTCGCCACGGCTGAGCCGTCAGAGGGGTTCATCCAGCGGCTCTACGCTCCGGCTGACGACGACGACATTCAGCCTGGAGAGAGAGTCTTCTACACGCGAGATAACGCGCGCAGGCTTGACTTCTTTGCCGGGAGGATCGCTACGCAGGATGCCGACCTCAGGCCATATCTCCTGGGGCCGCTGCTTTCCTCAGCATCGGTGCACGCCAACACGGCGGGGGTTTTCAAGGGCTTCTACAAAGACCGGGAAACCGGAATCGGACGGTTTGGCGGAAAGGGAGAAAACGCCCTCTCGCGCATCAAAGGCACGATCGAGCTTCGACCGCCCGTGCTGAGCCGACACCGGACGAGCTACGAGGTCCTGCAGGTGGACGCAAACGAGCTGCCGGGCCTCGTCGACGAAGTTGACCTCGCCTACTTCGATCCCCCGTACAACCAGCACCCCTACGGCTCGAACTACTTCATGCTGAATCTCTTGATCGACTACCGCGAGCCCAGCGAGATCAGCCGAGGCTCCGGAATCCCGACAGACTGGCAGCGCTCCGGATACAACGTTCGGAAAGAGACCGAGGGCCTCTTGCGCGACCTGCTCGAACGGACGCCCGCGCGGTTTCTTCTCGTCTCGTTCAACGACGAGGGCTTCGTCTCGCCGGCGAGCATGACCAGCATGCTTGCCGAGATGGGATCCGTCGAGGAGTTCCGGACCGTCTACAACACCTACCGAGGCAGCCGGAATCTCCGTGAGCGGAACCTCCACGTGACCGAGCACCTCTACCTCGTCGACCGGGAAGGTGCCTGATGGCTGAGAAACACCGTCTCCGGCAGAACCGCGCCGGGACCGTCATCAACCTGACCTCGGTCAAACAGGAGACCGCTCTCGGGAAAGCGCTGAAGATCGTCACGGCCAAGCTTCTTGACGATTTCGGCCTCGACCTGATCCACAAGAAAAAGTGGCCCCTCCCGGACATCGTGAAGCAGCTGGAAGAGGACTTTCCAGAGGTCGATTTCTACGACCCTTCTCCCAGGGCCTCGATGAATCCCGACGGAGGGGTCCTGTCGATCCGGGACGAGGCGGGAAAGGAATATCCGATCCTGATCTCGGAGGTGAAGAACCAGGGAACGAACGATCTCCGGGCAAAAGAAGGCAAAAAGCGGCAGGCGATGGGAAACGCCATCGAGAGGCTCGGCAAGAACGTGATCGGAATCCGAACGGCCATGCTGAGCGAGGGGATCACCCCGTTCGTATGTTTCGGGTACGGCGTTGACTTCGCCGCCGGCAGCTCCATCCTGGATCGGGTCGCGACCATTGCGATGTTCGGCAAGCTGAACGAGGTCAACGTCGTGAACAGCGGCGCTCAGGAGAACTTCAACCGAGGCAGCTTCTTCTTCCGCGAGCCGGAGTGGACGGAGGACGAGATGGCGGACGTGATGTTCGACGTGGCCTCCCGAAGCATCCACTACTACCTGGCCAAGTACGGCGACAACACGTTCGTGAAGGCGCCCGAGCCTCTGGATGGGATCTAGTGCCCGCCGCCGAGCAGACTCGACTGGCCGTACCGGAGTGCCGGTTCAGGTCCGCTTCCTGAGCGCGAGCAAGCCAACCGCACCGAGCGCGAGGGCGGCCAGTACGAGGGCACCGGTGACGAGCTCCGGATGGCGCGTCGCGAACGAGCGCCTGTCAGGCGGTGGCTCGAAGGCCGGGTTCTCACGCTCCGGTCCCCATCGGCCGCGCACCGCGCGCTCGGCCCCAAGTGCGCTCGTCGGAAGGCGGGCGAAGTCATAGTTGGGAGCGGCTGCGCGAGGGCTCCCGTAGAGGGCGGTATAGGGGGGTGGATGCCCGCCTTCGAGCAGCAGGGCGCGCGAGCGGCTCCACGACGAGACCTGGATTCCACGCAGCGGCGCATCGTCGCCGTTCTCGATTTCGATCCGGACGAACCGGTGATGGGCGGCGATCGGAATCGGCGCCGATGCGGAGCCGGGGAAACGGAAGATCCTGGCTGACGTCAGCGGCACGAACCGCCGGGTGTTGGAGCCGAGGATCGTCACGGGCCGCTCGTAGCGCAGCGTCTCAGCGGCGATTCGAAGCTCGTCGACCGGGACGTTGCGAAAGCCGAGGTCCAGAGTGAGGATCGTGCGGCTTCCGTCCTGCCGGCGCGAGACGGATCTGAACGAGCGTCGCAAAAGCCGCGGTCGCTCGCGAGCCCCGGACACGCTCGCGCCGGCGATCCGGCTGACGCCGGTGGACCGGACGAGCAGGTAGCGAAAGTCGCTGGGCGGGAAGACGGCAACCGTGCTCCGCGCCGGCTGCGCCCCGCGAACGTCGTAAATGCCCGTCGCCGAGAGCCACGTGAACGGGCCGCGGCGATCGTCGGCGCCGAGAACCACGGCGCGCCCGGTGAACCCTTGGTCCGGGACGTCGATCGTCACGCGGTCGCGGATGCTCCGCTCGGCTCCGAGGTCGAGCAGGGCGACGGCGAAGCGACCTTGGCGGCCGCTGTTGAGGACCGGCACGGCCTTGGGAGCGGGGCTCGGTCCACCGCTGACTTGCCGCCACGCCACCTCGTTCCCGCGCGCGTCCGCGATCCGCAGGTCGGCGAAGCCCGCCCGCGAGTGCTCGAAAAGCGCCCCGTCGGGCTCGACGACGACCGGCTTGCCGGCGGGATCTGCGACCAGCGGCCGCACGTAGCGAAAGTCGGCGCGCTCGACCCCGACCGCAGCGGCCGGCCGAACGCCGGCCGCGAGCGGTACGAGAAGCGCGACGAAGAGGGCGACGCGTCTCATCGGGTTGCCTCCTCGGAGTCCTTCGCCAGACCGACGTGAAGCCGCTGGTAGGCGAACGCGCCGACGAGCAGGAGCAGCCCGAGCGCGATGAACGAGAGAACCCGCGCGAGCTCGTCGAGCTCGGCGAGGTCGTAGGTGTAGACCTTTCCGATCGCGAGCGCCAGCAGCGCCAGCCCGCCGAGACGGAAGCGCCTGACGTCGCGCACCAGCCCGTAGACGACCGCACCCAGGCCCGACAGAGCCCAGAAGGCCGAGAGCACGACCTGCCCCGTCTGCCGCGAATCCCCGGACGCGGTGACGCCGAGCGTGTCGACGATCGCGACCGACGCGAGGTAGACCAGCGCGGTGGCACCGATCGCCTCGCACGTCTGGGCCGCGTCGTGACCGAAGCCGCGCAGGGCGTATCGGCCGTAGAGCGCGGCTGCGGCGCACACGCCGAGGCCGACGAGCGCATCGCCGAGATCTCCCACGCCTTCGACGATCGCGGTAGGTGGCGCCTCGAAGAGGAGCACGTGGCTCAGGGCGAGGCCGAAGTAGGTGCCGGCTGCGAGCAGGAGGCGGTCAGCGTTCGAGCCGAACGGCCTGGGCTCTCTGCTCGCCCGGGTCGCCAGGTACGCGAGCACGACTGCCTGGAGGGCCCAGCCGACGACGAGAACGGGGCCGTCGAGGGCGTCCGCGAAGGCGAACGCCGACAGGCCCATGCCGACGGTGACGAACAGCAGCCCGATCTCCCGGTTGATCGCCGGGCGAAGCGCCAGTGCCCCGAGCAGGACGTGGCCGGCGGCCAGACCCAGGAGCCACGCGATTGCGGCATTCGGATCGCCGGTGTTTACGAGCGCGAGGTAGCCGGTGGTTGCGGTCAGGACGACGTTGGCGAGCAGCAGCAGCCAGGAGACGACCGGGAGCTCGTCCGTAGCTCGGGTCCGCAGCTCATAGCCGATCGCGGCGACCACGTAGAGCGCCCAGAACCCGATCAGCACGCCCAGAGCGCCCGGCAGCCGCTCGGCGTAGCTCTCCTCGAACCAGGCCAGAAGCTGGGGGGCGGAGACCAGGAATGCGCCGAGCGAGAGCCCGTTCCACCTCTGCCAGAGCAACACCCCGACGGCGGCTGCAAGGGCGATGGCCATGAAGGCGAGCGAAAGGTCGGAGGTGCCGGCACCGACCAGGACCGGCGCCAGCAGCGCGCCGAGGATCCCGATCGCGGCGACGATCGTCGAATCCCAGCGAACCGCGAGCGCGACGCCGACGATCCCGACCAGGCCCGCACCGGCCAGCCCGACCTCCGCAGGGATCAGGTCATACACCTGCGTCCCGACCAGGAGCGTCATGAAGAGGCCGGAGAGCCCGCTCGCGACGGCCGACAGTGCCGCCTCCGTGCGCCCCTGACGCTCGTAGAGCCAGACCCCGGCAAGTAGGAGGGCGGTCGAGCCGAGCAGGCCGAGGACGGTGCGCATCGGCTCGTCGATCCAGCCGCGATCGATCGCGATCCCGAGCAGGAAGACGATCCCGAGCAGGATCGCGATGCCGCCGACCCAGGCGAGAACCCGACCGCCGAGGATCTCCTCGAGGCCGCGCTGTGGCGGCGGGGGGGCGAACCGCGGCGGGGGGCCGGACCGTGGCGGAGCCGGTCGCACCGGCGAGGCGTCGGGCCGGTCGAAGAGGGGCCCCTCCGGAGGCCGTGGCCTCAGCGCCGTGGACGGCATGACCCGGCGCTCCATCCGCTCGAGCCGACGGGTCAGATCCGCAACCCGTCCCTCGATCGACTCCATTCGATCTTCAACTCCGCCTTCGCTCATCACCCGTTCCTCTCTTCGCTTTGCTGACCGATGGTCAACAACGTAACAAACTTGTCAACCGCCGGTCAACAAGCCGCTACAATTGCTCCCATGGCCGACCCCGCGTACCGGCGCCTGCAGGCAGACGACCGGCGCCGCCAGCTGCTCGCGCGCGGGGCCGAGCTGTTCGCCCGCCACTCCTACGACGAGCTCTCGATGCGCGCGATCGCCCGCGAGCTCGGGATCTCCAAGCCGCTGCTCTACCACTACTTTCCGGGCAAGCGCGCCTTCTTCCAGGCGACCCTGGCCCAGGGCGCGGCGGAGCTGCAGGCGCGGACGGAGCCCGACCCGACCCTGCCGCCGCATGAGCAGCTGCGCGGAAGCCTGGAGGCCTTCCTGGAGCTGATCGACCAGAACGAGGTCGCCTACCGAAAGCTGATGCAGAGCGTCAGCAGCGTCCCCGAGGTGCGGGAGCTCGTCGACGAGGTACGAGCGAAAACGGCAGTGCGGATACTCGAAGGCCTCTACCCGGACGGCGCGCCCCCCAAGGCGCGCGCCGCCGTGCACGGCTGGCTCTGGTTCATGGACGGGGCCTGCCTCGACTGGATCGAGCATCGCGACCTCACGCGCGACGAGCTGCGCGATCTCCTGCTCGGAACGCTGCTCGGCGCCCTCACCGCCGCCGACGCCGTGCCGCTCGAGGCACTCGGCGGCGAGGCGAGCGCCGCGGCCGCCCGATCGAGTTGAGCGGAGCCGGGTCGTTCGGTCCTCTCACTTCGAGAATAGGTCCTCCACCGCCTTGCGAAACGAGCCTGGGTCGATCGCCGGGAACCGATAGAGCTCCCGCTCGATCGCCTCGAATTGGATGAGCGCTTCTGCAGGGTTCACCAGGCCGTGCGCGATCATCGCGTGGACGTCCCGAATATCCTGGTCGTGTCCACGCTCTGCCTTCGAGAGCGCTTGGGCGACCGGGTCGAAGTGGTGAAATGACAGCCTTCCCTCTCGGCGAATCAAGGGGCTTCGGTCCTCCCAGCCGTTCGGCAGCGGAATGAAGTCGGAGGGTGCGGCCAGCTCGACATTGAGGTTCAGCGACTCCTTGAGTCGCGGGATCTCACGCAGGATCTCGTCGCGATCGGGGATCAGCTTGATGTCCACGTCTATGGTCGTCTCTCTCCAGCCGTAGAGGACCGCGGTCGCCCCGCCGGTGAGGTAGACGCGGCCATCCACCTGAACGGCTCGCCCCAGCTCGTGCATGAACCGCTCGATGCGCTTCGAGTCGGCTAGGTCGCGCATGCGGCTGCGCGCTCGAAGCTGACGAGCCGGCGAATCAGGGCGTTGTAGGCGGAGTGGGCGGCATCGCCCTCCTCGCGGGCGAGTAGGGCATAGAGACGGTGCTCGGGCGAGGGGATCGGCGAAGACAGATCGATGCCCGCCGAGCGCAGGCGCGGGGCGCCTATCGATACGAGCAGCGCCTCGACGGATTCACGCCCCGTGCCCAGGTCCTCGACGCCGCGCTGGATCAGGTCTGCGCCGGGCAGGGCTTTCAGGTCTGCGACGTTCGCCATCCCCGCGGAGGGTAGCGGTCGCCGGTTCTCGCATTCGACGAGATTCGGCGTCCCTTCAGAAAGCCCGGCTCGCGTCGAGCGAGGTCCGGCCGCCGACCCGAACGCCCGCCGGTCGTGGGCCGGGCGAGGCGGACCGAGCCGTGGCCCTGATGCACCGCGATCGACCGGCCGAGCCTGGCTGCGAGGGCCAGGGGCCGCCGAGCCGGTGGCCTCGTCGATCCAGGTCAGGCGTAGAGGTTGGCGCTATCGCTTCCCGGCGGTTCGAGGGCGGACCTCGGCGGGGCGGCCCAGCCGGCGGTACTCGTTCGCTGCGCGCAGCCTTGGCCGGTCAGGGTGTGGGCCCGGCGAACCGGCGGCGGATCTCATCGCGGTCGAGCCCGGCCAGCAGCGCGAGCGTCAGCAGGATCCTCGCCTTGGGACCGTCAAGCGCACCGGCCGGGATCAGGCCACGGCGGATCAGGTCGACCTCCGAGCCGGGGAAGTCATAGGTCTCACGCAGGACTTCGCCGCTGCCGACCCTGGTGCTGAAGACAATCGGCATCCGCTCGGCCAATGCGCCGGCGCGCTCGGCCATCGGCGCTGGCAGGTGGCCTCCGCCGAGCGCCTCGACCACGACACCGGCGAAGCCGGCTTCGGGGAGCCGGTCGAGAAGGCGACCGTCGTCGCCCAGCGAGGCCGTGAGCAGGGCGACGGGCGGGGGGTCGGCCCCCGGTGGGACGGCGATCTTCGCCTGCTCGACGGGCCGCAGGACGATGCTGACCCGGTCCTCGCAGACCCACCCGATCGAGCCCGGCGAGGAGCTGAACGCACCGAGGCCGGAGGAGTGGCTCTTCTGCACGAGTCGCGCCGAGTGGATCTCGTCGTCCATGACGACGAGGACGCCCGCGCCGGCCGCTTCTGGGCTCGCGGCGACACGGATCGCGGCGGAGAGGTTGGCGGGGCCGTCCGCGCTGAGGAGGGAAGGATTGCGCATCGCGCCGGTGACGACGACCGGGCGCTGCGGGCTGAGCAGGACGTCGAGCGCGTAGGCGACCTCCTCCAAGGTGTCGGTGCCCTGGGTGACGACGACGCCCGCGCCCTCGTCGTGCTCGCGCTCGATCCGCGCTGCGAGCTCGATCACGTCGCGCAGCTCGAGGTGGGCTCCCGGCAGCCGCCGGAAGCCGACGGCGCTCAGCCTGGCCACGCGGTCGAGGCCGGGCACCTCCCTGAGCAGGTCGGCGGCGCTGAGACTGGGGGCGACGCCGTCGCCCGCCTCGATCGGCGTCATCGCGATCGTGCCTCCGGTTGAGATCACCGTGACGGGAGACGGCTCGCCCGCCGTCCGCTCAGCCGACCCGCGCAATCGCCTCCACCTCGATTCGCAGCTCGGGCCGCACCAGCCGCTCGACGACGAGCAGCGTGTTGGGTGGGTATTCGCCGTCTGGGAAGAGGTCGGGGAAGAGGCGTTCCCTGATCTCGAAGAACCGGTCGATCTCCTCCGCGCTGACCAGGTACGTGGTGAACTTGGTCACATCGCGCAGGGAGGCTCCCTCGGAGCCGAGCAGCGTCGCGAGGTTCGCGAAGGCCTGTGCCGCCTGCGACACCAGGTCCTCGCCCGCCAGCTCGCCGTCGGTGCGGAGGCCGACCTGTCCGGCGACGAAGAGGAGATCGCCGGCGCGGCTCAGGTTCGAGTACATCCCGATCGGGGCCGGCGCTCCCGGCGGGTTGAGGTAGGCCGGGTAGCTCATGCTGGCTCCTCCTCGTAGTCCGCCGCCCTGACGCGGCAAGGGTTCCTCAAGACGCCGATCCCCCCGACCTCGACCTCGACCACGTCGCCGTCGGCGAGGAAGCGCGGCGGCTCGCGGAACGCCCCGACGCCGAGCGGCGTACCGGTCGCGATCACGTCGCCGGGTCGCAGCGTGAAAGATCGCGAGAGCATCGAGATCAGCTCGGCGACCCCGAAGATCATCTCCGTCGTGCTCGAGTCCTGCATCGTCTCCCCGTTGACCCGGCTGCGGACCGCCAGCGCCTGCGGATCGCCGATCTCGTCGGCGGTGACGACGACCGGCCCGAGCGGGCAGAAGGTGTCGAGGCTCTTCGCCCGGACCCACTGGGCCTCGGCGGCCTGGACGTCGCGCGCAGTGACGTCGTTGACGACCGTGTAGCCGAAGACGAGGTCGAGCGCGCTCTCCGCCGGCACCTCTTTCGCCACGCCGCCGATCACCACGCCCAGCTCGGCCTCCCAGTCGACGCTTTCGGTGATCGCCGACGACCACTCGATGCTCTGGTTCGGCCCGCAGACGCTGGACGGGAGCTTGGCGAAGACCATCGGCGCCTTGGGGGGCTCGGTGCCGAACTCCCGGCAATGGTCGAGGTAGTTGAGGCCGATCGCGACGATCGCGCCCGGCTCCAGCAGCGGCTCCAGCAGCTGCGCCTCAGCCGCGTCGTCCTCGGGAGCGCCCGGATCGTCCTCGATCGCCGCCGCGATCTCCGCCCGCCAGTCGCGCGGGCCGCGGATCAGGGCGTCGAGGGTCGGTGGCGCGCCGTCGAGCAGCCGGCCGACCGGATGCCGAGCGCCGGCGACTTCGACGAACAGCTCCGGCCCTTCCGGCCCGCTCAGGTGACCCAGCCGCATCGCTTCCCCCTCATGCCCCTCATCGTGCCCAAGCCAGAAGACGGCGCTCGAGCCCACCGAAGACGATCGCGTCGACGAGCCGCATCAGGACGATGAAGATCAGCGCGAGGGCGATCATCTCGGCGGCGTTGAGCAGCCGGAACTGTTCGTAGATCTCGCTGCCGATCCCGCGCGGCTGGCTGATCGCCTCGACCAGGACGACGATCTTCCAGGCGAAGGCGAACGAGGTCCTCGCTGCGGCGAACAGGGCGGGCGTCACCTGGCGGGCGAGGACCTGGCCGAGGTAGCGACGCCTTCCCAGTCTGTAGACGGCGCTCATCTCGTCGAGCTGGCTCTCGCGCGCTTTCACTGAGCCGTGCACGATCGTGACGACGAAGGGCACGAGGGCGAGCGTCAGCGCGATCACCCCGCTCGATTCCTCGGTGCCGAGGACGAGGATCGCGATGATCACGTAGAGCGGATCGGGCGTGGCCAGGGCGATGGTGACGAGGGGACGGAAGAAGGCCTCGGCCTTGCGGTTGAGGCCGCTGGCGAAGCCGATCGCCACCCCGATCGCGGTCGAGACGGCGAACGCGATCAGGATCCGTTTCGAGGTGATCCAGACCTGATCCCAGGTATCGGCGGCGAGCAGCGAATCGACCGTTGCGTCGGCGATCTCGCCGACGCCCGGGATCCAGCCGTCGGAGATCCAGGTGGCGATCTGCCAGCCGACGACGCCGACGACGACCGCGGCGACGAAGGCCAGGAGCCTTCTGCCCCGGGCGACGTCGAGGTGGAATCCCGCAGCGGGAGTCGAGACCTCCGCCGCCGGCGTCGAAGCATTCATGCGGTTGCCGGCTCCTCGTAGCCCCAGACGCCCATCACACGGTCGACGATCTCGCTCTCGAGCTCGGTGATCTCGGCGTCCTCGTAGCGGCGCGGGCGCGCGATCGGCACGGCGACGTCCTCGAGCAGTCGCGCCGGCCCCCTGGTCAGGATCACGATCCGGTCGGCGAGGAAGATCGCCTCTCGGATCGAGTGGGTGACGAAGACGATCGTCCGCGAGCTCTCCTGCCAGAGCTCGACCAGCTGCTGGCGCATCGTCCGCGCGGTGACCTCGTCGAGCGTGCTGAACGGCTCGTCCATCAGCACGACGGCCGGGTCGATCGCCAGCGCCCGCGCGATCGAGACCCGCTGGCGCTGACCGCCGGAGAGGCGCATCGGCCAGGAGTCGCGGAAGCGGCCGATCTGGAGGATGTCCAGATAGCGGTCGATGCGGGGATCCCACTCGGCCTTGGGGACGCCGGAGGCCTCGAGCACGAGCTTCAGGTTGCCGGCGACGGTCCGCCACGGCAGCAGCCGGTGGTCCTGGAACACGTAGCCGACCTTGGGCCGGTCCGAGCCCGAGCCGGTCATGTCCTTGCCGTCGATCGTCGCAGTGCCGGCCACCGGCTCGAGCAGGCCGCTGAGGACCTGCAGCATCGTCGACTTGCCGCAGCCGCTCGGGCCGAGGACGGCCACGAACTCGTTTCGGCTCACCTCCATGTCGACCCCGTCGAGCGCCAGGTGCTCGCCGTCGTAGGAGACCTGCAGTCCCTCGACGTCTATGTAGGGGCGGCTCACGGCGAACCGCCTCGCCAGCGCAGCACCCAGCGCTCGAGCGGGCGCAGGATCAGGTACTCGGTGCCGAGCAGGAGGACGATGAAGACGAGCAGCCAGAGCGCCACGTCAACCAGCAGGAAGCGGTCGTAGGCCTGGGTGAAGCGCCAGCCGAGCCCGCTGTTGACCGCGAACAGCTCGGCGATAACGACAACGCGCCAGGCGTGGGCGTACTCGTTGCGGACCGAGGCCAACGTGAACGGGACGAGGTGCGGGATCGTGACGTTGCGGATCTGTGCGACGGTGCCGAAGCGGTAGACGCCGCCCATCTCGGCCAGGCGCCGGTCGAGCGAGAGGAAGCCCTGGCGCAGGGTGATCGCGACGAACGGGAAGCAGGCGATCACGACGACGACGAAGACGCCGACCTCGGAGCGCTTGAAGATGAACAGCGCGAGCAGGGCCGCGATCGTGCTCGGCAGGCCGATCGCGAGATCGACGTAGCGGGCGACGACCAGGCCCCAGAAGCCGCGGCGCGCCATCAGGTAGGCGGCCCAGAAACCGACGAAGACGGCGACGGCGAGCGAGCCGACGACCCTGGTCAGGCTGTCGCCGATGTCGCCGTAGATGTCTTCCTCGGTCAGGAACGAGGGCACCGCCTCGAGCACTTCGCCGATCGGCGGCACGAAGTCGCTGGTGACGCTGCCGAACCACCAGAGGGCGACGAAGCTGAGCAGTCCGAGGGCGCTGAAGAGGCGATCGGAGGCCGAGCCGCCCCCGGACCACCACCTACGGCCGGGCCGCAGGAGCGGTCCGGCCGTGGTCGCGGTCTGAGAGCTCTCCATTGCTCCGGCGTTACTGCGTGCCGCCTTCGAAGAACTCCTCCAGCTGAACCGCCACCGGCTCCGTCGGAGGCTCTTCGATCAGCACGTCGTTCTCCGCCATCAGATTCAGCCACCCGTCGAGCTTTTCGATGTCCTCGTCGGTCCAGCTGGTCAGGTAGCAGGGCAGGTCGGCGCAGTAGTCGATGAAGGCGTCGAGCTCCTCCTCGCCGCTGAGCGCGAGGAAGCCGCGGTACGGCTCCTCGGCGAAGATCTCGTAGTTCGTCTCCTCGATCTGTTCGACCGCTTCCTGCCAGGCTTCCCTGGCTTCGATCGCGAGCTCTTCGTTTTCTTCCAGCCAGTCGACCCGCGCCGCCAGGTTGGTCAAGTACGGCGACCAGCCCTCTTCGCGCTCGGCCCACGCTTTCGCCGGCTCGAATAGGTAGCGGCCCGGCGTTTCGAGCACGGCACGCAGGGCGAGCGGCTCGTAGTCGAAGATCGCGTCCACCTGGCCGCCTTTGAGCAGCTGCGGCAGCGCCGAGGGGCCGGCTTCGCGCAGGTCGTAGTCCTCGAAGACGTCGATTCCGTAGAGCTCCTGCAGCATCAGGGCGATCACCGAAGTCGTCCCCGAGTCGACCCCGAAGTGGCCGACCCGTTGGCCTTTCAGATCCTCCGGCGTGCGGGCGGGGGAGTCCTCCGGGACGACCACGCTCATCATCGTGTTGAGGACGGGGTAGAAGACGACGCCCTGCTGGCCCTCCTGCTGGGCAAGCGTCATCGTCACCGCATCCTGCTCCATCGCGATGTCGCTCTCGCCTAGCAGCAGCGTGTTCGCCGCCGCGTCCGGGTCGACCTCGACGAACTCGGCTTTGAAGCCGTGTTTCTCGTCGAGTCCTTCCTCCTGCATCACCAGCATCGGGATCGCCGCCGGGTCGGCGGGCAGGCCCTGGAACCTGATCGTCGGCAGGTCGGCGGTGCCGCCGCCCCCGCCACCGTTGTCGTCGTCATCGCCGCAAGCCGCCACGCCGAGCGCCAGCGCGGCGAACAGCGCCAGCATCGCTATCAGCCTCGTAAGTCGCATCATCCACCCGTTCCCTGTTGTTGGCCCAGGCCCGAGCGCATCACTCCGGCCCTCTTTCGCTTGAGCCCGCGACGAGCGGCATCGGCACGTCGGCGGGAAAGATCGTCGCCCTGATCGGGCTCGGGTTAAACCCGGTGCAGGGGTTGTTTTCCTGGGGGCAGTTGGAGATCGCCACGAGCAGGTCCATCTCGGCCCGCAGCACCATCGCGTCGCCCGCCTTCGAGGGAGCTTCGCGGTCCATCGCGACCTTCCCCGCCTCGCGCACGGGGTAGTCGAGGAAGATGTTGAAGCACATCGGGATGTCGGCCCGGCCGAGCCCCCAGGGCTCGATCGCGGCCTCGAAGTTGTCCATGCAGCCCGGCGCCGCCTTCTCCGGTCCGTAGCGAACCGCGTCGAGGGCGGCCGAGCAGGAGCCGCAGATGACGTCGTTGACGCCGACCGAGTCGGCGACGATGGTCATCATCGGATTGGCCAGGTCCGAGTAGAGGACGTGGCCGGTGCTGACGTAGATCGTCCCGTTCAGCTTCGCCGTGTGGGCGGCCCAGAACTTCTCCCGGAGGTCGTCCCGCGCGTAACAGATCAGGTCGATCGCCTGTTGGCCCTCGACGTCTTCGAGCCGGAGGAGCTCTCCGGTCTCCATCTCACGCGCCCAGTGGCCCTTCGCCGGAATCGTCTCGTCGAGGCGGGGCGCGGAGTTGAAGGGGCCATCCTGCATCCGTTACATCGTATACGATGTCTCGAATCTGGCAAGGAGGCGCGGCCGCCTGCACTACGGCTACGGTTGCCGCGACGAAACGCCGATCGCGCGATGCAGATGCCCCAGAAAAGTCCCGTTCCACCGTCGCGACGGCTCGCCGACGTCGCCCACCGGACCGCGCAGGAGCGGGTCGAGGAGGTCCTGCGCCAGGCGATCCTGCGCGGCGAGCTCGGCCCCGGCGAGCCACTCGTGCTCGAAGACCTCAGCGCCGAGCTCGGCGTCAGTCGCACCCCGATCCGGGAGGCGATGCGCGCGCTGTCGAGCGAGGGCCTGGTCGACATGGACTCGTTCCGCAGTGCGGCGGTCCACACGCCGAGTCTCGAGGAGGCTCGGGAGATCTACGATCTTCGCCTCCTGCTCGACCCGATCGCCGTCCGCCGTGCGGTCGGGCGGATCGGGCGGGAGGAACTCGAGACAGCGCAGGCGATCCACGAGACGATGCTCAGCACCGACGACTTGGGCGAGTGGGTCGACGCGAACCGCGAGTTTCACCGGGTCCTCCAGCAGGCGGCCCGCTCCGACCGCCTGAACACAATCATCGACGGCCTTCGCAACTCAGCCGCGATGCAGGTGGCGCTCTCTCTGAGGGCGGAGAGCTCACAGATCGCCCAGGCCAACGCCGACCACGAGAAGATCCTCCGGGCCTTCCAGGCGGGCGACGCCGACGCCGCTGTGCGGCTCACCGAGGACCACCTCCGCAACACGCTCGAAGTGATCGAGCGCTACGAGGCGGCGCGGCGAGTCGAGACTGCCGCGGAGTGATCGGGCCCCACTGGGCTGGCGGAGCCCCGTCAGCGGGCCTTCATGGGATTGCCTGGCGCTGCGCGTCGAGCACCACCCGGCCTCCCACCTCGGCGCACCCGGCGAAGCTAGGCCGTGCGAGCAGCACGGACCCACGGCCCTGGTGCACCGCGATCGACCGGCCGAGCCGGGCCGCGAGGGCCAGAGCCGCCGAGCCGGTGGCCTCGTCCTCGCCGATGCCGGCTTCGGGGACGAAGGCGCGGGCGCGGATCGTGCCGGCCGCTTCGTCGATCCAGGCCCAGGCGTAGAGGTTGGCGGCGCCGCTTCCCGGCGGTTCGAGGGCACGGACTTCGGCGGGGGCGGCCAGCCGGCGGTACTCGAACGGCGGGCTCCACTCCGGTCGCGCCTCGATCCAGGTCGTGTCGTCCTCGAAGCGGACGGAGACCTCGCCGGCCGGCGGTCGCAGCGTCTCCACAGGCGTCCCCTCCCGTGCCAGCAGCCATGCGGTGCCGACGGCCGGGTGGCCGGCGAACGGCAGCTCGACCATGGGCGTGTGGATCCGGATCCGGCCGCTCGCCCTGTCCTCGACGAAGACGGTCTCGCTGAAGCCGAGCTCGGCGGCAATCTGTTGGCGCTCACCGGCGTCGATTCCCGCGCCGTCGAGGAAGACGCCGAGCCGGTTGCCCCACTCGCCGTCCTCGTTGACGAAGACGCGGAGGACTTGAAGCTCGGCCACGGCTCGATATTAGGAGCGCCACCCGGGTAGCCGCTACGGCATCCGGCTGCGAGGATGGGCCGGCTTGGTGTCGGTTACCAACGAGAGGAGTCGATGTGTCCGAGGGATCTGTGAAGAGGAACCGCCTCTGGGCCGTCCTGGTCGCGCTGACGATCGCGCTGGCAGGCCTGGCGTGGACGGGCTGCGGGGACGACGACGGCAATGACGAGCAGAACGTCGAGCGGACCACGGAAGAAGCCCAGAACGAGGGCGAGGAAAGCGCCAAGGAAGCGCAGAGCGAGGGCGACAAGGCGCTCGACGACGCGCAGCAGCAGGCCGAAGAGACCGGCGGCGATGCCCAGAAGCAGGCCGAAGAGGGCATAGACGACGCCGAAGAGGGTCTCGACAAGGCGAAGGAGGAAGGCGAAGAGAAGCTCGACGAAGCCAAGGAGGAAGTCGAACGCTACGTGCCCTAGGGACGAGTCTCAGCCACTCGCGACTGCCGAGTTGACCACCCCGGGGTGTGGTCAACTCGGCAATCGAAATCGCAGGTCGCGTCGGCTCTACGCTTTGGCCCATGGCCGAGGAGCAACAGCTCGACCCCTTCGAATCGCTTGTCGCCGACGCGATCGACGCCCTGCCGGAGGAGTTCCGGAAGCTGCTCGAGAAGGTCCCGGTGGTCGTCTCGGACCGCGGCGCCGAGGTCCGCGCCTACGGCCATTACTTCGGCGACGGTCTCGCCAGGGAACGCTACGAGGACCGGATCGTGATCTACCGCGACACGCTGGAGCGCGACTTCGGCCACGACCGCGAGCTGCTCGCCCGGCAGGTCGAGCAGACGTTGCGCCACGAGCTGGCGCATCACCTCGGCTGGGACGAGCCCGGCGTCGGCGGGCTCGGCCTCTGAGCGGTTAGCGGACCAGGCAGTCGCGGGTCAGCGTCTGGGTCAGCGTCTTCCCGTCGGCGAAGCTGAAGCTGCCGCGCGCGAAGGCGAAGATCGCCCCGGCGAACCCGGGCGGCGCCGCGCAGCGGGCGCTGATGAAGCTGCGGGCCTCGCCCCGGTGCCGGTAGCGGCGGCCGAAGGAGAGCGAGAGATCGGTGACGTAGCCGATGTCCGCGGCGATCTTGGGGATCCTGGTCGTCAGCACGGTGCCGAAGCGACCGCGCTTCGGGTGGGAGATTCGGAAGGGCAGCACGAGCGTCGTCTCGACCGGGTTGGAGCCGTAGATGTGGAGGGCGATCGCCGGCCGGCCCCGGGAGAGGCTGTTGAAGGCGAGCATCCTCCCCTCGACCGGGAAGAGCAGGTCGGGGAAGTCGACGTTCGCGCCGAACCGCCCCTGCCCGACCAGGGCGCCGCGACAGGCGGCGAGCGCCGCGTCAGTCGAGGTCGCCTCGAGCTCCCGCAGCGGGCAGACGGGCAGGCCGCGGGTCGAGATCCGGCCGTAGCGGTTGACCGCCAGCGAGATGCTGCGCAGCTGCGGGGGCCGGCTGCCGTCGGTGGTCCGCACCGAGCCGCTCAGCGTCACGTTCACCGGCGCGTCCCGGTCGCGCGGCAGCGCGTGCGGCACGAAGCGCGCGTCGAAGGCGAGCCGCAGGTTGCCGACCTGCCTCAGCTCGCCCTGCGCCACGGCTGCGCCGAGCAGGATCGCCGGCACGGCGAGCAGTGGGGCGAGGCGTCGCATCGAATCTGAGTCTACGGTGGCGCTCCGCCCCGCCGGGCTAGAGTCCGCGCATGGCAAGCGGAGATCGCTGGACCGACCTGTCGGCGGGCGATGGGTTCGCCGGCTACCGGATCGAGCGAACGCTGGGCCGCGGCGGCATGGGGATCCTCTACCTGGCGGTCGAGCCGGGCCTTGAGCGCCGCGTCGCGCTGAAGCTGATCGCCCCGGAGGCGGCCGCCGACGAGGTCTTCTCGCGCCGCTTCGCCGAGGAGTCGCGGATCGCCGCCTCGATCGAGCATCCGAACGTCGTGCCGATCTACGCGGCCGGCGAGGAGGACGGCGTCCCCTACATCGCGATGCGCTACGTCTCGGGCGCGGACCTCGGCCGCCGCCTCGCCCGCGAGGGGCGACTCGAGCCGGACGCTGCGGCGCGGCTGATCGCCCAGGTCGGCAACGGGCTCGACGCGATCCATGCCGCCGGCCTGGTCCATCGCGACGTGAAGCCGGCCAACGTGCTGCTCAGCGGGGCGACGGACGACGACCATGCCTACATCACCGACTTCGGCGTCGCGCGCAACGTCGGAACCGAGTCGGGGCTGACCCAGACGGGCCGCTTCGTCGGCACCCTCGACTACGTCGCCCCCGAGCAGATTTCCGGCGGCGAGGTCGACGCAAGGGCCGACGTCTACGCGCTCGGCTGCCTGCTGTTCAAGCTCCTGACCGGGGAGGTGCCGTTCCCCAAGGACGGCGAAGCCGCGCGCCTCTACGCACATCTCAACGATCCGCCGCCAGCGCCCTCGCTGTACGTGTCGGACGTTCCGATGGCGCTCGACGACGTCGTCATCAGGGCGATGTCGAAGCAGCCCGGCGACCGCCATCCCTCGGCCGGAGACCTCGGCCGGGCGGCGCTTGCAGCGTTGAGCGGCGAGAGCCCGACCGTGCCCGAGCGCACCGTCGCAACCGGCGCCGCCGCAACGCGCGAATCGCTCGCGCCGGAGCCGCCGACCGCTCCTCTGGCAGGCCGAACGCCGAGTCCAGCGACCCGCCGGGCCGACGCATCCGACATTGACCACACCGGAGGGGGGTCAAAGTCGGATGCGCGACGCCTCGGGTTGACTGCCGCCGGCCTGGCGATCCTCGCGGCGGTCGTCGTCGCGATCGCCGCGCTCACGGGTGGGGGCGGGTCCGACGACGGCGACCCGGGCGCGGCGGCGAGCGCTGGCAAGAGCTCGTCGCAGGGGGCGGCTGGCGGCGAGGGGCGGGAGGCGAGTCCCCGGCCCACCCCGAAGCCGGCGCTGACCGGGGCCGAGCTGATCGCCAGGGCCGATGCCGTCTGCCAGGAGAGCCAGTACCGCTACCTGGAAGTCCGCGACCTCGAACGGGAGTACGCGGCGGACGTCCCTTACGCGGAAGCCCTCGTCCGGATCGCCAGGCCGCGCATCCGGGGGCTGCGCAGGCTGACGCCGCCGCTGCGGCTCGCTCGCCCCTACCGGGAATACGTCGAAGCTCAGGAGAGGGTTCTGGCCACCGACGAGCAGGCGCTCGCGGCCGCGAGAGCGGGCGACGCGGCCGGCGTCGAGGCGGCCCGCGACCGGCGCGACGCGGAGGACGACCTGCGCGAGCGTCTCGCCCGGGAGATCGGGTTCGGCGTCTGCAGTACGAGCAGGGGGTAGGGATCGCAGCCCGCTCCGACATCGAGGCGTGGGTGGCCGCATACGAGCGAGCCTGGCGGACGCCCGGCACCGAGCCGCTTCGCAACCTCTTCAGCGAGGACGCGACCTACCGCATGTCGCCCTACGCCGCTCCCGCCGCGGGCCTGGCCGCGATCGCCGAGCTCTGGGAGCGCGAGCGCCGTGGCCCGGACGAGCCGTTCGAGATGCGCCACGAGGTCGTCGCCGTCGACGGCGACACCGCGGTCGTGCGGGTCGAGGTGACGTACGGAGAGCCGCGGCCCGCCGAGTACCGCGACCTCTGGATCGTCAGGCTGGCGGCCGACGGCCGCTGCCGCGAGTTCGAGGAGTGGCCGTTCTGGCCTGGACAGCAGGTGAGCCCCGAGGAGGAGCGATGAAGACCAGCACCGCATACAGGACCTTCGAGACGACCGAGCGCCGCGAGCTGATCCGGATCACCGAGGACGTACAGGCGGTCGTCGACGACGCCGGCATCTCCGAGGGGATGGCGCTCGTCTCGGCGATGCACATCACCGCCGGCGTCTGGGTCAACGACGACGAGCCCGGCCTGCACGAGGACGTCATGGAATGGCTGGACAAGGTGGCCCCGCCGAGCTGGAAGCCGGCCACCGGCGAGGTCGCCGAGGAGCTGCTGCCGGAGGGGGGCGACTACCGCCACCACCGCGGCGGCGAGGACAACGGTGACGCCCACCTGAAGAACCTGCTCGTCCACCACCAGGCGATCGTGCCGGTCACCGACGGCCGGCTCGACCTCGGGCCTTGGCAGCAGGTCTTCTACTGCGAGTTCGACGGCCGCCGCCCGAAGCGGCTCGTCATCAAGGCGATGGGGGAGTAGGGCGCTCGTCGCCCTCCGCGATCCGGCGCACTTCGGCGATCGCGTCGCTGGGCTTGCCCCCGACCGCATCTCGGAAGGCGTTCTTGAAGCGCTCGGTGCGGCGGTCGGAGGGAAAGCGCCCCTCCGACCTCTCCTGCTTCGCGGGGCGCCGCCTGCCGTAGCGGCGTCGCGCCCACGGCGAGCTGGGCTTGCCGATGCGCAGCGCGCCGTAGAGGGCGACCGGCAGCAGGAAGAACCCGACCGCGCCGTGCCACAGCCGCTGCTTGGCGAAGCAGGTCACGACGAAGGCGAAGACGATCAGGGCGCCGAGGATGCTGATCAGCACCTGGTCGAGCGAGCCGGTCTCGAAGCTGAACGGCGTGTAGCCGAGCAGGATCAAGCCCATCGCGGCGGTGGCGATCACGGTCGCGTCGACGGAGACCCGCCCCTGCTCGGACCAGTAGACGTCTTCGAGGTAGACCCAGAGCGCGAACTCGTCGATCGTCAGGCCGGCGCCGACGCCGAAGAGGAACGCGCAGACCTCGGCGTAGGGGCTGTCGCCCTCCACGGTGAAGCCCACCGTCCCGGCGGCCATCATCGTGACGATGCCGAAGACGAGGTGATGGATGTGGACGCCGCTCTCGCTGACCACGCTGCCCGGCCACCACGGCACCCTCGGGCTGCGCATCAGCCGGGTGCTCATCCGGATGAAGGCGAAGGAGAGGAGGAAGCCGACCAGGACCAGGAACAGCCCCTGCTTTTCTTCGGCCAGGATCTGGTCGTCCCAGAAGTCGGCGAGGATCGAGGCGGTGCTGATCATGCGGCCGGGGCCGAGTGTAGTCGCGGCCCGGTTCCCTCCCTGTCGGCGATCAGGTCGAGGGTGAGCAGCACGGCCGCCACCGCGTAGAACGGAGTCAGGACGACGTTCGAGGCGGTGTCGGTCAGCCAGTGGGCGAGCAGGGAGTCGCCGAACAGGTCATCGGCGAGGTGCGTCGCAACCCCGGCGATCGCGCTGCTCGCCAGCTCGATCGGCAGCAGGGCGGCGAGCACGTAGAGGAAGCGACCGCGGACGAGCCGGACGCTGCGCGCGAGCCCGGCCCGCACACCGAGGCGCTCGATCTCGACCAGCGGCGCGGCGAGGCCGAGGTAGACGAAGACGAGTACCCCCGGCACGACTCCGGCGAGCAGGCCAACCGCGACCAGCGCGGCGAAGATCAGGTCGACGACGATCAGCGTGCCGTACTCGACCGACGTGGCGATCTCCCGCAGCGTTGGCGGCTCCCGGTCATGCGAGCGGGTCAGCGCGATCGCCACCGCGCCGGTGTAGAAGATCTCGCCGAGCAGGCCGGTCAGGGTCAGGAGCAGGAGGGCGAGGCCCGCGGCGAAGACCTTCAGCCCGCTGTCGAGGTCGAGCGCGGTCGCGTCGACGTGGACGGGGATCGCGTGGACGAGCCCGAGCGGGACGAAGACGACGAAGGCCAGCGGCAGCAGCACCCGTGCCCAGGCCACGTACGTGCGGCCGATCCGCCGGTAGAGGTCGACGAGCCGCCGCCGGGCCTGAAAGCGGCCTATGTCTCCACTTTTAGGCCAGTCGGCCAAGTCAGCGGCGGCGGCCGGGTGGGCGGCGGCCGCGCGCCTCGAGCTTCCGCCGACCGGATTCGGAGGCCGGGACGCGCTTCACGCCGCGCAGGTCCGGGATCAGGATCTCTTCGGCGCAGCGCCGGTGCCAGTGGTGGTGTTCGGTCCCGCCCACCCGCAGGACGTACTGGACGACGGTGTGCTCGGTGCCGATCTCGATGTCGCCGTGGCAGCCCGGACAGCGGTAGAGCTTCTGGCCGAAGCTGCGGATCAGCCAGACCTCGTTGCCTTCTTCGTCGCGACCGCGCAGGCTCCAGCGTTTGCTGGGCTGGCCGCCGCTCTCGCTCATCGTTTCGCGAGCCAGGCGAAGCCGGCGGCCATCGCCAGGTTGCCGACCCCGGCCAGGCGCAGCCCCAGCTTGGCGCCGGGTCTGCTCACCGCGGGGGAACCGGACCAGAGCGCGTCGGTGGCGACCTCGGTTCCGCGCAGCCAGGCCAGAGCCCACCAGTCGCGCCTCTCGCCGCGGAACGCGGCCAGCGCATGGGCGGCGGCGAAGGTGAGCCAGATCGGCCCGCAGCGGCGAAAGAGGTGCGCCGCGTCGGGGGAGGGCTCGTCGTGGCCCAGGACCCGCAGGGTCGCCTCGGGCGCTGCGATCGCTGCCGATCCGAGCACCAGGTCGAAGGCGATCATGTTGCGATTGGTGAGGCGCAGCGCCCGCTCCAGGGTCATTTGCTCCCTGCATCCAACCAGATCGGAAGGCCGACGGAAGGGAAAGCCTCCAAACCGGCGAAATGGACCGCCGTGACCAAGACCGCAACGAAATCCCCCCAGCTCAAGAGCCTTTCCGAATACATCCAGGAGCGCTTCGACGAGTTCTCGCGCTCCCAAAAAGACGTCGCCCGCTACATCGTCGACCACCTCGACGAGGCAGCCTTCCTCACCGCCGAGGAGCTGGCCCGGAGAGCGAGCACCTCGTCCTCGACGGTGGTGCGCTTCTCCCAGGCCCTCGGCTTCGAGGGCTACCCGGAGCTGCAGCAGGCCGCCATCGAGGAGTACCGCACCGCCACCGTGGCCGGCAACGGCTCGGCGGGCGGCGCCGCGCTCTTCTCCTTCGACCACTCCGAGCTGGAGGGCTCGCTCAGCGCCGACTTCTCGAACCTGGAGGAAACCGCTCGCAACCTGACCCGCGAGCAAGTCGACGGGGCGGTCGCCGCGCTCGCCGAAGCGCAGCGGGTGGTCATCGTCGGTGTCGACCAGATGGCCTTTTTCGCCAGCTACCTGCGGCACCTGCTCAGCCTGCTCGACATCCGCGCCGAGATCGTCGCCAGCACCGGCGGCGAGTCGCTGCAGCGACTCGGGCGGATCGACGAGGAGACGCTGGTCATCGTCATCTCCTCCGGCCGCGCCCATCCGCTGCTGCTGCGGGCGATGAAGCTTGCCCTGCACCGCCGTGCCCGCACCCTGGCGATCTCCGACGCGTCCTTGTCGGAGGTAGGCGAGCACGCCGAGCAGACGCTCTACTACTCGTCCAACAGCCCTTCTTTCGCCCGCTCCAACACGGCCTTGATGTCCCTCGTGCAGGGGCTCGCCCACGGTCTCTACGCCCGTGACGAAGCCGCGCACAAAGACCGAATCCGCGCCTACAAACTGAAGTAGGAGCCCCCCACGTAGTATTCGCTCTCATGGCCGAGAGAGCTACTTGGAGGGTCAAGACCGGGCTGGCCGAGATGTTGAAAGGCGGTGTGATCATGGACGTGGTCACGCCCGAGCAGGCACGGATCGCCGAGCAGGCGGGCGCCTGCGCCGTGATGGCGCTGGAGCGCGTTCCTGCCGACATCCGCCGCGACGGCGGCGTCGCCCGCATGTCGGACCCGGCGATGATCAAGGGGATCCAGGAGGCGGTGACGATCCCGGTGATGGCCAAGGCCCGGATCGGCCACTTCGCCGAGGCGCAGGTGCTGCAGGCGCTCGAAGTCGACTACGTCGACGAGTCCGAGGTGCTGACGCCGGCCGACGAGCGCCACCACATCAACAAGCTCGCCTTCGAGGTGCCGTTCGTCTGCGGCGCCACCAACCTCGGCGAGGCGCTGCGGCGGATCGGAGAGGGGGCGGCGATGATCCGCTCCAAGGGCGAGGCCGGCACCGGCAACGTCGTCGAGGCGGTCCGCCACATGCGTGAGATCGTCGGCGGCATCAAGCGGCTCGCCCGGCTCGGCCCCGAGGAGCTCGCGGCTGCGGCCAAGGAGCACCAGGCGCCGCTCGAAGTCGTCCGCGAGGTGGCCGAGAAGGGCCGCCTGCCGGTGCCGATGTTCTGCGCCGGCGGCATCGCCACGCCGGCCGACGCGGCGCTGATGATGCAGCTGGGCGCCGAGGGCAACTTCGTCGGCTCCGGCATCTTCAAGAGCGCCGACCCCGAGCGGCGCGCGAGGGCGATCGTCGAGGCGACCACCCACCACGACGATCCCGAGCGGGTCGCGGCAGCCTCGGTCGGGCTCGGCGAGGCGATGCCCGGGCTGGAGATCGCCGAGCTGGCCGCGGCGGATGCGCTTCTGCAGGACCGCGGTGCCTGAGAGCCGCGGCTCCGAGTTGCAGATCGGCGTCCTCGCGGTCCAGGGCGGGTTCGAAGCCCACGAGCGGATGCTGCGCGAGCTCGGGGCGGGCGTGCGGGAGGTGCGGACGCCCGACGACCTCCCTCGCCTCGACGGGCTCGTCATCCCCGGTGGCGAGAGCACGACGATCCTCAAGGGGATCGAGTCGGCGGGCCTGGCGCGGTCGATCCACGCCCACCGTCAGGCCGGCGGGACCGTCTTCGGCACCTGCGCGGGGATGATCGTCTGCGACGACGCGCATCTCGGGCTGCTCGACGCGACGGCGAGGCGCAACGCCTTCGGCCGCCAGCTGCAGAGCTTCGAGGCGGACCTCCCGGTCGAGGGAATCGGCGACGAGCCGCTGCGCGCGGTGTTCATCCGGGCGCCGTGGGTCGAGCGGCACGGCCCGGGGGTCGAGGTGCTCGCCTCCTACGACGGGCACCCCGTGGCGATCCGACAGGGCGGTGTCCTGGCCTGCGCCTTCCACCCGGAGCTGTCCGACGACCCGCGCCTGCACGCACTGTTCATGGCAATGACGACGAAGGCGCGCGAGCGCGCCCACGAGGAGGCGGAGACGTGAGAGACCCGAGAGTCGAGCGACTGGCGAAGATCCTGGTCGGCTACTCGACCGAGGTGAAGGAGGGGGAGACGGTGTCCATCGACGGCGACGGCGGCGCCGAGCCGCTGCTGCTCGCGGTCTACGAGGAGGTGCTGAAGGCCGGCGCCCACCCGATCCTCAACGTCGCGCTCGACGGCCAGGCCGCCGTCTACTACAAGCACGCGAGCGACGCCCAGCTCGACTGGGTCTCGCCGGTCTCCGAGTGGCTGCTGGAGAACGTCGACGTGCGGATCGCGATCGGCGCCAGCGCCAACACCCGCGAGCTCTCCGCGGTGCCGCCGGAGCGCCAGACCCGGCGCCAGACCGCGACCGGGGAGCTGCTGGCCCGGGCGATGGAGCGCAGCGCCCGCGGCGAGTTCCGCTGGTGCTACACGCTCTTCCCGACCAATGCCTACGCCGCCGAGGCGGAGATGAGCATGGCCGACTACGAGGACTTCTACTACGGCGCCTGCCTGGCGACCGACGGCGACCCGCTGACCGCCTGGCAGAAGGCTTCGGAGGAGTGCAAGCGGCTCGCCGAGTGGATCGAGGGCCACGAGGAGGTGCGCGTGGTCGCGCCGGGGACCGACATCAGGCTGGGCATCTCCGGACGCAAGTTCATCCCCTGCGACGGCCGCCACAACATGCCCGACGGCGAGTTCTTCACCGGGCCGGTCGAGGACTCCGTCGAGGGCGAGGTGACCTTCCACCTGCCGGCGACGATCGGCGGCCGCGAGGTCGCCGGGGTGCGGCTGCGCTTCGAGGCCGGCAAGGTCGTCGACGCCAGCGCCGAGCGGGGCGAGGAGTTCCTGGTCGAGCTGCTCGACACCGACCCCGGCGCCCGCCGCCTCGGCGAGCTCGGCATCGGGACCAACTACGCGATCGACCGCGGCACCCGCGAGGTCCTGCTCGACGAGAAGCTCGGCGGGACCATCCACATGGCGGTCGGGCGCAGCTACCCCGAGTCGGGCGGCACGAACGAGTCGAACGTCCACACCGACCTGGTCTGCGACCTGCGCCTCGGCGGCAGGCTCGAGGTCGACGGCACCGTCATGCAGGAAGACGGCAGGTTCGTCGTCTGACTACTGGGTCGGCAGCGGCGAGCCGGCGAGCAGGAAGAACCAGGCGACGAAGGCGACCCCGGCGAGCATCACCGAGCCGATCAGCACCGCCTCGACCACCGTGGTGGTGCCGACCGGCGCCGAGCTGTCGCGGGCGCTCTTCAGCCAGCTCGGCCGCATCGGCGTGAGACGGTTGGTGCCGGTCACCCGCATGTAGAGGTCGTTGAGGCGGCCGAGCAGCCAGGCATCGAGCAGGATCGAGATCAGGATGCCGATCGCGACGACGGCGTAGGGGCCCTCGCTCGGGAACTGGGTGTCGGAGATCTTCGAGCCGACGAAGACCCAGCCGAGCGGGATCGCCGTCCAGAGCGCCAGGGCGGCGAGCAGCATGACGAGGAAGACGACCGACGCCGCCAGCGCCCGCACCGGGCGCGCTCCGTGCAGATGTGGGGCCGTTTCCTGGTGCATGGGCCGGGCTCATAGAATGGCAAACGATGTCCGGGCACTCGAAGTGGTCTTCGATAAAGCACAAGAAGGGCGCGGCCGACGCGAAACGCGGCAAGCTCTTCACCAAGCTGGCCCGTGCGATCGCGGTTGCGGCGCGTGACGGCGGCGGCGATCCGGACGGCAATCCCGCCCTCGCGACCGCGATCCAGAAGGCCCGCGAAGCCTCGATGCCGAAGGACAACATCCAGCGGGCGATCGACCGCGGAACCGGCGCGGGGGGCGACGCGGCGGCGATCGAGCGGGTGGTCTTCGAGGGCTACGGGCCCGGCGGGGCGGCGGTCCTGGTCGAGGCGCTGACCGACAACCGCAACCGGACCAGCGCCGAAGTCCGCCACGCCTTCAGCAAGCACAACGGCAGCCTCGGCGAGCCGGGGTCGGTCGCCTGGATCTTCGAGAAGCGCGGCGTCGTCGCGGTCGACGCGGCCCGCTACGGCGAGGAGGACCTGATCGTCGCGATCGACGCCGGTGCCGAAGACGTCCGCGAGGAAGGCGACCAGCTGCGGGTGCTCTGCGAGCCGGCCGACCTTGGCGCGGTGCGCGAGGCGATCGAGGCGGCGGGGGTCGAGGTCCGGTCGGCCGACCTGGCGATGGAGCCGAAGAGCACCGTCGAGGTGAAGGGCAACGACGCGAAGTCGCTGCTCGGCCTGATCGAGGCGCTCGAAGACGACGACGACGTCAACGAGGTCCACGCCAACTTCGACATCCCCGACGAGGTGCTCCAAAAGCTGGCGGCCTGACGCGGCGCGACCTCGGGGAGGCATCCGAGGCTGCTCCCAGAATCAGTTCCCATGCAAGTCGTGATCGGGATCGACCCCGGCGCAGCCAACCTGGGCTTCGGCGTCGTGCGGGTCGAGGGCAATCGGATGGTCGCGCTCGACGGCGGCGTGGTCGAGACCTCGGCCGAGCTGCCGATCGAGCGTCGCCTCGAGCGGATCCACGGCTCCCTGGCCGAGCTGATCGCCTGGCACGAGCCGGGTGCGATGGCGATCGAGGAGGTCTTTTTCGGCAAGAACGTGCGGACCGCGATGTCCGTCGGCCAGGCCAGCGGCGCGGCGATGCTCGCCGCCGCCCAGAGCGGCGTTCCCTGCTTCGCCTACACGCCCCAGGCGATCAAGATGGCCGTCTGCGGCTCCGGCGGGGCCGGCAAGCGGCAGGTGCAGCGGATGGTCGGCACCCTGCTCAGCCTGCCCGAGCCGCCGAGCCCCGACCACGCCGCCGACGCGCTGGCGGTGGCGATCTGCCATGGCGGCGGCACTGCTCGCCGCGAGGCGGCGGAGCTGGCCGAGGCCAGGGTCGCGGCGCGGGTGGCAGGATGATCGCGGCGGTCCGCGGCGAGGTGATGGTGCGGCGCCCCGACCACGTCGTGATCGAGGCGGGCGGCGTCGGCTACCGGCTGACCGTCTCGTCGGAGACCCTGAAGGCCGTCCCCGCCACCGGCCGCGACGCGTTTCTGCACGCCGAGCTGGTCGCGCGGGAGGACTCCCTCTCCCTCTACGGGTTCGCCTCCGAGGAGGAGCGGGACCTGTTCGGGCTGCTCGTCTCCGTCAGCGGCGTCGGGCCGAAGGTCGCGATCGCGGCCCTCTCAGGCGGGCCCGCGCGCGAGTTGCTGCGGGCGATCGCGGCCGGGGACGCGAAGCGCTTCCAGGCCGTGCCCGGCATCGGGAAGCGGACGGCGGAGCGGATCATCGTCGAGCTGCGCGAGAAGGTCGCCGGCGAGCTCGAGGAAGAGGTCGCCTTCGCCGGTGCCGAGAGCGGTGACGCACGCTCCCTGGCCCGCGACGGCCTGGTCAACCTCGGCTACGCGCCGCTGGAGGCCGAGCAGCTGCTCGACGGGATCGAGAGCGGCGACGCGGAGGAGCTGATCGCGACGGCGCTGCGCAAGGCCGGGACCGGGCGGGCCGCATGAGCGAGAAGCGGATCCGCACGCCGGGCCTGGACGGGGAGCCGATACCGGTCGACGCCGAGGTTCGCGTCCACGACGCCCACGCCGACGTCCCCGACGAGGACCTCGACCGCTCCCTGCGGCCGCCGCGCCTGGCCGACTTCGTCAACCAGCGCCAGGCCACCGACCAGCTCTCGATCTTCATCGAGGCGGCCCGCCAGCGCGGCGAGCCGCTCGACCACGTCCTGCTCGCCGGCCCGCCCGGCCTCGGCAAGACCTCGCTCGCCCACATCGTCGCGGCCGAGATGGGCGTGCCGCTGGTCCAGACCGCCGGCCCCGCGCTGGAGCGCAAGGCCGACGTCGCGTCCTTCCTGACCGCGCTGGAGCCGAACAGCGTCTTCTTCGTCGACGAGATCCACCGGCTGGGGCGTGCCGTGGAGGAGACGCTCTACCCGGCGATGGAGGACGGCGAGCTGCCGGTCGTCCTCGGCCAGGGGGCGGGGGCGCGCACTGTGACGCTGCCGCTGCCGCCGTTCACGCTGGTCGGGGCGACGACCCGCGCCGGGCTGCTGACGACGCCCCTGCGCGACCGCTTCGGCGTCTGCCACCGGCTCGAGCACTACAGCGCCGAGCACCTCGCCGAGATCGTCGAGCGCTCGGCCGGCATCCTCGGCGTCGAGATCGACGCGGCCGGGGCCCAGGCGATCGCCGAGCGCTCGCGTGGGACCCCACGCGTAGCCAACCGGCTGCTCAAGCGGGTGCGCGACTTCGCCCAGGTGAAGGGCGCGGGGCCGGTCGACGCCGAGGTCGCCGCCGCGGGCCTGGAGATGCTCGAGGTCGACGCGGGCGGGCTCGATCGCAGCGACCGCAACCTGCTCGAGACCGTCGCGACCAAGTTCGCCGGCGGGCCGGTCGGCCTCTCGACCCTGGCGGTCGCGATCGGCGAGGAGCAGGACACGATCGAGGACGTGCTGGAGCCCTATCTCCTCCAGGAGGGGCTGATGAAGCGGACCCCGCGCGGGCGGGTGCTCACCGAGCGGGCCTACGAGCACCTCGGCGTACCGGTTCCGGACGGAACGCGCAGCCTGTTTTGAGCAGAGTCTCAGTAGCCTGTGGGCAATGCCGTTCTTCATCTGCCCCAACTGCGGAAACCGGGAGGTAAGCGCCGACCGCACGGCCGGTTTCAGCACCCGTCCGAAGGGCTGCTCGAAGTGCGGCTTCGGCTTCGTCTTCGAGCTTCTCGACGACTACTACCCGGCCCCCGATGCGGCCTTCTTCGTCTGCGATCGGCAGGCACGGGTGATCGATGCCGGCAAAGGTAGCTTCGAGTTGACCGGACTCACCGACGAGGACGTGATCGGCCGTCCCGTCCAGGAAGTGCTCGGCCTGCAGTGGCGCGACTCGGGCGACGGCGGAGAGACCGCCGACGCCGACGGCAACGGCGTCGCCGACCCGATCGAGACCTCGCTGGAGTGGGGGGTGCGCTCGCTCGGCAAGCGGGTCGCGGTCAACGCGGAGGGTGACCTGCCCGCCGACGCGATCGCCGACGTCTTCCCCGCCTACGACGACGACGGCGGTCTGCTGCTCGTCCTCACACCCGAGAAATAGCGATGGCCAGACGCCGCGGCAATTTCCTCGTTCTCGCCTTCGTCCTGGGCCTGATCATCGTCTCCGCGCTGGTCGTGATGAAAAAGGAGACCAAACTCGGGCTCGACCTCCAGGGTGGGGTCGAACTGGTCTACCAGGGCACCCCGACCGGCAAGGTCGACGAGGTCAGCGGCGACGACATCGAACGCTCGATCGACATCATCCGCGAGCGGATCGACAAGCTGGGCGTCGCCGAGCCGGAGGTCTCGCGGCTCGGCACGGAGGAGATCTCGGTCAGCCTGCCCGACGTCACCAACGCGCAGCGGGCGATCGACCAGGTCGGCACGACCGCCCAGCTCTACTTCTACGACTGGGAACCGAACCTGCTCGGCCGCACGAAACTGATCGCCGGCTCTCCCGGCAGTCAGCCGCCCACGCAGGCGCTCGAAGAAGCGAACGAAGAATGGACCGAAGCCGGGCGGAGCCCTGCCAAAAAAGAAAACCAGTTCCTGATCTCCGGAGGCGCCTACGCGACCGCATACAACGCGGTCAAAGTGGCGGGCGAACAGGAGCCCGAACCGGACTGCACCGAGTGCTCGACGAACCGGGCGCGCTACTACCTGTTCTCCAGAGACAGCGCCCACGAGCTGATCGCCGGCCCCGAGTTCGCCCGCAAGGACCTGTTCGTCTCGGCGACCGGCAAGAAACGCAGCGCCAAAGGAGAGGTGCTGACGGTGCCGCCGGGCACGATCGTCGTCTCGGAGCTTCCCGCCGAAGAAGACGGCTCGGTGATCGAGGACGGCGAGCCGGGCTGGTTCGTGATGCGCGACCGGCCGGCGCTCTCCGGCGACGACATCACCGATCCGAAGCAGGAACGCGACGAACTGGGCCAGCCGAACGTCACCTTCGAATTCACCGACGAGGGCCAGGAGGCCTTCCAGTCCGTCACCCGCCAGATCGCCCAACGCGGTCAGGCGCGGGCGATCGGCCCGGTCAGCGGCCAGCAGGCCGAAGAACTCTCGGGCCGCTTCGCGGTCGTCCTCGACAACGAAATCAAGACGGCGCCGCTGATCAACTTCGCCGAGAACCCGGATGGGATCGACGGCCGCACCGGGGCCCAGATCTCGGGCGGCTTCAGCAGCATCCAGGACGCGCAGGACCTGGCGACCTTCCTGCAGATCGGCGCCCTGCCGATCAACCTGAAGCTGATCAGCCAGACGCAGGTCTCGGCGACGCTCGGCGAGCAGGCGCTCGACCAGGGCCTCAAGGCCGGGCTGATCGGCCTCGCGCTGGTGATCATCTTCCTGATCGTCTACTACCGCCTGCTCGGCGTCGTGGCGACGGTCGGCCTCGGGGTCTACGCGGTCGTCTTCTTCGCGCTGATCAAGCTGATCCCGATCACGATGACCCTGCCGGGCATCGCCGGCCTGATCCTGACCATCGGCGTCGCGGCCGACTCGAACATCGTCATCTTCGAGCGGATCAAGGAGGAGGTGCGGGCCGGGCGCAGCATCACCGCCGCGATCGGCGTCGGCTACCGCAAAGGGATCGCGACGATCATCGACGCGAACGTCATCACCTTGCTGACCGCCTTCATCCTCTTCGTGCTCGCCACCGCCGGCGTCAAAGGCTTCGCGTTCGCCCTCGGCGTCGGCACGATCGTCTCCCTCCTCACCGCGGTCGTCTTCACGCAGGCGCTGCTCGGCGTCTTCGGTCGCGGCCTGCTCACCTCGCCGCGGCTGGTCGGCGCCGGCGAGTCGAAGGTGCGCTGGCACTTCAACTTCATCGGCGCCAGCCGCTGGTTCTTCTCGGCCTCCGGGGCGATCCTCGTGATTGGCGCCCTTGCGCTCTCGGTCAACCAGCTCAACCTCGGCATCGACTTCGAGTCCGGCACGCGGCTCAACTTCGCCCCTGAGCGCAGCGCCTCCGTGGAGGACGTCCGGGCCGTGCTCGAGGGCGAGGGTCTCGGCGAGGCCGAGATCCAGGAGACCGAAAACGACCGCTTCGGAACGGGCTTCCAGGTCCAGACCGGTGACCTCCAGCCGGGCGGCGTATCGGCGGTCCGCGGCGCCCTCGACGCTGAGTTCGGCACCCAGCCGGGCAGCTTCGAAAACACCAGCGTCGGGCCGACTTTCGGCGCGCAGATCGCCCGCAGCGCGATGCTCGCGATCATCTTCTCGCTGCTGCTGATCGCGGCCTACGTCGCCTTCCGGTTCGAAGCGAAGTACGCGGTGCCGGTCCTGATCGCGGTGGCGCACGACATCCTGATCACGGCGGGCGTCTACTCGCTGGCCGACAAAGAAGTGACGAGCGGGACCGTCGCCGCCTTCCTGACGATCCTCGGTTACTCGCTCTACGACACCGTGATCGTCTTCGACCGTATCCGCGAGAACGTGCCGAGGATGCCGCGCGCCGCGTTCTCGCAGATCGTCAACCGCTCGATGAGCGAGGTCCTGACCCGGTCGCTGATCACCGGACTGTCCTCGGTCTTCCTCGTCACCGTGCTGCTGATCTTCGGCGGCGCGACCCTGCAGGACTTCGCCTTCGCGATGATGGTCGGCATCTTCTCCGGTACCTACTCGTCGATCTTCATCGCCTCACCCGTGCTCACCGCCTGGAAGGAACGCGAGCCGGGCTTCGTGCGGCGGCGCGAGCGGATCCTCGCCGCCGACGGCAGGGTCCCGGCCTTCGTCGACGACACCGACCTCGCGCGACTGGAAGACGAGGAGGCCGCGGAGGCGGTTCCCCAGGCGGAGGCGGAGGAGGAGCAGCCCGTCCTGGTCACGGCGGAGCCGACCGGGGGGGACGGCGCCGATCCGGTCGGGGACGGTGCGGACCCGGAGGCGGCCGAGCGGCGCGAGCGCAACCGGCGCCGCCGGGAACGGCGCCAGCAGCGCCGCAAACACGGGAGGAACCGCTAGCCATGGGGGGGGAGATCTGATGGCGCTGGTCGTCTGGTTCACGATGGGGATCGCCCTCTGGCACTTCACGGTCTTCCTTCCGGACCGCTTCTGGCAGGGGATCGTCGGCGCCCTGCTCGGCGCGACGATCGGCGCCTGCCTCTTCGGGGCGGTCGTGCAGATCGCCGTGGGCCGGGGGCTCGGCGAGACGGACATCGGCACCGCACTGCTGGCGGTCCCCGGGGTCGCGATCGGCCTCGCCGTCGTCTGGGCGCTCGGCGTCCGCCAGGATCGGCCCCACGAGGCGACCTGACGGACGTGCCGTCCGTTGGGTGCCCTTATGGGCACGCAATAGACGGCACGTCCGGGTGAAGTCGCAGTTTCCGGCGTCCCGGGGCCGCTGAATCCGCCGGGACGCTTCCTAGCCTGGCTGGGTGGCGGAGACCGTCCATGCCTACAGGGCCGAGCCCTACGACCACCGCGAGGTGCGGGGGCTGGTCGACGCGCTCGGACTCAGCGAGCCGGTCGCGGTCGCGCTGGTCCGCCGAGGCCACCGCACTCCGGAGGCGGCTCGCGAGTTCCTTGCCGCCGACGAGTCCCACTCTCCGCACGAGTTCCGCTCGATGGGGGCCGTCGTCGAGCGGGTGCGCGGCGCGATCGAGGCGAAGCGCCGGATCACCGTCCACGGCGACTTCGACGTCGACGGCGTCTGCGCAACCTCGATCCTCGTCGGCGCCCTGCGTGACCTCGGCGCCGAGTGCGACTGGCTGATCCCCGACCGGCTGGCCGACGGCTACGGCCTGACCGGGGAGAACGTCGAGCGGCTCGCCGCCCGCGGCACCTCGCTGCTGATCACCGTCGATTGCGGCATCACCGCGGTCGAAGAGGTGGCGCACGCTCGCTCCCTCGGCATGGAGGTCGTCGTCACGGACCACCACCAGGCGGCGGAGGCGCTGCCCGACTGCCCGATCCTGCACCCGGCGATCGACGGCTACCCCTTCAAGCACCTCTGCGGCACGGCCGTCGCCTGGAAGCTCGCCAGTGCGTTGCGCGACGCCTCCCGCGAGACGGACCTGGACCTCGTCGCCCTCGCGACGGTGGCCGACGTCGTCCCGCTGGTCGGCGAGAACCGGGCGCTCGTGCGACGGGGGCTGGCCGAGGTTCGACGCGCGCGGCGGCCCGGGATGCGGGCGCTGCTCGAAGCGGCGAAGTGCGAGCCGAGCGGGCTGGACGAGGGCGATCTGGGGTTCAAGCTGGCACCTCGGATCAACGCCGCCGGCCGCCTCTACCGAGCCGATGCCGGGGTCGAGCTCTTCCTCACCGAGGACGACGCCCGCGCCGCCGAGATAGCCGCGGAGCTGAACCGGGCCAACAGCGAGCGCCGGGCGACGGAGCGCCAGGTCGACGGGGCCGCGGAGGCGGCGCGCCGGGAGCTTCCCGGCCATCTCCGCGACGCACCGGCTCTCGTCGTCGCCGGCGAGGGCTGGCACCCGGGCGTGATCGGGATCGTCGCCTCGCGGCTGGTCGAGCGCCATCACCGGCCGGTTGTCGTCGTCTCGATCGACGGGGAGGGCTCGGCGCGCGGCTCGGGCCGCAGCATCCCCGGCTTCGACCTGCTGGCGGCGCTGAGCGCCTGCTCCCGGCATCTGGTCAAGTTCGGCGGCCACCGCGCCGCGGCCGGCCTGGAGCTGCGTGCCGACGACCTCGACTCGTTCCGCGAGGCGTTCGCCGCCCACGCTGCCGGCGTCCTCGGGCCGGAGGACCTGTTGCGCAGGGAGCGGATCGACGCCGTCGTCGGCGGCGCGGATCTCGGCCTCGACCTCGCCGAGGAGCTGGAGCGCCTGCGGCCCTTCGGCATGGGGAATCCGGGTGTGCGGCTGCTGGTCCCGTCCGCCGCGGTCCGCGACCCGCGACCGATGGGCGAGGGCAAGCACCTGCGCTTCAGCCTGCACAGCGGCGGCCACCGGGCGCTCGGCGTCGCCTTCGGGCGATCCTCGCTCGGCCCCGGGCAGGACGAGCCCGTCGACGCGGCGGTGCGGCTCGAGCTGAATCGCTGGAACGGCTCGGTGGAGCCGCGCCTGGTGCTGCGGGAGCTGTATCGGGTCGGTCCTCCCTGCACCTGCCCGGAGGAGGAGTGGTGGGGGAGGTTCGAGCGGGAGCTGCGCCTGCCGCTGGGCTCGGCGCTGGAGCAGGACGCCGCGGCGGAGCCGTCCCGGCGCGAGGTGCTGCGGGGCGGCGGCTCGGCGGCGGCGACGGTCGCCGAGCTGGTCTCCAGCGGGGCCGAGGTGCTCGCCGTCTGCGCCGACGCCTCGCGGCGCACGAGCCTCGCCGGCCTGGCCCGCTTCGCCCCCGGCGCCTCGCCCGCCGAGTGCGAGCGGTGCGGGGGCGTCGCGAGCGCAGACCTCCGCACGCCGGCGACGATCGACTACGCGGCGCTCGAACACGCCCCGAGCCTCGCCCGCGAGTTCGCTCACGTCGTCCTCGTCGACCCCCCGGCGTCGCCACGGCAGGAGCGTCTGGTCAGTCGTCCGGTCGACGGCTGGGCCGAAGGGGGGGACCACCCCGGGTTCCTGCACGAGGCCTGGCAGGAGAGCGAGGTGGCGGCCGCCCTGGCGGCGCTCGAGGCGCAGCTCGCGAGGCGACCGGTCCTGGTCGCCGCCTTCAGAGACCTCCGCGAGGCCGGCGAGGCGAGCGGCGAGCACCTGCAGGCGGCTCTGCGGGGGAGCGGTCCCCAGCCGCGCGGGCCGGAGGCCGCCGCCCGCTGCTTCCGCGTCCTCGACGAGCTGGGCCTGGTGCAGGGCTCGCCCGACGGCGGTAGCGGCACGGTCGGGGTCGTATCCTCAGGGGGAACCGATCTGGAGCGCTCGGAGGCGTTCCGCGCCTACGGCGCCCTTCACGAGGAGGCCCTGCGATACCTGGACCGACGCAACAAGCCCTAGCTCAGCACGAGCTGCTCGGCGACCTCTTCGCCGTTGTCGAGGAGTTCGACTCGCCGAGCGGGAACGGCGCCGACGGCGCGACCGCGACCGCCGCGATCGACCGCGAGGCGGTTGCGCGCGCGTTCGAGTTCGCCTGCGACCGCCATGCCGACCAGCTGCGCCGCTCGGGCGACGAGTTCATCACCCATCCGGTCGGGGTCGCCCAGATCTGCGCCGGGATGCGGCTCGACACCGAGACGCTGTGCGCGGCGCTCCTCCACGACACGGTCGAGGACACGAGCGCCAGCCTCGAGGAGGTGCGCGATGAGTTCGGCGAGGAGATCGCCAGGCTGGTCGACGGCGTCACCAAGCTGACCGGGATGACGTTCGAGAGCCGCGACGAGCGGCAGGCGGAGAACTACCGCAAGATGATGGTGGCGATGGCCACCGACGTCAGGGTGATCCTGATCAAGCTGGCCGACCGCCTCCACAACATGCGCACGCTCGGCGCGCTGCCGAAGCAGAAGCAGGTCCTCAAGTCGCGCGAGACGCTCGAGATCTACGCGCCGCTGGCGCATAGGCTCGGCATCCACGCGATCAAATGGGAGCTCGAGGACCTCGCCTTCGCCACCCTGCACCCGCGCAAGTACAAGGAGATCAAGCAGCTCGTCGCCCAGCAGCGCAACGAGCGCGAGGTCTACGTCACCGAGGCGGGGGAGTTCCTCGCCGCCGAGCTGAGGAAGGTCGGCATCGAGGCGGAGATCTCGGGCCGCGCCAAGCACTTCTACTCGATCTACACCAAGATGACCAAGAAGGGTCGCGAGTTCAACGAGATCTTCGACCTCACGGCGATGCGGGTGATCGTCGACTCCGTCAAGGACTGCTACGGCGCGATCGGCGTCATCCACTCGCTCTGGAAGCCGCTGCCCGGCCGCTTCAAGGACTTCGTCGCGATGCCGAAAGCCAACATGTACCAGGCGCTGCACACGACCGTGATCGGGCCGGAGGGCAAGCCGCTCGAGATCCAGATCCGCACGGCCGACATGCACAAGCTGGCCGAGTACGGGATCGCCGCCCACGTCGCCTACAAGGAGGGGGGAGAGGGCGACCCCCAGCGCGAGAAGATGACCTGGCTGCGCCAGCTGGTCGAGGCGGAGGGCGAGCAGGACCCGACCGAGTTCCTGGAGTCGCTGAAGGTCGACCTCTTCGAGGACGAGGTCTTCGTCTTCACGCCGAAGGGCGAGGTGAAGAACCTCTCGGCCGGCTCGACCCCGCTCGACTTCGCCTACGCGGTCCACACCGACGTCGGCCACCGCTGCGTCGGCGCGAAGGTCAACGGCTCGATCGTGCCGCTGCACTACCAGCTGCGCTCCGGCGACATCGTCGAGGTGCTGACGGCGAAGCAGAACCGCGGCCCCTCGCGCGACTGGCTGAAGCTGGTCCGGACCAGCCGCGCCCGCAACAAGATCCGCGCCTTCTTCAAACAGGAACGGCGCGAGGACGCCGAGCGCAACGGCCGCGAGGCGCTGGAGGAGGCGCTGCGCAAGCGCGGCCTGCCGATGCAGAAGCTGGTCATGTCGCCGCTGCTCGCCGACGTGATCCGCGAGATGGGCTTCCGCAAGGCGACCGACTTCTACATCGCGCTCGGCCAGGGCAAGATCGCCACGAAGGCGGTCGCCAACAAGCTGATGCAGCGGCTCAAGTCCGGCGAGGCGGTCGAGGAGGAGGAGCCGCTCGGCCTGCCCGGCGAGGCGCGCGAGGACAAGGCGCGGCGGACCAAGGACGCGTCCAACTACGGGATCAGCGTCAAGGGGGTCAGCAACGTCGTCGTGCGGCTGGCCAAGTGCTGCCGGCCGGTTCCCGGCGACGAGATCGCCGGCTACGTGTCGCTCGGCCGCGGCATCACGATCCACCGCACCGACTGCAAGAACGTGCGGGCCCTGAAGAAGGACCCCGAACGGTTCGTCGAGGTCAGCTGGGACGGTGAGAACGAGGCGTCCTACCGGGTCGAGCTGCAGATCGACGCCTACGATCGCACCCGCCTGCTCGAGGACCTCTCGCGCACCTTCGCCGAGGCCGGCATCAACATCATCGGCGCCAGCTGCATGACCAAGCACCCGATGGTGAAGAACCGCTTCGTGGTCGAGGTCGGCGACACGGAGCAACTCAAGCAGTGCATCTCGCGCCTGCGCAACGTCGAGTCGGTCTTCGACGCCTACCGCATCACGCCGGCCAGCTGAGCTAGGCGACGATCGTCAGCGCCTGCGGCTCGACCTTCAGCTCGATCCGCGTGCGCTCGCCGATGTAGTCGCCGTCGACCTGGACGGGGAAGGGGCGAGTGGTGTCGTCCTTGGTCTCCGATGCCGAGGTGACGGTTGCGGCGGCGATGCTCGGGAAGTGGTCGATGCGGCGGTGGCGCGCGGCGGGGCGGCTGTCGCTGAACAGGCGTGGGATCAGGGTCGGCATGTCGCGCTGGCGCGCTCGCTGCAGCACGCCGAGCGCCAGGGTGCCGTCGTCGAGCTCGACCCCCTCGCAGACGCGAACGGGGCGGTCGCCGAAGTAGGTCAGGGGGTCGGAGTTCTGGGCGAGAGCGGTCACGCCCTCGGCGCTCTGCCCATCCACGTCGACGCGCAGTCGCACGGGGTTGACGAGGTAGCTGCGGTAGAGCGCGGAGACCGCCGCCCAGGTGTAGTAGTAGGGGCCGGCGGTCGCCTTCAGCCGCGGGTGGGCGTCGACCCGCCTGACCACCGTCGCGTCGATGCCGGCGCCGCACGAGAAGACGAAGTGACGGTCGTCGACCAGGCCGAGGTCGATCTTGCGGGGGGCCCAGTCGTCGACCAGGGCGAGCAGGTGCTCGGTCGCGTCGACCACGTCGTTGGGGATGCCGAGCGTGCGCGAGACCACGTTGGTCGAGCCGCCCGGCAGCACCGAGACCGGCACGTCGGTGCCGGCGAGGCCGTTGGCGACCTCGTTGAGGGTCCCGTCGCCGCCGAACGCGACGACCACGTCGTAGCCGTGGTCGCGAACCTCGCGGCCGATCTCGGTCGCGTGGTTCTGCGCCTCGGTCGCCACCGTCTCGACCTCGAAGCGGCCCTGCAGCGCGTAGACGACGAGGTTCTTGAGCCGGTTCGAGACCGTCGTCGCGTAGGGGTTGACGATGATCAGCATCCGCTTCTTGCCGCGCCTACCGGGTCGCCTCATAGCGGATCACCTCCCCGTCGTCGGCTTCGCGCACGCGGCCCTCGTTGACGAGCAGGTCGGCGTGGCCGATCACCTCCGAGAGGGTGAGGAAGGCCTGCGTGACGGCCACGTCGCCCCAGATCGCCTGGGCGATCTCGTAGCCCGAGCGGGGCCGCTCCTCGATCAGCCCGTAGATCTTCTCCTTGCGGCGCTCGTGCTTGGCGAGTCGGTCGTCGATCAGGGCGACGTGGTCGACGATCGGGTCGCCGTGGCCGGAGAGGACGATCTCGGCCGGCATCTCGCGCGTCCTGCGCAGCGACTCGACGTAGGTGACGAGCGCCTGGGTGCGCTGCAAGGAGCCGTCCAGCGGCCGGGTGATCAGCGGGTTGGAGGAGATGTGCGCGATCAGGTGGTCGGCGGCGAGCAGGATCCGCCGCTGTTCGTCCCAGAAGACGGTGTCGGAGGGGCTGTGGCCCGGCCGGTGCAGGGTCTGCAGGGTGCGGTCGCGGAAGGAGACCTCCTCGCCGTCGGCGAGTGGCCGGGTCACCTCGGCGCGCGCGCCCCAGCCCCGGAAGCTGCGCGAGACGCTCTGCAGGGCGAAGGCGACCTCCTGCGGGATCCCGTTGCGCAGCATCAGCTCGACCGCGAACTCGTCCTCACGTTCCGCGTCCTCGGTGAAGTTGCCGAGGCGCTCGGCGGCGAGCCCGAGCGCCGCGACCTCGGCGCCGGAGTGCGCGACGACGATCTCGACCAGGCCCAGGTGGTCGATGTGCTGGTGGGTGAGGATGACCAACTCGATGTCGTCGATCGAGTGACCGTGGGTCGCCAGCTGGGCCTGCAGCTCGTCGAGCGCCTTGCCCGAGTTCGGCCCGGTGTCGACGAGGGTCAGCGGCTCATCCTCGAGCAGGTAGCAGTTGACCCTGCCGACGGCGAACGGCGTGGGGATGCGGAGGCGGTGGACGCCGGCCTGCGCGGCCCGCTCCAGGGCCCCCTCCGGGGTGAGCGTCACGCCCGGATCAATCCCAGGATCTCGTCCCGCTTGGCTTCCATGTCCTCGCGCGAGACCAGCGACTCGAGGTTGAGCCGCAGCAGCGGCTCGGTGTTCGAGGGCCGCACGTTGAAGTGCCAGTCCGGATAGTCGACGGAGATCCCGTCGAGACGCGTCTGCTCGCCGTCGGAGAAGCGCGACGCGATCTCCTCCATCTTCGCCGAGGCGTCGTCGACCGTCGAGTTGATCTCGCCGGAGATGAAGTAGCGGGAGCGGAACTCGGCCATCAGCTCGGCCAGGGAGCGGCCGTCGACGGAGAGCAGCTCCAGCATCAGCAGCGCCGGGATCGTCCCCGAGTCGGCGCACCAGAAGTCGCGGAAGTAGTAGTGGCCCGACACCTCGCCGCCGAAGACCGCGCTCTCCTCGCGCATCCGCTTCTTGAAGAACGCGTGCCCGACCCGCGAGAGGTCCGAGCGGCCGCCCTCGGCCGCGACCAGGTCGGGGACGGCGCGGCTCGACCGGGGATCGTAGAGGATCGTCGCGCCCGGCTCCTTGGCGAGCGCCGCCCTGGCGAGCAGCGCGCAGACGAAGTCGCCGTCGCAGAAGCTGCCCTCGCCGTCGATGAAGAAGCAGCGGTCGGCGTCGCCGTCCCAGGCGATGCCCAGGTCGGCACCGCTGGAGCGCACCCGCTCGACGATCATCCGGCGGTTCTCCTCCAGCAGCGGGTTCGGCTCGTGGTCGGGGAACTCCCCGTCGGGCTCGAAGTACATCTCGTCCAGCTCCAGCCCGAGGTCCCTCAGGATCGGGCCGACCATCGGGCCGGCCATGCCGTTGCCGCCGTCGACCACGACCACCATCGGTCGTACAGCTTTTGGTTCGATGAACGACACCGCCTGCTCGCGGTACTCGTCCCAGACGTCGACCTCCTCGAAGGAGCCGCCGCCGGGGGGATCGCCGAGCCCCGCCTCGATCTCACGGCGCACATCGCCGATCCCGGCGTCGCCGGAGAGGGCGAGTGCGCCCTCGCGGACCAGCTTGACGCCGGTGTAGGCCTTCGGGTTGTGGGAGGCGGTAACCATCGCGCCGCCGTCGAGCCCGCGGGAGCCGACCAGGTGGTAGAGCATCTCGGTCGCGACCATGCCGGCGTCGACCACGCTCGCCCCCTCGGCGACGAGCCCTTCGCGGAGCGCCGCCGCCATCGCCGGGGCGGTCAGGCGCATGTCGCGGCCGAGTCCGACGCGCAGCTCGGCCGGCTGCTTGCCGCGCAGCCGTCCCAGGACCCGCGCGAAGGCGCGCCCGATCGCGTGGGCGGTCGTCTCGTCCATCTCGGAGCCGTGCAGGCCGCGGATGTCGTAGGCCTTGAAGATGGCCGAAGGGGCAAGGACCGGCTGCTCGCTCAAAACGCTCCTTTCAGCGACTCGTAGCTCTGCTCCAGCGTCTGCGGCATCACCTTGGTGTCGGCGATCACCGGCATGAAGTTCGTGTCGCCGCCCCAGCGCGGGACGACGTGCAGGTGGATGTGGTGCTCGACCCCGGCCCCCGCGACGCGGCCTTGGTTGAAGCCGACGTTGAAGCCGTGCGGCGAGTAGACGTCCTCCAGCCGGCTCATCGCCCCCTGGGCCAATGCCATCATCTCGGCGACGGTCTCCGCGGGCAGATCCTGGATGCGTCCGACGTGGTCGAAGGGCGCCACCATCAGGTGGCCGTTGGTGTAGGGAAAGAGGTTGAGGATCACGAAGCAGCGCTCGCCGCGGTGGACGATCAGGTTCGCCTCGTCGTCTCCCGCACCCGGCTTGGCGCAGAAGATGCACTCCTCCTCGATGTCCTTGGACGCGTCCTTCACGTAGGCGAGGCGCCAAGGCGCCCAGATCCGGAAATTGGCCACAGGCGCGGCAGGCTACAGCCAGCCGCGATTGCGGAAGTAGCCGACCATCGCGAGCAGCATCGCCACCATCGCGCCGAGCAGGATCCAGAAGGCGGTCGTGTCCCCCTCGCCCGGCACGTGCACGTTGGCCCCCCAGATGCTGGCGATCAGGGTCAGCGGCAGGACGATGACGCTGATCGAGGTGAGGACCCGGAGGATGTCGTTGACGCGGTGCGAGATCACCGACTCGTTGGTCTCGGCCAGCGCCCCGACCACCTCCTTGTAGTTCTCGAGCATGTCCCAGATCCGCTCGTGGGCGTCGACGATGTCGTCGAAGTAGATCTCCAGGTCGAGGTCGGTCGCGAGGTAGCGCTGCTTGACTTTCTCGAGGTCGCGCAGGACGGGCCGCTGCGGGCGGATCACCTTGCGGAAGTTGATGATCTCCTGCTTGACGTTGGAGATGTCGCGCACGACCTCCTCCGAGCGCCCCTCGAAGATGTCGTCCTCCAGCGCGTCGAGCTTGTTGCCGATCTTGCGCAGCATCGGGAAGCAGTAGTCGAAGCTGTCGTCGACGAGCCGGTAGAGCAGGTACCCCGAGCCGCGCGAGAAGAGCTGCTCGCGCATCTCCTCGTTGGCGCGGCAGCGCTCGAACAGGTACTCGACCGGCTGCAGCGGCTGGTTCGGGATCGTCACGACGTAGCCGGGCCCGACGAAGAGGTCCAGCTCGCCCGTCCCCAGCCTTCCCGCCGCCGGATCGAAGATCGGGAAGTGGAGGACGATGAACAGGTAGTCGTCGTAGACGTCGATCTTCGGCCGCTGGTTGCGGGAGAGGACGTCCTCGAGGTCGAGCGCGTGGAACTCGAAGTTCGTTTCCAGCCACTCGCGCTCCATCGCGCCGGGGCGCTCGATGTTGACCCAGCGCAGGCCCGAGGAGTCGATCTGCTCTACGCGCGGGGCCTGCGGCTCAGCCTGGGGCGCCGTGCCGAGCACGTCGCGCCGGGCGGTCCGTCGCAGCCGTGGTTTCGGAAGGTTCGGCATCGCTCGGGTTCACGCTCTCGTCAGGCATGGCTGGCGATGGTACTCTTCCCATCTCACATAAGCGCCACATCTAGAGGGGTGGAGGGACTGGCCCAGTGAAGCCCCGGCAACCACCTCGGACCATCGGTTCGAGGAGAGGTGCTAACTCCAGCAGGTCGCCGACCTGAGAGATGTGGGGGACGTCCGATCGGACCTCTGCCCCACAGGCGGAGGTTTTTTTTCGAGGTGAAGACGAAAAGGATGATCGGATGTCAATCGAGAGCTTGAAGTGCAAGGAGTGCGGGACGGCCTACGAGCTGGAGGCGCGTTTCGCCTGCGAGAGCTGCTTCGGCCCGCTGGAGGTGGCCTACGACCACTCTTCGCTCGACGCGGCGGAGGCCAAGCGCCGCATCCAGGCCGGCACGCAGGGGATCTGGCGCTACGCCGACTTCCTGCCCTTCGTCGGCAAGCCGGGCGATCCGCTCGAGCCCGGCCTGACGCCGCTGGTTCGGGCCGACCGGCTCGCCGAGCGGATCGGGCTCGACGCCGAGCTCTGGATCAAGAACGATGCCGCCAACCCGACCCACTCCTTCAAGGACCGGGTGGTCGCCGTCGCCGTCGCCAAGGCGCGGGAGCTGGGCTTCGAGACGGTCGCCTGCGCCTCGACCGGCAACCTCGCCAACGCGGTCGCCGCCCACGCCGCCGCCGCGGGGCTGAAGTCCTACGTGTTCGTCCCGGCCAACCTCGAGGAGCAGAAGCTGCTCGCGACCGGCGTCTACGGCACCAACCTGGTCGGGGTGCGCGGCAACTACGACGACGTCAACCGGCTCTGCACGCAGCTGGCCGAAACCCGGCCGTGGGCCTTCGTCAACGTCAACCTCCGGCCCTACTACGCCGAGGGATCGAAGACGCTCGCCTACGAGACCGCCGAGCAGCTCGGCTGGGAGCTGCCGGACCGGGTCGTCTGCCCGATCGCCTCCGGCTCGCTGTTCACGAAACTCGGCCGCGGCTTCCAGGAGTGGCTCGAGCTGGGCCTGCTCAGCGGCGATCTGCCGGTCTTCAACGGCGCCCAGGCGCAGGGCTGCAGCCCTGTCGCGACCGCCTTCGCCGAAGGCTGGGACGTCTGCAAGCCGCAGAAGCCCGAGACGATCGCCAAGAGCCTCGCGATCGGCGACCCCGCGGACGGCCCCTACGCGGTCGAGCACGCGCGCCGCACCGGCGGCCGGATCGACGCGGTCGACGACGACGAGATCCGCGCCGCGATCCGGCTGCTCGCCGAGACGACCGGCATCTTCACCGAGACCGCCGGCGGGGTGACGATCGGCGTGCTGGCGAAGCTCGCCGAGCGGGGCGAGATCGCCTCGGGCGAGCGCGTCGTCGCTTACATAACCGGCGAGGGGCTGAAGACGCTCGACGCGACGCGCGATAGCTTCCAGATGCACGAGATCGACCCCGATCTCGACAGCTTCGAGTCCGAGTTCAAGCAGCAACGGCAGGAGGTAGCCGCCTGATGTCAGTCACCGTGAAGATCCCGACCCAGCTCCGCGCCGCGACCGGGGGGGAGGCGGAGGTGGAGGTCTCCGGCTCGACCGTCGGCGAGGTCCTCGACGCCGTGTTCGACGCCCACGGCGGCCTGCGCGAGCGGATCACCCAGGACGGCGACCTGCGGCGCTTCGTCAACGTCTACGTCAGCGGCGAGGACATCCGCTTCCAGGACGGACTGCAGACGAAGATCGACGAGGGCGACGAGGTAACCATCCTCCCTGCCGTAGCGGGCGGTTGCTGAAACCGCCCGTAGTCATCCTCTGCGGGGGGCGGGGGACCCGGCTGCGGGAGCGGACCGAGACGGTGCCGAAGGCGCTGGTCGAGATCGGCGGTCGGCCGATCGTCTGGCACGTGATCGGCATCTACGCGGCGCAGGGCTTCGATCGATTCCTGCTCGCGACCGGCTACCTGGGCGAGGCTGTCGAGGAGTTCGTCGCCGAGGAGGCCTGGCTCGGCGTCTCGGTCGAGTGCATCGACACCGGCCCCGACACGCCGACGGGCGGCCGGATCGCCCGCCTCGCGGATCGCCTCGGCGGGGAGCGGTTCTGCGCGACCTACGCCGACGGCGTCGCCGACGTCGACCTCGGCGCCCTGCTCGACTTCCACGCCGGGCACGGGGCCGCGGCGACGATGACCGTCGTGCGGCCGCACCTGCAGTGGGGCGTGGCCGAGCTCGACGGAGACGGCAGGGTCGAGGGGTTCGTCGAGAAGCCGCGCAGCGAGCACTGGATCAACGGGGGCTTCTTCTGCTTCGAGCCCGCGGCGCTCCAGCATCTGGACGAGCGCAGCGTCCTCGAGCGCGAGCCGCTGGCGCGGCTCGCCGCCGCCGGCCAGCTCCGCGCCTATCGTCACGGGAGCTTCTGGGACTGCATGGACACCTACAAGGACGCCGTCGTCCTCAACGACCTCTGGGCCGGCGGCGAGCCTCCGTGGACCGTCTGGACGGCGGCGGAGGCCGCGCGGTGAGCCGGGCGCTGGTCACGGGAGCCCACGGCTTCGTCGCCTCGCACCTGGCGAAGGCGCTGCTCGAGCGCGGCGACGCGGTGCGCGTGCTCGACCGCCCGGCGCCGCGCGAGGCCGACGTCGGCGGCGAGCGCCTCTCCGGCCTCGACCTGCTCGGCATCGCCGGCGAGGTCGAGCTCGCCGAGGGCGACCTGCGCGACGGCGATGCCGTCGCGGCCGCGGTCGCGGGCTGCGACTCGGTCTTCCACCTCGCCGCCCAGACGATCGTCGGGGTGGCGCGCCGCTCGCCGGTCGAGACCTTCGAGACGAACGTCCAGGGTGCCTGGCACGTCTTCGAGGCCTGCCGCGCGCACGGGGTGGCGCGGGTCGTCTTTGCCTCCTCGGACAAGGCTTACGGCTCCAGTCCCGAGCTGCCCTACCGCGAGGACTTCCCGCTGCGCGCCGCCTATCCCTACGACGCCAGCAAGGCGGCCGCCGACATCGTCGCCCGCAGCTACGCGCACGCCTACGGCGTGCCGATCGCCGTCACCCGCTTCGCCAACGTCTACGGCGGCGGGGACCTCAACTTCTCGCGCCTGATCCCCGAGACGGTCGTCGCGGTCCTCGAAGGGCGCCCGCCGCAGATCCGCTCCGACGGCAGCCCCGAGCGCGACTTCCTCCACGTCGACGACGCGGTCTCCGCCTACCTGGCGATCGCGACCGCCCTCGACGGGGACGGTGCGGCCGGGGAGGCGTTCAACGCCGGTGGGGAGCGCCCGCATTCCGTGCGCGAGGTGGTCGAGGCGATCGCCGCCGGCAGCGGCGTCGAGCCCGAGTACCTGGGCGAGGGCACGCCCGACGGCGAGATCGACCGGCAGTTCGTCGACTCGACCAAGCTGCGCGAGCTGACCGGATGGAGGCCGGAGGTCGAGCTCGAGGACGGCCTGCGATCGGCGCTCGAGTGGTACCGCGCCCACCCAGGAGCACGGCCGAGTAAGAGTAATACCGATGCTACTCTTACCGCATGAAGATCACGAGCAAAGGCCAGGTCACGATCCCGAAGCGGCTACGCGACGAGTTCGGGCTGTTGCCGGGCAGTGAGGTCGAATTCGTTCCGGGCGAGGACGAGATTCGCGTGCGGAAGGCCGTCGGCGGGCGCAGGCGGGGCGAGGAAGTCATCGCCCACCTTCGCGAGGCCGGGAGGAGCTACACGATGACGACGGACGAAGTGATGAGGCTTACCCGGGGAGAGGATTGGGGCCAGGAGCCTTAGATAGGTGTGCCGGCCACGCTTCTCGACTCGAACGTCTTGATCGACGTCTTGGTAGACGACCCCGAGTGGGGTGCGTGGTCCGACGAGGCGCTGATCGAGGCCTTGGAGGACGGAGCCGTCTTCATCAACCAGATCGTCTTCGCCGAGGTTTCGCCTGGCTTTCCCACTGCCGGCGATTGCGAATGGGCGCTCGAGGTGCAGGGCATCGAGCGAGTCCCACTCCCGTGGTCCGCTGCCTTTCTGGCCGGTAGGGCGTTCGTGGACTATCGCCGTCGCGGGGGCTCGAAGCGCTCGCCGCTTCCCGACTTCTTCATCGGAGCTCACGCCGCTGTCGACGGACTGCGGCTGCTGACCCGAGATCCGTCGCGCTGTCGTACCTACTTCCCGACCGTCGAGCTGATCGCGCCCGAGCGGCTTTGAGCACCCGGCTAGGCTGAGCGCCATGTGCGGGCGCTTCACGGTCACGGCCAAGGACACGAAGAAGATCGCCGACCGCTTCCAGGTCGAGCTGGAAAGGTCGCTGGAGCGCAACGGCTCCGGGAAGGCGCCCGCGCCGACCAAGGAGCGGGCGAGGAAAGCCGAGTCGGCCCTCGGCCGCTTCAACGTGGCGCCGACCCAAGAGGTGCTGACGATCCGCTCCTCGCCGGATCCCGACGAGGCGGCCCGGGGGGAGCGGGAGGCGCGGCTGATGCGCTGGGGGCTCGTGCCGCGCTGGGCGAAGGACCTCAAGGTCGGCTACCGGATGATCAACGCGAAAGCGGAGAACCTCGACTCGAGCCGGGCCTACGCGCCGCTGGTCGGCAAGTTCCGCCACCGCTGCCTGATCGTCGCCGACGGCTTCTACGAGTGGATGAAGGCGGAGGACCCCAAGCAGCCGCGCCAGCCGTGGCGCTTCACCGTCGACGGCGGCGAGCCGTTCGCCTTCGCCGGGCTCTGCACCCGCAAGGAGTGGGAGGACGACGAGGACCGCGGCTTCGACGACGGCTGGCTCTACAGCTGCACGATCGTCACGACGACGCCGAACGAGGTCGTCGGCAAGGTGCACGACCGGATGCCCGCGGTCCTGCCCGGGCCCGAGGCGGAGGCGGCATGGCTGCGGCCCGACCTGGAGGCGGAGGACGCGATCGCGATGTGCGCGCCGCTGTCCGCCTCGCGGATGGAGGGAGCGCCGGCCAACCCGAGGCTGAACAAGGTCGGCAAAGGGATCGAGGGGCCGGAGCTGCTGGTCGCGCCCGCGTAGGCGAGCTAGCGGAGCGAGCCGCCGGTGCGCACGCTCGCCGCCCCGACCGCGTTCTCGAGCGTGCAGGCGATGCTGCCCGCCGGCGCGCGCGTCGTTTTCCAGAAGGAGGCGAAGCCGAGGGTCAGGGGCTCCTTCGGGCGGCCCTTCGGCAGGCCCCACTGCCATCCCATCGACGCGGTCCGGTGCTCCTCCCAGGTGCCGACGACGCCGCGCAGCTCGGTGTAGGCGTCGAAGGCGTCCCCGAGTTCGAGCGACGCGTATTCGCCGCCGCTGTAGTGGAACCTGAGCCCGACGCGGTCTGGAACGTCCTGCTTGGTCAGGCTCTCTTCGCTGGTCGAGCGCGGGAAGGCGCCGCGGTTGTCGCCGGTGCGCGCCAGCTCGCCGCCGCCGCCGCTTGCCCGGCAGACGACGCGCGCCTGGCCGACCGCCGAGCCCGCGTCGATCCCCAGGATCGCGGCGAGGCGGAAGATCCGCTCGCCGCCGATGTTGCTGTCGGTCACCCGCAGCCCGGCGTCTTCGAGCCTCATCGAGCCGCCGCCCGGTATCCGGGCCGATTTGGAGTCGGGCAGCGCGGCCCTGGCCTGCCATTCGACGGTCACCCAGCTCCCACCCGTCTCGTCGGTCGAGGCCAGCGCCGCGACGACCGTTGCGAGCAGCCCGATCGCGACGACGGCGAGCGCCCCGCGCGGGGGTCGCGTGTCGGCGGCCTGCGTCACGGCGCCGTATTAGACACGAAGCGCCGGAAGGTGAGGACGCGCCCGGCAGGATTCGAACCTGCGGCCTTGCGCTCCGGAGGCGCACGCTCTATCCAACTGAGCTACGGGCGCTCGCCAGCAGCTTATCCGTTGAGACGCGTGACCCCGGGACCGAACGTACGTTCTGTCCGATCGTAGACATAAGGTTTCGCAAATGACTACGGCAGGGAGAGGAAACGAGGGGGAGGCAATGGTGCTGGCGGCTTTGGTGCGCCATGGCTACGACGTGCTTATTCCCTTTGGCGAGGGACAGCCTTACGACTTGGTGGTGTGCGCGGGAGGCTCGACTTTCATTCGTGTCCAATGCAAGACGGCCTGGCCTGCCGGAGGTTGCCTGATCTTCAACTGCCGTTCGACGGACCACGGCCGGGGGCCGCAGTCCTACCGAGGCTTGGCCGATGTATTCGGCGTTTACTTCCCACCACGCCAATCCGTGTACCTCGTGCCGATAGACGGGGTTGCCGAGTTCGAGGGCAGGCTCAGGCTCGAGCCGCCTCGCAACAACCAGCGGCGCGGCATCCGGTTCGCCGCCGAGTTCGAGATCGGCCGCTGGTCGCTCGATTCGCTGCGCGCGCTTGCCTCTGCGGCACCGGCGGAGGAACCTCTCGCCTCCGTCGCGTAGGCTCGCGGACGAATGGATTTGAGCGTGACTTTTCTCGGCACCGGGGGCGCCGTGCCTTCGGCGCGACGCAACACCGCGAGCGTCCTAGTGGCCCGTGGCGGCGAACGGCTGCTGTTCGACTGCGGCGAGGGGACGCAGCGGCAGATGCAGCGCTCCCTCGGGCTGGTCCAGGTCGACGAGGTGTACCTGACGCACTTCCACGCCGACCACTTCCTGGGCCTGCCGGGGCTGCTCAAAACCTACGACCTGACCGAGCGGGAGCGGCCGCTGACGGTCTACGGGCCGCGTGGCCTGGTCGACCTGTTCAAGACGCTGCACCGGATCGTCGGCCGGCTCGCCTTCAAGCTCGAGCTGGTCGAACTCGATCCGGGCGACTCGATGGCCCTCGATGGAGCCGACCTGCGCGCCTTCCCGGTCGAGCACAGCGTGCGTGCGCTCGGCTACGCGCTGGTCGAGGAGGGCCGGCCGGGGCGCTTCGACCCTCAGACGGCCAAGCGCCTCGGGGTCGAGGAAGGCCCCGCGTTCGCCGCCCTGCAGCGCGGCGAGACCGTCGCTGGCGCGCTCGGACCGGTGCAGCCGCGCGACGTGATGGGCGAATCGCGCGCCGGGCGCAAGATCGTCATCACCGGGGACACGGCGCCCTGCCGCGCGACGGTCGAAGCCGCGCACGGAGCCCACCTGCTGGTCCACGACGCCAGCTTCGCCGAGGAGGAGGCGCAGCGCGCCGCCGACACCGGTCACTCGACCGTCGGCCAGGCGGCCGCGGTCGCCCGCGAGGCCGACGTCGAGATGCTGGCCCTGGTCCACATCTCCTCGCGCTACCACGTCGGCAGGATCCTCGACGAGGCCCGCGAGGTCTTCCCGGAGGCGGTCGCGCCGCGGGACTTCGACCTGGTCGAGATCCCCTTCCCCGAGCGCGCGGGGCCGAAGCTCGTCTCCAACGGGGCTCGGGAGCGCGGTGAGCCGGTTGCGGGGCAGCCCGAGCCGCAGGACGGCCCGCTTGGTCACGTGTAGCAGGCCCGCTTGTAGCGCTTGCTCAGCTCGGCGTCGAGCGAGCCGAGGTCGAGGGTGGAATCGAGCTCCGCGAGCGCGGCCGAGAGGGCGGGCAGACGGGCCTTCCCCGCCATGTAGGCGACCCCGAGGTTCGATTCGGCATAGCCCCTGATCCAGGCGGGGATCGCCGGCCCCTTCGACACGTCGCCGTCCTGGTTGACGTCGACCTTCCAGACGATTTCGCAGAACGCTTCGAGCGCCGCCTGCTCCGGAGGCGCCAGCGCCTCGGCTCGGCTGAGCGCTTCGTATCCGGTGTTCGCCTCCGCCGCGCGCCGGACGCCGGTCAGCAGCTCGCGGTAGTCCGCGCTCGGCTGCGTCGAACCACCTTCGGCCTGCTCCGCGGTGCTCTCACCATCGCCGCAGCCCGCCGGCGCGACCGCGAGGGCTCCCGCCACGAGGAGGGGGAGGAAGAGGGCTCTCGGGCGCATCGGCGGCGGGACCGGCCGCTAGGTGTTGCAGGCCCGCTTGTAGCGGTCGTTCAGCTGCGCGTCGAAGGAGGCGATGTCGAACGTCGTGTCCAGCTCGTCCAGCGCCTTCGCGACTTCCGGGAGCTCGGCTCGCCCCGGCACGTAGGCGACGCCCATGTTCAGTTCGGCGAAGCTGCGGATCCTGCCGAGGATGTAGGAGTGTCGGGCGAGCTTTTCCGTTTCGGCGTTGACGTCCAGCTGCCAGACCGTCTCGCAGAATGCGTCGACGACGGACTCCTCCGGATTCGGCAGGGAGTTCGCCTTGCGGATCGCCTTGTACCCCTCTCCCGCGAGGGCGGCTTTCTTCAGGCCGGCGAGCAGCTGGGTGTAGGCCTGGCTCGGCTCGCTCGACGCCGCCGGTTGGTCAGCGTCGCTGTCCGAGTCGCCGCAACCCGCGACCATCGCGGCCGCGAGGATCGCGATCCCGATCGCCAGGGCGGGGAAGAGCAGGCGCCTGAAGCTCGACATGCGGCGCATCTTATAGTCGAAAGAGCTTGATTAGCAAGTCAGTTCTTCCGCCAGCGGTCCTTTCCCGTCGCGGGGCACTGCTACTCTCCAGCCGTCCTTTAACCAGGTCCAGAGAGGCCAGAAGGAGCAAATGGAGTGAGTGAGAAGGTCGTGCTCGAGCGCGACGACCTGAGGCGAACGCTGCGGCGGATCGCCCACGAGATCGCCGAGAAGAACCCGGTCCCCGACAGCTTGGCGATCGTCGGAATCCACACCCGCGGGGCCGTGATCGCCCGCCGCCTCCATGCCCTGCTCGGCGAGATGACGGAGAGCGAGCTGCCGATCGGCGATCTCGACATCTCCTTCTACCGCGACGACGTGGGCGCCAAGTCCCCCGCCTCCCAGCCGGTCGTCCACGCCTCGCACGTCGACTTCGACCTCGCCGAGCGCACCGTCGTCCTCGTCGACGACGTGCTGTTCACCGGCCGCACCGTGCGCGCCGCGGTCGACGCCCTCTTCGACTACGGCCGCCCGCAGCGCGTCCAGCTGGCCGTCCTCTGCGACCGCGGCCACCGCGAGCTGCCGATCCGGCCCGACTACGTCGGCAAGAACCTGCCGACGGCGCGCGGCGAGCGGGTCAACGTGCGACTGGAGGAGGTCGACGAGGTCGACGAGGTGACGATCTCCGAGCCCCAGACCGCCGAGGCGATCGCATGAGGCACCTGCTCGGCATCGAGCAGCTCTCCCGGGTCGAGATCGAGGCGATCCTCGACCGCGCCGAGAGCTTCGCCGAGGTCGGCCGGCGCGACATCAAGAAGGTGCCGACGCTGCGCGGCCGGACCGTCGTCAGCCTCTTCTACGAGGCGAGCACCCGCACCTCGTCCTCCTTCGAGCTTGCCGCGAAGCGGCTCTCCGCCGACCTGATCTCGATCAAGTCGGGAGGGTCGGCGGTCGACAAGGGCGAGTCGCTGAAGGACACGATCGCGACCCTCACCGCCTACGAACCCGCCGCGATAGTCATCCGCCACCCCTATGCGGGCGCGGCCCAGATGGTCGCCGAGTGGTCCGAGGCGGCGGTCGTCAACGCCGGCGACGGCAAGCACGAGCACCCCAGCCAGGCCCTGCTCGACCTGTTCACCCTGCGGCGCCGCCTCGGCAGCCTCGACGGAAAGCGGATCTGGATCGTCGGCGACGTCCTCCACAGCCGCGTCGCCCGCTCCAACCTCGTCGCCTTCGGGGCGATGGGGGCGAAGGTCACCGTGTGCGGCCCGCCGACCCTGATCCCGCGCGGGATCGAGGCGCTCGGCTGCGATGTCTCCCACTCGCTCGGCCGGCTCGACGAGGCCGACGTCGTCTACGCCCTGCGCCTGCAGAAAGAGCGGATGGCCGAGACCTTCCTGCCCTCGCTGCGCGAGTACGCGACGCACTTCCAGATAGACACGCGGCGCCTCGGCCCGCGGCAGCTGTTGATGCACCCCGGCCCCGTCAACCGCGGCGTCGAGCTCTCCGGCGAGGCGGTCGACTCGCCCCAGTCGCTGATCTCCGAGCAGGTGGCGTCCGGCCTGGTCGTGCGGATGGCGATCCTCTACGAGCTGCTGGCGGCGCGCGAGCGCCCGGCGCCGGTCGAGGGCGACGGCGCCCGGACGAGCCCGACTCCCTTGGGGCAGCCCGCGTGAGCCTCGCAGCGGCGCTCGACATGCGCTCCGGAGGGGGCGCCGACGTCGTCCTGCGCGGCGCCACCGTGCTCGACCCGGTCGCCGGGATCGAGGGGGCGCACGACGTGGTCGTGCGCGGCGGCCGGATCGCCGAGCTGAGCGCGCCGGGCGCGGCCGAGGCTGGCGGGATGGAGGAGGTCGAGGCCGACGGACTGCACGCCTTCCCGGCGTTCTTCGATCCCCACGTGCACCTGCGCACGCCCGGGCAGGAGCACAAGGAGGACGTCGAGACCGGCACCCGCTCGGCCGCCGCCGGCGGCTACTGCGGTGTCCTGGCGATGGCCAATACCGACCCGCCCGTCTCGACGCTGGCCGACGTCGAGGCGCTGCGCGAGGCGGCGCGCGAGCAGGCCTCGGTCCCGGTCGGCTTCCTGGCCACCGTCACGCGCGGCATGCGCGGCGAGGAGCTGACCGAGATGGCGGCGCTGCGCGACGCCGGGGCGCTCGGCTTCAGCGACGACGGGCTGCCGGTCCGCAGCGCGCGCGTCCTGCGCCGAGCCCTCCAGTACCAGCGCCTCTGCGGCGGCACGATCGCCCTCCACGAGGAGGACCCCGAGCTGTCGGGCGACGGGGTCATGCACGAGGGCCCGGTCTCGGCCGCGCTCGGCCTGTCGGGCATCCCCTCGGTCTCGGAGTCGACCGCGATCGCCCGCGACGCGGCCCTGGCCGCCTACGAGAGCGGTCGCATCCACGTCCAGCACCTCTCCGCGGCGGAGTCAGTCGACGCCGTGCGCGCGGCCAAGGAGGCCGGCGTGCGGATCAGCTGCGAGGCGAGCCCCCACCACCTCTGCCTCACCGACGAGGAGGTCCGCAGCCTCGATCCCCGCCGCTTCAAGATGAACCCGCCGCTTCGCTCCGAGGCCGACCGGCAGGCCCTGCTCGCCGGGCTCCGGGACGGGACGATCGACTGCATTGCGACCGACCACGCCCCGCACGCGGTCGAGGACAAGGAGGTCCCCTTCGAGCAGGCGGCGATGGGCGTGACCGGTCTGGAGACGGCCTTCGCCGCTTTGCACACCGACCTGGTCCTGCCGGGCGTGCTCGACCTGGCCCTCGTCGTCGAGCGGATGAGCGGCGGCGCCGAGCCCTTCGACCTCGAGCGGCCCAGCCTCGCTCCCGGCAGCGAGGCCAACGTCGCCCTCTGCGACCTCTCCGCCGGCTGGACGGTCGGCGAGGAGGGCTACGAGAGCCGCTCCGAGAACTCCTGGTGCGCGGGCCGCGAGCTGACCGGCCGGGTGCTGATGACGATCGCCGGGGGCCAGGTCGCCTACCGGCTGCGCAGCTTCTCGCTGGGAGTCGCATGATGAGCGCCGAAGCATCTCTGACTCCAATCGGTGCTCGTCATGCGACGTCCCATTGGTGGAGAGTGGCGGCGTGAGCGCTCCGGACGGCTACGTCCTGCTCGAGGACGGGATGCGCTTCGACGGCGAGCTGTGCGCTCACCGCGAGGCGGTCACCGCCGAGGTCGTCTTCAACACCGCGATGACCGGCTACCAGGAGTCCGTCACCGACCCCTCCTACGCCGGGCAGATCATCGTCTTCACCTATCCGCTGATCGGCAACTACGGCGTCTCGGGCGAGGCGATGGAGTCCGATCGCGCCCACGCCCGCGGGGTCGTGATGCGCGAGCCGAAGAACCGCGAGGACGTGGCGTCCGCCGAGGGCGGCTGGCTCGACTGGCTCGCCGACTGCGGCGTGCCTGGGATCGGCGGCGTCGACACGCGGGCGCTGGTCCGCCACATCCGCGACCGCGGCGCGATGCGCGGCGGCATCTTCTCCGCAGAAGTTCCCGAGGACGAGGCGCGCGAACGGGTCGCGGCCGCGCCGTCGATGAGCGGCTCCGACCTCGCCCGCACGGTGACCCCTCCAGAGCCGGTCCGCTTCGAGGGCGATGGCCCGCACGTGGTCGGGATCGACACCGGGATCAAGCTGAACATCGTCCGCCAGCTGCGCGAGCGCGGCTGCCGCCTGACGCTCCTGCCCTGCACCGCCTCCGCCGACGACGTCCTGGCCGAAGGGCCCGACGTCGTCTTCCTCGCCAACGGCCCGGGCGATCCGGCCGCGCTCGACTACGTCGTCGCGACGGTCCGCGAGCTGGTCGGCGTCAAGCCGCTGTTCGGGATCTGCCTCGGCCATCAGCTGCTCTGCCGCGCGGTCGGCCTGGAGACCTTCAAGCTGCCCTTCGGGCACCGCGGCGCCAACCACCCGGTCAAGGAGCTGGCCAGCGGGAGGATCGACATCACCTCCCAGAACCACGGCTTCGCGGTCCGGGGACCGGGGGGCGAGCCGCGGATCGAGGCCGACGAGCCGGTCCGCTGGGAGACCGACTTCGGCGCCGCCGAGCTCTCCCACCTCAACCTCTACGACCGCACCGTCGAGGGCCTCGTCCTGCGCGACGTCGCCGCGGCGACGGTCCAGTACCACCCGGAGGCGGGCCCGGGGCCGCACGACGCCCGCCACCTCTTCGACTCCTTCCTCGCGCTCGCCCATGCCTAAGCGCACCGACATCGAGAAGATCCTCCTGATCGGCTCCGGGCCGATCGTGATCGGCCAGGCCGCCGAGTTCGACTACTCCGGCGTGCAGGCCTGCAAGGTGCTGCTCGAGGAGGGCTACGAGGTCGTGCTCGTCAACTCCAACCCGGCGACGATCATGACCGACCCCGAGTTCGCCACCGCGACCTACGTCGAGCCGCTGCTGCCGGGCCCGGTCGCGCGGATAATCGAGAAGGAGCGCCCCGACGCGCTGCTGCCGACGCTCGGCGGGCAGACGGCGCTCAACGTCGCCATGGCGCTGGCCGAGGACGGCACCCTGGAGCGCTACGGCGTCGAGCTGATCGGCGCCGACCGGGAGGCGATCAACCGCGCCGAGGACCGCGAGGAGTTCCGCCAGACGATGAATGAGGCCGGCCTGCGCATTCCCTGGTCGCTGACGGTCGGCAGCCTCGGCGAGGTCGAGGCGGCGCTCGCGGACGGCCGCATCGAGCTTCCCGCGATCGTCCGCCCCGCCTTCACCCTGGGCGGCCAGGGGGGTGGCGTAGGGGAGACCGAGACCGAGCTGCGCCAGGTCGTCTCCGAGGGCCTTGCCGCGAGCCCGATCAACCAGGTGCTGGTCGAGGAGTCGGTGATCGGCTGGGGCGAGTTCGAGCTCGAGGTGATGCGCGACCGCAACGACAACGTCGTGATCGTCTGCTCGATCGAGAACATGGACCCGATGGGCGTCCACACGGGCGACTCGGTCACCGTCGCACCGGCCCAGACGCTCACCGACCGCCTCTATCAGGACCTGCGTGACCAGGCGATCGCCGTGATCCGCGCCGTCGGGGTCGAGACGGGCGGCTCCAACATCCAGTTCGCGGTCAACCCCGAGAACGGCGACATTGCGGTGATCGAGATGAACCCGCGCGTCTCGCGCTCCTCCGCCCTCGCCTCAAAGGCGACCGGCTTCCCGATCGCGAAGATGGCGGCCAAGCTCGCGGTCGGCTACGCGCTGGAGGAGATCGACAACGACATCACCCGCGCCACGCCCGCCTCGTTCGAGCCGACGATCGACTACGTCGTCACCAAGGTGCCGCGCTTCGCCTTCGAGAAGTTCCCGGGTGCCGCGGGACGCCTCTCCACGCACATGCAGAGCGTCGGCGAGGCGATGGCGATCGGCCGGACCTTCCGCGAGTCCTTCGCCAAGGCGATGCGCTCGCGCGAGCTGGACGCGCCGCCCGACCCGCCCGCCGACGACGGCGAGCTGCTCGACGCGATCGCCATCCCCAGCGCCGAGCGCTTCGACCTCATCCTCGAGGCGTTCAGGCGAGGCATCGAGGTCGGCGCCGTGCACGAGCGCTGCCTGGTCGATCCCTGGTTCCTGCACGAGCTGCACGCGCTCGCCACCGAAGGCGACGGCACGGAGGGGCTGACCCGCACCTACAAGTCGGTCGACACCTGCGCGGCGGAGTTCGAGGCGGCGACGCCCTACTACTACTCGGCGTACGAGCGCCCCGGGCCCGACGGAGCGGCCGCCTCGGAGGTGCGACGCGGCAAGCGCGACTCGGTCGTGATCCTCGGCGCCGGTCCCAACCGGATCGGCCAGGGGATCGAGTTCGACTACTGCTGCGTCCACGCGGCGATGACCGTGCGCGAGATGGGCCGCGACGCGGTCATCGTCAACTGCAACCCCGAGACGGTCTCGACCGACTACGACACCTCGGACCGCCTCTACTTCGAGCCGCTCACCGCCGAGGACGTGCTCGCGGTCTGCGAGCAGGAGAAGCCGGAGGGCGTGATCGTCCAGTTCGGCGGCCAGACCCCGCTCAAGCTGGCCCGCGTCCTGGAGGAGGCGGGCGTGCCGCTGCTCGGCGCCCGGCCCGGCGGCGTCTCCCCGGTGGCGGCGATCGACCGCGCCGAGGATCGCGGCCGCTTCGGGGAGCTGCTGCGCGAGATCGGCGTCAAGCACCCGCCCTACGCAACCGCCCTCTCGGCCGAGGAGGCGAAGGAGATCGCCGCACGGGTCGGCTTCCCGCTGCTGGTCCGGCCCTCCTACGTGCTCGGCGGCCGCGCGATGGAGATCTGCTACTCGGACGAGAACCTGGCCGCCTACCTGGACGCCCACGCGAAGGCCGATCACGAGCACCCGCTGTTCCTCGACCACTTCCTCGAGGGCGCGATCGAGATCGACGTCGACGCGCTCGCCGACGGCGATTCCGTTCACGTCGCCGGGATCATGCAGCACGTCGAGGAAGCCGGGGTGCACTCCGGCGACTCGGCCTGCGTGCTGCCGCCGATGAGCCTCGGCGAGGAGATGCTGGGGGAGATCCGCTCGACGACCGAGCGGATCGCGCTCGAGCTGGGCGTCGTCGGCCTGATCAACATCCAGTACGCGGTCGCGGGCGGCGAGCTGTACGTGATCGAGGCCAACCCGCGCGCCTCGCGCACGGTTCCGTTCGTCTCCAAGGCGACCGGCACGGCGCTGGCCAAAGTGGCGACCAGGCTGCTGCTCGGCGAGCGGCTGGCCGACCAGGAGCTGGGCTCGCCGCCGACCGGTCACGTCAGCGTCAAGGAGGCGGTGCTGCCGTTCGCCCGCTTCGCCGGCGTCGACTCGGTCCTCGGGCCGGAGATGAAGAGCACCGGCGAGGTGATGGGCATCGCCGCCGACTTCCCGACCGCCTTCGCCAAGGCCCAGGCCGCTGCCGGGGTCAAGCTGCCGGTCGAGGGAGCGGTCTTCATCACCGTCACCGACACCGACAAGCCGGCGGCCACGCAGCTGGCCGCGCGCTTCCACGAGCTCGGCTTCGAGGTGATCGCGACCGGCGGCACCGCGCAGGCGGTCTCCGCGATGGGGATACCGGTGACGAGGATCAACAAGCTGAGCGAGGGCGGCGAGAACGCGATCGACCTGATTCGCGAGCACCGCTGCACCCTCGTGATCAACACGCCGACCGGCTCCGGAGCCCGCGCCGACGGCCAGGCGATCCGCACGGCCGCGGTCCGCCACGGCATTCCCTGCGTGACGACGATGACCGGCGCCTCGGCGGCCGTCCGGGCGATCGCGGCGCAGAAGGAGGGGGCGACGCCCGTGCTCTCGCTCCAAGAGGTTCACGGCACCCGGGCCAAGCAGCCTCAGTGACCGCCCCCTGGGGACGCCGCCTCTGTGAGGTCGCCGAGGCCCGCGCCTCGGGCGGCTACCGGGTCTTCTCGCTGCTCGACCGCGAGGGTCCGGCCCCGGAGCCGGGCCAGTTCTACATGCTCGCCGCCGAGCACCGCTGGGAGGAGCGCGGCGGCCGGCCCTTCCTGCCCCGCGCCCTGTCGGTTGCCGACTGCGAGCCACGCGGGAACGGCCAGCGCCTCGACTTCCTGCTCGAGGGCGTCGGCCCCGGCACGGACCGGCTCTGCGACCTGCGACCGGGCGAGCGTGTCTGGGTCAACGGCCCGCTGGGCAACTCGTTCTCGGCTCCCCGCGACCTCGCGCCAGGCGCCGCGGGCGCGATCCTGGTCGGCGGCGGCATCGGCATCGCCCCGCTGGCCCTCCTCCGACGCCGCTTCGCCGCCCGCAACATCCCGACCCGCGTCCTGCTCGGCTTTCGCGACGAGGCTCACTCCGGCGGGCTCGACGACCTCTTTGCCTGCTGCGAGGTCGGTCTCGCCAGCGAGGACGGGCACATCGGCCACCGCGGCTACGTCACCGACCTGCTGGCGCAGATGCTGGAGGGCGATGACGCGACCCGTGCCGCCGTCTACTCCTGCGGCCCCCCGGCTATGCTCGACGCCGTCGCCGACCTCTGCTTGGACCGCGACGTCCCATGCGAGCTCGCCATGGAGTCACCGATGGCCTGCGGCTACGGCGCCTGCTTCGGCTGCGCAGTTCCACGCCCCGGGGGCGGCTACATGCGTCTCTGCGTCGACGGCCCGGTTGTGCGGCCGGTCAGGGACGGTGGGGGTGTCACTCCGCGCAGCGGCGTCCTGTTTTTCGCCCCGCCCCCCATCTCGGCAGCCGCCCCCCTCGCCGGCGAAAAACCCAGCAAGCGGAGGGACAACCCCACCGTCCCTCCCGGAGACGCAGACGCCGTCGAGTTCTGCGGGCTGAAGCTGGAGCACCCAGTGATCAATGCGTCGGGCACGTTTGATGCGATCGCTGCTAGGCGCGTCTACGGGGACGCCGTGCTGGCGGAGTTTCCGTTTGCCGCTTTCGTGAGCAAGACGATCACCCCTGAGCCGCGCATTGGCAACGAACCTCAGCGGATCTGGGAGACCCCAGCCGGGATGATCAACTCGATCGGGTTGCCGAACAAGGGCCTCGACGGCTTTTTGGCGGAGGATTTGCCGCAGCTGGCGGAGCTTCCGGTTCCGCTGATCGTCTCCGTGATGGGGACTAGCCGGGAGGAGTTCGCGCGGCTGGTGGAGGGCGTGGGGGAGCGCGATGAGGTGGCGGCTATTGAGCTGAACGTGTCGTGCCCCAACGTCCACTCCGGCTTGATCGTGGGAGAGCAGCCGGCGGAGACGCGCGGGCTGCTCGAAGCGCTGCGCCCGCTGACCGAGAAGCCGCTGATCGTGAAGCTGACGCCGAACGTTGCCGATCCCGCGGCGGTTGCGGTGGCGGCGGAGGACGGGGGCGCCGACGCGGTCTCGCTGATCAACACCCTGAAGGCCAGTGCAATCGATCCTGCGACGGGTTTGCCAGGAATAGCGGCGGGCCACGGCGGGCTGTCGGGCCCCGCGGTGCGACCGATCGCGATCGCGCAGCTACGGGCCGTCGCGGCGGCGGTGGAGCTGCCGATCGTCGGCATGGGGGGCGTGTGCAGTGCCGACGACGCGGCCGAAATGCTCGCGGCCGGAGCGACGCTCGTCGCCGTCGGCACGGAGAGCTTCCGCGATCCGCGGGTGGGCCGACGAATTGCAATAGAGCTTTCTGAGCGGTACGCCGCGGTGACCTAGCCTCAACCTCGACTCGAGGTGTAGGTGAATTTGATCCGAAAAGGCCGGAATGGCCTTGCGCGCCCCTGACCCGCGGCTATACTCGCCGCCCACATGCCCTCCCCAGTCAAGACCTCCACCGCGGCCCCCGAGAGGTCGCTGGACCAGCGGATGGACGCGCTCAAACGGGCGAACGACATCCGCACCGCGCGGGCCAAGCTGAAGAAGGACCTCAAAGCGGGGAAGGCGAGCATCCACGCGCTGCTCCTCGACCCGCCCGAGTACGTGATGACCGCGAAGGTCTTCGACATGCTGCTCGCCGTCCCGAAGTACGGGCGGGTGAAGACCAACCGGATCCTCAACCAGTGCCGGATCTCCCCGTCGAAGACGATCGGCGGCCTCTCCGAGCGCCAGCGGGCCGAGTTGGTCTCCCAGCTGCGCCGGTAGCCGACCGCCGCTGCGGTCAATATCCCGGCCCGCATGGCCAAAGTCTTCGTGATCACCGGGCCGAGCGGCGTCGGCAAGGGGACGCTGATCTCGCGGCTGTGCAAGCGCGTGCCGGGCCTCGAGCTGTCGGTCTCGGCGACCACCCGGCCGCCCCGCGAGGGGGAGATCGACGGCCGCGACTACCACTTCCTCTCGCCCGCGGAGTTCGACCGGCGGATCGAGTCCGAGGACTTCCTCGAGTTCGCCACCTACAGCGGCCATCGCTACGGGACGCTGCGCTCAGAGGTCGCGAGGCGGCTGCAGGAGGGTCACTCGGTCGTGCTCGAGATCGAGGTCCAGGGGGCGAGCCAGGTCCGCGCCGCGATGCGCGAGTCGATCCAGGTCTTCATCGCCCCGCCGGACCCCCGCGTCCTGCGAGAGCGGCTCGAGTCGCGCGGCGCGGATTCGCCCGAGGCGATCGACGCCAGGCTGAAGGTCGCCGAGGTGGAGCTGGCGGCCCAGGGCGACTTCGACCACCGGATCGTCAACGACGACCTCGACCGCGCCGCGGCGGAGCTGGAGGAGATCGTGCGCGCCGAGCTCGGCATACCACTAGACTCCGCGTCCAGATGATCAAGCCACGCGTAGACAAGCTCCTCGAGCACGCCGACTCGCACTATGCGGCCGTCGTCGTCGCGGCGAAGCGAGCCCGTCAGATAAACAGCTACTTCCACAACCTCGGCGAGGGCGGCTTCGGCGAGTACCCGCCACCGATGGTCGAAGCCCGCGGCGAGCGCAACTACCTCTCGATGGCGCTGGACGAGCTTGCCGAGGGCAAGCTCAAATACGAGTACCGCGCCTAGGCGACCACTCTCCAGGAGGTACCGATGGCCCGCATCCTGCTCGGCGTCAGCGGCGGGATCGCCGCCTACAAGTCGCTCGAGCTAGCCCGGCTCGCAACCGTGGCCGGCCACGGCGTGCGCGTGGTGATGAGCGACAACGCGAGCCGGTTCGTCGGCGCCGCCTCCTTCGAGGGGATCGTCGGCGCCCCGGTGCTGAGCTCGGAGTTCGAGCGCGATCCGCTGGGCGGGGGCTTCCCCGGCGATCCCGCGCCCCAGCACGACCCGATCGGGCACCTGGAGGTCGCCGCCAACTGCGACGCCTACCTGGTCGCCCCGGCCACCGCCAACACGATCGCCAAGCTCGCCGCCGGGATGGCGGACTCGATGCTGACCACCAGCTTCCTCGCCTGCGCCGCGCCGCGCCTGGTCGCCCCCGCGATGAACGACCGCATGTTCGCGGACGCCGCCACCCAGGCGAACCTGGCGACGCTGCGCGAGCGCGGCGTCGAGACGATCGAGCCGGGCGAGGGCCGGCTCGCCTCCCGGGGCGAGTTTGGAAGGGGGCGCCTGCCGGACCCCGCCGAGCTGCTGGCGCGGGTGGAAGCGGTGCTGCCGGTCGGCGCCCGACCCTGGGACGGCCTCCGGGTGCTCGTCACCGCCGGCGGCACCCGCGAGCCGATCGACCCGGTCCGCTTCCTCGGCAACCGCTCGAGCGGGCGCATGGGCCTAGCCCTCGCCGCCGCCGCGGCCCGACGCGGGGCGGAGGTGACCCTGATCGCGGCCAACGTCGCCCTCCCGGAGCCGGCCGGAGTGCGCCGGATCGATGTGACGACCACCGACGAGCTGGCGGAGGCGGCGCGAGCGGAGTTCGGCCGCGCGCACGTCCTGCTGATGGCTGCCGCCCCCGCCGACTTCAGGGCAGCCGAGGTCGCCGACGGCAAGCTGAAGCGTCAGGCCGGGCTGGAGCTGCGCCTCGCGCCCACCGAGGACATCCTCGCCGGCCTCGCCGCAGACCGGACCGAGGACCAGACCGTGGTCGCCTTCGCCGCCGAACACGGCAACGACGTCGAGCGCGCCCGAGAGAAGCTGACCCGCAAGCACGCCGACCTGATCGTCCTAAACGACGTCTCCGACCCCAGCATCGGCTTCGAGAGCACCGACAACGCCGTGACCCTGATCGACTCAACGAGTGAGGCAACCGTTCCTCAGGCTTCCAAGGACAGCATCGCCGACTCGATCCTCGACAGAGTCGACCAGCTACGAGCAAAGTCGAGCCTGCCCCACCGTTGATCCAGCGGGTGGCGCGGTGGCGGGGGTCCCCCATAGCGCAGGGCGCCGAGGGCGTCCGAGCACATGGGGGAGGGCCGCCGCGACAGGACCCGCTGGCTTAACCGTGGGCGCGGGCTATACTTGCCACAAGCTTTTTGACCCTATGCAGTATCGAGAAGTGGGCCTGGCCCACTTTTTTTACGGCCCGAACCAGGCATGGAAGAACTCAAAGACAGCATTCAGCAGCAGCTCTCCACGCTCGACTCAGAGCTGGACCTGGTGGCTGTCGAGCAGCCGGGGAACGAGACCCTGCGCCTCTTCATCGACCATCCCGGCGGGGTCGATCTGGCGCTCTGCGAAAGGGTGACCAAGTACCTGAACGAGCTGCGCGCCGAGTACGCGCTCGAGGTGTCCTCGCCGGGCCCCAAGTACCGCCGTCCCAAACCGACTTCCGACCAGACCGAGGAGCAGCCGTGAGCAAGGAGATCGTCGACGCAATCAGGGCTTTGGAGCAGGAGAAGGGCATCTCCGCCGACAAGCTGATGGACGCCCTCGCCGACGCCCTGCTCTCGGCCTACAAGAAGACGCCGGGCGCGGCCAAATACGCCCGCGTCGACCTCGACCACGAAACCGGCGACTTCCGCGTCTTCGAACTGATCCTCCCGCCCGAGCTCGAGGAGAAGCTGCTGGCCGAAGCGGCCGAGGCCCAGGAGGAGGAGGAGCGCGAGATCGACCCGGAAACCGGCGAGCTGAAAGAGCTCGAGGACCCCGAGCTCGACCCCGAGATGCTGGCGCCCTACGAGGACCAGATCGAGTCCCGCGACGTCACTCCCGAAGACTTCGGCCGGATCGCCGCCCAGACGGCCAAGCAGGTCATCCTGCAGCGGATCCGCGAGGCCGAACGGATGATGATGTTCGACGAGTACCAGGACCGCGTCGGCGAGCTGATCACCGGGATCATCCAGCAGTCCGACAAGCGCTACACGCTGGTCCAGCTGCGCGAGCGGGTCGAGGCGCTGCTGCCCAAGTCCGAGCAGGTCTACAACGAGCGCTACGACCACGGCATGCGCGTCAAGGCCGTGATCACCGACGTCTCCGACTCGACCAAAGGCCCGGCGATCGTCGTCTCGCGCCGCAGCCCCGAGCTGATCAAGAGCCTGTTCGAGATGGAGGTGCCCGAGATCGCCGACAAGCTGGTCGAGATCGTCGGCGTCGCCCGCGAGCCGGGCTACCGCTCGAAGATCGCCGTCGTCTCCCACGCCGACGGCGTCGACCCGGTCGGCGCCTGCGTCGGCCCGCGCGGCTCCCGCGTGCGGATGGTCGTATCGGAGCTGCGCGGCGAGAAGATCGACATCATCCCCCACAACGACGAGCCGGCCCGCTTCGTCGCCAAGGCGCTCTCGCCGGCGCGGGTGCGCGAGGTGATCGTCGACGACGACGAGCGGCAGGCGACCGTGATCGTGCCCGACGACCAGCTCTCGCTGGCGATCGGCCGCGACGGGCAGAACGCCCGGCTCGCGGCCCGCCTGACCGGCTGGCGCGTCGACATCAAGTCTGAGACCGAGTTCGCCTCCGAAGAGGAGGAGATCGAGTACGAGGGCGAGGAGCAGTCCGACGGTCACTGCATGGCCGTGCTCTCCAACGGGCGGCGTTGCCCGAACGCGGCGATCGCCGAGTCCTCCTACTGCGGGCTGCCGACGCACCAGGCGCTTGGCCGCTTCGACACCAACCAGATCGCGGTCCTGGCGCCGCTGGAGGAGGCCGAGATCGCGATCCTCGCCGATTCCGGTGCGGACGAGGGTCAGGTGCGCGAGATCGTCGAGCGGGCGGAAGCTCAGTTTGAGGAGCAGGCGCCTCAGGACGAGGCGGCTCCGGCCGCGGGTCCTGTCGCGGAGGAGACGCCCGAGGAATCCCCTTCAGACGGCTCAACCGCGGGTCCCGTCGAGGACGGCACGTCGTCCTCGCAAGCTGCGGGCGACGTCCCGCCCGCGACGCCACCCGCGGACGAGGCGTCGGAGGGCGAGCAGCCTCAAAACGGGACCGAGGCTGAGGACTCCGCTGTCGAGCCGGCTGCCGAGCAAGGGGAAGATGGAGCCCCGGTTGATTCCGAGCCCGTCGCGGAGGAGGCTGAGCAGGCTTAGTGGCCAAGAAGCGCGTACACGAGATCGCCAAGGCGAAGGGGGTCAGCAGCAAGGAGCTGCTGGCGGCGCTGAAGGCCGCGGGGATCGAGGCGAAAGCGGCGGCGTCCAGCGTCGAGGAGGCCGATGCCCTGAAGGCGCTGTCGGCGACGAACGGCGGCGACGGAGACGGTGCCGCGGCGACGGCCACCGCGACGAAGCCGAAGGCGCAGACCAAGCCCGCGCCCGCCAAGGCCGAAACGCCGCCGAAGGCTCCGGCCGCGAAACCCGCTGCCGCACAGCAGCCCGCGGCGGCTCAGCCGCCCGCCAAACCGGCTGCCAAGCCGGCGGCGAAGCCGTCGTCCGGGAGCACGAAGAAACGCCGCGTCGTGATCGACTCGCAGGCCGCCCGCCGCGACCAGATGGGCGGGCCGCCGCCGCAGCGGCCGCCACGGAGGCGGGGTGGGCGCAGGCGCCGGCCGATGCTCGAGGAGCCGCCGCCCAAATCCGACGAGGCGCCGATCGAGCCGGAGGCCACCAAGGTCCAGTCCGGTGCCACCGTGCGCGAGGTCGCCGAGCTGCTCGGCCTCGGCAGCGCCGAGGTGATCAAGAAGCTGATGATGATGGGGGAGATGGCGACGCTCACGCAGACCCTCACCGACGACTCGGTGAGGGCGATCGCCGAGGAGTACGACCGCAAGATCGAGATCGTCACCGCGGCCGACGAGGAGCCCGAGGCGCCCGAGTTCGAGGACGCCGAGGAGAGCCTGGCGCCGCGGCCGCCGGTGGTCACCGTGATGGGCCACGTCGACCACGGCAAGACCTCGCTGCTCGACGCGATCCGCGAGACCGAGGTCGCCGCGGGCGAGGCGGGCGGGATCACCCAGCACATCGGCGCCTACCAGGTCCACCACGAGGACAAGACGATCACCTTCCTCGACACGCCCGGCCACGCGGCGTTCACGGCGATGCGCGCCCGCGGCGCCAGCGTCACCGATGTCGCGGTCGTGGTCGTCGCCGCCGACGACGGCGTGATGCCGCAGACCAAAGAGGCGATCGACCACGCCCGCGCCGCCGACGTGCCGATCCTGATCGCGGTCAACAAGATCGACAAGGAGGGCGCCCAGCCCGACCGCGTCCGCAACGAGCTCGCCCAAGAGGGGCTCAACCCCGAGGAGTGGGGCGGCGAGACCGTCTACTGCGACGTCTCGGCGAAGACACGCGACGGGCTCGAGAACCTGCTCGACATGATCCTGCTCGTCACCGAGCTGGAGGAGCTCGGGGCGAACCCCGACGCGCCCGCCTCGGGCACCGTGATCGAGTCCCAGCTCGACCCCGGCCGCGGCCCCGTCGTCAGCATCCTCGTCCAGCGCGGCACGCTGAAGGTGGGCGACGCGCTGGTCGCCGGGCCGCAGTGGGGCAGGGTGCGGGCGATGAGCGACTTCACCGGCGATCGCGTCGAGGCGGCCGGGCCGGGCATGCCGGTCGAGGTGCTCGGCTTCGACGGGGTCTGCGAGGCGGGCGAGCACGTCCGGGCGGTCGAGAACGACCGCCGCGCCCGCCAGCTCGCCGGGGAACGGGCCAACCGGCTCAAGACCGAGGCCCTCGCGCGCCGCCAGGCCCGCAAGGTCAGCCTCGAGGAGGTCTTCTCGCGCGCCCAGGAAGGCGACATCAAGGAGCTCGACATCGTCCTCAAGGCCGACGTCGCCGGCTCGCTGGAGGCGCTGCAGGACGAGATCGCGAAGGTCCCCCAGGAGCAGGTCGGGATCAACATCATCCACTCGCAGACGGGCGGGATCAACGAGTCCGACGTGATGCTCGCCTCGGCCTCCGACGCGATCGTGATCGGCTTCAACGTCCGCCCCCTGCTCGACGCCCGCAAGGCGGCCGAGCGCGAGGGCGTCGACGTCCGCACCTACTCGGTCATCTACAAAATCACCGAAGACCTGCGCAACGCGATGGAGGGCCTGCTGGAGGCGGTCGAGGTCGAGGAGACGCTCGGCGAGGCCGAGATCAAACAGACCTTCAAGGCCTCCAAGGTCGGCCGGATCGCCGGCTGCATCGTCACCCAGGGCAAAGTCAGCCGGACGGCGAGCGTTCGCCTGATCCGCGAGGGCACCGTGATCTGGGACGGGGTGCTCGGCTCGCTGCGGCGCTTCAAAGACAACGTCCAGGAGGTCGAGGAGGGCCAGGAGTGCGGGGTGGTGCTCGAGGGCTACGCGGACGTCAAGGAGGGCGACGTGCTCGAGTTCTTCCAGACCAAGCAGGTCGAGCAGACGCTCGAGTAAGGGAATAGGATGCCGACGCCTCGCATGCGCCGCATCAACGAGGTGCTCCGCGAGGTGATCGGCGCCGCCATCGCCACCGACCTGAGCGACCCTCGGATCGGCTTCGTCACCGTGACCTCGGTCGAAACCAGCCCAGACCTCCGTGCCGCCAAGGTGCACGTCAGCGTGCTCGGCGACGAGGAGGCCCGCGAGGCGACGCTGGCCGGGCTGCGCGCCTCGCACGGTGTGATCCAGGCGAAGATCGCCGCCGAGACGCGGATGAAGCGGACGCCGACGGTCTCCTTCCACTACGACCCCACCGTGGAGCAGGGGATGCGGATCTCCCAGCTGCTGGAGGAGGACGAGTGAGCGAGACGACCGACATCGGCGCCACCGCGATCGAGCGGGTCGCGGCCGAGATCCGCGACGGCGAGCGCTTCCTGCTGACCGCCCACGAGGGCCCCGACGGCGACGCGCTCGGCTCGCTGCTCGGCATGCACCACCTGCTCACCCAGCTGGGCAAGGACTCGGTGATGTTCCTGGCCGCGAAGGAGTTCCCGCTGCCGATCGAGTACCGCTTCCTGCCGCTGGAGGAGGTCTTCCACGAGGCGCCCGCCGACATGCCCGACCGCACCGTCGTCTTCCTCGACTGCGGCAACATCGACCGGATGCCGGTCGACTTCCTCGCCGACGGCGGCAACCGGCGGATCAACATCGACCACCACCACGACAACACCCTGTTCGGCGACGTCAACCTGGTCGACGTCGAGGCCTCGTGCACGGCGGAGATCGTCTACGAGCTGGCGATCCTGCTCGGCGCGACGATCACCCCGGAGATGGCCTCTGCCCTGTACGTGGGCATGGTCACGGACACCGGCAAGTTCATGTACGAGAACACGAACGCGCGGACGCACCGGATCGCGGCCGACCTGATCTCGGCCGGGGTCGAGGTCGACGAGACCTACCGCCGCCTCTACGAGCACGTGCCGATCGAGAAGCTGCGGCTGCTCTCGCGCGCCCTGGAAGGGATCGAGCGCCACTGCGACGGCGCCCTCGTGCTCGCCTACATCACCGCCGCCGACTACACGGCGAGCGGCGCGGGCGAGGAGATGACCGAGGGGATCATCGACCACCTGCGCTCGGTCGAGGGAGCCCGGGTGGCGGCCCTGATCCGCGACCTCGGCGACCGCGGGCGTGCGGCCCGCAAGGTCAGCCTGCGCTCCAGCGGCGGCGACGTCGACGTCTCGGCCGTCGCCCGTCGCCACGGCGGCGGCGGCCACAAGCGCGCCGCCGGCTTCTCCACCGACCTCGAGTTCGACGAGCTCGTCGCCTTCCTGCGCGGCGAGGTCGCCGCCCAGCTCGGCCCTTGAGAGCGGCCGCGACGGAGGGCGCCGTTCTGCTCTGCGACAAGCCGGCCGGGATGTCCTCGCACGCGGTCGTCAAGCACGTCAGGCGCGAACGCGGTTGCAAAGCGGGCCACGCCGGCACGCTCGACCCCTTCGCGACCGGCCTGCTGCTCGTCCTGCTCGGCAGGGGGACCCGCCTGCAGCGCTTCCTCACCGGCCTGCCGAAGACCTACGTGGCGACGGCGCGGCTCGGCTGGCGCTCGACCAGCGGCGACCCCGAGGGCGAGCTGACCGAGACCGGCCGCCGGCCCGAGTCGCTGCGGCTGCCGACCGGCCGGGTCCGCCAGCGGGTGCCGATGACCTCCGCAGTGCGCGTCGGCGGGGAGCGGCTCTACCGCAAGGCGCGGCGGGGGGAGACGGTGCAGACGCCGCTGCGCGAGGTAGACATCCACCGCGCCGACCTGCTCGGCCACGACCGCGACAGCGCCGAATACGAGATCGAGTGCTCGGCCGGCACCTACGTCCGCACGCTGATCGAGACCCTGGAGGACGCCTACTGCTCGCAGCTGCGCCGCACCGCGATCGGCCCGTTCCGGATCGAGGACGCCGGCACCGAGTTCGGGCTCGACCGGGTCGCCGAGCTCGTCCCGACCGCCGCGGAGGCGCTGCGGTGAGCATGGCCGTGACCCAGCTGCCGGACGCCGAGCCGCGCTCTCGCCACGTCGCGATCGGCACCTTCGACGGCGTCCACCGGGGCCATCAAGCCGTGATCGAGGGGGCCGACACGGTCCTCACCTTCGACCCGCACCCGCTCGAGGTCCTGCACCCCGCGGCGCTGCCGAAGCTGATCATGCCCTTCGCCGTGAAGCGCGACGTGATCGACGGCCTCGGCGTCGAGGAGCTCGTCGTTATCCCCTTTGACCGCGAGTTCGCGGCCCTCTCGGCGGAGGACTTCGTCGAGCGGGTGCTGGTCGAGCGGCTGACCGCCGAACGGGTCTCGGTCGGCGAGAACTTCCGCTTCGGGGCCAAGGCCAAGGGCGATCCGGCGATGCTCGCGGCGCACGGCGAGTTCGAGACCCGCGTCGTGCCGCTGGTCGAGGTCGACGGCGAGACCATCTCCTCGACCCGGATCAGGGCGCTGGTCGCGGCCGGCGACATGCACGGCGCCCGCCGCTGCCTCGGCGCGCCGTTCATGGTCGAGGGCACCGTCGTCGAGGGCGACCAGCGTGGCCGCACGCTCGGCTTCCCGACCGCCAACATCGTCCCCGACGACCGACTCGCGATCCCCGGCCACGGCGTCTACGCGGCCTTCGCCGACGGCGTCCCGGCCGCCGTCAACGTCGGCGTGCGGCCGACCTTCGACACCGGCCGGGGCGTGCTGATCGAGACGTACCTGATCGACCGCGAGGAGGACCTCTACGGGAGGACCCTGCGGGTCGCCTTCGTCGAGCGGCTGCGCGGCGAGCGGCGCTTCGCCGGGGTCGAGGAGCTGATCGCCCAGATGAAGATCGACGTGGAGGAAGCGAAGCGCGTCTGTGCTAGCTTCACCGGCCGATGAGCCTCGCGAAGGAGAAGAAGACCGAGCTGATCGGCAAGTACGGGCGCGCCGACGGCGACACCGGCTCGGCCGAGGTCCAGGTCGCCCTGCTCACCGAGCGGATCAACGAGCTGACCGAGCACCTCCGCACCCACGCCAAGGACCATCACTCGCGCCGCGGGCTGCTGATGCTCGTCGGCAAGCGCCGCCGCATGCTGCGGTACCTGGAGCGCACCGACCTCGAGCGCTACCGGTCGCTGGTCGCCGAGCTCGGCCTGCGCCGCTGATCGTCGTCGCTCGGGTCCATCCGGTCCACGTTTGACAGCTCAGAGATGTAAAACGTGGGACGCGTCCGCTTGTGGGGCGCACGGCCTGTAATCTCCCTCTCGAAAGAGAACGAGAGTTCTGAATGCAGATGGCCGCCATCCGGGCGGCCGGAGGTAGGACAACAGATGAGCATGTTTCAAGTAAGCCGCGTTTCGGCGGAGGTCGGCGACGACCAGATCTCCTTCGAGACGGGCAAGCTGGCCAGGCAGGCGAGCGGCGCCGTCGTCGTGCAGTCCGGCGACACGATGGTGCTCTGCACCGCCACGATGGGCAACCTGCGCGACGTCGACTTCCTTCCCCTGACTGTGGACGTGGAGGAGCGGATGTACGCGGCGGGCAAGATCCCCGGCTCCTTTTTCCGCCGTGAGGGACGCTCCGGCGAGAAGGCGACGCTGACCGCGCGGATGATCGACCGCCCGATCCGACCCCTCTTCCCGAAGGGCTGGCACTACGAGACCCAGCTGGTCGCCACGCCCCTCTCGGTGGACCACGTCCACCCCTACGACATCCTCGCGATGAACGGCGCCTCCGCGGCGCTGGCGATCTCGCCGGTCCCGGTCGCGGCCCACGTCGGCGCGGTGCGGATCGGAAAGCTGGAGGGCGACTTCGTCGTCAACCCGCCCGAGGAGACGCTCGAGGAGCTCGAGCTCGACCTGATCGTCGCCGGCACCGACGAGGCGATCCTGATGGTCGAGGCGGGCGCCGACGGCGTCACCGAGGCCGAGATCCTCGACGCCCTCGACATCGCCCACAGCGAGATCAAGAAGCTCTGCGCCGCGATGCAGGAGCTGGCCGAGAAGGCCGGCAAGGAGAAGCTCGAGGTCGAGGAGCCGCAGATCGACGCGGGCCTGATCGAGGAGATCCGCTCCTCGCACGGGCAGGCGCTGGTCGACGCGATCGCAACCGAGGGCAAGCTCGAGCGCTACGAGGCGATCGACAAGGTCAAGGACGAGGTGGTCGGCAAGTACGCACTCGCAGAGGAGGGCGGAGAGGTCGACGAGGAGCGGGTGGCCGAGGTCAAGGCCGCCTTCGCCTCGATCGAGAAGGACACGATCCGCAAGGCGATCGCTATCGACAAGAAGCGGCCCGACGGGCGCGCCAAGGACGAGATCCGGCCGATCGAGTGCGAGGTCGACATCTCCCCCCGCGTGCACGGCTCGGCGCTCTTCACGCGCGGCGAGACGCAGATCCTCTCCAACGTCGCGCTCGGCACCACCCGGATGGACATGCGGCTCGACACGCTCGGACTGCAGACCACCAAGCGCTTCTGGCACCACTACAACTTCCCGCCCTTCTCGGTCGGGGAGGCGGGCTTCATGCGCGGCCCGAAGCGCCGCGACATCGGCCACGGCGCGCTCGCCGAGCGGGCGCTGGCACCCTCGATCCCCGACGAAGAGAGCTTCCCGTACGTGCTGCGGGTCGTCTCGGAGACGCTGGAGTCCAACGGGTCCTCCTCGATGGGCTCGGTCTGCGCGTCCTCGATGGCGCTCCAGGCAGCGGGCGTGCCGGTCACGGCGCCGGTCGCCGGCGTCGCGATGGGCCTGATCAAGGAGGGCGACGACTACGTCGTCCTGACCGACATCGCCGGCGTCGAGGACCACCTCGGCGACATGGACTTCAAGGTCGCCGGCACCGAGGACGGGATCACCGCCCTGCAGATGGACATCAAGATCACCGGCGTCACCTTCGACATCCTGCGCGACGCGCTCGACCAGGCGAACAAGGGCAGGCTGTTCATCCTCGGCAAGATGGCCGAGGCGATCGACGGCCCGCGGGAGATGCTCTCCCAGCACGCGCCGCGGATCGAGTCGATCAAGATCGACCAGGAGAAGATCGGCGCGGTGATCGGCAAAGGCGGCGAAACGATCCGTGCCCTCTGCGAGGAGTTCGAAGCCGAAATCGATGTCGAGGACGACGGCACGATCCGGATCTACGCGCCGACCGGCGAACTGGTCGAGGGGTGCGTCTCTCGGATCAGCTCGATGACCAAGGAGGCCGAGATCGGCGACCGCTACAACGCCGCCAAGGTCGTCAAGACGACCACCTTCGGCGCCTTCGTCGAGCTGGTCAAGGGCACCGACGGCCTGCTTCACATCTCCAACGTGAAGCCGGGCGAGCGGGTCGACTCCGTCGACGACGTGCTCAGCTCGGGTGACGTCATCGACGTCACCGTGGTCGAGGTCGACCGCGAGCGGGGCCGGATCGGCCTGCGCCTCTCCGACGACCCGTCGGTGGCCGGTAAATCGCCCGAGGAGCTGGCCGCGGTCGGCTCCGGCGACGGCGGCCGGTCGAGCCGCAACGGCGGCGACCGTGGCGGCCGCGAGGGTCGCGGCGGTGGCGGCGGTCGCAGGCGCGAGCGCGAGCGGCGCTAGTCCCGAGTTGAGCGCAGCAAGGGTCACCCAGCTGGACTCGGGCGTACGGGTCGTGACCGAGGAGGTTCCCTCGGTCCGCTCCGTCGCGCTCGGTCTCTGGGTGCGCACCGGCTCGCGCGACGAGACGCCGGCGCAGGCCGGCGTCTCGCACTTCCTCGAGCACCTGCTGTTCAAGGGGACGGAGCGCTACTCGGCGATCGAGATCTCCGAGCGCTTCGACGGGCTCGGCGCCTCGGTCAACGCGGCGACCGGCAAGGAGACGACTCACCTGCACGCCCGCCTCCTCGACGAGCACACCGAGGAGGTCTTCGACCTGCTCGCCGAGATGCTGCTCGCGCCGACCTACCCCGAAGTCGACTCCGAGCGCGAGGTCGTGCTCGAGGAGATCGCGATGTACGAGGACGAGCCGCAGGACCGCGTCCACGACGTGCTCGCCGACGCGGTGTTCGCCGAGCACCCGCTCGGCCGCCGCGTCCTCGGCGAGGCCGAGGTGATCGCCTCGATCCCGGTCCCCGAGATCGAGGCCTACCACCACCAGCGCTACACCGGCGCCAACGTCGTCGTCGGCGCCGCCGGGCACCTCGACCACGAGCGGATCGTGCGCCTGGCCGAGCGGCTGGTCTCGCCGCCGGCCGGCGGCAACGGGACCGCCCCGGCCGACGGTCCCGACGCGGCTGCGCGGCTGCGCTTCTACCCCAAGGACACCGAGCAGTACCACATCTGCTTCGGCGCGCCCGGCATCGTCCGCGAGGACGAGCGGCGCTTCGGCCTCGCCGTGCTGGACTCGATCTTCGGCGGCTCGACCTCCTCGCGCCTGTTCCGCGAGGTGCGCGAGAAGCGCGGCCTCGCCTACTCGGTCGGCTCCTACAACGAGCAGTACACGGACTCCGGCCTCGTCGCGACCTACGTCGGCACGCGCGAGGACAACGTCGAGGAGGCCTGCGCGGTGATCGGGGCCGAGCTGGCGCGCCTGCGCTCGGAGCCGGTGAGCGGCGAGGAGCTGACCAGGGCGAAGGAGAACGTGAAGGGGAGGCTGGTCCTCTCCTCGGAGTCGACCGCGGCCCGGATGACCCGGATCTCGCGCGCGACCCTGTTCGGCCTGCCGATCGAAAGCCTCGACGCGATGATCGAGAAGGTGGACGCGGTCGAGGTCGACCAGCTCACCGAGCTGGCCGGCGAGCTGTACGGCGTCGGGCGGCTGTCGGCCGCCTGCGTCGGCCGCGACGAGAAGTGCTTCCGCAGGGCGCTGGCCCCGGTCTCCGAGGAGCTGGCGGCAGCATGATCCGCGTCGCGGTCTCCGGCGCGGCCGGGAGGATGGGCCAGGCGGTCTGCGAGGCGGTCGAGGCGGCCGACGACACGAAGCTGACCGCGAAGGCCGATCCCGCGCTCGGGGTCGCGCTCGCCGACGTGCTCGGCGAGGCCGACGTGGTGGTCGACTTCACCACCCCCGACACCGCGCTGGGCAACGTCCAGGCGTGCCTGGAGTCCGGCGTCCACGCCGTCGTCGGCACGACCGGCTTCGATCTCGACGCGGCGCGCTCCGCGGCCGAGTCGGCGAGCGCCAACTGCTTCGTCGCCCCCAACTTCGCGATCGGCGCGGTGCTGCTGATGCAGGCGGCGCAGATCGCCGCACGGCACATGCCCGAGTGCGAGATCGTCGAGCTGCACCACGACCGCAAGCTCGACGCGCCGTCGGGCACCGCGGTGCGCACCGCGGAGCTGATCCGCGACGCGGGCGGAAACGTCCACGAGCCGATCCACTCGGTGCGCCTGCCCGGCCTGGTCGCCCACCAGGAAGTGATCTTCGGCGGCGAGGGCCAGACGCTCTCGCTGCGCCACGACTCGATCGACCGCCGCTCCTTCATGCCCGGTGTGCTGCTCGCCGTCCGCCGGGTCGCCGACCTGCCCGACCGCTTCACGGTCGGGCTCGAGCGACTGCTCTAGGTAGGGTGGCGGCGATGCAGGCGATAAGAGGCGTGATCACGGCGATGGCGACGCCGTTCGACGAGAGCGGCGCGGTCGACGAGGCGGCGGCGCGGCGGCTCGCGCGGCACCTGGTCGAGCATGGCTCGCACGGCGTCGTGGTCGCCGGCACGACCGGCGAGTGCCCGACGCTGACCGACGAGGAGCAGATCTCGCTGCTGCGCGCGGTGGTCGAGGAGATCGGCGGCCAGGCGACGATCGTCTGCGGGACGGGCACGAACGACACGCGGCACTCGCGCGAGTTGACCAAGGCGGCCGCCGACGCCGGGGCGGAAGCGTCGCTGGTCGTCACGCCCTACTACAACAAGCCCAACCCGGCCGGCCTGCGCGCCCACTTCGAGGCGGTGGCCGAGGCGGTGCCCGAGCTGCCGATGATCGTCTACAACATCCCCTCGCGGGTGGTCGTGAACATGCCGCCCGCCTTCCTCAGCGAGCTCTCCTCGATCGACAACGTGGTCGCGGTCAAGCAGGCGAACAACGAGGAGCTCGAGCCGATCGAGGGGCTGACCGTCCTGGCCGGCAACGACGACGTCTTCCTGCGCACGCTCGAGATCGGGGGCGGGGGAGGGATCCTCGTCGCCTCCCACCTGGCGGGCGATCGGATGCGCGAGATGTGGGACGCGGCCCAGGGCGGCGACCTGCAGCGGGCGGGCGAGATCGACGCCGGCCTGCGCCCCCTCTACGAGGGCCTTGCCGTGACGACCAACCCGATTCCGGTCAAGGCGGCGCTCGAGATGCGGGGCCTGATCCCGTCCGACCGGATGCGCCTGCCGCTGGTCCCGGCCGACAGCGGGCAGCGCGAGACGATCCGTCGGGCACTCGAGAGCGCCGGTCTCTGAGATGAACGGCAAGCTGCGAGTCCTGCCCCTCGGGGGGCTGGGGGAGATCGGCAAGAACATGACCGTGATCGAGTACGGCGGCAGGATCGTCGTCATCGATACCGGGCTGATGTTCCCGACCGCCGAGATGCTCGGCATCGACCTCGTCCTGCCCGACTTCTCCTACCTGCGCGACCGCGCCGAAGACATCGAGGCGATCGTGCTCACCCACGGCCACGAGGACCACGTCGGGGCGCTGCCCTACGTGCTGCGCGAGATCGGCATGCCGCCCGTCATCTACGGCGGGATGCTGACGATCGGCATGGTGCGCTCGAAGCTCGACGAGCACAAGCTGAAGGAGGCGCCGCTGAAGGAGCTGCCCGCCGGCGAGAAGGTCCAGGCGGGCCCCTTCGAGCTGGAGCTGGTCCACCTCTCGCACTCGATCCCCGACGCGCGCGGGGTGATCGTCGGCACCGAGCTCGGCAAGGTGCTGATGACCGGCGACTACAAGTTCGACCAGACGCCGGTCGACGGCCGCCCGGCCGACATCTCCCGCCTCGCCGAGCTGGGCCGCGACGGCCTGCTGCTGCTCTGCGGCGACTCGACCAACGCAGACCGGCCCGGCATCGCACCGTCGGAGTCGAGCGTGGGGCCGGCCCTGCTGGAGACGATCTCCGGCTGCAAGGGCCGGGTCATCGTCACCTCGTTTGCCTCGAACATCCACCGCGTCCAGCAGGTGATCGACGCCGCGGTCAAGCTCGACCGGCGCGTCGCCCTGGTCGGCCGCTCGATGCGCAAGAACTTCAACATCGCCTCCAACCTGGACATCGCCAGCGCACCCTCGGGTCTCTTCATCCAGCCCAAGGAGATCGAGAACTTCCCCGACGACAAGGTCGTGGTGATCTCGACCGGCAGCCAGGGGGAGCCGCTCTCGGCGCTGCGGCGGATGGCCAACAACGACCACCGTGATGTCGAGCTGCACTCGGGCGACACGGTCGTCTTCTCGGCCACTCCCGTGCCCGGTAACGAGCGGGCGGTCAACGAGACGATCGATCGGATCTACGAGATCGGCGCCTCGGTTGTGACCGCGAAGGACGCGCCGATCCACGCCTCCGGCCACGGCTGGCAGGAGGAGATCAAGCTGATGCTCAACCTGACCAAGCCCAAATACGTGATGCCCGTGCACGGTGACCACCAACGGCTGAGGCTGCACAAGCAGCTCGCCACATCGGTCGGCATCGGGGCCGAGCGGATCTTCCAGGGCCGCAACGGCCTGCCGTTGGAGATCGACTCGTCCGGCGCGCGCTTCGGCGAGGACATCCACACCGGGGTGATGTTCGTCGACGGGGTCAACGTCGGCGAGCCCGACGACGTCGCCCTGCGCGACCGGCGCGAGATCTCGGCCGACGGCATCTTCATCGTCGTCGCCACGGTCTCCTCGGACGACGGCAGCGTCGTCGCCGACCCCGAGGTGATCTTTCGCGGCGTTGCCTTCCTCGAGGAGGCCGGCGCTCTGGTCGAAGACCTGCAGGACGTCGTCGAGGACTGCCTGGAGGACGCCGCCGAGGCCGGCACGCGCGAGGTGCACCTGATCCAGGAGGACCTGCACGACGCGATCGGGCGGCTGGTTTACGAGAAGCTGCGGCGGCGGCCGATGATCCTGCCGGTCGTCGTCGAGGTCTAGTTCAAGTTTCCGGCGGGCGGGTCCTGCCGCGGCGGCCCTCCCCCATGTGCTCGGACGCCGCTTTGCGGCGCCCTCCGCTATGGGGGACCCCCGCCACCGCGTCACCCGCCCGAGGGGACTTGGAAGAGGCACGCTCACCCGGGGGAACGCTCGTCCTCGCCTGAGGGATGCGAACGCGGAACAGGGCTCCTCCACCGGGAGACTCAGTCGCCTCGGCGGTGCCGCCGTGGGAGGTGGCTACGGCTTTGACTATGGCCAGGCCCAGGCCGCTGCCGCCGCCTACTGCGGTATCGGCTGGGCCGTCGCCGCGGACGAAGCGGTCGAAGACCTGGGCGCGCAGGGCGGGGGGGACGCCGGGGCCGTCGTCGGAGACCTCGAGGACCGCGTGGCGGCCCTCGGGCCGGGTGCGCAGGGAGATCGTCGAGCCGGCGGGGGTGTGGCGGACGGCGTTGTCGAGCAGGTTCAGGGTCATCCGGTGGAGCTCGTCGGGATTGCCGTCGAGCGGCAGCGGGCGGTCGTTCTCGATCCGCAGCTGGCGTTCGCCGACCGTCGGCGCGATCTCGGCGGCGGCCGCACCGGCGACCTCGGCGAGGTCGCAGCGGGTCCGGGCGCCGATCCGGCCCGCGTCCGCACGGGCGAGCAGCAGCAGGTCGCCGACCAGGCGGGTCATCCGGTTCGAGGAGCGCAGCGCCGCGTCGACCATCGCCCGCTCGTCCTCGTTCGCGGGACTGTCGAGCGCGGCCTGGAGCAGCTCGAGGTTGGCGACGATGCTGGTCAGCGGGGTGCGCAGCTCGTGCGAGGCGTCGGCGACGAACTCGCGCTGCCTGCGCAGCGGCTGCAGCATCTGCTCCAGGGTCCGCGCCAGCTCGCCGACCTCGTCCTCGGCGCCGGGCTCGGGCATGTGGCTCGACGGGTCGCCGGTGGTGGCGATCTCCCGGGCGGTCGCGGTCAGCGAGGAGATCGGGCGCATCGCCCGCCGGGCGATCGCCATGCCGGCCAGGCTGGCGAGCACGGTGCCCGCGACGATCCCGGCGAGGACGAAGAGCCACAGCCGCTCGATCGTCGAGTCGACGTGGCTGACGCTCCTCGCGTACTGGACGTAGCCGGTCAGCGTCGCTTCGCCGCCGGCGATCCGCGCGGTCGCGACCCGCATGCCGTCGACGTGGTCGACGCCCTCCTGCGGCGGCCCCAGCTCGGTGGCGTCGGTGCTCTGCGTCAGCAGGGTGCCTTCGGCGTCGAACACGCGCACGGTCGCGTCGTTGGGCAGGGCGAAGTCGTCGAGTCCCGGGCCGCGGATCAGGTATGAGCCGGTCGGCGTGTTGACGATCCGCAGTTCGGCGGAGAGCGTCTGCGCGGCCCCGTCGACCTCGCGGTTGAAGTCGCTGCGGATGCGCTCGGTCGCGACGCCGCCGATCGCCGCGCCGAAGACGAGCAGGATCGCGAAGGTCAGACCGGCCGAGGTGGCGGCCAGGCGCCACCGCACCGGCCAGTTGCGCGGGTCCATCCCCTACCCCTTCAACACGTAGCCGGCGCCGCGTTTGGTGTGCAGGAGCCGCCCCTCGCCGTCGGCCTCGAGCTTGCGGCGCAGGTTGGAGATGAAGACGTCGATCGTGTTGGTCGCGGCGGTCGGGTCGTAGCCCCAGACCTCGTCGAGCAGGCGCTCGCGGGAGACGACCAGACGCTCGTTGCGCATCAGGTGCTCGAGCAGCTCGAACTCGCGGTTGGTCAGCTCGATGTCCCGCTCGCCTCGCCGCACCTCGCGCGTGGCCGAGTTGAGCATCAGGTCGGCCACCTGCAGCGAGGCGGCGCCGCGAGGCGGGCGGCGGCGCAGCAGCGCCCGGATCCGAGCGAGCAGCTCGTTGCGCTCGAAGGGCTTGACCAGGTAGTCGTCGGCACCGCTGTCGAGGCCCCCGACCCGGTCCTCGGTCTCGCTGCGGGCGGTCAGGATCAGGATCGGCACGTCACTCTCGGCACGCAGCCGCCGGCAGACCTCGACTCCGTCCATCCGCGGCAGCCCGAGGTCGAGCACGACGACGTCCGGGAAGAAGCCCGCCGCGGCGTCCAGTGCCTCGACGCCGTCGGCGGCCGCCCGCACCTCGTACCCCTCTGCCCGCAGCGAGCGGCGCAGCACCTCGGCGATCTCCTCGTCGTCCTCGACCAGCAGGACTCGACCCCCGAGCGTGTCGTTGCCTTCGGCCGGCATCGCGATCGATGTTAGCCAGGCAAATCCGTTTCTCTCTGGGCTTTTAGGGTGGGTTTAGGCCGAGGGTTCAGAACGGCCGGTGACGCACGGAGCCGAGTTCCCGCTTGACGGCGTATGCCAGCAGGGCGGCCAGCGCCAGGCACGAGAGGATCAGGGCAAGTGCGGAGACCTGGGCACCGCTGGGCAGGGTGATCAGCGCGGAACCGTCCTCGCGGCGCTGAGGGCCGGCGGCGGGTGGTTGCACGTTTGCGAGCGGACTGGCCTCGGCGATCTGCTTCGTCAACGGCTCAGGCGAAAGCAGCCGCAGGAGGTCGACGCTCGGAAGTCGCGTCGCGGCCGGCAGTTGCTCCTCGAGCGCGGACAGAACCTCCTCCGGGGCCCGCTCGAGGGCGAAGGCCGGCCAGACGTAGGCCAGCCAGCGTGGCAGGGGCGCCCCCCTGGCCTGGTCGACCGAGGCGGCGGGAGCCTCGGAGATTGGAGACTGATGGGCGTTCTGCGATTGGCCGGCGGGGTCAGGCGTGGGACCTGCCGTCCGATCCGCCTTCGGACCAGGGGCGCCTTTGGCCCCCGTGGCATTTCCTGCGCCCGGACCCCCCGTGACGGCCGGGGGATTCTGCTCGCCGGCTGCCCCCTCGATCGTCTCGGTGACCCCTGGGGGCGAGGGACGCGCTCTGGCCTGCCCCTCGTTCCGGACGTGCCCGGGCACAGAGACCGACGGACGCTGCGAAGGGCTCGGCGTCGCCGCCGGCCTGCCCGGCGGGGCCGTGGGGGCGGTCTCGACCGGAGGCGCAGCAGGCGGCGGAGGCGGCTCGACCGAAGCCGGCTTTCCGGGGGGCGCGGGCGGGCGGGCGCTCGGCGGTTCGGGCGGCGAGGGAGGGGAGGCCTCGACGGGGGGAACGGTGCCGCCCGCGGCCTCTTCGAGGTCCTTCTGCTTGGCCGAGGACGAGGCGGCCGGGAGAAAGATCGCCACAGCCAGCAATACGGCTGCAAGGAGGGCGCTCACGCGCAAAGCGCGAGGAACGGGCATCGCATCTCCGCGGATCGGATTGGCACGGACCTACACGCTTACCCGGAATTTCGACGGATATTCGGTTTGAAGACGCGCAAAACCGCCATTGCGTGTTAAGGGATGCGCACGGAATAAGCCCGGAAGGCGCGTCTTTGGCGACGGTTGGCATCTGCCTCGCTTGGCATGATCGCCGAGCCTTGAGCGTGCCCACCGCCGTCCACCTGCATGCGCACAGCGAGTACTCGCTGCTCGACGGCGCCTGCAAGATCGACGCGATGGCGGCGAGGGCTGCGGAGCTGGGGCAGCCGGCGCTGGGGCTGACCGACCACGGCGTGATGAATGGCGCCGTCGACCTCTACAAGGCCTGCCAGAAGCACGGGATCAAGCCGATTGCCGGGCTCGAGGCATACCTCGTCGATGACGTCGAGGCGGTCAAGGAGAAGCCGAAGTACGAGCGCAACCACCTCACCCTGCTGGCCGAGAGCGACGTAGGCTTCGCCAACCTCGTCAAGCTGACCTCGGCGGGTTTCCTGAAGGGGTTCTCGCGCGGCAAGGCCAATGTCGACCTGGAGCTGCTGGCCGCGCACGCGGAGGGCGTGATCGTGCTGACCGGCTGCCTGCAGTCGCGCTTCTGCCGCCGCCTGGTCGAGGAGCGCCCCGACGACGCCCGCGCCCACCTCGACGACCTGATCCAGGCCTTCGGCCCCGAGCAGGTCTACTTCGAGGTCCAGAAGAACGGGATCGCCGAGCAGGACCGGGCGAACGAGGGGATCGTCCGCTTCGCCCGCGAGCTGGGCCGGCCGCTGGTCGGCACCGCCGACGTCCACTACCTGCGCCGCGAGGACTTCGACAACCACGCGGCGCTGCTCTGCGTGCAGACCAAGTCGACCCTGGAGGCGCCGAAGCTCAGCTTCGACACCAACGAGTTCTACATCAAGAGCTCCGAGGAAATGCAGGAGTCGTTCGCCGAGTGGCCGGAGGCGGTCGCCAGCACCGTCGAGATCGCCGAGCGCTGCCAGATCGACATCGAGCTGGGCAAGCTGCTGCTGCCGCGCTACCCGACCCCGGACGGCTCGGAGCCGGAGGAGATGCTGCGGCGGATCGCCGGCGAGGGCCTGCGCGCCCGCTACGGCGACCCGCCGCCCGCCGAGGCGGTCGAGCGGCTCGAGTTCGAGCTCGGGGTGATCGAGGAGATGGGCTTCTCCTCCTACTTCCTGATCGTCTGGGACTTCATCCGCTTCGCCAAGGAGAACGGCATCGCGGTCGGCCCCGGCCGCGGCTCGGCCGCCGGCTCGATCGTCTCCTACTCGCTCAACATCACCGACCTCGACCCGCTCGCCAACGACCTGCTGTTCGAGCGCTTCCTCAACCCGGGCCGCAAATCGATGCCGGACATCGACATCGACTTCTCGGTGCGCGGCCGCGAGCGCGTGATCCGCTACGTCGGCGAGAAATACGGCCGCGAGTCGGTCGCCCAGATCGTCACCTTCGGCAAGATGGCGCCGCGCGCCGCGACCCGCGACGCCGCCCGCGTGCTCGGCTTCGACTACGGCACCGGCGACCGGCTCGCCAAGCAGATCCCGGAGCCGATCCTCGGCCGCAACCCCTCCTTCGAGGAATGCCTGAAGCCGGGCCAGGAGTTGAAGCGGACCTACGACTCCGAGCCGGACGCGAAGCGGATCCTCGACGTCGCCCAGGGCCTCGAGGGGATCATCCGCAACAACTCGATCCACGCCGCCGCGGTGGTGATCGCCGACCGGCCGCTGCAGGAGATCGTGCCGCTGCAGCTGGCCGAGGACCGCAGCGGCTCGGCCGGCGGGAACGGCAACGGCACGAACGGGGAGCGGCAGTACAAGGTCGTCACCCAGTACTCGATGGGACCGATCGAGGAGATCGGCCTGCTCAAGATGGACTTCCTCGGGCTGCGCAACCTCGACGTGATCGAGGACGCGGTCGAGATCGTGCGCCGCTCGCGCGGCGTCGAGCTGGACGTCGCCGCGATCCCGATGGACGACGCGAAGACCTTCGAGATGCTCTCGCGCGGCGACGGGACCGGCGTCTTCCAGCTCGAGTCCGAGGGGATGCGCGACGCGATGAAGCAGGTGCGGCCGACCGAGTTCGACGACATCGTCGCGCTCGTCTCGCTCTACCGGCCGGGGGCGATGAAGTACATCCCCGCCTACGCGAAGGGCAAGCGCGACCCGGCCTCGGTCACCTACCCCGACGAGCGCCTGCGGCCGATCACCGAGCCGACCTACGGCTGCGTCCTCTACCAGGAGCAGCTGATGGAGATCGCCAAGCGGATGGCCGGCTTCAGCCCCGCCGAGGCCGACGACCTGCGCAAGGCGATCGGCAAGAAGAAGCGCGACCTGATGGCGACGATGAAGGCCAAGTTCCTCGAAGGGATGAAGGAGTCGGGCACCGCGGCCAAGGTCGCCAACGACATGTGGTCGTTGATGGAGGCGGCGGCCGACTACTCGTTCAACAAGTCCCACGCCGCCTGCTACGCGCTGATCGCCTACCGCACCGCCTACCTGAAGGCGAACTACCCCGCCGAGTACATGGCGGCGGTGATCTCCTCGGTGATGAACACCAAAGACAAGGTGCCGTTCTTCGTCAACCGCTGCGAGGAGATGGGGATCGAGGTGCTGCCGCCCGACGTGAACGAGTCCGGGCACGACTTCGTAGTCAGCGAGAAGGCGATCCGCTTCGGGCTCGACGCCGTCAAGAACGTCGGTCACGCGGCGGTGGAGGCGATCCTGCGCGCCCGCGAGGACGCCCCGATCGCCTCGATCTGGGACTTCTGCGAGCGGGTCGACGCGCGCGCTGTGAACAAACGGGCGATCGAATGCCTGGTCAAGTGCGGCGCGCTCGACTCGACCGGGGCAACGCGCAAGGGCATGCTGGAGGCGCTGCCGGCCGCCCAGTCGGCGGGCCAGAAAGCCCAGGAGGACGCCCAGCTCGGACAGGGCTCGATCTTCGACTTCGGCGACGGGGGCGGCGGCGCGGAAGGGGCCTCCACCTCGCAGCACCACCGCCCGCCGCTCTCGGCCGCCGAGTTCGACCAGCGCGAGCTGCTGGCGATGGAGAAGGAGACGCTCGGCACCTACCTCTCCTCCCATCCGCTCTCCGAAGTGCGCGACGCGCTTCGCGCCCGGGTCGACTGCACGCTGGCCGAGCTCGCCGCCAAGCCGGACGGCGCCTGGGTGACGGTCGGCGGGATCGTCGCCGAGTGCAAGAAGATCCGCACCAAGAGCGGCAACCAGATGATGTTCGCGACGCTCGACGACGTCGAGGGGCAGGTCGAGATGCTGGTCTTCAAGGCCGACCAGGCCGAGAGCGCCACGGTGATCGAGCCTGACGCGGTCGTCCTCGTCCGCGGCCGGATCGACCACAAGGAGCGGGGCGAGACGAAGCTCGTCGTCCAGGAGGCGGAGCGCTTCGAGCCCGACAGCGAGGAGATCGCCGCGGCGAGCCCCGCCGGCCGGATGCCGTCCGGGCCGCTCAAGCTGCAGATCGACGCCGCCCACCACGCCGACCCCGAGGGCCTGGTCGAGGAGCTGAAAGCCCTCTTCGAGCACCACAAGGGCAGCGCCGCCGTGCACCTCGAGATCGCCAACGGCAGCGGTCGGCCGAGCGAGTTGAAGCTCGGCGAGGAGTTCCGCGTCCGCCCTTCGAGCAAGCTGATCAGCGAGCTGGACCACCTGCTCGGCGTCGAGCCGCTGGCCGCGTAGACGCGCCCTCGCCCGTCCCTAGACTCTCCCTATGCCGGCTACGCGTCAGAAGGCGGGAGAGTGTCGCCAGTGTCGCTCCTTCTGCGACAAGATGGTCGAGCCCCGCGGCTGTGTCGAGATGGGCTGTCGCTTCCTCTACAGCTTCGTCGACGCGCTGACCGGCACCCAGTACGTCGGCTGCATGCAGGAAGTCTTCGGCGCCAAGGTCGAGCTGGACGCGGTGCTGCAGCCGGGCGGCTTCGGCGGCGTCAAGATGACCGGCGCCTCGCTGCCCCACTGTCCCTTCTCGGTCGAGCAGGCCTACGACGGCGTCGGCAGCGAGTACGACTGCGTCAACCGCCGCTTCTACGACTGCTCGGATGGCGGCCCGGAGGGCCTGCGGGCGTTCGACCTGCGCGATTTCCACCAGCCGTAAACGACACGTTTCGGTGTAGGATCGGTACATGAGCGATTCGGCGGCGGTGGCGGATGCGGCGGAGCAGCTGGTGGCGGAGACGGCCGGGAACGGCGGCGGCGAGGGCGATGCCCCCGCGTTCACGCTCGAGCTGAACCAGGACCAGAAGGACATCAAGGAGTGGGTGCACGGCTTCGCGGAGGGCGTCGTTCGCCCCGCGGCCGAGGAGTGGGACGAGCGCGAGGAGACGCCCTGGCCCGTCATCCAGGAGGCCGCCAAGATCGGCCTCTACAGCTTCGAAGCGCTCGGCCAGTTCTTCGCCGACGAGACCGGCCTGACGCTGCCGATCGCCAACGAGGAGCTGTTCTGGGGCGACGCCGGCATCGGCATGGCGATCATGGGTACCTCGCTCGCGGTCGCCGCGATCTTCGGGCAGGGGACCCCGGAGCAGATGGGCGAGTGGATCCCGCAGTGCTTCGGCGACGCCGACGACCCCAAGGTGGGCGCTTTCTGCGCTTCGGAGCCGGACGCGGGCTCCGACGTCTCGGCGATCCGGACCACGGCCAAGTACGACGAGGCGACCGACGAGTGGGTGCTCAACGGCCAGAAGGCCTGGGCGACCAACGGCGGCATCGCCAACGTCCACGTCGTGATCGCCTCGGTCGACCGGGAGCTTCGCTCGCGCGGCCACGCCGCCTTCGTGATCCCGCCCGGGACCAAGGGCTGCGAGCAGGGCGCCAAGGTCAAGAAGCACGGCCTGCGCGCCTCGCACACCGCCGACGTCCATCTCGACGACTGCCGGATCCCCGGCTCCTGCCTGCTCGGCGGCAAAGAGAAGCTCGACGAACGGCTTGCGCGCGTCCGCGAGGGCAAGAGCGCCAAATCGCAGGCCGCGATGCAGACCTTCGAGGCGAGCCGCCCGACCGTCGGCGCCCAGGCGGTCGGCATCGCCCGCGCCGCCTACGAGTACTCGCTCGACTACGCGAAAGAGCGCGAGCAGTTCGGTCGGCCGATCATCGAGAACCAGGCGATCGCCTTCGCGCTCGCCGACATGAAGATGGAGATCGACGCGGCCCGCCTGCTCGTCTGGCGCGCCGCCTGGATGGGCCGCAGCGGCCACAAGTTCGAGAACGCCGAGGGCTCGATGTCGAAGCTGAAGGCCGGCGAGGTCGCCGTCTGGTCGACCGAGCGCGCGATCCAGATCCTCGGCGGCAACGGCTACACCCGCGAGTACCCCGTCGAGCGCATGCACCGCGACGCGAAGATCTACACGATCTTCGAGGGCACCTCAGAGATCCAGCGCCTCGTCATCTCCCGCGCGATCTCCGGCATGCAGATCAAATAGGGCCAACGTTGCAAGTTTGAAGCAGCAGGCGTCACTTCTCGTAGCGCGAACAGGGACTTATTCGTCCTCGCTAGCTATCGTCAGGCAATGGCCTCACGATCACCGCTGATCGCGTCGAGTGCCTCGGTAGAGGGCCCCGATGCTAAAAAACTCATCGACGCACTCGCCGAGGCGGTAGCCGAAAGGGGGTATCAGCGCACCACTGTCTCGGAGATTCTTAGTCGCTCAGGTGTATCGCGACATGTTTTCTATGAGTACTTTGCTGGCAAGGAGGACTGCTTTCTAGCCGCGTACGAGACTATTACGTGTGACCTTCAGAAGGCGATCGAAAGAGCTTCCGATGAAGCCGATGATTGGCCCCATGCCGTCAACGCAGGGGTTACGTCGATGCTTCGGTTTCTCGCCGCAAGACCCAATTACGCTCGTCTCTGCATCGTCGAGGTCCTCAGCTCCACGGCCGCGGCCATATCTCATTTCGAAAACGTCATGGTGAGTCGCTTTACGCCGTTCTTAGATCCAGATCGCATTGGCCTCCCCCGGGAGCGGATTTCCGACCTACCCCCAACGCTCAGGGAGTCGCTTGCCGGGGGGATCTTGTGGATTCTTTTTCAACGAATCAGCCATGACGAGGCAGACAAATTGGAGGAGTTGGGACCCGAGCTCGTCGAGTTCGTCCTTGTTCCTTACCTCGGCAACGACGTGGCCGCCAAAGTGCCTTTTCAAGATGCTCCGCTCTCTGCATCCCCGAAAATCTCCTTACAGAAGTTCTTGCGTGACGCGGATCAGATTCGCATTCGGCATCCCGCGGGGCCAGCGAGCCCTAGCGCGGCTGACCTTATTCGCGAGGATCGAGAGCGCTAGCAAGCGATGACCTCAGTAGTAGTCGACGCAAGCGTCGTTGTGGCGCTGTATGTGGACGAGTCTGCTTCCGTTCCAGCGCGGGAAGCACTAATCGCTGCCAGTGCTGCCGGTGCTCGACTTCACGCCCCTGACCTTCTGTTGATTGAGGCGGCCAATGCGTTGTGGAAGCGAGTGTCTCGAGGAGATCTAGGCCCTAAGGACGCCGTCTCTGCGATCGACGATCTGTCGAATCTCGAAGACTTAAGCCTTTATCCAATGGACGGGAGACTTGTCTCGGCAGCGTTTCTAATAGCGCTAGCTCACGGCTTGACTGCGTATGACGCAGCTTATGTAGCACTCGCAAGCAGTATGGGCGCGGTCGTGGTCACCTGTGATCGAAAGCTGATCACGCGGGCCACTCAAGCTGGAGTGACTGCCGTTGCACCTGGCGACCTGGCTAGCCGCCTTTGACCGGTTAGTCAGAACCGCGCGTTTTCAAGCCGCTCCCGCGTAGTCGCTTCGCCATCTGCACTTCCTTGCGGTCCGCGCCCTTCTTCTCCGGGCCGGGCGTCTCCAGCGTCGCCGGCAGGCCCTCGAAGCGGGGCTCGGAGAGGAAGGCGGCGAGGCCCTTCTTGCCCATCTCGCCGGTGCCGACGTTGGCGTGGCGGTCGCGGCAGGAGCCGAGGGGGGCCGCGGCGTCGTTGACGTGGACGCAGCGGAGGCGGTCCAGGCCGACCTTCTCGTCGGCTTCGTCGAGGACGGCGGAGAGGTGGGCGGCGTCCGTGATGTCGTATCCCTGCACGAAGAGGTGGCAGGAGTCGAGGCAGAGGCCGAGCCGCTCGCCGCCGCCGGCCAGCTCGATCAGCTGGGCGGTCTCGTCGAAGTCGCGGCCGAGCAGGCCTTTGTGTCCGGCGGTCTGCTCGAGTAGCAGCGGGCAGCTCTCGCTTTCCGCCAGCGCCGCGGCGATCACCTTGGCGGCGCGCTTCATCGAGGGGCCGTGCGGCTCGCCTTTCTGGGCGCCGGGGTGGAGGACGACGCCGGCGGAGCCGATCCCGTCGCCGATGCGCAGCGCGTGGACGAGGGAGTCCAGCGATTTTTTGCGCAGCTCCTTGTCTTTCGTCGCGCAGTTGATCAGGTAGACGGCGTGGATCACGACCGCTTCGACCGGGGATTCGGCCATCGCCTCGCGGAAGGCGGCGAAGTCGTCGGGCCCGTAGCGGGTCGGTCGCCACATGCGTGGGCTCTGGTTGAAGATCTGGATCGACGCGCAGCCGCGCTCGGTGCCGCGCCCGATCGCGGTCGCCAGTCCGCCCGAGGTGGAAACATGCGCGCCGATCAGCATCGTGTCCGCCGACTCTCCTATCCGACTGAGGTTCGCTCCTTCGCCAACCGGCGTGCTGCACATCGGCGGCGCGAGGACGGCACTCTACAACTGGCTCGCCGCCCGCCGGACCGGCGGGGCGCTGGTCCTGCGGATCGAGGACACCGACCGCGAGCGCTCCACCGCCGAGAACGTCGAGCAGATCCTCGACGCGCTGCGCTGGCTGGAGCTGGACTGGGACGAGGGCCCGGTCTCGCAGGCCTCGCGCGCCGAGCGCCACGAGGCCGCGCTGCGGCGGCTGCTCGATTCCAGCGCCGCCTACCGCGATACCGCGACGGCGAAGGACGTCGAGGCGTGGAAGGCCGAGCACGGTGCCGACCGGGGCTACCGGGGCGAGCCGAGCGAGGAGCCCGGCGCGGCGATCAGGCTGCGCGTCCCCGACGAGGGCGAGACCGTGGTGGAGGATCTGATCCACGGGCCGGTCCGCTTCCCCAACCGCAGCTACGACGACTTCGTGATCGCCCGCGGGGACGGCTCGGTCCTCTACAACTTCGCGGTCGCCGTGGACGACGCGGAGATGGGGATCACCGACGTCGTGCGCGGCGACGACCACCTCTCCAACACGCCGAAGCAGCTGCTCGTCCTGCGCGCGCTCGGGCACGAGCCGCCGCGCTACGCCCACTTGCCGCTGCTGCACGGCCCCGACGGCCGCAAGCTCTCCAAGCGCCACGGCGCCGCCTCGGTGCAGGAGCTGCGCGAGGCCGGCTACCTGCCGGAGGCGGTGCGCAACTACCTGGCGCTGCTCGGCTGGGGCGCGGACGACGACGCGACGCTGATCTCTACCGCCGACCTGATCGCGCGCTTCCGGATCGAGGACGTCGGCAAGGCGGCCGCGGTCTTCGACGAGAAGAAGCTGCGCTGGATGAACGGCCGCTACATGCGCGAGATGCCGCTCGACGAGTACACGACGGCGGTCGCGCGCCACCTGGGCCGCGAGCCGGACGAGCGCCTGCGCGCGGCCTGCGAGATCGTCCAGGAGAAAGCGCAGACGCTGGCCGAGGTCTGGCCGCTGATCCGCTTCCTTTTCGAGCCGCCGGTCGAGGACGAGAAGGCCTGGCGCAAGGTGATGGGGGACGGGGTCGGCGAGCTGCTGCGCGCGGCCCGCGACGCCCTCGCCGAGGCGGACGGATTCGACGCCTCCGCGGTCGAGGCGGCGCTGACGCCGCTGCCCGAGCGGTTGGGCCTCAAGCCGGGCAAGGTTTACCAGCCGATCCGCGTCGCGATCACCGGTGGGACGGTCTCGCCGGGCATCTTCGAGTCGCTGGCGGCGCTGGGGCGCGAGGAGTCTCTGCGGCGAGTGGATGCCGCGATCGTGCGCCTCACTGCATAAACACCTAATAGTTGGGAGGCGGACGCTAAACCGTGCGTCCTCTCGTGCCGATGACGTGGGCGGAGCAAGTCCCCTCATGTCCTCGACCAAAAAACGAAACGGAAAGGTGCCGAAGGCCGACGCCCTGCACAGCAAAGGCGGCGGCACGCCCGCCGCACCCGGCGCACGCCTCGCGGCTGCCTTCGAGGCGGTCGAGAAGTTCCCCGCCCTGATCGAGTCCCGGGCCCGCGTGATGCGGGCCGCCACGGCGGAGACGGCGCCCATCGGCGACCTGGTCGAGGCGGTCGAGGCGGACGTCGCCCTGACCATCGCGGTGCTCCGCTTCGCCAACCGTGCAGGCGGCCACCGCGGCGAGGTCGCCAGTGTGCCCGCCGCCGTGGAAGCGCTCAAGCCGTCGGGCGTGCTCGCGATCGCCGGCACCTCGCCCGTCTTCGACTTCTTCGAGCCGAACGGGGGCTGGGAGCTGCGGCCGGAGCAGTTCCGCGTCCACGCCCTCGCCACCCAGCAGGCCGCCGAGCGGATCGGCCGCACGATCGGCTGGGCCGAACGCGACGAGCTCGTCGTGGCGGCGCTGCTGCACGACGTCGGTCGCCTCGTCGTCTCCAAGCTGCACCCCGGCAGGCGGACCTACTTCGACGCCGCATCGCTCACGCCCGAGCAGCGGCTGCGCGAGGAACGCGACCAGCTCGGCATCGACCACGCCCTGGTCGGGGGCGTGCTGGCACGGCGCTGGAACCTGCCGCAGCGGATCGCCGTGGCGATCGAGCGCCACCACGCCGAGGACGCCGACGGGCTGGCGGCGGTGGTCGCGACCGCCGACATGGTCGCCCACTACTCGCAGGGCGAGGCGGTGACGCCGGAGCGGCTGCGGGCGATGGCCAAGCGCTGCGGCCTCGGCACCGAGCCGCTGCGCGAGCTGCTCTACGAGCTTCCCTACTCGCGCCAGGACACCCAGCGCGTGCGCGAGCCGTGTCCGCTCTCGGCGCGGGAGCTGGACGTGCTGCGCCACCTCTCCGAGGGCATGGTCTACAAGCAGATCGCCGGCGAGATGCAGCTCTCGGTCTCGACGATCCGGACCCACCTGCACAACGTCTACGGCAAGATCGGCGCCGTCGACCGGGCGCAGGCGGTCCTCACCGCCCGCGACCGCGGCTGGATCTAGCGGCCCGGCCGCGCCGGCTACTCGATCAGCGACTCGCGCAGGGCGATGGCAACGGCGTGCGCCCTGTTGCGGGCGCCGAGGCGGGCCACCGCGTTCTTGGTGTGGGTCTTGACGGTTTCCTCGCTGAGGCCGAGCTCACGGGCCGCGAAGGTCATCGACTCGCCGTCGGCGAGCAGCTGCAGGATCTGCCGCTGACGCCGGGTCAGCTTGCCGCGGCTCCCGGTGGGGGGCACGGCCGGGTCGACGAAGCGCTCGTGCGCGAGCGCCGCCTGGACCGCTTCGCGCAGCGCCTCGGCCGCCGCCGTGCGCGAGACGTAGGCCATCGCCCCCGCCTGCAGGGCGGCGCTGGCGATGTGGCGCTCGGCCCGCTCGCCGTGGGCGACGATGCCGAGCGAGGGCTCGCTCCTGCGCAGCGCACGGATCGCTTCGTTGCCGTCCAGCGGTCCGTGGGCGTCCGCCCAGCGGCGCAGGTCGACGATCGCCACGTCGAAGCTGCCGACGTCGCGGATCAGGCCGACTGCGTCCTCGCGGCTGTGGCTCTCGTGGATGTCGAAGTCGTCGCGCAGTGCGTCGCGCACGCCAAGCCTGACCAGCGGCTGGGGGTCGACCACGAGGCATTGGGGGCGCTCGGAGCCCAAGGACCGATCCTATACCGGGCCAAGTCCGCGCCGTGCGGTAGAAAGGCTGTCGTGATCTCGATCACCTCGAAGTCCCGCTACGCCGTCGTCGCGATGGCGGAGCTGGCCCGCTCCGGCGACCGTCCCGTGCCGATCAAGGAGCTGGCCGAGCGGCGGCGGATCCCCGAGCAGTTCCTCGAGCAGCTGTTCTCGACCCTGCGCCGCGGCGGCCTGCTGACCAGCCACCGCGGGATGAAAGGCGGCTACACCCTGGCCCGCCCCGCCGACGAGATCGCCGTCCTGGAGGTCGTCCAGACCCTCGACGGCAAGGTCGGTCAGGAGGCCGACGAGGCCGGCGGCATCTGGGCCGAGGGCGTCACCGCCCTGCGCAAGGTCTTCGGCCAGACCACGATCGCCGAAGTCGCCCGCCGCGAGCTCGAAGAGGCCGACTCGGGTATGTACTTCATCTAGGGCGGGGCGCACCGGCAGCGGCATTCCGCTTGTTCAAGCGGTCCGCCGTTCGGCTGAATCCGGTTATCTCCGGTCTGACTGGCACACGACTGGCGCACCGATGGCGCACTCAGCCCTCATCCGTGGTCGAGTGGACCAGGCGCAGATCAGGTAAAAGGCGTTCTTATGCGGCATGTAGTGACCGTTGCAGAGGCGGGCGATCCGAATGTGCCCCCAGAGCGCCGACTTGCGACGCTCGCCGACTTTGACCGGCCCTGGGAGGATCGGCTGAAAGTCTTGGTGGAGGCTGAGGACGACGAGCCTTTAGGCGATCTGCTTCGCCGTGCCGGCGCCCAGTTGGACCAAATGGGTCCATACAAGGATACGGAGCCGGAGGCGTACGTCGAGGAGGCGTATCTACCGGTCTACCTAGGTCTCCACAGAGAGGGCCATCGCCTACAGCTTTGGAGCGATTTGCCGCTTGTGGATGGCGAGGGCCGCGTTCGATGGACCTACGACTGGGGAAGCGAGCTTTACCGCGAGCTACTCCGCGCGACTGAAGCGGGAGCTATCAGGGGCGATCCGACCCGTCTCTATTTCGTCCGGATGGGCGGCATGGGAGATGGGGTCGTCGCCGACTTTCCGATGTTCATCGAGGGCCTTCCGCTTCTGTGGGAGGTAATCGAGCACGTAGCCACGGGCTATGGTGCTTACGAGGCCGCTCAGAGGCTTCTCAGGCTCGTGGGCGTCGGACGACGTGCAACGAAGGTTGCTGAGGAGAAGTCGAAGCAATGGGAGGCGAATGCGGGCCTGCCGTACAAGCTCACGGCGCTTCTGTGGAGGGAGGAGGGGTGGGACGCCGCAGAGCTAGGACGGCTCCTTGGTGTGCGGACCCCTGACGCGGAAGCGCTGCTTACGGCCTTCGGCTGTCTCGAGGACAGCGCTGGGTATTGGCAGCCCCGGGCTGACGAGCTGGCCAAGCTGATGGCTGGCAATGCCGAGTACGTGATCCAGGGCCATGCAACCGATAAGGCGGCTATGCGGGAGGTCTTAAGGCAGAGAACCGAGTTGTACCTGAGTTCCGGCAGAGCACCCGATCTGCCCTGGGAGAAGCTGTCGCGGCTGCCGATGGACCCCTCGTGGTCAGCCAACCATTGGCAGGGGGAATACCATCCACGACTTCGGGATCGCCTGTGGAGGCGGGTCCTCGCCTCGCGGTGGCGTTTGCGGCTTTTCATCCACCGATTGCGACGCCGCTAAGTCAGCTTCGGCCTTTGCGCTGACAGCGGCGGGACCGTCCGACCTGATCCCGATACTGTTGGGGTCTCCTGACCTGGGAAGTCACCGGCATCCACATAGCTCGCCCGGCGATCCCAGCTTAGCCCGTTAAAGGGGCCGGTTTTTCCTTCCAGATCTTGCGACCGTCCCAGTGGCTTAGGCCAGGGCAGGTCGGATGATGCGTCGCAAGACGCAGCGTGGTAAAGCTGGACCTGGACACGCCCGAATCCGACGCCGACGGCACACGGATACCTCTCGTTCCGGCGGGAATACCGCTGTGTCGCACTGCTTCCCGTGACAACGGGGGCAGTGCGCCTCGGGTCAGCCGTTGGCCTCTTTTCCTCCGGGAATCAGCAGCCCTTCCCCTCGGGGGGTTCGGGGGGTGTCCCCCCGAGATTCGCCTTGGCGTCCCGGATTCCTCCGCTTCGGATATTCGGAGAGCATGGAGCGCCGCTCGATCCCTAGATGACCTAGAACGGATTGGAGGCGGGGTGCGAAAAATCGACCCGATCCGCCGCCTAGCCTTCCAACGCATGAGGCGCATCAGTAGTCAACTTCAGCGAAAGGCCATTTCGTCCCTGAAACGGGCCATTTCGGCCTTCAATTCGACCGATGACGACGGCCGTCAGACGGCGGTTCTGCTCCATCTCCAGCACGCAGCCGAGATGATGCTCAAGGCAGGTCTGACCGATCAGCGAATCAAGGTCTTCGACAAAAATTTTGGCCGATCGCTCGGCTTCGACCGTTGCCTCAACCTTGCCGCCGAGCACCTAAAGCTCGACACGAGCGACCTTGGCGTTCTCCGGACGGTCGACAGCCTTCGTGACGACGAGCAGCACTGGCTCGGGGACATGAGCGAGGAGCTGCTTTTTCTTCACGCCCGGGCGGCGGTAGGCGTGCTGGACAAGGTCATGCAGAGTGCTTTCGATGAACGTCTTGCGGACCACCTTCCCCCTCGTGCCCTACCCATAACGAGCCAGCCACTTGAAGACTTCGATGTCCTGATAGACCGCCAGTACACCCAGATTGCCGATCTGCTCCAGACGGGGAAGCGCCGAAGGGCCGAGGCGAGATCCTTGATTAGGAGCATGCTCGCCATGGAAGGGCATGCGGCTGAGGATGTGAAAGTCAGCGAGCGCGACGTGAACCGCGTGGAGAAGGGCATGAAAGAAGGCAAGAACTTGGCCGAGGTCTTTCCGCGACTGACGACGGTGGCAGCCGAGATTCAATCCGACGGCCCAACCGTGACCGTTCACTTCACCAAGAAGAAAGGCGCCCCAGTTCATTTCTTGTCGGCCGATGACCCCGCAGACTCTGCGGCTGTTCGCGAGGTCGATCTACAGAAAAAATTTCACTGGACTGCGACCGAGCTAGCCAAGAAGCTCGACCTCACCAGCCCGAAAGCGACCGCGCTGAGGCGGCACCTTGGAATCGACGATGAGCCCGATTGCGTTCACGAGTTCCATTTCGGAGGACTCAAGGTGATCCAGTACTCAGACAACGCGTTCACCCAGATGCGGCAAGCACTTGACGACCCGGCAACTGATATGGACGCAATTTGGGATGAGCACGGATTCGGACGCGGGGGTGGCCACCGAACTTAAGGACTCCCTCGACACCCTCTCCTATCGCCTCTAACGACATCTCGTGGCCTCTGAGTAGGTTCCGTCGCTGTCTCCACCGGAGGTGTCGCCTATGCCCGTGTTGGGTTAGTCATGATGACGACATAAGCTGCCCCTCGCGCAGATAAACAACTGTTTGCGCATATGGCGGGGGGGGGGCAGTTTTGCGCCTCGGCGCCCTGTTGTGGGAAATAGGCTCTGCCTCTGGCGCAAGCCCGTTCGGCGCAGCCGCTTTGACCAAGCGAGCGGACCGGGTCTGGGAGGCTGCCGGGATGGCGCGCATTAGGCTGCACGAGTGCAGCCACACTTTCGCCTCGCTGATGATCGCCGCCGGAGTCAACGCGAAGGCGTTGCAGAGCTTCATGGGCCACGCCAATATCTCGATCACCTTGGACCGCTACGGGGGCCTGATGCTCGGCTCCGAGGCCGAGGATGCGAGCCTGCTCGACGCCTATCTCAGCGCCCAGCACGAGCTCGACGAGGAAGTCGCCCGCGCGGCTGGTGGGGCGCTGACTGGCGCATAGCTGGCGCACCATGACGGCAAGCCGTTTTGACAAGCGACTTCGCGTCCCGGCCGCCGGGATGTACGTCATCTGATGAGGATCGGGCCGGAGGCGTCGGCGGTCGTCGGAGACACGCCGCTGGTGGCGTTGTGGCGGCTCGGCGAGGGGCTGGGCGCCGAGGTCTGCGCGAAGCTGGAGTACTTCAACCCCGGCGGGTCGGTGAAGGACCGGATCGGGGTGGCGATGATCGACGCCGCCGAGGAGGAGGGGCTGATCGAGCCCGGCAAGTCGGTGATCGTCGAGCCGACCAGCGGCAACACCGGGATCGCGCTGGCGATGGTCTGCGCGGCGCGCGGCTACGAGCTGATCCTCACCCTGCCGGAGGGGATGAGCCGCGAGCGGGCGAAGCTGCTGCGCGCCTATGGCGCCGAGGTGCGCGAGACGCCGTCGCTGGGCGGGATGGGGGAGGCGGTGGCGCTGGCCGAGGAGATCCGCGAGCAGCGCAAGGGGTTCATGCCGCACCAGTTCTCCAACCCCGCCAATCCGGACGTCCACCGCCGCACGACTGCGGAGGAGATCTGGCGCGACACCGGCGGCGAGATCGGTGCCTTCGTCGCCGGGGTCGGCACCGGCGGGACGATCACCGGCGTGGGGGGCGTGCTGCGCGAGCGCAGCCCCGACACGCTCGTGGTCGCGGTCGAGCCGGCCGCCTCGCCGGTCCTCTCCGGGGGCGCGCCCGGCCCGCACAAGATCCAGGGGATCGGCGCCGGCTTCGTCCCCGAGGTGCTCGACCGCTCGGTGATCGACGAGACGATCGCCGTCTCCGACGAGGACGCGCTGGAGACGGCACGGCTGGCGGCGCAGCGCGAGGGCATCCTCGCCGGCATCTCGGCGGGGGCGAACATCAGGGCGGCGCTGGAGGTGGCCACCCGCCCGGAGCTGGCCGGCAAGCGGGTGGTTACGGTCGTCTGCGACTCGGGCGAGCGCTACATGTCCCTACCCTTCTTCGCACCATGAGCGCCCTGCGCCGCGTCTCCTGTGAGGTCAAAGCCGACGTCAAGGCGGCACGCGAGCGCGACCCCGCCGCTCAGGGCGTCTCGACCTTCGAGATCCTGACCAGCTGGGCGGGGGTGCAGGCGCTGCTGGCCCACCGCGTCGCCCACGCGCTGTATGGCGCCGGGGTGCCCGTGATCCCGGGCGCGATCGCCTACCTGACCCGCGCGATAACCGGCGTCGAGATCCACCCGGCCGCGAAGATCGGCCCCGAGCTGTTCATCGACCACGGCTCCGGCGTGGTGATCGGCGAGACGGCCGAAATCGGCAGCTGCGTCACCCTCTATCAGGGGGTCACGCTCGGCGGCACCGGATTCCAGCGCGGCAAGCGCCACCCGACGCTCGGGAGCAAGGTCACGGTCGGCTCGGGCGCCAAGCTGCTCGGCCCGATCTCGGTTGCGGACGGCGCGAAGATTGGCGCCAACACGGTCGTCGTCGAGGACGTCCCGCCCGGCTCGACCGTGGTCGGCAATCCGGGCCACCCTGTGAAGATCGAAGGGCAGCGGGTCGAAGGACCGGACGCCGACTGGATCCATCTGCCCGACCCGATCGCGGACGCGATCAAGTCGCTCTCCGAGCGGATCGGGCGGCTCGAGGAGCGGATCGCCCAGCTCGACGGCGGCGAGCCGGAGGCTGGCGACGAGGCGGAGCTGCGGCCCCGCACCGGCCGCTCCTCGGCCGGCGGCTAGCTGGCGCCTTATTCCCGCATAACGGGAAGAACGCGCCAGGCGAGGCCCGCCGCCGGTCTCTTTATGCTCGAAGCGATGCTTCAGGACGCCGAACAGGAGACCTCGCCGGAGCTCGTCGATGCCTCGGCGGGCGCCCCGACCGAACCGGGTGCCGACCGCGCCGAGCGGCTGCTCGCCGACCTGAACGAGCCCCAGCGCGAGGCGGTCCGCCACGGCGAGGGCCCGCTGCTCGTCCTGGCCGGGGCGGGGTCCGGCAAGACGCGTGTTCTGACCCACCGGATCGCCTATCTGCTCGCCACCGGCGCGGCGCGACCCGGCGAGATCCTCGCGATCACCTTCACCAACAAAGCCGCGACCGAGATGCGCGAGCGGGTCGAGACCCTGGTGGGCCGCTCGGCGCGAGCGATGTGGGTGACGACCTTCCACTCGGCCTGCGCGCGGATGCTGCGCGCCGACGCCGAGCGGCTCGGCTACTCGCGCAGCTTCACGATCTACGACGAGTCGGACTCGCTGCGGATGCTCAAACGCTGCATGGAGGAGCTGCACGTCGACCCGAAGCGCTATCCGCCGCGCTCGATCCGCTCGCAGATCTCCGGCGCCAAGAACCAGCTCGTCGACGCCGCGGCCTATGCCGAGAGGCAGGGCAGCGTCTTCGAGGAAACCGCCGCTGAGGTCTACGCGCTCTACGAGAAGCGGATGCTCGAGGCCAACGCGATGGACTTCGACGACCTGCTCGTCCGCACCGTCAACGCGCTGGAGCTGTTCGAGGAGGTCCGCGAGCGCTGGCGCCGCACCTTCCGCCACGTCCTCGTCGACGAGTACCAGGACACCAACCACGCCCAGTACCGCCTGCTGCAGCTACTCACCTCCGAGCACGGCAATTTGATGGTCGTTGGCGACGAGGATCAGTGCCTCGTCGAGGGCACTCTGATCACGATGGCGGATGGATCGCAGAAGCCGATCGAGCGGCTCTCCGAGGGCGACAGGGTGATGTCCTGCCACGGCAGCGCCGACTTCCGTCCCGCCGCCGTCACCGGTGTCTTCAAGGCCTGGGAGAAGAAGGGCATCGCGATCAGGACGCATTCGGGCAGGTGTCTCGTGAGCACGCCGGAGCACATGCATTTCGCCGGCTATCGCCTCGGCGTCACGCCGCAGAGCTTGATCGGGAATCAGGATCTGATCGACGGCGTGTTCTCGACGGTCGACTCAGACGCCGGAGGGCACCACCTGCTCGAAGAGGAGGGTCTGAGCTTCCAGCATCCACACCATCTCGCGGCGACTTCAGAGGGCCGCCGGCGCGTCCTCAGGGTGACTCTCTGCGCGGAGCGACGGGGAGATACCCCGATGCATCGCGTCGCCCTCGCCGGACGCGATCCGCAGGGACGCGCTGCCCTCGATGGGATCGGGCTCAGCACCAGAGAGGCCAAGGCGGGGTCCGACTCATGGCGATTCGAGACGGTGCTGAAGGACTTCGGGGAGGCAGTGCGGCTGGCCGGCGACATCAGCTCCGCCCTCGATGTCGACGTCTGCTTCTACGGGCGCTTCGGCGAGAAGCAGAGCGGCCGAATCGTCGGCAACTCCCTGCCATGCATTCCGGCGGGATCGGTGCGGCCCGGCATGACGGTCTTCGCCGAAGACGGCGGCTACGACTGGGTCGAGTCGGTCGAGAAGGTGACGCTGGACCGTCCGGTGTACGACATCAACGTCGAGGGAACGCACAACTTCGTCGCCAACGGCCTGGTCACCCATAACTCGATCTACGGGTTCCGCCACGCGGACATCCGCAACATCCTCGACTTCGAGCGGGACTTTCCCGAGGCCGCGGTGGTCAAGCTCGAGCAGAACTACCGCTCGACGCAGACCATTCTGTCGGCCGCGAACGCGGTGGTCGAGCGCAACCGGGAGCGGCGGCCGAAGCGGCTCTGGACCGAGCTGGCCGGCGGCGAGCCGCTGCAGCTCTCCGAGCTCTCCGACGAGCACGAGGAGGCGCGCTGGGTCGCGGCGGAGATCGAGCGGCTGGGCGAGGAGGAGAACCTGCGGCGCGACGACGTCGCCGTCTTCTACCGGACCAACGCGATGAGCCGGGTGCTCGAGGACACGCTGGTCCGCTTCGAGCTGCCCTACCAGGTGATCGGCGGGACGAAGTTCTACGAGCGGGCCGAGATCAAGGACGCGGTCGCCTACCTCAGCCTGCTGATCAACCCCTCCGATCAGGTCTCCTTCGCGCGCATCGTCAACTCCCCGCGCCGCGGGATCGGCAACACCAGCCAGGGCCGCCTCCTCTCCCACGCCAACACGACGGGGCTGCCGATCTGGGAGGTGGCCGGCCGGGCCGAGGAGGTGCCGGGCCTCGGCGCGGCGGCGATCAAGGCGGTCTCGCGCTTCCACGAGACGATGGAGGGGCTGCGGGCGCGGGCGGACTCCGCGCCGGTCGCGACGCTACTCGAGGCGACGCTGCACGAGACCGGCTACCTGGAGGCGCTGGCGGCCGAGCGCACGATCGAGGCGGAGGGGCGCGCGGAGAACCTCGAGGAGCTCGTCGGCGTCGCGGCCGAGTTCGACGTCAACCGCGAGCTGGAGGGGGAGGGAGAGGTCTCCCCGCTCGACGAGTTCCTCCAGCAGATCTCCCTCTACAGCGACCAGGACTCGATCCAGGAGGAGGAGTCCCTGGTCACGCTGATGACGCTGCACAACGCCAAGGGCCTCGAGTACGACACCGTGTTCGTCGTCGGCTGCGAGGACGGCGCCTTCCCGCACCTCCGCGCGCTCGAAGAGGGCGGCGAGGAGGAGGAGCGCCGCCTCTGCTACGTCGGCATCACGCGGGCGCGCCGCCGCCTCTACATGACCTGGACTCGCGAGCGGCGCCTCTTCGGTCGCTCCGAGCGCAACCTCCCGTCCCGCTTCGTCGACGAGCTCCCGGCCGAGCTGACCGAGCGCCACTCCAACGCTCCGAGCGGCGGAATGACCTGGGGCGGCGCCTCCGCGGGGGAGGGGACCGCGGTGGCGCCGGTCGACCCCGGCCCGGCGCTCGCCCTGACGACCGGCGACGACGTCGTCCACGCCAGCTTCGGCGAGGGGGTCGTCACCGCGGTGGAGCCGGGCGGCGTGGTCGTCGTCCGCTTCGCGAGCGACGGCTCGGAGCGCAAGCTGATGGCCGACTACGCGCCGATCCGCAAGCGGTGAGCGCGGTGGCGGCGCGGACGATCGACGGCAAGGCGGTCGCCGCGGCGGTCCGCGAGCGCGTGCGTGGCGAGGTCGCCGAGCTCGAGGCGCAGTCCGGCCGTGTGCCGGCGCTCGCGACGGTCATCGTCGGCGAGGACCCCGCCTCCCAGATCTACATCGCCAACAAGCACAAGGCCTGCGCGGAGGCGGGCATCCGCTCGGTGCACCACGAGCTGGCGGCGGAGACGACCGAGGGCGAGCTCCTCGAGCTGGTCCGCCGGCTCGGCGCGCAGGAGGACGTCGACGGCATCCTCGTCCAGCTGCCCCTGCCCGAGCAGATCGACCCCGACGCGATCGTCGCCGCGATCGACCCGGGCAAGGATGTCGATGGCCTGACGCCGACCAACGCCGGGCTGCTCGCGCACGGGATGCCCGGCCTCGTGCCCTGCACGCCGGCCGGGGTGATGGAGCTGCTGCGCCACGAGGGCGTCGAGCTGGAGGGCGCCGAGGCGGTCGTCGTAGGGCGCTCGAAGCTGGTCGGCGTGCCGGTCGCGCGGCTGCTGCTCGGCGCAAACGCGACCGTGACCGTCTGCCACTCGCGCACCCGCGACCTGGCGGCGACGTGCCGCCGGGCGGACGTGCTCGTCGCCGCGGTCGGGGTGCCCCGCCTGCTTGGCGCCGACGCCGTCAAGCCGGGGGCGACCGTGATCGACGTCGGGATGAACCGCACCGACGACGGGCTCTGCGGGGACGTCGATTTCGAGCCGGTCTCCGAGGTTGCCGCGGCGCTGACGCCGGTCCCCGGCGGGGTCGGCCCGATGACGATCGCCATGCTGCTCGTCAATACCTTGAGTGCCGCCCGAACGCGGGTGTAGTGTCGCTCCGACCCCTACTTCCCCGGAGGGATGTGCAGATGGAAGCTGACAAGCTGAGCACGGGAGAGAAGATCGCAGCGGTTTCCGCGGTGCTCCTCTTCATATTCATGTTCTTCAGTTGGTTCGGCGTCGAGGTTTCGGGCGTGCCCGGCTTCTCCGGCGACGTCGGCGGGGGCGATGGCAACGCCTGGGACTGGCTCGACGTGATCCCGCTCTTCCTGATGCTCGCGATCGTCGCCGCGATCGGCGTCGCGGTTGTGCGCCTCACCGATGCCGATCTCGAGCCGCCGATCTCGCTCAACGCGATCGTCGCCGCCCTCGGCGCCCTCGCCGTGCTGCTGATCCTCTACCGGATCATCGACCCGCCGGGCGGCGGCACCGGAGGCTTCGAAGGGGTCGAGGTCGACACGACGCTGAAGCTCGGCATCTTCCTCAGTCTCATCTCGGCGGCCGGCATCGCCTACGGCGGCTACAGCGCGATGCGCGAGGAAGGGATGACCTTCGGCGACGTCGGCGACCGCCTTTCGAGCGGTTCCGGCCCGGGTTCCACCGAACCCACCGGCAGCCAGCCTCCGGCCGGTCAGCCGCCAGCCGGCGGCCCACCGCCTCCGCCTCCCGCAGGCCAGCAGCCCCCGCCCCCTCCGGCCTCGGGCCAGCAGCCGCCTCCGCCACCACCCCCCGGAACCTGAAAGCGATCCCAGCGGGCTCAGATCAAAGTAGGGCTAGGACGCAGGGAGGCTGACAAGGGGAGCGCACATCAAGTGCGTGACCCGCAGTCAGCCGACCGAGGACAACGTCCTACGCAGATATGAGCCCGCTGGCCACACGCTTCGCAAAGGCCAAGATGGTCATCATCGGGTTGACCCAGACGGCCGTCGGGAAAAGCGAGGCGTCGGCGACGTAGAGGCCGGCGATGCCGTTGACCGAGCCGTCGGCGGCGCAGACGCCCTGGCGCGGGTCGGCCGCGATCCGGGCCGTCCCCATCGGGTGGAACGCCTCGAGCCGCAGCTCGGCGGGGCTGAAGGCGGTCGACTCGAACTCGGCGAGGTCGCGCGGGCGCAGGACGGAGGCCCGGCCGATGTTCGGATAGACCTCGCTCGCCCCGGCGGCGAAATGGACTTCGGCCGCCCGCGCGATCCCGAAGGTGAGGCGGCGGGCGTCGTCGTCGGTGAGCCGGTACTTGACGCGCAGCGATCCGTCGCCGGCGAGGCCGACGCGGCCCTCCGACTCGTCCGCGAGCTGGACGCCGATCGAGCCGACGTGGCCGAAGCCGAGGATCGCTTCTTGGTGCTCGCGGCCCGAGCCCAGCAGCCAGGCGCCGCCGAAGGGCAGCGGCGTGAACGTCGCCTCGAGCAGGATTCGCTGCGGCTCCCACTCGTCGACGTAGTAGCTCTGCATTACGCCCTCCCAGCCGCGCACCTCCTCCTCGTAGCGCGCCCCGACCCAGCAGGCGGGGTGGACGTGGAGGTTTCGCCCGACCTGGCCGCCGCCGAGGCCGGAGCGGAGCAGCAGCTCGGGCGTGCCGAAGGCGCCGCCGGCGACGATCGTCGCCCGGCGGGCGCGCACGGTGTAGGGGCGGGCGCCGCCGTCGCGGCCCCCGGAGGGCGTGGCGACGCAGCGCACGCCGGCGGCGCGGCCGTCCTCGACCAGCACGCGCCGGGCCTCGACGCCGGTGCGGACGCGCGCCCCGGCGGCGACGGCGCGCGGCAGGTAGCTGACGTGCATCGCCCGCTTGGCGTCGATCCGGCAGCCGTACGGGCAGGAGCTGCACTGGACGCAGTTGCCGGCATTGCGTGAGATCGGCCCCCCGCCCGCGCCGATCGCCGCCGCTCCCTCCATCGCTAGCTGACCGTTTCGCCCCATCCGCTCCGGGTCGAGCGGCGTCACCCGCAGGAACTCCTCCGACTCGGCGAAGTCCGGCGCCAGCTCCTCTGCCCACTCGACCCCGTAGCGCTCGCGCCAGTGCGAGAGCACCGGGTCCGGTGCGCGGAAGCAGGTGCCCGAGTTGATCACCGTCGTCCCGCCGACCGTCCGCGCCACCGGCACCGGGATCGGCGGCCGGCCCTCGGCGATCGTCAGCCCGCCGTCGCGGTAGAGCGAGGCGATCGCCTCCAGCGGGTCGCTCGGGTAGCTGTCGCGGTTGTAGCTCTGGCCCGCCTCCAGCACCAGCACGTCGAGCCCCGCTTCGGCGAGGACCGCGGCCGCCGCGGCACCGCCCGCGCCGGAGCCGACGATCGCCACGTCGCATTCCTCCGCCTCGCCCGCGGGGCGGGTGTCGCCGAGCGAGCCGGACGGCTGGGGCACCGTCCCGTCGTCGAGCCGGCAGCTCGTCTCCATCCCGACCCGGACCTCGACCCTGGGGTCGATCGCGTAGCCGAGCGTCGTGAACGTCTTCGCCATCAGCAGTAGCTGGTGGTGGAGGCCGAAGCGGGAGCGCTCCATTTGGCGCAGGAAGTCCTCGCGGGCGGCGGCGTCGAGGCGGCTGAAGCGCCACGGGAACGGCAGCCACTCGAAGGCGAGCAGGCCGAGGCGGATCTGCCTCAGCGTGCGCGGCGAGAGGGCGGCGAGCAGCTTCCCGACCGGCTGAGCCACGGCGACCTCACGCTCCGCCGCCGGCAAGCCGTCGACGGCGGGCGCCATCGCCTCGCAGATCGCGCTGAGGGTGCGCTGCTCGGCGGCCGAGAGCCCCGGCGTGCGCTGTCAGCCCGGAGCCGGCAAGCGTTCGACCCGTCCCGCCAGCGACCACAGCCACAGAGCGGCAAGCGCGAGGAAGCCGTCGACTAGGAAGTTGAGCAGCAGGAAGAAGCTGTCGTCGTCGAGGAGGAAGTAGGCGAGCGATCCAAGCGAAGAGGCCGTCTTGCCGGCGACGAGGACGAGCAGCAGCGGGCGGTAGCGCACCACGTCCGCCTGCGCGACCAGGCTGAGGCCGGTGATGACCACCATGTAGGCGAAGGCGAGCGCCAGCCAGAGGCGGTCGTCCGTCCCCTCGACGAAGAAGCTCGGAAACGCGACGAACAGAATGCCGACGCCCGCGAAGCCGAGCGCCATCAGCCGCACGCTGAGTACGACGAACTGCTCTGCCTTCTCGCCCCGCATGCCGCGGCACTCTAGCTGGCTACCCAGCCAGGAAGCTCCCGGAGCGGGGCGATCCTGAGGGTTAACCCTCCATAGAGGCGGTTAACCTCAGGCACGTCCTCTCACGGCGCGTAGCGGTGGTGCAGCATCAGGTCGTTGCCGTCCGGGTCGCGGAAGAAGGCCATGTGGCAGACGCCGGTGTCGAGCGTCTCGCCGAGGAACTCGACCCCCTTCGCCTCCAACTCCGACCGGGCGGCGGCGACGTCGTCGACGTGCAGGGCGGGATGCGCGTTCCGCTGCGGCTCGAACTCCATTCCGAACCGGCCCGGCTCCCAGATCGCGAAGCAGGTGTCGCCGACCCAGAGCTCGAAGCGAGCATGCTCGTCCGGCCGCAGCCCAAGCGTCTCGACGTAGAAGGCGCGCGAGCGCTCTGCGTCCTGCGACGGGATTCCGACGAAGTCCAGCTTTCCGATCATCGCTTCCTCCAGATTCGGTTTCGCTGCCGGGGAGGCTACGCGCCCTAGGGCGGCGCGACCTAGAATCGGGCCCGTGATCGAGCGGGATCAGGTTCTGCACGTCGCCAAGCTGGCGCGCCTGCGTCTTTCCGACGCGGACGTGGAGCGGATGGCGGGTGAGCTCTCGGGGATCCTGGAGCACGTCGACCGGATCGGCGAGCTCGACCTGGACGACGTCGAGCCGACCTCGCACGTGGTCGAGCTGGAGAACGTGCTTCGCGCGGACGAGCCGCGGCCGAGCTGGGACAAGGACGCGGTGCTCGCCCAGGCGCCCGACCCCGCCGACGGCGCCTTCCGGGTGCCCTCGCCGCAGGCCGAGTGATGGCTGGGCTGCTCGACCTGACCGTCGCCGAGGCGGCGGCGAAGATCCGCGCCGGGGAGGTCTCCCGCGAGGAGTACCTCGGGGCCTGGCGCGAGGCGGCTGCGACCGACGAGCTGAACGCCTACCTGTGGCGCGGCGAGGACGGCGACGGGAGCGGCGAGGGCCCGCTGGCCGGCATCCCGGTCGCGGTCAAGGACCTCTTCTGCACCGAGGGAGTCGAGACGACCGCCGGCTCGCGGATCCTCGAAGGCCACAGGCCGCTCTACACCGCGACCGCCGTGCGGCGGCTGCGCGAGGCCGGGGCCGACGTGCTCGGCAAGACCAACATGGACGAGTTCGCGATGGGGTCGTCGAACGAGAATTCGGCCTACGGGCCGGTCCGCAATCCCTGGGACCGCGAGCGCGTCCCGGGCGGCTCCTCGGGCGGCTCCGCGGCGGTGGTCGGCGGCGGCCTGGCGCCCTGCGCGATCGGGACCGACACCGGCGGCTCGATCCGCCAGCCGGCGGCTCTGTGCGGGATCGTCGGGCTGAAGCCGACCTACGGGGCGATCTCGCGCTTCGGGATGATCGCCTTCGCCTCCTCGCTCGACCAGTGCGGGCCGCTGACCCGGGACGTAACCGACGCGGCGCTGCTGCTGAGCGCCATGCAGGGCCGCGACCCCTGCGACTCGACCTCGGTCGGGATCGAGGGCGGCGTCGAGGCGCCCGGTCGCGAGGACCTGAACGGCCTGCGCTTCGCGGTCCCCGCCGAGCTGGCCCACGACGCGATCGAGCCCGGCGTGCGCGAGGTGTTCGAGCGGACGCTGGCGCGGATCGAGGAGCTGGGCGGCGAGGTCGCCGAGATCGGCCTGCCGCATGCCGAGCACGGCATCTCCGCCTACTACGTGCTCGCCCCGGCCGAGGCATCGGCGAACCTCGCCCGCTACGACGGCGTCCGCTACGGCATGCGGGCCGGCGAGGCGCGGGAGCTGATCGAGATGTACGAGACGACGCGAGCCGAGGGCTTCGGCGACGAGGTGAAGCGGCGGATCATGCTCGGCACCTACGCGCTCTCGTCCGGTTACTACGAGGCCTACTACGGCCGCGCGCAGAAGGTCCGTACCAAGATCGCCGAGGACTACTGCTCCGCCTTCTCGCAGTTCGACTTCGTCGTCACGCCGACCTCCCCCTCGGTCGCCTTCCGGCTCGGCGAGAAGACCGACGACCCGCTGGCGATGTACATGAACGACTTCTTCACCGTGCCGATGAGCCTCGCCGGCATCCCGGCGATCTCGATCCCGGCCGGGCTCGCCGAGCCCGAGGGCGGCGGCCCGCAGCTTCCCGTCGGCTTCCAGATCGCCGCGCCGGCCTTCGCCGAGCAGCGCCTGCTCGAGGCGGCCCATGCGCTGGAGCGGGCGATCCGCTTCGACGCGAAGCCGGGGGGTGCGGCCGATGGCTGAGCTCGAGGCCGTGATCGGGCTGGAGATCCACGTCCAGCTCTCGACCCGGACGAAGATGTTCTGCGGCTGCGAGCTGTCCTTCGGCGACGAGCCGAACGTCCACACCTGCCCGGTCTGCCTCGCCCATCCGGGCGTCCTGCCGGTCCCCAACGAGGAGGCGATCCGCTACGCGCTGAGGATCGCCGCCGCGCTGGAGTGCGAGGTCGCCCCCCGCTCGATCTTCCACCGCAAGAACTACTTCTATCCCGACAACCCAAAGGCGTACCAGATCAGCCAGTACGACGTGCCGCTTGCCGGCGCCGGCCGGCTCGGCGACGTACGCATCCACCGCGCCCACCTCGAGGAGGACGCCGCGAAGATGATCCATCTCGGCGGATCGGGGCGGATCCACGGCTCCGGCGCCTCGATGGTCGACTTCAACCGCGGCGGCACGCCGCTGGTCGAGATCGTCACCGAGCCCGACCTGCGCAGCGCCGCCGAGGCGGCCGCCTGGGCGCGGCTGCTGCGCACGACCGTCCGCCAGCTCGACGTCTCCGACGTCAACATGGAGGAGGGCAGCCTGCGGGTCGACGCCAATGTCTCGGTCCGGCCGGCCGGCAGCGAGCGGCTCGGCACCAAGACCGAGCTGAAGAACATGAACAGCTTCCGCTTCCTCGAACGCGGGATCGAGGCGGAGCTGGCCCGCCAGCGCGAACTGATCGGGGCGGGGGGGACGGTGGTCCAGGAGACGCTCCACTTCCACCCCGAAGACGGCTCGCTGACCCCGCTGCGCTCGAAGGAGGAGGCGCACGACTATCGCTACCTCCCCGAGCCGGACCTGGTGCCGCTGGCGCCGACCGAGGAGATGCTGCGCGAGGCGCGCGAGTCGCTGCCGGAGCTGCCCGAGGCGCGGATGGAGCGCTATCGCGAGCAGATGGGGCTGAGCGACGAGACGGCTGTACTGCTCGCCGCCGACCCGGAGACCGCCGCCTACTTCGAGCGGACTGCGGCCGCCGCCGGTGAGATCGAGCCGCGCGTCGTCGCCAACTGGGTGACGGGAGAGCTGGCCGCGGCGCTGCGCCAGGACGGGGAGAGGGGGCTGCCGACTCGAAGGTCGAGCCCGCCGCGCTCGCGGCCCTGGTCGGCATGGTCCAGGCCAAGAAGATCTCCCACGGCAGCGGCAAGCAGGTGCTCGCGACCCTCGTCGCCGAGGGCGGCGACCCGGAGGCGATCGTCGAGCGCGAGGGCCTGGCCCAGATCTCCGACAGCGGCGAGCTGGAGGCGATCGTCGCCGCCGCGGTCGAGGCCAACCCCGAGGCCGCCGAGCAGATCCGCGCCGGCAACGGCAAGGCGATCGGCGCGATCGTCGGCGCCGTGATGAAGGAGACCAAGGGCCGCGCCGACGGGGGCGAGGTCAACCGGCTGATCCGCGAAAAGCTGGGCGCATAGCCCTCTCACACGCAAATCGACATCGACGCAAGGTTGCGTGGACGTCGGCACATTCACGTGATTTGCGGGGAAACCCACTGGGATGACGTCGTGCCGCGACGAAATGCTGCGTTTTTCTTGATCGATCCTCTCAGGGCCGCTACAGCTGAGCGGACTACAAACGGCGCACGGTCGCGTTGCGGCCCTGCGCCCTCAGCTAATAGCAAAGGAAGAGAGAGATGAGCAAGAAGATCAAAGCCCTTGGCCTCGCGCTAACCGCGCTCGGCGCCCTGCTGGCGGTCAGCGCCTTCGGCATGCTCGGCACGGCGCAGGGGGTCGAAAATCCGACGCTGACATCGACCAACAACGTCTATCCGAACCAACTGCACGGTAAATCCGCTGGCCACATCTTCACATCGGGCGGCTCCAGTATCACGTGCACCGAAAGCACATTCGCAGCGACGATAAAAGGAGCCACGAATCACGTAGAAGTTGCACCGACCTACACTGGCCACTGTACAGCCGGAAGCCAGCCAGCCACAGTTACAGTCAACGGATGCAAATATACACTTCACCATCTCACAACAGTTCCTGGAACCACTCACTACAGCTCGACAGTCGATGTCGTTTGCCCCAAAGGTAAAGTCATCGAAGTCCATGCCTACCTGGGATCAGGCCATTTGTCCACTGTCTGCACAATCACAGTTCCCCCGCAGGTAAACAAAGGCACGATCACAATCACAAATGAGGCCAACACAGAAGCCATCATCCTTGAGGGCGCAGTTGAAGGAATCACCAAGGAAGAACACGGTTCGTTCTGTCCGGGTGGTAACACAGTTCCGTCAAGTAACGCTATCTACCATATCGCTCCCACTACAGTGACGGGCACCCAGCCAGTCCACGTCGGCTGAGCTTGCAAGCAGGGCACCTCTCGCTTTGAGAGATGCCGGGCAAGCCCTGGTGAGGCGGAGTCGGAAAAGTTTCCGACTCCGCCTCTACTGTTCCTTGACACGACTTATGCAGTTCCCTATAGTCGGCGCAGCGCTCGACGAGTAGGGGAAGACTCGGGGTGCAGGGAAAGGGGAAAGACGTTAAGTAACCGAGTGCGCGCGCTTAAAATCATCGGCTTGGGAGTCGCGGCAGCCGTCGCGGCGCTGATCTGCGCGGTCGCAGCCTCGGCAGATCTGGTCGTGTGCACGCCCGATGGTGGTCCGGGGCAATGCAAAGAACCCTGGAGGCTTGCCGTCGACGCCTCCGCGGAACGCCTCTACGTCGCCGATCGGGGTGACACCCAAATCGATGTCTTCACCACCGCGGGCGCGTTCGTCGGCTCCCTGGGGTCGCCGGGCTCGGGCCCCGGCGAGTTCAGTGGGCTCGCCGGTGTCGCGATCGACAGCGATCCGAGCAGTGCCTCGTTTCACTCGCTCTACGTGCTCGAGGCGGGCAACAACCGTGTCCAGAAGCTGACGCCCAGCGGCGAATTCGTCTGGATGGCCGGTGGCGATGTCAATAAGACGGCGGTGGAGGAAGGGGCTCCGGCGGCGCAGCGAAATCTCTGCATCGCCGGGTCGGGCGACGTCTGCGGCTCCGGGGTGAGAGGAACCGGCACGGGTCAGCTGAACGAAGCGGTGCAGCTGGCGCTGGGGCCGGGCGGGATAGTGCATGTCGCGGACACGCAGGCGACAGGCGGAGATGAATTCAGCAAGCGCGTGCAGAAGTTCAACCCGGCGGGCGAACCGATCGAAGCTGTGCCGCTCGCGGATGCGCCGTTCGGGCAGATTCAGGCATTCGCCGTGGACTCGACCGGGGCCTTCTACGTCGCAATTGCGGGCGGCACGGGGGCAGTGCGAAAGTACGATTCGTCTGGTGTGCCGGTCGCCGCGTTCCACGAGTCCCTCAGCATCCGGACTCTGGCCGTCGATCCGGCTGACAACCTGTTCGTTGGCGACGTCAGCCCCACCTTCCCGGACGGGAGCCTTGGGGCGACCACGGCGGTGTATGAGTACGGCTCCGACCAAAAACCGATCCGCACGTTCTACGGCAACGGGACGTTGCAGACCGAAGCGGTCGCTTTGGCTCCATTCAGCAGCGTCACCGGCGACATCTTCGCGGCGGAAAGAGCCTTTCAGGGGTTGAGAAGGGTCCTGCACATAGCCTTTCCTCCGCCCGGACCGGAGATCCCGCCAGACCCGAAACTGCTGAAAGCTGATCCGGTTGGCAGCGTGCGGGCGACGCTCAACGCTCACGTCAATCCCGAGGGGAAGCCGACCAAAGTCCGCTTTCAGTACGTCGAGACCGCCATCTGTGAAAAGGACATCGAAGAGCTCGGTTCGGACCATTGCTTTGACAGCGCTTCCACTACTCCAGAAGAGGATCTGGCGGGCGTGGCCGACTTCAAACTGCACGTGGCACAGGTAGAGATCCGCTGCGATTCGCAGGACCCGGGCGCGGCGGGTTGCCTGAAACCGGAAACCGCTTATCGTTTCCGCGCCATAGCCCGGAACGCCGACGGAGAGGCGATCGGGCCCAGAGCCGAATTCGTCACGCTGGGGCCGGCCCAGCTCGGCGACGCGTGGTCGTCGGACGTGGGCAGCACGGAGGCCCGCGTCCACGCGACGATCGATCCGCGTTCGCTGCCGACCAGCGGCTACTTCGAATACGTGGACGAAGAGACTCATGGAACCTCCGGCTTTGCGAGCGCTCGGAAGGCGCCCAGGGTGGACCTGGGAGCGGGCGCGATCGACTTCGGCTCCGGTGAAGGCGAGACTTCGCGCAGTACGGCGCTTCTCGGGCTCGAGCCTGACACCGCGTATCGCTATCGGCTCGTGGTCGAAAACTTCTTCGGGGTCTTCATCGGTCCCGAACGTATGCTGCGGACGTTTCCCGCAGATCTCGATTCAGGGAGCGATGGATGCACCAACCCGGAGTTCCGTATCGGCGCATCGGCGGACCTGCCGGACTGCCGAGCGTATGAGCTCGTCTCGCCTCTCGATAAAAACAATGGCAACATCATCGCGCCGGTGACGCTGGTCTTGAGCACTCCGGGCTCCTACTACCAGAGCGCTGTGGACGGGTCGTCCTTCACCTATTCCTCGGAGCGCAGCTTCGCCAATCCCGAGAGCGCACCCTTCGTCAATCAGTATCTGGCCCGGCGCGATCCGGTCGACGGCTGGCGTAGCCACTCGATCTCGCCGCCGCGGCAGACCAACATCAAACCCGGCATGGTCGAGATTCGATCGCTCTCAAATCCGTTCAAGGCGTTCTCCGACGATCTCAGCAGTGCCTGGCTCTGGCACGATGCCGATCCCCCATTGGGCGATCCGCCTGGAGCGGAGGGCTACTGGAACCTCTACCGGCGCGACAACGCAGCCGGCACCTACGAAGCGCTGACGCGAGCCAAACCGCCCAACGCCCCAGCCTTCGGGGACGAACCCGTGCCATACGAGCCCGTCCTTCAGGGCCTCTCGTCGGACGGAAGCCGTGCCGTCTTTCGCGCCAACGACCAATTGCCGGTCGACGAAGGGCCGGCGCCTCGGCCCGGCAAAGCCGGCGAAGGCAGCAATTGGCAGCTGTACGAGTACTTCGACGGGGGCAAGCTACGACTGGTGAGCGTTCTGACGAACGGAAACGCGAGCGCGCAGCAGAACTCCGTCGGCAGCGGCAGCGGCGTCTCCTACTACGACGAAAACCTCAGCGGGGCGGTCTCGCAGGACGGTTCCCGGATCTTCTGGAGCGCCTCCGTCGGCAACACCGGCGAACCCGGCACCCTGTTCGTGCGGATCGACGGCGAAACGACGAAGAGGATCTCCCAGGGAACGGCGGCTACGTTCTGGGCGGCGGCGGTCGACGGTTCGAAGGCGCTCTTCAGCGAGAGCGGCGAGCTACGGGCGTTCGACGTCGACGCCGGGACGCGAAGCACTATCGCGGCCGGTTTCCGGGGTTTCGCCGGAGCGAGCGCGGACGGCGCCCGGGTCTATTTCGTCTCCAGCCAGGTGCTGGCTCCAGGTGCCGCGGCTGGCGAGCCGAACCTCTATCTCTATGACGCGACCGATGGGGGAGCCTTCAATCTGGTTGCGACCCTGGTCGAGCCGGACGCCGCCCTGCTCGGGGGGACGCCTATCGCGGCATCGCCGTTCCTGCGCGCGGCCCGAGTCAGTCCCGACGGCGAGGTCTTGGTTTTCGTGTCGCGCGGGAGCCTGACCGGCTATGACAACATCGATGCGGTTTCAGGCAATCGGGACCGCGAGGTTTATCGCTACGCCGCAGCGAGCGGCGAGCTGACGTGTCTTTCCTGCAACCCGTCGGGAGCGCGTCCTCGAGGGCGGGAAGTGGGTCCGGTTGTGGGAGGCTGGACGGCGGCGCAGATCCCCGGCAAGCAGAGCGGCTTCCACCCGCAGCGAGTCCTCTCCGAGGACGGCCGCCGCGTTTACTTCGAGAGCTTCGACTCGCTGCTGCCACGGGACACCAACGGCAAGATGGACGTTTACCAGTGGGAGGCGGCCGGTACGGGTAGTTGCCGGGCGAACAGCCCCAACCATTTCGAGTCGAATGGCGGCTGCCTGTCGCTGATCTCCTCAGGCACGAGCGCCGGCGACTCGCGATTTGCCGACGCGAGCCCCAGCGGTAACGATGTGTTCTTCACGACCGAGGCAAGCCTCGTATCCCAGGATTATGGCTTGATCGACGTCTATGACGCCCGAGTCGGGGGCGGCTATCCGCCGCCTGCGCCGCCGCCGGTTCCGTGCGAAGGCGATGCCTGTCAGGCCGCCCCTGCAACCCCCCCCGCGCCCAATGCCAACAGCTCCACGTTCAGGGGTCCCGGCAACGTCGCGGCGCAGCGCAACTGCGAGGCGCCGGCGCGGCGCGCCAAGCTGCTCCGCAGGCGCGCCAACCGGCTGACCAAAGACGCTCGCGCAGCGGACGCGCGCCGCGCCGAGGCTATGCGCCGCCGTGCGGAGAAATTACGCAAACAGGCGAAGCGTCTCGGCATCCAGGCAAAGCGCTGCCGGGCGGCAGTCGGGAAGAGGCGTAGATGAGAGAACGACTCCTCTGCCTGCTTCCAGTCGTCATGGTCGTCGTCGCACTCGTCGGGGCCTCTCCGGCGCAGGCTGAATTCGGCCTCGAGAACTTTGACGTGACCTTCACCGATGCCTCCGGTGCAAGTATCAGCCAGGCTGGTTCGCACCCCTTCGCCATGACCACCAGTTTCGAGGTGAAGACGACGATCGACGAAACCCTGGGCGAGATCCCGGCCGAGGCGATCAAGGACCTCGACATCGAGCAGATCGAGGGCTTGGCGGGCAATCCCACCGCGGTGCCCCGCTGCACGACGCTCGACTTCCTGGCTCGGGCCGGCAGCGCCTGCCCGGACTCGTCGGCGTTAGGCATCACCGACCTGGAGATCCCAACGCCGGGCAGTCACGTTTCTGTGGCGGTCTACAACTTGGAACCGCCTCCTGGGGTTGCGGCCAAACTCGGCTTCTGGGCGATCTCGGTGCCGGTCACGGTCGAGGTGGGTCTGACCGAATCCGCGCCGTACAGGATCGTAGCCCGCTCGACCAATATCGCCCAGCCGGTGCCGTTCTATGGAGCTGAGTTGACCGTCTGGGGAAATCCTGCCGAGCCGGCTCACGACGAAGAACGAGGTCAATGCGCCGGAAGTTCCGGGGCCGCCTGTCCAGCCGACATCGCCGCCAGCCCGTTCCTGACCCTGCCGCGAGCGTGCGGAGGGCCACTCGAGACTGCCTGGGAAGCGGACTCGTGGGTCAATCCGGGCACTTGGATTCGGGGCTCGGCCTTGACGCACGACGACGCCAATCCACCGAACCCGCTCGGGTTCACGGGCTGCGAGCGGCTCGGGTTTTCGCCGCGGATCGCCGCGCAGCCGACCACCGCCTCGGCTGAGAGCCCGACCGGCCTGGACTTCAGCCTTTCGATCGACGACGAGGGGCTCAACGACCCGACCGGGATCGCGCAGTCCGACGTCGAAAGGGCAGTCGTCACGCTGCCGGAGGGCATGACGGCAAATCCGTCCCTGGCCGAGGGCCTGGCGGTCTGCACCTCAGAGCAATACGAGAGCGAGCGCCTCAACACGGCGGCGGGCGCCGGTTGTCCGAACGGCTCCAAGATCGGCACGATCGAGGTCCAGACGCCGCTCCTCGAGGGGCAGACCCTGCGCGGCGCCCTCCACGTCGCGGAGCCCTTCAAAAACCCGTTCGGCTCATTGATCGCCCTCTACATGGTGTTCCGCTCCCCGGAGCTGGGAATCGTCGTCAAGCAGGCCGCCCGGGTCATTCCCGATCCGAGGACCGGCCAGCTGCGCACCGTCGTCGACGACATCCCACAGCTTCCCTTCTCGAGCTTCCGTCTGCGCTTCCGCGAGGGCGCTCGCTCGCCGCTGGTCAGCCCGCCGAGCTGCGGCTCGCACACGGTCGTCGGCGAGTTCACGCCGTACGCCGATCCGAGCCGGACGCTGACCACCGGCTCGAGCTTCGAGATTTCCTCGGGTCCCGGCGGGGGCGCCTGCCCGGAGGGCGGCGTACCGCCCTTCCGCCCCGGCCTGGAAGCTGGCACCCTCAACAACTCCGCCGGTACCCACTCCCCCTTCCACATGCGGCTGACCCGCCGCGACGGCGACCAAGATATGACGCGCTTCGCCGCCATCCTGCCGCCTGGGCTGCTGGCCCGACTGGTCGGCGTGTCCCGTTGCCCGGAGGCGCGGATCGCCGCGGCGCGCGCGAAGACTGCGGGTCGGGACGAGATCTCAGCGCCCAGCTGCCCCTCCGGCTCTTTGATCGGCCACACGGAGGCAGGCGCCGGGGTCGGCTCGGTGCTCACCTACGTCCCGGGCAAGCTCTACCTCGCCGGTCCTTACAGAGGTGCGCCGTTGAGCGTCGTGGCGATCACCCCAGCCGTGGCCGGGCCCTTCGATGCCGGTACGGTGGTCGTCCGCGTCGCGCTCGACCTGAACCGGAAGACGGGGGAAGTGGAAGTCGACGGCAGCGCCTCCGATCCGATCCCGCATGTGCTTCAGGGGATCGTGCTGAAGCTGCGCGACCTGCGAGTGAATGTCGATCGGCCCCGGTTCACCCTGAACCCGACGTCCTGTCGGGAGCTGAGCCTGCGGGCGACCGTCTTCGGCAGCTTCATCGAGGTCTTCGACCCAGCCGACGACGTGCCGGTCGCGCTGTCGGAGCGCTTCCAGGCGGCCGACTGCGCGAGCCTCGCCTTCAAGCCTCGACTCGCGCTCGGGCTCAGGGGCGGGACCCGTCGCGGTGGCCACCCGGCGTTGCGCGCGGTGATGCGACCGCGGGCGGGCGACGCCAACCTCAGCCGCGCCGTCGTCCGCCTGCCGCGATCCGCCTTCCTGGACCAGGCTCACATCCGCACCGTGTGCACGCGCGTCCAGTTCGCCGCTGAGAGCTGTCCTCCGGGCTCCGTGTACGGCCGTGTTCGAGCGTTCACGCCCCTGCTCGATCAGCCGCTGGAAGGCGCGGCCTACCTGCGCTCCTCGTCGAACGACCTACCCGACCTCGTCTTCGATCTGAAGGGGATCGTCGACATCGAGGCGTCGGCCCGGATCGACTCGGTGAGGGGCGGCATCCGCGCGACCTTTGCCGGCATCCCCGACGCCCCGCTCGAAAAAGTCGTCGTCAACATGGCCGGGGGCAAAAGGGGGCTCATCGTCAACTCGACGGATCTGTGCGGCGCCAGGCGTCGCGCCGACGTGCGACTCGACGCGCAGAACGGTCGGCGCAAGAGCATGCGGCCGCTGGTTCGAGCTAAAGGCTGTAAGAAGCGCTAGCACTCGGTATAGACGAGGCGACGTCCACGTCAGTTCGCGCGGTCACCGATCTGTGATCGCTATTTGCGCTGATCCTCGCCCTTCACACGATCCTTTTTTTGCTCAAATCGACCTAACGCTGACTGCCTTGACCCGGTTCTCTCGCACCCGTTAGCTGAGTCGTCACTGCGAGCGCGCGTTCTCCCTGCCGCTCGAAACGATCAGAGAGGAAGTGAGCAAGATGATCAAGGCTTCGGGCCGAAGGGCGCCCGTCAGGCGCCCGCGGTAGGACCTTCGCCGTAGCCGCAGGTCAGCAGACCGTACTCTCGAGCCAGCTCACCGGCCGGGCGGAACTCGCGGTCGACCGGGAACCGGGAAGGAACCCGCTGCCAGGTCTCGATCACGTCGATCTTCGCCTGAAGCGTGTCGAGGAAGGTCTCGATCGTCTGCTCGTCGCCACGCGGTGCTCCGAGTTCGCGGATTTCCTCGATCTGCGTTTCGAGCATCGGCAGGAAAACGACGTGAATGGCGTCAGCGAAGATCTCGGGCGTGACTTCCTCGTCCGGATATCGGCGTTCGATGTAAGCGGACATCCTCGGCAGGAATTGCCGTCGGCCGTCGGCGCAGATCGCGTTACCGCGTGCCAGGAACTCCGCCTTGGTCAGCGATGAGGTCGTGATCGTCGGCGTCGCGTCAGCCGCGCCCTCCGTGTCATCGCCCCCGGCGTCGTCTCCACAGCCGCCCGCGAGCAGGAGGGCTACGAACATCAGTCCGGTCAACCTGAGCCGTAAAGCGGCCATTTCTCTTCCTGAGCACGTATGGTACCTAATGTTTTTATTTATAACAGTTTCCTGAGTATCACTGCCGCGCGTCTCGGCACTTTGTAACGCCTTGTCACAAAGTGCTAGCTTGACGACATGGCCTGGAACGTCGTCATCGCCGGGGGTGGATTCGGTGGGGCGATGGCGGCGCGGGAGCTGGAGCGGATCATGCCGCGGCAGTCGGCCCGGCTGACGCTGGTCAACGACGTCAACTTCCTGCTCTACACGCCGTTTCTGCCCGAGGCGGCCGCCGGCACGCTCGAGCCGCGGCACGTGGTGACGCCGCTGCGGGAGATCCTCAACCGCACCTACCTGCGGCTCGGCTCGGTCGTGGGGCACGATCCCGGCGCCCGCACGGTGGAGCTGCGCACCAGGGAGGGCGAGACCGAGACGCTGCCCTACGACCAGCTGCTCCTCGCCCTCGGCTCGGTGTCGCGCGCCCTGCCCGTCCCCGGCCTGGCCGAGCACGCGATCGGCTTCAAGACGCTCGCCGACGCGATCTGGCTGCGCAACCACGTGGTCGAGACGATGGAGGCCGCGAATGCCGCCGAGGACCCTGCCCGGCGCGACGAGCTGCTCACCTTCGTCTTCGTCGGCGGCGGCTACGCCGGGCTCGAGGCGCTGGCCGAGCTGCAGGACTTCGCCGCCGACGCGATGGAGTGCTACCCGCGCGCCCGGCTGCACGGGATGCGCTGGGTCCTGGTCGAGGCGGCAGACCGGGTCCTGCCTGAGATCGACGAAGCGCTCGCCGACTACGCCCTGCGCGAGCTGCGCGGTCGCGGCATCGACATCCGCCTCGGCACGACGCTCGAGGGGGTCAGCGCCGACCGCGCCCGGCTCTCGACCGGCGAGACGCTGCCGACCCGCACGGTCGTCTGGACCGCAGGCGTCGCCCCCAACCCGAGCCTGCGCGAGCTGAGCGTGCCGCTCGACGAGCGCGGCCGCGTCCCGGTCGACGACCACCTGCGCGTGCGCGGCATGGACGGCGTGTGGGCGATCGGCGACTGCGCCGCGGCGCCCGACCCACGCGGCGGCATAGCCCCGCCGACCGCCCAGCACGCGGTGCGCCAAGGACCCGTCGCCGCCCGCAACATCGCCGCTGAGCTCGGAATCGGCGCCGCCGAGGCGTTCGAGTACCGCAGCAACGCCGCCTTTGTCAACCTCGGCCGCTACAAGGCTGTCGGCCGGATCGGGCAGCGCACGTTCCGCGGCTTCCCCGCCTGGTGGCTGGCGCGGACCTACCACATGAGTCAGATCCCCGGCGCCGCCCGCAAGGCCCGCGCGGTGATCGACTGGACGGCCAGCCTGCCCTTCCGCCGCGACCTCTCCGAGCTGGGCTCGATCGGGCACCCGCCGCGCCTGGACGCGAGAATGACGACGTGGGATTCGAGTACCTCGTCATCGCCTTCTTCTTCGGGCTAGCCACCGCGATCATCGGTCGCGGCAAGGGCAGCTCGTTCTGGCTCTGGCTGCTGATCGGCACCGTGGTGCCGCCGCTCGGCCTGATCGCCGTGATCCTCCACCGCTCCGAGAAGCACGAACCCGAACGGCAGTGCCCGCGCTGCGGCAAGGCGGTCAAGCTCTATGTGCAGGTCTGCCCGCGCTGCGGCGCCGACCTCTATCTGCCGGACCCGGCGGAGGTGCGGCATCCCGGTGTGAGCTGAGCGGCGTCGGTGGGTAGCCTGGCCAAGGTGGGCAGGCGACGCAGGACCAGCCTCGTGGCGGCGGCCGTGACGGTCGTCTGCCTCGGCCTGTCGAGCCAGGCGGCCGCGGCCACGCTCGAACCCGTCGGCAGCTTCGACCAGCCGATCTTCGTCACCTCCGATCCGGGCGACCCCGACCGGCTCCTGGTGGCCGAGCGGGAGGGCAGGGTGGTCATGGTCGAGGGGACGACGCAGACCCTCGTCGCCGATCTCGAAGCGTGGGTCCAGTGCTGTGAGGGGGAGCGCGGCCTGCTCTCGATCGCGCCGGCCGCGGACTTCGCGACGAGCGGCCGCTTCTACGCGGCCTACGCCGGCACTGCGGCGGCCGGCGGCGCGCTCGGCGACCTCCACGTGGACGCCTTCCGGCCGGCCGCGGGCGGCGGGCCGCCGCTGCGCGAGCCGCTCCTCTCGATCCCCCACTCGACCCGGGCCAACCACTACGGAGGCCAGCTGCAGCTCGGCCCCGACGGCCGCCTGTACCTGTCGACCGGAGACGGGGGAGGGGTTGGCGACCCGGACGGCAACGCCCAGGACCTCGACTCGCTGCTGGGCAAGCTGCTGCGGATCGAGCCGCGGCCGGGGGAGGTGCCCGCCTACGCCGTCCCGGCCGATAGCCCATTCGTCGGCGCCGCGGGCCGCGACGAGATCTGGGGCTACGGCCTGCGCAACCCGTGGCGCTTCTCCTTCGACCGCCTGAGCGGCGACCTGGCGATCGCCGACGTCGGCCAGGGCATACGCGAGGAGGTCGACTTCGTGCCGAGCCCGGCGCCCGGAGCGGTCGGCGGGCGTGGCGCCAACTACGGCTGGAGCTGCCGCGAGGGCTCGATCGCCTACCCGGGCGCGCCGGTCTCCTGCGCCGGAGCGAGCGGCTTCACCGACCCGGTCTTCGACTACCCGCACGAGGACCCCGGCGACGGCGGCGCCTTCGGCTGCTCGATCACGGGCGGCTACGTCGTCCGGGACCCTGGGCTGGTGGACCTCTACGGCCGCTACGTGTACGCCGACTTCTGCGTCGGCGAGCTGCGCTCGGTCGCCCTGTCCGGCGCGACTGCGCCCGCGGGCGGCGACCGCTCCGAGGGGTTGTTCGTGGCCGACCCCGTCTCCTTCGGAGAGGACGCCTGCGGTCGGGTCTACGTCGTCTCCCAGGGTGGGACCGTCTCCCGCTTGCAGGGCGATCTCGGCGGTGGCTGCGTTCTCGGACCGACGTCTCCGTCTCCGCCACCGGGACCGCAAGCGGCGGTCGCGCCCAAGCCACGGCTGCTGGTCGTCCTCCAGGCACTCCAACGCCGGCGCCACACCGTCAGGCTGCTCGTCCGGATCCTGCCCTGCGGCGACAACGCCGGTGGCGTCGTCTACCTCAACCGCAACGGACGGCCGTTCCGCCACCGGCGGCTCGACCGGCGTTGCCTCGCACGCTTCCATGTGCGCGTTCGTGGCAGGGCGAGGTTCCGCGCCTTCTTCGAAGGTCAGCGCAGCCAGGTGCGGAGATTCGTGCCGGCGAAGCGGCGCCCGTAGCGCCCTTTATTGCGAAACCATTTGATTATCTGATCTCCGATTGACCCGCCGGACATCGGAGGCCTAGGCTGCGACCACACCGATGAAAAAGGGGCACCTATGGCAACCGAGCAATACCGCAATGCATGGGCCGAGTACCGCGAGTCGATCGAGGCGATCTACCAGCGTGATATCCGTGGCCTGATCGAGACCGCCGAGGCAACCGACGTGGTCGTCGAGGAGGACGAGGTCCTCGACCGCGCCCTCGAAAGGTCGCGAAACCTCGGTGAGGTGACCGCGGAGCGAATGACGAGCGGCGACCCCGGCGAACGAGAGCTGGCGAGGGTGCAGCTCGCCGCCGCCGCCAGCATCGACGCCGGAATTGCCGAGGACCTCGCACGCCGCAGCCCTGACATCGAGGTCGACGAGCTGGCGGCGGCGGAGGACGACGAGACCGGTTCGCTCTCGTTTCTCATGCCCGACGCGGCACCCATCCTCTCCGCGGAGGCGATCGAGAAGCTGGAAAACGGGAGGGCGGAGGGCGCCGACTCAGAGGACCCCGCGGCGGTCGAGAAGGCGGTCGAGGATGCCATCGCCGCGATCAGGGAGGACGGCGCCGGATGTGGCCAGGTGGCCGTGAGCGGCTTGATGGCGGTCGGCGTCCCGCTCAACGACGCTCTCGCTCCTCTCGTGAAAGGTATCGCCGGCTGGGCGGGAGAGCGCCTCGGCAGGCTCGCTCGCAAGGCGATGGACTTCATCGCCGAGGCGATCTCGAAGCTGCTCAAAGCCCTGGGCACGAAGATGACGAAAGCGATCGCGGACCAAATCGACGCTTGGCTGAAGGAACTCCGCGAGAGGGATGGGAGTCTGATTGAAGAGGCGCTGGATTTCGTCTGGGAGACCGATGAGATCTCGAGCGAGGCGAGGCAAGGGGTCACAGGGCAAGGTGCGGCGCTGAGCGCGAACGGCGGCGCGGAGGCGATACGACAGCTGAATTCGCTGAAGCGCACCTTCGGAAGGCAGGCGAAGTTCGTCCGGCGCGTGATGAAGGGAGCCAAGTTCCTCGCTCCGGGTGCCAGCGTGGTGCCGGCCGGTCCGATCGTGTTCGGGGCGGCCTTCGCCCTGGGCCTCGTCTACGTGGTCGTCGTCGGAGGCGACTACGTCGACTGGTACCGCTTCGGAGAAGACGGGTTCTTCGATCGCGTCGATGGAGTCCGGCATGTCGCCGTCGCGGCCACCGCCGGAGGCGGCGCTTAGCGCAGCCAGGTGCGGACGATCGCGTTAGCGAAGCCGAGGCCGTAGCGGACGACGGCCGGCTTCTTCGAGTGGCCGTGCAGGCGGCGCTCGACCGTGACGGGGATCTCCTTCGCCGGGATGCCGCGCTTGATCGCCTCGATCATGAACTCGGAGGTGTGGAACTGCTCCTGGCGCAGGACGAGCTGCGGCAGGGTGGTGGCGCGGACGGCGCGGTAGCCGTTCGAGCAGTCGGTCACCCGCGTGCGGGTGATCGCCGAGACGAGCCGGTTGAAGAAGACGATGCCGAGCTCCCGCGCCAGGTGGTTGCGGTCGGCCTCGCCGAGCACGCGCGAGCCGTGGGCGACGTCGACCTTTCCGTCGAGCACCGGCTTGACCAGGCGCTCCATCTCCGAGGGCAGGTGCTGGCCGTCGGCGTCCAGCGTCACCACGACCTCGGCGCCCGAGTCGACCATCAGCCGGTAGCCGGTCCGCAGCGCCGCGCCGCCGCCGCGGTTGGTGACGTGGCGGGCGACGGCGGCACCGTGCCTGGCGGCCACCTCGTCGGTGCCATCGCGCGAGCCGTCGTCGACGACCAGCACGGCCGTCGGGACGCCGCAGACCTCGTCCGGCATCCGGTCGAGCACGTGGCCGATGTTCTCCGCCTCGTTGTAGGCGGGCACGACCACGGCGACCTTGCCGCGGAAGCGCTTCGGCAGGTCCGCCTGGCGAAACGACTCCCAGGCCAGGCCCTCAAGCACGGCCGACAGCTGCCTCGCGTTGCGGGCCGCCTGCGAGAGCGCCCGCAGGATCATCAGGAAGAGGACGAAGATCGCGAAGACGGCGAGGCCGAGGATGCGTCCGCCGTTGCCGCGCTCGAAGGAGAAGGTCGACAGCAGCGCGTCGGTCAGCTCCGTCCCCGAGACGATCGCGAGCCCGAGCCCGCTGGCGAGCAGGATCAGGACGTCGACGTTGCGCAGGTGGCGCCGACGCAGCACCGCGAAGGCGACGATGCCGGCAGCGACGACGAGGCCACCGGCGCGGAGCGCCGTCAGCTCGGAGGGGAAGATGCCTGCGAGGAGGACCATCGGGGGCTGGAGGATATGGCCGCACCGGCCCAGGCCAGGGCAGCGCCGGCAAGTGGAAAGACGAGCGTCATCAGGGCCTCGTTGCGACGCGGCGCGGCAAGCGAGGCCGCGCCGACCGCGGTGACGAGCGCGATCGGGGTCGCCATCGCGACGAGCTCCCACCAGCGTCGGCGCCCGGCGAGGACGCCGAGCCCGGCGAGCCCGAGCAGCGCGATCAGGACCTGGACCACGCCCCCGAGCGTCGAGCTCATCGCTTCCCCGATCCCGCCGCTCCACATCCGCCAGACCTTGCGCACGGTCATCGCCGCGTACTCGACCGGGTCTTCCTCGACGTAGTCGTAGAAGTTCTCTTTGCCGACCTTGCCCAGCGCCTCGTCGCGCGGCAGGTCGGGATAGCGGGCGGCCACCCGGTCGAAGAGGGGGGTGGGATCGATCGCGTCCAACGCATCCGAGCCGGGTGCCAGGTCGCGGTTCAGGTATCGCTTCACCAAGAGCGCCTTGACCCGCTGGTACTCACCGTCGGCGGGCAGGAAGGTGCCGACGTAGAGCGCCTTGCCGCCCCCGGTGGAGATCGGCACCACCCGGTCGAGGACGACGGCGTTGCGCACCGTCCAGGGAATGATCGGCAGTACGAGGCCAACGGCCAACAGCGCACCCGCGACGAGCCCTGGCCTCCAGCCGCGCTGCTGAGCGGCTCGGATTCCAGCCAGCGCCACGAACGCCATACCTACCAGCAAGTACTCCGGCCGGATCATCGCCGTCGCTCCGAGCAGCACACCCGGGAGCAACCACCTCGTCGCGCGGGTGACGCGGTGGCGGGGGCCCCCCATAGCGGAGGGCGACGCGAAGCGGCGTCCGAGCACATGGGGGAGGGCCGCCGCGGCAGGACCCGCGCGCTGCGGGGTTAGTCCCGTGTCTGCTGCCCAGAGAAACGCCAAGACCGCCGCCGGCAAGGTGAACATGGCCGGCGGCTCACTGAACAGCGCACCCGTGGAGTGGATGAACGGCGGATACACAGCGACGCCAAAGGCGGCAAGCAATCCCGCGGGGCGGCAGTTGATCCGTCTGCCAAGCAGGTACGCCATGACGATTGCGCCAAGCCCGAAGAGGAGCTCGACGATGCGCGCGGTTCCTTCCCTCGCCCCGCCGGTCGCGTAGAAGGAGCCGGCGTAGATCAGCGGCGCGCCCGGCGACCAGTCGCTGGAGTCGCGAAAGGTCGGACCGCCGTAGCTGCCTTCCTCGTAGAGGGCCTTGGAGAGGGCGAAGTAGGCGCGGGAATCGTCGCCCGGCGTCGCGAGCGGCTCGACCACCCGGTACGCGCGCAGGCCGAAGCCGAGGACGAGGATCAGGACCAGGAGGAGGAGCGTCGTGCGGCCGTGCCGCTCGGGCAGGCTGCGAATCCGGTCGCCGATCGCGCTCACGGCCGCTGAGGCTATCCCGGCAAGGTGGCGGATCGCCTGTGTCGAAGCACTGCGACGATCCATCCGACCGAACGGAAGGAGTTCCCATGCCCCGTGTTTCACTGATCGCCCTCTGGGCACTGGCGTGCGCTGCGCTCGCATTCGCCCCGGCCGCTGGCGCAAAGCCGCAGATCAAGACGTGCCAGACCACCTCGCCGAACGTCGTCGGCAGCAAGATTGTCGGCAAGCTGACCGCGACCAACGTCGACCCGCTGCAGGCGCGCTTCGCCACCTGCGAGCAGGCGATCAAGGTGATGCGAAGGGCGACGGCGCTCAGAGTCGAGGAGCCTCGTCCGGTGCGCAGCTTCTACTGCCGGCCGACGGTCAGCTCGTACAACGTTCAGCGCGTCAGCTACATCTGCACCTTCCGCGGCGCCGACACGGCGACCTTCATCAAGCTCACCTTCGCGGTCACCTACAAGGATCAGGTCCTCTAGCCCGAGGTCTCGGGCGAGCGTCGGTCGCTCCACGGCCGGCGCTCGCCAAGGGCGGTCGCCGCCCACGCGGCCCCGGTCCCGGCCAGCGCCGCCAGCAGCGGCAGGGTCACCAGCACCCGCCGGGGCGAGGCGACCAGCAGGGCGACGATCGCGGTGACGGCGACGAGGATCGTCGCGAGCAGCAACGCCTCGCGTGGGCGACGGCGCGCCAGCACGGCCAGGCCGAGGAGCGCGAAGACGACCAGCGCCCCGTGCAGCGCGCGCCAACCCGGCTGCTCCATCACCTCGCGCGGCCCCCGAGACCACGCCCGCCAAACCTTCGTCGCCACGAACCCGCCGTACTCCACCGGTCGCTCGGTCAGGTCGTCCCAGAGCCGCTCCCGACCCATCCGCGCCAGCGCCGCGTCCGTCTCCATGCCCGGATAGCGCTGCGCCGCCAGCGCCGCAAGGATCTGCTCGAGGCGAAGGTTCGCAACCACAGCGTCGATGGGCGCGTTCTTGTCGCTATCCGACGAAAAGGCGCCCGGTGGCAGGGCCAGCCGGCGCGCCAGGCCCGGATGTCGCTCCAGCACCTCGCGCCCCACCCTTTCGGGATCGCCTTGGGACGGTACGTAGCTCCCCGCGAACAGCACCTGGCCGCCGCCGGTCGAGACGGGCACGAACCGATCCAAAACGACGGCGTTGCGAACCGTCCACGGAGCGACGATCAACGCCACGCCGGCGAGCAGCGCCGCGGCGTTGACCAAGCCAGCTCGCCAGTGAGGTCGACTCCAGGCCAGGACTACTGCAGCTACCAGCACGGCAACGCTCAAGTACTCCGGCCGGACCATCGCCAGCCCTCCGAGCAACAGGCCCGGGAGCGACCACCTCGTCGCGTGGGTGACGCGGTGGCGGGGGTCCCCCATAGCGGAGGACGCGAAGCGTCCGAGCACATGGGGGAGGGCCGCCGCGGCAGGACCCGCGCGCTGAACGGTCGATCCCCGATCCGATGCCCAGAGGATCGCCAGGACCGCGCCGGAGAGCAGCGTCGCCGCCAGTGGCTCGCCCATGAGCATGCCTTGGTACTCGAGGAGGGCGGGATAAACGGCAACGGCGAAAGCGCCGATCAATCCTGCCATGGGGCGTGAAAGCCGCCTCCCGATCAGATACGTGAACAGGACGGCCAGCGATCCGATCAATGCGAGCAGCACGCGCGCGAAGCGCTCGTGCTCGCCGCCCGTGACCTCGTAGATGCCGCCGACGAGCAGCGGGAGGCCGGGGGAGTAGTTGCTGGCGGGCTGGGTGGCGCCCCCCCCGAGGCTGAAGCCGTCGCCGTCGGCGAGCCTGTCGGCGATCTCGGCGTAGGCGGCGGCGTCGTAGACGGGCGGGCGGCCGTCCCACGCCTCGGCCATGCGCAGGCCGAGCCCGAGCAGCAGGATCGCCACCAGCGCGGCCAGTCCGACCCGGCCGCCGTTGCGCACCGCGAATCCCTCGACCCGGCTCTGCATCTGGCTCAAGCCGGTGATGCTATGTCGCCCCCGTCGGTTACCCTGCCGCGACCTATGCGCGTTCTCATCCTCGGGGGCGACGGGTACCTGGGCTGGCCGACCGCCCTGCGCTTCTCGGCCCGCGGCCACGAGGTCACCGTCGTCGACAACTTCATCCGCCGGCGCTGGGTCGAGAGCGTCGGCGGCGACTCGCTGACCCCGCTTCCCGGCCTCGATCGGCGGATCGAGGCTTGGCGCGAGGTCTCCGGGCACGAGATCCGCAGCTTCGCCGGCTCGGTCGAGGACGGCGAGTTCCTCGACGGCGTCGTCGCGGAGACGCGCCCCGACGCAGTCGTCCACTACGGCCAGCAGGCCTCCGCGCCGTACTCGATGGCCTCTCGCGAGCAAGCGGTCGAGACCCAGCACGGCAACGTGATCGGCAACCTCAACCTGCTCTTCGCGATCCGCGACCACGTGCCCGACTGCCACCTGGTCAAGCTCGGGACGATGGGGGAGTACGGCCAGCCCAACATCGACATCGAGGAGGGCTACATCGAGATCGAGCACAAGGGCCGCAGGGACGTTCTGCCATACCCGAAGCTGCCGGCCTCGCTCTACCACTGCTCGAAGGTCCACGACTCGACCAATATCCACTTCGCCTGCCGCACGTGGGGGCTGCGGGCGACCGACCTCAACCAGGGGGTCGTCTACGGGATCGAGACCGACGAGACCGCCTGCGACGAGCGCCTGATCACCCGCTTCGACTACGACGAGGTGTTCGGGACCGTGCTCAACCGCTTCTGCGTTCAGGCTGTGATCGGCCACCCGCTGACCGTGTACGGGAGCGGGGGGCAGACGCGCGGCTTCCTCAACATCCGCGACACGCTCCAGTGCGTCGAGCTGGCGGTCGAGAACCCCGCCGAGGCCGGCGAGTTCCGCGTCTTCAACCAGTTCACCGAGCAGTTCTCGGTCCTGGAGCTGGCCGAGCTGGTCAAGGGCGCCGCCGAGCACCTCGGCTACTCGGTCGAGATCCAGCACTGCGACAACCCACGGGTCGAGAAGGAAGAGCACTACTACAACGCGATCCACACCAAGCTGCTCGACCTCGGCCTCGAGCCGACCCTGCTCGGCGAGGAGCTGGTCGAGTCGATGATCCACGCGATCGAGCGCTACAAGGGCAACGTGATCGAGAGCTCGATCGACCCCCGAACCCGCTGGAACCCGGCGAAATCGCCTGCTGGTCGGGCATAACGCCGCTGGTACCATCGCGAGTCCGATGAGCCCCAAGCGACCAAGCCTGCGATGAGAGCCGCCGACGCGTTGATGCAGAGCCTCCAGGCCGAGGGTGTCGAGCACATCTTCGGCATCCCCGGCGGCGCCAACCTGCCGACCTACGACGCCCTGGTCGACGCCGGCCTGCGCCACATCCAGGTCCGCCACGAGCAGGGCGGCGGCCACGCGGCCGAGGGCTACGCGAAGGCGTCCGGCCGCGTCGGCGTGGCCTTCGCCACGTCGGGGCCCGGCGCGACCAACCTGGTCACGGCGATCGCCGACGCGATGATGGACTCGGTCCCGACCGTCTTCGTGACCGGCCAGGTGCGGACCGAGCTGATCGGCACCGACGGCTTCCAGGAGGCCGACATCCTCGGCGCGACCCTGCCCTTCGTCAAGCACTCCTTCCAGGTCACCGACCCGCGCGAGATCCCCGAGTACGTCCACGAGGCGTTCCACGTCGCCTCGACCGGCCGGCCCGGCCCGGTGCTGGTCGACGTGCCGCAGGACCTCTCGCGGGCCGACATCGACTACGCCCCCCGAACCCAGCCGGTCGAGCTCGCCGGCTACAAGCCGATGAGCGGCGGCAACATCAAACAGGTGCGGATCGCGGCGAAAGCGCTCGCCAACGCGCGGCGCCCGATCCTCTACGTCGGCGGCGGCGTGGTCAACGCCGACGCGGCCGAGGAGCTGCGCGAGCTGGCGGCAGCGGACCGCCTCCCCCTCACCTCGACCCTGATGGGGCTCGGCGCCTACCCGGCCTCGGGCGAGAGCTGGCTCGGCATGCTCGGCATGCACGGCACCGTTACCGCCAACTGGGCGATGGACAACGCCGACCTGATCGTCGCGATCGGCGCCCGCTTCGACGACCGGATCACCGGCAAGCTCTCCGAGTTCGCGCCCAACGCGAAAGTCATCCACATCGACATCGACCCGGCCGAGATCTCAAAGAACGTCGGCGCGCACATCCCGATCGTCGGCGACGCGAAGCTGGTCCTGCCCGAGCTGACCCGCGAATACCGCGCGCTGCAGACCGACGGCTCGCGCCTCGACGCCTGGTGGAAGCAGCTGCGGACCTGGCAGGACGAGCACCCGCTGCGCTACGAGGACGGCAAGGACGGCGAGATCAAGCCGCAGTTCATGGTCGAGGCGATGCACCGGGCGACGCAGGGCGATGCGATAGTCACCTCCGACGTCGGCCAGCACCAGATGTGGGCGGCGCAGTACTACGGCTTCGAGAGGCCGCGCCGGTGGATCAACTCGGGCGGGCTGGGGACGATGGGCTTCGGCCTCCCGGCGGCGGTCGGCGCCAAGGTCGCCTGTCCCGACGACCCGGTCGTCTGCCTCGCCGGCGACGGCAGCCTGATCATGAACTGCCAGGAGCTTGCGACCTGCGTGACCGAAGGGATCCCGGTCAAGGTCTTCCTGATGAACAACGGCTACATGGGCATGGTCCGCCAGTGGCAGGAGCTGTTCTGGGACCGCCGCTACAGCTCGGTCGAGATGGGTGCGAGCCCCGACTGGGTCAAGCTGGCCGAGGCGTTCGGCGCGACCGGCATGCGCTGCGAGGACGCGGCCGACCTCGAGGAGACGATGGTCTCGGCCCTGGAGACCGACGGGCCAGTGCTGCTCGACGTCCGCGTCGCCCAGGAGGAGAACTGCTACCCGATGATCCCGCCCGGCGAAGCGGCGCGCGACATGGTCGAGGCGCCCAAGGCGGTGCGCTGATGGAGGCGGGCACCCCGGACCTGGTCAAACTCGAGGACCTGCACGTCCCCGGGCAGCTGAGCGGGCGCAAGCACATCCTCTCGATCCTGGTCGAGAACAAGCCGGGCGTGCTGGCGCGGACCGCCGGCCTCTTCTCGCGCCGCGGGTTCAACATCGACACGCTCGCCGTCGGGCCGACCGACGACCCGAGCATCTCGCGGATCACGCTCACCCTCGACGGGGCGGTCCACCCGATCGACCAGGTGATCAAGCAGCTGCACAAGCTGGTCAACGTCCTGAAGATCCGCGACATGGAGCCGGAGGAGACCGTCGCCCGCGAGATGGCGATGTTCAAGGTGTCCGCCGCGGTCGAGAACCGCGCCGAGATCATCCAGTTCGCGGAGATCTTCCGCGCCAAGATCGTCGACGTGGCGCGGCGGACGATGACGATCGAGGTGACCGGCTCGGCCGACAAGATCGAGGCCTTCGAGCGGATGATCAGACCGCACGGCCTGATCGAGATGGTCCGCACCGGCGAGATCGCCATTGCCCGCGGCGGCGACTGAGCTTCTCCTCGAGCGCCTGAGCACCGGCGCCGAGCGCGCCATCGCCCGCGGCCGGCGGGCGCTCGTTACCGCCACCGTCCCGTTCGATCGGATCGATCCCTGCGCGGCGGTCTTCGCCTCGCGCCTCGCCAGCGACCGCTGGTTCTGCTGGGAGCAGCCCGACCGCGGGTTCGCGATCGGTGCGGTGGGGATCGCGCACGAGGCGACCTCGCGTGGCGAGGCGCGCTTCGCGGACGTGGCCCGCGAGTGCCTGCGCCTGCGCGAGGGAGCGGTCGTCGACGAGCCGAGGGGATTGCCCCCCGGCGCCGGCGCGGTATGGACAGGCGGCTTCGCCTTCGACTCCTACGGGGCCGAGGCACCGCAGTGGGCGTCGTTTGCGCCGGCCTCGATGGCGCTTCCGGAGCTCTCGATCTGCCGGAGCGGGGAGGAGGCGTTCATCACGGTCAACCTCGTCGTCACGCCCGGCGAGGACGCGGCGGCGGGCACCGGTCGGATCGCGGCTCGACTCGCCGGCCTGCGCGAGGCGCCGCTGCCACTGCTCGATCCGCACCCCACCGGGCGACCGGAGATCCGCAGCGTCCATCCGCCGGGCGACTTCGAGCACTCCGTTGCCGCCGCAACCGAGCTGATCGGCGAGGGCGAGTTGAGCAAGGTGGTGTTGGCCCGCGAGATAGTCGTCGAGGCGGCATCGGCCCACGACCCGGCGGCGGTCTTCGGCGCGCTGCGCGAGCAGTTCCCGTCGTGCTTCTGCTTCTGCTGCGGCACGCCGCAGGCAGCGTTCCTCGGCGCCAGCCCCGAGCTGCTCGTGCGCCGCTCCGGAGCCGGGGTCTCGACCGTCGCCCTGGCCGGCTCGACGCGGCGCAGCTCCGACCCCGCAGTCGACGACCACCTCGGCGAGCAGCTGCTGCGCAGCGACAAGAACCGGCGCGAGCAGCGAATCGTCGCCGAGCGGATCGTCCGCACGCTGCGGCCGCACGCGGTCTGGGTCGAGACCGCCGAGGAGCCGGAGCTGATCAAGGTGGCCAACATCCAGCACCTGGCGACGCCGGTCCTCGCGCAGCTCGCCGAATCGCACTCCGCCGTCGAGCTGGCCGGCCTGCTGCACCCGACCCCCGCGGTCGGCGGCGAGCCCTGGGTGCGGGCCGCCGCGGCGATCGCCGATCTCGAGCGGATGGACCGCGGCTGGTACGCCGGCCCGGTCGGCTGGATGGACGCGACCGAGGACGGCGAGTTCTGCGTCGCCCTGCGCAGCGCCCTGCTGCGCGACCGCGAGGCCCACCTCTTCGCCGGGGTCGGTGTCGTCGCCGGCTCCGACCCCGAGGCCGAGCTGGCCGAGACCGAGGTCAAGCTGGGCGCGATCCTGCCGCTTCTCGCGGAGTGACGCGCCGAGCGACCTCTCGATAGGTCAGAATGCGTCGCGTGATCCGGAGGGTGCTCGGGGCGGGGGTCGTGGTGGCCATGCTGGTCGTGACCGCCCTTGCGACCGCCGCAGCGCCGGAAGGGCCGCGCCTCGGCCTGGTGCGGCTGGAAGCAAAACCGCTGCGCCTGGAGCTGCTGACCGTCGATCCGACGGGCGCGCAGCCGCTGCGCTTGGCCGGCGGCGGAGAGCGCTCGCGCCCGCTGCCGTATTTCTTCTCGCCCCTCTCGTGGTCGCCCGACGGGGGGCAGATCGCCTTCAGCGGAATCGTCGGCAGGCGGCGGGGCGACGAGGGGCAGCGGCTCGCGATCTACCTCGTCGGCGCCGACGGAAGCGGTCTGCACCGAGTTCCGAGAACCTCCAACGGCTTCGGACCGGTGTTCACGCCCGACGGGCGCAGCCTGGCGTTCACCCGCTCGCGGCAGCGCGAGCCGCGCAGGGGTCGCAATGGGAAAATCAGGCGCCGCGGCTTCGAGGGGGCGACGGTCTGGCTTCTCGATCTGGCCACCGGCACGGCGCGACAGGTCACGCCATGGCGCAACGGGCTCGAATACTTCGCCTCCTCGTTCTCGCCGGACGGCACGACGCTGCTGGCGACGCGCCAGGACGACCGCCGCACCGACGAACCCGAACCGGTGGCGCTGAACGTGGGCTCCGGCGCGGTCTCGCGCCTGCTCGTCGACGGCCTCTTCCCGATCTACTCGCCCGACGGCTCCGAGGTCGCCGTGATCCGCGAAGGGGCAAGGGAAGACACCGACCTCTACGTCGTCGAGGCCGACGGCACCGGTGTCCGCCGCCTCACCCGCACCCCCAGGCTCGCCGAGTTCTTCGCGAGCTGGGACCCCTCAGGCGAGCGTCTCGCCTACATGCGCTTCGGGCGCGGCAGCTCCGAAGCGACCAGCCTCGGGATCGGCGACACCCTGATGCAGGTCAACGCCGACGGCACCTGCCCGACCACGCTGCTGTCCGCTCCCGGCACCGGCTTCTACGTGCCGGCCTGGCAGCCCGGCCCGGGCCGCGAGGCCGGGCGAATCGCCTGCTGAGAGCAGCGGTCGTCTTTTGTACCGCTATGCGGTACAAAAGACGACCACATCGGGTGATGCCCGACGTCTGCTACTAGGAGATCGCCGCGCTGACCCGATCGGCGAGGCGCCGATGCAGTTCGACATTGGCCTGCCGGTCGACCGGGACCTCGATCAGGCCGGTGCCGGCGGCGAGAGCGCCGGCGAGCCCGTCGAGCGAGTCGACGCGGCGGTGGGGGAGATCGAAGAGATCGGCGGCCTTGGCGACGTCGACTCCGCGCGGCGTGCCGAGCAGCGCCTCGAACTCGTCGTTCTTCAGGGCGCTCTCCTGGGGGAGGAAGTGGAAGATGCCGCCGCCGTCGTTGTCGATCACGACGATCCGCACTGGGGTGGAGACGTCGCGCAGCGCGGCCAGGCCCCCGAGGTCGTGGAGCAGGCCGAGGTCGCCGGTGAGAACGGTCGTCGGGCGCCCGGTCGCGTGCGCTGCGCCGATCCCGGACGAGATCAGGCCGTCGATGCCGTTGGCGCCGCGGTTGCTGAGCAGCAGCGCGTCGGCACCGGTGCTCGGCAGGAACGCCTCCTGGTCGCGGATCGGCATGCTCGACGACGTGTAGACGAGCTCCCCGTCGGCATAGGCCGCGCCGAGCGACTGCTGCAGGCCAGGCTCGGTCGGCGCGTCGAGTGCGTCCAGCACCGACTCCACGGCCTCCCTCGCCGTGCGCTCCGCGTCCAGCCATAGAGAGGGCTCCGTCCGTTCCTCGCCGAGCCGCGCCGCCCAGCCCGCCGCCAGCGCGATCGGGTCGGCGCGAAGCAGGGCCGCGGCACGGCGGGTCGGCTCGTTCCAGCCCGCGAGCGGGTCGACGACGATCTGGTCGGCGCCGGACTCGACCAGCCAGGAGCGCAGGGGCTTGCTCGTCGGCATCTCCCCGAAGCGGAGGACCAAGTCCGGCGAGGCGGCTGCGCGGAACCGCTCGTCGCGGAGCAGCAGGTCATAGGTCGTGACGACGTGCGAGCGGTCGTGCGGGCCGCAGCGCTGTTGCGAGGTCGGCTCGGCGAGGATCGGCATGCCGGCGGCTCGGGCGAGGCGGGCCAGCGGCTCGCGCAGCTCCGGATCCAGCTGGCGGCCCGCGACGATCGCTCCCGAGCGGGACTCGGAGATGTGCCCGGCAACCTCGTCGAGCAGGAACTGCGACGGCTCGGCGTCGTACGGCGTGGCTGCCGTCAGCGGCCGCTGGCCGCGCCCCTCGAGCGCGAGCGGATCGGTCGCCGTCACGGCGCCGTCCACCGGCACCGGCGCCAGCGGCTCGCGCCAGGCGAGGTTGAGGTGCACGGGACCGGGACGCGGCTCGCCGCGCGCCGCGGCAGCCGCGCGGCAGGCGGTCGAGCGGTAGTGGAGCAGGCCGCTGTCGTCGGCATCGTGGGTGCCGACCTCGCAGAACCAGCGCACCGAGGAGCCGTAGAGCTTGATCTGGTCGATCGTCTGACCGGCGCCGACGGCGCGCAGCTCGGGCGGCCGGTCGGCGGTCAGGACGATCAGCGGGACCGCCGAGAGGTCGGCCTCGCAGACGGCGGGGTGGAGGTTGGCGGCGGCCGTGCCCGAGGTGCAGAGGATCGCCACAGGAGCGCCGCTCGCCTGCGCCGCGCCGAGCGCGAAGAAGCCGGCCGACCGCTCGTCGACGATCACGCTCACCTCGATCTCCGGCTGCCGCCACAGCGCCACCGCCAGCGGCGTCGAGCGCGAGCCGGGGGAGACGACCGCATGTCGCACGCCGCAGCGGGCGAGCTCCTCGACGAAAGCCGAGGCGAGGGCGGTGTTGGCGTTGGTCAGGTCCATGCGTGGGGCGGGTTATTGGCGCATAGCGTGAGAAAGACGCCCCGGCAGGCTAGATGCGGTGGGCCTCCAGCGCCTGCTCGTCGATCTCGACGCCGAGTCCCGGCCCCTCGGGCAGGTGCAGCATGTCGCCGTGGATCTCCGGTCCAACGGAGGCGACGGTCGACGCGAAGAGGCGCTGCGTCGCCAGGCCGTGGGCGAGGCCGGTTCCGGGCCGCTCGCCGGCCTCGCTCAGCGTCGCCGCGACCTGCGCCGCGGCGGCGATCCCGACCGGCCCGTCGAGGGCGCTGGTCATGTAGGCGGGCAGCACCTCGGCGATCTCGACGGCCGCCTCCGGCCCGCCGACCTTGGACAGCTTGATCCCGGTCATCGCGCAGGCACCGAGATCGAAGGCGCGCTCGGCGTCGGCGCGGCTGGCGACGCTCTCGTCCGCCGCGATCGGGATCACGGTCGAAGCAGCCAGCTCCGCAGCCTCCTCCAGCGAAGCCACCGGCTGCTCGCACAGCTCGACGTCGTATGGCTCGATCTCGGCCAGCCTCCGCTTCGCCGTCGCGAGGTCCCAGGTCCCGTTGGCGTCGACGCGGATCGCGGCATCCGTCCCGATCGCCTCGCGCACCGCTCGGACCTGGGCCACGTCGTCGCCCGCGCCCAGCTTCAGCTTGAAGGTGCGGAAGCCGTCGGCGGCCCACCGCTCGGCGTCGGCCGCCACCGCGGCTGGCTCTCCGGCGACGAGCGTCGCGTTGCAGCGCACTGGCGGGATGGATGCGCCCTCTCCCTGTCCGTGCTCGGCCACCGCCCGGCGGCCGCGCAGGTCGGCGAGCGCGGTGAGCGCGGCGCAGCGCGCGGGAGGGGAGAGTGCAGTTGCCGCGCTGCGCAACGTCGACTCCTCCAGCGCGTCTCGCTCCCCGAGGAGCTCCAGCTCGGCGACCACCTGGCCGAGCGTCGCCCCGCCGCGCAGCGACAGCGGCACCGCTTCGCCGAGCCCAGCCAGGCCGTCCTCCGAGCGCAGCCGCAGCAGCGCCATCTCACGCCGCTCGAGCCGGCCGCGCGCCGTCACGTACGGCTCGCGGAAGGGCAGCGCGTAGGGAACCACTTCCACCGAGGCGATCCTCACTGCTACAGCCTCTCACCCGGGGGCGAACCGCATCGACTTCTCTGCCCTGCAGGATCGGGTGGTCGACGCAGCCAGAAAGCGCGCCGGCGCTCAGGCTGCCAGCAGCAGGCCCGCCGAGACGAGCAGGCTGAATGCGCCGAGCACGGCGCCCGTCGCCGCGAGCGCGGCGTTGAGCGAGGGGCCGTCGGTGCGTGCGCCGATCGCTCGCAGCGGCGGGATCGCCACCGGCAGGGCCGCCAGGCCGATCAGCGGCAGCAGGCTCGCCTCGCCGCCCAGCAGCGCGATCGGCAGCACGGCGAAGGCGCCGAGGACGAGCAGCCGGTAGAGGAGGACGGCGTTGTCGCGGCCCATCCGCACCGCGAGGGTGGTCTTGCCGGCCCGCCGGTCGGTCTCGAGGTCGCGGACATTGTTGACGACGAGGATCGCGGTGGCGAGGAAGCCGACGGAGATCGAGAGGCCCAGCGGCAGCGCCTGCAGTTCCTCCACCTGCACGTAGTAGGAGCCGTTGACGGCGACCAGGCCGAAGAAGAGGAAGACGAAGACCTCGCCGAGGCCGGCGTAGCCGTAGGGGCGCGGTCCGCCGGTGTAGAGGACGCCGGCGGCGATCGAGACGGCGCCGATCAGGAGGATCACGATGCCCGCGACCGCGGCGAGGTACAGGCCGCAGGCGACGGCGGCCGTAAAGGCGATCCACGTGGCGACGAGCACCCGCCGCGGCGCGACCAGCCCGGCCGAGGTGACCCGCACCGGCCCGAGGCGATCGGCGGTGTCGGCGCCGCGCTTGGCATCCGAGTAGTCGTTCGCCAGGTTCGTGCCGATCTGGATCAGGATCGACCCGGCCAGCGCGGCGAGGAAGGCCCCTAACCGGGGCAGCTCGCCGACCCATTCGACCGCGGCCGCGGTGCCGACGAGGACCGGCGCGATCGCGGCGGGCAGCGTCCGCGGACGCGCCGCCATCAGCCAGATCCTCACGGGCGTCTCGGGAACTCGGAGAAGTCGGGCCGGCGCTTCTCCTTGAATGACTCGCGCCCCTCGGCGGCCTCCTCGCTGCCGTAGAAGAGCAGGTTGGTGTCGTGGGCCAGCTGCTGTATCCCCGCGTAGCCGTCCTCGTGCGCGTGGAAGCTGGCCTTGACGAGCCGCAGCGCGAAGGGCGAGAGCGCCAGCATCTCCCGGCACCAGGCGACCGTCTCCCGCTCCAGCTCCTCCAGCGGAACGACGGCGTTGACTAGGCCCATCTCCAGGGCCTCCTCGGCGTCGTACATGCGGCAGAGGAGCCAGAACTCCTTCGCCTTCTTGGTCCCGACGAGATCGCGCAGCAGGGAGGCGCCGAAGCCGCCGTCCCAGGATCCGACCCGCGGCCCGGTCTGCCCGAATCTGGCATTGTCGGCGGCGATCGTCAGGTCGCAGCAGACGTGCAGGACGTGGCCGCCGCCCATCGCGTACCCGGCCACCATCGCGACCACCGGCTTCGGCAGCCTGCGCATCTGGACCTGCAGATCGGTGACGTGGAAGCGACCGAGCGAGGCTCCCTCGGCGACGTAGCCGCTGTCGCCGCGAACGGTCTGGTCGCCGCCCGCGCAGAAGGCGTCCGGCCCCTCGCCGGTGAGGACGACCACACCGATCCCGGTGTCCTCCCGCGCCAGCTCCAGCGCCGCCGAGATCTCGACCAGCGTCTGCGGGCGGAAGGCGTTGCGGACCTCGGGCCGGTCGATCGTAATCTTCGCGATCCCGTCCGCCGTCTCGTAGCGAATGTCCTCGTACTCGCCGGCGGACCGCCACTCGATCGGCGCGCGAAGATCCTCCTCGGGAGGGGCGTCCCTGTGGCGCAGCGGCATATCGGCAACGATATCCAGGCTCCGATGAAGCTCGACGACTGGCTCGACCAGAGATCGCGGACCTGTCCCGACCGCATCGCCCTCGTCGCCGACGGCTCCGAGGTCACCTACGCCGAGCTGGAGGCCGAGGCGACCTGGGTGGCGCGCCGGCTCGAGGCCCACGGCGTCCGCCGCGGCTCGGTCGCCGCGCTGACCATGCACCCGCGCCGCGAGCAGGTCGTCCTCGTCCACGCGCTGATGAAGGTCGGGGCGGTGCTGCTGCCGCTCGGCCCGCGCCTGACCGAGGCCGAGCGCGCCGCCGCGATCGCCGCCGAGGAGCCGACGGTAGACCTCAGCGACCCGGGCGAGCTGACCCAGACCGAGGCCGACCTGCCGCTGCTCGGCGAGCACGACATGGACGCGCCCTGCTGCCGGGCGCTGACCAGCGGCAGCAGCGGCACGCCGCGCGCGGTCGAGCTGACCTACGGCAACTTCCTCTGGAGCGCGGTCGGCTCGGCATTCAACATCGGGGTCGAGCCCGAGGACCGCTGGCTCTGCTGCCTGCCGCTCAGCCACGTCGGCGGGCTGAGCATCGTGATGCGCTCGGTGATCTACGGCACCGCGGCGGTCCTCCACGACGGCTTCGACGTCGACCGGGTCGCCGCGGCCCTAGAAGGGGACGAGATCACCGTCGTCTCGCTGGTCACGACGATGCTGACCCGCCTGCTCGAGGCCGGCGCCGACCTCTCGGGGCCACGGACGATCCTCGTCGGCGGCGGCCCGGTGCCCGAGGAGCCGCTCGAAGAGGCGATCGGGCGCGGCGCGACGGTCGTCCAGACCTACGGCCTCACCGAGGCCTGCTCGCAGGTCACCACCCTGGCGCCCGCCGACGCGCGCCGCAAGCTCGGCTCGGCGGGCCGCCCGCTGCTGACCACGCACCTGCGGATCCAGGACGGCGAGATCCTCGTCCAGGGACCGACGGTCGCGCCGAGCCGGGTCGACGCCGACGGCTGGCTGCACACCGGCGATCTCGGCCGGATCGACGAGGAGGGCTTCCTCTACGTCGAGGACCGGATCGACGACATGATCGTCACCGGCGGCGAGAACGTCGTGCCGGCCGAAGTCGAGCAGGTCCTGCTCCGCCACCCGGAGGTCGCCGACGCCGCCGTGGTCGGCCGCGAGGACCCGGAGTGGCAGCAGGCGGTGACCGCCGTCGTCGTGCTGATCGACGGCTCGGAGGCGACGCCCGACGAGCTTCGCCGCCACTGCGCCGAGGAGCTGGCCGGGTTCAAGGTGCCCAAGCGCGTCGAGTTGGCGGCGGCGCTGCCCCGGACGCCCTCGGGCAAGCTGCTGCGGCGCGCCCTCCGTTAGCCTCACCGCCTATGAAAACCGACGACATCTTCTACGACAAGGACGCCGACCTCTCGAAGCTGCAGGGGAAGACCGTCGCCATCCTCGGCTACGGCTCGCAGGGCCACGCGCATGCCCTGAATCTCAAGGACTCGGGCGTCGACGTCGTCGTCGGCCTGCGCCCCGATTCCTCCAGTCGCACGGAAGCCGAGGGGGCCGGGCTCGAGGTGCTCGACGTCGCCGAAGCGGCCAGCCGCGGCGACGTGGTCATGGTCCTGCTGCCCGACGAGCGACAGGCGGAGGTCTGGCAGGCCGAGATTGCCGACGGGATCGCCCCCGGCAACCTGCTGCTCTTCGCGCACGGCTTCTCGATCCACTTCGAGCAGATCCAGCCGCCGCCCGGTGTCGACGTCGGCATGGTCGCGCCGAAGGGCCCCGGCCACCTGGTCCGCCGCCAGTACGAGGAAGGGCGCGGCGTGCCCTGCCTGATGGCGGTCCACCAGGACGCGACCGGCGACGCCCACGGCCTCGTCCTCGCCTACGCGTCCGGGATCGGCGGCGGCCGCGCCGCGATCATCGAGACGAGCTTCAAGGACGAGTGCGAGACCGACCTCTTCGGCGAGCAGGCGGTCCTCTGCGGCGGCGCCTCCGAGCTGGTCCGGGCCGGCTTCGAGACGCTGGTCGAGGCCGGCTACGACCCGCGCCTCGCCTACTTCGAGTGCCTGCACGAGCTGAAGCTGATCGCCGACCTGATGTACGAGAAGGGGATCCAGGGCATGCGCTACTCGATCTCCAACACCGCCGAGTACGGCGACATGACCCGCGGCAAGCGCGTCGTCGGCGACGAGTCGCGAGCGGCGATGAAGCAGATCCTCTCCGAGATCCAGTCAGGCGAGTTCGCCAAGGAGTGGATCGCCGAGAACCGCGCCGGCGGTGAGAACCTCTCGCGCATGCGCGAGGAGGGGGCGGGGCACCAGGTCGAGGAGGTCGGCAAGGACCTCCGCGACATGATGCCCTGGATCGACCAGAAGTTCTGAGGGTCGGTTGGTGGGTGCGGGCGCCGGTAGGCCCTCCCGGCAATTGATGTCGCACGCGCTTCGCGCTTAGCTCCAGAGTCTGAGCGCGGCTGCGCCGCGCAATAGACAGATTGCATGTCGCCGCTTCGCGACATTGCCGGGAGGGCCTACCGGCGCCCGCCTCTACTTACCGCTCCTAGAGCTGAGCGGCTCTGGCGTCAGCGGGGCTTCCGTCCGCGGCATCGCACCCTAGAGACGAGCCGCAACCGTGTGCCGTTGCTTCGGCCGCCGGCGCCTGGGCCTGAAGAGGCGTCCGGCCGTCCTCTGGGCGAATGTGGCCGAAGGCCGCGAAATGCAATCCGGTTATCGCGCGGCGAAGCCGCGCACCGACATCGTCGCTAAGCGCGCAGCGCGTGCGACGTGCAATTCGACCGGAGGACGGCCGGACGCCTCACCACGCTCAAGCGCCGGGCGGGGCGTTGTCGCCGAAGCGGGACTCCTCGCCGGGGGGCAGCTTGCCGTCGCGGCCGACGTAGCCGTCCTTGCCGCCGACCACCACGTAGACCGCGTCCTCGGAGTCGCTGAGGTTGCGGATCTTGCGGACGGTCGGGGCGTCGACCCAGGCGAGGCCGCCCGGGCCGAGCTCGTGGCTCGTGCCGTCGCCGAACTTGATCGCGATCCGGCCGCTGTGGAGGAAGTAGAGCTCCTCCTGCTCCTCGTGCAGATGGCGTCCAGTCTCGTAGCCCGGTGGGATCACGATCGCGTTGGCGCCGAAGGCGGTCACTCCCAGCCCCTTGCGGATCTTGCGGAAGCCGTACCCCTCGCCGAGGTCGTCGAGATGCGCGACGGCGTACCCGTCGCCCTTGCTCACGCCGCTCCCGGCCGTCGCGTCCACACCGGCAGCCTAGCCAAACACCGGGGCTGCCGGAGCGGGCAATAACCTGTCGCGCCCGCCAACCGCTTACCTTGCACTTAGCACCATGCCCGCGACGACCGCCACTCAGATTCCCGCCGATCTCAAGCCCGCCGACGGGCGGTTCGGCTGCGGGCCTTCAAAGGTCCGCCCGGAGGCGCTGGCACGGCTGGCGGAGCAGGCCAACCTGATGGGGACCTCGCACCGGCAGGCGCCGGTGCGCGACCTGGTCGGGCGCGTGCGCGACGGACTCGGCGATCTGCTCGGGCTTCCGGACGGCTACGAGGTCGTGATGGGCAACGGCGGCGCGACCGCTTTCTGGGACGCGGCGACGGCCTGGCTGGTGCGCGAGCGCGCTCTCCACCTCGTCTACGGGGAGTTCTCGGGCAAGTTCGCGAAGGCGACGGCCGGTGCGCCGTTCCTGGCCGACCCGATCCTGGTCGAGGCGGAGCCGGGCGATGCGCCCGAGCCCGTCGCCGACCCCGCCGCGGACGCGATCGCCTGGGCGCACAACGAGACCTCGACCGGGGTGATGGTCGACGTGCGGCGCCCCGCCGACGCGGGCGACGCGCTCGTGCTCGTCGACGGGACCTCCGCAGCCGGCGGGCTGCCGCTCGACGCCGACCAGGCCGACGCCTACTACTTCGCGCCGCAGAAGGCGCTCGGCGGGGACGGCGGGCTCTGGCTCGCCCTGCTCGGCCCGGCCGCGGTCGCCCGGGCGGAGGAGCTGGACGGTGCCGCCGGCCGCTGGCAGCCCGCCTTCCTCTCGCTGCCGACCGCGATCGAGAACTCGCGCAAGAACCAGACCTACAACACGCCTGCGCTGGCCACCCTCTTGCTGCTCGCCGACCAGCTGGACTGGATGCTCGACAACGGCGGGCTCGAGTGGTGCGTGGGGCGGACCGGCGATTCGTCCCGGCGGCTCTACGGCTGGGCCGAGCGCAGCGAGTTCGCCTCGCCCTTCGTCGCCGACGCGGCAAAGCGCTCGCTCGTCGTCGGCACGATCGACTTCGACGACTCCGTCGACGCCGCGGCGATCGCGGCGACCCTGCGCGCAAACGGCGTCGTCGACGTCGAGCCCTACCGCAAGCTCGGCCGCAACCAGCTGCGCGTCGGCATGTTCCCGGCGGTCGAGCCGGACGACGTCGAGGCGCTCACCGCCTGCGTCGACTGGATCGTCGAGAACGTTGAGGAGGCACGCCGATGAAGGTCCTAGTCAAGGAGAAGATCGCCGAGTCGGGGGTCGAGCTGCTGCGTCAGAACTTCGACGTCGACCTCGGACTCGAGATGTCCGACGAGGAGCTGCGCGAGGCGATCGGCTCATACGACGCGATCCTCGTCCGCTCGGCGACGCAGGTCACCGCCGAGCTGATCGAGCGGGCCGGCAGCCTCAAGGTGATCGGCCGGGCCGGCACCGGCGTCGACAACGTCGACATCCCGGCCGCGACCCGGCGCGGGATCGTCGTCGCCAACGCGCCCGAATCGAACTCGGTCGCCGCGGCCGAGCACACTGTCGCCCTGATGCTGGCCCTCGGCCGCAACGTCCCCCAGGCGCACGGCAGCCTCGTCGACGGCGCCTGGGAGCGCTCGCGCTTCAAGGGCACGGAGCTCTATGGCAAGACGCTCGGGGTGATCGGCTTCGGCCGCATCGGCCAGCTGGTCGCGCGCCGCGCCCAGAGCTTCGAGATGGACGTCGTCGGCTTCGACAAGTTCGTCTCGGCCGAGCGCTTCCGCGAGCTGGGGGTCGAGGGCGCCGAGTCGCTCGAGGCGCTGCTCGCGCGGTCGGACATCGTCACCCTGCACGTCCCGAAGACGCCCGACACCGTGAACCTGATCGACGCCGAGGCGATCGCGTCGATGAAGGACGGGGCGCGGCTGGTCAACTGCGCGCGCGGCGAGCTGGTCGACCTCGACGCGGTGGTCTCGGGCCTGGAGGCGGGCAAGCTGGCCGGCGCCGCGCTCGACGTCTTCCCGTCGGAGCCGTTCACCGACCACCCGGTCTTCGCCCGCGACGACGTCGTCGTCACTCCGCACCTCGGGGCGTCGACCGCCGAGGCGCAGGACCGCGCCGGAGTAGTCACCGCCGAACAGGTGACCGCGGCGCTGAACGGCGGCGTCGTTACCAACGCCGTCAACATCGCCGCCGTGCGCCCCGAGGAGATGGAGGCGCTGGCTCCCTTCGTCCCGCTCTGCGAAAAGCTCGGCCGCCTCGCGCAGGGGCTGGGCGACGGCTCGGTCGATCGCGTCACCGCCGAGTTCCGCGGCCGCATCGCCGCCCACGACACCCGCCTGCTCGGGATCGCCGTCCTGGTCGGGATCCTCTCCGGCCACACCGAGGAGCCGGTCAACCTCGTCAACGCACCGCAGATGGCCGAGGAGCGAGGCATCGAGCTGGTCGAGACCAAGGACAGCGGCTCGGAGGACTTCACGGAGCTGGTCACCGTGCGGCTCGGCTCGGGACCTGAGGCTGCCGAGGTCTCGGGCACCGGCGTCGGCCCGCGCAACGAGCCCTACCTGGTCTCCGTCTGGGGCGAGAGCTTCTACCTGCCGTTCGCCGACCACATCGCCGTCTTCCGCTACGCGGACCGGCCGGGGATGATCGGCCGGGTCGGCACGATGTTCGGGGAGGAGGGCGTCAACATCGTCTCCGCCGCGGTCGGCGCCTCGGCCGGCGGAGAGCAGGCGGTGATGGCGCTGACCACCGACGCGGCGGTGCGCGACGAGACGATCGGGCGGATCCTCGAGCTGGACGGCTTCAGCGTCGGTCGCTCGGTCGACCTCTGACGGATGTCCGCCGGCCGCAACGTAGAGCGCGCGGGGTTGTTGCAGTAGTAGACGCCTCGACCCGTTCGGCGGCGGGGACCGACACATGAAGAAGGCCATCCTGATCTCGCTTCTCCTGCTCACGGCGCCGCTGGCGGCCGCCCCTCCGGCTGCCGCTTCCTACAACGTGCTGCTCGCGGGGGGCGCCGAGCCGAACATGATCCACATCTGGCTCACACCGGACGGGCGCAACTACGTGATCGACTCGATCGTCCCCCTGGAGGTCGGCGGCGACCTCTGCAGCAATCCGGAGGGCAACCCGAACGAGCTGCTCTGCCCGGCCGCGCCGATAGCGAGCTTCGAAGTGAACGCCGACGGCGGCGACGACAAGATCTCCGTGTCCGGGGCGGTCACGATCCCGGTCACGATGCGCGGCGGCAGCGGCAACGACGTCCTGATCGGCGGCAAAGGCGCCGACAAGCTGATCGGCGGGGCCGGCGACGATCGCCTGGTCGGAGGCTGGGGCGACGACCTCGTCGCCGGCGGCAGCGGCGACGACGTCCACGTGGCCGGCGGCGGCGACGACCTCGTCCTCAGCGGCCCGGGCGAGGACGTGGTGCGCCCCGGTCGCGGCGAGGACGTGGTGCGCAGGCAGACCCCGCCGGCACGCTAAGCTGAGCCCGGCGAATGACTTTCCGGCTCGACAGCCTGGCGCTTCTCCTTCTCCTCCCCCTTCGGGGGGAATAGCGCTGGGCGGCGCGAGAGCCGCGAGAGACAAGGTCATTCGATTCAATTGGAGAAGGAGGTAAGTCCCATGGAGTCCGCACCGGACCCGAACCGCGTCCACATCTTCGACACGACGCTGCGCGACGGCGAGCAGTCGCCCGGCATCTCGCTCAACACCGCCGAGAAGGTCGAGATCGCCCAGCAGCTGGCCCGCCTCGGCGTCGACGTGATCGAGGCCGGCTTCCCGATCACCTCGCCCGGCGACTTCGAGGCGGTCGAGGCGATCGCCCGCAGCGTCGAGGGGCCGACGATCTGCGGCCTGGCCCGCACCCACAAGGCCGACATCGACGCGGCGTGGGGGGCGATCCGGGACTCGCAGCGGCCGCGCATCCACACCTTCATCTCGACCTCCGACATCCACATCGAGCACCAGCTGCAGACCGACCGCGAGGACGTCAAGGGCCAGGCGCGCGCCGCCGTCGCCCTGGCGCGCTCCTACTGCGAGGACGTCGAGTTCTCGCCGATGGACGCGACCCGCGCCGACGTCGAGTTCACCGCCGAGGTCTGCGCGATCGCGGTCGAGGAGGGCGCCACCGTCGTAAACATCCCCGACACGGTCGGCTACACGACGCCCGAGGAGTACGCCGAGTACTTCCGGCGCCTCTACGAGCTGGCACCCGCGCTGCGCGGGGTCGAGCTCTCCGTCCACTGCCACGACGACCTGGGCCTGGCCGTCGCCAACTCCTACGCCGGCGTGCTAGCCGGCGCGCGCCAGGTCGAGTGCGCGGTCAACGGGATCGGCGAGCGGGCCGGCAACTGCTCCCTGGAGGAGATCGTGATGCTGATCCGGACGCGCGAGGACGCGCACGGGCTCAGCACCGCCCTCAACACGCGCGAGCTGGCCCGCACCAGCCGCATGGTCTCGCGCCTGACCGGCTACCAGGTGCAGCCCAACAAGGCCGTCGTCGGGCGCAACGCCTTCGCCCACGAGTCCGGCATCCACCAGGACGGCGTGCTGAAGGAGCGCACCACCTACGAGATCATGGACGCGACCGAGGTCGGCCTGGAGTCGAACTCGATCGTGCTCGGCAAGCACTCCGGCCGCCACGCGCTGCGCGACGCGCTGGAGCAGCTCGGCTTCAAGGTCGAGGGCAACGCGCTGAACGCGGCCTTCAAGCGCTTCAAGGAGATCGCCGATCGCAAGAAGCAGGTGACCGCGCTCGACTTGGAGGCGATCGTCTCCGACGAGATGCGCGAGCGCGAGGACGCCCACGAGCTCGCCTGGTTCGAGGTCGAGGCCGGCTCGCGACGCGAGCCGCTGGCCCGCGTCGCGGTGAAGCTGCCGTCAGGCGAGGAGGTCGTGGGGGAGTCGAGCGGCGACGGGCCGGTCGACGCGATCTTCCACGCGATCCAGAAGGCGACCGAGACCGAGTGCGAGCTCCGCCAGTACACGGTCGAGGCGGTGACCGGGGGGGAGGACGCCCTCGGCGCGGTCAGCGTGATGCTGCGCGCCGCCGGCCGTCTCGCCACCGGCCAGGGCGTCGCCACCGACATCCTCGAGGCATCCGCGCGCGCCTACGTCCGCGCGCTCTCCAACGCCCTGGAGGGCGCCGCGATCCGCGAGGCCGAGGCGGCCACCGCCGAGGCCGCAGTCGAGCGCACCCCCGGCCCCTGAGCCGAGGGGACGTGCCGCTACTTGACCACCTATACGGTGGGTCAAGTAGCGGCACGTCCCTCTCTAGCCGGCGAGGGCGATCAGCGCGCGGCGGTCCTGGCGGAGCGCCTCGACCGACTCGACCACCGCGGCGGCGCCCGCCTCGCGCAGCTCGGCCTCCGCGAAGCCGCCGGTGAGGACCCCGAGCGTCGGCACGTCGGCGTTCGCCGCGGCGCGCACGTCCCAGACCGAGTCGCCGACCATCAGGTAAGGACCGTCGCCGCCGGCTTTCTCGATTGCCGCCTTGATCAGGTCGGGCTCGGGCTTCGTCCGTTCGACGTCCGCCGAGGTGGTCCAGCCCTCGACCAGGTCGCGGGCGCCGAGCAGATCCAGGTAATGGTCGACCTCCTCCTGCTTGGCGGAGCTGGCGAGGACGACGGCCGGCTCCTCTTCCGCGAGCTCCCTCAGCAGCTCCCGGGCGCCGGGGAGCGGCTCGACCTCCCCGATCATCTCCATGTAGGCCTCGGAGTGACCCTCGCGCAGCGCCTCGCCGTGGTCGGCGTCGATCTCCTCGTCGAGCACAGCCGGGACGAACTGGTCGCCGCCCATGCCGACGTGGCGGTGGATCCGCCAGGCGGGGACGGAGTGCCCGTGTGCGCGAAAGGCGCGCTGCCAGGCGACCGCATGCTGGTAGTTGGTGTCGACCAGGGTGCCGTCGATGTCGAGGATCAGCGTGAGCGGCACGCGCCCGGGATACCCGCGGCCGGTCCGGAGCGAAACAGCCGACAGAACGGCGACGATCATCGACATACATTCGTACGTGATAACGTACAGAGATGCCGTCGGCCACGAGAGAACGTCGAGCACCCGCGAGCGGCGCTGCTCCGCGGCCTGTGCCCGCCCGCGGCGACGCCGAGGTAGGCGTGCGGATCCGCGCCCTGCGCGAGGCGATGGACCTCTCGCTACGCGACCTGGCCGCACGCAGCGAGGTCAGCGCGCCGATGCTCTCCCAGGTCGAGCGCGGCGAGACCAGCCCGACGCTCTCCGTCGCCGCCAAGATCGCCGCCGGCCTCGACCTGTCCCTCTCGCAGCTGCTGCGGCTCGACGAGGGTGAGCACGTCGTCGTCAGCCGTGCCGAGACCCGGCGCCAGTCCTTGCGCGGCGGCCATCAGTTCGAAGAGCTGACCCCGCCGCTGCCCGGGCTGCGGGCCGACGTCTCGCTGCACAGCTTGCGCCCGGGCGCCGCCACGGGCGGCCCTCAGGACCCGCCGATACACGAGCCGGGCGCCCGTGAGACCGCCGTCGTCCTCCGCGGGGTCCTCGCCCTGGTGGTCGACGGGACCCGGCACGAGCTGCACGCGGGCGACGCCGTAACGTTCGACGCCGACCTGCCGCACCACTTCGAGAACGAAGGAGAGGAGAAGGCCGAATTCCTCGCCGTCATCGCTGCGGGACTGAGGAGGAGCTGAGCGGCCCCGGACGCGGGAGTGAGCGAGCAAGACTTCCGGTAATCATGAGTGTGAGCGAACGAGAGCAGAGGAGGCCGCGACCGGCATGAGGCCGAAGACCATGTTCGACAAGATCTGGGAGGCCCACGAGGTCTCCGACGGGTTGATCTACATCGACCTGCACCTCGTCCACGAGGTGACCTCGCCGCAGGCGTTCGACGGGCTGCGGCTGGCCGGCCGCGGGGTCCGCCGCCCCGACAAGACGCTGGCGACCGCCGACCACAACGTCCCCACCGACGGAACGAAAGCCGCCCGCCTGATCGTCGACACGCTCTCGCGAGTCCAGGTCGAGACCTTGGAGCGAAACTGCGAGGAGTTCGGCATACCGGTCTACTCGCTCGGCTCCGATCGGCAGGGGATCGTCCACGTGATCGGCCCCGAGCTCGGCGTCACCCAGCCCGGCATGACGATCGTCTGCGGCGACAGCCACACCTCGACCCACGGTGCCTTCGGAGCGCTCGCCTTCGGCATCGGCACCTCCGAGGTCGAGCACGTGCTGGCGACCCAGTGCCTGGTCCAGAAGCGGCCCAGGACGATGCGGATCTCCTACGGCGGCGCGCTGAGCCCTGGGGTCACGCCCAAGGACCTGATCCTCGCGACGATCGGCCGGCTCGGCACCGGCGGCATGGTCGGACACGCGGTCGAGTACGCGGGGCCGGCAATCGAGGCGCTGTCGATGCCGGGCCGGATGACGGTCTGCAACATGACGATCGAGGGCGGCGGCCGCGCCGGGATGATCGCCCCCGACGAGACGACCTTCGAGTGGGTCCGCGGCCGGGCAGCGGCACCGGCCGACTTCGATGCCGCGGTCGAGCGCTGGCGGCAGCTGCCCACCGATCCGGGCGCGGACTTCGACACGGAGGTCGAGATCGACGCCGCGAGCATCTCGCCGATGGTCACCTGGGGGACGACCCCCGGCATGGTCGTCGAGGTGACCGACTCGGTCCCGGACCCGGCGCAGATGGAGTCCCCGGCCGACCGCGAGTCGGCCGAACGGGCGCTCGCCTACATGGCGCTCGATCCTGGCACGCCGATGACCGACGTGGCGCCCGAACGCGTCTTCATCGGCTCCTGCACCAACTCGCGGATCGAGGACCTGCGCGAGGCGGCGGCGGTCGTCGACGGCCGCAGGGTCGCGGGCTCGGTGCGGGCGATGGTCGTCCCCGGCTCCCAGCAGGTCAAGGCGACCGCCGAGGAGGAGGGCCTCGACGAGGTCTTCAGGTCCGCCGGCTTCGAATGGCGCGAGGCGGGCTGCTCGATGTGCCTCGGGATGAACCCCGACACGCTCGCCGAGGGCGAGCGCTGCGCCTCGACCTCGAACCGCAACTTCGAGGGCCGCCAGGGCAAGGGCGGGCGGACGCACCTGGTCAGCCCGAAGATGGCCGCCGCAGCGGCCATCGAGGGGCACTTCGTCGACATCAGGGAGTGGAGCTGAGATGCGGCCGATAGACGTGATCGAGGGCAGGGTCTCGGTGCTGGACCGCGCCGACGTCGACACCGACCAGATCATCCCCAAGCAGTTCCTCAAGCGGGTCGAGCGGACCGGCTTCGGCGAGTTCCTCTTCTACGACTGGATCCGCTCCGGCGAGATCGAGCTGGAGCCGAACCCGATCCTCGTCGCGGGACGCAATTTCGGCTGCGGCTCCTCGCGCGAGCACGCCCCGTGGGCGCTGGAGGACTTCGGCTTCGAGGCGGTCGTCGCGCCCTCCTTCGCCGACATCTTCTACTCCAACTGCACGAAGATCGGCCTGCTGCCGGTCGTGCTCGACGAGGAGCACTGCCGCGCAATCGCCGAGGCTGGCGAAGCGCGGATCGACGTCGACGACCAGACCGTCAACACCGCCGCCGGCGTCTTCCCGTTCGAGATCGAGCCCGACGTCAAGCACCGCCTGCTGAACGGCCTCGACGACATCGGCATCACCCTGGAGAACGGGGCGGCGATCGACGAGTTCGAGGCGTCCGGCGCCGCCGAGCGCGGCCCCGCCACGACCGCGCTGTAGCGGCTTGGCCGGGGAGGGAAAGCCGAGCCACACCGGCCCCTTGGAGTGGGACGCGGAGACCTACGACCAGATCTCCGATCCGCAGTTCGAATGGGGCATGGAGGTGCTGGGCCGCCTCCAGCTCGACGGCGACGAGCGGGTCGTCGACGCCGGTTGCGGATCCGGACGCGTCACCGCGGAGCTTGCAGGCCGGCTTCCGGAGGGAGAGATCGTCGCCGTCGACGGCTCGGAGGCGATGATCGCCAAGGCACGGGAACGACTCGGCGACCGGGCCTCATACCTCGTGACCGACCTTCTCGAGCTGCGAGTCGACCCTGTCGCCGACCTCGTCTTCTCGACCGCCACCTTCCACTGGGTCCTCGACCACGAGCAGCTCTTCGGACGGCTGCGTGCCGCCCTGCGGCCGGACGGGCGCCTGGTCGCGCAATGCGGTGGCCGCGGGAACGTCGCGGAGCACGCGGAGGCGATCGCGGCGATCGCGGCGCGGCCGGAGTTCGCGCCGCACCTCGGCAAGGCTCCCCGGCTCTGGAACTTCGCGGGACCGGAGGAGACGGAGCAACGGCTCCTCGAAGCCGGCTTTGCCGAGATCCGCTGCTGGCTGGAGCCCAAGCCGGTCACGCCGGAGCGCCCGCTGGAGTTCGTCTCCACTGCGACGCTTGGTCCGCAGCTCGCGCTGTTGCCACGGGAGCTCCGTCGCCCCTTCGCGGAGGCGGTTCTCGCGGTCTCCGCCGAGCCGCTGGCCCTGGAGTACGTCCGCCTCAACATCGAGGCACGTGCCGCTACTTGACCACCTATATGGTGGGTTAAGTAGCGGCACGTCTAGAGTGGCGGCCGCATGAGCGACGCCCCGCGGATAGTCTTGCTGCCCGGCGACGGGATCGGGCCCGAGATCGTCGCCGCGGCGCGGCGCGTGCTGGAGGCGCTGGGGGAGTTCGAGTTCGAGGAGCGCCTGATGGGCGGCTGCTCGATCGACGCGCATGGCACGGCGCTGACCGACGAGGTGCTCGCCGCCTGCAAGGGTGCCGACGCAGTGCTGCTCGGCGCCGTGGGCGGGCCCAAGTGGGACACGACCGATCCCGACGCGCCGCGACCCGAGCAGGGGCTGCTCGGGCTGCGCAAGGGGATGGGCCTCTACGCGAACCTGCGTCCCGTGCGCCCGAGCCGCGCGCTGGTCGGCGCCAGCCCGCTGCGCGAGGAGCGGATCGCGGGCACCGACCTGCTCGTCGTGCGCGAGCTGACCGGCGGCATCTACTTCGGCGACAGCGGGCGCGACGGCGACTCGGCCCACGACAACTGCGAGTACTCGGCGGCGGAGATCGAGCGGATCTCCCACACGGCCTTCGAGGCGGCCCGGCGGCGCGCCGAGGCGAGCGGCCGCAGCGCACGCGTCACCTCGGTCGACAAGGCAAACGTGCTGGAGACCTCGCGCCTCTGGCGGGAGGTGGTGGAGAGGGTCGCGCCCTCCTACCCCGACGTCGAGCTCGAGCACCTGCTGGTCGACAACGCGGCGATGCAGCTCGTCTCCCGCCCGGCGGACTTCGACACGATCCTGACCGAGAACCTCTTCGGCGACATCCTCAGCGACGAGTCGGCGATGCTGACTGGCTCCCTGGGGATGCTCCCCTCGGCCAGCCTCGGGGCCGAGGGCGCGCCGGGCCTATTCGAGCCCGTCCACGGCTCGGCGCCCGACATCGCCGGCCGGGGCGTCGCGAATCCCCTCGCGACCTTCCTCAGCGCGGCGATGATGCTGCGCCACGGGCTCGGCCGACCGGACGACGCCGAGCGGATCGAGACGGCGATCGACGCGGTTCTCGACCGCGGGCTGCGGACCGCCGACCTCGCCGGCGGCGAAGAGGCGACCGTCGGCACGGCCGAGATGACCGAGGCGGTCCTGGCCGAGCTCTAGCTCGGGCTTTCCCGTTCATCGGGCATACTTTCCCGGCATGGAGACCGCGGAGCTGATCTGGCACAACGGCGAGTTCGTGCCCTGGGAGGACGCCAAGGTGCACGTGCTCAGCCACGCCCTGCACTACGGGACCGGCGTCTTCGAGGGCGTCCGCTGCTACGACACCGAGCGGGGTCCGGCCGTGTTTCGCCACCAGGACCATCTGCGGCGGCTCGCCAAGTCGGCGCAGCTGTACTACATGGAGCTTCCGTACTCGCCCGAGCAGATCGGCGCCGCGACGCGGGAGCTGATCGCCCGCAACGGCCTGCACTCCTGCTACATCCGGCCGCTCGCCTTCCGCGGCTACGGCAACCTCGGCCTCTACGCGACCGACGCGCCGATCGACGTGATCATCGCCGCCTTCCCCTGGGGCGCATACCTCGGCGAGGAGGGCCAGAAGCACGGAATCCGCGCCAAGGTCTCGAGCTGGCGCCGGATCGGCCCCGGCGGGCTGATCCCGCACGCCAAGGCGTCGGGCCAGTACCTCAACTCGATCCTCGCCAAGACCGAGTCCGAGAAGGCCGGCTACGAAGAGGCGCTGCTGCTCGACGAGCGCGGCTTCGTCTGCGAGGGCTCCGGCGAGAACATCTTCCTGGTCCGCGACGGGCAGATCGTCACGCCGCCGCACGTCGCGTCGATCCTCGACGGGATCAACCGCAAGTCGGTGATCCAGATCGCCCGCGACCTCGGCTACACGGTGGTCGAGCGCGACGTGGCGCGGGCCGAGCTCTACCTGGCCGAGGAGGTCTTCCTGACCGGGACGGCGGCCGAGCTGGTTCCCGTCCGCGAGATCGACGACCACCCGCTCGGCGAACCGGGCGAGGTGACGCGCCACCTGCAGGCGAAGTTCTTCGACGCGCTGCACGGCCGCGCCGAGGAGTACCTGGAGTGGCTCGACTTCGTCGAGGTTCCATCCGGAGCGGACGAACCGAGTAAGGTCGGCAGCTGATGCAGTGGCGTTTCGAGCGGATCGGGCGAATTACCGCAGCCGCCTAGCGGCTGGCGCGGCCATGCCGCGCAGGCGGGCCCGCAGGGCCCACACCGATCCCCTCGAATCGAAAGGCATCAGATGGAACAGGTGAAGCTCTACGACACGACCTTGCGCGACGGCATGGGCACGCCGGGGCTCTCGCTGTCGGTCGAGGACCGGCTGAAGGTGGCCCAGGCGCTTGACCGGCTCGGCGTCCACTTCGTCGAGGCCGGCTTTCCCAGCTCCAACCCCAGGGAAGCGGAGCTGTTCGCGCGCCTCGCCGAGCTCGATCTGGAGCAGGCGACGATCTGCGCCTTCGGCATGACCCGCCGCCGCGACACCGCCGCCGAGGACGACGCGGCCCTCGCCGTGCTCGTCGACAGCTTCGCCCCGGTCGTCTGCCTCGTCGGCAAGAGCTGGGGGCTGCACCTAGAGAAGGTGATCAAGGCCTCCGCCGAGGAGAACCTGGCGATGATCGCCGACTCGGTCGCCTTCTGCCGGGCGGCCGGGAAGCGCGTCGTCTACGACGCCGAGCACTTCTTCGACGGCTACCGCGACGACCCCGGCTACGCGCTCGAATGCGTCCGCGCCGCGGCCGAGGCCGGGGCCGAGAACGTCACCCTCTGCGACACCAACGGCGGCAACCTGCCGGGCTTCGTCGGCGAAGCCACCGCGGCCGTCGTCGAGGCGCTTGGCGGGAGCGCCGAGGTCGGCATCCACACCCACGACGACGCCGAGTGCGCGGTGGCGAACTCGCTCGCCGCCGTGGACGCCGGCGCGCGCCTCGTGCAGGGGACGGTCAACGGCTACGGCGAGCGCTGCGGCAACGCCAACCTGGCCTCGATCCTGCCCTCGCTGCAGCTGAAGATGGGCTTCGAGGTCGTCGCCCCCGAGCGGCTGGCGGGCCTCGCGCACACCGCCCACTACCTGGACGAACTCTGCAACATGCCGCCGGATCCCTCGCAGGCCTACGTCGGCTGGCACGCCTTCACCCACAAGGCGGGGATGCACGGAGCCGCGGTCGAGGTCGACCCGCGCACGTTCGAGCACATCGACCCGGGCCTCGTCGGCAACCAGGCCGAGAGCACGCCCTCGGAGCTGTCGGGCAAGGGGACGATCCGGGCCCAGGCCAAGCAGCTCGGCCTGGAGATGGACGACGGCGCGACCGAGAAGGCCGTCGGCCTGCTCAAGGAGCGCGAGCACCGCGGCTATCACTACGAGGCGGCGCCGGCGTCCTTCGAGCTGCTCCTGAGGCGCGCCGCCGAGAGCCACACGCCGCTGTTCACTCTGGAGAGCTACCGCGTGATCACCTCGCGCAAGGAAGACGGCGCGGCGGAGACGGAGGCGACGATCCGCGTCCACGTCGACGGCGAGCGCCACGTCTGCTGGGCGGTCGGCAACGGCCCGGTCAACGCGCTCGACAAGGCGCTGCGCAAAGCGCTCACCGCGCGCCATCCCGGGCTGGCCGAGATCGAGCTGACCAACTACAAGGTGCGGATCCTCGACGAGAGCCACGGCACCGGCGCGGTGACGCGCGTCCTGCTGGAGTCATACGACGGCGATCGGGAGTGGGGCACGATCGGCGTCTCGGAGAACATCATCGAGGCCTCCTGGGAGGCGCTGGTCGACTCGCTCGAGTACGCCTTCCAGGCGCGATGAGCGGAGCGGGCGACGACGCAATAGGGTGAGCCCGTGACCGATCCGATCCCGCTTGCCTGCCCGGAGATCGGCGCGCGCGAGGAGGAGCTGGCGCTGCAGGTGCTGCGCTCGGGGCGGCTCTCGCTGGGCCCGATGGGGGAGCGCTTCGAGCGCGAGTTCGCCGCCTGGCTCGGCGTCGAAGACGCGGTCGCGGTGTCGAGCGGCACGACCGCGCTGCACCTCGGCGTGAGGATGCTCGGCTGGGGGGCCGGAGACGAGGTCCTGACCAGCCCGTTCAGCTTCGTCGCCTCGGCCAACAGCCTGCTCTACGAGGGCGCCCGGCCGGTCTTCTGCGACGTCGACCCCGACACGCTCGACCTCGACCCGGCCGCGGTCGAGGCGGCGGTGGGCGAGCGCAGCACCGGCATCCTGCCGGTCCACATCTTCGGCTACCCGGCGGCGATGCCCGAGCTCGAGGCGATCGCCGCGCGCAACGGCCTCGGCGTCCTCGAGGATGCCTGCGAGGCGCTCGGGGCGGTCGACCGCGAGGGGCGCCCTGTCGGCGCGCGCGGCAACCTCGCCACCTTCGCCTTCTACGCGAACAAGCAGCTGACCACGGGGGAGGGGGGGATGATCGTCCCGTCCGACGGGGAGACCGCCGCCCGCCTGCGCGCCGAGCGCAACCAGGGCCGCGCCCCGGACATGGGCTGGCTGGAACACGACGGGCTCGGCTTCAACTACCGCCTCTCCGACCTCGCCGCCGCGCTCGGCGTCGCCCAGCTGGAGAAGCTGGGCGCGATGCTGGAGCGCCGCGACGCGGTGGCCGCGCTCTACGCCGACGCGCTGGCGGGGATCGAGGGCCTGCGCATCCCCGCCGCGGGACGCGACCGCGAGCGGCGCAGCTGGTTCGTCTACTCGGTCGAGCTGCCCGACGGCGCGGACCGCGACGCGGCGATCGCCCGCCTCGCCGAGCGCGGCGTGGCGACGAAGGCCTACCTGCCCTGCATCCACCTCTTCCCGCACCTGCGCGAGCTCGGCTACCGGGAGGGCCAGTTCCCCGTCGCCGAAGCCGCGGCGGCGCGCTCGCTGGCGCTGCCCTTCTTCACCGAGATGACCGAGTCCCAGGTGGCCCGCGTCTGTGAGGAGCTCGCCGCGGCGCTCGGGCAACCGGTGCGCCAGGGATAATCGCCCGCCGATGTCGCGCTTTCGCAAGGATCCGGACCCGCGCTTCTGGCGCCTCAACCGCTCGATCGAGTTCGACTGGCGGCTCGCGCCCTACGACATCGACCAGTCCAAGGCGCACGCCCGCGCCCTCTGCGAGATCGACGTCCTCACCGACGAGGAGCTGGAGCGGATCTGCCAGGGGCTCGACCGGGTCCGCGAGCGGATCGGGACGCACGGCTTCGAGTTCGAGGAGTCCGACGAGGACATCCACATGGCGGCCGAGCGCCTGCTCGGCGAGGAGATCGGCCCGCTGGCCGGCAAGCTCCACACCGGCCGCTCCCGCAACGACCAGGTGGCGACCGACGTGGCGATGGTCGTCCAGGCCCACTCGCTGCGGGCGATCGAGCTGGCCGGCACGACGATGGCCCGGCTGCTCGAGCTGGGCGAGCGCCACCGCGACTGGCCGATGCCCGGCTACACGCACCTGCAGCGCGCCCAGCCGGTCTACCTCGGCCACCACCTGCTCGCCTACTTCTGGATGCTGGCGCGCGACGTGCTGCGCTTCCAGTTCGCGCTCGACAGCGCCTCGGTGATGCCGCTCGGCTCGGGCGCCCTGGCGGGGGTCAACTGGCCGATCGACCGCCGCTCCGTCGCCGCCGACCTCGGCTTCGACCACGTCAGCCCCAACTCGATCGACGGCTCTTCCAACCGCGACTTCGTCCTCGACTACCTGTCGGCGGCCTCGACCTGCGCAATGCACCTCTCGCGGCTCGGCTCTGAGATCGTGATCTGGTCGAGCAGCGAGTTCGGCTTCTGCGAGCTCGACGAGTCCTTCTCGTCGGGGTCGAGCATCATGCCGCAGAAGAAGAACCCCGACTCGGCCGAGCTGCTGCGGGCCAAGGCGCCGCGGGTCGCCTCCGACTACCTGGCGCTGCTGGGGACGATGCACGCCCTGCCGCTGACCTACGGGAAGGACATGCAGGAGGACAAGGAGCCGCTCTTCGACGCGATCGACACGGTCGAGTCGTGCCTGGAGGCGACCGAGGGAATGCTCGCCGGGATCGGCTTCGACCGCGACCGGCTAGAGGCCGCGTCGAGCGACGAGATGCTCGCGGCCACCGAGATCGCCGACCTGCTCGTCGGCAAGGGCGTGCCGTTTCGCGAGGCGCACGGGATCGTCGGCGGCCTGGTCCGCGACGTGATCGAGCGGGGTAAGTCCCTCTCGGAGCTGACCCCCGAGGAGCTCCGGCAGCGCTCCGAGCACCTCGACGAGTCCTTCTACGACGTGCTGCGGCGCGAGAGCTGGCTCGAGTCGAAGCGGATCGAGGGCGGCACCGGCTCGACCGCGCTCGCGCAGCAGATCGAGATCGCCCGCGGGACCCTGGCGGCGGTCGAGTCGAGGGTCGCCGCCGAGCGCTCTTGAGCGCCGGCGCCGCGCAGCGCCTGGGCGCCTCCTTCTTCGAGCGCTCGGTCCACGTCGTCGCCCGCGAGCTGATCGGCTGCCGCCTCCTCTACGAGGGCCGCGGCGGCACGATCGTCGAGACCGAGAGCTACGAGCGCGACGACCCGGCCTGCCACGCGTACGTCGGCCTCACCCCCCGAACCGAGGTCCTGTTCGGCCCGCCCGGCCGCGCCTACGTCTACCTCTCCTACGGCATCCACAGCCTGCTCAACGCCGTCGCCGAACCCGAGGGCCAGGCCGCCGCGGTGCTGATCCGCGCGCTCGAGCCGACCGACGGGCTGGAGGAGATGCGGGCCCGGCGCGGCATCCGGCCGGACGCGGACCTGTGCTCCGGGCCGGGCAAGCTGACCGAGGCGCTGGGGATCGGCCTCGACGTCAACGGCGCGGACCTGAGCGCCGACCCGTTCTGCGTGCTGCCGCGCCAGCCGGACTGGAACGGCGAGATCGTCGCCGGCCCTCGGATCGGGATCACCAAAGCCGTCGACCGCCCCTGGCGCTTCTGCGTCGCGAACAACCCCTACGTCTCGCGTCCTCGCCCGGTCGCCCCCGGACGCGGAGCGGAGGAGGCGACACCGGGCTAACCCGGCGCGGCCGCGCCGCCCGCGCCGATGCCGCCGCCCGATTCGGGCGCGGCTTCTTCGGGTGCCGCTTCTTCCGGTTCCGGCGCGGCTTCGACTTCGGGTTCCGGCTCGGCCTGCGGTTCGGATTCCAGGCCTTCCGGTTCGGGGCTCGGTTCGTAGGTTTCTTCCGGCGCGACGTAGGAGTCGCCCTCGCCCGTTTCAGAGTCCTCGGCGGCTTCCTCACTCGCCCTCTCGGCCTCGCGCTCGGCCGCCTTCTCCGCCTGGATCTCCTGCCAGGCGGAGATCACCGAGGCCCAGATCAGCGCCGGGAAGGTGCCGCCGTCGACCGGGCCGCCCGAGAACTCGGTCGTCATCGGCGTCAGCGAGTCGGCGTAGCCGACCCAGACGCAGGAGGTGACCTCCTCGGTCGCGCCGCAGAACCAGGCGTCGCCGTTGTCGTCGGTGGTCCCCGTCTTGCCCCACTGGCTTTCGTCGCCGATGTCGGCCCGCACACCGGTGCCGCTGGTGATCACCGAGCGCAGGATCCCCTTCGCTTCTTCGGCGACGTCTTCGGGGAGGACCTGCCTGCGCATCGAGTCGTTGTCGCCGCCCTTGATCAGGTCGCCGTCGTTGTCGGTCACTTCGGTGTAGGCGACCGGCGTGCGGCCGGGCTCGGGGGCGAGCGTGCCGCTCACCCGATCGCCGTTGTTGGCGATCGTCGAGAAGGCATAGGACCACTCGAGCGGCGTCACGCCTTCGTCGAGGCCGCCGAGCACCATCGCGGGGTTGGTCGAGAGGTGGGTCTGGACCCCCAGCCGGTGCGCGGTGCGGGCGATCGCCCGGGTGCCGCCCGCGATGCTTTCGAGGCCCACCTGGGCGTAGACGGCGTTGTCGGAGTAGGTGGTCGCGGTGGCCAGGGACGCCGAGCCGAGATAGCTGTCGGCGTAGTTCTTGACCTCGAACAGTTCCTGGTCGTTCTTGCCGAAGCTGAAGACCTGCGGCGCCGATTCGTAGACGGTTTCCGGGGAGATGCCCTGCTGCAGGGCGGTCGCCAAGATGATCGGCTTGATCGAGGAGCCCGGCTGGCGATGGCCGAGCGTCGCCAGGTTGAAGGGCGCCTCCTCGAAATCGGGGCCGCCGATCATCGCCTTGATCCCCGCGTTGCGGTTGTCGATCACGACCAGCGCCGCAGTCGGGCCGAGTTCGCCGAGGTAGCTGGAGACGGCTTCTTCGGCGGCGTGCTGGAGGTCGAGGTCGAGCGTCGTCTTGACCTTCAGCCCGCCGAAGAAGGTCTTCGCGGCGCCGTAGCGTTCGACCAGCTGCTGGCGCAGCCACGAGGTGAAGTACGGGGCTTCGGAGTCGAGCCGGGGGGGCTCGATGTCGTCGGGGGCCGGCAGCGCCTGCCGAGTCCCGTCCTCGAACTGTTCCTGAGTGATGAAGCCCTGTTCGTACATCTTCTCGAGCACGAGGTTGCGCCGGCCGAGGGCGTTTTCGGGGAAGAGCTTGGGGTCGTAGGCGGAGGGTGAGGCGATCACGCCGGCGAGCAGGGCCGCCTCCCAGGGCTCCAGCACCGCCGCGCACGGCTGGCTTTCGGTCCCGCAGTCGGGGTGGGCCTCGCCGAAGAAGGTTCGCGCCGCGGCCTCGATCCCGTAGGCGCCCTCGCCGAAGTAGATCGTGTTGAGGTACTCGGTCAGGATCTTGTCCTTGCTCCAGCGCTGCTCGAGCCGGTAGGCGAGCACCGCCTCGCGGAACTTCTGGAACAGGGTGCGGCTGTTCTGCGCGGCCAGCGCGTCTTTGACGAACTGCTCGGTGATCGTCGAGGCGCCCTGCGCGGCGCTGCGGCTCATGATGTCTTTGACCAGCGCCCGGCCGATCCCCTGGAAGTCGACGCCCTCGTGCTCGTAGAAGCGCGAGTCCTCGACCGCCACCACCGCGTTCTTCATGTTCGGCGAGATCTGCCCGGACTCGAGCAGGATCTTGTTCTGGTTGCTGGTCAGCGTCCCGATCGGCGCCCCCGACGCATCGAATACCTCGCTGTTCTTCGACGCCTTGTAGCGGGCGAAGTTGTAGATGTCCGGCAGATCCTGCGAGACGGCGACGACCATCCCGAAGACCATCGAGACGACGGCAAGGATGGCCAGGCCCACGAGGACAAAGAGGACGCGCAGCTTTTTCAGGCGCGGCTTGGTGCGTTTGCCCGCCAAGAGGAGGCGGCAGTCTAGACGATCGGTTCGCGACCCGCGTGCGACTGGGGGCGTACGTGGCCAAGCAAATCAAGGACACAGGGCGCAGTCTTTGGTGGTGCCAAAGGCAAGCCCGAGGACGCAGAGATGCGCAGCGCCACGTGCGTCATCCAGGCGTGCGGAGGTCGGGGACTGACCGTCTAGCATTGGGCCGGTGACGGATCTGGCGCGCAACGCGGTCGACGTGCTGCCGGAGGGGAGGCTTCGGGAGCAGCTGTCGGGCGACCGCCCCCTCCGCGTCAAGCTCGGAATCGACCCGACGACGGCGGACATCCACCTCGGCCACACCGTCGTGTTGGAGAAGCTGCGCGAGTTCCAGCTCGCCGGCCACACGGTCGTGCTAATCATCGGCGACTTCACCGCGCGGGTCGGGGATCCGAGCGGCCGCTCGGCGCAACGCCCCGTGCCGAGCGCCGAGGAGATCGAGGCCAACGCGGCCACCTACCAGGAGCAGGCGTTCAAGCTGCTCGACCGCGAGCGCACGGAGGTGCGCTTCAACAGCGAGTGGCTGCGCATGGAGCCCGAGGCGCTGCTCGGCCTGCTCGCCCAGACGACCGTGGCACGGCTGCTCGAGCGCGACGACTTCCAGAAGCGGATGGCCGCGGGCGCCCCGATCGCGGCGGTCGAGCTGCTCTACCCGCTCCTGCAGGGCTACGACTCAGTGGCGGTCGAGGCCGACGTGGAGCTCGGTGGGACCGACCAGAAGTTCAACCTGCTGTTCGGCCGCGACGTGCAGGCGAACCACGGTCAGCCGCCGCAATCGATCCTGACGATGCCGATCCTGGTCGGGATCGACGGCGTCCAGAAGATGAGCAAGTCGCTCGGCAACTACGTCGGCGTCACCGACGCGCCCGAGGAGGCGTTCGGGAAGCTGATGCGGGTGCCCGACGAGGCGATGCCGGAGTACTTCCGCCTGCTGCTCGGCGAGGAGGTGCCGGCCGGGCCGCCCAACGAGGCGAAGCGGCAGCTCGGTCGCCGCATCGTCGAGCGCTTCCACGGCGCCGCCGCCGCGCGCGCGGCCGAGGAGCACTTCGACCGCCTCTTCGTGCGCCACGAGGCGCCCGACGACGTGGAGGAGGCCGAGATCGCCGCCTTCCTCGGCGACGACGACGGCCAGGTCCACATGCCCAGCCTGCTGCGCGGCCTCTTCGAGATCAGCGGCAGCGAGGCACGGCGGCTGATCGAGCAGGGAGGCGTGAAGCTGGACGGCGAGCCGGTGCCGGCCGGGACCCTCGACTTGCCGTCGGCCGAGCTCGACGGCCGCGTGATCCAGATCGGCAAGCGCCGCTTCCGCCGCCTGCGAGCGCCTGCCTGAGGCCCGACGCGCCCCGTGCCTGGGCACGCTTGCATTCCGCCGCCGCAGCGCTATACTCATTTGTCCCTCTGGGGCTGGCGCGAGCCTGCTCCATGCGCGAAGGGCGGCGAGACCCGCCGCAGAGGCGCAGCGGTCTTTGAAAACTGAGCAGCGTGCACTCCGCAGGTCTGAGGATCTGTGGAGATGTTTGAGCCCGATCCGCTCGGCTCGTCAGCGTGCCGAGCGGTCTGATTTACCCGTCATGCCGGTCACCGAGTTTGTGTACCCGGTGACCTGCCAGGCATGACCACTCTCTGTAAGAAGTACTTTCACGGAGAGTTTGATCCTGGCTCAGGACGAACGCTGGCGGCGTGCTTAACACATGCAAGTGGTGCGACGAACCAGGGCTTGCCCTGGGGCAAAGCCGCGAACGGGTGAGTAACACGTGAGTAACCTGCCCCGATGACCGGGACAACCCGAGGAAACTCGGGCTAATACCGGATGTGGCGAACAGGCGTAAGCCGGTTCGCTAAAGGAAGCTTCGGCCTCCGCATTGGGAGGGGCTCGCGGCCCATTAGCTTGTTGGTGGGGTAACGGCCTACCAAGGCAACGATGGGTAGCTGGTCTGAGAGGACGATCAGCCACACTGGGACTGAGACACGGCCCAGACTCCTACGGGAGGCAGCAGTGGGGAATCTTGCGCAATGCGCGAAAGCGTGACGCAGCAACGCCGCGTGGGGGAAGACGGCCTTCGGGTTGTAAACCCCTTTCAGGAGGGACGAAGGTTCGCCGGTGAATAGCCGTGCGGATTGACGGTACCTCCAGAAGAAGCTCCGGCTAACTACGTGCCAGCAGCCGCGGTAATACGTAGGGGGCAAGCGTTGTCCGGAATCATTGGGCGTAAAGCGCGCGTAGGCGGCCCTGTAAGTCCGTTGTGAAAGTCAAAGGCTCAACCTTTGAATGCCGATGGATACTGCAGGGCTAGAGTCCGGAAGAGGCGAGTGGAATTCCTGGTGTAGCGGTGGAATGCGCAGATATCAGGAGGAACACCAATAGCGAAGGCAGCTCGCTGGGACGGTACTGACGCTAAGGCGCGAAAGCGTGGGGAGCGAACAGGATTAGATACCCTGGTAGTCCACGCCGTAAACGATGGGCACTAGGTGTGGGAGGTGTCGACTCCTCCCGTGCCGTCGCTAACGCACTAAGTGCCCCGCCTGGGGAGTACGGCCGCAAGGCTAAAACTCAAAGGAATTGACGGGGGCCCGCACAAGCAGCGGAGCATGTGGTTTAATTCGACGCAACGCGAAGAACCTTACCTGGGCTTGACATGTTGGTGACCGCCGTGGAAACACGGTTTTCCTTCGGGACACCATCACAGGTGGTGCATGGCTGTCGTCAGCTCGTGTCGTGAGATGTTGGGTTAAGTCCCGCAACGAGCGCAACCCCCGTCCTATGTTGCCAGCATTCAGTTGGGGACTCATAGGAGACTGCCGGTGACAAACCGGAGGAAGGTGGGGATGACGTCAAGTCATCATGCCCCTTATGTCCAGGGCTACACACGTGCTACATTGGCGCATACAAAGGGCTGCAATACCGTGAGGTGGAGCGAATCCCAGAAAGTGCGTCTCGGTTCGGATTGGAGGCTGAAACTCGCCTCCATGAAGCTGGAGTTGCTAGTAATCGCAGATCAGCAATGCTGCGGTGAATACGTTCCCGGGCCTTGTACACACCGCCCGTCACACCACGAAAGCAGGTAACACCCGAAGCCGGTGGCCTAACCTTTTGGAGGGAGCCGTCGAAGGTGGGACTTGTGATTGGGGTGAAGTCGTAACAAGGTAGCCGTAGCGGAAGCTGCGGCTGGATCACCTCCTTTCTAGGGAGATTTCTCTAGAACGTCGACCGGGCTCCCCAGTGGCATGACGCCGCTGGGAACGCTGCTCAGTTTTGAGAGACCGCCGGCGGAGACCCCGCCGCGTGTGCCTCGGTGGACCTTGAAAACCGTACAATGCCAATATGGGTATTTAATTAACGACCTACACACTTATGTGAGTGGGTCGCTCACCGTCAAGATAGTAAGGGCTTACGGTGGATGCCTTGGCACCAGGAGTCGATGAAGGACGTGGACGGCTGCGATAAGCCGCGGTTAGGCGCTGAACAGCCATTGACCCGCGGATTTCCGAATGGGGAAACCCGGCGTCGGTAATGCGACGTCATCCGGTGGTGAATTCATAGCCATCGGAAGGCAACCGGGGGAACTGAAACATCTAAGTACCCCGAGGAACAAAAATCAACCGAGACTCCCTTAGTAGTGGCGAGCGAAAGGGGATCAGCCCAAACCTGACAGGTGTAAGCGGGCACGCGTTGCCTGTCAGGGGTTGTAGGACGTCATGCCCGAGCCGTGCCTGGCTCGGCGGCAGTTACAAAATCAGGTGTTAGCCGAAGCGAGTGGAACCTCGCACCACAGAGGGCAATCGTCCCGTAGGTGAAAACGCACTGATCTGCCGATTGATGTTCCTGAGTAGGACCGCACCCGTGAAACGCGGTCCGAAGCTGGGGGGACCACCCTCCAAGGCTAAGTACTACCTGGTGACCGATAGTGAACTAGTACCGTGAGGGAAAGGTGAAAAGCACCCCTGAAGGGGAGTGAAATAGTACCTGAAACCGCAAGCCTACAAGTGGTCGGAGCACCTTCGGGTGTGACGGCGTGCTTTTTGCATCACGAGCCGGCGAGTTACGCGTCAGTGGCAAGGTTAAACGATGAGTGGAGCCGCAGCGAAAGCGAGTCTGAACAGGGCGACACAGTCACTGGCGGTAGACCCGAAACTGAGCGAGCTATCCATGGGCAGGCTGAAGCGGGGGTAAGACCTCGTGGAGGGCCGAACCGACCTAGGTTGAAAACTGGGCGGATGACCTGTGGATCGGAGTGAAAGGCTAATCAAGCTCAGAGATATCTGGTTCTCTCCGAAATATATTTAGGTATAGCCTCGCGTGTTTGCGTGGCGGCCGTAGAGCACTGTTTGGACTAGGGGCCCTACCAGGTTACCGACTTCAGGCAAACTCCGAAGACCGTCACGGTTAGCGCGGGAGTCAGTGTGCGGGGGATAAACTTCGTACGCAAAAGGGGAACAACCCAGACCATCAGCTAAGGACCCTAAGTACTAGCTAAGTGGTGAACGATGTCCGAGTGCAGAGACAACCAAGAGGTTGGCTTAGAAGCAGCCACCCTTGAAAGAGTGCGTAACAGCTCACTGGTCAAGTGTTCGGGCGCGGAGAATTCAACGGGGCTCAAGCTAGTCTCCGAAGCTATGGGTGTGCAGGCCTGCGGGCTCTGCACGCGGTAGGAGAGCGTTCCAGTTGCGTGAAGCGGATGCGTAAGCCTCCGTGGAGTGGCTGGAAGTGAGAATGCCGGCATGAGTAACGAAAGAGGGGTGAGACTCCCCTCCACCGATTGTCCAAGGTTTCCTGAGTAAAGTTCGTCTGCTCAGGGTTAGTCGGGACCTAAGGCGAGGCCGAAAGGCGTAGTCGATGGCCAACAGGTTGATATTCCTGTACCACGTCGAGTCCGTTATGACCGATGGGGGGACGGGGAAGGGTAAGGGAACCCAGGCGATGGTCGTCCTGGGGCAAGCACGTAGCCAGTCGCTGTAGGGAAATCCGCAGCGGCGTTTTGACGCGAGGTGCGATGCCAGCTGGCTTGATCGCCGGCCAGTCCCCGATCCCATGCCTCCGAGAAAATCCTCTAGGCAGGACTTACGTGCCCGTACCGATAACCGACACAGGTGGACAAGTAGAGAATACTGAGGTGAGCGAGCTAACTCTCGTTAAGGAACTCGGCAAAATCGTCCCGTAACTTCGGGAGAAGGGACGCCCCGGTAGGGTGAACTCCATACGGAGGGAGCCCGAGGGGGCCGCAGTGAATTGGCCCAACCGACTGTTTACCAAAAACACAGGCCTCTGCTAAGTCGCAAGACGACGTATAGGGGCTGACGCCTGCCCGGTGCCGGAAGGTTACGCGGACCTGTTAGCGCTTCGGCGCGAAGCAGGGAAGCTAAGCCCCGGTAAACGGCGGCCGTAACTATAACGGTCCTAAGGTAGCGAAATTCCTTGTCGGGTAAGTTCCGACCTGCACGAATGGCGCAACGAGTTGGGCGCTGTCTCAACGAGAGGCTCGGTGAAATTAAAGTCTCGGTGAAGATGCCGAGTACCCGCAGAAAGACGGAAAGACCCCGTGAACCTTTACTGCAACTTGATATTGGAGTCTGGGGTATCTCGCTCAGGATAGGTGGGAGACTGTGAACCGGTGGCTTTGGCCACCGGGGAGTCACCCTTGAGATACCACCCTTGGTGCTCTGGGCTTCTAACACCATGCCGTGATCCGGGTGGTGAACAGTGTCAGGTGGGCAGTTTGACTGGGGCGGTCGCCTCCTAAAGAGTAACGGAGGCGCCCAAAGGTTCCCTCAGCACGGTTGGAAATCGTGCGTAGAGTGTAAAGGCAGCAAGGGAGCTTGACTGCGAGACCGACGGGTCGAGCAGGAACGAAAGTTGGGCTTAGTGATCCGGCGGTTGCAAGTGGAAGCGCCGTCGCTCAACGGATAAAAGGTACTCCGGGGATAACAGGCTTATCGTTTCCAAGAGTCCACATCGACGAAACGGTTTGGCACCTCGATGTCGGCTCGTCGCATCCTGGGGCTGGAGTAGGTCCCAAGGGTTGGGCTGTTCGCCCATTAAAGCGGTACGCGAGCTGGGTTCAGAACGTCGTGAGACAGTTCGGTCCCTATCTTCTGTGGGCGTTGGAGAGTTGAGAGGAGTCATCCCTAGTACGAGAGGACCGGGATGAACGTGCCTCTGGTGTATCTGTTGTCCTGCCAAGGGCACTGCAGATTAGCTACGCACGGAACGGATAACCGCTGAAGGCATCTAAGCGGGAAGCCGTCCTCGAGATGAGCTCTCCCATCCCCTTGAGGGAGTAAGACCCCTGGTAGACCACCAGGTTGATAGGCCGGCGGTGCAAGCGTGGTGACATGCTCAGCCGACCGGTACTAATGGGTCGAGGGCTTGACGGATGTTTTTAATTTCTTACCTATTGCGGCATTGTGCGGTTTTCAAGCTCCACCGGGGCCGTCTCGCAAATCTCCGGTGGCACATAGCGAGAGGGAAACACCTCTTCCCATTCCGAACAGAGCAGTTAAGCCTCTCAGCGCCGATGGTACTTGGAGGGCAACCTCCTGGGAGAGTAGGTCGCCGCCGGTTCTTCTTTGATTCAGGGCCGCCCGTCGGGGCGGCCCTTTTTCGTGTCCGCGGAGGATCCCGTCGGTGCAGCCTCCAGCACCTGGTCGAGAAAGCGGAGCAGGCGTCGCTCGTACAGAGCGGGGGAGACGTTCCAGGACTGGACGTGCCCCGCCTCGGGAACGGCGAAGTAGGTGACCCGGGCCGGCAGCTCCTCGGCGAAGTCCTCGCTGGTGTCGATCGGGACGACCGGGTCCTCCGTCCCGTGGAAGAGCAGCACCGGCAGGTCGAAGTCCTCGGCGTGCTCGACGGCGTCGAGGTCGTCCCAGTCGACGTCGATCCGGGCGTCGATCGCCCACTGCACCGGGAGGGCGGCGAAGGGGGGCAGGCCCATCTCGGTCGAGTTGAACTCGAGGATCTGGCGCCAGTCGAGCGCGGGCGCGTCGAGGACCAGGCCCTCTATGCGGTCTGCCAGCGGCGAGTGCCGGATCAGCTGGGCGACGAGGGCGCCGCCCATCGAGTAGCCGACCAGGACGATCCGCCGCGCGCCGTGTCGCCGGGCGTAGCGGACCGAGGCCTCCAGGTCGCGCCACTCGGTCAGGCCGAGATGGTGCAGGCCGTCGGGGCTGCTGGGCGCACCGAGATCGTCCCGGTAGGTGATCAGGAGGGAGGTGAGTCCCGCGCGGTGCAGGGCCGGCACCATGCGCAGGCCGACCTGCGGATCGCTGTTAATGCCGTGGACGAGGATCGCCCAGTCCCGTGCGGCTTCGGTGCCTTCTCCTCGGCCCCCGCGCTGCCTCCCTGACTGCAGACTTCCATCGGTCCGTGCGGGGACCAGCCAGGCGGGCATCGGCCCCAGCTCGCCGCGGACGGTCACCTCGCGATAGGGCAGGCCGAGCGTCTCCCGGGGGTCTCCGGAGTAGACGTCGCTGTCGAGGCCCGCCTCGGTGCCCGGCGCGAGGTAGCCGCGCACGTCGGAGAGCCGTCTCGTCACGCGGTCCTCGTCGGCGTCGACGATCGGGCCAACGATCGCGTGGCCGGCGTGCCAGACCAGGCCGTAGCGGCCGGGGCGCGCCGCCGCCTCGGAGCGCTCGAGGACGATCCGGCCTCCGCCGACCTCCTCGATCTCCACCCCCTCGGACCAGGGCGAGCGGTCGGGCACGAGCACCACGGAGGAGTAGTGCCAGCTCGCCGCGACCGCGAGCGCCAGCCCGACGAGGAGGGCCACGCCGGCGGCCAGCCCGGCTCGGCGACGCCCCATCTAGGACTGCGGGGCGAAGCGGGCGATCGCGGAACTCCAGGCGCCGGTGCTCCGCGACGCGCCGCTGCGCCTGCGTGCCTCGCAGGAGAGGGGCCGCCGCTCGACGTCCTCGAGCCCGTACTCGCCGAGCGTCGCGAAGTCGATCGCAAGGTCGATCGCGTCGCCGACGCGGTAGCTGAAGGTCTTTCTCGAATCGAACATGGGTTCGACTCTACGGTCGCTTCCGGACGGCTTCGGGTTTCTGCACGCCGCCTTGCAGCGCCCGCCTCGCTTTACGGCGTTTTGCAGGGCTTTCGTCTCCGGCGAAGGCGAGCACGAGGGCAGCGGTCCGCGCCGGCGCCTCGACGTTGGGCGAGTGGCCGACCCCCGGCAGCAACTCGGTCCGCGCCCCCGGAACGCCGGCCCGGTATTCGGCGAGGCGCCTGGCGGGATCGTCGATGATCTGCTCCTCGGCGCCCATCACGACGAGCAGCGGCTTGCCGGTGGCGCCGACCCGCCGGTCGAGCGGCCGTTCCTTGCCGAAGTCCTCGGACGCGCTCGCGGCCTGGTCGTAGGCGTTGTAGGTCATCCGGTTGACGTCCTCGACGAACTCGTCGGGCACGTCGAACCCGGGCGCGAAGGCGACCTCGAGACCCTTGCGGACGGCGAAGTCGGGGCTGATCCGCCAGAGGGCGTCGCCGACCACCGGGGTGAAGGCGAGCCTGGCGATGAGCCCGAGGTCGCCCTCTTCGTGGGTCGGGCCGGTGTCGAGGATGACGATCCGGTCGACGAGCTGCGGCGAGCGCTCCGCCAGGGCGACCGTGACCGTGCCGCCGAGCGAGTGCCCGACCACCGTGGCGTCTCGGACCCCGAGGCGGCCGAGCGCCTCCGCGACCAGGTCGGCCTGGTTCTCGATCGAGTAGCCGGAGCTGGGCTTCTCCGAGCCGCCGTGCCCGAGCAGGTCGACCGCGACGACGCGGTGGCGCCGGGCGAGGCGGGGCATCATCCGGTCCCACCAGTCGATCGCGCAGGTGAAGCAGTGGACGAGGACGATCGGCGCGCCGCTGCGCGGCCCGCGGTCGACGACCTGAAGCGCGCCTCCGCGCAGTCCCACGATGCGGCCCCCAGGGACCGTGACCTCCGCCGACTTCGTCTCGGCGCCGGTGACCAGGGCGTTGACGCCGAGCAGGACCGCGAGGGCGACGAGCACCCCGATCGCGATCTTCAGGCTCCGTCCCATGCTGGCCGTTACCCTAGCCGCCATGAGCGTGGAGCGAGCGGCCTGATGGAGAAATTCGTCATCGAGGGGGGCGTGCCCCTGCGCGGCGAAGTGACGGCGGCGGGCAACAAGAACGCGGCCCTGCCGATCCTCGCCGCCTGCCTGCTGACCGAGGAGGAGCTGCTGCTGCACCGCGTGCCGCGGATCCGCGACACGGAGGCTCAGATCGCGCTGCTCGAGCGGCTCGGCGTGGATGCGGCGTGGACCGGCGACAACAGCCTGCGCCTCTGCGCGGCCGGCGTCTCGGACGTTTCCGTGGACGAGGAGCTGGCGGAGAAGATCCGCGCCTCCTTCCTGCTCGCCGGCCCGCTGCTGGCCCGCTTCGGCGAGGCGCGGATGCCGCCGCCCGGCGGCGACTTCATCGGCCGGCGCCGGCTCGACGCCCACCTCGACGCCTTCAGCGACCTCGGCGCGCGCGTCGAGGGCGACCGCTGGATCGAGCTCGCGGCGCCCGCCGACGGCCTGCGGGCGTGCTCGATCTTCATGGACGAGCCCTCGGTGATGGGCACCGAGAACGCCCTGATGGCCGCGGCCCTGACGCCCGGCCCGACGACGATCGGCAACGCCGCCTGCGAGCCGCACGTCCAGGACCTCGCCCGGCTGCTGACCAGCATGGGCGCCGCCGTCGACGGGATCGGCTCGAACGTGATGACGGTGCACGGCCGCGACCGGCTCGCCGGCGCCGAGCACACGATCTCGCCCGACCACATCGAGGTGGGCAGCTTCATGGCGCTCGCCGCCGCGACGGGCGGGGAGCTGCGGATACGCGGCGCGGAGGCGGCCGACCTGCTCGTCGTGCGCCGCCAGTTCCGGCGCCTCGGCCTCGAATCGACCGTCGAGGACGGCGACGTAGTCGTGCCCCCGGAGCAGCGGCTGCGGGTCAAGGCCGATGTCGGCGACGCGATCCCGAAGATCGAGGACGGCCCCTGGCCCGCCTTCCCGGCGGACCTCACCTCGATCGCCCTCGCCCTCGCGACGCAGGCGGAGGGCGAGGTCCTGATCTTCGAGAAGATGTTCGAGAACCGGCTCTTCTTCGTCGACAAGCTGGTCGCGATGGGCGCTCGGATCACGCTGTGCGATCCCCACCGGGCGATCGTCAGCGGTCCGAGCCGGCTTCACGGCGAACGCGTCGAGAGCCCGGACATCCGCGCCGGGATGGCGATGCTCATCGCCGCGCTGGCGGCCGACGGCGTCTCGGAGATCGGCAACATCCGCCAGATCGACCGCGGCTACGAGCAGATCGAGGAGCGGCTGCGCGGGCTCGGCGCGCGCATTGAACGGGTCTCTGCGGAGATCCCCGCCTGAACGAGATTCCCTCCCGACTCTCGTAAGGTCAGCCGGGTGATACATCCGATTCCACCCGGCACTCGGGACATCCTGCCCGACGAGATGCGCGAGCTGCGCAAGCTCCGCCTCACGCTGCTCGAGGTCTTCGAAGGCCACGGCTACGGCGAGGTGGCGACGCCGGCGATCGAGTACGACGAGGTGCTGGCGCGCGGCGACGGCCGCACGGCGGCCAGCGCCTACCGCTTCTTCGACGAGAGCGGCGACCTGCTCTCGCTGCGCACCGACATGACCGTCCCGATCGCCCGCCTGGCCGCGACCCGCTACGCGAACGCGGAGCCGCCCCTGCGCCTCTGCTACCTGGCGAACGCCTACCGGGCCGTGCGCCCGCAGCGCGGCCAGATGCGGGAGTTCGCCCAGGCCGGGATCGAGCTGATCGGCGCGCCGGCCCCGGCGGGGACGGTCGAGGTGGTCGAGGTCCTGACCGCGGCGCTCGACGCCGCCGGTCTCGACCGCGCCGTGATCGGGCTCGGCGATGCCGATCTCTACCGCCAGCTGCTCGCCGAGCTCGGCGTCGAGGGCGAGGCCCGCGACGCGGTTCTCGAACGCCTCGCCACACACGACCTGGTCGGGCTCGAGGCCGAGCTGATGGAGATCGACGGGATCGGCGAGGAGCAGTGCGCGACCTGCGTCGCCCTCTCGCAGCTGCGCGGCGGCCGCGAGGTCCTCGATCGGGCGCGCGGCCTCGGCGGCGACGCGGTCGAGCGCGCGACGGCGCGGCTCGGGGAGACCTACGAGGCGCTCGAGGCGCGCGGCGTCGCCGACCGGATCCAGATCGACCTCGGCCTGCTCCGCGACCTCGGCTACTACAGCGGCGCGATCCTCGAGGTCTACGACCCGGCGCTCGGCCACGTGCTCGGCGGCGGCGGCCGCTACGACCGGCTGCTCGAGCGCTTCGGTCTCGACCTGCCCGCGGCGGGCTTCGCGCTCTACCTGGAGCGGGTCCACCTCGCCCAGCTCGAGGAGGAGCCGGGGAGGGGCGAGTCGTGAGCGTCGAGGTAGCCGGAGCGGCGCGCGCCAAGGCGGACGGACCGCTGAAGCTGGCGGTCCCCCGCGGCGCCCTGCTCGGCGAGACGCTCGACGCGCTCGACGGCGCGGGGATCGACACCTCCGCGGCGCGGGGCGAGTCGCGCTCGCTGATCTTCCCGGGCGAGCGGATCGTCCTGGTGACGATGCGCCCCTCCGACGTGCCGACGTACGTCGAGGCCGGCGCCGCTGACGTCGGCATCACCGGCAAGGACGTGCTGCTCGAGCAGGCCGACCGCATGGTCTACGAGCTGCTCGACCTCGGCTACGGCCGCTGCCGGATGGTCCTCGCCGGCCGCAAGGGCGACGAGCGCCTCGGCGAATCGCAGCGCCGGCTCGGGATGACGCGGATCGCGACCAAGTACCCGCGCGTGGCGGAACGGCACTTCGAGGCCACGGGTCGGCAGATCGAGACGATCGAGGTCAAGGGCTCGGTCGAGCTGGCGCCGCTGATCGGCCTCGCCGACGGCATCGTCGACCTGGTCGCGACCGGGCGCACGCTGGAGGAGAACGACCTCGAGGTGCGCGAGGAGATCGTCGAGTGCACGGCGCGCTTCGTCGCCAACCGCGTCGCCCACAAGCTGCGCGCCGCCGAGGTCGACGACCTGACCGCGCGGCTGCGGGAGGCGACGGCGGGATGAGGGTGCGGAGGTTCGAGTGGGCGGGCGCGGGGGAGACCGCGGCCGCGATCCGCGCCTGGGCGGAGGAGTCGGCGCCGCCCGTCGACGTCGCCGCGATCGAGCGCGAGGTCCTGGACGGGGGCGACGAGGCCCTGCGCCGGCTGACCGAGCGCTTCGACGCGACCGAGGGGTCGCTCGATCGGCTGCGCCTGGAGCGCGAGGACTTCGCCGGTGCGCTGGCGGAGCTGGACGGCGAGCTGCGCGAGGCGCTGGAGGTGGCCGCGGCCAACGTGCGCTCCGTCGCCGAGGCCCAGCTCGGCGCGGGCCCGCGGGAGGTCCGCCTGCCGCAGGGCCAGGTCGTCACGGTCGGCGAGACGCCCGTCGCCTCGGCGGCCGTGTACGCGCCGGGGGGCGGGGCGGCCTATCCCTCCAGCGTGCTGATGGGCTGCATCCCGGCGCGCGTCGCCGGCGTCTCGCTGCTCTCGCTCGCGACGCCGCCGGGCCCCGAGGGGCGGCTCGACCCGCTCCTGCTCGCCGCCGCCGAGCTCTGCGACGTCGACGCGGTCTACGCGGTCGGCGGCGCCCAGGCCATCTTCGCCCTCGCCCACGGCACCGAGACGGTGCGGCCGGTCGACGTGATCGCCGGGCCAGGCAACCGCTGGGTGACCGAGGCCAAGCGCGCCGTGTACGGCCGAGTCGGGATCGACTCCCTCGCCGGGCCCTCGGAGCTGATGGCGGTTGCCGACGCGACGGTCGACCCCGAGTGGGCGGCGCTCGACCTCTGCGCGCAGGCCGAGCACGGCCACGGCGGCTCGCTGCTGCTCGCCTCGGCCGAAGCCGACGTGCTCGACGCGATCGGCGGCGCGGCGGAGCGACTCGCCGCCGAGCGCGAGGGGGTGGGCGACGCGCCGCTGGCGCTCGTGCACCTGCCGGACGGCGGTCTCGCCGCGCTCGACCTCGCCAACGCCTTCGCCCCCGAGCACCTGGAGCTGCTCGGCCGCGAGGCGGTCGAGCGGGCGTCGCTGGCCCGCACGGCCGGCTGCGTGTTCGTCGGGCCGCACGGCGCCACCGCCTTCGGCGACTACGTCGCCGGCTCGAACCACATCCTCCCGACCGGGGGCGCCGGCCGCTTCTCGGGCCCGCTCAGCCCTGCCGTCTTCCGCCGATCGACCGCCACGGTGGAGGTCTCGGCCGGGGCGGCGGCGAAGTTGGCACCGCACGTCGACGTCCTCGCGAGGGCCGAGGGATTCCCCGTGCACGCCGAGTCGGCGATGATTAGAGGCGATGGAGCCGCTTGAGATGACCAGAACCGCGGAGAAGGAGCGCAGCACCGCCGAGACGCAGATCCGGCTCGCGCTGGACCTGGACGGCGGCGAGGCGAGCGCCGAGACGGGGGTCGGCTTCCTCGACCACATGCTCGACCTGCTCGCCCGCCACGGCCGGCTCGGCCTGCGGGTCGAGGCGAGCGGCGACCTGGAGACGGGCGCGCACCACACGGTCGAGGACGTCGGCATCGTGCTCGGCCAGGCGCTCGACGAGGCGCTCGGCGACCGGGCGGGCATCCGCCGCTACGGCTCCGCGCTCGTCCCGATGGACGAGTCGCTGGCCGAGTGCGCGATCGACATCTCCGGACGGCCGCTCTGCGTCTTCGACGCCGACCTGCCCGCGACCTCGATCGCGGGCTTCGACACCGAGCTGACCGAGGAGCTCTTCCGCGCCGTGGCCAACAACGCGAAGCTGACCCTGCACGTCTCGGTCCGCCGGGGCACCAACGCGCACCACATGATCGAGGCCTGCTTCAAGGCCTTCGCGCGCGCGCTGCGCGTCGCCGTCTCGATCGACCCCGAGGCGCCGGGCGTGCCCTCGACGAAGGGGACGCTGACCGCATGACCGCCCGCATCGCGATCCTCGACTACGGGATGGGCAACCTGCGCTCGGTCGAGAAGGCGCTGGAGCACGTCGGCGCGACGGCGACGATCACCAGCGACGCCGCGACGGTGCGCGACGCCGACGGGATCGTCCTGCCGGGCGTCGGCGCCTTCCCGAAGGCGATGGAGCGGGTGCGCGAGCTCGCGCTCGACGAGCTGATCGCCGAGCGGCTCGAGTCCGGCGTGCCGATCCTCGGCATCTGCCTCGGCCTCCAGCTGCTCTTCGAGTCCTCGACCGAGCTGGGCGGCGCCGTCGGCCTCGGCCTGCTTCCGGGCGAGGTCGCCGACCTCGACGCGGCGGGGCTCAAGGTCCCGCACATCGGCTGGGCGCCGGTGCGCTGGGAGCGCGGGTCCAAGCTCGCCGAGGGCATCGAGAGCGAGACGCCCTTCTACTTCGTCCACTCCTTCGCGCCGCGACCGAGCGGGGACGACCTGCTCGGGACGGCCGAGTACGGGTCCCGCTTCGCCTGCGCCTCCGAGCGCGACAACGTCTACGGCGTCCAGTTCCACCCCGAGAAGTCGAGCAGCGCCGGGTTGCGCCTGCTCGCCAACTTCGCCGGGGTCTGCGCCGCCGTGCCGGCGTGATCCTCTACCCCGCGATCGACATCCGCGGCGGCAAGGCCGTGCGCCTGCAGCAGGGCGACTACGAGCGGGAGACGACCTACGACGCCGACCCGGTCGACGCGGCACGGCGCTGGGCCGGCGAAGGGGCCGAGTTCCTGCACGTCGTCGACCTCGACGGCGCCAAGGCCGGGGCGCCGCAGAACCTCGACGCGGTGCAGCGGATCGCGGCCGGCGTCGACTGCCCGATCCAGGCCGGCGGAGGTCTGCGGGACGCCGCGTCCGTCGAGGCGGTGCTGGCGGCCGGCGCCGAGCGGGTCGTGATCGGGACCGCGGCGCTGCGCGACCCGGAGTTCTTGGACGCGACGCTGGCCGAGCACGGCAGCGAGCGCGTGGTGGTGTCGGTGGACGCCCGCGACGGTCGTGTCGCCCTCCAGGGTTGGACCGAAGCAGGTGAGGAGGGGGTGACCGAGGCGGTTGCGGCCCTCGGCGAGCGGGGTGTAGCGCGTTTTCTCTGCACCGCGATCGAGGTGGACGGGACGATGGAGGGCCCGGCGGTCGGGCAGCTGAGCGAGATCGCCGCGGCAACCGAGGCCCAGGTGATCGCCTCCGGCGGGGTCGGCGACCTCTCGCACCTGGAGGACCTCGCCCGCATCGCCGCTCCCAACGTCGAGGGCGCCATCGTCGGCCGGGCCCTCTACGAGCGCAGGTTCACCGTCGCCGAGGCCATCGGCGCCCTCCGCTGAGGAGGGTGCTTGGCGCGTTTCTCGGAATATGTACGAGAAACGCGCCACTAGGCTGTTCGCATGGCGCTCAAGCGAGTCATCCCATGCCTCGACGTCGACGCCGGCCGCGTCGTCAAGGGGACCAACTTCATCGGGCTGCGCGACGCGGGCGATCCGGTCGAGCTGGCCGAGCGCTACGACGCGGAGGGGGCGGACGAGCTGGTCTTCCTCGACATCACCGCCTCGCACGAGAAGCGCGAGACGATCGTCGAGCTGGCCCGGCGCACGGCCGACAACGTCTTCATCCCGTTCACGATCGGCGGGGGCATCCGTACGGTCGAGGACGCTCAGGCGGTGCTCGACGCCGGCGCCGACAAGGTCTCGGTCAACTCCTCGGCGCTCGGGCGTCCCGAGCTGCTGACCGAGCTGGCCGATCACTTCGGGGCGCAGTGCGTGGTGATCGCGATCGACGCGAAGCGCGAGGACGAGGGCTGGGGCGTCTACGTCAACGGCGGCCGCAGGAAGGTCGAGGACCGCGAGGCTGTCGCCTGGGCCCGAGAGGCGGTCGAGCGGGGGGCGGGAGAGGTCCTGCTGACCAGCATGGACCGGGACGGGACCAACGACGGCTACGACATCGAGCTGACGCGCGCCGTCGCCGAGGCGGTCCCGGTGCCGGTGATCGCCTCCGGCGGCGCGGGAACGCTCGACCACCTCAGCGAGGCGATCGCCGCGGGCCGGGCCGACGCGGTGCTCTGCGCCTCGATCTTCCACTACGGCACGTACCGGGTCCGCGAGGCGAAGGACCACATGGCCGCGGCCGGCATCCCCGTGCGGCGCTGAGCGATGCCGGGGGCGCCGGTGGGTGAGCCGGAGATGCAGCTGGGCGACGCGCTCGCCACGACGTATCCCGAGCTGGGCGGCGTCGTCGCGGCGGCCGGTGACCGACCCGTCTACCTGGTCGGCGGTGCCGTGCGCGACCTGCTGCTCGGCCGCGGCCGCTCGGACATCGACCTGGTCGTGGTCGGCGACGCCGCCGAGCTGGGGGCGGAGCTCGGCGGCGAGGTCGTGGCGCACGAGCGCTTCGCGACCGCGAAGGTGCGCCTCGACGGCCACGAGGTCGACGTCGCCGCCGCCAGGGCGGAGTCCTATCCCCGGCCGGGAGCGCTGCCAGAGGTCGAGCCGGCGGGCGACATCGAGGCCGATCTCGCGCGCCGCGACTTCACGGTCAACGCGATGGCGGTTCCGCTGCAGGGCGAGGCGCGCCTGATCGACCCGCACGGCGGCCGTGCCGACCTCGAGTCCGGCCTGCTGCGCGTGCTCCACTCGCGCTCCTTCGCCGACGACCCGACCCGCGCCCTGCGCGCCGCCCGCTACGCGGCCAGGTTCGGCTTCGAGCTGGAGAAGAAGACGGGCACGCTGCTGCGCGAGGCCGACCTCTCGACGGTCTCCCAGGAGCGCCGCACCGCCGACCTGCTGCGCCTCGCCGCCGAGCCGGACGCGCCGCGCGGCTTCGTGCTGCTCGCCGAGTGGGGCCTGGTCGACCTGCGCCCGGACGGAGTGGAGCTGGCGGCCCGCGTGGCGGACCTGCTCTCCGCGCCCCCGTGGCAGGGGATCGTGCCGCGCGACCGCGCCGTCCTCGCCGCCGCCTGCGGGCCTGCGGGCCGCGAGGTGGAGCTTGCGGCCACTCGTCCCAAGCGCCCCTCGGAGGCGGTCAGCCGGGCGCGGGGCGGCGATCCGGTCGAGCTCGTCCTCGCCCGCGCACTGGGCGCCGACTGGCTCGACCGCTACCAGCGCGAGTGGCGGTCGGTCAGGCTGGAGATCGACGGCGAGGACCTGATCGCGGCAGGCGTGTCGCAGGGGCCGGCGCTCGGGAGGGGCCTGGCCGAGGCGCTGCGGCGCAAGCTCGACGGCGAGATCGCCGGCCGCGAGCAGGAGCTCGAGGCGGCCCTCGCTGCCTCCCGGGAGGGGGAGTGATGGAGTGGCGAAGCCGAGGGGAAGCGCGTTGGCTCGAGGCCGCCCTGCCCGGCGCCAAGGCGGTCTTCTCGACCCGCACGACCGGATCGGCGTGGGAGAGCCGCGAGCCCCTCGCCGCCGCGCTCGGCATCGAGCCCGAGGCGATCGCGGTCGCGCGCCAGGTGCACGGCGCCGCTCTGGTCGAGCACCACACGGACGTGCCGTCCATTCGATGCCCCAATGGGCACTCTTTGGACGGCACGTCAGGTGTGGAGCCGCTCGAGGCGGACGGGCACGTGATCGCGGAGCCCGGGCCGGTCGGCCTTGTCTTCGTCGCCGACTGCCTGCCGGTCGCGCTGGCCGGGCCCGGCGGGGCCGCGATCCTGCATTGCGGTTGGCGGGGCCTGGCGTCTGGGATCGTCGCAAGTGGCGTCGAGGCGGTCCGAGCGACGCATGCGGCGATCGGGCCGGGGATCGGTCTCTGCTGCTACGAGGTGGGCGAAGAGGTGCTCGATGCCTTCGACGGGCTCGGCGACGGCGTCGCGCGCGACGGGATGCTCGACCTGCCCGAGGTCGCGCGCCGTCTGCTGCGTGAGGCCGGCGTCGAGCAGATCGAGAGCGCCGGCTTCTGCACGCGCTGCGAGCCGGAGCTGTTCTTCTCCCACCGCCGCGAAGCCGGCCGCGCCGGCCGCCAGGCCGGTCTGGTCTGGCTCGACGGGAAAGGGATCTGAGCGATGCCGGGACTGATCCACGGCCTCGAGCCCGCCAGGATCGCCGCCAACCTCGAACGGGCGCGCGAGGCGGCGGGGGAGGGGGTCGAGATCCTCGCCGCGACCAAGTACGTGCCGCTGGAGGAGATGGGCGCGCTCGCCGAGGCGGGGGTGCGGCTGGTCGGCGAGAACCGCCAGCAGGACCTCGCCGCCAAGCACGAGCGCTGGGGCGAGGCGTTCGAGTGGGACTTCATCGGCAACCTGCAGAGCCGCAAGGTCAAGCAGCTGCTGCCGACCTGCCGGCTGATCCACTCGGTCGCCACCGACTCGGCGCTCGAGCAGCTGGGCCGCCACGGCGAGGCGAGCACCGAGGTGCTGGTCGAGGTGAACGTGGCCGGGGAGGAAGGCAAGGGGGGCGTCGCCCCCGCCGAGCTGGGGTCCTTCGTCGAGAGATGCCCCGTCCGCGTCTCCGGCCTGATGACGATGCCACCCTTCAGCACCGACCCGGAGGATTCGCGTCCCCACTTCGCCCGCCTCGCCGAGCTCGCCGCCGCCCACGGGCTCACCCGCCTGTCGATGGGCACTTCCCAGGACTGGCAGGTCGCCATAGAGGAGGGCGCGACGATCGTCCGGCTCGGAACGGCGCTCTACGTCTAGGGATCTCCCAGTGGAGGGTCCGACGGTATGAGCCATAATCCGTAAAGGAATCGGCTCCGAGGAGCCGAAACACGCACGCATGGCACTACGCGACAGCTGGCATAGAGCGCTGGTCTACTTCGGTCTCGCCGAAGAGCACGACCACGGACCCGAATACGAAGACGACTTCGGCCCCGACGAAGACGACTTCGACTCGCGCCGCGAGTCGAGTCAGGTGCGGCGCCTGCCGACCTCGCGCCGCTCGCGCCGCGACGAGATCGACGACATCTTCGCCGACGACGAGCCCGCGTCCGGCGCGCGGACCCGGGTCCTGCGCCCGGTCGGCGAGGACTCCGACGTCAAAGTCCACCTCGTCATCCCCCGCAACTTCAACGACGCCCAGCAGGTCGCGGACCAGTTCAAGCGCTCCGTCCCGGTGATCCTCAACCTGCAGACGACCGACCACGAGCTGTCCAAGCGGATGATCGACTTCTGCTCGGGGCTGACCTACGCGCTCGAGGGCGGCATGCAGCGGATCGCCGAGAAGATCTTCCTGCTGACGCCCCGCAACGTCGAGGTGTCGGCCGAGGAGAGGGCGCGGCTGCTCGACAAAGGGTTCTTCAACCAGTCCTAGATTCGTGTCGGTGGGCCAGAGTCGACCCTCCCTCGACGGCCACGACTAGTCTCCGCAAGATGATCGTCGGTTTCTGTGGGTCCGGGAACATGGCCGCGGCCATCGCGCGGGGTTGGTCCGGGCATTGGGAGCGGATGCTGTTCTCCGACGCCGACGCCGAGAAGGCTCGCAGGCTGGCCGAGGAGGTCGGCGGGGAGGCCGTCGGGTCCAACGGGGAGCTGGCGGAGAGGGCCGACGTCGTGGTCCTCGCGGTGAAGCCGGGGGTTCTCGAGCAAGCGGCCGGGGAGCTGGCCGGGGCGAAGTCGGTCGTCTCGATACTCGGGGCGACGGCGCTGGAGAAGGTCGAGAAGGCTTTTCCCGACGCCGACGTGGGGCGGGTCATGCCGAACCTCGCGGTGGAGGTGGGCAGTGGCGTTCTCTGCGTCGCCGGAGAGCTCAGCCCCGAGGTACGCGAGAAGCTGGGCGCTCTCGGGTCCGTCGTCGAGCTGCCGGATTCGCAGTTCGACGTCGCCACGGCGCTGATGGGCTGCTCGCCCGCCTATTTCGCCCTGGTCGCCGAGGCGCTGATCGAGGCCGGCGTCAGCGCCGGCCTGGACGAGAAGCTGGTCGAGAAGCTGGTCGTCGAGGCCGCCGCCGGCAGCGGGTCGCTGATGCGCGGCCGCCGGCCGACCGACATCCGAGTCGCCGTCACCTCGCCGGGCGGCAGCACCGAAGCCGGACTGGAAGCGCTCGAGCGCGAGGGCGCGAAGGAGGCGTTCCGAGCGGCGGTGCGAGCCTCGCTGGAGAGGATGAGGGGGTGAGCGTCGCCCTGCTGGTCCTGGCGATCTCTCGCGGCGACGTCGCGGCCTACGTCAGCGCCCTCTTCACCGTCTACATCGTCTTGATCTTCCTCAACGTGCTCAGCTCGTGGATCCCGCGCATGCCCTACCACCCGTGGCTGCGCGCCGTGCTCGACTTCGTCGGCGAGACGACGAATCCGTACCTGGGCTTCTTCCGGCGCTTCATCCCGCCGCTCGGGGGCGGCGGTTTCGCCTTCGACCTCAGCCCGATCGTCGGCGTCATCGTGCTCATCGTCCTCCAGGCGATCGTCGTCGGCCTGATCGCCGGGTGAGCGCCGGCCGGGACCGAGCCTGGCGCCTCGCCGGCGCACTGTGCGGGCTCGTCGTCGCGCTGGACCAGGGCGCGAAGGCGCTGGTCGAGGCCCAGCTGGTCGCGGGCGAGCACGTCGACGTGCTGGGACCGCTCGGCCTGACCCTCGCCCACAACCGCGGCATTGCGTTCGGCCTGGCCAGCGGCGGCGGCGTCGCGCTGATCGCGGTCACCGTCGTCGCGCTGATCGCCGTCGGCCTGCTCTTCGCGCGCGAGCGCGACCGGCCGCACATGTGGGTCGCGGTCGGCCTGCTGGTCGGCGGTGCGCTCGGCAACCTCGCCGACCGGGTCCGCGCCGACGCGGTCACCGACTACATCGACGTCCTCTCCTGGCCCCCCTTCAACGTCGCCGACGTCGCGATCACGCTCGGGGTCGCCCTGCTGGCGGTGGGCTACCTGCGCGAGGAGGCCCGATGAGCGAGCCGCGCGTCGTCCACGCCGACGAGGCGCTGGCGGTGATCGACAAGCCGGCCGGCCTGGTGGTCCATCCAGCGCCGTCGCATCGCGGTGCGACGCTGGTCGACCTCCTCGGCGACCTCCTCGGCGGCGGCGCCGACCCCGATCGGCCCGGCATCGTCCACCGCCTCGACAAGGGGACGAGCGGCCTGCTCGTCGTGGCCCGCAGCGATGAGGCGCACGCCGCCCTGCAGGCGGCCGTCCGCGACCGGGAGGTCGAACGCGCCTATCTCGCCCTCGCCGGCGGCCGGCTCCCGTCCCGCACCGGGACGATCGACGCGCCGATCGGCCGTGCGGCGCGGCAGCGGCACCGGATGGCCGTCTCGGGCGCGGCCTCGCGCCAGGCGCGGACGCACTTCGAGGTGCTTGAGCTGCTCGCGGCCGAGACCTACCTCGAGGCGCGTCTGGAGACCGGCCGCACCCACCAGATCCGTGCCCACTTCGCCGCGATCGGCCACCCGCTGGTCGGCGACCCGACCTACGGGGGCGAGGAGAAGTACGGCCTGCAAAGGCAGTTCCTGCACGCCCACCGGCTCGCCTTCGCCCACCCGCTCAGCGGCGAGCCGATGCGCTTCGTCTCCGAGCCGCCGGCTGACCTCGCCGCCGCGTTGGAGGCCGCCCGCGCTGCCTAGTCGCCCGGCCGCCACTACAATCCTTCAGTTCAAACCGACCCCCCTCGCGCCGCCCCGGGTCCTGACCGGCACCGCCGCGTTACCGGCTAGGGCGAGTGGGCTACACCCAAACACCAAGGAGATTCATCCATGCCAGAGGCGGGCCTCAAAGAGCTGCTGGAGGCCGGAGTCCACTTCGGCCACCAGACGCGTCGCTGGAACCCGAACATGCGCCGCTACATCTTCGGCGAGCTGGACGGGATCCACATCATCGACCTCGTCCAGACCGAGGCGCTGCTGGAGAACGCCCGCCGCTTCGCCGGCGAGCTGTCCAGCGGCGGCGGGACGGTGCTGTTCGTCGGCACCAAGAAGCAGGCGCGCGGCCCGGTCAAGGAGTGGGCCGACCGCTGCAAGATGCCCTACGTCAACCAGCGCTGGCTGGGCGGGCTGCTGACCAACTTCAACACGATCTCGGCGCGGATCCAGCGCCTGCACGAGCTGACCGCCTGGCGCGACGAGGGCAAACTCGACCTGCTGCCGACCAAGGAGCGGATGGGCATGCAGGCGGAGCTGACCAAGCTGGAGTACAACCTCGGCGGCGTCAGGGACATGGACCGGCTGCCGGACGCCGTCTTCGTCACCGACCTGAAAACCGAGGAGATCGCCGTTCGCGAGGCGGTCCGCCTGCGGATCCCGATCATCGGCCTGGTCGACAGCAACTGCGACCCGACCCCGATCGACTACGTGGTCCCCGGCAACGACGACGCGATCCGGTCCTGCCAGTTGGTGATCGGCACGATCGGCAGCGCGATCGACGAGGGCGCCGGCGCCTGGCGGGTGCAGGAGGAACGCCGCCTCGCCGAGGAGATGGAGCGCCGCAAGAAGGAGGAGGAAGAGCGCAAGAAGCGCGAGGAGGAAGAGAAAGCGCGCAAGGAAGCCGAGGAGGCTGCGAAAAAAGCGGCTGAAGCGGAGGCGGCGGCCAAAGCGCAGGCGGCTGCGGCTGCAACTCCGCCCCAGGCAGCAGCGCCCCGGCCCGCGGGTCCTGTCGCGGGACAGGGGTCCTCGTCCTCGCAAGCTGCGGGCGAAGACCCCAATCCCGCGCCACCCGCGGGAGGGGCGTCTGGTGCTGGGACGCAGAAGCCCGCCGCCGCTCCGGCTGCCGCCGAGGCGGACAAGCAGGCGCCGACCGGACCGAGCGAGACTCCTGCCGCTACTGACAAAGGAGCGGGCAAATGAGCGTCTCGGCTGCTGATGTGAAGGCTCTGCGGGATCGGACGGGCGCGGCGATGATGGACTGCAAAGCGGCGCTGGCGGAATCGGACGGGGACGTCGACCGGGCGATCGAGATCCTGCGGGTCAAGGGGCAGGCGTCGGCCGCGAAGCGCGAAGGGCGGGGGACGAGCGAGGGCGTCGTCGCCTCCTACATCCACGCCAACGACAAGGTCGGCGCGATGGTCGAGGTCCAGTGCGAGACCGACTTCGTCGCCCGCAACGAGGACTTCAAGGCGTTCGCCTACGAGGTCGCGCTGCACGTCGCCGCGACGTCGCCGCAGTACGTCTCCGCCGAGGAGATCCCGGCCGAGGAGCGCGAGGCGGAGAAACGGGTGTTCGAGGAGAAGGCCCGCGAGGACGGCAAACCCGACAACGTGGTCGAGAAGATCGTCGAGGGCCAGCTCGCCAAGTGGGCGAAGGAAGTGGCCCTGCTCGACCAGCCGCACGTCAACGCCGAGAAGCACGACTCGAAGACGATCGAGGAGCTGCGTCAGGCGCTGGCGGCGAAAACCGGCGAGAACGTCCGGATCGCCCGCTTCGCCTACTTCCGCGTCGGCGGCTAGCGCCCGCCGAGAGCGGGGCGGCACGGATAGGCTGCGGCGAGCCTGCCTCGAACGCGATGGACGCCGAGCCCAAATTCAGCCGCATCCTCCTGAAGCTCTCGGGCGAGGCGCTGATGGGCCCGCGCGACCACGGGACCGACGCCGAGGAGGTGCAGCGGATAGCCCGCCAGGTCGCCGAGGTCCGCGGCCGCGGCGTGGAGGTCGCCGTCGTGGTCGGCGCCGGCAACATCTACCGCGGCCTGCAGGGCGCCGCGGCGGGCATGGATCGCGCCACGGGCGACTACATGGGCATGCTCGCCACGGTGCTCAACGCGCTGACCCTGCAGGACGCGCTGGAGACGCTCGGCGAGCACACGCGCGTGATGTCCGCGATCGACGTCAAGGAGGTGGCCGAGCCCTACATCCGCCGCCGCGCGATGCGCCACCTCGAGAAGGGCCGGGTCGTGATCTTCGCGGCCGGGACCGGCAACCCGTTCTTCACCACCGACACCGCGGCGGCGCTGCGCGCGCTGGAGATCCACGCCGGCGCGATCCTGATGGCGAAGAACGGGGTGGAGGGGGTCTACGACGCCGACCCGGCGCTGGACCCCGAGGCGAAGTTCATCCCCACGATCACGCACCGCGAGGCGATCGAGCGCGGCCTCAAGGTGATGGACTCGACCGCCCTGTCCCTCTGCATGGACAACGACCTGCCGATCTACGTCTTCAACATGGCCGACGAGGGCAACATAGATAGGATCGTCCGCGGCGAGACGGTGGGGACGCTGGTCTCCGGCGATCCCACGGAGGAGTGAGGAACCGGTGGAGCTGATCGACGAGCTGTTGGCAGACGCGAAAGACCGGATGGGCAAGTCGGTCGAATCGAGCCGCGGCGAGCTCGCCACCGTGCGGACCGGCCGCGCCTCGCCACACCTTCTGGACCGGATCGTCGTCGACTACTACGGCTCGCCGACGCCGCTCAAGCAGCTGGCCAACGTGGCGACCGCCGACGCACGGCTGCTCACCGTCACCCCCTTCGACAAGGGCTTGATCGGGTCGATCGAGAAAGCGATCCAGGAGTCCGACGTCGGCCTCACGCCGAGCAACGACGGCAATGTGATCCGCCTCCAGGTGCCCGAGCTGACCGAGGAGCGCCGCCGCGACATGGTCAAGGTCGTCCACGGCGTCGCCGAGGAGGGCCGCGTCGCGGTGCGCAACATCCGCCGCGACACGATGCACGACCTGCGCGAGCTGAAGAAGGAGGGCGAGGTCGGCGAGGACGACGAGCGCCGCGCCGAGACGACCCTGCAGAAGCAGACCGACGAGGCGATCGCCGAGATCGACGTTCTCTTGAAGGGGAAGGAAGAGGAGATCCTGGAGGTGTGAGCACCTCCGCGCGGTACGTCGCGATCATCACCGACGGCAACGGGCGATGGGCGCAGCAGCGGGAGCTGGCCGTGGTCGACGGCCACCGCGCCGGGGCCGACACCGTCAAGGCGCGGCTGCGCGACGCCGCCGAGCTGGGGGTCGAGGAGCTGACCGTCTTCTCCTTCTCGACCGAGAACTGGGCGCGCCCCGCCGAGGAGGTCGAAGGCCTGATGCAGATGTTCGGCGAGCGGATCGAGGAGGAGACTCCCGAGCTGCGCGAGGAAGGCGTGCGGATGTGCTTCGTCGGTCGTCGCGACGGGCTCGAGCCGGAGCTGGTGCAGAAAATGGACTGGGCCGAAGCGGAGACCGCCGGCAACGAGCGGATCACGCTGTTCGTCGCCTTCAACTACGGCGGCAGGGCGGAGATCGTCGACGCCGCGCGGAAATTCGACGGAGGCTCCGAGGAGGACTTCCGCCGCCACCTCTACGCGCCCGAGATGCACGACCCCGACCTGCTGATCCGGACCAGCGGCGAGCACCGCCTCTCCAACTACCTGCTCTGGCAATGCGCCTACTCGGAGCTCGTCTTCCGCGACGAGCTCTGGCCCGACTTCAGCCGGGAGAGCTTCGAGGAGTCGCTGCGCGAGTTCGAGGAACGCCGGCGCCGCTTCGGGCGGAGGGCGTAGCGATGGAGTCCGGCCGAGAGGGAGGCGAGGAGCGCTCGCCGCGGCGCGCCGACTTCGACCGCGCGATCGACCTCTTCGAGGGGCTCGAGGACGACCCGGTCGCGGAGGAGCGCCCCGAGCCGGCCCCGCGTCCCGAGCGGCGCCGCAGCCCGCTGCGCGGGGAGACCGCACGGCGCATCGTCGTCGCGATCCCCTGGATCGCCTTCGCGGTGGCGATCGCCGTGCTCGGCGGGCTGCCGTTCGCCGTGGCGCTGGTCGGGCTCGGCCTCGTCTGCCTGCGCGAGTACTTCGTGATGACGGCCGCGATGCGCCCGATCCAGATCGCCGCCTACGTCTCCGTAGTCGCGCTGATCGCCGCCGCGCACTTCGGGACCGCCTTCAACGTCCTGCTGGCCCTCGCCGCGTCCTTCCCCCTGCTCTTCTTCTTCGGCGCCGATCGCAAGCACCGGGAGGGGGTCACCGTCTCGCTCGGCATCACCGTGCTGGCGATCGTCTGGATCGGCGTGCCGCTGGTCCACGCGGTGCTGCTGCGCGGCCTGCCCGACCACGGCGCGGCGCTGCTGATCGACGTCCTGGTCGGGACCTTCGCCGCCGACACCGGGGCCTACGCCACCGGGCGCATGTTCGGATCGCACCGGATCGCACCGAGCCTCTCCCCGAACAAGACGCTCGAGGGGCTGATCGGCGGCTTCCTGATCGGCACGATGGGCTTCTGGTTCGCCGGCCTCTACCAGGACTGGCTCTCCGGGATCGACGCCCTCCTGATCGGCGCGGCGGTCGCGGCGGTCGCCCCGATCGGCGACCTCTTCGCCTCGCTGGTCAAGCGCGACCTCGATCGCAAGGACACGGGGCGCCTCTTCGGCCCCCACGGCGGCATGCTCGACCGCCTCGACGCGGTCCTGTTCACGATCGTGGTGGGCTACTACCTCTCCGTCCAGCTCGTCTACTGAGCGCCCGCCGGCCGTCCCTATGCTCTGTCCTCGATGAAGAAGCTGGCGATACTCGGGTCGACCGGCTCGATCGGCACTCAGGCCCTGGAGATCGTCGCCGCCTCCGACGAGCTCCAGGTCGTCGGCCTCGCCGCCGGCTCGAGCTGGGAGCAGCTGCTGGAGCAGGCGCGGCAGCACGGCGTCCCGACCGTGGCCCTGGCGGGCGAGGAGGCGGCGGGCCGGGCGCGCTCGGCCTGGGACGGCCGGGTGCTCGCCGGTGAGGAGGGGGTCCGGGAGCTGATCCTCTCCTCGGAGCCGGACCTGGTCCTCAACGGCATGGTCGGCGCCGCCGGGCTCGGCCCGACCGTCGTCGCGCTGACCGAGGGGATCGACGTGGCGCTCGCCAACAAGGAGAGCCTGGTCGTCGGCGGCGAGCTGGTGATGCAGCTGGCGGAGGGCACGGGCGCGGTGATCACCCCCGTCGACTCCGAGCACACGGCACTGCACCAGCTGATCGCCGGGCAGCCGCCTGGCTCGGTCGAGCGCCTGGTCATAACCGCCAGCGGCGGCCCGTTCCGCGGCCGCAGCCGGGCCGACCTGGAGAGCGCCTCGGTCGAGGATGCGCTCGCCCACCCGACCTGGGCGATGGGCGGCAAGATCACGATCGACTCGGCGACGCTGATGAACAAGGGGCTCGAGCTGATGGAGGCGCACCACCTCTTCGGCACTCCGTACGAGCGGATCGACGTGGTCGTCCACCCCCAGTCGCTGATCCACGGCCTGGTGCAGCTTGCCGACCGGGCCATGCTGGCCCACATCGGTCCGAAGGACATGCGGGTCGCGATCTCCTACGCCATCCACGGCGGCGCCAGCGTCGACCTGCCGCTTGAGCCGGTCGACCTCGTCGCCGAGCGCGCCCTGACCTTCGAGCCGGTCGACCTGGAGGTCTTCCCGGCCCTGCGCCTCGCACGCGAGGTGGCGGTCGAGGGGGGGACGGCGCCCTGCGTGCTCAACGCCGCGAACGAGGTAGCGGTCCACGCCTTCCTCGACGGCCGCATCGGCTTCACGGCGATCCCGGCGGCGATCGAGGCGGTGCTCGCGGAGATGCCGGCCCAGCCGCTGACCCACTTCGAGGAGCTGTTCGCCCTCGACGCCGAGGCGCGCCGCCGCACCGAGGAGCAGGTGGGCGGGTTGGCCAGGGTATGAACTGGGTCCTGATCTTCCTCGGCTTCTCGGCGCTGATCGTCCTGCACGAGGCCGGCCACTTCTTCGCGGCGAAGGCGGCGGGGATGCGCGTCGAGCGCTTCTTCCTCTTCTTCCCGCCGAAGCTGTTCTCGATCAAGCGGGGCGAGACCGAGTACGGGATCGGCGCGATCCCCGCGGGGGGCTTCGTGAAGATCAGCGGCATGAACCCCGACGAGGAGCTGCCGCCCGAGGCGAAGGGGCGCGGCTACTACGACCAGCCCGTCTGGAAGCGGATCGTCGTGATCGGGGCGGGGCCGGCGGTGAACATCGTCCTGGCCTTCGCGATCTTCTTCGTCGTCGCGCTCGGCGCCACCGACCCGAGCCAGACCGTCGGTCAGGTCCTGCCCGGAACGCCGGCCGCGGCGGCCGACCTGAAGCCGGGCGACGCGATCGTCGCGATCGACGGCAGGCGCTTCCCCCAGCTCGCCCGCGAGGATCGTCTCGAAAGGTTCATCGAGCAGGTCGGCTCCCACACGTGCGGGGGCAAGCAGGTGGCGGGCTGCGTCGCCGCGACGCCCGCGGTGCTGACCATCCGGCGCGAGGGACAGCTGCGGACGATCCAGGTGCGGCCCGAGTACGACCCGGCCGTCAAGCGGACCAGGATCGGCTTCGGCTACGGCAGCGAACCGGAGAACCTCGGGCCGGGCGGCGCCGCGGAGCGCGCGGCGGACCTGATGTGGCTCGTCTCCAGTCGGACCGTGACCGTCTTCACCAGGCTCTTCGAAGAGGAGCGGCGCAAGGAAGTCTCGGGCATCGTCGGCGTCAGCGACGTCGCCAACCAGACGATCGAGATCGGCCTCGAACGCTCGCTGCTGCTGCTCGCCCTGGTCAGCCTCTCGCTCGGGCTGATCAACCTCTTCCCGTTCCTGCCGCTCGACGGCGGCCACATCTTCTGGAGCCTGGTCGAGAAGCTGCGCCGCAAGCCCGTCTCCTTCGCGGCCCTCGAACGGGCCAGCGCGGTCGGCTTCGTGCTCGTGATCATGCTCTTCTTCCTCGGCCTGACCAACGACCTCGACCGACTCGGCGGCGAGGGCTTCGACGTCCGCTAGCCCGACCCCTGGCTTTTCACGAGATCCTCGCGTTCCGTTAACAGAATGGTCACATCTGCATTACGACTGGTTGTCACTCTGGAAATGCAGAAGTAGCACCTAGGAACGGCGACTTTCGAGACCGGCACCGAAGATCGGTCATGAATGGGGACGAGGGAGATGACATGCGCGAGGACGGAGCGAGATCCGGGCAGCACTCTGATGAACCTGGCGGCGGTGGGGGCGCGAGCGGCCCGCACCGCGGCTTCGCATCTGACGTACGGCGGGTCTGGCGCGACTTCAAGGAGCTCGTCACCAAGATCCTCCGCGTCGGAGACATGATCGGAAACGTTGCGCTCGAAGCCCATCGAGTGGTGCTCGGCGGCGCCAGGCTGCTCGCCCGGTACGGACGTGTGGCCATGCCCGGCGCGGTCGTCGGGCTCACCGCGCCGGCGACCGGCGGTTGGGGCATCGAGGCCCTTTCCGGCTCTCCGTGGGCCTGGGCCCCCGTTGCGGGCCTGCCCGCCGCCCTGGTTGGCCTGAGGGGCGTTGTTGCCCTCCTCAGGGCGACCGATCGCGAGGGAGATCGCCAGCAGAGCCGGCAGAAGAAGGAGCAGAAGCAGCCCGATCTCCACCACCGGCTGCAACGGGAAGCAGGGCGGCGCAAGGCGATCAACGGGCGCTTCCGGGGAAACGGCGATACGCCGCCCCTGGAGAGTCACGACTACGTCCTCGATGTCATGGCGGAGGCCGTCTACCAGGTAGGCGTACGCGGCTGCCGGGACGTGGCCCTCACCCTGCGGCGGTGGAGCCGCAAGCGCGGCCTCCGAGAGGCGGCGACCAGGGGTGTGATCGACGACATCGTCAATGGCCGCCTGGAAGAGGTCAGCTGGGACGAGATGGTCGATTTCGACCGGGCCCTGGGGGAAGCGCTTGATCCGCTGGAATACGCTCACGCAGCGGTGGCCTTCACCGCGGGGGCCCACCACTACCTCCTCGTCGGCATCTCCGGCGCCCCGATCCCGGACCACGCGCGCCTGGAGATCAGTCACGCGGCGACGAGGCTGGTGGAGCGATACGCACAGGGTGACGAGGAGATCGACGCCGGCCGGATTCGCCTATGAGGGTGGTCCACGAAGCAGCGGACCCCCCCAGTTCCGTCAGTGCCGAGATCAGGCAGCCTGGACGATGGACCCGTCGCTTGCGACGGGTCCGCGCCCGTCCCCTTGCCGATCCACTCGGGCAGAGCGTATTGGCACTCACGAGCGCCCTGCTCGCAGGCGGGCTGGGGGTCTGGCTCCTCGCCTCGGGCCAGCACGGGAGGGCGCTCGTGACCCTGGCCGCCACCGCCGTCTCGGTCGCCGTCTATACGGCCCTGGGGGTACGCGCATTCAAGCGAGACAAAGCGGTGCGGTACTGGAAGGACTGCCGCGACCTTCGCCGCGACCTGACCCGAAGGGACGCCCACTTGAGGCTGCGCTGGAGCATGCTGACGCGGGTTCAGAGAATGGGTCGCTCGGGTGCTCGCCCCGGTGAAGCGCATGCCGCCTTGGCGGCCTTGGTCGATGGGACCTACGAGGTGCTCGACAAGACGACCGGCGACGACATCGCGGTGGTGGTGGCGCTGGAGGCGAACCGCCGCTATCGCGTCCTGCATGCGGCGGCGAGCAGGCGCAGCCGCTGGGCGGCTCTCGCTCCAGGCAAGCGCTGCCCGGCGGAGGGGTCCCCGGAGGAAACGCTCGCGCGGCTCGCGCGTCATCACCGGGCATTGGGGATCGATACGCCGCATGGGAGACTGCGAATGGTGGTCCTTTCCGCAGTGCCGCTCGACGAGGCCGACCATGCCCTCTGCGACGAGCTGCCGCTCTACCTCATGCTGATCGCGGAACGCTGGGCTCCCGTCGGCGTCCCAACGGAGCTGGCTCTAGCGCGCTGACCACCCAGATACGCTTCTGGCATGGCTTCGAAGCGGCAGATATTCGTCGGCGGCGTGCCGATCGGCGGCGGCGCCCCGGTCGCGGTGCAGACGATGACCAAGACCGAGACGGCCAACCTGGCCGCGACTATGGAGCAGATCCGCAAGGTCGCCGACGCGGGGGCGGACCTGGTGCGGGTCGCGGTGCCGCGCGACGACGACGTCGAGGCGCTGAAGACGATCGTCCGGGAATCGCCGATCCCCGTGATCGCCGACATCCACTTCAACCACACGCTGGCGCTGAAGGCGATCGACGCCGGCGCCCACTGCATCCGCCTCAACCCCGGCAACATCGGCGGGCGCGAGAAAGTCGCCGAGGTCGCCGAGAAGGCGACGGCGGCAGGGGTGCCGATGCGGATCGGGGTCAACTCCGGCTCGCTGCCCAAGCACCTGCACGAGCTCGAGCGGGAGAGCCCGGTCGAGGCGCTGGTCGCCGCCGCCGTCGAGTTCGTCGAGCTGATGGAGGGCCTCGACTTCGAGGACTTCAAGGTCTCGATCAAGTCGACCAACGTGCCCAACACGATCGCGGCCAACCGCCTGCTGGCGGAGAAGATCCCCTACCCGCTGCACCTGGGCATCACCGAGGCCGGCACCAAGTGGTCGGGCTCGCTCAAATCGGCGGTCGGGCTCGGCACGCTGCTTGCCGACGGCGTGGGCGACACGATCCGAATCAGCCTCTCGACCTTCCACGCCGAGGAGGAGGTCAAGGTCGCCTGGGAGATCCTCAAGGCGCTGCAGCTGCGCGAGCGCGGCCCGGTCCTGATCGCCTGCCCGACCTGCGGGCGGCTGCAGTTCGACATGGACTCCGTCGTCGCCGAGATCGAGCAGCGGCTCGAGGCATACGTCGAGCCGGTCGAGGTGGCGGTGCTGGGCTGCGCCGTGAACGGGATCGGCGAGGCGAGTCACGCCGACTTCGGGATCACCGGCGCCAAGAACGAGGGCCTGATCTTCGCCCACGGCAAGCCGCTGCGGAAGGTGCCCCAGGCAGACCTCGTCGATGCCCTGTTCGAGGAGATCGACAAGTCGCTCGACCGCGGCAAGGTCGAGGTGGACGAGGCGAAGGCGGGGGAGGGCGCCGCCTGGCTGGCCAGGATCGAGGAGGAGAACGCCGGCGACCTGACCCCCGAGAAGATCGCGCAGCTGGAGCACGAGGCGTCGCAGAGCGGCGAGGCGGACAAGGTCTTGCTGGACGAGGAGGCCTCGCCTACCGCGGGACGGAGATTTACCCGAGCGTAGCTCTCCGGCGGGCGGGTCCTGCCGCGGCGGCCCTCCCCCATGTGCTCGGACGCCTCCGGCGTCCTCCGCTATGGGGGACCCCCGCCACCGCGTCACCCGCCCGTGAAGAGTCTGCTCCAGGTAGCGGCCCCAGACCAAGGGCGCAGTTAGCTCTCATCGCACCGGCCGGCCAGCGGATAGGTTTCGCGCGTGACCCGCCTCTCGCAGACGTTTCTGCCGACGCTCAAGGACGCACCCAGCGATGCGGAGGCGATCTCGCACAAGCTGATGGTCCGGGCGGGGTTGATCCGCCAGCTGGGCGCCGGGCTCTGGACCTATCTGCCGGCCGGGTGGCGGTCGATTCGCAAGGTCGAGCAGATCCTTCGGGAGGAGATGGAGGGGATCGGGTGTCAGGAGATGCTGATGCCGGTGCTGCAGCCCGCCGAGGCCTGGGAGAAGACCGGGCGGTACGGGATCGGCGAGCTGTTCAAGCTCGAGGACCGCAGGGGCGCCTCGATGGTGCTGGCGATGACCCACGAGGAGTGCCTGACTTACCACGTGGCGCGCGAGGTCCGCTCCTACCGCGACCTGCCGTTGATGCTGTTCCACATCCAGACCAAGGAGCGCGACGAGCCGCGGCCGCGTGCCGGGGTGCTGCGGACGCGCGAGTTCACGATGAAGGACGCCTACTCCTTCGACCGGGACGAGGAGGGGCTGGCGCACTCCTACGAGCTGCAGAGCGGGGCTTACGCGCGGATCTTCGACCGCTGCGGGCTGCGCTGGCACCGGGTCGAGTCCGACGTGGGGATGATGGGCGGCTCGGGCGCCCACGAGTACATGGCACCGTGTCCCGCGGGGGAGAACGAGGTCGCCCTGGCGCCGGGCTACGCCGCCAACGTCGAGGTCGCCTCGGCCGAGCCGCAGCCAGTGGGGCTGCCCGCGCCGCTCGACGCGCCGGAGGAGGTCTCGACCCCAGGCCTGACCACGGTCGAGGAGGTCTCCGGCGCGCTCGGGGTCGCCCCCGGCGCGCTGCTCAAGGCGATGCCGGTCGTGGTCGAGAGCCGCGGCATGGTGCTCGTGCTGGTCCGCGGCGACCACCGGCTCAACGAGGTGAAGCTGCGCAACGCGCTCGGCGCCGACTTCCGGCCCGCCGCGGCCGAGGAGATCGAGGCGGAGCTGGGGCCCGTCGGCTTCGTCGGCCCGGTCGGCGCGAAGGTTCCGGTCCTCAAGGACTCCGCGATCCACGGAGAGTCGTATGTCGCCGGCGCCAACCGGCCCGACGCCCACCTGCGCGGTGTGCGGCCGGGGCGCGACTTCGAGTTCGAGGAGCTCGACGTGCGGACCGTCGAGGCGGGCGACACGGCCCCGGGCGGCGGCACGATCGAGATCGAGCCGGCGATCGAGATCGGCAACATCTTCAAGCTCGGCACCCGCTACTCGGAGCCGCTCGGCGCCACGTACCTCGACGAGGGTGGGGTGGAGCGGCCGATCGCGATGGGCTCCTACGGGATCGGGCCGGCGCGGATCGTCGCCGCGGCGATCGAGCAGGCGGCGGACGAGCGCGGCATCGTCTGGCCGCGATCGCTGGCGCCGTGGCAGGTCCACCTCGTCTCGCTCGCCAAGTCGGGCGAGCCGGAGCGCGATGCGGCCGATCGCCTCTACGGGGAGCTGCGCGATGCCGGTGCCGAGGTCCTATACGACGACCGCGACGCGGGGCCGGGGGAGAAGCTGACCGACGCGGAGCTGCTCGGCTGCCCGCTGAGAGTGGTCGTCGGACGTCGCGGCCTCGCCAACGGAGTCGTCGAGGCGAGCGAGCGGGCCGGCGGCGCCGAGCACGAGCTGCCCGTCGAGGGCGCGGCCGAGCGGGCGCTCGCTCTCCTCGCCGGCGGCGATGCGTGACACGGCGCCATTCGGCCGCGGGCGACTGCGCCGCCTCGTCGGCCTCGACCGGTCCGGACCGCCGCCGCGGGAGACGCGAGAGGGCGAGCCGCTCAACCCCTGGACGCTGCCCAACCTGGTCGGCTACCTGCGGCTGGCCGGGCTGCCCGTCTTCCTCTACCTCGCCTTCGAGGCGGACGACGGCCAGGGCGTGGCCGTCGCGGCGACCTACTGGCTGATCTCCGCCGGCGACTACCTCGACGGGCTGCTGGCGCGGGTCACCGGCCAGTACAGCCGCCTCGGGGCGCTGCTCGACCCGCTGATCGACCGTCTCACGATCCTCGCCGGCGCCGCCGTCTGCTGGCACTTCGAGCTGCTGCCCCGCTGGGCGCTGGCGGCGCTCGCGGTTCGGGAGCTGGCGATGCTGGCGATCGCGCAGTACGGCCTGCGCCACGGCGCCCAGATCGCCGTCAACTGGCCGGGGCGCATCTCGGTCTTCCCGATCATGGGCGGCATCTTCCTCGCCCTGCTCGCGGACGGCTGGGTGGCCGATGCCCTCTTGATCTGGGGGCTCGGCCTGGCCGTCGTGGCGACGGTCCTCTACGTCCGGGCCGGGCGCGAGGCGGTGCGCTCGCAAGGTCCGTCCCAGAATCCATAACCTTCAACCTTCAGTTGAACCTTTGGCGCGGCGACCTATAATCGTTCGCAGCGGCCACCGGAGGCGAGTGCCTCCCGATCAAGGAGTGAGATGGAGGACACCTTTCCCGATCTCGGTTCGCTCAGCGACGAAGAGCTGAAGGGCCTGATCGACGAGCTGACCGAGGAGGAGAATGAGATCTCCTACAAGCGGCGCGTTCTGCACGGCAAGATCGACATCCTGCGTGCCGAGCTGGTCAACCGCCTGCGGCACAAGCACGAAAGCGGCGACTCGCTGATCTCCGGCGACGACGTGGCGCAGCTGACCGACATCCTCGCCGGCAAGGCGCAGCAGCCGCCCGAGGACAAGCCGGCAGCCTGAGGAGCACCATGGCCGCCCACTGTCCCGAGTGCGGATTCGTCAACCCCGAGGGGGCCAACTACTGCCAGAAGTGCGGTGCATACCTTGGCGGGCCGTCGGAGAGCGGCGACGAACCGACGACGATGACCTACACCGTCGACGACACCGGCGAGATGCAGCCGATCGACATCGACGCGGCGGTCGAGCGCAGCGGCGCCGCGCTGGTGATCCGCTCCGGCGGTGGTCGGGCGGGGGAGAGCTTCACGGTCTCCGAGGAGCGGGTCAGCATCGGGCGCAGCCCCGACGCCGGGGTCTTCCTCGACGACGTGACCGTCTCGCGCAACCACGCCCTGCTGGTGCGGCGGCGCGACGGTCTCTACATCGACGACCTCGGCTCGCTCAACGGGACCTACGTCAACCGCCGCCGGATCGAGTCGCACCTGCTCGCCGACGGCGACGAGATCCAGGTCGGCAAGTACAAGCTGAGCTACCTGGAGAAGTAGGGGAGGGGCGATGGCGGTCTCAGAGCAACAACAACAGCAGCCCCGGCAGCGCGACTCGCGCCCGCGCAAGGCGCTGACGATCGGCGCCGTCTGCAAGATCCTCCAGGGCGAGTTCGACGACATCTCGATCTCGAAGATCCGCTACCTGGAGGACCAGAAGCTGCTCAGCCCGCGGCGCACGCCGGGCGGCTACCGCCTCTACAGCCAGTCGGACGTCGAGCGGCTGCGGACGATCCTGCGCCTGCAGCGCGACGAGTTCCTGCCGCTGCGGGTGATCCGCCAGGAGCTGGCGGCGGGCGGCGACCTCGACTTCGGCGGCGGCGGCAACGACCGTCCCAGCGGCGGGGCGGTGCGGCGCGCGATCCTCGTCAACACCTCCAACGCCTACCTCGGGCTCGACGAGCTGGTCGAGGAGACGGGCGCCCGGGCGGAGCTGGTCGCCGAGCTGGAGAACTACGGGATCGTCCAGCCCGAGAAGCGCGACGGCAAGACCGTCTACGACGAGACCGACCGGGAGATCGTCCGGGCCGCCAACGAGCTCTCCCGGGTCGGCGTGGGCGCGCGCAACCTGCGCGTCTTCCGCTCCTCCGCGGACCGCGAGGCGAACCTCCTGGAAGCGCTGCTGGGCCCGTCGCTGCGCTCGCGCAACCCCGAGCGCCGCAAGGAGGCGTTGGAGACGCTGGAGAGCCTGGCCGCCACGGTCAGCCACCTGAAGCATTTGCTCCTAGTCAGGGACCTGCGCCGCCTCGCGGGCGACTAGGACGCCGCAGGCCTCCGGTTTCGCGCCCAATCCATGCCACGTGTAAGCCGCCGCCGCACGATCTCCGCCACGCCAAGCGAGGTCTGGAACCTCGTCTCCGATCCTTACGGGCTGCCGCGCTGGTGGCCGCGGACGAGCCGGGTCGAGAGCGTCGACCGCAAGAGCGGCGGCCGGCGCAGCCAGTGGACCAAGGTGCTGCAGACCGCCGAGGGACGCGGCGTGCGCGCCGACTATCGCTGCGTCTCGGCGGCAGAGCCGGAGCGCTACGTCTGGGAGCAGCGGCTGGAGGACACCCCCTTCGCGCGCCACCTGCGCAAGTCCACCGTCGAGATCCGACTGCGCCCGGACGGCGCGGGCACCGAGGTCTCGCTCACGTCGACGCAGGCGCTGCGCGGCCTGTCCCGGCTCGGGTCGCCGATGATGCGCGGCGGCCAGCGCAAGATCCTCGACGAGGCGCTGGACGGGATCGAAAACGCCCTGACCGGGGGTCAGGAGTGAGCGGGCTTGGCGCAAAAGTCGGAATATGTCCGACCAACGCGCCACGGGCGGCTTCGAGTTGACCGGCCCGCGCAGGGACTCGAAGTGGTGGGGGTGGGGCGATCCGGGCATCTCGCCTGATCTCGACGCCGCGGCCAGAGCGGCGCTGAGCGAGTGGGTCGGCGAGCTGGATCCTTCGCCTCGCCATGCGGATCTCGAGGCGTTCGAGCTGCCCGATCCCCAGCCTCTGCCCGACGCGCTCGTGGAGGCGGTTGGCGCCGAGGCGGTCTTCGCCTCCGTCGAGGACCGCGTTCGGCACGCGGCCGGACGCGGCTATGCCGACCTCGTGCGGCTGCGCGCCGGGCGCCTCGACCAAGCTCCCGACGCCGTGCTGCTGCCGGCCGATGCCGATGCGGTGCGCCGGGCGCTCGACGCCTGCGCGCGCGAGGGGATCGCGGTCGTCCCCTTCGGCGGCGGCACCAGTGTGGTCGGCGGGATCGAGCCGCTGCGGGGATCGCACGACCGCCTCGTCAGCCTCGACCTCTGCCGCCTACGGGACGTGGAGGTCGACCGGCGCTCTATGACGGCGCGGCTGGGAGCCGGGCTGCGCGGTCCCGAGGCGGAGGCGGCACTGGCGGCGCATGGCGTCACGCTAGGCCACTTCCCGCAGTCCTTCGAGTACGCGACGATCGGCGGCTTCGCCGCGACCCGCTCCGCCGGGCAGGCGTCGAGCGGCTACGGGCGCTTCGACGCTCTGGTCAGCGCCGTGCGGCTGGTCGCGCCGGCGGGCGAGCTGCGCACCCTGGACAGTCCGCACACCGCCGCCGGGCCGTCCCTGCGCGAGCTCGTCGTCGGGTCGGAGGGCGTCCTCGGGGTGATTCCCGACGCGACGGTGCGAGTCCGTCCCGTGCCTCGGGTGCGGCGCTACGAGGGCTGGATCGCGGAGAGCTTCGAGGCCGGCGCCGAGATCGTCCGCGGACTCGCCCAGGGGCCGGGCCTGCCCGACGTGATCAGGGTCTCCGACGAGGAGGAGACGCGCGCCTCGCTCGCGCTGTCCGGGCCGCGCGGCGCGACGGGCGCATTGTTCCGGCGCTATCTCGGCCTGCGCCGTCGCGCCGGCGGCTGCCTGATCGTCGTCGGGGTCGAGGGCGAGGAGGAGTCGGTCGCGCGGCGTCGAGCGCTGACCGTCCGCGGCCTGCGCCGGGGCGGCGCCGTCTACCTCGGCCAGGCGGCCGGTCGCTCGTGGGAGCACGGCCGCTACCAGGGCCCTTACCTGCGCGACGCCCTGATGGACCTCGGCGCGATGGTCGAGACGCTGGAGACCTCGCACACCTGGTCGGGCCTAGAAGGGCTGCGCCGCGGGGTGGCTGGGGCGATCCGGGACGCGCTCGCCGCGCAGGGAACGCCGGGCATGGTCATGTGCCATCTATCGCACGCCTACGCGGACGGGGCCTCGCTCTACTACACGTTCGTCGCCAGGGCGCGGAGCGGCGAGGAGATCGACCAGTGGGCGGCCGTGAAGCGAGCGGCCTCGGAGGCGATCGTCGCCAACGGCGGCACGATCACGCATCACCACGCGGTCGGTCGAGACCACGCGCCGTACATGGAGGCGGAGGTGGGGCGGCTGGGCTTGGAGGCGCTGCGGGCCGTCAAGGAGCGGCTCGACCCGGCCGGGATCATGAACCCCGGCAAGCTGCTCGTCTAGCCGTCGCCTTCGGCGGCCGCGTCGACGACCGGCCCGATCACCGGGCCGCGCAGGACGGCGGTCGCGTCGAAGACCGGAGCGCTTTTCTCGCGCTGCGACTGAGCCAGGGCGGTTTCGAGTTCGTCGTTGACGACGAGAGCGATCTCCATCTCGTCGTAGCCGGTCGCGAGCAGCCCGAGCACGTTGGGGGGAAGCTGGAACTGGCCGCTGATCGTGCCGGAGTCGCCGACGCGCGTGGCGGCGATCGGAATCCGCTCCTCGGGCGAGCGGGCGAGCGAGATCGCGTAGGAGCTGCCGGGCGGCGTCGGGTCGAGGCCTTTGGCGGCCAGCAGCAGGAGCACCTGCTGTTTGGAGCGCCCGAACAGGGCCCGCCCGCTGGCGCCGCTGTCGCCGACGCCCCGCAGGACCGCCTGGGTCGCCTGCTTGGAGGCCGAGGTCGGGATCCCTTCGCTCAGCGCGGCCTGCTCGGAGTCACCGTCGGAGTCCGAATCCCCGCCGATGTCGATCGCGCCCGTCGCGAAGAGGATCAGCAGCAGGACGACGACGGCGCCCCCGACGAGTTCGGCGAGACGACGGTTCCCGGGCAGGGAAGCCGAGCGTCGCGGCCTCGGCTTTGCCTCTCGTCGAGGAGGTCGGCGACGAGGGGCCTCGACCGCGCGCGGCCGCGGGTCCGGCGCCTCGACGGGGTCTGCGGCCCGCGGTTCCTCCTCGAGAGCCTCGATCGCCTCTGCCGCTTTCGCCTTCAGGTCGTCGATGCTCGCCCCCGTCGCGGCGGCGATCGCCTCGTAGGCCTCGTCCTGCTTCGCGAGGAGCTTCAGCAGCTTCCTCTGGTCGTCGCTCAGTGCCACGCCCGGCCAACCCTACGCGACCGCCCGGCCGACGTGCCGCTACTTGACCACCCATATGGTGGGTCAAGTAGCGGCACGTCGGGATAGGGTGCGCGGCGATGGCGGACGACCCACGTGGCCTGCATTCCCACTACGACGCGCTGCTCGGCACGGAGTGGCTCGACGACGATCCGGGGCACGCGCAGGCGCGGATCCCGATGCGCGACGAGCTGCGCCAGCCGGTTGGGCTGATGCACGGGGGCGCGATGTCGAGCCTGGTCGAGAGCGTCTGCTCCCGGGCCACGGCGCTCGCGGTGCTCGACGACGGGATGGCCGCGATGGGCCAGTCGATCTCGGTCAGCTTCATCCGCCCGATCACCGAGGGCCACGCCGAGGTCAACGCTCATGCCCGCCATCGCGGCCGCACCACCTGGGTCTGGGAGGCCGAGGTTCGCGATGCCGACGACCGCCTCTGCGCCCTCGCCCAGATGACCATCGCCGTCAGGCCGCTCCAGACCGGCGCCTGACGGCGTCCTCGGTCGCTCGCGTGCAGAGCACGCCACGCTCCCTGCGTCCTGGTCAGGCTTGATCTGGCAACGGCCTAACCGCCGAAGCGGTTCGTGATCGGCAGCCGCCGATCACGGCCGAACGCCTTCGGCGTGATCCGTATCCCCGGGGCCGCCTGGCGGCGCTTGTACTCGGAGCGGTCGACCATCCGCACGACCTCGTCGACGACCCCGGCCGGCAGGCCGGTGGCGATCATCTCCTCGCGGCCTTCGTCGCGCTCGACATAGGCCTCGAGCACCCGGTCGAGCAAGTCGTAGGGAGGCAGCGAATCGGAGTCGAGCTGGTCGGGGCGTAGCTCGGCCGAGGGGGCGCGCTCCAGCACCGAGGCGGGCACCAGCTCACGCCCGGCGACCTCGTTGCGGTGGCGGACCAGCTCGTAGACGAGCGTCTTCGGCACGTCCTTGATCGCCGCGAACCCGCCCGCCATGTCGCCGTAGAGGGTCGCGTACCCGACCGACATCTCGCTCTTGTTGCCGGTGGTCAGGACCAGCCAGCCGTGCCTGTTGGAGAGGGCCATCATCAGGTTGCCCCTGATCCGCGCCTGGATGTTCTCGGCCGCGAGGTCCGGCTCGGAGGGACGGGTGGGATCGCGCGGGAGCGGCTCGGAACCGTTTTCGTCCCGCCTCGCGAGCGAGTCGCCGAGCACCTCCTCGTAGGCCGCCATGGTCGAGGCGATCGGGATCTCGATCGCCTCGACCCCGAGGTTGCCGGCGATCGCCCGTGCGTCGCCCTGGGTCGCCTCGCTGGAGTGGGGGGAGGGCATAACGACGCAGCTGACGTTCTCGGCGCCCAGCGCGTCGACGGCGAGCAGTGCGACCAGGGCGGAGTCGATGCCGCCGGAGAGGGCGATGCCGACGTGGCGGAAGCCGTTCTTGCGCACGTAGTCGCGCAGGCCGCGCGTCAGCGCCCCGTAGACCTCGGCGACGTCGGACAGCGGCGTGGCGAGCGGGCCGGGGGACGATGCCGGAACCTCGCAGACCAGCAGCTCCTCCTCGAACTGGGCGGCCCGGGCGACGACCTCGCCGGCAGGTCCGACGACGAAGCTCTGGCCGTCGAAGACGAGCTCGTCCTGGCCGCCGACGAGGTTGCAGAAGGCGAGGTGCGCCCCGTATGCCCGGGCGCGCTCGGCGAACATCGCCTCCCGCTCGACGCCCTTGCCGCGGTGGTATGGCGAGCCCGACGGGTTGGCGATCAGCGTCGCGCCCTGCTCGGCCTCGGTCGAGGCGGGCGGCCCCTCGGCCCAGAGGTCCTCGCAGACGGTCAGGCCGACCCTGGTCCCGGCGACCTGGATCGTCGCCGGCTCGGTGCCGGGCACGAAGTAGCGCTGCTCGTCGAAGACCGAGTAGTTGGGCAGCCGGTTCTTGCGGTAGACGGCGCGGACCTCGCCATCGGCCAGCACCGCGAGAGCGTTGTGGGCATGGCGGTGATCGCCGCCGTCCGCGACCGGCTCGGCGAAGCCGACCAGGGCGACCATCTCGCCGACGCCGCGGGCCAGCTCCTCGACCGCCCTGCGGTTCGCCTCGACGAAGTGCCGCTTCAGGTAGAGGTCCTCCGCGGGGTAGCCCGGCACGCAGAGCTCGGGGAAGATCGCGAGGTCCGCGCCCGCCGCCGCGGCGCGGTCGATCCACTCCGCGACCTTCGCGGCGTTGCCGTCGACATCGCCGACCGTCGGGTCGATCTGGGCGAGCGCTATCCGCACTAGCGGGCGGGCACGGCGCCGTTGCCGGCCCTCGCCGCGGCCTTGCGACCCTCGGCGCGCCGCGGCGGGGCCGTGGCGACCGCTTCGGAGACCGCGCCTTCGAGGTCGAGCGCGAAGCTCTCGAGGTCGGCCATCGCGTCGTAGTCGCCGACGAGGCCGAAGTCGATCTGGCCGTTGTAGGACATGATCCCGACGCAGAGCGCCTGCCGCCGGGCCAGGGGCACCATCGGGAAGATCGCCTCCATCTTGCGGCCGAGGACGTAGAGCGGGAACTGCGGTCCCGGGACGTTGGTGACGACGAGGTTGAAGAAGCGCTGCGCCGGCTGCAGGCGGGCGGCCTGCGAGGCGATCGTCGTCGGCGCGAAGTCGGTCAGCTTGGTGAGGATTTCCGCGCCGACGGCCTGCCCGGAGCCCTTCAGGTCGCCCATCGTCTCGGTCAGCAGGCGCAGCCGCTCGACCGGGTCCTCGCACCAGACCGGCAGCGGGGCCATCATCGCCGTGATCTTGTTGCCCAGCGCGCCGCGCTCTTCCTCGGCGCGCACGCTGACCGGCACCATCGCGCGCAGCTCCAGCCCCTCGGTGTCGTGGCCGCGGGCCCGCAGGTAGTTGCCGAGGGCGCCGGTGACGACCGACAGGACCACGTCGTTGACCGTGCCGCCGTGCTCGTTCTTGACCCGCTTGAAGTCGCCGAGGTCGGCACGGACGAAGGCGAGGCGGCGGTGGGAGCCGATCTCGACGTTGAACGGCGTGCGCGGGGCGGCCATCCCGGCTTCGAGCAGCTTGCCGGTGTCGGCGACGCCGCGCAGCACCCGCTGCGGCGCCCGCACCGCCGCCCGCACGCCGCGGGCGATCTCGCGCGGGCTGGTCGCCCGCTCACGCAGCGCCTCGCTCAGCAGCCCGAGGTCGGTCGGTTCCGGTCGCGGCGCCCACTTGGGCGGGCGGACCGGCGGGTTCGACGGCTCCTCCTCGACGTCGAAGAGCACGGTCGTGATGTCCACCCCGGAGACGCCGTCGACCAGGGCGTGGTGACTCTTGCCGATGATCGCGAAGCGATCGCCTTCGAAGCCCTCGACCAGCCACAGCTCCCAGAGCGGCTTGCTGCGGTCGAGCTGCTGGGAGAAGATCCGCGAGGCGAGGTTGCGCAGCTGCTCCTCGGAGCCGGGCGCGGGCAGCGCGGTGCGGCGCACGTGGTAGTCGAGGTTGAGGAACGGGTCGTCGACCCAGACGGGCCGGCCCTGGCTGAGCGGGACGAAGCGCAGCTTCTGGCGGAAGCGCGGCACGAGGTGCAGGCGCGACTCGATGTGGTCGCGGAACTCCTCGTGGGTCGGGGCCGAGCCGTCGAAGAGGATCGTCGAGGCGACGTGCATGTGCGCGCCGGCTCGCTCCATGTGGAGGAAGGACGCATCGAGTCCGGTCAGCCGATCACTCACGGGCCAATCTTCGCAAACAAGGGTCAGCCTGTGAGGCCGAGCCGCATCTGGCTCTCTGAGTCAGCGACCTCCGGCTCATCGGCGTGCGCGCCGTCGTCCGCGGCGGCCTCGCCACCGAAGCCGGCGAGGCGCACGCCAAGCAGCCGGACCGGCCGGGGCGGCGAGTACTCACGCAGCAGGCGCAGCGCTATCGGCGCGACCACGCCCGGGTCGTTCGTCGGCTCCTCGACCGTATGCGAGCGGGTGGCGTTGGTCCAGTCGTCCAGCCGCACCTTGATCCCGATCGTCCGCCCCGCCAGGTCCCGCGCCCGGAGCCGCCGGCAGAGCTCGTCGGCGAGCGAGGCCAGATGGGTCTCCAGCTCCCCGCTGTCGGCGATGTCGGTGTCGAAGGTGATCTCGGTCGACTGGGATTTCGTCGCGCGCTCGACCGCGATCGGCGTGTCGTCCTCGAAGCCGGCCCGGGCGTGCAGCCAACCCCCCGTGCGAGGGCCGAAGGCCTCCTTCAGCGCCTCGACGTCATACGCGCGCAGGGCGCCCAAGGTCACGATGCCCATCTGCTCCAGTCGCGCCACGGTCTTCGGCCCGATCCCCGGCACCAGACCGGGGGAGTGGTCGGCGAAGCGCTCCAGCGCCTCCGCCCGCGAGAGGACGACGAGCCCGCCCGGCTTGCCCAGCTCGCTCGTGATCTTGGCCAGCAGCCGGTTCTCGGAGATCCCGATCGAGCAGCCCAGCTCGGTCTCCTCGCGGATCTCGGTCGCGATCCGCCGCATCGTCGCCTTCGGCGAGAAGAGCCCGGTCAGGTCGAGGTAGGCCTCGTCGAGCCCGACCACCTCGACCGTCTCGGCGTTGCGACGGAGGATCGCCATCACCTGCCCGGATGCCTCGCGGTAGGCGGCGAAGTCGGGCTGGATGTAGACGGCGTCGGGCAGCCGCCGCCGGGCGACCGCAGCCGGCATCGCCGAGTGGATTCCGGCCAGCTTGCGGGCCTCGTAGCTCGCCGTCGTGACCACCGCCCGTGGCCCCGAGCCGCAGACCACGACCGGCTTCCCCTTCAGCTCCGGCCGCCGCCGCAGCTCAACCGACGCGTAGAACGCGTCCATGTCCAGGTGGGCGATTGTGCGTTGCTCGGTCAGACGAATGATCGTAGGAGGTGGGAGCGACGAGACCACTCCGGCGGGCGGGTCCTGTCGCGGCGACCATCCCCCATGTGCTCAGGCGCCTTCGGCGCCCTCCGCTATGGGGGACCCCCGTCGCCGCGCCACCCGCCCGACGAGCGATCGCCTGCCGCCGTCTACGATCTGCCGATGAGCGAAGTCACGCACATGCGAATAGATGAAATCGAGGCGATCGAGGGCGTCCTGGAGGGGATCAAGTTCCACAAGGTCGCCGCGGCGCTTGGTGTCAGCTCCTTCGGGATCTCGATCAGCGATCTGGCGCCTGGGGCGGACGAATACCCCGAGCACGACCACTCCGCAGAGGGCATCGGCGGCCAGATGTTCGCCAAACGCCCCGCGCAGCTGAACCAGGAGGAGGTCTACGTCGCCCTGCGCGGCTCGGGCACGGTAGAAGCCGACGGCGAGCGGTACCCGCTCGACCGGGACCACATCGTCCGCCTCGGCCCGGAGGTCAAGCGCAAGGTCACTCCCGGCCCTCACGGCCTCCGCCTCCTCGCCCTCGGCGGCAGGCCCGGCGAGCCGTACGACACGGGCGGCACGCTGTAGCGCGCACCCTTACCCGTAGCCCAGGTCGCCACTGCCTAGAATCGTGCCGTGGCGTCCCCCGAGGCAAAGAATCTGGAGGCGATCTCGAAGGCGATCGACCAGCACAACCGCAACTGCCCGTTCCCGGCGGCCGAGGTGCGGATGAACCCGTTCGAGGTCGAGCGGCTGGGCTGGGGGGAGATCCGCGGGCTGCCGGTCGTACCCGACGCCGAGATCGGCACGGGGCGCTTCCGAATCGTCTGCTCGAACGACCTCGACGGCGAGGGCCTCGAAGAGGTCGAGGCCGTCGGCCAGGAGCTTCAGACGGTCGCTCCTGCAAATAACTGACCTGCTCAGACCTCGTTCCAGAAGTCGAGGCCTAGGCCGGACATCCACTGCTGCGCCTCGATGTTGAGCTGGGTCAGCTGGTCGGTCCAGATCAGGACGCCCATCGCGATCAAGATCAGGCCGCCGGTGGCGACGATCGCGGCGTAGTGGCGCTTGACCGCGTCGAAGGCGGTGGTCATGCGGGAGAACGCGACCGCAGTGAGCAGGAAGGGGATCGCCAGGCCGGCCGAGTAGACGGCGAGGAGGAAGGCGCCGCGGCCGGCCGAGTCGGCCAGCGAGGCCGCCGAGAGGATCGCGCCGAGCGTGGGCCCGATGCACGGCGTCCAGGCGATCGCGAACGCGGCGCCGGCGACGACGGGGCCGCCCCTGCCGGCGCGCTCCATCAGCGCGTCGACGTGCCACTCACGGTTGAGGCGGGCCACGAACAGGGAGGCGACGAAGAGCACGCCCATCGCCACCATCAGCACTGCCGCGATCTTGGTCAACAGCTCCTCGTGGTCGCGCAGGGTCGAGCCGAGCCCCGTCGCGGTCAGCCCGAGGGCGATGAAGATCGCCGAGAAGCTGGCGACGAAGAGCAGGCTCGGGCCGAGGACGCGCCGCCAGCCGGCGCTCTCCAGCTCGCTCGGCCTGACCCCAGTGACGGCGGACAGATAGCCCGGGACCAGCGGCAGCACGCAGGGGGAGAGGAAGGAGACGACGCCGGCGGCGAGCGCGGCGAAGATGCCCACCCCGGCGGCGGGATCGGTGCTGATCTCGGCGAGGAACACGCTCTCCCAGGGTACTTAGACTCGTCGCATGGACATCAACGCCTTGATCCTCAACTGCACGCTGAAGAAGTCGCCCGAGGTCTCCAACACGCAGGGGTTGATCGACCTGGTGACCGCCCACTTCGACGAGCTCGGCGTCGGTCACGAGACGCTGCGGCCGGTCGACTACGAGATCCCGTTCGGCGTCGTCTCCGACATGGGGGACGGGGACGAGTGGCCGCAGATCCTCGAGAAGGTGCTCGCCGCGGACATTCTGATCGTCGGCATGTCGATCTGGTTCGGCGTCCGCAACAGCGTCAGCCAGATGGTGATCGAGCGGCTCGACGGGACCTACAACACGACCAACGAAGTCGGCCAGTACCCGCTCTACAACACGGTCGGCGGCGTCGTCGTGACCGGCAACGAGGACGGCGCCCACGCCTGCGCCGAGACGACCCTGTTCAACCTCACCCATCTCGGCTGCGCGATTCCGCCCAACGCCGACACCTACTGGGTCGGCGACGCCGGCCCCGGCCCGTCGTTCATCGAAGCGGGCGGAGCGGATCATCCCTACACCCAGAAGACCGCCAAGTGGATGGCCCACAACGTCACCCACCTGGCGCGGATCCTCAAGGCGAACCCGATCCCGCCGGAAGGCAACACCGTCCCCGGCTGGCAGCCCGAGGACTGCCGCGGGCACGACGACCGCATGCCCGGCGGCCACGTCGGCTAGTCCATCGGCAGCTGCCGGGCGCCTTTTTCCTCCTATACGACACATAACCCGCCCCGCGAGCACATGCCGATCGCCTGAGGAGGCCGCACGCGGTACATTCCTGGCTAGCCAGCCAAACCGCTGCGGTCGGCCGCGGCGCGACGACAGGAGCGAGAGTTGAGCAACCGCACGTTCGTGATCGGGGTCGGGATGACCAAGTTCGAGAAGCCCGGCACCAAGGAGGGCGATTACCCCGACTGGGCAAAGGAGGCGGGGGAGAAGGCGCTCGCCGACGCCGGCATCTCCTACGACGACGTCGAGCAGGCCTACGCGGGCTACTGCTACGGCGACTCGACCTACGGGCAGCGGGCGCTCTACCAGTTGGGGCTGACCGGGATCCCGGTCGTCAACGTCAACAACAACTGCTCGACCGGCTCATCGGCGCTGTTCCTCGCCCGGCAGGCGGTCAAGGGCGGGCTCGCCGAGTGTGCGCTCGCGCTCGGCTTCGAGAAGATGGAGCCGGGCTCGCTGGGCGTCAAGTACACCGACCGGACCAACGCGCTCGACAAGCACGCGATGCGGATGTTCGAGCTTCGCGACCCCGAGCAGTCGCCTCCCGCGCCGCAGATGTTCGGCAACGCCGGCCGCGACCACATGGAGAAGTACGGCTCGACGCCCGACCACTACGCCTGGATCGGCTGGAAGAACCACAAGCACTCGGTCAACAACCCCTACGCCCAGTTCCAGGACGAGTACACCCTCGAGGACATCAAGGCAGCGAAGATGATCCACGACCCGCTGACCAAGCTCCAGTGCTCGCCGACCTCCGACGGCTCGGCCTGCGCGATCGTCGCCTCCGAGCGCTACGTGGACGAGCACGGGCTCTGGGAGCAGGCGGTCGAGATCGCCGGCCAGTCGATGGTCACCGACCTCAGCTCGACCTTCGCCGACGACACCGACTGCATGAAGATCGTCGGCTCCGACATGTCGAAGCAGGCTGCCAACGAGGCCTACGAGGAGGCCGGCGTCGCGGCCGAAGAGGTCGACGTCTGCGAGCTGCACGACTGCTTCAGCGCCAACGAGCTGATCACCTATGAAGCGCTCGGCTTCGCGGCCGAGGGCGAGGGGCACAAGCTGGTCGAGGAGGAAGCGACCACCTTCGGCGGCAAGGTCGTCGTCAACCCGTCCGGCGGGCTGATCTCCAAGGGTCATCCGCTCGGGGCGACCGGGCTGGCCCAGTGCTCGGAGCTGACCTGGCAGCTGCGCGGCGAAGCCGACAAGCGCCAGGTCGAGGGCGCGAAGACCGCCCTGCAGCACAACATCGGCCTCGGCGGCGCCGCCGTGGTCACCGTCTACAAGCCGGCGGCCTAGGAGCAGCCGGAGAGGAGGCACGATGGCGAAGCAGCGACGCTCACTCAGCGGCAAGGTCATGGCGATCACCGGGGGCGCCCGGGGGATCGGCAGGACGACGGCGGCGGCGCTGGTCCGCAAGGGCGCGCGGGTCGCGATCGGCGACCTCGACGTGGCGGTGGCCGAGGGTGCCGCCGCCGAGCTGGGGGGCGGCACCGTCGCGCTCGAGCTCAACGTCACCGACCGAGACTCCTTCGCGGCCTTCCTCGACGAGGCCGAGCGCCAGCTGGGGCCGGTCGACGTGCTGATCAACAACGCTGGGATCATGCCCGTGACCCCGTTCCTGGAGGAGAGCGACGACTCGATCCGCCGCCAGCTCGACATCAACGTCTACGGGGTGGTCGTCGGCACCCAGCTGGCGGTCGAGCGGATGCGCCCGCGCGGCGGCGGCCACGTCGTCAACATCGCCTCGTCGGCCGGCAAAGCCGGGGTCCCGGGAATCGCCACCTACTCCGGTACGAAGCACTTCGTCGTCGGCTTCACCGAGGCGGTGCGCGCCGAGTACCGCGACGCCGGCATCGACCTCTCCTACGTGATGCCGATCACCGTCAACACGCAGCTGATCGAAGGCCTCGCGGACCAGCGGGGCGTCAAGCGGGTCGAGCCCGAGGAAGTGGCGGCCGAGATCGTCAATGCGCTCGAGACCGGGAAGGTGGACGTCTACGTGCCACGGCAGCTGCGTGCCTCGGTCGTCCTCGGCGCGCTGCTGCCGCGACGCGTCCGCGAGGCGGTGGCGCGCTTCATGGGCGTCGACAAGGTGATGACCGAGGTCGATCCGACCGCGAGGCGCGCCTACGAGGAGCGGATATCCCACGACGACCCAGGCGTCGAGCCGGAGACGCGAAGCGAGGCGCCGTCCCGGAGGGCGGCATAGCGGTGATCGGTCGATTGAGGGGGCTATGGCCCCTAAAAACGACCGATCGAGGCAAGTGACCATGGGACGCATTTACGACGCCACCTGGGGACGCGGTTTCGCGGCGCTCTACGACCGTTGCTTGAAATCGACCGAGGACGCCGGGCTGCGGGAGATGCGCCGCGAGCTGCTCAGCGGCGCCAGGGGCCGCACGATCGACATCGGCTCGGGGACCGGCGCGAACCTCGATCTCTATCCGGCTCACGTGACCGAGCTGGCGATGGCCGAGCCCGACGAGCACATGGCACGGCAGCTTCGCCAGAAGCTCGCAGCCTCCGGGCGCGAAGTCGAGTTAGTGCAGGCGGGCGCCGAAACCCTGCCGTTCGAGAACGCGAGCTTCGACACGGCCGTCTTCACGCTGGTCCTCTGCACGGTGCCCGATCCCAGGGCAGCCCTCGCGGAGACCGCCCGCGTGCTCAAGCTGGGCGGGAAGCTGCTCTTCCTGGAGCACGTCAGGGCCGAGGACCCCGGCCTGGCGCGCTGGCAGGACCGGCTCGAGAAGCCCTGGCGCTTCGTCGGCGACGGCTGCCACTGCAACCGCGACACCGTCGCGACGATCCAAGCCTCGCCGCTCACCCTGGAGGGCGTCGAGCACGACCAGCTGCCTAAGTCGCCCCCGATCGTCCGCCCGCTCGCCCGCGGCACCGCCGTCCGCTGATCCCCGCTCGCGGGGCGGGTTTCTGACGCATAGCGTCAATAAGGCGCCCCCGCGACGCGGACTCAACGCACGATAATGGTGGTTATGTCTACTCAGGCGCTCTCCAGCGCTTGGGCCCCCTATGAAAGGACCACCAGATGGCTCACCCGATCAAGCAACTAGGCCTCGCCCTGCTCGGAGCCCTCGCGCTCGCGGTTGCCGTGGCGCCAGCGGCAGTTGCGGAAACCGAAAAATTCCACACCGCACAGACCGAAGGCAAAACCGTCGTCACAGGCGAAAAAGTCGAAAACGCGGTCTTCACGGGCGATTTCGGCACGATCACCTGCACCACCGTCACCCCCGAAGCCTCCTTCCTGGAAGGGGCACCGACACCGGAAGACCTGTCGGTCAAGGTCGAATACGTCAACTGCACCCTTGCAGGCGGAAAAGTCATACACAGCCCTAACAGCTGCGTCTTCACAATGACAAAACCGACGAACGTCACGCACACAGCCGGGCCGCCTGCCGTGACCCACGCCAAATCGGCGACGCACATCGTCTGCCCCCTGGGAGCGGCGATCGAATTCGAAATCCTCGCGACGGGCTGCACCGTGACAATCCCGACGCAGACACCGACAACCGCGTCGACGTTCGACCTGACAAGTCAGGGCACCCCGAAAGACATCCTCGCGACGCCGAAAATGGAAGGGATCCACTACACCTCCGATGGCCCCTTCTGTGCCGGGGGCGGCGCGACAACAGCGAACGGGACCTACAAAGGCTCGATGACAATGAAGGGGTTCGACACGATCACCGGCACGCCGGTCGGCATCTGGGCTACATAACGCGGCCCACCGACATCGCCGAGCCTGGGCTCGAACCCGGAAGCGGCGCGTGCTCACGGCGCGCCGCTTCCACCTCACCTCGCGGCGTCGATTGCCGCCTCCAGGTCCTCCGCCGAGCCGGCGGAGAGCGGCTCGAGCCCGTCGGTGCGTGGGCCTTCGACCGCGAACGACGGCGTGCTCTCTAGGTCGAGCCGCTCGGCCTCGGCGTTCGTGCGCGCCACTTGGGCGAGCACCCGCTCGCTCTTGCGGTCGCGGTTCCAGCGGGCGAGGTCAGGCACGCCGGCGCCCTCGGCGACCGCGGTCAGGAACTCGTCGGTGACGTAGCCGGAGCGCTCGAAGCCCTGGTTGCGGTAGAAGAGCTCGACGAACTGCCAACCGCGGCCCTGCTCGCCCGCCGCGATCGCCGCGGCGCCGGCGGGAACCGATTCCCCGCCGATGATCGTGTAGTTGCGGAAGGCGAGCTTCGCATCGCCCGTGCGCACCTTGGAGTCGATCACCTCGGGGACGATCTCCTCGGCATAGGCCTTGCAGGCCGGGCACTGGAGGTCGCCGTACTCGACCAGGGTCACTTCGGCGCGCGGATCGCCGAGGGTCAGGCCCCGTTGCGGGATCCCGCCCAGCTCGCGGCTCACCGTGGCGATCCCCTCCAGATCGGTGTCGCCGCCGTCGCTCTGGCTCTCCCCGATCACGATCAGGACCGCCACGACAACGACCGCCAGGAAGGCCGCGGCGCTGCCCAGCTGGAGCAGGCGCCGGCGGCGGCTCTCGTCGGCCGGGTCCCCCTCGGCGCTCACGCCGGCCGGCCCACGTAGGCCACCATCCGCACCGCGTTGACGGCGAAGAGCACGGTCATCAGGATCGCGCTCGCCACGCACCACTGGCAGATCGCTTCGATCACGAACAGCTCCAGGTAGGTCAGGTAGACGCTGTAGCCGAAACCCGCCAGGGCGAGGCCGAAGCCGGCCATCCGCGCCCCGTCGCCGCGAAGCAGCGAGGCGCCGAGCAGCAGCACGTAGCCGACGATCCCGAGCACGGCGACGCTGATCCCGGCCAGCTCCGAGTGCGAGCTGGCCGACACCGTCTCGCAGCCGCCGCTGCCAGCGAGGCAGGCCGGGGCGCCGCCATCGGCCTGGGCGATCGCGATGTAGGCGGCGATGCCGATCCCGAAGGTCGCGACGAAGGTCGCGACGCGCTGCAGGGTGGCCTCGCTCGGCGTCGACATCTCCGGCGCGCAGACTACGGGCTCCGTCCGGCCGACCCCGACCCGACGAGCCGAGGCTACTGCCGCTTCCAGCCGCCCCCGAAGAGACGGCTGAGGCGCCCGCCGCGGTTGGGCTTGAACTTGGGGGAGCCCTTCTCCGGCGGGCCGAGCCGCTGCGCGTCCTCGGCCCCGAGCGCAAGCACCACGCCGCGCTCGGCGGTCCGCTCGACCTCCGGCGCGTCGGCGAAGCGCAGCTTGCCCTCGCCGTCGACGAAGACGACCCCGTCGAAGATGTGCTCGCTGTAGTTGTCCAGCATCGCCTCGACCCTGCCCAGCTCGACGCCGTCGGCGCTGTAGACGGGGGTCCCCGGCTGGACCGCCGCGTAGTGGATCGCCTGGCCGACGTCGTCCATCGCCACCCAAGGCTAACGACGTGCGACGACCGCCCGCTCGGCACAGAAGGAGGCGATCTCACGCGAGAGCTTCCCACCCTGCCAGGCCAGCGGCGACTCCCCCTCGGCCTCGCCGACCAGCTGCGCGTTCGGCAGCGCCTCGGCGTAGAGCTCGGCGACGGCCCGCGGGTGGCCGGGGTCCGGCCCGTCCCGGCTGGCGACGACCAGCGCCGGCACCTCCAGCGAGGCCAGCTCCTCGACCGCGCCGAAGGGCCGGGAGCGCGGCACCTCGCGCAGCGCCGCGACGATCGCGTCGAGCCGGCGGTGCAGGCGCATCCGCTGGCGGGTGAAGCGCAGCACGGTCTCGCGCCAGGGCGGCTCGATGCCCTGCCGGCGGCCGATGTAGTCGACGAAGGCGTCGATCCCGCCCCGCTCGAGCGCGTCGGCCAGGCCGTCCCAGTAGGACAGCGCCTCGGGCGGGATCTCGCCGCCGTAGGCCGGGCAGACCGCGACCAGGCCGGCGAGGCGCTGCGGATGGCGCAGCGCGTACGCGACGGCGGTGTGGGCCCCCATCGAGTGGCCCGCCAGCACGAACGGCCCGTCCCCCACCTCGGCGGCAACCACCTCCTCCAGGTCGCCGACCAGCGCGTCGTAGCCGTAGCCCTCGCCCGCCGGCGCCGGGTCCGACTCGCCGTGGCCGCGGGCGTCGTAGGAGACGACCGCGTATCCCGCCCGCTCCAGGGCGCGCGAGCCGTGGACGACGTAGCGCCGGGTCGCGGTCACCCCGTGGCAGAGGACGATCGGAGCGCCCTCCCCCGCCGCCTCGCCGCGCAGCGCCGGGGCGGCGCCGACCGCGAACCCCCGCGGCCCGTCCGCCATCAGCCGATCGCCGCGAGCGCCGCTTCCAGGTCGCCGACCGTCTGGAACCTCGACCCGGTCCGCGAGACGTTGCGGTAGCGGACGATGCCCTCGCCGTCGACGACGAAGATCGAGCGCATCACATAGCGGCCGCCGGTCGCGCCTTCGACTCCGGCGAGCTTGGCGAAGGGACCGGCCCAGCCGACCACCCCGTAGCTCTTGCTGACGGCGAGGTCCTCGTCGGCCAGCAGGGGGACGTTAAGGCTCTGCTCTTCGACCCAGCGCTCGTGCGACTCGACCGACTGCGGTGAGATGCCGAGCACCTCCGCGTCGAGCTGGTCGAGCCGGTCGGCCTTGTCGCGGTAGGAGCAGAACTGCTTGGTGCAGACCGCGGTCGCGTCGCCCGGATAGAAGGCGAGGACGACGTTGCGGCCGCGCCGGTCGGAGAGCCTGTAGGTCTCGCCCCCCGTGCCTGGGAGCGCGAAGTCCGGTGCCGCGTCGCCGACGTCCACCTTGGCCATCCAGCCAGAGTAGACGAGCCGCCCGCCTGCCGGCGGTAGGTTTGACCGGTGAGTTCGCCCCGAGCCGACGTGCCGCTACTTGACCACCTATATGGTGGGTCAAGTAGCGGCACGTCTCGCGAGCTCCCGCACGTCGACGGCGTCCGCCACCGCCGGGTCCGCGCGCGCGGGCTCGACTTCCACGTCGCCGAAGCCGGCGAGGGCGACGACGTCGTCCTCTGCCTGCACGGCTGGCCGCAGCATTGGTACGAGTGGCGCTTCCTCCTCCCCGCCCTCGCCGACCGCCACCGCGTCATCGCGATCGACCTGCGCGGCTTCGGCTGGTCCGACGCGCCGCCGGACGGCTACGAGAAGGAGAACCTCGGCGACGACGTGCTCGCCGTGCTGGACGAGATGGGCATCGAGCGGGTGAAGCTGGTCGGCCACGACTGGGGCGGCTGGATCGGCTTCCTGCTCTGCCTCAGGGCGCCGCACCGCTTCGAGCGCTTCCTCGCGCTCAACATCCTCCACCCCTGGATCGGGAGCCCGCGCGGCGTCGTCCCCTACGCCTGGCGCTTCGCCTACCAGCTCGTGATCATGGCGCCCTTCGTCGGCTACCAGCTGCAGCGCCGCAGCGACTTCGTGCCGCGGATCTTCCGCAGCGGCTCGACGGTGAAGGAGGCGTGGGACGAGGCGACCGTCCGCGCCTTCGCCGACAACCTGGCCGAGCCGGCGCGAGCGCGCGCCGGCGTCCAGCTCTACCGGACGTTCCAGACCAGGGAGGTCGTGCCGATCCTGCGCGGCCGCTACGCCAAGGCCCGCCTCGGCGTGCCGACCCTGCTGCTCTTCGGCATCGACGACGCGGTCCTGCGACCGGAGCTGCTGGCCGGCTACGAGGACCACGCCGACGAGATGACCGTCGAGCTGGTCGGCGGCTGCGGGCACTTCATCGCGGACGAGCGACCGGACCTGGTCGCCGAACGCGCGCGCGACTTCTTCGCCGCCGCCTAGCCCCTCTCGATCGAGATCTTCTCGATCAGCACGGTCTGCTTGGGCTGCTCGGTCGGCGTGCCGAGCGCGCCGATCCTCTCGACCACGTCGAAGCCCTCGCCGATCCGCCCGACCAGGGCGTATTCCGGCGGCAGCCCCGCATCGGCGTTGAGCACGACGAAGAACTGGCTGCCCGAGCGCCCAGGCGGCTCGGCCGAGGTCTTCGCCATCGCCACGACGCCTTTCGTGTAGGCGAGGTTGGCCGGCGGCTTCTCCTCGACGCTGTAGCCCGGCCCGCCGGTGCCGTCGCCGAGCGGATCGCCGCCCTGGATCACGAAGCCCGGAGAGACCCGGTGGAAGGTGAGCCCGTCGTAGAAGCCCTCTTCTGAGAGGAAGACGAAGGAGTTGACCGTCTTCGGCGCCCGTCTCGCGTCGAGCTCGATCTCGAAGCTGCCGCAGCTGGTCTCGACCACGGCCGTCAGCCGGTCGCCCCTCGCGACGGTCTGCTCAGGCGCCCCGAAGCTGACGTTCTTCGGTTTCGGCGCCTCGACCCGCTCGCAGCCGTTGGCGCTCGGCTGGCCGGCGGAGCTCTCCTCCTCGTCGCCGCCGCGCCCGAGCAGGATTCCCACCACGACCGCGGCCGCGCCGAGCGCAAAGGCGGCCAGGACGATCAGCTTCTGCCTGTCGGCCCCCTTCATCGCGGCGACAGCCTAGACGAGTCCGCGGTGCGAGGATTGGAGCGTGCCGCCCGGGACCCTCACCGCCCTCGCGGCCGCGGTGCTCCACGTGCGGCCGGCCCCGGAACGCGTCCTCGAGATCTGCTGCGGCAGCGGCGACGGCGTTCTCTTCCTCGCCCGTGAGTTCCCCGCCGCCCGCGTGCGCGGGGTCGACGCCTCCGAGCAGTCGGTCCGGGCGGCGGTCGCGCGGGTCGGGCTCGACCCCGAGGGGCGGGTCGCGTTCAAGCACGGGCGCCCGGCGGCCCTCCCCTACCCCGACGAGCACTTCGACCTCGTCGTCCAGTGCCGCGGCCGGCTCCGGGCCGGCGAGGCGGCGCGCGTCCTCCGGCCTGGCGGCCACCTGATCCACCCCGAGGCCACCGGCAGGCTCGGCCTGCCGTGGGCGCGGCGCAGGCTCGCCGGGCTCGGGATCGAGCCCGTGCAGCGAATCGAGGCCGACGGCACCGCTCTCCGCGTCGCCCGGCTGCGCGGCGACTGAGCCCGGACGCGAATAGGCTGCAAGCGATGCAGATCGAGGGACTGCCGCTGGCCCTGCTGGTCAACCCGTCGGCGGCACACGGCCGCTCTCTGAAGCTGCTGCCGCGGGTCGAGGCGGCGCTGGACGCCAGGCGCCAGGTCTTCCGCGTCGAGAGGACGCGCGGCCTCGACCACGGGGCCGAGCTGGCGCTCCGGGCGGTCGAGTCGGGTGAGGTGCCGGTCGTGCTCAGCGGCGACGGCCTGCTCGGCGTCGTGGGCGGGGCGATGGCGGGGTCCGAGACGCCGCTGGGCCTGATCCCCTGCGGCCGCGGCAACGACCTCGCCCGCGCGCTCGGCATCCCGACCGAGCCGGAGGCGGCGGTCGACGTCGTCCTCGACGGCCACAGCCGCAGGATCGACGTCGGCGAGGCCAACGGCAAGCGCTTCCTCGGCATCGCCAGCATCGGCTTCGACTCCGAATGCAACCGGCTCGCCAACGAGACGCACTTCCTGCGCGGCAACCTCGTCTACGCCTACTCGATGGTGCGCACCCTGGTCGGCTGGCGCTCCGCCCGCTTCACGATCGCCGCCGACGGCGAGCGCAAGCGGCTCAGCGGCTACTTCGTCGCGGTCGCCAACAACAGCGTCTACGGCGGCGGCATGCACATCGCTCCCGACGCGAAGCTCGACGACGGCGAGTTCGACGTGGTCGCGATCGGCGAGAGCGGCAAGCTCCGCTTCCTGCGCGGGCTCGGCGAAGTGCTCAAGGGGACCCACGTCCAGCGGAAGGAGGTGAGCGTCTTCCGGACGCCCCGGCTGGACCTGGACGCGAGCCGCCCCTTCCCGGTCTACGCCGACGGCGACCACCTGACCGACCTGCCGGTCTCGCTGCGCGTCCTGCCCCGCTGCCTCTCGATCCTCGCCCCCCGCGGAGAGAGGGCGCGCTAGTGACGGCGGGCGCTCGCTCGCCGGGGGCACTGTTCGGCGCGAAGCTGGCGCTCGCGCGCGCGGCCGGGGTCGCCAGCCGCGCCAGCGGGCGAGGCGGGGGCACCACCCTGCCCGGCCGGCTGCTCCTGCGCCTCGAGCCCGGCGCGATCGCCCGCCTCGGCGGCCGGCTGGACGGCGAGGTGACGCTGATCAGCGCGACCAACGGCAAGACGACGACCGCCGGGATGCTCTCGGCCGTGCTCGCCGCCGACGGCCGTGCGCCGGTCCATAACCGTGCCGGCTCGAACATGACCTGGGGGATCGCCACGGCCCTGCTGGAGCAGCGCAGCGACGAGGGCCTGTTCGAGGTGGACGAGGCCTGGCTCCCCCAAGTCGTGGCCGAGCTCGATCCCTCGCTGATCGTGCTCGGCAACCTCTTCCGCGACCAGCTCGACCGCTACGGGGAGATCGAGGTGCTCGCCGACGAGTGGGCCGGGACGGTCGCGGAGCGGGTCGGCCGCTGCCGCTTCGCGCTCAACGCCGACGATCCGCTCGTCGCCGACCTCGGTCGCGACGAGGCGGGCGCGCGTCGCGAGGGGGTCCTCTACTTCGGCGTCGAGGACGCCTCGCAGGCCCTGCCCGAGCTCCAGCACGCCTTCGACGCCAAGCACTGTCGCCGCTGCGGCAGGCCCTACGCCTACGAGCGCGCCTTCGTCGGCCATCTCGGCCACTACTCGTGCCCCGGCTGCGGCGCCGGCCGGCCCGAGCCCGACGTGGCGGCGACGCGGATCGAGCTGCGCGGCATGCGCGGCTCGACGGCGACCGTGCGCACCCCCGCGGGCGAGCTGCGCCTGGAGCTGCCGCTGCCCGGCCTCTACAACGTGTACAACGCGCTCGCCGCCGTGACCGCCGGCCTGCAGCTGGGGGTCGAGCCGGCGCGGATCGTCGCGGCGCTGGAGGGGGCGCGCGGCGCCTTCGGCAGGGTCGAGACGATCCCGATCGGCGACGTGGCCCTCTCGATCTTGCTGATCAAGAACCCGGCCGGTGCCAACGAGGTCCTGCGCACGCTGAAGCTGGAGGAGGCCGAGGGCGGGCTCGACCTCTGGATCGCGCTCAACGACCGGATCGCCGACGGGCGCGACGTGTCGTGGATCTGGGACGCCGACTTCGAGCTGCTGGCCGGCGCGGTCCGGCGCGTGACCTGCGCCGGGACGCGAGCGCCGGAGATGGCGCTGCGGCTCAAGTACGCGGGCTGGCCCGAGGAGTCGATCGCCGTCGAGTCCTCGATCGAGGACTCCCTGGACACGGCGGTGGCGGCGGCGCCGGGGCGGCTCTTCGCGCTGCCCACCTACACCGCCCTGATGGAGCTGCACCGGCTGCTCTCTTCGCGCAGCCTCGCCCCGGCATTCTGGCGATGAGCGCGCGGGACGAAGGCATCCGGCGGGCGGGTCCTGTCGTGGGGGAAGGGGGGGTGCTGCGGGCGGGGGCGTCCTCGACCCCCCCTTCCCCCACGCCACCCACCCGAGATGCCGTCGTCTGGCATGAGCTGGAGTGCGGGGCGTATGCGGCTGATCTTGTGGTTTGGGAGGCGCTGGCAGAGGAAATCGCTGGACCAGTGCTGGACCTCGGCTGCGGGACGGGGCGGGTCGCGCTGCACCTGGCGCGGCGCGGGCACGACGTGCTCGGCCTCGACGTCGACGCGGCGCTGATCGAGGACCTGCCTCTGGCCGAGCGGGGCGATGCGCGGGCGTTCGACCTTGGGCGCGAGTTCGGCCTTGTCCTGGCGCCGATGCAGCTGATCCAGCTGCTCGCGAGCGAGGCGGACCGGCGCGCCTGCCTGAGCTGCGTGGCGGCATCTCTGGCGCCGGGTGCGCTCGCGGCGTTTGCGATCGTGGAGTCGATGCCGGAGCCGGTCGACTCGCCCCCGCCCCTTCCGGACGCACGCGAGATCGACGGCTGGATCTACTCGAGCCTGCCGCTCGATGCGCGCCTCGCCGAAGGCGAGATCGTCGTCCGCCGGCTGCGCCAGATCGTCTCCCCCTCCGGCGAGCTGAGCGAGGAGGAGAACGTCATCCGCCTCCAGGCGCTCGACGCCGCGACGCTCGAACGCGAGGCCCGCGAGGCGGGGCTGCTGCCCGCCGGCAGGCGCGAGATCCCGGCGACCGACGAGCATGTCGGCTCGACCGTGGTCCTGGTCGAACGGGGAGGCGGCTGATGGAGTTGCGCGTGCTCGCCCTGTACCCCGAGCAGATGAACATCTACGCCGACCGCGGCAACATCGTCTTCCTGCGGCGGCGCTGCGAGTGGCGCGGGATCGGCTTCGCCTACTCGGCCGCCGGTCCGGGCGAGGGCTTCGATCCCGGCGCGCACGACCTGCTCTACCTGGGCGGCGGGCAGGACCGCGACCAGCGGATGGTGGCCGCCGACATGGTCGACAGCAAGCGCGAGGCGCTGGGCGCAGCGGTGGACGACGGGGCGGTGCTACTGGCGGTCTGCGGCGGCTACCAGCTGCTCGGCCACAGCTACCAGCTCGGCGAGGAGCGCCTGCCCGGGCTCGGGCTGGCCGACCTGGAGACGGTGCGCGAGCCCGGCGAGCGGCTGATCGGCAACGTCGCGATCGAGGCCGACCTCGGCGACGGCCCGCGGACGATCGCCGGCTTCGAGAACCATGGCGGCCGCACCCACCTCGGCGACGACGCCCGGCCGCTAGGGCGCGTGCTCAGCGGCTTCGGCAACAACGGCCGAGACGGGCTCGAGGGCGTCCGCAGGGCGAACATGATCGGGACCTACCTGCACGGCCCGCTGCTGCCGAAGAACGCCTGGCTGGCCGACCGCCTGATCGCCCTGGCGCTGGAGCGACGCTACGGGTCGCGCCCCGAGCTCGAGCCGCTCGACGACCGGATCGAGCTGGCCGCCCAGGATTGCGCCCGCGCCGCCGCTCTGGGTGGATAAACGACGGGTTTCGGGTAGCGGACGAATGGTGGGGCGGGTCCTTACAGCCTTCGCGGCGGCCTTCCTGGTCGTCAGCCTGATCGCCGTTGCTCCCGCAGCGGGCGCTCCGACCTGCGAGGAAGGGCCGGAAACGAAAGGCAGTGAAATCGTCGGCACGCCCTGCGCCGACATGATCCGCGCCCCGCGCGGCATCACCGCAGTCCTCGGCGAAGGCGGGGACGACGTCCTCTACGGCGGCCGCGGCAACGACAGCCTCTTCGGCGGCCCGGGAGCGGACCGGCTCTACGGCGGGATCGGCGACGACCGCCTGCGCGGCGGCCCCGAGGGGGACCGGCTCTCGGGCGGCTTCGGCGCCGATTCGCTCGACGGCGAAGGCGGCGGCGACGTCGTCCGCGGCGACGCGACGATCGACGCGATCTTCGAGAGCGGGCCGAGCGGCGAGACCGACGTGCTGAGCTACGCAACCGGGGCGACGCCCGGCTTCACCAACGATGAGCCGAACCACGCGGGCTTCCCGGACACCGCCGAAGGGCGCGGCGTCTTCGTCGACCTCTTCGACCCCGGCGCCGGCGACGGCAACGGCTTCGCCAACAACGGGCTCGCGCCGGCCGGCGGCGGCGTGGACCTCAACCTGGAGGGCGAGGACTTCGAGACCGTGATCGGCACCGCGTTCCCCGACTTCATCGTCGGGAGCCCGGACGCGGAGACGATCTACGGCGGTGGCGGCGCCGACGTGATCGTCGGCGAAGGCGGCGCCGACCAGCTGCACGGCGGAGCCGAGGGAGACAGCTGCTCGGGAACCGGCGCGACGATCGACTGCGAGGGCAGCGGCAACACCGTCGACCCTCGCGATCCGACCGACATCGCGGTCGGCCTGATGGCGCCGACCGGCGTCGGGCCGCCGGCGCTCTACCTGGCCGGCAGCACCGGCACCGACCGGGTCGCGGCCAGCTACTCGCCCTCCCCCACCCCACGCGTGACGTTCGAGCTGCTGGCGGGCTCGGTGGGCGCCTTTGACACCGATCCCACCGCCGACGAAGGCTGCGGCGCGCCGGTCGCGGGCAAAGTCGTCTGCCTGCTTCCATCGGAGCCCGACTCGCTGATGCTGGCCGGACTCGCCGGCAACGACGTGCTCTCAGCGGAGGGCCTGCCGCTGCCGACCTCGCTCGTACTGCTCGGCGGGCCGGGCAACGACAACCTGGCCGGCGATCCGACCGAGGACGCGCTGGTAGACGGTCCGGGCGCCGACTTCTCCGCTGCCGGTGCGGGCGATGACGCCTTGCCCAACAACGAAGGAGGCGACGAGCTCCACGCCGGCGCCGGCGAGGACCTGTTCGTCTCCAATGCGGTCTGCGAGGGCGACAGCCTCGACGGCGGTCCGGAACGCGACAACGCCAATTGGGCGAACTTCGGCTCCGCCGTCTCGATCGACATGGCGACGCAGAGCGCCGGCCTGGTCGGCCCGGGCGGGCAGCCTGACTGCGGCGGCGCTCCGCTGACGGGCCTGGTGGCGCTGGAGGACATCGAGGGGACGAGCCTCGCCGACGTGCTGGTCGGCGACTCGCTCTCGAACCAGCTGCTCGGCCGCCCCGGTGCCGACACCTACCGCGCCGCCGCGGGCGACGACTCGATCCTCGCCAACTCCGGCGACGCCGATCCGATCATCGACTGCGGCGCGGGCTTTGACACGGCCCAGGTCGACTATCCCGAGCACGGCGACGCGACGCCGATCGAATGCGAGTCGATCTACGAGCGAGACCCGGACAGCTTCCGACCGCCTGACACGCCGCCGGCCCCCGAACCGCCCGACGGCGGCACGACGACGGAACGGACGGACGATCAGAACCCGCCGCCCCCTCCCCCGCCGCCGCCACCGCCAGATCGCGACCCGCCCGGCACCCGGATCGTGCACCGCCCGACCCCGCTGCTCTTCGCCGCCGGGCCGCGGCGCCGTGTCGCCTTCGCCTTCCGCGCCGACGAGCGCGACGTCCGCTTCCGCTGCAAGCTCGACCGCCGGCCGGTCGCGCCGTGCCGCTCGCCGCGCGCCTACCTCGTCGGGCCGGGACGGCACGCCTTCCGCGTCTTCGCGATCGACGCCGCCGGCAACCGCGACCGCTCGCCGGCCGTCGTCCGGTTCGCAGTCCGCCTTCGCTGAGCGGCGCCGCTAGCGGCCGCTGGAGCCGAAGCCGCCGGTCGACCGGGCGGACTCGGCGAGCGCGTCCACCTCGACCGGCTCCGGCGTCGCGATCGGAGCGACGACGAGCTGGGCGATCCTGTCGCCCGGTTCGACCCGGAAGGTCTCGGCGGGGTCCGTGTTGAGCAGGAGGACCTGGAGCTCCCCGCGGTAGCCGGAGTCGATCAGGCCGGGAGCGTTGACCAGGGCGATGCCGTGGTCGCGGGCGAGGCCGGACCGCGGCAGCACCAGGCCCGCGTGCCCCTCGGGGATCTCGACGCCGACGCCCGTGCGAACGCTCCAGCGCTCCCCCGGCCCGATGTGCGCCGGCTCGCACGCGTACAGGTCGAGCCCGGCGTCCCCCTCGTGCGCCCGCGTAGGCAGGACGGCGCGGTCGTTCAGCTTGGCGACACGGAGCTCCATGGGGGCGGAACCCTAAGCGACCGCGAGGTCGTCGAAGCGGTGCAGCTCCGCGACCGGGACCTTGGCGTGGACGAGCACGCCGTCGTCGCGCTCGGTCCGTTCGAGGTCGCCGGCGAGCTCGTGCAGCTCGTGCAGGCGAGCCCCCTCGCTGTAGGGGACGAGCAGGTCGACCTCGGCGAAGGTGTCCTCGAAGGCCGCCTCGATCCGCTCGCGCAGGCGCTCGATGCCCTCGTTGCCCAGGGCCGAGATCAGGACCGCGTCGGGATGGCGCAGCAGCGCCTCGTCGCGCTCCTCGTCGCCGAGCAGGTCGGCCTTGTTGAGGACGAGCAGCCGCGGCTTGTCGCCCGCGCCGATCTCCTCCAGGACCGACTCGACCGCGGCGAGGTCGGCCGCTCGCCGCTCCTCGGGTGCGGCGGCGTCGACCACCTGCAGGATCAGGTCGGCGAGGACGGTCTCCTCGAGCGTCGCCTTGAAGGCCTCGACCAGCTGGTGGGGCAGCTTCTCGATGAAGCCGACCGTGTCGGTCAGCAGGTAGTCGCGGCCCGACAGCTCGAAGCTGCGCGTGGTCGGGTCGAGGGTGTGGAACAGCCGGCCGCCGACGCCGACCTCCGCCCCCGTGAGCGCGTTCAGCAGGGTCGACTTGCCCGCGTTCGTGTAGCCGGCGAGGGCGACGCGGGGCAGCGAGGAGCGCTCGCGGCGCGCCCGCATCGTGCCGCGGTTGCGTTCGAGCCGCTCCAGCCGCCGCCGCAGGGCGGCGATCCGGTTGCGGGCGAGGCGGCGGTCGGTCTCGATCTGGGTCTCGCCCGGCCCCCTGGTCCCGATGCCGCCGTCCATGCGGCCGGCGCCGAGCCGCTCCAAGTGGGTCCAGAGGCCCCGCATGCGGGCCATGTTGTATTCGAGCTGGGCCAGCTCGACCTGCAGCTTGCCCTCGGCCGAGTGGGCGTGGTCGGCGAAGATGTCGAGAATCACGGCGGTGCGGTCGATCACCGGCACGCCGAGCGCCGCCTCCAGGTTGCGCTCCTGGCGCGGTGCCAGCTCGTCGTCGCAGGCGACCAGGTTCGCCCCGCGGCGGGCGATCTCGGCCTTCAGGTCGGCCAGCTTGCCGCGGCCGAAGTAGCGGTCCGGATCGGGCGCCGAGCGCTGCTGCAGCATCTCGCCGGCCGTCGCCACGCCCGCCGTGCGCAGCAGCTCCTTCAGCTCGGCGAGCGGCTCACCCTCGCCGCGGCCCGTGTCGATGCCGATCGCGAGCGCGCGCTGGCGGGCGCGGCGGTTCGAGACACCGGCGCCGTCGGCGCCGTCGCGGCCCTCCGCGCCGTGTCCGTTTCTCGATCGATCCACTCGGCTCGATTGTAGGGCTCGCCCGGCCGCCCAGGGGATAGGCTGTCCGGTCCAGTGAAGGTATTCCTGACGGGAGGAACCGGCTTCATCGGCGGCGAGGTGGCGCGCCAGCTGCGCGAGCGCGGCGACCGGGTCACGTGCCTGGTCCGCAGCCCCGGCAAGGCGACGGCGCTCTCGGCGCTGGGCTGCGAGACGGTCAGCGGCGACCTCGGCGACGAGGCGGCGATCCGGCGGGGCATGGAGGGCTGCGACGCGGTCGTCCACGCCGCCGCGATGTACGAGGTCGGCATCCCAGCCGCGCAGCGCCCCGCGATGCACGAGGCGAACGTCGCCGGCACGGAGCGCGTCCTGCGCGCTGCCCTGGAGGCCGGAGTCCCCAAGGTCGTCTACGTCTCGACCGTCGGCGCCTTCGGCAACACCCGCCACAGGGTCGTCGACGAGACCTACGAGCACCCCGGCAAGGAGTTCACCTCCTACTACGAGGAGACCAAGCTCGAGGCGCACCGGATCGCGAAGCGGATGGCCGCCGAGGAGGGCCTGCCCTGCATGATCGTCCAGCCGGGCGGGGTCTATGGCCCCGGCGACACCTCGCAGGTCGCCGACCTGCTCGAGCAGTTCCTGTCGGGCAAGCTGCCGCTGATCCCCTTCCCCGGCCTCGGCATCTGCCTCAGCCACGTCGAGGACGTCGCCGCCGGCATCCTGCTCGCGCTCGACCGGGGCCGCCCCGGCGAGGCATACGTGCTCAGCGGGCCGGTGACGACGATGCGCGAGGCGATCGACGCGGTCGCCGGGCTGACCGGCCGCAAAGCGCCGAAGCGCGCCCTCCCCACCCCGCTGATCAAGGCGATGACGCCGATCGGGCCGCTGGTCGGCAAGCTGATGGGACAGCCGCCGAACCTGCGCGAGCTGATCTCCTCGGCGGACGGGGTCACCTTCTGGGCGAGTCACGAGAAGGCGAGCGAGGAGCTGGGGTATGCCCCGCGAGGCATGGAGGAGGGCCTCCGCCAGACGCTGGAAGCGGACGACCGCTTCCCGGCGCCGATCGCTTGAGCTCCCATAACCTGCCGCGGGTGCGCGTCATAGATGTCATGCACCTGGGTCGGCCAGAAGTGATCGGCTGCTGGCAGGTCGGCGAGGCGCTGGTCGATCCCGGCCCGCAGTCGTCGATGGACGCGTTGCTCGCCGCCCTGGGGGGCGAAGAGGCGCCGCACGCGATCCTGCTCACCCACATCCACCTCGACCACGCCGCGGCAACCGGCGCGCTGGTGCGGCGCTGGCCCGAGGTCGAGGTCTACGTGCACGAGCGGGGGGCGCCGCACCTGGTCGACCCCTCGCGGCTGCTGGCCAGCGCCGAGCGGCTCTACGGGAACGCGATGGAGACGCTCTGGGGCGAGATCGTCCCGGTGCCGGAGGAGAACGTCAGGGCGCTGTCGGGCGGCGAGCGGGTCCTCGGGATGCGCGTCGCCTACACGCCGGGCCATGCCTCGCACCACGTCTGCTACCTGCACGAGGAGAGCGGCACGGCGTTCGTCGGCGACGTCGCCGCGGTCGCCATCCCGGGGGCGAACCTGGTCGTGCCCCCCACTCCCCCGCCCGACATCGACGTCGAGACCTGGCTCGACTCGATCGGAATCGTCGAAGGCTGGGCACCCGAGCGGCTGGCGCTGACCCACTTCGGGGCGGTCGAGGAGCCGGGCGAGCACCTCGCCACGGTGCGCGAGCGCCTGCGCGAGGAGGCCGATCTGGCCCGTGAGCTGTCCGAGGCTGACTACGAGGCGCGGCACCGCCGGCTCGTCGCCGAGCGCGCCGACAGCGAGCAGGAGGCCACCAGGCTGCTTCAGGCCGTCCCGCCCGAGTACCAGTGGCGCGGCCTCGACCGCTACTGGAGCAAGCGGGGAGCCGACCGGGCCGGGCGTTAGGTTCGGGTGGCGCCGGGTACGAGCGGCGCATTCCCTCGACCCAGGAGGCCACCTTGAGACCACGGATCACCCGGATTGCCGTCTTCCTCGCGGCGGCGGTCATCGCTGGCGCCACGCTCGCGGCTTGCGGCGACGAGGAGAGCGACCAGTCGCTGACCTTCACGATCGCCGGCGGCAAAGCGGCGACCTTCACCGCCCCGGACAGCGCCGAGGCGGGCCTCGCCGAGATCACGGTCGAGAACCAGGCCGACAAAACGGGCGATCTGCAGCTGATTCGGGTCGAGGGCGATCGCTCGCCTGAGGAGGTCGTGGCGGGCCTCGGCAAGGCGATGAAAGGCCAGGCCTTCCCGGAGTGGTTCTTCGCCGCCGGCGGCACCGGGCCGGTCGAGCCCGGCCAGAGCGTGACCGTGACCCAGGTGCTCGAGCCCGGCACCTACTACGCCTTCGACACCGAAGGCGGTGGGCCGCCGAGCCCGGAGGACGCCGTCTCGGTCGAGGTGAGCGGCGAGGGCTCCGACGAGGAGATCGAAGCCGACGCGACCATCTCGGCCGTCGACTACGGGTTCGAGGGCGAGGGGCTGACGGCGGGACGCACTGAGGTTCTCTTCGAGAACACCGGAGCCCAACCCCACCACGTCGTCTATGCGCCGCTCAGCGGCGACGCCACCGCGGAGGACGTGGAGCGCTTCTTCAAGAACGAGAAAGGCAAACCGCCCTTCGACGAGAAAGCGACCAGGAACACCGCGGTGATCGAAGGGGGCGAAACGCAGCTCCTCGACCTCGACCTGAAGAAGGGCCGCTACGTCCTGCTCTGTTTCATCACCGACCGCACCGGCGGTCCGCCCCACGTCGCCAAGGGAATGATCGACGAAGTCGAGGTCGAGTAGCTCAGGCCAGGTGCTCGCGCATCCGCTCGACGGCCTCTGAGATGCGGTCGTCGGGCGTGGTGAGCGAGATGCGGAAGAAGCCCTCGCCGCTCGGCCCGTACATCGAGCCGGGCGAGACGACGACAGCCGCCTCCTCCAGGACCAGCTCGGCGAACGAGGTCGAGGTGTGGCCGTCCGGGACCGGCGCCCAGACGTAGATCGTGCCCTTCGGCGCGGTCACGTCGACGCCGATCTCGCGCAGCGCGCCGACGACGAGGTCGCGGCGCCGGGCGTAGGTCTCGTTCATCCGCTCCAGCGGGCCGCTCGGGCCGCGCAGCGCCGCGGCCCCGGCGATCTGGACCGCGTCGAAGAGGCCCGAGTCGACGTTGGTCTTGAGCCGCCAGTAGGTGGCGATCGCCTCGGCGTTGCCGAGGATCGCGGCGCAGCGCCAGCCGGTCATGTTGTAGCCCTTGGATAGGGAGAAGACCTCGACGCCGACCTCCTTGGCGCCGGGGGTGCTGAGGAAGCTCGGTGCGACGTAGCCGTCGTAGGTCGTCTCCGAGTAGGCGTTGTCGTGGACGACGAGGATCTCGTGCTCGCGGGCGAAGGAGACGACCAGCTCGAAGAAGCCCTCGGGGACCGTCGCCCCGGTCGGGTTGTTCGGGTAGTTGAGGAACATCAGCCGCGCCTTCGACGCCACCTCGGCGGGCACCGCGCTCAGGTCCGGGGCGAAGCCCAGCTCCGGCACGAGCGGCAGCAGCTCGGCCCGGGCGCCGGCGAGGATCGGACCGCCCGTGTAGACCGGGTAGCCGGGGTCGGAGGCGAGGGCGACGCCGTCCGCGTCGAGGAAGGCGAAGCAGAGGTTGTAGATGCACTCCTTGGCGCCGACCGCCGGGATGACCTCGCTCTCCGGGTCGATCTCGACCCCGAAGCGCTCGGCGTAGAAGCCCGCGAACGCGCCGCGGAACTCGTCTCGGCCGCGGTTGGTCGGGTACTGGTGGTTGGCCGGGTCGGCGACCGCCTCCTGCATCGCCGAGACGATGTGCGGGTAGGTCGGTTCGTCGGGGTCGCCGATGCCGAGGCTGATCACGTCGATCCCGGCGGCGCGCTTCTCGGCGATCGTCCGCTCCAGCTCCTGGAACTTGTACGGGGGCATCGCCTCCAGTCGCTTGGACGGGGCGCCGATGCCGGGCTTGGCGGTCGTCTCTGCCACGGGCGCGGAAATCTAGCCGTCCAGCGAGGCGAGCGCCTGCAGCAGCTCCGCCGAGAGCTCGCCGGAGCAGATCGGCTCGGCCCAGCCGGTCAGCCGAACGTCGAGGTCGTCCGACACCTCGACCTCCAGCTCGCCGCCGTCCAGCTCGACCACGAACGGGCTCGGCGCCCCGCGCAGGAACGCGGTGACGGCCGCCCCGCTGGCGCCGGTCCCCGAGGAGAGCGTCTCCCCCACCCCGCGCTCGAAGATCCGCGCCCGGACCCGGCTGCCTTCCACGCACAGGAACGAGACGTTGGTGCGGTTGGGGAACAGCTCGTGGCCTTCGATCGCCGGGCCGACCGCGGCCAGGTCGAGTTCCTCGATGTGCTCGCCGACCTCGACCGCGCACTGCGGGTTGCCGATCGAGACGTGCTGGAACTCGAGCTCCTGTCCGGCGGCGGTCAACGTGCCGCGCCCGTCGGACTCGCCCGACGGGAAGTCCTTCGACGCGGTCGAGGCCCGACCCATCTCGACCGAGCAGGTGCGATCCGAGGTGACGGTCGGCACGATCGGCCCGGCCGCGGTGCGGATCGAGAAGGTGTCGGCGTCGGTCCAGCCGTGCCGGCGCAGGTAGAGGATCGCCTCGCGGGCCCCGTTGCCCGACAGCTCCGCCTCCGAGCCGTCCGGGTTGAAGATCCGCAGGTCTGCGACGAACTCCGGGTTCTCGCAGCGCGAGAGCAGCAGCACCCCGTCCGAGCCGACCCCGAAGTGCGGATCGCAGAGCCGCCGCACCCGAGCCGAGGTCAACTCCCATGGAAGCTCCCCCGCCTCGACGATCACGTAGTCGTTGCCAAGCGCTTGCCACTTCTCGAACCTCATGGTTGCGGCACCCTAATGGGCCGCATGTGGCGCGGCGCATCTCTGCGTCCTCGGTCGCTCGCGTGCAGAGCACGCCACGCTCCCTGCGTCCTTGATCTGCTTGGCCACAAGCGGCCTTGCTAAGCCCGATCGACCATTGAGCTTGCCACGTCCTCGTCGGACAATCCGGTGCGGTCGATCCAGTGGAGGTTGGGGATCTTGCGCATCCAGGTGAGCTGGCGGCGGGCGTAGTTGCGCGAGCGCTTCTTCATCGCCTCGACGTCGCCGGCGAGCAGCTCGTCGAAGCCGAGCGCCTTGCGCGCGGTTCGGGACGGGCCGAGCGCCTCGGCGCGGCGCACCTCCTGCTCGGCGCCGCCGGCGGCGATCGCCTCGGTGCGGGCGTCGATCCGCTCGTAGAGCCGCGCCCGCTCCATGTCGAGCCCGAAGATCGCCGTCGGGTGCCGCGTCTCGGGGGACCACAGCTCGGAGTCCTCGGTCCCCGCCGGGACCTTCTGTAGCGACAGCTCCGCCACCGCCGCCCGCAGGTACAGCCCGGTCCCCCCGACGACGATCGGCCGCCTTCCCGCCTCCAGCGCCTCATCGATCTCCCGATGCGCCAGCTGCATGTAATCCCCCACCGAGAACGGCTCGGTGACCGGCACGAACCCGACCAGCCGGTGCTCCAGCCGCGCCTGCTCGTCCGCGCCGGCGACGCCGGTCAGCGTCTCGAGCCCCTCGTAGACCTGGAGGGCGTCGCACGAGATCGCGACCGGGTCCTCGCCTCGCTCCCGCAGCAGCTCCGCGAGCGCAATCGCGACCCGGGTCTTGCCGACTCCGGTGGGCCCGAATATCGCGACGACCCCGTGCTGGAAAGGCACTCGGCTGAAGCCGCCTAACCGGCACGGCTGAGAATCTTTTCCATCCCACTCAACGTCATCGAAGTCGCGGATTCGATCTCGACCTCGACCATCTGCCCCGGCTCGGCGATCCCGTCGAAGTTGACCGCCTTGTTGTGCCGAGTCCGCCCGCGCAACCGACTCGGATCGGTCCTGCTGGCCCCCTCGACCAGCACCTCCATCTCGCGCCCGACGAACCGCTGCGCGCGTTCGGTCGCTCGTCGCTGGACCAGCTCGACCAGCCGCTCCATCCGCTCCACCTTGACCGGGTGCGCGACCTGCTCGCCCATCGTCGCCGCCTCGGTTTCGCGTCGCGGCGAGAAGACGAAGGTGAAGGCGCCGTCGTAACCGACCTCGTCGACGACTTCGAGCGTCTGCTCGAAGTCGGTCTCGGTCTCCCCTGGGAAGCCGACGATGACGTCGGTGGTGATCGCGCAGTCGGGCACGTGCTCGCGGATCAGCGCGACGCGGTCCATGTAGCGCTGGCGGTCGTAGGTGCGGCGCATCCGTTTGAGTACCTCGCTCGAGCCCGACTGGAGCGGCAGGTGGATGTGCTCGCAGAGCGCCGGGAGCTCCGCGTGGGCGCGGATCACGTCCTCCTTCATGTCCTTCGGGTGCGGGCTGGTGTAGCGGATGCGGTCGACCCCCTCCACCGCGTCGATCCGCGCCAGCAGGTCCGAGAAGCCGATCCGGGCCCCCTTCGGCAGGTCGCGGCCGTAGCTGTTCACGTTCTGGCCGAGCAGGGTCACCTCGCGCACGCCGTCGGCGGCCAGCGTCTCCGTCTCGGCGACCAGCTCGGCCGGGTCGCGGCTGACCTCGCGGCCCCGCGTCGAAGGCACGATGCAGTAGGCGCACCTGCAGTTGCAGCCCTGGGAGATCTGCAGCCAGCCCTGGAACTCGCGCTGCCGCCGGGCCGGCAGGTGGCCGGAGAAGTCCTCGAACTCGAAGTAGCCCTGCGCGGTCAGCGAATCGGAGTTGAGGAACTCGGCCAGCTTGTGGATCTGACCTGGGCCGAAGGCCACGTCGACGAACGGAAAGCGCTCGAAGACCTCCTCCTTGACCGACTGCGCCCAGCACCCGCCGACGCCGACGACCCGCTCGGGATCTTCGGACTTCAGCCGCTTCGCCTCGCCGAGGTGCGCGACGAAGCGGTTGTCGGCCGACTCGCGGATCGAGCAGGTGTTGAAGAGGATCAGATCGGCCTCGCCGCGACTCGCCGCCTCCTCGTAGCCGAGCGACTCGAGCATCCCCTGCATCCGCTCGGAGTCGTGCACGTTCATCTGACAGCCGAACGTGGTGACGTGGTACCTGGGCATTAGCGAAAACTATAGGCGGCGAAAACCGAGCAGATCAGGGGATGCAGGGAGGGCGGTGAGGAAAACGCACTCCGGTGCGTGACCCGATCCGACCGACCGAAGACCCCGAGATGCGACGGTTTGCAGCCGCCCTAGGGGGCGGCCTCGGTGCCTTCGTCCTCGACCCGTTCCGCTTCCTCGGTCGCTTCGTGCAGCGCCGCCTCCTCGTGCTTCTCCTCGTCCTTGGCGTGCAGGACGGAGAAGGTGGTCGCGCCGCCGACGAGGGCGATGAAGAAGATCACGACCAGCGGAGCAGCGCGGCCGGGGAACTTCTCGACTTTCAGGGCGACAAAGGTGAAGACCACCGCCGAGACGGCGAGGACGATGCCGCAGACGTAGAAGAGCGTTTGGTTGTCCATCGGCGCGCGATCTTATCCGTCAGGCGTCTGACCTGCGCATCTCTGCGTCCTCGGTCGCTTACGTGCCTCCAGCACGCTGCGCTCCCTGCGTCCTTGACCTGCTTGGTCAGGCCGCCTGACTTATTCCCTCATCCTGGCCGGCCGCCGTCTCGGCGGGCTCGGCGGCGGTATCGCCGGCATCGGCGCCGATCCCCAGCGCGGTGCGGATCTTGGCTTCGAGCTCGGCGGCGAGCTCGGGGTTGTCGGCGAGGAACTGCTTCGCGTTGTTGCGCCCCTGGCCGAGCCTGGTCTTGCCGTAGGAGAAGAAGGCCCCCGACTTCTGGACGAGGTCGTGCTCGATCCCGAAGTCGAGCAGGCCGCCCTCGCGCGAGATGCCGACGCCGTACTCGATGTCGAACTCGGCCTGCCGGAAGGGCGAGGCCACCTTGTTCTTGACGACCTTGACCCGGACCCTGTTGCCGACCGCCTCGGTCCCGTCCTTGAGGGTCTCGATGCGGCGGATGTCGAGCCGCTGCGAGGAGTAGAACTTGAGCGCCCGGCCGCCCGGCTGGGTCTCCGGCGAGCCGAACTGGACGCCGACCTTTTCGCGGATCTGGTTGGTGAAGAGGCAGACGGTGTTGGTCCGGTTCAGGTTGCCGGCCAGTTTGCGCATCGCCTGCGACATCAGCCGGGCCTGGAGGCCGACCGTCTGGTCCCCGATCTGGCCGTCGAGCTCGGCTTTGGGGGTCAGCGCCGCGACCGAGTCGATCGCGACCACGTCGATCGCCGCGGAGGCGATCAGGCGATCTGCTATCTGCAGCGCCTGCTCGCCGTAGTCGGGCTGGGAGACCAGCAGCTCGTCGGTGTCGACGCCGATCCTGCGGGCGTAGGAGGGGTCGATCGCGTGCTCGGTGTCGATGAAGGCGCAGATGCCGCCACGGCTCTGGGCCTCGGCGATGATGTGGTAGATCAACGTCGTCTTCCCAGAGGACTCGGGGCCGAATATCTCGACGATCCGCCCGCGCGGCACCCCGCCGATCCCCAGCGCCAGGTCGAGCGAGAGGGCCCCGGTCGGGATCGCCGGGATCTTGATCGTGGCGTCGGCGCCGAGCCGCATCAGGGCGCCCTGGCCGAAGTCGCGCTCGATCTGGGTCACCGCCGCCGCGAGAGCCGCGTCTTTCGCCTTGGCGTCCTTGGCCGAGGCGTCCTTCAAAGTCGCTTTCCTGTCTGCCATCTCTTTCTCACCTCACTGCCGCCCGCCTGCGGGCAGCTCGACTTGCGCCAGCGGGGTGTACTGCGCACCCTGCGGCTGGATTTCAGAACGGTAGAGCGTCATCCGGACGCCATCGAAGGGCCGCAGCAGTGCCCTTGGAAGCTGCTTCGGGGGGCGCGAGACGAGCGCGGGGCGCTTCGAGCCCCGTTCCTCCCGCTTGACCCGCGCGATCGTCACGTGCGGCCAGAACGGCCGCTTCTCCGGCTCGTAGAGGCCGGCGGCGACCAGCCTCTCCTGCAGCTCCGCCTGCAGGGTGACGGTGCCGGCGGACATTGCCGGCAGGGCGTAGAGGCGCGCCCGGCCCCGCTCCGGCCGCTGGACCGGCCCGCCCAGCTCGATCGAGGGCGCCGGGAGGCGACTCGCCGCGACGATCTCGGCCAGGCGCGGGACCTCTTTCTCCGGCCGCCAGCCGAGGAAGGCGAGGGTGATGTGCAGGGACTCCGGAGGGACCCGGCGCAGCGCCGGGTCGCCCAGCGCCTCCCGCCCCCAGGCGGCGATCCCGGCGCTCACCCGCTCGGGCAGGTCGAGCGCGACGAACAGCTTGACCCGCGGGCTCTTCAGTCGCTCCTTCGCCATGCCGCCGACGCTATGGGTCCCGGGCGCACGAGACAACACCCGAATGTCAATTCAGTGCGACCGCTTCCCTACAAAGGCGCCTCTTCCCCGTTGAGCAGGATGCGCAGCAGGTGCATCCCGACCAGGGCGGAGCGCTCGCGAACGTCTTCGCGGCCGCCCGGGATCACCGGATCGCGCGCGATCGCGGCACCGTCGGCGAGGCGGGCGTCGAAGCAGACGTAGCCGACCGGCTTCTCCTCGCTGCCGCCGTCGGGGCCGGCGATGCCGGTGATCGCCACCGCGAGGTCGGCGTCGAAGCGCTCCAGCGCCCCGCGTGACATCGCCTCAGCGACCTCGGGCGAGACCGCGCCGTGCGCTTCGATCAGCGCCGGATCGACTCCCAGCAGCTCGGCCTTGGCCCCGTTCGAGTAGGCGACGACGCCGCCGGCGAAGTAGGCGGAGGCGCCCGGCAGGTCGGTGATCCGCGCGGCCAGCAGGCCGCCCGAGCAGGACTCCGCGAGAGCGAGCCTGCGCCCCTGCAGCAGCCCGGCGAGCTGCGCGTCGATCGTCTCGCCCTCGAGGCTGAACAGGTGGCGGCGGTGGCGCTCGGCGAGGCCGGCGCGCACCTCCTCGGCCGCCAGCCCGGACTCGGCGCGGTAGCGGACGTCGATCTCGATCTCGCCGCGCCGCAGGCAGGTGGTGATCTCGACCGACGCCAGGTCGGTCCCCCCCGCCTCGATCTCGCGCAGGCTCTTGGCGATCTCCGACTCGGGGATGCCGAACATGCGCAGGGTGTAGCCGTGCAGGGGCGTTGCACGCGCCAGCGCGGCCTGGACCGGGCGCGAGTCGATCGCCGCCTCCCACATCGGGCGGAGCTCGCGCGGCGGCCCGGGGAGCACGACCACGACACGGCCGTCGGCGGGCACGACCAGGCCCGGCGCCGTTCCGACCGGGTCGAGCGGGATCGCGCCCTCCGGGACCATCGCCTGCTTGCGGTTCGCCTCCCGCAGCGCCTCGGCGTCGAAGTCGAAGCGGCGGGCGAAGCGGCGCAGGATCGCGGCGATCTTCTCCTCCATCTCCTCGTCGAGCACGAGCTCCCGCCCGGCGAAGCGACCGACGACCTCGGCGGTCAGGTCGTCGGCGGTCGGGCCGAGCCCGCCGGAGGTGACGATCAGGTCCATCCCCTCGGCCGCCATGAAGCGCAGCGCCGCCTCGAGGTCGTCCGGCCGGTCGGCGACGACGAGGATGTGGGCGACCTCGACGCCCAGCTCGGCGAGCCGTTCGGAGACCCACGGCCCGTTGCGATCCGCGATCCGACCGGTGATCACCTCCGTGCCCGTCACGACAATCCCTGCCCGGACGACGCTCATTCGCAGTCGGGCCTTTCGCCTTCGCCGAGCGGCTTCAGGTCCCCGTCGGGCTCGACCTCGTAGCCGACGGGACTGGCGCTGGGGGGCGTCGCGGCCTGCTCGCCGTCGATCGTCAACTCGACCTCGCCGTTGCCGAAGGCCGCGGTGAAGCGGGCGGCCCGGAACGGGCCGGCCTGCGCCCCCGGCTGGAGGATCTCGCCGTCGAGCACCGCCTTCCCGTCGCCGTCGAGCACGCACGCCCAGACTTCCGCGGTGGCCGCGAGGCCGAGCGATACGCCCGACCGCGAGGCGACGGCGGCTCGCTCGCCGGTCGCGGCGCGGCGCTCGCCGTCGGCTGCCGTATCGGGCGAGGGCACCTGCGAGCCGTCGTCGCCGCCGACCAGAAGGCCGATCGCGACCGCCAGGCCGAGCAGCAGGAGCGAGACGACCGCCGTCCTCGCGCGTCCCGAGAAGCGCCGCTCCCGAGCGGGCCCGGGGACGCCGGCGAGCGGCTCGGCGCGCCTGGGCGCCCGCTCGCCGTCGGCTGCCGACCCGCGGCGGTACTCGTCCGCCAGCCGCTCGCCGTCGAGGCCGAGATAGGCGGCATAGGTGCGGATGAAGCCGCGCGTGTAGGCGCCGCCCGGGAGGACGTCCCAGTCCTCGTCCTCCATCGCCCGCAGGTAGCGCAGGCGGATCTTGATCGCCGCTTCGACCTCCGGCAGGTCGAGCTCGCGGCGCTTGCGCGTCTCGCGAAGGGTTGCTCCGATCCCCGTCTGCACTCCGACATTGTGTCCAGTCGGCGTGCTCGCCGCGAAAAGCGCCTGTTACCCGGCCTCGTCGGCCTCGACGGCGACCGGCTCGGGGGTCCCGGGCCCGCCGTCGAGCACGCGCGGCAGGTCCGCCTCGGTGATCAGGACCTGGCGCGGCTTGGACCCCTCGTAGCCGGAGATGACCCCGCGCCGCTCGAGCATGTCGATCAGGCGGCCGGCACGGGTGTAGCCGACGCGCAGGCGGCGCTGGATCATCGACACCGAGGCGGTCTCGGTCTGCACGACGGTGCGAATCGCCTCGTCGAGCAGGTCGTCGCTGTCGGGATCGAAGTCGCCCTCGGCTTCCACGCCCTTCTCCTCGTGGACCTCGAGCAGCTCGGCCTCGAACTCGGGCTCCCCCTGCTTGGCCCAGTGGCCGGTGATCCTGGCGATCTCCTCCTCGGTGACGAAGGCGCCCTGGATCCGGGCCAGCTTCGAGGTGCCGGCGCCGCGGAAGAGCATGTCGCCCTGGCCGAGCAGCGCCTCGGCGCCGCCCTGGTCGAGGATCACCCGGGAGTCCGTCTGCGAGGAGACCGCGAAGGCGATCCGGGCCGGGATGTTGACCTTGATCGTGCCGGTGATGATGTCGGTCGACGGGCGCTGCGTCGCCAGCACCAGGTGGATGCCGGTCGCGCGCGACTTCTGGGCGAGGCGGATGATCGAGTCCTCGACCTCTGCCGGCGAGACCATCATCAGGTCCGCGAGCTCGTCGATCACGCAGAGGATGTGCGGCAGCTGCGGCTCCCCCGCCTTCGCCCGGGCGCGGTTCAGCTCGGCGAGGTTGCGGCAGCGCGCCTGACCCATGATCCCGTAGCGGCTCTCCATCTCGCCGATCAGGTTGGCGAGCACGTTGGCGGCGAGGCGCGGCGAGGTGACGACCGGCGTCAGCAGGTGCGGGACGTGCTCGTAGTGGTTGAGCTCGACCTGCTTGGGGTCGACGAGGACGAGGCGCACGTCGTTGGGCGAGGCGTGCATCAGGATCGAGGAGAGGATCGCGTTGACGCAGCCCGACTTGCCCGAGCCGGTCGTGCCGGCGACGAGGACGTGCGGCATCTTGGCCAGGTCAGTCCAGACGGCGTTGCCGTCGATGCCTTTGCCGAGCCAGGCGACCAGCGGCGAGGTCTTCTCGGGGCGACCGGCGTAGATGTCGCCGAGCCGGACGAGGCGGCGGCGCGTGTTCGGCACCTCCACCCCCACCGCCTGCTTGCCCGGGATCGGGGCGAGGATGCGGATGTCGGTCGAGGCCAGCGCGTAGGCGAGGTCGTTGGAGAGCTCGGTGACTTTCTTGACCTTCGTGCCGGGGGCGAGTCGAAGCTCGAAGCGGGAGACGTGCGGGCCGCTGACGATGCCGACGATCTTCGCCTCGACGCCGAAGTGCCCGAGCGTCTCGACCAGCTTGCGGCCGATCGTGTCCTGGTCGCGGGGGTCCGGTCCTTTGTCGCCCTTGCCCTTTTCCAGCGCCTTGGCCGGCGGCGGTCGGTAGTCGATCTGCTCCGATTCGGTCACGCCGCGCTTGTTGCCCATCGGGGTGAGCCGGGCCGGCTCCGCCTCGGGGAGCGCCTCGGCCTCCTCCCCATCCTCGGGGGGCGACTCGATCTCCTCCATCTGCGCCGCGAAGTCCTCGGTGATCGGCTCGTCGAGCGCGTCCGGCTCGTCCTCTGCGACGGCCACGGTCGGCTCGAGGTCGTCGTCCTCAGGATAGGTGCTCATTACGTCGGTGGACCCGGCCTGGGTCTCGAAGGAGTAGGCCTTGTCTTGGCTCCTGTTCCGATCTCGTTCCTCGCGCCAGGCCTCACGGTGCTGGATCGCGGTCTGGGCGATGTCGCGGCCGCCGAGGAAGGTGCGGCGCAGCCCGCGGCCGATGCCGCCGAAGACGGTCGAGATCGAGGTGCCGGTCACGAGCAGGACGCCGATCGCGACCATCAGCACCGTCGCGATCCTCGCCCCGACCCCGCCGACCAGGTACTCCAGCGCGGTCTGCAGGCCATATCCGACCTTGCCCCCGTCCCAGGCGAAGAAGAGGACGAAGGTGAGGTAGACGCCGGAGGCGATCAGGAAGAGCCCGATCAGGTCGACATGGCGCTGTTGCAGCCCGTCGGGGAGGTGTGGCCGTGGCAGACCCCGCTTGGGCCTGGCCTTGGCCTTCGGCTTCCGCTTGGAGCCTCGCGCGGGCGAGCGGCGCTTCTTGCGCACGAACATGGGCACCCGCTTCGACGCGGGCGACCTCTCCCCTGCTCCGCCTAGAGCTGCGTCAGCAAGGTGGCGAAAACGGTCAACATCGCGGCGAAGAGCGCGACGAAGCCGCCGACCATGATCCCCATCATGGTCTTGAGCTCGCCGCGCACCGCCTGGAATTCCGACTTCGTCTCACCGCGGACCGCCTGGAACTCGGATTTCATCTCGGACCGCACCGCCTGAAATTCCGTTCGCATTTCCGTCCGCACGGCACGGAGATCGGCATGCATCTCCCGCGTCAGGTCCTCGACCTTCTGGTCGATGCGGTCGACCTTGCCGTTGAGGTCGTCCATCCGATCGTCGGTCCAGCTCACCCTCATCGCCTCCATCGTTCCACCCTAGGCGGACTCGGCGCGCGCGTGGCGCGACGAATGCAAAAAGTTTCGCACGGCTTCGTCGCGAAAGACGTGATCAGCCGGCGCAGACCCAGGCGCTCGCGCCGGAGTCGGCCCAGATCTCGGCGGCGATCCGGTCCTGTTCGGCCTTCGACGCTTCGTGCGGCGCGCCCCTGCCGCCGTACATCTCCCAGGTCGAGGGGAGGATCTGGTAGGCCCCGCCCGCCCCGCTGGACGGGTTCAGGGCGCTGTAGTTGCCGCCGGACTCGCACATCACGATGTAGGTCGGGATCGAGTAGGGACCGCCGAGCCAGCGGCCGACGGTTTCTTCGGCGGCGGCGCGGCTGGCCGCTTCGGCCGCCTCGATGTCCGCGACCCACTCCTCGATCTTCCCTTTCAGCGTCGCCAGCGCCGCCGATCGGGCCGCAGCCAGGGAGTCGGCGCGGGCCGCCGTCGCTTCCGCTTCGCCCCGCACCGCGGCGATTTCGTCGCGTGCCGCGGCCAGGCGCTCGTTGTAGGCGTCGATGCGCGCCTTCAGGTCGGCGACGCGCCGCAGGCCGCGCCGCACGGCGTCGCGAACCTGCTCGACCCGCTCGGCGAGCGCGGTGCCCGAGTCCTCGACCCGCTCCAGGTACTCGGCCCGCACCGCGAGGTCGTCCATGTCGCCTGAGGCCAGCACGACGCTCGCCGTGCTCGGCATGCCGCCCTGGTAGATCGCGACGAGGCGCTCGGCGAGCGCCGCGCGGGCGCGGCGCAGCCGCCGTCTCTCCTCCCGCAATCGCCGTTCCGTCGCCGCCACCCGCGCGGCCAGCCTCGCGGCGCGCTCGCGGCCGGATTCGAGCAGGCCGCTCAGGCGGCGCTCGCGGGCAGCGGCCGCCGCCGCCTCGCCTTCCGCCGCGAGCAGCTGTTCCTGGGCGGAGCGGATCTCCCCGCCGAGCGACTCGGCTTCCTCGCGCGCGGCGGAGACCTTGTCGCGCAGCGAGTCGACCTCCGCCGCCATCGCAGGCACGGCGACGGTCGCGAGCAGCAGGGCAAACAGCGCAGTTGCAGGCAGTTTCCGCACGAAGCGGACGAGGGTAGCGGCTGCTAGCCCTCCGGCACGTTCCTGCTCGCCAGGTACAAGGCGGCGCCCACGAGGAGGGCCCCCACGCCCGCACCGACGCGGACCGCCCGCCCGTAGCGGTAGCGGACGAAGAAGACGAGCGACTTGACGACAGCCTTGCCGATCGCGCGATAGATCATCGAGATCCCTCTTCCCCGCGCTGCCGGATCCTATGCGCCATCCGCGACTGCAGCGACCACAGCTCGATGAACCCCGGCGAGGCCTCCTGCGAGAAAAGACCGCCCGACTCGGCGAACGAGGCGAGGTCGGCGTCGTAGACCGCGTTGGGGGAGGAGCGGGTGACGACCCGGACGCTCCCTTTGTAGAGGCGCAGCCCGATCGTGCCGGTCACCTGAGCGTTGACCGCGTCCATGTAGGCGTCGATGTCGGTGCGCAGCGGCTCCCACCAGAGGCCGGCGTAGACCAGGTAGGCCCACTTGCGGTCGAGCTCGGGCTTGAGCTGGTTCTGGTGGATCGTGCCGACCAGCTTCTCGAGCTCCTGGTGGGCCGTGAGCAGGATCGCCGCGGCCGGCGCCTCGTAGATGTCGCGCACCTTGAGCCCGACGATCCGGTCCTCGATGTGGTCGACGATCCCGACGCCGTGCCGGCAACCGATCTCGGCAGCCCGTTCCAGCAGGTCGACCAGCTCCAGTCGCTCGCCGTTCAGGGCAACCGGCACCCCCGCCTCGAACTCGACCGTCACCGTCTCGGCCTCGTCCGGTGCGAGCTCGGGCCGGGTGACCAGCTGGAAGACGTCGTCCTCGGGCGCGTGGCCCAGGTCCTCGATCCAGCGGCCCTCCGACGACCGGCCCCAGAGATTGTCGTCGATCGAGTACGGGGCGACCTCGGTGCCGCCCTTGACCGGGATCCCGTGCTCGCGGGCGTAGGCGATCTCCTCCTCGCGGCCCATCTGCCAGGAGCGCACCGGGGCGATCGTCTTCAGCTCCGGCGCCAGCGTCGCCACGGTCGCCTCGATCCGCACCTGGTCGTTGCCCTTGCCGGTGCAGCCGTGGGCGATCGTGTCGCAGCCGCTCCGGCGCGCATACTCGACGGCCAGCTCGGCGATCAGCGGCCGGCCGAGCGCCGTGAACAGCGGGTAGCCGCCGCCGTAGAGGGCGTTGGCCTTGATCGCCGGCGCGACGAAGTCGCGGGCGAACTGCTCACGGGCGTCGACGACGTGACACTCGAGCGCGCCGAGGCGCTTGGCCTTGTCCTCGATCACCGCGTAGTCCTCGCCCGGCTGGCCGAGGTTGACCGTCAGGCAGACGACCTCCGCCCCGTAGCGGTCCTGGATCCACTTCAGCATCACGCTCGTGTCGAGGCCCCCCGAGTAGAGGAGCAGGACGCGCCGCACGTCTGCCGGATCGGCCTCGTAGCTGGCCGTGCGCTGCGGGAAGGCCTCCATCTAGCGGGCTTCGACTCCGCCGCTGCCGTCTTCCGCCGCTTCCCCTTCTTCGGCTTCCCCTTCGTCCGCTTCGGCTTCCCCTTCGGTGGCTTCTTCCTCGTCCTCTTCCGGGGCCGTGGTCGTCTCGGTCGTCGTCGGCTCGGTCGTGTCGGCCGGGGCGGGCTCCGTCGTCGGCTCGACGGTCGTCGCCTCGGCGGGGGTCGAGGCGCTGTCGGAGTCGCCGTCGCCGCCGGCGATGACGACGATCGCGACGACCAGCCCGACGATGATCGCCAGGAGGCCGGCGACCAGCAGCCGCATGTTGCCGTTGCCTCGGTCCGGTCCGTCGGGGCGACCCATCGTCCGGGTCGGGTCGTCGTGCATCTAGCGGTTCTCCGGTCCGAGTATCGCGTCGAGGATCTCGGCGGTGTCCTCGATCTCGAAGCCGCTGCGAAGCCGCGCTTCGATCTCCTCGCGCCGGGCGCCGGAGACCGCCATCTGCGTGGCCAGCAGGCGCGCGCCCGCCGAGGTCGAGCGGCGCGGCGCGGCGTCGTCCTCGACGGAGCGGAGGTGGGGGGACTGGGCCCGCTCGCCCGAAGCCGGTGGATCGATCTCGTCGGCGAGCTCGCGCAGCCGCTCGGCGACCATCCGGTCGGCGCGCGAGCGCGCCTCCTCGAGGTGCTCCTGTGCCTGCCGCTCGGCGTCGTCGATGACGCTGGCCGCAGCCCGCTCGGCCGCGTCGACGATCGTCGCCAGCCGCTTGGCGGCGTCGGCAGCCGTGGCGGGAGGGCGCCCCTGCGGTGGGAGCTTCTGCGAGCTCATCTGGCCCCGTAGCTTAAGAGGCCATCGCCGATCAGCGCAACGGCGCGCTCCACCTGGGCTGGATCGACCGTCAGCGGCGGCAGCAGCCGCAGGGTGCCGGGCTCGGGGACGTTGACGATCAGGCCGCGCTCGAGCAGGTCGGCGCCGAGGGCCGCCGCGTCTATGCCGGGCTCCAGCCCGACGCCGACCATGAGGCCGCGCCCGCGCACCTCGCGCACGCCGTCGACGGCGAGGAGGCCGTCGCAGAGCAGCGTGCCGAGCTCCCGCACGCGCCGCAGCAGGACCGGGTCGTCGACGATCTCGAGCACGGCGAGGGCGGCCGCGGAGACGACCGCGCCGCCGGCGAAGGTCGACCCGTGGTCACCCGGCTCCAGCACCTCGCCGGCCTCCGGCGTCGCCATGCAGGCCCCGACCGGCAGTCCGCCGCCGAGCGCCTTCGCGGTCGTGATCAGGTCGGGACGGACGGGCGACTGCTGGTAGGCCCAGAGCGAGCCGGTCCGCCCCACCCCGGTCTGGATCTCGTCGAGGATCAGCAGCGCTCCGACCTCGTCGCAGGCCTCCCGCGCCGCGACCAGCGCCTCCTCGCCGACCGGATAGACGCCGGACTCGCCCTGGATCGGCTCGATCAGGACCGCTGCGGTGCTCTCGCCGACGGCGGCGCGCAGCGCCGCGGCGTCGTCGAACGGGACCGACCGGAACCCGGGCAGCATCGGGCCGAGCGCCTCGTTCTCGGCGAGCGTCGGCGTCGCCGCCAGCGCCCCGTAGGTGCGGCCGTGGAAGTCGCGCTCGAAGCTGACGATCTCCGGCGCCCTGACGCCGCGGCGGTGGGCGTGCTTGCGCGCGACCTTGATCGCGCACTCGTTCGCCTCCGTGCCGGAGTTGGTCAGGAAGACCCGCCCGCCGAGGCTCGATTCCGCGAGGCGCTCGGCGAGCCGCACCATCGGCTCGGTGTAGAAGAGGTTGGAGACGTGCATCAGCCGGCCGGCCTGCTCGCGCACGGCCTCGACGACCGCCGGATGGCAGTGGCCCACCGAGCAGACCGAGATCCCGGCGAGGAAGTCGAGGTACTCCCTGCCCTCCGAGTCCCAGAGCAGCGCCCCTTCGCCGCGCACGAACTCGACCTGCCCCCGCCGGTAGGTGCGCATCAGGTAGCGCTCCTCGAGCGCCTGCAGCTCGGCGAGCCTCATCTCACGGCGTGATCATCGTGCCGATGCCGGCGTTGGTGAACAGCTCGAGCAGCAGGCTGTGCGGCTGGCGTCCGTCGATGATGTGGGCCGAGTGGGCGCCGCCCTGGACGGCGTCGATGCAGGCCTGGAGCTTGGGCCGCATCCCACCGTCGATCCCGGCCAGTTTCCCTTCGACCTCGAGCACCGCCGCGTGGGTGATCAGGGAGTCGTGGTCGTCGGGATCGGCCAGCCAGCCCTCGACGTCGGTGAGGAAGACGGCCTTGTGGGCGCCGAGCGCGGCGGCGACCTTGCCGGCGGCCTCGTCGGCGTTGACGTTGTAGGGCCGCCCCTCGGCGTCCGCCGCCGAGGAGGCGATCACGGGGATGTAGTCCTCCGCGATGTGGTTCAGCACGTCGACGTCGACGTGCTCGACGGTGCCGACGAAGCCGACCTGTTCGGCGTTCGGGACCGGTGCGACCTCGAACAGCGAGCCGTCCTGGCCGGAGAGCCCGACCGCCGGCTGGCCGTGCGAGTTGAGGCGCTGGACGATGTCGGAGTTGAGCTTGCCGAGCAGCACCATCCGCGCCACCTCGACGGTCTCCGGGTCCGAGACGCGCAGGCCTTCGTGGAACCTGACCTCGATGCCGAGCCGCTCCATGTACTGGGTGATCTCGGGGCCGCCGCCGTGCACGATCACCGGGTTGAGCCCGACGTACTTGAGCAGCACGACGTCGGTGGCGAAGTCCTCGCGCAGCTGCTCCTCGCGCATCGCGGCGCCGCCGTACTTGATCACCACCGTGCGCCCGTGGAACTCCTTGATGTAGGGCAGGGCCTCGAGAAGGGTGTCGACGTTCGTGCTCATCGCGTCCTCAGGTCGTGTACTCGGCGTTGATCCGAACGTACTCGTAACCGAGGTCCGAGAACCAGATGTGGGCGGAGTGGTCGCCGCGTCCCAGGCACAGCCCGATCTCCGCCTCGGCGACGTCCTCGGCCAGCTCGGCCGCGTCGATCGAGTCCGCGCCGATCTCCTCGAGGTCCTCGCCGGCGAGCGCCATCCCGGCCGCCTGCGCGATCCGGCCCCAGTTCGGGTCGCGACCGAACAGCGCCGTCTTGACCAGGGGCGAGTTGGCGATCGCCCGGGCGACCCGCTCGGCCTCCTCGGCGGAGGCGGCGCCGTCGACCTGGACGCGCCCGACCCGGGTGGCCCCCTCGCCGTCGGCGACGATCTCGATCGCCAGCTGCAGCAGCACCGCGTCGAGCAATCCATCCGGCAGCGGCCTGCCGGCCGCCCCGGTCGCCTGCAGGAGGACGGTGTCGTTGGTGCTCATCTGCCCGTCGACGGTGATCCGCTCGAAGGAGCCGTCGACGGCGGCGCGCAGGGTCGCGTCGGGGTCGTCGAGCACCGCGTCGGTCTGGACGAAGCAGAGCATCGTGGCGAAGCCCGGCTGCATCATCCCGGCCCCCTTCGCCTGGGCGGAGAGGGTCACGCCGCCGGCCCGCAGCGCGCAGCTCTTCGACCACCGGTCGGTGGTCATGATCGCGTCGGCGAAGGTCCGGCCGCCGGCCTCCGAGAGCGTCGCGGCGGCGTCGCCGATCCCGCCCAGCACGGCGTCGACCGGCAGCGGCACCCCGATCACGCCGGTCTCGGCGACCGCCACGGCCTCGGGGGCGAGCCCCAGCTTCGCGCCGGCTTCCTCGCACATCGCCCACGCGTCCGCGTAGCCCTGCTCCCCCGTCTCGGCGTTGGCGTTGCCGGCGTTGACGACCGCGGCGCGGATCCGGTCCCGCTCCACCCGCTCGCGACAGACCCGGATCGGTGCGGCGGCCGAGGCATTGCGCGTGAGCAGGAGCGAGGAGCTGACCTGCTCGGCGTCGCAGACGAGCAGTCCGACGTCGGTCTGCCCGCCGCCCTTGAGCCCGCAGTGGGCGCCGCCGGCGCGGAAGCCGGGCGCGAGCCGGGCGGAGTCGAGCTGCTCGACACCGTCGGGCGGAGTCACCCAGCGGGATCTGAAGAAGTCCTCGCTCACCGCAGCCCCTCCGTCTCGTCCAGGCCCAGCATCAGGTTGAGGTTCTGCACGGCCTGGCCGGAGGCGCCCTTCCAGAGGTTGTCGAGCGCCGAGAAGGCGAGCACCCTGCCCCGCTCCTCGACGGTCACGTAGACGTGGCACTCGTTCGTGTCGCGCACGTCGCGCAATCCGGGCGCCTTCTCGACCATGTGGACGAACGGCTCGTCCGCGTAGCGCTCGGCGTACAGCGCCCATGCCTCCTGCTTGGAGATCGGCTCGGTCGTCTGCACGTAGCAGGTGGTCAGCTCGCCCTGGTCGAGCGGCAGCAGGTGCGGGACGAAGGTGACCGGCGCGGCGCCCCCCAGAGCGCCGAGCTCCTGTTCGATCTCGGGCCGGTGGCGGTGGCCCTCGGTCTTGTAGGCGAAGGCGTTCTCGTCCATGTTCGCGTAGTGCATCGCGTCGCCGCCGCCGCGGCCGGCCCCCGAGACGCCCTGCTTGGCGTCGATCACGACGTCGGCGAGCAGGCCATGTTCCGCAAGCGGCGCAAGCGCAAGGACGCTCGCGGTCGGGTAGCAGCCCGGCGTCGCGACCAGCTCGGCCCCGCGCAGCCGCTCCCTGTACGTCTCGGTCAGGCCGTAGACGGCTCCGTCGAGCAGCTCCGGAGCGCCGTGCTCGCCGTACCAGCGCTCGTAGGTAGGCAGGTCGCGCAGCCGGAAGTCGGCGGAGAGGTCGACGACGATCGCGCCGAGGCCGCGCAGCGCGGCGACGGTCGGCGCGGAAGCCCCGTGCGGATAGGCGACGATCGCGGCGTCGACGCCCTCGATCGAGTCGAGGTCGAGCTCGGTCAGCTCGAGGGGGACGCGGTAGCGCGGGTAGAGCCGGTCGAGCCGCGTGCCGGCGTCGCCGCGCGACGTGATCGCGACGAGCTCCAGACGTGGGTGGCGCCAGACGATCTGGGCGGCGAGCGCACCGGTGAAGCCTGAGGCGCCGGCGACCAGGACGCGCGCCACGGGATCGCCCTCGAGCGGCTGCGAACGTGCGCTACTCACGGAGCGACCCCCCGATCTCGCCCAGCTTCGCGGCGATCGAGGCGCGCCGGCCGGCGACCTCCTCGTCGGTCAGCGTGCGGTCGTCCGCGCCGAACTCGAGCCTCAGCGCCAGGCTCTTGCGTCCCTCGCCGACCTGCTCGCCCTGGTAGAGGTCGAAGACCGCCGCCGAGCGGAGCAGATCGCCGCCGCCGCCGAGCACCGCCTCGCGCACACGCGCCACCGAGACGTCCTCCGGCACGAGGACCGCGAGGTCCTGGCGAACCGCCGGGTAGGTGGTCACGTCCTCGAAGCTCTCGTCGCCGGCCGAGGCGGCGTCGATCAGCGCCGCGAGGTCCAATTCGAACCCGACCGCCGCCTCCAGGTCCCACTCGCGGCAGACGAGCGGGTGGAGGTCGCCGATCCAGCCTGCGGACCGCGCCCCGGCGTCGATCCGCGCCGCCCGGCCGGGGTGCAGGAACGGCTCCGCCGCCGGCTCGAAGGCCAGTGCGACGCCGAGCCGGTCGGCAAGCGCCTCGAGCATGCCCTTGAGCGCGAAGAAGTCGGCGGGCTCCCCCCCGCCCCGCCACGAGCGCGGCACCAACGGCCCGACCGCGAGGCAGCCGAGCCGATGCGGCTCGACCACCGGCGCCGCCCGCTCTCCCGGAAACTCCCCGGCGAGCGGGCGCCGACGGGCCGATTTCCGTCCCCCGGAGCCCTGTTTCAGGCCCGTCGGCGGGATGGTGAGGTAGACGCGGCCGGACTCGAAGATGGCGATGCGCTCGGCGCCGTGCGCGAGGTTGCGCCGCGCCACGTCGAGCAGCGAGCCGACCAGGGTCGTCCGCATCGCCGACTGGTCCTCGGAGAGCGGGTTCGAGATCGCGATCGGCTCGGCACGCGGGTCCTCGCCGGGAATGCGCAGCCGCCTCGCCTCGCCCGGGTCGGTGAAGCTCCATCCGACGATCTCGTCGAAGCCGAGATCGCGCATCGCGTCCTCGGCGCGGCGCCGCAGCCGCTGCTCCCGGCTCAGCCCGCCCGCCTGGCCGGCGACGGCGGGAAGGGTCGAGGGAAGGTGCTCGTCGAGGCCGTGGACCCGCGCGACCTCCTCGATCAGGTCCACCTCACGCGTGACGTCGTAATGCCGGTCGGGCGGCACCTCGACGACCACGTCGCCGTCTTCGGGCGCGGCGAGGAAGCCCAGCCGCTCCAGGTAGGCGACCTCGCTGGTCTGGGGCATCCGCATGCCGAGCAGCCGCTCGACGCGGCTGCTGCGCAGCCTGAGCCGACGCGGCGGCGGGATCTCGCCGGCGGCGTCGATCGTGCCGGGCACGAGCCTGGCGCCGCACAGCTCGACGATCAGCCGGGACGCGATCCGCTGCGCCCGCATGCAGAGTTCCGGGTGGAGCTGCTTCTCGAAGCGCGACGACGCCTCGGAGCGCAGGCCGAGCATGCGCGAGGTGCGCAGCACGTTGGTCCCATTCCAGTTCGCCACCTCGAGCAGGACGCAGCTCGTGGCATCGGAGACCTCGGAGCTCTGGCCGCCCATGATCCCGGCGATCCCGGAGGGTCCGTTGCGGTCGCAGACGAGCACGGTCTCGGCGTCGAAGCTCCGCTCGACGTCGTCGAGGGTGGTCATCGTCTCGCCCTCGTCTGCGGTCCGAACGATCAGCGCACCGTCAGGCACCCGGTCGAGGTCGAACGCGTGCAGCGGCTGTGCGGTCAGCAGCATCGCGTAGTTGGTGATGTCGACGACGTTGCTGATCGGGCGCTGCCCGGCCGCGGTGAGCCGCGCCTGCAGCCAGGCGGGCGACGGCCCGACCTCCACGTCGGTGAAGACGCGCGCGGTGAAGCGCGGGCAGAGCTCCGGCACCGCCACCTCGACCGAGGCGTAGTCGCCGACCTCGCCCTCGCCCTCGGCCTGTGCGTCCTCGGACCACGGCTCCGGCGCCAGCGGCGCGCCGCTGATCGCGTGCACCTCGCGGGCGACCCCGTAGACGCCGAGGCAATCGACGCGGTTGGGCGTCACCTCGAGCTCGAGCACCGGCTCGGCGACCGGCAGCGCCTCGCCGAGCGGCGTACCCGCCGCCAGGCCGTCCCCCTCGAGGACCAGGATGCCGGCGGCGTCCTCGGCGATCTCCAGCTCCGCGGCGGAGAGGATCATTCCCGACGACCGCACGCCGCGCAGCTTCGCTTCGCCGAGCTTCGTGCCGCCGGGCATCGTCGCCCCCGGCAGCGCCACGGGAACGGTCTGGCCGGCGGCGACGTTGGGGGCGCCGCAGACGATCGTGCGCGGCTCGCCGTCGCCGGTGTCGACGGAGCAGACGCTGAGGCGGTCGGCGTTGGGATGGCGCTCGCAGCCGAGCACCTTGCCGACCACGAATCCGTCGGCCGACGGCGGGCCGATCGTCCCGACCCGCTCGACCTCGGTGCCGGTCATCGCCAGCCGCTCGGCGAGCTCTCCCGCGCCGATGCCGGGGTCGCAGTACTCGCGCAGCCACGAGTAGGGCACCCTCATCGGAACTGCCCCAGCATCCGCACGTCGTTGTCGAAGAAGCGCCGCAGGTCGGGGACGCCGTGGCGCAGCATCGCGATCCGCTCGACCCCCATGCCGAAGGCGAAGCCCTGGACGCGCTCGAGGTCGTAGCCGTTGCCCTCGACGAAGCCGAGCACGTTCGGGTCGACCATGCCGGCGCCGCCCACCTCGATCCAGCCGATCCCCTTGCAGAGGTTGCAGCGCTCTCCGCCTGCCAGCTCGCCGGTTCCGCCGCACTGGAAGCAGGAGACGTCGAACTCGACGCTGGGCTCGGTGAAGGGGAAGAAGTGCGGCCGCATGCGGGCCTCGCGGGCCTCGCCGAAGATCGCCTTGAGCAGCTCTTCGAGCGTGCCCTGGAGGTCCGCCAGCGTGATCCCCTCGCCGATCGCGAGCCCCTCGACCTGGTGGAACATCGGGCTGTGGGTCGCGTCGGAGTCGCGCCGGTAGACCTTGCCGGGGACGATCACGAAGATCGGCGGCGGCTGCGCCTCCATCGCCCGCACCTGGACCGGAGACGTATGCGTGCGCAGCAGCACCTCGGGGTGCGACTGCACGTAGAAGGTGTCCTGGAGCATCCGCGCCGGGTGGCCCGGCGGGTGGTTGAGCGCCGTGAAGTTGTAGTAGTCGTGCTCGATCTCGGGGCCCTCGGCGACCCGGTACCCCAACCCGATCATCACGTCCTCGATCTGCCGCGTCGTGCGGGTGATCAGGTGCAGGTGCCCGGCCGGGCGGGCCGGCGTCCCGGGCAGGGTCACGTCGATCCGGTCCTCGGCAAGGCGCGCTTCGAGCTCGGTGGCGTCGAGGTCGGCCGCGCGCCGCTCGATCAGCGCTTCGAGCGCCTGCCGTGCCCGGTTGGCGGCCGCTCCGACCTGCCCCCGCTCCTCCTGCGGCAGGTCGGCGATGCCACGCAGGATCGTCGTCAGCTCCGCCTTGCGGCCGAGGTAGCGGACCCGCAGCTCCTCGAGCTCCGCCGTGCCCCCAGCCGCGGCGATCACGGCGGCGGCCTCGGCCTCGATTCCCTCGATCCGCTCAAGCATCTTCGGCCGCCTCCTGCATGGCGGGCGACGATAGCCGCTCGGACCCGGTCGCAAGCCGCTCGCAGGCGATCGCCGCGGCGGCCGCGACGTTCAGCGACTCGGCCGCCCCGGCGCGCAGCGCGATCGTCACCGACAGGTCGCACCCGCCGAGCACCTCGCCCGGCAGGCCCTCGCGCTCGGCGCCGAGGCAGAGCGTCCCCATCCCCGCCAGCTCCGCCGGGTCGGCGCCCCCGTGTGCGACGAGCGCCGCGCGCGGCCGCGGCGTCGATTCGACTGCCGCCCGGACCAGCGGCTCGCCGAAGATCGAGCCCATGCTCGCCCGGACCGCCTTCGGCCCGTGCGGGTCGGCGCAGCCCGGGCCGAAGGCGACGCTGCCCCCGACCAGGGCATGGGCGGTGCGCACGATCGCGCCGACGTTGCCGGGGTCGCTCACGCCGTGCAGATACACGCACGGCGCCTGCGGCGCGTCGGCCCAGCGCTGCGGCCAGACGGCGACCGCCCGCGTGCCGGAGCCGAGCGTCGAGACGTCGCCCAGCAGCGCCGGGTCCACCTCCTCCCCGCCGAGCCCACTGCCGGCGGCGCAGAGCACGAAGCGCGGCTCCGCACCGGCGGCGAGGCCGGCCTCGAGCAGGTCCTCGCCCTCGGTCGCGAACAGGCCCTCGCGCTCGCGGTGCCTGCGGTCGCGCAGCTTGCGGACCAGCTTCAGCTTCTCGTTGTGGGGGCTGACGATCATCTCTGACGTTTCGGGTCTCTCGAATCTTCTCCTGGACCGGCCGGACAAACAAAAAACGGGCCGTGAAGACGGCCCGCCCGGGAAAGTGGAGTGTGGCTGCGGCTAGGCGGCCGCACCCTCCCGGGCAAGCTCCACGAATCGGCGAAACGCATCGCGGTCGGTGACCGCGATGTCGGCGAGCATCTTGCGGTTGACCTCGACGCCCGCCTTGTCCAGGCCGTGGATCAGCTCCGAGTAGCTCATGCCCTCGAGCCGGGCCGCGGCGTTGATGCGGGTGATCCAGAGCCGGCGGAACTCGCGCTTGCGGTTGCGCCGGTCGCGGTAGGCGTACATGCCCGACCGCTGCACCTGCTCTTTGGCGAAGCGGTAGGAGGAATGCTTGCGGCCGTAGTAGCCCTTCGCTTCCTTCAGCACCTTGCGCCGCTTCTTGCGGGCGTGGACGGACCGCTTGACCCGGCTCACTTGCCGCCTCCGAGCAGGGTCCGCACCTTCTTGACGTCGGAGGGCGCGATCTCGACCGGCCGCGCCATCCGCCGCTTCCGCTTCGGCGACTTTTTCTCCAGGATGTGACTGGAGTAGGCGCGCCGCCCACGCAGCTTGCCCTTGGCGGTCTTGCGGAAGCGCTTCTTGGCGCCCGAGTGGGTTTTCATCTTCGGCATCGGGACGGGTATTGAAGCAGACGGGCCGCCCGGCTCGCTGAGGCGCCGGGCCGCGCAGATAGCCTGGCGCCGGTGCGAATCGTCTACGTGATCGGGACGCGGCCCAACTTCGTCAAGACGGCGCCGGTGATCGCCGTGCTGCGCGAGCGGATGCCGGAGGGCCGGCACACGATCGTCCACACGGGCCAGCACTACGACCGGCTGATGTCGGAGGTCTTCCTCGAGGAGCTCGGCGTCCCGGCGCCCGACCACATGCTCGAGGTCGGCTCGGCAAGCCACGCCGTGCAGACGGCCCGCACGATGGAGCGGCTGGAGCCGGTCCTGGTCGACGAGGCGCCCGACCTGGTGATGGTGCCGGGCGACGTCAACTCGACCCTTGCCGCGACCCTCACCGCGGCGAAGCTGCAGGTCCCGGTCGCCCACATCGAGTCGGGGCTGCGCAGCTTCGACCGCACGATGCCCGAGGAGATCAACCGGCTGGTCGCCGACGAGCTTTCCGATCACCTCTTCCTGCACAGCGACGAGGCGGTCGAGAACCTGCGCGCCGAGGGCATCCCCGACGAGCGGATGCACTTCGTCGGCAACACGATGATCGACACCCTGGTCGCGTTGGAGGCGCGCATCCGGGTGGCGGGCTCGGCATCGACGCTGGGGGTCGAGCCCGGCTCCTACGTCCTGGTCACCCTCCACCGCCCCGCGCTGGTCGACGGCGAGCTGCTGCCCGAGACCGTGCGGCAGCTGGCCGCGCTGGCGAGGGAGATGCCCGTCGTGTTCCCCGTCCACCCGCGGACGCGCAAGATGATGGAGGCGGTCGACTCCGACCACCCGGGCCTGCTGCTCTGCGAGCCGCTCGGCTACGTCGACTTCCTCTCGCTGATGGCCGACGCCGGCGCCGTCCTGACCGACTCCGGCGGCATCCAGGAGGAGACGACCTATCTCGGCATCCCCTGCTTCACCCTGCGGGCCAACACCGAGCGCCCCGTGACGATCCGGGCCGGGACCAACACCCTGCTCGGCCTGGACCCGACTGCGATTGCCGGCATCCCCGCAAAGCTCGCCGAGCGGCCATCGGGGCCGCCCGAGCCCCCTCCCCTCTGGGACGGCAGGGCGGCCGAGCGCATCGCCGACGCGCTCGCGTAGGGCCTACTCGTCGCCTGCGGCGGGGGGCTTCTCGCCCGCCTCGTCCGCCTGCGCCTCGTCCTCCGGCGGCGCCTCGTCCTGCTTCGCCGCCGCCTGGGCCTCGTCCGCCTGCGCCTCGTCCCCCGGCGGCGCCTCGTCCTGCTTCGCCAGCGCCTGCGCCTCTTTGGACGGCGCCAGCATCATGCTCATGTTGCGCCCTTCCTGCAGCGGTTCGGACTCGATCGTCGCCAGGCCGTCGAGATCCTCGAAGAGCCGTTTGAGCAGCGCCCGGCCGCGCTCGGGGTGGGCCTGCTCGCGGCCGCGGAACATGATCGTGATCTTGACCTTGTTCTGGTGCCGTAGGAAGCGCTCGACGTGGCCCTTCTTGGTCTCATAGTCGTGGTCGGCGATCTTCGGCCGCAGCTTGATCTCGCGGACGTTGACCTGCTGCTGGTGCTTTCGGGCCTGCTTCTGCTTCTGCTCCTGCTCGTACTTGTACTTCGAGTAGTCGAGCAGGCGGGTGACCGGCGGCTTCGAGCCGGGCGCCACCTCCACCAGGTCGAGGTCGGCCTCCTGGGCGCGCTTGAGCGCCTCGTCGATCTCCACGATGCCGAGCTGCTCCCCATCGGCGCCGATCAGGCGCACCTTCGGGACACGGATCCGCTCGTTGATGCGGGTCGTGTCGCGCTCCGGCGGCCGCCGGTCGAACCTGCGGGGGACCGGCACTATCTAGAGGAGAGGAGCTTCAAGAGGATTGGGAGATCGCAGGCGGCCACGGGACGCTCAGCGGCGCGGGGTGTTTGGCATGCCTGCGAACAAGTTCCCGGAGTATAGAGGCGTGCGGGCGGGCAGAGCAGCGCGACTCAGGCGCCCGCTTCCTCCTGGCGCTCCTCGGTGTGGACCCGCTCGGCGAACTCGGCGAGGGCCATTGTCCCCAGCTCCCCGCCTCGGTGGGAGCGCACCGCGACCTCGCCGCTCTCTTCCTCGCGGTCGCCGACGACCAGCATGTACGGGTAGCGACCGAGTTCTGCGTCGCGGACCTTCTTGCCGATCGACTCCGAGCGCCAGTCGACCTCGACCCGGACGCCGAGGTCGCGCAGCGCGCCGGCGACCTTCCCGCCGTGCTCGACGTGGCGGTCGGAGATCGGCAGGACGATCGCCTGCACCGGCGCGAGCCAGGTCGGGAACCGGCCAGCGTAGTGCTCGATCAGGATGCCGACGAAGCGCTCCATCGAGCCGAGCAGCGCACGGTGGATCATCACCGGCCGCTGCTTGGCGTCCTCGGCGTCGGTGTAGGAGAGGTCGAAGCGCTCGGGCATGAAGAAGTCGACCTGACAGGTCCCGCACTGCCAGGAGCGGCCGAGGGCGTCGGTGATGTGGAAGTCGATCTTCGGTCCGTAGAAGGCGCCATCGCCCGGGTTGAGCGTGAAGGGGCGGCCCTGGCTCTCCAGCGCCCGGCGCAGGGCGTCCTCGGCCTGCTCCCACTGCTCGTCGGTGCCGATCGACTTCTCCGGGCGGGTTGAGAGCTCGATCCGGACGTCCTCGAAGCCGAAGCGCGCGTAGAGCTTGTCGATCGCCTCGCAGACGCCGGTCACCTCGTCGACCACCTGCTCGGGCGTGCAGTAGATGTGGGCGTCGTCCTGGACGAAGGCGCGGACGCGGAGGAGGCCATGCAGCACGCCCTCGCGCTCGGCGCGCGAGACTTGGCCGAACTCGGCGAGGCGCAGCGGCAGCTCGCGGTAGGAGTGGCGGTCGGAGCCGTAGACGAGGCAGGCGCCGGGGCAGTTCATCGGCCGCACGGCGAACTCGCGCTCGCGGGACTCGGTGAAGTACATGTTCTCGCGGTAGTTGTCCCAGTGGCCGGAGCGGTGCCAGAGGTCGACGTCCATCACGTGCGGCGTCTTGACCTCCTGGTACTCGCGCTTGCGCAGCTGCTTCTGGACCTCGGCCTCGACCAGGCGCAGCAGCGTCGTGCCGTGGGAGAGCCAGAAGGGCATCCCGGGGGCCTCGTCGCGCAGCATGAACAGGCCGAGCTGCGGGCCGAGGCGGCGGTGGTCGCGCGCCTTGGCCTCCTCGATCCGCTCGAGGTGCTGCTCGAGGTCCTTCTTGGAGAGGAAGGCGGTCCCGTAGATCCGGGTCAGCATCTGGCGGCTCTCGTCGCCGCGCCAGTAGGCGCCGGCGAGGGAGGTGAGCTTGATCGCCTCGATGCGGGCGGTGGACGGGCCGTGCGGGCCGCGGCAGAGGTCCTCGAAGGGGCCGTTGCGGTAGAGCGAGACGGTCTCGACGCCTTCGTCGCGGACCAGGTCCTCGATCAGCTCGACCTTGTAGTCCTGGCCCTGGGCGCGGAACAGCTCGATCGCCTCGCCGGGCGGGACGTCGCGGCGCTCGAAGCCCTCGTCGGCCGCGATGTGCTCGCGCATCGTCGCCTCGATTCGCTCCAGGTCCTCTTCGGTGACCCTGACGTTGGGCGGGAACTCGAAGTCGTAGTAGAAGCCGTTCTCGATCGGCGGGCCGATCGTCACCTTGGTGCCCGGGTAGAGCTCGAGCACCGCCTCGGCCATCACGTGGGCGGCATCGTGGCGGATCAGCTCCAGCGCCTCGCGGTCGCGCTCGGTCAGGATCGCGATCTCGGCACCGTCGGGCAGCGGAGCCGAGAGGTCCCGCAGCTCGCCGCCGACGCGGATCGCGAGCGCGGCCCTGGCCAGGCCGGGGCCGATCGCTGCGGCGGCGTCTGCGCCGCTGGCGCCGTCGGGCAGCTCGAGCGGCGAGCCGTCGGGGAGCTTGACCGTGATCTGCGTCGTCGCCTCCATCCCGCCCATGCTACGGCCCTCGACGGGCTTGGCGGACGGCGATCAGCGGGCACGGACTGCGGCCTGCGGGCGTGCGCACGCTCTCCCAGAGGAGGTAGGGCTCGGCGCGCCGGCGCAGCCGGAAGCCCGCGAACGGCGCGCGGCGCGGGACATCGCCGGTGACGACGAAGCGAACGCCGGGCGGTGGATCCCGGTCCGCCTCGCTCTCGGCCTCGATACAGACCCGTCCCCCGCGCAGCTCCCAGGCGATGTAGCGCGCGCCCTGTTCCTCGTCGAGCAGGCGATCGGGGGCGATCACGAGCGTCGAACCCGAGGCGACCAGCGGCCGCAGGCCGGTCAACGCCGGCGAGTACTCGGTCGGGCCGACCGGGGCGTTGGCGAAGGCGAGGAGCGCGCAGGCGCCGGCTGCTGCGATGAATCCCCATAGCCCGAGCCGCGCAGCCGCGGGTCCTGTCGTGGCGGCCCTCCCCCATGTGCTCGGACGCCTTCGGCGTCCTCCGCTATGGGGGACCCCCGCCACCACGCCACCCGCGGATGGGGCCATCGGCTGCCGGTTCAGCGGCAGCACTATCGCCAGGGTTATAAGCGGAGCGACGATCTCCAGCGCCTTGGCGGCGGTATAGGGCGTGCCGCCGATCCGTGCGGCGGCGTAGAGACCGGCGGCAGCGAACAGGCCGGCTGCGATCGCCGACTCGCGTCGTCGCCGGCAGCGGATCAGGCCGTGGACGAGCAGCAGGCCGCCAAGGACGGCACCGAGGTAATAGACCGGCGCCGGAACGGCGCCGTCGTCCGGCGCGACCCGGAAGTCGCCCGACGGCCAGATGCCGAATGCCTCCAGCGGCGAGATCTGGCCGAACAGGTTGCCCAGACCCGGGCCGGACGGATCGAAGGTCTCGAAGCGCTGGAAGTCGATCATGCGGCCCAGCTCCGGCAGGGCGCCGACCAGGAGGACGACCACGGCCAGGGCCAACGCGCTCCGGCCCGCGGGTCCTGTCGTGGGGGGAGGGGGGCACTGCGGGCGTGGGCGTCCTCGACCCCCCCTCCCCCCACACCACCCGCGGGAGCGGCGGATTTGGCCCAGAGCCGTTCAGCAACCGCCCAGATGAAAGCCGTTCCCGCAAGCCACAGCAGTCCGGGGAAGCTGTAGACGTAGACGGAGCCGACCGCGATCAGGGCGGCGGGGACGAAGCGCAACGGGAGGTCGCGCCACTCGGGATTGCGGGACGCCTCTCGCAGGGCGAGGACGAAGGCCAGGAGGAAGAGTGCCTGCATCGTCTCCTTGAAGGAGCCCTGGGCGTAGTAGGAGGCGACCAGGTACGGGAGGCCGACGAGGAGGGCGGCTGCGGTGCGGCGCAGCGGAGGCTGGTCGGCGAAGGCGGCGAGGGCGGTCAGCGGGGCGAGGATCGCCACGGCGAGGGTGAGTCCGTCGAAGCCCTGGACGAGCCCGATGCCCAAGCCGTCGTGCAGCGCCGCCACGACCGCATGCGGCCCGAGTGGATAGCCCTGATCGAACAGCTCGCCGTCGATGCCGCCGGCGAGCCGATCCGTGGCCAGCAGGTGCTGGGACATGTCGGGGTTGAAGCCGGTGCCGAGAATGCCGAAGTGGCCTTCGACGAGGAACGGAAGCGAGCCGAGCACGAGGGCCGGGAGCGCCACGGGGAGGACGGCGCGCAGGACGCTCCCCACGCCGTCCGCCAGGCGCGTGCGCAGGAACGCCCCGGCGACGGCGACCGAGAGGGCCACGAGGGCCGCCGAAGTCGCGCCCTCGCCGGGCAATCGCACGGTTGCCCACGAGGCGGCGCAGACCAGCGCCAAGCCGACCGCCGGGGACAGCCACGACCAGCGCCTCGCACCGCACAGGGCCACGGCGGCCTGGCCGATGGCGAGGGAGGCGGCGCACACCGCGAGCGCGGCTGCATACGTGCCGATCACAGGGCGGCGAGCCTAGAGGACGAGGCGGCGAGCGCCCGCGGGAGCCGCGGACACGGCAAACAAATCAGTTTGCAATACAGCGAGGTGAGTAGTCATATAGCTTTGATCTGTCTGCAGCGCGATGGGCGCAGCGGCGGGCTTGGAAACTCGTGCGAGAAGCCCCGCTCGCCGGTGCCGCCCGTCAGCGCCGCGGACATCGCGTGCCGGGACGAGCGATCGATACCGAGGATGGGCGCTACTGGGCTCGAACCAGTGACCTCCAGCTTGTCGAGCTGGCGCTCTCCCAACTGAGCTAAGCGCCCCGGGAACCTGAATCTAGCAGCGCCCCAGCCTCCGCGCCCCGGCGCTCAAGTTCCTCCGTGCAAGCGCCGATGCAAGCAGTGCAACTTCCGCCCAAACGCGGTGTTTATGGATCTAGACTCGCGCGCCACGCGCAAGACTTCGAGACTTGAGGACCGACGAGCCAGGGAGACACTGATCTGACTGGTGGCACGTCCTTCGGAACCAAAGGGCCCCCTTGAAGGGGGCCCTTTTCCGTGGCGGGAACCGGCGCGCCCTTTGCCCGTAGCGCTGGTCGCATCCCTCGTCTGATCGAGCTGTAAGGCCTGGCTATTCGATATGGATGGCCGCTCCGCTGACGGCCCTGACTGCCTTGCTGACGTCAAACGTGGCGTTTTGGTTGATTGTGAAACCGAACGAGCAAGCCCCATGCGTCTGCTGAGTGATGCCAACGGAGCCCTCGAGCAAAATGTCGCCGCTGGGTGTCAGGCTTGTCGCTGTGAGAGTTCCGGTAGCCGTCTGCGGCACAATTGTGTTTGTGCAACTCGAACCACTATGAGGCTGACTTGAGTAATGGTGGATTTCGACTCCTTTTCCAAGGGTACAGACGAGTTTGATTTTTATCTTGTCATGATCTGCCGCGACATGTTCTGCCCATTCGATATGCAGTTTACACCCATTCTCTGTGACTGTCATGTTCCAAGTGGCCGAGTTACCTGTGCGACATGTTTCGCCGTACTCGGGCGTTACTTCGATTGTTGTCGTGGGAGCGTTTAACGTTCCAGTGTGCGTCTCCCCATGACATTCCATGGAGTTTTCACCAAGTGTGAATTGGTCTGCTGCGCCTACGTCTTCGACGATAAACGCTTGCGGATAGACTCCGGTAGATGTGAATTTATGGGCCGACGCCGATGATGCCATGATCGCGCTCATTGCTGCGAGCGCCACCAGTGCGGGGCCGAGGGCCTTGAGGTTGCGAATCATCTTTCTGCTTCCTTTCGTTATGAATCTCGTCGCCGCGCCTTTCCCTCGCACGACGCCCTACGTCGGGGCCAATCCATAACGACTGTTGGCGCAATGCTCAACGGAATGCGTGCTTTGCCCCTCGCGAGCAGAGGGTGTGTGAGTTTTTCCCCGCAAATGAGGCGGGAGCAATCTCCACGTGCGCGCATCGGTGCACGCGTGGATTCAGCACACGTGGGCTTTGGGGAGGACGTCGGGGGAGGCAACATTCCGCGCTGGGAACTCCCAGCGCCCCGAACTATCCCCTAGGGCTCCGTTTGCCTTTCTCACGCTGACACTGCCCCCGCAGCTTCGGTTTGATCGAACTCCGCTTGCCGCTGTGGGCGAAGAGGCGGCCCTCGGCGCGGTTCTTGCCCTGGCAGATGTCACGCGAGTTCACTATCAGGCTCTTTTTACCGCCCTGCATCCGGACGACGACCTTCTCGATCGGCGCGTCGGGGATGCCTTCGGCGATGACGCGGATGCCGCCGCGGACCGAGTCGACCCGGGCGACCGCCTCGAAGTCGACGCGACCGTGCAGGTCGAAGACCAGGTCGGGGAGGTCGTTGTTGGAACTGCGCAGGTAGACAGGTCCAGTTAGCGGCTGGGAGAGCAGTGGCGTGAACGCCGTGGCCTGCCCGTAGATGGCTCCTTTGGGACAAGCGTCGGCGGCGAACTGCACACGGGTGCAGATCGTCCTGATGTGAGCCTGCTCGAGGAAGGCGGAGCGGGGGAAGCGCAGGGTGAGCTGCTTGGTGTTGGCGTGTCCTGCCCTCGGACGGAAGACCGCACGCAGAGCCGGGTGGGCGCCGCGTTTCGTTCCACCTTTCAGGCGCAGGCCGAGCCGCGGCGCGTAGGCCAGAGCGGCACAGTCGCCGGCCTGGTAGCGCGCCCGCAGGGAGACGGGGCGGTCGTCATCGGGGCTGAAGAGGTCCAGATAGCCACCGAAGAGGGTCGCGCGGGTGCTCAGCTCGGCGCACGAGGTCGGGTTGAGGGTGAACTGTGGGCGGTCGGCGAAGACGCGCAGGTCGCGGAGGCTCAGCGGGATGCCGCGGAGGATGTGGGGAATCGGGTCCGAGGCGGCGCCGTCGACCTGCACTTCGGCGGTCTTCGGGTTGACCTTCAACGCCACCCTGACCACGACCGTGCCGACGTCGAAGGGGCCCGCTACGGCCGGGGTGATCGCGACCACGCTGAGCGGGGCGCCTTTGTAGGGGCCGGCGAGGTAGAGGGAGCCGGGGACGAAGGTGAGCGCCGAGCCCACCCCGGCGCCGGCCAGCGTGCTGCCGATCCGCGAGGCTGCCGGACAGGAGGGCGATGCCAGCTCCGCGCGGCCCGTCTTTGCCTTGGCGGCGGCGATCGAGCCGGCCGAGCACTCTCCCACTCCGGCCAGCTTGCCGGTCAGCCCGGGCGGCAGGGCGGCCGAGAACTTGGTCATGTCCTGCTGGCCGTCGGAGCGGGTGAGGCGCATGACGAAGGGGCTGAAGGCCCCGGCTTTGTTGTTGAGCGAGCCCGCTTCGAAGCCCGGGTCGAAGGGCGGCACGCCGCCCGACGGGCAAGGGCCGCCGCCGACCCCGCGGGTGATCTTGAAGCTGGCGGTCTTGATGACCACTTCGTCGGGCCGCGCCCAGGGGACAATCTCGGCCCTGGTCTCGTAGGTACCGCAGGCCGAGGGCGTGATCAGGGGCGCCCGCTGGCCCTCGCGGAAGCTGAAGTTGAGCCGCGTGAAGGGAATCTGGGCGATCTCCTGCCCCGGTTCTCCGAAGGTCGTGACCAGCTGCCCGGTGCGGGGGTCCGGCTCGACCTTGCCCGCCAGCTTGACCAGGATCCCCAGCTTCTTATCCTTGAAGACGACGTAGAGGGCGATCAGTGAGTCGAACGGGTTCTCGGCGCCGGCGGCAGCGGTGCCCGGATCGTCTTGCTGGGCGAGGAACACCGAGCCCCCGATCGCCTCCTCGACCAGGGGCGAGACGACCGAGACCGTGCCGATCTTCGAGGAGTTGGGGCAGCCGTCTCCCGGTTCGGCCGCGAGCGTTTCGCGCCCCAGGTCTGCCGGCGTGCAGACACCGAGCCCTTCGGCCAGCGAGGGGTTGGCGGTGACACCGGGGGGCAGGGTGACCGCGATCTTCTTCATATCGGACTGAGCGATGCCGCCCGGCTCGGTCAGCCCCTCGCCGAGGTGGTCGACCTCGTCCTCGAAGTCGAGCTCGAAGCTCAGGCCGCTGCTGGTGCCGGCCGAGTCGGTGCTCGCCCGGGAGGAGATCTCCGGCAGGAATTCGAGTTTGCCGCAGCCCTCGAAGGCCGGGCCGACATGGGAGCCGCTCGCCCATCTGCCCGGTTCCTGCCAGGAGCGTGCTTCATAACGGGTGACCGCTGGCCCCTGGCAGCTGCGCGGCAGCGTTAGAAGTGGATCGGGCTCGCTTTTAGTGGTGCATTTTTTGGCGCCCTCGTTGCGTTCGAAGCGTTTGTGGTCGATCACGTCGGCGCTGCCGGCGCAGCCGTGCCCGCGGACGACGTCGTGGGCCGGGTCGCCCGGCACGCCCCACAGCTCGACGATGCCGCTGAAGACACTGAGCGTCTGGTTGATTCCGCGGGTGGCGGCGATCGCGTTGTAGGGCTGGGCCTGCTTGATCGTTATGTCGACGGCGACCGGGATGTCGCGCACCTTCCAGCCGAGCCGCACCGCGACCCCGGGGGGCGGGGAGAGGTTGAAGACCGGCGCGGGGTCCTCGTCGAAGTCGACGTTGGCCACGGAGGTCGACTGGATGCCGACCACGGTCTCGATCGGACAGCCACCGGAGCCCGAGCCGTCAAAGAGGAACTCGGCGCTCGTGCAGGGCGGCACCGCGGTGGTGTCGCCGGTCAGGCCGGCGATCTGCTCGAGGATCAGGTCGCGAATTTTGCCGTCGGCGCGCGGCAGGCCCCCTTCTTCGATGCGGTTGAGGGCAAAGGAGGTCCTGACCGTGAAGGGGTGGGAGCCCGCCTGGGTGGCGGGGCTGCCGTCGCGGTCGAGCATCTCCACTTCGAAGCCGGAGAGGCCGAAGTCGGCCTGGGCCGGGGCCGCGAGGAGCGCTACCGCGGCCAGCGTGCCGGCGAGGGCGGATGCGAGGCGCTTCATCGCGAGCCCGCTTTGCGGTTGGCGAGTCGGCAGCGTTTGGCTTTGCCGCGCAATCGCTTGGCTTTTTTGGCGAGTTTCCTGGCCCTGGGTCCCTCGGCATGCCTTGCCTGTTTGGCTGCTTTGCGGGCGCGGCGGGCGAGCGGGCCGCAGTCGCGGGCCGGCGCGACGTTGCCGGCACCGCGGAAGCCGGCCGAGGGCGGGGCCGGGGCGACCGGCGCGGCGGGGACGCTCTGGCAGGCATCGCCGACGCAATCGGGTTTTTCCTCGCGGATCGGGAAGCCGCCGCCGACGCGGGCGTCGTAGATGTCGATCAGGCCTTCGTCTCGCGGGTCGATGCCGCTCGTCGTCGAGAAGAAGACATCGTTCCCGGTGGCGCTGGCGTCGACGAATTCAGACTTCTGCGCGCTCTTGCCGGTCGAGATCAGGTTGAGGCAGCCGCCGTTAGCGGTCACGTAGTCGCTACCCGTGGTCCGGCAGCTGCCCGTTCCAGGCGCCTCCCACTCATAGACGTCGCGGGCGTCGTTGGTGTCCTCCGCGACCAGCCTCTCTTCTGAGTGGAAGAAGACCCGGTTGCCGTCGTCGGAGAGCACCCGGGAGGCGTGCTGCTCGCGTTCCCAGGTGGGGAGGGAAGCGGCGTGGCCGAATTTATTCTTGAAAGTCCCATTGGCCGAATCAATCACAACATCCGAGGCGGTATATGGAACGAAGATAAATCGATTGCTTGGCCGCCCGCCCGTCGGATTGCACGAGACGCAGTGCAGATCATCGCTCTCCGCGTCGTAGCGGAATACCTCGGTGAACCGTTTGCCGGTAGCCGGGTCGAGGTTGTCGTATCCGGTCAGGCTGCCGACCGCTTGGAAGGCTATGTGCTGCCCGTCGGGCGTGACCCGTGCCGGACGCCAATAGGGTGAGGGGAAGAAGGGGCTAATCCGACCAATTTCGTGCACCTCGCGGTCCGCGGACGTGAGGATCGCCACCAGCCGCTTCGTCCCGGCCTCCTCCAAGTAGAGGTTCCACTCCCCCTCCACCGCGTCAGCGGTCATCGCTTCAGTCGAGACGAAGTAGATTCGCGAGAGGTCGTCGCTTGCCCCCAGGACGCCCGGAGATTTTTTTGCGATTAGCCGCGTCGTTTTGGTGTCGACGTCGAATTCGTAGACATCGGCGGCGTTGGAGAGATCGAAGTTGCCGAAGCTCCCGGTGCTGAACACCGCCGCCGAGCCGTCCGCCGCGGCGGTCCAGAACAGCGATTTGCCTCCTTTCGACAGTTCTTCCGCCCCTTTGGACACCTCAACGGTTTGCTCGCCATTTATTCGTGCGTATATCCGGCCCGGGCCGGCCGCGTTGTCGATCGACTCGGTCCCCGTCTGGGCGGTCCAGAAGATCCGCGAGCCGTCCTCAGACACAGCGTGCTCGAGATTCGATTCGGTCGTGGCGCGAGCGTTACCCAACATCCCCGCTGCCGAGTTGCCTGGGTTCGGCTGGCCGTTTGGCAGGATGCTGACCAGTTTCAGCTGCCCGTCATGAAAGTCGTAGAGCCGCGTCTTTTTCTCCCAGTTGCTCGCGTTGACGTTGGGCACACCGGGACTGGGGCTGGTGAGGCGATTGCTGCTTGCCCTGACCACGCTTCCACCGGCATTGGTCCCCGTCACCACGCACTGGAAGGCCGCGCGCGTTTCCAGGTCCTCTTCACTCACCGCGTAGGTGGCGGCGGTCGCGCCGGCAATGGCCGCGCCGTTGCGGTACCACTGCAGCGAAAGCGTGGGCTCGCCCTCCCACTCCTCTGCTTTCGGATCGCAGCCGAGCGTCTGCCCGCCGGGCCCGCCGACCGTGAGGGTGGCGCTCGCACTCGGGGCGGCGATCGTCACCGGTGCCACCGGCACGGGGGTCTCGGGCGCCGGCGCGACCACCCGAGGCGGATTGGCCGCCTGGATGGCCGCGCCGTTGGCGTTGCTCGACGTGACCCGGCACTGGATCGTCGCCCCTTCGTCGGCCGGCACGATCGTGTAGGTGGGGAAGGTTGCGCCGGGAATCGGCACGCCGTTTCCCAGCCACTGGTAGGAGATCGTCCCCGTGGTCGTCGTCGTGCATTTCGCTTCGTAGCCCACCTCATCCGGCGTCAGGGCGGCCCCAGAGACGAAAACCTGGTGGCGTAGGTCGGTCGAATAGCCCTGCAGGCGCGCACCAGGGCCGGTTCCGCCGCTGCCGGCCTGCCGTATGTCGTTCAGGTAGATCGTCGACGGGCCGAAGGGGCCTCGCCTCGTCAGCGCTTCATAGCCCTCCACACCGCAGTTCGATCGCTGATAGAAGTTGACGTATTCTTCGAGCCCGTCGGCGGTCAGCGGCTCGGCGCTGTCGTCGACGAGCCAGGCGCTGCAGAGATCAGGGGTGAATCCGTCGAAAAAGGTCTCATTGCTCCAGCTGAGTGGGGGTAGGGGTTCCCTGCCCTCGAAGAGCGCAGTGCCAAACGGCGGTGAGATCCCGTGGGTCAACCAACCGACGGCCCCTCGGCTCGCGATGTATTGATTGGAGACCGGACCACCAACGGCGTCACCGAAAGCCGTGCCAGCGCTGAAGGTGACCCGCGCACCGTCAAGCGCGCTCTGTTTGAAGGAGGGGTAGCGCTCGCCGGGGAAGACGGGGTCGAGCGCCTGGATGTCACCGCCGTTTTTGTCGAAGGGCGTGACCATCTCATAGGCCCGGCAGTCAGGCAGCCGCGATGCGGGGGGCTCACGGCGGAAGACGTCGTTCGGGCAGGACGCTGGCACGGTCGGCACCGGGAAGGTGGTGAAGCTGCGGTCAGGGCTCGCTGCTTCCTCGATCGCGTTGATTGCGACCACTCGGAAGTGGTAGGTCGTGCTGGGCGCGAGTTCCTCGAGCAGTTCTTCGACGACATGGTCGGCTTTGTCAGAGCCAGCCGCGAACTCCGCAGTCCTATTGCCATAGGCCGCGGTGATACCCCACTCGAAACGATAGATCGTGGCAAACCCCTGGGGGTTGATCTTTGCCCCTAAGGTCGCTTCGGTCGGACCGACCCCTTCCGCCCAAGCCGCGACACTCGGCGGACTGTTGAGGTCGAAGTCTGAGTCGGCGCCTTTGCTCGCGATATTGGTGACCGCGTTTTTAGCGTGCAGGCGAAAATGGTATTCGGCACCCAAGTCCAAGCCGGCGATATCGGCGTGAACGCCTATGAAGCTGCTGCCCGCGCCGATCGCCGCGGGAGACTCAGCACAGGGGGCGGTCTGCCCGTAGGCGGTCGTCTTGCCATATTCGAAGACGCACTCGCTGAGTTCGGCACCGTCAGGCTTGACGGTGCCGTTAAGCGTGGCGCTGGTTGCGCCGATGTTGCTCGCCTCACCCGTAACTGCCTCGGGAATCGGCGCTAGGGGACCGTAGGTCTCGACTCTGCTGCTGTCGGATTCCGGACGGGCGACGTAAACCTTCTCGTCCGGGCCGTTCGCTGCCACTCCCTCGATCTGACCGCTACCGCCGCCGAAGCTGCCGATGAGGGAGGGCGTGCTGTCACTAGCCGCGTCGAACTCGCGCACACTGCCGCCGAAGGCTGCAACGACGTGCCCATTAACCGGATCGACAGAAACGGCACGGTAGGAATCATCGGGAAAAACCGATAGCACCTCCCCGCTACCTGCGTCCAACTCGTAAAGCCCGGCTGGGTCGTTTGCGAAGGAGTCGCGGTAAATGTCCACGACAAACAGCGAGTCTGCAGTTGGGCCGGCCCCCGCAGCTAGATTACATACTCCGATTGATTTATCGATGCCTTGCGGTACAACGTTGAAGGTCGCCGCGTGGTCCGCATCCGTTGGTGGATTTGCCGTCGCCTCGAAGCGGTGGATCTTACCCTCGAAGTCACCTACGAAAATCGCGCCGTTGTCATCTACCGCCACACCACAGATAACCCCGAGTTCTTTTTCCTCGCCGCCTTCCTCATACTTGGTTAGCCTGCTAAGCGCTTCTCCGTTCGCGGCGAAGATCTCGAGCCATTTCCGTCCATTACCTTGGGCGACATAGATGTTTCCATCGGTGGGCCCTCCCGATTCGTCCACCGCAACTTGGGCGTCAGCTCCAATCACACCGCTGGACAGACCGGTGAACTTGACCGTGGTGTCGAAGCTGAATTTGCCACCTTTGCCGCCCGTGAGAACGTTTGAGGCGAGAGCCGTGAAGTTCGAGGGCGTCCCGTCCTCGTGAAAACGCGACACCGTCTGCGTCCCCGCATCAATTACGAGCAGCTCGCCGGCCGACTGATCAAAGGCGAGACTTCGCTCACTGCTGAAGACCGGCTCCGCGGCGCTGCCAAAGAACTCATCGAAAAGGCGGGTCTGCGAGGCGCTCGCCTGCGCTGCAACCATTGAAAAGGAAAAAAGCAGGCAGCCGAAAAGCCTAGTGCGCCTTCTCCAACTCACTGCATTCCCCTTTCCCTTCAGAGCATTCGCGGAGCGCGTAGCTCCCGATGTACATGACCGTATCGGAACTCAAGGCGCCGTGTCAAGGAACGACTCATTGCCTAAGCGTGATGCCCTAAACGCACGGGGCCGGATATCCGGCCCCGTGCGTTGACTCTTCTACTTGAGAACTTCTACTTGAGAAACGCGACATGTGCGCGGAACGGCGCAGCTACCCGATGTGAATCCGTGTTCCGGCTGTGTCCTTGAGTGTCGTGCTAGCAATGAATTCTGCTTCTTGATTGAGTGTGAAGCCGAACGAACACGGACCGTGGGTTGTGTCGACCAGAGTCACGGTACCGTGGAGCTCGATGTCACCTGTGGCTGTCAGGCTTGTAGCGGTGAGCGTACCACCGGCTTTCTGCGCATGCACTGTATTTGTGCACCTAAGGCTGCTATGAGGTGTGACGTTTTCGGCAAAGTGATGGATTTCAATTACTTTGCCTGCCGCGCAGACAACCTCTGCCGATACTTTGTCTTCGTCTGTAACAGCTCCATGAGCTACAACTGCGAATTTGATTTTACAGCCGTTCTCTGTGACTGTTACATTCCAGTGTGGCGAGGTTTTTGTCCTACATGTTTCGCCATACTCAGGCGTTACTTCGATTGATGTCGAGGGTCCCTCCAGCTGGGTTGTGTAGGTCTCACCGTGGCAGGTTATTTCGCTCGTACCGACCTTGAAGATGTCTTCAACTCCAATATCGTCGGCTATGAGGTGCTTCGGATATGGTCCAGACGTGGTTGTGATGTTTGTGACGGCCGAGGCCGACGACGCGACGACGGCGCTCATTGCAAAGAGCGCGACCAGCGCGAGGCCGAGGGCCTTGAGGTTGCGAATCATTTTCTGTTCCCTTTCCCGTGATTGCGGCCGACGCGTGGTGGCGCGGCCGAGCCCGTTTTCGAGCTGGGGCATGGATAACAGGCTCGCGCGGTTCGCTCAAGAAATTATTTTCATTAAGGCCGATGCGCCCGTCGTCGCTCGCTTTCTCGCTGCAAATTGGCAGTGAGCACGTCGCACTTGCGCCAAGTGGCGCACGTGTGAAGCGCTCACCTTCGTCCGTTGCACCTGGCATGCGCAACGGCTGATGGTCGCGTGCGAGCGTGCCCCAGAGGAAAGGCGCCTACCGGAATCGAACCGGTGTAAACGGCTTTGCAGGCCGCTGCGTAGCCACTCCGCCAAGGCGCCGCCGATTAGGAAGCGTAGCTAGGAGAGGCGGAGGCGGCGCAGTACCTCCGCCCCGCCGGCCACGGCGGCGGCGACGAGGCCGGCGGCGAGGATCGGTTTCCAGAGGTCGTTCTCGAAGGTGTTGCCGCCGAAGTAGCCCAGCATCGCCATGTAGGTGGCCCAGAGGCCGGCGGCGACGGCATCGGCGGTGAGGAATCGGCGCCAGGGCATCCCCAGCGCGCCCGCGGAGAAGGTCGTCGCGGTCCGGCCACCGGGGACGAAGCGGGCGATGACGATGATCGCGGCGCCCCGCTCGCGCAGCTGGCGCCGCGCCCAGGCGAGACGGTCGCGGCCGCGCTCCGAGGAGAAGAGGCGTCGCTCGGCCCGGCGCCCGAGGGAGGCGCCCAGGCCATAGGAGGTGTTGTCGCCGAGCAGGCTGCCCGCCATCCCGGCCGCGATCACCAGGAGCGGGTGGAGCTCTCCGTCAGCTGCCAGGACCCCGGCCGTGATCATCACCGTCTCGCCCGGCGCCACCGGCAGCAGGGAGTCGAACGCGACGGCGGCCACAATCGCCGGATAGGTCCAGATCTCACCGCCGATCGCATTCTCCAGCCATTCGAAGGCGGTGAGAGCCTGTGGCAACCCCATCACCGCCCTCTACCCCGTGCGATCCTGCCCGGACACACCCACCAACGCGAAAAGGAGAGGCAGATGGCCAATGGCACGTCGCTCGTCACCTGAGTAGACGAGCCGCTCAGCGCGAGGAGGGCGAGGAGACCGGCGTCGACGGCGGTGCTCCCTTCTCCAGCAGCGTCGCTATGTAGATCACGGTCGGGGTCTGGCGTGGGTTCGCCGCCCGGTGAACGACCGACGGCTGCTCCACTATCCACTCCCCCGCCTGGATGCGTCCGGTCTGACCCGCGTGAATGGTGCGGACGACCTCGGGGTCCTGGTCGGATTCGCCGCGGCGGACGACGACCGAGCCGTGTTGGACCGTGTAGCGAAGGACCCCCGACTGGACGCGGGCGACCTGCGTACCGAGGTGGCGGTGCAGCGCGATCTCGCCTTCCGGCTCGATCACGACCCGGCTCAGCACCATCGTGCGGCCGGATGCGCCCTGCACCTGGCTGGTCTGCGCCAGCGCGCTGCGGACCGCCGTGGGCACCACCACCGTCTTGCCCAGGGCGGCCGGCAGCAGGGCCCCTGCGGCAGCGGCGGCAAGGAGCGCTATCGCGCTGAGGAGATGGATTCGACCGACAGGACTCAAGTGGCGGTCAGGCTAGGCGCCCTATCGGACAGAGGAAGAAGAAAAGCGGCTGATGGGATTCGAACCCACGACCTTCTGCATGGCAAGCAGACGCTCTAGCCAGCTGAGCTACAGCCGCGCGAGGGCCGATTCTATCTGTGCGGGAAGGCGGCCCGCAGGCGGCCTCCCCGCATGGGGTCGATCTACCGGCCGAACGGCGGGCAGTTGGGGTTGTTGTCGGAGTTCTTGCAGGGATTGGCGCTGCCCTTGAAGTGGCCGGAGTTGCCGGCGTGCGGGTTGTCGCCGGCAGCCGCAGCCGGAACCGAGAGCGCGAACGCACCCGCCAGCAGGACGGCGGAGATCTTCTTGCGCATGGTTTCCTCCTCTGTTCGGGGCTAAGCGTCTCGTATACCCGTCCAGAGGAGGCTCATTCGGCGTCCAGCTCGGCGAGCAGGCCGCGCAGGTCGAGCGGTTCGGTGACCATCGCGACGCCTTGGCCGTCAGGCTGCCGTGGCCAGTCCTCCGCCGGCCGGTCCCAATAGAGCTCGACGCCGTTGCCATCGGGATCGTCCAGGTAGAGCGCCTCGCTGACCCCGTGGTCCGAAGCGCCGCTGAGGCGGATACCAGCCTCGGAGAGGCGGCGCAGGGCGTCCGCGAGGGCACGGCGGGTCGGATAGCGGATCGCCGCGTGGAAGAGGCCGGTGGTCCCCGGCGGAGGCGGCGAGCCGCCGCGCGAGTGCCAGGTGTTGAGGCCGATGTGGTGGTGATAGCCGCCGGCCGAGACGAAGGCGGCCTCGTCGCCGAGGCGCTGCTGGAGCTCGAAGCCGAGCACGCCGCAGTAGAAGTCGAGCGAGCGGTCGAGGTCGGCGACCTTGAGGTGGACGTGGCCGATGTCGACGCCGGGATCGATCGGCTGGGCCTTATCCGCCATCGCCATCCAGTACCCGGTTGACGAGCCGATCCGCCTCGGCGTTGTCGGCCCGCCGGACGTGGCGGATCGACCAGCGCCCGAAGTCGGCGAGCGCTCCGCTTCGCCTCGGCGTGAAGCTTGCGCAGCGCGGCGTCCTTGACCTTGTACTCGCCCTTGACCTGGCGAACGATCAGCTCCGAGTCGCCGACCAGCTCCACCTCCTCGGCGCCGAGGGCCCCGGCGCGCTCGATCCCCAGCAGCAGCGCCCGGTACTCGGCGACGTTGTTGGTCGCCCGACCGATCCGCTCGCCGCGCTCCTCCAGGACCGTGCCGTCCGGGTCGCGGACGACCACGCCGATCGCCGCCGGGCCCGGGTTGCCGCGGGCGCCGCCGTCGACGTTGACGACCAGCCTCTTCACGGAACGGGCGTGCCGAGCGACAGGGAGCCGCCCTCGCCCGCCCTCGCGTTCCACTGGCGGGCCGAGCCGTCGAGCTGGTCGATCTCGTCGCCGCGGCCGGTCTGGAGGACGGGCCGCATCCCGTCGCCGAGGTCCACACCCCACTGGTACCAGCAGAGCTCCCAGGCGACCGTGATCCGCACCTCGCTCGGAGACCCGGCCGCCGCCCCGATCGAGACGCGCGGCGCGCCGAGGGTCCGTGTCAATCCGGCGACCGTGCGCGCGGCGTCACTGGCGTTGAAGCGCTCGATCGCTCGTTCCAGCCGGTCGGCCGGCTCTGCGATGCGCCCCACGGTTGCCCCCGGAGCCGCCGGGTCTATCGCACCAAACCTCACCCCCGCCACGCTAGTCCATGACGTGGCGCACGGGGGCAAGCAGGTCAAGGACGCAAGGGAGCGTGGCGTGCTCTGCACGCGAGCGACTGAGGACGCAGAGATGCGCCGCCCACGTGTGTCACGTTGCAATCAGCTTCTCGGCGAGGTGCTGCGGGACCGGCTCGTAGCGGTCGAACTCGATCGCGAAGTCGGCGCGACCGCGGCTGATCGAGCGCAGGTCCGGGGCGTAGTCGAGCACCTCGGCCATCGGCACCTCGGCCTTGACCTCGGTTGCCTCGCCCTTCGGCTCCATCCCGAGCGGGTGCCCGCGGCGCGAGTTGAGGTCGCCGATCACGTCGCCGACGCAATCCTCGGGACAGCTGACGGTGAGGCGCACGATCGGCTCGAGCAGGACCGGGTCCGCTTCGGCCATCGCGTCCCGGAAGGCCATCGAGCCGGCAACCTTGAAGGCCATCTCGGAGGAATCGACGTCGTGGTGCTTTCCGTCGACCAGCCGCACCCGCACGTCCTTGACCGGATAGCCGGCAACCGTGCCGTGCTGCATCGCCTCCTCGATCCCCTTCTCGACCGCTGGGATGAAGCCGCCCGGTATCGCCGCGCCCTTGATCTGGTTGACGAACTCCAGCCCCGCGCCGTCCTCGGCCGGCTCGATCTCGATCCGGCAGTCGGCGAACTGCCCCCGGCCTCCCGACTGCTTCTTGTAGCGGGCGTGGGCACCGGCGGGCCTGCGGATCGTCTCCTGGTACGGGACCCGCGGCGGGTGCAGCTCGATCTCGGCGCCGAAGCGCCGCTTCATCCGCTCGACGACCACCTCGACGTGGACCTGGGTGAGTCCGGCGAGGATCTGCTCCCCGGTCTGCGGGTCGCGGTGCACGTCGAGCGTCGGGTCCTCCTCGCTCAGTCGCCGCACCGCGGCCGCCGCCTTCTCCTCGTCGCCCTTCGACTTCGGCTCGTAGGCGAAGGCCATCACCGGCGCCGGCAGGTCGAGCGGCGCGAAGGCGATCTCCCCCTGGCCGTCGCAGAGCACGTCGCCCGCATGCGTCTGCTTGAGCTTCGCGACCGCGCCGATCTCGCCGGCGCCCAGCTCGGCGACGGGCGTCGTCTCCTTGCCGAGCGGCCGGCCCAGCTGGCCGATCCGCTCCTTCTCGTGGCGGGTGACGTTGACCAGATGCGAGTCGGAGCGCATCGTGCCGCGGCAGACGCGGAAGAGGTTGATGCGGCCGGCGTAGGGGTCGGCGAGGGTCTTGAAGACGTAGGCGACCAGCGGACCTTCCTCGTCGGGAGCCGACCTCGACCTCACTGCCGTCGCCGTCGAGCGCCGTCAGCGGCCCGCGCATCGCCGGCGAAGGCAGGTCCTCGACCAGCGCGGCGAGCAGGCGGTCGGCGCCCAGGTTGCGCGTCGCGACCCCGCAGGTGACCGGGAAGATCCGCCCCGCCGTCACCCCCTGCTTGAGCACGCGCGACGATCTCGGCGTGGTCGATCGCATCGCCGTCGAGGTAGCGCTCCATCAGCTGGTCGGAGTTCTCCGCGACCTCGTCCATCAGCTTCTCGCGGTACTCCTCCGCCCGCTCGCGAAGCTCGGCGGGGATCTCGACCTCGCTCGGCGGAGCCGCGCTCCCCGCCCTCGTAGACGAAGGCCTCCATGTCGATCAGGTCGATCGACGCCGCGAATCTCGTGCTCGGCCCCGATCGGGATCTCGGTGGCGACCACGTGCGGTCCGAACGCCGCCTTCAGCCAGTCGAGGACCGCGAAGAAGTCGGCCCGCTCGCGGTCGAGCATGTTGACGAAGACGAGCCGGGCCAGCCCCTCGCGGTCGGCCCGCCGCCAGAGCCGCTCGGTCTGCACCTCCACCCCGCTCACCCCGTTGACGACGACGACCGCCGCATCGGCGACGCGCAGGGCCGCGATCGCGTCGGCGACGAAGCTCGGCTCGCCGGGCGTGTCGATCAGGTTGATCTCGCGACCGTCGTGCTCGAAGGCGGCGACGGAGGCGCCGATCGACATCGCCCGCGCCTGCTCGTCGGGCTCGTGGTCGGAGAGGGTCGTGCCGGACTCGACCGAGCCGAGCCGCCGCGTGGCCCCCGCCTCGAACAGCATCGCCTCGTGCAGGCTCGTCTTCCCGCAGCCCCGGTGCCCGATCAGGGCGACGTTGCGGATCCGGTCTGCGGCCTTGTGCGGCACGCAACGAGATTAGAGCGGTATCAGGCCTCTTGCAAAGCGGATTTGAGCCGCATGACCGCCTTGGTGTGCAGCTGCGAGACCCGCGACTCGGTCACGCCGAGGACCTCGCCGATCTCGCGCAGGGTCAGGTTCTCGTAGTAGTAGAGCGCGACGACCAGCTGCTCGCGCTCGGGGAGCGAGGAGATCGCCGTCGGTGAGGCGGTCCTTGACCTCGCTGCTGGCCAGCGACTCCTGCGGATCGTCGGCGCGCGGGTCGGAGATCGTGTCGAGCAGCGAGACGCTGTCGCCGGAGGAGTCGGAGATCGTCCACAGCTCGTCGAGCGCGTAGACGGAGGAGTTGGCGATCTCGAGCAGCGAGGTGCTGCAGCTCTTCCTCGCCGATGCCGAGCTTCGCCGCCAGCTCCTCCTCGCTCGGCGCCCGCTGCAGCTCGTGCTCGAGCTTCGCCTGCGCGGCCTCGATTTCGCGCGCCCGGGCGCGGACCGAGCGCGGCACCCAGTCGAGCGAGCGCAGCTCGTCGATGATCGCGCCGCGGATCCGGGTCATCGCGAAGGTCTCGAACTTGATCCCCCGCTCGGGCTCGAAGCGCTCGATCGCGCCGATCAGCCCCATCAGCCCGTAGGAGATCAGGTCGGCGTCGTCGACGTGGGAGGGCAGCCCGGCCCCGAGCCGGCCGGCGACGAATTTGACCAGCGGCGAGTAGGCCACCACAAGCCGCTCCCTCGCCGAGGCGTCTCCCTCGCCCTTGTAGCGGCGCCACAGGTCCCGCAGCTCCACCTCTTTCACGCCGGTTTCCATGGAAGTCGGCTCGATTCTATGGTCGAGGGGCGGTCATCTGGCGCTCATGCGCGCGGATGGGTGGCAGCGTACGCATCGCGCAGGCGTGCGGCATCGACCCGAGTGTAGACCTGCGTGGTCGAGATCGATGCGTGCCCGAGCAGCTCCTGGATCGTCGCAGGTCGGCCCCGCCTTCGAGCAGATGGGTGGCGAAGCTGTGGCGGAGCGAGTGCGGCGAGACGCCGGCGCCGATCGCGGCCTCGCGGATCCAGAGGGCCAGGCGGCGCGTCACGTCGGAGTTCGACAGCCGGCGGCCGCTCTTGGAGAGGAACAGGGCACGCTCGCGCCGGTCCGCCGCCAGGGCCGGTCGCCCGCGCTCGGCGTAGCGCCGCAGCGCGCGCTGGGCCGGCTCGCCGACCGGCAGCAGCCGCTCCTTGGAGCCCTTGCCCAGCACGCGCAGCTGCTCGGTCTCGAAGTCGAGCGAGTCGACGTCGAGGTTGACGATCTCCTCGCAGCGCAGACCGCAGGAGTAGGCGAGCTCCAGCATCGCGCGGTCGCGAAGCTCCAGCGGACGTTCGAGCGGGGATCCCCTCGAGCAGGGCGTGCATCTGCTCGGCGCCGAGCACCCGCGGCAGGTTGTCCTCCCGCTTCGGGCTGGAGACGAGGTCGGCGGGGTTCTGCCCGAGCCGCTCGCTGCGGACCAGGAAGTCGAAGAGGCCGCGGATCGCGGCCAGCTTGCGCGCCACGCTCGCCGGCGCCGCCCCAGCCGCCGAGAGCCCCGCTGCGTACCGCCGCACGTCGCGATGCCGCACCTCGCCGGGCTCCGCCCCCCGCCCCTTTGCCCACTCGACGAACTGCCCGAGATCCACCCCATAGGCGCGCCGCGTCCGCTCGGCCATGCTCCGCGCCCGCAGATCGCGGTCGTAAAGAGCGAGCGCCTCGTCCCAGGTCACAGAACGTGATTCGGCCCGCGGGCTGGCTGTCCTCTCCCTCGCGGTGGGCGCCTTATTGACGCTATGCGTAAGAAAGGCGCCCGGTCAGCCGATGTAGATGGGGGTGCCGACTTCCACTAAGTCGTACAGTTCTTCGACGTCGGGGATCGACATCCGCACGCAGCCGTGGGAGGCGGCGGTGCCCAGCGAGGAGGTTTCTTCGGTGCCGTGGATGCCGGCGCCTTCGTAGATCCCCATCCAGCGTGCCTTGAGCGGGTTCGAGGGGCCGGGCGGGATCGACTGGCCGGCGAGGCTGCCGGCCCAGTCGGATTCCGGCACGTTCCAGGTGGGGTTTTCCTGCTTGTCCTGGATCGCGTAGAGCCCTTCGGGGGTTTCGAGGCCTTCCTGGCCGACCGCGACCGTGTAGGTCTTGGCCAGCTTCAGGTTCTTCCAGAAGCGCAGCGTGTAGGAGGAGCGGTCGAGGGTCAGGTAGGTCGGGTACTCGGAGGCGACCTCGCTCTTCGTCACCTCGGGCTCGATCGGGTGCGTTCGAGCGGCGATCGTGTGGTCGGCGTTGGCGTTGAGCACCGCCGCGTTGAGCTGGTCGGTCAGCAGGTTGTCGCGCAGCTTGCGGCCGTTCTCCTGCGGGACCACGGTCAGCGAGCTGCCGCTCGCTTCCACCGTCGCGTCGCGCGGTTCGCGGTTCGACCTCTGCGGCGACGCGGCGCACGAAGCGGTTGATCGCGCGGCTGCGAGTAGGTGAACGTCGGCCGGGACCGCCTCCTCGACGTCGCCGCCGGTCACGTAGCGAACGACCCGCCCGGGGAGGCCGCCGTCGCGGCTTACGTCGAGCGCCTGCTGCGACCGCCGCAGTCGAGATCGGCGCGCACCTTCAGGCTCTCGCCCGGCAGCCGCCAGCTCTGGCCGTCGTAGCCGACCCGCAGCGAGTGGCGCAGCGGCGCGAGCAGCTGACGGCGAACGGCGCGTTCGGCCTGCGCCTGGTCCATGCCGCCGACGTCCACGCCGCCGACCGTCACGCCCTCGGCGATCGTGTCGCTCTGGCTGCTGTCGTAGGCGTAGGCGCCCACGGCCCCGAGCGCCATGAGCGCCAGGACCGTCGCGATCGCGATTTTCGTCTTTCTCCCCATCTAGGTCGCATTGCCGAGCTAACCATTCGATATTTCTCGGACGGAAACTCGGGAAAGTTTAGGCACACCGGTCATTCGTTCCCCCCGCTTCCTACCCTGCAAACGCGGCTGCGCCCCACGGCGACCGGGCGGGATATCGTTCGGTCGGTGCGCGCCAAGGACGAGGTCCGCAGGGAGATCTGGAAGGCGATGGACCGCGAGGGCGTCTCGCGCTTCCCCGGCGCCGAGGGGCGGATACCCAACTTCGCCGGCGCCAGACTGGCCGCCGAGAAGCTCGCCGGCCACCGGCTCTGGAAGCGGGCGCGGGCGATCAAGGCCAACCCCGACTCGCCGCAGACCCATACCCGCCGCCTGGCGCTCGAGCAGGGCAAGACGGTGATCATGGCCGTCCCCCGTCTGCGTGACCCCCACCCGTTCCGGGTCCTCGAACCGAAGCACCTCTCCAAGGCGGCGATGAAGGAGGCTGCGACGATCAAGGGCGCGCTCAAGCACGGCCGCGTCGTCGCGCTCGACGACCTGCCGGAGATCGACTTCGTCCTCTGCGGATCGGTCGCCGTCAACCTCAGCGGCGCCCGGATCGGCAAGGGCGGCGGCTACTCGGACCTGGAGTACGGCGTCCTGATCGACGCCGGCAAGATCGACGGCCACACCACCGTCGCGACGACCGTGCACCCGATCCAGATCGTGCGGCGCCACCTGATGGTCACCGCGCACGACCTGCCCGTCGACGTGATCGCGACGCCGCGCGCCGTGATCGAGGTCGAGCGCCAGTTCGAGCGCCCGCGGGGGATTCTCTGGGACCATCTCCAACCGCCGCAGATCCGCGAGATACCGATCCTCGAAAGGATGGGCTATGCCTGAGCTGACCACGACCGAGCCGGCCGTCTTCCCGGCGGCCGACTACGGCAATCCCGAGCCCGAGTGGCTGGAGATCGACTGGCGCGAGCACCTGCGCCGGGTCGAGCTGCCGGGGGCCGAGGTCAACTACGTCGACCTCGGCGAGGGCGAGCCGATCCTCTTCGTCCACGGCCTCGCCGGCTGCTGGCGCAACTGGCTCGAGAACCTGCCCCACTTCGCCCGCTCGCACCGCGTCATCGCGCTCGACCTGCCCGGCTTCGGCGACAGCCCGATGCCGTCGTGGACGATCGACATGCCGGCCTACGGACAGCTGATCCACGACTTCTGCGAGAAGCTCGAGCTCGACCGGGTCGCGGCGATCGTCGGCAACTCGATGGGCGGGTTCGTCTCGACCGAGGCGGTGATCGAAGATCCAGCGCGCTTCGACCGCCTCGTCCTCGTCTCCGCCGCCGGGATCAGCTTCGCCGAGGCCGAAGGCCGGCGGGCCGAGGCGGCCCTCAAGACCTTCGAGGCGACCATCCCGTTCTTCGCGGGGGCGCGCGAACACTGGGTGCGGCGACCACGCGCGCGCAAGCTCGCCTTCGGCAGGGTCTTCCGCTATCCGAATCGCGTCCGGCCCGAGCTGCTTGCCGAGCAGATTCACCCGAGCGTGCGGGCGGCCGGGTTCGGGGACGCGACCCGTGCCATCGCCGGTTACGACACCCGTCACCGGCTGCCGGAGATCGAGATCCCGACGCTCGTCGTCTGGGGGCTCAGCGACCAAATCGTGCCGGTCGACGCGGCGATCGGCTACCACCGCCTGATCGACGGCTCGCGGCTGGAGATCTTCGAGCGCACCGGGCACGTGCCGCAGATGGAGCGCCCGGCGCGCTTCAACTCACTCGTCGAGGGCTTCGTCGCCGAACAGCAGCCGCTGGTGGCGGGCTAGCGAACGCTGAGGGCTAACCGGTTACCGCGCCCGCGGACGCCGAGCTGACGGTCGCCGCGTACTTGGCCATCACGCCGCTGCGGTAGGCGGGCTCGGGTGCGTCGTATTCCGCGACCCGCTTTGCGATCTCCTCGTCGGAGAGAGCCACGTCGAGGCGGCGCGCCTCGACGTCGAAGCTGATCTCGTCGCCCTCGCGGACGGCCGCGATCGGACCGCCCTTGACCGCCTCGGGAGCCACGTGGCCCGCCATCAGGCCGCGGGTGGCCCCGGAGAACCGGCCATCGGTGAGCAGAGCGACCTCCTCGCCGAGCCCCTCGCCGACGATCGCCGCCGTCACCTGCAGCATCTCGCGCATCCCTGGACCGCCCGCGGGTCCCTCGTTGCGGATCACGGCGATGTCGCCGGGCTGGATTCGCTGCTCCTTGACGGCCCCGAAGCATTCCTCCTCGGACTCGAAGACGCGCGCGGGGCCGACCTGCTTGCGGCGCTCGGTGCCGGCCAGCTTGACCACCGCCCCCTCCGGCGCGAGGTTGCCGCGCAGGATCGCCAGGCCTCCTTCGGCCTTGAGCGGGTCGGCGAGCGAGCGGACGACCTCCTGTCCGTCGAGCTCGGACGCCACCGCCGCCTCTTCGCCGATCGTGCGGCCGCTGACCGTGATCGCATCGCCGTGCAGGATGCCCGCCTGCGCCAGGCGCTGAAGGACCAGCGGCACCCCGCCGGCCCGGTAGAGGTCGGTCGCGACGAAGCGCCCGCCCGGCTTCAGGTCGGCGAGCAGCGGCGTCTGCCGCGAGATCCGCTCGAAGTCGTCGATGTCCAGCTCGACGCCGGCCTCGCGCGCGACGGCGAGGAGGTGGAGCACGACGTTGGTCGAGCCGCCCGAGGCGCAGGCGCAGGCGATCGCGTTCTCCAGCGACTCGCGGGTGATCACCCGGCTCGGGCGCAGGTCCTCGACCAGCACCCGCATCGCCATCTCGCCGATCTTCTCGGCGACCGTGTCCTTCTCGTCGTCTTCGGCGGGGACCATCGCCGAGCCGCTCGGGCTGATCCCGAGCGCCTCGAATGCGCAGGCCATCGTGTTGGCGGTGAACTGCCCGCCGCAGGCGCCGGCGCCGGGGCTGGCGACACCCTCCAGCTCGTGCAGTTCCTCGTCGCTCATGTCGCCGGCGGCGTGGGCGCCGATCGCCTCGAAGACGTCGAGGATCGTCACGTCGCGGTCGTGCCAGCGCCCGGGCGCGATCGAGCCGCCGTAGAGCATCAGCGAGGGGATGTCGAGGCGGGCCAGGGCCATCACGCAGCCGGGGATCGTCTTGTCGCACGCCGACAGCGCGACGATCGCGTCGAACTGGTAGCCGCGCGCGGTCAGCTCGATCGAGTCGGCGATCACCTCCCGGCTGACCAGCGAGGTCTTCATCCCCTCGGTCCCCATCGTGATCCCGTCCGAGATCGCGACCGTGTTGAACTCCATCGGCGTGCCCCCGGCGGCCCGAACCCCCTCTTTGATGTGCTCGGCCAGCCCGCGCAGGTGGAAGTTGCATGGCATCGCCTCGATCCAGGTGTTGGCGATCCCGATCGTCGGTCGGCTGAGCGCGTCGTCGTCGAAGCCGATCCCCTTCATGTAGGCGCGCGCCGCTGCCCGCTCCGGCCCGTCGAAGACGACGCTGGAGCGAGGGCGGGGAAGTCCGGTCGCGGTGCTGCCGTTCGAGCTCATGCCTGGAATCTAGTCGCCGCTGCGATCCGGCTGCCTGCCGGCGAGATCGAGTGCGTCGACCGGACCGGCCCCGGCGCCGATGCCGTGCAGGCCGGCGGCAACGGCGGCGGAGGCGACCTGGCGCGCTTCTCGCGCCGCCTCGAGCGGACTCAGGCCATGGGCCAGGAACGCCGCCAGAGCAGAAGAGTGGGTGCAGCCCGAGCCGTGCGAGGCGCCGTCGGGGTAGCGCTCCCCCTCGATCGCCGCAGCTTCCGATCCGTCGTAGAACAGGTCGACGATCCGCTCGCTGTGGCCGCCGGTGACGACGACGGCTTGGGGGCCGAGGGCGAGGACCTCACGGGCAAGGTCCTCCTGCGAATCGTTCTCACCGGCGCCGCTGAGCCGGCGGGCCTCGGGGATGTTCGGCGTGACGACCGTGGCCATCGGCAGCAGCCGGATGACGAGCGCTTCCTGCGCCTCGGGATCGAGCAGTGACGCACCGCTCTCGGCGACCATCACGGGATCGACCACGATCGGCACGTCCACGTCGACCATCAACGCCAGGCAGGCGACGACAGCCTCGATCGCCTGCGCCGTGCCGACCATTCCGACCTTGACCGCATCGACGCCGATGTCCTCGGCCACGGCTGAAATCTGGGCGATGATCGCCTCCGGCGAGACGGACTCGACCAAGTCGACCCCAATCGTGTTCTGTGCCGTGATCGCCGTTATCGCCGTGGTGCCATGGACGCCGCAGCGCGCGAAAGCCTTGAGGTCCGCCTGGATGCCGGCGCCGCCCCCCGAATCCGAGCCGGCGATCGATAGGACGGTGGGAATGCGTTTGTCGTTCCTGACCTTGTCGTTCATGTCTCTCCAGCCTAGTTGTCGGTTTGCGGTCTCAGATTCGTGCGGGTGTAGACGCCGACGAGCGAGCAGGTCACGTAACCCGACGCCTCGAGGTCGGCGAGGGCTGCCGCTGCGTCCCCGCCGCCGAGCCCCAGCTCGGCTGCAACTGCGTCGCAGGTGTCAGCTCCTCGCTCGACCGCCTCGAGCGCTGCAAGCGGCAACGCCGCCAGCGCCGGACCCGTCCGCTCGATTCGCCGCACCCCGGCTCCCAATACCGCGTCGAGCACGTCCTGGGCGTCGCGGACGACGCAGGCGCCGCCCGCGAGCAGGTTGTTGGGGCCGGCCGAGAGGCGCGAGCCGACCGGTCCGGGCACCGCCCCCAGGTCGCGGCCCAGGTCGGCGGCGAGATCCGCGGTGATCAGGGAGCCGGAGCGCTCGGCCGCCTCGACCACGATCGTCATCTCGGCCAGCGCGGCCATGATCCGGTTGCGCGCCGGGAAAGTCCACTTCCACGCGCCCGTGCCGGGCGGCAGCTCGGACAGCACCAGGCCCGTTTCGCAGATCTGCCGCCAGAGCGAGCGGTTCGCGGCCGGGTATGCGACGTCGGGCCCGCAGCCCAGCACGGCGATCGTCCGTCCGGTTTCCAGGGCGCCCCGGTGCGCGCACGCGTCGACGCCGAAGGCGAGCCCGCTGACGACGATCAGACCGGCGAGGGCCAGCTCACGGCCGAGCTCACGGGCAACCTCGCGACCGTACGAGGAGGAGCGCCGCGCCCCGACGATCGTCACCGCGGCGGCGGGCTCCAGGCTGAGCAGGTGCGCCGGATCGCCCCGGCCGATCAGGGCCCAGGGCGCGTCGGAGGCGTCCTCCAATCCGGCGGGGTAGAGCGCGTCGTGGCGGCAGCACGCCCAGCAGCCGGCCGCATCCAGGTCGTCTGCCAGGCGCCGCTCGGGCGTTGCCTCGACCTGGCTCAGGACCTGCACCGCGACTCGCGGAGCGACCGTCTCGGCGAGATCCTCGTTGGCGAGCCGCAGGAGTTCGGGCGCACGCGATCCGGGCCTGCCCGTGGCGACCTTCTCGATGTACGGGGCCAGGTGGGCGAGCAGCCGGGCGCGCCGCAGGCAATCGGGGCAGGCGGAGGGCAGCGGGCTAATCACGGTCGCGCCTCCTCAGCTGAAGCGCCTGGGCCATCTGCTCGCGCTCGATCGCCTCCGCTCCGGCCAGGTCGGCGACCGTGCGTGCCACGCGCAGCACGCGGTCGTGCGCCCGTCCGCTCAGCCGCCGCCGCGCGTACGCGTCCGCCAGCAGGGCCGCCGCACCGTCGGCCAGGACGCACTCGCGGACCTCGCTCGGCGTCATCTCCGCGTTGCCTCGGCCCGGGCCGAGGCGTCGCTCCTGGAGCTCGCGGGCCGCGCAGACCCGCTCGCGAACCGCCGCCGAGGGCTCGCCCGGCGGCCCTCCGATCTCACGCGGCGCCCGGTTGCCGGATCGCCGCGAGGATGTCGATCCGGTCGGCCAGCGCTCCACTCAGCCGGCCCTGGTAGCGCCGCACGTCGAGCGGCGAGCAGTTGCACTCGGGGTCGCTCTCGCCCCGCCCGCATGGACATGGGTTCGCCGCCGCAACGAGCATGAAGCGGCAGGGCAGGCGGCGGCTTTGCCCGACCCGCGAGATCGAGATCCAGCCGGTCTCCAGCGGCGCCCGCAGCGCCTCCAGCGTGTCGCGCCGGAACTCGCACAGCTCGTCGAGGAAGAGGACGCCGCGATGGGCGAGCGTCGCCTCCCCCGGCCGCGGCGGGTTGCCGCCGCCGACCAGGCCGGCCGGGCTGATCGTGTGGTGGGGCGAGCGGAACGGCCTGCCGCCGACCCGCTCGCCGTCGAGCCGCCCGCAGGCGCTGGCGATCCGGGCGACCTCGAGCGCCTCGGACACCGCCAGCGGCGGAAGGATCGAGGGAAGCCGGCTCGCGGCGAGCGACTTGCCGGCGCCGGGCGGGCCGACCATCAGCAGGCTGTGGCCCCCTGCGGCGGCGACCTCGAGCGCGTAGCGCAGGTGAGGCTGGCCGCGCAGGTCGGCCAGGTCCGGCCCGCCCTCCGGGGGCGCGAGCAGCAGCGGCAACGGGTCGGGGCGCTCGGGCGCTCCCTCACCCGCCGCCAGGGCGGTCACGTCGGCCAGGCTGTCGAGCGGGATCACGTCGATACCGCCTGCCAACGCCGCCTCCGGCCCGTTCGCCGCGGGCACGACGACCGCCTCCGCCCCACGCTCGCGCGCCGCCTCGGCGATCGCCAGGACACCGTCGACCGCCCGCACGGAGCCGTCGAGCGCCAGCTCGCCGACCATTGCGAGCCGCGGCAGCGCATCCCAGCTCAACTGCCCGGAGGCGACCAGCAGGGCGACGGCGATCGGCAGGTCGAGCCCCGGCCCGGCCTTGCGCAGGCTGGCAGGCGCCAGGTTGGCGACGATCCGCCGCAGCGGGAACTCGAAGCCGCAGTTGGCCAGCGCCGCCCGCACCCGCTCGCGGGCCTCCCGGACGGCGGTGTCGGGCAGGCCGACGACCGAGAAGGCCGGCAGCCCGCGGTGCACGTCGACCTCGACCCGCACCGGGCGGGCGGCGATGCCGTCGAGGGTGAAGGTGCGCGCCGTTGCGAGCATGGCAGGGACCCTCGCCGGTCGCGACGCGCGTGTGGCGCGCTGATCTCAATTTCTTCGAACCGGCTTTGTGACCGAAGGCAAACGGGCGCCCGGTCGCCTAGCTTCGCGGCCGATGACAGTGCAGAGACAGCGCCTGGGACAGCGAGCCGAGGAGATGGTCGCCGCCCGCCTCGCGGCCGCCGGCTGGGAGATCGTCGAGCGCAACGCGCGCACCCGCTACGGCGAGCTCGACATCGTCGCCTTCGACGGCGACGCACTCGTCTTCGTCGAGGTCAAGGCCGGGCGGTCGGGTTCCAGCTTCGGCCCGGAGCGCCCGATCCTCGCGATCGACAGGCGCAAGCAGCAGCGCGTCCGCCGTCTCGCGACCGCCTGGATGAGCGAGCGGCGCGGCCTCCGCCGCTATCGGGACATCCGCTTCGACGCGGTGGGCGTCACCTTCGACCGAACCGGCGACTGCTCCGCATCGAGCACCTGCGCGGCGCCTTCTGAAGATCCGGCTCACCTTTGACATCCCCCAGCTGTAAAAGGTGAACCGCGTCCTGCTAGCCGGTGAGCTCCAGCTGGCTGTAGGCCACGGAGTCGAACGAGCGGCGGTGCAGCGGGGAGATCCCGATCCGCTCGATCGCGGCGCGGTGCTCGGGGGTCGAGTAGCCGACGTGCTCGTCGAAGCCCCAGCCGGGGTGTGTGTCGGCGGCGCCGTGCATGTAGCGGTCGCGGCTCACCTTGGCGATCACCGAGGCGGCCGCGATCGCGGCGCTTGTGCCGTCGCCTTCGACGACGCGCGCGGTGCGGGATCGGGCAGTCGCGCAGCGAGAAGCCGTCGACCAGGCAGATCGCCTCCTCGTCCGGCGCCAGCCGCTCCAGCGCGCAGGAGAGCGCTTCGATGTTGGTCACGTGCAGGCCGCGGGCGTCGATCCCCCGCACGCAGCGCACGGTCACGCAGACCCGCGTCGCCGCGCGCAGCACCGCCGGGTATAGCTCCTCGCGCCGCTCCGGCTTCATCTGCTTGGAGTCGTGCAGGCCGGCGAGCGCGCGCCGGTCTGCGTACGTGAGCGTCTCGTAGTCGATCAGGACGGCGGCGGCGACGAGCGGCCCCGCCAGGCAGCCCCGCCCCGCCTCGTCCGCGCCGGCGACGAACCGCGCCCCGAGGCCCCGGTCGAAGGAGAACAGCCGGCGCGAGCGAGCCAGCCGGCGGCGGTGCGCCTTCGTGCCCTTAGAAGATGCCGATGCGGTCGAGCGGCCAGTAGGTGGCGAAGGCCTTGCCGATGATCCACTCGCGGGGGACGGGGCCCCAGAAACGGCTGTCTTGGCTCGCCCCACGGTTGTCGCCCATCATGAACCAATGACCCGGTGGAACGACGATCGGTCTCGGCAAATTGCAGGCTCCGCCTACCCCGCAGGGGTTGGTGAAGGGCTCGTCGGTCACCTCCACCCCGTTGACGACCGGATGCCCGTTGCGGATGCTCAGCCTGTCCCCCGGCCCGGCGACGATTCGCTTGATGAAGTTCTGGTCCGAGCGGTCCGGGGTCGGCTGCGGGCAGGCCTGCCGCGGCGAGTGCGGCGCACCGCATTCGGTGCCGCGGTCGGCGCCGGCGGGCGGATGGAAGACGACGATGTCGCCGATGCCCGGGTCGGTGAAGTGGTAGAGGAAGCGGTTGACCAGGACCCGCTGACCGACGTCGAGCGTCGGCTCCATCGACTGCGAGGGGATCTGGTACGGCTTGACCAGCCAGGCCTGGATCGCCAGCGCCAGGGCCAGCGCCAGGGCAACGATGACGACGAGCTCGACGAACCCGCCGGCCCGCGTCTCCGGCTTGGGGATCAGCGATTTCAGGCTTTGCTATCGCCGGAGTCGCCGGACTCCTCGGCAGCCGCCTCCGGCTCGGCATCGGACTCGCCCTGCTCAGCAGAAGGCTCGTCTGCCTCCGCCTCGTCCTGCGCCTCGGCAGCAGGCTCCTCCGCAGCGGCGTCGGGCTCCGCAGTCTCTGCGCCATCCGCAGCGGGCTCCTCAGCTTCCTGCTCCGCGGCCGGCGCGTCGCCGGACTCCTCCGTCTCGGGCTCAGCTTGCTCCTCGGCCGCCTCGTCCTGAGGCTGTTCCTCAGACGCTGCGTCCGCGGGTGGCGCGGATGAGGGCTCCTCGCCCGCAGCCTGCGAGGACGAGGTGCCCTCGTCCATGACAGGACCCGCGGTCTCAGACGTCTCGGGCTCAGGCTCCGGAGGAGCCGGCGCCGAGATCAGCTCGTCGTCGATCCCCCACCGCCGCTCGGCGACCCGCGCCGCCTTGCCGACGCGGCCGCGCAGGTAGTAGAGCTTGGCCCGGCGCACGTCGCCGCGCGCCGCGATCTCCAGCTTCTCGATCTTCGGCGAGTGCAGGGGAAAGGTCCGCTCCACGCCGACGCCGAAGGACTGCTTGCGGACCGTGAAGGTCTCGCGGGCGCCCGAGCCCTGACGGCGCAGCACGATGCCCTCGAAGACCTGGGTGCGGCGGCGGTTGCCCTCGACCACCTGGAAGTGGACGCGCACGCGGTCGCCCGGGGCGAAGGACGGAAGCCCCTGCCTCTGCTGGCGTCGCTCGATGCTGTCGATTACGGAGCTCATTGCGAGAAAAAACCGCCGGAGCCGGGTGCGAGGCGCCGCGCGGTGGCGGAATCGTACCTACTCGGCGTTCTTTTCGAGCTGCTCGGCGCGGGCCCGGCTCTGCTCGGCCCGCCAGCGGCGCACGCGCTCGTGGTCGCCGGAGAGCAGCACGTCCGGGACGCCCCAGCCGCGGTAGGTCGCGGGCCGCGTGTAGTGGGGGTACTCCGGCGCGCCCTCCAGCACGCGGCTGAACGACTCCTCGACGGCGCTCTGCTCGTGCCCGAGCGCGCCGGGGAGCTTGCGCATCACGACGTCGGCGAGCACCATCGCCGGCAGCTCGCCGCCGGCCAGCACGTAGCGGCCGATCGAGACCTCGTCGTCGGCGAGGTGCTCGTGGACGCGCTCGTCGAAGCCCTCGTAGCGCCCGCAGAGCAGCGCGACGTGCGGCTCCCGGGTCAGCTCGTCGGCCAGCTCGTCGTCGAGCAGCCGGCCGGTCGGCGAGAGCAGCACCACCCGCGGGTTCTCATCGTTGGCGTAGGCGGCCCGCAGCGCGGCATCGACGACGTCGACCCGCAGCACCATCCCCGCCCCGCCGCCGTAGGGCGCGTCGTCCACCTGCCCCGCCCCGAGCGGCGTCGTCTCCCGGTAGTCGAACAACCGCAGCTCGTTCCCCTGGCCGAGCGCGTTTTGGACCGAGCGCTGCGACCGGAACCAGTCGAAGGCCTCCGGAAACAGGCTGAAGATGTCGAGCTTCAAGGACGCGCCCCGCGCCTCAATCGAGGATGTCGACGATCACCTTGCGGTCGAGGCGCACGGCGGCCGCCTTGGCGACGGTGCGGATCGCGTTGGCGACGCGGCCCCCTTTGCCGATCACCCGGCCGAGGTCGTCGTCGGCGACGCTGATCTCGTAGACGAGCGCGCCGTCCTCTTCGAGCTCCTCGACCACGACCGCCTCCGGGTCCTCGACCAGCGCCCTGACGAGGAACTCGAGCAGCTCCGTCATCGGCAGATGGCCATCTGCTAGCTGCCGGAGGCCGGGATGCCCTTGGCGCGCAGCAGGTTCGCGACGCTCTCCGACGGCTGGGCGCCGTGGTCGAGCCAGTGGCGGGCGCGCTCCTCGTCGAGCTCGATCGTCGAGGGCTCCGTCTGCGGGTTGTACTGGCCGATCGTCTCGATCGTCCGCCCGTCGCGCGGCGAGCGTTTGTCGGCGACGACGATCCGCCAGATCGGGTTCTTCTTGGAACCCACCCTTCTGAGTCTGATTCGCACGGCCATAGGCAGCGCGGGAGGTTACAGGACCAAGCCCGGCATGCCCGCACGCGAAAGCGGAGGACATGCCGGTTTGACGAGGATCAGCGCCTGCGCACCCTCGGGCGCGGGGCGCCCCCCTGCTGCATCTGGAGCAGCTGCTGTGGATCGGGCATCTTGCCGGAGACCATCTGGCGCATCAGCTTGCGCATCTGGTCGAACTGCTTGATCAGCTGATTCACCTGCTGCACTTTCGTCCCCGAGCCGTTGGCGATCCGCTTGCGTCGGGAGCCCTTGATGATGTCCGGGTTGGCGCGCTCCATCGGCGTCATCGAGAGGATGATCGCCTCGACCCGGTCGAGCTGCCCCTCGTCCACGTCGGCGCCCTTCAGCTGCTTCATCGCGCCCATCCCGGGGATCATCCCGATCAGCCCGCTGAGCGGGCCCATCTTGCGGACCTGCCGCATCTGCTGGAGGAAGTCCTCGAGCGTGAAGCGATCGCTTTCCAGTTTCTTCTGCAGGTCCTCGACCTGCTGCTCGTCGACCTGCTGCTCGGCTTTCTCGATCAGGCTGAGCACGTCGCCCATGCCGAGGATGCGCGAGGCCATCCGGTCGGGGTGGAAGCGCTCGAAGGCGTCGAGCTTCTCGCCGGTCGAGGCGAAGAGGATCGGCTTGCCGGTCACCGCCTTGACCGAGAGGGCGGCGCCGCCGCGCGCGTCGCCGTCGAGCTTGGTCATCACGACCCCGTCGAACTCGGCAGCCTCGCTGAACGATTCGGCAACGCCGACCGCGTCCTGGCCGGTCATCGCGTCGACGACGAGGAGCACGTCGTGCGGTCTGGTCTTCTTGCGGATTCGGGCCAGCTCGGCCATCAGATCCTCGTCCACGTGCAGGCGGCCGGCGGTGTCGACAATCAGCGCGTCGCGGCCGTCGGCGCGCGCCCGGTCGAGCGCCCAGGCGGCGATGTCGACCGGGTCGCGCTCGGTCCCCTGCTCGTAGACGTGGGCGCGGGCGCGCTTGCCCACCGTGACCAGCTGGTCCACGGCAGCGGGTCGGTAGACGTCGCAGGCGGCCAGGGCCACGTCCTTGCCCGACTCGCCGAGGTGACGGGCGAGCTTCGCGCAGGCCGTCGTCTTGCCCGAGCCCTGCAGGCCGGCCATCAGGATCACGGTCGGCCCGTTCGAAGCGAAGGCGAGGTCGCGCCCGGCCCCGCCCATCAGCGCGGTCAGCTCCTCGTTGACGATCTTGATCACCTGCTGGCCGGGATCGAGGCTCTCGAGCACCTCGGAGCCGAGGCAGCGCTCCTTCAGCGTCCCGGTGAACGCTTTGACGACCTTGAAGTTGACGTCGGCCTCGAGCAGGGCGAGGCGGATCTCGCGCATCGCCGCGTCGACGTCGGACTCGCCGAGCTTGCCGCGCGAGCGGACGTCGGAGAGGGTCGCCTGCAGCCGGTCTGAGAGCTGGTCGAACACGGCTGCCCAGCTTAGAGGGGGCTCGCGCCGGGTGGGATCACTCGGCGAGCAGCGCCCGCGCGAAGTCGGTCGGGTCGAAGGGGCGCAGGTCCTCCAGCGTCTCGCCGGTGCCGATCAGCTTCACCGGGATGCCCAGCTCGTTGCCGATCGCCAGCACCACGCCGCCCTTGGCGGTGCCGTCGAGCTTGGTCAAGACGACGCCGTCGACCTCGGCCGCGTCGGCGAAGACCTTGGCCTGGCGGAGGCCGTTCTGGCCGGTCGTCGCGTCGATCGAGATCAGCGTCTCGTGCGGCGCCTCGGGCATCTGCTTGGCGATCACCCGGCGCACCTTGGCCAGCTCGTCCATCAGGTCGGCCTGCGTGTGCAGTCGGCCGGCGGTGTCGACGATCACCACGTCGGCGCCGCGTGCCCGTGCGGCGGAGATCGCGTCGAAGGCGACGGCGCCGGGATCGCCGCCCTCCTCGGAGCGGATCAGTTCGGCCCCCGCTCGCTCCGCCCACTCGGCCAGCTGCTCGGCCGCGGCGGCCCGGTAGGTATCGCCGGCGGCGAGGACCACCGACAGGCCGAACTCCTTCGAGAGGTGCCAGGCGATCTTGCCGATCGTCGTCGTCTTGCCGGTCCCGTTGACGCCGACCATCAGCAGCACGGCCGGCTCGCCGCTGAGGTCGATCGGTGCGCGGCCCGCCGACGCGACCTCGGCGAGGATCTCGATCAGGCGCTCGCGGACGGCCTCGCCGTCGGCCGGCACCGCGCCGGAGTCCACCTCCTGCTCGAGCCGCTCGACCACCTCCGCCGTCGTCGGCGCGCCCACGTCGGCGAGGATCAGCGCCTCCTCCAGGCGCTCCCAGGTCTCCTCGTCGATCCGGTCGAAGAGGCTGGACGAGATCTCCTCGACCAGCGCCTGGCGGCTCTTCGAGAGGCTCTCGCGCAGGCGGCGGAAGACACCGCGGCGCGCGGCCTCGGGCTCGCCGTCGGCCGGAGGCGGCGCCGCCTCGCGCGTGCCGAGGTCGAGGATCTCCCGCCAGGTCGTGGACATAGGCGGGTAAGACTAGGCGGCCGCGGCCGAGTTGCCGGGGCCGTCGGGCTCTGCCGGCGACTTCTCGCCCAGCACACCGGGAACCGGCTCACCTTCGACGTCCCTGGGATGTAAAACGTGGGACGAGTCTTCGCCGGACGCGAGGCCCGCGAACGGCGGCGGGGTCTCGACCGGGGCGCGCCGGTCATCGGCGTCGGCCGACTCCCCACCTTCCCCTTCTTCGCGCGGCAGGCGGCGGGAGACGACCCGGGTGACGCCGTCGCCGCCCATCGTCACGCCGTAGAGCACGTCGGCGGCGTCCATCGTCCGTTTCTGGTGGGTGACGATGACGAACTGGGCGCGGCCCGAGAAGCGCCGGATCAGCTGCAGGAAGCGGTCGATGTTGGCGTCGTCGAGCGCGGCCTCGACCTCGTCGAGGATGTAGAAGGGGCACGGGCGGGCGAGGAAGACCGCGAAGACGAAGGCCAGCGCGACCAGCGACTTCTCGCCGCCGGAGAGCAGCGAGAGCTTGCGGGTCGACTTGCCGGCCGGCGTCACCTCGATCTCGACGCCGAGCTCCTCCCGCTCTTCGTCCCCCTCCTCCACGTCCTCCTCGTCGGCCTCGACGGCGCTCGTGTCGGGCTCCTCGGCCGCGTCGCGGACGGGGTGCAGGCTGACGCGCCGCAGGCGGCCCCGACCGCCCGGGAACAGGTGCTCGACCATCTCCTCGAAGTTCTTCGCGGTCGCCTCGAAGGTCTGCTCGAAGGCGCGCTCGATCTCGCGGTCGACGTCGCGGATCAGCGCCTCGAGCTCGCGCATGCCGCGCTCGGTGTCCTCGCGCTGGGCCTGCAGGGCCTCGACGTGCTCGCGCGCCTCCTCGTACTCCTGCTCGGCGAGCGGGTTGACGGGGCCGATCTGGGCGCGGCGGCGCTCCAGCCGCTCCAGCCGCCGCTCGATCTGCGCCCGCTCCTCCTCGGAGAGCGGCTGCTCGGCCGGACCGACCTCCTCGCCCAGCCGCTCGGCGATCGCCGCCAGCTCCTTCGCCGCCTCGGCACGTCGGTCGCCGAGATGCGCCGCCTCGACCTCGGCCGCGGTCAGCTTGTCCGAGGCGGCCTTCATCTCCACCTGCAGCTCCGACTCCTGGCGCGAGCAGGCGCGCATCTCCTCGGCGATCGCGTCGCCATCTCCCTCCTCGCCGACCACGGTCGCTTCGATCCGCTCGACCCGGGCGCGGATCGCCGCTTCGGCCTGGGCCGCGGCGGCGGCGGCCGCGCGCACGTCTTCGAGCAGCTCCTCGCCGGCCGCGACGCGCGCGCGCAGCGCCTCGCGGTGGCGCTCGCCGAGCAGTCCCTCGGCCCGGCGGGCATGGCGCACCGCGCGCTCGGCGCCGCTTTGGATCGCGCTCAGTCCCGCCTCGCGCTCGGACTCGGCGGCCCCCTCGGAGCGCGCACGGGCGAGGCCGTCGGCGGCGCCGGAGAGGCCCGCGTCGATCTCGGCCAGCTCCTCCTCCAGCTTGCGGGCGCGCTCGGCCGGCGCGCCGCCGGTCGACCCCAGGTCGAGCGTCAGCGGTCCGAACTCGGCCCGCAGCGAATCGAGCGCCGCGGCGATCTGGGACTCGCGGTCGGTCAGGCTCGACGCCCGCACGGCGATCCGCTGCTGGTCGCCGCGCAGCTTGGTCAGCACCCCCCACGCCTCGGTGCGCTCGCGGTCCCGGGCGGCGAAGCGCTCCTCGGCGGCACGCCGGCGCTCGCTCACCTCGGCGAGCCGCTGCTCCAGCTTGGCCCGCTCTGCCCGGGCGGCCGCTGCCGCCTCCTGGGCTGCCTTGGCCCGGTCCTCGCCGAAGCGCAGCTCCTCCGCCACCAGGCGGCCGCGCAGCTCCAGCTCCTCGCGCTCGATCCGCGCGCCGATCTCCGCCGCCTGCGCCTGCCGCTTCAGCGGTCGCAGATGCGCCCGCGCCTCGCGCTCGACGTCGAGCGCGCGATCGAGGTTGTCGCGCGCGGCGCGCAGCTTCAGCTCCGCCCGGCGGCGCCGTTTGCGGTGCTTGCCCAGCCCGGCTGCCTCCTCGACCAGCAGCCGCCGCTCGCGCGGCTTGGAGTGGACGATCGACTCGACCCGGCCCTGGCTGATCACCGAGTGCATCTCGCGCCCGAGGTTCGTGTCGGAGAGGACCTCGACTACGTCGACCAGCCGGCAGCGGGCGCCGTTCAGCCTGTAGCCGCTGTCGCCGGAGCGATCGAGGCGGCGCTGGATCGCGATCTCGGAGAGCTCGCTGGCGGCGCGGCCCTCGCCGTTGTCGATCGTCACCTCGACCTCGGCGGCGCGGCGCTGGCCGACGCCCTTGCCGCCGGCCGAAATCACGTCCTGCATCGAGGCGCCGCGGATCGCGCCCGGGCTCTGCTCGCCGAGCGCCCAGAGCACCGCGTCGGTGATGTTCGACTTGCCCGACCCGTTCGGGCCGACGATCACGCTCACGCCCGGCGAGAACTCCAGCCGGGTGCGCTCGGGGAACGACTTGAACCCCTTCATCTCGATCGATCTCAGATACATGCTCTTCCTGTCTCGCTCCGAACGCTAAGGCTCCCGTCTCGGTCGGACGCGAACCGCATCACGCGCCGAGGCGCTCCAGCGCCTCCTCGGCCGCCATCTGCTCGGCCGCCTTCTTGCTCCGCCCCCGCCCCCTTCCGATCGCCTCGGCGTCGACGATCGCCTCGACCTCGAAGGTGCGCTCGTGCGCCGGGCCCGATTCGGCGACCACCGCGTAGCTTACGTGCGCCCTGCGCTGCGCGAGCAGCTCCTGCAGGGTCGACTTGGCGTCTACACGGGCCTCGGTCGCGTGCTCGATCCGCTCCCCGAAGGCGGCCGCGACCGCCCGCGAGGTGCGCTCGAAGCCGAAGGCGACGAAGCAGGCGCCGATCAGCGCCTCGGTCGCCTCCGGCAGCGGTCGCGAGCCCGCGAGCAGCGCCTCGGCCGGGATCGCGTCCTCTGCAGCCGGCTCGGCCTCGGCCAGCATCTCGGGCACGCCAAGCTCGCGGCCGACCTCCGCGCACGAGACGCCGCTGACGGCGTGGTTGTGGATCTTGGTCAGTCCGCCGGCGTCGATCTCGGGAAAGCGCTCGTGGAGATCCGACGCGACGGCGAGGGCGAGGACGCTGTCGCCGAGGTAGGCGAGCCGCTCGTAGGACTCGGCTTCCTCGGCCCAGGAGGAGTGTGTGAGGGCGCGGCGGCGCAGGTCGTCCGGCAGGTCGCCGACGAGCTCCGCGAGCGCGGCGACGCTCACGCGGGAGCGTGCTCCACGACGAAGGAGACGGCGTCCCCGACCGTCTCGATTCGCGCCGCCTCCTGCTCTGAGACCTTGATGCCGTATCGATCCTCCAGCTCCATCACCAGCTCGTAGAGGTCGAGGGAGTCGGCGTCGAGGTCGTCCTTGAACCGGGTCGCCTCGCCGATCGAGCCGGCGTCGACTTCGAGCTCCTCGGCGAGGTGGTCGCGGACAAGGTTGAGCACTTCGTCGCGGGTCATCGCTGGCTGCATCTTCCCATCACGCGCCGACGCCGTCCGCCATCTGCCCGCGCGTCGCCGCGCCGGCCCTGAGCAGGGCAGCGGTGCGCCCGACCGCGTCCAGCTCGACGCAACGCGCTGCCAGCCGCACCGCGTTGGCGATTCCCTCCGCCCCGGCGCTGCCGTGGCCGACGACCGCGACGCCGCGCAGGCCGAGCAGGATCGCACCCCCGGTCGCGTCCGGGCGCAGCTCGCGGCGCAGCCCACCGAGCGCCGGGCGCATCAGCAGGCCGCCCAGGGCGGCGAGCGGGTTGGAGCGCGCCGCGTCGCCGAGCGCGCCGGCGACCGTGCGTGCCGTCCCCTCCATCAGCTTCAGCGCGACGTTGCCGGTGAAGCCGTCGGTGACGACGACGTCGGCGGCTCCCGACGGCAGGTCGGCACCCTCGACGTTGCCGGCGAACTCGATTCCCTCGGCCTCAGCGAGCAGGGCGTGCGCGGCGACCGTCTCCTCCCTGCCCTTGCCCGACTCCTCGCCGACCGTGAGCAGCGCCACACGGGGTGAGTCGACTCCCAGCACCGCCTGACTGAAGGCGGCGCCGAGGTAGGCGAACTGGACGAGGTGCTGCGCGCGTACCTCGACGTTGGCGCCGACGTCGAGGAAGAGCACCGGCCTGCCGGGGACCGGCAGGCGGACCGCCAGGGCGGGACGCTGCACGCCGCGCATGCGGCGCAGGCCGAAGGTCGCGGCGGCCATCGTCGCCCCGGTCGAGCCGTGGCTGACCATCGCCCCGGCCCGCCCCTCGGCCACCTCGCGGGCGGCGAGCACGACCGACGCGCCCTCCTTGGCCCGCACCGCCGGCACCGGCTCCTCCTCGTTGGAGATCCACTCGGGGGTCAGCACGACCTCGATCCCCGCCTCGCGGTCGAGGCCCAACTCGTCGGCCGGCCCGAAGACCCGCAGCCGGATCCCGTCGGCCGCAGCCATCCGCGCCCCCTCGGCCAGCACGTCGAATCCCTGCTCCGCCCCGTATCCGTCGAGAGCGACGACGATCCCGCCTGCGGCGGGCATTCCTACTCGGATTCGGGTGCTGCGGTGGTCGGGTCGATCACTTTGTGCTCGACCACCTCACGGCCCTTGTAGGTGCCGCAGGTCGGGCAGACCCGGTGCGGCAGCCGCGGGCTGTGGCATTTCGGGCAGCTGTTCAGCCGCGCCTTGCCCGCCGTGTGCGTGGCGCGTCGCTTGTCGCGCCGCGCGCTGGAAGTTCTCTTCTTCGGGACGGCCATCGGTCGCGGAATGGTAGTGCAACGTGTCGCGAGAGGGGCCGGGCCCGCTCAATACGTCGCGCGCACCACCGCCAGCCCGTCAGCCTGCCAGGTGACCTCCCCCTCCGACCAGTACAGGAGGTTCTCCAGCTGCTGCGGCTCGAAGGCGTCGCCGATCACGACCGAGCGCGCCTGCTCGCGCAGGCGACGGAACAGCGACTGCTTCTGCTCGTCGCTGAGGTCGTTGACCGAGAGGACCGAGATGACGAGGTCCCACGGCCCGTCGGGAAGCGGGTCCTCCATGCGGGCCAGCTGCACGTCGTCGTAGCTCTGGCGGGCGCGAAAGACCATGTCAGGGCTGGAGTCCAGACCGATCACCCAGGCGTCGGGATACGCCTCGATCAGCCGCCGCGTCGTCTCGCCGGTTCCCATGCCGAGCTCCAGGACCCGCTCGGGCGGGAAGGGAATCGCCGCGACGGCCTGCTCCTGGAGCTCGTCGTAGCGCGGGATCTTGGCGCGGATGCGCTCCAAGTACTCGTCTGGCGTCCAGTCGAATCGATCCATTCCGTAACCTCGTCGGGAGGTGCCATCGTAGTCGCGGCCGAGCGGAGGATCGACCATGGCGAAATCGAGGACCACGACGACCATCGAGCTGGGGAGGCTCTTCCTCTCCCACGGAGAGGGAACGCGACTCGACCTCGCGGTGCGGCTCGATCCACTCGCCCTGGGCGGGCAGACCTACGCGCCGGCAAGCGACGCGGTCGATGCCAGGCTCGACGTCTCCCGGCCGACCAACGGGTACGCCTTCCGGCTGCGCTTCCCGCTGCGGATCGAGGGGCCCTGCATGCGCTGCCTGGAGCCGGCGGTCCTGGAGCGGGAGGTCGACGCGCGGGAGGTCGACCAGTCCAACACCGACGACGAAGAGCTGCGCAGCCCCTACGTGGTCGACGACCGCCTCGACGCGGCCCGCTGGGCGCACGACGCGGCCGTGCTCACCCTGCCGACCCAGATCCTCTGCCGCCCCGACTGCGCCGGCCTCTGCCCGGTCTGCGGCGAGCCGCTGAACGACGCCGACCCGGGGGACCACGAGCACGACGCGGTCGTCGACCCCCGCTGGGACAAGCTCAAGGAGCTGAAGCTCGAGTAGGCGCTACGCCTGCTCGTCCAGCTCGGCGACCGGCTGCTCTTCCTCACGGCCGGCGAGCCGGTCGCGGCCGCGCTGCACGGCCGCGAGGAACTTCTGGAGGTTGACCTCGAGCGTGTTGAGGATCTCGTCGGCGTAGTCCTCGGCGCCGAGCCGGATCTCGCGCTCGCGCGTGCGGGCGTCCTCGACGATCTCGTCGGCCGCGCGCTCCGCCTGCTTGGTGACCTCCTCGTCGGAGATCAGGCGGGCCTGCTGCTCGCGCGCCTCGCGCACGATCCGCTCCGCCTCGCGTTTGGCCTCGGCGAGCATCTCCTGGCGCTCCTTGACGATCCAGCGCGCCTGCTTGATCTCCTCGGGGATCGTCGCGCGCATCTGGTCGAGGAGGTCGTAGATCTCCTCGCGATCCACGCGCACCTGGTCCGTGAGCGGCACGGGCCGGGCGTTGTGGACAACGTCGTCCAGCTTGTCTATGAGAACAAGGACGTCCATGAGAAGGTCGTAAGCCTACGTGTAAGTGGAGATTTCGGGGAAGAGGCGGTTATTTCCTGGGATTTCTGCAAGCTCTCGCCCACGTCCCCGGCGCTGGAAAGCCTACCTCTCGCCCAGGCGTCCTGCCATCGCGGCCGCGACCGGAGTCGGCACGAGGTCCGAGACGTCGCCGCCGAAGGTCGCCATTTCCTTCACCCCCGTCGAGGAGAGGAAGCTGTACTGAGGCGAGGCGATCATGTAGATGCTCTCGATCCCGGGGTCGAGCTTGCGGTTCAGCTGCGCCATCTCGAACTCGTACTCGAAGTCGGAGATCGCGCGCAGGCCCTTGACGATCGCCCTCGCCCCCTGTTCCCGCGCGAACTCAACCAGCAGGTTGGAGAAGATCCGCGCCTCGACGTTGCCGAGGCTCGCCGTCGCCTCTTCGATCAGCCCGCGGCGCTCCTCGGCGGTGAACAGGGTCTTGTCCTTGCGCATCGGGTTGTTGACGATGCCGACGACGACGCGCTCGAAGACCTCGGAGCTGCGGGTGATGATGTCGAGGTGACCGTTGGTGACGGGGTCGTAGCTGCCGGGGCAGACCACGGTGCCGTTTCGCTCCGCCATCAGCCCGCCTCGGGCGCAGCGTAGAAGGAGACGTCGGTGCCGCCGTAGCGGCGCTGCCGCACGCATTCGAGCGAGGCGATCCGAAGCGGCCGGCGCGCGCCGCTCTCGACGATCGCTCGGCCCTCCGCCGCCAGCAGCCCGGGGAGATGGGTGTCGAGCTCCTGCCCCACGCGGTCGGCGAGTCTATAGGGGGCGTCGACGAAGACGAGATCGAAGCGCCGCGCATCGGCCGAGGCGGCGGCGGCGACCCAGCGGGCGACGTCGCCGCGGACCAGATCCACCCGCGCGCCCAGCCCGAGCCGTTCGACGTTGCCGAGCGCCGGCCGGGTGTCGCGGTCGACCAGGGTGGCGTCGGCGGCCCCCCGGGAGATCGCCTCGATCGCGAGCGCCCCGGTGCCGCAGTAGAGGTCGAGGACCCGCGCTCCGGTCACGTCGCCGAGCGCCGAGAAGACCGCCTCGCGGACGCGGTCGGAGGTCGGCCGCACCTTCCAGCCGCGCGGCGCGACCAGGGACCGTCCTTTGAGCTCGCCCGCGATCACCCGCATGCTCAGAGTGGTATCGGGTCGGCGGCGGCGACGCCGAAGCGCCGGCGCGCCGCCTCCAGCAGCGGCCCGAGCTCCGGCGCGTCGAGCGAGCCGTGCCGGTCGAGCAGCGCGAGGACCTCGTCGCGGGCGGCGATCAGACTGGCCGCGTCCTCGGGAAGCTCAGCGACGGCGAAGCCGGGCAGCCCGTGCTGGCGGGTGCCGAGCACCTCGCCCTCGCCGCGCAGGCTGAGGTCGATCTCGGCCAGCTCGAACCCGTCGCTCTCGCGCTCGATCGCCTTGAGGCGCCGCCGCGCCATCCCGCCCGCGTCTTCGGGGAACAGCAGGCAGTGCGAGGCATGCTCGCCGCGACCGACGCGGCCGCGCAGCTGGTGGAGCTGCGAGACGCCGTAGCGCTCGGCGCCCTCGATCACCATCACGGTCGCGTTGGGCACGTCGATCCCGACCTCGATCACGGTGGTGGCGACGAGCACGTCGAGCCTTCCACCGGCGAACTCCTCCATCGCCGCCGCCTTGCGCGCCGAGGGCATCTGGCCGTGGATGACGCCGACCGCGAAACCGGCCAGCTCGCCGGCCGCCAGTCGCTCGGCCTCGACCTCGGCCGCCTTGCCCTGGAGCTTCTCGGACTCCTCGACCAGCGGGCAGACGACGTAGGCCTGCCGCCCGGCGCGCAGCTGCCGGCGCAGGAACTCGTAGGCGGCGGGTCGCTCGTCGCCCTCGACCACCCTCGTCTCGATCGGCTGCCGGCCGGCCGGCAGCTCGCGGAGGGCCGTCGTGTCGAGGTCGCCGTAGGCGGTCAACGAGAGCGTGCGCGGGATCGGCGTCGCGGTCATGTGCAGGACGTGCGGGGCCATTCCCTGCACGCCCTTCGAGTCCAGCGCCTTGCGCTGCCGGACGCCGAAGCGGTGCTGCTCGTCGACGACGCAGAGCCCGAGTCGGGCGAACTCGACCGTCGGCTCGATCAGCGCGTGCGTGCCCAGGATGAGTCCCAGCTCGCCGCTGGCGAGCTGGTTCAGCGCCTGCTTGCGGACCGGACCGGGCGTGGCACCGGTCAGCAGGGCGAACGGCGTCGCCTCCTCCGCCAGCAGCCTGCCCAGGGTGAGCGCGTGCTGCTCGGCAAGGGTCTCCGTGGGCGCCATCAGCGCCGCCTGGTAGCCGGCTTCGAGCGCGCGCAGCATCGCGTACACCGCCACGACGGTCTTGCCCGACCCCACCTCGCCCATCAGCAGGCGCTGCATCGGCTGGCCCGATTCCAGGTCCGCGTCGATCTCGCCGAAGGCGTTGCGCTGGTCCCAGGTCGGCTCGAAGGGCAGCGATTCGAGCCAGCGCTTCACCGGCGCTCCGGGCTTGCCGAACCGCGGCGCCGGCCGGGCCGCCCTGTGCGACCGCTTCCGCGTCGCCAGCACCGCCTGGTAGAGGAACAGCTCTTCGAAGATCAGCCGCTGTCGAGCCTGCTCCACGTCCTCAGGGCCGTCCGGGAAGTGCATCGCCTTGATCGCGTCGCCTGCGCCGGACAGTCCCAGCCGTGCCCGCATCTCCGCCGGAAGGGGCTCGAGCGCGTTCGGCGTCCACTCGATCGCCTGCTCCACCCATTGCCGAATCCGCTGCGCTTTCAGCTGCTCGGTCGCCGGGTGGACGGGAACGAGGCGCTCCGGCCCGCGGGTCCTGTCGCGGCGGCCCTCCCCCATGTGCTCGGGTGCTTCGCCCCCTGCGCTATGGGGGACCCCCGCCCCCGCGCCACCCGCGGGAGGCAGGATCTCGTATTCCGACACCCGGAAACCCCGTTTGTCCCGAGAGCCGGTGAGGAGGAGAAGCGTCCCGGCCGCCAGTTTCCGAGCAAGCCACGGCTGGTTGAACCACGTCGCACGTATGGAGCCGGAGTCGTCGCCGACTTTGACGGTCAGGATGCTCAGGCCGCGGCGGCGGAAAGGGCGCGACGGGTCGGCGAGGACCTCGACTCGAACGGTGGCCTGCTTGCCGATCTCCAGATCGCCGACGGGGACGACGGTGCGGTCGCGGTGGCTGTGCGGCACGCGGAAGAGCAGGTCGCCGATCGTGGCGATGCCGGCGTCCGCAGCCGCCTCGGCAAGGCTGGGACCCACCCCCTTCAGCGCGGTCAGCGAAACCTCCAAGACGCTTGGACGCGGCCAGTGGATAGGGGCCTCGCGCAGCTGCTCGGGCGTCAGCTCGGCAGCGCCGGCGAACGAGCGCACTACTGGGCGGCGAGCAGCCACCACCAGCTCGGCTGGCCGCCCTCGTGGCTCTCGACCTCGACGCCGTCAGGGACGTGCGTGTCGATCTCCTCCAGGGGGATCGGCGCCTCGGCCCCGGCGAGGACGGTGACGATCTCGGCGCCCTCCGCGAGGCGTGCGAGGGTTGTCGCCAGGGTCGAGCCGGCGCCGCCCCAGGCGACGATCTCGTCCCCCGCGAAGCCGACCGCGTCGCCCGTGCGAAAGCGGCCCTGGGCGTCGTCGCGCGCGGCGGGGGCGACGCCGCCGCAGGCGACCCCCTCCAGCGCCCCCTCCAACCGCTCGGCGTTGTCGTCGAGCGAGGCGTCGGCGTCGAGCTCGACCAGGGCGAGCAGGCTCGCCTGCTGCGATGTCGCCGGCACCACGCGGGCGGGCTTCTCGGAGAGCTCGCAGGCGCGCTCGGCGGCCATGATCACGTTCGAGGAGCTGGGCAGGACCAGCACCTCCTCCGCCCCCACCTCGTGGATGCCGGCCAGCAGCTCGTAGGTCGACGGGTTCAGGGTGTCGCCGCCGTCGACCACGTGGGCGCCCAGCTCGGCGAACAGGCGCTGCAGCCCCTCGCCGGCTGCGACGGCCAGCACGCCGGTCCTGCCGCTCTCCAGCCGGGCCCGCCGCGCCGCCACCTGCTCGCGCATGTCGGCGACGTCGAGGTTGGTCACCTCCGCCTCGCCCTCGAACAGGGCGACCGCGGCCTCCGGCTCGTCGGTGTGGACGTGGACCTTGAGCGTCGCCTCGTCGCCGACGACCAGGACCGAGTCGCCGAGGCCCTCGAGCCGGGGCAGGTGGTCGCGGGCTCGCAGGCCCTTCCCCGAGACGATGAAGTTCGTGCAGTAGCGGTAGCGGCTGTCCTCGTGGTGCGGCCGGCTGACCCGGGGGGGCTCGTGGTGGGAGACCTCGGGAGAGTCGCCGTTGCCGCCGCGCAGCCCGGCGACGACCCCGGCCATGATCAGGACCAGTCCGTAGCCACCGGCGTCGACCACGCCCGACTCGCGCAGCACCTCCAGCTGCTCCGGGGTCCGCTCGACCGCCCGCTGGCCGTCGGCGATCGCCTGCTCGAGCACCTCGGCGAGCACCGCGTCCTGCTGCTCGTCGCTGACGCCGCGGTCGAGTCGCTGCTTCTCGGCCTCCAGGTGCGCTAGCTGGCGGGCGATCGAGTGGGCCATCTCGCGGAAGACGGTCAGCATCGTCCCCTCGGCCGGCTCGCGGACCGAGGCGTAGGCGGCGTCGGCGGCGCTGGCGAAGGCCGAGGCGACGAGCACCGGGTCGATCAGCTCGCCGGGCCGGCTGGCCAGCTCCTCGGCGGCGCCGCGGACGATCTGGCTGAGGATCACCCCGGAGTTGCCGCGGGCGCCGAGCAGCGCCGCCCGCGCGAGCGCCTGGACCAGCTCGGTGCGGCCGACCTCGTCGACGTCCCGGCCGTCGAGCCGGTCGAGCTCCTCCATCACGGCGCGCATCGTCATCGCCATGTTGTCGCCGGTGTCGCCGTCGGCGACCGGGAAGACGTTGAGGTCGTTGACCTCCTGACGGCGCTCGTCCAGGTAGGCGTACGCGGACGTGACGACGCGCCGGAAGCGCGCGATGCTGGGATCAGGCATTCAGAGCCCGAGTCTAAGCGGGCGCTAGGCGGCCTTGGTGACCTTGCCGGCCTTCAGACACCGGGTGCAGACGTAGGTGCGCAGCTTGCGACCGCGCTCCTCGATCCGGACCTTCTGCAGGTTCGGATCGAAGCGTCGCTTGGTGGCGACCATCGAGTGGCTCCGGGACTGGCCGAACGCCGGTCCCTTGCCGCAGCTGTGACACACCTTGGCCATCGGGTCGTGCATGGTACAGAAGCTCAGTTCGAGATCTCCAAGTCCCCGACAGAGCCATAAGAGATTTCCTCGACTTGACCGCTCGGCCAATCGGTCTCCGGGTGTATCCACACCTTCCCCTCAAGATTGTGGCGCCTTAGCCGCTTAGAAATCGGGAGCAACATGGCTGCCGGCTCGCCAGCCCTGCTCAGCAAGATCGCGTGGCCACTCTCGACGCAATCGAGCAGATTCGGCAGTTGAGCTTCCGCATCTCGCAGCTCGACCTCGGATGGACAATCGGTCTTCATGCTCATCCTCTCCTCAGAGGTATTGTCACTCAGACAAGAACATTCACAGGATTGCACTCTTCCGGGACGCGGGGTCGAGCCAACGAGTCGCGACGCGGTTTCGATCTAGGCGAGCTGCCGCTGCAACAGCGCCATCTTCGCGACAGTGAGGGCGGCGTTGCGGCCCTGGTCGCGCTTGCCGCCGCCGGCGCGGGCGAGGGCCTGCTCCATCGTGTCGCAGGTGATCACGCCGAAGGAGCAGGGGACGCCGGTCTCCAGCTGCACGTCCTGGATGCCGCGCGCGGCCTCGGCGCAGACGAAGTCGTAGTGGTCGGTCTCGCCGCGGATCACGACGCCGAGGCAGGCGACGCCCGCGAAGTCGCCGCTCTGCGCGTGCAGCTTTGCCGCGAAGGGCAGCTCGTAGGCGCCCGGCACCGAGGCCTGGCTGACCGAGCCCGCCGGCACGCCGGCCAGGGCGAAGCCCTCCTCCGCCCCCTTCAGCAGCCGCTGCGCCAGGTCCTCGTAGAAGCGGCCGACGCAGACCGCGAAGCGCAGCGAGGAGAGGATCTGCCGATCGCCGTCCTCGAACGATTCGAGGAAGGCCCCGTCCTCAGGCACCCTGCGCCTCCGCGTCGCGCTCTTCCTCGTCGTGGATCATCTCCTCGTCGAGGGCCAGGCCCTGGTGGTGGAGGATGTGGCCGAGCTTGCTGCGCTTGGCCCGCAGGTACGCCTCGTTGTGGACGTTGGGCGGCGCCTCGATCGGGACCTGCTCGCTGACGGAGAGCCCGTAGCCCTCGAGGCCGACGATCTTTTTCGGGTTGTTGGTGAGGATGCGGATGCTGGTCAGGCCGAGGTCGCCGAGGATCTGCGCGCCGATCCCGTAGTCGCGCAGGTCGGCCGGCAGGCCCAGCTTCAGGTTGGCCTCGACCGTGTCGGCCCCCTCCTCCTGGAGCTTGTAGGCCCTCAGCTTGTTGAGCAGGCCGATCCCGCGGCCCTCCTGGGAGAGGTAGAGCAGGACGCCGCGGCCCTCGCGCTCGATCATCGAGAGCGCCGCTTCGAGCTGCTCGCCGCAGTCGCAGCGCATGCTGTGGAACACGTCGCCGGTCAGGCACTCGCTGTGGACGCGGACCAGCACGTCCTTCGCGCCGGCGACCTCGCCCTTGACCATCGCGACGTGGTGTTTGTCGTCGACCAGCGAGCGGTAGCCGACCGCAGAGAAGTCGCCGAAGGCGGTCGGCAGAGCGGTCGCGACGACCCGCTCGACCAGCTTCTCGGTGCGGCGCCGGTAGGCGATCAGGTCGGCGACGGTGACCATCTTCAGCCCGTGCTTCTCGCAGTAGGGGACGAGGTCGGGGACGCGGGCCATCGTGCCGTCGTCGTTCATCACCTCGCAGATCACGCCGGCGGGCGTCAGGCCGGCGAGCCGCGCCAGGTCGATGCTGGCCTCGGTGTGGCCGGTCCGCTCGAGCACGCCGCCGTCTTTCGCCCGCAGCGGGAACATGTGGCCGGGCACGACGATGTCGCGGGGGCCGGAGTTCGGGTCGATCGCGACCTGGATCGTGTGGGCTCGGTCGTGGGCCGAGATTCCGGTGCTGACCCCCCCGGCCGCCTCGATCGTCACCGTGAACGCGGTCTGCAGCGGCGCCTCGTTCTTCGCCGCCATCAGCTTGAGCCCGAGCTGCTCGCAGCGCTCCGCGGTAAGGGCGAGGCAGATCAGGCCGCGCGCCTCCTTGGCCATGAAGTTGACCGCCTCGGGGGTGGCGAACTGCGCCGCCATGACCAGGTCGCCCTCGTTCTCGCGATCCTCGCCGTCGCAGACGACGACCATGCGGCCGCGGCGGATCTCCTCGATCGCCTCCTCGATCGTCGCGAACGGGCTCTCGCCCGTCCCGCCCTCTGCCGGCTCTGCCTTCGGCGCCTCGGTCATACGGCTCACGTCCGCTCCTTTCCTGCCAATGGTCCCACGATCCGCTCCACGTACTTGGCGACCACGTCGCACTCGACGTTGATCTTGCGCCCCGCCTCCGCTTCGCCGAGGTTGGTCCGCTCCAGGGTCTCGGGGATCAGCGAGACCTCGACCCAATCCTCGCCGAGCGCGGCGACGGTCAGGCTGACCCCGGCCAGCGCGACCGACCCCTGCTCGATGACGTAGCGCAGGAGCTCCGGTCCGAGGCCGACGCGCAGGCGCTTGGCGAACCCGTCGTCCTCGACGGAGACGACCTCGCCCAGGCCGTCGACGTGTCCCTGGACGATGTGGCCGCCGAGCCGGTCGCGAGGCCTCATCGCCAGCTCCAGGTTGACCGCGGCTGCCTGCGTCGAGGCCGCCGAGCGCCGTCACGGTGAGCGTCTGGTTCATCGCCTCGGTCTCGAAGCCATCTGCGTCGACGGCCGTGGCGGTCAGGCAGATGCCGTCGACCGCGACCGAGTCGCCCTGCGGCGATCTGCGGCCCCAGCGCCGTTGCGATTCGCAGGCGCGCGCCCTGGTCGCCTCGCTCGACCGACTCGACGGTGCCGACGTCCTGGATCAGCCCGGTGAACATCACCACTCCTTGAATCTGGTCGCGATCAGCGTGTCCTCGGCGTTCGGGTCCAGAGGTTTCAGGCGTGCCCCACCGCCGAGCAGGATCGGGGCGACGAAGACGCGTGCCTCGTCGACCTGGCCGGAGTCGATGAATCCGCGGGCGAGCGTCGCACCGCCCTCGAGGAAGAGGCTGGTGACATCGCGCCGTCCCAGCTCGGCGAGCGCGGCGTCGATCGGAATCGGCGACCGACGACCTCGGCGCCGGCCTCTCGCAGAGCGGCTAGTCGGTCGGGTGCGGCCCCGGAAGAGGCCACGACCAGCACCGGCGATTGGTCAAGCGTGCTGAGCAATCGGGAGTCGAGCGGCAGGCGAGCCTGACGGTCGAAGACGACGCGAACCGGCTGGCGGGAGCCCGTTCCGCTGCTCTTTTTGTCCCCTATAGGTACATAAGGCGCACCGGAAGGATCGGCGCGGGCGGTGAGCAGCGGGTCGTCGGCGAGGACGGTGCCGATGCCGACCGCGATCGCGTCGGATTCGGCGCGCCAGCGGTGGACGAGGGCGCGGCTGCGCTCGCCGGAGATCCAGGGCGAGTCGCCGGGCGCCGTGGTCGTGCAGCCGTCGAGCGACATCGCCAGCTTCAGGGTGACCAGGGGCAGGCCCGTGCGCGCGTGCTTGCGGAACGGCTGGTTGAGCAGGCGGGCGGCGGTCGCCTCCTCGCCGGCCGCGAGCTCGACCTCGACCCCCCCGTCGCGGAGGATTCCCGGTCCGCGCCCGGCCGCCTTCTCGGAGGGATCGTCGGAGCCGATCACGACCCGGCCGATCCCGGCCTCCAGGATCGCCTCGATGCAGGGCGGCTGGCGGCCCTCGTGCGCGCAGGGCTCCAGCGTCACGTACATCGTCGCCCCGGCGGGGTCCTCCCCGCGTCGCCGGCAGTCCTCCAGCGCCGCGCGCTCCGCGTGCAGGCCACCGAGCTCGGCGTGGAATCCCTCGCCGATCACGGCACCATCGCGCACGACCACCGCCCCGACCAGAGGGTTCGGACTGACCCGCCCCCGCCCACCCTCGGCCAGCTCCAGCGCCCGCCGAAGGTGCTGCCTGTCCGTGCTGGTCAGCTGGGGATCCATAGGACCGATTGACTAGTCAATCAACGCCATCTTACTCCTGGCGCTGCGGGTTTCCCGGGCCGGCGCTCCCTCCCCTCGCGCGGGTGGCGTGGCGGCGGGGGTCCCCCATAGCGCAGGGCGCGAAGCGCCCGAGCACATGGGGGATGCCGCCGCGACAGGACCCGCGCGCCGGGTGCAATCGGGCCGCGGGGATACCCTCCTGCGCCAGTGAAGCTGATCGTCCAGATCCCCTGCCTCAACGAGGAGAGCACGCTCGCCGGCGACGATCGCCGACCTGCCGCGCCGGATCGAGGGCATCGACGAGGTCGAGCTGCTCGTGATCGACGACGGCTCGACCGACCGCACGATCGAGGTGGCGCGCGAGAACGGGGTCGAGCACGTCGTCCGGCTGACCAACAACAAGGGCCTCGCGGCCGCCTTCCAGGCGGGCCTCGACGCCTCGCTGAAGCTCGGCGCCGACATCGTCGTCAACACCGACGCCGACAACCAGTACCGCGGCGCCGACGTGCCGAAGCTGGTCGCGCCGATCCTCGCCGGCGAAGCCGACATCGTCGTCGGCGACCGCCACGTCGCCGGCATCGACCACTTCTCCGGCTCGAAGAAGGCTCTGCAGCGGGTCGGCAGCTGGGTCGTGCGCAAGCTCTCCGGCACCCCGATCGCCGACACCACCTCGGGCTTCCGCGCCTACAACCGCGAGGCGGCGCTCGGCCTGCTCGTCGTCGACAACTTCACCTACACGCTCGAGAGCCTGATCCAGGCGGGCAAGATGCTCGTCGCGGTCGGGCAGACGGAGATCGGCGTCAACGCGCAGACCCGCGAGTCGCGCCTCTTCCGGACGACCGGCGCCTACGTTCGCCGCAACGCCCTCTCGATCCTGCGCATCTACGCCCGCTACGAGCCGCTGCGGGTGTTCGCATCGGCCGGGCTCGTCGTCGGCCTGCTCGCGCTTGGCGCCTGGATGCCGTTCCTGTTCGACTGGATCCTCAACGGCGACAGCAGCGGCCACGTCCAGTCGCTGATCCTCGGCGCCGTCCTCTTCATCGCCGCCCTGCAGCTGCTGGCGCTGGGCGTGATCGGCGACCTGCTCGCCGGCCAGCGGGTGATGACGCAGCGGGTCTTCGAGCGGGTGCGCCGGGTCGAGTTGGCGCTCGGGGTCGAGCCCTCCCACTACGACTCCCGCCACCCGGGACAGCTGATGGGCCTGCGAGAGAGGTTGCCCGGCGCCGGACGCAGACCGGCCGGGGGCGGCTCGGCGACGGCCGACTACGGCAAGACGGCGAGCTTCCTCGCGATCGGCGTCGGCCTGACCGGCGCGATCACCTACGTCTACTTCTTCATCGCCTCGCACGTCCTCTCGAAGCCCGACTACGGCGAGATCACCGTCCTCTGGTCGGCCGTGTTCATCACCGTCTCGACGCTCTACCGGCCGGTCGACCAGCTGCTCTCCCGCCACATCTCCGAGCGCCTGGCGCAGCGGCGAGCCGGTCCGCGAGCCGGTCCTGGTCGCGACGAAGATCCAGCTCGGCCTGGCCGCGGCCTTCGCCGTCGTCGCCCTCGCCCTGCGCGGCCCGATCGCAGGACGGCCTGCTGAGCGGCAACGAGACCCTCTACTGGGTCTTCCTCGGCGCGGTCCTCTTCTACGCCGCCAGCTACTTCGCCCGCGGCTACCTCGCCGGCCACCGCCGCTTCGGCCTCTTCACCGCGATGATCCTCTCCGAGTCGGTCTTCCGCACCCTCTTCGCGGTCCTCGTCGCGGTCGGCCTGCCAGCGGCCAGTCGGTCGTCGCGATCGGCATCGTCGCCGCCCCCTCGCTGAGCTTGCTGGTCGTCCCCGCTCGCCTTCGCGCGGCAGGCGCGGAGCGGCCGCCTCCCCCTCGCCGGAGCTCCGTCAGAGGCGGACGGACCGCGGCCACCGGAGTTCTCGCTGACGCACGGCACCGGCTTCGCCGCGGCGGTCCTGCTGATCATGTTCAGCGAGCAGGCCTTCCTCAACGCCGGGCCGCTGATCGTGCGCGGCCTCGAGGGCGCCGCGGCGGCAGGCTTCATCTTCAACGTGCTGATGATCGCCCGGGCCCCGCTGCAGCTCTTCCAGGCCGTCTCGACCAGCATCCTGCCCCACCTGACGGCGCTGCACAGCAGCGAGGAGCCGGGCAGCGAGGCGGAGTTCCACGCGCTCGGTGCGGATGGTCCTTCTGGCGATCGCGGGCTTCACCGCGGTGGTCGCCCTGGCCGTGATCGCCGCCGGGCCCGCAGCTGATGCAGCTCGCCTTCAGCGAGCAAGTTCGAGTACGACCGCGGCGGGCTGCTCCTGGTCACCGCGGGCATGGGGCTCTACCTGGCCTCGGTCACGATCAACCAGGCCTGCGTCGCGCAGGGCCAGGTGCGGCGCGCGTCGGCGCGCTGGATCGGCTGCGCGGCGGTCTTCGTCGCCTGGTGCTTCCTGGCCCCGATCGGCGACGAGTTCCGCCGCGTCGAGATCGGCTTCGCCCTCGCGGCGGGGCTGCTGCTCGCACTGCTCTTCGCGATCTACCGCCGGCCGCACGAACGCGTCGAGGACGTCCCTGTCGCCGGCTCCGGCGAGGCGCTCGAGGCGCAGCTCGCCGCGGTGGACGAGGGCGCGTAGGACGGCGATGAGCGGGCACGACGCCGAGCTGATCCTGGTCGCCGGCGCCCTGCTCGCCGTCGGCATCCTCGGCGCCCTGCTCGCCGACCGGGTTCGCATCCCCGGCCTGCTGCTCTTCCTCGGGCTGGGCATGCTCGCCGGCTCGGAGGGGATCGGCGGCATCGAGTTCGACGACGCCGAGCTGGCCCGCACGCTGGGCACGATCGCCCTCGTCCTGATCCTCTTCGAGGGCGGGCTGACCGCCGGCTGGCGGGAGATCCGCCCGGTGCTCGCGCACCGCCGCGTCGCTGGCGACGTCGGGACCGTCGTCACCGCCGTGATCGCCGGCCTGGCCGCGACCTCGATCTTCGACCTCGACACCCTGGAAGGGATGCTGGTCGGTGCCGCGATCGCCGCCACCGACTCCGCCGCGATCTTCGCGGTCCTGCGCCGCTCGACGCTGGAGAAACGCCTCGCCCGCTCGCTCGAGGGCGAGTCGGGGATGAACGACCCGGTCGCGCTGCTGCTCGTGATCGGCTTCATCGAATGGATCCAGGAGCCCGGCTACGGCCTGGCCGACATGGCGGTCCTGCTCGTCCTCAAACTCGCGATCGGCGCGGCGATCGGCCTGGGGATCGGGCGCATCTCGGTCGTCGCACTCAGCCGGGTGCGGCTGCCGACCGACGGGATCTACCCGGTCGCGACGATCGCGATCGCCGCGCTCGCCTTCGGCGTCGCCGAGGTCGCCTACGGGTCCGGCTTCCTCGCCGTCTACCTGACCGGCCTCGCGCTCGGCTCGGCACGGGTCCCCGCCCGCCGCACGATCGTCGCCTTCCACGAGGGCGTCGGCTGGGTCGCCCAGATCGGCCTCTTCGTCCTGCTCGGCCTGCTCGTCTTCCCGAGCACGCTCGACGAGGTCGCGCTCGAGGGCCTGGCGCTCTCTGCGGTGCTGATCCTGCGTCGCCCGCCCCATCGCCGCCTTCGCGGCGACGCTGCTCTCGCCGCTTCGGCCTGCGCGAGCGGGCGATGCTCGGCTGGGCGGGCCTGCGCGGCGCGACGCCGATCTGGCTCGCGACTTTCCCGGTCGTCGCCGGGGTCGACGCGGGCGGCCAGCTCTTCTCGATCGTCTTCTTCGTCGTCGTCACCTCGACCCTGGTCCAGGGCGCCAGCTTCGAGCCGCTGGCCCGCCGGCTCGGGCCTGACCACCGACGAGCCCGCCCTGCCGCGGCGGCTGCTCGAGTCGGGACGGATCCGCCGCATGGGCGGCGACGTCGTCGCCTACCGGCTGCCGCCCGGGCGCGGCGGCGGCAGGCCACTTCGTCCGCGAGCTGGGCCTGCCGCGCGAGGCGCTCGTCAACGTGATCGTCCGCGACGGCACCGCGATCCCGCCGCGGGGCTCGACCCAGCTGCGCGAGGGCGACGAGCTGCACATCCTCGTCCGCGGCGAGCTGCGCGAGGAGGTCGAGGCGCTGACCAGGCGCTGGCACGAGGGCCCGGTCGGCGCGCCCCCGCAGCCCCGCCTGCCCCGGCGCGGCGCCTCCCAGGTCTTCTCGGTCGGGCCGGCGAGCGTCGCGGACGACCCCTCATCGCCGAACGAGGTGGACGGCATCCCGGTCGTGGCCGTCGTGCGCAGCCGTCGCGATCGCCCCAGCGCCCTGGTCGCGCTGGCCGACGGGCGCTACGCGATGACGACCGAAGGCATCGTCGCCGTCGGCGGGCGCCAGGCGCTGGCGCGCTGGTGCGAGCGCCGCGCCGAGCGGGTCGGGGGCGACGAACCAGCAGAGAGGGCCTGGTGGCAGGAGGTCATCGGCGCCCTGATCGCACGGGGCTAGGCTGCGCCGGCCGCTGCGGCGATCTCGGTGTAGGCGGCTGCGGGGTCGTCGGCGCCGAAGATCGCCGACCCTGCCACGAACAGCGACGCGCCGGCGGCGGCGATCGGGCCGGCGGTGGTTGCGTCGATGCCGCCGTCGACCTCGATCTTGGCGTCGCCTGCGAGTCGGGCGAGGCGGGAGACCTTGTCGGGGGAGGACTCGATGAAGGCCTGCCCGCCCCAGCCGGGGTTGACGGTCATGCAGAGGACGATGTCGGCGAGGTCGCGCAGCTCGGCGATCGCCTCGGCGGGGGTGCCGGGGTTGATCGCGACTCCGGCCAGGCAGCCGAGCTCGCGGATCGCGGCGAGGGTGCGGTTGGCGTGCGGCGGTCGCCTCGGCGTGGAAGGTGATCGAGTCGGCGCCGGCCGCGGCGAACGCCTCGATCTGACGCTCGGGCGCCTCGATCATCAGGTGGACGTCGAGCACGCCGCCGGCGTCGTGGACCCGGTCGGCGATCGAGGCCGGCGACCAGCGGCCCGATCGTGATCGGCGGGACGAAATGGCCGTCCATCACGTCGACGTGGATCACCCGCGCGCCGGCCGTCGATCACCTCGTCGACCTGCGCCCCGAGCCGCGAGAAGTCGGCCGAGAGGATCGACGGCGCGACCCGCGGCTCGCCCAGCAGCTCTCGCATCCGCTCGCTCATACGTGCCTCAGCATCGAGTCGCCGCACATCTGGCAGTTCATGTCCTCGCTGGTGCTCATCCGGGCGATCGTCTGGTGCTCGCCGCAGTTGGGGCACTGCGAGACCAGCTCGAAGCGGCGCAGACAGTACACGCAGCGAAAGCGGCCCGGCAGCTGCGTCGGTCGCAGCCAGGGCTCGTCGCAGCCGGGGCACTTGGCTCGCTGGAGCATCGCTATCGGTCCTCCGCCGGGCTCATCGCCCGACATCATCCCTTCTCATCCGGCAGATGAAGAAGCCGGTGGTCCGGTCGCGGTCGGGACGCAGCTGCAGGCAGCGAGGATCGTGCGGCGAGGCGAGGTCGGGCGCGCGGGCGCCGAGGTCGTCGACGACGAGCGGCGGAAGCTCGCCCGAGGCGGAGGCATCGAGCAGGGCGGCGACCCGGTCCTCGGCCTCGCGGCGCGAGATCGTGCAGACCGAGTAGACGAGCGTCCCGCCCGGCCGGAGCGCCGCCGCGGCCCTGGCCAGGATGCGGGCCTGGAGGTCGGCGAGCCGCTCGATCGCCCGCGGCGATTTGCGCCAGCGGGCATCCGGGCGCGAGGCGAGCGTGCCGAGCGCCGAGCAGGGCGCGTCGACGAGCACCCGGTCGAAGCCGGCCGCCATCTCCATCTCGGCCGCGTCGGCCTCGAGCACGGTGACGCTGCGCAGGCCGAGCCGGCGCGCCTGCGCGGCGACCTCGGCGGCCCTGTCGAGGTCGAGCTCGACCGAGATCGTCTCGCCCCGATCCCCGATCCGCGCGGCGATCTGGCCGGTCTTGATCCCCGGCCCCGACGCAGAGGTCGAGGACGTACTCGCCCGGCTGGGGGTCGAGCACCTCGACGACCGCGGCCGAGCCGCGGCTCTGCGGCGTCAGCTCGCCCGCCGCGACCAAGTCGGGGACCGTCCGTCGCCGTCCTGCCGTCGATCGACGATCTCCTCTGCGAGCGCGAGCGGCCAGGCGCCATCGGCGGGGCGCGCCTCGACCCCCGCCTCGCGCGAGCCGGGCCAGCACCGCCTCTCGGTCGCTGCGGCGCGTGTCGACGCGGAGCGCCACCTCGGCCGGCTCGTTGCAGGCGGCGAGCAGCGAGCGCGCCGCCTCCGGCTCCCAGCTCGTCCCACCACATCCGCGCCAGCCAGAGCGGCGCCGAGTGGGCGACGGCGGCGCGCTCGGGGGTCGAGTCGTCGCCGAGCAGCGCGGTCGTCAGCGCGCCGCGCTCGCGGGTGGCGCGGCGGAGCACCGCGTTGACGAGGCCGGCGGCATGGGCGGCGCCGGCCGCCTTGGCCAGCTCGACCGCCTGGCCGACCGCGGCGTGGTCGGGGGTCGCGTCGGAGAAGAGCAGCTCGAAGAGGCCGAGCCGCAGCGCCGCCAGCACGGGCGGGTCGAGCAAGCGCAGCGAGCGGTCCGCCAGTCGCTCGATCGCCGCGTCGGTCGTGCCGCGCCGCTGGACCGCGCCGTAGGCGAGGCGCTGCGCCTGGGCGCGGTCGCGGCCCGCGAGGCCGAGCCGGTCGGCCTCCTCGCGGAAGACGCGCTCGGTGTGGGCATCCCGCTCGAAGGTCGCGCGGATCGTCGCGAAGGCGAGCCGCCGGGCCGGCGAAATCGCCGCGGCGCTCACAGGGCGGGCACGGAATGGCCGCGCAGGTAGGCGTCGGCGGCCATCGGCTTCCCGCCCGCCGGCTGCACGACCTCCAGCCGCAGCGCCCCCCGGCCGCAGCCGAGCAGCAGCGCCCCCCACTCGGCCCGGACCTCGCCTGTGCGCACGCCGACGTCGACCGCGCGGCGCGCGCCGCACGCCGAGCCGGTTGCCCTCGCCGAGCTCGAGGTAGGCGCCGACGTGCGGGGTCAGGGCGCGCACCCTGCGGGCCAGCTCCGCGGCGGGACGCTCGGGATCGAGGCGGCGCTCCGCGGGGTCGATCTTCTCGGCGTAGGTCGCCTGCGCGTCGTCCTGCTCGACGAACTCGAGCGTCCCCTCCTCCTGGCGGTCGAGGGCCTGGACCAGCAGCTCTCCGCCGAGCGCGCTGAGCCGCTCGGAGACGGTCGCGAAGTCGTCCTCGGAGCCGATCGTCGACCTCCTCGCGCATCGCGACCGGGCCGGAGTCGAGGCCCGCCGTGAGCCGCATGATGCTGACCCCGGTGCGGGCGTCGCCGGCCATGATCGCCCGCTCGATCGGCGCCGCGCCGCGCCAGCGCGGCAGCAGCGAGGGATGGACGTTCAGCAGCGGCAGCTCGGAGAGCAGCGGCTCGCGGATCAGCTGCCCGAAGGCGCAGACGGCCAGGGCCTCGGGCCCGGCCGCCCGGATTCGCTCCAGCGCCGCCCCGTCGTTGACGTTCTCGGCCTGCAGCAGGTCGATCTCGAGCTCGCGGGCGACGAGCGCCGCGGGCGGCGAGCCGCTCCTGCGACCCCTCCCACGCGGCCGGTCGGGCGGGGTGACGACCAGGCGCGGCCGGTGGCGCGACCCGGCGAGGCGGCGCAGGACCGCCGCGGCGAACTCCGAGGTCCCGAGGTAGGCGGTTCTCACGCGTCGGTGCGGGGCTCGCGGTGCTCGTCGGCGCCGCCCCGCTCCTCGTCCTCGACCTCGCCCGGCGGGGCGTAGCTGCCGCCTTCGCGCAGCGCCCGCATCGCGCCCTTGCGCTGCTCGCGCGGCGCCCGGTCGAGGATCAGCACGCCGTCGAGGTGGTCGATCTCGTGCTGGAGCACCCGCGCCTCCAGGCCCGAGGCCTCGATCGTCAGCCGCTCACCCTCGACGTCCAGTCCGGCGACCCGGACGTGCAGCGGCCGCTCGACGTCCATCGCCACCCGCGGCAGGCTGAGGCAGCCCTCCTCGGCGACGACCGCCTCCTTGGAGAGCCACTCGACCGAAGGGTTGACCACCGCCGTCGGCTCGCGTCGGGACCGGCCTGGAAGACGAGCAGGCGGCGCAGGATGCCGACCTGGGTCGCGGCCAGGCCGACCCCCATCGCGTCGCGCATGATCCGCGACCATCCGCTCCGACCTCGCCGCGCAGGGCGGGGCCGAACTCGCGCACCGGCGACGCCTTGCTCTTCAGCACAGGGTCGCCGAACTTGACGACCTGCGCCAGCGCCGCTTCGCGACGCTCCAGCAGCTCGGCTTCGCGCTCCTCGCGCTCGGTCTGGGCCTTGACGGCCCCCTCGTCGCTCATCGGATCGATTCTATGGATCGAACCCAGCCGTAATCGTCGCCTACTGCGGGTCGACGTCGACGCCGATCGCCACGTCGCGGAGCGAGCGGTCACCGGCGAGGCGCTCGACCACGTCCCCGACCGCGGCCACCGTCGCCTCGCGCTCGTCGGCCTTGATCAGCAGCCGGCGGCGGTGGCGGTTGCGGACGCGGAACATCGGCGCCGGGCCGAGCAGGTCGGCGCTCGGCGGGAGGCCCTCGGCGAGGGCGGCGGCGAGGCGGGAGGCGGCCGCGTCGAGGCGCGGCTCGACCTCGGCCCGCAGGACGATCCGGACCAGGCTGGAGAACGGCGGGTAGTGGAGCGCGCGCCGGCGCTCCACCTCCCCGGCGAGGAACCCGGTGGAGTCGTGCCGGGCGGCATGGGCGATGCTCGGCGCCTGCGGGGCGAGCGTCTGGACGATCACCGTGCCGCCGGCCTCGCCCCGCCCGCTGCGCCCGGCCAGCTGGGTGACCATCGCGAAGGTCCGCTCGGCCGGCGCGGAAGTCGGGGAAGCGCAGCGTCGCGTCGGCGTCGACGATCGCGCTCAGCGTCACCTCGGGGAAGTCGTGGCCCTTGGCGACCATCTGGGTGCCGACCAGCACGCCGCTCTCCGCCTCGCCGAAGCCGGCCAGGATGCGGGCGTGGGCGCCGCGCCCGGCGGCGACGTCGGAGTCGAGCCGGAAAACCGGCATCGGCGCCAGCCGCTCCGCGAGCAGCGCTTCGACCTGCTCGCTGCCGACCCCGGCGCGCGAGAGCGTCGTCGAGCGACACTCGGGACAGGCCGTCGGCAGCCGCTCGGCGTGGGCGCAGTGATGGCAGACGACGCGGCCGCTGTTTCGGTGGACGATCAGCGAGACGTCGCAGTTGGGGCAGCCCCAGTGATGGCCGCAGGAGCGGCAGGTCAGCCAGGGGGCGAAGCCGCGCCGGTTGACCATCACGATCGCCTTCGCGCCGGCCGCCGCGGACCCCCTCCAGCGCCCGCCAGGTCGACGGGTGGAGCGGTCCCGAGCGGGGGTCGGCCTCGCGCATGTCGAGCACCTCGACCGGCGGCATGCGCCGCCCGTCGACCCGGCGCGGCAGCTCGATGCGCGGCAGCGCGACCCACGACTCGGGGCGCGGCGTCGCCGTCCCCGCGACCAGGACCGCGCCCGCTTCGCCGGCACGGCGCGCCGCCACCGCGCTGGCGTCGTAGCTGGGGTCGCCCTCCTGCTTGTAGGAGGGGTCGTGCTCCTCGTCGATCGCGATCAGGCCGAGCGCGTGGACCGGCGCGAAGACGGCCGAGCGGGGACCGACGCAGACGCTCGCCTCGCCGCTGCGCAGCCGCCGCCACTCGTCGTAGCGCTCCCCCGGCGAGAGGGCGGAGTGCAGGACCGCGACGCGGTCGCCGAGGCGGGCGCGGAAGCGCGCCACCGCCTGCGGCGCGAGGCCGATCTCCGGCACCAGGACGATCGCGCCCCTGCCGCGCGCCAGGGCCGCCTCGACAGCGGCGAGGTAGACCTCGGTCTTGCCCGACCCGGTGACCCCGTGCAGGAGCAGCTCGCGCGGCGCGCCGGCCTCGCCGTCGAGCGCGGCGACGATCTCGCCGACCGCCCGCTCCTGCTCGGCGAGCAGCGCCGGGCGCCCGGTCGCGGCGCCGACCTCCAGGTGCCCCGGGCTCCGCCGCACCCGCGAGCTGCGCGTCGCGACCAGGCCCCGCCCCTCGAGCCGGCGCAGGACCTGGCGATCGGCCCCGACGGCGGCGGCCAGCTCGCCCGCCGACATCTCCCCGGCCCGCAGCGCCTCCAGCGCGGCCCGCTGCCGGGCGCCGAGCCGGCCGCCGCCCGCCAGCGCCTCCTCGCCGGCCGCGGTCAGCTCGGCCCGCAGCTCGGTTCGCTCGCGGACCCGCTGGCCGCCGGCGCCGGTGCCCGGCGGCAGGACCAGCTGCAGCCCGCGGGCCGGGGTCGAGCAGTACTCCCTCGCGACCCAGAGCCCCAGCCGCACCAGGTCGGCGGGCACGCCCGCCCCCAGCGCCTCCAGCGGCTCGGCGAGGCGCTCGGGCGGCAGCGCGGAGGACTCGGCCAGGCCGACGATCACGCCCAGGGTCCGGCGCCGGCCGAAGGGGACCCGGACCACGCTGCCGACCTCCAGGTCGGCCATCTCCGCCGGCAGGCGGTAGTCGAACGGCCCGCGCAGGGCGCGGGCGGTGGTCAGCGGCTCGACCTTGGCGATCGACATCGGGGTGACGGTATGGAGATCGGCGGACGGCGGGTTATCCTGCGCCGCCATGGGGCTCAACCTCAGTCCGGGCGAGCGGGTGATCTTCGAGGGCCACCCCTCGTGGCGCGCGATCCTCGGCTTCTACCTGAAGGGGATCCTGATCGCCGCCGCCGCCGGCCTGCTCGCGAAGCTGTTCGACGCCGACGACGGCACCGTCTTCCTGATCGTCCTCGCTGCAGTCGGGCTCACCGTCCTGATCGGCTTCGTCAAACGCGTCGCTACCACCTACACGATCACCGACCGGCGGCTCAACATCAAGCGCGGGATCGTCTCCCGCGAGGTGCAGGAGACGCGCCTGGAGCGGGTCCAGAACGTCAACTACCGCCAGTCCGTCTACCAGCGGATCATGCAGATCGGCGACGTCGACTTCGACACCGCCGCCACCGACGACTACAACTTCGTCTTCGCCGGAGTCGCCGATCCGGAGATCGTCGTGCACCGCGTGGACCAGGCGACCGGAGTCGCCTCGGCGGGCCGGCACGGCCTCGGCGAGGCCCAGCCGCCTCGTTAGGCCGGAGTCGCCTCGGCGATACCCGCGGCGGTGCGCAGCGCGTCGGCGCGGTCGATCCGCTCCCAGGTGAAGTCGCTGTCGTCGCGGCCGAAGTGCCCGTAGGCCGCGGTCTTCTGGAAGATCGGGTCGGTGCAGGTCGAGGTAGCGGCGGAAGGCGCCCGGGCGCAGGTCGAACTCGTCCTCGACCAGGCGCGATATCTCGGTGTCGGGCAGCTTGCCGGTGCCGAAGGTCTCGACCATCAGCGAGACCGGGTGGGCGACGCCGATCGCGTAGGCGACCTGGACCTCGCAGCGCTGTGCCAGCCCCGCGGCGACGACGTTCTTGGCGACGTGGCGGGCCGCATAGGCGGCCGAGCGGTCGACCTTCGACGGGTCCTTGCCCGAGAAGGCGCCGCCGCCGTGGCGGGCCATGCCGCCGTAGGTGTCGACGATGATCTTGCGGCCGGTCAGGCCGGCGTCGCCGACCGGGCCGCCGATCACGAACTTGCCCGTCGGGTTGACCAGGAAGTCCTCGCGCAGCTGCGCCTCCTCGTACATGCCCGGCACCTCGGCGCCGAGCACCGGCAGGACCACGCTCTCCCAGAGATCGCCCTTGATCCGCTCCTGGGAGTCGACCTCGGCCGCGTGCTGGGTCGAGATCAGCAGCTTTTCGACCCGGACCGGGCGACCGTCCGCGTAGCGAACCGTGACCTGGGTCTTGCCGTCCGGCCCGAGGTAGCCGAGCGTGTCGTCCTTGCGGACGGCGGCGAGCCGTTCGGCGAGCCGGTGGGCGATGTGGACCGGCATCGGCATCAGCGCCTCGGTCTCGTCGGTCGCGTAGCCGAACATCATTCCCTGGTCGCCGGCACCGGCGACGTCGAGCTCGTCCTCGTCGGAGGGGTCGACCCGGGTCTCCAGGGCCTGGTCGACGCCCTGGGCGATGTCGGGCGACTGCTCGTCGAGCGAGACGATCACCGAGATGTGGTCGCAGTGGTAGCCGTAGTCGCCGTGGTCGTAGCCGATGTCGCGGACCGTCTCGCGGACGATCTCGGGCACGTTGAGGTGGACGTCGGTCGAGATCTCGCCCGAGACGACCGCCATCCCGGTGTTGACGAGGCTCTCGCAGGCGACGCGGCCCTCCGGGTCGCCGCTCATCACGGCGTCGAGCACGGCGTCGGAGATCTGGTCGCAGACCTTGTCGGGGTGACCCTCGGTCACCGACTCCGACGTGAAGAGGTGCTCCCCCTCGGTCAGTGGCTGACTGGTCGACATTGCCCGAAGCGTACCGGGACGGGCGTGGCCAAGCAGGTCAAGGACGCAGGGAGCGTGGCGTGCTCTGCACGCGAGCGACCGAGGACGCAGAGATGCGCAGCGCCACGCCCGTCACCGGTCTCGCTTGCGGGGGACGTAGTCGATTACGAGTGGGACCCCCTCCAGGGCGTAGGTCTCGCGCATCCGGTTCTCGAGGTGGTAGGCCCACTCGCGGACGATCAGGCGCCGGTCGTTGACCTGGATCGCGAACCGCGGCGGGCTCTCGCCGATCTGTGCCGCGTAGTAGAGCCGCAGCCGCCGGCCGCGGCGGCTCGGCGGCGGCGTCTTCGCGACCACGTCGGCGACGAAGCGGTTCAGCTCCGGCGTCGGGATCCGGTCGGCCGCCCGGTCGGCCAGCTCGAGCGCCTTGGGCAGCAGCTTGTCGACGTTGCGGCCGCGCAGGGCCGAGCAGGTGACCACGGCCGGCCGCAGGCGCAGCTTGCGCCCGACCCTGGCGCGCGCGTCGTCCACGTCGGTGTCGGTCACGTCCCACTTGTTGAGCGCGAGCAGGGTCGCGCAGCCGGCCCGCATCGCCAGCTCGGCGATCCGCAGGTCCTCGGCCGTGACCCCGTCGGCCGCGTCGCAGACGACGATCGCCACGTCGGCCCGCTCGACCGCCAGCTCGGAGCGCAGCTGCGCGTAGTGGTCGACCGTGCCCGCGACCTTCGAGCGGCGCCGCAGCCCCGCCGTGTCGACCAGGATCACCTCGCGCCCGTCGACCTCCAGCTCGGTGTCGATCGCGTCCCGCGTGGTGCCGGCCCGCTCGGAGACGATCACGCGCTCGGTGCCGAGGAAGGCGTTGACGAGCGAGGACTTGCCGGCGTTGGGGCGCCCGATCACCGCGACCCTGACCGCGGCGGGGCGCTCGGGGGGCGGCGGCTGCTCGCCGAGCAGCTCGACGACGCGGTCGAGCAGGTCGCCGCTGCCGAGCCCGTGCGTCGCCGAGACGGCGAGCGGGTCGCCGAGCCCGAGCCCGTGGAACTCGGCCGCCAGGTGCTCGTCGTCGGGCCGGTCGGCTTTGTTGACGACGACCAGGACCGGCACCGTCGCCCCGCGCAGCGTCTTCGCCAGCTCTGCGTCGCCCGCACGGAGACCCGCGCGACCGTCCACCACCAGCAGCACGACATCGGCCTCGGCGATCGCGATCCGCGCCTGGCGCTGCACGTCCTCGGCCAGCTCGGCCGGGTCGGCGAGGTCGATCCCGCCGGTGTCGAGCAGCTCGAAGGCGACCCCGTTCCACTCGCAGCGCACCCGCTTGCGGTCGCGGGTGACGCCGGGCTCGGCATGGGTCACGGCCTCGCGGCCGCCGGCGAGCCGGTTGACCAGCGTGCTCTTGCCGACGTTGGGGAAGCCCACCACGGCGACGATCGGCAGGCGGCTCATCGGCCTCTCCCGGGCGCCTTGTTGACGCATAGCGAGAGAAACACGCCCCGGGGACTCATGCGAGGCCCCGCTCGCGGGCGAGGGCGACGACGCGGTCGACCACCTCGTCCTGCGAGAGGCCCGTCGTGTCGAGCTCGACCGCGTCGGGAGCCGGGTGCAGGGCGCTGTGCTCGCGGGTCTCGTCGCGCTCGTCGCGCTCCAGCTGCGCCTCCAGCACCGCGCTCTCGTCCTCGCCCGTCTCGGCGGCTCGTCGCCGGGCTCGCTCCTCGGCCGTGGCGGTGAGGAAGACCTTGAGCGGCGCGTCGGGGCTGACTACGGTGCCGATGTCGCGACCCTCCGCGACGAAGCGCCCCGCCTCGATCAGCTGCCGCTGGCGGGCGACCATCGCCTCCCGCACGCCCGGGTGGACGGAGACGCGTGACGACGCCTCGGTGACGCGGGGCGTGCGGATCGCGCCGCCAACGTCGCGGTCGTTCAGCTCGACCCGCGACCCGTCGAGGTCGATCCGCAGCGAGCGGGCCAGCGTCTCCATCGCCCCCGCGTCGTCCGGGTCGGCCCCGAGCTCGAGCGCGGCCAGCGCGACGCACCGGTACATCGCCCCCGAGTCGAGGTAGGTGAAGCCGAGCGCCGCCGCGATGGCGCGGGCGACGGTCGACTTGCCGGCCCCTGCGGGCCCGTCGATCGCGATGACCATGCGCGGCAGCGTATGGCGCGCAGGTCAGCCGCTGCGGAGCGAGGCGAGGTCGCGCTCGAAGCCGGGGTAGCTGACGGCGGCGGCCTCCATGCCCTCGACCGCGACGCCCTCGCGCGAGGCGAGGCCGGCGACCGCGCCGAGCATCGCGACGCGGTGGTCGCCATGCGAGTCGACCGTGCCGCCGCGCAGGCCGCCATGGCCCTCGATCCGCATCCCGTCCTCGCTCGTCTCCACCTCGGCGCCGAGCGCGGAGAGCGCCTCGCCGACGGTCGCGATCCTGTCGCTCTCCTTGCGGCGCAGCTCGGCGGCGTCGCGGATCGTCGTCGTCCCCTCCGCGAAGCAGGCCGCGAGGGCGACCAAGGGCAGCTCGTCGATCGCGAGCGGCACCTCGGCGCCGCCGACCTCGGTGCCCTGCAGGCGGGAGGCGCGGACCCGCAGCCGCCCGCTCGGCTCGCCGCCCCGCTCCCCCTCCGACTCGACCTCGACCTCGGCGCCCATCCGGCGCAGGATCGCGAGCAGGCCGGTGCGGGTCGGGTTGAGGCCGACGTCGACGAGCGACACGTCGCTGCCCGGAACGAGGAGCGCCGCGACGAGGAAGAAGGCGGCCGAGGAGAAGTCGGCGGGAACGGCGATCGCGCCGGGCTCCAGCCTCACCGCCGGTCGCACGGCGACCGTGCCGTCGCCGCTCTCGATCTCGGCGCCGGCCGCGGCCAGCATCCGCTCGCTGTGGTCGCGGCTCGGCAGCGGCTCGGCGATGCGGGTCTCGCCCTCGGCGAGCAGCGCGGCGAAGAGCAGGCACGACTTCACCTGGGCGCTGGCGACCGGCAGCGCGTACTCGATGCCCCGCAGCGGCGCGGCCTCGATCCGCAGCGGCGGCAGGCGGTCCTCGTGACAGCTCAGCCGCGCGCCCATCAGCCGCAGCGGCTCGGCGACGCGGTCGACCGGCCGGCGGCGGATCGAGTCGTCGCCGTCCACCGTCCAGGCACCGGTCTCCTGCCCCGCCAGCCAGCCGGGCAGCAGGCGCAGCAGCGTCCCCGCGTTGCCGACGTCGACCTCGGCCTCCCCCGCCCCCCGCAGGCCGACCCCGCGGATGCGCAGGACCGGATCGATCGCGTCGCCATCCGCACCCTCGACCGTCGCGCCGAGCGCCTCGACCGCCGCCAGGGTCGAGCGCGTGTCCGCCGAGTCGAGGTAGCCCTCGATCGCGGTCTCGCCCTCGGCCATCGCGGCGATCAGCGCTGCCCGGTGCGAGACCGACTTGTCGGGCGGCGGGCGGAGCGCCCCGCGCAGGGGCCCGGAGGGCTCGAAGCGCCTGGCCACGGGCGCTACTCGCCCTCGGCCGGCGCGGTCGCGGCGTGACCGAGCTCGCCGACGAGGGCCGCCGCCCGATCGGCCTGCTCGTCGCCGGCGACCCAGACCGAGATCGCGCCGGAGCGCATGTCGGCGGCCGGGTGCAGCGCCATGTCCTCGATGTTGACGCCGGCCTCGCCGAGCGCGAGCGCGAGCTCGGCAACGATCCCGGGCCGGTTCGGGACGACCGCCCGCACCTCCCGCAGCGGCCCCGCCCCGGGCGCGGTCTCGAGCAGTCCGTCCCGGGCGGCCCCGGCCGCGGCGTGCCAGGCCGCGATCGCGTCCGCGTCGCCGCCCGCGATCAGCTCCCTCGCCTCGCGCAGGCGGGCGATGGCGTCGTCGATCGCGGACGTGATCGCATCGCCGTTCGCGGTGAAGATGTCGGTCCAGATCGCCGGGTTCGAGCCGGCGACGCGGGTCGCGTCCCGGAAGCTCGGCCCCACTTCCGGCATCCGCTCCGAGTCCCGCGTCAGCTCCGCCGCCGCCTGGGCGGCGAGCACGTCGGCGAGGACGTGCGGGAGGTGGCTGACCGTCGCCATCAGCCGGTCGTGGGCCTCGGGGTCGATCGCCTGGGGGCGGGCGCCGAGGTCGGAGACGAGCCGCTGCAGGCGGTCGTAGAGGATCCCGCTCGAGCTCTCTGTCGGGGTCAGGTACCAGCGGGCCCCCTCGAACAGGTCGGCGCGGGCGTTCTGGACCCCCGCGGTCTCGGCGCCCGCCAGCGGATGGCCGCCGATGAAGCGCCCGTCGCCGCCGAGCGCCGCGACCAGCTCCCGCTTGGTCGAGCCGGCGTCGGTGACCACCGTCTCGGGTCCGCTCGCCTCGAGCGCCTGGCCGACGAGGTCGGGCAGGACGGAGACAGGCGAGGTGCAGAAGACGACGTCCGCCCCGGCGCATGCCTCGGCGACGGAGGCGGCGGGGCGGTCGACCGCGCCCCGGTCGACTGCCCGATCGAGGGTGCTGCGGTTCGGGCCCCAGCCGACGACCTCGGCACCGAGCCGCTGGCGGGCGGCGAGCCCGATCGAGCCGCCGATCAGGCCGACGCCGAGGACCGCGGCCCTCATATGTCGCGCCGCGCCCTCACCGCTGCCGCCAGGCGCTCCAGCACCGACACCGTCTCGTCCCAGTCGATGCAGGCGTCGGTGATCGACTGGCCGTAGGTCAGCGAGGAGCCGTCGCCGAGGTCCTGGCTGCCCTCGACCAGGAACGACTCCAGCATCACGCCGACGATCGCGGCGTTGCCTTCGGCGATCTGGTCGGCGATCAGGCCGGATGCCTCGATCTGCTTCACCGGGTCCTTTTCGCTGTTGTCGTGCGATGCGTCGATCACCAGCCGCTCCGCCAGACCGGCCTTGCCGAGCAGCTCCAGGGCGGCGGCGATCCCCTCGTGGTCGCAGTTGGGAGCGCCCCTGCCGCCGCGCAGGATCACGTGGCCGTCGGGGTTGCCGGCGGTGTGGTGGATCGCGGGTCGTCCCGCGTCGTCGATCCCGGCGAAGGCGTGGGACACGGCCGCGGCGCGCACCGCGTCGACCGCGACCTGGACGTTGCCGTCGGTGCGGTTCTTGAAGCCGATCGGCATCGAGAGGCCGGAGCCGAGCTGGCGGTGGATCTGGCTCTCGGTCGTGCGGGCGCCGATTGCGCCCCAGGCAACGGTGTCCGAGATGTACTGCGGCGTGATCGGGTCGAGGAACTCGCAGCCGATCGGCAGCCCGAGGTCGAGCACCTGGAGGAGCAGCGTCCGCGCCCGACGCAGGCCGGCGTTGACGTCGCAGGAGCCGTCGAGGTAGGGGTCGTTGATCAGGCCCTTCCACCCCGTCGTCGTCCGCGGCTTCTCGAAGTAGACGCGCATCGCGACGAGCAGGTCCTCGCGCAGGTCGGCGGCGATCTTGGCGAGCCGCCCCGCGTAGTCGAGCGCCGCGTCGACGTCGTGCACGCTGCACGGCCCGACCACGACGAGCAGCCGGTCGTCGCTGCGGTCGAGGACGTTGCCGACTTCCCCCCGGCCCCGGACCACGGCGCCCTCGCGCTCCTCGCCCAGCGGCAGGTCGCCGAGCAGCGCCTCGGGCGAGACCAGCTCGACGATCCGCTCGATCCGCTGGTCGCGGACCCTGTCGCCCGTCTGCTGCATTCCGATCATCATCCTTCCGCCACCCTGGTCCATTCCTAAGACTTTACTTTCCGCCTGGGAACGCAGATGGCCTCCCGCACCGCTCAGCCAAGCAACTCGCCCAGCGCCGCGAGGAAGCGGTCGTTCTCGGCGGTCGTCCCGTAGCTGACCCGGATGTGGCCCGGGTCGCCGAGGGGGGTGCCGGGCCGGACCGCGATCTGGCGCTCGGCGAGGCCCGCGACGACCTCCCTCTCGCCAGCGTCGCCGAGGTCGATCCAGGAGAAGTTGGCCTGGGTGTCGGCGGTGCGCAGCCCGAGCGCGCGCAGCGCCTCCTCGACCCGGAGACGTTCGGCGACCGTCTGCTCGACCCGGCGGGTGACGTCGTCCTGGTGCAGGATCGCCTCGGCGCCGGCCGCCTGGGCCAGCGCGTTGACGCTGAACGGCTGGCGGACCGCGTCGACCGCGGCGCGGAAGCCGGCCGAGCCGATCGCGAGGCCGACCCGCAGGCCGGCGAGCCCGTAGCACTTGCTGAAGGTCCGGAGGACGACGAGGTTGGGGAAGTCGTCGAGCAGGGCGAGCGAGGCGTCCGGGTCGTCGTCGGTCTGGAACTCGACGTAGGCCTCGTCGAGCACGATCGTCGCGTGCGACGGCAGCCGCTCGCAGAAGCTGGCGATCCGCTCCGCCGGCAGGTGGGTGCCGGTCGGGTTGTTCGGGTTGCAGACGAGGACCAGCTGCGTCGCCGCGGTTACCTCCGCGGCCATCGCGTCGAGGTCGTGCACGTCGCCCTCGCCGAGCGGCACGCGGATCTCACGCGCGCCGGTAAGCGCCGCCAGGTACGGATACATCGAGAACGACGGCCAGGCGTAGAGGATCTCGGCGCCGGGCTCGCAGAGCGCCTCGGCGGCGGCGAGCAGGATCTCGCAGGAGCCGTTGCCGACGGCGATGCACCCGGGCTCGACGTCGTAGCGCTCGGCGATCCGCCGCCGCAGCAGCGTCGAGTCGGGGTCCGGATACCGGTTCATCGCGGCCGCAGCCCTCTGGATCGCCTCGACCACCTTCGGATGCGGCGGGAAGGGCGACTCGTTCGAGGCCAGCTGGGCGATCCCGCCGGCGGCGATTGCCTCGGGCGCCGTACCGGTCGGAACGCCGGCCTGGTACCCGGGCATGCGGGCGAGCTTCTCGGCGAACGTGACGGTCACCGGAAGGAGTTTGCCCGATATGGCTCTGGTGCCGCTGGACCAAGCAGGGCAAGGACGCAGGGGGTACGACGAGGGGAGCGCACATCAGTGCGTGACCCGAGGAGAACGACTGAGGACACCGCCATGCGCCGGTCCAGCGGCACCAGACGGCTACTGGGCGGCGTGGAGGTCCGCCCGTAGATCCTGGGTCGGTCCCAGGTACACGTGCGCCGGAGCGTGAGCGGCCGGCGCGTAGTAGTGGACCATCGCCCGGATCACCCGTTCCATCGCGCCGGGGACCGGGATCTCGCGACAGCAGAGCAGCGGCACGGCGTCGAGGCCGAGCCCCCTTGCAGCGACCGCGGGGAACTCGGCATCAAGGCCGTCGGTGGTCGTGAACAGGCAGCTGACCATCGCCTCGGGCTCGAGCCGGTTGCGGTCGAGCAGCTCCCGCATCAGCTCCGTTGTCGCGTCCGCGATCGCCCCGGGCTCGTTGGCATCCGCCTGCACCGCGCCCCGCACCGCGAAAAGTCTGCGCTCATCCATCAGCCGTCATCTTCTCAGGTAGACGTGCCGCTACTTGACCACCGTATGTGTGGGTCAAGTAGCGGCACGTCCCCGGGGCTCGCGCCGTAGGGAGGCGACCTCTTCGGGGGAGAGGCGACGGGCGGCGCCCTCGGGGAGGCTGCGGAGCTCGATCGGGCCGAAGCGGACGCGGCGCAGGGAGACCACCTCGTTGCCGACCGCCTCGGCCATGCGGCGCACCTGGCGGTTGCGGCCCTCCCGCAGGACGATCTCGATCCGGCCCTCGGCGAGGCGGCGCACCTCGGCGGGTGCCGTCGGGCCGTCCTCCAGCTTCACCCCACGTGCCAGCCGGCGCAGGTCGGCATCGGAGGGCGGGCGGCGCAGCTCGACCTCGTACGTCTTCGGGACTTCGTAGCGCGGATGCGTCAGCCGGTTCGCCAGCCCGCCGTCGTTCGTGAGGAGCAGCAGCCCGGTCGAGTCGGCGTCGAGGCGGCCGACAGGGTAGAGGCGCGCCGCGGAGTCGACCAGCTCGACTACCGCCGGTCTTGCCCCCGGCTCCCGCGCGGTCGACACCACCCCGGCCGGCTTGTTGACCGCCCAGACCTCCCGCGCCTCCGCTTCGACGAGCGAGCCGTCGACCCGCACCTCGTCCCCCCCTCCACGTCCCGAGCCGGATCGGTGACGACCTCCCCACCGACCGTCACCCGTCCCCGGGCAATGATCTCCTCCGCCCGACGCCGCGAAGCAACGCCCCCATGCGCCAGGTACTTAGCGAGCCGCAACTGCTGAAGGGTTGCGCACCTGGCCGGCAGCGGGAAAAACCGGTGAGCGCCACGCGGCGGAAGCTGAGAAAGGTCCGACGGGGCAGGCCTGGGCGGCAAGGGCGGCGGTCGATCCCGGCCTAGCCTCCCCCCGGCACCGCGGAGCGATTCCCGCGCCCGAAGGGCGCTCCAAATCAGCCCCGCCGCAGGCGGGGCTTAGGCGTAGCCGGGATCGACCGCCGCCCTTGCCGCGGCTTAGGCTTAGCCGAGGTTGGCCCCTGCCGCTCCCCCGCACGCTGTCGCTTGACGAGTTCACGGCTCCGCCCGCTGTTCCCCCGCCTTCAGCAACCGCTCGCGCAGCTCCCGCTCGTCCTCGGGGCTCGGGTCGAACTTCGAGGGGTCGGGAAGCTCGTCGAGGCCGGACAGCCCGAACAGCCGCTCGAACAGCTCGGTGGTCTTGAACAGGGCCGCGCCGAACTGCGAGCGGCCCGACTCCTCGATCAGGCCGCGCTCGATCAGCGTCTGGGTCGCCGACTCGGAGGCGACGCCGCGGATCCGCGCCACCTCGGGCCGTGAGACCGGCTGCAGGTAGGCGACGATCGCCAGCGTCTCGGCCTGGGCCGGGGTGAGCGGCGGCGTGCGGGGCTTTGCCAGCAGCCGGCGGGCGGCGTCCTCGCTGGCCGGGTCGCTCGCCAGCGCGAAGCCCCCGGCCACCTCGCGCAGGACGACCCCCCGCCGGCCCTCGGCGAGGTCCTCACGCAGCAGGTCGATCGCCTCCGCGACCTGGCCCTCGGTCGCCTCCGTCGCCTCGGCCAGGTCGGCCGCCGGGACCGGCTGGGGCGAGAGGAAGAGCAGCGCCTCGATCGTGCGGGCGAGGTCGGTCATCCCGCCGCCACCCTGCGGATCTCGATCGGCCCGAGCGGCTCACTCTGCTCCCAGGTCACCTCGCCCTTGCGGTAGAGCTCGAGCAGCGCGAAGAGGGTGACCGCCTGGGTCAGCCGGTCCTCGCCGCCGAACTGCTCGTCGAAGTCGATGCTCGAACGCCCCGAGAGCGCGTCACGCAGGGCGCGCAGCCGCCGCTCCAGCGAGACAGTGGGACGGATGTGGCCGATCTCCAGCGGCGGCGGCACCTCCAGCAGGTCGCCGAGCGCGGCGGCGAGCCGGTCGGGGTCGTAGGCGGCGGTTGCAGCGTCCAGGGCGACCCGGCGCAGCTGCGCCGGCAGCGGCGCCGAGCGGTAGAGGTAGCCGCGGGCGGCCTCGAAGCGCTCGCGCAGCGTCGCGGCGGCGTCGCGGTAGCGCCGGTACTCGAGCAGGCGCGCGAGCAGCTCCTCGACCGCCTCCTCGGGCGCCAGCTCCTCGATCTCCCCGTCGGCGCTCGGCAGCATCAGGCGCGACTTCAGCTCCAGCAGCGCCGCGATCAGGACGAGGAACTCGGTCGCCACCTCCAGCTCCAGCTCCCCCTCGCGCTCGAGGTGATCGACGTAGGCGACGACGACCTCGCCGAGCTGCACCTCCAGCAGGTCGACCTCCTCGCGCAGCAGCACCGCCAGCAGCAGGTCGAACGGCCCGGTGAAGACGTCGAGCTCGAGGTCGAGTTCGGCGACGGCCATTCCCGAAGACTAGTCCCGCAGAGAGACGGCGCCGGTAACGGACCCGAAGCCCGGCAGCCGGCGCTTTATCGGGCGCCGATGCCCATCCGCTCGCGGACGGCGGCGATGGTGGGTGCGGCGAGCGCGCGGGCCTTCTCGGCGCCGGCGGCCAGGGCGGCCTCCAGGGCGGCCTCGTCGGGGCGCAGCTCGGCGTAGCGCTCGCGGACCGGCGCCAGGAACTCGACCACGGCCTCGCCCGCTGCCTTCTTGAAGTCGCCGTAGCCGGCGCCCTCAAACTCCGCTTCGATCTGCGCAGGCTCCGCGCCGCGCGCGACGGCGAGGACGTCGATCAGGTTGGTCACACCCGGCTTGTCGGCGCGGCGCACGATCTCCCTGCCCGAGTCGGTCACCGCGCTGCCGAGCTTCTTGCGGATCGCGTCGGGCTCGTCGAGCACGTAGATCGTCCCCGCGTCGCTCGATGCCGTGGTCGACATCTTCCGCCCCGGCTCCTGCAGGTCCATGATCCGGGCGCCGACCTCGGGGATGCGGTACTCGGGCACGACCAGCGCCTCGCCGAAGCGCTCGTTGAAGCGGCGGGCGACCTCGCGCATCAGCTCTACGTGCTGGCGCTGGTCCTCGCCGACCGGGACCTCGGTCGCGCGGTAGAGCAGCACGTCGGCGGCCATCAGCACCGGGTAGAAGAAGAGCGCGGCGGAGACGAGCTCCCGCTGCTTCGAGGACTTCTCCTTGAACTGGTGCATGCGGTTGAGGTCACCGTGCGACGTGACCGCGGAGAGCAGCCAGGTCAGCTCGGCGTGCTCGCGCACGTCGGACTGGCGGAAGAGGACGCAGCGCTTGGGGTCGAGCCCGGCGGCGAGCAGGATCGCCGTCGTGTCGTAGAGGCGCTCGCGCAGCTCGGCCGGGTCGTAGGCGACCGAGATCGCGTGCAGGTCGACGATGCAGAAGATCGCCGGGTCCCCCCGATCCTGCCCCTCCACGTACTGGCGGATCGCGCCGATGTAGTTGCCGAGGTGCTTGCGGCCGGTGGGCTGGATGCCGGAGAAGATGACGGGGGCGGGCACGGGACGCAGCCTATTTCAGGGCGCGAAGGGCGGGATGCCTCTCGCCCGGACAAGTGCCGCCCTAATGAGGGCGGCACTTTGAGTATCCGCCCGTTCGAGAGGCATCCCGCCCTTCGCGCTCAAACGGTCTCCGCCGCCCCGTGACCGCACTCGTCGGGCAGGGGCCACCCTGCCCATGGCTCTCAGACAGGTTGGGTCTCGTGACCGCACTCGCCGGCTGGGGCGCTGCCGCGGCTGGGGACCGCCCTGGCGTGCTGTCGCGGGTTCTCGATTCCGAGGCCGGCGACTATGCCGCCGGCGATCATCAGCAGGCCGGCGATCAGGATGCCTAGGTGGAAAGCGGCGGTCGAGGCTTCGGGGGCGCTCGCGGTCAGCGGGTTGGCGCCGCCCTCGCCGCCGGTGGCGGCGCCGAACTTGGCGGAGATCACCGCGCCGAGCACGGCGATCGCGAGCAGGCCGGCGACCCGCGAGATGCCGTTGTTGACGCCGGACGCGATCCCGACGTGGCGCTCCTCGACCGAGTCGAGCACCGTCGCGGTCAGCGGGGCGACGGTCGCGGCCAGGCCGAGGCTGAAGACCAGGACGCCCGGCAGCACGTCGGCGACGTAATCGGGCGAGGCGCCCACTCGCAGCAGCAGGATCAGCCCGATCCCGCCGACGATCGGGCCGGCGCACATCGGCGCGCGCGGGCCGGTCCCGGAGGCGATCCGACCGAAGCGCGGCGAGAGGACGAAGAGGATCACCGAGATCGGGGTCGTCGCCAGCCCCGCCTCCAGCGGCGAGTAGCTGGCGACCTGCTGGAGGAACAGCGTCAGGAAGAAGAGGCCGCCGATCAGCCCCGCGTAGGCGGTCAGCGTGGTCAGGTTGGCGACCCAGAAGTTGCGGATCCGGAACAGCGCCAGGTCGAGCATCGGCTGGCGGGCGCGCGCCTCGCGCAGGACGAAGAGCGCGAAGCAGGCGATCCCGGCGACCAGGGGCACCCAGACCAGCGGGTCGCCCCAGCCGTGGCCCGGCTGTTCGATCAGCGCGAAGACCGGCCCGCCGAGCCCAGCCGCCGATAGGCCGATCCCCGCCCAGTCGACGCCGCGGAAGGCCTCGGGATCGCGGCTCTCCCGCACAGAGCGGAGGGTCAGCGCAACGGTCAGGGCGATCAGCGGCAGGTTGATCCAGAAGATCGCCCGCCAGGAGAGCGCCTCGATCAGGGCGCCGCCACCGGCGGGCCCGAAGACGGTGGCGATCCCGGTCCACGCCGTCCACGTCCCGACCGCCCTGCCGCGCGCCGCGCCCTCGAAGGTCGCGGCGACGATTGCCAGCGACCCCGGGACCAGCAGCGCCCCCGCGATCCCCTGCAGGGCGCGGGCGCCGACCAGGAACTCGACGGTGGGCGCGACCGCGCAGAGTGCCGAGGTGACCCCGAAGGCGACCAGGCCGACCGTAAACGTCCGCCGCCGGCCGAGCCGGTCCCCGAGCGAACCGCCGACCAGGAGCAGCGAGACGAGCGTGAGCATGTATGACTCGACGACCCACTGCTGCCCCGCCAGCCCCGCGTCGAGGTCCTCGGCCACCGCCGGCAGCGCCACGTTGACCACGGTCGAGTCGAGGAAGACGACGGTCGAGCCGAGGATCGTCGCGACCAGCGTCAGGCGCTGTTGGCGGGTCACGGCGTCAGTGTAGGTCGGAGGGTTCGCGCAGCTGCTGCGCCGGGGTGAAGAAGTTGCGGTAGGCGAGCGAGGTGGCGACGAGGGCGGCGATCGCGACGCTGCCGAGCAGTGCGTAGAGGAGGATCAGCTGCAGGCGCACCGCGTCGGTCGGCTCGGCGCCGGCGAGCAGCATCCCGACCATCGTGCCCGGGAAGAAGATCAGGCCCGTCGTCTTGGTCGAGTCGACCAGAGCGATCGTTCCGGAGCGCAGCGAGCGGCGGACGATCGGCGCCGCCGCCTCGCGGGCGGTGGCGCCGAGCGCCAACGTCGCCTCGATCCGCGCCCGCGAGTCGGCGACCTCCTCGCCGAGCCGATTGAGCGCCACTGCCGCGGCGGTCATCGAGTTGCCGATCACCATCCCGCCGACGGGAACCAGGTATCGCGGCGTCGGCTCGAAGATGTCGAGCGCGACGACGAGGCCCAGCGTGGTGGCGCCGGCCGCGGTCAGCGCGATCAGCAGCGGCCAGAGGGCGCCGGGAACCTCCCTGGCGCGGCTCCGCGCCGTAAAGGCGCCGAACAGGACCATCACGGCAAGCAGCACCAGGACCAGCCAGATCGTGTCGGCCTCGAAGATCAGCTCGATCGCGTAGCCGATCGCGGTCAACTGGACGAACGCGCGGATCGCCGCGACGGCGATGTCGCTCTCGAGGTCGGCGCGCCGCCAGAACGAGATCGCCGCCGCGAGCGCGACCAGTGCCAGGGCGGCCGCGACCTGGCCGAGCGAGACGTCGATTGACGGAGTCACGCGAGCACCTCGTCGAGCGGGCCGCAGGCCACGGCGCGCCCGCCCTCGAGTCGCAGCGCCCGGTCGGCCAGCCGCCGAGCCTGCTCGGGGTCGTGGCTGACGACGACCAGCGACAGCTCCAGCTCGCGGCGCAGGTCGGCCAGGGTTGCCTCGATCGCGTCCCGCGCGGCCTGGTCGAGCGCCGAGGTCGGCTCGTCGAGCAGCAGCACGCGCGGTCGCTGCGCGAGCGCCCTGGCCAGCATCGCGCGCTGCTGCTCACCGACCGAGAGCTCGCCCACGTCGCGCTCCGCGAACCCCCGGCCGAGGCCGGCGAGACGCAGGCAGCCCTCCGGGTCGGGCTCCTCGCCGGCGAGCCCCGCCGCGTAGCGCAGGTTCGACTCGACCGTGCCGTCGAGCAGCGCCGGCAGCTGCGGGACCAGCGAGACCTCGCGCCGCAGCGCCAGCGGGTCGTACTCGGCGAGGGGGCGGTCGCGGTAGAGGACCGTGCCGCCGTCCGGGTCGGCGAGCCGGTTGAGCAGCCGCAGCAGCGTCGACTTGCCGCTGCCCGAAGGGCCGACGATCGCGGTGGCCCCGGTCGCGATCTCGGCGCTGACCGAGTCGAGCACGCGCCGCCCGCCGCGGCTGAGACCGATCTCGCGAAGCTCGAACAGCACGGCGGCATGATCGCAGCGGCTTCGCGCACGGCCCCGCGCAAGATGCCTCCCGGCCACTCAGGCGACGATGAGCGGCCCGTGCGCGGCTGCGAGAATCCGGGTAGGTGATCTGCTGATGGCCAGAGCGATTTGGAGTGGGACGATCAGCTTCGGGCTCCTCAACGTGCCCGTCAAGCTCTACAGCGCGGTCGCGCGCCGCGGCATCTCGCTGCGCGAGCTGCGCGAGTCGGACGGCGCCCGGATCCGCCACCGCCGTGTCGCCGAAGGGACCGACGAAGAGGTCCCCTACGAGCAGATCGTCAAGGCCTTCGAGCTCGCCCCGGACCGCTACGTGCCGCTGACCAAAGATGAGCTGGCGGCGATGGCGCCCGAGAAGACGCGCGCGATCGAGGTCCAGGACTTCGTCGATCTCGAGGAGATCGACCCGATCTACTTCGACAGCCCTTACTACCTGGGGCCGGCCGAGGGCGCCGAGAAAGCGTATTCGCTGCTCGCCGAGGCGATGGAGGAGTCGGGCAAGGTGGCGATCGCCCGCTTCGTCTTCCGCAACAAGGAGCACCTCGCGGCGCTGCGGCCCGGCAGCGGCGTGCTGACCCTGACCACGATGCGCTTCGCCGACGAGGTCGTGCCGCCGTCGGAGCTGGACGACGTGCTGCCGAGCGAGAAGCCGAAGATCGGCAAGCGCGAGGTCGAGATGGCCGAGCAGCTGATCGAGTCGCTGACCCGGGACTTCGACCCGAGTCAGTACCGCGACGAATACCGCGAGCAGCTGCTGGGATTGATCGAACGCAAGGCCGAAGGCGAGGACGTGCTCAGCGCCCCGACCCCGGAGGAGCCCGAGCCGACCGCCGCCCCCGACCTGATGGCCGCGCTCGAGCAGAGCATCGCCGCCGTCCAGAGCAAGCACGACGGCAAGGCGAAGAAGCCGGCGGCCAAGAAGAAGCCCAAAGCGGCGCCGAAACGCGCCCCGGCCAAATCGAAGTCCTCGCGCGCCAAGGCGAAGTCCTCCAAATAGCCCGTGGCCTCCGGTCAGCTGGTCGACGTCGACGGCCGTGAGCTGAAGCTCACCAACCTCGACAAGGTCCTCTACCCGAAGGCCGGCTTCACCAAGGGCGAGATGGTCGACTACTACGCCAAGGTGGCGCCGACGATCGTCCCCCACCTGAAGGGCCGCGCGCTGACGCTGCGGCGCTTTCCGGAAGGGGTCGACGACACCGACGCTGCGTTCTTCGAGAAGCGCTGCCCCAAGCACCGGCCCGACTGGGTGACGACGGCGCCGGTGGAGGTCGAAAACGACACGATCGACTTCTGCGTCTGCGAGGACCGGCCGAGCCTGGTCTGGATGGCGCAGCTGGCGGCGATCGAGCTGCACCCCTCGCTGGCGCTGGCCCGGGAGATCGAGCGACCGACGGTGCTCGCCTTCGACCTCGACCCGGGCCCCCCGGCCGACGTCCTCGACTGCTGCCGCGTGGGCCTGCGGCTGCGCGACCTCTTCGGCCACCTCGGCGTCGAGTGCTTCGCGAAGACCTCGGGCTCGAAGGGCATGCAGGTCTACGTCCCGCTGAATACGAAGACCAGCTACGAGGAGACGAAACCGCTGGCCCGCGCGATCGCCCAGCTGCTCGAGAAGCAGACGCCCGACAAGGTCGTCTCGAAGATGAAGAAGGTCGACCGCAAGGGCAAGGTCTTCGTCGACTGGTCCCAGAACCACTCGCGCAAGACCACCATCGCCGTCTACTCCCTACGCGCCCGCGAGCGCCCCACCGTCTCCACGCCGGTCACCTGGGAGGAGGTCGAAGCCGCCCTCGACCGCGACGACCGCGAGTGCCTCGTCTTCCAGGCCGCCGAGGTGCTGGAGCGAATCGAGGAGCACGGCGACCTCTTCGCTCCGGTGCTCAACCTCAAGCAGGGACTCCCGGAGCTCTGACGGCGACTAGTGCGTCTGGCCCCTCACGACAGGACTACGGGTCGCCTTGACCTCGTCGAGGCGGCGGACCGGGGTCGTGTAGGGGGCCTGCTTGGCGACCTCCGGGTCCCCCTCGGCCTCGGCGAGGATCTGCTCGACCGCGTCGGCGAAGGCGTCGAGGCTCTCCTTGGTCTCGGTCTCGGTCGGCTCGACCATCAGCGCCTCGTCGACGAGGAGGGGGAAGTAGACCGTGGGCGGGTGGAAGCCGAAGTCGAGCAGGCGCTTGGCGAGATCGAGGGTGGCGATCCCCAGGTCGCGCTTCATCGGCTTGCCGGAGAGGACGAACTCGTGCATGCAGTGGCGCTCGAAGGCGACGGGCAGCCGCTCGCCGGCGCGGCCCCTGGCGAGGCGTGCCTTGAGGTAGTTGGCGTTGAGGACGGCGGTCTCCGAGGCCTCCGCGAGGCCGTCGGCGCCGAGGCTGAGGATGTAGGCGTAGGAGCGGACGAAGACGCCGAAGTTGCCCTGGAAGCCGCGCAGCCGCCCGATCGACTTCGGCCGGTCGGTGTCGAGGTCGTAGAACGGGCCGCCGCCGTTGTCGCCTGTCCGCCGCACGACCTGGGGGCAGGGCAGGAACGGCTCGATCCGCTCTGAGACCGCGATCGGGCCGGCGCCCGGGCCGCCGCCGCCGTGCGGCTGGCTGAACGACTTGTGCAGGTTGACGTGGACGATGTCGAAGCCCATGTCGCCGGGCCGCGTCTGACCCATCACCGCGTTGAGGTTGGCGCCGTCGTAGTAGAGCGTCCCCCCCGCCTCGTGGATCAGCGCGGCCATCTCGGCGATGTTCTCGTCGAAGAGCCCGAGCGTGTTGGGGTTGGTCAGCATCAGGCAGGCGACCTCGTCGGAGACCTTGGCGCGCAGGTCGTCCATGTCGACGCCGCCGCGCTCGTTCGTCGCCACCTTGACCGCCTCGTAGCCCGCCATCGTCACCGAGGCCGGGTTGGTCCCGTGGGCGGTGTCGGGCGCCAGCACCTTGGTCCGCGCTTCGCCGCGGTCGGCGTGGAATGCCCGCGTGAGCAGCAGGCCGGCGAGCTCACCGTGCGAGCCGGCCGAGGGCTGGAGGCTGACGTGCGGCAGCCCGCAGATCTCGGCCAGCGACTCCTGCAGCAGCCACATCAGCTCCAGCGCGCCCTGGGCGCGCCGCGGGTCCTGTGCCGGGTGCAGCCGGGCGTGCCCGGGCAGCGCCGCGACCCGCTCGTTGAGCCGCGGGTTGTGCTTCATCGTGCACGAGCCGAGCGGGTAGAAGCCGCTGTCGAGGTCGAAGTTGCGCCGCGAGAGGCGGTTGTAGTGGCGAACGATCTCCGGCTCGGAGACCTCCGGCAGCCGCGGCGGCTCCTCGCGCAGCAGCTTCACGGGGATCAGCTCCTCCAGCGGCGGCTCGGGAACCCCCGCGTCGGGCAGGACCGCGGCGCGCCGGCCCGTCTTCGACTTCTCGAAGATCGTCTCGGCCCGTTCGGCCTGCATCGGGGTCTCGGTCAGGGCCATCAGGCGACCCCCTCGGGCGCCTTTCTATCGCTATCCGTCAACAAGGCGCCCCGCTCGGCCGCGACGGCGGCGCCCAGCGCCTCGGCGAGGGCGTCGATCTGCTCGCGGCTGCGCCGCTCGGTGATCGCGACGAGCAGGCCGTCCTCGTACTCGGGGTAGTCGCGGCCGAGCGGGTAGCCGGCGGCGATCCCGCGCTCGGCGCAGCGGTCGAGGACGCGGTCGACCGGCGCGTCGATCCGGACGGCGAGCTCGCGCACGACCGGCGCCCCATGCAGCAGCTCGACGCCGTCGAGCGCCGCCAGCCGGTCGCGCGCGTAGGCGGTGCGGCGAACCAGCAGCTCGCCGAGCTCGCGGAAGCCCTCGCGGCCGAGCCAGGCGAGGTGGATCGTCGCGGCGAGCGCGTTGAGCGCCTGCGCGGTGCAGATGTTGTGGGTCGCCTTCTCGCGGCGGATGTGCTGCTCGCGCGTCTGCAGGGCGAGGACGAAGCCGCGGCGACCGTCGACGTCCTCGGTCTCGCCGGCGATCCTTCCCGGCAGCTTGCGGATCAGCGCCTCGGTCCCGCAGAAGAAACCGAACGACGGGCCACCGAAATCGAAACGGTTGCCGAGCGGCTGGCCCTCGCCGAGCGCGACGTCGGCGCCGCACTCGCCGGGCGGCCGCAGCACGCCGAGCGTCATCGGGTCGCAGGCGACGACGAGCAATGCGCCGTGCTCCTTCGTGGCGGCGCCGAGGACCTGCACGTCCTCGACCGCGCCGAGGAAGTTGGGGTTTTGCAGGAAGACGGCAGCGGTCTCGCCGTCGACGGCGGCGGCGAGCGCCGCGGCGTCCGTCGCGCCGTCCTCCAAGCCGACCTCCTCGACCTCGGCGCCGTAGCCCTGCGAGTAGGTGGCGAGCGTCTCGCGGCTGTGCGGGTGCAGGCCGCGGGAGACGACGAAGCGGCGGCGCCCGGTCGCGCCGATCGCCAGGTAGCCGGCCGAGGCGACCGACGAGGGGCCCTCGTAGAGCCCAGCGGTCGAAACCGGCAGCGCGGTCAGCTCCGACATCGTCGTCTGGAACTCGAACATCGCCTGCAGGCCGCCCTGCGAGATCTCCGGCTGGTAGGGCGTGTAGGGGGTGAGGAACTCGGAGCGCTGCGTGATCGCGTCGACGATCGCCGGCACGTAGTGGTCGTACATCCCGGCCCCGAGGAAGCAGACCTCGCTCTCCGCGTCGGCGTTGCGCTCCGCCAGTGCCGCCAGGCGCTCGTAGACGTCGGCCTCGCTCATCCCCGCCGGCAGGTCCAGCGGCCGGTTCAGCCACAGCGCCTCCGGCACCTGCGCGAACAGCTCCGCGACCGAGTCGACGCCGATCTCGGCGAGCATCTCGGCCCGGTCGGCGGGCGTGGCTGAGGTGTAGCGGCTCACCCCGCCAAGGCTACGCCAGCGCGGGGCGGGTCCGCCTCAGTCGTTTTCCAGCAGCTTGCGGTATTCGGCGGCGTCGTGGAGCGCGCCGGCCTCGCTCGGCTGGGTCAACCTCACCTTGACCAGCCAGCCGTCGCCGTAGGGGTCCTCGTTGACCTTCTTGGGGCTGTCGGCGAGCAGCGTCGTTGACCTCAACCACCTCGCCGGAGAGCGGCGCGATCACGTCGGAGACCGCCTTGACCGACTCGACCTCGGCGTAGGAGGCGTCTTTGTCGACCGTCGCGCCGACCTCGGGCGGGTCGTAGAAGACGACCTCGCCGAGGCTGTCCTGGGCGTACCAGGTGATCCCGAAGACGGCGTGGTCATCGCCCTCCAGCCGCGCCCAGTCGTGCTGGTCGTGGTAGAGCAGGTCGTCGGGATAGGTCGCCTCGGCCACGTCATCGCTCCTTCTCGTAGAGGGGCTTGGAAGCTACCCGGGCGGCCCGGCGCTTGCCGCGCACGTCGATCTCGACCGCGGTCCCCGGCTCAGCGAGGTCGCTGCGCAGGTATGCCATCCCGATCCCGACCTCGAGCGAGGGCGAGAAGCTGCCGCTGGTGACGACGCCGACCTGCTCGTCCCCCGACCATCACCGGGTTGCCCTGGCGCGGGATCCCCTGCCCCTCGATCCGGAATGCCGCCAGCCGCTCGGCCGCCCCCTCGGCGCGGGCGCGCGCGACGGCCTCGGAGCCGACGAACCCCGTCGCCTCCTTGCAGCACCAGCCGAGCCCGGCTTCGATCGGGTTGCGCTCGGGCGAGAGGTCGTTGCCGTGCAGCGGGAAGCAGACCTCGAGCCGCAGCGTGTCGCGGGCGCCCAGCCCACACGGGACGACGCCGGCGTCGAGCAGCTCGGCCCAGATCGCCGGTGCCACGTCCGGCGCGATCAGCAGCTCGACCCCGTCCTCGCCGGTGTAGCCGGTGCCGCAGGCGAGCGCCGGTCGGCTGCCGACGCGTGCCGTCCCCACGCGCATCCGCGGCGGCAGCTCGATCCCCAGCGCGCCCTCGACGATGCGCCGGGCGTGCGGTCCCTGCACCGCGAGCATCGCGTAGCGGTCGGCGACGTCGCGCACCGTCACATCGAATTCGCGGCTCCGGCGCCCGAGCCAGTCCAGGTCGGCCGCATGGTTGGCGGCGTTCGTGACGAGCAGGTAGCGGTCGCCGCCGAGCCGGTAGGCGAAGAGGTCGTCGAGCACCCCGCCGTCCTCGGCGCAGAGACAGGAGTACTGGGCGCCGCCGATCCCGATCGCGGCGACGTCGTTGGAGAGCACCCGCTGCAGGAACGCGAGCGCGCCGGGCCCCTCCACCTCCACCTCGCCCATGTGCGAGACGTCGAACATCCCCGCGAACGTCCGCACCGCCGAGTGCTCCTCCCGGATCCCCTCGTACTGCACCGGCATCTCCCAGCTGGCGAAAGGGACCAACTTCGCCCCGAGCTCTATGTGCTTCGCGTGGAGAGAGGTGCGCCTCGAGTCCGTTCCGGCTTTCATCGCGGACGAGGGTATTTCAGCATTGAGCGGAGCGATCTCTCGCGGCGGGTGGCGCCGATCTGGGGGACCACCCCGAGGAAGCTTCAGCTACCGCAGGGTTGGTGGTGCCAGACCGGTGACAGGACCCGCCACGCCGGAACCGCTGCTCAGTCTTTGAGAAACCCCGGAACGTCGATGTCGTCGTCCGACACGCGCAGTTTGCGGATGTCGGTGTCCTCGGCCGAGATCCGCGGGCGGCTCTCGTAGCGGCGACGCACCCGCTGCGGCGAGCGGGCGAGCAGCTCGAAGCCCTCGAAGCCGGTCGCGATCACCGTGACGCGGACCTCGTCGCGCATCGACTGGTCGACGACCGAGCCGAAGATGATGTTGGCGTTCTCGTCGGCTTCGGCCTGGACCAGCTGGGCCGCCTCGTTTACCTCGAACAGGCCGAGGTCCTCGGGGCCGGTGATGTTGAGCAGCATCCCGGTCGCGCCCTTGATCGACTCCTCGATCAGCGGCGAGGTGACCGCCGCCTTGGCGGCGTCGACCGCGCGGGACTCGCCCGAGGCGGCGCCGACGCCCATCAGCGCCGAGCCGGCGTCGCGCATGATCGTGCGCACGTCAGCGAAGTCGAGGTTGATCAGGCCGGGGATCGTGATCAGGTCGGTGATGCCCTGGACGCCCTGGCGCAGGATGTCGTCGGCCTGGCGGAACGCCTCGAGCACGCTGGTGCGTCGCTCGACTGCCTGGAGCAGCTTCTCGTTCGGGACGATGATCAGGGTGTCGACGTTGTTGCGAAGCTTCTCGATGCCCTCGAGCGCCTGCTGCATCCGCCGCTTGCCCTCGAACTCGAACGGCTTGGTGACGGCGCCGACCGTCAGGGCGCCGATCTCTTCCTTGGCGATCTCGGCGATCACCGGGGCCGAGCCGGTGCCGGTGCCGCCGCCCTCGCCCGCGGTGACGAAGACCATGTCGGCGCCCTTCAGCGCCTCCTTGATCTCGTCGCGGCTCTCCGCCGCGGCTCCCGCCCCGACCTCGGGGTTGCCGCCGGCACCGAGGCCGCGCGTCAGCTCCTGGCCGATCGAGAGCTTGATGTCCGCGTCGCAGGCCTGCAGCGCCTGCGCGTCGGTGTTGACGGCGACGAACTCGACGCCGCGGATTCCGGCGTCGACCATGCGGCTGACCGCATTGGTACCCCCGCCGCCTGCTCCGACGACCTTGATCACGGCCAAGTAAGTGGATTCCATCTCCCGATTTCTCCAGCTCGCCGCCCTCTGCGAGGGCTGCGTTTGAGTTGAGCCTTCTTTCCGTCCGAGGCTTCAGCGAGGCTTCAGGGTTCGAAGCCTCCGCTCAAGCACGGAAATTGCGCTCAACGTAGGGCATTCTGCGCCCTCTGTCAAACGGCCGGGATGCATCGTGCAAGCGCATACTCTCAAGCCTAGGTCGAGAGTTTGGCCATTCTCACCCTCTGGTCGAGGGTTCAGGGAACCGGTGGAAGGACATGCCCAGAGCCATCTACGGAGGGACGGTGAGGCGCGACCACGTTTACATAATCGAGCGTGACGATCGAGGGGTCGGCGAGGACCGCCGCCGCCGCTCGCCACTTCTCAGTTGCCCGCGATGCATCGCCGAAGCGAAGTTCGATCCCGGAGCGAAGCTCCACGTCCACCCCGCTCTCGCCGTAGTAGGTGCTCTCTATATATGGACGCAGGGCGGCGGGCGCGGCGCCGAGGACGCGCGCCTGTTCGAGCATCGGGCCGCCGAGCCGCCCGCCCGCCGGCGGCTCCGACAGCGGCAGCTGGGGCAGCTGGACCTCCTCGGACAGCGGCAGCCACTCGAGCACCGCCCCGTCGGCCCCGACCGCGATCGCTTCGGAGCCGGTCCCGATCGTCGCCGTCGCCTTCGGCAGCAGGACCCGGGGCTCGGCCTTCGTCTCCGAGAGGACGAGCAGGTAGAGCGCGGCCGCCGCGGCCAATCCCAGGAGCGCCAGCGCGGCCAACCGGGCCGGGCCGCCGACGCGCCCGATCGCTCCGGTGATTCCGCCTGCCCGCTTGCGTTGGCGCATCTAGAGGTCCCAACCGTCCGGCCGGCGCACGTCGCCGAGGATCTGAACCTCGGGCTCGAGCACGACCCCGAATCGCTCGTGAACCCTCCGTCTCCCCTCCGCCATCAGCGCGAGCACCTCGGCGGTGGTGGCGTCGCCGGCGTTCTCGACGAAGTTGGCGTGCTTGGCGGAGAGGCGGGCGCCGCCCACCGCCAGGCCGCGGCACCCGGCCGCCTCCAGCAGCTGCCCGGCAGTGCGCCCCTCGGCGCGCTCGTCGTCGGGGTTCTTGAAGGTCGATCCGAAGGTCTTGATGCCCGAAGGCTGCGCCTCGTGGCGCCGCTCGCGCATACCCGCCATCGTCGCCTTGATCGCCTCCGGGTCCCCCGGCTCAAGCCGGAAGCAGGCGCGGGCGACGATCTCGTCGTCGCCGAGGTTCGAGCTCCGGTAGGCGAACCCGAGGCGCTCCGGCGAGCGCCGCTCGCTGCCGCGCGGCGTCGCCACATCGACCCATTCGAGCACCCGCGCCAGCTCGCCGCCGTACGCGTTGGCGTTCATCTTCACCGCCCCCCCGACCGTGCCCGGGATGTTGACGCCGAACTCGATCCCGGCCAGCCCCCAGCCCGCCGCCTTGGCCGCTGCCGAGGGCAGCCGCGCCCCGCCGCCGCAGAGCAGGCGCTCGCCTTCGCGCACGACGGTGGCGAGGTCGCCGTCGAGCTTCAGGACGAGGCCGCAAAAGCCGTCGTCGGCGACGAGCAGGTTGGAGCCGGAGCCGACGACCCCCAGGGCGAGCCCCTCGCTCCCCGCCCAGGCGAGCAGATCGGCGAGCTCCTCCTCGTCCGCGGGCCGAGCGAACCAGTCGGCCGGACCACCGGTCCGAACCGTGGTCAGCCGCGCAAGCGGGAAGTCCCGCTCGACGCCCTGCGGTGGGGCGCTCATGACGGCGCCTCCTCGATGGCGCCGATGCCCGCTTCCGGTGGCTCCTCCGCGACCAAGATGTCGGCGAGCCTGAAGATGTCGCCGGCGCCGATCGTTACCAGCACGTCGCCCTCGCCGAGGCGCGGCCCGAGCGCCGTACGCGCCGCCTCGACGTCCGGCGTCCAGAGCACGCGCCGGCCGCCGATCCGGTCGGCGGCGGCGCGGGCCACGTCTAGCCCGCTGACCCCCGCCAGCTCGCCGACCGGCTCCTCGCGGGCGGGATAGACGTCGAGCACGGCCACCTCGTCGGCGAGCGCCAGCGCCGCTCCGAACTGCTCGGCGAACGCCTTGGTGCGCGAGTAGAGGTGCGGCTGGAAGACGGCGACCAGGCGCCGCGGCTCCAACTCCCGCAGCGCGCCCAGCGCCGCGCGAACCTCGGTCGGGTGGTGGGCGTAGTCGTCGTAGATCCGGGCGCCGTTGCAGGTCCCCTTCAGCTCGAGCCGCCTGTGCACGCCCGGGAAGCCGGCGAGCTCGGCGGCGGCTGCGTTGAGGTCGAAGTGCCCCCCCGAGGGCGGCAACTCCGTGCACGCGGCATCGGCCAGCTCGATCGCGGCCAGTGCGGCCCGGGCATTGAGGACGTTGTGGGCACCCGGAACGGCAAGCGACAACCGGGCCGGCCCCGGGGCACCGGCGTCGAACTCCACACGAGGTCTGCGTTCGACGTCTCCTGGATGGTCAACGTGGACCGCGTCGCCTAAGGGCTCCACGAGCCCGTCGGCCTTGGCGGCGAACTCGGCGAAGGCGGCGCGCAGCTCGGCCATCGAGCCCCAGCGCGAGTGGTGGTCCATCTCGACGTTCGTGATCACGGCGATCTCCGGATTCAGGCGGAGGAAGCTGCCGTCGCTCTCGTCGGCCTCGGCGACGACCCACTCCCCCTCCCCCCAGCCGGCGTTGGCGACGGCGCCGTCCGGGCCGAGCCCGGGAACCTCGCCGCCCACGAAGAAGGCGGGATCGGCGCCGAGCCCGCGCAGCGCCCAGGCGATCATCGCCGTCGTCGTCGTCTTGCCGTGCGTGCCGGCGACGGCGATCAGCCGCTTCTCGCCGCAAAGCTCGGCCAGCAGGTCGCCGCGATGCAGGACGTTCGCGCCCCGCTCGCGCGCCAGGGCAAGCTCGGGGTTGGCCGCGTCGATCGCGGTCGAGACGACGACCTCCGCGCCGTCGGGCAGGTTGGTCACGTGGTGCCCAACCGCGGGCTCGAGCCCGGCCCGTCGCAGCCGCTCCATGTAAGAGGAGTCGGCCCGGTCGCTTCCCGTCACGGTCGCGCCCAGCTCGTCGCAGACCAGCGCGAGGCCGCTCATCCCGGCGCCGCCGACGCCGACGAAGTGGAGTCGCCGGTTGCTCCAGTCCCCGCTCACAGCCGCCACCCCGCCTTCCGGTGCTCCTTATGGTCGTATGGGGTGCAAAAGGCGCACCGGAAGCTCATCGCGCTGCCTCCAGGACGAGATCGGCGATGCGGCGGGCGGCGTCGGGCTTGGCAAGTGCCGCGGATGCGGCGGCCATCGCCGCCAGTCGCCCACTGTCCCCGAGCACGGCTCGGATCTCATCGGCGAGCCGATCGGCGTTCAGCTCCGCATCGCCGATCGCGACCGCCGCGCCCGCCTCGACCATCCAGGCCGCGTTGGTCTCCTGGTGCCCGGCGGCTGCGTGCGGATAGGGAATGAGGATCGCCGGCCGGTCGGTCGCGGTCAGCTCGAAGATCGAGCCGCCGGAGCGGCCCAAGACGAGGTCGCAGGCGGCGAGCACGTCGCCGAGGTCGGGCTCGTAGGCGAGCAGGGCGTAGCGCTCGTTGTGGGGAGCGGCGGCGAGGCGCTCCTCCAGCTGCTCGAAGTCGCGCCTGCCGCTGACGTGGAGGACGTCGAAGTCGCGGCCGGGGCGCTCCGCCAGCGCCGCGATGGCGCACTCGTTGATCGAGCGCGCGCCCTGGCTTCCCCCCATCACCAGCAGGCAGCGTGCGTCGGGTCCGATCCCGAACCGCCCGCGCGCACGGGCGCGGTCGGCCGCGAGGACCGCGGCCGGCACCGGCCGCCCCGTGACCACGTAACGCTCGTCGTCGCGGCCGGAGATCGGGAAGGCGAGGCAGACCCGCCGCGCCCGCCCGGCGAGCAGGCGGTTGGCGAGGCCGAGATGGCTGTCGGCCTCGGTGAGGACGAGCGGGATGCGGGCGAGCGCAGCGGCGAGCCCGGCCGGCCCGGCGACGAAGCCGCCGCCGCCCATCACCACGTCGGCCCGGCGGCGGCGGATCGCCCGGCGCGCGACGGCGGTCGCGCCGACCGCCTCGGCGGCGGCCCGGGCGGCGCGCAGCGGGTTGCGGCGGTCGATCCCCCGCACCCGGACGAAGTCGATCTCGTAGCCGGCGGCGGGGACGAGCTCGGCCTCGATCCGCTCGCGCGTGCCGAGGAACGAGACCTCCGCCCCGCTAGCCCGCAGCTCGTCGGCGACGGCCATTGCCGGCACGACGTGCCCCGCCGTTCCCCCGGCTGCCACCACCACTCTTGGGACTCCTGGCCCGTGCACGACTCGGTCTGCTCCTTCCGCGCGCGGGCGAGCGCCCGCCCTCGACGACGCGCAGTTTGCCAGTGCCGGCGGCTCCCCCGCGGGCGACGTTGAGGATCAGCCCCACGGCGAACAGCGTCGTCAGCAGGCTGCTGTTGCCGTAGGAGACGAAGGGCAGCGGGACGCCGGTCAGCGGCGCCAGGCCCATCACCGCGAAGAGGTTGATCGTCGCCTGGACGAGGACGAGCGAGGTGAGGCCCGCGGCAAGCAGCTTGCCGTAGCGATCCTTGGCTTTCCTGGCGACCTGGAGGCCGGCGTAGCCGAACAGGCCGAACAGGCCGACGACGCCGAGGATCCCGACCAGGCCGAGCTCCTCGCCGATCACCGCCGAGATCATGTCGGTGTGGGCCTCGGGCAGGTAGAACGCCTTCTGCACGCCGTTGCCGATCCCGACGCCGAAGAGGCCGCCGGAGCCGAGCGCGATCTTCGCCTGGGCGGCCTGGAAGCCTGCCCCGGCGGCGTCGGCCCCCGGGTTGAGGAAGGCCGTGAGGCGGGCCATCCGGTATGGCTCGATCACGGTCATCGCCAGCCCGAAGAAGGCGAGGACACCGCCGATCAGGGCGAGATCGCGCGGCCGCGCCCCGGCGGCGACGAGCGTGGCGGCGACGGCGAAGGCGACGACCAGCGTCGTGCCCAGGTCCGGCTGGACCACGACCAGCAGCGCGGCGACCGCGGTGACGAGCAGGAAGGGCATCATCCCCTCCAGCGAGCGGACCCGCTTCGGCTTGCGCGCGAGCAGATCGGCGCCGTAGAGGATCAGCGCAACCTTGGCCAGCTCGGAGGGCTGGATCTGCAGGAAGCCCGAGCCGATCCAGCGGGTCGAGCCGTTGACCGTGGTGCCGACCGCGAGGACCGCAAGAAGGAGGAACAGCGAGACGCCGAGGATCGCCGGGGTCAGCCGGCGGACCACCTGCAGGCCGTGCCGTGCGGCGAAATGCATCGCGACCAGCCCGACCGCGCCGAACAGCAGCGTCCGCTTCAGGTAGAAGGCGCTGTCGGAGAGGCCGCCGTCGCTGAGCACGCGGGTGGTCGAGCTGGCCGAGAAGACCATCACCGCGCCGAAGGCGAGCAGGCAGAGCGTCGCGGTGAGCAGCAGGTTGTACTCGGCGGGCAGGGGCGTGGCGCGCTTGCGTCTGCGCTTGCCCTTGGCGCCCCTGCCCGGCAGGCGGATGGTGCGGGCGCTCACGCGAGGGCTCCGACGATCTCGCGGAAGCGCTCGCCGCGGCGTTCGTAGCTCTCGAAGGCGTCGAAGCTGGCGCAGGCGGGCGAGAGCAGCACGACCTCGCCGGGACCGGCCGCGACGGCGGCGCGGCGCACGGCGTCCTCCAGGTCGGCGCAGCGATGCAGATCGACGCCGGCCTCGACAGCGCCGGCGAGCTCGGTCGCGAGCCGGTCCGCCGAGGCGCCGATCAGGTAGCAGGCGACGCATCGCTCCCGGACCGGCTCGGCGAGCGGCGCGAACGGCTCGTCCTTCTCGCTGCCGCCGAGGATCGCGTGCACGCCCCCGCCGAAGGCGCGCAGGCCGACGGTCGCGGCGGCGACGTTGGTCGCCTTCGAGTCGTTGACGAAGCGGACGCCGCCGATCTCGGCGACCTGCTCGAGCCGGTGAGGCACGCCGCCGAAGCTGCGCAGCCCCTCGCGGACCGCCTTGCGATCGATTCCCATCGCGAGCGCCGCCGCGGCCGCGGCCATCGCGTTCTGCGACGTTGTGCTCGCCGAACAGGCCCAGCTCCCCGACCGCGAGCAGCGGCTCGCCGTCGTGGAAGATCGTCCCCTCGGCGACCGAGACCTCGCAGTCGGGCGCGGCGCCGCGGCAGAAGGCGACGCGGCGGGCGCAGCCGCCGAGGTCGGCCCCGGCGAGGGCCGGCTCGTCGGCGTTGTAGATCGGCGACGTCGTCGTTGCCCTGGTTGGCGAAGACCCGCAGCTTCGCCGCCAGGTAGGCCGCCAGGTCGGCGTGGCGGTCGAGGTGGTCGGGGGCGAGGTTGAGGAAGACGGCGCACTCGGGCGCGAAGGCGTCGGCGTCCTCGAGCTGGAAGCTCGACGCCTCGCAGACGACCGTCGCGGCCGGGTCGACCGACGCCGGCCAGCGAGGAGAGCGGCGTGCCGACGTTGCCGGCGACTGCGACCGGCTCGCCCGCGGTCCGGTAGAGGTGTCCGAGCAGCTCGACCGTGGTCGTCTTGCCGTTGGTGCCGGTGACCGCGACGAAGCGGTTCGGGATCGCCCGCCAGGCCAGCTCCAGCTCGCCGACGACGTCGATGCCGCGCTCCAGGGCGGCCGCGATCACGGGCGCCTCCCGGGGCACCCCGGGGCTCTTGACGACGGTCCGCGTCCCATCGAGAAGGGCCAATCCATCCGTATCCAGGACGACTTCGACGCCGACCTCCCGAAGCCCTGCCGCCCCTCCGGGATGCCTCGAATCGACCCCCCGCACCTGTTCCCCCCGCGAGGCGAGCAGCCGCGCCGCGGCTTGCCCGGACCGCGCCAGCCCGACGACCAGATACGGGCCACCGGGCAGCTCCGGCCGAGGCTTCCTTGGCGGCGGCACAGTCATCTCACGCATAGCTTCGCGCTGCCACCAGTCGTACCTGTGCTCTCGAGCACCCACGCCGTATCGGCCCGCTTGTTGAGATGCGTAGGCATCTCGCGCGGGTGGCGTGGCGGCGGGGGTCCCCCATAGCGCAGGACGCGCAGCGTCCGAGCACATGGGGGACGCCGCCGCGACAGGACCCGCGCGCCGACGCCTACCGTCCGATGCTCTGCTGGTACAGCGTGAACCCGATCCCCGAGCAGACCGCGGCGATGATCCAGAAGCGGAGCATGATCTTGGTCTCCGACCAGGCCATCATCTCGAAGTGGTGGTGAAGGGGGGCCATCAGCAGGACGCGGCGGCGGAAGGCCTTGAACGAGAAGACCTGGATCGCGACCGAGAGCGCCTCGATCACGAAGATGCCGCCGATGATGATCAGCAGCACCTCGGTCTGGGTCATCACCGCCAGCGCGCCGATCGCGCCGCCGAGGCCGAGCGAGCCGGTGTCCCCCATGAAGATCGAGGCCGGGAAGGCGTTGAACCAGAGGAAACCGACGCAGGCGCCGACCAGGCAGGCCGAGAGCAGCGCCAGGTTCTGCTGCTCGTTGGAGACGAAGGCGATCGCCGTGTAGGCGAGCAGGACGATCGCGCAGGAGCCGGCGGCGAGCCCGTCGAGGCCGTCGGTGAGGTTGACGCCGTTCGAGGTGCCGGCGATGACGAGGAAGACGAGCACGAAGTAGAGGACCGGGCCGAGGTCGAGGCTGGCGTCGCCGATCCGGAAGAAGAGGGTCGGCTCCAGCCCGACCTCGTGGCGCGCCACCCACCAGAGGACCGAGCGCGAGGAGGAGCTGGACGGCGAGCTTCCAGCGCGCCGAGAGGCCGAGCGAGCGGCGTTTGACGATCTTGATGAAGTCGTCGGCGAAGCCGAGCGCGGCGCAGCCGAGCGCGACGCCGAAGACGGCGAGGCTCTGCGCGTCGCGCTCGGAGAGGACGAGGTAGGGGACGCAGATCGCGACGAAGACGATCAGGCCGCCCATCGTCGGCGTGCCGGCCTTGGTGTGGTGCTCCTGCGGTCCGTCCTCGCGGATGTGCTGCCCGAACTCCTTGACCCGCAGGTACTCGATGAACTTCGGGCCGAGGAAGATGCAGATCAGCATCGCCGCCATCCCGGCGATCAAGACCTCACCCATGTCAGTCGGGCCCTCCTCTGCTCTCGCGTCCGGGGGACCCTAGTAATCCCTCCAGCGTCTCCGCCACCGCCTCGAGACCGGCCGAGCGCGAGCCCTTGACCAGGACCGCGTCGCCCGGCTCCAGCTGGGCCGCGAGCAGCTCGGCGGCCTCCTCCGGCGTCGCGACAAGCTCGTCGGGCTCGTAGTCGCGCGCCGGCCCGCCCACTCCGACCAGCAGGTCGACCCCGTGCGCCCGCGCGTGGGCGCCGATCTCGCGGTGGTGACCGACCGCGCCGTCGCCCAGCTCGGCCATCTCGCCGAGCACCGCGACGCGCCGCCCGTCGCCGACGGAGGCGAGATGGTCGAGCGCCGCGCGCATCGAGACGGGGTTGGCGTTGTAGCAGTCGTTCACCAGGACGATCCCGTCGCCCAGCTCGAGGCGCTCGCCCCGGAAACGGGAGAAGCCAATGTTCGCAGCGCGGTCGGCCATCTCGGCGAGCGGCGCACCCAGCGCGACGCCGGCACCGACCGCCGCCAGCGCGTTGGTCAGGTTGTAGGGCTCGGCAAACGGGAAGTGGAAGGTCCGGCGGCCAGCCGGGGTGGAGATCAGCGCCTCGGTGACGCCCTCCTCGACCCGCCGCTCGACCGCCTCCACGTCGCCGCCGGGGCCGAAGCGCAGCAGGCTCGGCGCAGACGCCAGGTGCGGCTCCAGCTCGCCGGCCTCGACCGGGGCGACCGCGACGCCGTGCGGCGGCAGCGCGGCGAGGATCTCCGCCTTCGCCGCGGCGATCGCCTCGACCGAGCCGAGCAGCTCGACGTGGACGGGACCGACGTTGGTGATCACCGCCACCTCGGGCTCGGCGATCGCAGCCAGCTCGGCGATCTGCCCCGGCCCGCGCATCGCCATCTCCAGCACGAGCACGTCCGTGCCGGGGGGCGCCTCCAGCACGCTCAGCGGCAGGCCGATCTCCGTGTTGAGGTTCTCGCGGTTCGCGTGGACCCGGCCGGGAAGCAGCGCCCTCGCGATGTCCTTGACCGAGGTCTTGCCGACCGAGCCGGTGATCCCGACCGTGCGTGCTCCCAGCGCGCGATGCCAGGCGCGGGCGAGCGCCTGGAGCGCCCGCAGCGGATCGTCCACCGCGAAGATCCAGCCGGCCGGCGAAGGGCGGTTGAGGTTTTCGTCGCTATGCGGGACAAACCTCTGCCGCGCCGCGCCACGGTCGACGACCGCCCCCCACGCCCCCGCTTCGAGCGCGGCGGCGGCGAACTCGCCGCCGTCCACACGCTCGCCACGCAGGCCGAAGAACAGGTCGCCGGATTGCACGGCGCGCGAGTCGATCTCCGCCCGGTCCGGAACCCCTGGCCCACCCCTGGCGACTATCTCGGCGCCGGTCGCCGCCGCGATCTGCTCGGCGTCGAGCCTCATCGCGCCGGGGCGAGCCTGCGCAGCTCCTCCCGCGCCACCTCGCGGTCGTCGAAGGGCACCTTGCGGCCGTCCTCGAACTCCTGCCCCTGCTCGTGCCCCTTGCCGGCGATCACGACCGTGTCGCCGGCCCCGGCGCGCCCGAGCGCCAGCTCGATCGCCGCACGGCGGTCCACCTCGACCTCCACCCCGGCCCGGTCCTCGATCCCGGCGAGGATCTCCGCGACGATCGCGTCGGGTCGCTCCGAGCGCGGGTTGTCCGAGGTGACGACCGCCAGGTCGGACAGCTCGGCGGCGACGCGACCCATCTCCGGGCGCTTGCCGCGGTCGCGGTCGCCTCCCGCGCCGAAGACCGAGATCAGCCGGCCCTCGGTCAGCGGCCGCGCCGCCCGCAGGACGTTCTCCAGCGAGTCGGGCGTGTGGGCGTAGTCGACCAGGACGGCGAACGGCTGGCCCTCGTCGACCGGCTCGAAGCGGCCCGGCGGTGGCGCCGCCTCGGCCAGCCCGGCCGCCGCCGCCTCGGGCTCGACCCCGAGCGCGACCGCCGCCGCGAACGCCGCCAGCGCGTTCGACACGTTGAACTGGCCCGGCAGCCGCGTCCGCACCCGCACCTCCCCGCCGGCGGGACGATCGGTCGCCTCGATGCCGGCGCTCAGATTCGTCGCCGGCAGGGACACCGTGAACTCGGAGCCGCGGGCGTCGAGGGAGATGTCGCGGACGACGAAGTCGGCGTCCCAGCCGTTGGTCGAGAAGCGCAGGCACTCGAATTCGCTCGCGAGGCGGTCGCCGTACTCGTCGTCGACGTTGACGATCGCGGTCCGCGGGCCGGCGGTGAAGAGCCGCCGCTTGGCCTGGAAGTAGTCGCCCATGTCGGCGTGGAAGTCGAGGTGGTCCTGCGAGAGGTTGGTGAACAGGGCGACCTCGAAGTGGATCGCGTCGGCCCGGTGCAGCGCCAGCGCGTGCGAGGAGACCTCCATCGCACACGCCCGGTCGCCGCCTTCGACCATGCGCCGGAAGGTCGCCTGCAGATCGATCGCCTCGGGCGTGGTCCGCTCGACCTCCTCCTCGACGCCGCCGACGACCTGCTTGACCGTCCCCAGCAGGCCGCACCGTACCCCGGCCGCCTCGAGGATCTGCCGGACGAGGAAGGCGGTGGTCGTCTTCCCGTTCGTCCCGGTCACCCCGACGACCTTCAGCTCGGCGGTCGGGTCGCCCCAGAACCGCGCCGCCAACGGCGCCATCGCCTGTCGCGCATCCGGGACCACGACCTGCGGCACGTCCAGGTCGAGCTCCCGCTCGACCACCAGCCCGGCCGCACCGGCCTCGACCGCCGCCGCCGCAAACTCGTGCCCATCCGCCCGCTCCCCCCGCACGCAGAAGAACAGCGTCCCCGCCCCGACCCGGCGGCTGTCGTAAGCGAGATCGGCAACCTCAACTGATCCGTCACCGGCGATCCGCGCCGCCTCCACTCCCGCCACCAGCTCGTCCAGCCTCACGCCCGCGATTCTAAGCCGGGCATCGGGTGGCGCCGAGGGAGTCGGGTGGCCCTCCCGCAGGGCGGCGCCCGACCGCCTCACAGCCTTCCTATTCCGGAGCGACGCCGAGGTACGGCAGCGCGAACTCCGCGATCTCGCCGAACGCCGGCGCCGCCACCGAGCCCCCGTAGATTTCCCCCTGCGGCTGGTCGACGATCACCGCGACGAGCAGCCGGGGGTCCTGGGCCGGCGCGAAGCCGATGAACGAGGCGACGTACTTGGTCTCGGAGTAGGTGCCGTTTTCGGCCACCTCCGCGGTGCCGGTCTTGCCGGCCAGCGTGTAGCCGGGGACGCTCACCTCGGAGGCCGTGCCGCCCGGGGCGAGGACCCCCTCGAGCATCGTCCGCACCTCGGAGGCGACCGTCGGCGCGATCACGCGCCTGCCCTGCTCGCGCTCGACCGCCTCGCCGTTCACCGACTCGATCAGGCGCGGGGCGCGCAGGACCCCGCCGTTGGCGATCGCCGCGTAGGCCGCCATCATCTGCATCGGGGTGACCGAGAGGCCCTGGCCGAGCGGCAGGTTGCCCATCGTCGAGCCCGAGTACTCGTCCAGCTCGGGGACCAGACCCTGCTCCTCGCCGGGGAAGCGCACGCCCGTCGGGCGGCCGAAGCCGAAGCGCTCGATCCAGCGGCTGAAGCGCTCGCTGCCGAGCTGCAGCCCGATCGTCACCGCGCCCACGTTCGAGGAGTGGGCGAGGATTTCGGCGACCGAGAGCGTTTCGGTGCCGCGCGGGTGCGACTCCTCGATCGTCCGGTCGGCCACCTCGATCGTCGGTGCCAGCGTGAAGGCGGACCCCGCCGTGACCATCTTGTCCTCGAGCGCGGCCGCCACCGTGAACGCCTTGAAGGTCGACCCCGGCTCGTAGGTGAACCCGGTGGCGCGGTTGAGCAGGTCGTCGGACTCGGCCTCGGAGAGATCGCTCGGGTCGACCGGCGGCCAGTTGGCCATCGCCAGCACGTCGGAGTCGCGCGGGTCCATCACGATCGCGGTCGCCCCCTGCGGCGCGAAGGCTTCGCCGACTTCGGCGAGCGCGCTCTCGGCCTCCTCCTGGATCGCCGGGTCGATCGTCAGCCGGATGTCCTCGCCGTCGCTGGTGTCGGCCACCGTTTCCATCCGGATCGGCTCGCCGAGCGCGTCCTTGACGATGCGCCTCTCGCCGTCGCTCCCGGCCAGCACGGATTCCTCGCCCATCTCCAATCCGGTCAGCCCTTCGTCTTCGGCGCCGACGACGCCGAGCACCTGCGCGGCCAGCTCGCCCTGCGGGTAGGTCCGGCGGCTGTCCGGCAGCTGGCCGATCCCGGGCAGCTCCAGCCGCGCGATCCGGGCCGCCGTCGGCACGTCGACCTTCTTCGCCACGTAGGAGAAGCCCGACGCCTCGGTGAGGCTGCGCAGCACCTCCTCGCGCTCGGTCTCGAGGATGCGCGCCAGCTGCTCGGCCGTCCGGCCGGGGTTCTCGACCTGGTACGGCGTCGCGTAGATCGTCGCCGCGTCTTCGGAGACGGCGAGTGGGTTGCCGTAGCGGTCGAGCAGGCTGCCGCGCAGGCCGGGGACCTCGATCGTCTCGGTCTGCTGGTACGCGGCTTCGGAAGCGAGCTGCGCCCCCTGGACCCCCTGCAGCCAGACCGCGCGGACGGCGATGACGAGGAAGCAGAGGAGGAAGCCGGCGAAGAGGAGCCCGATCCTCCGCTCGATCGCCCTCACGCGAGCATGCCCCTAATAGGCCGTCCCCGCGGCGGCGAGTCGCTGCGCCGCAACCGCCACGTCGTCGGCCGACGCGGTCACGTAGCCGACCTCGTCCACCGCCGCGGCGCTGAGGCCGAGGGACGCGGCGTCGTGCCGGACTCGGGCCGTCGCCGACTTCTGCGCGTCGCGGCTGCGCAGGATCGAGTTCTCCTGGTCGAGGGCCTGGACGTTCTGGTCGACCTGCCCGGCGGTGGCGGCGAGGCTGAGCGTGATCACGTTGAGCGCGACGATCCCGGCCAGCAGCATGCCGAGCAGGCCGATCCAGGCGCGCCCGCTGGTCAGCCTGACGATCAGGCCCGAGTCCGGCAGGTTGCGGACGGCCGTGGCGGTGCCGATCGCGATCGGGATCAGCTGCCGCCCGCGGCCGCGGCCCGGAGCAGTGCGCGGCGCCGGCCGCGTCCGGGCCGGCGCGGTGCGGGCCGCCGGGCGCCTGCGCGCGGGCGCCCTCTTGGGGGCCGAGGTCTTGCGGGCGGGCGCCCTCTGGGGCGTCGAGGGCTTTCGAGGCGCCTTCGGCGCCGGCGCGACGGCCAGCGCCGGGCGCTTGCGGCGCGGCTTCGCCGGCGCGGCCTTGCGGGCGGGGGCGGCGACCGCCATCAGGCCTCGCCCCCGGCGACGGCGCTCGCGGCGATCTTCACGGCGGCGCGCAGGTGGGCGGACTTGGAGCGCGGGTTGGCGGCGACCTCGTCGGGCCCCGGCGCGACCGCCCGGCGCGTCAGCAGCTCCGCCTCCGGCTCGCGCCCGCAGGCGCAGATCGGAAGCTCGGGCGGGCAGACGCAGCCGCGCGCCCGCTCGGCCAGGAAGCGCTTGACCCGCCGGTCCTCGAGCGAGTGGAAGGAGATCGCGGCGAGGCGCCCGCCGACCGGCAGCATCTCCCACGCCGTCGGCAGCGCGTCGTCGAGCGAGTCCAACTCGCCGTTGACCGCGATCCGGATCGCCTGGAAGGTCCGCTTGGCCGGGTGGCCACCGCCGAAGCGGGCCGAGGCCGGCATCCCGGCCTTGACCGCGGCGACCAGCTCCGAGGTCGTCCGCAGGGGCCGGCGGCGGACGATCTCGCGGGCGATCCCGCCCGCGTAGCGCTCCTCGCCGAACCGGCGCAGCGCCTGCGCGATCCGGGACTCCGGCCACTCGTTGACGAGGTCGGCGGCGCTCAGCTGCTGGCGCGTGTCCATCCGCATGTCGAGCGGCGCGTCGTAGGAATAGGAGAAGCCGCGCTCGCGCGCGTCGACCTGCATCGACGACATTCCGAGGTCCATGTAGACCATGTCTGGGTGGACGCCTTCGCCGCGCAGGGTGCGAAGCCCTGCCGCGAAGTCGGAGCCGACGAACCGGGTCGGGCAGGCGGCCTCGGCCGCGAGCTCCTCGTAGCGGGCCTCGGCGGCGGGGTCGCGGTCGATGCAGATCAGGGTCCCGTCGGGACCGAGCTCGGCGGCGATCCGGCGCGCGTGCCCGCCGCCGCCGAAGGTGCAGTCGACGGCCGTCTGGCCCAGCTTCGGCGCCAGCAGCTCGGTCAGCTCGGCGGCCATCACGGGTTTGTGCTCGGTCGGCATCAGCAGAAGGTTTGCGCGCGGGGCGGCCGGGCCCACCCCGGGGGTCGGCTCGAAGGCAAAGGTGGGAGCGGCGCCGGCTCGCATCTCACGCAGGCGCTCCGCTTGCGGCCAGGCCCTCGGCGATCTCCGGCGCGGAGGCGTCGAGCTCCTCCTCCTGCTTCGCCCACGCCTCGGCGTTCCAGATCTCCAGGTACTCCCCCGCGCCGATCACGACGCAGGGCCCGCCCAGCCCGGCGTGCTCGATCAGCGGCTTCGGAATGCGGATGCGGCCGGCCGAGTCGAGCTTCTCGTCGAAGGAGCCGCCGTGGAAGCGGCGGCGCAGGCGGCGCGCGTCGCCGCCGAAGGGGCTGTGGGGCGAGAGAAAGCGGTCGGAGAGCTGCTCGAACTCCTCGGTCGTGTGCACCCAGACGCAGGGGTCGAAGCCCTTGGAGAGAACGATGCCGTCGGAAAGCGGGGCGCGGAACCGGGAGGGAACCGTGAGGCGATCCTTGGAGTCGAGGCTGTGCTCGTAGAGACCCCGAAATGCCATCCCGTGGGTTCCTTTCTGCGGCCTGAAGAAGAGTTAGGACCGGAGTGATGAGGTGGGAGGAGCCTCACCACCCCGGTCCTGGGCTTCAACTCGTCGGCCACAATAGCCCACTTCCTCCCACTTTGCAACACAACCCTAATCTGGTGCCCCAATGCAACCCCGGTTGCAACGCGGAGGTCCAAGCCGGACCGGGCGCCTTTTCGTCGCTATTCGACGACAAGCCGCCCCGGACTCAGAAGCCGGCGAGCAGCAGGTCCGCGTTGGCGATCAGGCCGGCGGCGATCATCAGCAGCACCGACGGGACCAGGACCAGCGCCACGACGAGCTGGATCTTCGGCGCGGCGCGGGCCGCCCGCTCCTCGACGGCGCGGCGCTGGTCGCGGCGCAGGGCACCGGCCTGCCGGCGCAGCTGCTCGGCCAGCGGCGAGCCGAGCCGGTGCGAGCGCTCGATCGCGGCGCACATGCTCGCGACCTCGCCGCCCGGGACGCGGGCGCGCAGCTCGCGCAGGCCGTCCGCCAGCGACAGCCCGCAGTCGAGGTCGGTGAGAAGGACGCGAAGCTCCGCCGCCAGCGGTCCGTCGCCCGCGCGGGCGATCTCGGCGAAGCCGGCGGTCGGGCCGCGGCCGGCGGCCGAGCCGACCGCGAGCAGGTCGAGCGCGTCGGGAAGGGCCGCTACGAGCCTCCGGTGACGACGCCGCGCCTCTCGCTCGAGCATCGCGTCGGGAGTGAGGAAGCCGGCCGCGGGGAGGACGAGCGCGACGAGCAGGGAGATCCGACCGGGCGCGGCCGGGGCGGCCGTCCAGGCGAGGAGCCCACCCGCCGCCAGTCCGGCCAGCTTGACGAGGAGCACGGCGGGGAGGGGGAAGCGCGACTCCAGCCCGGAGCGCGAGAGGCGCTCCGGCAGCCCGAGGGTCCGGGCCCGCCGCAGAATCGCGATCCCCGCCGCGGTCGACGGCCAGGCCGGAGGCCCGGCGGGCCGCTCGCGATTCCCGGCTCCGCCCGCGTCGGCTGCCAGCATCTCGCGCATCGCCGCCGCGGCGAGCAGAACCGCGAGGGCGGCGAGCGGGGCGACCGGGCTCACTCGACCACCCGCGAGAGGCGTCGGATCGCCGCGAAGCCGACGGCCTGGAGCGCGACCGCGAGGACGAGCATCAGAGCGGCGAACGGCTCGCGCAGCAGGCCGGCGACGAAGCCCGGCTCGATCAGCTCGGCGAAGAGGGCGCCCCCGGTGGGCATCGCGACGACGAGCAGGCCGGTGAAGCGCGCCTGCGCCGTCGCGGCGCGAGCGTCCTCGGCGACCCGGTCGCGCTCCGCGGCGCCCTCGGCGAAACGACGCAGCAGGCCGGCGAGGTCGCCGCCCGCCAGCGTCTGGCTGAGCAGCGCCGCGGCGAAGGCGTCGACCCGCGCCGAGCGCATGCGCCGTCGCCAGCCCTGCACCGCGTCGGCGGTCGGGGCGCCCAGGTCGAGCTCCGCCGTGAGGCGCCTCAGCTCGATCGCGGCGGGCCCGTCGAGCGACGTCGCCGCGGCCGGAAGCGACCCGCGCAGCGTGTGGCCGGCGGCGAGCGAGTCGGCGATCGCCATCGCGACGTCCGGCAGGGCGCGCTCGACCGCCCGCCGGTAGCGACGGCGGCGGGCGGAGAGCGCCGAGGCCGCGAGCGCCGGGCCGGCGACCGCGAGCGGGAGCGCGACCGTCGCTCCGCCGAGGAACCATCCCGCCAGTAGCGCGCCCCCGGCGCCGACCGCCGCGAGCCGGCGGCGCTCGACGGTCGAGGGCGCGTACCCCTCGTCCCCCGCCCGGCGCAGCGGCTCGATCGCCAGGCGCAGCCAGCGCGCGGCAGCCGGGCTCGCCAGGAGCGCCTCGCGAGCGGCCAGCGCCGCCATCCCGCCCGCCATGGCGCCCACGAGCGGCAGCAGCGGTCCGGCCTGCCCGCTCACCGCCCCTCCATCACGTCGACGATCTCGACGACCCGTCGAGAGCCGTCCGACTGCCGCTCCAGGTGGGCGACCAGGTCGACTCCGCGCCGCACCTGGCCGGCGATCGCCTCGTGCGGCAGCCCGACGCCGGCCATCAGGGCGAGGGTCTCCAGTCGGGCGAGCGCATCGGCCGGCGAGCTGGCGTGGACGGTCGAGAGCGCCCCGTCGTGACCGGTGTTCAGGGCGGTGAGCAGGTCGAGCGCCTCGGCGCCGCGCACCTCGCCGATCACGATCCGGTCCGGTCGCATCCGCAGCGCGTTGCGGAGCAGGTCGCGGATCGTCACCTCACCCCTCCCCTCGACCCCCGGCGGACGGCTCTCCAGCCGCACCACGTGGCGCTGCTGGAGGCACAGCTCGGCCGCGTCCTCGATCGTCACCACGCGCTCGGCCGGGGAGAGGCAGCCCGAGAGGGCGTTGAGCAGGGTCGTCTTGCCCGATCCCGTCCCCCCGCTGATCAGCATGCTCCGCCGCTCGGCGACCGCGGTCCGCAGGCGGGCGCACTCGGTCTCGGTCAGCGTCCCGAGCGCGACCAGCTCGCGCAGATCGGGCCGGTGCACGCCGAAGCGGCGGATCGACAGCGCCGGCCCGTCGACCGCCAGCGGCGGGATCACGACGTTGACGCGAGAGCCGTCGGGGAGCCGCGCGTCGACCATCGGGCTCAGCTCGTCGACGCGCCGGCCGAGCGGGGCGAGGATGCGCTCGATCGCGTTGCGCAGCTCCTCCTCGTCGGCGAAGGCGACGGCGGCGGGCTCGATCCGCCCGCCGCGCTCCACGTAGACGCTCTGCGGCCCGTTGACCATCACCTCCTCCACCGCCGGGTCCGCGAGCAGATCCTCCAGCGGACCGAGCCCGACCGTGTCGCGGAGGATTCGCGCCACGACCGCATCGCGGTCCTCGGGCCGCAGCAGCACCGCCTCCTCGTCGACCAGCTCGCGGATCTCCTCGGCGAGCTCCGCGTCCGGCGGCGCCCCGGCGGCGGCACCGGCACGGCGTCGCTCGACCAGCGCCCCCCGCAGGCGACCGGCGAGCTCCTCCAGGTGGCGCTGCCTCGCCGCCACAGCGCTCACCCGGCCGGCAGCAGCGTGACCTTGCGGGCAAAGCTCTCGGCCGCGATCAGCCGCAGCGCCTGGCGCCTCGTCAACCCGAGCGTCGCGGCGGCGGCGCCGGCGACGCCTTCGGGGCCCGGCCTCAGGGCAAGCAGCGGCACCGCCGCGGCCGCGACGAAGGTCCGCCCCGGGCCCGAGCCCTCCGGTTCGCTGGTGACGACCACGTCGACCGGCGAGCCGGCCGGTGCCGGGCCCGCCGCCAGCACCGCACCCGCGCCGGTGACGGAGATTTCGACCGCCCGCCGATCCCCGGCCAGCCCGGCGGGACGCGCGTGCCGCCGCCGCGTCGTCCCGAGCTGCCCGGCGAGCAGATAGGTGCCGGCCGAGAGCGCGGCCCTCGGGATGAGCCCGAGCGCCTGCGCCGGCGCCGAGAGCGCCCCGGGTGGGACGAACCGCTCCGGGACGCGGCGGACCTCGAGCGCCGCGCCGAGCTCCTCGGCTCCGATCCGAACGCCGGCCCGCAGGCCGGCGGTGAGCACGACGACCGGTCGCAGCGGACCGTAGCCACGCGCCGCCCGGGACCCGTAGCCGTCGGCGATCGCCGCCGCGGCCGCGGCGCAGAGCAGGGCGAGCAGCAGGAAGCCGGTCGCCCGCGCACGCCGGCTCATGCGGCCGGCTCGGTCGGGCTTCCGAGCAGCGGCAGCTCGAAGACCGCCACCGACCCGCGCTCGGAGCGGTGCAGCGCGAAGCGACCGCCGTGGGCTGCCGCCGTCCTCTTCACCACCGCCAGGCCGTGGCCGCGGGGCCGGCGTCCCGACAGCCGGGCGATCAGCTCCGCCGGGGTCTCGCTGCGCGAGGCGGGGCGCGATACCCGGGCGGAGTCGGCCACGGCGACCCGCAGGCGCCCCGGCAGCGCGCGGGCCCGCACGGTGACCGCGGGGCCGCCGTGCTCGATCGCGTTGACGATCAGGTTGTCGAACGCCTGCCCGAGCGCGAGCCGGTCGGCCTCCACCAGGGCCTCCCCCGCCCGCCAGCACAGGGTCAGCGAGCCGCCGCCGAGGGTCGCGCGCGCCTTCCAGCGCCGCACCGCCGATTCGAGCAGCGGCTGCGCGGCGACGACCCGCCTGGCGGAGCCGAGCGTGCGGCCGTTGATCTCGCAGTCGAGCCGCTCCAGCGCCGCACTCGCGAGCTGGGCGGAGCCGGCCACCGCCGACTCCCGCCCACCGCTCTCGGCCGCCAGCACGATCGCCTGCAGCGGCCGGCGCAGCTCGTGCAGCGCCTCGTTGATGGTGCGGCGGCGGCGGCCGGCCAGCCATCCCCTGGCGCCGATCGCCGTCGCGAGCGACGCGGCGAGCGGCCAGCCGGCGACAATCTCGGCCAGCTCGCTCACGCGTCCAGAAGGCGGTAGCCGACGCCCCAGCAGTTGACCACGTAGCGGCCCTGCTCGGGGTCGAGTTTGCGCCGCAGCCGGCTGGCGTGCGAGTCCAGCGTGCGGGACTTGGTCGGCGTCCGGTAGCCCCACACCTCGCCGAGCAGCTCGCGCTTGGAGAAGACGCGGTGAGGGTCGGAGGCGAGCACCCGCAGCAGGCAGAACTCTTTGTTGGACAGCTTCAGCTCGCGCCGCCCGGCCCACGCGCGGCGCCGGGCCGGGTCGATGACGACGTCCCCGGCGCGGCAGGGCCCGTCCCGGCGATCCGCCTTGCGCCGCAGCACCGCGCCGATCCGGGCACGCAGCTCGGCGTACAGATAGGGCTTCACGACGTAGTCGTCCGCCCCGAACTCGAGCCCGCGCACCCGGTCGTCGTCGGCCCCGCGGCCGGTCAGGACGATCACGGGGAGGTTCGGGTCGAAGCGCGAGACGGTCCCGTCGGCGGAGCGGATCTCCTGCAGGACGTCGAGCCCGGACGCGTCGGGCAGCGTCAGGTCGAGCAGCATCAGGTCCGGCTGCTTGTAGCGGCAGAGGCGGAGCGCGTCGGAGGCGTTGGGGGCGGGCAGCACGCCGAAGCGATCGGCGATCAGGTGATCGCAGAGCAGCTCGAGCGTCGTGGTGTCGTCCTCGCAGACGACGACGCTCGCGATCTCTCGTCTCTGGGGCAGCATGTGCCCCTCCTAAAGGGACGAGCCGCCAAGACTCTCCCCCCTTCCGCGACCCGATTACCTCGCTCCTAGCGCGATTTGGGCGAGGCCGCGGGCCGCTCGAGGACCGCGACGGCGCGGCGGTCCCAGACGAGGCGACGCGGCGGGACAGCCCGGTGGACCGACGTCAGCCGACCCTCGCCGTCGAGGAAGACGAGGTCGAGGGCGAAGCGCATCCCGAATGTGTGGACCGAGCGGCAGTGCGGGATCAGCAGGCCGGCACCGGCGTCCTCCCGGTCGAGGAGGGCCAGGCCCAGCAGGCGCGCGCGATGCCCGAGAGCCACAGGGACCTCCGTCCCGAGCACCGTCGTCGTCTTCAACCGTCGCAGCCGCTGCGGGATGCCCCTCCGCTCCATGCCCCCCAAAGGCCCCGGGAGCGGCGATCTCTCCCCCGGGGCGCCTTTCTGACGCATAGCGAAAGGAAAGCGCCCCGTCGCTGCTCTAGCCTGAGGCGATGGCGTCGTCCGGCAAGGTCGCGGTCTTCGGGCCCAACCCGATGCTCTCGGTCACGATCGAGGCGCTGACCGCCGACGGCGGCGACGACATCCACCTGCACCCCGCCGGCCAGGGGGTCTGGGTGGCGCGCATGGCGGCCGAGCTGGGCGCCGAGGCCAACCTCTGCGGCTTCATCGGCGGCGAGGGGGGCGCGGTGCTGCGGCCGCTGCTCGAACAGCTTCCGATCGAGCTGACGTTGATCGAGACCGCCGAGGCGAGCGGCAGCTATGTGCAGGACCGGCGCAGCGGCGAGCGTGTGCCGCTGGCGCAGAGCGCCGCGATGCCGGCCTCGCGCCACGACGTCGACGACCTCTTCTCGGCGACCGTCGGGGCGGCGCTCGACGCGGAGGTGCTCGCCGTCTGCGGCCCCTACCCCGAAGAGGCGCTGCCGCTGGAGATCTACGGCAAACTCGTCGCCGACGTCGGCGCCAACGGGACGCCGAGCGTCGTCGACCTCTCCCCTCCGCGCCTGAACAGCGCGCTGGAGGGCAAGCCGCGGCTGGTCAAGATCAACGACTGGCAACTCGCCTCTTACGTCTCGGACTCGGTCGAGGGCGACGCCCGGCTGCGCGCCGCGGCCGAGCGGCTGCTCGAGGCCGGCGCCGAGGCGGCGATCGTCACCCGCGCCGAGGAGCCGGCCCTGGTCCTGCGCGGCGACGAGGCGTGGACGCTGACGCCGCCGCGATTCGAGCGCGGCGCCCGCGAGGGCTGCGGCGACGCGATGATGGGCGCGCTGACCGCCTGCATCGCCCAGGGTCGCGAGTGGGAGGAGACGCTGCGGATCTCGGCCGCTGCGGGCGCCGCGAACTTCCTCCGCCACGGCCTCGGCAGCGCCGACCGCGAGACCGTCGAGCGGCTCGTCGGCAAAGTCGAGCTGCGGCGACTCGACTGAACGCCGCTGTCGACTTTTCCCGTGTCATGGCCCGGGAAAAGTAGACAGCGCTTCAGAGCGCCGGGCCGAAGGGGACGTTCAGCTCGTCCCCCGAGACGATCGCGCGCGGCGCCGTCCCGGCCATCCACTCGACGTGAGGCTGCATCGCCTCGATCTCGCCGAGCTTCTCGAAGGCCTCGCGCATGTGGACGGGGCGGCCGCCGTGGGAGGAGTGAGCGTCGCTGCTCAGCACGTGGATCAGGCCCGCCTCGGCCAATCCCCGCATCCCCACCGCGGTCCGCTCGCGCAGGAAGAAGTCGGCGGTCGCCTGGACCAGGGCGCCGTCGCCGATCAGGGCGGCGATGCGGTCGTACATGTCCTCGGAGAGGTGCCGCTCGGGGTGGGCGATCAGCGCCCGGTAGCCGCGGTCGCCGAGGTGCCCGACGCAGCGGACCAGGCTCTCGTCGAGCGGCCCGGGCGCCGGCTCCAGCAGGATCCATTGGCCATCGCCGAGCGCCAGCTGCGCCAGCTCCTCCTCGCTGAGGCCGGCGACCGCGGTCGCCGCCACCTCGCCGCCGGTCAGGACCTCGACCGGCACCCCCTCCTCGCGCAGCCGTCGGTTGAGCGCCTCGACCCGGTCGGCCACCTCGTGGATGCGGACGTCGTGGTCGTGACGGATGTGGGGCGTGGCGCAGATCGCCTCGATCCCGTCGCTCGCCGCCTGCCGCGCCATCCCGACGCTGTCCCGGACATCGAGCGCCCCGTCGTCGACGCCGGGGAGGATGTGGCAGTGGAGGTCGATCAAGGCGCAAAACCTCGTTCAGCGAGGGTCGCCCGGAAGCACCGGGCTACGATGACAGGCATCATCCCCCACCTGCTTCGCCTGGGCTGGCGAGGCGGATTGGCTTCAACTCGAATGAACAAGAAGACGACCCGCAGAGGCAACTACGAGTCGGGCTCCGACTACGTGCTCGAGTACGGCGAGCTCCGCTTCGCCTTCAACGAGGAGGACTTCGGCCAGCGCGTCGAGCAGGCGGCCGTGAAACTGGGCTTCGTCCAGCAGGGCCTCAGCCGCGCCGAGCTGGACGATCTGCTCGACCTAGCCGTCAACGGCGAGATCTCCGAGCCCACCTCCCACCTCGGCGAGCACATCAACGAGAACTGGGAGGAGCTGGTCGGCCCCGCCAACCGCAGCCTCGTCCACTGGCTGCGCCGGCTCGTCTTCCGCGGTGCCTGGCTCGACCAGCGCGTCAAGGAGGGCGAGCTCGACGTCGTCTTCGACGACAGCACCCAGACCTTCGGCTACGTCCAGCCCGAGCGCAGCAACGAGCTGATCGAGCTCTCGCGCGAGCCGTCGTGGCGCCGCATCGCCTACCGCCGCTGAGCGGGAGCGACTACTCGGAGCGCTCTATCGCGGCGACGACCGTCAGTGTGCCGCTGCCGCCCGCCTCGCGGCCGGCGTCGAACAGGGCCTTGGCACCGTCGGCGTCGGCGTAGCTCTCGGCGAAGCGGCTGAGCGAGTCGATCAGGACGATCACGTCCTCGCCGTCGCCGGCGCGGCGGGCCGCCTGGGCGAGCGCGTCGTCGGCGTGGCGCGCCTGGCCGGCGGCGACGATCTCGGCCTGCGGGGCCTCGCGACGCCAGTCGGCAAGCTCCTCGGGGGTGGGGTCGATCAGCAGGGCGATCGGGTCGGCGCCGTCGGAGGCGTCGGCCAGCTCGGCGGCGAGGCTTCGCAGCAGGTCCGTGCAGTCCTCGCGGCTCTCCGCGTAGACGACCGCCTGGCGACCGGGAACCGCGGGCAGGAGCAGGTCCTGCAGGCGCACCGACTTGCGGCCGCGACGGCCCCAGCGACGGCGGCGTTTGCGTTTGCCGCGCGCCGGCGGTGGCGTCGTCGCGCCCGGCGTCGTCGCCGGGGCGATCGATGGCTCCGGCTTGGGCGCTGCCTCTGCTCCGGCCTCCGCCTCGCGCGCGCGGCGCCGCGGCTCACGTCGGGGGCGCTCTTTCGGCTCGCGCTTCTCGCCGTCTTTGGGCTCGCGCCGCTCGCGCGCTTTTCCCTCGCGCCGCTCGCGGCCTGCGCCGCCGCGACTGCGGCGGCGGCGTGGCGCGTCGCTGCCGCTGTCGCCGCCCCGGGGCTTCGCCCCCGGCGACTCGCTCCCGGCGAGCTCCTCGACCAGCTCAGCGCGGGACAGCATCCGGTAACGCTCGACGCCGGCCTCGGCGGCCAGCTCGTGCAACTCGGCGAGGTGCTTGGACTCCAGCTCGGTCTTGCTCACGGGCGGCAGGCTATTCAACCGGCGGCGGCCAGGCGCTTCTGGGTCAGCCCGCTCAGCCATTCGGCGAACTCCGGCTTCGACTGCCAGTCGGAGCGGAACTTCTCCGAGCCGGCGTCGGTCAGCGGGTGGTTGAGCATCTGGCGCAGCACCTTGGCCGGGGTCGTCGCGATCTCGCAGCCGATCCGCGCCGCCGCGACTATGTGCTCGGGATGACGGATCGAGGCGGCGATGATCTCGGAGGTCATCCCGCCCGCCCGCAGCGAGTCGGCGATCTCCTCCAGAACGACGGTCGAGTCGACCGAGATGTCGTCGAGCCGGCCCATGAAGCAGGAGACGTAGTTCGCGCCCGCGGAAGCGGCCAGCAGCGCCTGGGTCGGCGAGAAGACGAGCGTCATGTTGACCGGGATCCCTTCGCCGGTCAGCGTGTTGGTGGCCTCGAGGCCCGGTGCGCAGAAAGGGACCTTGACGACGATGTGCTCGTGCAACTCGCGCAGCGCGCGCCCCTCGTCGAGCATCCCCTGCACGTCCAGGGAGACGACCTCGGCCGAGGTCGGGCCGCCGACCAGCTCGCAGATCCGCTTGATGCTCTCGCCGGGGTCGGCCTCCTCCTTGGCGAGCAGCGACGGGTTGGTGGTGGCGCCCGAGAGGACGCCCCATGCCGCGATCTCCTCAACCTCGGCGACGTTTCCGGTATCGATGAAAAGTCTCATGTCCCCAGGTTAGTGGAGGGGCTAGACGGCCGAGGCGGCGTCGGCCGCGGCGGGGTCGACGCCGGCCCGGGCGGCCGCGGCGGGCCATGCCTCCGCCTCGCGCTTGACCCGCCGCCGTGACCAGCCCAGCTCCTGCCCCATCGCCTCGGCGACGGGGCGCACCGCATCGGCCCCGCGCAGCTGCGGGGCGGCGAGGATCCCGAGCCGGGTGCGCCGCAGCAGCACGTCGGCGACGCTGCGGGCCTGCTCGAGCCGGGCCGCGATCGCCGCCTCGGCGAGCAGGTCGGGACGGCCGGGGACGATCGGCCGCGCCATCCTCGCGTCCTTCCAGGCGAGGTCGAGCACGGCGCGGGTCGCGTGCCCGTAGCGGAAGGCGAGTTGGGAGATCGACTCGTCGCCGACGCCGTCCGGACCCTCCAGGTCCTCGCGCCGCGCCTCCATCCCCAGCGGGATCTCGGCGGTGCGGCAGGGCGCCTCGCGGCCCTCGCGCTCGACCAGCCGGTCGACCGTCTGCTTCGCCATCCGCCGCCAGGTGGTCAGCTTGCCGCCGGTGATCGTCAGCATCCCCGAGGAGGTCTCGTAGAGCTCGGCTTTGCGCGAGATGTCGACCGACTTCTTCGGGTCGCCGGTCGAGATCAGCGGCCGCACGCCGGCGTAGGCGCCGACCAGGTCGCCCGCGCCGAGCGAGGTGCCCCAGAAGGCGTTAACCGCGTCGAGCAGGTACTCGACGTCGTCGCGGCCGGGCCGGGGGTGGTCGATGTCGCCGTCGAAGTCGTTGTCGGTCGTCCCGACCAGGGTGCGCCCGTACCAGGGCAGGGCGAAGATCGCCCGCCCCTCCCCCGCCGGGACGACGCAGGCGGCGCTGCCGGTCGAGAGGTCGGCACGGTCTAGCAGCAGGTGGGTCCCGCGGCTGGGCGCGATCCGCGGTACGTCCTCCTCCTCGACCACCTCGGAGCGGATCCGGTCGGCCCAGACGCCGGTCGCGTTGACGACGTGGTCGGCCTCGACCTCGAAGCGCTCGCCGGACTCGGTCTCGACGAAGGCGACGCCGGAGGCCAGGCCCCGCCCGTCGGTCAGCAGCTCGGTCACCTCGGCCCCGTTCAGGGTGACCGCGCCGAAGCGGTGCGCCTCGCCGAGCGCGGTGAGGACCAGCCGCACGTCGTCGGTCTGGCAGTCGAAGAAGAGATAGGCCCCCTTCGGGTCGCGGGGGTCGAGCGAGGGGACGAGCTCGAGCAGCTCGTCGCGGTCGATGCTGCGGTGGCGGTCCGGCGACCAGTAGAAGTCCTCGTCGACGTCCTTGGAGGAGCGCATCTCGCGGCGGCTGCGACCGACCCGCGTCGTCGCCATCACGTCGTACATGTTGAGGCCGATCCCGATCCGGCGGTCGCGCCGCTCCTCGCCGAGGTAGGGGACGAGGAAGGGGGTCGGGTAGACGAGGTGGGGCGCGAGCTGGACCATCAGCTGCCGCTCGAGCAGCGCCTCGCGGACCAGGCCGAGGTCGAAGTTCTGCAGGTAGCGGAGGCCGCCGTGGACCATCTTCGAGGAGCGGCTGGAGGTGCCCGACGCGTAGTCGTCGCGCTCCAGCAGGGCGACCGAGTAACCGCGCGAGGCGGCGTCGAGGGCGACGCCGGCGCCGGTGATCCCCCCGCCGATCACGAGCACCTCGAAGCGCTGTCCGGCGACCGCCTCCAGGGCTGCGGCGCGGGAGAGCATCAGGCGAGGAAGACGGTCGTCTGCTCGACGGGCGGACGCGGCGGCGCCGGCTTCTCCTGGCGCGGCCGGCCCAGGTGGAGGAGGCCGACGAATCGCTCGTCGGGCGGCAGGTCGACGGCGCGGCGGCCCTCCTCGCCGCGCAGCAGCTTCGGCGTGCGCCAGTAGCCGGCGAGCCCCCGGCCGTGCGCGGCAAGCAGCACGATGTAGGCGGCGACGGCGGTCGCGTGCAGGTCCTCCTCGTCCTGGACCGAGTCGCCGCAGAGGGCGCAGGAGACGACGATCAGCGTCGGAGCCCGGTCGAGCTTGGCGGCGCCCTCCGGGCCCGCCACCTCCTTCAGCCGCGCCAGCGCCTTCGGCCCGAGCACCCGGAAGCGCCACGGCGCGGTCAGGTTGTGGTTCGGCGCCCAGCCGGCGAGCTCCAGCAGCTCCTCGATCTCCTCGCGCGCGAGCGGCTCGGGCCCGAACGCCTTGTGCGTGCGCCGGGTGCGGATCGCGGTCTCGAGCTCCACGGGGAGAACATAGCCCGCGACCCCGGGACGAGATTCATACGTTCGTGACGGAACGGTCATTTCTCTGTGAAATAGCTGCAAAACGGCTTGAAATGCCAGCTTTCACCGCTACGGTCGCCGACGGCGGAGGGTGAAGCCTCCTGGTGGAGGCCCCCGCTTGACAACCGAGGGGTCCAGGGTGACACCTGGATGGGGTTCGAGTCCCTCGCCCTCCGCTGAATCGCCGAGAGCGAGGAGATGGATCGAGGTGCAACAGTCATGCGACCTGCGGGTTAGTCACCCGCTGCACGATCCACCCTCGCATCTCTGCGAGCATCGAGCGGTGGTGGGGCTTCTTGGTAACCTCCGAAGATCGGTTGTCAGGCGGGGCCGCTATCAGCGGTCACCCAAGATCCGGCCCGCCTTGCGGGCCGTTTCGCTTTCAGGGACGCGGCTTGCCGGGGCGCTCAGGGCAGGTACTACCAACCGAAGCGCCGGCCGAGGAAGAGCACGCCGCCGAGGGCGAGGCCGCCGGTGCCGAGACCGATGCCGACCGGCGCCCAGGGCTCGGGTGGCGGTGGCTCGCTCGCCTCGAAGGGTGGCGCGGCGGGGGTCACCGGCGCGGTTTCCGGAGCGACGCCCTCGGGGCCGGGCGTCGCGGGAATCCCCGGCACGCCGGGAGTCGGGGGCAGCGGGGTGCCGCCCGTCGGTGGGATCCCGGGCGTGGGGCTCACTTCGCCGGGGGGGATTGAGCCCGCGCCCGGCGCTTCGGGGAGCGTCGGGAACGTTTCGGCACCGGCCGACGGCGGCGGCGCGGCCAGCGAGCCGGGCGAGATGCCCGAATCGGTGGACGGCTGCTGCGACTCCTGCGGCCTGCGCTCCGGCACCGGAACGGGGAAGGACTCGCCGGCAACGGCGGCGAGGACCTGCCCGGTCACCCAGACCGGCGTCTGATCGCTCTCGGACGAGTACCGGTAGTGCCCGTCCTCGGCGCGGCGCGCGGCGAGGTAGTCGAGGGCGCTCTCGCCACCCTCCCGGATCGTCGCCGGATCGGTCCCGACGGCGAGCATCCCCTGCACCGCCCACGCCGTCGACTGCGCGTTGACCGCGCCGGTGCCACCGGTGACGAAGCCGCCGCCGCCACGCTGATGCCGGCGCAGATAGGTGAGCGCGTCGACCGCCGGCTTGGTGTGCGGCATCGCCTGCATCACGGCGCCCGTCCCGTCGGCGGTGCTGACGGACCCAGGCACGTCGCCCCAGCCGCCGTCGCCGTTCTGCACCTCGGCGAGCCAGGAGATCGAGCTGTCGAGGCTCTTCGTCGCCCCGACCGAGCGCAGGGCGATCACGGCGAAGGCGGTCGAGCCGGGCCAGCCCTCGTAGGAGCCGCTGTCGCGCCGCCGTTTGAGCAGCGCCTCGACGAGGTTGTGCCCGCCGAACCGGCGCGGATCGACCCCGGCCCCCTGCAGGGCGAGGATCGTCCGGGCGAAGTCGCCGCTGCTGCCCAGCTCGGAGACGTTGGCGCGCAGGAAGTCGACCGGCGAGCGGCTGCCCTGCACGACGTCGAGCGGGTTGTGCCCGGCGGCCTCGAGCCCCAGCATCACCCACGCCGTGGTCTCGGTGCTCGAGTCGCGATCGGTCGACGGCCCCCAGCCGCCGTCGGCGTTCTGCGTCGCCTTCAGCCAGGCGACGGTCCGGCCGGTCTCGGCGCCCTGGGCCTGGGCCGGCAGCGCGGTGGCCACGGCGAGCGCCGTCAGCAGGACGGCGGCGACGGCGGGCGTCCGCCACTCGAAGCGCTGCCGGAAGCGGACCAGTGCCCGCACCATCGCCGGCCCGGCGACCAGGGCGAGGGTGACGTTGCCGACCGCGTGGGCGATTTCGAACGGGATGGCGCGCGCCTCCAGCGCCAGGAACCGCTCCAGCGAAAGCTCGCCTCCGTAGGTCGCCATCAGGGAGAAGTTCAGCAGAGCGCCGTAGGCAACGGCAGCCAGCCCACACGCGGCGGCCAGCGTGAGCCGGCCCGCGTTGCGCGTGCCGAGCGCCAACGCGGCCCCGAAGACGCCGCACATCCCCCACCCCGCCATCTGCCAGGGCGTCCACGGCCCCTGGCCGAGCCAGAAGTTGGAGACGAGCCCGGCCAGCGCCCCGACCGCGAAGCCGGGCGCGGGCCCGAGCGCGTAGCCGGCGAAGAGGACGATGTCGGTGGTCGCGACGACATTGGGGATCGCCGCGAAGGCGAGCCGCCCCGCCACGGCGAGCGCCGCCAGGGCGGCGACCAGCGCGACGACCTGCGAGGTCGGGCGGCTGCGCTCGTACCAGGCGAAGCCGCCGAGCAGGACCGCGCCGAGGATCGCGAAGCTGGCCAGCTCCCAGCTCATCGGCGACTCCAGTCGAGCGCGGCGGCCCCCTGGTCCGGCGTGACGACGCCGGGTAGGTCGAGGATGCGCGCGACCTCGGTCGCGAAGTACCAGCCGCCGGAGAGGACGTCCGGGCCGGGCCCGTCGGCTATCGCCACCCCGTCGCCGAGCAGCACCACCCGCTCGGCAAAGGCGGCGGCGAACTCGACGTCATGCGTCGCGACGACCACCGCCGCGCCGCGCCCGGCGAGGCCGTCGATCAGCTCGACGAGGTCCTCCTTGCGCGCCCTGTCCATCCCCCGCGTCGGCTCGTCCAGGGCGACGAGCCCCGGCAGGTCCTCGCCCTCGGTACGTCCCGCCAGCGCGATCGCCAGCGCCAGGCGCTGCCGCTCGCCGCCCGAGAGGTCGCGCGGGTCCGCGTCGAGCGCGTGCTCCAGCCCCATGATTCGGAGCGCCGCCGTCCCCCGCTCCCCCGGCAGCTCGTCCCCGACCCGCTCGCGGACCAGGTAATCGCCGGGGTTCTGCGTGAGCAGGGCGATGCCGTCGGGCACCGAGACCTGTCCGCGTGCGGGCTCGACGAGCCCCGCGATCGTCCGCAGCAGCGTGCTCTTGCCGGCCCCGTTGCGGCCCATCAGCGCCAAGCGTTCTCCACGGCTGACGTGCAGATCGATCCCGCGGAGCACGTCCCGTACATCATCTCCTCGGTCTAGCTCGACCCACAGGTCGCGTACTCCGAGAGCGGTGGCGTTGGGCGGAGGCCGGGGATCGCGACGCCGCGCTGGGTTCTTCGCCGAGGGGTCGGTGACTCTCGCAGAGGTGGTGGGGCGAAAAGCGGGACGCCGCGCGTCGTCGAACTCCCCGACCCCCTCCCGTCGGGCCGCTTCGGCGGACGCCAGGGCGCGGCGGGCGTCGCGAACACCGGTGGGGAGCGGTTCGATGCCCGACAGCGAAAAGAGGCGCGCGGCGGGGGTCTCCAGCGCCGGGTCCGAATCCTGCGCCCAGCGGAGGAAGTCGCGTGGGGCGCCGTCGAAGGCGATCGAGCCCGCCTCCATGGCGAGGACGCGATCGGCGGCCGCGAGGCAGCGCTCCAGGCGGTGCTCGGCGAGGAGGACCGTCACCCCCCACTCCTCGTTGAGTCGGCGGAGAAGCCAGACGAGCTCGTCACCGGCGACCGGGTCCAGCTGGGAGGTCGGCTCGTCGAGCAGGATCAGCCGGGGGCGGGTGACGAGCGCCGCCGCTAGCGCGACCCGCTGCAGCTCGCCGCCGGAGAGGGTGTCGACGGTGCGGTCGAGCAGGTGGGGGATCGCCAGGGCCAGCGCGACCTCCTCGACCGCGCGGGCGCGGGAGACGGGCGATTCGCCGCGCAGCTCGAGCGGCAGGCCTATCTCGGCCGCGACGGTGGTCGAGACGACCTGGGTCTCGGGATCCTGGGCGACGTAGCCGACCGCGGCGGCGAGCTCGCCCGGGCCCGCCCGCATGGCGTCGAGCCCGGCGACCTCCACACTGCCCTCCACCTCGCCGCCGTGGAAGTGCGGGACGAGGCCGCAGGCGGCGCGCAGCAGGGTCGACTTGCCGGACGCAGAGCGACCCGCCAGCAGAGCGAACTCGCCCGGCGCCAGCGTCAAAGACACGTCGCGGAGAGCGAGGCTCACGTTCGACGTCCCTGAGCTGTTCAACGCAGCCCTCGTCGGAGCGGACCCGCCGGGATAGCGGTAGCTCAGACCTTCGATGGCCAGGACGGGCGCCGGCCGGGTGCGGGTGGCTGACTCAGGCACGGCTTGCTCGCGTTCGTCCTGCCAGTGATCGTCCCGCTCCGAGCCTCGCTCCACTCCCGCTCGTTCTGGGCCGCGCTCGCCGCCGTACCGGCGCCAAGCCGGCGAAGATCGCCATCGCCGAGACCGCGAGCGTGGCGGGTCCCAGCCCTATCTCCACCGTCGGGTAGGCGCTGAAGTCGTCGGCGCCGAGGAGCTTGCCGGCCACCGCGACCGCGAGCAAGACGATGCCGATGAGGTAGAAGCGCAGGTCGAACCTCGAACGATGGAGCGTTTTTGGGGGCCATAGGCCGTAAAAACGCTCCATCGAGCGGCGCGGAGGCGGCGGCCCGAGCCCGTAGCCGCGGAGCTCCAGCGTCGCCGCGACGTCGACGGCGCGGTCCAGGGAGCCGGCGAGCAGGCGACGGGCCAGGGCGGCGCGGCCGAGCGGCGCGGCGGCGGGGCCGCGCAGGCGGCCCGCGTCGCGGAGTCGAGACGCGTCGGCAGCCGCGACCGGGACCAAGCGGCTGATCAGCGTCGCCGTCAGCGCCGAGCGGCCGGCCACCGGTCGCAGGGCGCGCAGCACGCGGTCGGGATCGACGCAGGCCGAGTAGACGGCGAAGGCGACCATCGCCACGGCGGCCCGGAGCCCGATCGTCGCCCCGGCCGCGATCGCCTCGGCGGTCACGTCCACCCGGCCGAGCAGCGGCCACTCGCCGAGCCGGGCGAGCACCGTCTCCCCCCGGTCGACGACGAGCGCGTTGACGGCGACGATCAGCAGCGCCAGCGTCAGCCCCATCCCGAGCGCGAACCGCACCGCGGCGCTGGCGCCGGCGACGACCCCGGCAATGCAGGCGCCCATGCCGGCGGCGAGGAGGACGATTGGGCTCGAGTAGAGGAAGGCGACGGCGACGATCGCTCCCAGGTAGACGACGGCGGCGCCCGGCGAGGCCGCCTGCAGCGGGCCCGGTCGGGGCGTGTATGCGAACGGGGACCTCATCGCGGCACCGGCAGCGGGGCCTGCGCTCCACCCTCGACCGCCACGGCGTAGCGGTCGCGCAGCGCGGGCACGCCGAGCAGGTCGGCCGCGGCCCGGACCCCGGCCGGGCTCGTGCCGCTGACGATCCACACCGGGGGCGCGCCGAAGCGGCGCGTCGCGGCGACCAGCCCGGCGTCGGGACCGAACGCTCGCGCCTCCTCGCCGCCTTCGTCGAGTCCCGACAGGCGATAGGCGCCGCCGCGCCGCTCGAAGCCCGCGAAGACGCCGCTCGTCTGCGGACCGCTCTCGATCTGCGCCGCCACGGGGTCCGCACGCACCCGCGCCCACGGGCCGACCAGGACTCGGATGGCGCGGTCGGCCAGGACGCGATCCCCGGCCTCGGGCGACTCCTCGGTCAAGTCAGCCCCCGCCCGCCGCAGCGCGGTCCGCACGACCCCGCAGGCGGTCCCACCACCGAGGCAGATGACGGCCGTCGGCCTCTCCGCTCCCTCGTATCCGTCGCGGAACGGCTGCGGCCAGGAGCCGACGACGGCCGGCACGCGCAGGGCCGCCGACCAGTCTCGGTAGTCCCACCAGATCGCCTCGCCGCCGTGCAGCTCGTAGTCGGCGGCGCCGACGCCCGCCTCCACCCCGTTCACGTAGTAGAGCCAGTCCCAGGCGCGGCCCTCGCTGCGGCCGGTTTCGATCCCGTCGATCGCCTCGACGAAGTCGCCGCTGTAGCGGGTGGCGATCTCGGCGCTGCGGTCGAGAACCCGTATCACCGTGTCCGACTCGGCGACCTCCTCGGTCGACGGAGCCAGCACCCGCTTGGTGCCGTAGTCCCGGGTCACGGTCAGCGAGACCTCGCCGACCCCCTCGCCGGGTCCGAGCCCGCAGCCGGCGGCCGCGAGCGCCGCCGAGAGCAGCGCGATCGCGACCGCCGTGCCGCGGCTCGGGATCACCGCATCAGCCCTTCGGGCACTTCCCGCCGACACAGACGGCGTCGCGGTTGGAGGGGATGTCCTCGCCGTTGCGCGCGATCAGGCGGCGCGGGCCGTCGAGGACGACCGTGGCGACCCCGTTCCTGTCGGTGGGCTCGCTGGCCCCGGTCACCTGCACGCCGGCAGCCGGCTTGCGCCTGCCCTTCTCGTCGTAGGAGGAGACGCGCACCCCGAACGGCATGCCGGCCTGGACGTTGCGCGGCGCCTGTAGCCAGAGCTCCTCGGGATAGGGATAGGACGTCAGGGCCCAGAGCACCTCATCGCCGGCCTTCACCTTCACCGACTCGCCGCCGAGGGCTGGGTTGACGTGGTTGACCTTCAGGAACCAGGACAGCTCCTTGGTGCCTTCGTGCCCGCCGACCCCGCAGAGGCCGAGGCCGAAGTCGAACGCGTCGGTGAGCAGCAGCGGGCGCAGCGAGGCGGTGAACTTCGACGCCTGGATGAGCATCCCGAGCGCGGTCGGGCCTTTGATGGTCACCATCTCCCCACTGCCGCCCGTGCCGGCACCGAAGCATTTCGCCTTGGGACTGGTCTTGACCGACGCGGTGGTCGCGCCGAAGCGCTTCTCGGCGAGCACCTTGCCGCCGTTGCCCACCACGCGCAGGTCGGCGAGCGGCCCCTTGGCGACCGCCGGTGCGGCGATCGATACAGCGAGAACGAAGACCAGCGCGCACGCGGCCGCCAGCCGGAATGGAATGAGTCTTGGCATTTACGCCACCCTTTCCTCGAGGGTTGTCATGGCTGGCCGGGGACAGGTCTCCTGGCTTCCGGGATAGTCGTCCGCACCTTCCCGGGGACTCTGTGTCGCCCCCAGTGGCTGACGCATGCGCGCCTGCGGCTTCCTTGGCCCGGTCACAGTGGCGGGACCGCGCCGGTTTCGCACCGGACTTCCCTTGACCACCGACCTATGTGGGGGCGAGTCTATATGTGGGGGCGCTAGCCGTGCCCCAGCAGGTAGCTCTCCTGCCAGATCGTGAACTCCGACGTGCCGATGCCGAGCCACGGAACTGGGCCGTACCCCGCGCGCTGATGCTGACGCTGCGGAGAGCCCGCACTCGCCCCTAGGCGTCACGGTGATCGCCGGCACTAGGACAAGGAATCAGCCGGAGGCGCTCATCCGAGCGGACCGAGGAACAGCAGTCCCGTGCCGGTCTACACGAGGCACCGGCCCCGGCGGGCAGCATCAACTGGCCGCTTGGAGGTTAGTAAGACCGATAGGTGATCGTCTTCCAGTCTTGGTCGTGCGCCGAGGGAGCTTGCCACACGTTGTATCGCGGCCGAACCACTCGATCACCCTCATGCCACTCCGCGACAATTCGCGTTTTCTCTCCGGAGTCATTCACCTTCTCGGAGTACCGGCCTGCGATAACCGCTCTTGCCAGAGAGCGTAAGTCGTCTTCAATCTCGACCGGACGCTTTGAGAAGAGCTCGTAAGGAATCCCGCTTCGCCCCGGAAAGCACGTCACTTGATTCGTCGAGTCGATGAAAGCTTCCAGCGGAGCCGCAAGACCGTCATCGGGTTCTAGCACTACAACCAAGTCGCCATCCTCTCGGGCGACGAGTTTGCAGAAGGCTCTTTCCGCTTCCAGAGCGTCCTGAGCCTCCAGTCGAACCACGTCATGCATTACCTGAGCAAATTGCTGAAGTTCTTCAGACATTCTGTTCCGTGACCATCGGGAAGAGAAACGAGGCAAACGCCCCAAGTCGGGTCTCCATCTTGACCGATTGCCTGAAGCAAGGCTGCCTCTTCTGCGGACTGGATTTCCGTCCACCGGCCTTGGCCGAACGTGAAGCGTCGGCTTAGGGTGGCAACGGATCGGAAAACTGAACTGTTTCTTTGGGAGGAGCTATGGGGCAGGGGATCTGGCGTTCGCCGGCGATGGTGGTTGCTTGGATTGCGCTGTTCGTCGCCTTGGGTGGGAGTGTGTACGCGGCGAAGCAGGCGAAGCTGAACGGTAAGTCGGTCAGGGTGAAGTCACTTCCGGGCAATCGGTTGCAGCTGCGTTCGGTGCCGGCGAATCGACTGAAGCCGGGTGTGCTGCAGCAGACGACGGCGGCCGCGGCTCCGAGTCCGCTCACGGGCGCGGACATCAACGAGCTGACCCTCGGCCAGGTGCCGAACGCGGCGCACGCGGAAGAGGCCGACTTCGCGCAGAGGGCCGGCGACGCGCAGACCGCCGTCAACGCGATCAGCGCGATCGACGCGCAGACGGTCAACGGCTTCGGCGCCGGCTGCAAGCCCGGCACGCGCCTCTTCGCCGGCGCCTGCTGGCAGAGCTCGCCGAGCGTCGCCGCGGCCACCGCCCCCCAGGCGGCAATCGAATGCGCCTCGCAGGGCGGCACGCTGCCCGACGCGCTCGCGCTCGCCGCCTTCGCCAAACAGCCGGGGATCAACCTTCACGAAGGTGATGAGTGGGCCAATGACATTGTGAGCTTCACCGCAGAAAATGCCTTTGCCGTCGCGACTGTGTCGTCCGCGGGGATCGTGAAATCGGGCCTCTTTAATGGAGGAGGTGCTAGCGCGACCAAGCGCTACCGCTGCGTGATCCCGCTCGTCGCCTGAGCGCTTTATGCTCATTGACCATGAGAAGGCGCTCGCACAGTGCCCGACAGCGCCGGGCGAGCGCCGCTGCGGTGCTTACCTGCCTGACCGCCGCCGCGCTCGCAGCGCCGGCGGGTGCCGGCGCGACCGCGCGGCTTCAGCCCGCGGTCGCCGCGCTGCCGGGTGAAGCGGAGCGGGTTGCCGGCTACTGGACCCCGGCGCGGATGCGAGCGACCGGGCCGCTCGACGCGCCCCTGGCCGACGACCCGTTCGCGCACGCCAGCTTCGCGCCGGTCGCGACGCCGACCACTCCCCCCTTCTCCGTCAACGGCCGCCTCTTCGTCCGCCAGGGGACGAAAAAAGGGTTCTGCTCGGCCACGGCGATCAACAGCATCACCCGCCGGCTGATCCTGACCGCCGCGCACTGCGTCAACTCGGGGCCGCGCAGCCTCCGCGGCAACAGCGTCTGGTCGCGCTACGTCGAGTTCGTCCCCGCCTACTCCAACGGCACCGCTCCGTTCGGCGTCTACGTCGCCAGGCGCAACGCGGTCTTCGCGCCGAAACAGTGGGTCAGGTTCGGCAACCCCAACTTCGACGTCGGCGCGATCCTCGTCGACGCCAACGCCGAAGGCGTCAACGTCGCCGACGCGGTCGGAGGCGGCGCCTCGATCTTCACCGACGTCGGCCGCAAACAGCACTTCCAGACCTTCGGCTATCCGGGCAAATCGAAAACGATGCAGGGCTGCGAATCGCCCTACGTCGGCGACGACAGCCTCACCTACCGGATCCCCGGCCCGCCGACGATCGCGATCCGCTGCCACTGGGCCCCGGGCGCGAGCGGCGGCGGCTGGCTGATCGAAAACGGCACCGGGATCAACGGCGTGACCAGCTACGGCAAACGCCGCGACCGGGTTCACACCTTCGGCCCCTACTTCAGCGCCCGCAACGTCGGGAACCTCGTCAAGGGCCTCTAGCGCGAACCGGAGCGACTCGGGCGGATAGACCGCCGGCTCAACGAGAAGTGACCTCGAACGAGCCTTCCGCGTGCGATCACGGCACCCTCGCGATCCAGGGCAGTGACGAGTACGGGCCTCGGCCCGGCTGGGTAGAAGGCGTGGAAGAAGCGGAGTCCACCCAGCCAGGGGAACCGCCGCCGAACCTCTGTCGGCGCCGGCTGTGGCTCGATCATCAGCTCGCTTCCATCGTCCATCTCCACCGTCAGGGCGACGACCCCTCGGCCGGCGATTCCCCTCAGGTCGCTCTCGGGGTACGGGTCCACTTCGGTCCCGATCCCGGCACTGAGCACGAAGCCGTACGGCACCGGCAGCTCGAACGACGTGCTCGAGCCCGACAAGTACGAGGTCTTCAAATCGAACGAGACGGTGAGGAGACGCCCCCTCGAACCCGAGCCGTAGACGTTCGCCCGTATCACCCACGGCACGCCGTACAGGCTCGTTCCGTGTGCCACGGTCGGTCCGCGGACTTCACAGGCGCAGGCCCTCGCGCCGCCGGGCAGCGCGACGATCGCAAGGCATACCACTGCGAGAGCCGAGACCCGCGCGATCCCGCTCCTCATTCGAGCTCCACCCGCATCATCTGCCGGTGCAGCCTAGTGCCGACGCCGGTACGGAGGTTCAGGTGCCGAGCAGCTCACGGTAGAAGCGGTAGTCGCGCCGCTCGGGGCGGAGATTGGAGGCGAGGGCGAGGTGGTGGCGGGCGCGGTCGGTCTGGCCGGTCTTGGCCAGAGCCCTGCCGAGGCAGAAGTGGGCGTAGTCGTTGACCTGGTGGACGTCGACGACGGCCTCGAACTCGGTCACCGCGGCGGCGAAACGGCCGGAGCGGAAGTAGGCGCGGCCGAGGGCCTCGCGGACGGAGGACTTCTCGGGGGCCCGCCGGGCGGCCGCCTCCAGCGGCGGCGTGGCCTGCTCGAAGTCGGCCTCCTCGAGCAGCTCGATGCCGCGGCGGTAGAGGGCGAAAGTCGAGTCGCGATCCGGCTGCGCAGCCATGCGCCCAAGTGTAGGCGGCCCGCCCGACCGGCTGCCAGGCATGCCGGGCGGGCCCGATGCTCAGCCCGACTTGCTGATCGAGAGCGTCGGGACGACGGCCGGTGACATGGCGATCCTCATCTCTGCTCACCCCCTTCGAACGTCGAGATGCCAGTAACACTCACTGGCGGATGATTAGTTACTCGAATCCTGAGTAGTTAATATCATAGAAATGTTTTGTCTGCATCGAGTCCTTTTGGTCACTACAGTGAAGTGGTCCGAAAACGCTGGATCGCTAGAAAGGACCGGGAGAAGTGGCGAAGCCGAAACGGAAGGTCAAAAAGGGGACCGAAATACTCGACCCGCGGGTGGCGAAGGCGCTGGCGAACAGCCAGCGGGTCGAAATCCTCGCCGTGCTGAGCCACCGACGGATAAGCCCGGTCGGATACGTGCGCGAGTACGGCGGCAAGCTGCCCAGCGTCGCCTACCACTTCAAAGTGCTCGAGGCCTACGAATGCGTCGAACTCGCGGAAACGCACAAACGGCGCGGCGCCCTGGAGCACGTCTACCGCTGCTCGAAGCGACCCCTGCTCGGGGACGGCGATTGGAAGCTGCTGCCGAAGTCGATCCGCGCGGGCATCACCGGTGCGATCCTCCACGACTTCATCGGCCGGGCCTCCCTCGCGATTGAAGAGGGGACCTTCGACGCGCGCGAAGACCGTCACTTCACCTGGACCCCGCTCGCCGTCGACGAGACGGGCTGGCGGGAAACGACGAAGCTGCTCGCCTCGACCCTGGCGAAGCTGGAGAAGATCGAGGCCAAATCGAACGCGCGGCTGGCGAAGAGCGGCAAGGAGTCGGTCCCGATCACCGTCGCCCTTGCCGGCTTCGAATCGCCCGCCGAGGACCCCAGCTAGGGGTCGCGGCCGATGCCGGCCGCCGCCAGTCCCGGTTCAGCCGCGCGCGGCGGCGACGGTCTGCCGCAGCGTCTCCCGGGCGTCGTGCCGCGGCTCCCAGCCGAGCTCCTCGCGGGCGCGGGAGACGTCCATCAGCACCGGCCGCCTGACCGCCTCGATCCAGGCGGCCTCGTCGGGAAGGAGCGGCAGCCGCGCGGCCAGCTCCGCGGTGGCGCCGACGGCGAGCTGCGGCACCGGCACCGAGTGCCAGCCCAGCTCGGCGGCGAGGTCGGAGACAGTCAGCCGGCCCGGGCCGGCCAGGTTGTACGGGCCGGGCTCGCCGACGCCGGCGACCGCCGCGCAGAGCGCAGCCGCGACGTCGTCGTGATGGACCAGCTGGAAGGGCACGCCGGGGTCCGGCAGCACCGGTCGCAGCGCCGGCACCCGATCGAGCGCGCGGCGCAGGGCGCCGGGCAGCCTGCGGCTGACGGCCAGCAGTGGGACGAGCTCGAGCAGCAGCGGCGCGCTCGGGCCGGCGACGATGCAGGGGCGGAACACGTAGGCCTCGGTCCGCGAACCGGCCAGGGCCACCTCCAGCGCGGCCTCGACCTCCGCCTTGTCGGCCGAGTAGGGATGCCGCGCGGTGCCGCGCACCGGCACCTCCTCGGTGAGCAGGGACGGCGCCCCGGGGTGGAAGCCGTAGGCGGCGACCGACGAGGTGTAGACGAGCCGCTTCGCGCCCGCCGCGGCAGCGAGCTCGAACACGTTGCGCGACCCGGTCAGGTTGATCTCGCGGCTGGCGCCGCTCCCCGCGACGATCGCGAAGGCGAGGTGCGCGACCACGTCGGCCCCCTCGACGAGCGCTTCGACCGAGGCGCGGTCGAGGATGTCCCCCTGCCTGTACTCGACCTTGCTCCAGCCGTGCGCGGCGGGATCGAAGGGGCGGCGGGCCATGCCGATCACCCGCTCGACGTCGGGCATCCGCTCGAGCGCGGCGAGGAACGGCCTGCCGATCTCCCCGGTCGGGCCGGTGACGGCGACGGTCAGCATCCGGTCATCAAACCACGCCCGCGAGGCGGTGTCTCCCCCACCGCCGAGCCAAAGGAAACCTTTTGTTTAGGGCGTGTTACGCCATTCGATCGTGTCTGTCTATTTTCCGACAAGTTCTCGATAATCCCGTTTGAAGAACTGGAGTGCGTGGCGGATCTTTGATGGCCGATTCCAGCGCCGTCGACAGGAGGAAGCTCGCGTGGATCCAAATCTGAGGAAAGTGCTCTCGCAGGCCGTGAGGGTCGAAATCCTCGAGCGGATCGGGAAGCGTCCCTCCAGCGCCCGGCAGATCGCCGAAGTGACCGGCGAGCCGTTCAGCAAGATCACCTACCACACGTCCGTGCTCTGCGAGGCGGGCTGCATCCGGCCGCTCGACCCGACGCACACCGACCCCGGCGAGCGGATCTACGAGCTCGCCTCCCTCGAATCCGCCCCCTCGCGGCTGCTCCTCTCCGACGAGACCCGCGGCCACGCGATCTCCTCGATCCTGCGGAGGATCGTCGAAAGGGGCCGCGCGGCGCTGGAGGGCGGCACACTCGACGGCGACGGCTCGCGCGTCAGCTGCCACTCGATCCTGCTCGACGAGCAGGGGCTGCAGGAGACGCAGGCGATCCTCGACGACGCGGCGAAGCAGATCGCCGAGACCCGCGCGGCGACCGCCAAGCGGCTGTCGAGAAGCGGCGCGAAGCGGATCTGGGCGACCGTGGCCCTGGCCGCCTTCGAGTCCCCGCAGGACGACAGCTCGACACCCGGATAAGCCCTGCAAGCGCCGCGTGAGCGGTACACGGGGCCTGCCGGCGCCGTCCGGGACTCCGGAAATATCCGCTCAGAACATTCGACGTACCGAGCTAGCGCAAGCCGATTTCCGATGCTATAGTCCGCGAAAATTGAATGGTCGTTCGATTAGCGACCGCTTACTTCGCGCACCAGTACCTTAATCGGCAAAAGGGTCGGCCTTGTACGCCGAAGATCCGGGTTCGAGCCCCGGCTGGTGCATGTGTTACTCGGGAGGAGTAAGCGCTAGCCATGCCAAATATCTTCGACTATTTCGACGACACTGCGGGCGGGGACGGGGAAGAAGGGCTCTGGGCCCTGCGGGCGCCGTTCCGGCCGCGCGACGGGTTCGACGTGATGCTGGTGCCCCGCGTGCCGGGCTGGGAGCAGGACTCGGACTCGCGCCAGGCGCTGGAACGGCTCGAAGGCGAGCCGTGGGTCGACGCGGTCGAGCGCCAGGGCGACACCGTCTGGATGCGGCTCGCCAACAGCTGGATCGAGCAGCGCGGCACGGCCCTGGAGGAGGGCGGCGACGAGCCGGGCGCGCACGCCGACATCGCGGGCGGCCGCAGCTTTGCGCTGAACTTCTGGGACGCCAACTCGACCAAGGCGCTGCACATCGGCCACCTGCGCAACCTGGCGCTCGGCAACGCGCTGGGCGCCGCGCTGACCGAGGCGGGCGGCACGGTCGAGCGGCGCAGCATCATCTGCGACATCGGCCGCAGCATGGGCGAGGCGATGGCCGGCGTCCTGCGCAGCGGCCGCAGCCTGCAGACCGAAAACGGTCAGAAGAGCGACCACTTCGTCGGCTACTGCTACGCCGACTACGTCAAGAACGGCGGCACTTCCGTTGGGCTGAACCAGGACCACCCGGCCGACTCGCTGACCCGCGAGGTCGACGTACACAACGACAGCGCCGACGAGCTGCTGCTGCGGGTCCTCAACGGCGACCAGACGGCGCTCGAGCTGTGGTCGCAGACGCGGGCCTGGGTGATCTCCGGCCAGCGCAAGACCCTGGCCCGGCTCGGCATCTCCTTCGACCGCGTGTTCTTCGAGTCCGACTTCCTGCCCGAGGTGAACGAGCTGGCCGAGCTGGGCATGCAGGAGGGCACCCTGGAGCGGCGGATCGACGGCACGGTCGTCTACATGACCGGGCGCGAGGAGCTCGAGGAGATGCCGCTGGTGCGCTCCGACGGGGTGCCGACCCAGCACATGCGCGCGCTCGCCTACTGGATGGCGGCCCCGGGGCTCGACGACCTCACCTCGGTGCAGGTCTGCGGCCAGGAGTGGTTCGCGCACGTCACATGCCGCCGCCAGCTGATGGCCGAGCTGGTCCACGCCGGTCCCGAGGGCAACGGCTTTCACCCCTACCACGACATCTTCCACGGGATGGTCGCCAAAGAACAGCAGGCGATCAAATCGAGCAAGAAGGACGCGCTGCTGATCGATCACCTGATCGAATGGATCGACGAGCGGATCGACGGCGACGCCGAGCTGGCCGAGGTGAAGCGCCGGCACCCGACGCCCGAACACCTCGCCGCCCAGGTCGCGCTGGGGTACTTCCTGCTCCACCCGGCGACCAAGAAGGTCAATTTCGAACCCGAGAAGCTGCTGCTGGACGGCAAGAGCCTCGGCTGGGACATGGCCAGGGCGCGGGCGCGGGAAGGCAGCGGCCCCGACGCGAACGGCAACCGCGCCGAGGACCCCGACTACCGCTTCGCGGTCGTCCACTCGGAGATGTACCGGCGGCACCTGCACCTCGTCTCCAGCCGGCTCGACGCGATTCCGCTGGCGCGCTACACGTCGCACCTGGCGCGCTGGTACCTGGATCGCGACAGCGGCCCGCACGTGGGACGAGTGATCAAGACCGTGATGGACGAAACCGCGCGCGGGCTGGGACTCGCGGAGGAGGCGAGATGAGGACCCTGCTGGTCGACAACCACGACTCCTACACCTACAACGTCTTCCACCTGCTGGCCGGCGTCGCCGGCGAGGAGCCGATCGTGGTGGACAACGACGCCGTCTCCTGGCGGGCGCTGTCGCGCTGGGACTTCGACGCGATCGTCCTCTCCCCCGGTCCCGGCACGCCGCAGCGCTGGCACGACTTCTGCGTCTGCAACGACATCCTCCGCTACAGCGAGATCCCGGTGCTCGGCATCTGCCTCGGCCACCAGGGGCTCGGCCACCTGCTCAACGGCAAGGTCGGCAGCGCGCCCGAAGCGATGCACGGTCGGCTCAGCCGCATCCACCACCAGGGCGAAGGCCTGTTCGAGGGCATCCCGCAGGCCTTCCCGGTCGTCCGCTACCACTCGCTGGCGATCACCGACATGGGCCCGGACGGCAACGTCACCGCCTGGACCGACGACGGCGTCGTGATGGGGATCGAACACCGGCGCCGGCCGCTGTGGGGCGTGCAGTTCCACCCAGAGTCGATCGCGACCGAGCACGGCCAGGCGCTGATCCGCAACTTCTACGAGCTGGCGCGGCGCGGCAAAAGCCCGCGCTGGCGCGGCGCGAAGCGGCCCAGGCAGGTCACCCACACCCCGCAGCCGCGGCGCGCCGCCGAGACCGCGAGCGGGACCGAGGTGCGCAGCCGCACGATCGAGGCCGAGCCGTCGACCGAGGTCCTCTTCGAACGGCTCTTCGGCGACGCCGAGTACGCCTTCTGGCTCGACAGCGCCGACGCGCCGACCCGGCTCGCGCAGCGCTCCTACCTCGGCACCAGCGCGGGGCCCGAGCGCCGCGTGCTGGAGTACGAGATCGAGGAGGCGACCGTGTACGCGCACGGCGCCGACGGAACCACGAGCGAGCGCGCCACGGTGTTCGACGTGCTCGACAGAGAACTTGCGAAGCACGCGGTGGAGACGCCGCAGGAGCTGCCCCCCGGCCTGATCGGCGGGTTCGTCGGCTACCTCGGCTACGAGCTGAAGGCCGACTGCGGCTCCCCCAACGTGCATCGCTCAGACGTCCCCGACGCAGTGATGATGCTCGCGAACCGCCTCGTCGCCGTCGACCACGTGAGTCACCGGACCCACCTGGTCACGCTCTGCCACGGCGACGAGGCGGGGGCCGAGCGGTGGTTGGACGAGGCGGAAGGGGTCGTGCGAGAGCTGCTCGCCGGCCCCCCCGCGCTTTCCGGCGCATCCGACTTTGACCACACCCAAAGGGGGTCAACCTCCGATGCGCCGGCCGGCGAGGCCGACGACCACGTCACGTTCCGCTGCGGGCGGGGCCGCGAGCAGTACCTGGCCGACATCGCGCGCTGCCAGGCCGAAATGGCGGCCGGCGAGTCCTACGAGGTCTGCCTCACCGACCAGATCTCGACCGACGCCACCCCGGACCCGTGGGAGCTCTACACCCACCTGCGCCACAGCAACCCCTCACCATTCGCCGCCTATCTGAAGCTGGGCGAGGTCGCGGTGATCTCCTCCTCGCCCGAGCGCTTCCTCTCGGTCGACCGCGAGCGCCGGGTCGAGGCAAGGCCGATCAAGGGGACGACCAAGCGCTCGCCCGACCCGGCCGAGGACGCCGCCCTGAAAGCGGAGCTGACCAGCGACGAAAAGACCTACGCCGAGCACCTGATGATCGTCGACCTGCTGCGCAACGACCTCGGCCGCGTCTGCGACCTCGGCAGCGTCCACGTCCCCGAGCTGATGATCGTCGAGGACTACGCGACCGTGCACCAGCTGATCTCGACGGTCAGCGGCGTGCTCGCCGAGGACCGCTCGGCGGTCGAGTGCGCGCGCGCATGCTTCCCGGGCGGGTCGATGACGGGCGCGCCCAAGCTGCGCACGATGGAGATCATCGACGACATCGAGGACCAGGCGCGCGGCGTCTACTCCGGCGCGATCGGCTACTTCGGTGCCGACGGCAGCATGGACCTCAACATCGTGATCCGGACGATCGTGATGCGGCCGGGCCGGACCACGATCGGCGCCGGCGGCGCGATCGTGATGCAGTCCGATCCGGAGGAGGAGTTCGACGAGATCCTGCTCAAGGCGCGCGCGCCGATGGCCGCGATCGCCCGCGTCGCGACCGGCAGCGACGACCCCGACGCGTGGTCCGTGGAGCTCGAGCCGTCGGCCCAGATCGCGGAGGCGGCGTGAGCGAAGCCGGCGGGGCACAGGAGGCGCCGCCTCGAACGGCGCCCGAGTCGGCGCCGCGCCCGCGCGTACGTGCGGCGTCGCAGGAGGACGTCGCCGGAGCGGCGGCCGGGATCGGGCGGCTGCTCGACGAGCTGGGCGGTGAGGGGCCGGCGCGGGCCGAGCTGGAGGCGGCGACGCGCGAGCTGGTCGAGGACGCCGACAAGGGCGCGCTGCTCGTCGCCGAGGCGGACGGCCGGATCGTCGGGGTCTGCGCGGCGAGCTGGCAGCACGCGCTGCACGTGCCGGGCCGCTACGGGACGGTCCAGGACCTCTGGGTCGATCCGGAGTGGCGCAGCCGCGCGGTCGGCCACGACCTGCTCGAGGCGCTCTTCGACCTGGCCCGCGAGGAGGGCATCCCGCGGATCGAGGTCGGCCTGCCGCAGGACAGCTTCGCGGCGATCGATGCGACCCGGTCGTTCTACCTCGCCAACGGCTTTGCCCCGCTCGGCCCGAGGATGCGGTGGCTGAACCGATGACCGAGCTGTTGATGGTCGAGCAGCGGCGCGGCCGCGGCGACGCCGCGCACTGGATCATGGAAGGCGGCCGCAAGCTGCCGGGCATGGACGACAACCGCCGCATCGACGCGGTACGCAGCGGGCTGATCTGCCACGGCGGCGTGCGGACCGAGCGGCCCGACGTCCCAGCCGAGGAGGTCGACCGGGCGCTGGGCGAGTTGCACGAGCCCGGCTACCTGGAGGCGCTCAGGGGCGTCGACTCCGACGAGCCGGTCGTGCTGCCCGAGCTCGCCGCGCCCGGCCTGGCCCCCGACATCCCTGTCTGCGCCGGGCTCGTCGCCGCCGCCTACGAGGGCGTGCGCACGGCGATGACCGCTGCTCAGCGCCTCGCCGACGGCGCACAGTTCACCTACGCGCTCTGCCGGCCGCCGGGCCACCACGCCGGGCCGCAGTGGTGCGCCGGCTACTGCTACCTGAACACCGCGGCGGCGGCGACCTGGACGCTCTGCGAGGCGGGGGTCAAGCCGGTCGGGATCCTCGACCTCGATCTGCACTACCCGAACGGGACGGCGGCGATCGTCGCCTCGATGCCCGACGCGCGGCTGCACTCGCTGCACGCCTGGCCGGTGACCAACGTCGCCGAGCAGACGGTGACGCCGACGACCGACCGCGAAGAGGTGATCGAGTTCCACGGCAGCCCCGGCGTGAGCGACTACCTCGACGCGGTCGAGCGGTCGCTGGAGGCGCTCGCCGCGTCCTCGGCGGCGCTGGTCGTCTCGCTCGGCTACGACACGGTCCGCGGCGACCCGCACGGCAGCTGGGACTTCGCGCCGCCGATCTTCGCCCAGATCGGCCGCCTGCTGGCGGGCTCGCAGCTGCCGGTCTGCGTTATCCAGGAGGGCGGCTACGCGCTCTCCACCCTGGCGGCGTGCAGCTACGCCTTCGCCGCCGGCCTCCTCGAGGGGAGGGCGGCATGAGCCAGAACGGGCTCGACCCCTTTCGCCGCCGGCTCGACCGGCTCGACGACGAGATCGCCCGCCTGCTCGGCGAGCGCTTCGAGGTGTGCCGCGAGATCGCCCTCTACAAGCAGGCCGAGGGGATCCCGATGATGCAGCCTGACCGGGTCGCCGAGGTGCGGGCCCGGTACCTGGCGCGCGGCGCCGAGGTCGACCTGCCCGACGAGTTCACCGCGGACCTCTTCGACCTCCTGATCGCCGCGACGTGCAAGGAGGAGGACGAGCTGATGGAACGGGCGGCCGAGCAGTGAGCGCGGCCGGCGACAACGGCGCGCCGTCCAACGGGGCCGGCAACCCGGGGCGGATCGCGCACGGGCGGGCGGAGCTGCCGCCGGGGCCGCGGATGCCGAGCGCGCTGCAGGCGATCGGCTGGGCGCGGCGCCCCTTCCCCTTCATGCAGCGCTGCCGCGAGCGCTACGGGGACATCTTCACGATGCGCATCCTCCACTCCGGCACGTGGGTCTTCCTCTGCGACCCCGCCGACGTCAAACGCGTCTTCACCGCGCCCGCCGCCAGCATGGCCGTGGCGCTGCAGAACCCGCTGCTGCTGCCGGTGCTCGGCGCCCGCTCGGTGATGCTGCTGAACGAGCCGGACCACATGCAGCGACGGCGGATGATGCTGCCGCCGTTCCACCGCGAGCGGGCCGACGGCGACGTCGAGATGATGGCCGAGGTCTCGCGCGAGGCGGTGCGGAGCTGGCCGACCGACGAGCCGTTCGAGCTGTGGCCGCGGATGCAGGCGATCACGCAGGAGGTGATCGTGCGCACGGTGTTCGGCCGCGACCGCGGCGAGCGCCTGCAGCCGATCCGCGACGCGCTGACCGGGCTGACCGAGGCGCTCAACGACCCGAGGCGACTGAGCCGGCTGGCGGCGCTCGGCGCCGGCGCGATCGCCCGCAGCCGCGGCTTCCGCGAAGCGATGGACCCGGTCGAGGACGCGATCATGGCCGAGATCGACCGGCGCCGGCGCGAGGGCGACGACGGACCGAAGGACATCGTCTCGCTGCTGATCGACGCCCGCTACGAGGACGGCCGACCGCTCAGCGAGAAGGACCTGCGCGACGAAATGCTGACCCTGCTGACCGACGGCCCGACCTCCTCGTCGCTGGCCTGGGCATTCGAGCGGCTGCTGCGCCATCCCGACAAGCTGGCGCGGCTGCGCGACGAGGTCGACGCCGGCGAGAGCACCGCCTACCTCGACGCCGTCGTCCAGGAGACGCTGCGGCTCTGCCCGCCGGTGCCGGTCGTCGCGCGCAAGCTGCTCGAGCCGATGGAACTCGGCGGCTACGTGCTGCCGGCGGGGACGGTCGTCGCCCCCTGCGTCTACCTGATCCACCGCGACGAGAGCGTCTATCCCAAGCCGCTCCAGTTCCTCCCCGAGCGCTTCCTCGAGAAGCCGCCCGGCACCTACACCTGGATCCCGTTCGGCGGCGGCGTGCGCCGCTGTTTGGCCGCGACCTTCGCCGAACTGGAGATGAAGCGGGTGCTGCGCACCGTGCTCGGCGAGATCGAGCTGGAGCCGGTCGAGGGCGGCTCGGAGCGGGTGACCAGGAGCGCCATCTCGTTCAGTCCCGACAAGCGGGCGCGCGTGATCGCCAGACCACGCAAGTCCGCGGAGGAGCCATGGAAGGCAAGACCGATCTACTCGTAGTCGGCGCCGGCGCCAAGGCGGCCGGGATCGCCTCGAAGGTGCACGCGATCAACAGCCTCGGGCTGGGCCCGATCTCGATGCGGATCGTCGAGGGGACCGAGGTCGCCGCCTCGTGGAAGGGGCGCAACGGGATGACCTCGGGCGAGGAGCCGCTGGCGGTGACGCCGATCAAGGACGTCGGCTTCCCGTACCAGAGCTTCAGGGAGTTCGGCGAGGCCGGCGAGGCGATCGACGGCATCGTGATGGGCTTCTCGTGGCAGCGCTATATGGTCGGCAAGCGGCGCTACGCGCGCTGGATCGACGCCGGCTCGCCGTCGGTGCGCCACCGCGACTACGGCGAGTACCTGACCTGGGTGCTGTCGCGGGCGACCGAGGGGGTCAGCCATGTGCAGGGGCGCGTCACGCAGCTGTCGCTCGACGAGGGCGACGAGGGCTGGGTGGTCGACGTGGCGGAGAGCTCGCGGTCCTCGCGCTATGCCGCCGGCGCGCTGGTCCTGACCGGGCCGGGCATCCACCGCGCCTTCCCGCACGAGCCCGACATCGCCGGGCGGGTCTTCCACTGCGACAGCAAGCGCAGCGAGTTCGCCGCGCTGCCGAGCGACACCCAGTGCGACGTGGCGGTCGTCGGCGGCGGCGAGAGCGCGCTCAGCTGCGTGATGTTCCTGCGCGGCTTCCGGCCCCGCTCGCGGTTCACCATCTACACGCCGATGCTGCCGATGAGCCGCGGCGAGAGCTTCCTCGAGAACCGCGTCTTCTCGAACCCCGACGAGGTCGAATGGGAGTCGCTCGACCTGCAGACGCGGCGCGACTTCGTCAAGCACAGCGACCGCGGCGTCTTCGACCCGCCGAGCCTGGCGGCGATCGGCTACGACGACCGGGTGCGCTTCGTCAAGGGGCGGGTGGGCGACGTGGCGGCGGCGGCCGGCGGCGAGCGGGTGCGGGTCGAGTACGAGTCGCCGGAGGGCGCGGCGGGCAGCGAGCACGACTACGTGGTCAACTGCACCGGCTTCGACCTGCTCGCGCAGCTGCGCACGCTCTTCCCCGACGAGGTGCGGGCCGAGCTCGAGCAGCGGGTCGGCAAGCTCTGGGACGCGCCAGCCGGGACAGAAGTGCCGATCGGGCGCAACCTCGAGCTGAAAGGAATGGAGCCGCGGCTGCAGATCCCGGGGCTTGCCGGCCTCAGCCAGGGCCCCGGCTTCGCCAACCTCGGTGCGCTGGGGCTGCTCTCGAACCGCGTCCTGCAGCCGTTCCCGCTCGGGCGGGGCGGGGAATCGGAGGCCGCGGAGTCGCGCTCCGAAGGCCCGATTTCCCTGCATTAGACGTACTCGGCTGTATTGCTTGACTTCCCCTGAGCTATCGAATAGGGTCGCTTCGCCGTGTCGGAGAGTCAGAAGAAAGTCCCGACGCTCGCATGGGCAGGGGTGTGTGGGTTACTGCTCCTGATCGCGGCGACCGGACTGCTCACGGGGTGTGGGTCCTCAGAGGAGGAGAGCAGCGCGAGCCTGACCGGCAGCGGCTACCCGAACGGCGATCTCGCCAACACTCGTCAGGTGAGTGGGCCGATCAAAGCGGCGAACGTGAAAGACCTCGAGGAAGCGTGGAGCGTGCCGCTCGAAGGCGAAGGCTCCTTCGGCGCCTACGCCTCGTCGCCGATCATGAGCAAAGGCGTCGTCTACTCGCAGGACCTCGAATCCAACGTGCAGGCGATCGACCAGAGCAACGGCGAGGTGCTGTGGACGAAGAAATACGAAGAGCCCAGCCTCGGGCCTAACGGGCTCGTCGTCGCCGACGGGAGCGTGTTCGGCGCGACCGCCTCGGCCGCCTTCGCGCTCGACCAGAAAACCGGCAAAGAGCAGTGGTCGGTCCCCCTCGTCCGCAACAGCAAAGAGGGGATAAACCTCGCGCCGGGCTACGACGACGGCACGGTGTACGTGTCGACGACGCCGGCCAACGCGGCCTCGCTCTACGCGGGCGAAGGCGTCGGCATCCTCTGGGCACTCGACGGCAAAACCGGCAAAAAACTGTGGAAGTGGAACACGGTGCCAAACAACCTCTGGGGCAACCCGCAGGTCAACTCGGGCGGCGGCCTCTGGTACACGCCGGCGTTCGACGGCAAAGGCTCGATGTACTTCGGGGTGGGCAACCCGGCACCGTTCCCGGGCACGCCCCAGTTCCCCTACGGAGAGAGCCGGCCCGGCCCGAACCTCTACACGAACTCGATCGTCAAGCTGGACGCGAAAACCGGCAAGATGGACTGGTACTTCCAGCTGACCCCGCACGACATCTACGACTGGGACCTGCAGGGCCCGCCGATCCTGGTCAAATCGAAAGGCCGCGAACTGGTCGTCGCGGGGGGCAAGGTCGGTTACGTGATCGCGCTCGACGCGAAAAACGGCAAATTGGTCTGGAAACGGCCGGTCGGCACCCACAACGGGCACGACAGCGACGGCCTCTACGCGATGCGCGGCGAATACGACCGGATCAAGAAAGGAACGGTCTTCCCCGGCGTGCTCGGCGGCGTGATCGCGCCGATGGCCACCGACGGGACCACCGTCTACGCCCCCGTCGTCAACGGCCCGGCGACCGCCATCTCCGGGTCGGAAACCGGCCAGGGCGGCACCGTCGCGCCGGGCGGTGAAGTCGTCGCCCTCGACGTGGCGACCGGTCAGATCCAGTGGAAATACAAATTCCCCCGCGCGCCTGTCTACGGCTCGACCACGGTCGTCAACGACCTCGTCTTCACCACCACCGCCGACGGCAAAGTCCACGGCTTCGACGCCGCCTCAGGCCGCCTCGCATGGCAGGTCGAACTGCCGACCGGCACCAACGCCGGCATCATGGCCGAGGGCGACACGATCGTCGCAGCCGCCGGCCTGGTCAGCGAAGCGGGCCAGGAACCGCAGCTGGTCGCCTACCGCCTCGGCGGCGAGTAGCCCGCGGGCGCCTCGACGAGTGGCGCGGATGGTTGCAATCGATTCGAGGCAACCCGACGACCCCTGGATGCCTGCGCGACTGATCCCGGTGGCAGGCATCCGCGGTCAGGATGAGCAGGAGATTCGCGCCGCCTCGTCGCTCCTGGCGGTCATGGGGGCTGTGGATGAGTTCGGGCGCGCTGTGCTTAGGGACGTGGGCGCCCCCGCCGGCTCTATCTCCACCTTCACGGAGGTTCCGCTGAGAGCGTCGGACGGGAAGATGCTCAGGCCTGACGGTGCAATCGTCGTCGAGCGCGGTAAGACGACTTGGCGCTGCCTTGTAGAGGTGAAAACCGGCAATGCGCCACTGGAAGGAGGACAGGTCGAGAATTACCTCGATCTTGCTCGCGAGCACGGGTTCGACGCTCTTCTGACGATCTCCAATCAGATCAGCAACGGTCCGGAAGAGGTGCCCGTTGCAGTGGATAGGCGCAAGCTGCGCAGCGTCGCGCTCAAGCATCTCTCCTGGTGGCGCATCCTGACCGAGGCGGTGATGCAGCACCAGCACAGAGGCGTGAAGGATCGAGATCAAGCCTGGATCCTCGGAGAGCTGATCGCCTATCTGGAGCATGAGAAATCGGGAGCAATCGGCTTTGAAGACATGGGACAGCATTGGGTCAACGTCCGCAACGCGGCGCGCGATGGCACGATCAGGGCTGCCGACCAGGGCGTACGTGACGTTGTCGAGCGCTGGGAGCAGTTCGTCGAGTACTTGTGCTTGGGACTGAGTCAGGATCTCGGCGTTCCGGTCGCCTCGGCCCATTCGCGAGCAAGAGACGGCGATCGGTGGACCGGATCCCTGCTGAAAAGCCTCGCGGAGGACGGCAAGCTGACCGGTGCCTTCCGAGTTCCCGCCGCGGTCGGTCCCATCGAGGTCGAGGCCGATCTGCAAGCCCGCCTGACGAGAACCACGGTCAAAGTCAACGCACCGAAAGAAGGTCGCCCGCTGACCAGGGTCAATTGGATGTTGCGCCAGCTCAAGGACGCCCCGGAAGACTTGCGGATCGAGGTTCAGTTCGCGCGGACCAGGGAGACGACGGCGCTGCTCCTCTGCGACGCCCGAGACGACCCAAAGGCGCTTCTCTCCCCTGCCGATTCCAAGCGCGAGCCCCGCGCATTCAGGTTGTCCCTGGCCCGCCCGCTTGGAACCAAGCGTGGCCGAGGTGAGCGCTCCTTCGTGCTCGAGACTCGGCGCCAGGTCGTCGGCTTCTATGGCGATCTGGTCGAGAACCTCAAGGGCTGGCAGGCGAAGGCACCCAAGCTGCCGTCCGAGCCGCCGGAGGAGCACGAGGACCCGCGCCTGAGGTCCCCAATCTCGAATGAAAGCCCGCGCGCTGGCCAGGCCTCCGCAGTACCGCTACGGGGATTCGAACCCCGGTTTCCGGACTGAGAATCCGGCGTCCTAGTCCCCTAGACGATAGCGGCGCGTCGGCGCGTCATTTTAGCGAGAGCCGGGGGCGGCGTGGCGCGCCCTTCCGTCCTGCGCCGCTTCTATAGTCGAACGTATGTTCGCAAGCCACACCCAGAGACGGAGATACCGGGCACCCGGTAAATTGGCTGTCTTACGCGGCTGTGGTGGAACTGGCAGACACGATACGTTCAGGTCGTATTGCTCGAAAGAGCGTGGAGGTTCGAATCCTCTCAGCCGCATTGCAGTAGGGCATCTCGATGCATAGCCGCGAGACCGTGGCGAATGCCCTCTCGCTGGCGGCGCGAGGGCTCAACAACTGCGAGGTTTCCCGCCGTACCGGAGTCCCGCGGCCAACTATTCGCGAATGGCGTGCTGGGCGCTTGCCGCATTCCTACCGGAGAACGTCCCTCCTGCATGGACGAGAGTGCCAGCCCGCATCATGCGCCCGCTGCGGTTCCGCTCAGCATCAATTCGACGCTCTTTCCACGGCATACGCCTACCTCCTCGGCTTGTACTTGGGCGACGGATGCATCTCAGCCGGCCCCCGAGGCGTCTTCAGGCTGCGCATCGCCTTGGACGTGAAATACCCCAGGATCGTCGAGGAGTGCGCCGTTTCGATGGAAGCGGTCGTTCCGTGGAATCGGGTCCATTGCCAGCCCACGCCGAAGAACTATGTCGAGGTGCATGCGTACTCCAAAGCCTGGCCCTGTCTCTTTCCCCAACACGGGCCGGGCAGAAAGCACGAACGGAACATCGCGCTGACGGACTGGCAGGAGGATCTGGCGAAACTCGTGCCCGGCTTGCTATTGCGGGGGCTCATCCATTCCGACGGCTGCCGATTCCTCAATACGGGAAGCTACGGCTGGCAGTGTCCTCGCTACGTGTTCACGAATCTGTCTGAAGACATCAAGCGAATCTTTTGTGACTCGTGCGACCGGCTTGGCCTCCATTGGACGGTTGCTCCTCCGAAGTCGATCTACGTCTCCCGCAAGGCCGACGTGGCCAGGCTCGACGAGTTCGTCGGGCCGAAGCGCTGAAAGGACTGCCGTAGGTCAGGCCGGCTGGGCGGCGGGGGTCTGCTCGGCGGCGCGCGCCGCGGTGGCGGCGATCTCCTCGACGAAGTCGGGCCAGAGCTCGCGCGGGAGGTCGTGGCCCATGCCCTCGAAGATGCGCAGGCGGGAGTCGCGGATCGCGCGGGCGGTGGCGCGGCCGGCGGCGGGGCGGATCAGCGGGTCGCGGCTGCCGTGCAGGACGGCGGCGGGCAGGCGCAGCCTTTCCAGCTCCGGGGTACGGTCGCCCGAGGCGGTGATCGCGTGCAGCTGGCGGGCGATGCCGGCGCGGCTGTGCGAGCGGTCGTATGAGGCCCCGGCCAGCTCGCGGAAGCGCTCCTCGTCCATCGGGTAGTCGGGCGAGCCGATGATCTTGAAGACGCGCACGGAGTGCTCGATCGCCGCCTCGCGACCCTTGCCGGGTTTCGCGAAGAGCGTTCCGAGCGCCCTGTAGGCGGGCATGCCGACCCAGCGATTGCCCGTCGTCGACATGATCGAGACCAGCGAGCGAACCCGCTCCGGCCGCTGGATCGCGACCGTCTGGGCGATCATCCCGCCCATCGAGGCGCCGACCAGGTGGGCGGACTCGATCCCGAGGTGGTCCATCAGCCCCGTCGTGTCCTCGGCCATGTCCGAGAGCAGGTAGGCGGCGCTGCGACGCCGTCCCAGCAGCATGTCGGCCCGGCTCGGCACGCCCGCGCTCTTGATCATGGTCGAGCGGCCGATGTCACGGTTGTCGAAGCGCACCACGCGGAAGCCGCAGTCGGCGAGCATCGCGCAGAAGCCCTCGTCCCAACCGAGCATCTGGGTCGCAAGGCCCATGATCAGGAGCAGCGGCTCGCCGGCCGGGTCGCCCACCTCCTGATAGGCGAGCTCGATCCCGTTCGCCGGAGCCAGGCGCTCCTCGCTCATCGCAGCCATCCGACGATGGTACCCGGGGTAGGTTGTCCCGATGCGCACCGCGATCGTCTCCGACCTGCACCTCGGCAGCGCCATCGGCGAGGACCTGGCCCGCGATCCGGCCGTCCGCCGTGCCCTCCTCGACGAGGTCGCGAGCGCCGATCGCCTCGTCCTGCTCGGCGACGCGCTGGAGCTGCGTGAACTGCCGCTCGCCGCGGCGCTCGACGCGGCGCGGCCGTTCTTCGAGGAGCTGGGCGAAGCGATGGCCGGGCGGCAGGTGGTCCTCGTCCCCGGCAACCACGACCACCGCCTCGCCGAGCCGCTCCTGGAGAGCAACGCGCTCGCCGAGCGCCCGCTCGGCCTGGAGCAATTCGCGGACCCCGCCGGCGAGGCGGCAAGCGCCGTCGCCGACTGGCTGGGGCCGGCCGAGCTGCGGATCGCCTACCCGGGAATCTGGCTGCGCGACGACGTCTATGCGACCCACGGCCACTACATGGACTGCCACTGGCGGCTGCCGCGGCTCGAGTGTGTCGCCGCGGCGAGCGTGATGCGGGCGTTCGGCCCGCTTCCCGAGGCGCCCCGGCCGGGCGACTACGAGCGCATCCTGCGTCCCGTGTACGCCCTCTCCTTCTCGCTCGCGCAATCGGGCCTCGCATACCGGGCAACCCGGCCCTCGGAACAGGTCTGGCGGACGATCTCCGGGCGCAACAGCACGGCAAGCCGTGCGCGCCGGGTTGCGCTCGGCGCCGCCATCCGCGCCGGCGTGCCGGCGACGATCTGGAGCGTCAACCGGCTCCTCCGTGCCGAGTTCAGGGCGGACATCTCCCCTGCCGCGATCACGAGCAGCGGCATCGCCGCCGCAAGCGAGCTGGCCGAGCGCCTCGAGGTCGACGGGGCGCACGTGATCACGGGTCACACCCATCGCGGCGGACCGGGTGACGGCGAGGCCGACTGGGCGCTGTCCGGCGGCGGCCGGCTGCACAACACCGGCAGCTGGGTCTTCGCCTCGGCTTTCCACCGCCCGGGAACGCCCCCTGGCCCCTACTGGCCGGGCACGGTGACTTGGCTCGAAGACGACGGGCCGCCGCGCCGCGTCAACCTCCTGCTCGAACGCAGCCGCGACGAGCTGCGCGCCGTGACGAAGCGCCTTGCCACCGACTCCTAACCTTCCGATGCGCCTTTTGTACCTGTGAGGGACATAAGGCGCACCGGAACCCTCGATGGGGGGCTTACTCGGCGTGCAGCCAGTCGGCCACGATCTGGCCGATCTCCTCGCCGGCATCCTCTTGGAGGAAGTGTCCGGCGCCCTCAATCGGGCGGGGCGGCGGGAAGTTGAGGCGCTCGGAGACCCGCTCCCCCACCGAGAACGGCAGCACCGGATCGGAGTCGGCCCAGAGGACCAGGGTCGGGCGCTCGTCGTCGCGCAGTGCGTCCGCCACCCGCCGCCCCTCGGCCGCGCCGGGTGCATCGGGCTCGGTCGGCATGATCAGCGGGAAGGCCCGCGTGCCCGCCTTGGACTCGGGGCTCGGATAGGGCGCCTCGTAGGCCGCGATCACCTCGTCGCCCGGGTCGCCGGCGCAGCCGCCGCGGACCAGGAAGCCGACCGGCACGTCCTCGTTGTCGCGGACGAAGTCGCGGAATCTCAGCCAGGTCTCGCTCATCTGCTGCTGCCCGGTGAACGGGCCGGTCTCCATGATCACGAGGCGGGAGAAGCGGTCCGGATGCTCGACCGCGAGCCGCAGGCCGATCGGCCCTCCCCAGTCGTGGCAGACCGCCGTCGCGTCGCGGACGTCGAGCCGCTCGAGCAGGGTCGTCATCAGCCCCACGTGGCGGTCGTACGTGTACCAGGAGAGGTCGGTCGGCTTGTCGGAGCGCCCGAAGCCCGCGTAGTCGGGTGCGATGCAGCGGAAGCCGGCGTCGCGCACTGGCGGGATGACCTTGCGCCAAAGGAACGACCAGGTCGGCTCGCCATGAAAGAAGACGACCGGCTGCCCCTCCCCCTCGTCCAGGTACGCAAGCCGCAGCCCGTCGACCTCCTCGTAGCGCGACTCGAACGGGAAGTCCGGCAGCCCCTGCAGCCGCTCCTCCGGCGTTCTGACGAAGTCGACACTCATTGGCTAGCTGGCCAGCCTACAGCGCCGCACAGGGACGTGCCGCTACTTGACCCACCCTATAGGTGGTCAAGTAGCGGCACGTCCCCCCGGCGCTCGGCGGGCGTCAGGCGATGCGGCGCTCGAAGGTCTTGTTCAGCGCGCTTTCGTGCTCGCCGGTGGGGACGGTCTTGTCGAGGCGGACGATCGCGCTGCGGCCGTCGAGGCGGACGGTGCCGACCTGGTTGTCGAAGTAAGGGCCCTCGAGCGGGCGCCAGCGGATCCCCGGGTCGGGCGCTCCCGCCAGGTGGGCGAGGCTGCGCGCGAACAGCTCCGCCCCACGCGTGAACCCGGCCCGCACGACGCGCCGCTCTTTGTCGTCGAGCGGGTTGCGGTAGGGCGAGCAGACGGCCTGCACGACCCGGCTCTGCACCCCCGCGTCCTTGCGGAACGCGACGTCGAAGAGGTAGGCGTGGTGGACGTCGCCGGAGAGGATCACGATCGACGCCGGCGGCTTGCCCCGCTTGCCCGAGCCGACCTCTTCGAGCAGCTCGCGCATCCGGTGGAAGGATTCCTCGAAGGCCGCCCAGTGGTCGAAGTCGAGCGTGCGGCGCAGCTTCTCGCTCGCCTTCGCGGCGAGCCCGCCGCAGGCGCCGTCGCAGAGCCGCTCGTTCCACGCCTCGAGGTGGTGGAAGGCCGGCGAGAGCAGGTAGGGCACCGTCGTGCCGATCAGCAGGTGGTCGAAGTCGCCGTTGGTGTGGTCGACGATCCAGTCCCAGACCTCGTCGTCGAACATCGAGCGCCGCTCCCGGGTCAGCACGCGGGCCGCGCGCGAGTCCATGAACAGCCCCCGCACGCCGTCGATGTCGCGGCAGAAGCTCCAGCGCGTCCCCGACGCGGTCGAGTCGATGCTCCTCGCCCACTCGCGCAGCACGTCGGTCGCGTCGGGATTCCCCCGCACCTTCGCGTAGATCTCGTTCTCTTCGTCGAGATCGCGCGGCGAGAGGTTGCCGATGTGCTGGTAGATCCAGTAGCTCATGATCCCGCCCACCGCGCGCTCGTGCCACCACTGCTTGCGGTCCATCTCGTCGTGCCACGAGCGCGAGATGTTCCAGTCGTCGCTCATGTCGTGGTCGTCCCAGACCATCGAGAGCGAGACGGTCGAGAAGAGCCAGCGGATCAGCGGGTCGTGCCACGACTCCCGGTAGAGCCAGGTGTACTCCTCGAAGTTGACGACCTCTTCGCCGGGCGGCCGGCTGATGTCCCGGTAGCCGCGGATTCGCTCGCGGGCTTCGGGCGAGCCCTCGTCGACGTAGACCTGGTCGCCGAGCAGGAAGAGCAGCTCGGGCCAGTTGCTCCGATCGTCGCGGATCATCTGCTTCGCGAGCACGTAGAGGGCGTCGAACTCGTGTCCCAATTCGTCCTCGTCTTTGGACTTCGTGTAGGGCTCTTCGTGCGGGAGCGCCACCCGGCAGGAGCCGAAGCAGATGTCGACCGGCTTCCCGGGGCTGAAGGTTCGGATCGCGCTCGGCGGGAGGTCGCGGTCGGGCAGCGGCCAGCGCTGCTCCCCGTCGAGGCTGACGCCGTACTCGTAGAAGCCGCCCGGCTCCAGGCCGTCGATCCGGACGAGGGCGTAGTGGTGGCCACCGACGCCGAAGGTCCGCTCGCGGTGGCCGAGGATCTCGACCTCGCACGGGTCGCTGGTCTCGACCCAGACCGTCGCCTCGGTTTCGGAGACGTAGCGGAGCAGCGGTCCTAGGACGAGATCTGGCATCGGTCGGTCGGTTTCTCCCCTCAGCGGTCCCCTATTCCCGGCGGCGCGACCGCTCACACCCCGTCCACGCTAGGGCAGACGGCTCAGGAATGCCGCCACCCGCGGGCCGAAGTAGGGCGAGTGCAGCCGGGTGGGGCGGCGCGCGTAGGCGTAGCTGGTCACGCCGTTGACGTACTCGTCGCGGTAGATCCAGCCTCCGCCGCTGGCCCCGGCGGCCATGTCGCAGGACGCGGGCAGGGTCGGCGGCCCGACGAGGACGTTGGTGAGCGGGTCGGAGCCGAGCCCGTGCGCGCGGCAGCTGCGCAGTTCTTCGCCAAGCAGTGCCGCGGCCGGGTAGCCGAAGATCCGGAAGGTCGCGTGCCGCGACTTGGAGGTCGCGACGCCGCGCGCCCCGACCACGTCGGTGAGCCGGCCCAGCTCGTTCCGCCCGACCCGCAGCGCGGCCAGGTCGAAGTCCGGGTTCCCCCAGCGCCGCCACTGCGGCATCACGTAGATCGCCCGCACCCGAAAGATCCCGAACGGGCGGATGCCGTGGTCGTAAGCCGGGACGAAGCCGAGGTGCCTGCCCACCCTCCCCGCTTCGACGACGCAGTGGCCGGCGGTGAGGACGATTGAGCGGCTCGGCGTGTTGATCGCCGTCCCCGAGCACGAGTATTCCCCCTCGCCCGGGCCGAAGCCGACGATCTTCCCGTTCGTCCGGGTGGCGATCGAGGCCGGATTGCGAACCCGCCGGCTGCTCGCCCCCGCCAGGTCGTCGCGGAAGCGGGCAGCCGGCGCCCGCCCGGGGACCTGGAGCGGCGGCGCGGACGGCGGGAGCCCGACGGCGCCGATCTCGTGCACGAGCGGGACGCCGGGGCTCGTCGCCGAGGCCGGGGCCGCCAGGGCCGATCCGAGGCCGACAATCAGAAACGCAGCAGCGACGCCCGCCACCTTGTGCATTTCGTCACGCAGGGAAGTTCTACCGTGTGACGAAACCCTTATCCGCTTCTTCCTGCCTGTCATCTCACGAAAGGTTGGCCCATGAACGACGAGAGCCTGATCAGTGGCTGGTGGGTCTTCGCCGGCGCGCTGCTCCTGATCGCCGGAGTCCTCAACGTCATCTACGGCATCGCCGCCATCGGCGACTCCAAGTTCTTCACCGACAACGTCGAGTTCATCGTCAGCGGCCTCAACACCTGGGGCTGGGTTCACCTGGTCGTCGGAGTCCTCGAGCTGGTCGCGGCCTTCTCGCTGTTCTCGGGCGGGGAGTTCGGTCGCTGGTTCGGGATCGGGGTCGCCTCGCTCAACGCGATCGGCGCCCTGCTCGCGCTCCCGGCATACCCGTTCTGGTCGCTGGCCGTGTTCGCGCTCTCGATCATCATCGTCTACAAGCTCGCCGAAGGCCCCCGGGGGCCGCGGACCGTCTGACCCGAGGCTCAGCCGCCCAGCGGCGGGCCGGAGAGATGCTGCGGCCGAAGGCCCCGGGGCGCCGGGGCCTTCGCCGTGGCGGCCTGCTCGCCCGGGACCGGCTCGCGCATGTCGAGCCGGGACCAGGGCGCCGGCGCCCGCTCGCGGATCTCGTAGAGGACGTCGACTCCGGCCAGCCGGTCCTGCCAGCCGCGCCGCCGTTCGTCGAAGACGACCCCGAGGAAGCCGAGCCCGAGCGGCAGGGCCGCGAGGCCGAGCCCGACCAGGCGCTTCAGCGAGCGCCCGAGCGGCAGGCCGCGCCCCTCGACGCCGAGCCTGATCCCGAAGAAGCGCATCCCCGGCGTCTGCGCCGCAAGCGACCAGAAGGCGACCAGATAGAGGGCGGCGAGGCCGAACCAGACGCCGCCGCCGAGGGCAAGCGCGAGGCCGGACACGTTGCTGCCGTCCCCGGAGAAGAAGGACGCGACCAGCGCGGCAACGGCCGCCAAGCCGGAGAAGGCGAGGTTGACGATCAGCATGTCGAGTGCGAAGGCGAGCGTCCTGGTCACCGCGCCGGCGCGGGCGGTCGGCTCGGAGCGGCGGCGCCTGAAGGCGATCCGGCGGGCGATCCGCTCGAACCCGGCGTCGAGCCGGCGGCTGACCTCGCCGATCGTCTGCCCGACGTCCTCGACGAAGCCGACGCTCTGGGCGCTGATCGCGGCGCGCAGCTCGGGCGCCTCGGCGATCCGCTCGACCAGCCGCTGCGCCTCCTCGCTGGCGAGCATGCGGCGCCAGACCTCGTCGACCATCTCGCTGTCGAGCGCTTCGACCAACGCCCGCTTTACGGCCTCGCTCTCCAGCGCGCCGTTGACGGCCTCCTCGACCAGCGGGCCCTGCAGCACGCGGACCAGGGCGCGCTCGACCGCGTCGCTTTCGACCGCCGCGACCATCGCCTCCTCGGCTGCCGACTGGACGGCGCGGTCGACCCCGGTCGCCTTGCCCACCGTGCGCGCGCCGCGCACCCCGGCACCGAGCAAGCGGACGGAGAGCGGCAGTTCAGCCATCGCCGTCGAGTATATGTTCGAGCCGCTCCAGGAACGCGGCCTGCGCCGGATTGATCCTGCGGCGGGCCTCGTCGGGCGAGAACCACTCGGCCCGGTCGACCTCGGGGAACTCGCGGCGGGTGCCGGAGCGCGGCGGCCACTCCATCTCGAACGTGTTGCTGTTAAGCGCCGCCGGGTCGAAGTCGGCCTCGGCCGCCCACGCCCGCACGACCTTGCCGCCTTTCTGCTCAATCGAGCCGAGATCGATCAGCGCCTCCGCCTCGAGCGCCGGCGGCGCGCCCAGCTCCTCCTCCAGCTCCCGCAACGCGCAATCGCGCGCCTCCTCCCCATCCGTGTACTCGCCCTTGGGGACCGACCACGCGCCGAGGTCCTTCTTCGCCCAGAACGGCCCGCCCGGGTGGACGAGCAGCACCTCCAGGCCCCTCGCGACGACCCGGTAGAGGAGGATCCCGGCGCTGGTGGTCAATGTGGAGCGGACATCGCGGTGGCTCCGTCGTAGCGGAGGCGACTACATCGGGGAGACAGGATTTGAACCTGCGACCGCTCGGCCCCCAGCCGAGTGCGCTACCAGACTGCGCCACTCCCCGTGGCTGCTTGGCATTTTGACGCATCAGCAGCGCGCCACGCGGATCGGCTGGCGATCGTCCGCTGCGCCTTATGTCCCTCAGGGGTACAAAAGGCGCACCGGAAGCTTGGCGGTCGGCCGTCGTGAGCGAACGTCGTCGCGAAAACGGAACGACGAGAGCGCAAAGCGCAGGGCGGGTTGTGCAAACTGTCATCGACGCCGCACCGCTCGCCGGGGCGGCTTCATCCGCGCGGCGGTAGCTCAACGGTAGAGCCTCGCCCTTCCAAGGCGATGATGCGGGTTCAATTCCCGTCCGCCGCTTCGTCGCCGGCTGTGTGCCCGATGTCACGGCCGCCCACCGCTGAAGCGGCCTATGACTGGGTAACCACTCGGCAAGGAGGCACGATGAGTTCACGCTCCGCCCTACCGCCCGGTCCCGCGGCCCCGCAGGCCGTCCAGTTCCTCGGCTTCTGGATGCGGCCGCTCGCCTACCTGGAGCGCTGCCGCGCCCGTTACGGGAAGCGCTTCACGATCCGCCTGCCCCTCACGCCGCCGTTCGTGATGCTCTCCGACCCGGGGCAGGTCAAGGAAGTCTTCACCGCGCCGCCCGACGTGCTGCAGCCGGGGCACGGCGCGCGGGTGCTCGAACCGGTCGTCGGGGCCAACTCGGTGATCCTGCTCGACGAAGCCGCGCACATGGAGCAGCGCAAGCTGATGCTCCCCGCCTTCCACGGCGAGCGGATGGAACGGCTGACCGGCCTGATGCACGAGGTCGCCGCGGCCGAGATCGGCGAACTGCCGCGCGGCACGCCGGTGCCGCTCCACCCCCGCATGCAGGACCTGACGCTGAAGATCATCCTGCGGGCCGTCTTCGGCCTCGACCCGGGCGCCCGCTTCGACAAGCTGTGGCAGGGGCTCCAGGAAATGCTCGCCTTCGGCGACAAGCCGATCAGCCTGGCGCCGCCCAAGCCCGAATCGCTGACCGCGCGGATCGCCGAACGGGTCGGCCCGTTCGCGCAGTTCGTGCGCCTCCAGGAAGGCGTCGACGAGATCGTCTTCGCACTGATCGCCGAGCGGCGCGCGGACGGCGAGGACCGCGACGACGTGCTCTCGATGCTGCTGGCGGCCCGCCACGAGGACGGCTCGCCGATGAGCGAGCAGGAGATCCGCGACGAGCTGCTCACCCTCCTCGTCGCCGGCCACGAGACGACGGCCACCTCGCTGGCGTGGGCGTTCGAGCGGCTGCTGCGCGAGCCGCAGGTGCTGGCGCGGCTCGTCGACGAGGTGGACGGCGACGACGACGCGTACGTGACCGCGACGATCCAGGAGACGCTGCGCGCCCGTCCGGTCCTGCCCAACGTCGCGCCGCGCTACGTCGCCAAGCCGATCGAGGTCGGCGGCTGGACCTACCCGACCGGCTGCAGCCTCGTCGCCAACGGCTACCTGATCCACCACGACCCCGACATCTACCCCGACCCCTACGCCTTCCGGCCCGAGCGCTTCCTCGACGAGCAGCCCGGCACCTACACCTGGATCCCCTTCGGCGGCGGTCGCCGCCGCTGCCTCGGCTCCAGCTTTGCGATGCTCGAGATGGGCGTCGTGATGCGCGAGCTGCTGCGCGCCTGCACGCTGAGCGCCGCGGACGACGGGGTCGAGGTGGCGCAGGCGCCGCAACATCACCGTGAGGCCCGTCGGCGGGGCGCGTGCAGTGCTGAGCGACCGCGCGCCGGTCGCGGTAGCGGCCTAACCGGCCGAGCCGGCGGCGGCGAGCGTCGAGGCGATCAGCGGCCTGGTCTCGGCCGGGTCGATCACGTCGTCGAGCTCGAACAGGGCCGCCGCGTTGAGCGCGCGGGCGTTGCGCTCCGCGGCGGCCGTCAGGTCGCGGACGCGCTGCTCGCGCTCGGCCTCGTCCGCGATCTCCTCCAGCTCCTTGCGCAGCGCCAGCCGCACCGCCCCCTCCAGCCCCATCGGCCCGAGGTGGGCGCTCGGCCAGGCGACGGTGAGCAGCGGCTCGTGCAGGCTTCCTCCGGTCATCGCCTGCGCGCCGAGGCCGTAGCCGCGGCGCAGAATCACAGCGACGAGCGGCACGCTCAGGCCCGCGCCGGCGATCAGCAGCTCCGACGCGTGTCGGACCAGGCCCGTCCGCTCGGCGTCGACGCCGACCATGAAGCCCGGCGTGTCGACCAGCGAGACGACCGGCAATCCGAAGCGGTCGCAGAGGCGCAGGAAGCGGGCCGCCTTCTCGGAGGCGTCGCTCGTGACCGCACCCGCCATGTGGCGGGTGTCGTTGGCGACGATCCCCAGTGGTCGGCCGTCGATCCGGGCGAGCGCCGTCACCAGCTCCGGCGCGAAGCGCTCGCGCAGGAAGGTGACCGACCCCTCGTCGGCAAGCGTCTCGACGATCGGCGCGACCGGGTAGGCGCGACGCTCGCGCTCGGGCACCAGCTCGCGGAGGCGCTCCTGGTCGGGCTCGGGGCCGGGCGGCGTCGCACCCTGGAAGTAACCGAGCAGCCGTTTCGTGACCCCTACCGCCTCGGCCTCGTCGGCGACCGCCACGTCGACCACCCCGTTGCGGGTCTGCATCTCGAGCGGGCCGACCTCGTCGGGGTCGACCTTGCCCAGGCCGCCGCCCTCGATCATCGCCGGCCCGCCCATCCCCAGCGAGACGTTCTCGGTGGCGACGATCAGGTCGGAGCAGCCGGCGATCACCGCGTTGCCGGCGAAGCAGCGGCCGGCGACGACGGCGATCCGCGGGACGACGCCCGCCAGCCGCGCCCACAGCGCGAAGGCGCGCGTGTCGAGCGCCGAGACGGCCGGATAGTCCGTGTCGCCCGGCCGCCCGCCGCCGCCCTCGGCGAAGAAGACCGTCGGCAGGCGCATCCGCTCGATCAGCTCGAACAGCCGGTCCTTCTTGCGGTGTCCGAGCGCGCCCTGCGTCCCCGCGAGCACCGTGTAGTCGTAGGAGAGCACCGCGCAGGCCGCACGCTCCTCGCCGAACAGCTCGCCGTTGACCCGCGCCGTGCCCGCGACGAGGCCGTCGGCAGGCGTGCGGGCGATCAGGTCGTCGACCTCGCGCCGCCCGCGCTGCGCCGCGATCGCGAACCGCCCGTACTCGACGAAGCTGCCCGGGTCGGCGAGGTCGGCGACGTTCTCGCGCGCCGTCCGCCCGCCCGCCTCGCGGCGACGCCGCACCGCCTCGGGACGCGCGCCGTCCTCGGTCAGGGCGCGCCGCTCCAGCAGCTCCCTGAGGTCGTCGCGCTGCCCGCCTTCGCTGGTCGGCTCGCCCGGCACGCGCGAGATGTTCCCAGACGCGGGGAAGGCGTTTGCCGCCCTACCGAGCGGGAAGGGGAAAGAACGGGATACAGGCGAGAAACGAACGAGGAGAGAAGCGATGGCCACGCAGGAGAAAAAGCGCCGGGCGCCGCGCAAGAGCTCTAGCAAGAAGACTTCGGAATCGAAGAGCTCGCAGAAAAAACGGCGTGCGCCGCGTAAGACCGGTCAAGAGTCGAGCGGGGGCGGGGGCAACGGCAGCAGCCGTGGCCCGTTCGCCAACCAAACCGACGAGAGCACGGTTCCCGAGCGCGAGTACCAGGACTACACGCTCCTGCATCCGGGCTCGATCAGCGACACCGACGAGCCCGATGTGCTCGTCGACATCCCGGTCGTAAGCGTCGACGAGATCCACTTCGAGGTCGACCAGCTGGAAGCGCGGGTCTCGCTGCACGCCGAGGTGCTCGATCTGGTCAAGCTGAGCGTCGGCGTCCACGCCGAGGTCGGCAAAATCGAGCTGGACATCAAGGGCGTCGAGGCGCAGGCCCTGCTTCGCGCCCGCCTCGACCACGTGACCGCGATCGTCGACCGCGTGCTGACCACGCTCGACCGCAACCCGAAGCTGCTCGAGAGCATCGGCAAGTCGCTCGAAGAAGTCGGCGCGGGGGCGGGCAAAGGCGTCGGCCAGATCGGCGCGGGCGCCGGGCAGGCGGTCGAAGACGTCGGCGAAGGCGCCGAGGGCGCAGTCAAGGACGTCGGCGAAGGCGCGGGCGGCGCGGTTCAGGAAGTCGGCAAGGGCGCGGGCGGCGCGGTCGAAGACGTCGGCGAAGGCGCCGGCGGCGCCGTGAACCAGATCGGCCAGGGTGCCGGCGGCGCGGTCGAAGGAGTCGGCCAGGGCGCCGGCCAGGCGGTCGGTGGGCTCGGTCAGGGCGTCGGCCAGCTTCCCGGGCAGCTCGCGGGAGCGGTCGGCTCCGGCGGTCAGGGCGGCGGTGGCGGCAATGGCGGCGGCGGCGAAGGCGGCGGTAACGGGCTGACCGCCGGCAGACTCGCCAAAGAAGCGGCGAAGCTGGTCGCCAAAGAGCTCGGCTCGGCGGCGAGCGACGAGGCGAAGGACGTCGGGCTGGCCGCCACGCACAAGGTGATGGAGATGGGCGAGCGGCGACGACAGCGGCGCGCGATGAAGCACAACGCGACCGAGGCGGCGCTGCGCGAGGCCGAGCAGGCCGGCATCGACCTCGACGACGTCGAAGGCACCGGCGCGGAGGGGCGCATAACGGTGCGCGACGTCAAGGAGAGCGCGGGCGAATGAGCGGAGTCGAAAAGCGGAGGCGCGGCGACCTCTCCGCCGAGGAGGTCGCCGACGTCGACGTCTTCACCTCGGTCAACGCTCGGGAGCTGCGCTTCGGGATCGTGCCCGACACGAAGCTCTCCTTCGAGGGCGAGCCCGCCGAGAGGCACAGCTCCGAGACCGAACGCGAGAATCTGCCGCCCGAGGTCGAGCCGGAAAAGACCTACCGCAACGTCAAGGTGCGCTGGCTCGCCCGCTCCCGCATCGTCCACCCAACCGACGCCAAGCCCGTCGAGGACGACTGACTGGCGGCACCCGGCTCACGTTGAACGTCTGTCAGGCGTCAAACGTGAACCGCCTGCCGAAAGCGGGGGAGCCGGGATTCGAACCCGGATTCACGGTTTTGGAGACCGTGCGCATAGCCGTTAACTCACTCCCCCGGGGCGCGAAGCAATGCTAGCCGGGCGGGGCGGCGCGATGCGGCTGCAGACCGCCCAAACCGGCGCCGATGCGGGCGGAGGGACTTGAACCCCCACGGGCCGAAGCCCACCAGGACCTAAACCTGGCGCGTATGCCAATTCCGCCACGCCCGCGCGAGCTTCTATGATCGCACCGTGGCGGTAGGAGAGGTGACGCCGGGCTACGAGCTCTGGCACCCGAACCGGGAAAAGCCGGAGGTGGTCACGACCAAGTTCGTGATCGTCGTCCTGATGCTCGCGACGGCCGGTCTGGCGGCGCTGATCGCGATCGGCGGCTGGTCGCTGCTGAGCGGCGGCGGCGGCATGGGCCTGGTCTGCCTGATCTTCGCCGGGCTCTACCTCCTCTTCGCCTACCGCACGTTCCGCTGGAGCCGTGGCGCCCTGCCCGTGGCCGCCGCCCTCTCGATGATCCTGGCGATCTTCTGCGCGGTCGGAGCGGGCAGCTGGTTCGCCCGCGACAAGGCGGGCTTCGAGGAGGCGCTCCTGCCGGTCTCGCTCGTCGGCCTGCTCGTCCTCGTCCTGCTGGTCCTCCAGATCCTCCTGATCGTCGCCGTCGCCTTCGGCTTCAACCAGGACTGGCACGTAGAGGAGGAGCGCCCGATCGGCTCGGGCGAGGACTACGGCGCCGGCGCCCCGCCCGAGAACGGCGGCGTCCCGCAGCCTGCGTAGCCGCTGGCCTGACGGCGCCGGACCAAGCGGGGCAAGGACGCAGGGAGGACGGCGAGGGGAGCGCACTTGTTCGTGCGTGACCCGAGCCGGACGACCGAGGACACCGCCCTGCGCAGTGTCCGCCGCCGTCAGGGATGCCGGAGGTGGGACTCGAACCCACAAGCCCGCAAGGGCAATCGATTTTGAGTCGATCGCGTATGCCAATTCCGCCACTCCGGCGCAGGGGCAACGATAAACCCAGTGCGGTTGAGCTTTGTGTCGCTATGCGGGACAAAGCTCAACCGCGCCGATCTGAGGCGCACTAGACTCGCCGCGGGATGAGGATCCACCACCTCGGCTGCGGCTCGTTCTGCCCTCACGGGAGGCGACTGGTCAACGGCGAGGGCGGCTGGCTGGAGCGCGCGCGCATCGTCTGCCACTGCCTCGCGATCGAGGCGGGCGACGGGCTCGTACTGGTCGACACCGGCCTCGGCATGGAGGACGCGCGCAACCCGCGGCAGCTCGGCAGGACCTTCGGCGCCCTGATGAAACCCCGGCCGGCGGTCGGGACGACGGCACTCGCGCAGCTCGAAGCGCTCGGCTTCGCCGCCGGCGACGTGCGCCAGATCGTCGCCACCCATCTCGATCTCGACCACAGCGGCGGCCTGCCCGACTTCCCCGAGGCGGAGGTCCACGTCCTCTCCGCCGAGCTCGATGCGGCCCTCCGCCCCGCCTTGAGCGACCGGCTTCGCTACATCGGCGGCGCCCACTGGCGGCACGAGCCGCGCTGGGTTCGCCACGCCGGCGGCGGCGAGGAGTGGTTCGGCTTCGAGGGCATCCGCATCCTGCCCGGGATCGACACCGAGGTGCTGCTGATCCCGCTGATCGGGCACTCCCGCGGCCACACGGGCGTCGCGGTCCGCGACGGCGACGGCTGGCTGCTGCACTGCGGCGACGCCTACTTCGACCGCCGCGAGCTGGCGGACCCGCCCAGCTGCCCGCCGATGCTCGCCCTCTTCCAGAACCTGACCGCGTCCGACAACCGGGCGCGCAGGGCCAACCAGGAGCGACTGCGCGAGCTGCACGCCCGCCACGGGACCGAGGTGCGGCTGCTCTCCTCGCACGACCCGCACGAGCTCGATCGCGCCCAAGCCGCTGCCGGCGCCGTCGCCGCGTGACGCCCGAGCCGGAGAAGCTCTGGGAGCCGCCGGCCGAGCTGGTCGAGCGGGCTCGGATGACCGAGTACATGCGCTGGCTGGCGGCGGAGCGCGACCTGCGCTTCGACGGCTATCACGAGCTCTGGCGCTGGTCGGTCGAGGACCTCGAGGGCTTCTGGGACTCGATCTGGGACTTCTTCGGGGTGCAGGCGGACGGCGAGCGGGGCGCCGTGCTGGCCAACCGCGCGATGCCCGGCGCCGAGTGGTTCCCCGGCACGAGCCTCAACTACGCCGAGCACGTCTTCTCCGGCAAGGACGACACGGAGACCGCCATCCTGCACGCCTCCGAGCTGCGCGAGCTGGAGGAGCTGACCTGGGGCGAGCTGCGCGCCCAGGTCGCGGCGATGGCGGGCGGCCTGCGAGCGCTCGGCGTCGAGCGCGGCGACCGCGTGGTCGCGTACGTGCCCAACGTCCCGGAGGCGATCGTCGCCTTCCTCGCGATCGCGAGCATCGGCGCGATCTGGTCGAGCTGCTCACCGGACTTCGGACCGGCGAGCGTGATCGACCGCTTCGCCCAGATCGAGCCCAAGGTCCTCTTCGCGGTCGACGGCTACCGCTACGGCGGCAAGGACTTCGACCGCCGCGACACGATCGCGGAGCTGCAGGCGGCGATGCCGACGCTGCGGCGGACCGTGGTCGTTCCCTACCTGAGCGCCGAGCCCGACCTCTCCCCCCTGCGCGACGCGACCCGCTGGGACGATCTGCTCGCCTCGGGCGAGGGCGCCGATCTGTCCTTCGAGCGCGTCCCCTTCGACCACCCGCTCTGGGTGCTCTACTCCTCCGGGACGACCGGGTTGCCGAAGGCGATCGTGCAGGGCCAGGGCGGCATCCTGCTCGAGCACCTGAAGAAGCTCCACCTCCACGTAGACGCCCACCCCGGAGACCGCCTCTTCTGGTTCACGACGACCGGCTGGATGATGTGGAACTTCCTCGTCTCGGGGCTGCTGACCCGCGCCGCGATCGTCCTCTACGACGGCAGCCCGGGCCACCCGGACATGGGCGTGCTCTGGGATCTCGCCGCGCGCGCAGGCGTGACCATGTTCGGCACCAGCGCCTCCTACATCGCCGCGTGCATGAAGGCGGGCGTGGAGCCGGGCGCGGGACGCGACCTCGGCCGGCTGAAGGCGGTCGGCTCGACCGGGTCTCCGCTCGCACCCGAGGGCTTCGACTGGATCTACGAGCACGTCGGCGCCGACACCTGGCTCTTCTCGACCAGCGGCGGCACCGACCTCTGCACCGCCTTCGTCGGCGGCACGCCGCTGCTGCCGGTCCACCGCGGCGAGCTGCAGGCCCGCGCGCTCGGCGCCGCGGTCGAGGCATGGGACGAGGACGGGAGGTCGGTCGTGGACGAGGTAGGCGAGCTGGTCGTCACCGAGCCGATGCCCTCGATGCCGGTCCGCTTCTGGGGCGACGAGGACGGCAGCCGCTACGCCGAGGCCTACTTCGAGCGCTACCCCGGCGTCTGGCGCCACGGCGACTGGATCGAGATCACCTCGCGCGGTACGGCGATCATCTACGGCCGCTCCGACTCGACGATCAATCGCTCCGGCGTCCGCATGGGGACGAGCGAGATCTACCGGGCGGTGCTGGGCGTCGACGCGATCCTCGACGCCCTGGTGGTCGACGTGCCGCGGCCCGGAACCGAGGGCTGGATGCCCCTCTTCGTCGTTCTCCGCGAGGGCGCTGAGCTGGACGACGAGCTGCGCGGCGAGATCGCCCGCCGGGTGCGAACCCAGTGCTCGCCCCGCCACGTCCCCGACGAGGTCTTCCAGATCGCCGAGGTCCCGCGCACCCTGAGCGGCAAGGCGCTCGAGGTCCCCGTCAAGCGAATCCTGATGGGCACCCCCGCCGACCAGGCCGCCAGCCGCGACTCGCTCGCCAACCCCGCCGCACTCGACTGGTTCGTCGGGCTGGCCGCGTCGCTCGAGCGCTCGGCGTAGTCCGCGGGTGGCTCCGACGCCGCGTCGCGTCTCTCCGGCTCCTTAACTCAGCCTTATTGCTCAATTTTTCCCAAGCGCGGTATGGATGGTGAGCCCTGAACGGGCCAAACCGCTGTGTCGATGGACGCAGCGGAACCAAATCGAATGGGAGAACTCAATGATTCGCAACCTGAAGATCCTCGGACTGGGGCTGACGGCGGCCCTCGCGATCAGCGCGGTCGGTGCCTCAACGGCTTCCGCCATCGAACTCACAGCCGGCGGCTACCCCGCGCACCTGCACGGGACATCCGTAAACGTGGGGAGCAAGACCACAGCGCCCAACATGATGGAATTTCGGTGCCCCACCTCCACAGGCCAGATATCAAAAGCGTCCTCGTCGTTCTCACTCTCACCAGGAGGCTGTGCGACAGCGGACGGCACGAAATTGGGTCACACAATGAACGGATGCGAATACGTCTTCGGCGTGACCACTAAAGTGGCATCCGACCATGCGAGCGGCACGATGGCGATCACGTGCCCGGTCGGGAAACTGATCGAAGTGCACCAGTACGTCTCTGAGTCGGCTGAAACAAGCGGAACCTCCAACTGCACATTCACAATTTCCTCGGGCTCCGGTCTCGGAACGGTCACATATACGAGCGATACAGCCAAAGGGCACGTCCTCGTCCAGGGCACGGTCGGGAACTTCACGAATCAGACCCATGGCGCCTGCACCTTCGGCTTCACAATCAACGGCAACCTGACCTTCCATCACGAATTCACACTGGAAGCAAAAGGAGCCACGCTCCACGTCGGTTGAAACGTCCACAGGGCCGGGGTCTACCCCCGGCCCTGTGCTTCATCGGCGCCCGAGGCGAATGGCTGTTGTGCCCCCTACGCCGGCGTGATCGGATTGCGCCGCTCGGCGAAGCGGCGCTCCTTGCTCGCAGCGAGGGCGAAGCGTCGGATCAGGTCGTCGCGCAGGTCCCCCGGCTGGACCACCGCGTCGACGACCAGCTCCGAGGCGAGGTGGAGGACGTCGATGTCGGCGGCGTACTCCTCGCGCTTGGCGGCGACGAAGGCCTCCCGCTCCGCCTCGTCCTCGATCGCCTGGATCTGGTTGTAGAAGACGGCGTTGATCGCGGCCTGCGGGCCCATCACGGCGATCGACGCGCTGGGCAGGGCGATGCAGCAGTCGGGCTCGAAGGCCGGGCCGGCCATCGCGTAGAGGCCGGCGCCGTAGGCCTTGCGGACGATCACCGAGAGCTTCGGCACGGTCGCTTCGGAGACGGCGCTGATCATCTTCGCGCCGTGGCGGATGATCCCCTGGCGCTCGACCGCGGTGCCGATCATGAAGCCCGGCACGTCGGCGAGGAAGAGCAGCGGCAGGTTGAAGGCGTTGCAGGTCTGGATGAAGCGCGCCGCCTTGTCGGCCGAGTCGACGAACAGGACCCCGCCCTTCTGGCGGGGCTGGTTGGCGACGATCCCGACCGCGCGCCCGTCGAGTCGCCCGTAGCCGACGATCAGCTCCTTCGCCCAACGCTGATGGACCTCGAGGAACGAGTCGGCATCGAGCAGCACGTCGAGCACCTCACGCATGTCGAAGGGCTGGTTCTCGTCGTCGGGGACGATCGCGTCGATCGCCGTGTCGGACGACGGCGCGGCCGGCTCGGCGGCCGGCGGCTCCTCGCGCCAGTTGGTCGGCATGAACGAGAGGTAGCGCTTCCCGAGGTCGATCGCCTCCTCGTCGGAGCGGATCAGGAAGTGGCCGCAGCCGGAGACGCCGGTGTGCATCTTCGCCCCGCCCATCTCCTCCAGCGTCACCTGTCTCGCCGATCACCATCTCGGCCATCCGCGGCGAACCCAGGTACATCGAGGCGTTGCCCTCGCGCATGATCACCACGTCACAGAAGGCGGGGATGTAGGCGCCGCCGGCGGCGCTCGGCCCGAAGAGCAGGCAGACCTGCGGCACCTGACCGGAGAGGCGCACCTCGTTGTGGAAGATGCGGCCCGCTCCGCGGCGCCCGGGGAACATCTGGACCTGGTCGGTGATCCGCGCCCCGGCCGAGTCGACCAGGTAGACCATCGGCACCTGCAGGCTCAGCGCCCGCTCCTGGATGCGGAGGATCTTCTCGACCGTCTTCGGCCCCCACGAGCCCGCCTTGACGGTCGGATCGTTGGCCATCAGGGCGACGCGGCGGCCGTCGATCGTCGCCAGGCCGGTGACGACGCCGTCGGCACCCAGCCCCTCCCGATCCCAGTTGGCGAGCAGCGCCTCCTCGGCGAAGGAGCCGGCGTCGACCAGCCGCTCGACCCGCTCGCGGACCGGCAGCTTGCCCTGCTCCGCGGTCTTCTCGTGGTGGCGCTGCGGGCCGCCGGCGAGGGCGGCGTCGAGAGCGGATTGGATCTCGGTCACCGGGCCAGCCTAATCGGACTGGCCACGGAGCCAGTCGACGGCCGCCGGTTGCTCAGCCCGAAGTCGCGGCGAGGCGGCGGCCCATCTCCTCGAGCAGCGCCTGCAGGCCGCTGAAGGGGCGGATCATCACGGTCAGCTCCTCGATCAGGCCGTCGTCGCCGAAGCGCAGGATGTCGACGCCGTTCAGCTCCCGGTCGCCGACCCGCGCCTCGAAGATCAGGACGGCCGTGTCGCCCGTCTCGACCTGGTCGACGTAGCGGAAGTCCTCGAAGACCTCGACGACCGTCCGCAGCAGCACGCCGAGCGCGTCGAGTCCGCTGTAGGGCTCGTATACGGCGGGGCTGCGGAAGACGACCTCCGGCGAGAACAGCTCCTCGCCCCGCGAGAAGTCCTTCGATTCGGCCGCCTGGCGGAACGCGTCGCTCTTCACCCGAACGAGCCTACTCCGCCCGCCCCGCCCAGTCCACGGGGCCGGCGCGCAGCACGTGAGCGCCGAGCGGCCGCCCGAGCACCGCCTGGGCGGCGCGCGACGCCTCGATCAGCCGGCCCAGGTCGATTCCGGTCTCGATCCCCATCTCGTGCAGCATCGAGACAACGTCCTCGGTCGAGACGTTGCCCGTGGACCCCGGCGGCACCGGGCAACCGCCGAGCTCGCCGAAGCTCGACTCGAACGACTCCACCCCCTCCTCGAGCGCCGCCAGCACGTTGGCCAGCCCCTGCCCGCGCGTGTTGTGGAAGTGGGCCGTCAGCTCGATTCCGCCGAGCCGGTCGCGAGCGGCGGCGAAGAACTCGCGCACCTGGCGCGGGTTGGCCATCCCGGTCGTGTCGCCGAAACCGACCTCCTCGCAGCCGGCGGCGGCGAGCCGCTCGGCGATCTCGAAGACGCGCTCGGTCGGGACCTCGCCCTCGTAGGGGCAGCCGAAGGAGACCGAGATCACGCCCTCGCGGCGCAGCCCTTCCTCCCCCGCTCGGGCGAGCGTCCGCTCCAGCCCCGCCAGCGACTCCTCGATCGAGCGGTTGACGTTCCGCCGGTTGTGCGTCTCGGAGGCCGATAGGAAGACGCTCACCTCGTCGAAGCGATCGCGCAGCGCCAGCGCCCGCTCGAGGCCGCGCTCGTTTGGGATCAGCACCGAGAAGGCGACCCCCTCCCGCCGCTGCACCGTGGAGAGCACGTCCTCCGCGTCGGAGAGCTGCGGGATCACGTCCGGGCGCACGAACGAGGTGATCTCCATCCGCCGCAGCCCGCTGGCCGAGAGCTGGTCGATCAGTCGGACCTTGTCCTCGGTCGCGATCGTCTCCGGCTCGTTCTGGAGGCCGTCCCGAGGCCCGACCTCGCGGATTCGCACGCTCTGCGGCAACTCGCCCACGACGGCAGCTTAGGCATCGGGCGCACCCGCCGGACGACCGCGTCACGTCGATTGCCTCAGCCTGTTGGCGACCGCGAGCAGGGTCAGGCGCACGTAGCCGGCCTCGAATCGCACCTGCTCGTGCGTGAACCGCAGCGGCGTCATCCCGGCGGCGAGGTGGGCCTGGTCACGCAACCGGTCCCTGGCCTGCTGCGCCGGCGTGCGGTGGTAGCGAAGCCCGTCGGTCTCGACTACGAGACCCAGGTCCGGCCAGAAGAAGTCCACCTCGAAGCCGTTGAGCCGCTGCTGCGTAAGCGGCGTCGGCAGCCCCACCTCCCCCACAAGGCGCAGAAAGCGCCGCTCGAGCTCTGAGTCGGTGAGTCGAAATGCGCGCCGCCCGAGGATCTGCCGCAGAGGGCCCACACCCCGCTTACCCGGATGGAGCTCGAGCGCGTCGAACAGCGTCTCGGGATCGATCAAGCCCAGTCGATCCGCCTCGTTGACCGCACGCTCGATCCGCTGAGGATCCAGATGCGCCGCGACATCGATGAAGGTCCGCACCACCGAGGTGACCGGTATGCCGGCTTCGATCTCCACTTCAGCCGACCGAAGATTGGGACGGCGATAGACGAGGACATTCGGCGGACGGCGCCGTGACGCGCGCGCGATAGAGACCTCGGGAGCCCCGCGCCGCTCTTTCTCGAAGCCCCAGAGCGCCGCCGCACTGCCATAGCTGAGCGCGGCTCCAGACCCACAGGCCAGGACCGCCGCCATCCAGCGGCCGTGCGGGCTCAGCTCCGGCCTGCCGACCGAGTAGACGCCACGTGTCACCCGATGCAGCCGGCCCCTCTCGAGCCGATGCTGGATCGCCTGGCCGCTCATCCCCAACTGGACGAGCTGCCGCCGCGCCACCACCCCATGCTGCTTCGCCGCCAGCCCCCACGCCGCGCTGAACTTCTGACCAGTTGATGACCCCATGGGGTCATAAAGGGATCAGAAGCCCGTTCTCTCCCCCGCCTGGCCGGATTGGCCCGTCAGCCCAGCTGGCCGACGTCGATCACGCGGCGCTCGTGGGTGCCGAGGCCGATCGTGCGGTCGCCTTCGGCGACTTCGACGTCGAAGCGGAGCTTGCGGCCTTCGGCCACCTCGCGCAGGGTCGAGCTGACGCGGCACTCGGCGCCCTCGCCGGCGGCGGCGACGTGCTTCACGCAGACTTCGAAGCCGACCGTCGCCCGGCCGGGCGGCAGGTTCTCGTAGGCGAGGAGGGACGCGCAGCGCTCCATCACCGCGATCATCGCCGGGGTCGAGAGGACCTTGGTCCCGATCGTGCCGCCAACGTCGGTCAGCAGCCGGCCCTCGACGGCGAAGTCGTCGCTGCGCTCGGTCCCCGCTTGGATCACACCATCCCCAAGCCGCCGCTGACCCCGAGCGTCTCGCCGGTCACGTAGGCGGCGTCGTCGGAGGCGAGGAAGGCGGCGGCGGCCGCTACCTCGTCGGGCTGGCCGAGGCGCTTCATCTGCGTCGCCTCTTTCATCGTCTCGATCACTTTCTCGCCGATCTCGCCGAACTCCTTGGCGCCCATCAGCAGAGGCGTCTCGATCGGACCCGGCGCGATCGAGTTGGCGGTGATCCCGTAGCGCGCGTTCTCGCGCGCAATCGCCTTCATGAAGGCGACGATGCCGCCCTTGGCGGCCGAGTAGACGGCCGAGCCCTTCGAGCCGACCCGGCCGGCCTCGGAGGAGATGCTGACGATCCGGCCGTACTTGGCGGCCTGCATGGCGGGCAGCGCCGCGTGCGTGCAGTTGAGCACGCCGCCGAGGTTGACGGCGAGCACGCGCTGCCACTGCTCGGGGGTCGTGTAGGTGAAGAAGCCGAACTCGTCGGTGCCGGCGTTGTTGACGAGGACGTCGAGCGTCCCGACCGCCTCGACCGCGGCGCGGGCGGACCCGAGCTCGGTCACGTCGAGCCCCACCGGGTGGCCGCCGATCTCGCCGGCGACGCGCTCGGCGCCCCCGGCGTCGACGTCGCCGACCCAGACCTCGGCGCCCTCGGCGGCGAGCCGCGCCGCGATCGCGGCGCCGATCCCGCTCGCGCCGCCGGTGACCAGCGCCTTGCGTCCCTCCAGCCTCATTGGGCGCGGAGCATAGACTGGCGCCCGCTGTGAGCGAACCGATCCCGATCATCGGCGGCACCGGCGCCCTCGGCGCCGGCTTGGCGCTGCGCTGGGCCAAAGCGGGCCACGCGATCGCGATCGGCTCCCGCTCGGCCGAGCGGGCCGAGGAGGCTGCCGCGCGGATCCGCGACGCGGTGCCCGGCGCCCAGGTCGAGGGCCTGCTCAACGAGGACGCGGCTAAGCGGGGCGAGATCGTCTTCCTGACCGTCCCCTTCCGCGTCCAGTCCGAGAACCTCAACAACCTGCGTACGGCGCTCCAGCCGGATCAGATCCTGGTCGACTGCACGGTGCCGCTCGCCGCCGCGGTGAGCGGCAAGGCGACCCGCTCGCTCGGCGTCTGGCAGGGGTCCGCCGCCCAGCAGGCGCAGGAGATGGTCCCCGAGGGCGTCACGGTGGTCGCCGCCCTGCACACCGTCGCCGCCCCCACGCTCGCCGACCTGGACGCCGAGCTGGGCGAGGACATCCTCCTCTGCGGCGACCGCAAGGCCGACAAGGCCCGGGTCGCGCGGCTGATCGAGTCGATCGACGGCCTGCGCGCGGTCAACGCCGGCGCGCTGGAGATCGCGCGGATAGTCGAGCAGCTGACGCCCCTGCTGATCTCGGTCAACACCCGCTACAAGGCGCACGCCGGGATCAGGCTGACCGGCCTGCCCGAGGCCGACCACTGGCAGTGAGCGGGATCATCCGCAGATGCGCGTCGTCCTTCTAGCCGGCGGGACCGGAGGTGCCAAACTCGCCGCCGGCCTCCAGGAGGAGATCGGGCCGGACCTCTCGGTGATCGCCAACACCGGCGACGACCTCGAGGCGCTGGGCGTCCACGTCTCCCCCGACCCCGACCTCGTCACCTACTGGCTGAGCGGGGAAATCGACGCCGAGCGCGGCTGGGGGATCCGCGAGGACACCTTCACGGTCTTCGAGCGCCTCGCGAAGCTCGGCGCGCCGGCCTGGTTCGGCCTCTCCGACCGCGACCTCGCCGCCTGCCTCTACCGACGCGAGTTCCTCGCGGCGGGCGGGCGGCAGACCGACGCCCAGGCGCAGATCGCCGCCGCGCTCGGCGTCGCCGCCAAGGTGCTGCCGATGAGCGAGGCGCCGGTGCGGACCAAGGTGCTGACCGACGCCGGGCGGCGCGACCTGCAGGAGTACCTCGTCCTCGACCATGGCGAGCCGCCGGTCCGCGGCGTCGAGCTGGAGGGGATCGCCGAGGCCGAGCCGACCCCCGAGGTCGTCGCGGCGCTCGCCGACGCCGAGGCGATCGTGATCGGTCCCTCGAACCCGGTGATCAGCATCGGCCCGATCCTCGCCGTGCCGGGGATGCGCGAGGCGATCGCCGACGCCGGGGCGCCCGTCCTGGCGGTCAGCCCCTACGTCGCCGGCGAGGTCGTCAAGGGCCCGACCGAGCGCTTCATGGACGCGGTCGGCCGGCCCTCCACGGCGGCGGGGGTGGCGTCGCTCTACGCCGGGCTGATCGAGGCGATGGTGGTCGACCAGGCGGACCCCGATCCGCCGCCCGCGGAGATCCCCACCCGGGCCGCCCCGACGCTGATGGACAGCGCCGCCGCGCGCGCGAGATTGGCGCGGATCGTGCTCGAATATGCCGAGGAGCTGGCGAACCGGTGAAGGCGACCGCGGTCCTGCCGGTGAAGCGCTTCGCCGAGGCGAAGCAGCGGCTTGCCGCCGGAATGGACGAGGAGCGGCGGCGGGAGCTCGCGGCGGCGATGCTGGAGGACGTGCTGCGCGCCATCGGCGAGGCGCGCGCGATGGAGCGGACGATCCTCGTCAGCGGCGACCCGCTGGCCCAGGAGATCGCCGCCGCGGCAGTGGGCCCGGTCGAGGTCGTCCCCGACCCGGCCGACGAGGGCCACAACGTCGCCGCCCAGGCGGGCATCGCCCGCGCCGAGGTCGACGGGGCGACCCGCGTCGTCCTCCTCCCCGGCGACTGCCCGCTGCTCGACCCGCGCGAGCTGGACCGCCTGCTGACCGGCATGCCCGAGCGCTACGTCGCCGTCGTCCCCGACCGCCACGGCAGCGGCACCAACGCGCTGGCGCTCTCGCCGCCGCGCGCGATCGAGCCGGCCTTCGGCGAGGGCAGCCGCGACCGCCACGTCGCCGCCGCGCGCGCGGCGGGCATCCCCTGCGGCGTCGAAGAGCTCCCGTCGCTGGCGCTCGACCTCGACACCCCCGCGGACGTCGTCGCCCTCGCGCGCGAGCTGGAGGGGCGCCCGGGCCGCGCGCCGCGGACCGCGAAGGCGCTTGGGCTGTGAGCGGAGGGCGTCCGCCCCGGCAGGCACCGCGGTGAGCGACTCCGCCGAGCTGCACGTCGTCCCGATCGCCGGCCTGCCCGAGTTCGAGCAGGGCATGTCGGTCGGTGAGCAGATCGCGGCACGCGCCGATCTCGCCGACGGCGACGTCGTCGTGGTCTCGCAGAAGATCGTCTCCAAGGCCGAGGGCCGGGTGCGCCGGCTGGCGGAGACGACGCCTGGTGACGAAGCGAGACGCCTCGCCGCCCGGCTCGGCAAGGACCCGGCGCTGGTCGAGCTGATCCTCGCCGAGAGCAATGAGGTGCTGCGGGCCGAGCGCGGCGTCCTGATCGTCGAGACGCGCCACGGCTTCGTCTGCGCCAACGCGGGCGTCGACAGCTCCAACCTGCCCGAGCCGGGAACCGTCTCGCTCCTGCCCGAGTACCCCGACGCCTCCGCACGCAGGATTCGCGCCGAGATACGGGCTGTGTCCGGCCGCGCTCCCGCCGTCGTCGTCTCCGACAGCCTCAGCCGCAGCTGGCGCCTCGGTCAGGTCGAGATGGCGATCGGGTGCGCGGGCCTCGTCCCCCTCGACGACTGGCGCGGCCGCGAGGACGCCGCGGGCCGCAGGCTGGAGGCGACCGTGATCGCGATCGCCGACGAGGCCTCGGCCGCCGCCGACCTCGTGCGGGACAAGGCGAGCCGGGTGCCCGCCTCGGTCGTGCGCGGGCTGGCCCGCTATGTCAGCGCCGAGGACGGCCCAGGGGCGGCGGCGCTGCGCCGCCCCCGCGACGAGGACCTCTTCCGCTGATCGCGCCTGGCGCCTAGTCCTTGCGCATCGCGTCGCGGACCTTGTCAGCGACCTTCTCGACGCCCTCCTTGGCCCTGCCGGTGGCCTGGTCGAGCTTGCCCTCGCGCTTCATCTCGTCGTCGCCGGTCAGGTCGCCGGCCGCCTCCTTGACGCGGCCTTTGGCGTCGTCCTTGTTGCGGATCTCGTCGCTCATCGGTTCAGCTCCTCTCTCCGGTTCGGTGCGGTCTCGGGGGGGATACCCGGGGGCCGCGATCGCCATGCGCGGCTCGCCGAGAACTCCCTTGGTGCGGCGGCGCCCGGACACCCGGCGGGACGCCCGGGCTACTCGGACGCGGCGACGTCGAGCACAGCCGCGCCGCGGAGGCGGCCGCTGCGGATCGAGTCGAGCGCGTCGTTCGCAGCCGCCAGCGGGTGCACCTCGATCTGCGCACGGATCGGCACCTGCGGGGCGAGGCGCAGGAACTCCTCGCCGTCCGCGCGGGTCAGGTTCGCGACCGAGGCCAGCGAGCGCTCGCCCCAGAGGATCTCGTAGGGAAAGGCCGGGATCTCGCTCATGTGGATGCCCGCGCTGACGATCCGGGCGCCCTTGGCGCTCGCCCGCAGCGCGGCCGGCATCAGGGCGCCGACCGGCGCGAAGACGATCGCCCCGTCGAGCTCCTCCGGCGGCCTCTCCTCCGAGGAGCCGGCCCAGGCGGCGCCGAGCGACCGGGCGAGCTCCTGGCCGTCGTCGTCGCCGGGCCGGGTGAAGACGAAGACCCGCCGTCCCTGGTGGACGGCGACCTGGCAGAGGATGTGGGCGGCGGCGCCGAAGCCGTAGAAGCCGATCCGCTCCGCCTCGCCGACCAGGCGCAGCGCCCGGTAGCCGATCAACCCCGCGCAGAGCAGCGGCGCGGCCTGCAGGTCCGGGTAGTCCGCGGGGAGCGGGAAGCAGAATCGCTCGTCGGCCACCGCCAGCTCCGCGTAGCCCCCGTCGAGGTCGTAGCCGGTGAAGCGGGCGCGGTCGCAGAGGTTCTCGCGGCCGCCCCGGCAGTAACGGCACTCGCCGCAGGTCCAGCCGAGCCATGGAACTCCCACGCGATCTCCAGGCGCGAAGCGCTCCGCGCCCTCCCCCGCGCCGGCGACCGTGCCGACGATCTGGTGACCCGGCACTAGCGGCAGCTTCGGCTCGCTCAGCTCGCCGTCGGCGATGTGGACGTCCGTGCGGCAGACGCCGCAGGCGCTGACCGCAAGCAGCACCTGTCCCGGACCGGGCCGCGGCTCAGGCACCTCCGCCAGCTGCAACGGCTCGCGTTGCCGTCCGAGGACCATCCCGCGCATCCCTACATCGTCGCCGACGGGCCTAAAACAGGGCCTGGATCGACGGTTTTAGGCCCGTCGGCCCTAGTACGTCTCGACGATCTCGTACAGCGTCGTGCGCTGGGCGGGCTCGCGGCCGGCGGCGCGGGCAGCGGCGATCAGCTGCTCGGGCTCGAGCCGCACGCCGTGCTGGGAGCCGGCCATGCGGGAGATGTTCTCCTCCATCAGCGTGCCGCCGAGGTCGTTGACGCCCCAGCGCAGCGCCTCGGTCGCCGCGTCGAGACCCATCTTCACCCAGCTCGCCTGGAGGTTCGGGATCGACCGACCGAGGGCCAGCCGGAAGGCCGCCGTGTGCTTGAGGTTCTCCGCCGCGGAGATCTCCTCGACGCCGTGCGTGCGGCCGAGCAGCGTGTTGAAGGGGATGAAGCTGAGCGGCACGAACTCGGTGATGCCGCCGGTCCGCTCCTGCAGGGCGCGGACGACGCGCATGTGGCGGGCCAGCTCGCGCGGCTCCTCGATGTGGCCGAACATCACCGTCGAGGTCGAGCGCAGGCCCGCCCGGTGCGACGCTTCGACGATCTCCACCCAGCGCTCGACCGGCAGCTTGTTCGGCGAGATCCGCTGCCGGACGCCGTCGTCGAGCACCTCCGCGGCGGTGCCCGGGGTCGAGCCGAGCCCGCTCTCCAGCAGGTACCCGAACACCTCGGCCGGCTCCTTGCCGGACCGCTCACACATGTAGTGGACCTCCATCGGCGAGTAGGCGTGCAGGTGGAGCTGCGGCGCCTCGCGTTTGGCGAGCCGCAGCCACTTGCCGTACTCCTCCAGCGTCAGGTCGGGATGGATGCCGCCCTGCATGCAGATCTCGGTCGCACCGAACTCGACCGCTTCCTGGACGCGCGCCGCGAAGTCGTCCTCGGAGAGGTCGTAGGCGTCCGGCGAGCGCCGCCCCTGTCCGAACCCGCAGAAGGCGCAGCCGACCACGCAGACGTTGGTGAAGTTGATGTTGCGGTTGACGACGAAGGTGACCCTGTCGCCGGCCAGCTCGGCGCGCAGCTCGTCGGCCGCGACCCGCATCTCCTCGATCGCCTCCGGCCGAGTCTCGGCGAACAGCGCCGTCAGCTCGTCCTCGCTGAGCTCCCGCCCCTCGCGGCCCTTTGCGATCGCCCTCCCGGCCAGGTCGGGATCGATCCGCTCCTCGCGCCGCCTTCCGGACCCCCGCCGCGGGATGAAGCTCCAGTACTTCAGCTTGACCACGTCGAGCACTCCCTGCTCCATCCACTCCGCGTCCATGTACTGCGGGTAGACGCACAGCCGCTCGGTCAGCGCGTACCCCTTCGGCGCAAGCTCCTTGCGCACCTGGTGAGGGCTGGGGAACGGCTCCTCCGGCGAGATGTGGTCCCCGTTGGATGACAGACCACCGAGGTCCGTAGCGCCAGCCTCCACGAGCTCGGACCACGAATCCGACAGGTTCGGCGGAATCTGGACCCCTACGTCCGGCATCAACCGCCTGGACTCCCGGATCAGCCGCTTGAGCTCGTCAACCGACACCTCGCTCGCCCAAGCGGGGTAGGACGGCGAGACACCCCCCTCCGGAGCAACAGCCGTGGAGGCTCCGGAGGGGGGTGCGCCGCCGTCCTTCCACGACTCGGAAGCCCGTGCTTCGTGGCCCTGCAACGGCTCGGATGCGGCCGGTGGGGTCCCCTCTGGTGGCGCCTCCCCAGCTGTTGCGACACCAGAGGGGACCTCATCGGCCGCCCAGCGCCGTCGGGAGGATGCGTCAGCGATCTCCGCCACCTCTCGGCCGTAGTACCGCGGATGGGGCACGAAGTTCTGGAGGATCACCTCCTGCAGATGGCCGTAGCGGTCATGCAGCGCAGCCAGCGCTTCCAGCGATTCGACGCGCTCCTGCTCGCTCTCGCCGATGCCCACGAGGATCCCGGTGGTGAACGGGATTCGCAGCTCGCCCGCCGCCTCGATGGTCGCCAGCCGCTTGGCCGGGTGCTTGGTCGGCGAGCCGGCGTGGACGGTCTCCATCAGCCGCTCGGAGATCGACTCCAGCATCAGGCCCTGCGAGGCGGTCACCTCGCGCAGGCGGGTCAGGTCCTCCCTGCCGAGCACGCCGATGTTCGTGTGCGGCAGCAGGCCCCGCTCGAGCGCGCGCTCGCAGGCCCAGGCGACGTAGGAGGTGAAGTCCTCGTGGCCCCAGGCGGCTAGGCGGGCGGCCACCTCGGGGTTGACCTCGGGACGCTCGCCGGTGAGGACGAGAAGCTCCTTCGCGTTGCGCCGCACGGCCTCGTCGAGGCGGCGTTCGACCTCCTCGGGCGGGTGAATGTGGGCGCGGTACGTCGCAAACGCGCAGTACTTGCAGTAGCACTGGCAGGTCCGCGAGAGCGAGAGCGTGTAGTTGCGCGAGAAGGTGACGCGACGCACGCAGCCACGCTACTGCAAGCCCTCGGGCACCGATTGCCGAGTTGACCTCCTCCTGGGGTGGTCAACTCGGCAATCGCCGGGCCCGGCCGGGCCCGGCGGACTACGCGGAGGGGATCTGGGGAGCGCTCAGCCGGCGGTGCGCGGTTTGGTCGTCGCCGCGGCGCCCGGCGTGCGGGCCGAGTCCGGCGCGCCCCTGACGGGCTCCGGGGACTCGGTCGGCGGCGGGCCGCCCGGCTCGAGCACGAACCGGAATACGACTGCCGCGAGAAGCGAGCCGACGATCGGGCCGAGCAGGTAGGGCCAGACCGAGCCCCACTCGCCCGCGACGAGGGCCGGGCCGAACCAGCGGGCGGGGTTGAAGCCGGCGCCGGTCAGCGGGCCGCTGACCATGACGAGGAAGCCGAGCGTGGTGCCGATCGCGAGCGGCGCCCACTCCTTGAAGCTCTTGCGGGAGAAGACGGCGGCAAGGATGACGAGGACGAGGCAGAAGGTCCCGATGCCCTCGACGATGAAGCCCTGGAGGTTGCCGCCGAGCAGGCCGCTGACCTGCAGCGCGGCGTAGTCGGTCGCGCGCCCCTCGTCGACGAGCAGCCCCTTGGCGAGCAGAGCGCCGAGCACGCCGCCGGACAGCTGGGCGAGCACGTAGATCAGCGCGTCGATCGGCGCGATCCGCCTGATCGCGGCGGCCGCCAGCGTCACGGCCGGGTTGAAGTGACCGCCGCTGACCACGCCGAACATGACGATCAGGCCGAACAGCAGGAACGCGTGGACGAGGCCGACGACGGCGAAGTCCGAGCCGAACTGCGCCTGGTTGCCCGTGGCCACGAACAGCACCACGACGCTGACGACGAAGAACACCAGCAAGAAAGTGCCGATCAACTCGGCGAGATATGCCGCAAGTCCTCGTTCCTGCACTGGTTAACGCCTCCTCTATCCCGTATCCCAACTCGGTCGGGGCGGGAGTGTATCCGGATCGCCGAACGAATAGTTTTCCCTTCGGAATGAGACGAGCTGCCGCGCTGCTGGCGGCCGTCCTGCTGGTCGCCGGCGCCGCCGGCTGCGGCGAGGACGGCGCTGAACCGGGCGCGCCGAGAGGCGTGGCGCTGGTGCTCGACTTCGTCCCGAACGCCGTCCATTCCGGCATCTACGCCGCACAGCGGCGCGGCTGGTACCGCGACGCGGGAATCGACCTGACCGTTCGCCAGCCGGGCGAATCGAGCGACGCCCCGAAGCTGCTGCAGGCGGGTCGCACCGACTTCGCGATCCTCGACATCCACGACCTCGGGATCGCGCGCGAGCGCGGCCTCGATCTCGTCGGGGTGATGCCGATCGTCCAACGGCCGCTGGCGGCGGTGATCGCGCGAGCGGACGGCGATCCGGTGGCGCGTCCGCGCGACCTCGCGGGGCGCACGGTCGGGGTCACCGGCCTCCCCTCCGACGAAGCGGTCGTCGACTCGGAGGTGAGCGCAGACGGCGGCGATCCGAGCGCCGTGCGCCGGGTGACGATCGGGTTCAACGCCGTCGCCGCGCTCGCCGCCGGCCAGGTCGATGCCGCGACCGGCTTCTGGAACGCCGAGGGGGTCGCGCTGCGCGAGCGCGGCATCCCGATCCGGATCTTCAAGGTCGACCGCTACGGCGCACCCCCCTACCCCGAGCTGGTGCTGACGGCCTCGCGCGAGACGCTGGAGCGCGATCCGCAGCTCGTCGACGCGATGGTCGCTGCGACCACGCGCGGCTACGAGCTGGCGGCGACCGATCCGGGTGCGGCGCTGGACGACCTGCTCGCCTCGGTCCCCAGCCTCGACCGCGCCGAACAGGCGGCGCAGCTACGCGCGCTGGGACCCGACCTGGAGCCGGCCCCGCTCGACCCGGCCGTGCTGCGCGCCTGGGCAGCGTGGGACCTCGAGCACGGTCTGCTGCAGCGCCCGCTCGACGTGGGCGCCGCCTTCCGGCTCAGTCGCTGAGCAGCCGCGCCGCCAGCTCGGGCAGCTCGCGCGCCAGCCGCGAGCGCGGCACGACGAGGTCGACCCCCGCGGCCTCCGCCGCTTCCTTCGTATCGACGTTGACGTGCGAGTAGTAGCCGAGGACCGGCACGCCGAGCCCGACCAGCGCCTCCGGGTTCTCCGTGTCGAGATCGGCGACGAGGAGGTCCGCGCCGTCCCAGGTGCCCTCCTGCATCGACGGCGCCAAGGTCACCTCGTGGCCGGCCGCGCCGAGCGTCGCCTCGACCTTGCTGCCGAGCAGCAGGTCGGAAGCGACCGCGACGACGCGGGCCATCAGAGGGCGCGGCGTTCGCGGAGCTCTTCGCGCACGCTCTCGGGCCGCCCCCACATCTGGACGATCTCCGAGCGGCCCTCGCGGACCTCGCGGACCTGCATCTCGCCGACGACCCCCTCCGCGTCGAGCTTGGCGAGCACGCCCTTGACGCTCTCGGCCGCCGCCGCGTGGCCGAAGCTCTTGGCGACCAGCAGGCGCCAGTCCCAGTCCGCCTTCGAGTAGGGCTGGGCGTTGATCTGGCTCAGCGTCACCGCCGTGTCCACGTACCGGCCCTCGTCGGCGATCCGCAGATCGACCTCGAGATCGGTCCAGTCGGGCGGCAGCGAGTCGAGTATCTGCTGGAAGTCGGCGGCGAGGCCCACGGCCGCAGCGTATTGAACGCGCCTACTCGGCAGGCGGGCGCAGGTCCGGGCCGGGGATCGGCGTGCCGTGCGGGTCGTGACTCGGCTCGCCGAGCTTGGCCGCGATCAGCAGCTCGAGGTCCTCCGATATGTAGTGCTCGAGCACCTCGGCCTCGGCGTGGACCCGGTCGTCGGGCATCCCAAGCGCCTCCGACAGATAGGCCTCGATCAGCCGGTGGTGGCGGATCACCTCGAGCGCGACCTTCTCCCCCGCCGCGGTCAGCGTCACGCCCTTGTACGGGGTGTGCTCGACCAGGCCCATCTCGTCGAGGCGCTTCAGCATCGACGTCGCGGTCGCGGGCGTGACGCCGAGCCGCTGCGCGAGCTCGCCGTTGAGCACCGGCCCCTCGTGCTGCGCGGCGAGCGCGTAGATCGCCTTCGCGTAGTCCTCGATCGCCTCCGTGTTCGCCTGCCGCCGCGACCGGGCGCCCTCGGAGGCCATCAGACGGACACCAGCAGGCCGGTCAGGTAGAGCGCGGCGATCCCCGCGAGCAGGCCCGCCACGGCCAGCGGGTGGAGCAGGCGCCCGTCGCCGTCGCGCATCGCCGGGGCCAGCTGCACGATCACCCTGGCGATCGCGCCGACGCCGACGCCGAAGAGCAGCGCGGCGAGGCTGGGGTCGAAGGCCGCGGCACCGATCCAGGCGCCGAGGATCGCCGGCGCCCCGGCGATCAGGCCGAGAGCGGCGAGCCGCCCGAATCCGGGGGCGGTCGCGTCCGATCCATCGCGCAGCGGCGCGACGATCGCCAGCCCCTCGGTCGTGTTGTGGATCGCGAAGCCGACGACCAGGAAGGCGCCGAGCGCGAGCGCCCCGCTCGCGTAGGCGGAGCCGATCGCCAGCCCCTCGCCGAGGTTGTGCAGGCCGATCCCGATCGCGACCAGCAGGCCCAGGTAAAGCCCGCCGAGCGCCGCCGAGCCCCTGGCCGCCTCCTGCCGTCTGCCCAGGTGCGCGTCGACCCCGGCCAGCACGAGGTAGGCGACCAGGGCGCCGACGAAGACGAGGCCGGTGCCGCCGAAGGCGCCCGGCGCCTCGCCGGCGATCTCCAGCCCCTCCAACGCCGCGTCGATGCCGAGGAAGGCGAGCAGCCCTACGGTGAATGCGATCAGCGTCGCCATCCACCGCGCCCCGATCCGCCGCACGAACGGCAGCCAGAGCATCCCGAGGCTGACCGGGATCACGCCGACGTAGATGCCGAGCAGCGCCATCAGTCCGTAGAAGCTGAGATCCGCCTCGGGCGTCTCGGCGGCGACAGGGATGCTGGCGTCGACCGTGCCGCCGGTCGAGGTGAGGACGAAGATCTCGTACGCCTCGCCCTCGACCCAGGGGTAGGCGATCTCCAGCGTGGTCGAGCCGAGCCTGCCCACCTCCAGCCCGTCGCCGGCCGCGAACGGGGCGTAGGCGTCGTTGACCGAGACCTGCGCGACTTCGACCGGGTCGGGACCGTCGTTGCGCAGGGTCAGCTCGATCTCACCGGGGCGCAGCACGGTCCGCTCGACCGCCAGCTCCTCGACCGGCGGCCCGGTCCGCTCGCCGAGCCCGGGCCCCCCTAGCAACGCGAAGCCGCCGATCGCCGCCGCGATCAGGGCGAGCGGGATCAGGCCGAGCGCCCAGGCGGGGAGCCCGCCCGGCGCCCGCTCCGCCCTCGCCGCGGCCTCCATCAGACCCGCCCCCCGTTGCCGCCCCAGGGCAGCTTGCAGTAGGCCGCGGCGGCGGCGGCCGGCGTCATCGAGGACGGGTCGCCGACCCGGAAGAACCCGGTCCAGCCGAGCTCGGCGAACTCGCTGACGTGGGCGTGGAACATGTAGTCGCCGTCGAAGGGGAACTTCAGCTCGAGGACGGCGCGCTGGCCCTGGCCCTGGATCACCGTGTCGGTCAGCTCGCTCGGCTCCAGCGAGGTGCCGGTCGGATAGTGCTGGAAGAAGTTGGCGTGGACGTGGAAGGAGTTGATCGGGTCGAACTCGAGCACGTTGACGAGGTAGATCCGGACCAGCTCGTCGCGCCGCACGCGGATCGGATCGTCGACGTAGTGGAAGCCGACCGTGTTGACCGCGTAGATCTCGTTGGAGAGGTCGAAGTTGGTGTCGAAGCCGTTCATCACCATCACCATCTCGTCGGCTTCCGGCCGCCCCTGCTTCGGGTCGATGACGAATGCGCCGTAGAGGCCGCGCGAGATGTGCGAGGCCAGCGGCGCGACGTGGCAGTGGTAGAGATGGAGGCCGAACGGCTCGGCCTCGAACTCGTAGGTGAACGCTTCGCCGGGCTGGATCTGGCCGGCGCCGAGCCGCTCGCCGATCCCGGGCACGCCGTCCATCAGCGCCGGGTGGATGCCGTGGAAGTGCATGGTGTGGGGGTGTTCGGAGCCGTTGACGAAGCGGATCCGCAGCCGCTCGCCCTCGCGGGCGCGCAGGGTCGGCCCGGGGACGCGGCCGTTGTAGGTCCAGGCCTCGTACCTGACCCCCGGCGCGACTTCGATCTCCTTGTCCTGGGCGACGATCTCCCACTCGCGCACGACCCGCCCGCTTGCTGTGCGGCGCGTCCTGCCGTAGTCGAAGTCGCGCAGCAGATCGGTCGGGTCGAAGCCGTTGCGGCGGTGGTCGACGGTGCGCCCGGGGGCGAAGGTCGCGTGGGCGAACCCCTCGTGGCCGGCGTGCCCGTTCGCGGCGCCGCGCGCCTCGGACTCGGCTCGGGCCGGGGCGCCGCCGACCCCGCCGCCCGAGATCAGGCTGTGCAGCCCCGCTGCGGCGGGGACCGTCGCAGCGGCGCCGAGGAGCTTGCGGCGGCTGAGCCTTCGCTCGTTCACGCCGATGATTTTGACACATCTAAAAGCGGATTTCGATGCGTCTAAATCTGCCCGCCTCCGCTTGTGTCGCCTTTGTCGCGGATAGCGAGGACAAAAGCGACACGCCGGGCGGCTCCGGCTGCGACCTAGAATCGACTGCGTGACCGATGCCGTTGCCGTGGAGCTGGACGCGCAGTACCGCCAGCTGCGCGAGGAGTGCGGCCTGGTCGACCGCTCGGCGCGCGGCAAGCTCCTGGTCGCCGGCCCCGAGGCCGCCGAGTACCTGCAGGGCCAGCTGACCAATGACGTCGAGGGCCTCTCCCCCGGCGAGGGGCGCTACGCCGCCCTGCTCGACCGCAAGGGCCACATCCAGTCCGACATGCGGGTCCTCCGCCTCGCCGCCGACGAGATCTGGCTCGACACCGAGCCCGAGGCGCTGGAGCGGGTCCGGCGCCACCTGGAGACCTACAAGATCGGGCGCGAGGTCGAGGTCGCCGACCTGGGCGCGGAGCGGTCGATCCTCTCGCTGATCGGCCCGCGCAGCGTCGAGGTCGCCGGCAGCGCCGCGCTTCCCGAGCACGCCAACGAGGCGATGCGACTCAACGGCATCGACTGCCTGCTGGTCGGGACCGCCGACGGGCTCGACCTGATCGTCGCCGCGGCCGACCGCGAGCGCCTGCTCGAGCGCCTGCTCGACGCCGGCGCGGTCGAGGTGGGCGCCGAGGCGGCCGAGATCCTGCGGATCGAGTCGGGCCGTCCCCGCTTCGGCGCCGAGATGAGCGAGGAGACGATGCCCGCCGAGGCCGGCATCGTCGAGGCGGCGGTCGACTTCACCAAGGGCTGCTACATCGGCCAGGAGCCCGTCGCGCGGCTCCACTACAAGGGCCGCCCCAACCGCCACCTGCGCGGGCTGCGGTTGAGCGCCCCGGCCGCGGCGGGAGCCGCGCTGCATCTGGGCGAGAAGCAGGTGGGCCGGATCGGCAGCGCCTGCGTCTCCCCCGCCCACGGGCCGCTGGCGCTGGCGATCGTCCGCCGCGAGGCCGAGCCGGGCGCCGAGCTGGCCGTAGGTGAAGATGGGGTTACGGCCCGGGTCGTCGACCTGCCGTTCGGCTAGATTCAGGCGACGATGGGGATTCGGAGAGGCAGGCTCGCCGCCGTCTGCGCATCGGTCGCGGTGGGATTGACCGCGGCCGGCTGCGGAACCGAGGAACACGCGAACGAAGCGCGCCCCCAGCCCCCGACCCGGGTCAGCGTCTCGGTCAGCGAGGACGCCGTCACCGTCGAACCGGGGCGGATCGCGATCGGCCTCGAACCCGACCAGCAGATCCCCCAGAACATCGACGCCGAGCAGCCGCGCGCCCGCGCCGGGACGCCGCTGGACGTCGTCCTCGTCGCCGCCAACCTGACCGACGTCGACTCGCGCCTAGAGGTGCGGGGGCCGAAGGCCGACGCCGAGTCGAAGCTCCTGGTCGCCAACGGGGCGATAACGATGCAGGCCCAGCTGCCGACCGGCATCTACACCGTGACCGCCGCCGACGTCCCGGCCGCCAAGCCGGGAAAGCTCGTCGTCGGGCCCTTCAGGTCCTCCTCCGAGAACGACGTCCTGCTGCCGTAGGCGACGTCCTCGTGCCGTAAAGGAGTGCCTCGTCCGTAGGGACGTGCCGCTACTTGACCACCTATATGGTGGGTCAAGTAGCGGCACGTCCTCAGAACGACCCAAATTGGAGCGTCGGCGGCGGGACTTGACGTCTGGAGGACTCGTCAGCATCGCCGCATGACCGTCGTCCTCTCGATCGCCGTCGTCCTGCTCGCCGCGGGGCTCGTCTATGCGCTGGTCTCCCGGCCGCGCGAGGAGCCGGCGGAGGCGCTCGACCTCGGTCCGGCGATCCAGGAGGCGACGGCGCAGGTCGCCTCGCAGGTGGTGAGCGACCTGTTGAAGGTGAACGAGGAGTCGCGCAAGCTCGACACCAAGACCGCCGAGGCCGCGCTCGACAAGCGCCAGGCGGAGATCAAGGCGCTCGCCGAGCGGATCGCCAAGGGGCAGGAGAAGATCGAGCAGGAGGTTCGCAAGCGCGGCGAAACGGACCTCCAGACCCGCACCCTGATCGAGCAGGTCGGGCAGACGGTCGGCAACCTCAACTCCGAGACGGCCGGCCTGAAGAAGGCGCTGCGCCAGCCGCAGACCCGCGGCCAGTGGGGCGAGCTGCAGCTGCGGCGCTGCGTCGAGATCGCCGGGATGACCGAGCACGTCGACTTCGAGCTGCAGGAGACGCTGCGCACCGACGACGGCAGGCTGCGGCCCGACGCCCGCTTCCTGCTCCCCGAGGGGCGCTCCTTCATCGCCGACTCGAAGGTGCCGCTCGACGCCTTCCTCGATGCCCAGGAGGCGGAGGCCGAAGGTGACCGGATCGCCCAGCTCGAACGCCACGCGAGGCAGGCGCGCGAGCACATCCGCAGCCTCAGCTCCAAGGACTACCAGGGCCAGTTCAAGGCCGGCGAGATGCCGGACCTGGTCGTCTGCTTCATCCCCAACGAGCCAGCGATGCACGCCGCGTTCGCCTCCGACCCGACTCTGTTCGACTACGCGCTGGAGCGCAACGTCCTGGTCGTCAGCCCGACCTCGCTGATCGGGCTGCTGCGCACCATGGAGCTGGGCTGGCGCCAGGAGCGGATGGTCGCCGAGGCGGCCGAGATCGCCGACGCCGCCGGGACCCTGCACGCCCGCTTCGCCAAGTTCCTCAGCGACTTCGACAAGGTCGGCAGGGGACTTACGACGGCCGCGAGCGCCTACGACTCCGCCGTCGGCTCGATGGAGCGCAGGCTGCTGCCGCAGTTGCGCAAGGTCGAGGGCCTCGGCATCGCGCCGGGCAAGGAGATCGTGCCGCCGGAACCGGCGGAGATCACCGTGCGCGAGATCACGGCCCCCGAGCTTCGCGAGGCCGAGACCCCCGTGCTCGACTAGGATTCGCTGCCCCGCAAGCGACCTACGGAGGACCGGTTTTGGCCGTCGATACCAGCGCAGTCTCGAAGTTGGACGTGGAGCCCGGCACGCTGCCGGAGACGATGGCCGCCTGGGTGATCCGCCAGGAGCGCGAGGGCGAGCCGACCGAGGCCTTCCAGCTCGAGCAGATCGAGGTCCCCGAGCCCGGCGCCTTCGAGGTGGTCGTCCGCGTGATGGCCGCCGGGGTCAACTTCAACAACGTCTGGGCGGCGCTCGGCGAGCCGGTCTCGGTCTTCCCCTACGGCGACCACCCCGAGTTCGGCCACCACATCGGCGGCTCCGACGCCTCGGGGATCGTCTGGAAGGTCGGCGAGGGCGTCACCCGCTGGAAGCCCGGCGACGAGGTCGTGGTCCACTGCAACCAGGCCTCCTACGAGGACGTCGAGGTGCACGGGCTCGACCCGCTCGCCGCGCCGAGTCAGCGGATCTGGGGCTACGAGACGACCTGGGGCTCCTTCGCCCAGTTCACCAAGGTCCAGGCGCAGCAGCTCCTCCCCCGCCCGCAGAACCTCTCCTGGGTCGACTCCTCCTCCTACGGGCTCACCTACTTCACCGCCTACCGGATGCTGATGGACCAGTGCAAGCTGCAGCCCGGCCACAACGTCTTGATCTGGGGCGCCGCGGGCGGTCTCGGCGTCTTCGCCGTGCAGCTCTGCAAGGCGGCCGGCGCCAACGCGGTCGGCGTCGTCTCCTCCGACGAGAAGGGCGATCTGGTCAAGCAGCTCGGCGCCGTCGACTACATCAATCGCAACGAGTTCGGCGAGATGATGCGCACCGACGACAACCTCGCCGACAAGGCCGCCGACAAGGAGCGCTTCAAGGCCTCGCGCGGCTTCGCCAAGCGGGTCAAGGAGATCCTCGGCGACGCGCCCGACATCGTCTTCGAGCACGTCGGCCGCGCCACCTTCCCCACCTCGGTCTACGTCGTCAAGCCGTTCGGCAAGGTCGTGATCTGCGGCGCCACCTCGGGCTACCAGCTCGACTTCGACGTGCGCTACCTGTGGATGCGCCAGAAGCAGATCATCGGCTCGCACTTCGCCAACGCCTACGAGTGCATGCGCGCCAACCAGCTGATGGCGGAGGGCAAGGTCCGGCCCGTGATCTGGAAGACGATGGGCTTCGAGGGCGTCGCCGAGGCCCACCAGCTGCTGCACGAGAACAAGCATCTCGGCAAGATCTCGATCCTGGTCGGGGCCGAGTCCGAGACCGACGGGCAGAACGTCGACGGCCCGGGCGCGATCCGGGCGGAGGTGGGCGCCTGATGAACGAGGTCTGCACGCTGGATTGGCACATCGCCCCGTTCAGGGCCGATCGCTGGCTCGACCTCTGGGAGCCGGCGGCGGCGCGGATGCCCGCCTACGGCGCCAAGAGCTGGTCGCTGACCCGCTCGATCGACGACCCGCTCGCCTTCCGCCAGACCTCCGTCTGGGAGAGCCGCGCGGACTTCGAGCGCTACTGGTACTCGGACGAAATCGAGAAGGCGCGGGCGGCGGTCATCGACCTCTACGACATCCCGCTGCTGCCGAGCTGGCACACGCTGATCGCCAGCGAAGCGCTCGTCACCGCCGAGTAGCCCCCCCCCCCCCCCCCCCCCCCCCCCCCCCGCGCGAGCCTCGCTCAGCCGCGCTCCAGCGGCGCCATCGTCAGGCCGGCCGCCTTCAGCTGCTCCCAGTAGTGCTCGGCGGTCTCGCGCGGGCCCGACCAGACGATCGCCTGGCCGCTGCCGTGGATGCGATCGGCGATCGCGTGTCCCTGCTCGACGCTGACCCCGGGCAGCACCCTGGCGAGCGTCTCGGCGACGTGCTCGAAGGTGTTGTGGTTGTCGTTGCAGACGATCACCCGCCACTCGCCACCGAGGTCGGACCCCGGCCCGGCTTGGCGCGGCTTCTCGACCGTCGTCGTCATCGCCCGCATTATGCGCTGTGCTAGGAGCGCATGTGGCCAAGCAGACCAAGGACGCAGGGAGCGTGGCGTGCTCTGCACGCGAGCGATCGAGGACGCCGGTATGCGCCGGCCACATGCGCTCCTAGAAGGGACTGGGGACGCGGATGACGACGTCGTCGACGCTGCCGATCGCGCCCTTGGCGCTGCCGACGGCGCCGATCGAGAAGCCCGAGCCGCGACCCTCCAGCTCGCCGGCGGCCGGGTCGAGCACGTCGGCGACCTGACGGCCCCCGACGAAGGCGACGACGCGGCATTTGCCTTTATCGGGACCGCTGGTCACGTTGAAGGCACGCAGGCGCAGCGCGTTCGGCTCGTCGGTCCCCCGGATCGTGTCGACGCCCTTCTCGATGTGCAGGAACTGGACCGAGCCGTCGCTGCGCACCTTGCGCAGCTGCGCCTTGCGCTGGAGCGGGAAGACCGCCAGCTGGTAGCCGGCGCCGGCTTCGCCGGTGCGCAGGTTCACGGCCAGGAAGGCCTTGCGCTTGACGGCTTTCGGCGTCGCGGCGAACAGCCGCTCGGTCGCCGAGATCTCGAGGTCACGGCCGACGACCGGGGTCCTGTAGGCGCACTCGCTCGTCGCTTTGCCGATCGTGATCCGGAACGCCTGGTCGGAGCCGCCCCGGCCACAGCGCTCGCCCGAGAGCTTGCCGATCTGGCCGCGCTGGGCATCGCTCTGCATCGGGTTGCGGTACAGGCCGATCAGCGCGGCGCTCGCGCTCGCGGCCACGGCCAGCGAGGCCAGGGCGGCGGCGAGCAGGGCTGAGGTGAGGTGCGGTCGGGTCACGATTCGACGCTCCGGAGCCTAAACACAGCCTCGGGCGAAAGATGCGCGTTGTGACGCATGAACGCTGTCTTTCTCCCCGCGGCAAATATCATCTGCACGATGCCCGACCACAGACTGCCCGAGCGCGACCGCCCCTGGGTGATGCGCACCTACGCCGGCCACTCCGACGCCCGGCGCTCCAACGAGCTCTACCGCCGCAACCTGGCCAAGGGCCAGACCGGCCTCTCCGTCGCCTTCGACCTGCCCACCCAGACCGGCTACGACCCCGACCACGTGCTCGCCCGCGGCGAGGTCGGCAAGGTCGGCGTCTCGATCGCCCACAAGGGTGACATGCACCAGCTCTTCGACGGCATCCCGCTCGACGAGATGAACACGTCGATGACGATCAACGCGACCGCCGCCTGGCTGCTCGGCCTCTACGTCACCGTCGCCGAGGAGAACGGGGTGGCGCGCTCGGCGCTGAAGGGCACGACGCAGAACGACATCATCAAGGAGTACCTCTCGCGCGGCACCTACGCCTTCCCGCCCGAGCCCTCGATGCGGCTGATCGCCGACATGGTGGCGTTCACGGTCAACGAGGTGCCGAGCTGGAACCCGACCAACATCTGCAGCTACCACCTGCAGGAGGCCGGCGCGACCCCGGTCCAGGAGATCGCCTACGCGCTCTCGACCGGGATCGCCGTGCTCGACGAGGTGAAGGCGCGCGGTCAGGTCGCCGAGGCTGACTTCCCGAAGGTCTTCGGCCGCATCTCCTTCTTCGTCAACGCCGGCATCCGGCTGATCGAGGAGATCGGCAAGCTGCGCGCGATGGGGCGGCTCTGGAACGAGATCGGCCGCGAGCGCTACGGCGTCGACGACGAGAAGATGCTGCGCTTCCGCTACGGCGTCCAGGTCAACAGCCTCGGCCTCACCGAGGCCCAGCCCGAGAACAACATCCAGCGCATCGTGCTCGAGGCGCTGGCGGTGACGCTGAGCCGCGACGCCCGCGCCCGGGCGATCCAGCTGCCGGCCTGGAACGAGGCGATGGGCCTGCCGCGGCCCTGGGACCAGCAGTGGAGCCTGCGCATCCAGCAGGTGCTCGCCAACGAGACCGACCTGCTCGAGTACCCCGACGTCTTCGAGGGCTCGGTCGTGATGGACGGGCTCGTCGACGAGCTGGCCGAGGGCGCCCGCGCCGAGATGGCCGTGGTCGAGGAGCACGGCGGCGCGGTCGCCGCGGTCCCCTACATGAAGGCGCGCCTGGTCGAGTCCCACCGCGAGCGGGTCGCCCGGATCGAGAGCGGTGAGCAGAAGGTGATCGGCCAGAACAGCTTCACCGAGAGCGAGGACTCCCCCCTCACCGCCGGCGCCGACGGCGGCATCCTCACGCCGGACCCCGAGGTCGAGCGCGAGCGCATCGAGGCGCTCGAGGCCTGGAAGGCCGAGCGCGACGAGAGCGCGGTCAAGGCCGCGCTCGAGGAGCTCGGCCGGGTAGCCGCGGACGAGAGCGCCAACGTGATGCCGGCGACGATCGCCGCCGCCAAGGCCGGGGCGACGACCGGCGAGTGGGCCGCGGTGCTGCGCGAGGGGTTCGGCGCCTACCGCGCCCCTACCGGCGTCGACGGCGCCGCCCCGCCGGCCGACCGCGACCGACTGGCGGAGATCCGCCGCGAGGTGGACCAGGTCTCCGAGCGGATCGGGCACCGGCTGAAGATCCTGGTCGGCAAGCCCGGCTTGGACGGCCACTCCAACGGCGCCGAGCAGGTCGCGCTGCGCGCCCGCGACGCCGGCATGGAGGTGATCTACCAGGGGATCAGGCTCACCCCCGAGGAGATCGCCGAGTCGGCGCTGCAGGAGGACGTCGACGTGGTCGGCCTCTCGATCCTCTCCGGCTCCCACCTGGAGCTGATCCCGGAGGTCGTCCGGCGCCTGCGCGACGAGGGCCTCGAGGTGCCGGTCGTCGTCGGCGGGATCATCCCGGTAGCCGACGCAGAGCGGCTGCGCGCGGCCGGGGTCGCCGGCGTCTACACGCCGAAGGACTTCGACGTCAACCGGATCATGGGCGAGATCGTCGCGCTGGTCGACCAGCGCGCCGCCGCCGGCGCCGCGGCCTGAGCCCGGGCCACGTGGCAGCGAACGGCCATCGGCGCCACAATGGAGCGATGAGCGAGCTGAACGGGGACCGCTCCGCCTGGCTGCGCTGCTATCGCTGCTGGTCCCAGAACCTCGAGATCCAGATCCACTACGACGCGATCCGTCGCGTCGACCCCGACAGCGGCATGCTCGCCGAAGGCGTCGACGAGGTCCAGGAATCGGTCGTGCAGTGCCTCGACTGCATGCACGACCAGCCCCACCTCACCTTCCAGGACGACCGCGTCGTCCCGATCGAGGACCGCTGGGAGCGGATGGTCGCTGGCACGCCGTGGGTCGCCTCCTGCACCGTTACGGTCGACCAGGAGCGGGTAGAGAGTTGTGCAGGCCCGGAAGCTGCCGAGCTGCTGGCTTATGGCGCCTTCGGGGAGGCGGGCGTGCGCGAGTTTTTTGCCCATGTTCGCTTTCACAAGCACGACCAAGAGCGGATCGTCGTCCACATGTTGGTCGAGCTCTACGCGCGCTCGGCCGAGGAGGCGACCGAAGTGCTCGAAGGCGCGGCGCACGGACTGCTCGAGATCACTTCCCTGGCGGAGGAGTCACGCCCGCCCGCTCACGCGTCGGACGAGGCGCACTGACCGGGGGAGCGGCCGGGCCCTTCCGTCCAACATCCGTCCACGACTCCGGCCACTTAGCTCCTGCAAGCGCGTTTGCCGGCTTCAGCGAAGCAAGTTTGTTGTCGATGTGTTGTGACGTATGGAGATCTCGCCGCTTCGTCTCTATTTTCTGAGTGATTGCTGTGAGCGGCGCTATCGGCCCCTGTTTCCCACGTCGCGCATGACAACCCATCACAAGACTCGATCCCGTCCCTGATTTCATCTCGAAGCCGAACTGCCTGCAAATGGAGAACTCGACCGTCTCGAAGCCCAGACTCCGCTCCCCGCTGAGGGCCCTGCGGCCGGGCACCCGCTCCCCCAAGAGCCCTGCGCCGCGGCGGAGCAGGGCCGGGCAGAGGCTCTACAGGGCGCGGGTCAAGCGCGGCGTGGACCTCTCCGCGAGCCTCCTCCTGATCGCCCTGCTGCTTCCGCTCATGCTCGTTGTCGCGCTCGTCATCCGGCTCGACAGCCGCGGCCCGGTGCTGTTCAGGCAGCGCAGGTTGGGCCGCGACATGGAGCCCTTCACGGTTCTCAAGTTCCGCACGATGGCCGTCGACGCCTCCTCAGAGCTCCACGAGCGCTATATCGAAGAGCTCGCGAGCCCTGTGTCGAGCGCCAACGGCAATGGCGGCAACGGCCGGCGGCCGGAAAACGGCAACGGAAACGGCGAGATCAAGAAGCTCACCGCCGATCCCCGCGTCACCACGGTCGGCCGCGTGCTGCGGCGGATCAGCATCGACGAGCTGCCCCAGCTCTTCAACGTGGTCGGCGGCTCGATGTCGCTGATCGGCCCCCGCCCGGCGATCGAGTATGAGCTCCAGTACTACAGCGCCCGGCATTACAAGCGCTTCGACGTTCGCCCGGGAATCACCGGGCTGTGGCAGGTCTCGGGGCGCAACCGGCTCGACTTCCACCAGATGCTCGACCTGGACGTGAAGTACAGCGAAGAGGCCACCCTGACGACCGACATCGGCATCCTCGCCCGCACCCCGACGGCGGCCATCCGCCACGCCGCGTAATGGAATCGATCAGCTCCGACACCTCCCTGGCGGTGGTCGGCGTCGGCTACTGGGGCCCGAACCTCGTCCGCTGCGCCGTCGAGACCGACGACTGCGTCGTCAGGGCGATCTGCGACCCCAACGTAGCCGCGCTGTCGAAGCTGCAGCGGCGCTACCCCGCGATAGAGGTGACCCAGGACCTCGACCGGATGCTCCAGGACGAGAGCCTGGACGCAGTCATGATCGCGACTCCGGTTACGACCCACTACGACCTCGTCAGGCGCTGCCTGCTGGCCGGAAAGAACGTGCTGGTCGAGAAGCCGCTGGCCGCGACGACCGAGGAGTGCCGCGAGCTGATCGAGCTGGCCGAGGAACGCGAGCTCGTGCTGATGCCCGGCCACACCTTCATCTACTCCCCGCCTGTGAACAAGGTGAAGCAGCTGCTCGACAGCGGCGAGCTCGGCGATCTCTACTTCGGGACGTCGAGCCGCGTCAACCTCGGGATCCACCAGAGCGACGTCAGCGTCGTCCGCGACCTCGCCCCGCACGATTTCTCGATCCTCCTGCACTGGCTGGGCCGGCCCGAGTTCGTGCGCGCGATCGGACGCTCCTCGATCGTTCCCGGCAACCTCGACGTCGCCTTCATCGACCTCGGTTACGCCGATGGCGCCCTCTTCCACGTCGAGCTTTCCTGGCTGTCGCCGACGAAGCTGCGGCGGACCGTGCTGGTGGGCACCGATCGGATGGTGGTCTACGAGGACACGAGCGCCGAGCAGGTGCGCGTCTTCGACCGCGGCGTCGAACCGCTCCCAGACCACCAGACCTTCGGCGAGTTCCAGCTCTCCTACCGCTCCGGAGACGTCCTCACTCCGAGGATCCCCGCCGACGAGCCGCTGCGCCTGGAGGTGCAGGACTTCGTCGCGGCGGTCCGCGATGGCAGCGACCCCCGATCCAACGCGAAGCTCGGCTACGACGTCGTCCAGATGATCGAGGCGGCGGAGTCCTCGCTGGAATACAACTCGGCGCCGGTGCCGCTCTCCGACGACGGCCGACGACAGGTTGCCGACCGGCGCAAAAGCGCCGACGGGATGCCCGTGGTCCGGTCGCGGGAGGCGGAGGGCTCGGTGGGCCTGTGAGTCAGGTTCTCGGGCGGGCGGTCCCGCTGGTCGACCTCTCGCGGCTCGATCCCTCGATCCTCGCCGAAGCGCAGGATGCCTTCGAGCGGATCTCGTCCTCGGGCGCGTTCACCTTCGGCGAAGAGCTGGAGGCGTTCGAGGCCGAGTTCGCCGAGTACTGCGGGACCGCCCACTGCGTCGGGGTCAGTGACGGGACCGACGCGCTGCGGCTAGCCCTGATCGCAGCTGGAGCAGGGCCGGGTCGCGAGGTCGTGACCGTCTCGCACACCTTCGTCGCGACGATCGAGGCGATCGCCGCGACCGGTGCGCGTCCGGTCCTCGTCGACATCGATCCCGCCACCCGCTGCATCGACCCGGAAGGACTCGAGGCGGCGATCGGGCCGGCGACCGCTGCGGTGCTGCCCGTACATCTGTACGGCCGTCCCGCCCCGATGGGGAATATTTTCGCGGCGGCCGGCGACGTCCCCGTCATCGAGGACTCCGCGCAGGCCCACGGCGCCGAGCTCGACGGAAGGCGCGTCGGCAGCTTCGGCACCGCCGCCGGCTTCAGCTTCTACCCGACCAAGAACCTCGGCGCGATGGGCGACGGCGGGGCCGTCGTCACCGACGACTCGGAACTCGCCGCGACCGTTCGCTCGCTGCGCCACCATGGCTCCGATCCGGCCGACGCCAACCGCCACCTGCGCCCCGGCTCCACGGCCCGCCTCGACAACCTCCAAGCCGCCCTGCTGCGCTTGAAGCTGCCCCATCTCGACGCGTGGAACGAGGCCCGTCGGCAGGCGGCCGAGCGGTATCGCGACGCCCTGGCGGACCTGCCCGTCGTCCTCCCTCCCGGCGATCCCGACGGCGGCCGCCACGTCTACCACCTCTTCGTCGTCGAGGTCGACGACCGCGATCGCGTCCTCGCCGAACTGCGGGCGTCGGGCATCGGGGCTGGGGCGCACTACCCCACCCCGGCCCACTTGCAGCCGGGCTGGACGGTGCTGGGCTACGGCCAGGGCTCGTTGCCGCACACCGAGGCCGCGGCTGCCCGCTGCCTCACCCTGCCGATCTTCCCCGGGATCGCGGATTCCGAGATCGACCGTGTCGCCGAGGCGCTCGCGGAGCTGCTGGGCTGACCGGCCCGCACCGACCGCCGCTCGCCGGTTCCTGAAAAGCTAGCCGGCGAACGTGACCCTGCCCAGCTACTCCGTCGTGTCACCGGTCCGCGACGAGGCCGACTACCTCGCTGTCACCGCCGCGTCCCTCGCTTCCCAGACTCACCGTCCACAGCGCTGGGTGATCGTCGACGACGGCTCCTCCGACGACACCCGCGAGATCGCCGAGGAATGGGCCGCCGAGCACCCCTGGATACGGGTGGTCGCCACCGATGCCAAGCACGAGCGGGCCCGGGGCGCGCCGATCGTCGCCGCCTTCAACCGTGGCCTGCGTGAGCTCGGGGAGCGCCCGGACGTCGTCGTCAAGCTCGACGGCGACCTCTTCCTCCCCGCCCACTACTTCGAGTGGGTCGCTTCGGTCTTCGCCCGCGACCCGCGCGCCGGCGTCGTCGGTGGGACCGTCTGGATGCCGGAGGACGGCCGCTGGCGCCTCGACTACGGCAAGACCTCGCATAACGTCCACGGCGTCGCCAAGGCCTACCGCTACGACTGCCTGGACGACATCGGCGGCCTGCGGGAATCGATGGGCTGGGACGGGATCGACGAGTACGCAGCGCGGGCGCGGGATTGGCACGTCCACGCGCTGGGGGAGCTGAGCATCCTCCACTACAAGCCCCGCGGCTCCAAGCAGCGACCGCTGCGGGCCCGCTGGGAGGAGGGTCGCGGCAACGCCTTCATGGGCTACCGGTGGCAGTTCATGCTGCTGCGCGCGGCTTACCGGGGACTGGTCGAGCGCCCCCGCGTCCTCGGCGGCATCGCCCTGCTCGCGGCCTACGGCTACGCCCGTCTGCGCCGGTTGCCACGTGTGGCGGACCCGGGGGCGATCGCCGAGCTGCGGCGCGAGCAGGCGCAGCGGATGCGCGCGCTGCTGCGGATGCGGCACGACGTGGTTGCTGCCCCGCCCCTGCCGGACGGCGGGCCCGCCCACTGGTTCAGGGACGAAGCAGCGACTCGACGCTCCGCAGGTAGACCTGCCTCTGACGAGGCCAGCGGTACGGCTCGTTGACCTCCCAGGCCCGCTCGACCAGCCGCTCGCCGAGCTGCGGATCGGAGTGGAGCGTGCGGATCGCGCCCGCCAGGCCCTCGGGATCGTCGGCGTCGAAGTACTCGAAGCAGCCCTCGTCGAAGTAGCTCTGCACCGAGCGGGTGCGCGAGATCACGGCCGGGCGCCGCATCGCGATCAGGTCGTACATCTTGTTGCAGTGGGTGAGGTCGCGGAAGGCGTCCTTCTTCATCGCGACGACCCCGGCGTCGCAGCCGGCCAGCCCGTCCAGCAGCTGCTCGATCGGGACGTAGTCGCGGGCGAGCCAGACGCGGTCCTCGAGGCTGCGCTCCCGGACCATCTCTTCGACCTCGGGCAGGAACGAGCCCTCGCCGTAGACGTCCAGCCGCAGCTCGGGTATCTCGTCGCGCAGCAGCGCCACCGCCTCGATCAGGGTGTCGTGGCCGTAGCGCTCCTCGACCGAGCCGTGGCAGACCAGGTTGAAGCGACCGGGCTCACGTGGCCGCGGCGGGTACTTCTCGACGTCGAAGATCGACTCGTCGGCCGCGTTGAGGACCACGTCGATCTTCTCGGCGGGGGCGCCGCGGGCGACGAAGACGTCCTTCATCTCCTGCGTGCAGGTGACGACCCGGTCGGCGTAGCGAATCGCGGCCTGCTCGACGAAGGCGCTCAGCCGTACCAGCGGATGGCGGGGCGAGACCCCGTATTTCGTCCCGACGAACTCGGGCACGCACTCGTGCAGGTCGAGCATCGTCCTGGCGCCCAACAGCTTCGGACCGATCGAGGCGAAGACGACCGAGTCGGGGATCGTGTTCGCCTGCACGACGTCGTAACGGCGCCGCAGGTGCAGGAAGGTCGCCAGAACGCTCGCCATCGCCATGAAGGCGAGGTGCTCGAGCACATACAGGAGGGCGCCCTCGCGGCGGTGGCGCAGCGGCAGGCGGTAGGCGTTGGCGCCGCGCCAGGTCTCCCGCCCCGACTGACCTTCGCGGCGCAGCGAGATCACGTCGACCTCGTGGCCGGCGTCGAGCAGGCACTCGACCTCCCGCCGCACCCGAGCGTCGAGCGGGAAGGAGCCCTGGCGGATCAACAGCACCCGCGCCATCAGGGACCGGCCTCGGAGAAGGTCCGGTCGAGCGCCGTCTTGCGTGAGACCGGCGGCTGCCAGCCGAGCACCCTGGTCGCCTTCGAGGTGTCGTAGCGGAAGTCGCCGTAGGCCGGCTTGAGCCGGTAGGGGTCGAGGAAGCTCGGCGGGGAGACGGCTCCGTCGGTCGCGTCGGCGGCGCGCGCCAGGCCGGCGCCGAGGGCACGCAGCGCGAGCAGCGGGAAGGGGACGACGCGGCGGTTCGCGCGGTCGGCGTCGCGCCAACGCCGCGCGTACTGGAGCTGGCGCAGTGGGCCCGGGTCAATCGCGTTGAAGACCTCGCCGGCGGCCCGCGGGTTCTCGCCGCACTCGGCCAACAGCGAGGCGGTGTTCTCGACGTAGGTCAGGCGCATCGTGACCAGTCCACCGTAGAGGAGCAGGACGTTCGGCCCCAGCTCACGGCCGAGCTGATGCTGGAAGGCCCGCCCCGGACCGTAGATGACGCCGGGGCGGACGATCGCCACCTCCGCCCCGCCCTCTTCGCGAAACTCCCGCACCAGCCGCTCCTGCAGCCACTTCGTCCAGGCGTAGTCGTCGCGCCGCCAGGGGTCCGGCTCCAGCGGCGTCGCCTCGTCGACCAGGGAGCGGGCCCGGACCTGGTTGAGGCCGTAGACGGAGAAGCTGCTGACGTGGACGAGGCGGCCACGCCAGCCGCTGGCCCGCATCGCATCCAGCATGCCCTCGGTGGCGGCGACCGTCGTGTCGAACATCGAGCGCCAGTTGCCGGCCGTCGTCGCCGCCAGGTGAAAGACCGCATCGGTGTCTGCGAGAGCAGCGGGGAGTCGGTCTTCGGGTCGCCTGAGGTCGATCGGCACCCGCTCTACCCCGCGCTCCTTCCAATCGGCTGACAGGTCGCGTGAAGGCCGAACCAACGCCCGCACCCGACTGCCCCGCGCGAGCAGCTCCTCGACCAGCTGGCTGCCGAGGAACCCGCCGGCGCCGGTGACCAGCGCCCTCACAACTGGCCCTCGTCGGAGAAGACCTTGAACATGACCTCGTTCACCGCATCGATCTCGGCCGCCGTGACCGGCGGCTCCGTCCCCTCGGCGACGGCGCGGTAGAAGCCGCCGATCAGGGCTTCGAGGCCCTCGAAGTGGTCGAGTCGGGAGGTGATCGTCTTGCCGAGCAGCGTCGCCGCCCCCTCGATTAGATTGAAGCCGTGGCGGACGCCGTTCGTCACCTTGGTCAGGCCGCCGCCGGGCCGAGCCACGTACAGCCGGTCGTTGTAGAGGTCGGCCTCGAGCGCGCCGTCGGTCCCGGCGACCCGCAGCGCGAAGCTCGGCGGCTCGCTGTGGCGGGTCACCGAGACGAGCGCCGAGGCGCACTCGCCGGCCAGCAGGGCGCGGAGCTCGTCCTCGGACTGCATGGCGGGGTCGAGGCGGCGGCGCATCGTGCTGACGCCGGCGCACGGGCCGGTGAAGGCGAGGGCGATCGAGACCGGATGTGAGGCGAAGTTCTGCAGCGCACCGCCCGGCAGGCCGTGGCTGAAGTGGACGACGTCGCGATCGGCGACGGGCCCGCCGCTGCCGGAGAGGACGCCGCCGAACACGACGTCGACATGGACGACGTCGCCGATCTCGCCAGAGCCCACGACGCCCCGGGCGCGGCGGACGACGGCCGCCTCGCGCCAGTTGTAGTTCTCGACGAGGTGCAGTGCGGCCGAGTCGGCGGCCGCGCGCATCTCCGCGTAGTCCTCGGCGGTCGGCGCAAGCGGCTTCTCGACAAGCACGTGGGCACCCGCCGCCAGCGCCGCAACGGCAAGCGGGCGGTGGCTCTGCGGGGGCGTCAGGACGTGGACGACGTCCGGGCGCACCTCGGAGAGCATCCGGTCGAAGTCGGTGAACCCGGCGTCGATCCCATACCGCTCTCCAACCGCGTCGACGACCCCGCGCTCGAGGTCGCAGATGCCGACGATCTCGGCGAGCGACAACCGCCGCAGCTTGTCGAGGTGCTCGAGCGAGATCGCGCCGAGGCCGACCACCGCCGCCCGCAGCGGCGCTTCTCTCGGTTGGGAATGCACGGGACGGTCAGGTGTCGGCGAGTCGGGAGCGATGGCGGCGCCCGGGCAGCAGCCGGCGGCGGATTCGTCGCAACTGGCCCCGGCGGACGACGGCGCGGACCTCCGGTTCGGCGCGCGGCAGGCGGCGCAGCCCGGCCGAGGCCCAGCCGATCACGTAGTTGATCCCGCCGACCACGCGCGGCGGGTCGGACATGCGCTGGAAGGCGTGCAGGACCACATGGAGCGGGTGCTCCCCCATCGCCCAGGCGCCTTCGCCCCAACGGCGGAAGCCGCGCAGCAGCCCGTCGTGACCGCCGCGCAGCCTCATGTGCAGCGGATCGCCCTCGGGCATCGCGAAGCTCCGGGTCTCCCAGCCGGCCATCTTCGCCTTGATCTCGTCGATCATGTCCCAGCCGAGGATCGGCGGCATCGGCTGGATCGCCTCGTAGCACTGCCGGCGGTAGAACTTGGTCGCGCCGTGGACGTGCTCGGGTCTGATCTTTAGCCGGCCGAGGACTCCGTCCCCGCCGACCTCGCTCAGGTAGGTGCCGGCGAGCCCGAGCTCGGGCCTGCGGTCGAGCTCGCTCGCGATCGTCTCGATCGTCCGCGGGGTCAACTCGAGATCGGTATCGAGCTTGGCCGCCACGTCCCAGTCCTCATCGACCTGGGCAAGGGCCCACTTGAACGCCACGTACACCTCCGCCCGTGCCAGGCGGTCGCCCTCGCGCTCGCGGACCGGCCGGCGCAGCGCCGTCGCCCACTCGTGACGCTCGGCGAACTCGCGCGCCAGCTCGCCGGAGCCGTCAGTCGAGCCGTCGTCGACCAGCAGCAGCCGGTCGGGGCGGCGGGTCTGCGCCTCCAGCGAGCGCAGGAACTCGGGCAGGAATCGCTCCTCGTTCAAAAAGGGCGATATGACGACGATGTACATTGCTCGGGAGCGTAGCCCGATGACCACCTGGACCGTCCCTCAGCGCAGGCTCGGCACGAGCGCCGTCACGTGACCGCGACCGCCGAGAACCGCCTCGCCCTGCTGCGTGGCGCGCTCGCGACCGGCATCGCGACGGTGGTCGTCCTGACCGGCGCCATGATCGCCGTCAAACCGCTGCTCGGACTCGCCTTCGTCGCGTTCCTCGGCCTCGTCGGCCTGGCCTTCCTGGCCCCGACCCTGCACCTCACCCTGCTGCTGCTCGTCACCGTCCTCGTCCCCTACACGATCCAGAACCAGCTCTCGGCGCCGGGGGCCGGGTTGCTTCTCTCCGACGCGCTGCTGATCACCGGCCTCTTCCGCGCCGCGATCGTGCTGCTGCGCGAACCGCTCGAACGCCGTCGCGCGGCCTCGCTCAGCCTGATCGTCGCCTTCCTGGCGATCGTCCTGCTCCAGACGGTGCACGGGATCGAGCTCGGCAGGTCGGCGAGCGAGGTCGGCTTCGAGATGCGAGTCCTGCTCGGCTTCGCGGCCTTCGCGATCGCGGTGCCGATCGTCGCCGACCGTGACGGCCCGCGCCGGCTGGCGCTCGGATTGGGGACCGTCGGGCTGCTGCTCGGGCTCTGGGGCCTCGCGCAGTGGTCCCTCGGCATAGAGGAGATCGCCGAGAGCGGCGTCGGGGTGCGCGAGGGGATTCGGTTCGCGAGCAGCGGCAGCGGTCAGCTGCAGGGGGGCCTCTACGCCTACCCGGTCGCGGTCGTCCTCGCCTTCGCCGGGCTGGTCGGCGGCCGGATCCGTGCGTACTGGCCGCGCGCCGTCCTCGTCGCCATCCTGGCGACCAACTTCGTCTCGCTGATCCTCACCTACGAGCGCACCTTCTGGGTGGCGACCCTGCTCGGGATGGGGTTCGTCGTGCTCAAATCCGATCCCGGCAGGCGCGCCAGGGCGATCGTCGCGGGGATTCTCACCGGGGCCGTCCTGCTCGGGGCGTTCGCGACCTTCGCGCCGGACGACTTCACCGCCGCCAGGGAACGCCTCGTCTCGCTCGGCCAGTACTCCAACGACGACTCGGTCAGGATCCGCCTGCTCGAGACCCAGCACGTGCTGGCGGCGATCGACGAATCGCCCTGGACCGGCTCGGGGCTCGGCGCGACCGTCTTCTGGGGCCGTCCGTGGCAGAACATCGACCCGGAAGCGAACGCCTACGCCCACAACGGCTACCTCTGGGTGACCTGGAAGACCGGCCTCCTCGGCGCGGCCTGCCTGTTCCTGCTGATCGGCTGGGCGGTCTTCTCGCGGCCGCCGCCGGGGCAGGACCCCGCGCTGAAGACGCTGCGGATAGGCAGCCAGGCGGCTCTCTTCACGCTGCTTCTCTCGAGCGTCACGTTTCCGGCCTTCAACGCGCTCGACATCACCGCCGCGATGGGGGTGCTGGCGGCGCTGTGCCTCAGCCCCCCCGCGCTGCGCCGTGGAAGTACCAGAACGGGGTGAGCACGGCGCACAGTCCCTCGGCGTGCGCGCGGCGGCCCTCCGGCGGTCCGGACAGCATCGCCTCGAGACGCCGCCGGTCGACGTAGTCCCAGAGCGGCGAGGCGGGAAAGGCGGCGCACAGCTCGCGATGCTGCTCTATCCCGGCCTCGAGCCAGGCGCGGCCGAAGTCCCTGCCACCCCCAGCGCTCCCGGCGGCTGCCGGGCGGAGCCGCTGCCGTGCCCGGCCGGTCGCCGCGTCGGAGATCGCGGCGACCGCCATGGCGGCAGCGAGGCGTGGCCGCTGCCTTTTCCACGGCTTCTCGAACGGAAGGTCGCGGAGGGACTCGGATAGGACCGAGAGCAGGCGATAGTGGGCCGCCTCCACGTAGCGCTCGCCGGACCGCAGCGAGAACGCGTACTCATAGAAGTCGCTGGTGACGAAGGGGCTGAAGAGATCGGTTGCGCCGGAAACCCGTCTCACCCCCGTCGAGGCCCAGTTCGTCACCCGCTCGAAGGCGTAGTAGGCCTCGAGCGCCTCCCTCGCCCGCCATCCCTCGGCCCTGCGGCGCTCGACGAAGTCCCCGAGGTAGGCACGGGTCGTCTCGAGCGCCTCGCGACGCACGACCCCGTCCCGGGTCGAGGTCTTCGTCTCCAGGGTGCGCTTCTGCGCCCCCCAGGAATCCCTCAAGCCGGGAAACTGACCGACGAACGGCGCCAGCATGCCGATCCCGGCACGGGCCGCCTCGCCACCGGCTCCCCAGATTTTCAGCCCGAGCGGACCGGGCGACTGACCGTGGTCGAGGTGGTCGGAGATGGCGTAGAGGCTCGAGAGGCCATCGGTCTGCGCCGCGAACCTCGCGGTGGTCTCGACCCACCCACCCGGCGCCGACGGCAGCCGGCGCGAGACGACGCGGTGCTCGACGCCCGTCTCGCGAGCGAGCATCCGGGCCACCTCGACGTCCGGCTCGCCGGCCTCGCCCGACGTGTAGTAGTCGAGCGACCGCATCCCCAGCGAGAGGACGAGGGCGAGGATGACACGGGAGTCGCGACCCGCCGTGATCGCGCACGAGACCTCGCGCGGAGCGGCGGCGACGGCCGCCGTGGTCGTCTTCAGCCGCTCGGCGAGCTCCTCGGCGCCGCCGACGCGACCGCCGTTGTTGCGAGGGGCCACCGCCTCGGCGCTGAAGTAGGGCCTCGCCTCCTGACCGCCCGCCGAGAGCTTGTGCAGGCAGCCTCCCGCAAGGGGCTCGACCCCCGCGATCATGGTCCGGCTCGCCGGCCAGCCGAGGCTGACGATGGCGCTGACCCCGAGCGGGTCGGGACTGGCGAGGCCCGCGAGGGAGCGAATCGCGCCGACGTCGTTGGCGAGCACCCATCCCGACGGCTGGCGAGCCAGGAACACCTTCGCCATCCCGATCGGGTCGGTCAGGCACTCGACCTCGGCTGCGTCCAGGTCGATCCGCAGAGCGCTGAAGATGCCCTCGAGAGAGCCCGGCAACTGCTTCCAGCGCTGGTCGAGGACGGCGGCGTCGGCGGCGTCGAAACGTCCCTCCCGATCGGCCGGCAGACCGTCGAAGAGGGTGACCGCGCCGCCCTGGCTCGACATGTAGCGGCGCCCGTCGGCGAGCGCCGCCGGGTGCGAGGCCGCGGCGAAGGCGAGGCGCCCGTCGGGCGATGCTCCCGCCGCCGCCTCGCGTTGCCCGAGCTGGGGGAAGGCGGCGGCCGCATCGGCCACCGCGGCCTCGACGTCGCCGTCGGGCACCTTCCCGTCCGCGCGAAAAGCCACCGCGAAGAGCTGCATGGCTAGTGCCTCGACTCCGCCGACACGGCCGACAGCCTAACCGCGTCCGCGACACCGTCCGGCACGTCAGCGGCCAAGCGTTTTCGCGATCTGCCCCACCGACCGCTTGACGAGGCCGAAGTCGAGGAGCGAAAGCGCCGCCGCGTAACAGGCGAGACAGGCCGCAGCGGTTCCGATCAAGCCGAGCCACGGCTCGCCGTCGAGTGCACCGGCGACCGCGTACCCCACCAGCCAGGCCGGAACGCAGGCGAGCACCGGAGACCAGACAGCACGCAGCTGGTGGCTGACGGGGACCCCCGCACGGACACGGCAGACGATCCAGACGACGGCGAGCGCAACGAGCGTGTAGCCGACGATCGTCCAGGCGACCGCCTCGATGCCCGGGCCCGATGCGGCCAGGACGATGGCGGCGAGGAAGGGCGGGTAGAGCGCCGCGTTGATCTTGGCCAGGGCGCCGGGCGCGCCACTCGAGTTGAGCAGCCAGGAAGCCGTGTTCTGGAGCGGATAGAGGCCCGCCCAGATGCCCAGGATCGAGAGCGTCCCGACCATCGGCGACCACTTCTCGCCCAGCACCGCGAGGGTAAAGGGCTCCGCCGCGGTACTCAGCACGATCCCCAGCGGCACCGATACGACCGCGACCAGCTGGAGCACGGAGAGGTAGGCGCCGCGGATGTCTTCGCCCCGCGACCTCATCTCCGAGAAGGCGGCGAAGGTCACCCGTGAGACCGGGTCCGAGATCGCCGCGAAAGGAAGTTCGGCGAGGCGGTAGGCCGTGTAGTAGAAGCCCACCTCGGCGGTCGACAGGTAACGCCCGACGACGACGTAGTCGCTGTTGTTGCGGATGAAGTGGAGCAGGACTTGGGCCAGGAAGCCGCGGCTGGTATTGAACGCGTCGCGGGCCTCGGCCGCGTTCCACCTCGGTCGCACCCAGTACGGGGCCGCGCAGACGAACGAGAGGACCGTCCCCGCCGCGCTCATCGCGACGCGCCCGAGCACGATGCACCAGACGCCGAGGCCCGTCGTCGCGGCCAGCACTATGGAGACCGCCGAATAGACCGCCGCCTGGCCGACCAGCACGATGAAACGGCCGCGGAACTGGAGGTGCTTCTGGAGCTGGGCTTCGCCGAAGCCGTGGAAGCAGCCCAGGCAGACGGTGAAGGAGAGGGCACGCACGACGTCGGTCAGCTCCGCCTCGCCGAAGGCGCGCGCGATCAGCGGCGCCAGGGCGACTCCGACCAGCCCCAGCGCGATGCTGAGCGCGATCATCATCGTCAGGATCGTCCCCTGGGCATGCTTGCTCAGGTCGTGCCTCGAGATCAGCGTCGCCGCGAGGCCGAGGTCGCGCAGGTGGGTGAGGAGGAGCGTGACGCTGCCGGCGAGCGCGATCAGGCCGAAATCGGAGGGAAGCAGCAGGCGCGCAAGGACGATCGAGCCGATGAACCCGATGCCGCGGTTCCCGGCGTACGTCAGCAGCGTCCAGGGAACGCTCCTGACGGCACGGCTGTCGAGGCGACCGTCGGCTATCGGGGTATCCGCGCTAGGCGTTGATCCCGGCCCGCGCGGTCGGGGTCGGGCGACGCTGCGCGGCGGCTTCACGGTGGTAGTAGCTTTCGGAACGTTCGGTCGCGGTCAGGACCAAGCCGAGTACCCGGAGGTCGAGCTGCCCGAGGACGCGGAGCGATTCGCGCGCGACGTCCTTGGTCGTCCAGCCGAGCCGAGAGACGAGCATGACCGCATCGACGAAGTTGGCAAGGGTGATCGCGTCGTGCACGACCCCGATCGGCGGAGCGTCGACCAGGACGAAATCGGCCCGCTCACGGCAGGCGGCGAAGATCTCGCCCGTCGTCGGGCGCGACAGGACCATCTGCGGAGCCGTGAGCGGCGGGCCGGCCTGCAGCACCGAGAAGGACGGACCGGCGGTGGAGCCGTCGTCCATGTGCATGGTCGCGGCGTCGATCTCGACCAGAGCGCTGTCGAGACCGATGGCCCCGCCGGCCACGCCGGCGAACCCTGCTTCGCGGCCGAGGTTGAGCCGCTCGGCGAACCGCGGATGACGCAGGTCCGCCTCGATCGCGATCACCCGTTTGCTCAGCGTCGCCAACGCCCGAGCCAGACCGAGCGTCACCGTCGTCTTGCCATCGCTCGGGCCGGGAGAGGTGACCAGCAGGACCGTGCCGCGCTCCTTGCGATCGACGAAGAGCAGGTTGGCGGCGAGGCTGGCGTATGCCTCGTCGCGCAGGCGATCGCGCGCGCCGTTATCGCCGCCGCGGCCGGATCGCGGGACCCGGGCGAGCAGCGGAAGCTCGAGGATTTCCTGCGCTTCGTCCTCGTCCTTGATCCGCCGGTCCGCGAACTCGAGCAGGACGACGATCATCACCGCCAGGGCGAAGCCGACGAGGAGGCCGATGAAAGCCGAAAGCAGCGGCCTCGGCACGGCCGGATCCACCGGCACCGAGGCGCGCCTCACCACTTCGACCCCGCCCGTCTGCAACGACGAGGCGATCTCGAGTTCGCGCAGACGCGCTTCGAGCTCGCGGCCCTCGGTCGATTCGACCTCTTCCGGACTGAGCGATTCGAGCCGTTCGTTGGCGAGTTTCGCCGCTTCTTCGAGGCTGGCCCGAGCCGTGTCCCGGCGAAAAGTCACGTACTCGGTGGCGAAGGCGTTGGCGATCGCGGTGGCGAGCCGAGGGCTTTCGTCTCGAACCGTCACCGAGACCAGGTCCGAGTTCCCCTGGAACTCGGTGCTCACCTGATCGAGCAGCTCGTCCGTAGGCGTATCGAGTCCCAGCTCCTCCTTGACGCCTTCGGCGACCGGGTCCAGCTTGATCAGGCCGATCTGCGTATTGCTCTCGCGTTCGGGGTCCGAGACTTCGCTGCTGTTGCCGAGAATCATGTCGACGGGATCGGCTTCGCGCAGCAGCAGGACCGCGGTCGCGTCGTACTTCTTCGTCCCCGCAAGGCTGAGCAGCAGCGCGATCACGGCCACCGCCCCGGTCGCGAGAGCGAGGACCAGCCATCGTCGCCTGGCCACACGGAGGTATTCGCGCAGCCTTTCGGCCGGGCTGCGGGCCACGAGGTTCTCTTCCTGCATCGCGGACAGTCTAAGGGCTCGGCGGACGCCGCCAGAGGCCCCGTCCGCCAGGTCGCAAGGGCTGTTTCAAACCATCCTGGACGAATGGTCGATGCGGCTCGACCAACGCTAATCCGGCCGGCCGCACCACCCGATGCAGGGTCGGGATGGCACGGAGCAAACTCAATCGCGCGAGCATCGGCCTCACCCTCCTCGTCCTCGTCGTCTGCGTGACGAGCGCGCCCGGCGCCGCGGCGAAGGTCTACTCGTTCAAGCCGGCCAAGGCCAAGGGTCGCTCCGTCGTCTTTCTGATCGACAGCGTGCGTCCCCAGAGCGTTCGCGCCGCGAGGATACGCCTCGGTCACTACAAGCCGCGTCGTCTCACCCTGGCCAAGGCCCGGCGAGCCGTCCGGCGCGGTCAGCTGCGCCTACCGATCGAGCCGGTCTCCGGCGGCGGAACCGAAGCCCCCCGCCGCGGCGAGGAGAGCGCACAGCTCGACTCGACCGCGAGCAGGCTGAGGATCGTCGCCGACATCGACCCGCCCGAGACCACGATCTCCTCGGGGCCTAGCGGCACCGTCGACGCGCAGTCCGCATCGTTTGGATTCTCATCCTCCGAGCGCCGCAGCCGGTTCGAGTGCAGGCTGGACTCGGAGGCCTGGTCTCGGTGCTCCTCGCCGCAGTCCTACTCGAGCCTCGCCGCCGGGAGTCACGTGTTCTCGGTCCGGGCGACCGACAGGGCAGGCAACGTCGACCCGAGTCCCGCCACGCGCCAGTGGACCGTCGAGGTTCCCGCTCCGGTCGAGCCGACTCCCGCGCAAGGAACGCCGATGGTCGACGGGTTCGAGACCGCCAACGGCCCCAACGCCCTGATCACGAACGAGTACGCCGGCTGGCACAGCTCAGACTCGACGGCCGTCCACTCCGGTGTGTGGCGCTCCGACGGCGGCTCGCTCTTCTCGGTCTCCACCACCGGTCCGAACGGCGAGCCGGTGCGGGCGGCCTATACGGGGAACCTCGACAGCAACTCGGCGGACAAGTACTCGCAGACCTACACCCACTCCAACAAGATGCGCTTCTGGACCAAGGCGTCGGGCTACGGGAACGTCAAGCTCGAAGCAAGCATCAAGCCGCTTGCCTGGGGCGACGGCGTGCCCTCGACCTGGGGCGGCTTCAAGTTCTATTTGAATCGCGAGGTGGGAGCGACCGAGAGCGGCTTCTATACCGCTGAGCCGTACATCAAGGACGGCCACGTCTACATCCAGAAGAAGTGCCTCGGCGACACCGGTGGCGGCAACTACTCGACCGGCGGCACGTACTACCTGCTCGCCAGCAAGAGCGGCTTCAGCACCCCACTCGGCAGCTGGCAGCGGATCGCGGCGAGCAGCCGCGCCAACTCCGACGGCTCGGTCACCATCTCCCTCTACCGCGACGGCGTGCTGGTCCTGCAGGCCGTCGATCGCGGCGTGCGCTCCGATGGCACCGGCTGCGCGCCGTTGACCGCGGGGCACGTCGGCTTCCGCTCCGACTTCCTGCAGTACTACCTCGACGACTTCGCGATCGCGCCGCAGTAGCAGACGGATCGACGGCAGTCCCAAGGGACGACCCGCATCGCGCCTATCATGCCGCCGTGCCTCCGGCGAGCTCCATCGACCCGATCGCCGACCCCGCCTGGACCGCGTTGCTGGAGTCCAGTCCGTCCGCTTCGATATTCCACCATCCCCGCTGGTTGCGGCTGCTGCGCGAGCAGTACGGGTACTCGCTGCGAGCCTGCTGCGTCGGCGAGGGCGACGCGATCGCCGCCGGGATCCCGATCGCCCGGATCGAGAGCCGGTTGACCGGCCGCAGACTGGTCTCCCTCCCTTTCTCGGACATGTGCCCTCCCGTGCTCGCCGCGGGCGCCGGCCGCGCCGAGGCGCTGGCACTCGGCGAGGCCCTGGCCGAGGAAAGGCGACGGACCGGGCTCGACCTGACCGTGCACGAATCTCTTCCGGACGCTCCAGAAGCGTTCGTCCAGCCCCGCTTCTTCCGCCATCTGCTGACGCTCGCCCGCGATCCGGCCGAGGTCGAAAGCCGCTACTCCAAGTCACAGGTCAAGCGGGGGATCAAGAAGGCGCAGCGGGAAGGGCTCTCGGCCGAGCGCCGCACCGACCAGGCCGCCCTCGACGCCTTCTACGCACTTCACATGCAGACCCGCAGGAAGCTGGGCGTGCCGACGCAGCCGAAACGGTTCATCCGCCGCTTCGCGGAGCTCTTCGACGCCGAGCTCGGGTTCGTCGAGCTGGTCCTCGACCAGGGGCGGCCGATCGCCGCCGCCGTGTTCCTCACCTACAACGGGACCCTGACCTACAAGTACGGCGCGTCGGACGCGCGGGCGCTCGGCAAGCGCCCGAACAACCTCCTCTTCGCGGAAGCGATCCGCTGGGCCTGCGAGGAGGGCCTGCACACGCTCGACTTCGGCCGGACCGACGTCGACAACGAGGGCCTGCGCGCCTTCAAGCGCTCCTGGGGCGCCGAGGAGGAGGCGCTCTCCTACACCTACTTCGCCGAGCGGCCCCCGGCGGCCGGACCGGGGCTGCGCGACCGCGCGGTGGGCGCGGTGATCAGGCGCTCGCCAGCCGGCGTCAGCCGGCTCGTCGGCGAGGCGCTCTACCGGCATTTCGGCTGACCTGGGGGGTCAGGGAAGGGCCGCGACTTCGAAGTCGTCGAGGAAGTAGCGGAAGAAGTCGGAGCGGAAGCCGACCCGACCCGCGCGCAGCGGCGGGCAGCCGGTGCCGTCCGGCCTGTAACCCCGATCGACGGCCTGCAGCAGCAAGCTGCGATCGCGGTAGAGCGAGATCGTCACCGACCCGTCCGCGTTCGTACGAGCGGTGGCTGCGATGCGACGCCAGGCGCCGAACGGAACGGCGAAGCCGCTCCTGTTCGCCAACAGGTAGTAGGTGCCGCCACCCGAGTAGTTGCCCCCGCCCGTGTAGCCGCGGCACTTCTTCTGGATATAGATGCGGCCGTTGTAGATGTAGGGCTCAACCGTGTAGAAGGCCGAATCGGTCTCCGGCCGCTCGCGCCGCAGGTAGAACTTGAAGCCGCCCCAGCTCGTCGGCACGCCGGCGCCCCAGGAGAGCGGCCTGATCCAGGCCCGGAGGCCGACGTTTTCGAAACCAGTGGCACGAGTCCAGAGGCGCAGCTTGTTGGAGTGGGTATGAGCTTCGGAGTAGCGGTCGGCAGCTTCGCTGTCGAGCCTGCCGGTGTAGGCAACCCGGCCCACGGCGCCGTCGGGACCGATCGCGGGAACGGAGAACAGCGAGCCCCCGTCGGACTGCCAGATCGGCGATTGGACGCTTCCGCTGTCCCAGGAGCGCCACGAGGCGTACTCGTTGGTGATCAGGTTGTTCGGCCCGTTGGGCAGGTCGAAGCGGTCGTGAAGGAGCAGAGCGGGGTTCGTGGGCGGCGGGGGCGCGAGCTCTTCGTCGACCACGTCGAAGTCCTCGAGGTAGTAGCCGAAGAAGTCGGACCGGAAGCCGACCCGGCCCGCGCGCAGGGGCGGGCAGCCAGTGCCGCGATCGACCACGCGCAGCAGCAGGGCGCCGGCCCGATAGAGGGAGATCGTCACGGATCCATCGGCCTCGGTTCGGGTCGAAGCCGCCACCCCCTGCCAGCTGCCGATCGGCGCGGCCTCGGTGCGCGTCTGAGCGAGCAGGTGGTAGCTGCCATCGGCGCATTTCTTCTGGATATAGGCGCGCCCGTCGTAGATGTAGGGCTCAGCCGTGTAGAAGGGCGAGTCGGTGTTTCCCTGCTCGCGCCGCAGGTAGAACTTGAAGCCGCCCCAGGTGGTCGGCACCCCGGCGCCCCAGGAAAGCGGCTTGATCCAGGCGCTGACCTTGACGTTCTCGAACCCGTCCTCATGAGTCCAGAGGCGCAGCTTGTTGGAGTGGGTATGAGCTTCGGAGTAGCGGTCGGCTGGGTCGCTGTCGAGCGGCCCGGTATAGGCAACCGTCGCCAGAGCGCCGCTGGGGCCGATCGCCGGAACCGAGAACAGCGAGCCGCCGTCCGATTGCCAGACGTCGGAGTTGACCGCGGCGCTGTCCCAAGCGCGCCACGCGGCGTACTCGTTGGTGATCAGGTTGTTCGGTCCGTTCGCCATATCGAAGCCGTCGTGCAGGAGGACGGCGGCCCCGGCGCCGGGGCAGAAAGCGAGCGTGGCCAGGAAAACGGCCGCAGCCGCCACGAGCCTTTGACTGAGTCTTCGCATTGCTCCTACCCGCATCAGCGTTACCCCCCGCCCTCTCGACACAGCGATTCCTCCCACACCAGAACCGCTCGCACCCCTCCCCGAGGTGATCGCTGACAATGGTAGCCACCGCTTCAAGGGAGGTGGTAGTTGCGGTCGGGCTAGGATTTCGGCCCCGTGCGTGACGATGCGGCCGCTCCCGACTTCCAGCCCGAGCATTTCCTGCTCGAACGTTATGCACAACGCCAGGGTGGACAATCGACCCTGATGCGCAGCTACTACGCGGTCAAGCCGCTGCTGCCGCGGCGGCTGCAGATCGCGATGCGGCGCCGACACGCGGCGCGGCGAGCACAGACGGAGTTCCCCGCCTGGCCGATCGAGCCGCTGCTCCTCGAACACGAACGAGCCCTGTTCGCCCGCAGGTTGAACGATTCCGGCGCGACGGAGGTCCCGTTCGTCGCCTATTGGCCCGCGGGCCGGCGGTTTGCATCGATCGTCAGCCACGACGTCGAGGGCCCGGAGGGAATCGCCAACATCCCGCGCGTGATCGAGGTCGAGCGTAAGCACGGCATCGTCTCCTGCTGGAACTTCTGCGCCGAGTGGTACGAGATCCCGGACGGCACCTTCGACGCGATCCGCTCGGCTGGCTGCGAGGTGGGGCTGCACGGGATCCTCCACGACGGCAAGCTGTTCCGCGACCGGGCCAGCTTCGAGGCGAACCTGCCGAAGATCCACCGCTACCTCGAGCTCTGGGACGTGTCCGGATTCCGCTCCCCCGCCACCCATCGCAATCCGGATTGGATGCCGGAGCTCGGCTGCCTCTACGACGGGTCCTTTCCCGACACCGACCCGTTCGAGCCGCAGGCCGGCGGCTGCTGCTCGATCTTTCCCTTCTTCATCGGAGACCTGGTCGAGCTGCCCATCACGCTGGTCCAGGACCACACCCTGTGGGAGATCCTGGGCGACGAATCGATCGACCGCTGGGTCGAAAAGGCCGAGTGGGTGGCCGCCAATCACGGCCTCGTGCAGCTGCTCGTCCACCCGGACTACCTGCTCAGCGACGAGAGGCTCGCCCTCTACGACTCGTTCCTCGCCTGGCTGAGCGAGCTGAACCGCAGCGGCGGCGGCTGGCACGCACTGCCGCGCGAGGTCGCCGAGTGGTGGAAGCAGCGAGCGGCCCTGTCGTGCGCGGGCGAGGACGGCGGGGTCCGCGTCGAGGGCGGCCCGGCCGCGGCGCGGGCCGCTGTGGGCTGGGCGCGCAGGGAGGGGAGCGGCGAGGTCGTCCTCGATCTCGGCGCCCGCCGCGACTAGCGCGCTCGCCGCAGCAGCGTCGGTGCTCGCCGCGCCATCCGCGAGACGAGCGAGGGCGCAGCGCTCGCCAGCGGCCGCGGGTCGTCCCTCGCGAAGACGGCGTACTCGATCGGGGGCCGCAGCGAACGGAGGTAATCGCCGAGCGACAGCCGCCCTTCGCGAATCAACGTCTTCGCCGCGAGCACGTCGGTCGCCATCCGCACCCAGCGTACGCCGGGCTTGGCGCGCACCTCCGCGGGGCGTTCGCCGTTGGCGATCCGCAGGCCGATGTAAGGAAAGTCGACACCCGCGCGGGCGCCGAGCGTGAACCAGGTCCACAGCCGGGGGTTGACGTCGAGCACCTTGTACTCGCCGCTGCGTGGGTCGCGCTTGAACTCGACCTCGACCGGGCCCGTGTAGCCGATCGCCCCCAGCAGCCGCCGCGCGTCCCGCTCGACCTCGGGTGCCTCGATCGTTTCGACAAATGAGCTGGAGCGACCGAAAGCGACCGGATACTGGCGGCGCCGTCGTGCGACGATCGAGGCGAGCGGACGGCCGTCGAGGCAGGCGGCGCCAAAGGAGAACTGCGCCTCCCCCCCGCCCGGGATCAGCTCTTGGACCATCACCTGGTCGGGCTCGACCAGCGAACAGGCCTCCTCGTAGCGGGCCAGGAGCTCGTCGCGGCTTTCCGCCGGCCAAGCCTTGTCGTTGGTAAAGCGGTTGAGCTCCTTCTTCGCAGTCGGCTTGAGGATGCAAGGGAACTCGAGGTCGAGGTCGGCAAGCTCGGCAGCGCTGCGCGGGTAGGCGGTGCGCGGCGCGCCGACATCGAGTCGCTCGGCGAGCTCGTAGGTGAGCTGCTTGTCGTGGGCGAGCCGCGTCTGCTCCCAAGGCGGCGTCGTCAACCTGAAGCTGCGCGAGAGCTCCTCGTGGTGCCTCGCGACCAGGGCGGCGGTCTCGTCGCTGGTAGCGAACAGCGTCCAGCCGTCGAGCCTGTGCTCCGCGGCGAGCGCGGCGAGGTAGGCGACCCGTCCGGCTTCGTCCTCGTGCTCGGGCCAGGGAAAGTTGCGGCGCACGTAGCGCGAGTGGCGGGCAACCAGGTAGTCGCCCTCGTCGATCGCCCAGACCAGGACCTCGCGCCGGCCGAGGCTGCGCGCTATGCCGAGCGCTCGCGAGTCGCCGCCGATGACGAGGGCGCCGCCGGTAGGCCCGGAGCGGGTCAAGGCGCCCGGCGCAGCGGACGGGCCGGGTTGCCGGCGACGACGGCGCCCGGCTCGACGTCGCGGGTTACGACGGCGCCGGCCCCCACCAACGCCTCCGCGCCGATCGTGATCCCGCCTAGCACGACGGCGCCCGATCCGATCGAGGCGCCATCCTCGACCCGAGTCTCGAGCAGCTGCCAGTCCTCCGGGCCCTGCAGCTCACCGGCCTCGTTGGTCGCGCGCGGGTGGCTGTCGTTGACGAACATCACGCCATGGCCGACGAAGGCGCGGTCGCCGATCGTCACGCCTTCGCAGACGAACGTGTGGCTCTGGATCTTGCAGGCGGCGCCGATCTCGACACCGCTCTGGATCTCGACAAAGGGGCCGATCCGCGAGCCGCTGCCGATCTTGCAGCCGTAGAGGTTGGCGAAAGCCTGGACCCTGACGTCCTCGCCGAGCTCGACGTCGGCGATCAGCCGGTGCGGCGCGTCGTTGGCGGGTCGACCGGCCATCGCCGCGGGCTCGCCCTCAGGAACCGGGTTCCCTGCGCGGCACAAGGACCAGCCGCTTGAACTCGGCGACGAGGATGCCGTCCTGGTTCAGCACCCGGGTGTGCACCTTGACGACGCCCCGGTCGGGTTTGGAGGAGGAGGGCTTGACGTCGAGCACCTCGGTCTCGCAGAACAGCGTGTCGCCGTGGAAGACCGGGTTGGGATGGCTCAGGTCTTCGGTGGCGAGGTTCGCGATCGCCTTGCCGGAGACGTCGGAGACCGACATGCCGAGCGCCAGCGAGTAGACGAGCGGCCCGACGACGACGTTGCGGCCCTGCTGGGAGCCCTTCGCGTAGACGTCGTTGATGTGGAGCGGGTGGTGGTTCATCGTGATCAGGCAGAACAGGTGGTCGTCGGCCTCGGTCACGGTCTTCGCCGGCCAGTGCTTGTAGACGGCGCCGACCTCGAACTCCTCGAGGTAGCGGCCGTAGCTGTGCGCTCCGGACGCCTCGCGCTCGGCCTGGTCGGTGGTCAGCTCGTAGGTCTTGTCGCTCATCTGTCTCGCGGTCTCCTTGGGATTGGACGGCGCGGAATGCTATCCGTGCCGCGCCGGCGAAGGCCTTCCTACTAGGCGGATCTCGAGGGCAGGCGGCAGTAGTCGACGAAGGTCGGCGGGCTGGCGATCGAGTAGCGGCCGTCGGGATCGGTGATCGGGGCGTCGGTCACAGCCGCGGCCAGACTCGCCGTGCTGAGGCCGGGCCGATCGAAGGAGGAGGTGAGCGTGGGCGAACCGGTCTGGGTGCCCGCCTGGTGGTGGGCGCTGACCCGAGCGGCGCTCAGCGTGGCGCCGTAGACGGCCACCTCGTCGATCGTGCCGGCGAAGCGCTCCGAGCCGCCGGCCCAGGAGCCGACGTAGAGGGCGCTGGCGGTGACGCTTGCCGGCCCGCTCAGCGCCGCGCTCGCCACCTGAACCCCGTTGACGTAGAGCCGCTGCATGGTGCCGTCGTGGGTGCCGACCACGTGGTAGGTCTGGCCGGCGACGATCGCTCCGCTCGGTGCCTGCAGGCGCCTGCGGGTTCCGTTCTGCATGATCGTGAACTCCAGCCGCGGGCCGTTGAACTGCAACGAGTAGGACTCGGCCTTGGTCAGGACGGAGCGGAAGCTGCCGGCGCTCGGCAGCGATGCCGGTCTGATCCAGGCCTCGAGCGTGAGCGGCGAGGTGAGATCGAGGCTGGCCGAATCCGCGATTCTGACCGTGTCGGCGACCCCGTCGAAGCCGACCGCTCTGTTGCTCGTGTCGGTTGCCAGGAGACTGGGCTGACCGAGGGTCGGGGAATTGAGGTACGTGCCGTGGTTGACGCCGCGCTCGTCGGCGGCAGCGGTGCCGCTCGCCTCCCCGAGCCGCCAGTAGCCGACCGGGCTGTCGACGGTCACCTCGGCGCTGTAGCCGCTGGGCGGCGGCGCGGTCGCGAGCGTCGTCACCGAGACCGTGTTCGAGTAGGCCGAGCTGTCGGTCGCGTTGCGCGCTTTCACCCGGTAGTAGTAGGTGGTGCTCGGCTCGAGGCCGACGTCGGAGAAGAAGGTGCTGTTCGACCAGACGCTGTTGATCGTCGGCGAGGTGAAGGTCGAGCTGGTCGACCGCTCGATCAGGAACTCACCCTCGTTGCTCGAGTTGTCCGTCCAGGTGAGGTTGACCTGGTCGTCGGAGACCGCGCTGGCGCTCAGGTTGCTGGGTGCTTTGACCGAGTTATCGGGCGGCGGGCCGCCCATCGCGGCCTGGCGATGGGCGCTGACCCGAGCGGCGCTCAGCGCGCTGGTGTAGACGGCCGCCTCGTCGATCGTGCCGTAGAAGAGCTCGGTCGTGCCCCAGGAGCCGATCGTCACCGGGTAGGTGCTGGTGGCGATCGCGCCGCTCAGCGCCGCGCTCGCCACTTGGGTGCCGTTGACGTAGAGCCGCTGCATGGTGCCGTCGTAGGTGCCGACCACGTGGTACGTCTGGCTGGCCACGATCGCTCCGCTCGGTGCCTGCAGGCGCCTGCGAGCGGTGCCCTGGACGATCGTGAACTCCAGGCGCGGGCCGTTGAACTGCAACGAGTAGGCCGCGGCCTTGGTCAGCACGGAGCGGAAGCTGCCGGCACTCGGCAGCGACGCCGGTCTGATCCAGGCCTCGAGCGAGACACGGGTCGCGGGGCTGAGCGGGCCGGAGCTGGCAACCCGGACGTGGTCGTTGGTGCCGTCGAAGCGGACCGCCCGGTTGCTGGAATCGCCGGGCAGCAGGCTCGCCTGCCCCAGCGCCGGCGCGTTGACGTAGCTGCCGTTGTCGCCGCCCGAGGCGTCGACCGCCGTCGTACCGCTCGTCTCGCCGAGCCGCCAGTAACCGGCCGGACCGTCGCCCAGCACCGCGTTCGAGTAGCCCGAGGTGGTGCCCTGCCGGTTGAGCGCGATCGTGTCCGTCTCCGACGCCGACCACTTGCCGCTCGCGTCCCTGAACTGGGCGTAGACCGTCTTGACGCCGTCGGTGTTGCCGCCGCCGTAGGTGGCGTTGGTCAGATCCCAGGCGATCGCCTGCGCGGTCGAGCCCGAGCCCGTGTAGGACTGCGGCGTCGACCAGAGGCTGCCATTATTCGAGAGCCGCACCTGGGTGACGCCGCTGATGTCGTCACGGCCGAGCACCTTCACGGTCACGTTCGGCGACGCAGTGCCGGCGGCGATGTCGTTGATCCGCACCGTGCCGCTCGGCGGGTTGGAGTCGACGAGTTTGCCCGCCTGGACGGAGAAGGCAGTGATCGCCTCGTTGTCCAGCGCGCCCTCGCGTGCGGGGTCGGACTTGCCGGCGCTCTCGTAGATTTTGTTGAGCGGGTCGGCGATCGAGCGCAGCACGTACTGGCCGTCGGGCAGCGAGCCGCTCGGGCCGAGGTCGATCCACTGCTCGTAGCGGAAGTAGTCGTAGGTGTCGCCCCACCCCACCCCGATCCCCTGCAGCATCGCTCCCTGCGAGTTCGGGAAGCACCCGTCGGGGTCGTAGGTGGCGGGGTAGGTCTGGTTCGGCAGGTTGCGGATGAACTCCTCGTCGATCATGCAGCTCGTCGTCTTGCCGCCGACGGTCGGCGTCCCTTTGGTCCTGCCGCTGGCGATCCAGGCGTCGTAGCCCGCTTTCGTCCACAGCTCGTAGCGGCCCCAGTCGTCGTAGTGGTAATGCGAGTGTGCGGCGTGCCAGTAGAAGTTGCCGGCCGCGTAGTTGGCGAAACCGCCGCTGTCGTCGTAGACGCGCTGGACGGCGGCGCCGGATTTGGTTTTCGAGTCGATCTGGCTGCGCACCTCCAGCGGACCGCTGCCGGCGTTCCAGACCGTGTTCGAGAAGCGCAGCACGTTGTGCGTCGCGGTCGTGCTCTCCGGATCGACGTCGGTCCGATCGAAGCGCAGATCGCGCACCGGAAGCGTCTTCAGGTCCGGGTAGAGAGCCGTGGCGGCGCCGGCCGGCGTCGCGGCTGCCGTCAGCGCGACGAGGGTCACGAGAGTGGCTGAAGAGAGGAGCCTGCGCACGCTCAGTGCGCTTTCTTGAGCCGGGCGCGCTGCTCCTGGCGCTCGACGACCTGGGCGATCAGCTTCGTCACGTTTGAGTCCCCCGTCGCCTTGATGTGCCCGGTCTCGTAAGCCTTGCGGTAGCTCTTCAGCGTTCCCTTCTCGGCCAGCTCGTTGAACTGCGGTCGGTCGATCTGGACCAGGATCCGCTCGTCCTGGGCGAAGTCCTTGCTGACCTTGGGACCGGGCAGCTCGACCCGGTAGAGCTGCACGTCGCCCCTTCCCTTCAACTCGAGCCCGAAGACGAGCTTGAGCTTCTGCAGGGCGGGGACTTCGGCCTGGAAGCGCTCCACCGCCGTCTCGATCATCGCCTTCGTGTCACCTGCCATCGGCTGCCGATGCTAGCCGAGCGGCGGCGCCCCCTACCCTTCGGGGCGTGAGCGAGCACGCCAGCTGGGACTTCGCGGAGGGCGAGGAGATCCATCCGGGGCGAGTCGTCCTCAAGCCGATCGGCGGCGGCAACCGCTACGAGGTCTTCCTGGTCTGGGACGAGTCGCTGTTCGCGCTCGGCGTGGCGAAGCTGCTGCGGCCCGACCAGGCCGGCGACGAGAAGGCGCTGCGCGACCTCGCCCGCGAGGTCGAGGCGCTGGCGGCGCTGGCGCACCCGAGCCTGATCCGCAGCTTCGATGCGGTGCTGGAGGGACCTCGCCCCCACGTCCTGATCGAGCACCTGGAGGGCCCCTCGCTGCGCCGGCTGATCAGGCGCGACGGCGCGATCGCCCTGCAGCAGCTGCTGCCGCTCGCGGCAAACGTCGCCGGCGCCCTGCAGTACATGGCGAACCGCGGCTACGTCCACCTCGACGTCAAGCCGGACAACATCGTGATGGGGGTGCCGCCGCGGCTGATCGACCTCAGCATCGCCCGCACGCTCGGACGCGCCGCCGAGACCTCGGGCCCGATCGGCACCGACCCTTACATGGCGCCCGAGCAGTGCACGGGCGAATCGGCCGGCTCACGGATCGGCCCCGCGGCCGACGCCTGGGGGCTCGGCGCCACCCTCTTCCACGCGCTGACGGGCGAGAAGCCCTTCCCGAAGGGGTCCGGCGAGACGGGGCCGGAGCGCTTCCCCCAGCTGGTCGAGGAGCCGGGCCCGTTGCCGGGACACGTGCCGGAGGATCTGCGAGCCCTGATCGCCGAGCTGCTCGACCGCGATCCCGCCGCGCGCCCGACCTGCGGCGAGGTCGTCGAGCGCCTCGAGCCCCTGGTCGCCGAGCTGCCCCGCAAGATGCGCCTCTCGCGCCGTGGCGCCGTCGGCTGAGTCGATCTCGGGGCCGACGGGCCGAAAACCGACGTGTGGAGGGGGGAACTCGGCCCATCGGCGGGACAACGGCGTGATCTTGGACGCTCGTTCGGGTTACACGCATACCCCGGTTCCTCGGCAGGGACCGTGGGTAGCGAACCTTTCCGAGCGACGACGAGGAGGAATCCCGATGCCAGAGAGAACTTCAAGGACGCGAGCGGTCTCGCCGGCGGCGCGCGTGTTCAGCGGTCTGCAGGCCGACGAGGCGCTGCTGCCGGGCGAGGCCTCGGCCCTGCGCCGGTCGGGGGCGCTCTTCCTGGCGCTTCTGGTCCTCGGTGCCGTGCCGCTCTTCTGGGCCGCCAACGCCGCCGGCGTGATCGGCGACGTGCCCGCGGCGGTAGCCAGCGGCAGCAACAGCGGGCCTGGCGGGGGCGACGACGACGATGACGACCGCAGCGGGCCGGGCGATGGCGACGGGGACAGCGACGACGAGAGCGCGACGCTGAAAACCGACGACACCAGCGCAAACGGCGCCTCGACCCGCGGCACGACCGACGACAACGACACGGCGACGAAACTCGGCACCGATAGCACGAGCGCCAACGCCCACTCGACCAGAGGCACGACCAACGACAACGACACGAGGACGAAACTGGGCACGAACGACACCAGCGCCAACGGCACCTCGACGCGGGGAACGACCGACGACAACGACACCGGCACCCGCACCGGAAACGAGAGCCACACCGGCACCGGCGGGCGCTGATCTCAGACGAGGGCGCGAAAAACCGACCCTGGCGAGGACACCGCCAGACGACGGTTTGCAGCGTCCTCGCTAGATCTTGTGGCGCTGGAGCAGCTTCTTGCCGATAACCATGCGCTGGATCTCGGAGGTGCCCTCGCCGATCAGGAGCAGCGGGGCGTCACGGTAGAGGCGCTCGATCTCGTACTCCTTCGAGTAGCCGTAGCCGCCGTGGATGCGGAACGCCTCCTCGACGCACTCCTTGCCGGTCTCGGAGGCCAGGAGCTTCGCCATCCCCGCCTCCAGGTCCGAGCGCTCGCCGGCGTCCTTCATCCGGGCGGCTTTGCGGGTGACGAGGCGGGCCGCCTCGATCTTGGTCGCCATGTCGGCGAGCTTGAACTGGATCGCTTGGTGCTGGGCGATCGCCTTGCCGAAGGTCTTGCGTTCCTGGCTGTAGCGCAGGGCGAGCTCCAGCGCCCGCTGGGCGATGCCGACGCCGCGCGCGGCGACGTTGACCCGCCCGACCTCGAGCGCGTCCATCATCTGCACGAAGCCCTGGCCGACGCCGGCCTCCTCGCCGCCGAGCACGCGCTCGGGCGGGCAGCGGTAGCCGTCGTAGACGAGCTCGGTCGACTCGACGCCCTTGTAGCCCATCTTCTTGATCTTCGGCGGCACGTTCAGCCCCTGGAAGTCGCCTGAGTTGGTTTCCGCCCAGGGCTCCTTCTCGGTGATGAAGCAGGTCATCCCCTTGTAGGGCGGGTCCGCCTGCGGGTCGGTCTTCATCAGCACGAAGACGACGCCCGAGCCGAGCCCGTTGGTGACCCACATCTTCTGACCGTTCAGCTCCCAGCTGCCGTCGTCGCCCTTCTTGGCGGTCGACTTGATCCCCTGCACGTCGGAGCCGACCTCGGGCTCCGACAGGGAGAAGGCGGCGCGGATCTCGCCGGTCGCCATCTTCGGCAGGAAATGGTCTTTCTGCTCGTCGGTGCCGAACTTCATCAAGAGGTAGGAGCCGATGAAGTGGGTGTTGACGACGCCCGAGATCGAGATCCAGCCGCGCGAGAGCTCTTCGACGATCATCGCGTAGGTCGTCAGGTCGAGCCCCATCCCGCCGTACTCCTCGGGGATCGTCACCCCGAACAGGCCGAGCTCCTTCATCTGCTCGACGATCGGCTCCGGGAAGGAGTCCTCGTGGTCGTAGTGCTCGGCGTTGGGGATGATCTGCTCGTCGGCGAACTGACGGACCATCTCGGTGATGTCGCGCTGGATGTCGGTCTGCTCGCTGTAGGCGGCGGTCTCTACGGCCATGGCTCCTGCTCTGGTTCGGGGGGCGGGCGGGCGCGGTCGAGCTTATTGCCGGATAGCGGGCACAACCTCTACCGCACCGGCCAGAAGGATATCGGCGCGGCTTCAGGCGGAGAGGAAGACACCGGCGAAGAGCCGGACCTCCTCGTCGGGGAGGCCGACCGTCCGCGCTACGTCCGCCCAGGCGGAGACGGCGCCGTCGACCTGCGCGATCAGCTCCTCCGCCTCGGCGGAGGAAAGCCGGTAGAGGGCGGCCGTCTCGCGCACGACGTCGAGGTCGGGGATGCGGATCGAGTCGTCGAGGGCCAGGGTGTGATCGAGCTTGCGCAGCGACGGATTGACGTCGAACGCCGGTGCCAGCCGCCAGCCGCCTGCCGTTCGCAGGAAGCCGTGGTTGCGCAGGTGGTCGTCGCGGTTGCCGGTCAGCACGTTGAAGACGACCCGGCGAAAGAGCTGGGCGAGGTCGGCGTCTATCGCCGCGGGATCGCCGAAGTTGACGATCGCCTGGGCGACGTCGAGATAGCTCGCGTCCTCGCTGTCGCGGTGGCCGGTCAGGGTCATCGCCGATGCGTAGAGGCGCCGGCCGGCGGCATCGCGATCGAAGCGCTTCGTGCAGAACGTCAGATGCGGCGAGCCGAGGCGGACGGCTCTGGTCTCCGGAGTCGAGATGCCGGCCTCGGCGGCGAGAAGCGCGAGGACCCGCTCCCAGCCGCCGACGTCGTGCCGATCCTCCCGCGAAGGGAACTTGGCGATCCACAGCGTCCCGTCGTCTTCCTCGAAGCTGGCCTTCGGACGCGCGCCGCCGAGCGAGCTGCCCGGTGCGATCAGCATCGCGATCCAGCGCTCCTCCTCGGCCATCTCCGCCGGCAGCCCCTGCTCGAGTTCGCGCGCCCAGTGCTCGAGCTCGCGCAGGCACGCGCTCGGCGGCACCGCAAGCGGCTTGTCGTCGAGGAATGCGCCGTCGCCCTCCCGCCCCAGGAGCAGCGCTCCCATGCGGGTCCGGTCGCTGACACCGACGAGGAAGTCCCAGTCGTCCAGCCGCCGCGGCGGCCTCTCCTCGCGCCGCGCCTCCAGCGCCTCGCGACGCTCCAGGAGGAGCCGCCCCCAGCGATCCGGAGCGACGTCGGCGAAGACGCCGGGCAGCGCCGGTGGGTACTGCTCGCCCTCGAAGAGCGGCAGCGCCGGGTCGATCGGAAACGCCGCGGGCGTCGCGATCCAATCCGGCTCGTAGTCGAACGAGACGACGCTCGTCGCGGCAGAGCGCTCGCGCGAGAGGGACCCGACCGCGCGGGCGGGCCCCAGCTCGGGAGCGTCGAGATGGACGACGACCCGGTCGCGCCGGTCAGCCATCGGTGGCGGGCCGCCGGGCTCGGCGCGGGCGGGTCAGGCGCACGTCCTGCAGTCGTTGGCCGAGCTCGTCGTCGCGGGCAAGGCGATCGAGGTCGTCGTCCAGGCCGAGCACCGCGAGGACGCGCGCCAGCGTGCCGAGGCTCGTCGCCAGGTCCCCCCTCTCCAGTCGCGACAGCGTCCCCCGCGCCACCCCGACCCGCGCGGCGAGGTCCGCGAGCGACATGCGGCGACGCAGACGCGCGGCCCGGAGGCGCTCGCCGAGGGCCCGCGCGCGTCGCTCGGTCTGCGGGAAAAGGGGCTGGGAGGGGCGCAGCATGGTCCATAGAATAGACCATTACGGAGTTACGGGTCAGTCTATGGATCAATCAGGCCGAGAGAGGCACGCGCTGGAGGCGCTGGAGGCGCTCGGCGACGCGGTCGGCACGGGCGGCGAAGCTCTCCATCTCCCCGTCCGCGTTGCCCGTGACGGGACCACGCGAAGCCTGAGGGGCCGCGCTTGCGCGAGGAGCGGACCGCTGGGCCTCGATCGCGGCGCTCGCCCGCTCGGCAAGCTCGGCGGCGCGCCTCGCCTGCTCGGCGGCGTCGAGTGCGGCGGCGCCGACGGTCATCACCGCCGCCTCGGAGGCGCGCGCGGTGGCCAGCGCCTCGTCGATCCGCTCGACCAGCTCGCCGATCAGCGGCGGCTTCGCGCTGTCGGGCAGCTGCCAGTCCCGCGTCGTCTCGGCACCCGGTTCGGCCATCCAGTCCGTGTACGGCGGCGGGCGCCGAATCCCTGCTGCGTCGCCGGCACCTGGACGGCTTGGCACCTTGCCCTCGCGTCTTTGCGTACCGGCGCGTAGGATCGCCCCCTGATGGACGTCCTGGTCACCGGCGGCGCCGGCTTCATCGGCTCGAACCTGGTCGACGCGCTGCTCGACCGGGGCGACCGGGTGACCGCCCTCGACAACCTCTCGACCGGGCGGCGCGAGAACCTCGACGACGCGCTCGCCGCCGGAGCGGAGCTGGTCGAGGCCGACCTGCGCGACGGCGAGGCCGTGGCGGCGGCGCTGGCCGAGTGGCGGCCGGAGGTCGTCTTCCACCTCGCGGCGCAGATCGACGTGCGCAGGTCCGTGGCCGACCCCGCCTTCGACGCCGCGGTCAACGTCGGCGGCACGGCCAACCTGCTCGAGGCGGCGCGCAGCGCCGGCTGCCGGCGCGTCGTCTTCAGCTCGACCGGCGGTGCGATCTACGGCGAGGGCGAGGGGCAGGAGCTGCCGCTCGCCGAGGACGCGCCGCTGGCGCCGCTCTCCCCCTACGGGCAGAGCAAGTTCGCCGGCGAGGGGTACCTGGCGCTCTACCGGCGCCTCTACGGCCTGTCCGGCGTGAGCCTGCGGCTCGGCAACGTCTACGGCCCGCGCCAGGACCCGCTCGGCGAGGCGGGCGTGATCGCGATCTTCTGCGGACAGCTGCGGGCGGGCGGCGCGCCGACCGTCTACGGGGACGGCCGGCAGACGCGCGACTACATATACGTCGGCGACGTGGTCGCGGCGATGCTGGCCGCCGCCGAGTCCGACGCGAGCGGTCCGATCAACGTCGGGACCGGCGTCGAGACCGACGTGCTGGAGCTGGTCGACCGGCTGCGCGCGCTGGAGCCCGCCGAGGGCTTCGGGCCGGCGATGGCGCCGGCCCGCCCGGGCGAGGTCCAGCGGATCTCGATCGACCCGGGCCGGGCCGGGCGCGAGCTCGGCTGGGAGGCCCGGACCGGGCTCGCCGACGGCCTGCGCCTGACGCTCGGCTCGCTTCCGGCCTGAGCGGCTACGCACCGAGGTCGGCGAACGAGCGCAGCTCGACCCCAGCCGCGTCGATCGCGGCTCTGACGCGGGGGTCGCGGAGGACCTCGACCTCCCGCTCGCGCTCGGCGCTGTAGGAGGACTCGTCCGAGAGGCCGATGCCCGGATGACAGCCCATCTCGGTCCAACCGGCCGGCAGCGACTCGATCAGCTCGACCAGGCGCTCGACCGAGATCCCCTCCGGATAGGGGACGCCCCTGCCGCTCTGACCGTAGAAGCCGCCCTCGTAACGAACCGCCCGGCCGCGCAAGGGGACTGCCAGCTCGTCGGCCAGTCGCTCGGCGACCGAGGCGACCGGCTCGCTCATGTGCGTGTGCTGGTGGGAGTCCAGGTGGGTCGGATCGCGCCCGATCAGTCGCCGAAAGGCGTCGAGCTGCGCCCGGCACTCGCACTCGACCGCCGCCGCGTCGTCGAGCGCGCAGCGCTCGTAGGCCACCTTCCACTCACCCTCCTCGTAGTCCCACTGGCCAATGTCGATGTGCAGGCCGACCGCGAGCGACGGATGCTCGCGGGCCAGCGCCGCGGTCGCCGCTGCGGCGGGCTTGCGGACCATCAGGCTGGCGCTGGTCACGATGCCGTCGTCGTGCGCCGCCGCGATGCCGGCGTTGACCCCGGGCGACAGCCCGAGATCGTCGGCGTTGACGATCAGGAATCGGGTCGGCATCAGAGACAGAGCCTTTCAGCCAGGGTGACTGCCTCGTCCAGCCAGTCGTGGCGCTGGCCCTCGGGCGGCACCCACTCGGACGGCGCCCAGCCCAGCCACTGGACGGCGAGGTGGAGGCGGGCGAGATCGAGCTGACGGGACGTGAAGGAGCCCGGCCCGACCGCGTCGCGGTAGGCGGCGACGAGCGCATCCCGCTCGTGCTCCTCCCAGCCCCCGCTGACCAGGGTGGCGAGGTCGATCGGGCCGGGGCCGGCGGCGGCCAGCTCCCAGTCGACCGGGCAGACCCGCGGCGCCACGCCGTCGTCGGCAAGCAGCACGTTGGCGGCGTAGAACTCGCCGTGGACGACGGTCTTCGGCATCTGGAGCAGGCCCTCGACGACCGCGTCGTAGCGCTCGGCGATCCGCCTCACCGCCGACGTGCGGCGCTCGTCGCCCGCAGCGAACTCCCGGGCCCGCTCGATCCAGCGCCGATAGTAGGCCTCGTCGTAGTCGATCAGGCGAGCGACGCGGGCGTGGCGGGGGAGATCGGCGGCGAGCCTCAAATGCATCTCCCCCAGCCACCTCGCTGCCGCCTGCCAGAGCCGCGGCTCCCCCACCTGGTACAGCTCCCTCCCTTCGACCCACTCGACGAAGAGCCAGTGGCGCTCCGCGTCCGGGTCGAGCACCGCCCCGTGGTAGCGCGGGGCGCCGAGCGAGGCCGGCGCCAGGATCGAGGCGTAGACCGCCGGCTCGCGCTGCGGGTCGTGGAGGAACTCGGGCTTGGCGAGTCGCGTCTCCGGCTCTAATCCGTGCCAGTCCAGCCGCTTGAAGGCGAGCCGCAGCTCCGTGCCGTCCGCGAGGGAGACGTCCAGCCGTTCGAGCGGAAAGCTGGTTCGGTACTCGGACTCGCGGCGCGAGATCGCGACCGGCGCCGGGGCGCCGAGCTCCGCCAGGGCCCGCTCGAGCCCGTCGCGAAGCTCCGCGTCCGACGGCGCCGCACCCGCCACGGACGCCTACGCCCTCGCTTCGACCGAGCCGCCGACGCTCGCCCGCACGGCGTCGACGACCCGCCCGACCGCCGCGGCGTCGAGGCCTGCCCAGAGCGGCAGCCGGACGAGCCTGAGGCTCAATTGCTCGGTATGGGGCAGGTCGCCCGCCGCGCGGCCGAACCTGCGGCCCGCCGGCGAGCTGTGCAGGGGGACGTAGTGGAAGGCGGCCCCGATCCCGCGCTCGCGCAGGTCGGCGATCAGCGCTTCGCGGCCCGCCCGGGTCGGCAGGAGCAGGTAGTAGACATGCCCGTTGTGGCTGTGCGCGTCCGGGACCATCGGGCGCCGCAGAAGACCCTCGACTTCGAGCGGGCCGAGCGCCTCGTGGTAGCGGTCCCAGATCGCGCGGCGCCGCGCAGTCACGTGCTCGGCGACCTCCAGCTGGCCCCAGAGGAAGGCGGCGCTCAGCTCGCTCGCGGCGAACGACGAGCCGACGTCGAGCCACTCGTAGCGGTCGACTTCCCCGCGCGCGAAGCGGCTCCGGTCGGTGCCCTTCTCCCAGACGACCTCGGCCCGCTCTCGCAGATCCGCCCGGTTGACCAGCAGCGCGCCGCCCTCGCCGCAGGTCAGGTTCTTGGTGTGGTGGAAGCTGAAGGTGCCGAGATCGCCGATCGCGCCGAGCGGGCGCCCCACGCGCGAGGCGAGCAGGCAGTGGGCGGCGTCCTCGATCAGGATCGACTCGCTCGCGGCCGCGATCCGCAGCAGATCCTCCATCGCGCAGCCGACGCCGCCGTAGTGGACGGCGACGATCGCCCGCGTCCTCGGCCCGACCGCGGCCTCGACGCAGGCCGGATCGAGGTTCAGCGTGTCCGGGTCGACGTCGACAAAGACCGGCGTCGCGCCCTGCCTGACGACCGCCGTCGCCATCGTCGGGTAGGCGAAGGAGGGCACGATCGCCTCGTCGCCCGGCCCGAGCCCGGCGAGGATCGCGGCCGCCTCCAGCGCCCCCGTGCCCGAGTGCGAGAGGAAGGCCCGCGCGGATCCCGTCCGCTCCTCCAGCCAGCGCTCGCAGCGATCCGTGAACGGGCCGCCGCTGGCGAGCCCCCGCTCCGCCGCCTGCCGCACGTACTCGACCTCCGTCCCGGCCAGGAACGGCTTGCTGAAAGGGACGGCCTCCATCGCCGCAAACAGACTAGTTCTTTATGCCCCACTCCCAAGCCGCTCCAGCAGCGACGGCAGCACCTTCGCCGCATCGAGGTGCCCCTCGGCAAGCGCCCGCGCCGCCCTGCCGTGCCGGTCGGGGTCCGCCTCGATCGCCGCGACCGCGGCGGCGGCTTCCTCGACGGTGCCGAAGCGCAGCAGCCCCTCCCCGGTCGGCAGCACGTCGCCGAAGCCCGTGTCCTGCGCGGCCACGGGCCGGCCGCTCGCCAGGTAGCAGGCGCTGCGATCGCTGAACCAGCCGCTGCGCGAGGCGACGTAGCCGCTCTTGGCGACCGACAGCTCGGCCTTCGAGCCGCGGACGAACTCCGCGTACGTCGTGGGCGTGCCCGCGACGACGAGCGGATCGACCAGCTCCCAGCCGTTCGACCGCAGGGCCGTCAGGTCCCCCTCCTCATCCGGGTGGATCCCCAGCGCCAGCCGGAAGCGCGCGCCGCCGGCTCCCGGCAGCTCGAACAGGTCGCGCAGCGAGTGGGCTCGCTGGCCGTAGTGGATCCCGTCGTGGTGCATCGAGCCGTAGCTGCGCCAGTGCCCGACCGTGGTGAAGGCGCCATCCGCCGGGGGTGACCCCGCCGAAGGCCAGAGGCCGAGGACCACCGGCGGCAGCGTGTGCAGCCACTCCCGCCCGCAGCTCGGGATCGGGCACCCCTCGCGCCCCACCCGCAGGCCGACCGTCGCGAAGTGGGTGTGCAGGTCGAAGCCCATCTCCTCCCCGCTCGCCTGCCAGACCTGGTTGAAGCCCGGGTCGAGGTCGAGGAACGCGCGCACCGGGATCGGCTCGAGCAGCCGCTCGTCGCGCAGCATCCCGGAGACGTTGAGCAGCAGGTCCGCCTCGCGGGCGAACGCGGCGAGCTCCCGGTACGGCATCCCGACCGTCCGCTCGGTCCCCCTCGCCAGCAGTGCCGCACAGCCATCGGGAAGCGGCAGCGACTCGAAGTAGGCGACGACCGGCGAACCGGGCGCGAGCGGGTCCGCCCCGTCCCGTCCTCCCACAGGCTCGACCAGGACGACCTCGTGCCCGAGCGCGCGCAGCCCGGCGAGGTACTGCAGGACCGCCCACGTGGCGCCGCCCTGGTGCGGGTCGCCGGCGACCATGCCGCTGAGCAGAATCTTCAGCCGCTCCCCCACCGCCCTAGCCCCCGACGCCGACGATCGAGAGCAGCCGGCCGAGGACGACGTCGGAGTCGAGCCGGCGCTCGGCCAGCTCGCGCGCCGCGGCCCCCTGCTCCGCGGGGTCGGCGGCGACCGCTTCCACGGCGCTCACCGCGGCGTCGAGCGAGTCGAAGCCGAACAGGCCCCGGTCGCGAGGCAGGCCGCGCAGGCCGGTCGCCTGGACGACGGCCGGCCTGCCGGCGGCGAGGTAGGCGGCTGTCCGGTCGCTGAACCAGCCGCTGCCCGTTTCGACGTAGGCCCCTTGCGCAGCCGAGAGCTCGCCGCCCGAGGCGCCGACGTACTCGCGGAAAGCCTGCGGCGTGCGGGCGACCCGGCGCGGCTCGGCGAGCTTCCAGCCATGCGCGATCAGCGCCTCGCGGTCGGCCGAGTCGCCCGGGTGGATGTCGAGTGCGAGCTCGAGCTCGACCCCCTCCAGGCGTTCGGGCAGCTCGAGCAGGCGACGGTGCTGGCGGTGCTTCGGCGCCGTCGTCCGGCCGCCGATCCGGACCTCCCCGTAGGCACTGCGCCAGGTCGCGACCGTGGTCAGGCGCAGCGGCCCGGCCGGCGGCGGCTGCGGCGGCCACTCGTCGAGCGGCAGCGGCGGCAGGGTCGGGATCCAGTCGAGCCCGCAGGGGGGGATCGGGCAGCCCGGCCTGCCGACGTTGGTACCGACCGTCGCGTAGCGGTCGTGCGGGGCGATCCGGAAGGGCACGGCGGGGTCGGCGTGCCAGGCCTGGGTGTAGCCGGGGTCGAGGTCGACGTAGACCGTCGTCCGCGGCCCCGCCAGCAGCGCCCCGTGCGAGAGGTGCCCGCTGAGGTTGAACAGCACGTCCGCGCCGGCGGCGGCCTCGACCAGCTCGTCGAGGCCGAGGCCGCTGGTCTCGGCACCGCCGTCGCAGACCACGCCGGCCCTTCCCTCCAAGCCGAAGTCGCGGACCACCGAGTCGAAGTAGGCGCGGTTGGCCGAGGCAGCGAAGTCCGCCGGCCCACCGGACTCGTCGACGCAGTCCTCGCTCGATAGCTGCTCGGCGAAGTAGACGTCGAAGCCGAGCCGGCGCAGCCCGAGGACCCACGAGAGCCGCACCCATGCCTCGCCGCCGACGAACGGCTTGTTCGCGAGCGCTCCGCCGACGACCGCGACCGGCACGCCGTCCTCAGGCCGACGGGCCGCGGGCGGAGCCGAGCAGGCGGGGCAGCGCCGCCGGCCGATGGCGGGCGAGCAGCGCCGCCTCGCGCAGCGCGTCGCCGAAGCGGCGGTCGCGCAGCGAGCGCCTCGCCTGCCCGACCAGCAGGTCGCCCCAGTACCGGCGCCAGTGGCGCACGCCGTCGCGGTAGGCGCGCTTCAGCTCCGCGTCGCCGCGCACGTGGCGGCGCTGGCGGCGCATCGCGATCAGCGTCTCGCTCAGCATCGTCGCCGCGTCGGCGCTGACGTTGCGGCCGTGCTCGCGGTGCTCCGCGACCAGCGCCGCGTGGCTGCAGATCGGGAACTCGCGCGCGACGGCGAGGTTGAAGCCGAAGTCGGCGGCGGCGTCGATGCTCGGGTCGAAGCCACGCACGTGCTCGAACAGCGAGCGCCGGTAGATCGCGCGCGCCGGGAAGCCCGCCCAGTTGTCGCGCATCAGCTGCGCGTACTGGTCGCGATCGACCGCTGGCTGGTCGTGTGTGTTCAGGCGGGTCCCGTCGTGGGCAGTGCGGACGTGGGTGCCGACCGCCGCGGCGCAATCCGCACGCTCCGCCAGCGCCCGCACGCCCGCCTCGACCGCCTCGGGAAGAAGCCGGTCGTCCGCGTCGAGGAAGATCAGGAAGTCGCCGTTGGTGCTGCGGATGCCGAGGTTGCGCGCTTCGGCGACGCCGCCGTTCTCCCGGCGGACGCAGCGCACGCCGGGGTAGCGGGAGGCGATCCGCGAGGCGTTGTCGGTCGAGCCGTCGTCGACGACGACGATCTCGAGGTGGGGATAGGTCTGACCGAGGACGCTCTCGATCGCCTCGCCGAGGAACTGCGCCTGCTCGTAACAGGGGATCACCACGGAGACCAGCTCGGCGAAGGCGGGCGAGCGATCGCGCCGCCAGCGGTGTCGGCCGCGGATGCTCGCCAGCGGGACGCGGCGCTGCCCCTTCAGCACGACCGACACCTCCAGGTCGAACTCGGCCGGCGTCGCCAGCAGGTTGAGCGTCGTCCTGAACCCCGCCCGGCGGGCCCCGTCGCGATCCGGGAAGGCCTCGGCGAGGTCCGGGCGCTCGGCCCGCAGCGGCGCGCGCCAGAAGACCTCGCCGCCGCTCGCGAACTCCACCGCCACCGCGCGGCGCTCGGCGCCGAGCGCCCAGCCGAGCACGTCGACCGTCCTGGCGTCGAGCACGGCGCCCGGCCGCGGCTCGTCGAGGAAGCCGCCGTGCAGCTCCGCCGGCAGCGGCTCCCGCACCTGTACGTCCGCGATTTCGACCAGCGCACCCATAGGTTCATCGGCGCACTCGCGTGTTTCCGGTGCCGCCTCGGCGGAATCTACCTCCACTTCGTGGATCCGGCACCACCGGTCGCTCCAAACGGGCGCGCCGGCTCCCGCGAGCAGGCGCGAGAGCGCCGGGTCGTCCTCCAGGGCCGGCTCGGCAGAGCGCGGCACGACGCAGGCGCAGGTGCCGTCCACGGCCGGCCGCGGCGGCTCGCGGGGCGGGTAGTGGAGGCCCATGGAGCCCTCGGGCGGCGCGCCGGCCGGGAGCGCGCGCAGCGCCTCCGAGGCACGCCCTCCTCCCCCGTCGGGGCCTACGGAGGCCGCGTGGCGGCCGTTGAAGTAGACGGGCATCTCGCCGCGCGGATCGACCAGCGCCACCGGCGTCGTCGCCGGGACCCGGGCCGCCTCCACCGCCATCTGACAGCGTCGGTTCTCGGCGCAGCGCTCGATCAGGTCGCGGCGATCGGGCAGCTCCTCGGCGAGGCGCTCGTAGACGCGCAGATCCTCCTCGAGCTGGGTGGTCCGGTCGCGCGCCGACCAGTTGCCCCCCGCGTGCACGCGGTAGGCCGCCATGTCCTCGTCGAGGAAGCCGATCGGGCCACGGCGGGCGCAGAAGAGGTGGAAGAGCCAGTCGAAGCACCGGTAGGAGAAGACCCAGTCCGGGACGCCGCCGAGCACGTCGCGGCGAAACATCACGGTCAGGAAGGGGACGAAGCAGGACCGGATCAGGTCGTCGAGCTCGAAGACGTCGCGATCGAACGCCGGCGTCGCGGGACGCGGCGGCCGGCTGCCGTCGTCGTGGAAGAGCGTCGCGCGGTGGAAGCAGCTGCTCCAGCCGGGCCGCGAGTCGAGCAGCGCCGCCTGGCGGGCGAGCTTGTCCGGCGAGGTCCAGTGGTCGTCGCCCTCGAGGATCGCGACGTACTCGCCGCGGCACTCGCGCACGGCCTGTGGCCAGATCCCCGCGATGCCCAGGTTGCGGTCCGGCAGGAAGGTTCGGATCAGGCCGGGGTGACGCTCGGCGTACCCGCGCACCGCCTCCCGCGTCCCGTCGGTGGAGCAGTCGTCGGCGACGAGCAGCTCGAAGGCGAAGGGCGCCTCCTGCGCGAGGGCGCTGTCGATCGCCTGGGAGATCCAGCCGACGTGGTCGTGGGTGAGCACGAAGACGCTCACCTTCGGGCCGGCGGCCCTCGGCCTAGCGGACATCGTCGAAACGCAGCTCGGCGAGCGGGGAGCGGCTGCCGCCGGCGAGGACCGCGAACACCGCGACGGCGGTCTCCGGCGGGATCTCCTGGGCGTCCAGGGTCGTCTGGAAGCCGACCCGGCCGCTGGTCGCCTCCGGGAAGGCAGCCGCCACGTCGGGACGCTCGCGGTTGACCGGCGCCCGCCAGACGACCTCGCCGCCGAGCTCGAACTCGATCGCGGTCGCCGGCCCGTCCTCCCCGAGCGCCCAGCCGACCACCGGTACCGCGTGGGCGGGCAGCAGCGCCCCGTCGACCGGCGCGTCGAGGTGGGCGGCCGGACTGCCCTGCACCGAGGCGAGCGTCCTCAGCTCGACCCGGCGCACGCCGCGCGACCCCCTGCCGCCGTTGTCGTCGTCGAGCGGCGATCCCAGCTCGTGGATCGCCACCCACTCGTCCTCCCAGACGAGCTCGCCGCAGCGCGCGAGGTAGGACTCCAGCTCGGGCCGATCGCGCAGCCAGTCCGACGAGCCGCGCGGGACGACGACGTAGCAGGACGACGGGCCGGCGGCGGGCTGGACCTGCGTCCCGTAGTCGCGCACCGCCGGCGGCAGGGCCTTCACCGCCTCGCGGATCGCCTCCAGCTCGGTGACCTCGCGGCCCTCGCGACGCGGCAGGTTGCGGGCGTGACGGCCGTTGAAGTACGGCCGGAACTCGCGCCGCGGGTCGACCAGCACGACGCAGGCCTCGAACGGCACCGCGAGCCGCTCGACCGCGAGCTGCGCCCGGCGGAAGGCGAGGCAGCGCTCGACCAGGTCCCGCTCGCCGGGCAGCTCGTCGAGCAGTTTCGCGTAGAAGCGAACGTCCTCTTCGAGCTGACTCGCGCGGTCGAGCGCCGAGAACATGCCGCCGCGGTGCACCCGGTAGGCGGCCAGCGCTTCGGGCAGGTACCCGAGCGGCCCCCGCTCGGCCGCCTTGATGTGGATCAGCCAGTCGATCCAGGCCGACTCGAAGACCCAGGCCGGAAGCTCCTCGGCGACCTCGCGGCGGAACATCATCGCCGGCGCCGGCACGAAACACTCCATCAGGATCTCGGCGAGCGAGAACCGCCCCTCGCCGAGCCGCGGCGTGACCGCCCCCGACGGCGAGCCGGCCTCGTCGTAGATCAGGCCGACGTCGTGGAAGCAGCTGGCGCACTCGCGGTTGCGCTGCAGGAACTCGACCTGGCGGGCGAGCTTCGCGGGCGAGGTCCAGTAGTCGTCGCCGTCGAGGTAGGCGACGAAGGCGCCCTCGATCCGCTCCAGGGCGCGGCGGAAGATCTCGCCGTGGCCGACGTTGCGCTCCGGCAGCACCGGCCGGACCGTCTCCGGGTGCCGCTCGGCGTACTCGGCGACGATCGCCCGGGTGCCGTCGGTCGAGCAGTCCTCGGCGATCACCAGCTCGAAGGGGAACCCGGCCCGCTGGATCAGCACGCTCTCGATCGCCTGGGCCACGAACGGCTCGTGGTCGTAGGTGCGCAGGACGACGCTGACGGTCGGGGTCGGGCCCGCGGCGCTCATCCGGCCCCTCCGGCGAGAGCCGCCAGCCCGCGTGGGTGGTGCCGTGCGAGCGTCAGCAGGCCGGCCAGCGCCCGGCGCCGGTCGGCGTGCCACTCGATCGCGACCTGCGCGGCGAGCGCGGCGCCGTGCTCGGCGCGGGTCCTGCGGATGCCCGCCCGGCGCGCCCGGCTCTCGCGCCTGCCGCGCGCCCGCGAACGCTGCCGGCCGAGCACCTCGAGCTGTGAGGTGAGCACGACCGCGGCGTTGCGGGTCGTGTTCGAGCCGTGACGGCGGTACTCGGTGACGACCTCGTCGTGGCAGTAGATCGGGTGGCGGCGGGCGAGCTCGAGGTAGAGCTCGTAGTCGTCGGCGGCGCCCAGCTGCTCGTTGAAGCCGCCGACCCCCTCGACCGCCGCGCGCCGGTAGACCACCGACGAGCCCGACCAGATGTAGCAGTCCTCGAGCAGGCGCAGGTAGTGGTCCTGGGTCACGAGCGGCTGGCGGCGCTCCTTCAGCGGACGGCCGTCCTCGCCGACGTCCCGCGACATCCCGGCGGCGAGCGCCACGTGCGGTCGCTTGACCAGCGCCTCCACCCCGGTCTCGACAGCGTGCGGGAGCAGCCGGTCGTCGGCGTCGAGGAAGACGACGAAGGAGCCGCTCGCCTCTGCCAGCCCGAGGTTGCGCGCCGCCGCCACCCCCCGGTTGGGCTGCCGGAGGCGACGGACCCCGACGTGGCGGCCGGCCACCTCGAAGCTGTTGTCCTCGGACCCGTCGTCGACGACGATCGGCTCGACGGCCCGGTGGGTCTGGGCGAGCACGCTCTCGACCGCCTCGGCGAGGAAATGAGCCTGGTTGAAGCAGGGAACTACGACTGAGACGAGTGGCGGGCGGCGATCATCCACCGCGCCGGAAGAGCCCCCGCCGCCGCCGACCCCGGGACGCCGTGACCTCCAGCTCCCCGAGCGGCGCCGAGCGCCCGTCCTCGAGCGCCGCCTGAAGCTGAAGCCGGCTCTGACCCCTGCCGGCCGCCGGCTCGATCGCGAGCTTGAAGCCCGCCGTCGCCGCTCCCGGCACGTCGGGGAACGCCTGGGCGATGTCCGGCCGCTCGATCACGGGCGAGGTGCGGGCGACGACTTCCCCGTTCGAGACGACCTCCACCCGGACGACCGGCGAGTCGACGCCGAGCGCCCAGCCGATCAGGTCGAGCTTGGACTCGGACGGCTCGACCCGGAAGCGACCCCGCACGTGGTCGTTCGGCGCCGAGTGCACCAACTCGGAAACCCTGACGTTTATCTCCCCGGCCACGGCGCGATTGTAGATGCCGGCCTCCTCTCCCGGGGCGCCGGAGCCGCGACGCCCCTCGACGAAGAGGCTCTCGGCGGGGCGGTTGTCGAGCTCGACTATCCCCGCGAACTCGCTGCCGGTCCGCCCGAAGGAGCACTCGGTCACCTCGGCGAACCCGGCCTTGGCGAGCAGCTCGGCGGCGAAATCGGCGGTGAAGAGCGTGCGCGAGTAGCCGTACCAGAGCATGTGCACGACGAAGCGCCCGCCGAGACTCCCCACCTCCTCCGGGTCGACCTGGAAGTAGGCGGCGTCGCCGCGCTCGTAGGCGTCGATCCCCTTGCCGAGGTCGGGCAGGGCGAGGCGGAGCACGCCGCCGGGCACCAGCACCCGCCACAGCTCGCGCAGCACGCCGTCCAGCTCGGGATAGGAGAACTCGGGCAATGCGTGCACGCTGACGGCGTAGTCGATGCTCTCGTCGGCGAGCGGCAGGCCCTCGCGTATGTCCGCGACCAGGTCGACCCCCGGCCCCTCCTTGACGTCGGAGTTGATCCAGCCGGCCGCTACGTGCGAGCCGCAACCCCAGTTGAGCCGCCGCGCCGCCATCCGCTATGCCACCCCGAGCTCGGCGAGCAGCCCGCCGAGCACCTTCCTCGCGTCGAAGAGGTCCTCGGCGATCCGGCGGGCGGCGCGCGAGTGACGGCTCCAGCCGGCGAGGATCTCGCCGGCGCCGCCGACCGCCTCGTCGAGGGTCCCGAAGCCGACCAGGCCCTCCCCCTCGGGGAGGGAGTCGCGCCAGCCGGTGTCCTGGCAGAGGACCGGGCGCCCGGAGGCCAGGAAGCAGGCGCTGCGGTCCGAGAACCAACCGCTCCGCGTCTCGACGTAGATGCCCTTGGCGATCCCGATCTCGGCCCCCGAGGAGCGGATGTACTCGGCGTAGGCGCGCGGCGAGGCAGCCACCCCGCGGGGGTCGAGGAGCCGCCAGGAGTTCGTCCGCATCAGCTCCACGTCGCGCCCGTCCGCCGGGTCGACGTCGAGCGCGAAGCGGAACTCGGCGCGGCTGCGGTGGGGTAGCTCGACGAACCTCCTCAGCTCGTGCGCGCGCAAGCCGAGGCGGCGCCCGTTCGACTCGACCGGGTCGTACGGGCCCCGCCAGCTGCCGATGCCGCTGAAGGCGCGCGACGCCGCCGGCGTCGCCGGCCACTCCTCCAGCACCACCGGCGGCCGGATCGCGATCCAGTCGAGCCCGCAGGTCGGGATCCCGCACCCGGGCCGCCCGAGGTTGGCGCCGACCGTGACGAACCGGTGATGGCCGGCGAGCAGGTCGGCCTGGCCCAGCTCCCGCCACAGCTGCGGGAAGCCGGGGTCGACGTCGAGGAAGACCACCTGGTCCGCCGCTTCGAGCAGGTCGGGGTCGGTCAGGAACCCCATCGTGTTGATCAGGCAGGGGGCGGCGGCGATGCGCTCGCGCAGCTCCCGCCGCCCGAGGCCGACGGTCGACCCGTCGTCGAGCAGCAGCGAGCAGGAGCCCTCGAGGCCGCCGAACTCCATCACGGACCGGAACCAGCTCACCGCATCTCTCCTCGCCGCCTCCGACGGCCGCCCCGCCGCGTCCGTCGCCATCCCGGCCGTGAGCCGGTCGACGAAGACCGGCTCGTATCCGAGCCGGCGGAAGCCGAGCGCGTACTGCAGGAACGCCCACGCGTGACCGCCGTAGCCGGGCCGCTGGGCGATCGACGCCGCGATCGGCAGCGGCGTCCTCACGCAGCGGTTCCGCCCGGGACGCCGACCTCGTAGCCCAGCTCGGCCAGCTTCGGCCCCATGATCTTCTCGACCAGCTCGATCTCGCCGGGCCGCAGGCGCTCGCGCCACTGGCCCGGGTTGGCGCTCCGGGCCCGTTTGCCGGGGCCCTTCTTCTCCGCCGGAATCGCGGAGAAGGACCGCTTCTCGACCGCCGCACGCACCGCCTCCGGCCCCACCTCCATCCCGAGCCAGTCGAGCATCCGCGCGAAGCCGGCCTGCGTGTCGCCGAGCAGCGCCTCGTAGCCGACCTGCATCCGCAGATCCTCCGGGGTCGCCGCGAAAGCACGCTGGGTCGAGCTCGTGCGCTGCATCCAGAGCTGGGCGTGGTGGCGGATGAACGCCATCCGCTCGTTGACGATCCGCGAGTCGTCGGAGGCCTGACTCTGCCGCCACCAGGAGTCGCGGGAGAGCATCGCGTCGATCAGGGAGTCGATCACGTCGCGCCCGTCGCGAACCAGAAACAGCAGGCGGGACTCGGGGAACAGCGACATCACCGAGTCCGAGGCGTGCGAGCCGTTCGGCTCCTTGATCACGATCCATCTCGCCTCGGGATCCTGGCCGAGCTCGCGCAGCTGCCTCACCAGCCCGCGCAGGACCAGCGCCCGCAGTTCCGGCCGCAGCTCGGGCAGGTAGCGCTTGGCGAAGAAGTAATTGGGGTCCTCGGCCCGCTGGCCCTGCTCGAAGTACTCCCGGTCCGGCGCGGTGTGACCGAGCGGGACCAAGTGCAGCGGGACGTAGCTCTCGTCGATCACGGCCACGCCCGGGATCTCGGAGAAGAGCTGCAGCAGCCAAGTGCTGCCGGTGCGCGGGGAGCCGAGCATCCAGACGAGGCGGCTGGCCAGGTCGGGGGCTCCCTCGGAGCCGCTGGGCGGGTCAGGTCGGTTCACGGTCGTTCCCTTCGTCGGTTGCCTTTTCGTCGCCCGCGCCGGCGGGCTCGACCTCGGTCGCGTAGCCGAACTCGGCGAGGACCGGGGCCAGAATCTCGTTGCACTGCTCGGCCAGGTCCGACGGCAGGTCGCGCCGCCAGCGGCCGATCGTCTGGCTGGGATCGCGCACCGTGCGGTGCGTGTCCAGCCCCTGCTGACGGCCGGCGGTCTCCAGCATCTCCTCGACCACGGCAGCGCCGCCGTCGAGCTCGAGGAAGTCGAGCAGTCCGGTGACGGTCGCGTGCGGCTCGCGGATCAGATCCTCGTAGCGAACCAGGTGCGCCGCGTCGCCCTTCCGCTGCCGGCGTCGCAGCAGGCCGTCGGCGTCGGCGCGCACGTGCTTGGCCAGGTACTCCGCCTCGCTCATCTCCGCTTCGTGGCCGAAGCCCCCCTGCCCCTGCTTGCGGTTCCAGGCGAAGACCGAGCTCAGCCGGTCGCGGAAGTCCCGCACGAGGATCACCTCGCGGGCGTTCGGGAAGATCTCGGTCGTCAGGTCGAGCAGGACCGGGTCGAGCAGGCACTTCTCGGCGAAGTAGCGCGCGTCCTCCCTGCCGCTCCTCTGCGCGACGGCGGCGTAGAAGGCCTCGACCCGCTCCTGGCACATCTCGCCGATCTCGCGGACGGAGTCGACGCCGAGCCACTCGGCCATCCCGAGCTCGACCGGTGCCGGCAGCCCGGCCGCGCCGTCGCCCAGCCACCACCGTTTCTCGTCCCACCGCTCGGCGTGGATCTGGCGCAGGTAGCTCTTCGGCTCCGTGAGGGCGCGAAAGACGGTGGTCCAGTACGTCATCACGCGCGGCTCGAAGACGAGCGGCTGGAAGGCGACGATCTGCGGATGGCAGCTGACCAGCCAGGTCAGCCACTTCGAGCCGCTGCGCCCGATCGTGGTCAGCATCAGCGGCTGCAGGGCGGGATCCCGCCCGACCGAGAGGGAGCTCCGCCTGCCCCGGATCGTCGCCAATCGGCAGGTCGAGCCGCCCTCGAGCGCGGCGACGACTTCGAGCTCGAAGGCCGGTTCGAGCTCGATCGCCCTGACCAGGACCTCGAAGCCGCTTCGCTCGGCGCCGTCGACGTCGGCGAAGGCTTCGGCGATGTCGGGCCTCGGCTTGTTCGGCGGCACCTCCGCGGCGACCCGCCCCGCGACGACGATCCGGAACGACTCGACCCTCGCGGACCCCCCGAGCGCCCAGCCGCGGACGTTGAACGAGTACGTGTCCGATCCCTGTGTCGCGACCGGAGCGTCGATCGAGGCGCCGAGCAGCCGCTCGTCGACCGGATGCCGCTCGACCTCGCAGATGTCGACTATCGCCATCGGGCCCTCACGAGCTCCGCACTCGGTCCGGGGCGTGCGGGTCGAAGTCGGCCATGATCGCCTCGATCTGCTCGCCGTGGAGCCGGCTGTGGAGCCATTTGTTGTACTCGCTGGGGATCCGCCGCACGCCCGGCACGTAGGACTGCCCCTCCAGGTGGTACAGCTCGACCGCCGGCAGGTACCAGCTCTCGCGCCCCGCCGCGGCCAGCCGCAGGCACAGCTCGGAGTCCTCGTAGTCGCCCTGGACGTAGTGGAGCGGCAGGCCGCCGACCTCCTCGTAGAGGGCGCGGTCGACCATCATGCAGGCGGCTGTCACCGCCGGCACCGGCCGGGCGACGTTGGCGGCGGGCCAGGTCCTGTGCAGCCCCTTGAAGCAGTGCGCGTTCTCCCACGGCTCCCCCTCCGCGGCGCGGTGGAAGTAGAGCCCGGCGTGCTGCAGCGAGTCGTCCTCGTAGAGCAGCTTCGGCCCCAGGGCCCCGATCCCCGGCGTCTTCCCGTAGAAGGCGTCCATCGCCGCGAGCCAGCCCGGCCGGTCGGGGATCACGTCGGAGTTGAGCAGGAGCAGGCGCTCTCCCTCGGCCTGCCGGATGCCGTGCCGGTTGGCGCCGGCGAAGCCCGCCCCCGCGGTCAGGTTGACGACCTTGAACGGCAGCCGGTGCAGCGCGAACAGCTCGCGGGCCTGCGCGGCCAGCTCGTCGCGCTGGTCGACCGAGTCGAGCACGTAGATCAGCTCCACGTCCGCGAAGGCGGGATCGCGCGAGAAGTGGAGCAGCTGGTGCTCGAGGAAGTCGAGGCGCTTGTAGAGGGGGACGACGACCGAGATCGCCGGCTCGCCCGGTGGCCGCCCGTAGACGTCCACGGCGGCGACCTCCGACTCGTCGACGATCCGCTCCTGCAGCCGGCCGAGCGCCGTCTGGCCCTGTCGCTCGGCCAGCTCGCCGCCGATCGGGCCGCGCGCGCCCAGCTCGCCGAGGATCGTCGAGCGCACGGTCTGCGGGTCGCGCACGACGGTCGGGCAGCGAACCTCCAGCTGCGCGCCGTCGGTCGTGCGCAGCTCGGCGATCCAGCCCTCGGCGAGGCGGCTGCCGGCCGGAAGCGAGACGCAGGCCGTGAACCCGTGCTCGCGCAGCTGGTCGCCGCCGCCGTAGAACTGGATCACGTCGGGACGCCGGTAGCGGTAGGCCGCGTCGGTCACCGAGGCCCGCGCCCCCTCCGGCGAGACGAGGCTGACCTCGCCCTGCCCGTCCTCGTCGTGCAGCCAGCCGTTGACCCAGACGGTGGAGTCGTCGATGCGGAGAACCTCTTCGATCGCCAACCCGGCGGGCCGCTCCGCGTCCACCGCGCACGGCGGCAGGCGTTCGCGCAGCACCTCCCTGACCGCGTGCAGGGAGCGGCTCAGCGCCAGGCACGACTCCCCTCCCAGGTCCGACGCACGCGCCAGCGTGGCGAGGATCTCCTCGCGCCGCCCGGCGTCGAGCGCCGCCAGCTCGTCGCGGACCAGCGACCTCAGGTCCGTCCGCAGCTCGTCCCAGCGCTCCTCCGAGAGCTCGATCCGCTCGCCCGAGACCCGCAGCAGCTCGATCGGCCCCGCCGCCGTGTCGCCGTTCTCCAGCCGGGCCACCTCGACCGCGACCTCCGGGGAGTCCGACGCGTCCCCCTCGGGGCCGAGCACGAGGACGGCGATCCCGGGTGCCAGCTCGGCCGCGCGGCGCAGCGAGACCCCGTCCGCTTCATTTTGCGAGTCGCGAGTGCGCCGCCCGGCGGCCTTCGCCTCAGCCATCTATCCCCACCGCCCTTCGCTCGTCGATCAGTCCGCCGTACATGTCGAGCAGGTGTCTCACGTGCGCGTCCATCGGGTGCGGCTCGCGGATCCCCTCTCGCAATCTCCTCCACAGCTTCGGGCTCGTGGTCGCCGTCTCGAACGTCCGTGCGAGGCTGAACGGGTCGCCGACCCTGAAGTGGATCCCGTCGACGCCGTCGCGGACTTTCTCCGCCATCCCGCCGACGTCGCTGCAGACGATCGGCCGGCGGTGGAAGAAGGCCTCCTGGATCACCAGCGGCGAGTTCTCCCACCAGATCGACGGCACCACGACCCAGTGCAGGTCGGCCATCAGCTTCGGCAGCTCGGCGTGCTCGTAGGGACCGCGGAACGTGACCCGGTCGGCCAGCGAGGCGTGCAGCGACGCGAACTCCTCCTGGAACTCGGCGCTCTGCAGCTCGAGGTTGGCGCCGTGCAGCCAGAGGTGCGCCTCCAGACCGGGATCGAGACGGGACATCGCCTCGAGCATCACCTTGCCGCCCTTGAACCGGCTCAGCTGGCCGAAGAAGCCGATGTTGACCGGCATCCCCTTCGGCGGCTCGGGAGCGCGGACGGGCGGCTCTCGCCTGCCGTACTCCTCGACCTCGATCCGCTCCGGCTCGATCCCCCAGCGCAGGTACTTGTCCATCAGCTGGGCGCTCGGTGCGACGAAGCGGTCGACGTTGTCGAACTGCGCCCGCACGAACCGCTGGCGAAGGAAGAAGGACTGCTCGCTGATCTCCGGGAAGCATTCGTGGCAGCGACGCGGCGACGCTTCGCCGCAGAGCTCGTCGCTGAAGCTGCGCACCATCTGGCCGTCGCGGTGGCAGATCGGCAGGAACTCGTGCAGCGTGTAGACGATCGCCGCATCGGGCAGCACCCGCCGGATCTGACTCAGCAGGTCGAGGCCGATGAAGTGGGTGTGCTGGAGGTGGACGACGTCCGGCCGGTGGGCGAGCAGGAAGTCGGTCAGATGCCGCGAGTAGAGCGACTTGTCGCGCGAGGTGAGCGAGAGGAAGTCGAAGTGGTCGGTCTCGGTGAAGACGAAGTACTGGTTCGGGTCGCCGTTCACCGAGCTGAACGGCGTGCCCGGGTGGGCGACCCGGCGGCGGGCCACGTTGGAGCCGATCCGGGCCAACAGGACCGGCTCGACGTCGGGCCGCTCCCGCATCGCCTCGTAGAGCTCGAGCGCGTAGGCCTCGGCGCCGCCGGGGTGCAGGGTCGGGTGGTTGTGCGCCACGTAGAGGACGCGCAGTGGACTCATTCGGGGCCTCGCATTCCGTTCAGGTCGAAGACACGGCAGAGATGACGCTGGTCGGCGACCTTCCGGCAGCTGGCCTCGATCGCCTCGGAGAGGGGTCCGCGCTCGAACCGCTCGTCCGCGGTCCTCGGCACGACCAGGTAGTCGGCGCCCGACGCGGCGAGTCGCTCCAGCTCGGCGAGGTCGTCGCCGGCCTCGTCGAGCACGACCAGGGCCGCCTCGCCCGAGAGCAGGTGCTCGAGGTAGTCGCGCATCTGCTCGCCCGACAGCCCGCCCGTGGCGCCCGCCGGCGCGGCGCCCGCCTCGGCGACGCCGGCCAGGCCATAGATCAGGCAGCTGTCCGGGTCGTCGTGGACGAGTCGGCAGTGCGTCGCCAGGTGCGTCGCCAGCTCGCCGTAGTAGTCGAGCCACCAGCGTGCCGTCGCCGGCAGCACCAGGTACTCGGCCCCGGATCGCCGCAGCTCCTCCAGCGCCGCCGTCGCCGCGGCGCCGTCGAGCGGATGGTGGCCCGCGTACTCGCCGCTGCCGTCCTGGGGGAAGTGGGCGGCGCTCAGCCCCGGCATCGCGAGCAGCGCCGCGTCGCCCTTGCTGATCACGAGGACCGAGGAGCCCGGCGGCACGGTCGCGGCGACCGCCGCGTGGATCCGGGCGACGAGGTCGGCGTACTCGGCCGTGCCGAGCGGCTTGGTCGCGCTCGCGCTCACGGGACGCTCACCCCGGCGGTCCCGGCGGCCTCGGCGGCCGGCTGGCGCTCGGCGAGGCCGAAGATCGCGCAGCCGTCGGCGTCGATCCTCGTGCAGCGCTCACCCAGGTGCCCGGCGAGCTCCGCGTAGTGGTCCAGCCACCAGTACGCCGTCGACGGCACGACCAGGTACTCGGCCCCGGCGACGCGCAGGGCCTCGAGCCGGGCGACCGCGTCGGCGCCGTCGCGGGGGTGGTGACCGAGGTAGCGCCCGCTCTCGTCCTGGGGGAAGTGAGCGCCGCGCCGCCCGTCGAGCTCGACCAGCTCGCGGTCGCCGCGACTGACGACGAGGACCTCCGCCCCACGAGGGACCGCGGCGGCGACGGAGGCGCGGACGCGTTCGACCAGGCTGCGGTAGCCGAGCCGGTGGCTCGCCTCGAACCCGCTCGCCGCCGGCTCGAGCCGCCGCTGCAGCGCGGCGATCTCCGCCTCGATCCGGTTCGCCTCGGCGGCGAAGCCGCGCCGGTCGAAGCCCGGGTCGACAGCCGGGCGGTCCTGCGAGGGTACGGACGCGCCGTCGCCCTCCCCTGCCCCACCGACCAGCGCAGTCAGGCGGACGACCTCGCCGAGCAGGTCGGAGACCTGGCGGGCGTAGGCCTCGACCAGGCGCTCGGACTCGCCGCCGCGATCCCCGCCGAGGACGGCGAGCTGCGGGGCGACCGAGAGGCGCAGCGGATAGGAGTCGGCGTACTCGACCTCGAGCAGCCCGTCCTCGGCGTAGACGGCGAGGTCGTCGCGGCGAACCCGCCCCCGCCACCGCTCCCGGTACAGCCGCAGGCTCTGCTCAAAGCGGTCCCGGCGCCCGCGCGAGGCGGACTCGAGATGGGTGAGGACCGCCTCGTGGCAGTAGCGCACCTCGCCGCCGGCCTCGCCGATCCGCAGGCATAGGTCGACGTCCTCGAGCGAGTTGTGGAAGCCGGCGTCGAAGCCCCCGGCCGCCTCGAAGGAGTCCCTGCGCACCAGCATGCAGGCGCCGGTCACGGCCTGCAGAGGCCGCGACCGGCAGACGGCGGGGTGGTCGGCGGGGAGCCCCGCGTAGAGGTGGTGCGGGTAGCCGTCCTGGCCGAAGACCACGCCGGCGTGCTGGACGGTGCCGTTCGGGTAGAGCAGCCGGGCGCCGACGACCGCCGCGGCGGGATGGGCCTCGGCGTGGTCGCGCAGCGCCGCCAGCCAGCCGGCCTGCGGCTCGGTGTCGTTGTTGAGGAAGACGAGCAGCTCGCCCCGGGCGACCGAGGCGCCCGCGTTGCAGGCGGTCGCGTAGCCCGCGTTGACGGGCATCGCGAGCGTCCGGATCGCCTCGCCGTAGCCCGCGAGCAGCTGCGGGGTCGAATCGGTGGAGGCGTCGTCGACGACGACCGCCTCGCAGTCGGCCGGCAGGTCGGCGAGCAGCGCGTCGAGGCAGCGCCGCGTCAGCGCCGCGCGGCCGTGCACGGGCACGACGATCGAGACGGCCGCGCTCACGGCGATCCCTCCGCGCTCAGGCTGTAGATCGCGCCGGCGCGCTCGTCGCGGACGACCGCCCGGTAGCGGGTGGCGAGGTGGGTCTGCAGGCCGTCGTAGTGCGAGAGCCACCAGTCGTACGTCGGCGGCACGACCAGGTACTCGGCCCCCTGCGCGCGCAGCGCCTCCAGATGGTCGATCGCCTCGTCGCTGTCGGCAGGGTGATGGCCGGCCCAGGTGCCGTCGGCCGCCTGCGGGAAGTGGAGCGCGCGGCGGCCGTTCAGCTCCAGCAGCCGCTCGTCGCCGCGGCTGATCACCAGCACGGTCGCGCCCGCCGGAACCGTCGCCTTCACGGTCTCGCGCAGATGGTCGGCCTCGCGCTCGTAGCGCGGGTTCGGGCGGCGGCCGTAAGGCTCCCACTCGCGGCCCCACTTCTCCGCGTAGCGCCGCTGGTTCTCCCTCAGGATGCGGCCGTACTCGCCGCCCGGCACGAGCTTCCCGAACGAGGCCTCGCCGAAGTGATGGACGACGACGTCCTCGACGCAGCGCAGCTGGTAGCCCGCCTGGCGGGCGCGGTCGGCGTAGTCGTCGTCCTCGAGCAGGCCGACCTCGTAGCGCTCGTCGAGCGGCCCGATCCGCAGGTGGGTCCCGCGCCGCATCGCCAGGCAGAACATCGCCGGGGTCCTCACCTCCAGCCACTCGCCGCGGTGGGCCTCGGCGCGGCCGCGGGCGAGCTCGAGGAACTCCCCCCAGGTCCTGTAGTCGGCCTGGATCTCGGCCTCGTTGCCGATCCGGTTGGTGACCGGGCCGACCAGACCGACACCCTGGTTCTCGAGATGGCGGAGCAGGCCGTCGAGCCAGCCGGGCGGCACCATCGTGTCGTTGTTGAGCAGGACGAGGTGCTCGCCGCCGGCGACCGCGAGGCCGTGGTTGCAGGCGGCGGCGAAGCCGGCGTTGCGGCCGTTGAGCAGGACCCGCACCCGCGCGTCGCGCTCGGCCAGCTTGGCCAGGTAGGCCGCGGTCCCGTCGCGCGAGCCGTTGTCGACGAGGATCAGCTCGAAGTCCCGGTCGGCCGTGTTCGCGAGCACGCTCGCGAGGCAGAGGCGCGTGAACGGCAGGCCGTCGTGGGTGACGACGACGACGCTGGCGCTGTCGGGGCCGAGCGGCGGCGCGTCCTCGTGGACCGCGACGGGGCTCCGCTGCGCGGCCTCGACCGTCGCCCGCGGCAGGGTGGTCGGCCTGCGCGAGACGGGCTCGAGCTCCAGCTCGAGCGGCAGGACCGGCTGCGGCCGCGCCGAGGGCGTTCTCGTCCTGGCGACGCCGAGCTCGTCGAGCATCGCGCCGAGCACCGGCTCGTGCGCGAAGTGCTCGCGGGCCAGATCCCTGGCGGCCCGCGCGTGGCGCGCGTAGTCGGCGTCGACAGCGGCGATCGCCGCCGCGGCGGAGTCCGGATCGGCGAAGGCGAACAGTCCCTCGCCGACCGGCAGGGCGCTGCCGAATCCGGTGTCCTGCGTCACGACCGGCCGGCCCGAGGCGAGGTAGGTGGCGCTGCGGTCGCTGAACCAGCCGGTCCGCAGGCGCACGTTCTGGTCCTTGGCGACGGTGAACTCGCCCCGCGAGGACCCGACGTAGTCGCGGTAGCGGTCGATCGAGCCGGAGACCTCGAGGCCGTCCCGCACCCGCCAGCCCCTCTCGCCCAGCATCTCGCGCTCCTGCGGCTCGCAGCTGCTCAGCGCCAGCTCGAACGCCTGCCCGGTCCGCTCGGGCAGGTCGAGGTGCTTGAGGAACTCGTGGTGCTTGCTCCAGGTGTAGCGCTCGCCCGCGAAGGTCACGTCGCGCCACTCCTGCCGCCAGTTGCCGATCGTCGTGAAGACGGCGGCGGGCTGCGCGGAGCGGTCGGGCCAGAGGTCGATCAGCACCGGCTGCCGGGTCGGGACGAAGCGGAAGCGCTCCTGCGCCGGCAGGCCGCAGTCGGGCCTGCCCCAGCTCTCGGCGAAGGTGAAGAAGGCGCAGTGCGGCTCGAGGAAGTCGACCGTCTCCCGCACGCCGTGGCTCAGCTCGAGCTGCAGCTGGACGGGGTCGGTCTCCAGGTAGACGAGCCGGCCGCCGGCCGCCAGCTCCGGCAGCGGCTGCGTGCCGCCGTGCAGGTTGATCAGCAGCTCGGCCGACCCGTAGAGGCGCTCCAGCTGGAGCTCGCTCATCCCGAAGCAGCGGCCGTCGTCGTGCAGGGCGCGGAAGGCCCAGCGGTCGGCGAGGCCGAAGCGCCGCATGATCGCGGCGATGTACTCCGCGGCGAGCGCCGAGCTGTCGTCGGCCTCGTCCCTCATCAGCATCGAGGGCGTGCGGGCGTGGGTCTCGACGTAGTACGCCTCGTAGCCGAGCCGCTCGAAGCCCAGCATGTAGTGGAGGTTCTGCCAGACGACGCCGGCCACCGGCATCTTGGTCATCATCCCCAGCAGGACGATCTTCGGACGTTTCCGCTGCGCCGGCGCCGACATCAGCCCTCCCCCACCTGTCGCCAGCTGACCGCGGCCAGCTCCGCCGGCTGAGTGCCGCGCCGGGCGCGCTCGCGCGTCTGCGCGTCGTGCAGCTGCCGGTAGACGCCGTCTTCGAGGAGCAGCTCCTCGTGGGTGCCGCGCTCGACGATCCGGCCCAGCTCCATGACGAGGATCTGGTCGGCGTGGCGGACGGTCGAGAGGCGGTGGGCGATCATGAACGAGGTCCGCCCCTGCATCAGGTCGTCGAGCGCGTCGAGGATCACGCCCTCGGTCCGCGAGTCGATCGAGGAGGTCGGCTCGTCGAGGATCAGGATCGGGGCGTCCTTGAGGAAGGCCCGGGCAACGCAGATGCGCTGACGCTCGCCGCCGGAGATCTGCGCGCCGCGCTCGCCCAGCACGGTGTCGTATCCGGCCGGCAGGCCCTCGATGAAGTCGTGCGCGTTGGCCGCCCGGGCGGCGTCCCGGATCTGCTCCGGCGTGGCGTCGAGCCGGCCGTAGCGGATGTTCTCCTCGATCGTCCCCGAGAAGAGCAGCGGGTCCTGGAGGACGACGCTGATCTGCTCGCGCAGCGAGGCGAGCTTGAGGTCGCGTATGTCGACCCCGTCGATCTCGATCCTCCCCTCGCGCGGGTCGTAGAAGCGGATCAGGAGGCTCATCAGGGTGCTCTTCCCGGCGCCGGTGTGCCCGACCACGGCGATCCGCTCGCCCGGCTGCGCGTCGAAGGAGACGTCGGCGAGGGTGTTCTCGCGGCCCTGATAGGAGAAGCCGACCCCGCGGGCGGTGAGGCGCCCGCGCGCCCTGCCGAGGTCGATCGCGTCCGGTTTCTCTTTCACCTCCGGATCGGTGTCCAGCAGGTTCAGCGAGGCGTTGAACTGGACCAGCTCCTCGTGGATCATCCCGACCGTCGTGCTGATCTGCTCCAGCGGCTTGTAGACCGAGGAGATGTAGGTCATCAGCACGATCAGCTCGCCGACCGAGATCTTTCCCTGGATCACGTGCCAGGCGCCGACGCCGAGCACCAGGGAGGTGCCGGCCGCCGTCGCCGTCTGGACCCAGAGCGTGTAGAGGCTCTGGCTGACCGTCAGCTTGACCCGCTCGTCGACGGCGGTCTGGCCCTGCTCGCGGAAGCGGCGGTGCTCGTGGTCCTCGCGGCCGAAGGAGACGATCACGCGCAGCATCGCGACCGCCTCGTGGACGATCGAGAGCGAGCGCCACTCGAGCTGCTGGACCTTCTGCAGGCGCGGCACGATCCGCGCGCCGTAGGTCCCGAACGACCAGTAGAGCGGCGGGATGACCAGCAGCGAGAGGAGCGCCAGCTGCCAGTCGATCAGGGTCGCGATGATCAGCATCCCGACCAGGGTCAGAGTCGCCTCGGCGATCGGCGGGACGACCATCACGATGTTGCCCACCGAGGCGGCCTGGAGGTTGATCTGGCTCATCAGCGCCCCGGTCTGGCGCTGGTCGTGGAAGGTGAAGGAGAGGCGCTGGACGTGGGCGAAGAGGTCGCTGCGCAGGTCCATCACCATGTTCTGCTCCGCCTTGGAGCCGAAGTAATGGCTGAGCACGGTGAAGCCGTTGCCGACCGCGATGATCAGGAAGCGGGCGGTGACCATCGAGACCAGCACGATCCAGGTGGTCGGGTCGCTGCCGAAGAGGAACTCGACGATCCCACCCGGCTCCTGCTCGCTGAGCACCTGGTTGAGGATCACTGCCAGCGGCCACGGCTCGGCCAGTCCGAGCACGGCCGTCACCAGGGTCAGGGACATAACCCCGATCAGCAGCCTGCGGTAGGGGCGCAGGTAGGGCCGAACCCGCGGCAGGGTCTTCCACAGCTCCCAGGCGCCGGCCCGGTCGCGCTTGCGTTTCTGCCTGCGCCCCCCGGCACCGCCCGGCCGGCCGCTGCGCATCCGGATCGGGCCGCTGAGGCTCACCGGCGCGGCCCCCCGACGTTCCGCCCCGGGGCACCCGGCCGCAGGACGACGGCGGCGGCCTTGACGGGGACGGGCGGCAGCGGGCGTCGCGGCGGCTCCGGCGGGTCGTCCGGCTCGGCCGGCAGGGCGGCGGCGTCGTTCGCCTCCTCGGCAGGCTGCTCGTCCGCCATCCGCCGCAACTCGGCCAGGGCCAGGCTCATCGCCGTACCGGTTCCCTCCACGCCCAGCGCCACCGCCAGCGCGGTCGCGACGCCGATCGCCGCCCCCGCCCCGGTCTGGCCGTCGAGCAGGGCCGCGACCGCGAGCAAGGCGAGCAGCGCGACGCCGATCGCGCCGCCGGCCGAGGCCCGCGGCCAGACCCGTGCCCGCATCAGCTGCCTGCCGGAGCCGTGCTCCTCGACCGCGGTGCGGATCTTGACCCCGCCGAAGGGCCCGGCCTTCAGGTCGAGGTCCCAGCGATCGAAGGGGCCGCCGCTGCGCACCAGCCCACCCCGGGCGGCGAGCGCGTCCTGGAGCTCCTGGATCCGCTCCTGGGCGCCGCGCCAGCGCTCGCTCCAGATCTCGACGCTGCGGGGGCGCGGCCAGGCCGCCTCCGGCCGCAGGCGGCGGCGCCACGGCGTGAGCCCGTTGCGGAGTCTGCCGGCCAGGCGGGCGAGCGGCTGCAGCAGGAAGAGTGTCGCGGTCAAGCCGCGACGCGTCAGCGTCTCGAGCCGCGAGCGGCCCGGCACCGGGCGGTTGGCCCGCCAGCCGCCGGCCAGCGCCCGCCACACCACAGCCGCGGCGGCGGCCAGGAAGAGCGGCGCCGCGACGAGCAGCGGCGTCCAGGCGAGGCCGAGCGCCGCGACGGCGCCCAGCGCCGCGATCGCCAGCAGCGACTCGGGGGCGAGCAGCAGACCGGAGATCGCCCCCGGGGCGGGCTCGTAGATCGACTGGAAGAGGCCGCTTCCCCAGGTCCCGTAGCGGACCATCGCCCGCCGCCGCCCCGCCCCATGCGCCGGCGAGTCGTAGATCCGGCCCGACCAGCGTGAGGAGCCGGCGCTGTTGTAGCGGCCGGGCCACTTGCGCTCGAGCAGGGCCTCGGCCTTGCCGTAGCCGTACTGCTGCTTGAGGTAGCGGCCGATCGAGTCGCGCCGCCTGTGCATGACGACGGCGCCGGCGCTGAAGCCCAGGGTGCGGCCGCGCTCCTGCAGGCGCCAGCAGACGTCGACGTCGTCGCCGGCGGCCCGGAAGCGCTCGTCGAAGCCGCCGATCTCCTCCAGGGCGTCCTTGCGGAAGGCCATGTTGCAGCCCGGGACGTGCTCGGCCTCGCGATCGGAGATCAACACGTGGATCGGCCCGCCGGGCGCGGCGGCGACGCATTCGGCGACCAGGCCGTCGTCCTCGGGCGGGATGTTGGGCCCGCCCATGCCGGCGTGGCCCGGGTCGCGCAGCGACGCGGCGACGTAGTGGAGCCAGTCGTGGTCGGGATAGGCGTCGTCGTCGAGGAAGGCGACGATCTCCCCGCTCGCCCGGGCGACGCCGGCGTTGCGGGCGAAGCTGAGCCCGCGGTGCTCGGTCTGGACCAGCGTCGCGCCCTGCTCGCGGGCGATCTCCGCCGAGCGGTCGGTCGAGCCGTCGTCGACGACGATCGTCTCGAAGTCGGGGTAGCTGAGCGCCCGCAGCCGATCGAGGCACTGCGAGAGCGTGGCCTCGCCGTTGTGGGTGCAGACGACGACCGAGACGCGAGGCCAGGGGCCGCCGGCCGAGAACGGCGCCGCCGCGAAGGCGTCGCGAAGCGCCGCGAGCGAGGGCTTCGCGCGCCGCTCGCGGTCGACCATGCCGAAGCTCCAGTCGGTCACGTCGTGACCGCCGCGGTGCCACTCGTCCGTCCAGGAGAAGACGAAGACGCCGGCCGCGCCGGTTCCGAAGGCGTGGCGGACCTGCCACTCCAGCGCCTCGGCCTGCGCCCCCTCGCCGTTGCGCAGGCTGTCCGTGCCGACCTCGGCGATCAGCAGCGGCCGGTCCCCGGAGAGGTTCTGGAGGCGCGCCAGGTAGGACTCGAAGGTCCGCTCCCGCTCGAGGAAGACGTTGAAGGCGGCAAGGTCGAGGAACGGCAGCTCGAGGTACTCGGTCGAGGGGTAGTTGACGTAGGTGACGAGGCCGCCGGGGTCGGCCTCCTTGGTCGCCCAGTGGAGGCGCTCGAGGAAGTCCTCGACCCGGCGCTTGCCGTGCCAGCGGACGATCGGGGCGGGGATCTCGTTGCCGACCGCGTAGGCGAGCACCGCCGGGTGCCCCGCGCAGGCCCGGGCCTGGTCGGCGACGCGGGCGGCGATCGAGGTCGCCCTGTCGGGATCGTCGAGGAAGGCGACGTGCTGCTCCCAGGCCAGCCCGACCAGGACGTGCAGGCCGTGCTCCTGCGCCAGGTCGAGGAGCCAGAGGGGCGGCGGCAGGTACGTGCGGACGCTGTTCGCGCCCGCGGCCGCCATCGCCTCGAAGTCCGCCCTCACCCGGTCGGCGGGTGGGAACGGCGACTCCGCGGACGGGCGGAAGGTGCCGTAGGTGACGCCCTTGACGTGCAGCTTGGCGTCTCCCAGCAGGATCGAGCGCCCGTGGATGCGGGGTCGGGGCGTTGCCATGGTGCAATGCCGGGAAACCGTTGCCACCCCCTGAGCAGCACAAAGTCGAAAGCCGCAGACTGCGAGCTTTTACCGACCTTTCGGCCAGAGTGGAAGAATATAAACGTCCAAGTTTGTTGACGTATTTTCGGTAGGCGCCGGTTTCCGGCACCGGTGGGCTAGATTTCCGAGCCCCGCAAACGGGGCCCCGACTGACGATCCGACCCGAGGAGCAGCTTGAGAAACCCCAGAGACTTCTTCCAGCCGCAGGCGATGGGCGCGCCGGAGCCGCTGCGCGAGATCCCCGTCAAGCCCTCGCGGATGATCCACTTCCTCGACTTCTCGAACGAGAAGATGGTCGCCAAGGCGGCCGACATCGCGACCAAGACCGACATCCTGCTCGGCAACCTCGAGGACGCGATCCCCGCCGACCGCAAGGAGGCAGCGCGCCAGGGGCTGATCAAGGCGGCCAAGGAGTCGGACTTCGGGCAGACCTCGCTGTGGACGCGGATCAACTCGCTGGAGAGCCCCTGGGTGCTCGACGACCTGACCACCCTGGTCGGCGAGATCGGGGAGAAGCTCGAGGTCGTGATGGTGCCCAAGGTCGAGGGCGCCTGGGACATCCACTACGTCGACCGGCTGCTGGCCCAGCTCGAGGCGAAGGCCGGGCTCGACCGGCCGATCCTCGTCCACGCGATCCTCGAGACCGCGCAGGGCGTCGTCAACGTCGAGGAGATCGCCGCGGCCAGCCCGCGCATGCAGGGGATGAGCTTCGGCCCGGCCGACCTCGCCGCCTCACGGCGGATGAAGACGACCCGGGTCGGCGGCGGCCACCCCGGCTACCGCTCGATGGAGGACCCGGCCGATCCAGAGAATCCCGAGGCCGACCGGATCACCGCCCAGCAGGACCCCTGGCACTACTCGATCGCCCGCATGGTCGACGCCTGCGCCTCGACCGGGATCCTGCCCTTCTACGGCCCCTTCGGCGACATCAAGGACACGGCCGGCTGCGAGACCCAGTTCCGCGCCGCCTTCCTGCTCGGCTGCGTCGGCGCCTGGTCGCTGCACCCGGTGCAGATCGGGATCGCAAAGAAGGTCTTCAGCCCGCCGCCGGACGAGGTCAAGTTCGCCAAGAAGGTGCTCGAGGCTATCCCCGACGGCCGCGGCGTCCACATGATCGACGGCAAGATGCAGGACGACGCGACCTGGAAGCAGTGCAAGGTGATGGTCGAGCTCGCCGAGATGCTCGCGCAGAAGGACCCGGAGCTGGCTGACAGCTACGGGCTGTAGCCGGCGCTACTGCCGCTAGCCGAGGCGGGCTTCGAGCGCCTCAAGCTGCTCGCGGAGCTGCCGCGGGAGACGGTCGCCGAACCTGTCCAGGTGCTCCCTGACCTGCGGGAGCTGCTGGCGGACCAGCTCCTCGTCTACCGAGAGCAGCTGGCGCATCTGCTCCTCGGAGACGTTCAGCCCGGTCGTGTCGATCGAGCCCTCCTCGGGGAGCAGGCCGATCGGCGTCTCGCGCGCCTCGGCGCTGCCCTCGCAGCGGCGGAAGACCCACTCCAGGACACGGCTGTTCTCGCCGAAGCCCGGCCAGAGGAACTTGCCCTCGTCGTCCTTGCGGAACCAGTTGACGTAGAAGATCCGCGGCAGCTGTGCGCCGTCGCGCTCGCCGACCTTCAGCCAGTGGGAGAAGTAGTCGGCCATGTCGTAGCCGCAGAAGGGCAGCATCGCCATCGGGTCGAAACGCAGTTCGCCGACGTTGCCGGCGGCGGCAGCCGTCTTCTCGGAGGACATCGTCGCGCCGAGGAAGACGCCGTGCTCCCAGTCGAACGCCTCGTGGACGAGCGGCACCGTGGTCGCGCGACGGCCGCCGAAGAGGAAGGCGTCGATCGGCACGCCGGCCGGGTCCTCCCACTCGGGGGCGATCGTCGGACACTGCGAGGCGGGGGTGGTGAAGCGGGCGTTGGGATGCGCCGACGGGCGGTCGGACTCGGGCGTCCAGTCCTCACCGTGCCAGTCGATCAGGTGGGCGGGCGGCTCCTCGGTCATCCCCTCCCACCAGACGTCGCCGTCGTCGGTCTTGGCGCAGTTGGTGAAGATCGAGTTGCGCTCGATCGTCCGCATCGCGTTGAGATTGGTCGCCTCGCCGGTCCCGGGGGCGACGCCGAAGAAGCCCGCCTCGGGATTGACGGCGTAGAGGCGGCCGTCGTCGCCGAACTTCATCCAGGCGATGTCGTCGCCGACGGTCTCGACCTTCCAGCCGGGCAGGGTCGGGATCAGCATCGCCAAGTTGGTCTTGCCGCAGGCCGAGGGGAAGGCGCCGGTGATGTACTTGACCTCCCCCTCCGGCGAGGTCAACTTGAGGATCAGCATGTGCTCGGCGAGCCAGCCCTCGTCGCGCGCCATCGCCGAGGCGATCCTCAGCGCGAAGCACTTCTTGCCGAGCAGAGCGTTGCCGCCGTAGCCAGAGCCGAACGACCAGATCTCACGCGTCTCCGGGTAGTGGACGATGTACTTGTTGTCCTCGTTGCAGGGCCAGGGCACGTCCTCGGCTCCGTCGACGAGCGGCATCCCAACAGAATGCACGCAGGGGACGAACTCGCCGTCGGCACCCAGCACCTCGAGTGCCGCCGAGCCCATCCGGGTCATGATCCGCATGTTCGTCGCGACGTAGGGCGAGTCGGTCAGCTGAACGCCGATGTGGGCGATCGGCGAGCCGAGCGGCCCCATCGAGAAGGGCACCACGTACATCGTGCGGCCGCGCATGCAGCCATCGAAGAGCCCGCGCAGCGTCTCGCGCATCTCGGCCGGATCGCGCCAGTTGTTGGTCGGCCCGGCGTCGTGCTCGCGCTCGGAGCAGATGAAGGTGCGGTCTTCGACCCGGGCCACGTCCCCGGGGTCGGAGAGAGCGAGGTAGGAGTTGGGGCGTTTGGCGTCGGAGAGCCGCTCGAAGGTGCCCGCGTCGATCAGGGCCTGGGCGAGCGAGTCGTACTCCTCGGCGGAGCCGTCGCACCAATGGATGGCATCCGGCTGGGTCAGCTCTGCGATCTCCTCGACCCAGTCGAGGAGCTTTGCGTGGGTGGTCGGCGCGTCGGCCGTGCTGGTCTGGCTCATTCGGCGCACTTTACTTGGCGGGCTGGAGCCGGGAGAGTTCGATGTCGGCGTCGTCGTTGAGGATTTTCATGACCGCCGTTTCCTCCCCGCCCCCTCTGAGCGTGACCGTGCAATCGAAGGTCTTTCCCTTCTCGACCTCGATCCCGGACGGGCAGTCGACGGCGCTGATGCGCTTGCCGATCGACTCTTCGAGGTTTTGCTCGATCGCGTCCTCGGTCTTGGCGTCATCGATCACGGTCTCCCCGCAGCCGCCGACCGAAGCGGCCAGCATGGCGACTGATAGCGCTAGAACGGCACGGCCCGAGGAGCTCATCAAATTCCTTTCGATCGGTTCGGCGACGAAGTATTTCAGCGGTCGAAGAGCGAGAAATGAGGGTTGAGCGACTTCGCCCGCCGGTAGGCACGGATGGCGGCGTCGGCATCGCCCAGCCTTGCCTCGATCCGAGCGAGCACGAACCAAGTGCGCCAGTTCGTCGACTCCCTTTCGGTCGCCGCCGCGGCGGCGAGGCGGGCAGCGGAGAGATCTCCGAGTTCCTCGAGGATCAACGCCTGCTGAAGCCGGGGCGTGGCGGCGCTCGGCTGGACGTTCTGGGCGTCCTTCGCCGCCTCGAGTGCGCCGAGTCGATCGCCGTCGCGCACGTCCGCTTCGCTCTCCCGGACAAGGGCGGTCGAGGCAAAGGGGATCGCGATCGCCACCAGAGCGGCCGCGGCCGCGGCCGCGACGGCGAGGCGGAACGGCAGGCCGGCGACGAGTCCCCGCCTAGTCCTCGGGCGCTCCGCCCCCGAGGCGACCAGAACGGAGGCGAGGAGCAGCAAGGCCACGGGCAATACCGGGATCTGCCACATCCAGTCGAAGATCGCGGTGATGCAGAAGGCGGCGCAGCCGGCGATCGCGGCCGCGACTTGGGGCCTCACGTCGGGGTTCGCCCGGATCAGGCCACGCGCGCCGGCCGCGAAGACGCTGACCAGAAACGCGATCAGGAGAGCGAGGCCGACGATCCCCAGCTCTCCGAAGGTCTGCATGTAGAGGGAGTGCGCGTCGCGGACGGTTTCGGCTTCTTCACCTTCGCGCGCCCACCAGAACTCGAAGGTCCCCGGGCCGGTCCCGGTCAGCGGCTCGCTCGCGTTCTGGTCAGCCGCCTCCTCCCACAGCTGGTAGCGACTCTGGCCGGCGAAGCTCGTCAGTCGTTCGGTCCCACTGCCCGGCCCCTCGTGCTGCTTGAACTCCGCCCAGGCATCGGAGACGCGGCCGGGGGCATCGACCGAGGCGAGCGCAACCAGCGCAACCAGGACGCCGACGCCAGTCGCGACGGCGGCATGACGACGGGAGGGAATGGTCCAGCTCGGCCGCGTTCCCCTCTGCAGGGCGAAGCAGAGACCGGCCTGCGCCGCCGCCACCGCCAGGCAGACCAGGATTACGAGCGGGACCATCTCGTCCCCCTGTTGCCGCGCCGCCGCGTTCACCAGCCCGTCCTGAAGGGCCTCGCGGCTGTCCGCGGCGGCAATCAGGATCGCGCTGCCGACGCCCGCGAAGAGCACGGTCAACAGCTTCGGCAGGCGGTCTGAGGTGAGGGCGATGAAGATCGCCACGGCGACGATCGCCGCAGCGATTCCCCCGCGCGAGAGGGTCAGGAAGGCGGTCAGCGCCAGCGCCGGCAGCGCCGCCGCCGCGAGCGCACGGAGCGCGATGGCCTTCGACCGGGTCGCCAGCTCGAGCATCAGCGGCAATCCGATCGCGATCAGGGCGGCGAGGCCGTTCCAATAATTAATCGGATATGACAGCCGTTCCCGCCCACCGGTCAGGAATTGCGCGGTCTGGTCCGCCTCCGGGAACCAAGCCGGATGCAGTCTGGACAGCAGGGCGACGATCGAGACGACGACGACCGCCGCGCCAACCGCGCCGACCATCCGTCGCGCTCCCCTGGAGTCGTAGAGGAAGAGGCCGAGGACGAAGACGCCCAGGTACATCGCCATCCGGGCGAGTTCGGCGCTGGTCCTCTCCGCGCTCTCGGTCCAGGTCAGGCTGAGCGCGGTCCACGCAGCGAAGGCGCAGAGCAAGCCGAGCGCGATCCACACGGTCGGGCCGAAGCCACGCCGCGGAAGAGCGCCCGCCAGCACTCCGAGCAGGACGATCGCCCAAATTGCGATTCCAACCCGATCGTGGACGAGCGGGTCATAGCCGCCTCCGTCGAGACCGAGGTAGGCGACGAGGCTGAAGCCGAGCAGCCAGGCCGCCACGGCTCCCAATTCGATTTGGGCGGCAGGTGGCCAAGCAGCGGAAGACCGAATCGAATCTGCTCCAATCTGGTTTGATTGATAGGCGAACGGACGGGCTCGCAAGTCGCGGGCATCCTATTTCCGCGCCGACTCAGATCTCATGCAAAAGTCCAAAGCCAAGCTCGGATTCATCGCGGCGGTCGCGATTCTGGCACTGCCGTCGGCTGCGTCGGCGGAGCACGTCGTGCCGCCCGGGAACTCCGCGGCCAACCAGTACACGGAGACCTTCCCGACGGCAAAGGGACAGGCCACGACCAAGCAGCGCGGCAAGACGCGGGATCGGTCGCCGCGCCAGGTGCTCGGCTCGACCAACGCTCGACGGCTGCAATCCGAGGGACCGGAGGGCCAGGAGCTCGCGACGGTCGTCGCGACCACCGCCCCGCCGCCCAAGCAGGGCGCATCGCCGACCGGCGCGGCGCCTCGGGGCGACGGCTTCCGCGCCGACGTCGACAGCTCATCGGCGTTGAGCGAGATCGTCCGGCAGGTCAGCGGCTCCTCAGAGGAGTCGGGTGGGATGGGCATCGCCCTGCCGCTGCTGATCCTCGCCGCCCTCGTCGGCTTCGCCCTGTACGCCTGGCGTCGGAGACGACTTGCCGCCTAGCGGCCCCGCTTCGTGAAGTCGACGGTTTCAGTACGGCGCGGGAGCGCCGGCATCCTCCGCTGGTGGCTGGGAGCGGCCCTGGCCGCCTGCGTACTGGCGAGCGCGGCGCAGCCGACCGCCGCGCAGGCCAATCCCCTCGCCACCGGCATCTCCGGGATCAACGAAGACAGTCCGCTCGCCTTCCAGCGAGTCAGGGAAGCCGGCGCCACCTACGCGCGGATCGCCTTCGAGTGGTCGGAAGTCGCCCCTCGGAGTCAGCCGGGAAGCTGGCAGCCCGACAACCACGCCGACCCGAACTACGACTGGGAGCGAGTGGACCGGGGCGTCACGTCGGCGGTGGCGGCGGGGCTGGTGCCGGTCGCGATGATCGAGGAAGCGCCGCTCTGGGCGCAGCGCTGCCACACCACGCTGGGCAACAACTGCGACGTCGACCCCGCCGCTCTGGCCGCGTTCGCGACGGCCGCAGCGCGGCGCTACAGCGGTCAGACGCCGGGCCTGCCACGGGTCTCGTACTGGCAGGGCCTCAACGAGCCGAACCTGAGCATCTACTTCAACCCGCAATTCGACGGCGATCGCCCGGTCTCGCCCGACCTGTATCGCACCCTTGCGAACGTCTTCTACGGGACGATCAAGGCGGTCGATCCGTCCAACGTGGTGATCCTCGGTGGCCTCGGGCCGATCGCCGTGCCCACCTTCACGATCGGACCGATGCGCTTCACCCGGTTGCTCCTATGCATGCGGGGGCACGGGCAGCCGCGGCCGATGAAGGGCGATTGCGGCGGGGGCGTCCACTTCGACATCTTCGACATCCACCCGTACACGACCGGGGCCCCGAGTCACACCGGTGGCATCAACGACGTCCAGCTGGGCGACCTGGAGAAGCTGCGGGTCCTGCTCGATGCCGCCGATCGCGCCGGGCGGATCAAGGGCATGTTCAAGCGCACGCCTCTCTGGATCGGCGAGCTCTCGTGGGACACGAACCCCCCGGATCCAGGCGGCCTGGAGATGAAGATCGCGACGCGATGGGTCGCGGAGGCGCTGTACCGAGCCTGGAAATCGAGAATTGGGGTGTTCTTCTGGTTCAGCCTGCGCGACAGGATGTCCCAGCCGCACCTGCCCTTCAGCGAAACGCTCCAGGCGGGCCTCTACTTTCGCGGGCCGACCCTCGAGCAGGACCAGCCGAAGGACATCCTCTACGCCTTCCGCTTCCCGTTCGTCTCCTACCCTGGCCCGAACGGACTCTTCTTCTGGGGTCGGACCCCGACCAGCCAGCGCGGCAAGGTGAAGATCCAGGTCTGGCAGCGGGGCAAGTGGCGCAGGCGGCTGGTGACGCGGGCTGACGAGAACGGGATCTTCACGGGGGTGATCCGCAGCCGCTACGGCCGCAACCTGCGCGGCCTGGTTCGCGCCGTATACCGGGGCACGGCGTCCGTTCCGTTCTCGATGCGCCCCGTCAAGGATTTCCCACAGTCCCCGTTCGGCTAGCCGCACCGACGCCGGGATCTACACTCCCGCCGATGAAGATCGGGATCATCGGCCTCGGCTACGTCGGCCTCCCCCTGGCGGTGGCCTTCGCCGAGGCCGGACATGAAATCGTCGGCCTCGATACCGACAGCCGCAAGGTAGAGGCGCTGAACGAGGGGCGCAGCTACGTCGAGGACGTGCCCGACAGCGCCCTGGGGCCGCTTCGCGAGCGGCTGACGGCGACCTCGCGCCACGCCGACCTCTCGGCCTGCGACGCGGTGATCATCTGCGTGCCGACGCCGCTGACCAGCGCCCGCGAACCGGATCTCACCTACCTGCTCGACTCGGCGACCGGGTTATCGGGCGAGCTGCGCGCCGGGCAGCTGGTCGTGCTCGAGTCGACCACCTACCCCGGCACGACCCGCGAGCGGCTGCTGCCGATCCTCGAGGAGTCGGGGCTGGCCGCCGGCCGCGACTTCCACCTGGCGTTCTCGCCGGAGCGGATCGACCCGGGCCGCACCGACTACACCGTGCGCACGACGCCGAAGCTGGTCGGCGGCCTCACCGAGGCGTGCGCGGAGCGCGCCCGCGACCTCTACGCGGAGATCTGCGACCAGGTGGTCGTGCTGAGCAGCCCCGAGACGGCCGAGCTGGCCAAGCTCCTGGAGAACATCTTCCGGTCGGTCAACATCGCGCTCGTCAACGAACTGGCGCAGCTCTGCGATCGGCTCGGGATCGACGTCTGGGAGGTGGTCGACGCGGCAGCGACCAAGCCGTTCGGCTTCATGCGCTTCGATCCAGGTCCGGGCATGGGCGGCCACTGCCTCCCGGTCGACCCCTTCTACCTCGCCTTCAAGGCCCGCGAGCGCGACTTCTACCCCGAGTTCATCGAGCTGGCCGGCAAGGTCAACCAGGCGCAGCCGGCGTTCTGCGCCGAACGGATCCAGCGCGCGCTCAACGACGCCGGCAAGCCGGTGAAGGGATCGAGCATCCTGCTGCTCGGCGTCAGCTACAAGGCGGGGATCGGCGACACCCGCGAGTCGCCCTCGCTGAAGCTGATCGACCTGCTGCGCGAGCTCGGCGGCGAGGTCTCCTACCACGACCCCCACGTCCCCGAGCTGACCAGCCGGGAGCTGCACTGCGTCGACCTCGACGAGGGCCTGCGCGCCGCCGACGCCGTCGCGATCGTCACCGCCCACCCCGAGGTCGACTACGAGGCGGTGGCCGCAACCGCCCCGCTCGTAGTCGACTTCCGCGGCGTCACGCGCAGCATCGACGCCGCCAATCTCGTTCACCTCTAGCTTCACGGCGGTCACGACGACCCCGTCGGTGGGGCTCGCTGCTGCGCAGTCACACAGAATATGCCCTTTAAGGCATAATGGTCCTACCCTCTATGAATGCAGCCCACATCGTCAGGAGCGCGCGGCGACGGCGGTGCCTCAGCCAGCAGTCGCTGGCGATCCGAGCCGGCACCGACCAGGCCGCGATCAGCCGAATCGAGCGCGGAGAGATCTCGCCGACCCTGGAGACCGTCGAGCGGCTGCTGGCGGCGATGGGCGAGCGCCTGACCCTCGGCTCGGAGCCGGTCGCAGGGCAGCACGACCCGCTTCACGTTCGCTCGGCGCTGAGCCGCAGTCCCGAGGAACGGTTGGAGCTGGCGATCTCGTGGAACCGCCTGGCAGCACGGCTGGCCGAGGCTGGACGGCAGGCCCGTGGCGGCTGACCCGCGGGGGGAACTCGATCCGCAGCGCATCTTCGAGGCGCTTGCCGCGAACGACGTCGACTTCGTCCTCGTCGGCGGCCTCGCGGCGCAGACGCACGGCAGCCCGCGGATGACGAACGACGTGGACGTGATTCCGCAGCCGGAGCCGGGCAACCTCGCCCGCCTCGCCGAGGCGCTGCGCTCGCTCGAGGCGCGGGTGCTCAATCCCGGGCAGGAGGAGATCGATATCGACGCGGCGATGCTGCCGCGGGCGACGATCTGGCAGTTCGGGACGCGGCACGGCGACATCGACGTGCTGCACGAGGCGCCGGGTGCCGCGCCGTACGAGCAGCTGCGCAAGCGGGCGATGGTCGTCTCGGTCGGCCGCGTGCGAGTCCCCGTCGCCGGCCGGGACGACCTGATCAGGATGAAGCTCGCGCGCGGGCGCCCGGTCGACGAAGCGGACGTGGCCGCGCTGACCGATCCGGCCGCCGAACCGTGACCGCCCCGGCGTTTGGATAGGGTTCCGCGCCGCTATGCGCTTCTACGAGTACGAGGCACGCAAGATCGTCGAGCTGGCGGGGATTCCCGTCACCAAGTACGGCTTCTGCACGACCGCCGACGAGGCCAGGGCGGCCGCCGAGGAGATCGGCGGGCCGGTCGTGATCAAGTCCCAGGTGCTGAGCGGCGGCCGGATGAAGGCGGGCGGCGTCAAGTTCGCCGATACGCCCGACGAGGCGGCCGAGCACGCCGAGGCGATCCTGCGGCTGGAGATCAACGGCCACATGCCGCGCGGCGTCCTGGTCGACCCGAAAGCCGAGGTCAAGCAGGAGTACTACGCGAGCGTCGTCTGGGACGGCACCGCGAAGCGGCCGCTGATGCTGTTCAGCGACATGGGCGGGATCGACATCGAGGAGGTCGCCGAGACCCACCCCGACCACGTCGGCCGCGGTCACCTCTCCAACCTGCTGCCGATCGCCGACTTCGAGGCCAAGCAGGCGGTTGCCGCGACGGGCGTCACCGGCAAGCAGCTGCAGCGCGCGACCCCGATCCTCGCCCGCCTCGCCCGGCTCTTCCGTGACTACGACATGACGCTGGCCGAGATCAACCCGCTGGCCGAGCTGACCGACGGCAGCTTCGTCGCCCTCGACGCCCACATGGAGATGGAGAACGAGGCGGTCGGGCGCCAGAAGACGCTGCTGCGAAAGCACCTCGAGATCGCCGAGGACGACACGCGCGAGACCTACGAGCCGTCCGACTTCGAGCGCAACGTCGCCGCGATCGACGCCGCCGACCACCGCGGCGTGATCCAGGGCAAGGACCATGGCTTCGAGGGCAACCTCGGCCTCGTGATCGGCGCCGGCGGCGGCTCGCTGACCCTCACCGACGCGGTCCGCAGCCAGGGCGGCAAGCCGGCCAACTACTCGGAGATCGGCGGCAACCCGTCGGTAGCCAAGGCCTGCGGCCTGGCGAAAGAGGTGCTGCAGAAGGACGGCGTCGAGAAGATCGCGGTGATGATGTCGATCGTCTCCAACACGCGGGTAGACATCGTCGCCCGGGGCGTGATCAAGGCCTGCCTCGAGCTCGGCAAGGACCCGGCCGAGACGATCGCGATCTTCCGCATCCCGGGCGCCTGGGAGGAGGAGGGCTTCAAGATCCTCGACAGCTACGGGGTCGAGTACTGCGACCGCTCGGTCTCGATGTGGGAGGCCGCCGGCCGCGCCGTCGCGAAGATCCAGGGGGCGCCGGCATGACGCGGGGCGTCTTCCTGACGCATAGCGTCAATAAGCCGCCCGGGAGGACGGTATGAGCATCCTGCTGAGCAAGGACACCACCTTCATCGTCCAGGGGATCACGGGGCGCGAGGCGGTCAACTTGACTCGCGAGTGCCTCGACTACGGCTCCAAGGTGGTCGGCGGCGTGACGCCGGGCCGCAAGGGTCGCGAGGTCCACGGCGTGCCGGTCTTCGACACCGTCGCCCAGGCGGTCGAGCACCACGGTGGCCCGATCGACGGCTCGGTCGTCACCGTCCCCCCCGCCTTCACCAAGGACGCCGTGCTGGAGGCGATCGAGAACGGGGTCAAGCTGATCGTGATCGTCACCGAGCGCGTGCCGCGCCGCGACGTCGCCCAGATGGTCGAGCTGGCCGACATGCGCGGGGCGCGGATCATCGGCCCCAACTGCCTCGGCCTGATCGTCCCCGAGGTCTGCAAGATGGGCGGCATCGGCGGCCCCGCCAAAGACGCGGCCAAGGCCTACGCCCCAGGGCCGGTCGGCGTGATGAGCCGCTCGGGCGGGATGACGACCGAGATCTCATCCTCGCTGACCCAGGCGGGGCTCGGCGTCTCGACCGCGATCTCGATCGGCGGCGACGCCATCATCGGCTCCGCCTACGCCGAGCTGATGCCCTACTTCGAGGCCGACGAGCAGACCCAGGCGATCGTGATCTACACCGAGCCGGGCGGGCGCATGGAGGCACAGCTTTCCGAGTGGGTCAAGGAGAACGACAGCCGCCTGCCGATCGTCGCCTTCATGGCCGGCAAGTTCATGGACGACGAGGAGATGAAGGGGATGAGCTTCGGCCACGCGGGCACGATCGTCGAGGGCAAGGAGGACACCGCGACCGAGAAGATCGCCCGGCTCGAAGCGGCCGGCATCCGCGTCGTCGAGCGGATCGACGAGATACCGGACGCGGTCAAGGAGAAGCTGGGGGTCGCAGCCTGATGGCCGAGCAGCTGAACAAGGTCTTCATCGAGGTCGAGGTCGACGAGTCGGTCGCCTCCGACGCGACGCTCGCCGCCAAGCTGGAGGAAGTCTGCCCGGTCGACATCTACCGCGACGCGGGCGGTCGCGTCGACGTGGTCGAGGAGAACCTCGACGAGTGCGTCCTCTGCCGCCTCTGCATCGAGGCCTCGCCGCCGGGCACCGTGCACGTCAAGAAGATCTACGACGGCACCGAGCTGTCTTAGCGGACCCTCTCCAGACCTAGCGGGTCTCGCCGAGAGTCTTGTTTTTTCCACCTGAATCGGTGTACCACCCGGTTGCCAAGCACCCAGTCCGGCAGGCAACTCCCTCGAGCAAGGAAAAGGTAGCCCCTTCGGGAGTCGGGGTCGTATCCAGGGCCCAGGCGCTGCCATTCCATTCCTGAGCCATCGGCTGCCACATTTTTCCGTTGTTCCAGTCGCCGACCGCGACACAGGGAGCCCCTGCGACACAGGAGACGTTCTGGAACACGGTATTGGTCGAGCCAGCCGGATTCGGACTGCTCTGGTGAGACCAAGAAGATCCGTTCCAACGTTGCACGAATGAAAGCTGGACGTTGCTGCTGTTCCGGTAGCCCCCCACACCCGTGCAGCTCGAAGCGTTACTGCAGGAGACGTCGAGGAGGGTGCTGCGCAAGGAGCTTGCTGGTTTCGAGACGGTCCGAAGCGTCCACGCGCTTCCGTCCCAGGTCGCTGACCAAGCCCACTGTGGTTCGCTGAGGCTAAGGGCGTAGCTGCCGACCGCCATACAGAAGGTCGTCGTAGGGCAATCCACGCCGTGCAGTTCGCTTGAGGTCGCGCCAGCGGGGGTTGGAATCGCCTGAACCGTCCATTGCGATTCCGACAACTTCTCTACCAGGGCGGTTTTGACACCGCTTTTGACGCTGTATCCGACAGCCATACAGGCGGTGAGAAGCGACACCCTGCAGGAGATTCCCCGGAAGGCCGATTCACTTGCACCTTCTGGGTGTTCGGTCGTGTTTAAAGACCAGTTGCCGTTGACTGTGGAGTTCTCGATTAGGACACGGGTTACACCACCGCTGGTATAAGAGCCGGCGGCGAAGCAGAACAGCTTTTCAAATATCAGTTCCGGAAAGCAATCGACCGACTGCAATTCCCCTGCGGTCGATTCTGCTGGTACGGCCGCAGTTTGATTTGCCCAGGTGCTTCCGTTCCAGAGCTGTATGTACGGCGCGCTGTTTCCTCCACTTGCAGTTTCTTTCCCCACGGAGAAGCAAGCAGTGGTCGCACTTCCTTTGCAGGCGATGTCATACAGTGCGCTGTGTTCGGCACCACTGGCGTTCGGAGTCGTCTGAATCGTCCAAGTGGCGGCCCCTGCATTCGGAGCCCACATGATCAGCACACAGATGGCAAGCCCCCCGACCGACGCTATCGATATACGACCGAACAGCTCCCGTGCAACCATAACCGTCCCCCGTTATCTAATGGCGGAACCACTGGGCGCAAAACCCCAGACTTTGAATTGAGTTTACTGTTAGATCAATTTTTTTGGTGTTAACTATTCATATGGCTGGCTAACGCGATTTCGAGATGCCTACTGAACCGGGACAACTCGGCTCGGCATGAGCCCGATCCGCGAGACGATGCTCGGCGAGCCGGTAGTCGCCTACGCGCTAGACACGACGACTGATTCGAGCGCCTCGTCCCGCAGTCGCTCGGGGAGGTCGACCATCGCGCGCAGCTGCTCGAGCGCGTCGCGGCTGCCTTCGATCTCGACACCCTGCCCCCCCGCCTCCCCCGCGACCAACGCCGTGATCACGTCCCGAGGCGCGCCCGACAGCGTGAGGTCGGGGTTCTCCGCCTCGCCGCGCGCAGCGGCGATCGCGCCGTCCTTGACCCGCAGGCGGAAGGCCTGCCCCTCGCTACACAGCTGGACCGTCAGCCTCGCCTCGGGGGGCGGGCGCAGGATCACCCGCAGCGAGTTCGGCAGCCAGGAGGGTTCGATCCCGTCGGCGTCCTCGACCTGGAAGAAGTTGAGGCCCCACCGCCCCAGTTCGACGAGCAGCGGCTCGAGGTCCCGGCCCAGCTCGGTCAGCTCGTAGACGGTGGTCGCCGCGGGCGGGTCGAGCCGGCGGCGGGTGACGACGCCGTCGGCCTCGAGGTCGCGCAGGCGCTTGGTCAGCACGTCGGTCGGGGCGCCGCCGACGCCGCGGGCGAGGTCCGAGAAGCGCAGCGGCCCGAGCAGCAGCTCGCGCACGATCAGCAGCGACCAGCGCTCGCCGATTCGGTCGAGCGCGCCGGCGACGCTGCAGGACTGACCGTAGTTGCGACGGCTCATCGGCTCGATTCTAGCGGGTTAATTGGAGATTCAAAGTGTTTACTTTGGATTCTGGTACAGTCGCCCCGATCTCACGCCCCGCCCCGCCGAAGCGTTGGAGGTAGTCAGATGACCCGGATCGCCGACCTCACCTGGAAGCGCCCGAAGCTCGTCCTCGTCCTCGTGGCGCTCTTCGTCCTGGCGGCCGGAGCGATCGGCAAAGACGTCGAGAGCCATCTGAAGGCGGCCGGCTTCACGGACAGCGCCTCGGAGAGCGAGCGGGCGACCGCGCTGCTCACCGATCGGCTCGGCTTCGACCCCAACCCGGCGATCGTCCTCGTCGTGCGCGACCCGAGCGGCGGCCGGCTCGACGTCGCGAGCCCGGCGGTGCGGCGCGAGGTCGGCCGCCTCAGCCGCGAGATCGGCCGGGTCGACCACGTCGGCCAGGTCGTCAACCCCCTGCGCGACCGGACCGCGGGCGTCCGGCTGATCGCTCGCGACGGCCGCTCACTGGTGCTCTCGGCGCACCTCGACACGCCCGACATCGAGGACACGGGCGGCCTCGCCGCCGAGGCGGTGGCGCCGATCGCCGCGCGGAGCAGCCTCGACGTCGCGATGGGCGGCTTCGCACCGGGTTTCAACGAGACGAACGACCAGACCCGAGAGGACCTGACCAAGTCCGAGCTGATCGCCTTCCCGATCCTCGCCCTGCTGCTCCTCTTCGTCTTCCGCGGCGTCGTCGCCGCAGCGATCCCGCTGCTGATCGGGGTGATCTCGATCGTCGGGACCCTGCTCGTGCTGCGGATCATGGCCGGCTTCACCGACACCTCGCTGTTCGCGCTCAACATCGCCACCGGCCTCAGCCTCGGCCTCGCGGTCGACTACGCGCTGCTGCTCGTCTCGCGCTACCGGGAGGAGCTCGCCATGCACGGTCACAGCCGCGAGGCTCACGTACGCACCGTGCGGACCGCCGGGCGCACGGCGCTCTTCTCCGGGCTGACGGTCGCCGCCGCGATGGCCGCGCTGATCGTGATGCCACAGCGCTTCCTCTACTCGATGGCGGTCGCCGGAACCGCGGTCGCACTGCTCTCGGCGCTGATCGCGATCCTCGTCGTGCCCTCGCTCCTGGCCCTGCTCGGCACGCGCATCGACGCTCTCTCGATCCGCCGCGGCCCCGCCGTCTCCGATACCTCGGACGGGTGGTATCGGCTGGCGCGCGGGGTCATGCGGCGGCCCGTCGCGACCGCGCTGGCCAGCTCGGCGCTGATGCTCGCCGCGGCGGCGCCGCTGCTCTGGACGACCCTGACCGGCCCGAGCGCCGAAGCGGTGCCGCCCGGCCAGCCGTCCTACGACGCCTACCGCTACGTCGAAGCGCACTACCCGCGCGACGTGACCGAGGCGGTCACCGTCGCCGTCGACGGACGCGCAGCTCCGGCGCAGCTGGCGGCGTTCAGACAAGACGTCGAAGCGGTGCCGGGCGTGGTCGGCGGCGCGCCGTTCGCCGCCGCGTCCGGGAATGCCGCCTTCGCCAACTTCGCGCTCGGCGGGCCGGCGCTGGACGGCGCCTCCCAGGATTCCGTGCAGGCGATCCGCACCCTCGAGCCGCCGACCGGCACCTCCGCCCTGGTCTCCGGCAACACCGCTCGCTTCATCGACCAGAAGGAGAGCCTTGCCGAGCACGCGCCCGCGGTGGTCGCGATCATCGCCATCACCACCCTGGTCGTCCTCTTCCTGCTCACCGGGTCCGTGCTGCTGCCGCTGAAGACGCTGCTGATGAACGCGCTGACCCTCGGCGCCACGCTCGGCATCCTCGTCCTCGCCTTCCAGGAGGGCTGGCTCGACGGGCTGCTCGACTACACCGGCCCGGCCGCGGTCGAGGTGACCAGCCTGGTCTTCCTCTTCGCGGTCATCTTCGGCCTCGCGACCGATTACGCCGTCCTGGTCATGGCGCGGATCAAGGAGCGCCGCGACCTCGGCGACTCGAACGAGGAGGCGGTGGCGATCGGCATCGGCCGGACCGGCCGCGTGATCACCGCCGCCGCCCTCGCGATCGCCGTCGTCTTCCTCGCCTTCGCGGTCAGCTCGGTCTTCTTCGTCAAGCAGATCGCGATCGGCATGGCGGTCGGCGTGATGATCGACGCGACCATCGTCCGCGCCCTCCTCGTCCCCTCCCTGATGCGCCTCTTCGGCGAGTGGAATTGGTGGGCACCCCGCCCCCTGCGCCGCCTCCAGCAGCGCTTCGGCTTCTCCGAGGGCGAAGGCCCCGACGCCGGACCGCGCCCCGCGGCCGAATCGGGCTCATAACCCGAAGGTCGCGGGTTCGAATCCCGCCCCCGCTATTTCACGAAAGCCCTGTAAATGAGGGCTTTCGTCTTTTCTGAGGCGCAGACAACAGGGTTCAAAAACGCCCGTGGGGCAAGCCCTGGGGCAAGGTGAGGTCTGAGAGAGGTCGTTTCGACCCTTACGCAGGGCCTCCGGTCCATCAACGGTCGCAGGTGAAATCGCAAGTAGCTGCAGTCGCAGCCGGAGCAATACAGGACGCTTGCGAGCTCCCGTTACTTCGACTTCATCGAGGTCGTCCTACCCCGCTCACGTGAGCGAAGGCGGGTCCCAGGCCAGGGCCAGTCCCGGACCTGGTCAGCGGGAGACGGCAGCTCGTCGGTTGACTGGGCCTGAAGGGGCACAGCTGGCTCTGATTCACCCAGGTAGAAGCCGAAGCGGGTAGCGAGCTTCGTATGCGGCCACTTGGCGGTCCCCGCGATCAACATCAATGGCGGTGAGTTTCCGTAGCGGTTGTCTTCGGCCAGTTGCGCGATCGCCTTCTCATCGCGCTCGCTTGGGTTTGGCGGACCGCCGGGATGCGTGTGCCAGTCGCCGAGGAAGGTGACTCGGCCCTCGCTGGCGTCCCAGGCCTGATCGAAGAATTGCCGGTGGTGGCGGCCGCTGATCCGGATGTGAAAGGGGGTGCCGCGGCTGGGCGGGGTCGCGTGGGTAACGAGCACATTCTTCTCCGCTTCATCCCAGTAGCCGAGCAGCCACCCGCCCACCTCCCACGGGCGGGCCCGCAGCATCGCGATCCGGGTGATGACCTCACGATGGACAAATAGGCGTGGCTCAGCCATTGCAGGTAAGGCACTCCGGGTGAACGGGAAGCCGCGTATAGCGGCTCTGGGCCTGTGCCGAGTCGGAGTCGCGAAAGACGAGGGTCACAAGATCGAAGTCGGTTTCCGGGTAGGTCTGATCCGTAAGCACCTGGATGGCCACCCTCGCCGCCGCCGCCGCCGCTGAGGTGAGCTCGAAGCCAGGCCCGGTGAAGCTCGGATCCGCACAGCCTCGGTCGAGCACCTCCTGCGGACGGGTGTCTTCCGACAGGCGCGGCACCTCGACGGACTCGGCCCCTCCGGCTTCGAGGTCCCGCTGCCAGCGCCCCAGGCACTCGGTGCAGCCGCTGCGCCTCGATCCCTCGCGCTGCAGAAGGACTCGCGCCCCCCATGCTCCGGCGCTGACCCAGGTGTGAAGCGCCGGTTGTGCGACCTGGCGAGTCAAGGCAGAGCAGCGATAGCCGGCTGCGGTATCGGCGGTCGTGTTGATCACCAAGTCGGTGTCGAGGAGGGCAGTGGAAACCTGGTCATCAAGCGCCTGGATAGCGCCAAGGACTGGCGCCCCTATGTGACCGAGGCGGTGCTGGTGCTCGGTGACCTCGCACCATGGGTTCAGCCGCTTCAAACGCTCGGCCAGCGCTGCGGTCTTCGCGCGGCCGATATCGCCGAGATCGAGCTCATGGCGGACTCGATTTGCCGGAGTGACGATGTCAGGGTCGACAAGGACGAAGCGACCGACTCCGGCTCGTGCCAAGAGGGCCGCGACCTGAGAGCCGAGCGCGCCGACTCCGACGACTCCGACCGACGCGTCGGCCAACGACCGCAACTGAGGCTGCCGGATCCATGCCTCGTCGGAGTGCAGGGCGAAGGGCCGCGGGTACTCGACGGAGTTGTCGGGTCTGATGACCATGAAGAGCCAGCTGTCGTGGGTCTCACCTCGCCCCGGTCCCTCGTCGGGGTAGACAAAGCCGATCAGGGCTGGCATCTCCGAGCTCGGATGGGCCACGGCGTAGCGACGGGCCCTCTCGGCGAGAGACTGGCGATCAGCCATGACCCAGTGGGTGATCGCCGCGGTACGAGGATCAGGAGGGGGCTCGGCGAGGCGTTCCCAGACCCCCTGGACCTTGAACTCGCCGCCGGGTAGCGTCGCCGACCCGAGCTCGAACTCGTCCGGATCCGGGTGGGTCTGGCGGAAGCGGATCAGCGAGCCACGAATCGGGCGAATCGACTCAAGGGCCAGCTCGAGGAAACCGCGGTCGCCTGGGGCGCGCGGTAGGTCGAGAATGATCGCCGTTTCGGCGGTGTGGTCAACGTAGTTGCCCCAGGGGTCTGGGGCGTCTGCCTCTTCGCGGTGGAGTTGGGGGCGATCGTTCGCCCACAGGTGCCAGAGGCGCTCTGCTCTTTCGACGGCCTCGGCGCCCGACATCGGCGCCAGCTGCCCGAGCACTGGGTGGTCCAGGCAGAGGGCCCCGTTGGGGGCTCGGTGCCGCCCAATATCCAGCGCGGGAGCGACGACCACGGGATGCTCGCCGGCGTCGTAACCAGGCGGATAGATCACGGTCGCGGGTGTCCGTCGCTCCCCGAGGCGCAGCTCGCCCCTGAATACGACGATCTCTCCGTTTTCGAAAAGACCCTCATCGAGGCTCCAGTCGAGCCCCGCGGCAGCGAACTCCTGGCACTCGGCGTCGACGCTACGTTCAGGGGTCTCCCACCAACGTTGCGGTCTCAACCGTAGGTTCGCCCCTTGTCGGGCTCGGGCTTGGGTCGCGGCTTAGGCGGCTTAGGCGGCTTGTCTGGATGCTCGGGATGCTGCGGGTGCTCGGGGTGCTCCGGATGCTCCGGATGCTCCGGATGCTCCGGCGACCCTTTCTTCTCGTTCATAGCGACCTCATCTCGTGGGTTACTTTGTTACAATATAGCACCTTGATCTTTGAAACATTTGTCGCTATAACCGATAGTTAAAGCCAAACACGTGGCTATGCCGAACAATGTGTTAGAAGCAGCGCCGCAAGGGTCCCGACCCAGGGGTCCACGAGCGAAAGGAACAGGGAATGAGCGTTGTCGTCCGACTTCCCGAAGACATCCATACCAGCGCCAAGCAAGCCGGATCCCTACAAGGCCGCTCAGCCGCCGAAATGATGAGCGAGGCCTGGCGTGAGTACTTGGCCTCTCATCGCGACGAGCTGGCCTCCGACTTCGAGGAAGCGGCGGAGCTACTGCGCAGCGGCGACACCGAGGCTCTCGCCCGGTTCGCGAACCGCTCAGTGGTCGAGCGGGCTGAGGCAGCCGCCGAGCGGATCCACCGCAAGTAGCCCGCCGTCTCGTCTGTTTCCGAGTCGATCGGGGACCTGGTGACGGATTTCTTCGCGGAGGTCCTCGCAGAAGGCAAGGCTGTTCGGTGCGTGAGCTACGAGCTCAGGATCACTCGGCGCTGTCTGCAGGAGGACCTCGACTACTACGGCGAGGCACCGTTCGAGGATTTGGTCGGTCATGAGATTGTCAGGGCACTGGTCAATCGCCGAAGCAGCGGCCCGACCGATACTCGCGAGGTCTCTCCGCTCACCAGCGGGCAGACCGTCTACCGCCTCGCGTACGGCGATCGTCACCGTGGTGCGACCTGGTTCGACCAAGAAAACCGCGTCGTTTGGCTGCTGGCCTATGCTCAGCATGAGTTCGAGGGTCGCGGCGACGCGTTTCCCTACTTCAAGGAGCTTGACGAAACGGGCCGGCTGCTGCCCGAGCCCGCGGATTTTGAGCAGCTCTTCCGCGATCGGACCGCACGTTTCGCGGCGACGATCGTCGAGGACGCCGAGCGCCTCCTCGAGGACGCGCGCCGCGCGCCTGGCGAGGAGCAACGCGGCCGCCTCGGCGGTGAACTCGGCGTAGGGGTTGTCATTGTGGTTGTCGAGCCGCTCGAAGAGGTTTCTGTGGCGATCGAGACGATTGGCCTTTCAAAGGAGAGCTTCGCGATCTCCCTGGCTGCCCTCTTTCCTGGCAGGAGTATCGATGAACTCGAATCCATTGACTCCCTGCCCGCCCGACCCCTCGCTGTCGGAGAGCTTGGCTTCAGGCTTCTGAATGGTTGAGTGTCCGATGGCTGCCGGCTGGCCAGGCTGCCGTCGACAAGTCGCTCGTTTCTTGGGGCAAGAAATGGGGCAAGGAACCCCACAGATCCCAGCCGATCCCCACGTAGCTCGATCTCGCCCAAACCGCTCTGCACCGCTCACGTAGTCCAGCCGATCCAGCAGATCAGTCTCATAACCCGAAGGTCAGGATTCGAGGGGTTGCGAGCTTCCCCCGGCCGGCTTGGGGCCGCCCGGGGGAAGCGACGCGCTGTGAACGCGGCTAGTAGCCGAGCGCGTTCCAGGCCACTTCCGCGATCAGCGCCTGGCCGGCGACGCTGGGATGGAAGTAGTCGGCCGTCGACACGTGTTCGGTTTTGAATTTCGTGTTGAAGCCGGCACCACCGTCGTATTCGCAGCTCGCGTATTCGGCGCACACGGTCTGCAGGGCGGAGTTGTATGCCTGGATGCGGTGACGCACGTTTGTCCGCCGTTCCATGTCCGCCGGGGCGGTGGAGGTGGGTTGGCGAGCATCGACTCGCACATTTTGAAGCTCTGCCAGGCAGAGACCGCCGATTTGTTTTTGTAGAAGAGTTCCCAGAGCTGGTAGATGTCGGGGACCGAGCCGACTTTGATGTCGGCGCTCGGCAGGCCCGCGCTGAGCGTTTCCATCGCTTTTTCGAAGTTCGCCTGGTACGACGACACTTCGGTCATCACGCCGCTCGATCCGCCGCAGGCGTCGTTGGCGCCCATCAGGATCGTCACCGCTTCAACGTTGCGGCCGACCGCGGTGGTCGCCTGACTCGGCAGGTTTGCCATCTTGGCCCCGCTGACCGCGTCGTTGTAGCGGGTCACCGGTCCGAACGCTGTGAGGCGGGTGTAGACGCTGTTGACTTTGCTGTTGCTGCCGGTTGCCCACGAGTTGGTGAGCGCGCAATCGGTCCAGTAGAAGGGGCAGGCGGTGTTGAAGGCGCGCGTGATCGAGTCGCCGAGCGCATCGAACGAGCTCGGTACGGCTCGGGCCGGCGAGGCCCCGGCGGTGGTCAGCGCGAGCAGCGCCGCGATGAGGGCAACGGCGAATCGCCGCCGCGGTCGTGCAGCAGACATGGACATCTCTCCTTCTCCGCCCGAAGGCGGGCGTTCGCATACGCGGCCTACTCGCCTCCCAACCGCTCAGGATTACCCTAGTAGTGAGTCCGCTGGTCTCGTATTGACCTGCTTTTAAGGAGCCGCGCCGCGAGCGGGATGTGCCGCTACTTGGCCACCCATAGGGTGGGCCAAGTAGCGGCACATCCACCGTGCAACCGTCACACTGACCTTGACATCGATCGGTGTCTCGGTAATCTCTCACCGTTCCCTGTGGCGGCGGGAGGCGCAATGTGCCCCTGCACGCGCCCCACATCTCCAGCAATCGAAAGGTGATCGACGTTGATCGATAGCCCGCGCCGCGTCGCCGTCGTCGGCGGCAACCGGATTCCGTTCGCGCGCTCCAACTCCGTCTACTCGCGCGCCTCGAACCAGGACATGCTCACCGCGGCCCTCGACGGGCTGGTCGACCGCTTCCACCTCGACGGCGAGCGACTCGGCGAGGTCGCCGGCGGCGCCGTCCTCAAGCACTCGCGCGACCGCGACCTGACCCGCGAGAGTCTGCTCGGCACGCGGCTGGCGCCGGAGACCCCCGCCTACGACGTGCAGCAGGCCTGCGGGACCGGGCTGGAGACGACGATCCTGATCGCCAACAAGATCGCCCTCGGACAGATCGACTCGGGTGTCGCCTGCGGCGTCGACACCACCTCCGACGCGCCGATCGGGGTCAACGAAGACCTGCGCGAGATCCTCCTCGACGCCAACCGCGAGCGCTCGACGGTGGGCCGGCTCAAGCAGCTGACCCGGGTCCGCCCCGGCCACGTGGTGCCGGCGATCCCGCGCAACGAGGAGCCGCGCACCGGCCTCTCGATGGGCGAGCACTGCGCGGTGATGGCGACCGAATGGGACGTCAGCCGCGAGGAGCAGGACGAGCTGACGGTCCGCAGCCACGAGAAGCTGGCCGCCGCCTACGAGCGCGGCTTCATGGACGACCTGGTCAACCCCTACCTCGGACTGGAGCGCGACCAGAACCTGCGACCCGATTCGAGCGCCGAGAAGCTCGCCAAGCTGCGGCCGGTCTTCGGCGGCGAGGACGGCACGATGACCGCCGCCAACTCGACGCCGCTCAGCGACGGGGCCTCGGCCGTGCTGCTGGCGAGCGAGGACTGGGCGAAGGAGCGCGGACTGCCGGTCCTCGCCTACTTCGCCGACGGCGAGACCGCCGCGGTCGACCACGTCCACAAGCGCGAGGGGCTGCTGATGGCGCCCGCCTACGCGATGCCGCGAATGCTCGACCGCAACGGGCTGAAGCTGGGCGACTTTGACCTCTACGAGATCCACGAGGCCTTCGCCGCGCAGGTGCTCTGCACGCTGCGCGCCTGGGAGGACGAGAAGTTCTGCAAGGAGCGGCTCGGCCGCGACGCGCCGCTCGGCTCGATCGACCGCGACAAGCTCAACGTCAACGGCGGCTCCCTCGCCGCCGGTCATCCCTTCGCGGCGACCGGCGGCCGCATCGTCGCCAGCCTCGCCAAGGCCCTGAACGAGCGCGGCTCGGGCAAGGGCGTGATCAGCATCTGCGCGGCCGCCGGCCAGGGCGTCGTCGCCGTGCTCGAAAGCGCCAACGGCTCCAACGGCGCAGGAGGAAACGGCAAATGAGCACCGATCTCTACTCGCAGGTAGTCAACTCGCCCCCGGGGCGCCTGATCGCCCCCCGCCTGGGCCTCCCCCAGCCGCCGAAGCTGGAGCGCCACGAGCCGGGCGCGCCGGTCGTCGCGGGCGCGGTCCTGACCGGCGCCGCTCCGGGCGGCCGCCTCGGCAAGCAGATCGAGAAGCTGGTCGGCGAAATCGGCGCCGAGACCGCCGAAGGCGACGAGAAGGCGAAGGCGCTCGTCTTCGACGCGACGGGGATAACCGACTCGACCGAGCTGGTCGAGCTGCAGCGCTTCTTCCATCCCAACGTGCGCCGGGTCGAGCGCTCCGGCCGCGTCGTCGTGCTCGGCACGCCTCCCCAGGATCTGCCGGCCCGCGAGGCGACGGCGCAGCGGGCGCTGGAGGGTTTCACCCGCTCGCTCGCCAAGGAGGTCGGGCGCGGCGTCGCCGTGCAGCTCGTCTACGTCGCGAAGGGCGCCGAGGCGGAGATCGACTCGACCCTGCGCTTCCTCCTCTCCCCCAAATCGGCCTACGTCTCCGGTCAGGTCGTCCGGGTCGACAAGGCGGTGGCCAAAGCCGGCAAGGTCGACTGGGAGCAGCCGCTGAAGGGCCGCAAGGCGCTGGTCACCGGCGCCTCGCGCGGAATCGGCCGGGCGATCGCCGAGACGCTGCACCGCGACGGCGCGGACCTCGTCCTGCTCGACGTGCCCGCCCTCTCCGAGGACCTGACCGAGGTGGCGGGCCTGCTCAACGCGCAGACGATCGAGCTCGACATCACCGAGGACGACGCGCCGAAGCGGATCGCCGACGCGCTCGGCGACGGCGTCGACGTCGTCGTCCACAACGCGGGCGTGACCAAAGACCGCACGATCGCGAAGATGCCCGAGGACCGCTGGAGCGTCCTGATGGAGATCAACCTCTCCAGCGAGGAGCGGATCGACGACGAGCTGCTCTCGCGCGACCTCCTCAAGCCGAACGGCCGCATCGTCTGCGTCTCCTCGATGAGCGGCGTCGCCGGCAACTCCGGCCAGACCAACTACGCGACCTCGAAGGCGGGTGTGATCGGGATGGTCGAAGCGCTCGCGCCCGAGCTGGCCGAGCGCGGCGCGACGATCAACGCCGTCGCGCCCGGCTTCATCGAGACGCAGATGACGGCGAAGATGCCGATCGCGATCCGCGAAGCCGGCCGTCGCATGAACAGCATGTCGCAGGGCGGGGTGCCGGTCGACGTCGCCGAGACGATCGCCTGGTTCGCGAGCCCCGCCTCGGCCGGGGTCAACGGCAACACGGTCCGCGTCTGCGGCCAGAGCCTGCTGGGGGCCTGATGCCGACCAGGGCACTCGACAGCTCGCCCAGCATCCTGCCGCTCTACGCGCGGGCGGCCGCGCCGATGATCCCGGGCGCCTCGCTGCTGCCGTTCGTGCCGGGCCGCGGCAAGGAGATCCCCGACATAGAGCTGACGCTGGACGGGGTCAGGGCCGACCCGGCGCAGGTTGCCGGCTATGCCAGGGTCTGCGGCTTCTCGCTCCGGGACCACCTCCCCCCCACCTATCCGCACATGCTCGCCTTCCCGCTGCACATGGCGGTAATGGCCGACGGCGGCTTCCCGTTCGGCGCGGTCGGGTTGGTCCACGTCGAGAACCGGATCGTCCAGCACCGGCCGATCGGCATCGGCGAGGAGCTGAAGCTGCGGGTCAAGCCGACCAAGCTCCAGCCCCACCCGAAGGGCCGCACCTTCAGCCTCGTCACCGAGGCGCGCGCCGGCCGCCAGAAGGTCTGGGAGAGCACCAGCACGATGCTCCGCCGCGGCAGTGGCAGCGAAAAGCCCGCCGACGGGACTAAAACCGGTCGCCAGAAGACGGAAATAGGCCCGTCGGCAGGGGAGTTCACGCCGAGCGCCGAGTGGCGGCTGGGTGGGGATCTGGGGCGGCGGTACGGGGCTGTGTCGGGCGATCGGAACCCGATCCATATGCACTCGCTGACCGCCCGGCCGCTCGGCTTCAAGGCGGCGATCGCGCACGGGATGTGGACGAAGGCGCGCTGCCTGGCGGCGATCGAGAGCCGCCTCCCCGACTCCTTCGAGGTCGAGGTGCGCTTCCGCAAGCCGATCTTCCTGCCCGCCCGCGCCGAGCTCCTCACCGCCCAGCGCGGCGAGGAGATCGGCTTCGCGGTGCGGGACTCCAAGCGAAAGACCCCACACCTCGACGGCCGCGCACGGCCGGTCGAGCCCAAATCCAAGAGCGGGAGGAAATCGAAGTGAACGGCAACGACAAGGGCGGCGGGATCGCCGAGCGGAGCATGGGCTTCGGGTTGCGGGCGCTGAACCGCCTCGCCGGCTCGGACCTGCTCGACCGGATTCGCGTCCGCAAGCAGGTCGAGCGGGCGCTCTTCCAGGGCACCAAGCAGGGCTTCCGCTCCGCGACCGCCGCGGGGCGCACGTTCAAGGCCGCGCAGCAGCTGGGCAAACCGGCGCGCCAGAGCACCGGCAAGCCGCGGGCCCTGTTCGACATAACCCCCGACGACGAGCAGCAGATGTTCCACGAGGCGGTGCGCGACTACGCGGCCGAGAAGGTCCGCCCCGCGGCCCAGAAGGCCGATGCGGACGCCTCGACCCCGCCGGAGCTGCTGACCGCGACGAACGAGCTCGGCATCAACACGCTCGGCATCCCCGAGGAGCTCGGCGGCGTCATGCACGAGCAGGCGGCGGTCAGCAGCGTGCTGATCGGCGAGGCGCTGGCCCACGGCGACATGGGCATCGCCTACGCGGCGCTCGCCCCCGGCGCGGTCGCGACTGCGATCGGCCACTGGGGCACGGCCGAGCAGGAGGCGACCTACCTGCCGGCCTTCGCCGGCGAGGACGTGCCGGCCGCGGCGCTGGCGATCCTCGAGCCGAAGCCGCTCTTCGACCCGCTGAAGCTCGACACGACGGCGCGCCGCGACGGCGAGGACTGGGTCCTCGACGGCGCCAAGGCGATGGTCGCCCGCGCGACCGACTGCGAGCTGTTCGTCGTCGCCGCCGAGGCCGAGGGACTCGGCCCTGCCCTGTTCGTGATCGAGTCGGGCGCCAAGGGCCTCTCGGTCGAACCGGAGCCGGCGATGGGCCTCCGCCCCGCCGCCACCGGCAAGCTGCTGCTAGAGGGCGTGCGGCTGCCGGCCGGCGCGCTGATGTGCGAGGGCAAGCGCGAGCCCTACCTCGAGTGCATCCACCGCGCGCGGATCGCCTGGTGCTCGCTGGCAGTCGGCACCGCCCAGGCGGTCCTCGACTACGTGATCCCCTACGTCAACGATCGGACCGCCTTCGGCGAGCCGATCTCGAACCGCCAGGGCGTCGCCTTCACCGTCTCCGACATCGGCATTGAGACCGACGGGATGCGGCTGGCGACCTACCGGGCGGCGAGCCGCGCCGACCAGGGCGAGGACTTCGCCCACGAGGCGGCCCTCGCCCGCCGGCTCTGCGCCGCCAAGGGGATGAAAATCGGGTCCGACGGCGTCCAGCTGCTCGGCGGCCACGGCTTCGTCAAGGAGCACCCGGTCGAGCGCTGGTACCGCGACCTCCGCGCAGCGGGCGTTATGGAGGGCGCCCTGCTCGTCTGAGCCTGCCGCGGCAGACCTCAGGAGCTAAAGGAAAGAGATGATCAACCTAGAGATACCGAAGAAGTTCAGGCCGCTGGTCAGCCAGGCCAACCAGGTCGCGACCGAGGTCTTCCGGCCGATCTCGCGCAAGTACGACGAGGCCGAGCACGAGTACCCGAAAGAGCTCGACATGCTCGCCTCGCTGATCGACGGGATGAACGAGGGCTCCGACATCGGCGGCGCCGGTGCGGCCGGCGTGCGCCGTGAGAAGAGCGACAACGGCGACGGCGGCAACCGCAACGGCTCCAACCTCTCCACCGTGCTCGGCATCATCGAGCTCTGTTGGGGCGACGTGGGCCTGCTGCTCTCGATGCCGCGCCAGGGGCTCGGCAACTCCGCGATCGCCTCGGTGGCGACCGAGGAGCAGCTGGAGCGCTACGGCGGCAAGTGGGCGGCGATGGCGATCACCGAGCCGGAGGCCGGCTCGGACTCGGCCGCGATCCGCACCACCGCCGAGCTCGACGGCGACGAGTACGTCCTCAACGGCGAGAAGATCTTCGTCACCTCGGGCGACCGGGCGGACCTGATCGTCGTCTGGGCCTCACTCGACCGCGACAAGGGGCGGGCGGCGATCAAGTCGTTCATCGTCGAGCGCGACAACCCCGGCCTGAAGCTCGACCGGCTCGAGCACAAGCTCGGGATCCGGGCCTCCGACACCGCCAACTTCACCCTGCAGGACTGCCGGGTGCCGAAGGAGGCGCTGCTGGGCAGCCCCGAGATCGACATGAAGGCCGGCTTCGGCGGGGCGATGCAGACGTTCGACAACACGCGGCCGCTGGTCGCCGCGATGGCGATCGGCGTCACCCGGGCGGCGCTGGAGGAGACCCGCAGGTGCCTGGAGGAAGCGGGGGTCGAGATCGACGACGCGGCGCCCGCCTTCGGCCAGCACGCGGCCGCGGCACGGCTGCTCGAGATGGAAGCCGACTACGAGGCGGCCCGTCTGCTGACCATGCAGGCCGCCTGGATGGCCGACAACGCGAAGCCGAACTCGCTGCAGGCCTCGATGGCGAAGGCCAAGGCCGGCCGCACCTGCGTCGACGTGACGCTCGGCTGCGTCGAGCTCTGCGGCAGCGTCGGCTACGACGAGAACAGCCTGCTCGAGAAGTGGTCCCGCGACGCGAAGATCCTCGACATCTTCGAGGGCACGCAGCAGATCCAGCTGCTGATCGTCGCGCGCCAGCTGCTCGGCAAGAGCTCGTCGGAACTGCGCTAGAGCGCCGCTCGCGGTGAGCGCGGTTGAGGTTGTCGCCGGTATGCGGGCACAACCTCAACCGCGCAGGGCTGCAGGTCCCGCATCTGCGGCAGACTGGCGGCCGTGAACTTCATCGAGGACGTCGTCGAAGCGTTTCCGGCGGCAAGACCCGCGCTCATAGAGGTGACCGCCGGCGGAGAGCGGCGGGTCCACCACTTCGGCGAGCTGTTCGCCCGCTCGGCGGGGCTCTCGGGCGCGTTCGCGGCGCGTGGCGTCGGGCGCGGCGACGTGGTCATGACCCTGGTCGGCAGCCGGGTCGAGTGGGTCCTGGCGCTGCTCGCCTGCTGGCGGATGGGGGCGGTCGCGCTGCCCTGCAACCCGCAGCTGCGCCGCAAGGACCTCGAGGTGCGGAAGCAGGCGGCGAACCCGAAGCTCGCGGTCGGCGAGGCCCGCTACCTCGGCGAGCTGCCGGACGGCATCCCCTACATGGACATGGAGGACGTGGCCGCCGTGCTCGACGAGGACCGCGCGCAGGAGACTCCGGCCCCGCTGGAGCGCCTCGACCCCGAGGACCCGGCGGCGATCGTCTTCACCTCTGGGACGACCGGCGAGCCGCGCGGCGTCGTCTACCCCCAGCGCTACCTCGCCGGCCAGCGCCTCCAGGCCGAGCACTGGTTCGGTCCTCGCGACGGCGAGGTCGCCTGGTGCACGGCGGCGCCCGGCTGGTCCAAGTCGACCCGCAACGCCTTCATCGCCCCCTGGCTCGGCGGCGCCGTGGCCGTCCTCCACGACGGCCGGTTCGACCCCTCCGAGCGGCTGCGGCTCTGTGAGGAGCTCGGCGTCAACGTGCTCTGCCAGGCGCCGACCGAGTACAGGATGCTGGCCAGCCGCTCGGAGCTGAGGTCGGTCGGCTCGCTGCGCCGCCTCGTCTCGGCGGGAGAGCCGATCGAGCCGGAGACGATCCGCGTGTTCCGCGAGCACCTCGGCCTTCCGATCGCCGACGGCTACGGGCAGACCGAGACCGGCCAGGTGAGCGGAATGCGCCCCGGCGAGGACGATCCGACGCGCGACGGCTCGATGGGCAGGCCACTGCCGGGCATCGAGACGCGCGTCCACGACGGAGAGCTGGAGCTGCGGACCGACTCCTCCCCCACCCTCTTCTCGCGCTACCTCGACGGCGAGCGCTTCGAGGGCGAGTGGTGGGCCACCGGTGACCGGGTGCGCGAGGACGAGGCGGGCTACCTCTGGTTCGAGGGTCGTGCCGACGACCTGATCCTCTCCTCGGGCTACCGGATCGGCCCCTTCGAGGTCGAGTCCGCGCTCGTCTCCCACCCCGCCGTCGCCGAGGCCGCGGCGGTTGCGGCGCCCGACCCCGAGCGCGGCTCGGTCGTCCGCGCGATCGTCGTCCTCGGCGAGGGCGCCGCGCCCTCCGACTCGCTGGCGCGGGAGCTGCAGGAGCACGTCAGGGACCAGACCGCGCCCTACAAGTACCCCCGCATCGTCGAGTTCGCCACCGAGCTGCCGAAGACCCACAGCGGCAAGGTGAAGCGGGCGGAGCTGCGTGCCGAACAAGGCGCGCGCGGCAGACGCACTTGGCTACGCAACTGCTAGCGCCGCTTGCCGCCGTTGTGCTTCTTGCCGCACTTCGCCCGCACCAGCGCCCGTGGGGTTCGAACCTTGCTGTTCTGAGCGACGAATCGCGTGCTGGCGCGCGATTTCCCAGTGCAGAGATCGCGTGAGTTGACTATCAACCCTTTGCGCCCCCCGCGCATCGTCAAGACGAACTTGGAGACGGGTGCATCCGGAATCATTTGGAAGGTGCTGCGAATCCCGCCTTTATGCGAATCGATGCGGCTGGAGAGGTCGAGCTCGACGATGCCCTTCAGAGCGACGACGAGGTCCGGCAAATCATTGTCGGATGACCTTAGGTACACCGGTCCTTCGAGAGGCTGGTCGAGCAGAGGCGTGAAGGCGCGGGCCCAACCGTAGACCGAGCCAGGCGGGCACTGGTCGGCCGCATACTGGACTCGGGTGCAAATCGTGCGAATGTGAGCCTGCTCGAGAAAAGCCGAGCGCGGCAGAGTCACCTTGGCGGCACCGATGTTGGCGTCACCGGGCCGGGCCTTCAGCACCGCGCGTAGGGCCGGATGGGCGCCGCGTCTAGTGCCCCCCTTCAGCCTCAGCTTCAGTGAAGGCTTGAAGCCGAGATCCCGGCAACTCGCGGCCTGGAAGGGGGACTTCCTGTCGACATATACGTCGTCGGCCGGACTCAGCAGATCGAGGAAGCTGCCGAACAGCGTGGCGTTGACCTGGAAGCGGTTGCAGCTCGTGGGGTTCAAGGTGAAGTTCGACCGGTCCAGGTAGATGCGCAGATCGCGCAACTTGAGAGGAATTCCTTTGAGGATGTGAGGAATCGGATCGGAGGCGGCGCCGTTGGCTTCCACCTGGGCGGTCAGTGGGTTGAGCGTGAGGGCGATCCTGACGACAACCGTGCCGGCATCGAAGGGGCCCGCCAGGGCTGGCGTGATCGAGACCACGCTGAGAGGTGCCCCCTTGTAGGGCCCGGCGAGATAGACGTCGCCCGGGACGTAAGTGAGCGCCGAGCCGACTCCGGCTCCCGCCACGGTGCGCCCGATCTGGGAGTGGGCCGGACAACTCGGTGAGCTCTGCTCCTGACGTCCGCTCTTCCCCTTGGCCTCGCCGATCTGGGCGTTCGAGCATCTTCCCACCCCGGCCAGCTTGGCGACCAGGCCGGGTGGAAGGACGGCGGAGAGCTTGGTTATGTCCTGTTCGCCGTCGTTCCTCCGCAGCCGCATCTGGAAGGGTGCGAAGGTGCCGGCGCCATTGCCGCGGGTGCCCGCTTCGAAGCGAGGGTTGAAGGGCAGGACGCCGCCCGACGGGCAGGCACCGCCGCCCACTCCGCTGCCGATCTCGAAGGATGAGGAGACCGTCCGCGCTTTGCCGGGATTGGTCCGAGGGATCAACCGCGCCAAGGTCGTGTGGGTGCCGCAGGTCGGCGGGGTGACCAATGGAGCCCTCTGGCCTTCCCGCAGGTGGAAGGTGAAGTGGCTGAAGGGCAGCTGTGGAACGTCGTCAACCGTGGTCACCAGCTGCCCGGTTCTGGCATCCGGCTCGACCTTCGCGGGCTGCTTGACGAGGATCCCACTCTTCGGGTCCTTCAGGACGATGTAAAAGGCGATCAGCGAGTCGAAGGGATTCTCCTCCCCGGGCTCGGGGGTGCCCGGATCGTCCTGCTGGGCGAGGAAGACCGATCCTTTGACCACGTCGTCGAGCAATGGCGTCTCGACGGCAACCGTGCCTATCTTCGAGGCGCTGGGACACCCCGTACCGGGAGCGGCGTGGAGAGTTTCGCGAGACAGATCGTCGGGCGTGCAGGCGCCGAGGCCTTCGCCTACCGACGGGTTGATCGTCACACCCTCGGGCAAGGTGACGATGGCTTTCTCGAGGTCGGACTGGGCGCGTCCTTTTGGATCCGTCAAGCCCAGATCCTCGAAGTCGATCGAGAAGTCGAGTCCGGTACCGGTTTCGGCTGCTCCGGTGGTCGCCCGGACTCCGATCCCCGGAGCGAAGTCCAGCTCATCGCAGCGCTCGAAGCCGGGTCCGGCGTGAGAACCGGTCAGCCACACGTCAGGTTCCTGCCACGAGCGCACTTGAAAGCGGGTCACAGCCGGGCCTTCGCAGCTGCGCGGCAGGGTCAGGAAGGGCAGTTCCGGTGCATCGGATTCGCACGGCGGAACTTCCGGCACGCGTTTGATCCGTCTGCCTACCTCGACTTCGGCGTTGCCCATGCACTCCCAACCCCGCACCAGGTCGTTGGTGGGATCGGCCGGAACACCCCAAAGCTCGACGATCGAGCGGAATACCGCCACGGTCTGGTTGACACCCAGAGTTGCGGCGACGGCGTTGTGGTCGGGCTCGTTCTTGACGCTGACGTCCACGACGATCGGTACGTGTTCGACCTTCCAACCGAGCCGCACAGCCGCTCCGGGCGGTGGCTCGAGGTTGAAGACCGGACCAGGTTCTTTGAAGAAATCGTTGATGTTCACCGAGGCCCCTTGCACCCCGACGACGGACTCGAGCGGACAAGCGGCGCCACCGGGACGATCAACGAGGAAGTCCGCCGCCGAGCATCGCGGCACCGCAGTGGCGTCCCCGACGAGGCCGACGACCTGCTCGAATATCGCGTCGCGCACTTTGCCTTCGACTATGGCGCTATTGCCCTCGCCACTGAACGCGATCCCGAACGAGGTCGTGATCGCGTGCGGATGCGAGCCGGCCAGGATGGCTGGGGTCCCATCCTCGTTGGTGATCTCGACCTGAAAGTCGGTGAGCCCGAACGCGGCGTTCGCAGACCCGACGGGAATGACCGCCGCGGCGAGAACGGTCGCCGCCGTTGCGAGGAGGCGCTTCATTTCAACCTCTCCGGCTCGCACGGCGACATTTCCTGGCCCGTTTGCGGGCCTGCTTCGCCTGCTTGGCCACCCGCGCGTCACCGGTGCGCCGTGCCCGCCGGGTCAGCCTGGCCGCGCGGCGTGCGAGCGCTTTGCAGCCGGCGCGCGGCCGCGGGTTCTCAGGCCCGGTGAACAAGGGGCTGGTGGCCCTGGGATGATTTGGGGCCGGTGGGATTCTCTGGCACTCGTCGCCCAAGCATTCGTCCGGCGGCAGTGGGATCGGGAAGCCCCCGCCCACCCGCGCGTCGTAAATGTCCACCGCGCTTTCGTCACGCGGATCGATCGAGCTCGCGGTTGCGATGAATACATCGTTGCCGCTCGCGCTCGCGTCGACGAATTCGGTCGCCTGCTCGCTCGTGCCGGTCGAGATCAGGCTGACGCATCCACCGGGCTGATCGCAGCTGCCCGTCCCAGATGCCTCCCACTGGTAGACGTCTTTTACTCCATTGACATCGCCGGGAGCCAGAGCCTCGTGGCTGTGGAAGAAAATGCGGTTGCCGTCCTCCGAGAGTGCCCTGGAGGCATGCTGCTCGCGCTCCCAGGTCGGCAACGACGCCGCCTCTCCATACGCATTGTTGAAAGCGGCGTCGTCCTTGAGCTCTTCGCCGAAGGCGTGGTAAGGGACCAAAATGGGAGACCCGCTTGGCGGGCCACTCGAGCTGCAAGAGACACAGGTAAGCGCCTTGGAATCCGCGTCATAGTGGAAGACCTCGGTATAGCGTTTACCGGTGGAGTCGACGTTTTCGTATCCGGTCAAGCTGGCAAGAGCCTGAAAGGCGAGGTGACGGCCATCGGTGCTCACCCGGGAAGCACGCCGAAGCGGCGCGGGCCGGAAGGAGCTCAAGCCGGTTTCGTGAACCTCCCGATCGGCGGCAGAAAGGACTCCGATCAGGGTCTTCGTTCCTCCCTCCTCGATGTAGAGGTTCCATTGCCCCGCGACCGCACCCTCATCAAGTACCTCGGTCGAGACGAAATAAATGCGAGATAGGTCGTCGGCGGCGCCGAGGACGCCCAGAACCTGTCCGGCAACCAGCCGCGTCGTCTCGCTGTCGACGTCGAATTCGTAGAGACCCGCGCCCCGGGGAAGATTTTCAGCGGTAAAGCCGCCAGTGCTGAACAGAGCCGCAGAGCCGTTGGCCGCGGCCGTCCAGAATAGCGACCGACTGGTCGGACCAGCCAGTTTTTCAGCGTCTTCGGAGACGGAAACGGTCTCGATGCCGCCTATGCGGACGTAGATCTGACCCGGCCCCCTAGCGCTGTTTCCGCCAACCGAGGTCCAGAAGATCCTGGATCCGTCATCAGAGACGGCATGCTCGACCGACGATTCTCGGTTGTTGATCGCGGAACCAAGCGTTCCGGCCACCGAGTTCTGTGGATCCGGTTGGCCCCCCGCCAGCACGCTGACCAGCTCCAGCCTGCCTTCGTGCAGGTCATAGAGGCGCGTCGTTTTCTCCCAATTGCTAACCACGGGGCTGCCAGCATTGCCCCCGGGCGGGGATGGGCTCGTCGGCGTCGGCTCCGTAGCGCGGTTTTGGCTCACCTTGATTACGCTGCCCCCTGCATTGGTCGCGGTCACGGCGCACTGGAAGACCGCCGGGCTGGCCAGGTCCGTGGCGCTGACGGTGTAGCTGGCGCTCGTCGCCCCTGGGAGAGGGGCGCCATTGCGGTACCACTGAAAGCTGAAGCTGGGCGACCCTCCCCATTTGGCCTCGATCGGCTCTCCTTCTTTGGTGGTGCCCGCCTTCAGCGGGTTGCAGGTCAACGTCTGCCCGCCTGCACCGCCTACCGTCAACGGGGCGCTCGCGTCCGGAGCGGCTACGGTCGCCGGTGCCGCCGGCACCGGCGTTTCCGGTGCCGGGGAGACCACCCGGGGCGGGTTGGCAACCTGGGTCGATCCGGCTTTGGCGTTGGTGATGGTGACCTGGCACTGAATCGCCTTGCCTGCGTCGGCCGCAGTCATGGTGTAGGTGGGCAGGATGGCGCCTTCGATCGAGACGCCGTTCCTGAGCCACTGGTAGGCGACGACCCCCCCGGTCGTCGTCGTGCATTTCGCCACGTAACCGACTTCGTCCGGCGTCAGGGCAGCCCCCGAGACGAAGACCTGGTGCCTCAGGTCGTCTGAAGCCCCCTGAAACCTCAAGCCCGGTCCAGGCCCGAGGCCGGTGCCGATTTCGCCCGCGTCGTTGAGGTACACGGTCGCCGGTCCGAAGGGGCCCCCTTCGTCCTTGCTCAGCGCTTCGTACCCCTCCACGCCGCAGTTGGAGCGTCGGTAAAGATTGACATATCCCTTCAAGCCGTCGGGCGCAAGTGGCACGACGTTGCTGTCCCGGAGCCAGGCATCACAGAGATCGGGCGTAAACGCCTCGAACGGGCTTTGCGTCTCCCAGTTGGTCGGGGGCAAGGGCATCCTGCCCTCGAAGACCGATAGGCCGCGCGGCGGTGAGATGCCGTGCGTGGACCAGCCATCGGCACCGCGAGCGGAAAGGTATTGGTTCGCCCACGGGCTTGCGACCGCGTCCCCGAAGGCAGTGCTTGACGTATACGTGACCTTCTCACCGGTGAGTGAGCTCTGTTTGAATGAGCTGAACAGAGCACCCCCACCGGCTGGCGCCAGCGCCTGGATGTCTCCGCCCCGTTTGTCGAGGGGGGAGACCATCTCGTAGGCTCGACAATCCTCCAGGTTGGTCGAGGGACCAACGCGCAACGCTTCGTTGGGGCAGGCATTCGGAACCACCGCGCTGGCCGAGATGGACATCCAGACAAGGATCACATTGGCGATCGCAACGCACATGACCATTCGATGTCCCTGCACTACCCCGCCTTTCTCTGGTCCCTGTCGTCAGCGCATCCCCAAAGCGCTAAATCGAATATATCGAAATTATTCGTTATCTGTCAAGGAATGGCCGATAGAGCGACAGTCTGATGCGCTTTATATGCCGCAGGGCCGGGCTATCCCGGCCCTGCGGCACCTAATGGCTCCATCTCGAAAGAGACAGGAGCGTCGTTGCTACAGGACGGTCAGCCGACGTGAACGTTGACTTTCCCGCCTGATTTGTTGAGACCTGACGCCGTGGTGCTGGCGTGATAGGTCGCGGTGGTGTTGATTGTGAAACCGAATGAGCAGGCCCCATGCAGCTGTGCCGCAACCGGGATCGTCCCTTCTATCAGCACGGTACCCGAAGGTGTATCGCTGATGTATTTCACCGGAGAACCGGTGGGAGTCTGTTTCCCGACTGTGACTGTGCAGCTCGAGGTACCTGAGGTGTGATTGGCCATACTTGAGTAGTGATGGATTTCAAGGGTTTGGCCGCCCGGACAGATATCAACGGTCCCCGTTGATTCGTGACCGGCTGGTGTAGAGGTAACTGTAAACAGGAAAGCACATTTATTGTGTGTAACTGTGACGTTGTCGAACGACTGACCGACTGTCCGACATTCGTTGTATTCCGGTGTAACCGAGAGTTCGGTGCTCGCTTTGCTCAAGCTTCCAGTGAATTTCTCTGCGCTGCAGCTGAGCGACGATTCAGACACTGTGAAAAGGTCCCCAGCTCCCGTATCGGTCGTCGACAGGTTTGCGGTGTATTCAGATGCTGTGAATTTGGCGGTTGCGGCCGAAGCCGAGGAGGCAGCAATTGCGCTCATCGCGAGCACCGCCACGACGGCGAGCCCGAGCGCCTTGATTTTGCGACTCATATCTTCTTCCTTTCGGATTTGTTTTCGCCGCTGCTCCCCCAGATACAGCGGTATCCCTGCCTTGGGATAGGGAAGGGATAACGGGCCCGGGCGCACTTAGTCAAGATTTCATGTTCAATTTCGACCGCGTAGACTCGGTCGCGCCCTTTTGCCCAGCAAATCTCGTGTGAGTGTTTTCCACGCGCGCCAATCCGCGAGCACGCCAGACCGCGCGGCGCACTCGCGAGAGCGGCCCCCTCACGAGATCTCTTCTCGGAACTAGACCGCCAGAGCCTCGTCGAGGTCCATCGGGCGGCCGAGGTGGAAGCCCTGGGCCATGTCGACGCCGTAGTCGCGCAGCATCTCGGTCGTCGCGTCGTCCTGCACGTACTCGGCGATCGTCGCCTTGCCGAGGCCGCGGGCGATCTGGACGATCGCCTGGACGGTGAGCTGGTCGGCGTCGCTGCGCGGCATGTCGCGGACGAAGGAGCCGTCGATCTTGATCAGGTCGAAGGGGATCCGCTTCAGGTAATGGAACGGGCCGAAGCCGGCGCCGTAGTCGTCGATCGCCACCTGGCAGCCGAAGTCGGTCAGCCGGTCGGCGAACCCGGCCGCCGCCTCGTAGTCGTACTCGTAGACCTGGGACGTCTCGGTGATCTCGAAGGTGCACCGTTTGGGGTCCGCCCCCTCCTCGTCGAGCCGCCGTTCGATGAACTCGAGCACGGAGACGTCGGTCAGCGAGGCACCGGAGAGGTTGACGTGGAGCGAGAGCGGCCGGCCCTGGCGCTCGCGCTCGGCGAGCAGTCGCAGCGCCCGCGCGACCACCCAACGGTCGAGCTCCTGAACCATCCCGGCGCGCTCGGCAGCCTGGATGAAGGAGGCGGCGGGCAGCAGCTCCCCCTCTTCGCTGGTCATCCGCAGCAGCAGCTCGTAGCGCTCGATCCCTCCCGAGGAGAGGTTGTGGATCGCCTGCGTGTGGAGGCTGAGCCGGTCCTGGGTGAGCGCGTCGCGGATGCGCGCGGCGGCGGTCTGGCGCCGCTCCGGCTCGCGCTCGGGCTCGCTCGGGTCGCGGAAGAGGGCGATCTGGTTGCGACCGTCCTCCTTGGCCCTGTACATCGCCTGGTCGGCGGCGACCAGCACCGCCTCGGCACCGACGTCGCCCTTGGCTCCGAACATCGTGATCCCGACGCTGATCGTGGCGGGGTCGGCCTCCGGCGCGGGCCGGGCGCTCTCGGCGACCTGGGCACGGAGGTCTTCGCCGAGGTGCAGCGCGCCCGCCGTGTCGGTCTGGGGCATCAGGATCGCGAACTCGTCCCCGGAGAGGCGGGCGACGATGTCGGTGGTGCGCACCCGTTCGCGCATCGTCGCGGCCACCTGGCGGATCAGGCTGTCGCCGGCGTGGTGACCGTAGGTGTCGTTGATCGTCTTCAGGCCGTCGATGTCGACGATCATCACCGCGCCCTGCCCGCCGTAGCGGGCGGTGAAGGAGACCTGCTGGTCCAGCTCGGCGCGGAAGCGGCGGCGGTCGAGCAGCCCGGTGAGCGAGTCGTGGTCGGCGAGATAGCGAAGCTCGGCCTCAGTCCGTTCCGCCCGTTCGAGAGCGGCCAGGAGGACCTGCCGGTCGTCCGGTTCCAGTTTCTCGAGCACGGCGTCGATCGCCGGCCCACCCTCGACGAGGAGCCGCTCCTTTGCCACCAACGGAATGTAGAGGTGAAGTGGTCTGAAGTCGCGCGGCAAAGGTCGATTTCCCCGCATTCCGACCCAGTTTCGCTGAGCCCCCATCCCCATTAGTTGGCTTGGAGCGGGCGCGGGTAGTCTGGCCCCATGGCCAACCGCCTGGCGCAGGAGACGAGCCCGTACCTGCTCCAGCACCGCGACAACCCGGTTGATTGGTACCCGTGGGGTCGTGAAGCGCTGGCGCGCGCCCGCGCGGCGGACCGCCCGATCCTGCTCTCGGTCGGCTACTCCGCCTGCCACTGGTGCCACGTGATGGAGCGGGAGTCCTTCGAGGACCCCGCCACCGCCGCCTACATGAACGAGCACTTCGTCAACGTCAAGGTCGACCGCGAGGAGCGGCCCGACGTCGACGCCCTCTACATGGAGGCGGTGCAGGCGATGAGCGGCCACGGCGGCTGGCCGATGACCGTCTTCTGCGATCCCGACGGCGTCCCCTTCTACGGCGGCACCTACTTCCCACCCGACGAGAACCGCGGCATGCCGAGCTTCCGGATCGTGATGGAAGCGGTCGTCGAGGCCTTCGAGAACCGCCGCGACGAGCTGCGGGCGCGGGCACCCGGCACGCGGGCGCGGCTCGGAGCGATCGGGGCGATCGAGCCGACCGAGGGGACGCCCGACGGCCGGCAGCTCGAGGCGGCGGTCGCGAGGCTGCGCGAAGCCGCGGACATGGAGCGCGGCGGCTTCGGCGGCGCGCCGAAGTTCCCGCCCGCGTCCGCCCTGGAGCTGCTGCTCACCCGGGGCGAGACCGAGGTCGTCGAGCGCACCCTCGACGCAATGATGGCCGGTGGGATCTACGACCAGATCGGCGGCGGCTTCGCCCGCTACTCGGTCGACGCGGCCTGGCTCGTCCCCCACTTCGAGAAGATGCTCTACGACAACGCGCTGCTCGCCCGCGCCTACCTGCACGGCTGGCAGGCGCTCGGCCACGAGCGCTACCGGCGCGTCTGCGAGGAGACGCTCGACTGGATGCTGCGCGAGATGCGCGGGCCCGAGGGCGGCTTCTTCTCCGCGCTCGACGCCGACTCCGAGGGCGAGGAGGGGCGCTTCTACGTCTGGACGCCGGAGGAGATCCGCGCGGTGCTGGGCGAGCAGGCGGACGCGGTCATCGACTTCTACGGGGTCACCGAGGCCGGCAACTTCGAGGGGCGCAGCATCCTGCACCTGGCGGGCAGGGCCGCCGCGAGCGAGCCGGAGGGGCTCGAGGCGGCGCGCCGGGCGCTCTACGAGGCACGGACGGAGCGGGTGCGGCCCGGCCTCGACGACAAGCGGCTCAACTCGTGGAACGCGCTTGCGCTCGCCGCGCTGGCAGAGGCCGGCGCCGTGCTCGGCCGAGCGGACTACCTCGACGCGGCCCGGACCTGCGCCGACTTCCTGCACGAGTCGCTGCGCGACTCCGAAGGGCGGCTGCTGCGCACCTACAAGGACGGCGAAGCCCGGCTCAACGCGTACCTCGAGGACCACGCGTTCCTGCTCGAGGCGCTGCTGACCCTCTACGAAGCCTGCTTCGAGCCGCGCTGGTTCGAGGCGGCGCGGACCCTGGCGGATACGACGATCGCCCGCTTCGGCGACCCCGAGCGCGGCGGCTTCTACTCGACCTCCGACGACCACGAGGCGCTGATCGCCCGGCGCAAGGAGATCGGCGACCACCCGATCCCCTCCGGCAACTCCTCGGCCGCCCTGGGCCTGCTGCGCCTCGCCGCCCTGACCGGCGACCGCTCCTACGAAGGCCAGGCGATCGGCGTGCTGCGCCTGTTCGGCAACGCCGCGCCGCGCCAGCCCGATGCCTTCGCCCACCTCCTCCGCGCGCTCGACTTCCACGTCGCCCCCACCAGGGAGGTCGCGCTGGTCGGGAACGACCTGGACGAGCTGGTAGCCGTCGTCCGCTCGGCCCACCGCCCGCACCTCGTCCTTGCCGGCGGCCCGGAAGGCACCAACACCCCTCCCCTCCTCCGCGACCGCCCAGCCGTCGACACGAAACCGACCGCCTACGTCTGCGAGAACTTCACCTGCCAATCCCCCGTAACCGACGGGCAAGCACTGGCGAGCCTTCTCTAACCGTTCCTCGGCGGGTGGCGCGGGGGCGGGGGTCCCCCATAGCGCAGGGTGCGCGAAGCGCGTCCGAGCACATGGGGGAGGGCCGCCGCGACAGGACCCGCCGGCCGGAACCATTTGAGAGGATGCCCGCCAGTGCGCGGCTCGCTCTTCACCCTCCCGGCCGGCCGCCGGGCGAAGTGGATCGTCTTCGCGGCCTGGTTCCTGGCGATCTTCGTCGCCGCCGGCCCGGCTGAACTGCCGAGCAGGTTCGAGGAGGCCGAAAGCAACGAGGCCACTTCCTACCTGCCCGGCTCGGCCGAATCGACCGACGCGCTCGACGCGGTCGAATCGCTGCAGAAGGGCGAACTGGCGCCGGCGGTGATCGTCTACCGGCGCGAGGCGGGGCTGACCGCGGCCGACCGCCGCACGATCGTCGCCGACGTCGGCGCGATGACGAAAGAGCGCTTCCCGGGTGTGATTGCCGACGGCCCGACCGCCGCGGCCGGCGGCAAGCGGAACGGCGACGCGCCGCCGCCGGTGCCGGGGCAGCCGCGCGACTACGAGCCCTTCGTCGGCCCCGCCGTCTCCGAGGACGGCAGGGCGGCGATCGTCACCGCCTACATCGCCGGCAACGGCGAGGGCGAACGCATCCTCGACCCGGTCGAGTTCTGGCGCGAGGAGATCTCCGACCCGGGCGGCGGGCTCGAGGTGAAGATCACCGGCGGCGCCGGCTTCTCGGCCGACGCGATCGAAGTCTTCGAAAGCATCGACGCGACGCTGCTGCTCGCGGCGCTCAGCCTGGTCATCTTCCTGCTGATCGTCATCTACCGCTCGCCGTTCTTCTTCCTGATCCCGCTGGCGGCCGTGATCTTCGCCGAGACGCTCTCGCGCTCGATCGGCTACGGCGTCTCGGAGCTGGGCGTGACGATCAACGGCCAGTCGAGCTCGATCATGTCGGTGCTGGTGCTCGGCGCCGGCACCGACTACGCGCTGCTGCTCGTCGCCCGCTACCGCGAGGAGCTGCACCGCACGGTCGACAAGCACGAGGCGATGCGCACCGCGCTCGCCTCGGCCGGGCCGGCGATCCTCGCCTCGGCGGCGACCGTGATCGCGGCGCTGCTCTGCCTGATGCTGGCTAAGGTCAACGGCACCGCGGGCCTCGGGCCGATCGCCGCGATCGGGATCGCCTGCGCGGCGCTCTCGATGCTGACTCTCCTCCCCGCGCTGCTGACGATCTTCGGCCGCCGCGCCTTCTGGCCCTTCGTGCCCCACGCCGCCGAGACCGCCCCGAGCGCCGACGGCGTCGGCCAGCGCGCGCGCCGGACGATCGTCGAGGGCGGCGCGATCGGCGCCTTCGTCAGGGTCTTCGCCGCCTCGCTGGTCGTCCTCGTCCTGCTGCCGCTGGTGCTGGTCAACTGGGTCCTGCGGCGGCTTAGCGGCCGCCGCCTACCCTCGCTGATAGTCGGCCCGCTCGACCGGCGCTTCTTCACGCCCTACGAGGTCCGCCGCCACCGGCTCGAGCACACCGCCGACGCCACCCACGGGTTCTGGAAACGGGTCGGCGACCGGGTCGCCGCCGGCCCGCGCCGGGTGATGGCCGGGGCGATCGCGGTGCTGCTGATCTGCTGCGCCGGCTTCGCCTTCTTCTCGACCGACCTCACCGCCGAAGACAGCTACCGGACCGAAGTCGAGTCGGTCGAAGGACAGAAGCTGCTCGACAAGAGCTTCCCCTCCGGCACCACCGGCCTGACCGACGTCGTCGTCCCGAGCCGGGGCGAAGTCGAGTCGGTGCGCCGTGCCGTAGAGGGCGTCGACGGCGTCGACTCCGTCTCCCCGCCGGTCGCCGAGGGGCCCCCCGGGGTCCTGCTCCAGGCGACGCTGGAGCCGAACCCCTACTCGACCGAGGCCTTCGAGCTGATCGAGCCGATCCGCGGCGCCGCCCACCGGGTATCCGCCGAGACCGTCGTCGGCGGCCCGAGCGCGGTCGAAGCCGACGTGCGCGACGCGGCCGGCTGGGACTCGATCGTGATCCCGCCGATCGTCCTCCTCGTCGTCCTCGTGATCCTGATCGTGCTGCTGCGCGCGGTGGTCGCGCCGCTGATCCTGGTCGGCACGGTGATCCTCAGCTTCCTCGCCGCGCTCGGCGTCGGCTACTTCGTCTTCGACGTCGTCTTCGGCTTCCCCGGCTCGGACCCCTCGCTGCCGCTGTTCGCCTTCGTCTTCCTCGTCGCGCTCGGGGTCGACTACAACATCTTCCTGATCGCCCGCGCGCGCGAGGAGACGCTGCGGCACGGCTCCGAGCAGGGGATCCTGCGGGCCCTCGCCGTCACCGGCGCGGTGATCACCAGCGCCGGCATCGTCCTCGCCGGCACCTTCTCGGTCCTCGCCACCCTCCCGCTCACCTTCCTCACCGAGATCGGCTTCGTCGTCGCCTTCGGCGTCCTGCTCGACACCTTCCTAGTCCGCAGCGTGCTCGTCCCCGCCGCCGGGCTCAGCGCCGGCAAGGGCTTCTGGGCCCCGTCGGCGCTCTCGAAGCCCGGAGCGAGGGACTAGAGAACCGGCAGGAACCGCTCGATCTCGAACGGCGTCACCTGGACGCGGTAGTCCTCCCATTCCTGCCGCTTGATCTCGATGAAGCGGCGGAAGGTGTGCTCGCCGAGCGTGCGCAGGACCAGCTCGGAGTCGGCGGCGATGTCGATCGCTTCGCCGAGCGTCTCGGGCAGCTGCTCGATCCCGCGCTGCGTCCGCTCTTCGGGCGAGAGGTGGTAGAGGTTCTGCTCCATCGGCTCGGGCAGCTCGTAGCCCTTCTCGATCCCCTCCAGGCCCGCCTGCAGCATCCCCGCGAAGCAGAGGTAGGGGTTGCAGGCCGGGTCGGGACAACGCAGCTCGGCCCGGGTCGCGCCCTCCTTGCCGGGGTGGTAGAGCGGCACGCGGATCAGCGCCGAGCGGTTGCGGCGCGACCAGGCGAGGTAGACCGGCGCCTCGTAGCCGGGGACGAGCCGCTTGTAGGAGTTGACCCACTGGGCGAACAGCGGCGCGATCTCGCGCGCGTGCTTCAGCTGGCCGGCGATGAAGGCCTTCGCCGTGGCCGAGAGGAAGTACTGGTCGTCGGGGTCGAAGAAGGCGTTCTTGCCGTCTTTGGCGAGCGACTGGTGGACGTGCATGCCGGAGCCGTTCTCGCCGAACAGGGGCTTCGGCATGAAGGTCGCGTGCCAGCCGTACTTCATCGCGTACTCCTTGACGACGATGCGGTAGGTCATGCAGTCGTCGGCCATCGCCAGCGCGTCCTTGTAGCGCATGTCGACCTCGTGCTGGGAGGGGCCGACCTCGTGGTGGGCGTACTCGACGTGGATGCCCATCTTCTCCAGTGCCAGGATCGTCTCGCGGCGCACGTCGGAGCCGGCGTCGAGCGTGGTCAGGTCGAAGTAGCCGCCCTCGTCGAGGACCTCGGGGACGCCGCCGTCGGGCTTGGCGGAGCGGAAGTAGAAGTACTCGAGCTCGGGGCCGATGTTGTAGGCGTCGAAGCCGAGCTCCTCGGCGCGCTTCAGCGCCCGCCGCATGATCCAGCGCGGGTCGCCCTCGTAGGGCTCGCCACCGGGCACCCGGACGTCGCAGAACATCCGCGCCACCGCGTTCTCCTGCTCGGGGCGCCAGGGGATCAGGGCGAAGGTCGACGGGTCGGGCATCGCGATCATGTCCGACTCCTCGATCGGGTTGAAGCCGGTGATCGAGGAGCCGTCGAAGCCCATGCCTCCCTCGAAGGCGTCCTCCAGCTCGGCGGCGTTGATCGAGAAGCTCTTCAGCTGACCGAGCACGTCGGTGAACCAGAGGCGGACGAAGCGGACGTCGCTTTCCTCGACGATCCGCGTCACGTCGGCGGCGCTCTGCGGTTTGTCTGCCATCCGGCCTCCTTGGCTCCGAGACGAGGTTGAGCGGCAACCATAGGCGAACCGCTCCGGGCAGGTGCCGTGCGTGGCCGTTGCGGGTATGAAAGAGCGGGTTCGGCGCTTGCGAGCGACCGCGAAATCCGCTATAACTTACTTCACGTAAGTAAAGGGCATAAAGTAAAGTAAAGGCAAGCTAAAGGCTCTGTAAAGCGAAATCCGAGCCAAAGGCGGGAAGCAAGTGACGGTAAAAACCGCAGTCAGCAGATTTCAGATCCACGACGAGTTGACGGCTCCCGACGAGAGCGCTCCCCTGATCAAGAGCATCCAGGCGGCCGGCGGCGCGGTGACCAAGTTCGTCGGCGTCCTCGCCGGCGCTCCCGCCGTGCTGCGGGCCTATACGCGGATGCGCTCCGAGCTGCGTGGCGGCATCCTGCCCCAGGCGACCCGCGAGCGGATCGCCCTGGCCGTCGCCGAGTTCCGACACGACTCCTACAGCATCGCCCTGCACGCGAAGTCGGCGCGCAACGCCGGCCTCGGGCTCGACGAGGTCTCGCGGGCCCGCAGGTTCACCTCGGGCGACCCGCGCGAGGCGGCCCTGCTCGCCTACCTGAAGGCGACGCTGGAGCCGGCCGGGAACCCCCCGCACCACCTCCACGAGGAGGCGCGGGAGATCGGCTGGAGCGACGAGGAGCTGCTCGAGGCGGTCGGGCACCTGGCGCTGAACGAGTTCCAGAGCCTGATCGCCAGCGCCGCGGCGCTGCCACAGGACCAGGCAACCCCGCGCGTGCTGCCCTCGGTTGCCTAGCTAGAGGGCCGGCGCGTCAGTCGAGGACGACCGTCGCGGTGTAAAGCAGTCGCGCGGTCGAGTAGCGGCAGGCGTAGGTGGCGCGGGTGTTGAGCTTTTCCTGCGGTTCGCCCTGGCGGACGTCGGTGGTGTCGGTGCATTCGCCCTCTTCGCGGCTGCCGCGCCAGACGTTCTTGGCGGACAGGCCCTGGGCGAACGCCGGTGCCCAGGTCGGGATCGTCAGGCCGACGATCTCGTTCTTCCGGACCCGCAGCGAGGTGCCGAAGCGGACCGTCTCGCCGAGGAACGGCGTGAGGACGTGGACCGAGCTCTTGGCCCGCAGGTTGTAGCGGGGCGGCTCGGTGCCTGGAACTCGGCGAAGGATCGCCAGCTGGGCCTGCGGCGGCGTGCCGAAGAAGCCGTTGAAGAAGGAGCGCTGCCGGTTCGTCGGCTCGGCGAGGGTCAGCGTCCACGACTTGACCCTGCCGTCGCCGGGCACCCGGAACGGCAGCCCGGACTGGCTGGTGCTGACCTGGAACCCCGTGACGCTTCCGACGGCCTGGCAGGGCAGCTCGGGGCAGGAGGGGTCTGGCATGGTGGCGGTCTCGCCGAGCACCACGGTCGTGCGCGGCTCGGTCGCCGCCCCGGCGCCGGTCGCGAGCGCGACGGACGTCGTCAGGCAGGCGAGCAGCGACAGCGCCGCGATCGCGCGACCCCGCCGACGGGCAACCCCGCTCACCACTTCCCTGCCCGGAAACCTCGACATCACGTGCTCCTTCTCTCGAATGGCGTGCGCCGGAACACTAGCCGCGCGAGCGGCCGCTACCGCTGCCGACGCGCGTAGCTGAGCGCCACCGCGTAGAAGATCCGGCCCGAGCCTTCGAAGCCGAGCGCCTGCCGGGCGCCGTTGGTGAGGTCCCACGAATACCCGTCCGCGAAGGGGCCGCGGTCGATCACCCTGGTGACGAGCTGGCGGCCACGGTGGGCGAACTTGACGACGGCCCCGCAGGGCAGCGTGCGGTGGGCGACGCCGACCGTGCCTGGGCGGAGGACCTGACCGCAGGCCGTCTGGTTGCCGTAGAGGCCGGGGCCGTACCAGGTGGCTCCGGCCGGCCGCATGGGCGTGAAGGCGATCGCTTGCTGGGTCGAGGCGGCGGTCGAGGCACCGCCGGTCGTGGCCGAGGCAGGCGCGGCGCACGTCGCGAGGGCCGCGCAGACCGCCACGAGCCAGATCCAGGGCACGGACGGGCGCGAGCGCATGCCGGTGGCGCGCTCCGATCGCGTCTGATCTTTCCGCCCAGGGCGGTTCCTGCCTACGTTCATTGCTCTTTGCGACGCTTACGGGGTTAGCTGACGGGCTCGCGCTGAAAGAGCTGCGCTACGCGGCAGATGCCGGCGATTCGCCCCAACCGATGGGTCCCCCGCTCCCCGCGATATGTAGGCGGAGATTCAGCGGAAGTTGGCGGCAGATTAGCAAACGTTAAGACAGAAAAACGTGCAGAGATAGAAAGAGCCCCCGAGGGGGCTCTTTCCTTAGCGGGCCTGTAAGCCGGATTTTGTCGTGAGCGCCATCTATCTCTCCGGGACGGATCCCGGAGGGGCCGCCGTGGCGGCCCTGCGGCCCACCTGGACCTCGCCGGGCAGGGTCGACGGTCCTGCTTGGCCTTGCACCTGGCGGGGTTTGCCTGGCCGCCGCGTCACCGCGGCGCCGGTGCGCTCTTACCGCACCATTTCACCTTTGCCTGTACGCGACTCACGTGTGGCCGCGCCATCGGCCGTGTATTTCTGTGGCACTTTCCCGCGGGTTTCCCCGGGTGGGCGTTACCCACCGCCTCGCCCTCTGGTGTCCGGACTTTCCTCGAAGGGTTTTCTCTCCCCCCGCGGTCGCTCGGCCCGCTCACCGATGGTAGCGCCCCTGTGGCGGTTGTCACGAATGCATCGCATATTCTGCGCGGCGAATGCCGATCGCGGTCGTCACCGGCGCTGGAGGCGGCCTTGGGCGGGCGATCGCCGTCGATCTCGCTCACCGCGGCTTCCTCGTCCACGCGACCGACATCGCCGCAGACGCAGCAGCCCGCACCGCCGCCGAGATCGGAGCCGGCGCCTCCTCGGCAGAGCTCGACGTGCGCGACGAGGCAGCCTGCCGAGCCGTCGCGGCGGAAGCCGCGACACGCGGCGGCTCGCTGGACCTCTGGGTCAACAACGCCGGCGTGCTGATCACCGGCCCCGCCTGGGAGCAGGACGAGGTGGCCCGCAGGGCGATGCTCGACGTCAACGCCCTCGGCACGATGAACGGCACGGTCGCCGCGCTCGACAGGATGCTGCCGCTGGATCGCGGCCACGTCGTGAACGTGATCTCGCTGGCCGGCCTCGTCGCGGCGCCCGGCGAGGTCGCCTACTCGGCGGCGAAGCACGCCGCGCTCGCCTTCACGCTCGGGACGCTCTTCGACCTGCGCCGCTCGGGCGTCAGGGGAGTCCAGGTCTCGGCCGTCTGCCCGGATGGCATCTGGACCCCGATGCTCGAGGACCGGCTCGACGACCCCGCCGCCGCCAGCTCGTTCTCCGGCCACTTGCTCAGGGCCGAGGACGTGGCCGTGCAGGTGGGGCGCCTGGTCGAACGACCTCAGCCCCTGCTGGTGCTGCCGCGCTGGCGCGGGCCGATCCTGCGCGTCTTCGACCTCTTCCCCCGCCTGTCGCTGCGGCTGCTGCCGCTGGTCATGCGCGACGCGCGGCGCCGGCAGCGCCGCTACAAGAAGCTGATCGAGAGCGGCAGGTGGCCCTGAGCTGACGCTCAGAGGCTGCGAAGCAAACCGACCACCCGTCCGAGGACGGTGGCCTCGGTGGTCCGGATCGGCTCCATGGTCTCGTTCTCCGGCTGCAGGCGGACGTGGTCAGCCTCGCGGTAGTAGCGCTTGACGGTGGCCTCGTCGCCGAGCAGGGCGACGACGATCTCGCCGTCGTCGGCCGTGTCGGCCGGGCGCACGATCACGTAGTCGCCCTCGAAGATGCCGGCTTCGACCATGCTCTCGCCGCGCACGCGCAGGACGTAATCGCCTTCCTCCCCGCCGATCACGTCGGGCACCTCGATGTACTCCTCGATGTTCTCCTCGGCGAGGATCGGCGCGCCCGCGGCCACCTGCCCGACCAGCGGCAGGCCGCTGCCGGGCATGATCGTCTTTTTGGCCCGGTCGAAGAGCAGCTCGATCGCCCGCGGCTTGGTCGGATCGCGGCGCAGCAGGCCGATCTTCTCGAGGTTGGCCAGATGCGCGTGGACGGTCGAGGAGGAGTGCAGCCCCACGGCTTTGCCGATCTCCCGCACGGTCGGCGGGTAGCCGGTCTTGGCCGCGTAGCGCCGGATGAAGTCGAAGATCTCCTTCTGCCTCTTGGTCAGGTCCAGCTCCACGTTGCCCTCCTCGTCGCCGCCGCAGTGTGCCCGCATTCGAACACTTGTTCGCAGGCTAACGCGTCGGGCGGACGCTGGCAAGGCCCGCAACGCTCCGCCCCCACGCCGCATGGAGCCGGCGGCCGCCCGACCAGAGCATCTAGAATCGATCGCCCTCGAGCGGCTGTGGCGGAACTGGTAGACGCGCAAGGTTGAGGGCCTTGTGGGCCGTTTGGCCCGTGGAGGTTCGAATCCTCTCAGCCGCATGCATATCGCCCTGCAAATCAGGGCTTTTTCCTCAACCAGCGGGGTCCCGCGGGCGCTGCCTGTGGGACCCCGCGGACCTTTCTGCGGACCTCCAGCTGCACCGCGGGCGACATGCTCGCGGCGCTGGGCTGGAAATCGCAAGGGTGGCGCCGCTTCCTCGTCGTCCGTGTAGCGGATGTGAGGAGCGCGTTGCCGCAATTTCCGCAGACGCCGGCGGGCCGGCGCGCCTGCAGCCGATGACCGATCAGCTGCGAGACGCCGACTACATCGCCAGGCGCCTGGGAGTCCCCAGGAGCTGGGTCTACGAGGCAGCGCGCCGAGGCGAGCTGCCCTCTGTCCAGTGCGGGCGCTACCGGCGTTTCGACGAGCGCGACATAGATAGCTGGATCGAGGAACAGCGTGCGGCTGAGGGTGCCTCCACAGAAAGGAGTCCCCAATGATTGAACGATCGACCCATGCGCTGTCGCAGCTGCGCCGACAGGCGGCGTCTGCCTTGCGGCGGCTCATCGCCAGCATCTGCCAAGACCTCCAAACCCGATGGACCGTCCTCCGGCGGGGGCGGGTACCGCGCCCGAAGTCCCGACATTTGGTGCCGGAACTGGGCGTCCGTGACCTCGAGGCGATCCTCGCCGCGGCCCGCCACCTCGGCGGGCCCTACGGAGCGCTCGACGCCACGCTGCTCGAGTCCGCCGCCACCAGCAGGCGACTGCGCGAGGGCGAGCTCTTGGCGCTGCGCTGGGGGGATATCGACTGGGCCGAAGGCACCGTCAACGTCGAGCGAGTCCTGCGCGATGCAGCGCTTGTGGGTCCGAAGTGCGGAGGCGCTCGGAAAGTACGACTCGCGCCGCACGCCCGCCTGACCCTGCTGCGCTATCGCGCCTCGCTTGCGGCGCATGGGCCCGAGGACCTGGTCTTTCCCGATCCGAGGGAGGGCGGTTTCCTCGACGTTCGATCCCTGCGCCGCCGGCTGGGAGCCGCCTGCAGGCGGGCCGGCTTCCGGGCGATCGCCTTCGGCCACCTGTCGATGGCGTTCAAGGCGCCCTGGTGGAGCCGCTACCTATGAGCGCCGCGACGCTGGAGCGAGAGCGCCAGGCCACCAGCACGACCCACGAGTCGGCCGCAGAGGGAACGTCGACCAAAAAGCGCCGCCGCGCCGGAGCCAGCACCCGGCGCAGCATGAGCACTCGACGCGACCACGGCAGCGGGACTCTCTATCCGGTCACCGACGCCATGGGCGAGAAATGGTGGTTCGGGCGTTGGCACAACGGCAAGAGCCGGCCCAACCGCAAGATCGGGCTGGTTCGAAAGCGCGGCAGCAAGGAGGGGCTGACCCAGACCGAAGCCGAAAAGCGGCTGCGCGAAATGATGGACGCGGAGCCGCCGCCACCCGAAACCGAGAGCACGGTTATCTATGCCAGTGATCGCCTCCTGCGGGCGCTCGAGGTCGAGGGTCTCAAGCCGACGACTCTCGCAACCTATGGCTCCCTTCTGAAGACCCACGTCCTACCGCCACCATTTGGCGAGCTCCTCCTGCACGAGGTCAGCGCCGAGAACGTGGAGGATCTGCTGGCTCGAATGCACAGCCAAGGCAAGGCGCCGAAGACCATCGCCAACGTCTACAAGCTGCTGAGCCAGCTCTTCGCCTTTGCCATCAGGAAGAAGTGGTGCACAAAGAACCCGTGCCAATCGGTCAAGGCACCCCGCGTCCGGCGGAGCAAGGAGATTCGATTCCTCAGCCAGGCCGAGCTCAACGCTCTCCTGCAAGCCGTCGATCCGGAGAAGGGCCTCTTTGGCCTCACCGATCGTGCGCTCTATTTGACCGCAGCGATGAGCGGTCTTCGCCAGGGAGAGCTACTAGCTCTGCGCTGGCGCGATGTCGACTGGGCTGCGAGCAGGATCCGCGTTCGACGTAATTACGTTCGAGGGCACTGGGTCACGCCTAAGTCGACCGCGGGCTCGCGCGCCGTGCCGCTCATCGACATTGTTGCCGGAGAACTGGATCGGCATTTCCAACGCTCGGCCTATCAGGGCGACGACGATCTGGTCTTCGGACACCCGGAAAAGGGCACGGTCCTCTGCCACTCCGCTCTGAACAAGCGGTTCAAGAAGGCCCTGCAAGCAGCGGGGCTGCGGCCGGTCCGCTTTCACGACCTCCGACACACGTTCGGGACCTGCATTGCCGCCGAGGGGGAGGTTGCTCCGCGAACGCTTCAGGAGTGGATGGGGCACAGCGACCTGAAGACGACGATGATCTATCTCGACTACGTGCCCCGCGAGAACGAGAGCCAGCTCGCTGGTAAAGCCTTTTCGGAGGTGACACTTGGGGTCACAACTACGTAGAAGGGACGACAGACCTAGCCTACGTCGCGCCTTCTCGCTCCGTAGGACATGCGCTCTCCAGGTCCGCCTCCAGCTCGCCAAGCCACTGCTCAACATAGGCCACAGTGTCTGCGCCTAGCTTCGCGACAATGCCAGGAAATCGGGCATCTTGCTGTGGGAATGGAGGGGAACCCTCGAAGGCCCTAATTTCGGAGTGGGCTGCACGCTCTCGAAGCCGCCGCACAAGCTCTAGCTGCTCTTCGAGCGAAAGAGCGTCAGCAAAATATAGCCGCAGAAGTCCCTCGTCGCGAAACTGCAAAGGAGCGTCGTCAGGGGAGCGCAACCAATCTAGTAGTGCCTCTTTACCTCTATCAGTGACTCCATAGATAGATCGACGTCGTCTTCCCTGAGGACTGTCGCGTCTGGTCACCAACCCGCGGTATTCAAGCCTCGCGAGCTCGGGATAGATCTGTGAAAAGGATACGCGCCAAAAAAACTTCGTCGAGATATTTGCTGCCTTCTTGATCGCATACCCTGATTGCGCGCCCAGGCGAAGCATTCCCAGCAGAAAAGCCTGTGACCGCAGGCTTTTGTCCGCATCAAGATCAGATAGCTTCACCTGCGCTCCCAACGAACTGACCTTTCCGACCGTAGGCTAGACATCCTGGCTATTGTCATATTGAAGTGACAGTGCTCAAAGTTTGAGCCCATGGGGATCAATTGCAAAGTTTGATCCTCGCGTCGTCAATCGCTACCAGCCGGCGACGGCCTGACTGGTAGCTCTGGGAGCAAGGGCCGCCAGGTTCTCAAGCTCAAGGACACCGCCAGCCGTGTCCTGCGTCATCTACAGACCGAGCGCCAAGCAAGGGAACCCTTGCTGCTCTGAGATATCGCCTTTCCGGCGAGATTCTGCTTCAGTGAGCGAGCATGCCATGGGGACGCAAACTTGCCGTTGTTGTGGTGATCGCATGCCTGGCGACCATTGGGGCGATCGCTTGGTGGGTTGTGCCTCAAGATACGCCAGAGCGGTCGACCCTGGCTGGAGCACTAGAAAGGTTCCGTCAGCGGGATCCCTCCAGCGAGGCATCGAGTCGGGTGCATCTAGGCGTCTACCGGTATCGGACGCGGGGCGAAGAGCGCGTCGAGGCGAGCGATCTCCTCGACGCCACTCACAACTACGACGGGGTTTCGACTGTGATCCTTTCCCCCTCCTCCTGCGGCGTTCGCGAGCGCTGGGAAGTGCTCGACGCACGCTGGTCAGAAGCTGCTTTTTGCGATCCACCCGATGGGAACGGCCTGAGACAGATCTCAGAATTTCACGAATTCTTCGGCGTCGCCCGTCGGGACAACTACCACTGTCGAGGAAGCACCCTGCCAAGACAAGTGGCATCGCGAGTTGGCGACCGCATCACGAGCAATTGCGATGGGGGTGACAATGCCGCCACGACCGACTCACGGGTGCTCGGCGCCACGACAGTCGACGTGGCGGGCGAGCAGGTCGAGGCGATTCACACCAGATCGCGCATCGCGCTTCGAGGCCAGGTCTCCGGGACAACCCAAAGGGACGAGTGGCGCCGACGCTCCGATGGCCTGCTCCTGCGCAGCATCGTCATCACCCATGCCACCCGGGAAGAAACGATCAGCGCCAACTACCAGGAGCGCTATACGCTGAAGCTACTCTCGTTGCGACCTCGACGTTGAAGGCTAGCGCTGGAGCACAGGACCCACAGGGGCCTATATGCTCAGGATCCTTATGGGTAGCGCCGTAGAGGCTGACGTAGCGATTGTCGGGGCAGGCCTGTCCGGCCTAGTAGCCGCACGCCGGCTCACCGAAGCGGGAGCGTCAGTCCTCGTTATCGAGGCAAGGCCCCGGGTCGGCGGTCGTCTTCTCAATGAAGAGATCGACGACGACAAGGTGCTTGAGCTCGGGGGGCAGTGGATCGGACCAACCCAGCGCCGGATCGGAAACCTGGTTGCCGATCTCGGCATCGAGACGTTTCCCACCTATGACGATGGGGAGCACCTGTTCGAGATCGCTGGAGAGCGGATCGCCTTCTCGGGACGACTCACCGAGGCGCGTCTGAGCCTGTTCCGGCGCTTCGCCAAAGCGATCTCACCGCTCGTCTTGGCCGACTTCGCACAGGCCGGCGCGCGATTGGAAATGATGGCGCGCACGGTTCCACTGGAGGCACCTTGGGATGCGCGGCGAGCGCGTAGATGGGATGGGCAGACGTTCGCCTCATGGATCCACCGCAACGCAAGGACTCGCGGAGCGCGCCAGCTCCTGGGGCTCGCCGCCGAGGCAGTCTGGGCAGCCGAGCCGACCGATTTTTCGCTTCTTCATGCCCTTTTCTATATGCGCTCAGGGGGTGGCATCGAGTCGCTGATCACTACCCGCGGAGGCGCCCAAGACCTGCGAATCCACGGGGGCGCACAGCGAATACCACAGCGACTCGCCGAAGAGCTGGGAGAGGAACGGATAGTCCTGGGCGCCCCGGTGGAACGCATCGAGCGAAGCGAGCAGGGCGTCGTTGTGCACACGCGCCGCTCCGACAGCGAGCCGGGAGAGCACCCCTCAGTGCGGGCGCGCCGCGCGATTGTTGCGGTTTCGCCGACTCTCGCGGGCAGAATCGCCTGCGACCCCCCGTTGCCGGCGCTGCGCGATCAGCTGACCCAGCGGATGCCACAGGGCTCTGTAATTAAGACGATGGCGCTCTACGAACGGCCCTTCTGGCGCGAAGAGAATCTCTCGGGCCAAGTGATTAGCGACGTCGGCCCAGCTCGAATCGTCTTTGACAACTCACCTCCGGACGGCTCCCCCGGGGTTCTACTCGGCTTTGTCGAGGGCCGACTGGCCCGAGAGTGGGCCGCTGCACCTCCCGCCGAGCGGCGCAAGGCAATTCTCGACGGCCATACCCGGCTCTTCGGTGAGCAAGCGGCAAACCCCGAGGGATACATCGAGCGAGTCTGGGGCGAAGAGGAGTGGAGCCGCGGTTGCTACGGCTCGCTAATGGTTCCCGGCGGCTGGACGGAATATGGGCGCGCGCTGCGGGAGCCGATTGGCCCCCTGCACTGGGCGAGCGCCGAGACGGCGACCGTGTGGAACGGCTATATGGATGGAGCGGTGCAATCCGGGGACCGAGCTGCCGAAGAGGTCCTTTCAGCGTTGCCGGGATAGTCAGGTTGGCCCGCAGCCGATCGAGGAAGCGGCCGAAATGATCGAGACGATCCTCCCCGAGCCGGTAGTGGTCGTCGACACCCGTGAAGATTGGCAGGGTGTGCGACTCGCCCCGGAGGAGGAGACTCGGATAGCACGGGCGGTCCCCAGCCGACGCCGCGAGTTCAGCACGACTCGGGAGTGCGCGCGGCAAGCGCTCGAGCATCTGGGAATGCCACGCTCACCGATCCCGGCCGGAAGTCGCGGAGAGCCGCACTGGCCCGAAGGAGTGATCGGAAGCATCACTCATTGCCGAGGCTACCGCGCCTGCGCCGTCGCCACGACCCTGGATATCGCCACCCTTGGTATCGACGCCGAGCCCCACGCGGAGCTGAAAAACGGCATCCTGGAGGTAATCGCGACACCGGAGGAGCAACATCGGCTGGCTGAACTGCACCGATCCGAACCGGCGGTGCATTGGGACCGCCTCCTGTTCAGCGCCAAGGAGGCTGTCTACAAGGCCTGGTTTCCGTTCGCGGAGCGCTCTCTGGACTTCGAGGATGCCGTCGTCGTGATCGATCCGATCACGCACTCCTTCGACGCCCATCTCACAAGCCCCTGGCCAGTCTTCGAGCGACACGCTCTACCCTCGATACAAGGTCGCTGGACGGTGAGCGACGGCCTGGTGCTAGCCGCTGTTGCGCTCAGCCGCCGCAACGGTGACGCGAGCGGCGAGAGCGTCGGCAAGGACACCGATCAGCTCGCCAGCTCGCGCAATCCCTCGGTCCAGTAGCAGGAAGCCATGCATCTGATCCTCAGCGTGCAGATGCTCTACCGGGACGCCGGCAGCGGCGAGTTTGTCCGCGAAGGCGACTCCCTCGTCGCGCAACGGGTCGAACTCCGCGGTCATGATCAGAGTTGGCGGCAACCCGGAGAGGTCGCACGCCGCCATCGGGAAAAGGTAGGGGTCCTCCAGGTCCCAGCCCGCCGGCGGCAGGTAGTTGTCGAAGAACCAGCGAAGGCTGTCCCGGTCGAGCGTGTACCCGCTCCCTCTCTTGTCATATGAAGGCCAGCGATCATGGAAGTCGGTCGCTGGATAAGCGAGGATCTGGTAGCCAGGCAGGGTCGCGCCGGCATCGCGTAGAAGCAGCGACAGCGCTGCTGCCGTGGTACCCCCAGAGCTTTCGCCGATCACGGCCGTGTGTCCGGTATCGGCCCCTATTCGCTCGGAGTTGTCGAGCAGCCAGCGAAACCCGTGCTGAGCGTCCTCCAGCACGGCGGGATGCCTGTGCTCGGGTGCCCGCCGGTAGTCGAGCGAGGCGAGCAGCCAGTTCGAGCGGGAGGCGATCAACCTGCAGAGGCGATCGTGCGTGTCGAGGTCGTTGAGCGTCCAGCCACCGCCGTGCAAGAAGAGGGCAACGGGCAGGATCCCTGCGCCGGGTCGGTAGAGCCGCAACCGCAACCCACCGCTTGGGCTAGGCAGGACGACGTCTTCAACGCCCAATAGCGACGGCGATTCTCGCTGCTCCACGAAGACCGACCTCATCCTCTCCCGCGCCTCCTCGACCGAGAGCTCGTGGAGTGACGGCAGTCCCGCTGCCCTGGTCAGGTCGATCAGGTCTTGTGCCTGGGGATCGAGCTGCGCTGACATTCGGCGTCGACGCTCGCTGTCGTCAGCGGAGCAGCCAACCGTCCTCTGCCTGCGGTTCGCGCTCGGCCGGGGGGCCCGTGCGGAGGTCGTAGTCGGACCACACCACCAGCTCCTCGTCAGTTCGCTGTGCCGCGGCATAGGGAGCCTCGGGCGGTCTCTCACCGACCGCCTCGCTCATCCGCACCAGCATCTGTTCGGCAATCGTGTCGAGCCGCGCCACGCTGAGCTGGATGTCATCGAAGAGTTCTGCGTGGGTCATCGGATGCAGGGGTCGCGTGAAGAGGTGCTCGAAGAAGAAGTCACTGACGGTCGGGATGCCAGCACTGCGGTAGTCCTTGCCATTCGTGCCCCATTCGCGGAAGCGCGCTTGCATAAAGGTGTTCATCTGCGCGTTGCGCATCAGGATTGGCTGCAGCGAGCGCATCAGGTCGGGGTTGAGGATTCCCTTCCGGCGGAACAGGCCGAGCAGAATCCCGAAGTAGCTGGTGTTGTCCCACATGAACTTGCAGCCCGTCGCCTGGGGCTGGCCATAGACGGCGAGCTGGTTGGGGAAGACGTCGAGCGCTAGCTGCACAAAGCCAAGCAACACTCGGTTGTAAGCACGCAGGCGCTGCGAGAAGTCCGAACCGCCCTCGCCGTCGAGATCGCGTCGGATCAGGTCAGTCAGCAGCGTGTTGCCGATCGCCGCAGTGTCATGACCGGTGGAATAGAGGGGATCGAGGAAGACAGCTGCCTCGCCCGAGAGACCCCAGCGGCGCAATGAAAAGGCGCGGGTGCAGCTATGCGAGAAATCCTTGCGCTTCATGAAGTCGAGCAGCCCACTCTCGTCCGCGGGCAGGCGGGCGGCGAGCTGGGGCTCGACATCGCGCAGCCACTCCAGCAGTGCGTCGTAGCGGCGAATTCGCTCCCAGGGCACGTACTCCGGGTCAACGACTACGCCAACGCTGGCAGCCCCCGAGCCGAGGTTGATGATCCAGATCCAGTAGCCCTGCCCAACCAGCGAGATGGTGCTGCGCCAGCGCGTTCCCGATGGGACGAGTGCATGCCAGGCGCTGTCATCGGACCACTCATCGACAACGAGTTGCTCGGGAACCCGGAACCAACAGGAGGCCGCCCGATTCGGCAGGTGGATTCCGTTGCCGAGCTTGTTCCGCAGCAGCGCTTGCCGGCCACTGGCGTCAATCACCCAGCGCGTCGCGAGGCTGTCCGAGCGCCCGTTGCGAGTGAAGCTGACCGTATGGCGATCGCCGCTGAACTCAACGCCGGACACGCTCGCCGCATCGCGGAAGTCGATGCCTGCGTCGGAAGCGAGTCCCACGAGATGATTCTCGATCTTGCCGCGATCGATGTGGAAGGTGCGAATCGGCGAGAACCGGATCAGGCCGAACTCCACCCGGCGCGAGATGTCTGCGTTGCCGTTCGAGGGACAGAACCAGCGCAACCCCATCTTGCGCAAGTGCTCTTTTTCGAGGTAGTCGTCGAGCCCGATCACGTCCTCGAGGTAATGGGTCGCCACGTCGGCGATCGACTCGCCGACCTTATATGCGGTTGGCGACACTGGGTGGGTGCGCTTCTCGAGGACCGTGATGCGCGTCTTCGGGCGTAGATCCTTGAGCTGCAAGGCTGCAGTAAGTCCCGCGACCCCCCCACCGATCACAACCGTATCGATTTCATCTGCCTTTCCCATGGCTGCTCAACCCCTCGTCAACCCCTCGCGATCAGTGACCCGGCGAGGCTATGACAGCGTCGGCGGGCGAGTCAAAAATCGCAGGCTGCAGACTTCGACGCCGAGTGTTTCGTCTGGAAAGCTAGCCCCGTGGAGATCCTGCGTACCCCGGACGGATGCTTCGACGATTTGTCCGATTTCCCCTACGAGCCCCGCTTTCACACTTGGGAGGGCATCCGACTGGCGCACATCGACGCAGGCCAGGGGGCCCCAATCCTCATGCTCCACGGCGAGCCGACCTGGTCCTACCTGTTTCGCAAGACGATCCCGCCGCTGGTCGAGGCCGGGTACCGCTGCATCGCTCTCGATCTGCCGGGTTTCGGGCGCTCGGACAAGCCAGCCGCAATCGAGTGGTACTCCTACGAGCGTCACGTCGCCGCTGTTGCTTCGCTGCTCGAGTGGCTCGAGCTCGATGACCTGACGCTGCTGCTGCACGACTGGGGCGGCCCGATCGGCTTGCGGGTAGCCACCGGCCCACTGGCCAGCCGTATAGTCGGCATCGTTGCGATGGACACCGCAGTGCTCACCGGCCAAGACCTAGGTGAGACCTGGCGCTGGTTCCGCGACCTGGCGACTGATCGTGAGGATTTCCCGGCTGGCAGGCTGGTTCGAATGGGTTGCCACCAACGGCCTCCGCGCGAGCTGGCAACCGCTTACGAAGCACCTTTTCCCGATCCCCGTTACAAGGCCGGAGTGCGGGCGTTCCCCCGCCTCATTCCACTCAGCCCCGATGATCCGACTGCGGTTGCCGGCCAGGAGGTTCTCTCCGCCCTACAAAGGGACCCAAGACCAGCGCTCCTCCTCTGGGGGGAGTCTGACCCGATCTTCCCGCGCGAGAGCTTCGGGGGCGAACTACACGCCGCCTTTCCCGCTGCCGAGCCACCCTTGGCGGTCAAGGAAGCGGGGCATTTTCTCTTCGAGGACCAAGGAGAGCTGGTCGGCGCTCTGATCGCCGAGTGGCTAGACCGTGAACGGCCCCGGCGTCCGCCGGGGCCGAACGACAATTAGGAGGCGAGTTGCTCGCTCAGCTCGCCAAGTTGCTCGCCAACGGCAACGTAACCCTCCTCCGCCAGGCGCTGACCAACCGGCTCGTAAGCCTCGGCCTCTTTCGGCGCCCAGGTGCCGAGTCCATCTACATACCTGTTGTACATGCAGAAAGCGGCAGCGATTAGAACCGTGTCGTGAATCTCCTTGTCGGTCGCGCCGCACTCACGAGCTTGGGTGATGTCCTCCTCGTCTACCTCTTGGCCGCCGGCTCGCACCTTGTCCGCGATCCCCAGCAGAGCCTCAAGCTTGGCTGAGATGGTGGCATGGGCGCCGTTCCGCTTCACGCCTTCGACCATCTCGGAGTCGCCGCCGAGGTGGTGCGCCGCAGCTGCACCGTGTGAGGAGTGACAGAAGTGACAGTTATTGCCGTAAGAGACACGCGCCGCGATCAACTCTCGCTCTCCGCTGGTCAGCGAATTCTCGCCGCGGAGCAGAACCTCCGCGAGTTCGTTCAGTGGCTTCGCGGTCTCAGGGCTAAATGCCATCGGCCCGAGAATGCCCGGCAACCCCTCCGACAACTCGATGTACGCCATTGCTGTCGTCTCCTTCCTCGTTCGCCTTACGACATGTCACTCTGAGCCACGCGGACCATGCCGTCAAACCCATCTCGCGGCTCATCACACGTTGACTTGGGAGCGGAGAAAACTGCAGACGTCGGCGGGCGTCGGGTAGTCGAAGGCGACGGTCGGCTGCAGCCTGACGCCGAAGGTGTGGGCCAGGCGATTGCGAAGCTCCACCGCGTCTAGGGAGTCGAAGTCGAGCTCGTCGAAGGTCTGATCGGGATCTACCTCCTCAGCGGCAGGCAGGCCAAGTACCGAGGCGATCTGGCCGCACACCTCCCCAAGTACGAACTTGTCCCGTTCCTCCTCGGGGAGCGTCGCGAGCTGGCGCAACAGCTCTCCACCGCCGGCGTCACGGGCAATCGGGGCGCGGACCAAGCCGCTCAGCAGCGGCGGCAGCATCCCTTCTCTGGCTCGCGCTCGAAGACTGCCCATCCTGAGCCCCACCGGGAAGGTCAGTGCTAGCACTGAGGAGCGGGCAGCGTCGAAGAGAATGAGCCCGCCATCCGAGGGGATTGGCCGCACACCAACGCGATCAAGTCGTGCAAGATCGGCCGCATCGAGACTGCCGGCCATGCCGCCCTCCTCCCAAGGCCCCCAAGCGAGCGACTGCCCAGCCAGCCCCTCGGCCCGGCGGCGCCCTGCGAGGGCGTCGAGGAAAGCGTTGGCTGCGGCGTAGTTGCCCTGGCCAGGAGAGCCGACGGTGCCGGCGATCGAGCTGAAGAGGATGAAGTGCGACAGGTCCCGCTGAGCCGTCAGCTCGTGCAGGTTCCAGGCGGCGTCGACCTTGGGGGCGAAGACCCGCTCGATGCGCTCGGGGTCAAGCGCCTCGATCGTGCCGTCGTCGAGGACGCCGGCGGTGTGGATCACAGCTCCCAAGGGGTGCTCGACGGGGATCGAGTCGAGCAGGGCCGCCAGCTGCTCGCGGTCGGCGACGTCGCAGGCGGCTATCTCGACCTCCGCGCCCAGGTCCTCGAGCTCGGCGCGCAGCCCGGCGGCGCCCTCGGCCTCGGGGCCGCTCCGGCTGGCGAGCAGTAGGTGGCGGGCGTCGTGAGCCTCGACCAGGTGACGGGCTATGAGGCTGCCGAGGCCACCGGTGCCGCCGGTGATCAAGGTGGTGGAGTCGGGGTCGAGGGCGGGCGGCATCGTCAACACGACCTTGCCCACATGCCGGGCCTCCCTGAGAAGACCGAAGGCTTCTCGGCCGTTTCTCACATCGAAGCGCTGAATCGGAGGCAGGCCAATGGCCCCAGCTTCGAAGAGGTCGACCACCGCTCCCAGCATCTCCTGGATCCGATCGGGACCCGCTTCGATCAGATCGAACGCCCGGTAACGCACACCGGGGTGATCGGCGACGACTCGCTCCGGGTCGCGCACGTCGACCTTGCCCATCTCGACGAAGCGGCCGCCCCTTGGCAACAGGTCCAGCGAGGCATCGACGAAGTCACGCGTAAGCGCGTTCAGCACCACGTCCACCCCGATGTCCCCGGTCTCGGCAAGGAACTTCTCGCGAAAGCCGAGGTCACGCGAGGAAGCCAGATGAGCGTTGTCGAGGTCGAGCTCGCGCAGTGCTGGCCACTTGCCGGGACTAGCCGTTGCGAACACCTCGGCGCCAAGGTGGTGGGCGAGCTGAATCGCAGCCATCCCGACCCCACCGGCGCCGGCGTGGACGAGCACCCTCTCGCCTGGCTGGAGGTCAGCGATGTCGACGAGCGCGCGGTAAGCGGTCAAGAAGACCAGCGGCACGGCGGCGGCCTGTTCGAACGACCAGCCTTGGGGAATCCCAGTGAGCAGAGCGCGCTCGCTCACCGCGACGGGTCCGAACGAGTCCCCGATCAAACCCATTACGCGATCACCCGGCGCCAGATCGCCGACTGCATCGCCGACTTCGAGGACAATGCCAGCCCCCTCCGATCCGATCGGCGCCTCGCCAGGGTAGTAGCCGAGTGCGATCAAGACATCGCGGAAATTGAGCCCTGCAGCACACATGGCGATCCGCACCTCCTGCGGTCTGAGCGGAGCGGTCGCGCGCTCGCTCATGACGAGCTCGAGATCATCGAGCGTCGCGCGTCGTCGCGAATCGAGTCGCCAACAGCCGTCGCTGTCTCGGGGAGCGGTTAGCTCACCAGCGTCCTGGGGTCTCTTCAACCGCGGCGCCAGGGCCACCCCGCCGCGCAGGGCGAGCTGGGGCTCCTCGCCGATTGCGGCGGCGGGCAGGAGCGCCAGGGAGGCCTCCTCCCCATCGACATCAAGAAGCATGAAGCGGCCCGGGTGCTCGGACTGGGCCGAGCGCACCAGGCCCCAGATCGCGGCGGCGGCCGGGTCGGGGGCCTCCTCGGCGTCGACGGCGACCGCTCCCCTGGTGATCAAGCAGAGCCGCGAGGCGGCAAGGCGCTCCTCGGCCAGCCAACCCTGCAGCAGCGCCAGGGCCTCGGCGGTGGCGGCATGGGCGGCGGCAGCGGGGTCGGCGTCTTTCGCCTCGGCAAGCTCGACCAAGACCAGCCCCGGAGGGTCCTCCTCCAAGGAGCCCAGCAGGGCGGCCAGGTCGGGATGGCTGGGGGCGCCGGGGGTCTCGAGCGCTCCGATCATGGCGATGGTCGGCGGCTCAGAGCCGTTGGCGTCGGCCAGGGGAGCCTCGACCCACTCCAGGGCGAAGAGGGAGTCGCTGCGGCGGGCACCCTGCAGCTGGGCGGGGTCGATCGGGCGGACGAGCAGGGAGCCGACGCCCGCCGCCATGGTGCCTGCCTGGTCGTAGGCGAGGAGGGAGAGCCCCTCGGTGCTCGGGGTGATCTTCACCCGCAGCTCGGCGGCGCCGAGCGCGTGCAGCGAGACGTCGTTCCAGCTGAAGGGCAGCTTGATCTGCCCCTCGCCGTCCTCCAGCGCCGCCCAGGCGCCGGCATGCAGAGCGGCATCCAACAGCGCCGGGTGCACCCCGAAGCCGGCGGCGGCCTCGCGCTGCTCGGGGGCGAGGGAGACCTCGGCGAAGACCTCCTCCCCACGCCGCCAGGCGGCGGTGAGGCCCTGGAAGGCGGGCCCGTAGTCGAAGCCCAGCTCGGCGAGGCGGCCGTAGACGTCTTCGACCTCGATCGGCTCGGCGCCCTCCGGCGGCCACTGCCCCAGGGGCTCGGGCGCGGTGCTCTCGGCGGCGGCGAGGGTGCCCTCGGCGTGGCGGACCCAGGGGGCCTCCTCCCCCGAGCGCGAGGAGATCGTGATCGGCCGGGCGCCCTGCTCGCCGGCCTCCCCGACCGCGACCTGCAGCGCCACCGTGCCCTGCTCGTGCAGGGTCAGCGGGGCCTGCAGGGTCAGCTCCTCGACGGCACCCAGACCGGCCCGCTCGGCGGCGTGCAGGGCGAGCTCGACGAAGGCGGTGCCGGGCAGCAGGGCCGTGCCGGCGACGGCGTGGTCGGCGAGCCAGGGGTGCTCGTCCAGCGAGATGCGACCGGTGAGGAGCCAGCCCTGCTCCTCGGGCAGCTCGACGGCGGCGCCCAGGAGAGGGTGGTCGGCCGCGGCGAGGCCGGCCGCGGCAAGATCGCCGGGGCCGCGCTCGGAGGCGAGCCAGAAGCGCTCGCGCTGGAAGGGGTAGGTGGGCAGAGCGACCCGCTTGCCGTGGGGGTAGAGCCTCGACCAGTCGATGTCGGCGCCGGCGGCGTGGGCCGCCGCCAGGAAGCGCATCAGCGCCTCGGGGTCGGAGCGGCGGGAGCGAAGCGCCGGGGCGATCAGGACCTCGCGCTCGGCCTCCTCGCTCAGGCACTGGTCCACCATCGCCCCCAGCACGCCGTCGGGCCCCAGCTCGAGGAAGCGCCCCACCTCGGCTGCCTCCAGCGCCGCCACCCCATCAGCGAAGCGGACTGCCTCGCGGGCGTGGCGCACCCAGTAGGTGGGGCTTGCAGCCTGCTCGGGGGTCAGGATCTCCCCAGTGAGAGCGGAGACGATCGGGATCCGGGGCTCGGCGTAGTCGAGCTTTGCGGCTATCGCCTCGAACTCGGCCAGCATCGGGTCCATCAGCGGCGAGTGGAAAGCGTGGCTGACCGCCAGGCGCTTGGTCTTGCGCCCGCGCTCGCTCCAGAGCGCCGCGGCGTCCTCGATCGCGGCCTCCTCTCCGGAGAGGACGGTGGCGCGGGGACCGTTGATCGCGGCGATCGCGATCTCGGCCTCGCGGCCGGCGATCGACTCCGCCGCCTCGGCCTCGCTCGCTTGCACCGCGACCATCGCCCCGCCGGCGGGCAGCTCCCCCATCAGCCGCCCGCGGGCGGCGACCAGGGTGGCGGCGTCGGGGAGGCTGAGCACCCCGGCGACGTGGGCGGCGGCGATCTCCCCGATCGAGTGGCCGATCAGGAAGTCGGGGCGCAGGCCCAGGCCCTCGAGCAGGCGGAAGAGCGCCACCTCGAGGGCGAAGAGGGCCGGCTGGGTGAACTCGGTGCGGTCGAGGAGGGCCGCTTCTTCGGAGCCCTTGGCGGCAAACACCAGCTCCTTCAGGGAGCGCCCGAGGTGGGGGTCGAAGGCGGCGCAGACCTCCTCGAAGGCCGCGGCGAAAGGCGGCGAGGCCGCGTAGAGCCCCTCCCCCATCCCCGGGCGCTGGGCGCCCTGGCCGGTGAACATGAAGGCGGTCTTCGCCGCCCGCGCCCTGCCGGTCGCGGTGGCGGGGGTGGGCTCGCCAATGGCCAGGGCGTCGAGGCCGGCCAACAGCTCCTCGCGGTCGGGGCCGGTCACCACGGCGCGGCGCTCGAACAGCGAGCGCGTGGTGGCAAGCGAGAAGGCGACGTCGACAGGAGAGAGCTCGGGATGCTCGCGCAGGTGCGCCGCCAGGCGCTCGGCCCCCGCGCGCAGGGCGGGCTCGGTCTTGGCCGAGAGCGGCAGGGCGAGGGCCCCGCTCAGGGGCGGGGGCAGAGCCTCCTCCTCGGCCTCAGCCTCGACGGGGGCCGGCGCCTCCTCGAGGATCAGGTGGGCGTTGGTGCCGCTGATCCCGAAGGAGGAGATGCCGGCGCGGCGGGACCTCCCCTCCTCCACCGGCCAGGGCTGCTCCTCGGCGAGCAGCTCGACCTCGCCTGCAGACCAGTCGACGTGAGAGGAGGGCTCCTCGGCGTGCAGGCTGCGGGGCAGCACCCCGTGGCGCATCGCTTCGACCATCTTGATCACGCCGGCGACGCCGGCGGCGGCGACCGTGTGGCCGATGTTGGACTTCACAGAGCCCAGCGCCAGCGGGCGGTCCTCAGCGCGCCCCTGCCCATAGGTGGCGAGCAGCGCCTGGGCCTCGATCGGGTCGCCCAGGGTGGTGCCGGTGCCGTGGCCCTCGACCGCGTCGACATCGGTGACGGAGAGGCCTGCGTTGGCGAGCGCCTGGCGGATCACCCGCTCCTGGGAGGGGCCGTTGGGGGCGGTGAGCCCGTTGGAGGCGCCGTCCTGGTTGACCGCCGAGCCGCGGACCACGGCGAGGATCTCGTGGCCGTTTGCCCGCGCGTCGGAGAGGCGCTCGAGGACGAGCGTTCCGACCCCCTCCGACCAGCCGACGCCGTCGGCGGTCTCGGCGTAGGACTTGCAGCGCCCGTCTGCGGAAAGGCCGCGCTGGCGGGAGAACTCGACGAACATGCCCGGCGTGGGGATGACGGTGACACCGCCGGCCAGGGCCAAGGTGCAGTCCCCCCCACGGAGCGCCTGGGCCGCAAGGTGCATAGCGACCAGCGAGGAGGAGCAGGCAGTGTCGAGCGTGACTGCCGGGCCCTGCAGGCCGAGCAGGTAGGCGACCCGCCCGGAGGCGACGCTCAGCGACAGCCCGGTCGTCATATACCCCTCGATCGCCTCGGGGACCGCTCCGAAGCTCGGACCGTATTCCTGGACCATCATCCCCGCGAAGACCCCGGTCTGGCTGCCGCGCAGCGAAGCCGGGTCGATTCCCGCGTTCTCGAAGGCTTCCCAAGCCGCCTCCAGCAAGAGCCGCTGCTGGGGATCCATCGTCAGCGCCTCGCGACCACCGATCCCGAAGAAACCAGAGTCGAACTCGGCCGCGTCAACCAGGAAGCCACCCTCGCGGGCGTACGTGGTGCCTGCTTTGTCGGGGTCGGGGTCATAGAGCCGCTCCAGGTCCCAGCCGCGGTCGGTGGGGAACTCCGAGATCGCGTCGGCGCCCGAGGCGACCAGCTCCCAGAGCTGCGCCGGGGAGGAGACCCCGCCCGGATAGCGGCAGGCCATGCCGACGATCGCGATGGGCTCCCGCTGCCGCGCGAGCAGTTGCTGGTTCTGCTGTCGCAGATCTTCGCGCTCCGCGAGCGCAACCCTGAGCGCCTCGACTAGATCATTGCTGGACTTCTGGTCCGAAGTGCTCATTTGCCGCTCTCAAGTCCGGTGGCCGCCTCACCGTTTTCGAACGCCTTCTTGATCAAGGCCTCCGCATCGAGCTCCTCAACCACGACCGCCTCGCCGCGAGACTCGTTCGACGGTTCGTCTAGTTCTGCAAGCGACAGCAACTGGTCGAACAACCCATACTGCCGCAAACGGGTCAGCGGAATCGACGCGAGAGCCCTCCGAACCTCAGTCTCCCCAGAGGAGTCCCCCAACGCCGCGCCATCACGTCCATCGGAGAGACCCCGGACCAGAAACTCGGCTACAGCGGCGGGCGTCGGGTAGTCAAAAATCAGCGCCGAGGGCAGTCGCAGCCCGGTCGCGTTGACAAGCCGGTTGCGCAACTCGACCGCGGAAAGCGAATCGAATCCATGGTCGGTAAATGCTCGGCCGGTGTCTACAGCGTCAGCCGAGTGATTACCCAACACCGCCGCCACCTCGGCCAGGACCAGATCTCGCACGGCCTCCTCGCGCTCACCCTCCGGCAGGGAAGCGAGCTTCGCCGCCAATGAGCCGGCGGCGGCACGCCGGGCGGGGACGCGGACCAAGGAGCGCAAGAGCGGGGGAAGGAAGCCTGATGAGGCCCGCGTGCGAAGGGCGGTCCTATCGAGCGTCACTGCGACGGTCAACGGCTTGCCACAAGCACGGGCGGCGTCGAAGAGCTCCAGGCCGCGCTTGGAGGACATTGGAACGAGCCCCAGGCGAGTGCGGACCTGCTGCTGGAACCGGACGGCCTCCTCACCGCTCATCTCTCCCGCAAGCCCGGACTCCTGCTCCCAGAGGCCCCACGCCGTCGAGGTCGCAGCCAGCCCCTCGGCCCGGCGGTGCCCTGCGAGGGCATCGAGGAAAGCGTTGGCGGCAGCGTAGTTGCCCTGTCCGGGAGAGCCGACGGTGCCGGCGATCGAGCTGAAGAGGATGAAGTGCGACAGGTCACGCTGAGCCGTCAGCTCGTGCAGGTTCCAGGCGGCGTCGACCTTGGGGGCGAAGACCCGCTCGATGCGCTCGGGGTCAAGCGCCTCGATCGTGCCGTCGTCGAGGACACCGGCGGTGTGGATCACCGCACCCAGAGGGTGTTCTTGGGGGATCGAGTCGAGCAGGGTCGCCAGCTGCTGCCTGTCGGCGACGTCGCAGGCGGCGATCTGCACCTCGGCGCCCAGGGCCTCGAGCTCGGCGCGCAGCTCGGCGGCGCCCTCGGCCTCGGGGCCGCTCCGGCTGGCGAGCAGTAGGTGGCGGGCGTCGTGAGCCTCGACCAGGTGACGGGCTATGAGGCTGCCGAGGCCACCGGTGCCGCCGGTGATCAAGGTGGTGGAGTCGGGGTCGAGGGCGGGCGGCTGCCCCTCCTCGGATGCGGGCATCGGCGCCAACCGCGGCGCCAGGGCCACCCCGCCGCGCAGGGCGAGCTGGGGCTCCTCGCCGATTGCGGCGGCGGGCAGGAGCGCCAGGGAGGCCTCCTCCCCATCGACATCAAGAAGCATGAAGCGGCCCGGGTGCTCGGACTGGGCCGAGCGCACCAGGCCCCAGATCGCGGCGGCGGCCGGGTCGGGGGCCTCCTCGGCGTCGACGGCGACCGCTCCCCTGGTGATCAAGCAGAGCCGCGAGGCGGCAAGGCGCTCCTCGGCCAGCCAACCCTGCAGCAGCGCCAGGGCCTCGGCGGTGGCGGCATGGGCGGCGGCAGCGGGGTCGGCGTCTTTCGCCTCGGCAAGCTCGACCAAGACCAGCCCCGGAGGGTCCTCCTCCAAGGAGCCCAGCAGGGCGGCCAGGTCGGGATGGCTGGGGGCGCCGGGGGTCTCGAGCGCTCCGATCATGGCGATGGTCGGCGGCTCAGAGCCGTTGGCGTCGGCCAGGGGAGCCTCGACCCACTCCAGGGCGAAGAGGGAGTCGCTGCGGCGGGCACCCTGCAGCTGGGCGGGGTCGATCGGGCGGACGAGCAGGGAGCCGACGCCCGCCGCCATGGTGCCTGCCTGGTCGTAGGCGAGGAGGGAGAGCCCCTCGGTGCTCGGGGTGATCTTCACCCGCAGCTCGGCGGCGCCGAGCGCGTGCAGCGAGACGTCGTTCCAGCTGAAGGGCAGCTTGATCTGCCCCTCGCCGTCCTCCAGCGCCGCCCAGGCGCCGGCATGCAGAGCGGCATCCAACAGCGCCGGGTGCACCCCGAAGCCGGCGGCGGCCTCGCGCTGCTCGGGGGCGAGGGAGACCTCGGCGAAGACCTCCTCCCCACGCCGCCAGGCGGCGGTGAGGCCCTGGAAGGCGGGCCCGTAGTCGAAGCCCAGCTCGGCGAGGCGGCCGTAGACGTCTTCGACCTCGATCGGCTCGGCGCCCTCCGGCGGCCACTGCCCCAGGGGCTCGGGCGCGGTGCTCTCGGCGGCGGCGAGGGTGCCCTCGGCGTGGCGGACCCAGGGGGCCTCCTCCCCCGAGCGCGAGGAGATCGTGATCGGCCGGGCGCCCTGCTCGCCGGCCTCCCCGACCGCGACCTGCAGCGCCACCGTGCCCTGCTCGTGCAGGGTCAGCGGGGCCTGCAGGGTCAGCTCCTCGACGGCACCCAGACCGGCCCGCTCGGCGGCGTGCAGGGCGAGCTCGACGAAGGCGGTGCCGGGCAGCAGGGCCGTGCCGGCGACGGCGTGGTCGGCGAGCCAGGGGTGCTCGTCCAGCGAGATGCGACCGGTGAGGAGCCAGCCCTGCTCCTCGGGCAGCTCGACGGCGGCGCCCAGGAGAGGGTGGTCGGCCGCGGCGAGGCCGGCCGCGGCAAGATCGCCGGGGCCGCGCTCGGAGGCGAGCCAGAAGCGCTCGCGCTGGAAGGGGTAGGTGGGCAGAGCGACCCGCTTGCCGTGGGGGTAGAGCCTCGACCAGTCGATGTCGGCGCCGGCGGCGTGGGCGCGGGCGAGGGCGGCGGCGAGGGCCTCGGGCTCGCCCTGCCCGGCGCGCAAGGTGGCGATCGCGACCGATCCCTCACCGTCCAGCGTCTCGGCCGCCATCGGGGTGAGCGCCGCGTCGGGGCCGATCTCAACCAGGGCGGTGACGCCCTGCTCGGCGAGGGCGGCGAGGGCATCGGCGAAGCGGACGCCCTCACGCGCCTGGCGCACCCAGTAGGCCGGGTCGGTGGCCTGCTCGGCGCTCAGCGGCTCACCGGTCAGCGTGGAGACGATCGGGATCCGGGGCGGGTTGAAGTCGAGCCCCGCCGCCACCTCTTTGAACTCAGCCAGCATCGGCTCGATCAGGGGCGAGTGGAAAGCGTGGGAGACAGCGAGGCGCTTGCTGCGGCGGCCGCGGGCCTCGAAGTCGGCCTGGACCGCCAGCGCCGCTTGCTCGGCACCGGAGATGACGGTGGCGCGGTGGCCGTTGATCGCGGCGATCGCCAGCTCCTCGCGGCCCTGCAGGGCCTCAGCGACCTCGGCCTCGCTGGCCTCGAGCGCGACCATCGCCCCGCCGGGCGGCAGCTCCCCCATCAGCCGCCCGCGGGCGGCGACCAGGGTGGCGGCGTCGGGGAGGCTGAGCACCCCGGCGACGTGGGCGGCGGCGATCTCCCCGATCGAGTGGCCGATCAGGAAGTCGGGGCGCAGGCCCAGGCCCTCGAGCAGGCGGAAGAGCGCCACCTCGAGGGCGAAGAGGGCCGGCTGGGTGAACTCGGTGCGGTCCAGAAGCTCGGCCTCCTCACTGCCCTCGGAAGCGAAGAGCAGGTCGCGTAGTGGCCGCCCCAGGTGCGGCTCGAAGGGGGCGCAGACCTCCTCCAGTGCGGTGGCGAAGACGGGCGAGGCGGCGGCTAGCTCGGCGCCCATCCCCGGGCGCTGGGCGCCCTGGCCGGTGAACATGAAGGCGAGCTTGGTCTGCCTGGCTCTGCCCAGGACAGTGGCCGCGGAGGGCTCGCCCCCCGCCAACGCATCGAGGCCGGCCAGCAGTGCCTGGCGGTCGGGGACGGTCACCACGGCGCGGTGCTCAAAGAGCGAGCGCGTGGTGGCGAGCGAGAAGGCGACGTCGACAGGAGAGAGCTCGGGGTCTGCCCGCAGGTGCGCCGCCAGGCGCTCGGCCCCGGCGCGCAGGGCGGGCTCGGTCTTGGCCGAGAGCGGCAGGGCGAGGACGGAGCTGAGGGGCGGAGCCGAGGGCTCCTCCTCCGGGGCTCCAGCCTCGATGGGGGCAGACGCCTCCTCGAGGATCAGGTGGGCGTTGGTGCCGCTGATCCCGAAGGAGGAGATGCCGGCGCGGCGGGACCTCCCCTCCTCCACCGGCCAGGCGCGCTCCTCGCCCAGCAGCTCGACCTCGCCGGCCGACCAGTCGACGTGAGAAGAGGGCTCATCGGCGTGCAGGCTGCGGGGCAGCACCCCGTGGCGCATCGCTTCGACCATCTTGATCACGCCGGCGACTCCGGCGGCGGCGACCGTGTGGCCGATGTTCGACTTGATCGAGCCGAGCGCCAGCGGGCCGTTCTCGCGCCCCTGCCCATAGGTGGCCAGCAGCGCCTGGGCCTCGATCGGGTCGCCCAGGGTGGTGCCGGTGCCGTGGCCCTCGACCGCGTCGACATCGGCGGCGGAGAGGCCTGCGTTGGCGAGCGCCTGGCGGATCACCCGCTCCTGGGAGGGGCCGTTGGGGGCGGTGAGCCCGTTGGAGGCGCCGTCCTGGTTGACGGCCGAGCCGCGGACCACGGCGAGGACCTCGTGGCCGTTTGCCCGCGCGTCGGAGAGGCGCTCGAGGACCACCAGGCCCGCCCCCTCTGACCAGCCGACGCCGTCGGCGGTCTCGGCGTAGGACTTGCAGCGTCCGTCTGCGGAAAGGCCGCGCTGGCGCGCGAACTCGACGAACATCCTCGGCGTGGGGATGACGGTGACGCCGCCGGCCAGGGCCAAGGTGCAGTCCCCGCTGCGCAGCGCCTGGCTTGCCAGGTGCATGGCGACCAACGACGAGGAGCAAGCAGTGTCGACCGTCATCGCCGGGCCCTGCAGGCCGAGCAGGTAGGCGACCCGGCCGGAGGCGACGCTCAGCGACAGCCCGGTCATCACGTAGCCCTCAAGCTCCTCGGAGGTCGCGCTCAAGCTCGGGCCGTATTCCTGGACCATCATCCCCGCGAAGACCCCCGTCTGGCTGCCGCGCAGTGAGACGGGGTCGATCCCCGCGTTCTCGAAGGCTTCCCACGCCGCCTCCAGCATCAGCCGCTGCTGGGGATCCATCGTCAGCGCCTCGCGACCACCGATCCCGAAGAAGCCGGGGTCGAATCGCGTCGCATCTTCGAAGAACCCGCCCCCAGTCCCATAGGTGGTGCCGGGGTGATCCGGGTCGGAGTCATAGAGCCGCTCCAGATCCCAGCCGCGGTCGGTGGGGAACTCCGAGATCGCGTCGGCGCCCGAGGCGACCAGCTCCCAGAGCTGCGCCGGCGAGGAGACCCCGCCGGGGTAGCGGCAGGCCATGCCGACGATCGCGATGGGCTCCTGCGTCGCCTCGGCCCTGACGATCACGCGGGGGGCAGTTCCGCTCGCGGTCGCCTCCTCGAGCAGGTAGCCGACCAGCGCAGTCGGACTCGGATAGTCGAACACAAGCGTGGCGGGAAGCCGCAGGCCGGTCACCACGTTGAACCGGTTGCGCATCTCCACTGCAGCGAGAGAGTCGAAGCCGAGGTCCTTGAAGGACTTGGCGGGGTCTACGAGGTCGGCGGAGGCATGCCCCAGCACCGCCGCCACCTCGGCCAGGACCAGATCTCGCACGGCCTCCTCGCGCTCACCCTCCGGCAGGGAAGCGAGCTTCGCCGCCAATGAGCCGGCGGCGGCACGCCGGGCGGGGACGCGGACCAAGGAGCGCAAGAGCGGGGGAAGGAAGCCTGATGAGGCCCGCGTGCGAAGGGCGGTCCTGTCGAACTCCGCCGGCGCGGCCAGGGGCTCGCCGCAGGCCCAAGCCGCGTCGAAGAGTTCGAGGCCATGCTGGGAGGAAATCGGCGAGAACCCCAGACGGGCGCGAATCTGCTGGCGCAGCTGGAGGATCTCAGCGTCACTCGCCTCCCCCGCCATCCCCGTCTCCCGCTCCCAAAGGCCCCACGCCATCGAGATCGCGGTGAGGCCACTCGCTCGGCGGCGCTCGGCGAGCGCATCGAGGAAGGCGTTGGCGGCGGCGTAGTTGCCCTGACCGGCACCACCGAGCAGGCCCGCAGCCGAGGAGAAGAGGACGAAAGCGGAGAGCTCGTGGACAACCGTCAGCTCGTGCAGGTTCCAGGCGGCGTCGACCTTGGGGGCGAAGACCCGCTCGATGCGCTCGGGGTCAAGCGCCTCGATCGTGCCGTCGTCGAGGACACCGGCGGTGTGGATCACCGCACCCAGAGGGTGTTCTTGGGGGATCGAGTCGAGCAGGGTCGCCAGCTGCTGCCTGTCGGCGACGTCGCAGGCGGCGATCTGCACCTCGGCGCCCAGGGCCTCGAGCTCGGCGCGCAGCTCGGCGGCGCCCTCGGCCTCGGGGCCGCTCCGGCTGGCGAGCAGTAGGTGGCGGGCGTCGTGAGCCTCGACCAGGTGACGGGCTATGAGGCTGCCGAGGCCACCGGTGCCGCCGGTGATCAAGGTGGTGGAGTCGGGGTCGAGGGCGGGCGGCTGCCCCTCCTCGGATGCGGGCATCGGCGCCAACCGCGGCGCCAGGGCCACCCCGCCGCGCAGGGCGAGCTGGGGCTCCTCGCCGATTGCGGCGGCGGGCAGGAGCGCCAGGGAGGCCTCCTCCCCATCGACATCAAGAAGCATGAAGCGGCCCGGGTGCTCGGACTGGGCCGAGCGCACCAGGCCCCAGATCGCGGCGGCGGCCGGGTCGGGGGCCTCCTCGGCGTCGACGGCGACCGCTCCCCTGGTGATCAAGCAGAGCCGCGAGGCGGCAAGGCGCTCCTCGGCCAGCCAACCCTGCAGCAGCGCCAGGGCCTCGGCGGTGGCGGCATGGGCGGCGGCAGCGGGGTCGGCGTCTTTCGCCTCGGCAAGCTCGACCAAGACCAGCCCCGGAGGGTCCTCCTCCAAGGAGCCCAGCAGGGCGGCCAGGTCGGGATGGCTGGGGGCGCCGGGGGTCTCGAGCGCTCCGATCATGGCGATGGTCGGCGGCTCAGAGCCGTTGGCGTCGGCCAGGGGAGCCTCGACCCACTCCAGGGCGAAGAGGGAGTCGCTGCGGCGGGCACCCTGCAGCTGGGCGGGGTCGATCGGGCGGACGAGCAGGGAGCCGACGCCCGCCGCCATGGTGCCTGCCTGGTCGTAGGCGAGGAGGGAGAGCCCCTCGGTGCTCGGGGTGATCTTCACCCGCAGCTCGGCGGCGCCGAGCGCGTGCAGCGAGACGTCGTTCCAGCTGAAGGGCAGCTTGATCTGCCCCTCGCCGTCCTCCAGCGCCGCCCAGGCGCCGGCATGCAGAGCGGCATCCAACAGCGCCGGGTGCACCCCGAAGCCGGCGGCGGCCTCGCGCTGCTCGGGGGCGAGGGAGACCTCGGCGAAGACCTCCTCCCCACGCCGCCAGGCGGCGGTGAGGCCCTGGAAGGCGGGCCCGTAGTCGAAGCCCAGCTCGGCGAGGCGGCCGTAGACGTCTTCGACCTCGATCGGCTCGGCGCCCTCCGGCGGCCACTGCCCCAGGGGCTCGGGCGCGGTGCTCTCGGCGGCGGCGAGGGTGCCCTCGGCGTGGCGGACCCAGGGGGCCTCCTCCCCCGAGCGCGAGGAGATCGTGATCGGCCGGGCGCCCTGCTCGCCGGCCTCCCCGACCGCGACCTGCAGCGCCACCGTGCCCTGCTCGTGCAGGGTCAGCGGGGCCTGCAGGGTCAGCTCCTCGACGGCACCCAGACCGGCCCGCTCGGCGGCGTGCAGGGCGAGCTCGACGAAGGCGGTGCCGGGCAGCAGGGCCGTGCCGGCGACGGCGTGGTCGGCGAGCCAGGGGTGCTCGTCCAGCGAGATGCGACCGGTGAGGAGCCAGCCCTGCTCCTCGGGCAGCTCGACGGCGGCGCCCAGGAGAGGGTGGTCGGCCGCGGCGAGGCCGGCCGCGGCAAGATCGCCGGGGCCGCGCTCGGAGGCGAGCCAGAAGCGCTCGCGCTGGAAGGGGTAGGTGGGCAGAGCGACCCGCTTGCCGTGGGGGTAGAGCCTCGACCAGTCGATGTCGGCGCCGGCGGCGTGGGCCGCCGCCAGGAAGCGCATCAGCGCCTCGGGGTCGGAGCGGCGGGAGCGAAGCGCCGGGGCGATCAGGACCTCGCGCTCGGCCTCCTCGCTCAGGCACTGGTCCACCATCGCCCCCAGCACGCCGTCGGGCCCCAGCTCGAGGAAGCGCCCCACCTCGGCTGCCTCCAGCGCCGCCACCCCATCAGCGAAGCGGACTGCCTCGCGGGCGTGGCGCACCCAGTAGGTGGGGCTTGCAGCCTGCTCGGGGGTCAGGATCTCCCCAGTGAGAGCGGAGACGATCGGGATCCGGGGCTCGGCGTAGTCGAGCTTTGCGGCTATCGCCTCGAACTCGGCCAGCATCGGGTCCATCAGCGGCGAGTGGAAAGCGTGGCTGACCGCCAGGCGCTTGGTCTTGCGCCCGCGCTCGCTCCAGAGCGCCGCGGCGTCCTCGATCGCGGCCTCCTCTCCGGAGAGGACGGTGGCGCGGGGACCGTTGATCGCGGCGATCGCGATCTCGGCCTCGCGGCCGGCGATCGACTCCGCCGCCTCGGCCTCGCTCGCTTGCACCGCGACCATCGCCCCGCCGGCGGGCAGCTCCCCCATCAGCCGCCCGCGGGCGGCGACCAGGGTGGCGGCGTCGGGGAGGCTGAGCACCCCGGCGACGTGGGCGGCGGCGATCTCCCCGATCGAGTGGCCGATCAGGAAGTCGGGGCGCAGGCCCAGGCCCTCGAGCAGGCGGAAGAGCGCCACCTCGAGGGCGAAGAGGGCCGGCTGGGTGAACTCGGTGCGGTCGAGGAGGGCCGCTTCTTCGGAGCCCTTGGCGGCAAACACCAGCTCCTTCAGGGAGCGCCCGAGGTGGGGGTCGAAGGCGGCGCAGACCTCCTCGAAGGCCGCGGCGAAAGGCGGCGAGGCCGCGTAGAGCCCCTCCCCCATCCCCGGGCGCTGGGCGCCCTGGCCGGTGAACATGAAGGCGGTCTTCGCCGCCCGCGCCCTGCCGGTCGCGGTGGCGGGGGTGGGCTCGCCAATGGCCAGGGCGTCGAGGCCGGCCAACAGCTCCTCGCGGTCGGGGCCGGTCACCACGGCGCGGCGCTCGAACAGCGAGCGCGTGGTGGCAAGCGAGAAGGCGACGTCGACAGGAGAGAGCTCGGGATGCTCGCGCAGGTGCGCCGCCAGGCGCTCGGCCCCCGCGCGCAGGGCGGGCTCGGTCTTGGCCGAGAGCGGCAGGGCGAGGGCCCCGCTCAGGGGCGGGGGCAGAGCCTCCTCCTCGGCCTCAGCCTCGACGGGGGCCGGCGCCTCCTCGAGGATCAGGTGGGCGTTGGTGCCGCTCGCGCCGAATGAACTCACTCCGACGCGACGCGGGTGTCCGTTCGCCTCCCAGGGGCACTCCTCGCTCAGCAGCTCGATCTCGCCGGCCAACCAGTCGACATGTGAAGAGGGTTCGTCCACATGTAGCGTGCGCGGCAGAAGGCGGTGCTCTAGCGCTTTCACCATCTTGATCACGCCGGCGACGCCGGCCGCTGCCTGGGTGTGGCCGATGTTGGACTTCACAGAGCCCAACCAAAGCGGGCCGTTCTCGCGCCCCTGCCCATAGGTGGCGAGCAGCGCCTGGGCCTCGATCGGGTCGCCCAGGGTGGTGCCGGTGCCGTGCCCCTCGACCGCGTCGACATCGGCGGGACCAACCCCGGCGTTGGCGAGCGCCTGGCGGATCACCCGCTCCTGGGAGGGGCCGTTGGGGGCGGTGAGCCCGTTGGAGGCGCCGTCCTGGTTGACCGCCGAGCCGCGGACCACGGCGAGGATCTCGTGGCCGTTTGCCCGCGCGTCGGAGAGGCGCTCGAGGACCACAATCCCCGTGCCCTCGCCGAACCCCACTCCGTCGGCGGCATCGGAGAACGACTTACAACGACCGTCTGCCGACAGGGCGCGCTGCCGACTGAAGCCGACGAAGACGCCGGGCGTTGCCAGCACCGTGGTACCTCCCGCTATCGCCAACGTACATTCGCCGTGGCGGAGGGATTGGATCGCCAGGTGCATGGCGACCAGCGAGGAGGAGCAGGCAGTGTCGACGCTGACCGCGGGTCCCTCCAATCCGAGCGAATAGGAGACCCGGCCGGTGACCGGACTGCTCGTGCCTCCCGTGGCGACGTTGCCCTCAAGCTCCGACGGAACCCCCTCCAGCGCCCAGCCATAGTCATGGTGCATCACCCCCGCGAAGACCCCGGCCTCGCTCCCGCGCAGCGAAGCGGGGTCGATCCCAGCGTCCTCCAGGGCCTCCCAAGCCGCCTCCAGCAAGAGCCGCTGCTGGGGATCCATCGCCAGCGCCTCGCGCGGGCTGATCGAGAAGAAGCCGGGGTCGAAGTCTGCGGCGTCGTGCAGGAAGCCGCCGTGGCGGGTGTAGCTCTTCCCGAGCCGGTCCGGGTCGGGGTCATAGAGCCGCTCCAGGTCCCAGCCGCGATCGGTGGGGAACCCCGAGATCGCGTCGGTGCCCGATGCGACCAGCTCCCAGAGCTGCGCCGGCGAGGAGACCCCGCCGGGGTAGCGGCAGGCCATGCCGACGATCGCGATGGGCTCCTGCGTGGCCTCGGCCCTGACGATCGCGCGGGGGGTAGTTCCGCTTGCGGTCCCCTGTCCGAGCAGGTGGCTGACCAACGCCTCGGAAGTCGGATAGTCGAATACGAGCGTGGCGGGCAGCCGCAGCCCAGTCACCGCGTTCAGCCGGTTGCGCAACTCCACGGCGGCGAGCGAGTCGAAGCCGAGGTCCTTGAACGCCTTCTCGGGATCGATCTTGTCCGCCGATGCGTGACCCAGCACCGCCGCAACCTCGGCCAGAACCAACTCGAGCACCGCATCCTCGCGCTCGACCTCGGGCAGGGAGACGAGCTTGGCCGCCAGCGAGCCGGTGGCTGCACGCCGAGTGGGAGCGCGAACGAGAGAGCGCAACATCGGCCCGAGGAAGCCCGAGGAAGCGCGAGCGCGAAGCGCACCCCTATCGAACTGCACTGGCGTGGCCAGGGGCTCGCCGCAGGTCCAAGCCGCGTCGAAGAGTTCGAGGCCGTGCTGGGAGGAAATCGGGGAGAAGCCCAAACGAGCGCGGATCTGCTGGCGTAGCTGGAGGATCTCAGCGTCACTCGCCTCCCCCGCCATCCCCGTCTCCCGCTCCCAAAGGCCCCACGCCATCGAGATCGCGGGGAGGCCACTCGCCCGGCGGTGCCCTGCGAGGGCATCGAGGAAGGCATTGGCGGCGGCGTAGTTGCCCTGGCCAGCCCCTCCAAGAAGACCTGCCGCAGAGGAAAAGAGGATGAAGGCGGAGAGGCCCAGGTCGGCCGTCAGCTCGTGCAGGTTCCAGGCGGCGTCGACCTTGGGGGCGAAGACCCGCTCGATGCGCTCGGGGTCAAGCGCCTCGATCGTGCCGTCGTCGAGGACACCGGCGGTGTGGATCACCGCACCCAGAGGGTGTTCTTGGGGGATCGAGTCGAGCAGGGTCGCCAGCTGCTGCCTGTCGGCGACGTCGCAGGCGGCGATCTGCACCTCGGCGCCCAGGGCCTCGAGCTCGGCGCGCAGCTCGGCGGCGCCCTCGGCCTCGGGGCCGCTCCGGCTGGCGAGCAGCAGGTGGCGGGCGCCGTGGGCCTCGACCAGGTGGCGGGCGATGAGGCTGCCGAGGCCGCCGGTGCCGCCGGTGATCAAGGTGGTGGAGTCGGGGTCGAGGGCGGGCGGCTGCCCCTCCTCGGATGCGGGCATCGGCGCCAGCCGCGGTGCCAGGGCCACCCCGCCGCGCAGGGCGAGCTGGGGCTCCTCGCCGATCGCGGCGGCGGGCAGGAGCGCCAGGGAGGCCTGCTCGGCGTCGAGGTCGACCAAGGCGAAGCGGCCCGGGTGCTCGGACTGGGCCGAGCGCACCAGGCCCCAGATCGCGGCGGCGGCCGGGTCGGGGGCCTCCTCGGCGTCGACGGCGACCGCTCCCCTGGTGATCAAGCAGAGCCGTGAGGCGGCGAGGCGCTCCTCGGCCAGCCAGCCCTGCAGGAGCGTCAGGGTGGCCTCGACAGCTGCCCGGGCCACCTCGGGGGGCGCGGCCTCGGGGGGCTGCAGGGAGGCGAGGACCAGCTCGGGTGTCTCTCCTTCTGCCTCGAGCAGGGCGGCGAGGTCGGCGTGGCTGGGGGCGCTGGGCAGGGAGAGATCGCCCAGGGCAGCAAAGCGCTTAGGGGGATTGGGGTCGAGGCTTATCTCCTCCCAGCGCAAGACGAAGAGGGAATCCGAGTGAGCGACACCACGAAGTTGGGCGAAGTCGATCGGGCGGGTATGCACCGTCTCGATCTCGATCACGGCTTCCTCACTTGGGCCCATCGCACTCACCTGCACCGCCCCCGCCGCAGCTGGGGAAATCGCGACCCGCAGCTCTTCAGCCCCACCGCGGTTGAGCCGCACCCCCTCAAAAGAGAAGGGCAGGGGAGCGCCGCCCTGCTGCCGGGCGATGGCCTCGACTGCAGCATGAAAGCCAGCATCCAACAGCGCCGGGTGCACCCCGAAGCCGGCGGCGGCCTCGCGCTGCTCGGGGGCGAGGGAGACCTCGGCGAAGACCTCCTCCCCACGCCGCCAGGCGGCGGTGAGGCCCTGGAAGGCGGGCCCGTAGTCGAAGCCCAGCTCGGCGAGGCGGCCGTAGATGTCCTCGACCTCGATCGGCTCGGCGCCCTCCGGCGGCCACTGCCCCAGGGGCTCGGAGGCAGCTTCGGCAGAAGAGGCCAGGACGCCCTCGGCGTGGCGGACCCAGGGGGCCTCCTCCCCCGAGCGCGAGGAGATCGTGATCGGCCGAGCGCCCTGCTCGCCGGCCTCCCCGACCGCGACCTGCAGCGCCACCGTGCCCTGCTCCTCCAGGGTCAGCGGCGTCCCCAGGGTCAGCTCCTCGATGGCACCCAGGCCGGCCCGCTCGGCGGCGTGCAGGGCGAGCTCGAGGAAGGCGGTGCCGGGCAGCAGGGCCGTGCCGGCGACCGCGTGATCGGCGAGCCAGGGGTGCTCGTCCAGCGAGATGCGACCGGTGAGGAGCCAGCCCTGCTCCTCGGGCAGCTCGACGGCGGCGCCCAGGAGAGGGTGGTCGGCCTCGCCCAGGCCGGCCGCGGCAAGATCGCCGGGGCCGGGCTCGGAGGCGAGCCAGAAGCGCTCGCGCTGGAAGGGGTAGGTGGGCAGAGCGACTCGCTTTGCGCCGGGGTAGAGCGCCGACCAGTCAAGGTCGACGCCGTCGGCGTGGGCTTCGACCAGGAAGCGCATCAGCGCCTCGGGGTCTGCGCGACGGGAGCGAAGCGCCGGGGCGATCAGGGCCGCGCGCTCGGCCTCCTCGCTCAGGCACTGGTCCACCATCGCCCCCAGCACGCCGTCGGGCCCCAGCTCGAGGAAGCGCCCCACCTCGGCCGCCTCCAGCGCCGCCACCCCATCGGCGAAGCGGACTGCCTCGCGGGCGTGGCGCACCCAATAGGCGGGGTCGGCCAACTCCGCGGGGTCGGCGACCTCCCCGCTTAGGTTGGAGACGATCGGGATCTGGGGCTCGGCGTAGTCGAGCCCGGCGGCGACTTGGCCGAGCTCCTCGAGCATCGGGTCCATCAGCGGCGAGTGGAAAGCGTGGCTGACCGCCAGGCGCTTGGTCTTGCGGCCGCGCTCGCTCCAGAGTGCCGCGGCGTCCTCGATCGCGGCCTCCTCTCCGGAGAGGACAGTGGCGCGGGGACCGTTGATCGCGGCGATCGCGATCTCGGCCTCGCGGCCGGCGATCGACTCCGCCGCCTCGGCCTCGCTCGCCTGCACCGCGAGCATCGCCCCGCCGGCAGGCAGCTCGCCCATTAGGCGACCGCGGGCGGCAATGAGCTTGCAGGCGTCGGGGAGGCTGAGCACCCCGGCGACGTGGGCGGCGGCGATCTCCCCGATCGAGTGGCCGATCAGGAAGTCGGGGCGCAGGCCCAGGCCCTCGAGCAGGCGGAAGAGCGCCACCTCGAGGGCGAAGAGGGCCGGCTGGGTGAACTCGGTGCGGTCGAGGAGGGCCCCCTCTTCGGAGCCCTTGGCGGCAAACACCAGCTCCTTCAGGGAGCGCCCGAGGTGGGGGTCGAGCTGCGCGCAGACCACCTCGAAGAACGCAGCGAAGGGTGGCGAGGCCGCATAGAGCCCCTCCCCCATCCCCGGGCGCTGGGCGCCCTGGCCGGTGAACATGAAGGCGGTTTTCGCCACCCGTGCCCTGCCGGTCGAGGTGGTGCGGGTGGGTTCGCCACCAGCCAAGGCGTCGAGGTCCTCCAACAGCGCCTCGCGCCCATCCCCCACCACCACGGCACGGCGCTCGAAGAGCGAGCGCGTGGTGGCGAGCGAGAAGGCGACGTCAACAGGAGAGAGCTCGGGGTCCGCCCGTAGGTGGGCGGCGAGGCGCTCGGCTCCCGCGCGCAGGGCGGGCTCGGTCTTGGCCGAGAGCGGCAGGGCGATGGGGGCGTCGAGGGGCGGGGCTGGGGCCTCCTGTGAGATCTCGGCCTCGATGGGGGCCGGTGCCTCCTCGAGGATCAGGTGGGCGTTGGTGCCGCTGATCCCGAAGGAGGAGATGCCGGCGCGGCGGGACCTCCCCTCCTCAACCGACCAGGGACGCTCCTCGGTGAGCAGCTCGACCTCGCCGGCCGACCAGTCGACGTGAGAGGAGGGCTCATCGACGTGCAGCGTGCGAGGCAGCACCCCGTGGCGCATCGCTTCGACCATCTTGATCACGCCGGCGACGCCGGCGGCGGCGACCGTATGGCCGATGTTGGACTTGATCGAGCCAAGCGCCAGCGGGCCGTTCTCACGCTCGCAGCCATAGGTAGCCAGCAGCGCCTGGGCCTCGATCGGGTCGCCCAGGGTGGTGCCGGTGCCGTGCCCCTCGACTGCGTCGACATTGCTGGGGTCGAGCTCGGCGTTGGCGAGCGCCTGGCGGATCACACGCTCCTGGGAGGGGCCGTTGGGGGCGGTGAGCCCGTTGGAGGCGCCGTCCTGGTTGACCGCCGAGCCGCGGACCACGGCGAGGATCTCGTGGCCGTTTGCCCGCGCGTCGGAGAGGCGCTCGAGGAGGAGCGCTCCGACCCCCTCCGACCAGCCGACGCCGTCGGCGGTCTCGGCGTAGGACTTGCAGCGCCCGTCGGGGGCGAGGCCGCGCTGGCGCGCGAACTCGACGAACATCCTCGGCGTGGGGATGACGGTTACCCCACCGGCCAGGGCGAGGTCGCACTCGCCCTGGCGAAGCGATCCGCAGGCCAAGTGCATGGCGACCAGCGAGGAGGAGCAGGCAGTGTCGAGCGTGACTGCCGGGCCCTGCAGGCCGAGCAGGTAGGAGACGCGGCCCGAGGCGACGGCCAATGACCGCCCGGTCGGCGTATATCCCTCAAGCACGCCTGGGGTAACTCTCAGGCTCGGGAGATAGTCCTGGGCCATAACGCCCGCGAAGATCCCGGTTGACGTTCCGCGCAGGGCGCTGAGGCTCATTCCGCTTTCCTCGAACGCCTCCCAGGCGGCTTCCAAGAGCAGACGCTGCTGAGGGTCCATCGCCAGCGCCTCCCGGGGGCCCATACCGAAGAAGTCAGCGTCGAAGAGGGGTGAGTCTTCGAGGAACCCACCCTCGATCGCGTACGTAGTGCCCGCCTTGTCCGGGTCGGGGTCATAGAGGCGCGCCAGATCCCAGCCGCGGTCGGTGGGGAACTCCGAGATCGCGTCGGTGCCCGAGGCGACCAGCTCCCAGAGCTGCGCCGGCGAGGAGACGCCGCCGGGGTAGCGGCAGGCCATGCCGACGATCGCGATGGGCTCGCGGAGCGCCGCTTCGATTCCATGCAGCCGGTCTCTCGTTGCGGAAAGGTCGCCGGCCGCCCGCCGAAGGTACTCGCGGAGTTGGGCCTCGTCGGCCATCAATCCACCACCTCCGCCTCGTCGATGATGCGGAAGATCTCCTCGTCGGTCGCGGACTCAAGTCGCTTGGCGTCACTCCGCTTGCTTCCCAGGCTGCCCGCCAGCACATGGCTAACCCCCGGCGTGCGCCCTCCGTCCTCCCGACTCGATTTGCCGTTCCCGTCCGCAACGATCTCACTCCCGAGGCGATCGCCCAGGGTCTCCGGGCTCGGATAGTCGAAGACAATGGCCGCGGTGAGCCGCAGGCCGGTCGCCACGTTCAGCCGGTTGCGCAGCTCCACGGCGGCGAGCGAGTCGAAGCCGAGGTCCTTGAAGGACTTGGCGGGGTCTATGAGATCAGCGGAGGCGTGTCCCAAAACCGCCGCCACCTCGGCCAAGACCAGCTTCTGCATCGCTTCCTCGCGCTCGGCCTCGGGCAGGGAGGCAAGGCGGGCGGCAAGCGAGTCGGCATTGCGGCGAGCGGGCATGCGCACCAGGGAGCGCAGCACTGAGGGCAGGAAGCCCGATGAGGCCCGCGTGCGCAGCGCGGCGCGGTCGAACCGCACCGGCGCCACCAACGTCGCGCCAGCCAAGACCGCATCATCGAAGAGACGCAATCCTTCCTCGTCTCTGAGCGCCACCACCCCGGTCCGCGCCGTCTGGCCCAAGGATGTCCGATCGAGCTCCCCCGCCATCCCGCCCTCGGTCTCCCATAGCCCCCAGGCAAGCGACTGCCCAGCCAGCCCCTCGGCCCGGCGGTGCCCTGCGAGGGCATCGAGGAAAGCGTTGGCGGCAGCGTAGTTGCCCTGTCCGGGAGAGCCGACGGTGCCGGCGATCGAGCTGAAGAGGATGAAGTGCGACAGGTCACGCTGAGCCGTCAGCTCGTGCAGGTTCCAGGCGGCGTCGACCTTGGGGGCGAAGACCCGCTCGATGCGCTCGGGGTCAAGCGCCTCGATCGTGCCGTCGTCGAGGACACCGGCGGTGTGGATCACCGCACCCAGAGGGTGTTCTTGGGGGATCGAGTCGAGCAGGGTCGCCAGCTGCTGCCTGTCGGCGACGTCGCAGGCGGCGATCTGCACCTCGGCGCCCAGGGCCTCGAGCTCGGCGCGCAGCTCGGCGGCGCCCTCGGCCTCGGGGCCGCTCCGGCTGGCGAGCAGTAGGTGGCGGGCGTCGTGAGCCTCGACCAGGTGACGGGCTATGAGGCTGCCGAGGCCACCGGTGCCGCCGGTGATCAAGGTGGTGGAGTCGGGGTCGAGGGCGGGCGGCTGCCCCTCCTCGGATGCGGGCATCGGCGCCAACCGCGGCGCCAGGGCCACCCCGCCGCGCAGGGCGAGCTGGGGCTCCTCGCCGATTGCGGCGGCGGGCAGGAGCGCCAGGGAGGCCTCCTCCCCATCGACATCAAGAAGCATGAAGCGGCCCGGGTGCTCGGACTGGGCCGAGCGCACCAGGCCCCAGATCGCGGCGGCGGCCGGGTCGGGGGCCTCCTCGGCGTCGACGGCGACCGCTCCCCTGGTGATCAAGCAGAGCCGCGAGGCGGCAAGGCGCTCCTCGGCCAGCCAACCCTGCAGCAGCGCCAGGGCCTCGGCGGTGGCGGCATGGGCGGCGGCAGCGGGGTCGGCGTCTTTCGCCTCGGCAAGCTCGACCAAGACCAGCCCCGGAGGGTCCTCCTCCAAGGAGCCCAGCAGGGCGGCCAGGTCGGGATGGCTGGGGGCGCCGGGGGTCTCGAGCGCTCCGATCATGGCGATGGTCGGCGGCTCAGAGCCGTTGGCGTCGGCCAGGGGAGCCTCGACCCACTCCAGGGCGAAGAGGGAGTCGCTGCGGCGGGCACCCTGCAGCTGGGCGGGGTCGATCGGGCGGACGAGCAGGGAGCCGACGCCCGCCGCCATGGTGCCTGCCTGGTCGTAGGCGAGGAGGGAGAGCCCCTCGGTGCTCGGGGTGATCTTCACCCGCAGCTCGGCGGCGCCGAGCGCGTGCAGCGAGACGTCGTTCCAGCTGAAGGGCAGCTTGATCTGCCCCTCGCCGTCCTCCAGCGCCGCCCAGGCGCCGGCATGCAGAGCGGCATCCAACAGCGCCGGGTGCACCCCGAAGCCGGCGGCGGCCTCGCGCTGCTCGGGGGCGAGGGAGACCTCGGCGAAGACCTCCTCCCCACGCCGCCAGGCGGCGGTGAGGCCCTGGAAGGCGGGCCCGTAGTCGAAGCCCAGCTCGGCGAGGCGGCCGTAGACGTCTTCGACCTCGATCGGCTCGGCGCCCTCCGGCGGCCACTGCCCCAGGGGCTCGGGCGCGGTGCTCTCGGCGGCGGCGAGGGTGCCCTCGGCGTGGCGGACCCAGGGGGCCTCCTCCCCCGAGCGCGAGGAGATCGTGATCGGCCGGGCGCCCTGCTCGCCGGCCTCCCCGACCGCGACCTGCAGCGCCACCGTGCCCTGCTCGTGCAGGGTCAGCGGGGCCTGCAGGGTCAGCTCCTCGACGGCACCCAGACCGGCCCGCTCGGCGGCGTGCAGGGCGAGCTCGACGAAGGCGGTGCCGGGCAGCAGGGCCGTGCCGGCGACGGCGTGGTCGGCGAGCCAGGGGTGCTCGTCCAGCGAGATGCGACCGGTGAGGAGCCAGCCCTGCTCCTCGGGCAGCTCGACGGCGGCGCCCAGGAGAGGGTGGTCGGCCGCGGCGAGGCCGGCCGCGGCAAGATCGCCGGGGCCGCGCTCGGAGGCGAGCCAGAAGCGCTCGCGCTGGAAGGGGTAGGTGGGCAGAGCGACCCGCTTGCCGTGGGGGTAGAGCCTCGACCAGTCGATGTCGGCGCCGGCGGCGTGGGCGCGGGCGAGGGCGGCGGCGAGGGCCTCGGGCTCGCCCTGCCCGGCGCGCAAGGTGGCGATCGCGACCGATCCCTCACCGTCCAGCGTCTCGGCCGCCATCGGGGTGAGCGCCGCGTCGGGGCCGATCTCAACCAGGGCGGTGACGCCCTGCTCGGCGAGGGCGGCGAGGGCATCGGCGAAGCGGACGCCCTCACGCGCCTGGCGCACCCAGTAGGCCGGGTCGGTGGCCTGCTCGGCGCTCAGCGGCTCACCGGTCAGCGTGGAGACGATCGGGATCCGGGGCGGGTTGAAGTCGAGCCCCGCCGCCACCTCTTTGAACTCAGCCAGCATCGGCTCGATCAGGGGCGAGTGGAAAGCGTGGGAGACAGCGAGGCGCTTGCTGCGGCGGCCGCGGGCCTCGAAGTCGGCCTGGACCGCCAGCGCCGCTTGCTCGGCACCGGAGATGACGGTGGCGCGGTGGCCGTTGATCGCGGCGATCGCCAGCTCCTCGCGGCCCTGCAGGGCCTCAGCGACCTCGGCCTCGCTGGCCTCGAGCGCGACCATCGCCCCGCCGGGCGGCAGCTCCCCCATCAGCCGCCCGCGGGCGGCGACCAGGGTGGCGGCGTCGGGGAGGCTGAGCACCCCGGCGACGTGGGCGGCGGCGATCTCCCCGATCGAGTGGCCGATCAGGAAGTCGGGGCGCAGGCCCAGGCCCTCGAGCAGGCGGAAGAGCGCCACCTCGAGGGCGAAGAGGGCCGGCTGGGTGAACTCGGTGCGGTCCAGAAGCTCGGCCTCCTCACTGCCCTCGGAAGCGAAGAGCAGGTCGCGTAGTGGCCGCCCCAGGTGCGGCTCGAAGGGGGCGCAGACCTCCTCCAGTGCGGTGGCGAAGACGGGCGAGGCGGCGGCTAGCTCGGCGCCCATCCCCGGGCGCTGGGCGCCCTGGCCGGTGAACATGAAGGCGAGCTTGGTCTGCCTGGCTCTGCCCAGGACAGTGGCCGCGGAGGGCTCGCCCCCCGCCAACGCATCGAGGCCGGCCAGCAGTGCCTGGCGGTCGGGGACGGTCACCACGGCGCGGTGCTCAAAGAGCGAGCGCGTGGTGGCGAGCGAGAAGGCGACGTCGACAGGAGAGAGCTCGGGGTCTGCCCGCAGGTGCGCCGCCAGGCGCTCGGCCCCGGCGCGCAGGGCGGGCTCGGTCTTGGCCGAGAGCGGCAGGGCGAGGACGGAGCTGAGGGGCGGAGCCGAGGGCTCCTCCTCCGGGGCTCCAGCCTCGATGGGGGCAGACGCCTCCTCGAGGATCAGGTGGGCGTTGGTGCCGCTGATCCCGAAGGAGGAGATGCCGGCGCGGCGGGACCTCCCCTCCTCCACCGGCCAGGCGCGCTCCTCGCCCAGCAGCTCGACCTCGCCGGCCGACCAGTCGACGTGAGAAGAGGGCTCATCGGCGTGCAGGCTGCGGGGCAGCACCCCGTGGCGCATCGCTTCGACCATCTTGATCACGCCGGCGACGCCGGCCGCCGCCTGGGTGTGGCCGATGTTGGACTTCACAGAGCCCAACCAAAGCGGGCCGTTCTCGCGCCCCTGCCCATAGGTGGCCAGCAGCGCCTGGGCCTCGATCGGGTCGCCCAGGGTGGTGCCGGTGCCGTGCCCCTCGACCGCATCGACATCGCCGGGGTCCACTCCGGCGTTGGCGAGCGCCTGGCGGATCACCCGCTCCTGGGAGGGGCCGTTGGGGGCGGTGAGCCCGTTGGAGGCGCCATCCTGGTTGACCGCCGAGCCGCGGACCACGGCGAGGACCTCGTGGCCGTTTGCCCGCGCGTCGGAGAGGCGCTCGAGGACCACCAGGCCCGCCCCCTCTGACCAGCCGACGCCGTCGGCGGTCTCGGCGTAGGACTTGCAGCGTCCGTCTGCGGAAAGGCCGCGCTGGCGACTGAAGTCGACGAAGACGCGCGGATTAGAGAGCACAGTCACTCCGCCCGCCAGGGCCAGCGAACATTCGCCCGAGCGCAGCGCCTTCGAGGCCAGATGCAAGGCCAGCAGCGAGGAAGAGCAGGCGGTGTCGAGCGTCATCGCCGGGCCCTCTAGACCGAAAGCGAAGGCGAGGCGACCGGAGACGACGCTGCCGGACACTCCCGTGCTGAGGTAGCCCTCTGCATCGCCTGGGTGCGCAGCGGTGAGTCCATAGTCCCCGTACATCACCCCCGCGAAGACCCCGGCCTCGCTCCCGCGCAGCGAAGCGGGGTCGATCCCAGCGTCCTCCAGGGCCTCCCAAGCCGCCTCCAGCAAGAGCCGCTGCTGGGGATCCATCGCCAGCGCCTCGCGCGGGCTGATCGAGAAGAAGCCGGGGTCGAAGTCTGCGGCGTCGTGCAGGAAGCCGCCGTGGCGGGTGTAGCTCTTCCCGAGCCGGTCCGGGTCGGGGTCATAGAGCCGCTCCAGGTCCCAGCCGCGATCGGTGGGGAACCCCGAGATCGCGTCGGTGCCCGATGCGACCAGCTCCCAGAGCTGCGCCGGCGAGGAGACCCCGCCGGGGTAGCGGCAGGCCATGCCGACGATCGCGATGGGCTCTTCGGCTCCAGTTTGCGCTCGCACCGGCATCGCCTGCGCCTCGGCACCCAGGATCAGCTGTCGCAGCAGCTCCGCCACCGCGCCGATCGTCGGGTGATCGAAGATCAAGGTCGACGGCAGTCGCAGCCCGGTCTCCTCGCCGAGGCGATTCCGCAGCTCGACTGCACTCAGTGAGTCGAAGCCGAGGTCCTCGAATGAGCGCCGCAGGTCGACCGCCTCCGGCAGCTCGTGTCCGAGCTGAGCCGCTACATGGCTGCGCACCAGATCCAGCATCGCGGCATCCTGCTCAGACTCTGGTGCGTCCCTCAGCCGCTGCGCAATCCCATTCGCCGCGGTCCGCTCCCGCCGCGCCCGCACCGGTACCAAGCCATGCAGTGACCTCGGCAGAAGGCCGTCGCGTGCCTGCATGCGCAACGCGGAGAGGTCGATGCGGGCGGCCATTTGGCAGGCCTCCTCGCCGGCGATCGCGCGGTCGAGGAGGCTCAGCCCCTCCTCTCGTGAGAGCCCCACGATCCCAAGCCGCTTCCAGCGGGCGAGCAACGACTCCTCGAGGCCGGCGACCATGCCTGCCTCCTGCTCCCATAGGCCCCAAGCCAGCGAGGTCGCGGGCAACCCGCGCGCCTGCCGGCGCAGGGCAATGGCGTCCATGAACGCGTTCGCCGCACCATAGTTGGCCTGGCCAGCGCTGCCCAGTACGGCCGCGACCGAGGAGAACGTCACGAACGCCTTCAACTCCATCCCCTCGGTCAGCTCGTCCAGGTGCAACACCGCATCCACCTTGGGACGCGTCACACGCTCGATCTGCTCCGCAGTGAGCGACTCCACCACACCGTCGTCGAGCACACCAGCGACATGGAAGACCGCAGTCAATGGCCGCCCTGCCGGTAGCGAGTGGATCAGCTCGGCCAGCGCCTCCCGGTCGGCGACGTCGCAAGCGGCGATCTTGACCTCGGCGCCCAAGGACTCGAGCTCGGCGCGCAGCTCGGCAACCCGCTCGGCCTCGGGGCCGCGCCGGCTGGTCAGGAGCAGATGGCGAACGCCGTGCCGTGCGGCCAGGTGATGCGCGAGGAGGGCACCTAGGTCGCCGGTGCCGCCGGTGATCAGCACAGTGCCGTCGCCGCCCACAATCTGCGCAGGCGCCTCCGACTGCGATCGAGCTCTCCGCAGCTGCGGCGCCAGGGCAACTCCGTTACGCACCGACAGCTCCGGCTCGCCACTCGCAAGCAAAGGAAGCCAGGGGGTCGGAGCACCGCCGTCTCCCTCCTCAAGATCAAGCAGCCCAAAGCGACCCGGGTGCTCAACCTGAGCGCTGCGCACCGCGCTCCATATCGATGCAGCCCATGGCTCCGGCACCTCCCCCGAGCGGGTCGCCGTCGCCCTATTGGTCACGAACACGAGCCGCGCCCCGGCTAGTTGCTCCTCGGCCAGCCACGACCGCATCAACTGGAGGATGGAGCCGATCGCCTCGCGCGTCGCCCCCGCCGTGCTTGCCCCGTTGACTGGGGCGGGCAGTCCAGTCAGCACGATGTCCGGCCGAGCGGCAGTCTTAGCGATCTCCCCCAGGTCCCAGTAGCAGTCGCCAGCAAGGCCAGCGATCTCCAGCCCGCCTAGCAGTGCGACCGCCGGTGCGGGACCGTTCAACGGTGGCGTTGGCACCGCCGTCCACTCGAGCCCAAACAACGAGCCGCCCCTGCTACCCCCTGATCCCGCAAGATCGGCCGGGTCAACTGGCCGGGTCGCCAAAGACTCGACCGCAATGGTCGGGATCCCTAGCTCGTCCGATGCCGCAAGCCGCAGCCCGCCTTCGGCCGTAGGGGCAACATGGACGCGCAGCGATGTTGCGCCGCATCGGTAGAGCCGAACGCCACGCCAGGAGAACGGCACGCGGGGACTCGTCGCATCAGTGACCCATGCACCCTGAAGGGAGGCGTCGAGCAGCACAGGGTGGATACCGAAGTGCCCTGCCTCACCCTCCTGCTCCTCCCCCAAGGAGACCTCGGCGAAAACCTCCTTCCCGCGCCGCCAGGCTGCGCGCACAGACCGGAACGACGGGCCGTAGCCGAAGCCAACCTCGGCGAGGCGGTCGTAGAGGAAGTCAACCTCAATCGGCTCGGCCCCCGGCGGGGGCCACGTCCCTGTCGCGAGATTGGGCGATGTCGGCTCCATCCCCGCCTCGACCGGGACGGGGGCAAGGGTCCCGCTAGCGTTGCGTGCCCACCCCGCTTCCTCATCGCCGCTGGCTGACCGTGAGTGGATCTCGATCCGGCGCCGCCCGGACTCGTCCGGCTCGGCTACCTCGACTTGCAGCTCGACGGCGCCCTGCTCGGGCAGGATTAGTGGCGCCTCCAAGGTCAGCTCGTCGATCGCCTCGCATCCGACCCGCGCGCCAGCGGTCAGCGCCAGCTCGATGAAAGCAGTACCGGGCGCCAGCACTGCGTCCAGCACTGCGTGGTCAATGAGCCAGGGAACAGTGGCCGTCGAGAGGCTGCCTCTGAAGAGCCGCCGATCGGCGCTCGCCAGGGCAACCTCTTCTTCGAGCAACGGATGGGGGCCGCCCGCCCCGACCGCCGGGACCGAGACCCCCTTGCCAGCACCCGCAGCCGCATCCAGCCAATAGCGCCGGCGTTGGAACGCATAACCGGGCAGATCGATCCGTTTCGCACCGGTTCTCGCGAAGACCCCGCTCCAGTCGACGTCCGCTCCCCGCACCCAGATCTCGGCGACGGCGCCGAGCAGGGTGCCCACCTCGTCTCGGCCGCCGCGCAGCACCGACCTCGCCAGCACGGGAGCGAGCTCCTTCTCGCTGTCGCCATCGAGACCCTCGTGAACCATCGGGCTCAGAACAGCGTCAGGACCGAGCTCGAGGAAGCTCCGCACGCCCTGCGCCGACAGCCAGCTCACGGCGTCGCCGAAGCGCACCGTCCGCCGCGCATGGCTGACCCAATACTCGGGTGTCGCAAACTCCTCGGCAGCGATCGCGGTGCCGGTCACATTTGAGATCAGCGGAACCTCCGGCTCGCTGAAGGAAACAGTCTCGGCGACGCGCCTGAACTCGTCCAGCATCGCCTCCATGCGTGGCGAGTGGAACGCGTGCGAAACCCGGAGACGCTTCGTCTTCAACCCTCGTTCCTTCCACGCCGGTTCGAGTTCCGCAAGGGCATCGCCGTCTCCAGCAACGACGACCGAGCGCGGCGAGTTGACAGCAGCAACCGACACGCGCTGCTCCCATCGGTCCAAGCCGCTCAACAACTCGATCACCTCCTCCTCGGAACTCCCGACCGCAACCATCTCCCCGCCGGCTGGGAGTGCTCCCATCAGCCTCCCGCGTGCCGCGACCAATCGGGACGCATCGGCAAGCGACAGAGCACCCGCCGCGCACGCCGCAGTCAACTCACCAACCGAGTGGCCGACCATGAAGTCAGGGCGCACGCCCCACTCCTCGAGCTGTCGGAACAGCCCCAGCTCAAGCGCGAACAGCGCTGGTTGCGCAAACTCGGTGCTGTCAAGCAGATCGCCGGGCGCGCCGAAGACGACCTCCGCGACAGAGCGCTCCAACTCGGCATCGAGCAGGCCACACACCTCATCGAACGCAGCACGAAACGTGGGAAGCGATCGGTGCAGTTCCCGGCCCATTCCGATCCGCTGAGCGCCCTGGCCAGAGAAGAGGAAGGCGAGGGCACCCTCCTCGACCGTACCGCTGACCACACGTGGCGACGGAGCGCCCTCAATCAGCGCATCAAGACCGCGCAGCAGCTCCCCCCTATCGCCACCGAACGCCACGGCTCGGTGCTCCAAGTGGGGGCGCCCAGCCAGCGACAGGCCCACGTCGGACTCACGGAGCTCAGGGTCGCCGCGAACGAACTCGGCAAGCTGGCCCACCTGCCCTTCCAGGCCATCTGCCCCGCGACCAGAGAGTGGCCAAGGTATGGCCCCGTGCTGCGCAAGAGGGGCGGAATCCCCGTCTGCCGCCGGCTGCGTCGTCCCCTCATCTTCCTCCTTGCCGATCACGGCCTCCTCAAGGATCAAGTGTGCGTTGGTGCCACTGGCACCGAAGGAGGAGACCCCAGCGCGCCGGGGTTCGCCGTTCGCCTCCCAGGGCACCGCATCCCTCAAGAGCGACACGGACCCAGTCGACCAGTCGACTGCCGCAGAGGGCTCATCGACGTGCAGAGAAGGCGGCAGGACCCGGTGCCGCATCGCCATCACCATCTTGATCACGCCGGCGACGCCGGCCGCCGCCTGGGTGTGGCCGATGTTGGACTTCACAGAGCCCAACCAAAGCGGGCGGTCCTCAGCGCGCCCCTGCCCGTAGGTGGCGAGTAGCGCCTGGGCCTCGATCGGGTCGCCGAGCCGAGTACCGGTCCCGTGCGCCTCAACCGCATCGACTTGCTCGCCCGACAGCCCCGCCATCTGCAGCGCTTGGTTGACAACGCGCTCTTGGGCGGAGCCGCTTGGCGCAGTGAAGCCGTTGCTGGCCCCGTCTTGATTGACAGCGCTGCCTCGAATAACTCCCAACACCCGGTGGCCCGCCTCGCGCGCTGCCGAGAGCCGCTCGAGTACGACCACGCCAACCCCCTCCGAGAGGCCGGTGCCGTCCGCGCTCGCAGCAAACGACTTGCAGCGCCCGTCGCGGGCCAACCCCCGCTGACGGCTGAACTCCACGAATACCTTGGGCGTCGAAAGAACAGTGACGCCGCCGGCCATGGCCAGCGAGCACTCGCCGGCACGCAACGCTTGCGAGGCCAGGTGCAAGGCAACCAGCGAGGAGGAGCACGCCGTATCGACGGCCATGGTCGGGCCCTCCAGTCCAAACAGGTAGGAGATCCGGCCCGACACCGCGCTGGCGGCGTTGTCGAGCCCCAGGTAGCCATCAACTCCGAGGTCCGAACCCAGCCGAGTCGGAGAACGCTGGTCGTACGCGTAGTCGTGATACATCACACCGGCGAACACACCGGTGTCGCTTCCCCGCACCGACGCGGGATCAATGCGAGCATCCTCGAGGGCCTCCCAGGCGGTTTCCAGCAACACCCGCTGCTGTGGGTCCATAACCAGAGCCTCACGCGTCCCGATCCCGAAGAACCCGGCGTCGAACTCTGGGAAGTCGTAGACAAAACCGCCCTCCCGGGCGTAAGCCGTCCCCGGCCGGTCTGGATCAGGGTCGTACAAACCATCCAGGTCCCAGCCACGGTCGGTGGGAAAGCTCGAAATTGCGTCTCGTCTCCCCGCGACCAGATCCCAGAGGTCCGCGGGGGAGCGCACTCGACCGGGAAAACGACAGCTCATGCCGACGATCGCGATTGGCTCCTCACTCGAGCGGGGCACCGCAAGCGGCGTTCTGACCGGCGCCTCCGAGCTCTCCTCACGGTCCAGGTACTCGGCCAAGCGGGCCGGAGTCGGGTGGTCAAAGACAAGCGTGGCAGGGAGTCGCGTGCCAATCGCCGTGGCGAGGCGGTCACGCAACTCGACCGCGGCGATCGAGTCGAGGCCAAGCTCGGTAAAGGTTGCCCCCGACTCGATCGTCGCCGGAGAGGAGTTTCTAAGCACGCTCGCCGCCTGGGCTCGCACGAGCTCAAGCCAGACCCGCGCCCGCTCCGCCTTGCCCGCGCCAGCGAGACGTTGCGCGAGCGCGGTGCCCGCACCGCTCGGAACGGCACGTGCGGAAACCCGCACGAGACCGGACAGCAGCCTCGGCACGGTTCCTTCCCTCGCCTCGCGGCGGAGAACCGCCTCGTCCAGCGCCACCGGGACGACGGTTGCCCCCGCGCCAGTGACAGCTCGGTCGAATCGCACCAGGTTCTCCTCGTGCGAAAGCGTCCGCATACTCGAGGAACCGACCGCCCGCCTTACATCCACCTCATCCAACTTCTGGCCCATACCGGTGCCCGCCCAAAGCCCCCACGCCAGTGACGTGGCGGGAAGCCCGGCGCCGCGGCGATGCTCGGCGAGAGCGTCGAGAAAGGCATTGCCCGCCGCGTAATTGGCTTGTCCGGGGCCACCGAAGGTCGCTGCGATCGAAGAGAAGAGCGCGAACACGTCGATATCGAGGTCGCACGTCAGCTCATGCAGGTTGATGGCCCCGTCGAGCTTGGGCACCAGGACGCTGTCGAGTCGGTCAGGGGTCAGCGCGCCGAGCATCGCGTTGTCAGCGACCGCCGCTGCGTGCACAACCCAGCGAAGCGGTTGCTCCGCGGGGACGGACGCAATCAGCTCGGCCAACGCCTGGCGATTTGCCGCGTCGCAGGTGGCCACTTGGACCTCCGCGCCGAGCTCTCGCAGTTCCGCTGCCAGTTCGGGCGCCCCTTCAGCCTCGATGCCCCGCCTACTGGCCAACACCATGTGGGAAACCCCATGCTCAGCGACCAGATGCCTGGCAACGAGCGCACCGACGCCGCCAGTGCCGCCGGTGACCAAAGCCGTCCCGGGACCAGAGAAAGCCGAGGAAGACTCTCCAATGGGTGAGTCGTCGCGAACGATCCGCGGTGCGAGGACTTTGCCCGCGCGCAGGGCGAGTTGCGACTCGTCGCCCCCGAGCGCCGCGAGGAGCGCGCGTAGAAGGGAGACGCCCTCGTCCGCCCCCACGTCAGAGTCGAGGTCGACGATCGCAAACCGCCCCGGACTCTCGGCCTCAGCGGAGCGGACCATGCCCCAGAGAGCGGCCGTGCCCAACTCGGCAACCCCAGTTCCGGCCGGAGCGGCGACTGCTCCCCTGGTAACGAACACCAGCCGCGCCGCGTCGAAGCGCTCGTCATCGAGCCATGTCTGCATTACCGCCAGGGCACGGTGGAGCACGTCATGTGCGCTCGCGACGAGGTCACCGGTTGGCGTAACTGCCTCGCGGCAGTCGACCAGCACAGTGGCTGGCTGGGGGGCCCCGGCCTCGATCGCAACCGCGAGCGCGGTGAGGTCCTTGTGCACGGTGAACTGCAAACCGGCGCCGCGCAGGGAACAGGCGAAAGCACCGTCCTGGGCGCCCAGGACTGCCACCTCGGCAGGCAGAGAGGGAGGGATCGCGGTAGGCGTCCAGTCGAGTCGAAACATGTCGTCCTCCGCCCTGCGCAGCGCCTTCGCGAGTTGCTCATCAGAGGTTTCGCGGAGCACAAGCGACCGGATCGAAGCGACCGGATCACCAATCTCGCTGGCCGCGGCCAGCGAGATCTCCTGCTCATTCTCTTGGGTCAGCCTGATCCGCAGTGAGGTCCCAGCCACAGCCGTCTGAACAACGCCGCCGAACGAGAAGGGGAGATGCGGTCTCCCCCCCGCCTCGACCCTGTGTCCAAGCGCGTCGAGCAGTGGGTGCAGCGAGGCGTCGAGCAGAGCAGGATGGATGTTGAACGCGCTGGCCTGCGCCTGCTGCTCCTCCGGCAGCCGCACCTCGGCGAAGACCTCGCGGCCGCGGCGCCAGAGCGCCTTCACTCCCCGAAACGCCGGCCCGTATTCGTAACCGTGGCTAGCAAGGCGAGCGTAGAGCTCGTCGACGCTCTCCTGCGTAGCACCCTCAGGTGGCCACACTCCTGCCAGGTCCTCCATGTCCGCATCGGCGGCCATCCGGGGGGCAATGGCGCCGCTGGCGTGGCGGGTCCATTCCCGCTCCGAAATCGCACCGTCATTGTTTTCCGCACGACACGAGAAGACTGCGACAGAGCGCCGCCCAGACTCGTCCGGCTCGCCCACCGAAACCTGGATCTGGACCACGTCTTGCTCAGAGAAGGTAAGTGGAGACTCCAGCGCTAGCTCCTCAACCGTTTCGCAGCCAACCTCGCGACCGGCGCGCAGGGCGAGCTCCACGAAGGCGGTGCCCGGCAGCAACACGACGCCGACCACCGCATGGTCGACCAGCCACCCGTGCGTCGAGAGGGAGAGGCGGCCGGTGAGCAAACGACCTGGGCTCCCAGCCAGCTGTACGGCGGCGCCAACAAAAGGATGCTCGACCGGCTCCTGCCCGACTGCGGCTATGCCCCTACCGTCAGATGTCGCACCATCGAACCAATAGCGCTCTCGCTGGAATGCGTAGGTGGGCAGCTCGACGCGCCCGACATCGCGCTCTCCGAGGACCTTCTGCCAGTCGACATCTCCCCCGTTCGCGAAAACCTCGCCCAGGGCGAGCTGGAAGTCCTCTACTTCAGCTCCTTCACGTCGCAAAGAGCCGGTCACAATCACGCGCGTGGGCTCTTCGAACGCTTCCTCTACCGTCTCCTGCACCGCCGTGGTCAGTACCGGGTGGGGACTGACCTCGACGAAGGCGCGGTGGCCGCGCTTGAGAAGCGCCCGGGTTGCCTCCTCGAAACGCACCGTCTGACGCAGGTTGCGATACCAGTACTCAGCGTTGAGCTCCGCCGTGTCGAGAATCCGGTTCTCAACGGTCGAGTAGAAGGGCACGCTCCCCGAGCGCGGCTCAATCGTGCGACAAAGGTCGATCAGCTCGGCGCGGACCGTGTCGACGTGCGCGGAGTGCGAGGCGTAGTCGACGGGGATCCTCCGCACTCGCACCTCGTCCGCCTCCAGCCCCACACTCAACTCATCAAGCGCCTCAGGGTCGCCCGAGACGACAGTGGAGGACGGCCCGTTGATTGCCGCAACCGAGATCCGGTCACCCCAGGGTTCGAGGCGGGCCGAGAGCTTGTCGGCTGGTAGCCCAACCGAAGTCATGCCGCCGCGCCCCGCGATTCCGACCAGTGCCCGGCTGCGCAGGGCGACGAGGCGCGCCGCGTCAGCGAGCGATAGCCCCCCAGCCACGTGCGCAGCGACGATCTCACCCTGCGAGTGACCGACCACCATCGCGGGTCGCACCCCACAGTCTCGCCACAACCTTGCCAGCGAAACCATCATCGCGAAGAGAGCAGGCTGCACGACGTCGACCCGGTCGAGCCCGGGAGCCCCGTGGGCACCCCGCAGCACGTCGAGCAGAGACCACTCAACGAACGGCTCCAGCGCCTCTGCACAGGCGCCGAGCTGTTCGGCAAAGGCGGGTGCGCACTCGAGCATGTCGAGCGCCATTCCCGCCCATTGCGAGCCCTGGCCCGGAAAGACGAAGACAGCGCCGCGTCCGGACTCCCCGCTCGGTACCACGCCGCTGGCGATGCTGGCCGCTGGCTCGCCGGCGGCCAGCATCGCCAGTCCCTCGAGCAGACCCTTGCGGTCACCACCCGCGACGACCGCGCGGTGGGAGTGCATCGGGCGGCGCGTCGCCAACCAGTGCCCGGCGTCAGCAAAGCCGGCCTCGGGCTCGGTGGCAAGGCGCTCGCTGAGGCGCTGCGCTTGGGACCGCAGCGCCGCCTCCCCTCGCCCCGAGATGACGAGCGGCGACACCGCCCCGCACAGGACTCCCTCGCGGGCAGAACTGGGTGCGGTGGGTACTGGCGCCTCTTCCAGAATCAGGTGAGCGTTCGTACCGCTGATCCCAAACGAAGAGACCGCGGCTACCCGGGGACGCTCGCCACGAGGCCAAGGCACCTCTTTGGTGAGAAGCGAGACCTCGCCCGCATCCCAGTCGACCTCCGGAGACGGCGCATCGACGTGCAGCGTGCGGGGCAGCACCTCGTGCCGCATCGCCATCACCATCTTGATCACGCCGGCGACGCCGGCCGCCGCCTGGGTGTGGCCGATGTTGGACTTCACAGAGCCCAACCAAAGCGGGCGGTCCTCAGCGCGCCCCTGCCCGTAGGTGGCGAGTAGCGCCTGGGCCTCGATCGGGTCGCCGAGCCGAGTACCGGTCCCGTGCGCCTCAACCGCATCGACTTCGTGCCCTGCGCACCCTGCATCGTCCAGCGCCCGTTCGATTAGCCGTCGCTGGGAGAGGCCGCTCGGCGCCGTCAGCCCGTTGCTTGCCCCGTCCTGGTTGATCGCGGTTCCACGCACCACTGCGAGCACGGGATGGCCAGCGCGCTGTGCGTCGGAGAGCCGCTCCATGACCACCACACCAGCGCCCTCGCTCCACCCGGTGCCGTCCGCCGCCGCGGCAAAAGGCTTGCAGCGCCCGTCGCTGGCCAGGCCCCGCTGCCGACTGAACTCAACAAACATGCCTGGGGTAGCCATGACGCTAGCCCCCCCGGCCAGGGCCAGTGAGGACTCGCCTGCCCACAGAGAGGCGCAGGCGAGGTTGAGCGCCACCAACGAGGACGAACAGGCAGTGTCCACGGTAACCCCAGGACCCTCCAGACCGAGGGCGTAGGAGATCCTGCCCGAGGCGACGCTGGCAGCGCGGCCGGTGAGCGCGTACCCCTCGAGACCGCCCGTCGCCTCATGCAAGCGAGGTCCGTAGTCGCCCGTAGTGACACCTGCGAACACGGCCGCGTCGCTGCCGCGCAGCGACGCGGGATCGATGCCACTGTCTTCGAGCGCCTCCCAACCGATTTCGAGCAATAGTCGCTGCTGGGGATCCATTGCCTGCGCCTCGCGTCCCCCAATGCCGAAGAAGGCGGCGTCGAAGTCCCCAACCCCGTCCAAGAACCCTCCCTCCCGCACGTAGCTCTTGCGCGGTCGGGCCGGGTCAGGGTCATAGAGATCCTCAAGGTCCCAGCCGCGGTCCGTGGGGAAGGGCCCGATCGCATCGGTGCCCGCGGCGACCAGCTCCCAGAGGTCCTGCGCCGAGCGCGTCCCACGGGGAAAACGACAGGCCATGCCGACGATCGCCAGAGGCTCCCGGGACTTCGGGCGGAGAGAGGTCGGGCGTGGCGTGCCAGAGGCCGCCGGGTCGGCGCGCCGTCCGCTGAGGTGCCCGGCGAGCGCGGCCGGCGTCGGATAATCAAAGAGGGTTGCGGTCGAGAATCGCCGCCCGGTAAGCGCCTGCAACCGGTTTCGCAGCTCGACAAGTGCCGAGGAGTCGAGGCCCAGCTCTCGGAACGCTGCCTGCGACTCAATCCGCTCGGGGAACTCGGAACCGAGCACGGCAGCGACGGCGACGCGGACGCAGTCGAGCACATCCCCCTCGGCAAGCTGCTCCACAGGGCCCTCGCCACCGGGCGAAGCCTCTGCCCGTGCCTCTTCGAGCGAGGCCTGGAAACGCTCGATGTCACCCTGGTCACGGCGCAGCGAACCCACGACGAGCGAGTCGTCATCCTCACCGAGCACCGCCTCTGCGGTTTCCTGCACGGCGGCAGTAAGCATCGGGTGTGGACTTAGCTCGATGAACCGCCGGTAGCCGTCCCGCAGCAGCGCCCGAACGGCGCGCTCGAAGTGGACAGTCTCTCGCTCGGCCCGATACCAGTACTCGCCGTCAAGCCGGGCGGTGTTACGACGCCGCCCTCCGAGCGAAGCGTAGAAGGGGACCTCTGCCGGCCGCGGACTGATCGTCTCGAGGCCCTCCACGAGCTCCTCGTGGATTGCTTCGATCTGAGTCGAGTGGGATGCGTAGTCGATCCGCACCGGCGTTGCCCGCACCCCGTCCAACGCGCAGCGGTCGAGCAACTCCTTCAGCGCCGCACGGTCGCCGGAGACGACGCTCGAGGAGGGACCGTTGGCCGCCGCCAGGGTCAGCTGCCCGGCCCACGGCTCCATTATCGCCGCGGTCCGCTTAGCGTCCAGCCCAACCGCGACCGCACCGCCCTTGCGAGAGAGGCGAGTCAGCATCTTGCTGCGCAGCGTGACTATCTGGGCCGCGTCCTCGAGCGAGAGACCGCCGGCGAGATGAGCAGCAGCGATCTCGCCGCTTGAGTGGCCAACGACGGCATCTGGCCGCACGCCGCCCTCGCGCCACAACGCCGCCAGCGAGACCGCGACCGAGAACAGGGCCGGTGCGACGACGTCGACGCGCTCTAGCCGGCGCGCCCGCGGCCGGCCGCGAAGCACGTCGAGCAACGACCAGCGCACGTGCGGGGCAAGCGCCTCCTCACATGTCCGCATCTGCTCAGCGAAGAGCGGCGAGGAGTCGAGCAACTCGACTGCCATGCCGCGCCACTGCGAACCGTGTCCCGAGCAGACGAAAACAGTCCCCCGCCCGTCATGGCCCGCTGCAGTCTTGGCTGGCACCGGGGCCTCCCCCTAGGCTGACTTGGCACTTTTGGCGCCTGCCATCACCAGCACGCTGTTGTGGCCACCGAAGCCGAACGAGTTGCAGAGCGCGATCGGCCGGTCGCCGCTGGCCGGACCCGATCCGTTCTCGAACATCGGACGACTGCGGTTCGGCACGTAATCGAGGTCGAGCCCCTCCTCCGGCACCTCGTAGTTGAGCGTTGGGGGTGCCACTTGGCGGGCCAGCGCCATGAGAGTGGCCACTGACTCGACTGCACCGGCAGCTCCGATCAGGTGGCCGATCGCCGACTTGGTGGAGGAGACCGGGAGCATCCCCGCCCGCTCGCCGAACACCTTCTTGAGCGCCAACGTCTCGGTGCGGTCATTGTTCGTCGTGGCGGTCCCATGGGCGTTGACGTAGTCGACCTGCTCAGGGCCGATGCCAGCGTCTGTCAGAGCACGCTCGATCGCCCTGATTGCGCCACGACCCTCAGGATGGGGAGCGACGATGTGGTGGGTGTCGTTGGTGAGGCCGTAACCAAGCACCTCACCGATGATCGGTGCCCCCCGCCGTTCAGCGACGTCAGCCGCCTCGAGCACCAGAACCGCCGCACCCTCGCCCATCACGAAACCGTCGCGGCGGGCGTCGAATGGGCGCGAAATGCCGGACTCCGAGAGCGCCCCCATATTGCCGAATGCGGCTAGCGAAAGGTCGATGATCTGCGCCTCGGCGCCCCCAACCAACATCGCGTCAGCCTCGCCAAGCCTGAGGATGCGCATCCCATCGGCGATCGCGTCGCTGCCGCTTGAACAGGCCGAGGAGACAGCAAAGGAAGGCCCCCCAAGTTGGTGGCGCATCGCCAACACCGCTGATGCGGCGTTGGACATCGCCTTCGGCACCATCAGCGCCGAGACCGCAGAGGGACCAGCAGCAGTGATGTCATGCCAGCCGTCTGCCATTGCTTCGGTACCACCGTTGCCGGTGCCGATCACACAACCGATCCGATCGCCCTCGAACGGCAAGCCTTCCTCGTCCCAGCCCGCCATCGCCAGCGCCTCGTCGGTGGCAACGAGCGTGAACTGAGTGAATGGGTCGTAGCGTTTGAGCTCCTTCTTGCTGAAGAAGTCGCGTGGCTCGAAGTCCTTGCAGGCGCCGATCCCGTCGACGATCCCCGATTCCCCGCTGCACCAGCGGTCGATCAACGTCTCGGCGCCGACGCCGAGTGGTGAGACCGCTCCGCAGCCGGTGACGACGACGCGCCGGTGACTCACTGGCCGCCCTTGTCCAAACTCTCGACTCCCTCGGCCTGGAGCTTGCGATGGATCATCTCGATGATGCCCCCGAAGTTGGTGATGCCCTCCGCGTCGCTCGCCCTGATCCGCGCACCCCAGCGCTGATCGACAACCTGGCCGATCTCCACCATGTCGAGCGAGTCGAGGTCGAGATCCTCGAGCGTGGCTGAGTCAGTCAGCAGCTCGGAGTCGATGTCGAACTCCTCGACGAGCAGCGTCGTCAAGAGCTCCCTGATTTCCTCAGGCGTGATCGCCTCTGCCGATGCCTCCATCATGCTGTCTCCCCCTTCTAGTTAGGCCACCAGGCCGCCGTCGACTGTCAGTACCGAGCCGGTGACGTAACTTGCCTCCGGCGATGCGAGAAAGCCGACGCAGGCAGCGACCTCCTCAGGCTGGCCGAGCCGGCGGGCGGGAACCAGCGCCTTGACACCTTGGTCAACACCCTCGATGAAGCGGGTCTCGATCAGCCCAGGTGCGACTACGTTGACGGTCACGCCACGTCTTGCCACCTCGGCGGCAACCGTCTTGGACGCTGCGATAAGCCCGGCCTTTGAGGCCGAGTAGTTGACCTGGCCAGGAACGGCGCGCAGGCCGGCAACCGAGGCGATGTTGACGATGCGTCCGTAGCGAGCACGAACCATCGGCGTAACCGCCCGGCGCATGCAGCGAAAGGCGGCGGAGAGGTTCGTCTCGAGCACTGACTGCCAAGCCTCATCCTCGAGGCTCATCGAAAGACCGTCATCGCGCCGACCAGCGTTGTTAACCAGAACGCTGACCCATTCGAAGCGCTCCTCAAGCTGCTCGAAGCAACTCGACATCTCAGCCTCGTCGGTGACGTCAGCCTGAATCGCTACCGCCGCGCCGCCCGCCTCTTCGACCTCCGCCACCACTTTTGCCGCGCCCTCGGCGTCGGAGCGATAGGTAATGCCGACAGGAAGCTCACAACCGGAGGAGAGCTGGCGGGCAATTGCCGCGCCAATGCCTCTGGACCCGCCAGTGATGAGTGCGCAGCCCGGCGTCGCGCGCCGTGAAGCCACCTTTTTGCTTCCCGCCATAACAACCCACCTTCATTCCGAGTCGCCGCCACAAAGACCGCAGGACCCAGACAGTACGAAGGCGCACCCCAAGAGACAAATTCGGCATTTGGATCCGGTAGCTCGTCCTACTTTTGCCAGCAGGGCCCAACGTCGAGAGCCAGCGGGTCACCTAGCCCAACGACTACAGCTCGATCTCCGCCCTGCCCTTGCGAATGATCTTGCTATCGCCCTGGGTAGCAACGGTGTCGACCACAACTCGGGCCTCCTCGATGGACACCACGGTCCCACTGACGACGATCTCCTGCTCGGGGAGTCCCATCCCCCGGAACTGGACAGAGAGCCGCTTCAACGCCCGCGGATCCCCGCCGGCGAGAGCCGTGCTGGCCTTCGCTACTAGGCCCATCGAGTAAAGCCCATGGAGGATGGTGCCCGGCAGTCCGACGGCTTTGGCGAATTCGTCATCGATGTGGATCGGGTTGAAGTCTCCCGAAGCACCGGCATAACGATGGGGCAGATACTTGTCGGGTGTCTCCCGCAGCTCGGGGACGTGGTCGCCCACGCTCAACTCGGTCATTTCACACCCCCCTGACGATGTTGGTCCAAGTCCCGCGCGCGACCTCGGCGCCGTCCTGGTTCTCAGAGATGGTCTCGAAGACGTAGAAGCCCATGCCACCTTTCTCCTCGATCGAAAGGCACCTTGCCGCCGTCACAATCTCGTCTCCGGAGCACACTGACTCGCCCCATTCGAAGGTCTGGCGGCCATGAACCATGGCCGCAAAGTCCATCGCCACCTCAGGGTCCAACAGCGCCAACCCCAGCGCCGGCCCGCTGTACACAACCGCGAACATTGGCGGGGCCACCACGTCGCGGAAACCCGCCTCCCGTGCTGTTTCGACATCGAAGTGCACTCGATTCTCAAGCCCCAGCACCGTCGCGTACTCCTTAATCTTCTCCCGGCCGACCTGGTACACCATTGCCGGCCACTCCTTCCCCACGGCTGCAGAGCTCAGCGCCATCGTCGCCGATCTATCCAGGGCATACGGGTATGGCCATCTTCAGGGTGGTTCAGCCTCTCGGCATCGCGACAGCCGCGCACCTTGACCTTTATTCTTCGCACCTTCTTGGCGCCGTTCTGAGCAAGGAGGGTAGTCGGCATCTGGACGCTACCTCCACAGAAACCACGACCTCTCCCGGCCGTCGGGTTCGCGCCGAACAGCGGCAACCCCTTGCGCGGAAAGTTCAGGTGGAATCTTGAGATCGGCACATCGGGAAGGGAGAAGACGGTGCTGGCCACCTCATCGTGGATCGCAGTGCGTCCCCCCAGCTCGATGGTCACGCCTTCTCCCCGGAGCACCGCCACCAGGCTGGGGAACTGCCTGTCGCCGTGCGAGACGACGAAGATCGGACCACGCAGAGGATGAGCCAGGATCGGAGTGCGAGCGAACCCCGCACCCACCCGGGACAGCATTGGGCAGTTGTCTGGACTGCTTTCGAAGATCGTGTCAAGGCAGGCGCCTTGGAGCGTACGCAGTTCAATTGGAAGCTGCTGCGGCAACTCGAGCTTCACGGCCCGCAAGCCCGCGTCACCGGCGGGTTGAGCAAACTCGAGCCGTAGGTTCGCGCCTCGCTCGCGCGATGCTCTCGCACCGACAATCGCCCGAATGGAAGGCTTGAAGGGCAGCTTTGCGCATCCCCTCACCTTGAACGGCGCCGAGACGGGCGCCCCTACTCCATCGTTAGATGTGATCACGCCGTCGACTAGCCTCGGATCGCAGCTGGTCGGGTTTCGCATGAAACCGGGGCGATCAATGCTGAGTTGAACAGACCTGATCCGGAGCGGAATGCCCGTCAGGATCGTCGGCAACGACTGAGTCTGGATCGTGATCTGCGCGCTTACCGGGCTGACCGAGATGCCGGCCCGAACCACGATCGTGCCGAGATCGAATGGACCGGCGAGGCCCGGGATCACGATGGCGAGACCGAACGGAGCCTCGTCATAAGGACCGGTCAGGAACACGTCGCCGTTGAGGTGGTAGGGGTGCGAACCGGCCCCCGCGGCAACTACGGCACCCCCGACCCGGCTTGACGCCGGGCAGGTACCAGCCGCCGCTTCCCCCTCAGCGCACGTGGAGACCGAACTCAGTCGCGCCAGGAGCCCCGCTGGCAGGGTCGTCGCTACGCTGCCAAGAAGTTGCTCGCCATCAGCGCGCCCAAACCGCAGGGCGAGCTCGGTGCTCTGCCCCGCCGAAGCGTTGGTCGATCCAGCAGCAAAGCTCGGCGAGAAACGTCCGCCACAGCCTTGCCCAATCTCGAAGTCGACCGAGGGCGTCGCCGGCGCCCCGGTATACGGGGCCGAGTAAGGCGTTAGGCGCGACAACGCGGTGAAACTCCCGCACCGGGCAGGAGTCGCGAGGACGGCTCGCGGGCCGCCGAAAAGCTGAAGCCTCAAGTTGCTGAAGGGCAGCTCGGGCACGTCGAGGCTAATCGAAAGCTGACCGGTGGTCTCGTCGGCGACAATCCTTCCGGGCAGCCTTGCGACGATCCCATCCTCCTCAGCAACAGCGTAGATCGCCATCCGCTCTCCAAACGGGTTCGCGCGCGGCTGCGCAAGGTAGATCGAGCCTGAGAGCGGGTGGGTGAGAAGCGGCGTGTCCAGCTCGAAGGCACCAATCGTGGAGGCATCTGGGCAGTTCGGCAGCGCGGTGGTCCCCAGTCCGATCTGGGCGGGAGTGCAACCGACCAAGCCGTCGGCGACAGCGGGGTTGATAGAGAGACCGGCGGGCAAGTCGATGACTGCGTTCTTCAAGTTCGCCGTAGCGAGACCGTTTGGATCTTCCTTCTGGGGAACACCGACGTCGACAAGCAGATCCGTCGGTTGGTCGGCCTCGCGCACCCGAGGCTGCACGTCAATCCGCGGCGCGAAGCCGAGCCTTCCGCAGCCCCGTAGGCCGCTCTCCATAGCATCACCGGGCTGACTCTCCGCTTCTCGTTCGTCGATCGAGTCCTGACCGTCCCATGATTCGACCTTGATCGCTACTCGCAACGGCCCGTTGCAGGACGTCGGCAAGGTCATAAACGGCCGCGGCACGGCATCAGTCGGACATTGGCCCGATGAACCGCCTTCCGGTTGCAGGCAGCTTCCACGTAGGGGGTCGTGCGCCGGAGCGGCTGGTACACCCCACAGAGCAAGCGACGCTCCAAACAGAGGCAGCACCTGTGAAAGATTGTGGAAGCTGACCGTGATCCCAAAATCACTCTCGTTGCGCACTGCGACATCCATCACCGATGGCGCAATGAGATTGAATCCGAACTGTGCCGGAGCACCCGGAGACGGCACGAGGTTGAAGACGGGGGTGATGACGCTGCCAAACGTGGCATTGAGAGTCAACGTCCCGATCTGGGTGCTCGCAGGGCAGCCTTCGCCGAACAGAACGCCGCCCCTGGCGAGCAGCTCGCGTGGACACTGCGGGACCGCATTGGGATTACCAATCAGACCGGGCGGCAGTTCGATGTGAGCATCCTTCAGCTGGCCGTCCGGGACTGGTTGGCCTTCGGCGTTGGTCGTCTGGGTAACGCCGAAGCTCGTGGTTACCTGAAACGGGTGGGAGCCGGCCTGGACTGCGGGTGGACCGAGTGCTCCTGGTTCCGCACTTGCTGGCGGAGCTTCATTGAAGCTCGCCTCAAAAGACTGCAGGCCGAAGGACGCCAGTGCCTGCGGAGCCATCGCCAGACAGACGAGAGCGAGCAGCGGCGGCAGAACCAGTCGCGTGACGGCACGAGGTTGGCTCACCTGCTTGCACTCCCTCGGACCTGGCGGCGCTTTCCCTTGCACACGCGCTTGCCTTGCAGCTCTTTCCTGTGGTGGCCTTGGTGGCGACGCGATGTCGTGGTCCTCACCCGACACGCTCGTCTCCGCTTCAACGGCGCGACGCTGTCCTCAGGATCGGCACCAATCGCCGTCGTAGCAATGGCCACCGCCGGCGGGGCAGCGCTAAGCGGGCCGCGGCAAGACTCGCCCTGGCAGGGCACAGTCGCGGGATCTGGCGGGAAACCGCCGCCGATCCGCGCGTCGTACAGGTCAGAGCTTTCATCTTGGTCAAGCGGCACCAGACGATCACGCGTGGTGAAGAAGACGTCCCGGCCGTTTGCGCTGGCATCCGTGAACGTCGAAATACCGTCGCTGGTCCCCGAGGAGATCAGCCGCACCACGCCATCACGGAACTCGTAAACGTCTTGGATTCCGTTCGTGTCCCGGAGCTCCAGTGCATCCTCACTATTGAAGAAGACACGCTCGCCGTCATCGGTTACATGCCGGGGTATGTAGATCTTGTTCCAAGCAAGCGAGAGTCGCGAGGGTCCGGTCGGCCGGGCGCCGCTTGGATTACAGGACGCACAGTGCAGCACCGCGGTATCTGCGTCGTAGACGAAGACCTCGGAAACCGCAACGCCAGTATCGACATCGGTGTTGTCGTAGCCGGTCAAACTAGCCATCGAGGTAAAGACAAGGAGGCGGCCATCCGGCGTTACCCTGGCGGTTCGCTGGGTCATGTTCGCCGTCCAGTCAGCGCTGTCGCCGCCGACCAGGGCAGCGACAAACTCGATCTCACCTCCATGGGCAAGGTAGAGATTGTTGCCCCCGGCGCTTGCCCCGGCTGCAAGCACGCCACTGGCCACGAAGTAGACGCTTTCGGCGTCCTCACTTACTCCAACGACGCCTTTCACCCCGGGCGATCCGCTGGAGATCGGGCTGAGGATGCTTAGTGCATCGCTCTCTAGGTCATACGCGTAAAGCCCACCATGATCCTCTGGGTCGTCGGTCAACACGGTGGCGTCCGTGAACACGACCTTTGAGCCATCGAACGCCGCGCCTCTGAACACCGCAGTCCCATCGCCCAACGAGACGGCCCGCTGCGAAGCGTTGATCTTTACGGTCGTGACACCACCCTCGCGCACGTAGAGCTGTTTGGCGGCATCGGTCCAGAAGATGCGCGAGCCATCGGCCGAGACAACGTTGGCGAAGGCACTGTCGGCTCCGTCACCCGCCCCGGCGCCAGCGGCCGCGGATCCACCGGGCTCGGGCAGCACGCTGACCAGCCGCAGACCATCGTCGGGGGTCCACTCGTAGACGCTCCGTGCGCCTGCCGGCGCCTCCGGCATAAGCGCGTCATTGGCCTCGAACACGATGTGGCGGAGATCAGGTGAAGCACCGGCAAACGTCACGTCGTATTCGTCCGGCGAGAGAGTGGCGGGCGCATCCGGGGTAACAAGCCGGTATTCGCCACTGACGTTGTCGCGCACGTAGAGCTTGTCGAAGTCCTGAGGTGCCCCACCAGCGAGAACTGCCTTGCTTTCGATGACGCCCGCAGACAGATCAGGAGTGAAGGCACCATACGGGGACAACGAGGCGGTGAAAAGGTCTTCTAGGCTGCCCGCTGGTCCTGCGGGAGGCGCGATGCTGCGCGTCTCCCACCCAGCAGCCGAGCGCAACGAAAGATATTGCGTGCTGAGCTCAGCGCTCGGTGCGTCCCCGAAGCTAGCCAACGATGCGTAGGTAACCGCCTCGCCGTCGAAGGCACTCTGACCAAGCCCGCTGGCGAGTTCGCCGCCAAGTGCGGCCCCGCCAATGTCACCGCCATTCTTGTCTTGCGGCGAAACCAACTCGAAGACGCGGCTGTCGGCTGGCGGCGCAACGTTGATCGGATAGGTGGTGAAGTCCTTGTCGGCACCCTCGATCGGAGTGCCCAGCACCTCGCTGGCCGAATTTGTCGCAACGAAGCGGTAGTGGTACTTGACACCCGGCTCAAGCCCCTCGAGCGGAACGCTGACGGTCGTGCCCGGTGAGCCAGAGCCGATGTCGATCAAAGTACTCACGTTGCCATAGGAGGCGTCGACCCCCCATTCGAGCCAGGCGGTCGTTGCCAGACCGTTCGGATCGATCGCCGCCATGAGGGTCGCCTCGCCCTGAGTCACGCCAGAAGCCCACTGGGCACCTACGATCGGGGGGCCTGCGGCCTTTGCCGAATTATTTGCACCGTTAACGCTTCCTACCGCGTTACCGGCAACAAGGCGGAAATGGTAGATCGTAGAAAAAGAGAGGCCGGACACCTCTGCGTGGACGGCGACCGGAGCGTTGCCGTTACCGATCGCGGCCGGGGACTCCGCGCAGGGAACAACCTGTCCGTAGGAGTTAGTCTCGCCGTATTCGAAAAGACATGTCGTCAGGCTGGCCCCGTCCGGGTTGACGCTCCCGTTGAACGTCATCGTGAGTCCGGTGTTCTCGGTAGCGGACCCGGTCACGACATCAGGGAAGGTAACGACCGCCGGTTCGAACACTTCGAGTTGGAGTCCCGAGCTGCGCGACGCGTAGATCTCCCCACTCGAGCCGCGCACAGCGAGACCTTGGGCGCTGGAGGCAAGTTTCGCGCTGGCAAGCAACTGGGCGCTGGACGTGCCGGCGGGACTGAACTCGTTGATCGTCGACCCCGTCGCACCGTATAGCGCACCGGTCCCTGGGTCGAAGGTGACAGCCGTGTAGGATCCGGCGGACACCGTGTATTTGACTTCACCGGTGGCGCTATCGATTTTCGAGATCGGTCCGTTGAATCTTGCTGGGAAGAGAAACCCGGCAGAAGCGCCTGCGCCAGCCGCTAGGACACACGGCTGGGTGACGGTCGTGATCGTCGCAGTGTGATCAGTATTGACCGGCGGGCTACCGCTCGGAACGTACTTGCGGATGCCTCCGGTGAAGTCACCAACATAAACGGTGCCCGTGGAGTCGACCGCCACTCCGCAGGCTTCGGAGAGGTTCGTCGTCGTCCCCGCTTTGGTGAGCTGGCCCAGATAGGTGCCGTCCGAGGAGAAGATGTTGATCAGATTCGGTGAGCCCTGGGTGACGTAGATATTCCCGTCCGTCGCCGTCCCAGAACTATCGACGGCTATCTGCGATTCGCTGGCACTGGCAAAGCCGAGTCCGTTCTGCGGGGTTTCGTCGCCCACACCTTTGCCGTCGATGACGTTAGTGCCAAGCGCAGTGAAATCTGCCGGGCTCCCGTCGGGATTGAAGCGCTTGATCGACGGCGTTCCCCCTGCATCCATGACCAGGACATCGCCCGTCGACTGGTTCACCGCAATGCTTCTCGGCGTCGTAAACGCCGGCTGCGCTGCACTGCCGAAGATTTCCTGGAAGAGATGCAACTTGGCGGCACTGGCCGGATCCGCAGCAAAGCCGAGGCCAAGAAGTGCCGCTCCGACGATCAGTGCAGGGCCCCAGCTGAGACGGCGTCGATCACGTCCCTTCTTGACTTTCACGTCCCCGTCTCCTGGCGCCGGTGCGCCGAGCCTCTCCGTGGACAGGGAAGCGTGCTGCGGTCGGCAGCTTCTACGCCGTCAGAGAACCGCAGATCAACGCGGAAGCGAAAACCCCCGCGGGGGCATCGTCGCGGCAGCAGGATTCCTTCTGGCTGGAAGCTTTCCAAGCGGTGGCCGATTCTGCGGCGGTAAGTGAGGCCGAGCGGGCCGAGAGTCGACTCGAAGCTGGTGGTCGCCAGGAAATTGCCAGCGGGCACGGTCGGGATCAGCGGAATGGTCGTTTCGAGAGCACCCCCGAACGGGCCTTCCGAGCTTTCTTGACCCTTCCCCTTGTAGATCACCCGCGACGCGATTGGCGACCTCGACTCACTGTAGAAGAGAAGTTCAGCCGCCGATTCAGGCGGACCGACGAAGGTGCTGACTTGAGCCTTCTGGCGAATGCGATCCCCGCCAAATGTCGCCTCGACCTCGGTGGTGCCGAAGCCCACTTTCGAGTTGACCGGACACCCTCGCGGACCACGGCGCGCCAGGATTGCGGGGCGACATATGTCGAGGCCCAGCTCTGAAGCGTTTTGGTTCAGACCCTTGGGCAAATGGAGTATCACGGTGCTTAGCGGTGACGGGATCTCTCCATCCCTGGCAGTGACCTCGAAGCCGAATCTCACCGTGGTTCCCTCGCCCAAGCGGTAGGGGATGAACGAAGCGTGCATTTCGACTAGCGGCTTCGCCGTCGCGCCTGCCGGCACCAGGGCGGCGCCAAACAGCGCGACGGCTAGCGCCAGCCCGAAACCGAGAGGTGAACGGCGAAGCCGCATAGTCATAGGCTGATTAGAGACTCAAGCGACCGGTCAGGGTCACGACCATGAAATAGGTTTCTCGATTGAAGGTGCCGGTGACCTTCAGTCCCTCGCCGTGCGCGCCCTCGAACCGGCCCGTGCCGCCGGTGATGTCGGCTCGGCCGGATACCTTGCCGATCTTGCCCCTTGATTTGATCAGGGCCGCCCCGTGGCCGAGCAGGGCTCCGCTGCTGTTCTTGCCCTTCAGCCGGAACCTCACTCCGTTCGAGGTGGTCGTGAGGTAGAGCGTCAGCGATCCCTCATAGGTCCCGCTTGCCGGACCCCGCTCGACAAACGAGGCACCATTCTTGCTCACTTTGTGAAGGCGGCCGGTCTCTTCGAAGTTCACAACCCTGGAGATCGATGCCGACTCTTCTCCCGTGCTGACGATCGCGCCTGCACGCTCCGACGCCGCTATGAGCCAGACTCCGACCATCGCGACTAGGACTGCTGCTGCACAGACTGCGAGCCGTCGAGCGACGGACCACCCCCCGACCTGCCTCAGTGACATCTCATCCTCCTCGTAGTTCGATCAGAGCGAAACCGCAAGCATCATTCGCAGTTCGAGCCTGATCTGCAACTTCGACAGCTCGTCAAACCCAGCTAACCGGGCTCGGACCCGCCGCGAGCTTCCCTTTAGGCGAGCTCGGAAACAGGTGCCGCGTCGACTGAGGACACGACGTGCCAGACACCGTTGAGGCGTTTCTGGAAGTAGTAGGAGCCAACGGGGGGCAGGAAGAACAGCAGCACGGTGCCGAGCGGAACGCTCGCATGTTCTTCGTCGGGGACGTCGAGCATGGCCTGGGCGGTCTGCAGACGCCTGACCGTGTTCCGCAGCGTTATCACTGCAGGGACGATGATGATCAATCCCGGGAACAAGGCGAGCAGTGACTTCGTTGGGTTCTCGCCGAGCTCAGTGGTGTTGCGGGTCCGGCCCAGCAGCGCCAGCTCGCGATTCACGTAGTAGAACCAGATCACGCCGTAGATTCCAACGGTGATCAGGTCGAGAAAGAAAACGAGAAGGGGATTTCGAATCTTTGCGAAACCCCCGGCTCCGAGCGGAACCCGGACTGCCTCATTCGCAGCGCTCGTGTCGGATTGTGCCTCCACGCTGCGTGGATGATACTCGATTCGGTGGAGCACGGACAGAAGACCAGCGTGCACGGAGGCGGATCGGTCGTAGATATTTCAACGCCAGACGGAGTGCGCCTCTCAGTGCAGGAAACGGGGTCGCGCTCTGGCCCACCAGTCGTAATGTTGCACGGGCTTACGCTTACTAGGGAGCTGGTCCTTATGGGCTCCACCAGGCTGGAGCGTGAAGGCTTCCGGGTCATTGCCGGCGACGCCCGCGGTCATGGGCGTTCCGGTGCCCCATCCGAGCCAACTGCGTATGGCTACGGGGAGATGGCGGCTGACCTGGTTGCCACGATCGACGCGCTGGAGGTTGACCGTGCCCTCCTGGTCGGCGGGTCGATGGGGCTGCACACCGTGCTGCGAGTGGCGCTCAGCCACCCCGAGAGGGTAGCCGGCATTGTTGGAATTACGCCGGGATTCGATCCGGCCGATACCCTTAGCAAGCGGGATCTACACGACGCGAGCCGCACCGCAGACCTAGTGCGGCGCCACGGGGTCGAGGGCTTCCTCCGTGCTCTAGAGCAGATCGGTGATCCGCTCAGCGTAATCGCCCCCGACGAGCTACGGCGGCGACTCTCACGGCACAGCGATCTCGAGGCACTTGCCAACGCGATTGAGTGCGTGGTGCGTTCGCGACCGTTTGAGTCACTAGGCGATCTTGCGGCGATCAAGATCCCGACTTTGATTGTTGGCAGCCGCGATAAGTTCGACCCGCGCCACCCCTACCAGCTGGCGATCGCCTACGCAGCTGCCCTCCCCCGCGCCGAGCTGCAATGTGAGCCTGAGGGCCGCGCACCGATTGCCTGGAGCCGCCGACGACTCGGCAATCTGGTGCTCGACTTCGCCCGCGATCTCAGCGCAGGGCCGTGGTGTCCTCGCTCGCGAAGTTGAGTTCGACTGACTCGCCGAAGACACCGCGCATCGTCTGAGCGATGTTGTCCTGAAGAGCGCTCACCGCGATCGGCTCAATCATCCGTCGCAGGGTGGGGATGCCGATGTCGAAGTCCGCCTCGAAGGCGACCACACACCCCTCCCCCGAGGGATCCTCGCGAACCGTCCACGCTCCCTCGAATGCGTCGGGGTCTCCTTCGAGCACACGAAAGCGCAGCGTGTGCGTCTCAAAGTCGAGTTCGTCAATCTCCTTCCATACCAGAGTCCCCTTGCGGAAGTTCACCTTCCAGCTTGAGATCAGAGTGCCGTCAGGCTGCTCCTCGACGGTGACGCTGCGAACTGCATCGCTGAGCATCGCGTGGCTGGGAAAGTCACGTGCCAGGTCGAACGCCTCATCGACTCCGAGCGAGACACGGCATGCCTCAACCCGAACGCGCTGACTCATCTTCTTTCTCCTTCCGATAGGTACCGTTCAGCGACGACCTGCAACGACTCACTGAGCGCGGAGCGCAACCACCCCATATCCTCCTCCGTCAGGTATGCCGACGGAGTGAGGCGTACAGTCTCGGAGTCCAACATCGAATGGTTGACGATGACGCCGCGCGCGAATAGCTCATAAATAAGGTCCGCTGCTACGTGAGACTCACGACATTCGATGCCGATCAGCAACCCGGCCGCCCGCAGGTCGACCACTAGGTCGGGTCGGTAGTCCTCAATCAGCTCCGTCAGCATGTCAAGCAAGACATTGCCGAGCTGACGAGAGCGTGGGACGATCTCCTCGGACTCAATCGCCTCGATCGTCGCCTTCACCGCTGCCGCCGCGAGCGGCATGTTCGCAAACGTCGCCGAATGCAGAAACGGGTCGCGGCTGAGCGGCGCCCAAGCCTCGGCGGTGGCGACGATCGCTCCGATCGGCAGCACACCACCAGCCAGGATCTTGCCGGAGACGAGGACATCGGGCCTGATGTCTTCGCGGTTCGCGCCCCACCATTGACCCGTCCGCCCCATGCCACTCTGTATCTCGTCAAGAATCAGCCAATGCCCTGTCTCGCGGCAGAGCGTCTCCACTGCGCGCAGATACCCGCTAGGGGGGATGCGGACTCCTGCCTCGCCCTGCACCGGCTCCATCACTACGCAGCACCTGCCGGGGGTTTTGGCGAGCGCCTCGGCCAACGGCTCAAGCTCGCCGAAGGGAACATGCTCGACTCCCGGCACCAAAGGCATGAACGGCTCGCGGTAACCGTCCTGGGCGGTCAGGGTCAGCGCCCCGAACGTCTTGCCGTGGAAACCACCGTGCATCGCGATCACGCGGTCCTTGCCGGCCAGGCGCGAGAGCTTGAAAGCGAACTCGATCGCATCAGCTCCCGAGTTGAGAATCGACGTATAGTCGAGACCCTCCGGCGTTACCCGAACCAGAGCCTCAGCAGCCTCGGCAACGACAGCGTTCAGCAGGAATCTGGTTCCAAACGGCTGACGATCGAGCTGCTCCTTGACGGCGGCGCAGACGCCGGGGTGACGGTGACCGAGCAGCAACACGCCATAGCAGCCGCAGTCTAGGTAACGGCGGCCGTTTTGGTCGAAGACGTAGGAGCCTTCGGCACTGGCCTCAACCTCGGCGCCGTTCAACTCAGCCAGCATCGCAGTCGAGTAGTTGACGTGGTTGCGATAGACGTCGACCACATGCGAGCGTTGGCTGGCGACTCTCTCGCTGGTCATGTGGTCGGCTTTGCCGTCCCTGCGACCATGTTCTCGACCGCGACCCGGAACGTCTTCTCCACCTCGAGCTCAAGCGAGCGCCCATAGTGCTCGGCTAGCAAATCGAGCGAACTGTCGAAGGGACGAGGGGTGAGCATGACTACCCCGAGACTGTCCATCTGCTCGAAACGCCGTACGTAGCGGCGCGGCATCTCATCGTAGAAAGCCGGCTTCAACAGCCGGTCGATCATCTCCTGTGAGGCAAGGCGCGGGGCGACCACGTCGCGCCCTTCGCTGGCGAAGATCTCCATACACGTCTCGACACCCTTGCGGACCGTCCAGGCTTTCTCGCCCGCAGCGAGCACCGACACCTCGCAGGGCGGCGGCGAGCCTGCCATCAGTGCCAGGACCTCGCCGATCAACTCGGCTGGAATCAGGTCCAGCCGCGTCCCCTCGTCGGCCGGTAGAACCGGCACGTCTTCCTTGAGGAGCGCTCGAATGAAGTAGTGGAAGCCCTGCTGACGCCCGGCGGGCACGACCCCAGGCGTCTGCGAAATCACGTAGGAGAGTCGCGCGATGTGCCACTCGAGACCGCTGGCGCGCACCGCCTCCTCGGCTTCTCCCTTCGACACTACGTATCCACCCGGGTCGAGCACCCCGAGCGGCGGCTTACGCTCGGCGTCGACATAGGCAGTGCTGACGTGGACGATCCGTGCCTCGGCCTCGGCAGCAAACGCAAGCACGTTGCGCGTCCCTTCAACGTTGATAGCGAGGTATTCCTCGCGCGTAGTGTCAAAGCGGGTGGCTGCGGCCGTATGAACGACGCACTCAACCTCGCTTGCCAGAGCGTCGTACTCGGACTGCGACAGCCCCAACCGCGGTTTGGTGATGTCACCGGTGACGACCCGAACCTGGGCCTCGACCGGTCGCTCGTGAGCAAGGCAAATGGTCGACTCCTTGGGCAGTCTCGCTATGAGCTCGGTCCCCACCAGACCGGTGCCTCCGGTAACCAGCACCATGCCGCCGGCGGTCACTCGCTCTCACGCCTTTCGTCTTCAATCGTCTCGGTCATCGGCATGTCGCCGAGACTAGGACGCGCCGGGGAGCTGGGTCAAGACGCGGTCTTCGATCCGCGACGCGTGTGAAGGGCCGAACGCCGAAATCTAGATTGGCGTGTTGCCGCTCACACCGGGCTGGCGGGCGCCGGCGCCCAACGTCGCGAGCACGGCTGCGATCCGTGCCCGCGTATCAGTCGGATGTATCACCTCATCGACGTGACCTGCCTGTGCTGCCCCTCGCGCAGTCAGATGTTCGGCTGCGTAGGCCGCCCCTAGACGCTTGGCCGCTCCCTCCGCGTCGGCGGCATTGGCCAACTCGCGGCGTTGAGTGAGCCCCACAGCCTGCTCGGCGCCCATAATGCCGATCTCGGCAGCCTCCCAGGCAAAGGTCCAGTGGGCACCGAGCGACTTCGAATTCATAGAGATATAGGCGCCGCCGTAGGCCTTGCGGAGGATCACCGTGATCTTTGGAACGGTCGCCTCATTGAACGCGTAGAGCAGCTTTGCGCCGTGACGAATCACACCGGCTCGCTCGCGCTCCCTTCCGGGCATGAAACCGGGCGTATCGACCAGCACCACAAGAGGCAGGCCGAAAGAGTTGCAGGTACGCACGAAGCGAGCGGCCTTCTGCGAAGCTTCCTCGTCGAGCACACCCGCGAGCCGCTTTGGCTGGTTGGCGACAACTCCCACCGCCGTGCCCTCAACGCGAGCAAGGGCTATAACGATGTTGGTTGCCCAGCGAGGTGAGAGCTCGAGCAGCTCGCCGTCGTCGACGAGGTGGCGAACGACGTCCCGTATGTCGTAGGTGTGCCGGCCGCTGGACGGCACCGAGCCGCCAGGGTCGTCCCCTCCTGGACTCCGCGCCGGCTGCTGCGGGGGGCACTCATAGGCATTCTGGGGCAGATACGAGAGGAGCTGACGAACTAGCGTGACGCTATGGTCGTCGTCGTCGGCGACGAGATGGCAAACGCCGTTACGGGAATGGACATCGTGGCCGCCGAGCTGCTCGAAGCTCACGGTCTCGCCCATCACCTCCTTGACGATGGCCGGGCCAGTGAGAAACATGCTGGCCTGCCGCGTCATCACGACGAAGTCAGTCAGCGCAGGCGAGTAGGAGGCTCCGCCCGCTGAAACGCCAGAGATCACCGAGATCTGCGGGACCTGGCCAGAGAGGGCGATGTTATGAGAGAAGATCTCGCCATATCCGGCGAGAGCATCGAGGCCCTCTTGCATTCTGGCGCCGCCGGAGTCGATGAAGGAGATGACCGGAGTGCGGCGCCTTCTGGCGAGACTGAGGACGCGCACGATGCTTTCGGCCTGCGCACGCCCGAGCGAACCACCAAGGAAGCTCGCATCCTGCGCGTAGCAGAAGACTGGCCGACCCTCGACCCGCCCCGCACCAACAACCACACCGTCACCCGCCCGTGCTCGCTCGCCCAGCTTGCTTGAAAGAACATCCGCGCGCATCACGGTGAACGAGCCCGGATCACAGAGCGTGGAGAGCCGCTGCTCAGCCGCCAGCCCCTGTGATGCGGCAGGCTGCGCCGCCGCTGCGGTCCCTCCATCCATCACGCGCTCTCCCTCGAGATCGCTTTGCCACCCATTGCGTGGAAGCCGCCGTCGACGTGGACAATCTCGCCGGTCATCCCTCGCGACCAGCCAGAGAGCAGAAAGCACGTGGCCTGTGCGACCGGGAGTGGGTCCGAGGTGTCCCAGCCGAGCGGCGCGCGGTGGGTGAACTCGTTGGAGAGATCATCGAAGTCTGGGATCGCGCTGGCAGCAGTGGTGTCGATTGGCCCCGCGCAGACCAAGTTGACGCGGATGCCCTCAACGCCCAAGTCGCGTGCCAGATAGCGGCTCACAGCCTCCAGCGCCGCCTTAGAGACACCCATCCAGTCGTACGAGGGCCAGGCGATCTGGCCGTCGAAGTCGAGCCCAACGATGCTGCCGCCATCGGCCAACAGCGGCGCTAGCGCCGTGGCAAAGGGCTTCAGCGAGTAGGCGCTCGTCCGAAACGCCTCAATCGCACTCTCGGCGGGCGTCTGCAGGAAATTGCCGCCGAGCGCGTCAGCCGGAGCAAAGGCGATCGCGTGCAGCGCTCCGTCGAGCCGTCCCCAACGGCGGTCGAGCTCGGCCGCCACACCACTCAGGTCCTCGTCGCTGTTGATGTCGAGCTCCAGCACGTCAGGCAGCAAAGGCAGCTGCTTGGCGGCGCGCTCGGTCATCCGACGCGCCCGCCCGAACGACGTCAACACAATCTCCGCTCCGGCGAGCTGGGCCTGTTCGGCGACCGCGAAGGCGATTGAACGGTGCGTCATCACGCCAGTGATCAGCAACTTGCTGCCCTCAAGTGGGCCGGACCCGGCGGAGCCCTCGGGTCCGGTCCGCTCACTGGCGTCGCGTCCTTGCCTTAGCCCATCCGTCTCCATGCCCACCCGACGCCCTCCCTCTTTATCTGTTGACCGTGGGTCCACCTGCAAACCTCACCGATGCCTGGCGGCTATGCAAAGCACGACATTGTGCCCGCCAAAGCCGAAGGCATTTGAGAGCGCAACCGACGACGTTTTGCCGTCGCTGATCCCCAATGGCCGACTGGCCGGGACGTAGTCGAGGTCTAGGCCCTCCTCGCGCTCCTCGTAGCCAATAGTGGGTGGAATCACTCGCCGACGCAAGGCGTGTACGGTGGCGACGACCTCAACGATCCCGGCGGCACCGAGCAGATGGCCGATCGCCGACTTGGTCGAGGAGACAGGAGTGAGCTCCGCAGCGCCCCCCAGCGCTCTACGGAGCGCGACGGTCTCGGCCCGGTCGTTGAGCTTCGTCGCGGTCCCATGCGCATTCACGTAGTCGATGTCGGCAGCGCTGACCCCGGCGTCCTCCAACGCAAGCTCGATCGCCCGGGTTGCGCCGCTGGCCTCGGGATCGGGGGCAATCATGTGGTGGCCGTCCCCGGTCGACCCATACCCGAGTACCTCGCCGAGGATCTCGGCGCCACGCTCTTCCGCCACCTCGGCGGCCTCAAGTACAACCGCACCCGCACCCTCGCCCATCACGAAGCCATCGCGCCGTGCATCGAAGGGCAACGACCTGCCAGTCGGCGAGAGCGCTTCCATCGCCTGAAAAGACGCGATCCCCGTCGCGGTTACCGCCGCCTCGCTGGCACCAGCGATGATCGCGTCTGCATCACCGCCTTGGATCAGTCGCATGGCGATCCCGATCGCAGTGGCGCCGCTGGCGCAGGCAGTGCTGACCGCGAAGCTGGGGCCGAGCCAGCCGTGGCGCAGCGCCAGGCTGCCCGCGGCGGAATTGAACATCACCATCGGCACAGTCAAGGCCGAGATTGCGCCTGGGCCATCCTTATGCAGGCGTCCGATTTGCTCCTCCTGCGTAGCCATCCCGCCGATCGTCGTACCAACGATGCAGCCAACCCGATCCGGTGGGCATGGAGAACTGTTTAGCTCCCATCCACCCTCCTTCAGGGCTTCTTGGACTGCCGCGGCAGCCAGATGCACAAAACGATCGGTGCGCCGGGCTTCCTTCCGCGTCATGAACTCAGCCGGCTCGAAGTTTTGGCAGCGCGAGAAACCCCCATCGATCCCTGATTCGCCAGCAATCCAGCGTTCGGCCAGCAGCCCCGCGCCAACCCCGAGCGAAGTCACCGCGCCCGTACCGGTGATTACAACCCTGCGATTGGTTCCAGCCTGTGACGCCACGCGCTCGCCTCGAGACTCAGGCGGTCTGATGCTCAGTGGGGGACGTGCCGCCCTTGTCCAAACTCTCGACTCCCTCGGCCTGGAGCTTGCGATGGATCATCTCGATGATGCCCCCGAAGTTGGTGATGCCCTCCGCGTCGCTCGCCCTGATCCGCGCACCCCAGCGCTGATCGACAACCTGGCCGATCTCCACCATGTCGAGCGAGTCGAGGTCGAGATCCTCGAGCGTGGCTGAGTCAGTCAGCAGCTCGGAGTCGATGTCGAACTCCTCGACGAGCAGCGTCGTCAAGAGCTCCCTGATTTCCTCAGGCGTGATCGCCTCTGCTGATGCCTCCATACCGTTTCTCCTTACCGATCGATGACGTGGCGCGCCATCTTCACCCCCACGGATCGAATCTGCCAAAACGGCTCGCCCCCATCACTCATTCACCACGGTTGGAGCGGGCAGGGACTCGCCGTGACTAAGTCCGAAGCGTTCGTGTAGACGCCGCAGCGGCCCCGGCGCCCACCAGTTGAAGTCACCCAGCAGAGCCATGAACGAAGGCACGAGCAGAGCACGGACAATGCTGGCGTCGAGAGCCACCGCGAGGGCGGCCCCGAGGCCAAACTGCTTAGTGATGAAGACCGAGGTCGTAGCCAAGGCGCCGACGGCGACGCAGAAGAGGAGCGCCGCGGCGGTCACCAACCGACCCGTGCGCTCCATCCCGAGGGCGACGGCATCGCGGTTGTCCAGGCCCGAATCGTGCGCCTCCTTCACTCTTCCAAGCACAAACAACTCGTAGTCGGTCGAAAGCGCAAACACGACAACGAACATCAGCACCAAGCTAGCCACTTCCAGGCCGCCAATTGGCGTGAAGCCAAGCATCGAGGAAAAGTGGCCGTCCTGGAAGATCAGGACCAGCAGGCCAGCGCCGGTGCATAGCGTCAGCAAGTTCATCACGATCGCCTTGACGGGCAGTACGACCGAGCCGGTCATCAGAAAGATAGCACCGCCGGTGACCAGAAAGAGCACGACAATAGCCAGCAGCGCGTTAGCCGTGATTGAGTCCTTCTGATCTATGAAGTAAGCAGTCCAACCACCCACCAGGCCACCGTGGGGCCCAACTAGATCGCGGAGGCTCCGTACCAACTCCTGCTGGGCATCCGAGTATGGGTCGCCGCGGGGAAGCAGGTTGATTTCCCACGTACGATCGCCGAGCGAGACGACTGACGACCCGAGGATTTCGATCGGCGTGACCTGCGAGCCGCCCTCTGCGGCGGCAGCAGCAGCAAGCCGCTCGGCCTCGGCGTAGGAGCCTCGCAGGACGATGTTGACCGTTTCCACAGGGTTGGAGACGAAATCGGCGGTAAGGGCTTCTTCGACCTGGCGACTCTCAGCCGAGGGCGGCAGCAGATCAGCCCCAGGATCAGTCAGGTGTAGGTGAAAAGCCGGCACCGCCGCGACGAGCATCACAGTCGATGCCAGAATCGCGACCAAACCGGGCCGATGCATCACGCCCTGGGCCAGCTTCCACCAGCCGCTTCTCTCGCTTGGTTGCGCCGTTTTCGCCGCCCGGCGCTGCAGCCAAGATGGCGAGAGCGCGTTGACCCGGGGGCCGAGGAGCATCAGCAGGGCAGGTAGCACCAGCAGCGCCACCGCGCCCCCTGCCAGCGCGACGATCGCGCCGGCGATGCCCATCGAAGAGAGGAACCCAATCGGAAAGAGCAGCAGCGTGGTGAGGGCAACCGCGACGGTAAGCGAGCTATAGAGAACCGTGCGACCGGTCGTCTGCAGGGTGCGCGCGATCGCGGCGCGGGTGCTGGCACCGCCTGCCAGCTCCTCCCGGTAGCGAGAGAGCACGAAAAGGCTGTAGTCGACGCCCAGCCCCAACCCCATGCCGGTAACCAAATTGAGCGAGAAGACCGAGATCGGCGTGACGTCGTTGACAAGCCGTAGCACCAGCAAGGTGAGCAGGACGGCCAGTCCGCCGACCAGCGGCGGCAGCAGGGCCGCGACGAATCCCCGAAAAAACCAGAACGAGAGCAGCACCAGGATCGGGAAGGCGAGGAGCTCTGCCCGCTGGAGGTCGGAGGTGGTCCGATCGTTGAGTTCCTCGAAGGCGATATCTGGCCCCCCGAAACGGACCTCCATCCGAGCAAGCGCTGCGGGCACCTGTTCTCCCTCGAGTCGCGAGCGCACCCGAGACACCGCCAACTCGGAGTCCTGCGGCGTCGTGAACGCCCCCAGCACAGCCGCCTGCCGCCCATCGCGTGCGAGCAACTCCGGGATCCCGCTGGAGGCATAGTCGAGTCGCTGCTCGAACCCCGATTGGTCTTCGAGCAGCTGGCCCACAAAACCAATTGCTCTCAGCGCCGCCCGGTCACCGCGAATCGACTGCTCGCTTCGGAGTAGGACCGTCACGCCATAGTAAGGAACCTGGCCAGTGGCACGCGCGGCGAGCGCGTTGGCCCGTTCATACTCCGACGCGGAGTCCTGGAAGTCCTTAGGCGAACTTCTGAGAACCTCCAGGGTCGAACTGCCGAAGACGGCCGCAAGAAGCGTCATCGCGGCCGCAACGATCAGCACAGCGCGCGGCCTGCCGCAAACGAGGGTAATCAGCCGGGCAATCATTAGCCCAAGAGATGAATCCTGCCGTCGCCGGCCTCTTCATATGGGCAGAGCAGGAAGTCATCGCTCGCCGTGGAGCCGAGTGCGCGGGGTAGGAATGAGACCGGGCAGACTGCGTCATCTCGCCGCCTGAAGTGCCGAACCTTGGCCGACGCGCGCGACCGGGTATCGCCTTTGTGCAACCGCAGCCCCAAGAAAAGAATCAAGAGAAAAATGGCGAGACCTGACAAGCGGGCATACCGATGTCTACGCGACCCAGGGTGCAAGACCCCCAAAGCTTTCACTTAGCCGATGCCTTCACCGGAGGCAAGAACTCGCGTTTGCAATGAGGGCAAGTAACCATGCTGGACTTGGCGGCTTGAGAACTCCCTGAGCCATCATTGTCCTTCCGCGCAGCCCGCAACTCAATGCGGAGATCAGATACCGACATTCGCTCTGAGGCTGCAACTTCAAGCCATCTGTCCTGTTCATCAGGCTCTAGAGAGCAAACCTCGGCATGATGACTCCAGGTCAAATCATCCCGACGTCGGGATACTTCAATTTGACCCGCCACATAGGAAATGTTTCGCAGCGTTTGCACGTCGTAGCCGGTAATCCGGGCGGCCTCTTTGTACTTTTCGCCCCAGCGGCCCGTCCCATAGCGGACCCAGTCACCTAGCCACCATTGACTGCAGCGCGTCATCGCACCCAACCGCTGTCCAGCTCGCACCCATCCAACGACGTCGATGTCCTCGCCCGGCGCCCAGGCCACGGGAGTCGAACTGCTAGAACGGCGTGCGTCCTCACCCCGTCCAGCCGACAACGTCGCTACCCCTCCCTCCATGCACAGGATTCTCGCAGTGCTTCGCCTGTTTGGTATGTGCCTATATGACGCACCACGAGCCGCCTTATGTTGCGAAATGGCTTAAGTAAACAGGAGAGTTCGCAACGTTGCGGCCCAGGACTAAGGACTCGAAGGCTGGCTCGCCTGGTCGGAAGCGATGCTCAGTTCCTCTGCACAAAGCGCCACCTGGAGTTGGGCACCGCAAGTAGTTAGCGTCTGACCTAGCCTCTTCTCGATGCTTCGAAGACGACGTTCAACGGTATGTCGATTAACCCCAAGGATCGAGGCTGCGGTATTGGCGTTCTGATCAGCCTTGAAATAGGCACGCAGAGTCTGCCTCAGAACTTCTCCATAGTCGCCGCGCCCATCTAGGGGCACCAGGAAGGTCTCAACCACAGACCTGGCCAAGGCTGGATCTCGCACGATCGCCGAAACGAGAATCACATCCCGACATCTAGTAATCGGCTGCGGCCGATAGAGCATGACTTGGAGCGCTGCCTGCGCTTCGCGAAAAGTCTGACGCCATCCATCGAGGCCTAGGCGCGGCTCACCAATTGCCACCGATGTTTCCTCCGGCATGTCCATGCTGAGGAAACGAGCTATCTCCGTGATATCAGGCTCCCGAGAGCGACCCAGCCACACCCAAACAGTCTCGCGATCGCGAGTCACGCTGAGCAATCGGTAGCCCAACCGATCCGCAAGCGCACGCAGTGCGCGCGTGGTCAAATCCGCAGGGCCGGCGAGAACCATTCCAATATGCCAATGATCAAAGTCATAGTCGACATCAGCAGGGCCAACGAGACTGCTGCTCTCGAGAAAATGCAAGATGCGGTCGGCCTGCTTCTGAACTGATGAGCGCTTGATCTGCGCGAGTTCATCCCTGTATTCAGCCGCAACCGATTCCATGAGTCGGTCGATCTGTGGCCCTTGATCGCTCAGAATCAGACAAAGCACGTCGCTTGGAATGCCATCGGCTTCCGCCATGATGAATTCCTCCAGCGACTTGTTGCCAGCCGCATACCGTCGAAGAACCGTGTCTAGCCTTACTCCCTCCCGGGCAGCGCGACGAGCCTGCTTCGCCGTCTCGGGCGGGATTGGCACCGGCTCCTCTCGGCCTTTTTCGACTGCCTCCAAGGCGTATTTCAACGCCTCTGCGATCGCACGGCGGACGCCGGCGATATAGGCAGGATCCCCGTCTCCGATCGGCTCAGAGAGCTCCTTGACTCGCGTAAAGATTGCCCGCTCGATCTCGGCAGCACGTGCTCGCAATCGAGTAGCGAGATCAGCCCTGATTGCCTCCGACGATCTATCTTGGCTGTCCTTCCGCCCGGTCACTGGAGAGCGGGGCGTTGCATAGGCGGGTTACCCCCCCCCCCCCGAAGGGAGCCTGATGAAGGCTGAGACAGTCCGCTGTGATTGCGGATGCTCGACTGTCGAACAAGCAACGCGACGCTTCGCGCGCAATCGGTTTTCTCTCGGCCTGTTGCCGCAAGACGATCTCCTCCTTCCCGATAGGCGAAGGCGACCGTACTCAACCGGAGAGAACCCTGCAAATCCTGAATGACGCTTCTCGCCCGCCTGAATCGAGAATGCGAGGACGAGCCCTCCCGGAGAGCAGCCGCCTGACATGGGCGGATCGGCTTCGAAGCCTCGGTCTCGTGGATGCGTTCTTCTAGGCACGTGATCAAGGCAGTGACTTCAGACCAGTCGAAAACCGCTCAGCGCTAGCAATCTAACGCTTTAGCGTGTATCGCGCTCTGGCCCGTGGCCGTCTCTGTCAACGAAATCCGGAAGGGCGGCCCGAACCTCGGCGGTCTCTAGCGTCCCTTGGAATCACGGAGCTTCTCCATCCTCGTCGCGAGATCGCTCAACTCGATGTCGAGCCCCGCGGTTAGCCGCAGCAGGGTCGCGAAGGTCGGATTCGCAACTCCGCGCTCAAGCTCACTGATCCGCTGGAAAGACATCTCCAGGCGATCGGCAAGGTCCTCATGGGTCATATCGGCCTCGCTACGCAATTCTTCGATGGCTTCGCCAAGCGCTTTGTGGGCAGAGGAACGCGGCTTGCTTCGACGACGGGGCGGCACGTGGGAGCAGCCTTCCCGTCGGGGAACCGGCGTGTTAACCGTTATAACGTGAAACTTCTTCGCTGCCAGTCCCCCAGCGAAGCCATGCGGCGAGATCGGGCTCTCTCGTTGTCGATCCCCCTACCCTCCTCGCATGGCGCATCAAGGCTCTTACCTTTGGCGGCTGCGACAAGCGGTGGGCAACGACCTCATCCTCGTGCCTGGTGCGATGGTCGCCGTGCAACGAGATGATCAGCGAGTCCTTCTGACCAAGCGGGCCGACGATCGAACCTGGTGCCTGCCGGCCGGCGCCGCGGAGCCAGGTGGGAGCTTGCCAGGACGGCAATCGACGAGCTAGCCGAGGAGGCCGGGGTCAAGGTCTCGGAGTGCGACCTGATTCCATTCGGCTGCCTCTCCGAGGCCGAGGCGCACACGATCCTCTATCCCAACGGGGATATCACCCACTGCTTCGCCCTTTGCTTCCTGGCAAGGGCTTGGGAGGGAGAACCTCGCCCTGACGGGGAAGAGTCGACCGAAGCGAAGTTCGTCGACCTGGACGCGCCCCCCTCGCCGCTCCATCCCCCAACTGCGCACGCGCTCGAGCTGCTGGCGGCCTACCTTCGCTCGGGCTCTTTCCAAGTGCGCTGAGCGAGATCGATCAGACGCCCAATCAGATCGCCCGAATCGGCCTAGTCCCGCCCGGAATCCCGGATCTTCTCAAGGCGAGTGACCAGGTCGCTCATCTCGATGTCGAGGCCTGCGCTGATGCGAGCGAGCGTGGTGAGCATCGGATTGGTCGTTCCGCGCTCCAGGTCGCTGACGAGCTGGAACCGCATGTCTGCTTTGTCGGCCAGCTGCTCCAGAGTGAGATCCGCTTCTTCTCGTAGCTCCCCGATCGCTTCGCCCAGGGCCTTGTGAAGGGGTGAACGGGGTTTGGTGCGACGGCGGGGCGGCACGGTGTCCGGCAGCCTTCCCGCCTACGAGCCAAGTTGTTATCCGTTTCAGCGGAAAACCTCCAGCTCACGGCATACCGCCCAAATACCCAACGGACCGCGCATCTCGCGGGGAGCAAGGGCCGATTCGCTTCTCCAATACCCGCGCGCGAAGCCGGCTGGGGCTACTCGAACGGTCTGGTTGGAACGTCGAGCGGCACGAGCAGGCCCATCCCGAAGAGACGATCGCGGCCGATGACGATCGGGCCTTCGACCGCGTCCCGAAAAGCAACCCGCACATGTGTTGGGGGGCCCGGTCGAAACTCCGGTGACCGGCTCGCAGGCTGGACCCCCGGCACCCAAGCCTCGTCGTGTATCTGCGCCTCCTCCACGAGGCGTTCGACATCAAGCCGCCGGCCCCCTGGATCACCATCGCCCAAAAGAGAGACAGCGAGCGACTCGAGTAGGAAGCGACGACGTTGTTCGGCAAGCTTGCCTGCTTGATCAATCTCTGAGATCCACGGCGTGACGCTCGTCCAGGCCCGAGACGGACCCATCCAGCGGCCAGCCTGGTCGGATTCCGAGGGCCCCGGCCGAAGATGAAGCTCACGGCCGGCGACGTGGAAACCCTGTTCGCCGACCGCGCGCGCACCACGCTCCAGCGCCTCGCTGCCCTCCTCGCTGGACTCGCGAGGGGCCAGGAGGCCAATAGCGATGGCTTCGGGTCTTGCGGAGATCGGAAGCCTTGGAAGCGCTAGCACCGCCAGTCGATCCCTGACGATGACCTCGTTGACGACCGCACCGAGACGACGAAGCAGCGGCCGCAAAAGCCGCTGGCAATTTCCCGCGAGCACTCCGCGGGCATCGCTCGATCGAGCTCCCAACGAAGCAGAGAGTAGGGAGAGCGAAGCACCGGCTCGACCGGTGCCGGCAGCGGGATGCCCCCGTTCTCAGACGTCGAGGCGCGTGTCTCCAGATCACCGGTGGCCTTACGGCTCATCGCCTGGGCGATCCTGCTGCTTCTACGGCGCAGACCTTGAAGACTCCGGGCCCGCCTGCTGGGTGCATCGCCGACGATCTACGCCGGGAAGTAGACCGCATGGCGTTCAAATGCATCGTCAACAGCGGAAGCGCACCAGCCTCGCCTTCCTGGCAGCCATTGATGAGAGAGCTCAAAAGGATGAATCGCAACGCGCGGCGCCAGGCAAGCGGGAATCCGTCGCGGGACACCGAGAACTTCATCAGGCGATCAAGTTCTCGGCGCCTCGCCGCCTCCTCCATAACCGCGCTGAGTTCGCCTGCCGCAGTCAATCCAACCCCTCCCGTACCTAAACCATCTCTTCATTGGACCGTTATAGTAACCCTGACCATGTTATCCGCTATAGCGTGAAACGAGGAGCTGCGATGGCGACGCCGGAATCACCGCGCAGGACAGGCCGCGATCCGATCAGCCCCCTGACCCATCCCCTTCGGCGGCGCATCCTCCGTTACTTGCATTGCTGCGGTGAGCCCAAGGGGCCGCACGAAGTGGCGGCGGCGCTCGACGAGCCGTTCTCGCACATCAAATATCACCTGAAATCCCTCGCGGCCTTCAAAACGATCCGGGAGACGGGCCTGGCCTCCGACGGGGACTCACCCCTCTATGAGTCAGCAGTCAGCGACAATGCCGAGGTGCTGGCGCTGCTCGAAGCGAGCGAAGCCGACGACGAGGGTCGTAAGGCTGCATAGAGCTTCCTCACCAAGTTGGCAGCGATGCCATCGCAAGGAAACCCAAGCGAAGCCGCCCGTCTCCCGTCCCTCCCGCGGGAGGCGGGCCGCTTCGCTTAATCCCGCGGTTCCCCTTGGTGCCTGGTTTTGGGCAAAAAAAGGGACAAGTGGATCTGGCGCCAAGCTCGGATCGACAAGGAGCAAGACAGACCCCCGCTCCCTGTCGATCCTGAGCCTCATGAGCCGATATTCCCTGCGTCTAAGCGTTCCCGTCCTCGCCGGGAGTGGTTCGTACCGCGGCTCGGGAATCGAGGATTTCGATCCCGTACTCGTCTGGTGATGGGTTCTGGTTGGAAGTCACCAGCGCCTCGAGCACTGCCTGCGCGAGATCGGCGGGTTCCCAATCCTCGTCGAACCAACAGGCTGCATACCGTTTTCGGGCATAGGCCTCTAGGGCCTCCCGATCGGTCACGCGGACTACCAGGCCAACGTCGACACACGCGTCGTCTTTGGAAGCTGCCTTTGCACCGGGAGCGCACATCACGGCTCCTCCGTGGCGAAGAACTCGGTGCCGTCCCAGGCTGGGTCGCTCTCAGGCGTCTCAACATGCTCGCTGCGATAGCGCGAGCAGTATGCGTCGCCCGAGGTCGCCTCGCGAGCAAGATGCTCCAACTCGGCGGACTCGCCGGAAAACTCCGACCAGATGACGATCGTCGTCTTGTAGAGGGACGGCCCAGCGGGGTCGCCCGCACCGTTGACGCTGCCCCCACTACACATCGGAGTCGACGATCTCCCGGCCGGTTCGAGGCAGCAACTGGGAGACGAATTCGACGAAGTCGGCGCCCTGGCATTCGCCTGGCTCGTTGATGTAACCAACGATCATGTCCAAGGCGTCCTCGGCTTCGACCACGACGGCCTGGGATGGGGCTTGCTCGGGGCGCCACTCTTCCCACTGCACCCCGCGCTGCTCCCGGCCGCATTTCCGGCAGCACACCTGGACATCGTCAAGCGGTGCCGGACGTGGCGCCATGTCCAAGACGAGAACCTCGCCCTCGAGGCGAAGCGGCGTCGCGACGAGAAGGGCGTCGCGCTCGTAGCTCAGATCCTCCGAGCCGCAGTGCTCACACCGCATCGTTCGCCTCCAGCCAGCGCAGGTGACCTTCAAGCCAGTCGGTGGCGGGACCGCCGTAGCGGTCCCACATCTCGTCGACGTGGACCCGTGCCAACAGCTCGGGGCGGAGGTGGCCCATCCCGCGGTCGACGAGGACGCCGGCGATCACGCCGAGGAAGCACTCCTCCAGAGCGCCGTGCTCGCGCAGGCAGTTCTGGCAGCGGACGTCTGGCCAGGCCAACACCCGCCTGACCTCCGACCACGGCACTCGAACCGAGCCAACTCGCGCCGCACGGAGACCCACCGAGCGCAAAGCGCCGGCGGCCAGAGGTTGTTCATCTCCGTAGCCACCGTAGATGGCGACATCGCGGCGGCGGCCCTTGCTGGCCTTCCAGAGCTCGCGCACCAGCGCTGCCCTTCGTCTCAACTCTCTCATCTGCATTCCTTTCGATCTAGAAGCTGATGACCGAGCGGCATCCACCAGCGCCCGGTCCGGGCACCTACAGCGAGGCGCCCTCGCCCTTCCCGGCCTTAGGCGGCGGGGTCGAGCAGTTCTGTGGCCTCTGCCACACCGAACTCGCGCATCACCAGCTCGCGCATGCCCGGCTCGTCGTCGAGCTCGCGTTCCTCGCGGTTGACCTCGCGGCCACCCTCGAATGCGATCGCGCCAGCGAAGCCGCGCGCGGGATGGAAGAAGGCGAGCCCGACCTCAAGAGCTGGGAAGCGGGCGGCCAGGGTGGCCGCGATCCCCTCCGGCGGACTCCACGGCGTCGAGAGCCGGAAGCTGAGAGCCCCGGCTTCGGAGTCCTCGAGGCGGACCGAGTCGGGGTCGGCCGGGCGGGTGCAGCCCCAGTGGGCGCCGCGCCAGGAGTAGGGGTCCTCGGCCTCCGCCGCCCCGCAAAGCGAGGCGACCATCACCGCGTCGGGATCGGGACGGCGGCCGAGGAGCTCGGGCGGGGTCGGGTCGACGCGCTCGAAGTCAAGCGCGCCGCCCGGGCCCGCCCCCGCCTCGCGCAGCCCCTCGAGCTGCTCGGCGGCGCCGCGCGCCATCAGGTTGTTGAAGCACCAGTCAGGCACGCCGCTCACCTCCGGCGCCGGCGAGGACCGGGCCCTCGGGCCCGAGGACGTCGTCGACCTCCTCGCCGCAGGCGAGGCAGAAGATGTCGGTCAGCTCGCCGCCCTCGGCCAGCACCGGCGTCCCGTCGCGCGAGATGCCGAGCAGGTCGTAGCGGTACTCGAAGCGCAGGTTGTCCTCCGCTCCGCAGCCCGGGCAGCGCGCCGGGGCGCTGACCGCGCGGCCGCAGCCGCACTCCTCGAGCTCGCGCACCGCGGCGATCGCGCCGTTGGCGAGCCCGATCGCCCCCTTGACGATCGCCGTGGTCAGCGCGGCGATGTCCGAACCCTCCCAGAGCTCGCGGTCCGCCAGCTTGCGCATTTCCTCGGAGGCGGCGACGACGTGGGCGTTCGGATTTCGGGTCGAGAAGACCGTGATCAACGCCACGTCGCTTTCTTCGGCCGCGCTCGGGTAGACGAGGATCTCCAGGTCCTTCGGGCACTCGAGGACCGTCGCCCCGCGCAGTTCGTCGAGCACGCGGTTCAGGTCATCGGCGCCCGAAAACTGATCGAGGCAGCCGAAGTCCTCTTCGAGCCGCGGCCCCAGCTCGGCGGGCTCGCCCTTCAGGCGAAATCCCTCGCCCATCAGAAGCCGTGCTCCCAGACCGGCCACTCGCCGGCCTCGGCGATCTCGGTCGCCCGCTTGGCGACCGCGTTCGGGATCGGGTGAAGGGTGCTCTCCTGGTGCGCCCCCTCCTCATGGTCGAGGGCGATCTCCTCGTGGATTGCGACCGCGCGGTCGACCCTGCCCTCCTTCAGGTCGACGATCACCTCCACCGGAACGGTGTAGGCGACCTGGACTCGGTAGTCGACGTCGGTTTGCTCGCGCTCGGCGAGCGCTCTATCGCTCATCTTCAGCTTGCTCCTCTCAAGAGGGTTGCCGGGCTCGGCTCGGCCGGTCGCCCCAACGCCCAGGCGGGCGGCGCGGGGCCGGGGCGTGCCGTGGCCCGCCCCTCGCCTCGCTCACTCCTCACCTTCGAAGCCGGCGGCGGCGAGGACGCCACGCACCGCGCGCAGGCGGGCGATCACGTCCCAAGCCTCGGTCGGGCCGTCACCCCAGCTCATTCCCCCGGTCAGGTACAGGCGGGCGCCGCGCACGATCATCTCGGCGACCTCGCGGCAGCCGGCGATTGCCTCGCGCAGCTCGCGCAGGTCGGTGCGCAGCACGGCGCGGATCTGCTCAAGCCCCTCGGACTCGTCGGGATCGTGGCCGTCGAACCAGTCTGGGTCGGTGACGTCGGGACCCTGCAGCGCCGAGATGGCGCGCTCGGCGGCCTCGAAGTCGGGCTCGCGGCGCTCGTCGAGCATCAGCGCGGTGATCAGCAGATCGGCGCCCATCGCTCCGCTCCTTCCTGCCCGGCAGCCCCGGGCGCTTCGAGTACCAGGCCAACGCCGGGCTCGGCGCGCAGCAGGCCCTCGGCCCCGCGCAGCTCGAGCTTGCGAGCGAGGCGCTCAGCGAGGCGCTCGATCCGCGCGATGCTCACACCGGGCATGCCGCTGAAGTGGGCCTCCAACAGCTCGGCGGGGGTAAAGAGGCGACCGGGCTCGGTGGCGAGCGCCGCGAGCAAGGTGAATTCCGCCTCGCTCAGGTAGAGCTCGGCGCCCTCGACGCTGGCGCTGCGCGCCTCGAGGTCAATCGCGAGCGCCCCGAGCGAGGGCGCCGGGGGCGCGACGGTCGCGGCGGCCATCAGCTCGCCGCCCCCGCGAGCGCGCCGGCGCCGGCGCGCGGCTGCGCGCCTTCGTCGAGGAGCTTTGCGACGCGGGCGAGCACCTCGTCGTGCTCGCCGCCGCGCACGCAGCTGTAGGGGGTGCCGCCCTCGCGCAGGCCGAGCGGCCCAGGGTCGCCGATCCCCACCGCAAACGACGAGTGGCCGGTGCGAAAGTCGAAGGGGAAGCGCAGCACCGCCTCGAAGCTGGCGCGGGGCTGCAGCGAGTAATAGCCGCAGCCCGGGTAGGTGTCTTCGACGATGAGTTCGAGGTCTCGCTCCTCGGCCAGCTTCCTCATCGCCGCGGTGAACTTCTCGTGCGTGTCCAAACGCATGTACCTCCTTTGAGTCGTGGGCGCCCGCTCGCGGCGAGCGCTCGGTGCGTGCCTTCGCGGCGCTCAGGCGCCGGCGCGAAGGACGCCAATCAGCTCCTCGGTCCGGCACCGTTCTGAGGGCGCGCGACCGAGGCTGCGGTTGACGACCTCGGTCACCGCCGCGGCCAGCTCGGCGCGGGCCGGGCTCGCCTCGCGCTCGACGAGGACCTCGTTGGCCGCGAGGATCAACTTGGCCGAGTCGAGCACCAGCGGCGTCGTCGAGATGGCCGGCAGCTCGACGGAGACCGTCCAGTCAATCTGGGCCCCACCGCCGGGCGCGCGGGGATGGTCGAGATCGCAGACCCAGTTGGCGGCCCAGCCTTCGGCGAAGCTCGAGGCGAGCCAGCGCGCCATCTGGCTCCGCTCGCCGGCGAAGAAGTCGGGGTTGTCGCGGTAGGTCGACTCCCCGGTGCCCTCCGAGGTGCAGCCGAGGTAGCGCGGACAGGGCCCGCCCTTCCGATAGAGCTCCCGCACCTCGTCGTTGTGTATCCCGTCGACCGGGCCCTCCTCGTCGATCAGGGCGCGCAGGATCCGCAGGCGCCTGCAGTCGCTCACGAGGGACCTGCCTCGGCGAGCGCCTCTTCGATCTCCTCGGTCCCCCAATCGGCAGGGACCTCGTAGACCCGGCAGCCCTCGAGCGGCGAGAAGGTCTCGCCGTCCTCGAGGACGAGGATCCGCTCCGTCTCGGCGCCCGGCGCTGGCACCGGCCCCGCCGGCACCTCCTCGCCGGGGCGCGCCTCGGCCGCCGGGAAGGCCGAGTGGATCTCCGACCATGCCCCATCGGAGGCGAAGACCTCGCTGGGGTCGACCTCGTCGGTGGGCTGGACCAGCCCGCAGACCGTGCGGTGCGCTTCCCCGCCCAGGGCGATCAGGCGCATCCCTTCCATCACTTTGCTCATCTGCTCCGTCTCTCTCATCTCCTTCTCTTCAGCGGGGCTCATGGCTGCCCGCTGGCTGGGCTCCGTAGAACTCGGTGCGGGCGAGCGCGGCACTGGTGAGCCGGAACTCGACTTGCTCGCCGCACTCCGCGCAGGAGACGACGAGCTCTGACTCGATCGCGGCGGGGTGGCCTTCGAAGGAGTCGTTCAGCTCGGCGATCTCGATACCGGTGATCGCGAGCTCGCCGTCGGCACGGCGCTCGGCGGCGGTGAGGTCGAAGTAGACCTTGGCCGCCGCCTCCAGGCGCCCGCCGCAGCTCGGGCAGGCGAGCGCCTCGAGGATTGCTGACTCGTTCAAGTCAGGCACCTCCTTTCTCGCGACTGCGGGCAGCGCCCGCCGCCTTTGGATTCGGGCCCCGCAGGGGCGCGGGGCCCTTGGAGCTGGTGCGGGCGAACTCCGCCCGCACCAGCTCCAGACGGCGACGGCGCGCCGCCGGGCTCTCGGGCGAAGGCGCGGGGCGGCCGTGCCGCCCCGCTTCGCTGTGGCGGGGCGAGCTCAGATCGCCTCCCCGGCCAACAGCACCTTCATCGCGCTGAGCGCCTGGGCGGTCTTCAGCTGCGAGCGCTGCGCCTCGATCGCCTCGCGCTGCTCGCGCAGCGCCCGCTGCTCCCAGTCGGGCTCGGCGAGGCTGTCGGCGCAGCCGATCACGACCTGGGGCCCGAGGCCCCAGATGTGGGCGTTGACCGCCAGCCCGGCGACCGCGACCGGTGCGATGTCGCAGCCGAACCAGAGGTAGTCGTGGGGGTCCTCGCCCTCGGCACGAAGGGCCGCGGCGGCGGCACGCAATAGTCCGCCGGTCCCCGCCGTCGGGTCGCAGATCGACTGCCCGGGCGAAAGCTTGCTCAGGGTTATCCGGGCCATCATCTCGGCGACGCCCGGCGGCGTGTAGAACTCGCCGCGCGCAGCCTTGGCGCTGTGGCTGCGCATCATCGTGTAGACGCAGCCGAGGAGGTCGACTTGGCGGGAGACCTCGAGGTCGAGGGTCATCTCGAGTAGGCCGGACTTGACCGCGGCGCGGGCGACCGCGCCAGCGCCGGCGAGGAGGTGGCGATCGAGCGGCTCTGCGTTCAGCCACTCCCCGAAGGGCCCGCAGCGCATCGCGAGCTCGGGGCGGGAGATCGTGAACAGGCACCAGACCTCGCTAAGGAGCTGGGCGATCTCCTCGTCGCTCAGCTCGAGGATCTGCTCGCGGGGGTCGGGCCCCTGCGGGTCGGCTTGCCCGAGCAGGGCGAGCGCGGCGATGACGCCGACGCAGGCGCCCTCATCGGTGCCGGCGCCGGCGCCGTGCCAGGCGCGCTCGGCGGCGGCCGCGATGCGCTGCGCCGCCATCAAGGGCTCGCTCACCGGCGGCGAGGGGGTGCGCCGCGGGGCGGGCCCGCGGGCAACTGGTCGTATTGCATGAAGCTCTCCTCTCGTGGGGATGTGGGAGGGCGCGGCGCCAGGGCCGCGCCCTCGCCTCGAATCGGGGCGCCAGGGCGCTCAGTCGCGCGAGCCGGCGGCGCGCCGGTAGTGGGCGATCACCTGGGTGGCGCTCAGAAAGCGCGTCGGGATCGGACGGCCGGTCAGCGAGCTGACCGTCAGCACCCGCCGGCGCAGGACCTCGTTCATCGCCACCGGCTCGGTGACCAGGCCGTAGAAGCGATCGCCGCGCACGTCGGCCAGGACGATGTCTCGGGCTCTGATCGCGGCCAGCTTCAAGGCGATGCCTCCTGCCCACTGCTGGCGGGATGCCGCACCCGCCACTCGGCGCGGACCTCGGCCTCGGGCCGCGGCCGGCGTTTGCCGGCGTTGCGGCGCACCACGCACTCCTCGCCGTCGCCGCAGCGCCAGTGCCAGTAGCGGCGGGCGCCGCGGAAGCCGCCGCCGTGGGATTTGTCGGGGGTGCAGTGGCCGCAGACGATGCAGGGCCCTTCCAGAGCAGCCTCAGTCATATCGCCCCACCCGAGCGCGCCAGGCGCGCCCCGATGACGGCTGATCGAATCTCGTGCTCGGCAATCGAGCCTCCTTTCTCTTCCCCCACGGGCGCTAGGCCGCGCTCGCCACCGCCGGCACCGCCTCCTCGCGGGCCGGCTCCTCCTCGGCGTCCTCCTCGGGCATCAGCTCGAGCGCTTCGCCGGAGAGGTCCTCGCTGCGGGCAAGCCGGTCGCGGGCCGGCTCGGCGCTCGCCTCGGGCGCCGTGAACAGCGGCGCCAGCTCGGCGGCGCGTTCCTCGCCGAGGCAGGCCTCGGCCTCCCGCCACAGCGCCGCCGGCACCAGGCCCTGCAGCTGCTCCTCGCGACCGAGGGTGTAGGGGAGCTCGAGGTTCGGCCGCGCAGCGGCGCCGAGCACGCTCTGGTCGGCGAAGATCGCCGAGACGCATGCGGCGAAGATCCGGCCGATCAGGGCGGGGCCGGTGGTCGCCTTGCGCCACTCGGCCTCCAACAGGCCGGTGATCTCGTCGACCGAGGGGTATTCCTCGACCATCCGCGAGCCGCCGCGGCCCGGCCGGAAGTCGCGTTTGAGCCAGGCCTCGCGCACCACCCGGTGCCCGCCGGCGATCTCGCGGCCGAGGAACTCGAGGAAGAGCACCGCGATCACCCGCGCCTGGTCGAGGCTGACCTCGCTCTGGTAGTCGAAGCGATTGGTCAGCTCGCGGTCCAGGTGGCCGTTCGCGGACTTGCCGCTCAAGGCTTCCTCCTTGCGGCGTTCCCGAGCGACTTTGGGATCCTCGCGTTCGGCCGGCATCTCGACCGGCTCTCCGCGCTCGACCTCACCGCCGCTCTCGGCCAGCTCGGCGGCGGCGCCGCGCGCCCAGTCGGCAGCGAAGGCGGCGTCGATCAGGACGCCGGAGCGCCGGTAGGCGCCCTCGCGGTACTCGATCAGGGCCTCGAAGGCGCGGGCCCGGTCGGTGTCGGCCTCGCTGATGTGGGCGGTCCGCAGTTCGGCGGGGACCGAAGCCAGCGATTCGTCGATCGCCTTCAGCGCCTCCTCGACGTCGGGCACCTGGGCCTCGGCGACGAGGCCCTCGGCGGCCGCCGCGCCGATCCGCGCAGTGACCTCGTCGAGGTTGACGGTGTCGTGGGGCCCGAAGGGGATCAGGAAGGCCCTCTCGGGTGCCCGCTCCTCATCGGCGAGGCGGCGCAGGGCTGCGGCGGGATCGCTGTCGAGGGCGCCCTGACTCTGGGCGCCGCTCGCGACCCGCTCGGCCAGGGCCGCGGCGACGCCGGGAGCCTTGGCGGCGATCGGCGCCAGGGTGGCGGCATTTCGCAAGTTCAGCTTGCCGTTGGCGAGATGCTCGCGGACCCGCTCGGGCAGCTCGAGGAGGGCCATCCGCGCCTCGGCGAGTTCCCGCGTCATCCCGATCTGCTCGGCCGCGCCCTCGAGGCTGTAGCCGAGGCGAGAGATTAGGCCCGCCAGAAGCATCGCCTCCTCGAGCGGCGTCAGGTTCTCGCGCACCGCGTTCTCGGCGTAGGCCATCATCAGCCGCGTCGGCTCGTCGATCTCCTCGTCGGCGCCGAGCACCATCGCCGGCACCCGCGCGCGACCCGCGCGGCGAGCCGCCCGCCAGCGCCGCTCGCCGACGACCAACACGAAGTCTTCCTCGCCAACTTCCTGGACGAGGACGTTCTGCAAGGTCCCCATCCGCCCGGTCGAGGTCGAAAGCTGCTCGAGGGCCGACTCGGTGAACTTGCGGCGCGGGTTATCACCCGGCCTGATCTGGTCGACCGGAAGGTAGCGGAGCGGGCGCTCCAGTTCCCCCATACCGGTCTCTATCTGCTCCTGGCCCTCGATGTGGACCGGGGGCTCCTTGACAACGGTGGCGGTGCTCATCGCCACCTCCTCTCTTCTCGTGTCTGCGGCGCGGGGCGCCGCCTTGCTCGCTCAGCGGGCACCGAGCTCCTTGACCGCGGCGCTGCCGATCACCGCGGCGATCTCCAGGGCCTCGCCGACGGCGACCAGGACGCTCTCGCCGTGCGGACGGGGCTCGGAGCCGATCCCGATCGAGATGACTCCGCAGCCGCCGGCGCGGAGCTCGGCGATGTTGCGCTCGCCCTCCTCCGCCCAGGGCGCGGACGTCCAGCAGCCGTCGCCGACCAGGAACAGCAGGCGCGGGCGGCGGCGGTCGGAGAGTGGCAGCACCGCGCGCAGCAGTTCGATCCCCTCGCCGACGTCCTCCGAGCCGCCGACGGCCGAGATCTCCGGCACTTTGCCAAGGCGATGGCCGGGGCGGCAGAGCAGCTCCGCCTCGTCGCCGAAGAGCGAGACCGCCGCGCGACCGCCCACCTGCTCGACCGCCGAGTGGACCACCCAGGCGACCGAGGCGAGCGGCCCCTCGAAGCGGCTCATCGAGCCCGAGACGTCGACCGCGATCCCGACCACCGGCTCCCAGAGCTCGGCGACGACCGTCCGCTTGGTCGCGAAGGCCAGGCCGCGGACCGGCGCTCCGCGCTCGAGCTCTGAGGCCTGGCGCATCGCGCCGCGGCCCGAGAAGCGCCCTGGCGGGTTGACCCGGCCCTCACGGATCAGCCGCTTGGAGCGCGCCTGCTGCAGAGCGTGGGCGAGGCGCCGGGCGGCGCTGCGCTCGATCGCGACTGGCGGGCGACCGCCGGTGTCGGGGATCCCCGGCCCAAGGCCGAAGCCGTGCCCGCCTCCGAAGAGGGCGAGCCGCTTTGCTGCGGCGGCGCCCCCCTCGGCGATCTCGCGGGCGATCTCGCGCAGCTCGGGGTCCACACCGCCTTCGCGGGGGTCGAGCTCGACCGCCTCGGCGCGGGCGCTGCGCTCCGCTGCGGCAAGCGGGCCGCTGGCCGCCTCCCAGCTCGGCGCTTCGCCATCGGGCCCGCCCTCGCCGCCTGCGGAGCCCTCGCCCCCTTCGCCTCCGCCGGCTTCCTCCTCCTCGGTCGGGGCGAGCTCCGCCAGGCGCCGGGCGCCCTCGGTAAGCGCCGCGATCGCTTCTGCATCGGGCGGAGCGCAGACCTCGGCGACAATCTCCTTGACCGTCTCAAGGTCTTCTTCGCCGAGAACCGCGGCGAAGCGCGCTTCGCTTTCGGTGACGTCGGCTGCGCGCAGGGTGCCGGCTGGCACCCGCCCGCAGATCAAGACCGCGCCCTTAACCGCCCGGGCGCGGCTCATCGGCGCCAAGGGGTCTTCGGGGCGGTGCTCGAGGAGGATCTTCGTGATCGCCGCGCGCAGGTAGCGCGCTACATGCGGGACCCCTTCGATCAGCCGGGCCTCCATGCGGCCCTCCTCAAGCCACTTGGCGCGTTCGAGCAGCTCTTCGGGGATCTCCTGCATCGCCCGCGGCGTCGGGGTGTGTTTGACGTGCCCGCACTCGTGATCGAGGACGCCGATGACGACGACCAGCGCCTTCAGCTCATCGCCGAGGGGTTCGGCGGGGATCTCCTCGGGCGTGCAGCCGAGCAGCTCGCCGTCGATCAGGATCACGTTGGTGACCCGATTGACCATCCCGGCGACCGGCGCCGAGGCCTTCGGGAAGCACTTGACGAGGACGCCGCCGACGATCGAGAGTGCCGCCTTGGTCAGCGCGGCGCTGGCCCTGCCCCAGCCGCCGGGCAGGGCCGAGGGCTGGACGCGTTCGGCGGGCAGCCGCTGAAACGCCTCCTTCCAACCCATCGCTATTCGACCCGCAGGGGGTCGAGCTCGACGCCGCCGGTGACATGGGCCTGAAGCGCCTCGCTCATCGCCCCGCGCGACTCCTCGGGACAGAGCCCGAGCAGGTTGCGGGCTGCGGTCAGCGGGTCGAAGACATCCGCGACCGCCTTGAAGGCCAACAGCTCGCGCAGCTGCGGGGCCCAGGTCGCGGGGCCCGCCTCGACCGGGGCGACGCCGGCGAGCGGGTCGGAGGCCTCGAACTCGCGGTTCAGCTTGTCGGCCGCAGAGACTGCGTCGACCGGCACGCCGAGGCGCCGCGCGGTGGCCGCGTCGAAGCCGACGTAGACGTGGATCGCGCAGCGCGAGGCGAGCGCTTCGGAGAACGTCGTGCCGGGGAGGTTGGGGTTGTAGGCGATGATCGCGCCGAAGCCCTCCTGCGCTCCGACAACCTCGCCGCCGCACTCGTTCAGGGTCAGCTGGCGGCGCGAGTCAAGCGCGGGGAAGACGCGGCTCTGAACCCTGGGGTCGCCCTGGGTGATGTCGTCGCCGAACCAGAGCTTGCCGTCGCGAAGGGCGCGGGTCAGCGAGCCGTCGCCCCACTCCCACCCCTTCTCGGGGGCCGGGAAGAAGCTGCCGGTGATGTCCTCGACCTGGGTCCCCTCGGAGAACTCCTGGGTGATCACCCGGCCCTCACCGAGGGCGGCCTCGACGAGCGTCGTCTTGCCGGTCCCCGGGGGGCCGTAGAGGCAGACGTTGAAGCCCGCCTCGATCGCGGTGCGGATGAACTCCACGTCGTCCATGCCGGCGATGCGGCGCACCAGATAGGCGCGACCGTCGGCGAGCGTCACGGTGCGACGTCCAGAGGACTCCTGCTCGGAGCCCTCCAGGGTCGTGGCGTCGATGTCGACGCCGGCCGCCTCGGCGGCCATTTCGCGCAGGCGGTCGACCCCGCCGGCGGGCGGGGTTGCGGTTGCAGTAGCCAAATCGTGCTCCTCTCTGAGAGCTGTGGTGGCGGGCGCCATTAGCGGGCGCTCGCGTTCGGTCTGCGCCCGGGCTCCTGGGGCCGGGCGCCGTAGGTGGGGCCGCGCTAGGCGGCGAGGGGGACGGCCGCGCGGCGGGCGGCGAATATCTGCGCGGCGACCTTCATCTTGGTCGAGGCCCCTTCGCGGTCGGCGAGCTCGGTGGCGAGGCCGGCGAACTGGCGCGCGAACTCCTCCGAGCCGCCCTCGCCGGGTGCCGCACTTGCGTCTTCGCCGCGGTTGAGGACGCCGTCGACCTCGGCGGCGCGGGGGATCAGGATGCCCGCGCGGTGCAGCTCGCAGGGGTAGTTCAGGAGAGCGAGCAGGACCCCGACGGTGTCGAACTCCGAGCCGGTCCGCGTCGCCCGCCCGATCCGCTGCTCGAAGGGCCGCGGCGTCCAGGGCAGGTCGTAGTGGCCGACCAGAGAGGCCGGCAGGTTGTGGCCCCGCTTGCCGATCGGGCTCATCAGCATCACTGGGAACTCGCCGAGCCGGAAGGAGCGCTTGAGGCGAGCCGCCTCGCGCTCCCCGATGCCGCCGATAAAGAGTGGCGCCTCGACCCCGTGGGTCTCTGCCAGCTCGCGCGAGAGCAGCCGCAAGAGCTCGACCGACTCGGCGAAGAGCAACGTCTTCTCGCCGTCGGCTGCGGCGGCGGCCGCGGTGCCGGCGATCCAGGCCCGCTTGCTGGGGCCCGTCTTCACCACCGCGTCGATCAACCCCTCGGACTCAAGGAGCGCGGCGGCGACCGCCTTGGAGGCGCGCAGGGCCTCCGCGTCGGAGGCGGCGAGCAGCGCCACCTCGGTCGCCGAGAGCAGCAGGCCCCGGGTGGAGGCCATGCGCTTTCGCAGCACCGCCAACTCTGAGTCATCGGGGGCCAGCGCGGCCGCCCGCTCGACCTGCTCGCGTAGCGTCCCGAAGAGCGAGGCGATCCGCTCCTCGGCGGCGTCGAGCAGCGCCAGCTCGGCGAGGGTCGGGTCGATGATCTTGAACTCGGGCTCGTCGAGCTCGGGCATGTAGTCCTTCATGTCCTCGCGCGTGAGTCGGACCATCGTCGGGCCCATCGCCCGGCGCAGGCGCCGCTGGGAGACCTCGTCGAAGGTCACGTAGCGGCTCGAAAGCGGCTTGACCCGAAGCGCCTCCCGGTCGTTGCGGGCGAAGGCCTCCAGGGCGTCGTATTCGTCGTTTGACTTGCCCCGCGGCGTCCCGGTCATCAGCACCGCGACCTTGGCCCGTTCGCGCAGGCGCCAGAGCGCCCTAGCGAGCTGGGTGCCGGGGTTGGCGAGCGCTTCGTCGGCCTCCTCGACGACCAGGTCGTCGTAGGTGAGGACGCGCAGGTCCTCGACCGCGGTGCGGACCTGCTCGAAGGTCGCGATCAGGATCCCCGGCTCGACGCCGAGTTCGCGATCGAACCCGATCAGCCCGGCGGCAATCCGCCGGTCCTCGGCGACATGCACGGCGACCCCCGGCCAGAACTTCGGGATCTGCTCGTCGACCCATTCGGTCCGCATGTAGCGGGGCAGCGCCACGCACATCCGGTAGGCCTCGAGCTCGGCTGCCTTGCCGCGGGCGGCGATCAGCGTCATCGCCGTCTTGCCGGTTCCTACTTTGGAGAAGTTGAGGATCCCGACCTCCGTCGCCCGGTGGCGGGCGACCGCGCCGCGCTGCGGTGGCAGCAGGTCGCCGTCGAGCGCGGGCCGCGCCGCCGCCATCGCCAAGACGTCGGCGACTTCGGGATCCAGGACGACCTTGGCGCCCCCTTCCCTGGCGACGGTGACCTCGCGCTTTGCCTCCTCGGCGCTCACCTCCCGCGCGATCGCCAGCGGCCAATCGCTCGCTTGCCCGTGCACGACTTCGGCGAGCCCGGGCAGGCCCGGGACCCGGCGGGCGACCAGATGCTCGCGGGCGAGCGCCTCAAGCGGCTCGAGAATCGCCTCGGGGTCGTCGACCTCGATCTCGGCCTCGCGCATCTGATGGGCGAGCTCGAGGGCCTCGTGGACCAGCATCGCTTCGGGCGGGCGCGGCGTCTCGAGCGGCCAGGCGTTGACCGGGCACTCATCCGAGAGCCAGCCGACCGGGCGGGTGAGGATCCGCCCGAAGAGGCCGCCGGCGTCGTTGGCGCGCAGCACAACCGCCATCTGCGCCAGCGGGCCCTCCTCCTCGCCGTGCTCTCGGACCTCGACCCGCGGCTTCGCGAAGCCGAGCCTGCCGAGCTCCGTGGCGAGCTTCTCCTGGCGCGTGGTGGCGCGGCGGTTCTGCGCCTCCCAGGCTCCCTTGGTATAGGGGATCTCGGCCGGGATCAGGTCGAGCACCGCCTGTACGGCGCGGACGTCGGCACCGGGGACCTGGAAGCTGCGCTCGCTGCGCCAGCTGCCCTCGCGGGCCATAATCCCGAGTGCGAATACCTCGCGGACGTAGGGACGGACCAAGACCGAGCGCCGCAGCAGCTGATTGGGTCCGAGGGCGGAGCGCTCGACTCCCTGCAGGGTGAAGCGGAAGCCGAGCGGCGCCTCATGTCGGGGGCGGGCGCTGCCGAAGCGCGCGGCCAGCTCGCGCTGCGCCGCGGCGGCTTCTCGGGCCCGCTGCTCGCGGCGACGCTCGCCGACCGCCCTGCCGCGCGCCGGGGTCGGCGGCGGCGCAGGCATGCCCGGCAGACTGGGCGCCGGAGCGGTTGCCGTCTCGCTCAAGGTGCTCCTCCTTCTTGTTCGGGCCCGTGCGAGCGCCGAGGCGCCCGAGGCCGATGGATGGATGCCGGCGCGGGTCGCCGGGGGGCGCAGGGGCGCGCCCGGGTGCGCCGCTCAGAACGGCGGCAGCTCTTCGACGGTGGAGACGTAGAGCGGCGGCTCCCCGGTGCCGCGGGCAACCTCACCCTCGGCCGAGAAGCGCAGGTGTCGCAGCGCCTCCTCACCATCGAAGAGCCCAAAGATCACGCCGTCGGCGCGAGCGGCGAGGGCCAGCGAGTCTTGCGGGGCACAGAGGTGCCGCAGCTCCGCCAGCCGCGGCGCGATCGCCGCGGGGACCTCGGAGAGCGGGGCGAGTCTCACATGGGCGCCGAACCGCCGCGCCAGCTCGGCGCCGACGGGCCGCAGGACCTTCACGGCGCACCGGGCGCCGCCGGCGCCAGGTCGGCGGACTCGACAGGCCGTGGGCGGATCCGCTCCGCACGCGGGCACGTGACGTAATGCGCTTCGTAGTCGGCGGCTAGCGCCTCGACGACATCGAAGTCCTCATCGGGCCAGAAGGCACCGATGAGGCGAGCGAGCTTCTCGCCGCCCTGCTCGGGGCGGTCGAGAAGGACGCTGACGGAGCGACCGCGGTCATAGGCCCAGATCAGGCTGTGGCGAGCACCGTCGATGCGAACGACGCTGAGACGCTCCTCCTTCAGCGTCATCTCCAGCTCGCTTCGCTCAAGCGTGGCTGGGCTCACCCTGGTCCCGCCCGCGAACTGAGGTCTCTCTCGAACCGCTTGCCGAGCGTTTCACGAGCTCTCTCACAACAAGGCGACGCTGCCGCTCGGTGAGCGTCCCGAGCTGCTTGTTCTCACCGATCAAGAGCGGCATCAAGAACTTGCGAGCGCGGGTACGCCCCCAGCGCCGCTGGCTGGCCAGCAGCTCGGAGATCGTCATGCTCGTGGCTTCCCATGGGCAGCGGCGAACTACATCCGCCGCATCCGTGTCGCCTCGCGCGATCGCGCGCTTCAGCTCAGCCCGCGCAAGCCGCACTTTGTTGGCCCTCTCAAGGGCCCTCAGGTGCTGCGGTGCCTCGGTTAGGGCAATCGTCGATTGTGGTGCTGCTGTTGCAGCCTCCATCGAATTCCTCCTTCAACGAATCGGGGTAACTTCGGGCTACTCGTCGCGAAGTGCGGCAAGCGCCGGCGGGGGCGTCACACCAGCCGAGATCCCAGGACTACGACCCTCTCGGCGGGCTCGGCCTCGATCGGGCCAGGGCTGAGACGCGCCTCGCGCGAGGCCAGCTCTAAGCCGGGGCAAGCTGACCATCTTCCGCGAGGATCAGCTGCTCATGGTCGAGCTGCTCCCAAGCGCTGCTGAACCCAGGGCGTACCTTGGGCTTGGCGCCGGCTGGCCCTGCGACGAAGAAATGCTCCCGCTTCGGGAGCGTCTGACCAGGTCGTAGGCGATACACGCGCTCGATCCCATCGGCGTCGTCGACCTCTCCCCGCTTCCTCACCATCGACTCGCACTGGCGGCGCGTTCCGGTCTCGAGCACGCGCAGGTCTCGGTAGACGGTGCCCACCTTCTCGGGGTCGCTGGCCTTCGGCAGCCAAACTCGTTTGACCTCATAGACCGAATGAGGCTCCTCGTCCAGACGCCTCTCGAACGCGGTTGCGATCTCGGGACGCTCTGCAGCGACCAGCTCATCGAGTCGCTTGCCCGCGATAAGGCCTCCGCGGGGATTCAGGCACAGCGACCGCCTCTCGAGCATCAGGGATTCAAGTGCGCTCTCAGGCCGAGTGTCGTAGCGAGAAAGGGACCGCTCGCGCCCCGCCCGACTGGTCAACGCGAACGGGCAGTAGACGCAGGCCGACTTGGGCCAGTCGGGAACGCCAGTGACCTGCTCGATGTAGCGCTGACACGCCTCCCGGTCCCAGTCCCATTCGATCAGCGGGAACTCGGCGCGGCGATGCGGCGTGTCGTATTCGGTGGCGCGGCGGGCTCGTCCCGCCTCAGACTTGCCGAATCCGAAAGCCAGCCGGCCAGGCATGTTCTCGGCGCAGCGATTGGCCCGAGATACCTCGCCCGCCTCATAGCCGAAGGCATGGCGCGTGGCCTCGGGGGCGTAGTGCTCGAGGTAGGTGTCGATCACCCAGCCCTTGAACTTCATCGAACAGAGGCGGTTGCCGCTCGCCTGGGGAACGGTTCCAGCCGCCGTCATCTCTTCTGAGAGCTTGTATGCCCCGGCGAGATGAAGGCGGCGCGGGGAATCCGTGTCGTCCAAGACGACTATGCCTTCGTCCTGCAGGCGACCCCCTCGAGCAACCTGCGCGAAGCGAACTCCGGCTCCGCGAAGGCGAGGGAGAACGTGGTGTTCCACCAGGACACCGGTTTGCGGCCACTCGTCTCCCGTCATCGAGGTGACTACCAGCAGTTCTGAGAGAGAGAAATCCCGCGAATCGGGGTCTTCGAGCCAGCGCAGCAGGAGGGCGGTGCTGTCGACGCCGAGGCCGTAGGACAGAACGATGTTCATGGGCGGCACCCCCGCGTCGGGAGGCGGCTCATCTCGTCGTTCTCCCCGTCCCCTTGCCCCGCCCCGGTAGGCAGCCTGTGTAGTGACCGGGGTTGGCATCGCCACTGGCGGTGTAAATGGGGCCGTTGAGTTCGTCGCCAGCCTCGATCGCGTCTGCGGCCTGTCGCAGAGCGTTGACTACGTGCTCGGGTGTGCGCATCTCGTCGACCCCCAGCTGGATGCTCAGGTTGAAGCGGTGGGGCGCTATGGCGTCGGCAAGGTCGTCGGGGATGGCTTGCAACGCCCTCTCGACTGCCCTGACCGACTCTGCTTCGGCCTCTGATTCGAAGGCGCAGAGCCAATCAACTTCGCCTTCGTCCCCACCCTTGAAGACGCCCGGCTCGGGAACGACGACAGTGCCGTCCGCGAGCATGGGGACCTGAATCAGCCCTCCGCCCGGTTCGCGGTAGTAGGCCGATCCCTGGTCGGGGACGATGGCGACGAAACGAATCATGCTCATGGTGGATTCCTTTCGGTAAGTGGTTGAGGCAGCGATGTGCCTGGAAGCGCGGGCTGTGATTGGCCGCGCTCAGGCCGGGGCCGAGGTGGCACCCACGGGGCAGCGCTCCCAGTGGGGGCAGCCCTCCCCGCCGATGCGCGGCGCGCACCACCAGCCGAGGTCCGAGGACAACGGCCACTCGGCGGGCTCGGTCTGATCGAGGTGGGCGATCAGCCGCGCGACGCGAGCGACGCGATGCTGGAACGCGACCAACTGGGTGACACTGCGCGGGGCCGGGACGACTTGCCACCGCGGGCCTTCATCGGGGCGCTCGAGCGTCGCGGTGTGGAAAGCGAATTTCGCTGGGTTCCGCTCTGCCCAACGCATGAAGGTCTGCGCAGTCGCCTGCAGATCTCGGTCAGCCCGCTCCTCCTTGACCTCCGAGCGGCCGAACTTCAGGTCTGCGAGCTCGTGCGCGCACTCCAGGTCGAAGTAGCAGACGAAGCGCCATTCCTGCTCCTCCGCGAAGCGGAAGCTGGCACGACGCTCGACCGAGATCGGCTCGACATGTGGGGCGATCTCGGTCAAGTAGTCGGCGACGGCCGACCGGCACTGGCGCTTACCCAGCTCCGGGTCATCCTCATCACCGAGCACGGTTTCGACGATCTTCGCGGCGAACAGCTCGAGCACCAGGTCGTCGAGATCCGCCGGGGTGGGCGGGCGCCCGCCGATCCGACCTTGGAAATAGTGGGCGAGGGTGTCGCCGACCACCGAGCCAAGGGTCATGGACAGATTCGGCGGCACCTTCTCCCCCAGGAGGTACTGGCGCCGAAATGCCTCCGGGCACTTCTCGAAGGCGCGGATGCTCGCCGGCGAGAGCGACTGCAGCCGGAAGCGGCGACCGTAGCGGCGCGCCGGCAGCTGCAGCGGCACCGACAACGGGGCGACGCGCAGGTCGTCGGGTGGAGACGCGAGGGCACTCAACCCGACCAACTCCCCGGCGTCACTGGCCGCGGCGATCGAGACCAAGGCACCATCAGGGAGCACCCCGACTGCGGCATAGCTCGGCAGGGTCGAGTATTTCGCTGCCCAGCCAGGCGGCCAGAGCCGCTTCGGCATGAGCATCGATTGGCGCGATCGTGCCGCTCGGTGGGTCGAAGGTCCCGACCTCTACCAGCGAGCCTGGCGGCAGCGTCATGCGCGCAACCGTCTCGCTGCGGTCGACGAGATATCCGTGCGCGTAGAAGACGCGGTCGGCGAGGCGTGCCATCTCCGACTGCCCGTAGCGGGCGCCCTCGTAGTAGACGAGGACGAGCTCAGCGTCGGGAAGCGACGCGCCGACGATGCCCGAGCCAGCCCGAATCCCATCCGCCGCGCTGTCTCCCTCGCGCGGCACGAAGACGACGAAGGGACTTGCGAGGCGCGCCGTCGCGGCGCTCTCCACGAGCATCCGCGCGATCCGGTGCAGGCGCGGGCGCTCGTGGACGGGGACATCGGCACTGTCGACGACGACGGCCTCCGTCCCGATCACATGGTCGACACCGCGGTGATGGCGGATCAAGACCCCCTCCTGCAGGGTGTAGACGCAGCCTTCCTCCGGGCAGTCGACATAGGGGCCCGGTTGCAGCTCTCCGGCGATCCCCTGAATGAGTTCCATCTGAACCTCCCTTGACTTCGCGGGTCGTTCACCCGCGGGGTTGCAGGCCGGCGACACACGAAGACGTGATGCCGGCGTCAGCGATGGCGCCCGCGCCTGTGTTCAGGCGGCGCAGGCCGAAGCGGCGGTGGGGCGGTTTAGCTCGTCGCAAACCGCCTCAGCCTCTGCCCGCGAGCTCCAGACGTCGGCGCGCAGGGTCTCGGTCTTGGTGTCGAGAACCTGAAAGCCCTCTGTGGTCACTTCGACCAAGTGGCGGGCCTCCGGTTCTGTGTGCTCTGCATCTCGGACTCGCGCCCGACGAGCGCCATGAACGAGCTCTGCGACGTAGCCCGAGATCACGCGCTCGCTGCGATCGCAGCGGCGGAAGTCACCTCCCTTCACCGCCTTGCCATTGCTGGTCTCGTGACTGGTCTCTGTCTCTGTCACAACTGGGATGTGCTTTGCGGCCATATCTCCTTTCAGGTCTCATCTCCAAGCACGAACGCGTCGACCTCTCCGCCACCCGGGCCCTCCAGCTGCAGCTGCAGCTGGGAGCGCTCGCAGCCCGCCTGCTCGAGCAGTAGTGCAGCGCCGAGCTCGATGGGGTCCTTGGTGCCGAGGTATGCAGCGATGTCAGCGAGTTGGGCTCTCAGCTCCTCCGGGCTGCCGTAGACGCAACCCGTTGCGCGCACGCGCCGATAGGCCTCCTCGATGCTCACCGCGCGGCGGCCGCGGCGAGGCGCCGCAGCCGGACGAACCGGCGGCGGCGGCCGTCGTGGCCGAGCCCCCGCTCGCCCCGACGCAGCGCTTCGAAGCTCGGCAGCAAGGCGCTGGCCCGCTGCAAGAGCTCCTCGATCGCCGCGCAAGCCTCGTCGAAGCTGCGGTCGTCGAAGTTGACGACGTACTTGGTCTCGAAGGAGTAGGTGGCGAGCTGGCGCAACGCCACCGGCAACTCGAACGGCAGCTGCTCATCGCGGACGGCGACGATCACGGAGTCCTCCAGCGCGTAGACGATCACCTCGACCCCAGGCGGGCCGGCGATGGCCCCGGCGTCGAGGGCGTCGTGGAAGCGATGTGAGAGGGCAGCGCCGATGCCGTCATCGCAGTCGACGTCGATCCCTTCGAGCTCGCCGAACTCCTCGCGGGTGGCGTCCGCGAAGCGCTCGCGGTCAAGCGCGAAAGGCACGGGTGCGACCCTCCGCGCAAGCGGTCTCTTCATCTTTCCCTCCTTGGTAGGTGGTGCAGAGCAGCCCTGAGCGAGGTACAGCTCAGGGCAGCGAGTACGGTTTGGCGGCGTGATCGTCTACGTCCTCACCCAAAACGAGGCCAACGAGGGCGGCACGGTGGAGGGCGTCTACTCGACCGAGCAGAAGGCCCGCGACGAGGCGGCGAGCCGCCGCCTGCCGGGTGGAGATGACTCGGTCTTCTTCTGGGAGATCGTGCCCTTCGAGGTAGACGGCCCCCCGGACGGCCTCGACCCGATCAGCCTCGACTAGCGCCGGGGTCGCCCGATCCGCCGGCGCGGGCCGGACGGGCTCTCAATGGGCCTCTTCGGGCCCCGGGTCGGCGTCGAGCAGCGAGGGCACCTCGCTGGGCTCCTCCGCGCCCGACGCCTCGGCCGTGGCGGCCTCGGGCAGCACCGCGGCGCGCTCGGCCGCGGCCTCCGCCTCGGCTTCGGCTTTCTGGAGGCGCTCGGAGATCCACTCCAAGAGCTCCCGCGAGCGGGCCTCAACGTTGCCTTTGCCCTCTTTCAGGGCGACCTTGCAGCGGCGCTCGAGCTCGACCGCCGTGATCCCGGCCCCCTCGGCTTCGGCAAGGGTGGTGGCCAGCTCCGCGGACTGCTCGTCGGTGAGCCGGTCGGGCATCTGGTCGAAGAGCGCCTCGGTCAGCTCACCGCGCAGCCGCTCGTACTCGCCGCTAACGAGCGCCTCGGCCAGGGTGCGCTTGGCGGCCGGACGCGCCGGGGCGCCGCTCGGCTGTCCCTCGGCGGCGTCGACGATCACCGACGGGGCCTCCGCGCCTGGGCCTTCGGGCGCCACGGGCGGAGGCGTCGGCGCGGCCGGCGGCGGGGTGCTCGGCGCCGGCGGGACGCCGGGGGCGGCCGGCACGTCGACCGCGGCCGCAGCGGAGCCGCCGTTCTCCTCGCCACCGCCGATCGCGGCCAGCGAGATCCCCAGCTCCTCGGCGGTGTAGAGGCCGGAGAGCTGAGAGGGGAACGCCTTGCGCAGGGCGAGGGCCTCGGCGCGGATGCTCAGCATGTGGGCGGGCTTCCCGCCCACCTTGTTCCACAGCGAGTCGGCGCCGGCATCGCCCTGGGGGGCGAAGTCGTGCCAGTTGGCGGTGCCGGTGGTCGGCACCTTGGTCCCCTTGCGGTGGACGCGGACCCGGGCGGCGATCGGCGTGTCCTCACCCGCCCAATAGTCGGTCCAGTTGCCCTCGGCATCGCACCATTCGGGGTCGCTCTGGCCGTCGTAGAGCTCGGTGCGCTCGGCCAAGAGACGCATGCCGTCGATCGTCGCAACGGCGCGCATCACACCGTTCTCCCAGACGGCGTAAATCTGGCCGGCCAGGGGCTCGAGATCGTAGATCCGGCATTCGAGCAGGAACTGGTCGACCTCCTTCTCTTCGGGCGTGACGCGCTCTGAGACGCCCCCCGGGCCGACCTCGTACTTCTTCATCTTCGCCTTGACCGCCTCGCGGTAGCGGAGGACGTCGTGCTTGGCGCCGTCTCCGTTTCGCGAGGGGGCCTCTGTGGTAGCACTCATCGAATCTCCTTCCCCGACACGCCGCGGCAAGCGCGGGCGCCGTGGATCGGCGGCGCCGGTCTGACCGGCGCCGTGCTCAGTGTGGGCGGGCCCGCTCGGGGCCCGGGCGCTACAGGCCGGCCTCGATGACGAAGCGCGAGGTCTTCACCTGCTTGCCCCAGCGCCGCGCGCAGCTCGACATCACGAGGCTCTCCCGCGCACGGGTCAGCGCCACGTAGGCGAGGCGGCGCTCCTCTTCGGTGCGGCCCTCCTGCAGGGCGCGGGTTGAGGGCATCACCCCCTCGTCGAGGCCGGCGACCCAGACGTGGGCGAACTCCAGACCCTTGACCGCGTGCACGGTGCCGAGCGCCAGCGAGGAGGCGGTGCGCCGGGTATCCGTCGAATACAACGTCAGCTCCTGCAGGAACTCCGCCAGCGCCGGGCGGCGGCCCTCGACCATGCACTGCTGCTGGTAGGAGCGCGCCGCGCGGTAGAGCTCGCGGACGCTGCCGAGCTGCCCGGCACCCGCCCGCCCGCGGCGGCGCAGCCGATCGGGGATGCCGGAAATGACGACGATGTCGCCGACCAGCATCTTGAACTCGCGCCGCCCGCTGCGGGCGATCTCGCGGATCTGCTCCATCGACTCGCCGAAGGAGATCGCGGCCTTGCCGCGGCTCTCACCGATGCCCGCCTCCCAGGGCACCATGCAGACCTGCTCGTAGCCGAGCCCGCGGGACTTGGCTACCTCGGTCAGCGTGCGCGCCGTCGCCGGTCCGAGGCCCGGACGCGATTCCAGGGCGCGGGCAAAGGCGGCCGAGTTGGCCGGGTTGACGGTCAGCGTCAGCCAGGCGAGCGCGTCGCGGACCTCAGAGCGCGCCCACAGCGCCCGTTCCCCGAGGGTGGTGTACGGGATGCCGCGGGTGGCGAGGGCTATCTCCAGGTCCTGGCGGACCCGCAGGCCCCGCATCCGCACCAGCACTCCGAGCTGCCCAGGCGCGACACCGGACTCGATGTGGCTCTGAGCCCAAGCGGCAATCGCCTCGGCCTCCTCCTCCTCTGAGTCGTAGTGCTCATAGATCGGGTCGGGCCCGGCACCGTCGGCGGCTTCGAGGGCCTTGGGACGGCGCTGCTCGTTGTGGGCGATCAGCCGCAGAGCGGAGTCGACGATGCCGCTGTGGGAGCGGTAGTTGCGCCGCAGGACCACAGCGGCGGCGCTCGGGAAGTAGCGCTCGAAGTCGACCGTGAACTCGGGGTCGGCGCCGCGAAAGGCGTAGACGATCTGATCGTCGTCCGCGACGACCGTCAGCCCCGCGCCGCTTGACGCCAGTAGGCGGATCATCGCGAACTGGGCCTCGGAGACGTCGTGGAACTCATCGACGAGGAGGGCTTTGACCCCCGCCCGCCAGGGTGCGGCGTGGCGCTCGTCGGAGAGGACGATCGCCGCGGCCCGCACCAGGCCCTCGAAGTCCAGCGCGTTGGCGGCGCGCAGGTCGGCCTCGTAGATGTCGAAGGCCCGGGCCAGCTCCGTCTCGCCGCGCACCACCCACAACGCGGAGTCCTCGAGGTTGGCCTTGGCGGTGCCGATTCGGCGCACCAGCTCGTGGGCATCGACGCCGGGCTCGGCCCGCTCGACCGCCGAGCGCGCCAGCTGCAGCTGGTCGTCGGAGTCGAAGATCGAGAACTGGGGATCGAGGCCGACGACCTCGGGATGGCCGCGCACCACCTGGGCGGCGAGCGCGTGGATCGTCGAGATCCTCACCCCCGCCTGTTCGGAAGGCAGCTCGGCCTCGACCCGCTCGGACATCTCGGTCGCGGCAGCGTTGGTGAAGGTGATCGCGACCACCTGGGCCGGGGCGATGGAGCCGCCTCTGACCAGGTGGATGATCCTCTGGGTCAGGACGCGGGTCTTGCCAGCGCCCGGGCCGGCGAGAACCAAGAGCGGGCGCTCCAACGAAGCGTGGACCGCAACGCCCTGGTCGGGGTCCAGGCTGCGCTCCTCCGCGGGAGCAGGTGCCTCTTCGATTGCCCCCTCGAGCGGGGGCGCCTCAGTTGCTTGAGCCATCTCACCTCCTTTCGGTGTGGCTGCGGGCCCATTGCGGGCCCGATGTGCTGCAGGCGAAGCGCCGGCTTCGCCCCCCCTCAGCCCTCTTCACTGAGGACTTCGAAGTTGTGCTCGGCGTCGCCCGACGAGTCGTATTCGCGGACGACGACTCCGCCCTGCTCGAACAGAGCCAGGAAGCGGCCGACGAGAACGACCGGCCCGCACTCGGTCTCCGCGCACTCGTCGTATTCGCCGCGCTCGTGCAGGACGGCGATTGCCGCGGCGAGGCGCGGGTCATGGGCGCCGGCGAAGCGCGGCTCGGCGACCAGCCGGGCCAGCTCGGGCTTGCCCTCTGTCTCGAGCATCGCCTCCACCAGCGCGATCAAAAGCTCGTATTCGTTCTGGCGGGCGGCCTCGCGGTGGGCGGCTTCGGCCGGAAATGGGCCGACCCTGTGGGTGCCCGACGCGGCGAAGAAGACCCCGGCGGAGTACTCGGCCACCCCCACTCGCGCCCCTCGGGCACCGAGAAGGCAGCCCGGGTGAGATCCCGGCGCGCGGCGGCGCCCATCAGACGCTCGCCCCGCGAAGCGCGGCGCCGACCGCGAGACCGACGCGAGCGCAGCCGAGCCGCCGGCGCGCCGCGCAGTGCAGGGTGCGTGGCGGGGCGCTGGGGCGACAGCGGGCGGGATCGCTCGGGACCGCGGGCCGCTCGGGCGCCGGCTCGGCAGCTGGAGCGCCGCTCCACTCGAGCGTCAGCTCGATCGCCCGGGGCGGCTCGGCCTCGCCGCGTGCGAGGGCCACCGGCAGCCAGTCGGCGACCTCGCCCGCCATCTCGGCGAAGCAGGCCACCAACGAGGGCGCGGCGACCTCGGCGAAGGCATCACCGCTTTTGCCGTCGGGGAAGAGCGCGAAGGCGCTCAACGTGAACTCATCCATCTGGTTCCTCCTTTCCTTCCTCCTCGTCGGCGCCGCAGCCCCCGCAGCTGGCGGTGCCGACGTTCATGTAGTGGCAAGGGAAGCGCGCCACCTCGGCGCGGCACTTCCACCCCAGGCCAGCGCGCTCGACGAGCTCGTCGAGCATCGCCAGCTCTGAGTCGTAGGCCGCGTTGAAGAGCGTTTCGATCGCTTCGGCACCGTCGAGGCGGAGCGCCGCGGGGACCTCGACGCAGGGCCGGTGCGCGAGCCGGCGCACCACGACGGCGAGGATCATGGCGGCGCGATGGCGCAGCCACGGCCTGCGAGACGGCGGGCTGGCGGGCCCGATACCGCCATACTCGCCGCAGAGCCGCTCGAGCTCCTCAGTAGGAACTCGGTCTTCGCCCACCAGGCGCTCGGCTTCGCAGCGCAGGGTGTAGAGGTCGGTGGGCACCGTCAGGTCACCTCCGCCGCGGCCGACTTTGCGCCCTCGACCTCGCAGCCGGCGATCTCGCAGAACTCGCCCTCCTGGGCGGCGAAGTACATCTCGACGGCCTCGACGGCCTCGGCCGGCGGGCTCAACGGCAGGGTCTTGTCGCACTGGCGCGCTTCGGCCCAGTCGCGGCGGGCGATCTTCGCCGCCGCGGCGTAGGCGGCCTCGGCGCTGGCGTGAGCTCTGATGTCTCGCCCGTGGCGGTGCTCGAAGACGAACACGTGGACTTCCATCTGGCCTCCTCTCGGTCAGTTGCGGCGGCTCTCGGCCACCGCCGGGTGTGGTTGGTGGCACTCAGGCGCCGCGCTCGGGAGTGGTGAGTGCGCATCCCGTCGCGGGGGAGGTGGGCCTCCTCGGTGACATAGCGACGGCTACTCCTTCCGATTGATCCCGAGGAGCTTCTCCGTGCGGGGGAGCTGGGCGGGGTCGCGCCCCATAGCCCGGTTGACGATCTCCGCGATCATGGTCGGCACGTCGAAGCAGACATCGCGGACCTCGGCCTTGAGCCTCCCGGCATCCTCGGCCTTCTGGAGGCGGTCGCGGTACTCGATCAGGACATCGTTCGCGGCCCCGGTGAGCGCGAGCGTGTTGAGCGCGCTGAGCGAGATCGCGGTCGGCTGCGGGCCTTCCTGGCCAGGCTCACGCCCGGCCAGCTTGAGGACGGCGTCAAGCTCGGCGCAGGTATCGGCCCCACCGGGGAAGAGTCGCGGCTTCGCGTAAAGGAAGCCCGCCAGCCGATCGAGCGCCTCGGAGTCCACCAGCTGGCCCTGGCCCAGCGGGTAGGTGATGTACCCGCTGCGCTCGGTGACGTCGTTGCTGCTGACGGCAATCAGGTAGAAGTCGTCGGGTTCCTCCCCGTCGGCCTCGACCTCGCCGTTGCAGACGTGATTGAAGGTGAAGCCCTCGAACTGCGCGGCGATCGCCTCCGACAGCTCGCCGTTCTCGAGCGCCTTCTGCACGACGCAGCCGTCCTTGAGGAAGTGGTCGATGATGTACACCATCCACGCCGTCCCGTCGTAGGCGCTCTGGCGCGTGTGTTCGAGGGCTCCGTCCTCAGTCGGAGCCCAACCGCACCATAGGTCTGGCTGCCCCTCTGGGGGCTGGCTGTGCTCGATGATGTCGGGGGCGGGGCCTTGCCCCTGGTCATCGCCCGGATTGGCAAAGTAGGGCCCGCGCTCGCGCTTCATCCGACGGCTACCGGAGAAGCGATGTAGGTACTCGCGCTCGGCCTCATTGAGCGGCGGCTCGACCTCGATCTGGCCGCTGAAGTAAGTGGTGTAGCCCATCGCGGGCTCCTTTCGTGCGGGCACCGGCCATAACTGCCCGGCGCCGGGTGGGTGGGCTCAGGCTGCGGGCGGGTGCGGCGCGGGCAGGCGAATCAGCCCAACGCCCGCTTCGACCCGCTCGCAGATCGCCTCGTGGTTGGCGGTGGCATCCCGGAGCTCGAAGGCGAGGCCCGAGCCAAAGTGGTCGACCTCGGGGCCTTCTTCGCCCCAGGTGACAGTGGTTTCGTAGGCGCTCGGGCGAACCTCCGTCGTCGTCACGACGTAGGGCCCGACGCGAGTCCTGACCCAGTGGCGGGTCAGGAAGAAGCGGGCGGCCTCGCCGATCATCTTCAGCGCGATCGCGACCACCTCCTTTCGGTCATGGGGGACTGGGCGCTAGCCCAGCGCCGGGCGCAGCGCCCCGGCGGGGACGCGGCGGCGGTGGGCGGCAGCAAGAGCCGGTCGGGCCCTGACCATCGCCCGCAGCTCGCTTCCCCGCAGACGGGTGAGGAGCGCCCAGGCCGCCAACGCGGTCGGCTCGCCCGCGGCGGCGAGACGCTCGAAGCCGCGCTCGCGAGCGCGACGGCGCTTCATCGCGAGGGAGGCAAGCTGCCCGGAGTCGACAAGCTGGCTCGCCCGCCAGGCGAGGACCTGGCGGGCCCGACGTGCGCCGGCGGCGGCGAGGGTGAGCCAAGCCCGCTCCACATCGGGCGCGCAGCCATCGGCGGCGGCGATCAGCGTACTCGGGAACTGGGGGTCGGCCACCGCAGCGAGGACCTCGCCGACGTCGGTGACTGCCTCTAGCACCCGAGCGGCGGCGCGGATCTCCGCGGCGCCCTCTTCGCCGTCCTCAAGCGTGCTCTTGATCTCTTCGATTCGGCGCATTGCGTGCATGCGCGCTCCTTCCTGCCCGCGGGGCGGGCGGCTTCGGTTTTCGGGCCCGGCGGCGGTGGTCGCCGGGGTGGCCTGGCAGGGGCCTAGACGAGGCCCAGGGCCTCGAGCTGGCTGCGCAGCTGCGGGTTGATCGGTTGCTTGGCCTCGTGGCGCGCCGCCTGGTAGCGGCGGCGAAGCGGCGCCCGGCGCTCGACGAGGCGACGGATGTCGCGACCGCGCAGGCCGGCGAGGAGCAGCCAGGCCCCCCACTCCTCTTCGCTCGTGGCCGCTTCGGCCCGCTGCTCGCAGGCCGCGTGCAGGTCGCCGCCGGCGATCAGAACCTCGATCAGCTCATGGGGCGCCACGATCTGGGTCGCCCGCTTGCCCAGGGCGCGGCGGGTTGCCCGCGGCCCCGCGGCGGCGATCGTCATCCACGCGAGGAGCTCGGGACGGCCGCGACCTTGGGCAGCGTCGAGGACGACGTCGGTGAACTCGCGCGCCGCGAGGGTCGACATCAGCGCCCCGACTGGCGTCTCGGCTTCGACGATCGCAAGGGAGCGCTCGAGGCCCTCCCGCTCGATCTCGCCGCCGGCCGCTTTCTTGATCTCCTTCATCAGCTTGTAGCTTGGGTACATCACCTTCTCCTTCCTTGCCCGGATGCGGGCAGGGGTCGACGGACCGCGGCAGGAAGCCGCAGGCCGGTGCTTGCTTCGTATGGAGCCGCGCCGGCCAAAGCCGGGCGACAAGTGATCAGGCCCCGGGCTCAGCCACGAGCTGAGGCGAGGCGCTCAGAGCTGCAACTGCGACTGGGGCGCAGGCTCGGTGCGGTCTGCACCGCAGATGCCACAGCGGCCCTCGTCGGTGCGGGCTCGGTAGCCGCACCGCTCGCATCGAGGCGCCTCTCCGGACTTGCAGTGAGGGCATCCCGGCAGGTGCTGGCCGTCGGGCACCCCGCTGCAGCCACAGGGCGCCCTGCGCTGGCTGTAGAGCGGAGCCGCGCTCATGGCGAGCCTTCGTCGCTCGCTGGCTCAAGGCCGTTCTGTACGCCCGCCACGGAAGAGTGGAAGTCTCCCGCGCACCTCGACCCCCAACTGCCGCGGCCCGCAGCGCGGGCGCGGAGAGCGAGGGAGCGGTAATGGGCATAGCGGCGAGCCGGCGAGCCGTACACGTAAGACATGACCAGCCCGCGAGCGAGCGCGCCGGCGGCGAGATCCGCCCCGCCCTCCAGCTGCACGTAGCGCAGCAGGCGACCGTAGCTATCGACCATGTCCTGGCTCGGGTCGGAGATCAGGACGACGCGGCGCTCGTCGAAGCGCTCCATGAAGGTCGAGGCGGCGAGACTGCCGCACTCAGCCGGGCTGCCGTAACGGGTGGCGTACTTCTCCGGGGAGTCGATCGCCAACAGCCGCACGCTCCTCTCCGCGCCTGAGTCCAGGCGCACCGTCACCGTGTCGCCGTCGGCGACCGAGACGATCCGGCCATGACTGGTGTGAGCCGCGACCGGCGACAGCGCCGAGCAGCCTGCGGTGAACAGGCTCGCCAGCACGACGAGGGCGAAGGCGACGGCCCGGGCCATCACTCGAGCACCGCCGGGCCACGCTGGGTCGGCGGCGGGTACTCGCCTGAGGCCACCTTGGCGCGGTAGTTGCGGAAGCGGATCCACTGCTCGGCCACGACACGAGCGCGCGCTCCCCCATCGTCGTGATCCGCGTAGAGGCGCACCGCGTCGACGAGGCGGTCGACCATGCGCAGCAGCTGCGGATCGGGCTCGAGGCCCGAGCGAGCGGCAGCAAACTCCGAGGGGGCGAGCTCGACCACCGGCACGACCCGGCGCGTGCCGCGCAACACTCGGTCGAGCTCGCGATCGACCCCCTCGGGCTGGCTGGACATCGCGGGGGCAGGAGAGAGCGCGATGCCCTGTCCAGCTTGAGCGAGCGCCTCGGCCAGCAAGCGACGCTCCTCGGCGCTCAAGTCGTCGCAGTGGCGGGCGCCGTTGATCTGGCAGACGAGGAGCGCCTCGAGCGCCACCCCCAGGGTGCAACGAGGGATCACCGGGAGCAGCGTGAGGACCTTCACCTTCCGCGCCCGGGGATCTGCGAGCAGGGCCTCTGGGCCTAGCCGTCCGGCGCGGCCCTCGGCCTTCAGGTCGGCGATCTCCTGCCGACGACGGTTGGCCTTCTCCAAAGCTTCGGCCCGCTTCTTCTCGCGGGCGTCCCCTTCGGCAGGGCGCTTCATGGAGCGGACCGCCGGTTTCTGAGGCGAAGCGACGGCCATTCACCGGCCCCCCGATCTCCGTGGGGGCGGCTCGGCGCAGCCGAAGATGCGCCGCAGCTCCTCGATGCACTCGTTGAACTGCTCCCGGCGCAGCGCCGACCCGGTCGGATAGCCACGGAGGGCGGCGACGAGGTCGACCGCCCCACCACCCGCCTGACAGGCAAAGCAGTACCAGCCCCTCCCCACCCCGCGGTACAGCTGGGCAGAGGGGTGCTCGTCGGTGTGAGCCGTGTTCGGACAGCGCACCTTGCCGTCGCGGCCCGGCTCGATGCCGACGATCGCTCTGTAGTACTCGGCCGCCTCCATCGCCGCCCACGGCTCCTCGCCCAGGTTGGAGGGGAGTCGTCGAGGGGGGCGCGCCGGGCGCGGAGCCTTCGGATCGCGAAGGCCGCGGGCAAGGAGACCCGACTGGTAGGGAGCCTTCGCCAGGTCGCACATGACCACCCGGCACCAGGCCGGCGCACGGCCCTTGCCCGCTGGCTTGTAGTTCAGCGTGCCGGGCAGCCGCATGATCCGGCCGCGGTTGGTCGAGGCGGGGTCAGCCCCGAGCGCCTCGGCAAGCATCCGGTTGAGCGACTCGCAGCGCTCGTCCGGGAGCTCGTCGGCCAAGAGCCAGTAAGCATGCGCCCCGCCGGAGCCCGACGCCACCACGGCGTGCGGGGCGTGGGCGAAGGAGCGCAAGCTGCGCAGCCGACGGGGGTCGTCGATGTCGACCCAGGCGACCGCGGCGCGGTCGACGGAGTCGTTGCCAGGAACCGGGACCCGCAAGGTCGCCGGGGTGAGGAAGACCTCGCGGCGCTCGCCGGCGCGGAGGACCCGCACCCGCTCCAGGAACTCCTCGCGGTGCCCCGCGCGCACGAAGTTCTCCAGGTCGGAGCGCTGGAAGCGCCCAAGCCGGCCATTGGGCAGCCGCGGGGCGGCGACCAGCTCGACGAAGCCCGGGCGGGCCGTGTGCAGGAGCTCAGTGAGAAGAGCAGCGTGGGTTTCGGCACCGAGAACCCGATCGATCCGCCGCCCGGCGCGGTCGCGCATCGCCACCGGTTGCGGCGGCCCCGCGTCGGGAGCCTCGAGGGGCCGGGGTCGCGGCGCCGTCGCCACGCTCACAGTCCCACCTGCTCGGGAGCGATATCGAGCGCCTCGCACAGCAGCTCCGCCGTGTCCGCGGCGGCGACGCGGGAGTAGCGCAGCCGCTTCTGGCAGTCGCGGGTGCCCTGCAGGCCGAGTCGCCGGCAGAGCAGGCCCGTCACCTTGCTCTCCTCCGTGGAGTCGCTGAAGCCGGGCGAGCGCGAGCAGATCGCGGCGACCGTGTGCCCGAGGGCGAGCTCCTCGGCGAGGGCCCCCTGCAGGCGGTGGAGCGGCACATGACTGGGATGTCGGGCGCGCTCGACGTCGGCCATGAAGATGCGACCGGCCTTAGCCGCCTGCTTGCCGGAACTCTGCAACACCGCGGCGGCGGCTTCGCTCAGCCTGTACACCGCTTCCTCGCCGTCGTAGAGGTCACCGAGATCCTCTGCGGCGCGAGCCTCGGCTGCGACGACGCCGACTGGGACCCGGCAGGCACGCGCCTGCGCTGAGGTGAGACACAGCCGCCTCGCCCGCCGGGCCCAGTTGGGGTGCTCGCGAAGGGCCCGCAACACGGGAATGGGCGGGTAGGAAACAGTTCGCTGCTCCCAGCCCGTCGTGGTCGAGGTGATGCGCAGGGAGTAGAGGACGATGCCTGCCCCGTCGCAGATCACCAAATCGCGGTCGTGAACTCGCAGCCAGGCCAGGGGGCTCGGCGCCTCGGGTCCGCCAACCCGCAGGAGGTGCTCGAAGGCGGCACCCTCGAGGTCGGTGATCGGCTCCCCGCCGATCACCACCGCGCTCGTGCTCTCACATCGTTGGGCCATGGCACTCGCCCCCTGCACGAATGTGAGAAGGCGCGCGCCACCCCTCGGCGGCGAGGGGTCTCGTCCATGGTGCTCTTCGGAGCGCCGCGCCGGACGCGGCTCAGTAGTACTCGGAACCGCGGCCATCGCCGCCTCCTTCCCGCGGCCAGTCGACCGCCTCGATTCCCGCCGCGTCGATCTCCTCGAGCGGGACGGTTGGGTCGCGCTCCCCCGTCGAGTGCTCGCCGACGATCGCCACCGGCTCCTCCCTGCGCCAGTGGTCGAGCAGCGACCCGAGTCCGCGCAGGGCCAGGTAGATCAGACAGGCGTCGATGGCGAAGACGATCCCGGCGACCAGGCACGCACGCAGCGTCGCCACGTCCTTCAGCTCCCAGCCAACCGAGACGAGCCAGCTGAGGAAAGAAGCGATCGCTTCGGCAAAGCCTCCGAGCAACAGCACCGCGACGACACGCCGCAGCGTCACCGCGTCCAGGATGCGCCTGGGACTCAACATCGTGGGACCTCCTCGATTCGGTCGGGAGACGCGGGCCCACGGCTGACCGTGACCCGCACCTCATGGATGCAGCCCTCGTGCAAGTCGGCCAGCGCGAGGGGACACTTGGGGTAGTGCTCATCGAGCGTCCAGCTCGCGAGCAGCTCGAGCGCCTCGGCCTCGGTGGCCGTGACCTCGATGAAGGTGTAGGTGGGATCACCGGCCACGGCGGCGAAGCGGCCGCAGAGCGGCGCTCGCCCCGAGGACATCGCCAGGACCTCCTCGACCATCTCGGGGTAATCGACCTCCCAGTTGCCCCGCAGGAACCCGAACCGCTCCACCAGAACGGCGAGGGTCCGCCGGCCGCGCTCCTCAGCGCCCGCTACCGCCGGCATCACCTCCCGCCTCCACAATGACCGGCCCCTTGCCGACGTCGCGCGCGACGACGACGGTCGCGCACTCTGATGACGACGCCCGGGCTACGCTGGGCCGTGCCCTCGCAGCGAGGGATGGCGCCAGTGGCTTCTAGGTGAAAGCGGACCTTCCCCGCGCCCGCGCGCGCGAGGCAGAGGTAGGCGGTGCGGTTCTCGCGCACCCGGGTGCGAACCCGACGACGCATCTGTGCCTCGAAGGGCTCCCAGTCGCACTGAAGTGCGCTAACCACTTCCTCGGCCCCCGCGCGCTCGCCCAACTTGGCAAGCGCGCGGGAGATCTCGGAGTGGGAGACGTCGCCCGGGGCCATCAGGCCGCGAGCGGGAACTGCGGCGCTGCACCCTTCCCCAGAGTGGGGATGGCGGCACGCAGGCCCCGTCGACGAGGTGAGCGCTTCGGGCTCGGCGCCACCGTTCCGGACTCGGCGCGGCGTCGATCTTCCTCCGCGTAGCGGGCGAGCTCGGCGTCGACGTCCATCCCGACCCAGAGGGGCTCGGTGCTGTTGATCTCGGTCATGTCATTCCTCCTTCGCGCAGCGCGCGACGTCTAGGTGAGGAGGCCCGCTGCCTCGCCGGCAGCGGTGGGCCCCCCCATCCCGGGGTTTGTCTTGCGGCGTCGCAGGCCACCTCGGCCTGCGAGCACCGGTGCGTCTCGGGCCGGCGTCGGCGCGGGCTCGAGGAGCCTGGCCAGGGATGCCGGCGATGGAACTGCGCTGCGCCTCAGGCAGCCTGGGTGTAGCGGGGCAGCTGCCCGCGGGTCCGCGCGTTGCCGAGCGCCTCAGAGGCTGCCTCGTAGATCGCAACGCCGCGGTCGTAGCGCCGCAGGTCGCGAGCGACGACGCCGCGCACGACTTCGGACTTCGCCATCTTCACGAGCTCCGCGAGGTCCTCGCGGCTACCCAGGCGGGAGATGACACGACGAATCCGACTTGCTTCCTTGCTCATGTTGTTCCTCTCTCTCACCGCCGCCGCTTCCTCGCAAGCGGCGGTGAGCGGGGTGGGAGGGCCCGCCGGGGCGAGTCCTCGGAGTGATGAAGGGCGGGCGCCGCGAAGGCGACGCTCGCCTCGTGAACTGGTGCCCTGAGCCTGGGATCAGGCGGTCGCGTAGGGCAGCTCGGCCAGGTGCATAACGTGCGCCCGGCTCGCCGCCTTGATCGCACGACCCGCCATCGCCAGCGCGGACCGAGGCGGCATTCCCGCCTTCAGTTCGCGGTCGAGGATCCGCTGGGCTTCCTCGCGGTGGCCCACCATGAGTTGGTGCGAGTCGGTAAGGCCCTCGCCATCGGTTATCGTCGATACAGGGGCAGCGTGACCTTGTGGCATCGCTGTTCCTTTCCGCGGGGTTGCATCCCCGCTGATTTCAAGGGGAGGGCCGTTGCATCGGTCCTCCCTGTCTGGGTTTGGGTAATTCCGCCGGGCCGCCCATCCGCGACTCCGCCGGCTCGCGCCGCAGGGCGCTTCTCTTCGTTTCGCCGATCACTGGCGCGCCTGCTCTGAGGATCGCTTCGCCGCGCGCGGTCAAAAGGCCGTGCTCGAGGTCGTCGATCGGTGAGGAGGCTTCTGGTTCTGCTGCTCTGTGCGGTCCTAGCGGGTGGGCTTCACGGAGATGGCGTGGAGCTCGGTGGATCGAAAAGACGGCAAGAGACTTGTCTTGACTATCGCTAGTGGACTCTGGTTCGAGTGCCTATGTGAGGACCGCTGAGAGCGGGAACTGCCGTGAAATGGCTTGAGAGATGAGGATGCAGAGAGTAGGGGCTAAGCGGGATCTGTCAAGACCGTGTCCGTCTGGCTCTGCCTCTACGCCTGAACCTCTCTTCCCCTTCGCAGCGACGATTTGCGGACATCCAGGCGGTTCCGCTTGGCAGAGCCGAAAAATAAGGGTGAAAACGGCCGCCTAGACGACCCGATGCCAAGCATTTGCGGCCGCCGAAACCGCCCTAGCGGACATCTGGCGGACGTGTTTTCGGGCCTAGCGGACGCCTTTTTCCACCTAGCGGACATGGGGGCTGCGAATGCCATCCTGGCCCTCTGCCAGTGTTGAACCGACCGGAGTCCAGACCGCTACCAATTGAGTCCCGCGGGTTTTCTTTTGGAGTCGTTCCGATGCGGCCGGCTGCACAGCGAGAGGAGAAGAAGCCATGAGTTCACGACGCCAACCCAGCGCCATCAGGCACTTCATGTCGATCGTCGCGCTTTCGACGTTCGGGGCGATGGTCTTCACCGCGGCGCCGGCTACCGCCGCCAACCCCGATGCCTGCGGGCTCGTAACCCAGCACGAGATGGCCCGTGCCTTCGGGTTGACGAACTCGGTTCAGCACAAATCTGTCCTCAGAGCCCCCGGCAATCCCGCGGGCGTGGTCCACATCCGTTGCCGGGCTTTCGCCTGGAAGGGCCAGAAGCCGACCAACGCCGAGCGTCGGCGCAGCGGCCTGCTCGCCGGCACCGTCGCCACCTACAGGATCGAAACCTGGGTGGCAGACTCAGGGTCCGCGGCGGAGACCTGGCTGGCGAACTTCCCGAAGAAGCTCGAAGGTCTGCGGAGTCGAGCCAAGGCTCAGTTCCTAGAAGGCGCGTTGCAGGGCAGGTCGTTCACGCCGCCACGCTTCGGCCTCGAATCCGCCATCGGCTACCAGGCGCCGAGCGGTGGCCTGAGGAAGCTGCGAGCGTTCTGGTGGGACCGGAGCAGCGGAACCCTGATCTCTTTCAACGTCGTCGAGGACCGGGACAAACCGGTGGGGGCGTCGCTGAGGAACCTTGCCTCTGAGATCGTCCCCAAGGTCGAATAGATCTCCCGGCGCTTCTTCTGCTTCAGCTCAGCGAGAGCGGCGGCCGCGCTGGCTGCGCCGCCGCCGCGTTGCCGCTACGCCGCCGCCGACATACTCGTAATGCTTCCCCTCACCGTCAGGGCGAACCGCGAGAACTCTAGCCGCGTCGAGGCGAACGACTCGAGTGCCACTCCACGCAGGCACCTTCGGTGAACCCGGATCGACATCCAGCAGGCGGAACTTCTTGCGATCGGATCGACGTCGATATTCCTGACCCTCGGCCAGGATGTCGGGATGCTGTCCGCCTGCCTTTCGAGACAGCCCCCTGACCTTCGAAGTGCTGCTGGCGTGGATGCTGAGGCCGGCAGCGCTCTGAGAAGTCAGGTCAGCCCGGCAAGATCCGCTCGCGCCGGCCTTGCGCAGGTCCACGGGCAGCGTTGACAGCGGCTCCACGATTTCGACGTTCGGGTCCCACTCGGGCAGCACCAGCATGCACCGGGCGTCCTCTACGGACACCGAGGCCACGATCATCTCGGTGCGGTATCCGCGCGGCAGGCGCTTCCAACCGTGAAAGCGATAGTTGACCCCGTTGCCCGCCCCGTCGCGGGCAAGCAACTGATCGAGCGCTACGTTCCCCTCGGACCCGTCCTCACGGGCGACACGGACCCACTCGCCGTCGATGCTCTTGACGGTGAGCCGCAATCGTTGAGCGCCCCGCCGCGGAAAGAACAGCTGGCCGGCGCGAACTCGGGCGGGATGCGACGGGGTGCGAGGCCCAGGTCCCTGCTTGATGTTCAGCGAGTGGCCACCCGCCATCGGCCTCAGCCCCTGTCGAGCATGAAGTCGACCAGATGGCAGGCGCCGACCCTGTAGACGCCGTCGACCAATTCGGGGCGCTGCTTGGAGCGCTGCAGGCAGAGCACTGGAATGACGGTGCGCTGGCCTCCATAGCGACGGGCTGCCCACTGGGCGTGCCGGAGGGCCTGAGCGAGATCCCAACGCCCCCCTCCTGCCTTGGTCTCGATCACGAACGTGACCGCGGGCAACTGGACAACATGATCGATGTTTCCGCCACCGCCCTTCTGCACGTCGTGCTCGACGAGCCAGCCAAGCTCCTCCAGCTTCCACAGCCGCGAACCGACCCGCTCCTCTGCGATCGCCCCGACCTTGTAGCGCTGGCCCGCGCGCCCTCGACGCCACGCATCCCATGCAAACAAGAGCCCGATGACGATGAAGAGTGCCCCTGCTTCCCGCGCCCCAAGCTCGCCGAGGATGAGCCCTACGGCGAGGAGCGCCACCGAAAGGGCAGTGCTCAACAGCGCCCCTCCGAAGAGGCGCCGGGATGTCTGACGGACGCTGTGGCCGGCTACTTGCGCTGTGTTCATCCGATCCACGGTAGGAGCCGCAGATGACGGCATGGCAACGACGATCCCGGAATCTCCGGTAATTCCGACTCGATCAGCAAAGCGCACGCAGAACTCCGCGCGCTCGAGATGAACGCTCACAAGCAAAATCTAGGTCGCAGGATCGACCTGATCCCGGGGCTCGATCAACATGAACGACCTGGGGATCGGCCGCCCGGCACTACGCCTCTCCTTCGCGTTTCGAGCACTTCGGATCCGATCGCCGGGTAGCTCGGCCGGCACCCTCCACGCCCTCAGAGTGCGCTGGTGAATATCTCGAGCGACGGCAACGAAGATGTTGCGGCGTCCGAGGTAGAGCTTGCTCGGAGTCGGCGTCACGCTGCGCTCGCGCTGCTCTCGGGTCTGCGTTCGGGCAGGCCCGATCAGATGGCTCGCCAGGGTCTCGTCCAAGATCTCGATGAAGCGGTTTGCCCGCTGTAGGTCGGGGACCACGAAGAAGAGGATTGGCGGCCGCCCGAGATCTTTGTAACGGGGGTGCGCCTGCCACCAGCCGGTGAGGAAGCCGTCGTAGTCGAGGGCCTTGCGACGGACGGTCTCGTCATTGTTGCCCCACTCGATCTCGACCAGCAGGTCCGTCTTCACCTTCTCCCCGCCGGGCTTGGTCAAGAGCAGCTCGAGGGTCAGGTCGGGGACCACGTTGCCGAACTCGGAGGCACCGAAGTCGATCGGCGCGTTCTCCTGCAGATCGTTCGGCATCATGCGCCGAGGAGCCTCTCGACGCTCCTTGATCAGAGGCACCTCGATCTTTCCCGAGCGCGGGCCATGCCAGGCAGCGACGTGACGAGGGGCGAGCGAGCGGAAGCCGAAGAGCCACTCGTTTCGGGCTAGGTCGTGGACGACATGCTGGGCACTGTGTAGCTCGGGGGCCCGCCAGGCTCCCGTCGCCTCATGGTCAGCGGCATCCTTCAACAGCTCGAAGCCCGCCGTGTCGAGAACGTAGAAGCGCTTGCCGCGGCCGCGGGCCTGGCGCAAGCCGATCTCCGCTCGTTTGATCATCCGCTGGCGTATCAGCAGGGAGAGCTCGCGCCGAACCTGCCGCTCACCCGAGGACATCATGAACTCGCGCTGGATCTGCCCGGCACTCAACACCCGCAGCTCATACAGGGCCTCGAGAATCGAACGCTGCTCGGCATTGATGGCGTTGTGTCTGAGCTGTGGTGGCTCGGCTTTCGATTTCTCCCAGGTGATGCTCGCCGCCTTGTCCCTGAGCAGCTCCACTTCCTGGTAGCCCTCGCTGAGCGGCTTGTCAGTCGGAGAGCCAAGCGCCGCCACCTCCGCCTCGCGACGACCACGACGAACCGCCTGGCCCCGGCTCTCGCCCTGCGGCGCCCTGGCTTTCGGCTGTCTCTCCTGCCGACGGGGCTTGGCTGGACCCGCACCCTCAGCCGAAGGCTCTTCGGTCTTATTCTCTGTCGGGGAGAGATCCCGCCCAGGCGCCTCGGCACCGGCCGCACCCGCGCGGTCCTCTTCTCCCCCGACGTCGTTGAGATCCTCGTTGTCGCCACGCCCGGTGAGCTCGCGAGGCGGAGCGATCACTTCCGGGTCATAGCCCCCTTCCCCCCGAACCCGCTCCTCGAACTCGGCCAGCTTCTTCGGGTCGCGCTCCCATGGGATCGTGACGACGGTGAAGGAGTTGGAGAGCGTTTTCCCTGCCTGCAGGACGGCTATCGCGTGGTTGATGTCGAGACCCGTTAGCTGGTTGACCTCGACGCGGGTCCGCTTCAGCTCGCCGAGGTCGCCCTTGCGGTGCGCCATGTAAGACGGGTTGAGGCGGTTGATCGCACTTTCTGCATCCACCTCCGATGAGCGCAGGTAGAACCGCGAGCTGCACAGCGCGTCGATCGCCTGGGCAAGCTCGGGCGTCATCTGCCCGCCGTGCTGCCAGCCCACGGCAAAGTCGAGCCCTGCGGCGCGATCGTCCTCCATCATCTTGGCGATGGTCGGCGAGAAGAGATTGCCAGCGTCGTCCCCGATCACCGCGACCCGGGCGCGCTCGTCCTCCGGCAGCTTCTGCTGGGCCATGATCGAGCGATGGATCAGCTGGATGAAGAACTTGAGGAGAACGGCCCCGTCGGGATGATCGGGAACCCGGGCGGCGACGATCAGAACCTCGCGCCTGCGGATCACCTCGTCGAAGCTGACCGTGACCGGGTGGTGCAGGACGGTGTTCAGTCGCTCGTCTCCGAGCAGAGTCTGGATCTTGTTGTAGGGGGCCTCTAGACGCGCGAGGAACTGTGCCGGTGACTTCGCGAGCTGCGTAGGCAAGACCCGGGCGAAGTGATCCCAGACTGCGTGCCACTGAGGATCGCCGGCGAGCTTGGCGATCTTCTCGGCCCGCCATTCCGCTGCCGACTCATCCGGCGCGAGCCAGCGAAGCGTGTGCCAGAAGGTCGGGTCCTCCTCGAGGGCGAGGGTCGCCCCCCGTGCCATCTTGAAATACCGCTGGGAGGAGTTCAACGCCTGACTGTCTCCCTCCTCGGTGCGAGAGACGTCGACCATCGCTTCCGAGAAGATCGCGGCCTCTGCCTGGAGATCGCGACCTGGCGTCCGCAGCGCCATCCCGAAAAGCGGCCGGGCGACGTCGAGCACGCGCACCGTTCGCCAGCTCGGCATCAGCGCCGCGGCCGCCTCGGCGAGGTCACCCTTCGGGTCGAGCACGATCACGGCCGTGTTTGGCTCTCGTGCGCGAACCTCGGCGATCTTGGCGAGGATCGAGGTCTTGCCACCGCCCTGGACCCCCGAGACCTGAACCCCGAACTTGAAGTCCTCACCCCGGATTCCGACGTAGTTGCCGCGCAGGTCCATCGCGATCGCTTTGCGCGCGTCGTTCAGCCGCAGCACCTCTGGAGGAGTCGCCAGCTGCGGAACGTTTGAGCGCTCGATCGCGACGTTCTTGGCGAAAGCGGTCGGGATATGCCAGAGACCGGCGATCTCCAAGCTGGAATAGACACCGCGCCACCAGGAGGGGATCGGGTTCGACTCTGCCCGCACCATGCGCTCGACGTAGAGGCGGCGGCGAAGCAGCGGCCGACGCTGGCGCAGGTGGTTCTCGCCTCCCTCGGCGTGTCCCTCGATCGCGCCCGCGACATGGCGAGCCGCCCGGTAGGACTCCGCGCCTACCCGGATCTCGCAGAAAGAGAGTGAACGGAAGACCACGACATCAGTGGACGAGCGCTCCTCGCGCTGCTGCACGGCGTCAGGGGCCGGCGCCTCGCGGGCCGGCCTGCGCTGCTGCACAGCGATACCGCGCGCAGCTCGCTGAAAGTGGTTCGGGACCGGCGAGACGGTGATCTGGACCAAGACACGCTCCCCTACCTCGGCCATCACGGAGAGCAGACCGTCGATCGGTGCCTCTTGGTATGGCTCGATGCTCAAGAGGCTGCGCTCCAAGGGCCGATCCAGAGCCCTAGCGAACGGCTTCGCCTTCTTCAGGCGGACGACCTCCCGCAGCCAGGGACGAAGGGCATCCGCCGCCGTCTCGCTGAGCGGAGTCAAGGTCGCGTCCGGATAGCGGCTGACCAGGACCCCGCGGAGCGCCTCGACCTGACCCTTCCCCCCCGGAACAGCAATCCCAAGGCGCTGCTCGCGCGTTCCGCTCGGATGCACACCGGCAATCAGCTCCAGGGTCGCGACCGGTGGGACACCCCTCCACAGCCGCACCCACCAGCGCTCCCGCGTCACGCTTCCGAGAGCCTCGACCAGCCCGGCGACCTGTGCGGGCGAAGCCTCGGAGGAACGTCCCGGGGTGATCAGGAATCGCTGCATCGAGCGTCCGCGGCGCTCGATCATCCGATTCGCACAGATAGCGAGAGCGGCGGCGAGGACTAGCAAGATGGGCCAGCAGAAGAGGGACCAGGCTGCTCCGAGAGCCTGGGCGAATCTCGCCAAGCCAGGGTCGATGTCGTCAGCCTCGCCAGTGCCTCGTGCTCTGCTTGGCCCCAAGTCGTCGAGGCGCGCTGCGCCGATCGGCGCCGGCTGGGCGAATCGAGCCCCTGGATCCCTGCTGGCTTCTGCCGCGACCCGTGCTTGGTGGTCCGGCGCCGGCACGTTGGATAGCGGCCGGTGCAGCGCCATCACGCCGAGAGCGGCAACAGCGAAGGCGATGACGACCGGCACAAGCCAGCCACTCCAACGCATTGCTCCCATCAGGTTTACTCCCGCTCGGCTTTCAGGGTCATGCTCAAGTCCGACCGTCTTGGGATCGGCTCCACCCCTTACACGGGCGGGCGCGACCCAGCGCCACCGGGTCCGATTCGGGCTCAGCTACCTCGAGCCAATTCCGGATCAAGGCGATTCAGGTTGCGGAATGCAATCTGGTCAGATAAGAGGAAGCCAGACGATTACCGAGCTGCCGATTCTCCGCGGAGGGTCGCCTTAACGAAAGCGCTCTTGGCCTCGGTGTATGCGTCGCGGTCGTTTCGGTGCCGCTCGGCGAGCTCACGCTTCAGCGCCGCATAGTGACTGGCGATCTGCGGATCGGCTCGGAGTCGATCGCGAAAAGCCAGCTCATCGTGATAACGCCGAGAGCCCGTAGGGACGAGGTGCAAGTGATGGGTGCGCCGAGCCGGATGCGGCTTGCAGAACCAGTGCATCTCCTCAGGCAGGTAAGGCGCGTAGAGATAACCGAGACCGGCAAGGGGCTCGAAGCAAGCGCGGGCTGCCTCGAGATTGGGTACGCCGACGAGGATGTCGATGATCGGCTTGGCTTCGAGTTCCGGGACCGCCGTGCTGCCGACGTGATGGATGCCGCCGGGGGTCCACTCGCCGATGACCTCCTCCAACGCCACACGCTCCTGCGCGAATCGCTCCGGCCAGTCGGAGTCGGGAGGGGCGAGCCGGATGGGTTCGTCTGCCGTCAGCGAACTAGCTGCGCACGCTGCGGGTTCGGCTGGGCGCGCCGGCCTGGCCGGCGCCCGTCGGTGGTCACTCAGACGGTCCCCTCTGGACGACGCAGCCGGTAGTGCTGCTCGGCCTCGCGGCGGGACTCCTCGTCGTCGGGCCAGCCAATCGCGAGCGGCGCGTCGTCCTGCAGCCGCTCGGGATCGAACGCGTAGAAGCGGTAGCGCTTGGGCCCTATCGTCTCCCACTCCTCGACTGGCTCGTCGCCCACATACAGGACCGGTGACAGTGCTCGGGCCGGGATCGGGCTGCTCGTCGTCAGCACGATCTCGACCGCCTGCCGGTGCTCGACCCGCTCCCGCCGGCGGTACGTAACCCGCGGCGCGTCGTAGTCCTGAAGCGCGATCTCGACGTCGACGATGCGCGGCAGCGGCCACGGGTCGGCCTGCGAGGCGTGCGGCTGTGGGATTCCTTCGAACGGGTCAGTCATGGCTCAAGTGGGGTCGACCAGCTGCAGGTCGTCGAATGCGAGCGGGTGCGGCACCTGGCGGTTGAGGCGCAGGCGGATCGCCACGATCTCTCCCAGCGACAGGTCGCTGTTCCTGCTGAAGCATTGTGCTCTGAACCGTAGCGTGCTCGGCATCGTCTTCTCGAAGCTGTCACGGCGTCGGTAGGGGCGCGGCACGCCGCCGACGGCGTCGGAGTCGACCCAGGCGACGAGGCCGTTGGCGTCCTCCAGCCCCAGCTCGAAGCCGGTCGCGCCTTTCGGCAGGCCGGTCAGCACCTCGGCGGCGCGGATCCACACCTCCCGCTCGGACAGGTCGTTGGTCCCGATCAGCTGCGTGCGAAACTCGCCGCCGGGCTCCGAGCTCTCGGCGACCATGCCGGTCGTCCTGCCGAAGAACGTGCCGTTGAAGGCGGCGCCGCTCTGCAGGAATGGGAACTCCTCGGCGTGCAGCGAGATCTGGTGCGTGGGCTCGCCGAGCGAGTTGTGCTCGATGCCGTTGCCCTGCTCGTGGTCGTCGACCATCTCCTGGTCCCGCAGGAGCGCCGAGAGGTGGACCTGCTCGGTGACGACGCCCGCGGGGATTTTACGCCCGGTCAGGTAGCCGGCGGTGTCGTGCCCCAGCAGCGTCGCGCGGAACAGCGCGCAGCCATAGGCCGACAAGATCCCCTCGTGCTGGGCGCGCGAGAGGCGGCCGGGCCCGATCCCCTCGTCTTTGGGCCACTGCCGGTTGAAGTAGTTGTGGTTGGCGCCATCGACGTAGAGCTGGCACTTGAACGGCGCGGGCTCGGCGCCGTCGTAGAAGTGGGCGCCTTCGTTGCGCTTCAAGTCGCCGTCGGCGGCCGGGAGGATCGTTAGCAGCGCGTATCCCCGCGGCTCGCCGCTGGAGGCACCCGAGTCGGTCGGTGCCAGCGAGAGGACCGAGCGGATCTGCGCGTCCGGGACGTCGAGGACCTCGGGCAGCAGGACGACCGCCTCACCGCCGCGCGAGTGGCCCATCAGGCCGATGCGGTCGAGGTCGATCGCGCCGGCGAACGTCCCGCTGCCGGCCGTGAGATCGGCGAAGTGGCGGATCGAGGCCTGGATCAGTGCCGCGCGGTGCGGGATGTTCGTCGGCCCGCCTTTGCAGTTGGTCGGGTTGGAGTACACCGACACCGCGACGATCCCCAGGCCCGCGAGCTGCCGCTGGAAGTAGTCGTATCCCTCGTGGTTGGGGATCTCGACGAAGCCGCTGACGGGGTCGCATTCCTCCACGAGCGGGTCCGAGGGGGAGCGGAATATTGCGTGGTTGCCGTGTGCCATGAAGACGATCGGCCTCGGGCCCTGCGCCGCGAGCAGGGCGGCGTTGAACGGCTGGCTGTCTCCGTCGCGCTCGGCGGGGTAGTAGACCGTGCCGCGGATCGGGTACGGGGTCCCGTCGACCTCGAACGTCCCGCCGTCGTACTCGCGGCGCCCAACGGCCGTGCGCCGCGGACCGGTCGGGTCCTCGCCGATCGGCGGCGCGACGCACCGCACCTTGAGCTCGCGGACCCACTGCGAGACGCAGGGGCCCACCTCCTGCAGGAGGTGGATCGTCTCGCCGAGGCGGACTTTGCGCGAGAGCCGCACGACGGGCCCGCTCCCGTCGCCGCGCTTGACGCCGCTGAGGAAGACTTTGACGCGGGTCCCTGGGACGAAGTCGAGCAGCCGGACCACTTCGTCGCCGGCCTCCACGGGCGCCACGTCGGGCGCACCGAGCGCCGAGCACGGCTGCACGGTGGTGCTGCCCTCGGGGCTCGTCGGGTCTCCAGGGCAGAGCCGCTGCCAGACGGTCAGCACGTCGCCCTCATCGAGCGGGGCGACGACGACATGACAGGCGTCGCCGGGCGAGCCCCAGGAACCCTCGACCGTCCCGTTGCGGCTGATCTCGAACGTCGCCCCGTGCACCAGGTCGCGCACGACGACAAGCTCGGCGCCCGCGATCGGCGGGTCGATCGTCGGCGCCGGTAGCGAAGGGGGCCGCGCCTGCGCCGTCACCGGCGCGGAAGGCGGCGTCTCCTCACCGCACAGCGAGCCGACGGCGACGACCTGCTGCCCGAGCTCGAATGGCGGCGCGATACCCGTCAGCACCCACGGTCCGGGAGCGCCGAAGCGGGCGACCTGGGCGCCGTCGGCGGTGACGGTCACCGTCGAGCCGGGCACGATGCCGTTGACGGCGGTCGCGCACCCGCACTCGAACAGCGGCTGCGGATCGATGAACGGCGGCGGCATACCGGCCGGGTAGTCCTCGCGGTGGTCGCGCACGACCACCGCTAGCGAGTGGTCGCTCTCGGGCCCCTGAAAGCGCTGCACGGCGCTCACCGTGTCGCCCGCGCGCAGCTCGGACGGCAGTTCGATGGGGGCGCCGCTGGGCGCGTCGAGTCCGGCGTCGCTGAGGCCGGCGACCGGCGAGCCGTTCACGAACACCTCAACCTCGGCGTGCGAGATGAAGCCCCGCACGACGACGTGCTGAGAGCACTGATAGAGCGGCTGCTCGACCCATGGCGGAGAGATGACCCCCCGCGGCTCCTCCAGCTTGATCTTCTCCCGCGGCACTACCGTGCCCGACATCATGGGTCTCCTCGTTCGGCGAAGAGCGGCATCTTCTTCGAGCGGTCCTTATTAGTCAAGCCTGATGTTCCGGACAGCGACCCGGCGCTCGGTGAGGCTGCCAGTCATCGAATCAGCCGGCCAATGGGAAGACGCGGACCCAGACCGGCGGTGGACTCAGCGATCCCGACCCATAGCTCGAGCTTTGCCAGGAAACGTGAAGGTGAGGATGTGCCCCCGGTTCCGTATGCGCCGGGTCGCCGTGTGCTGGAAAGCCGTTGTAGCCGATGAACTGGATTGCGGGCGCCAGCGGACAAACCGGAGCAGTGCCGGAGTCCGCGCAGCCTTCGTTCCATCCAAGCGTTTCGGCCGCTGCCCTCGCCGTCCCATCCCACCCCCTGCCTGACTCAGGAACGATGTCTAGCGCAGTCCCGTCCCCGTGCGTTCGGTGTCCCGACTCTCGTGCGGCGTCCACCCTGAGGTGAAACGTCTGTAGGAGCCAGACGGCATCCGACCAGATCCGGGAGTCAACAGCCTGGGGTGCTCCGTAACCCACCCAAAGAGCTGAGGGAAGAGGCTTGAAGGTGCGTGGCTGGTAGAGCGTTTCGACTTTCTGCAGGATCGCCTCTCCTCCGACCACCTGTTCTGCCGAGGGCGTGCAGACGATCGAGCCTCCGAACTGCTCGGCGTAGCGTTCGATCTTCCGCACATACCAGTCGGCGTGGTTGTAAGCGAAGATCGCCCCATACCAGTCGGCCGGCGCGCCTTCAGTGCGAAGGAGGTTGGCCGCCGCGAAGATCGCGTCCCACGGGTCGTAGACGTCCTTGTCCCCATCGCCGTCGCCGTCCACGCCGAAGGGTTCCCAGCTGCTCGGGTAAAGGAACTGCATCGGACCGGCGGCCCCGGCGAAGTTGCTCCCCGAATGCACGCCTGGCAACGTGGAGCGGCCGAAGTCGGACTCCACGTAGTTGATCGCCGCGAGGATCCCGGGCCCGCGAGGCCCCAGACGGAATTTCTGCGCGGCCGCAGCGTAGATCGGCATCAGGTGAGGAGGTGGGCCATCAGCGCCACCGCTGGCCCTGCAGGTCATCCCGCCTTCGTTGTCGGCGGTCGAGGTCGCCCCAGCCAACGCGGCCAAGATGACAAGAAAGACAAGGAACCCTCCGACCACAGCGGCGCCCGCGACCAGCAGCTTCGCTTTGCCGACCTTGGCCGCCAGCTTCAACGCCGCCCTTCGCTTCAGGTAGCTGCGCAGCGCCGAACCGTGCTCGCTCATGGGCCGATTCCCGCGACCACCCAGCCGCCCTCGTGTTCGATCAGGCTGGTGCTGAAAAGGTGAGTTCCTGTCCTACCAGCAATAACCAGGACGACAAGGAAGGCGGGGCTTCCGTCGAAGAGACCGGCCTCGACCCCGGCGACGCGCGCCACGAACTGGCGTGGCACCCGGCTTCCCGGTGGGACGCGAACGGGCGCCCCCACCAGCTGGCCGCCAAGGTCAGGGGTCGAGTAGAGGAGCAGAGACTCACGATCCGCACCACCGAGGCGCCCTTCCTGATAGCGCAGATATGCCTGGACGAAGCGACGCGCTGAGTACGCCGCCGCGCGCATCTGGGCGCCGTGCTGCGGGGGCCGACGCTCCCCCTCGGGGAGATCTCGAGCCTGACCTGACCGTGGAGCCACATCGGTGGACCCACCTCTGCCCTCCTCGCGGTCGAGGATCGCCATTGCGAAGACACCGGCCACCAGCGCCGCCACCGCCAGGGCGAAGACGATCCTGCGGCGCGTTTCATCTGAGCCCATCGCCGATCACCTGCTGATCCAGTCCCGTGCCCGCGACCGGCGCTTGGGCTTGGGTCCGCCTGATTGCCCGTGGTGGCCGTCTGCGCTGGCCTTGCTTCCTGACTGCTCTCGACGCAGCCTGTGAGACGGCCGCCGCTGATCGTCCCTGCTTCGCCGCGGACGATGGATGTCGACCTGCTCGATGCGATCGGCGGACATCGCGCCGACGGCGGAATGAGTCGTGGCAAGGCTCTCGGCGATCGCTTGGCGGCCCTCTGGACTGGAGGGGTCCTTGCCTGCCGCCTGAGCCCGCCAGCGATGCTCGGGCGAGTCGATGGGCAGATTCGCCTCGCGGCGGATGGCTTCCCGCGCGCCCTGTACTTCCGCCTTCCCGTGAACTGGCAGTCCAGCGGCCTCGTTCGCGCGAACCCGATTGAGTAGGCGTCGGTCGGCCTGGGCCTGTGGCCTCGAGGCGTGCTGCTCCCTCTGCAGCCCCTTCAGGCGAGCAGCCTTCGCCTCAGCGCTCCGCCGCGTTGGCTCGTCCAGGCTCGACGGGTCCTCCCGCAGGCTCTGGACGTCGGGGTCTGCGCGCAGGTCGGCGACCTCGCGGTCCATTGCCGAGTGCGAGCCCTCCCGCGATTCCGCATTTGCCCTGGCGACGTCCAGGCGCTGATGGGCCTGATTGTTGAGCTGGTCGCTCGCTCCCTTGTGGCGGCGGTGCGCCTCTTCGTCTTGGTGGTGGCGTCGCCGGTCCCGGCGCTCCTCGCGGAAGTTGCCAACCGCACCCGCGGCCCCCCTCGCGATCCTGTAGCCGAGGTAGCCGCCGGCGAGCGTTCTGTAGAGACCGGCGGCACCCCTGTCACCTGCCGGGTCGACCTGAAACAGGGCGAGGTACTTCTCCCGCGAGAGGAAGACCGCCCACCAGAACGCCATCACCGCGATCAGGCCGAGCGTCGGCGAGGAGCGACCGATCGCCGAGCCGATCACGCTCGAGCCGAGCAGGACGATCCCGAGCAAGCCGCTGAAGATGAGCTTGGCGACGATCGCCCCCAGGAGAGCGACGAGCCATTTGGTGAATGCGTTTCGGCCCGCCTGCCCGAAGACCGGGAAGAACATCGCGAGCGGGGTGGCGAGGACGAGGACGAAGGAGGACGCCGTCGCCATCACCAGCTTCATCGCAAGCCAGAGCAGGAGCAGCAGGCCCCCGAGCAAGCCGATGGTGAAGATGAGGACCATCACCATCCGGGTCAGGACGCCGCTGCGACCCTGCATCGCCACCTTGTCCGGAGCGACGCCGTCGGTCCCCCCGCCGATGTTCAGCTGCGGGCCGATGTTCATCGGCAGCCCAACGTGTTCGTCGGGCTCGCCGTTGTAGTAGTCCCAGAGCTTGTCGCGCGGACCGCTCTGCGGGCTGAAGCGCAAATAGAGATCGCGGATGGTCGGCGCCTGGCCGAACAGCCCCGAGAGGTTCTTCGCGAGCGCCTGCGTCGCTAGTTCCGGAGCGGCCGGCAGGCCCGAGAGGAGCTGGTCGGTGAAGGCGTCGCCGTCACCGAGGCCGCTGCGCGCGGCATCGAGCGCATCCTCGGAGGGCTTCGCCTTCATGCACCACTGGACGTCAGAGAAGTTCATGGCGCAGAACGGCACTTCGGTCATGCGGTTCCAGACCGAGGCCATCGCGTCGTTGTAGGAGCGCATCGGGGCACTGACGCGGCCCGAGGACGGAGCCGAGACGGCGGTCAACGAGGCGCTGTTGACAGCCTCGGCGACCCGGCCGACGGTGTCGCGGGGCGAGTGGATGATCCACAGTCCGGCGAGCATCATCACCAGCGCCATGAGCATCCCGGCGAGGGTCTCGCCGGTCCTGCGGCGGACCAGGCCGTTGTAGAGGCCCCAGGCGCCGAGGATCACGAACAGCGTCGACATCCACGGCGAGGTCAGGTGGTTGAAGAAGCCGGTGAGCCCAGTCCCAATCTGACTCAGCATCCGGTTGTCGGTGAACGGGCTGAGCGAGAAGGCGAAGCCGAGGATGATCAGGCAGCCCTTCAGCATCATCAACAGCACGAGCCAGAGCACCGAGAGCAGCTGCAGGACGAAGGAGACAGCGGGAACGAAGAGGGAGCTGATGAAGCCCCCCGATTCGATGTGGATGTCCCAGCCGTAGTTGCCGACCGGATAGGCGGCCTCGGGGGAGCGCGAGGACTTGCAGTTCCGGATTTGCCGCGCGCTCAACTTGCTGGGTTCCCCGCAGAGCGGGTTCTCGATCCCGAGGACCGCGGTGGGGTCCAGCGAGCCGCCGTAGGGGATGACCGGCGTCGCCAGGGCTTCTGCGCCAGGTGCGGCTCCGGTTGCGACACCGGGTTTGGGTTTCCCGGCGTTGCCTTTCTGTTTGCCTTTCCCTTTGCCGATGGCCGCAGCGGGCTTCTTGCCGGAGTTGTAGGCCTTCCACTGGGCTTCGGTCCAGTTGAGGACTTCGCCCTTACAGTGGGCGGGGTTCATCGCGTCCGTCACGGGCGGGTCGAACTTGCCCTTGCAGACGTCGAAGACCGTGCCGTCCGAGGTGGAGTAGACGCGGATCAGCGTGATCTGCGGATCGGCCTTGGCGGCGACGGCCAGCAGAAGCGTGGAGGCGAAGACCGCGAGCGCAATCAGGAACCGGGCCCGGGTGTCGAATTGCTCAAACCGGCACATCGACTACCTCCGACTTCTCCTCGGCTTCGGGGGCAGCGCGGGGTGGCGGGGTGCCGTAGAGAACCGACAGCCGGCGCTCGCAAAGGTCGATCTGCAAAGGCACCGACTGGCCATTGATGTCGCGGTAGTAGAAGCGCCCTTCCTTGAAGACCATGAAGCGCTGGATCAGCGCCGGGTCGTCGTCATCGAGGCGCTGGTGGCGCGCCGAGCGCTTGGCTTCCTCCTCGGTCTCCACGCCACCGGAGAAGTAGGCGCCGATCAGACCCTCGATCTCTTCGGCGTCGATGACCTGCTGAGTGGAGAGCAGGAGGCTCAGGTTCTGAAAGCGGCTGAGGCGCGAGGTGCTGTCGAGCAGCGAACGCCCGACCGTGGAGTTGAAGAGCACCCAGGCCTCATCGAGCGCGATCGCCGAGTGACGCTCTGGATTGCGAGCGCACATGGCCAGCGCGTACATCGCGATCAAGCGCAGGAGCGCTACGCCGACACGCTCCTCGGTGGACATATCGCTGCGGGGCGTGTTCGGTCCCGGCAACACCAGATTGCGGATCTGGATCGAGATCACCCGCTTGGCGCCGACCTCGGCGACCTCCTTGCCGGGCAACCCGAAGGCCAGCCTCGCCAGCCCTGCGTTCGCATGGACCGAGAGCGCCCGCCCCGCTTCCTTGGCGACCTCGCCGCCTTCCTCGAGCACCTCGACGACCTCGCCGAGCACGTGGTTGCGCTCCGCGCCGGCGCAGACCAGCTCCACCGCGGCGCGGATCTCCGTCTGCCACGGCGCCGGCACAGGGGGAGGAAGGACATCCATGATGAAGCCGAAGGCCGCATCCGCCTTGCCGTCGGGCGGAGCAATACGCAGCGGGTCGATCAGGCCCTGGTAGCCGTCCTCGGGGGAGAGCACGATCTGCTCCAGCTCCGCCGCAATCTCGGGAATCAGGTGCAGCTTGTGGTCGGGGTGCTCTGGCGTTCCCTTCGGGTCGATCACCACGATCGGCCCCGAGCCCTGCAGGAAGGCCTGGTAGATCAACAGCTCCATCGCAACCGTCTTGCCCGAGCCCTGCGAGCCGGTGAAGAGGATCGGCGGCGGGCGGTTCTGCTGAGAGGCCTCGGCGAGGTCGAGGCGGATCGGCTGGCGCGAGGGCGTCAGCGTGTAGCCGATGTAGGGACCCATCTCCGATCCGGCGTGGCTGACGGCGGTGGGCACCATCGCCGCCACCTCCTCGGGCAGAAGGTGCTCGCGGTATGCGGCGAGCGGGAAGCGCTGCGCGGGCAGGGTCGAGAGAAAGATCTGGTGCTGAGCGCCGATCGGGCGGTGCAGCTCGATCCGCTGGCCGACCTCCGAGCGCAGGCGCTCGATCCGTTCCTCGAGCTCCTCCTCGCCGGTCGAGCTGGAGACGACGTAGGTCAGGGCGCTGCGAAGGAGCGGCGGGTGGTCGTTGCCACCGAGGCGCCTCTGCAGTGCCCGCGCCTCGGCGGGCCGGTCCTCGGCGTCGGGAGATGCGCCGTGGTCGGCGGTTGCCTCCTCACGCCACATCTGGTCGGCGTCGACCATGCGCCTGCGAGCGAGTCGCTGAGCATCGCGATTGGGCAGGTACTCGCAGTGCAGGCAGGCGTCGACCGGGAACTCGAGGTCGAGCGCGGTGAACATCAACTCGGCCTCGGGGCCGGGAAACTCGCGCTCCTCGGGCAGCGAGCCGCAGACGAGCATCGCCTGTCGGGAGATTCCCCCCTCGCTCTCTATCTCCAGGTGGCGACGGGCGATCCTGACCCGGTAGTCGGAGTGCAGCCGCAGCAGGTCCCACTGCGCCGGCTCGAAGCCAATCTCCTCGCCCTCTTCGTTCGTGATCGCCAGCGCCTGGGGGCGGTAGTTGGCGTCGCTCGTCGGGTCTCCCAGGCCGCGCACGTAGGCGTGGCGCACCAGCCAGACAACCTCCGAGGCGAGTGCGCGCTCGGCCTCGAGAAAGTCGAGGATTCGCTCCTGCATGCGCCGCTCGGCGCGTTCGATCTCGACGAGCTTCGAGTAGCGCAACCCTCGGGCGTCGTTGATGCCGACCGCAGCGGCGAAGCGCCTCCAGGCACCAGCGATGCCGCCTTCCCCGAGGAGCTCGGCGATCCCGGTGCTCGCGTCCTGCAGGCGCACCGCGAGGTAGACGTCGGGGCGCACCGTTTCGCGCTCGGAGAGCGCGAAGGCGTGGGCGCGCAGCATGGACTCGAAGGCCGCTTTGCGGCGCTCGATCTCCTCGGCGCTGCCGTGGCGCCGGTCGAAGGTGCGCCAAGTCGAGGCCAGGTACTCGCGGACGGAGAAGCGGCGGGAGATGCGGAGGATCTGGAAGTCCGCCGAGATCCGGTGGACCAAGCCCTCGAGTTGGCCCATCACCTCGAGCTTGCGCCCGGTTGAGAGCCCGGCGTAGCTCTGGCTGCCGAGCTTGTAGACCGCCCAGGCGTCGCCCAGGTCGTGCCCGAAGACGATGTTGCCGTAGATGAACGACGGGCGCGGGCGCGGCCCGCTGGTCGGGACGCCGATCACTCGACCACCACCTCGCGACCACGAGGCACCCCGACGACCTTGCCGCGCAACATCGGCGCCGCCTCTGGTCGACGTCGGACGCGGTAGCGACGCGCTCGTGCGGCTCGCTTCTTCGAGCCGCGCACCCAGGGAGGCGCGCCCTCGACCTTGACCTCGCCGGGGTAGCGGAAGGTGATCCGTGCGGGCCCTCTTATCCGCCCCTTGACCAGGAAGGACTCCCGGCCGTCGTAAGCGACCGCGATCTCCTCGAGCGGCAGGACCTCCTCGCCCTCCGCAGGACATGGCGAGAGTCCCGCCAGCCAGCGCGAGCGAAGCGACCAGCGCAGCAGCGACGCCAGGACGTGGTGCGGCGGCCGTCCGTCGATCCGCCCCTGCATCAGCAGGAACGCACCGAGGAGTGGCAGCGCCAGGAAAGGAATTGCCGGGGTCCAGACCCCGATCAGCACGCCGAGCAGGGGTAGCCGCGAGGCGGCGAAGACACCGAGCTCCAGCACCAGGAAATAGCCGATGCCGCGCAGCGGGACTCCGTGCGGATATGGGATCCGCCAGCGATCGAAGCGAAACAGCCGGCGCTCGATCCGAAACACCCGCCGATAGCCCCGCAACTGGATACCTCTCGACTCGACCATCTCGGCGCGCCCTTCAGCGGGCCCCGCCCGTGCTGTGGGGGCCTTGGCCCCTCACAGCACGAACTGGTAGATCGAGCGGTAGAGCGATTCGACCTGATCGGGGACCAGGAGGAACGCTCCGACGACGACTGCCGCGACCAGAATCGCAACTGCCGCCCCGGCGTTTCGCTGGAAGACCGCGACCGCGAGGGCGATCGCGACGACGATGAAGAACAGCGGGGCGAGTTCGGTCTGCAGGAGGTTGGCGGTGCGCGACCCAACCTGGGTTCGCCCCCCTTCCCCTCCGCCGCCACCGCGGCCGATCGCCGCGTCCGCTTCGGACACCGTGGTGATCGCTGGCACGGGCAAGCCCACGTCGGCGCTCGGCGCCGACAAGGCGACGGCCAAGGAACCGACGAGAAGCAATACCCCCAGCGCCGTCAATTTGCGCATGGGCATTCCCCTCCTCGAGGTGTGCGTTTGGGTGATGTGGCCGGCCACGGACATCGCGGTCAGCTCTGCTGGGAGATCGTCTGGACGTAAGTGACTCGCCAGCCGGGGCCCAAGCGCGGATCAGCTGCGCTGACCTTCCCTACGCCAACCTCGTAGCGCAGCGTGTAGGCGCCACCACGGGCGTCGGTGGTGCTGATCGTCGCCAGGACGGCGCCGCCACCGCCGCCCTTCACCCAGTCGAGCTGATCCACCCCCTCGAGGCTCAGCTGGTTCGTGGGCAAAGTGACCGTCGCCGCGTCAGCCAGGTCGGCGGAGAGGTTTTCCGCGTCGCCTGCCAGATAGTTCGCAAGCGCGCGCTTGACCAGCGATGAGACTTCGGGATCGTCGACCGGCTCGCCGCCCTGTTCCGCGGTCGAGCCAGTGGTGCTCAGCGGCGGTCCGACGAACGATGGATAGCCCGCGAGATAGATCGCTCCACCCCGCTCGCGATCCACTGGCACTGAGAGGTAGATCGGCTGCGGACCGGTGCTGAGCTTGGCGGCGACGGTGATGATCACGCCGCCAAGCAGCGGTCGCTGAACCTGCGCGACGTTGGCCCACTGCACCCGCTGAGATCCGGATTGCGGAGGCGAGAACCCGGCTCCGATTTCGAAGCCGGAGGAGGCGAAAGGAACGAGTGCGGCTTCGCGCTCTTCGGGATTAGCGCTGTCGAAGGTGAGGTAGGCCTGGGAGAAGGCGAGCGCGTAGCTCTGCTCGGCGTAGTCCAAAGGCGGACCGGACGTCGGCGGGGCGACGCTCGGTGACGGCGGCGATATCACCGAACGGATCCCCGCCAGACACATGAGGACCACGAACGCGAGGAAGGCATAGCGGGGGGCCCGCGCGCGAATGCGTCCGTAGCGAGCCGAGGATCGCAGTCCGGCCAGGCGCGTCTGGACGGACGAGGCGGATTTCGTGGCCTTCTCCATCGCGGCCACCTAGAGCCCGAACTCCGGCGAGCTGGCGCCGTCCTGAGGGCCGGCTTCGCTATTAGACGGCGGCGAACTCGGTTCCGGTTCGGGCGTCGCTTCCGGCGCGACTTCAGGCGCCGGCGGGATGTATTCGGTCGGAAGCTGCCCCGAGGCTCCGCTGGCTTCTTGGGCCTTCTGCTCCTCCTGCTGCCTCTCGGCTCGCCGCTCACGCTTTGCCGCTCGCTCCCTACTCCTGCGAGCCCGCTTCCTGGTCTTTGCCCGACGCTGGCGAACCTGCTGTCTCTCTGCCGCACGCTCGCGGCTTGCGCGCAGCTGTTCGGCGGCTGCCAGCGCCTCCGCATCAGCAGGCACCGTTTCGTCCGAGGCGTTCTCCGATTCGACGGCAACGTGCTGCGTCGGCGCGGCGGGCCCGGAGGTGTCGATCGCCGCGATCGTTACGCGGACGACCACGAGAGCGAGAACGGCGAGCGCAGCCGCAGCCAAGAAGTGCGTCCGCCGGGGAGAGGGCCTGCGCTTCTCCGACGATGCTCGCTCGGAGTCGCCTCGGGAGCGCACGGCCCTCTCCGCGGCGGACGAAGGGGCCTCGAACTCGTCGAGGGCATTCTCTGGAGGGTCCGCGAGAGCAACCGCCGGGCCCCCGAGGATGTGATCCTCCTCGAGACCAGAGGCCTCGAAATCGCCGCCTAGATCCTCGTCGCCGAAGGAGAAATATTCGTCCTGTGCCATCGGGGTGCGTTCCTCGTGTCGGTGGTGTGTGACGCGCGCGAAGCGCCCCTATGCACCAGCGCGCACCCCTCACACGCGCGAACGGGGAGTCGCGCCACCCCCTGCGGCCATTTCGGTCTGCACGCCGTCCCGCCGCGTCCCCGAACCGCCCTCAGCTCGAGCCGGACAGGCTTCAGGCAGGGGTCGTCCTCCCTGGCCCATCCGGCCGGGTAGCTGCACAGCCCTATAGAGGCCCGCTAACTAACGGGCACTGAAAGCGGCGTCAGAATTCGCCAAACTCGCCACTGCCCCCACCTTGCGAGATGCCGCCCTGTCCACCCGAGGATCCTCCGCCGCCGGAGCTCGATGGGGGCGTGCTGGATGGAGGCGGCGCGACAGGCTGGCCCGACTCGGCTCCAAACTCCGAGCCGGTGACGCTGCCCGATTCGGTTGCTTCCGAAGGCGAGCTTCCCACTGGTTCCGATGGCTTCGTAGAGGAAGGCGATGAACCCGAACCGGGCGTGGTCGCCCCTTCTCCGCTTTTAGAGCGCTTGGGTCGCAGTCCCTTTTCGGGTGCCCGGCTCGCCGTGGGCAGAGGGTCGATCAAGCTTGGCCGCTCGGGGGCGGGCGTGGTCAGAGCAGCGCGCTCGGGAGGTCGCCCGCTGCGGCCGTCGTCTTGACTCAAGAGCCCGAGGCCTCCTACGCCCGGCACTACGCCTGCCGCTACGCACGCTGCGGTCGCCGCGCCCGCGGCGCAGGCGGAAGCGACCTTGACCGAGGTTGCGGTTAGAGCCTGGCCGACCGTAGCGTCGCCTCCCGCTCCTGGCACTCCGCCCGAGATTCGGATCAACACCTCACGGACGCGCTCGCGCGCAGCTCTACTCGCCTCACCCAGACCCTGGGCCCCGCTGGAGGCAACGTCCGCAATCCGGGCTGGGATATCGCCCAGCGCACCGAGCCGCCTCGAGCCCTCCAACGACGACGACGCGACGAAGACGCTGGCGATGTCGAAGAGGTAGCCGCGCATCCGCGCCTGGGCATGCCGACATGCACGGCAGTGGGCAAGATGGGCGCTCACCTCAAGCTGCTCTGCCTCCGGGCTTTCGTCCGCCACAAAGCGCCGCAAGAGGCTTCCTTCCATCTCCTCGCATCGTGCACCGCCCTCAATCCGTTCGAAGGCGTCGAGTACCCGCGTATTGGCCCGCTGGATGATCTTGCGATACGTCCGCAGGCTGAGTCCGGGCATGTTCTGCAGGATCTCCTCCGGACTCAGGTTCATCTGGTGGCGCTGGCGGAAGATCAGCCGATCGCGCTCGGAAAGCATCTGCAGAGCCTCGCGGCCGATCGCGATCGCCTCACGCTCCTCGGCGACCTCATCGGGACTCTCCGCGCTCGTGTCACTGAGAGAGCGAATCGTGCCGAGCTCAATTTCGGGTCGCTGGCCGCGCCGTCGACGTTCGTCAATCATGCAGCGCCATGCCGCGCGCTTGATGAAGTTGACCATCTGGGGTGCGGAGAATTTCCGGGCGATGGGATCGACGGTCTCCATCACCCGCTCAAAGGCAGTCTGGAAGAACTCCTCTGCCTCCTCCTCGCTACAGCCACCGCGGCGAAGCTCGGCGAGACTCCCGTTCCTCGCCGAGCTGAAGACGCTCGCGTAAAAGCTCGACGCCGTGGGGCTGAGCTTCCGGCCCTTGGCCGGAGTGCTCAGCCCTTGTCGCGGGTCAGCTGCCATTTCAGCGGCGACCCCCAACCGCCGGGCGCAGTCGGCCCCCAGAAGAAGCCGACCCACGCCTGCGCTGCTGGCTATTGCTCGCCGATCCCGGTCGACGCTGCTGGGCCTGTCGACCTCGGCGGCCATCGCCTCGCTGACGAGCAGCTTTCGGCAAGACGATCAACGTCAAATTGTCGGAGTTGCCCTGCTTGTAGGGGTAGCCGCTTTGCTCCCGCACCTGAACCCGCATCAGGTACTTGGTCGCGACATTCGTCTTGTTGAACTTGTACGGGACGGTGAACAGTCCGCCCTCGCGGGTGCGGTAGCGGCGAAAGGCCAGCCATCCCTTGCCGCGTTTGACCTGCAGCACCACCAGGACGTCGTTGTTGTCGGGCCCCGGGATGCTCCCGAGGAATTTGGCGCTGGATTTGTTGCGGACGACCTTCTTGTAGACCTTGAAGGTCGGGTGGACGATCGTCTTGAGCGACGCGTGACTGGACACTTCGCGGGACCCCGAGCGATAGGCCACGCCGACTTCCCGAGATGCCCCAGCCGGAATCGCAAACTGGTAGTCGCCGTCAGATCCGGTCACCGCGACGCCGAGGAAGTCACGCGAATCCTTCGTGACCACCCGGCTGAACACGCACAGCGGCGCGTCGGCGACACCGCCGCCTCCAGCATCAGTAAGTCGTCCGCGGAGCGTGGATCCGTCACCTTGGTCGACGATCTCCTCGGCGGCGCCTTTTTCGCCTAGTCCGCTAGTCACTCCGGTTCCGCCGGAGACATCTGACCTCACACATTCGTAGGCCAGTGGCGCCGTAGTCGGGACGCCGACATTGCCCTCGGCATCCTCGAGCCAGAGCTTCAGGGTGTATTTCCCTCGCTGCTGAGGCGTTTCGAGATCCTGAATCTTCTCGACGTTGGCCCCGTCGATCGTCTGCGTCTGAACAGCAAGGCCCCCAGACGGGTTCAGGAGCTGGTAGTGGACCTTGTCAATCGGCGAGCCAGCGTCAACCACGTTTCGCCAGCGAACGTCAAAGCCCTGAGCAGCTCGGCTCGTGGTCGGCGCCGTGACCGAAAGCTCCTGGGGGGCCGCCGGGGGCGTCGTGTCGCGGGGGACTGGCGCGACAGCCGGCTGCCCGACGAGACCGACCTGATCCTCGAGCCAGACTCGCAGATAGAGCTCCGCTGCCTTCGGAGGCCCTTGGATGTCGGGAACTGCCGTGGGATTCGTTGCCGAGAGGACTTTCTCCGACATCACAACTTTGCCGGCTGCATCGACGACGTCATAGTGGACCTTCGTGACAGGGCTGCCCTGGTTGGGCGGTAGCGAGTACGCAGTGCCGAAGTGATCGAGGTAGCGCGCCGGGTTGGCGCTGGTGACCCGCAATTCCGCGGGCTTCCCGGGCGCGGTGTTGTCCGTTCGGATCGTGCGACGGTCGCACGACTCCGAGGCGGCCCCCGTCAGATGCTGGTACTGCCCGTAGTCCTGCAGGCAGATCGCAAGCTCATGCTGTCCGTCGGAAAAGTTCTTCGTTTCGAGGCCGTACCAACGCTGGTACGGACCTAGCGTGCAGGGCTGAAAGACGCGGGCAAACTCGTGGTTGTAGTCGGAGTACCCGGTATTGCAGCCGCCGTTCGCCTGGTAGTCGATCGTGCCATCGCCGAGGGTCGCGTTGTCGACCTTCAATCGGGAGAAGCGCAGACCGGATCCCTGGTCGGATTCGAACCAGGAGAGGGCCTGATAGCCGCGCACCCAGCTTCCGTTGACGGTCGGCGAGCCGACGAAAGAGGCCGAGGCGTTCTGGCGATCGGCCAGGATCAGCACCATCGTGTTGGCGTCGACCGCGTTGAAGTTGGCTCGATCGCAACCCGCCGGACGGACGCACGTCATCTCGAAGACGAAGCGGCGGTAGTCGCCATAGCCGCCGAAGGGCCACAGGTGGGAGCAGAACGTCGAGCAAGGGGACCAGCCGATCCCGCCCAGGCTCCCGTTAGCCACTCCGGAACCCTGCATCAGGATGTTGTTCGTGCTTCCGTCCCAGCCTTCAGCCCAGAAGCGGCCACGCCAACCATCGTTGAAGGCATTAGGCATCCGCGTGTAGCCGCCGCCAGCGATGATCGCCACCCACGGCGGGACGGTCCAAGAGATGCTGCCGTAGGCATTTACCCCGGCGTTACCCCCAGACTGGTTCTCGGCGATGCGCAGGAAGGCGTTGCTGCCTGCTGGATCTGGCGCCGGGCCGCAGTAGTTCTCGAAGCTGAAGATCCCGCCGGGGTTCTGCGGGCTCGTCGTGTTGGTCGCCGTGGCGAAACTGTTGGAGCCGTTGTTCCCGGCACAGAGCACCATCTTGTAGTCGCCAGCACGGGCGGTGCCCACACAGAAGACAGCGACCGCCATACAGGCATAGAAAAGGCATAGGGCTATGAAAGCCGGCCGATTGGCCGACTGGCGCAGTCGAGAGGACATACCTCATCTCCTTACATCTGATGTTCGATTCGGATTTCTGTGGGCCGTGTTGCGCGGCCCTCTCCTCCTTCACGGATGAGGCGCTCTCTGCGCCACCCCCTGGAGTCAGAAACGGGATCGATCCGATCTCTGAACATGTCCTGCAACAACTGAGAATGCCGGAATGTGCTGATTTCCACGATCAAACATTCGTTGGTCATCGGTGATTTCGCTAAAGATTTGGCGCTAACACGCATGGAATTGTCAGCCGACACACCACATCTGTCTTCACGCCAACCAGAGTTATGTAAAGCCTGGCCTAGTCACCCAGCTTGTGGCCGAGCGACTCCGTGTGCCTGCATAGGTGCACTCGAATTGCGCGCCGTAACTGCGAAGCGGCGACAGATCGGACAGACTCTGCGGATGCAGGATGGGGAACTGCCGCATCGTGTGGACAAGCCCTGGGGGCACGAGCTGTGGTTCGCGCAGACCGATCGCTACGCCGGCAAGCTACTTCACGTTCGAGCTGGGCAGCGCCTCTCCGTCCAATACCACGAGGAGAAGGACGAGACGTCCTACCTGCTCTCGGGGCGCCTGCGGCTAAGCCAGGGGCAAAGCGCTGATTCGCTCGTGACGACCGAGTTGGCGGCTGGCGCAGCGTGGCGTAGCGAGCCCGGACAGGTGCATACGATTGAGGCGATCGAGGACGCGGTTGTGGTCGAGGTCTCTACGCCCGAGCTCGACGACGTAGTGAGGATCTTCGACCGCTACGGACGTGCCGACGGCCCATAACGAGAGCGACATGCCGCCGAGACCGAGTCCTAGATCCGCGAGGTCGACCTCTAGCCTTGAGCCCGAAAACCGCTGAGAAGCGGGTCTTCGTCCTATAGCGGGGCTCGATCTTTGGCATGGCCTTTTTACCGCGCGAGGGAGTCCTATCTTCAGGTCAAGCTCGCTAGGGCTGCACCACCACGAGGTGAGCTATGCGGCGTTGGGTGTACCGGATGGCTCACCGTGAGGGCAGTCCTCCTCGAAAAGAGCTCCGCCGACAAGCGGCTCCGAGGCTGCATGGGCATAGCCTTCCGCGTCGCATCGCTCACAGCCGAACAACGCCTCTCCCCCGTCGCTGAGCTTGACCTTCGGCGAGTGTCCCAGACGTTCGGCGCGTAGCTCGAGCTCCTCCCAGAGATGAAAAAAGCGCTCTGCCTCCGCCATCTGGGCCTCGGGCACCGGCCCGTGAAGGACCGCCCATACCTTGCTGCCGGCCTTCCCCGTCCGCACCTTGATGCGATCAGCACGCGCTTGGCGCTTGATCTCTGCACGCCATGCCTCCGGATCGTCGATCTCCTCAGCGCGATGAATCACGTCTCCTCTGGCAAGCAACCTGCCGTAGTCGTCGCGCCGCTGGACCCGCTTCACAAGGCGATCAATTCGCCGGCTGATATCGATCGGATCCTCCATAATTCGATCGTAGGTCGCGTCAACCAAGCGCTAGAGACCCGCGGACCTTTTTGCGGACCTCCAGATCAGTAACCTACGTAACCTCAGAGCACCTCAGGTGACCTGAGAGAGTCGTACATCACCTTAAACGCCCTCAAACCATTTTTTTGAGGGCCTTGTGCCCCTAACGGGGCGTGATGGTTCGACTCCATTCAGCCGCATCGAAAGCCCCCGCTAGCCGGGGGTTTTCATCTTTTCGGCACGGAGCAGAGCGAGCTGCCAACCTCGCCCATGCGCCAGTTCATGCGCCAGTCCGCCAGCAAGCAGACCCGACGTGGTTAATCTCTATGAGAGACCACAGTGCCCAACCAGCCTGGGAGCTAGAGCCCGGCTGAAGATGGAGGTAGATCCATGACGAAGTTCAAGGGCGAAGTGCCGTACCGAGTCGATCGTCGAACGAAGAAGAAGCGTGGCGGTGGAGATCTCAGTGGCTTCGCGGTCGACATCACGATTCGCGTTAACGGCGACGGGGCCTATTTCCTTCAGGATCACAACGGCACCCGGAACACGATGCCGCACAACAACCGCCAGGAGCTTGTAGACACTCTCTTGCAGGAGTTGGAGCGCAATCACAAGGAGCATTTCGGGTGGCTGTAGGAAAGAGCGACACCACTACGCAGCGAGTGCGGCATCAGCGGGCTCACCCATAGCCGCGCCGAGATAGGTGTCAACCAACTCACGCGCCTGGTCGCGAGCACCGGGCATCAGGTGTCCGTAACGGGAGAGGGTTTCCTCGATGGTCGCGTGACCCATGAACTCCTGAATCGCCTTGGCATTGACCCCAACGTCGATCAGGAGTGAGGCGAGCCACGCCCCCGGCTGTTCCACCAGCGCGGGGGCACTTTTTGTCTTACATCGCCAGCCTAGCATGTGCTGTCAAGAAAAACTTGACAGAGGCGACTATTTCCCGTTGATGATCTGCGCGACTCGCGAGTGGGTCAAGCCGACCTCCTCGCCGATCTCCCGCAGCGAAAGCCCTTCCTTCTGGGCCTGGGTGAAGGCTTTGCGCCGTGCCTTGTCGGCAGCGCTGGATTCGCGCTCGAACTGCTTCTGGGCGGCGCGGACAGCTTTGCGGGCCTTGCGCTTCGGGTCGTCGGGCATCGGCGGGGAGCCTAGCCGGGCAAATGCTTTCGCAACGACTAGCTGGCCCGTGCCTCGCGCAGCTGGCGAATCGTCTCCTCGGCTTTAAGGCGTTCTATAAGGCGCATCAACGCGGCCAGTCCCCAGTTCTTTGCGCCCACGTGTGAGACCAGATCGTTCTCGGGATCGGCCAACCGATCGAGCGAGACCGGGTAGCCCGGTGGTTCGTGCTCTTTGCAGGCCAGCGCCGCGTCCCCTCCCTCTTCGTCCAGATGGGCGTCGGTCGCGGTCTCGCCGCACACGTCGCATCCGGGGCGCGGCAGTTTGAGGAGACCGACGAGGTTTTCACGGGTGGCCTCAAAGAGCGGCTCCATCGAGGGGAATGCCGAGTAGTCAAGGTCGAGAAGCTCCCCAGCGCTCATTATCGGCCCTAGAGAGCGACGACTTCGGGCTGGATCGACCTCAGCGGGATCAAATGAAGACATTTATCGACTCTCCCTTTGGATTGCTAGTACCTACCCGGGATCTATCGTCTCGATTACTGCGCGAGCCGCCGGGTCGCTCGCTTCAGGGTATGCATCTGCCACCCCGGCAGTAACCATTTGCCTGGTCCGTCCGAACTCCGCGCGTCGGCTGCGGGTCGCATGAAAGTCGCCGCCGCTGCGAAGAGTCAACCCTCCGATCACCTCGACCGCATACTCCCAATAGGACATTTCAGGGGGCATGCAACCGCTGCCATGGAAGCAGTCTTCGCAGTATGGACCTGGATCAGCGCTCATCTGCGCCGCCTTGATTTCGGCTCTCTCTTCCTCGGTCGGCGTCCACCGGGAAGCAACCTCCTCAATCCTCCCCAGGATAGGGCTTCCCTGCGCGTGCTCGACCCGGCCATCCGCCAAGAGCCTCAAGTGCTGTGCTTCATGCCAGGCGCGACGGGCCCAATGCTCTGGATCGTCTCGGTGTGGCGCTCGTTGAGACAAAGAGATTCCGTCTTCTTGAGCGCACTCCTCAATCACCTTCCTGAAGCTATCGCTGCTCGGTCGCGGCCAGCGGCCATCGGGATCGCGTTCATAGGACCAGTCCTTCTTTGCTGGTGCTTTGCCGTCGTTGAGCTTCGCCCACTCAGAGAACGCCTGAGCGATCCCCTCGCGCGTGTAGGGCTTCCACCGGTTGCTCTGACTGCCGCCGTTGAGGGGCGGGCGCGGAGGAACTACTTCCGCCAATTTTTCCTCGGCGAGCTTTCCGAGCCAGCGTTCCCGCTGGCCGTAGGTCATGTCAGCCGCCTCATCGCGGTCCACCGTGATCCTGATCTCAATCTCATCTGAGGCCACTAAGCCGACCATAGCTTCGGGGGGGCGGCCGTCGCCGAGCCCGGTTGGGTATTTCCGGGAAAAGAAGGACCTATGGGCCCCTATAATCGGCGCTGCCGTCCCCTGTCCCTGTGGGCCGCAGCCTCCTGACACTGCGACGGAGGATTGTGGCTCAGGTCCACCCGGACACTTGCCGCCTCATGCGCCAGTTATGCGCCAGTTCGACCCCCTAAAGACCGGAAACCACCGGATGTCACCGGACGTGATTTGGCTCTGGAATGCGGATTTCGCGCTAGCAAGCCACGCGTCCTTAGCTTGAGGGCGTTGTGCCCCTAACGGGGCGTGATGGTTCGACTCCATTCAGCCGCATCGAAAACCCCCGAGCATCTCGACGATATGGGCTCCTGATCTCGGACCTTTCAGCTGGCTAGGCGAGACCGGCGGTACCCAGGCCGACGCACTCGGCCGCCTGCGCGAGATCTCGATCCCAGGTGACGAGGACGACTTCCTCGTCTCCGAGCTCAAGTGCGGTAGCGAGATGAACGGCGTCGTAGCCGCGGAGGCCGAGATCTTCAGCGCGCTCCCCAGCGTGACGGGCGAGGGCCTGGTCAACCCCGATCGTGATCAGATCGGCCTGCAGCTCCTCGAAGGCCGCCAGTGCCATTGCGTGCTCGCCCTCCCCCAGCCGACCCTGGCGCCGTGCGGCTGCGAGGGCTGCGCGCCCCTCTGGGTAGGAGAGGATGCTGGATGCCGCCGGATAGGCGCCAGCCCAGAGTTCGGCGACCCGATCGGATCCATCCTCGACGACGACGAGCTTGACCAAGGCCGAGGTGTCGAAGTAGAAGGTCAGGCCCGCTGCTCGGAGACGAGGTCGGAGACCGAGCCGGTGGCTTTCACCTGCGCCGTCCGAGCAGAACGCGTCCCCTGCGGCATCCGCACGAGACCACGGCGCGCGAGGGCGTCGAGCGGCCGCTCGCCGAGTCCGCTCAGACGGGCCACGGGCCGACCGCGCCGGGTAACAACGATCTCGCCTCCCCCCTCCACTCGCTCCAGGTACTCGCTGAGGCGGTCGTGCAACTCCCGAACTCCGACTTCGCTCCCATGCTGATGTAGCGTCATGGGGGTAGATTAGCAGCTACATAGAAGCTGAAATCTTGAAGAGTGCCCTGGAGACCGGTTGCTTTGCGAGCTCTGGGAGTGGACACTCCTCGGGTGACGAACGGGGGCATCGGCGACGATCCGGGTGAACGGGCGACGGACGGGAAGGCGGCCCGGCGGGAACGTCCGCGGTCCGGCCACGCCGAGCTGAGCGTCGGCTCGCGCGATCCGCTCGAGATCCTCGGGCGGCAGGACGAGAGTCGGGTTCCCGAGCTGGTGCCGCTCCGCTACGGCCGCATGCTCGCCTCGCCCTTCGCCTTCTTCCGTGGGGCGGCGGCGATCATGGCCGCCGATCTGGCGCTGACGCCGACGACCGGCTTCACCGCTCAGCTCTGCGGGGACGCACACCTCGCCAACTTCGGCGTCTTCGCCGCGCCGGACCGGCGCCTCGTCTTCGACTGCAACGACTTCGACGAGACCTGCCCGGGTCCGTTCGAGTGGGACGTGAAGCGGCTCGCCGCCAGCGTCGCCGTCGCCGGCAGGGACCGCGGCTTCGGCGAGCGGGATCGGCGCCAGGCGACCCTCGCCACCGTCGCCGCCTACAGGAGGTCGATGCGCGACTTCGCCGCGATGCGCAACATCGACGTCTGGTACTCCCGCCTCGACGTGGAGCCGGCGCTCGGGACGCTGCGATCGCAGGTCGACGAGCGCCGCTACCGCCGGATCGAGCGGGGCCTCGCCAAGGCCCAGGCCAAGGACCACAGCCGAGCCCTGGACAAGCTCACCCATGTGGAGGGAGGCGAGGTCCGGATCGTCAGCAACCCGCCGCTGATCGTGCCGCTCGAGGAGCTGACGGATGCCGAGGACGCAGAACGTCAGCTGCAGGCGGTGCTCGACGCCTACCGCGAGTCGCTGAGTCGCGATCGGCAGCATCTCGCCGCCTCCTATCGCTATGTCCACGCCGCCCGGAAGGTCGGCGGCGTGGGCAGCGTCGGCACCCGCACCTGGATCGTGCTGCTGCTCGGCAGGGACTCGCGCGACCCCCTCTTCCTGCAGGCGAAGGAAGCGCAGGCGTCGGTGCTGGAGCCCTACGTGGGCGACAGCTCCTACGCCGACCACGGCCGCCGCGTCGTGGAGGGACAGCGGCTGATGCAGGCGTCGAGCGACGTCTTCCTCGGCTGGGTCACCGCGAAGGGGATCGACGACGAGGAGCGCTGCTTCTACGTGCGCCAGCTGTGGGATCACGAGGGCTCGGCCGACCTGGAGCGCATGTCGCCACGAGACCTCGGTGTGTACGGCGCGCTCTGCGGGGAAGCACTGGCGCGAGCCCACGCCCGCTCGGGAGACCGCATCCGCATCGCCTCCTACCTGGGCGGAGGGGATGCGTTCGACAATGCTCTTGCCCGCTTCGCCGAGGCCTACGCCGATCAGAACGAAAGGGACTTCGAACGGCTGACCGAGGCCGCCGCCGCGGGGGAGATCGAGGCAGAGCGGCGATGAGCCTGACGACGGTCCGGCGGGGCGCCCTCGTCCTCCTGCTCGACGCCGGCATCCTCCTGCTGCTCTCCGAGGCGCTGGACGGCTTCGTCCTCGACGGCGCCGCCGGCGCGCTCGCCGCAGCGGCCCTGGTCGGCCTCCTCAACGCCTTCGTATGGCCGCTGCTCGTCCGCGTCGCCCTGCCCCTGACCGTGCTGACGCTGGGGCTCGCGGCGCTGGTCCTCAACGGGCTTTTCGTGATGCTCGCGATCGACCTCCTGCCCGGAGCGGAAGTCGCCGACCTGCTGGACGGCATCGCGATCACCGTCTCCGTCGCGGCGTTGACCGCCGCCGTCTACTCGCTGCTTGCGATCGACGAGGACGATGCCTGGCACCGCAACGTCGTCCGCCGCCAGGCGCGTCGCCGCGGACATGCGATCGAGACCGAGATCCCGGGCATGCTCTTCCTCGAGATCGACGGGCTCGCCCGCGACGTGCTGCTGCGGGCGCTGCAGGACGGCAGCGCCCCGACCCTGGCCGCATGGGTGCGGAGCGGCTCCCACCGCCTGCGCGGCTGGGAGACCGACTGGTCCTCCCAGACCGGAGCCTGCCAGGCCGGCCTCCTGCACGGCTCCAATGAGGACATGCCGGGGTTCCGCTGGTGGGAGAAGGATCGCGGCGCGGCGATCGTCACCAACCACCCCCGCGACGCCGAAGAGATCGAGCGGCGGCATTCGGATGGACGCGGACTCCTGCACGCCGACGGCGCCAGCCGCGCCAACATCCTCTCCGGCGACGCGCCGCACACGATGCTGACGATGAGCACCGCGCTGCGGCGCCGGCGGCCGATCGGGAAGGACTACGCCGCCTACTTCGCCCGTCCCTACGCGGCGGCGCGGACCCTCGTCCTCTCGCTCGCCGACGTCACCCGCGAGCGGCGGGCGGCGAGAAGCCAGGTGCGCGACGACGTGCGCCCGCGAATCCACCGCAGCCGCACCTACTCCCTCGCCCGCGCCTGGGGAACGGTGGTCCAGCGCGACCTCCAGGTCGCCACCGTGATCGGCGACGCCCTCGCCGGCCGCCCGGTCGTCTACACGACCTTCCTCGCCTACGACGAGGTCGCCCACCACTCGGGCATCGAGCGCCACGACGCGCTCGCCGTGCTGCGCGACCTCGACCGCCAGATCGCGCGGATCGCCCGCGCCTGCGAGGAGGCGCCGCGCCCCTACCGGCTCGTCGTCCTCTCCGACCACGGCCAGTCGCAGGGCGAGACCTTCCGCGACCGCTACGGGCAGACGCTCGAGGAGCTGGTGAGCGAGGTCTGCCGGCCGGAGAGCGTCGTCGCGGCGGAAGCCGGCGACGACGACGCGCTCTCCTACCTGAGCGCCGGCCTGACCGAGGTTGCCCGCGACGACACCGTCGCCGCCCGCACGGTGAGGGCGGCGACCCGCGACCGTCGCGCCGACGGAGTCATCGCCCTCGACGCCGACGCTCGCCGCGAAGTCGAGCAGACCCGCGGCGACGGCCTGCCCGAGCTCTCGGTGATGGCCTCGGGGTGCCTCGGCCTGATCAGCTTCCCGCGCGAGCCCGGGCGCGTCAGCCTCGAGCGCATCGAAGCGCTCTACCCGCGGCTGGTCCCGACCCTGCGCGAGCACCCCGGCATCGGCTTCGTCCTCGTCCGCTCCGAGCGGCAGGGGCCGATCGCGATCGGGGCCGGCGGCACCCGCTTCCTCGACGACGACCGGGTCGAGGGCGAGGACCCGCTGGCGCCGTTCGGGCAGAACGCCGCCGACCACCTGCGCCGCACCGACGGCTTCCCCCACTGCGCCGACCTGATGCTCAACAGCGCCTACTGGCCCGAGTTCGGCGAGGTCGCCGCCTTCGAGGAGCTGGTCGGCTCGCACGGCGGCATGGGCGGCACGCAGAGCTTCCCGTTCGTGCTCCACCCGGCCGACCTGGAGTGGCCGCAGCAGGAGGTCGTCGGCGCCGAGCGGGTGCACCGGATCTTCCGCGGCTGGCTGGCGGGGCTCGGCCAGGACGCCTACGCGAGCGAGGTCGATTCCCCTGGCGAGAGCACGCGGGTGCCGACGTGAGGCGCCAGCTCGCGCATGAAGCCGGCGAATCGCTCGCCCGGAAGCCGCAGCCCGTCGGGGCGGAAGCGGGCGAGCCCGAGGGGGTAGAGCGTGCCCCAGTGGATCGGCACCGCCAGGCGAGGGGACAGCAGCGCGGCGGCCCGGGCGGCACGCTCCGGGTCGAGGTGGCCGGGGCCGACCGTCGGGCCCCAGCCCCAGATCGGCAGCAGCGCCAGGTCGAGATCGGGGGAGAGCCCCCTCATCCCATCGAAGAGATCGGTGTCGCCGGCGAAGTAGACGTCTCGCCGGCCGCGGATCAGGAAGCCGACGGACTGGGCGCCAGCGGCGTGCCGGCGCCCTCCGCCGTCGTGACGCGCGTCGACCGCGCTCACCGTGAGACCGCCGATGCTGCTCGACTCCCCCCGCTCCAGCTCGGTGACGGCGGTGAAGCCGCGGCGCGCGAAGAACCGCTGCGAGCCGGGCGGCACCAGCAGCCGCACCCCGCGCCCGAGCGTGCGCAGCGAGCCGACGTCCACGTGATCGCGGTGCATGTGGGAGATCAGGACGGCGTCGACGCTCTCGCTCGTCGACGGCGCCGGCGCGGCGCCGTGCCTGACCAGCGGGCCGACCCGCCTGCGCAGCACCGGGTCGGTCAGGAGCCGAACTCCCTCGATCTCGATCAGGACCGTGGCGTGTCCGACGTAGGTGACGTTGTCAGGGCCCTCCATGCTGCTGCCGAGTATGGGGGGCGGGACGCCGCCCGACGTGAGACGGTGAGTGGATGAGCGAGCGACGGCAGATATTCCGGCGGAGCCTGCGACGGCCCGGACGCGACGACGGCGGCGAAGAGGAAGTCGTCGAGATCGAGCCCGGCGCCCTGAGCGGCATCTTCGCCGCGCCGAGCTGGCTGCGGGACCTCGGCTTCTCGGCCTGGCTCCTGGTCGGCGTCGCGGCGGCGCTGGTCGGGGCGATCTGGCTGCTCTCCCTCACCGAGGCGATCGTGATGCCGGTGATCACGGCGGGGATCATCGCCTCCGTCGCCTCGCCGCTGGTCGACTGGCTCGCTCGCCACCGAGTCCCGCGCGCGGCCGGCGCCGGCCTCGTCCTGCTCGCGATCGTCGCGATCGCGCTGGGGGTGGGCCTGATCGTGCTCGGCGGGATCACGAGCCAGTCCGACGGGCTCTCGGCGCGGCTTCAGGAAGGTGCGGCCGCGCTCGAGTCGTGGGCGCGGGACCTCGGCGTCGAGACGCCGACCGCCGCCGAGGCCAACGCCGATGCGAGCGCCTCGATCAGCGCCGCCTTCCAGGCCCTCACCCAGGGACTGCTGGCCGGCATCGAGCGGCTCGCCTCGCTCGCGGTCTTCCTCTCCTTCACCGCGCTCAGCCTCTTCTTCCTGCTCAAGGACGGCCCGCAGATCGGCCGGCTTCGTCGAGCGCCACCTCGGCGTCCCGGTCCCGGTGGCCCGCTCGATCCTCGGCCGGGTCGCGGGCAGCATGCGCGGCTACTTCCTCGGGGTGACGATCGTCGCCGCCTGGAGCACGCTGATCGTCGGGGCGGGCGCGCTGCTGCTCGGCGTGCCGCTCGCCGGGACGATCGCGATCGTCACCTTCCTCGGCGGCTACGTCCCCTACATCGGCGCCTGGACCGCCGGCGGCTTCGCCGTCCTGATCGCCCTCGGTGCAGAGGGGACCGAGGTGGCCATCGCGATGGGCGTAGTGATCCTCCTGGCCAACGGCGTCCTGCAGCAGCTGGTCCAGCCGATCGCCTACGGCGCGGCGCTGAAGCTGCACCCGCTCGCGGTGCTGATCGTGACGATCGCCGGCGGCTGCCTGTTCGGCACCGTCGGCCTGGTGCTGGCGGCGCCGCTCCTCTCGGCCGCGGTGAAGATCTCAGCGGATCTCACCGCGGCCGCAGGGAGCGAGCAGCCCGGCTGAGCCTCAGGTGAGCAGCTTCGCCTTCGCCCGCTCGAACTCCTCGGGCGAGAGAGCCCCTTTCTCCCTCAGCTCGTTCAGCTTGTGCAGCTCGTCCGCGGGCGAGCTGTGGGCCTGCTGGCGGATGTAGGTGTCGAACTGGCCTTTTGCGTCCTCCTGCGCCCTGATCGTGCGCTCGCGCATCCCGTCCCCACGGGCGATCAGGTAGATCAGCGCCCCGAGGAAGGGCAGGATCAGCAGGCCGAAGACCCACACCGCCTTGCCCCAGCCCGAGAGCTCGTGGTCGCGGAAGAGGTCTCCCACGATCGCGAAGAGAATCCAGAGCCACGCGACGAAGAGGAAGAACTCCAACATGAGCAGGAGCGCTTCCCCGAAGCTGATGTCCGCGATGAGCAGCATGGTCAGTCCGCCCAGCGTACGGTCAGCTGGTAGATGATCGTCACGTCGAGGAGGATGATCAGGAACGCCCACAGCGGGGCGGCCGGGAACCAGACGATCTGGGCGATCGCGTTGATGGTGACGAAGAAGACCGCCGCCATCCGTGCCCAATTGGCGCCGGCGAACAGGCCGAGCCCCGTGCTGGCGACGATCGAGCCGAGGATGAGGTGTATCCAGCCCCAGGTCGTGACGTCGGCGATGATCACACCCTGGCCGCCGACGAAGACGATTTCGTCGTTGAGGATTCCTGCCAAGCCCCAAAGGGCGTCGAGCGATCCGACGATGAACAGCATGGTGCCGGCGAAGACGGTCCAGCCGGTCGGCTGCCGTTCCTCCGGCCGCCGCTCGTAGTCTCGTCTTCCTGGGGGGGCACTGGCCTCCATGAGAGGCTCCTTTCGCCATGGCCCGGAGGCCGGTTGTCTCTCCCGTCAGCGCCCCCTGCCAATCAGCACTGACTGATAAGGAAGATATGACCTACCGCGGCTCGAATCAACCGCCGACGACGAGTTGCAGGTAATCCACCGTCACAACCGGCCCTCTTGACCGAAGCTCGATTAGGTCACAGTCGCGCGATCGTCTACGGTAAACCGATCGAATGTTCTGAGGCGATCGTCAACCGTCGCAACCAGGAGAGGTGAGGCAATGCCCCCAATCGACGAGATGGGACCGATCGACTACATCCTGGTCGAGTGGCCGGGGCGCCAGCCCAACGGTGAGGTGGCGCCGCACCTGATCGACCTCGTCGACCGTGGTCTGATCCGCATCCTCGACCTCACCTTCATCGAGAAGACCGAGGACGGGACGATCCGCGGATTGGAGATCGCCGACGTCGGCGGCGAGGTCGCCGAGCTGTCGGTCTTCGAAGGCGCCTCCTCCGGCCTCCTCTCCGAAGAGGACGTCGAAGAGGCCGGCGAGGCGATGGAGCCCGGCACCTCCGCCGCGCTGCTGGTCTTCGAGAACAGCTGGGCCGCGCCCTTCGCCACGGCCGTTCGCCGTTCCGGCGGCCAGCTGGCCGCCAGCGGTCGCATCCCCGTCCAAGCCGTCCTCGCCGCGCTCGACGCGGCCGAGGCAAACGCCTGAGAGGAGACCCCCGATGCCAGGACTACTTCGAGGCGTCGCCCGCACCGCGGCGATCGCCGGCACCGCGTCGGCCGTCAGCAACCGCGTGTCGCGTCGTCAAAGCGAACGCTGGTCCGAACAGGAAGCCGCCGCGGCGCCAGGCGCCGAAGTCCCCGCCGCGGCTCCTGCGGCCGGCGACTCGACCATCGCCCAGCTGAAGGAGCTGGGCGAGCTGAAAGCGCAGGGCATCCTCACCGAGGAGGAGTTCGCGGCGCAGAAGGCAAAGCTGCTGGGTAGCTAGCGTGAGCGAGCGGCCCCACCGCAAGACGGTCGCCTTGCTGCTGGTCGCCGCCACCGTCCTGACGTTCGTCTCGATCTTCTCGTTCTGGGTCAATCGCCAGGCGATGAACACCGACAACTGGGTCGATACGAGCAGCGAGCTGCTCGAGGACGAGGAGATCCAGGGTCAGCTGGCGACCTTCCTCGTCGCCCAGCTCTACGCCAACGTGGATGTCGAAGCGGAGCTGCGCAAAGCGCTGCCCCCGCAGGCAGGGGCACTCGCCGGTCCCGCAGCCGGAGGCCTGCGCCAGCTGGCCCAGCAGGTCGCCGAACGAGCCCTGACGACGTCTCAGATCCAGGCGATCTGGGCCGAGGCGAATCGCGCCGCCCACGAGCAGTTCCTGAACGTGATCGGCGGGGGTGGCGACGTCGTCTCGACCGACGAAGGAGAAGTCACGCTTCAGCTCGGCACCGTCGTCACGCAGATCGGCGAGCAGGCGGGGGTGCCGGCGGGCCTGACCGCGAAACTGCCCGAGGACGCCGGCGAGCTGAAGGTCCTCGACTCCGAGCAGCTGTCCACCGCCCAGGAGGTCGCGAAGGCGATCCGCAAACTGCCGGTCGTCCTCACCGCGCTGCTGATCCTGCTCTACGGGGGCGCCATCTACCTGGCTCGAGGCCGCCGGCGCGAGGCGGTGCGAGCCACCGGCTTCGGCTTCGTCGCCGCCGGGGTGCTCGCGCTCCTGGTCCGTGAGCTGGTCGGAGGCGCGGTGACCGGCTCCCTGGCGGCGACCGCGTCGGTGGAGCCGGCCGTGGAAGCCACCTGGGACATAGGCACGTCCCTGCTCGTGACCGTCGCCGTGTCGGCGATCGCCTTCGGGATCCTGGCTGTGATCGGCGCCTGGCTGGCCGGCGGCACGGCACCGGCCGTGGCTCTGCGGCGTGAGGCCGCGCCGTACTTCCGAGAGCGGCAGGCCGGTGCCTATGGCGTGGCCGCGGCGATCTGGCTGGCGCTGATCGCCTGGGCGCCGATCGCCGCCTTCCGCAGGCCGTTCGGCATCCTCCTGTTCGCCGTCCTGTTCGCGGTCGGGACGGAGGCGCTGCGCCGGCAGGCGATCGGCGAGTTCCCGGACAGGCGGCCGGGGCGGCTCGGATCGCGCGCCCGCGAGCTCTTCCACGGACGGGCGGAGGCCCAGCCCGCCGACCGCGAGGGTGCGACCTCAGCGCAGCGGCTCGAGCGGCTCGAGCGGCTCAATGCGCTGCGACGCGAAGGGGCCTTGACCGACGAGGAGTTCGAGGCGCAGAAGCGATCCGTTCTCTGACTCGGGGCGTCAAGGCCCACCCCGCGCGGGGTGGGCCCTTTTGGCTCTACTTGCCCTTGCAGCCGGGGACCGGGTCGTTGGCGCCGGGACCGGTGCCATGACCGGGCGCGTGGCACTTCGCCCCGCCGTCGTTCGGTCCCTTGCTGCTGTTGCCCGGGCCGAAGTCCGGATCGGCGAGGGCCGGGGACGCGGGAATCGTCAACGCGCCCGCGGTGAGCGCCAAAGCCAGCATCTTCCTTCGCATGGGAGTCTCCTAACGCTTCGCGTCTGCGGGGCTCCCAGCTATCTCCTACAGCGAACCGCCCCTCCTCGCTGAGCGAATGAACGTATCACCGGCCTAGAGACGGCTGTCAAGGCCGCGGGACGATCAACCGGCGCCAGCTGCGGCATAGAGGCTCTGTGCCTCTAACTCCAGATGAGGGCCGAAGAGGACGTTGCGCAGGCTGCTGTATCCGTAGCTGACCACCGAGGCCACCGCTCCCGTGGAGGTGACCCAGGCGCCGCCGCTCGAGCCGCCGGTCATGTCGCAGGAGGCGCCCATCGTGGCCGGGGTGGCCGAGAGATCGTCCATCAGCCAGCTCGTCTGGCAGACGCGCATCCGCTGGCCGCTGAACTTCTTCGCGGCGGGGTAGCCGTAGATCCGGTACGCCTGGTTGCGCGGCGCGTCGAAGACGAGGGCGGACTCGTCGACGGCGTCAGCGAGGGTCTGGCCGGAGCCGTTGGTGCCGACGACCGCCGCGCCGACGTCCACCCCCCACTCGCCGCTCGCCTGCCAGCCGGAGGTCGTCAGCAGTTTCGAGCCGGCGAATTTCCCGTATGGGGCGGCTCCGTCGCGGTAGGCAGGTACGAAGAGGAAGTTCTTGTAGAAGGCGCCGGGGCCCTCGTTCACGCAGTGCCCGGCGGTCCAGACGACGCTCTCGTTGGCGCTGGCGATCGCGGTGCCCGAGCAGACGTAGTTGACGCCGCCGTTGCTGGTGAAGAACACCTTGCCGTAGGCGCTCGGGTACGGCTGCGCAACCTCCGCGCTGGTGCCGGCCGACGTCCCGCCGCCGTTCGCGGGTTTCGCGGCGGGGACGGGCCGCGACGCGCGCTCGGCGGGCACCGCCTGCCGCATGCGCTCGGCCGTCCAGTAGCCGATCGTCTTCTCCCGCGGCTGAGGGTCGACGTGCGCCACCGGAAAGGCGACGGCACTACCCGCCCAGGTCAAGGAGGCGACAAGGGCGACGGCGATCGGCGCAAGCTGCTTTCTGGGCACGTGGAGGTCCTCCCCGGGGACTCGTCAGGTCGAGCTGCGGCAGCTTACCGGTCGACGGCGCCGAGCAGCTTCAGCGCGTGGACCAGGCCGTCGCGGATGCCCTCCCCGGCCTCGGAGATGCTCTTGGGGCTGCCCGGGAAGTTGACGACCAGGGTGCGACCGCGGACGCCGGCGACGCCGCGGGAGACCATCCAGAGGTCGGTGTGCCGGCGCGAGGCGAGCCGCATCGCCTCGGCGATTCCCGGCGCCTCGCGCTCGATCGCGCCGCGGGTCGCCTCCGGGGTCACGTCGCGCGGCGCGAAGCCGGTGCCGCCGGTCGTCAGCACGAGGTCGCAGCCGACCTCGTCGCAGAGGCGTCGCAGCTGCGCTTCGATCTCCGCCTGCTCGTCGGGGACGACCTCGCGGGCGACGACCTCGGCCCCGAGCGAGGCCGCGAACTCGGCGAGGCGGGGGCCGCCCTCGTCCTCGGCCTCGCCGCGCGAGCGGCTGTCGCTGACGGTGAGCACCGCGGCGCGCACGCTCAGCCCTCCGGGCGGACCCAGTCGTGGCGGCCGCCGCTCTTCTCGAGCAGGACGACCCGCTCGATCTCGACCCCGCGCTCCACGCCCTTGACCATGTCGTAGACGGTCAGGGCCGCGACCGCCGCGGCGGTCATCGCCTCCATCTCGACCCCCGTCCTGCCCACGGTCCGCGCCTCGGCGCGCAGCACGACCTCGCCGCGGGCGGCGTCGACCCGCCCCTCGACGTCGGCGAAGGTGAGCGGCAGCGGGTGGGCCAGGGGGATCAGCTCGCCGGCCCGCTTGGCGGCGCCGATGCCGGCCAGCCGCGCCGTCCCCAGCACCTCCCCCTTCGGACCGTCGCCGTGCTCGACCGCGGCGGCGGTCTCGGGCGACATCCGCAGGCGCGCCTCCGCCACCGCGCGGCGCTCGCTCGGCTTCTTGGCGCCGACGTCGACCATCCGCGCCGCGCCGTCCTCGTCGACGTGCGTCAGCCGCTTCGCGCCCGCGGCCCGCTCCTCGCTCATACCGGCGTCCCCTCGACCCAGCGGGCCTCGCCGCCGTCGACCTCGCGCTTCCAGATCGGCGCCTCGGCCTTGATCCGGTCGATCGCCTCGCGCGCCCCGGCGAAGGCTCCCCCGCGGTGCCCGGCGGAGGCGACGACGACGACGCCCGGCTCGCCCAGCGGCACCGAGCCGACCCGGTGCTCGGCGGCCGCCGCGGCGAGGCCGTGGCGCTCGACGCACTCGGCGAGGATCGCCTCGATCCGGCGCACGGCCATCTCCACGTAGGCCTCGTAGTCGAGCCGCTCGACCGCTCGCGTCGTCCCCTCGAAGGTGACCACCGCGCCCGCCTCCGGGCGCCCCGCCCAGCGCCTCAGCGCGGTGGGGTCGAGTGGCTCGGCGCCGACGCCCGCGCGGACCCGCTCGGCGAGCGCCGGCTCGGCGCCGCCGCTGATCGGCGGGATCGCGGCCAGCTCGTCGCCCGGGCGAAGCGGCGTCTGCGGACCCGCGTACTCGCGGTTGACCGCCAGCCCCACAGGCAGGCGGGCGAGGAGCTCGGCGAGGCGCGGCTCGGCCGCCAGCGTCTGGAGCGCGTCGGCGACGGTGGCGCCCTCGGCGAGCTCGATCTCGATCTCGTCGGCGCCGGCGCGCTCGCGCAGCGAGGCGAAGAGCCGCACGCTCAGCCTCACGCCAGGCCTTCGGGCAGCAGCTCGGCCTCGACCCGCTCGCCGGCCCGCACGCCGGCGCCCTCGCTGGGCAGCCAGGCGAGGCAGTCGGCGCCCAGCATCGAGGTGAGGACGTGCGAGCCCTGCTCCTTGGTCGGGACGGCGCGCAGTCCCTCGGCAGCGTCCTCGAGACGGCAGCGAACCGCCTCGGCCCGGCCCGGCTTCTTCGCGTAGTCGACGCCGAAGCGGACGGCGAGGCGGCGCGGCGAAGGATCGCGGCCCTGCATCGCCAGCAGCGCGGGGCGGACCAAGAGGAGGAAGGTGACCATCGCCGAGACGGGGTTGCCGGGCAGGCCGAAGACCAGGGTGCCGCCGGGGTGCCGGCCGAACCAGGTCGGCTTGCCCGGCCGCAGCGCCAGGCGCCAGAAGACCTGCTCGACCCCGAGCCGTGCCAGCGCCGGCCTGACGTGGTCGTGGGCGCCCACCGAGACGCCGCCGCAGACGACGAGCACGTCGGCGGCGAGCCCCGCCTTCAGAGCCCTCTCGGTCGCCGCCGCATCGTCGCCGACCCGCTCGACGGCGATCGCCTCCGCCCCCGCCCGCGCGGCGAGCGCCGGCACCGTGTAGGCGTTGGAGTCGCGCACGGCGCCGGGGCGCAGCGGCTCGCCGGGGCCGATCAGCTCGTCGCCGGTGACGAGCACCGAGACGCGGGGCCGGAGCGCGCAGCGGACCTCGGGCCTGCCGGCGGCCGCGAGCACGCCGAGCTCGGCGGGGCCGAGCGCGGTCCCGGCCGCCAGCGCGCGCTCGCCGGCGGCGACGTCCTCGCCGGCGCGGCGGATGTTGGCGCCCTGCGCCACCTCCGCCCGCACCTCGACCGAGCCGTTGCGGGCGGCGGTCAGCTCCACCGGCACCACCGCGTCGGCGCCGTCGGGGGCGAGGGCACCGGTCGAGATCGCGATCGCCTCGCCGGCGCCGAGCTCGGCGGGCGCCGGATGGCCGGCCCGCGACTCCCCGGCGACCCGCAGCAGCGCCGGAGCCCCGACCCCCGCGCCGGCGCTGTCGGCGGCGCGGATCGCGTAGCCGTCCATCGCCGAGTTGTCGAAGGCCGGGACGGCCTCGGACGCGATCGCGTCCTCCGCCAGGACCCGGCCTAGCGCCTCGTGGAGCGGCACGGGCTCGCCGCCGAGCGGACGGGCCCGCTCCAGGACCAGGCGTCCGGCCGCCTCGACCTCGATCGGCTCAGCGGGCACCGCCGCCCCCTGGCAGGCTTGGGCGGTGGACCCGATCATCGCGATCCTCGCCGGCGGGCGCTCCAGCCGCATGGGAACGGCGAAGCCGGGCCTGGAGCTTGGCGGCAGGCCGCTGATCGCCTATCCGCTGGACGCCGCCCGCGCCGCCGGCCTGGAGCCGGTCGTGGTCGCCAAGCCAGACAGCGAGCTGCCGCCGCTCGACTGCCGGGTCCTGGTCGAGCCCGCCGAGCCGGACCATCCGCTCTGCGGGCTGGTCGCCGCGCTGCGCGATGCCCGCCCGGCGCCGGCGATCGCGATCGCGGCCGACATGCCGTTCGTGACCGCGGAGCTGATCGGCTGGCTCGCCGCACAGCCGTCGTCCGCGGCGGTCGAGGCGGAGGGCCGGCCGCAACCGCTCCTCGCCCGTTACGACGCCGCGGCGCTGGCGGCGCTGGAGGCGGCGCTGGCGGCAGGCGAGTCGATGACCGCGGTCCTGCGAAGCCTGGCGCCGCGCCTGCTCGGCGAGCCGGAGCTGCGCCGCTTCGGCGATCCGGCGCTGCTCTGCCTCAACGTCAACACGCCCGCGGACCTGGAGCAGGCCGAGCGGTTGCTTGCGCTCTAACCGCATCACGATCTGCCGATCTCCTCGGCGACTTCCTTGAGCCGCGCCGGCGACTCGCCCGAGCGGCCGCCGATCCAGCAGGCAAGCGGCGCCGCGGTGCGCTCGGAGGAGTGGGCGGCGACCCGCGCCAGCTCGAGCAGCGCCTCGATCTCCTCCTCGCTCGGGGGCTCGGCCCCGAGCCGTCGCGCCAGCTCGCCGATCCATTCGTCGCGCGTCACGAGGACGCCCCGGCCCCGCCGCCCGACCAGGCCAGCGGCGGTCGATCCGCGAGCCGTCGCAACGCCGCTCGCGCCAGCAGCACCGCCACGCCCGCACCGAAGCCGATGCCGAGATTGCCGCTGAAGAGCGTTACGAGGCCGACCCCGGCGGCGATGACGCGATCGTCGACGCGCTCCAGGCCGGCGGCCAGCAACGCGTGCTGGATCGCAACGTAGAGGAGCATCCCGGCAAGGGCACCCGGGGCGAGCAGCGTCAGCAACGCCGGCAGCGAGGCGCCGGCCCCGATCGCGAGCGCGAGGAAGGTCGCCCCGGCGGCGGCCGTCGCCCACGCCGTGCGCGCTCCGAGCTTGTAGTGGGCGGTGACGCCGCCGGCACCGTGGCAGGCGGGCAGACCGCCGGTCAGCCCGGCGAGCAGGTTGGCGCCGGCGATCGAGGCGGCGAGCCGGTTCGGGGTGACGCGACGCGCCCGGCCACCGAAGTAGGCCCGCTCGACGTCGGCGGTGGCGACGATCGAGTTGCCGAAGGTGAGCGGCAGCTGCGCGAGCAGCAGGGCGCTCAGCGCGGTCGCCAGGTCGGCCCCCTGCGGCAGGCCGAGCCCGACCGCCGCCGGGCCGGCGTCGAGACCGGCCGGCAGCCCACCCGCCGCGAGGCCGATCCCCACCCCGGCCGCCAGCACGAGCAGGCTGCCCGGCAGCCAGTCGCTGCGCCCGCAGGCGAGCAGCAGCGCGCAGGCGCCCGCGGCGATCGCCAGGCTGAGCGTCGCGTCGATCGGCGCCAGCCCGGGCCAGTTGCCCTTCTCGGCGAGCTCGAGCGCCGCCTTGGCGAGCAGCAGGGCGACGCTGACCTGGATGCCGCGGACGAGCACGATCGGGAAGCGCGCCGCGAGCCGGTCGGCGACGCCGAGCGCGGCGAGCGACGCCATCACGGCGGTCATCGTCAGGGCGCCGGCGGCGATCGTCGCCGCGTCGAGCTGCAGGGCGAGCGCCGCAGCAGCGAACGCCTTCAGCGGCTGCACCGGCACCGGCACGCGGAAGTAGAGGGCGGTGGCGAGGTAGAGCAGGCCGACGCCGCCGAAGACCGCGGTGGCGTTGAGGCCGTTGACGGCGATCAGCCCGACCGCCAGCGGGACGAGCATGCCGACGTCGCCGAACCCCCCAGAGAGCTCGCGCAGCGTCGCCTGCCAGCCGGTCTTCGCGGCGACCGGCTCCATCAGCCCCCGATCGCGCTCATCGTCCGGGCCGGCGGCCGGAAGCCGGGCTCGCCCACCCGGTGCTTGAGCTCCTTGCGCCAGACCGCCTCGCGGATCAGCCCCTCCAGCTCCGCGTCGCCGGCGCCGGCCCGCAGCGGCCCGCGCAGGTCGGTCTCCTCGATCGAGAAGAGGCAGGTCCGCAGCCTGCCGTCGGCGGTCAGCCTGATCCGGTTGCAGTCGGCGCAGAACGGCTCGGAGACCGGGTTGACGAAGCCGATCTCCCCCCTGCCGTCGCGGAAGCGGAAGACCCGCGCCGTCGCCGACGGCTCGCGTGGCACCTCTTCGAGCGGGTGGACCGCGTCGACGATCGCGCGCAGCTCCTCGCCGCTCAGCACCGCGTCGGGCCGCCAGGCACGGTCGCCGTCGAGCGGCATGAACTCGATGAAGCGCACCTGGAAGGCGGTCGAGCGGGCGAACTCGGCGAAGCGCAGCGCCTCCGCCTCGGAGAAGCCGCGCATCGCCACCGCGTTGACCTTGACCGGGTGGACCTGCGGGAAGGCTGCGATCGCGTCGAGCCCGCGCAGCACCTGCGGCAGCGCGTCGCGGCGGGTGACCTGGAAGAAGCGGTCGCGCTGCAGGGAGTCGATCGAGACGTTGACCCGGCCTATCCCGGCGGCGACGAGAGCGGCGGCGTCGCGCTCCAGCAGGTAGCCGTTCGTCGTCAGGGCGAGGTCGCGCAGCCGCTCGATCCGCGCCAGCCGCGCGACCAGCCGCGGGAGCTCGCGGCGGGCCAGCGGCTCGCCGCCGGTGAGGCGGACGTCCTCGACGCCGAGCGAGACGAAGAGCCGCACCAGCCGCTCGATCTCCTCGAAGCCGAGGATCTCCTCCCGCTCCAGCCAGGGCAGCCCCTCCGCCGGCATGCAGTACTGGCAGCGGAAGTTGCAGCGGTCGGTCACCGAGACCCGCAGGTCGGAGATCCGCCGGCCGTGGCCGTCGCTCAGCACGCCAGCGTCACCTCGACCAAGTCGCCGCGCACCGCGACCGCGTGGGCGACGACCGCCTCGCCGCCCCCGACGGCCTCGCCGCTGCGCAGGTCGTAGCGGCGCTCGTGGAGCGGGCAGGCGACGCAGGAGTCGGCGAGGATCCCGTCGGCGAGCGGGCCGCCCATGTGCGGGCAGGCGTTGTCGAGCGCGTACCAGCCGCTCGGCGCGTTGAAGACGGCGACGCGCCGGCCGGCCACGGTGACGGCGCGCCCCTCGCCGAGCGGGACGTCGCCGGTGCGGCAGACGGGGACGGCCGTCGCGGCGCCCGGCGTTGCGGCACTCACAGGCCCTCCCCGGCGGGCGGCCCCACCAGGGCCTCGACCAGATCGCCGGCTGCGGGTGGGTCGAGGTCGCTGAACTGGCGCGGGTGGTAGGGGTCGTCCCGCTCCAGCCAGGGGTCGGAGACGGCGGCCTTGGCGATCCGGAAGCGCTCGCAGCAGCGCGCGGCGTGCTCCGGGTCCCCGAGCACGCCGCGCGGATCTCCTCGAGCCCGACCCGCGGCACGAAGTCGTAGAGCCGCTCCTTGTACTCGGCGTTCTCGCGGTAGTACTGGAGCACGTCGGTGGCGATCCGCATCACCTCCTCCGGCGTCTCGACCGTCGCCAGCAGGTCGGCCTCGCGAACCGTGCCGCCGGCGGCGCCGCCGATCCGGATCTGCCAGCCGCCCTCGACGGCGACGATGCCGATGTCCTTGACGGTCGCCTCGGCGCAGTTGCGCGGGCAGCCGGAGACGCCGGACTTCACCTTGGCCGGCGTGTGGAGGCCCTCCCACTCCTTCTCGAGCGCGATGCCGAGCGCGATCGAGTCGCCGAGCCCGAAGCGGCAGAAGTCCTCGCCGACGCAGGTCTTCACCGTCCGCACCGCCTTCGCGTAGGCGTGGCCTGAGGGCATGCCGATGTCGCTCCAGATCCCGGGCAGGTCCTCCTTGCGGACGCCGAGCAGGTCGATCCGCTGGCCGCCGGTCACCTTGACCATGCGGACGTCGTAGCGCTCGGCCGCGTCGGCGATCCGCCGCAGCTCGTCCGGCGTCGTCACCCCGCCGTACATCCGCGGCACGACCGAGAACGTGCCGTCGTTCTGGATGTTGGCGTGGACGCGGTCGTTGATGAAGCGGGCGGCGCGCTCCTCGCGGTGGCGGTTGGCGTTGACCTCGGAGACCAGGTAGGCGAGCGCCGGCTTGCACGCGCCGCAGTCGCGGCCGGTGCCGCAGGCGTCCGCAACCTCGCTGACCGCCTCCAGGCCCCGCTCGCGGATCGCCGCGGCGAGCTGCTCGCGGGTCTGCGAGCGGCAGGGACAGAGGTAGGCCGGCTCCTCGACGAGCGCCGCCGGTCTGCGATCGCGACCAGCTCGGTCACGGCCTCCTTGCAGGAGCCGCAGCCGGTGCCGGCGCGGGTCCTCGCCATCACCTCGCGCGGCGTCGCGCAGCCGCCCTCGCCGACCGCGGCGACGATCTCCCCCTTGCAGACGCCGTTGCAGTTGCAGATCTGCGCCGTCGTCGGGCAGGTCGGCGGCACTCGCCCCCGCCGAGGCGGCGAGACGGGCCAGCGGGTCGGCGACCTCCTCGCCGGCGCGAGATCGCGTCGAGCAGGTCCTCGCTGCCGCGCGTGTCGCCGAGCAGGATCGCCCCGGCGGCGCGCCCGTCGGCGAGGACGAGCTTGCGGTAGGCGGGGCCGCCAGCGTCGGCGGCGACCGCCTCCTGGGCCCCCGACGGGGCGCCGATCGAGACCAGGTCGACCCCCATCACCTTCAGCTTCGCCCACTGCAGCGAGCCCTCGTAGGCGGCGCTCGCAGCCGCCGAGCAGCGATTCGGCCGCTGCCGCGGCCTGCTCGTGGATCGGCGCGACGAGCCCGTAGACCGTGCCGCGGTGCTCGGCGCACTCGCCCACCGCCCAGACCGACGGGGGCGCTGGTCCGCATCTCGTCGTCGACGACGATGCCGCGGTTCGACCTCGATGCCCGGCATCGCGCGGCGAGCGAGGCCTGGGGCCGGATGCCGATGCCGATCACGACCAGGTCGGCCTCGAGCTCCTCGCCGCCCGCGAAGCGCAGCCCCTCGACCCGCTCGGCGCCGAGGATGCGCTCGGTCTGGCGCTCGAGCAGGACCTCGACGCCGAGCTCCTCCATCGCGGGGCGCAGCAGCGCCGCCGCCGAATCGTCGAGCTGGCGCTCCATCAGGCGGTCCATCAGGTGGACGACGGTCACCGGGCAGCCCTGCGCGGCGACGCCGTACGCCGCCTCCAGCCCGAGCAGGCCGCCGCCGATCACCGCGACCCGGGCGGCGCCCTCGCGCGGCGGCGGCGCGGATCGCCTCGCAGTCGCTCGGGGCCGCGGAAGGGGAGCACGCCGGGCAGGTCGAGGCCGGGCAGCGGCGGCATCAGCGGCTCCGAGCCGGTCGCCAGGACGAGCCGGTCGTAGGGGATCTCTTCGCCGGTCTTCGAGCGTCAGCCGGCGCAGGCCGGCGTCGAGGTGGACGACCCGGCGACCGAGCAGCGTCTTGACCTCGCGGTCTTCGTACCACTCCCGGGGGCGCAGCGGCGAGGGCGGCCGGGGCCTCGCCGGAGACCAGCAGCTCGGAGAGGCGGACGCGGTCGTAGGGCAGGCGCGGCTCGCCGCAGAGCAGCGTCAGCGGCACCTCGCGGTCGCGCTCGCGGATCGCCTCGCAGAGCGACTGGCCGGCGATGCCGCCGCCGACCACGACGATTCCGCCGGACCTCATGCGGGCATCCTGGACCGCAACCGTTTCGCGTCCGTCACGTCTCTGTTTCGGGTCGATGAATCCTGCTCGTGCAGGATCGCCTCGACGTCCGCGACGCAGGAGCCGCAGCCGGTGCCGGCGCGCGTCTCGCGGCCGACCGCGAGCGCCGAGCGCAGGCCGCGGGCGCGGATCGCAGCCTCGATCTCGCCCCGGGTGACCGCGTTGCAGCTGCAGACGAGGTCGCCGGGCTCCGCGGCCGGGGACTCCGCGGCGGCGCCGGGTGGCGCCAGCAGCCGCTCCGGCACGGCCTCGCCGCTGCGCAGCAGGGCGGAGAGCTCGCGGGCGCCGGCGACGTCGCCGAGCAGGATCGCCGCGACCAGTCGCTCGCCGTCGAGGATCAGCTTGCGGTAGACGCCGCGCCGCCCGTCGATCCAGACGCAGCTCGTCGCCGCCGCCGTCGCTCGCCACCGGCGAAGAGGTCGATGCCCGCCACCTTGAGGTTCGTGGCCGCCGGCTCGCCGGTGGAACGCGGCGGGGTCGCCGCTGACCGACGCGCCGGCGACCCGCGCCTGCTCGGCGAGCGGCGCCCAGAGCCCGTAGACGATGCCGCGGTGCTCGGCGCACTCGCCCACCGCCCAGACCGCGGGCGCGCTGGTCGCGCATCTCGTCGTCGACGACGATGCCGCGGCTCGACCTCGATCCCCGCCTCGGCGGCGAGCGAGGTCTCGGGCCGGACCCCGGCGGCGACGACGGTCAGCTCCGCCTCGAGCTCGCGGCCGTCGGCCAGCGCGACCCCGTCGGCGCCGCAGCGCTCGACCCCGACGCCGCAGGCGCTCTCGATGCCGAGTCCCGCCAGCGCCGTCGCCAGCATCGCCGCCGCCGCCGGGTCGAGCTGCTGCGGCATCAGGCGGGGAGCCGCCTCGACGACGGTGACCGCGACTCCGTGGCGACGCAGCCCCGCGGCCGCCTCCAGCCCGAGCAGCCCGCCGCCGATCACGACGGCGCGGCGGGCGGCGCGGGCGGCGCTCGTCGATCGCCGCCACGTCGGCGAGCGTGCGGAAGGTGAGCACGCCCGGCTCGGAGGCGCCGGGGATCGGCGGCACGAAGGGGCGCGAGCCGGTGGCGATCACCAGCGCGTCGTAGCCGTCCTCGCCGCCGTCGCCGGCGAGGACGCGGCGGCGCTCGGGGTCGATCCGCGTCGCTGGGCAGCCGCCGCGCAGCTCGACTCCGTGCTTGGCGAACCAGGCCGGCGGCCGCAGCTCGAGGGCCTCCGCGCCGATCTCCTCGGCGAGCAGCTTCGAGAGCTGCATCCGGTTGTAGGGGGCGCCGGGCTCCTCGCCGAGCATCGTCACCCGCCAGGCGCCGGGCTCGGTGCGCTTCAGCACCTCCTCGACCGTCTCCAGCGCCGCCATCCCGGAGCCGACCACCAGCAGGCGCCGCGGGTGGGAGCGCCGCCGCCTGGCGGCGACGGCGGCGTCCGCCACCGGCTCGACCCGCACCGCGGCCGCCTTCAGCTCCGGCTGCTTGGAGGTCGGGTCGACGACCGGGTTGGTCGCCGCGTTGGCCTGGCCCGCCCCCGGCCGGGCGTGGCGGGCGCCCCAGTGGAAGGGCGCGAAGGCGACGCCCTCGCGCAGTCCCTCGGTGACGCTTACCCGCATGATCGTCTCGCCGCGCCGCGAGACGATCCGCGCCCGCGCCCCCTCCCGCAGGCCGATCCGCTCCGCGTCGGGCGGGCTCAGCTCCAGCCACGGCTCGGAGGCCGCGGCGCGTGAGGCGGGCGGACTTGCCGGTCCGCGACAGCGTGTGCCAGTGCTCGGCGAGGCGCCCGGTGGTGAGGGTCAGGGGGTACTCGTCGTCCGGCGCCTCGGCCGGCCCGGACGGCGGGGTCGGCGCGAAGCGGGCGCGTCCGTCGGCGGTCGGGAAGCGGCCGGTCTCGTAGAGGCGCTCCCTCCCCGGCGAGCGCGGGTCCGGGCACGGCCACTGCACGCTTCCCGTGTTCGCGAGGCGCTCATGGTCGATCCCGCTGACGTCGCAGGGCCGCCCGGCCGTGCAGGCGGCGAACTCGGCGAAGACCTCGTCGGGCCCGCGCCAGGCGAAGTGCTCCCCGTAGCCGAGCTCCTGCGCCAGGCGGGCGAAGATCCGCCAATCGGGCAGCGCCTCGCCGGGCGGGTCGAGCAGCTTGCGCACCAGCCCGACCCGACGCTCGGAGTTGGTCATCGTCCCCTGCTTCTCCGGCCAGGCCGCGGCCGGCAGCACCGCGTCGGCCAGCGCTGAGGTCTCGGTCGGGTGGTGGGCGTCCTGGACGACGACCAGCTCGGCCCGCTCCAGCGCCTCGCGGGCGCGGCCCGAGTCGGGCAGCGAGACGGCCGGGTTGGTGGCGACGATCCAGACCGCCTTCACCGTGCCGTCGCGCAGGGCGTCGAACAGCTCGACCGCGGGCAGTCCCGGCCGCGGCGATATCCCGGCCGCCGACTCGTCGAGCCCCCACAGCCGGGCCATCTCGGCCCGGTCGCGCTCGTCCTCGACGCGCCGGTAGCCGGGCAGCAGGTGGGCCAGCCCGCCGGTCTCCCGGCCCCCCATCGCGTTCGGCTGGCCGGTCAGCGACAGCGGCCCCGTCCCCGCGCCGGCCGATCTGCCCGCTCGCCAGGCAGAGGTTGATCAGGGCGCGGTTCTTCAGCGTGCCGACGCGCGACTGGTTCGCCCCCATCGACCAGAGCGCCATCGAGCGCGGGCCGGTGCCGAAGCGCCGCGCCGCCTCCTCGATCAGCGCCGGCTCGACCCCGCAGACCTCGCCGGCGCGGCGCGGCGACCACTCGCGGGCGACCTCTAGCGCCTCCTCCCAGCCGGAGGTGCTGCGGGCGACGAAGGCCTCGTCGACCAGGCCCTCGCGGTCGATCACGTGCAGCATCGCGTTGAGCAGCGCCAGGTCGGTGCCGGGCCGAACCGGCAGGTGCAGGGTCGACTCGCGCGCGGTCGGCGTCGGGCGCGGGTCGACGCAGATCACGCACGCCCCTTCCGAGCGCCGCTCGCGGATCCGCGACCAGACGATCGGGTGGCAGGCGGCGGTGTTGGTCCCGAGCAGCAGCAGGCAGTCGGCCAGGCCGATGTCGGCGTAGGCGGCCGGCGGCCCGTCGTAGCCGAAGGCGCCGCTGTAGCCGGCAACGGCCGAGGACATGCACAGCCGCGAGTTGGAGTCGACGTTGTTGGTGCCGAGGAAGCCCTTGGCGAGCTTGTTGACCGCGTAGTAGTCCTCGGTCAGCAGCTGGCCGGAGATGTAGAAGGCGACGGCGTCGGGACCGTGCTCGGCGACGATCGCGCGCAGCCGCGCGGCGAGCCGGCCGATCGCCTCGTCCCAGCTCGCCTCGCGGAAGCGCAGGTCGCGCCGCTCGCGCAGCAGCGGCGCCGTCGCGCGATCGGCGGCGTGCACCGCGCTCGCCAGCTCGAGCGGCTTGCGGCAGGTGCGGCCGCGGTTGACCGGGTGGATCGGATCGCCCTCGACCGCGTCGAGCCGGTCGCCGCGGCGGCGAGCGATCAGCCCGCAGCCGACGCCGCAGTAGGGGCACTGGGTGCGGACCTGCTCGGGCACCGACCGATCGTGCCCCCCGGGGATTTCGCCACTGGGTCGCGGCCGTTTCGAGCTTGGGTCGTCTCCGTGAACTGCTCGTTACGTGACAAGCCCGAAACACGGAGGTCACGGAGTCGATACGGAACACCCCTAGCTTCGGCGGCCATCCGCAACCCGACTTCGGAGGCACCGTGAGCGCATTGACGAGAGGCCGTTGGATCGACAGCTGGGAACCCGAGGACGAGCGGTTCTGGGAGACGACGGGCAGCAGCATCGCCCGCAAGAACCTGATCTTCTCGATCTTCGCCGAGAACATCGGCTTCAGCGTCTGGGTGCTGTGGACGATCGTCGTGATCAACCTCGGCAACGCCGGCTACTCGCTGTCGCTCGCCGAGCAGTTCTGGCTGACGGCGGTCCCGAACCTGATCGGCGCCACCCTGCGGATCCCCTACACCTTCGCGGTGCCGCGCCTGGGCGGGCGGCTGTGGACGACGATCAGCGCCTCGCTCCTGCTCATCCCCTGCCTGCTGCTCGCCTTCCTGGTGCCGAGCGGCTGGCTGCTCTCCCAGGGCCACGGCGTCCAATTCTGGGTCCTGCTCGGCTGCGCCGCGACCGCCGGCTTCGGCGGCGGCAACTTCTCCTCGTCGATGGCCAACATCTCCTTCTTCTATCCCGAACGGCGCAAGGGCTTTGCCCTCGGCCTCAACGCCGCCGGGGGCAACCTCGGGGTCGCGATCACCCAGCTCCTCGTGCCGCTGGTCCTGATCGTCGGCGTGCCGACCGCGGCGGTCAAGCTGCCCGAGCACGACGTGCACCTCGCCTACGCCGGGCTGATCTGGATCCCGTTCGTGGTCCTCGCCGGCCTCTGCGCCTGGCGCTACATGGACAGCCTCACCGAGGCGAAGGCCGACACCGGCTCCTACGTCAAGGCGCTCCGGCACGGCCAGACCTGGGTGATGTCCCTCCTCTACATCGGCACCTTCGGCTCCTTCATCGGCTACTCGTTCGCGCTGCCGCTGGTGATCAAGAACACCTTCCCGGAGTTCCTCGCCGGTCATCCGTTCATCGCCACCTACCTCGCAGGGCTCGGCTTCGTGGGAGCGCTGATCGGCTCCCTCGCCCGGCCGCTCGGCGGCTGGCTCTCGGACCGGCTCGGCGGGGCCAAGGTCACCCTCTGGTGCTTCGTCGGCATGGGCGTCTTCACCCTCCTGGCGATCGCCGGGGTCGGCAACCGCAGCTTCCCGCTCTTCTTCGGCTCCTTCATGGCGATCTTCCTGCTCGCCGGGATGGGCAACGGCTCGACCTACCGGATGATCCCCTCGATCTTCGCCGCCCTCGGCCGCGGCGAGGCCGAGGCGAAGGGGCTCGAGCCCGAGCGAACCGCGGTCGACTTCAAGCGCCGGGCGGCGGCGACGATCGGGATCGCCGGCGCCGTCGGCGCCTTCGGCGGCTTCCTGATCCAGGTCGTGCTGCGCCAGGCGAGCCTCAGCGCGGAGGCGAACGCCGACTGGTCGATCCCGGCGCTCTGGGTCTTCTTCGCCGCCTATTTCGTCTTCGCGGCGACGACCTGGTTCTTCTACCTGCGCAGGGAGTTCGCGACGCGGCGGATACCGAGCCTGGCACACGCCTCGGTGTGAGCAGCGCCGTCGCCGCATCGCCCCCACGGGCTCGAAACCGGCTCGAAACACATCCAGCCAGCGCGGCGATGCGATCCCTCCCGATTTTGGACAGGGGGCGAACCGGGACCCGTGCGACCGAACCTAGGCTGGCTCCGTGAAGGACGACGCCGAGTACGTGATGCGCGTGGTCGAGGAGCGCGGGGTGCGCTTCGTGCGGCTCTGGTTCGTCGACGTGGTCGGCTCGCTCAAGAGCCTCTCGGTCCCGGTCTCCGAGCTGGAGCCGGCGCTGCTGGAAGGGGTGGGCGTCGACGGATCGGCGATCGAGGCCGGCGCGCGGAGCTCCGAACGCGACGTCTACGCCTGGCCGGACCCGCGCTCCTTCCAGGTGCTGCCCTGGACCGAGCCGCGGGTGGCGCGGATGTGCTGCGAGCTGCGCACGCCCGACGGCGAGCCGTTCGCCGGCGACAGCCGTCAGGCCCTCTGCCGCGTCCTCGACCAGGCCGCCGGGCTGGGGCTGACGCTGCAGGTCGGCTGCGAGATCGAGTTCTTCCTCTTCGGCGAGAACCAGGAGCCCAACGGGCCTCCCGTGCCGCTCGACGACGGCAGCTACTTCGACCTCACCGTCCAGGACGTGGTCAGCGACTTCGGGCGCCGCGCGATCGAGCATCTGGAGCAGATGGGCATCCCCGTGACCGCCTCGCATCACGAGGTCGCTCCCTCCCAGCACGAGATCCACCTCAAGCACACCGACCCGCTGTCGATGGCCGACGCGATAACCACCTTCCGCATCGTCCTCAAGGAGGTGGCCCGCGACCTCGGCCTGTTCGCCACCTTCATGCCGAAGCCCCTCGACGGCCTCAGCGGCAGCGGGATGCACCTCCACCTCTCCCTCCACGAGGGCGAGCACAACCTCTTCTTCGCAGCCGGCGAGGACGCGGGCGACGAGCGCGGCCCCCGGTTCCTGGCCGGCCTGCTCGCCCACGCCGCGGAGACGGCCGCGGTCTCCAACCAGTGGGTCAACTCCTACAAGCGCCTCGCCGCCGGGATGGAGGCGCCCACCCACGTCGATTGGACCCGCGATGGCACCAGCGCTCTGATCAGGGTCCCCGCCGGGCGCCCGGGAAAGCCCGACACGGCGAGGATCGAGCTGCGCTCACCCGACTCCGCCGCCAACCCCTACCTGCTGTTCGCGCTCGTCCTCGCGGCCGGCATGCGGGGGATCGAGCGCGGCTACGAGCTGGGTCCCGAGGGTGACGAGGCGACCGCCCCGGGCGATGGCGAGCGGCGGCTGCCAAGCGATCTCGGCGAGGCGACCGCGCTCTTCGACGCCTCCGAGCTGGCGCGCGACACCCTCGGCGACCGGCTCTGCGAGTGGTTCGTCGCCAACAAGCGCGCGGAGTGGGACTCCTACCGAGCGACCGTGACCGACTTCGACCGCGACCGCTACCTGCGTCGTCTGTGAGCAGCGGTGGCGGACGCATGGATCTACAGTCACGCCCCCGACCGCGCGTCCCGGATGGCCGCGGAGGTGGCCGAGCTCGGCTTCACGCCGCGGCTCCTCGAGGTGAACGGCGACCCGCGCCCGAATGCGGGCGACGGCGCGGCGGCGCGCCCGCCGGACCTGGCGGTGGTGATCGGCGACGAGTCGTTCTGCACCCGCCTGCGAGACGACGCCGCCTTCGCGGACGTCCCGATCCTGCTCTCGGTCAGGCACGAGGATCTCGACGGACGGGTGCCGGTCTCCGAGGAGCTGTTGGTCACCCCCTTCACGCCCGCCGAGCTGGAGGCGCGGATCGTGCGCGCCCGGAGGCGGCTCGGCGGCGGTGAGGAAGCCCGCACGGTGCGGGCCGGATCGCTGGAGGTCAACCTCGCCACCTATCAGGTGACGGTCGACGGCGAGCCGATCGATTTCGCGTTCAAGGAGTACGAGCTGCTGCGCTTCCTCGTCACCCACCCCGGCAGGGTCTTCTCGCGCGAGGCGCTGCTCAACCGCGTCTGGGGCTACGACTACTACGGCGGCGCCCGCACCGTCGACGTGCACGTGCGGCGGCTGCGGGCGAAGCTCGGCTCCGAGCACGCGGGACGCATCACGACCGTGCGCGGCGTCGGCTACCGCCTGGACCTGTGAGCGCAATGTGAAGAGTATTCTCGGCGCTCGGCAGCGACCAAGGAGCGGAGCATGCAGTGTCCAGTCGATGGGACCGAGTTGAAGATGGGCGATCGTCAGGGCGTGGAGATCGACTACTGCCCGCAGTGCCGGGGGGTCTGGCTCGACCGGGGCGAGCTCGACAAGATCGTCGAGCGGCTCAGCTCTGCGCCGTGGTCGCAGGACGACGACGAGTTCCGCCGCGCGCCCGAGGTCAAGGGCCACGGCGACGCGCGCAAGCGCAAGCGCAAGTCATTCCTCAGCGAGATGTTCGAGTTCGGCGAGTAGGGCCGGCCGCCACCTCTTGAGGGCATTGGTCCAGCGGGTCAGCCAGGCCGCCGTCGACGTCGAGGGCGAGCGGGTGGCGCAGATCGGCCCGGGGATGTTGGTCCTGCTCGGGGTCAGCCGGGAGGACGGCGAGGCCGAGGCCGATCGGCTCGCCGACAAGGTGCGCGCCCTGCGGATCTTCGACGACGCCGAGGGCCGCATGAACGAGCCGCTCGGCGAGCGTGGGGTGCTCTGCGTCAGCCAGTTCACCCTCTACGGCGACACGCGCAAGGGGAACCGGCCCAGCTACGTCCAGGCCGCTCCCGGCGAGCAGGCCGAGCCGCTCTACGACCGGTTCTGCGACCGTCTCGGTGCCGCCAAGGGCGTCTTCGGCGCCTGTATGGGCGTCGCCCTGGTCAACGACGGCCCGGTCACGCTGATCGTCGAGGTCTGACCTCGGAGCCGCCGACCAACGTGTGCCCAAGCAGCAGCGCCGCCATGCCATCGCCGCATCTGGCAGGATGCGGCTCATGCGCTATGAACTCCTGAATGCTCGAATCGTATGCGCAGTGCTGGCCTCAGGTGCCCTCCTTGTCCTGACGCCTTCCGCGCCCGCTAGCCCGCTCGGAGGCACCGTCGCTGATCGCTCCGGTACCTCGCGCGTCGGAGCCGCGGACGCCTCCGACGCGGCGCGCAAGGTCTATTTCATCGACACGGCGGAACGCCTGACCCGAACGCCCCGTTGGATCGCGACCGGCGCCAGCCAGGTGATCCAGCGTTTGCATGGCTGGCGCGGCTGGGACGGTCCCCGGGCGGTGGGACGAGGCATCTTCCCCTACAACGACTGCAAGCCCTTCTGCGCCTCGGGCACGATTACCCGGATCCCGGTCACGGTGATCCTCAGCGATCCGCGGCCGTGCGGTCGCGTCCTCGCCTACCGGCGGCTCGAATACTTGCTCGCGAGGAAGCCCGAGGGCGCCCAGCGGCGCGGCGTGCTCGACTTCGGCTTCGCCTGCGACTAGCCGCACGCGAAGGATCGTCAGGTCGTCCCGAGCGCCTCGTCGATGAACGGCCCGAGCAGCTCCTGGGTGGCGGCTGCGGTGGCGTCCGGCGTCTCACCCGGAGCGGTCACGTGGCTGATCGCGAGGCGGACCAGCGACTCGGCGAGCAGGCGCGCCTTGGCGGGGGGCGCCTCGGGCCAGCCCTCCTCGATCGTCGCGGTCAGGCGGGCCGTGGCCCACTGCACGACCGGCATCCCCTGCGTGGTGACGAAGGGCAGCATGCCGCCGGTGCCGTCATCGCTGAGCAGGACGCGGACCAGCGGGTCCTCCCCGGCGGTGCGCAGAAAGGCCTCGAAGGCGGCGCCGACCGCGGCGCGGGGATCGTCGAGGTGCTCGCGAACCGCCGCATCGACCCCGTCCATGAAGCGTTCGCCCTCGTGGATCACGAAGGCTTGGGCGAACTCGTCGCGGCTGCCGAACTCGTTGTAGAGGGTCTGGCGGCTGACGCCGGCCGCGCCGGCCACGTCGGCCATCGTGATCTCCGACCACGAGCGCCGCTGCAGGTCGTCGCGAGCCGCCGCGAACAGGGTCTCGCGCAGCAGCTGCCGCGCCGCCTGCGGATAGGGGGTCCGGGCTCCCGCCGGGGCGGCCGTGGTCGCAGCGGCGGCCGTCATCCGTCCGCGGGCTCGAAGTCGACCTTGTCGCGCACCCCGCAGTCGGGGCAGTGCCAGTCGTCGGGCACCTCGCTCCACGGCGTCCCCGCCGGGAACCCCTCGCGCGGGTGACCGGCCTCCTCGTCGTAGACGTAGCCGCAGCCCGGGCAGCGCCAGGCGCTCACGACGCCGCCCCGTAGCGGGCCAGCACCTTGGCGGCGACCCGCGGCTCGATGTTGGCGCGCGTCAGGTCCCCGTCGTAGTGGTCGAGCAGGCGACGGTCCATGACTCGGCGCCAGAGCGGCGGGAACCAGGCGAGCACGATCATCCCCGCGTAGCCGGTCGGCAGCTGCGGGGCCTGGTCGACGTGGCGGAGCGCCTGGTAGCGGCGGGTGGGGTTGGCGTGGTGGTCGCTGTGGCGCTGCAGGTGGTAGAGCAGCACGTTGGAGGCGACGTTGTTGCTGTTCCAGCTGTGCTCGGGGAGGCAGCGCTCGTAGCGCCCGTCCTCGCGCTTCTGGCGCCGCAGCCCGTAGTGCTCGAGGTAGTTCACGACCTCGAGCAGGGAGAAGCCGACGACCGCCTGGAGCAGCAGATAGGGCAGGACGACCGGCCCGAAGGCGACGGCGAGGACGGCGAAGAGGCCGACGGTCATCGCCCAGGCCTGGAGGATGTCGTTGTGGATCGACCACGGGGAGCGCTCGAGCCGCGCCAGCCGGGTCCGCTCCAGCCCCCACGCCGAGCCGAGGCTGCCCGAGACGGTGCGCGGCAGGAAGGCCCAGAAGCTCTCCCCCATCCGGGCGCTGGCCGGGTCCTCGGGGGTCGCGACGCGGACGTGGTGGCCGCGGTTGTGCTCGATGAAGAAGTGGCCGTAGCCGCTCTGCGCGAGCGCGACCTTGCTCAGCCACTTCTCGAGGCTGGCCCGCTTGTGGCCCAGCTCGTGGGCGGTGTTGATCGCGATCCCGCTGACCGTCCCCATCGTCAGGGCGAGGCCGATGCTCTCCACCGTCGAGAGCCCTCCCTCCGCCCACAACCAGCAGGCGAAGACGAGGCCGGCGTACTGGAGCGGGATGAAGACGTAGGTGCACCAGCGGTAGTAGCGGTCCTGTTCGAGCCACTTGATGGTGCTGTCGGGCGGATTCTCGGCGTCCATCCCGACGATCGCGTCGAGCAGCGGGAAGACCACGAAGACGAGGATCGGGCCGAAGAACCAGAAGATGCCAAGGCCGGTCAGCTCGACCCAGGCCCAGGCGATGAACGGCAGGGCCGGGACGATCAGGCCGAGCAGCCAGGCGTACCGCTTCGAGTCGGCCCAGCCGGCCGGGTTCAGCTCAATCCCCTCGTCATGCGAATGCGCGTGTGCCTCCATCGCCCCTCCTTGTCACAGCCAGCTTGATCGTCAGCGTGCTTTACACGATAGCTGCTTTTGTAAAGAGATGCAACAGGCTGGCGGCTTCCTGTCCAAGCCCAAGCTCGCGGCTGCCGCTACCATCCGCCCTCATGTATTTCCTGCTCTCGCTCCTCCAGGTGGTCATCGCAGTGATCGTGATCTTCCTCGTGCTCCTGCACTCCGGGAAAGACGCGGGGCTCTCGGGCGCCTTCGGCATCGGCGGCGGCGGCAGCTCCTTCGGCGGCGGCTCGATGGTCGAGCGCAACCTGGACCGGGCGACGATCTTCTTCGCGGTCCTCTTCGTCGTCAACACGCTGGTCCTGCTGAAGATCTAGACCGGGCCGGCGGTCTTCTCCTCCGGCCGGTCGCCGTTCGCTCGGTCGAGGATCTCGACCGCTTCGCGGCGCAGCTCGGCATCGAGCAGGGCGAAGTCCTCGTCGGAGAGCTTGCCGGCCGCGTGGTCGAGCTCGGCGTCGCGGATCTCGCGGTACTTCGCTTCCTTCAGCGCCTCCAGCTCGCCACCGGGGCCGAAGCCCCGGCGGGCCCGGCGGGCGGGCCAGATCGCGATCAGCGCACCGGTCAGGGCGATCAGGCCCCCGATCCAGACCCAGGTGACGAGCGGGTCGACGATCACGCGGAAGGTCGCGGTGCCCGCTTCGGAGACGTAGCTCTGCGCCAGCCGCTCGGCGGTCGCCGCCTGGAGCGCGTCGATCTGCGCCAGCGCGACCGGCTGGAGCCGAGGATTCGCCGCCGCCGCGCGCATCAGGCGCGACAGCGCCCGGCACTGCGGCGGCGTGCCGGGATCGCCGCCCACGCAGGCGCGGAAGCCCTCGTCCGCCGCCTGTGCACGCCCCCTGATCGGCCCGATGTCGGGCTGCACCGCGGTCCAGAGATCGCTGCCGGCGCCCGCGTCCAGGCCGACCTCGCTGGTCGCCTCGCCGTCGAAGAAGCTCGCGATCGTCCCCGTTTCCGCCGCGCTGGGACGGAAGTAGCGGCGGCTGGGACGCAGCGTCGCCACCCGCTCGCCGCCCTGCTCGACCGCGAGGACCGCGCCGAGGGTGAGCGCTTCGCGGTCGACCCGCACCGTCGCCCGCTCGTACTCGACGGTGCGCCCTTCGACCACGGCGCTTTCCCCCGGCCGCAGCGTCAGGTCGCGTTTGGTCTGGAAGCTCGACGACGCGGCGATCCCGATCAGCAGCACCGCGACGCCCGCGTGGACGAGGTAGCCGCCGTAGCGGCGCCGGTTGCGCGAGGTGACCGCGAGCAGCGCCGCGGGGATCGAGCCGCCGGCGAGCGTGCGGCTCGCCGCGGCGCCGCGCCAGACCTCCTGCGCCAGGCCGGTCAGGGAGAAGGCGGCGAAGACGAACAGCGCCAGCGCCCAGGGGCTGCGCGCCGCATCGGTCGCCAGCGCGAGGAGGATCCCGGTCGCCGCCGCGACGACCGCCGGCGCCACGAACACGCGCCGGGCCGACGCCCAGCTGATCCGGCGCCAGGCGAGCAGCGGCCCGATCCCGGTGAAGAGGACGAGGAGGACGGCGAGCGGGGTCGTGTACTGGTCGAACCACGGCGCCGCCAGGGACGCCTTCTCGCCGGTGAACAGCTCGGAGATCAGCGGGAAGAAGGTGCCCCAGAAGATCGTCGCGCAGAGGGCGACGAGCAGCAGGTTGTTGACCAGGAAGACGGCCTCGCGCGAGGCGAGCGAGTCGATCCGCTTCGGCGAGCGCAGCTCGTCGAGCCGGGAGACGATCAGAGCCGTCGAGCCGAGCAGCACGACCGCGATCAGGCCGAGGATGTAGGGGCCGACGGTGCTGTCGCCGAAGGCGTGGATCGACTGCAGGACGCCCGACCGGACGAGGAAGGTGCCGAGCAGGGCCAGCGCGAAGGTGCCGACGATCAGCGAGACGTTCCAGACCCTCAGCATGCCGCGCTTCTCCTGGACCATGATCGAGTGCAGGAACGCCGTGCCGGTCAGCCAGGGCATCAGCGCCGCGTTCTCGACCGGGTCCCAAGCCCAGTAGCCGCCCCAGCCGAGCTCCGTGTAGGACCAGCGGGCGCCGAGCAGCAGGCCGAGCCCGAGGAAGGCCCAGGCGATCAGCGCGAAGCGACGGGTCGAGCGGATCCAGGCCGCATCGAGGCGCCGTGCCGCCAGGGCGCCGACCGCGAAGGCGAAGGGGATCGTGAAGGCGACGTACCCCGAGTAGAGCATCGGCGGGTGGATCATCATGCTCGGGTGGCGCAGCAGCGGGTTGAGGCCGACGCCGTCAGGAGGCGGGGAGCCGAGCGTCGCGAAGGGGTCGACGCCGCTGCCAAAGAGCATCAGGCCGGTGAAGAAGGCGGCGACGCCGGCCATCGTCGCGGTGGCGTAAGGGACGACCTCGCGCAGCCTGCCGCGCGTCGCGTAGAGCGCCGCCGAGGAGGCGATCGAGAGCACCCAGGCCCAGAGCAGCAGCGAGCCCTCCTGGCTCGACCACATCGCCCCCAGCTTGTAGAAGGCGGGCGTGTCGATCGAGGAGTGCTGCTGGACCAGCTCGAACGAGAAGTCGTCGCTGGCGAAGGCGACCTCGAGGACGACCACGCAGAGGGTGAGCAGCGCGCAGAGCGCGTAGACCGCGCGGCGCGAGGCGTCGACCCAGCGGCGCTCGCCGCGGCTGCCGACCAGCGCCGCGACGGCGGCGAAGATCGCGGTCAGGAAGGCGAGCGCCAGGGCGGCGCTGCCGACCTCAGCTGGCATTCGTGGGCGGGCTGTCCGTCGTGAACTTCGACGGGCACTTGGTGACGAGCGTGTCGCGCTCGCCGACGAAGACGCCGTCCTCGACGGTGCCCGTGAGGATGATCTCGCGCCCGCCCCGGAACGGATCGGGGACGGTCCCGCTGTAGGTGACCGGGATGCTCTTGCTCGCGTCGTCTCGGTCGGCGACCCGGAAGCGCAGCCCCTCGCCCTCGTGCCGGACACTGCCCTTGACGACGCGCCCGGTCAGCTCGTAGCTGGTCCCCGGCGCGGCGGCGAGCAGCTGCGAGGGCTCCTTCGCCTCGGTCGAGGCGCTGAAGGACGTGTAGACGAGCGCGGCGGCGAGCAGGACGGCGGTGCCGAGCGCGACGACGAGCCGGATCTTTCGCTTGCGGGCCGGGTCCACGGACGGCCAATTATCGCAACCCCCCGGTCGCGGGTGGCCGGCCGGACCGCCAGGGCGGTCGAGCTTGTCCCCGCATACCGAGCACAACCTCGACCGCCCTGGAAGAATCGAGGGCGATGGCGGCTGCACAGAGCGATCCCGTCCTGCTGATCACCGGTGCGAACAGCGGCATCGGCGCCGCCACGGCGCGGGCGGCGGCCGGGACCCACCGGCTCGTGCTGGCGGCGCGGCGGCTGGAGCCGCTCCAGGAGCTGGCCGACGGGCTGGGCGGCCCGGAGCGGGCGATCGCCGTGCAGTGCGACGTGACGGAGTGGGACGAGGTCGAGGCGACGACCGCGGCCGGCCTCGGCGCCTTCGGCCGGATCGACGCGGTCTTCGCCAACGCCGGCTTCGGGGCGACCCGCGGCTTCCTCGAGGAGTCGCCCGAGCACTGGCGCTCGATGGTGCTGACCAACGTCTATGGCGTCGCGCTGACGATCCGCTCGACCCTCCCCCACCTGCTCGAGCGCGGCGACGGGCACGTGCTGATCACCAGCTCGGTGGCCGGGCGCCGGGCCCTGCCCGGATCGCTCTACTCGGCGACCAAGTGGGCGGCGACGGCAATCGGCGAGGCGCTGCGCGCCGAGCTGCGGCAGATGCACGAGAACCACGCGATCCGCGTCACGCTGATCGAGCCCGGCATGGTCGACACGCCCTTCTTCGACAACCGGCCCGGCGAGTGGGCGCTGCGCGACGACGACATCGCCCGGGCGGTGATCTACGCGATGGAGCAGCCGGCGGGCGTGGACGTCAACGAGATCCTGATCCGGCCGACCAGCCAGCCGACCTGATCGCCCCGTATCGGAGATTCACCACGCTGAAGCGTGGTCAAAGTCGGCTGCGACGAAGCAGAAGCCCCACGGCCCACCAATAGCCCCGTAGCGCGGCCCGCACCGCCCCCGAACGCGCCGCGGCGGGAATGAAGGGCGAGTCGAGGTCGGGGGTCAGCCAGGAGGCGAACTCGGCTGCGCTGACCTTGCGGCCCGCCTGGACTCGCCGCCGCTCGCGCAGGAGGCTCGGCAGCCAGCGGATGGCTTCGCCGCTCGCCGCGAGCTTCTGGCGGCCCCATCCGGCCGCGATCGAGGCCGGGACCAGCGCCAGCTCGGTCGCCAGCAGGGCCGGTGCGACGAGGGCGAGCACTGGCGTCGGGTAGACGCGGATCAGAAAGGCCCAGCGGTTGCGCTCGAGCCAGCGCCACTTGTGCTCGCGGGCGCCGAACTCGTAGTCGTGGTCGACGACCGCTGCCGGTTCGATCCCCAGCTTGCCGCCGCCGAGGCGGAGCCGCAGCGAGAGGTCGACGTCCTCGTGGTAGAGGAAGAAGCGCTCCGGGAAGCCTCCGACCGCCCTCCAGGTCGCCAGCGGGATCGCCAGGCAGGCGCCCGAGAGGACCGGCACCTCGCCCGCCGCGGGCGCCGCCTCGATCGGCTCTCCGTGCCCGCCGGCCCAGACGATCCCAGTGAAGTGGATCGGGTTGCCGGCGGAGTTGATCCGCGTGCCGCCCTCGTCGGCGACCAGCGCCTGCCAGGCGGCCCAGCCGCGCCCGTCGACCAGCGGCCGGCGGATCGCCTCCCCCCAACCCAGCCTCGGCGCCGCGTCGGGGTTGAGGATCGCGAGCAGGTCGCCCGTCGCACGCTCGGCGCCCGCGTTGCAGCCCGCCGCGAAGCCGAGGTTGCGGCCGCTGCGCAGGACCTTCGCCGCGGGGGCCAGTGCTTCGACGGACTCGGGCGTCCCGTCCTCGGAGCCGTTGTCGACGACGATCAGCTCGTCTCCCTCACCGAGCTCACGCAGCAGCGCGGGCAGCGTCCGGCCCAGCTCCTCGCGGCTGTTCCAGGCGACGATCAGGACCGAAAGCGTCGGGCGCACCGACGCGGGAGGCTAGACGGTGATCGACGGCCTCTCAGCGCCGCCCGCCGCGTCCCGCTTTTTTGCCTTTGCCTTTGCCTTTTTTGCCGCAGGCCGTGCGCAGCTTCGGGCGCTGGTTGGCTTTCTTGCCGTTCTGGCCTTTGATCCTGGCGATCGCCCGCACCGGTTTGACGCGTTTGCCGCCTTTGGTGCGTTTTTTCTTCGGGCACTGGTTGCGTGAGTTGGTCAGCAGGCCTTTTTTGCCGCCCCGCGTGACGAGGACGAACTTCGAGACGGGCACGTCGGGCACGACGTCGAAGGTGTTGCGGATCCGGCCTTTGACGGCGTCGATCCGCCCGGCCAGGTCGATGTCGACCTGGCCGCGCAGCGAGGCAACCAGGTCGGGTAGGTCGTTGTCCGACGAACGCAGGAACACGGGGCCTTCGAGCGGCTTGTCGAGCAGCGGCGTGAAGGCGCGGGCGTAGCCGTAGACCGATTTTTTCGGACAGTTGCGCGCCTCGTACTGGGGCCGGGTGCAGACTTTCGAGATGCTGCTCTGGTCGAGGAAGAGCGAGCGCGGCAGCGTCACCGCCACTCGCGCCGGGTTCGCGTCCTCTTTGCGGGTGATGAAGACGGCGCGCAGTTTCGGGTTCTTCGCCCGTTTCATCGCGCCGAAGATGCGCAGGAACAGTTTCGGTTTGAAGCCGAGTTTGTCGCAGTCGTTGACGTCGAACGGCGAGGAGACCGCGAAGGAGCTGAACGCGGCGACGTCGAGCGGGTTGGCGCCGCCGCCCTTGAGGCTGCCCGCAGTGCTCTTCGGCGAGCAGTTGGTCGGATTGATCGAGAACCGCGGCCGGTCCGTCTTGGCTACGACCGAGCGAATGTTGAGCAGGGCGCCCCCGAAGACATGCGGAATCGGGTCCGACACGGCGTGGATCTGGGCGGTTCGCGGGTCGACGAACAGCGCCACTCTCTCGACGACGGTGCCGAGGTCGAAGGGGCCGGCCGTCGCGGGGGTGATGAATGCCAGGGAGAGGGGAGCCCCTCTGTAGGGACCGGCGAGGAAGGCCTTGCCGGCGATCTCGAGCGGCTCCGGGCCGCTGCCGGCCTTGACGACGGCGCTGCCGACGAAGCTCGACTCGGGACAGCTAGACGAGGCTGCCTCCTCCTCACCGCTCCTGCCAGCCGCCGCGGCGATCGCGGACTCGGGGCAGTATTTGAGCCCCGCCAGTTTTGCGGTGTGCCCGGGCGGCAGGGTCACGTCGACGGCCTTCAGCTCCTGCTGGCCGTCGGCGCGTCCCATCTCGACCGAGAGCGTCGTGAAGGCACCGGCTTTCTTGTTGGTCGTCCCGGTCGCGAAGCTCGGCGAGAAGGGTCGCTCGGCCAGGGTTTTAGGACAGTCGCCGCCGCCCGGCAGGGAGGCGAGGCCGAAGGCGGCCGTGGGCGTGGCGGGCGGATCCGGCGAAGGACCGCTTCCGTCGGGTGCCCCGACCGGTGAGATTCCCTGTGCCGAAGACCAGGGCGTCAGGGACGAGGCGGTCGTGTTCGGCCCGCAGGTGGGCGGGCTGGTCAACGGTGCCTTTGGGCCGCCGTTGAAGCTCAGCCGGAACGCCTCGAAGGGCACCTGGGGCAGTCCCGGCAGTGGGACCCTGCCCGGGCCGTTACCCAAGGGCCCGTCGTCGAAGGTCGTCGTCAGCTGCCCGGTCTGCGGGTCGGCGCTGACTTTGCCGAGCAGCCGGGCCGAGATGTCGTACCGACTCGACTCCGCCGTGACGAAGATCCGGTAGAGGTCGCCTGAAGCCGGGTCGCGGCTGAGCGGCTGCCCGACGTAGACCGATCCGGTCAGCGCCCCGGGGGGCAGCGGCGGGGTGTCGACCGCGACGGTCCCGATCTGCGACGCGGGCGGGCAGGCGACCGGGTTCCTGGTCCCCTTGCCGAACTGCTCGTCCGTGCAGGCGACCAAGCCGTTCGCGGCGGACGGGTTGAGACCCATCCCGGCCGGCATCGTCACGCGGGCCGAGCGAACGTGGGAGGTCGCCTGGTTCTCCCCTCCTTTGATCTCAGGCAGGTTGACGACCACCGTCGCGCCCGCCGGCGAATCGGTCTGGTCGGTGCCGGGGACCACCGTGATCGACGGATCGAAGGGGATGTCGTCGCAATTTTTCGGCGACGTTTCGAATGCGGGCGGTTTGCGCGGAATCTTCGACTCGACGTATTCCGATCCGTTCGGGAAATTGGGGTCGGGTTTCTCGAAGGAGTCGGTTCGGAGCCAGGTGGAGTAGACGTGCTCGAACGGCGACCCTGGGACCGCCGGCCCGAGACAGGTCGGGGGCGTGGTCAGGAAGGTCCCATCGCCCGCGCGTCCGTTGAACACGAGCCGGTTTTTGGCGATCCGCGCCGCCTCGAAGCCGGGGATCGGAAGTTCGAGTTTGTGCGCGTGAATCGTGAAGTACTCGTGGTAGTCGCCCTCCCATTCGATGTCGGTGTCGAGGAACACGTCGTTGCCGAGCACGCTGAATCCGAAGCGGGCCGGTTCGCCCGGTTCGGGTTCGATGTTGAAGACGTCGGCGGTGGGCAGGGTCTGGGAAAAGCCGGTGGTCGGGTTGGTCGCGGTGACGATGCTGGTCCCCACTTTCGAGGCAGGGGGACAACCGGCCGGGCTCTCTTCCGGCGCGAGCTGGCAGCGCACCGTCGTCGCCTGCGGGTTGACGGTGAACCCGGTCGGGATGTCCACGCGCAGCGTGCGGATGTTGCCTTCGGGGATGTCCGGCAGCAACGGGTTCGGGTTCGGGATGTGGTTGACGATGAACTGGGTGAAGCCGACCGGAGGATGGCCGGCCGCGAGTTCGAAGAACTGGTCCGGGGTCGCGACGCTGCAGGTGGGGACGTCTTTCGTGCAGGTCCCCGCCTGCCACGGACTGTCGACCTGCGGGTCGTTCGGGTCCTGGGGACCGACGATGGTGGCGGCGCTCGCGCTCGCCGCAAACGCGGCGGTCAACACGAGAACAGCCGTGACGATCGTTCCCCGCACTCCTGCTCCAGCCTTCACCCAAAACTCCCTTCTCGACGGCATCTCGACGGATTACCGATGTGATTACCCGATTTTGATGATTTCGGATAATCTTTTTTCAGTATCCCCTAGTCAATGAAAGTGAGGACCGCCGTGAACTGGCAGCTTCTGGCACGAGCCAATACCCATCCTCTGCGGGTTTCAATCCTGGAAGTCCTCGGCCTCGACGGGGGACGGACCCTTTCCCCGAAAGACCTCAGCCTGGAGCTGCAGGCTCCGCTCAGCACGGTCAACTACCACGTGACCGAGCTGGCCAAGGCCGGCCTGATCGGGATCGTCGCGGAACGACAGGTGCGCGGCGCGATCGAGCACTTCTACCGCGTCGTGGACCACTCGAGCCCCGCCCGGAGCCACTCTCGGCGCAACGGCTCGAAGCGGCGCGGCGCGAGCAGAAGGGGTGCGAAGCGGACGACGGGTCTCGAACCCGCGACCTCGAGCTTGGGAAGCTCGCGCTCTACCAGCTGAGCTACGTCCGCGCAGCGACGATTCTACGACGCGGGCGGCGAGCGGGCGCGGGCTAACCTTCGCAGCCCGTGGGCACCCGCGCGTTCGTCGCCACCCTCGCCGTGCTCGCCGTGATCGGCCTGCTCAGCTTCGGCCTGCTCAGCAAGGGCGAGGCGACGATCTCGCTCGGCGATCCCGTCCCCGACCAGTCCCTGCCGGTGCTGGCGGGGGAGGGCGAGGGCTCGATCTCCGACTATCGCGGCCGCTGGGTCCTGGTCAACCTCTGGGCCTCCTGGTGTCTCCCCTGCCGCGAGGAGGCCCCCGACCTGGAGCGCTTCTGGCGGCGCTTCCGCGAGCGGGACCTGACCGTCCTCGGCATCGACGTGCAGGACAACAGCGAGGACGCGCTCGCCTTCGTCCGCGAATACGGGCTGACCTACCCGCAGCTGCGCTCGGTCGGCGACGAGCGCAGCGCCGCCTTCGGCTCGACCGGGGTGCCGGAGAACTTCCTCGTCGACCCGCGCGGCCGCCTGGCGCTGATCTGGCGCGGCCCGGTCGACGAGCGCTTCCTGGCCGAACGGGTCGTCCCGATCGTCGAGGGGCGCAGATGACCGCCCGGGGCGCGTTTTCGTCGCTATGCGTGAGAAAGGCGCCCCGCACCGGCCTGGTCGCCGCCATCGCGCTCGTCCTGACGGCGCTGGCCCCAGGTACGGGCGGAGCGGCGCAGACCAGCCTCGCCGACGTCGAAGACGAGGTGATGTGCCCGATCTGCGGGACGCTGCTGGAGCTGTCCGAATCGCCCCAGGCCGAGCGCCAGCGCGCCTTCGTCGCCCGCCAGATCGCCGCGGGGAGGAGCAAGGAGCAGATCAAGGACGCGCTCGTCGCCGAGTACGGCCGCGGGGTGCTCGCCGTTCCCGGCGCCTCGGGCTTCGACCTCTCGGCCTACCTGGTCCCGGTGGTCGCCTTCGCGGCTGCGCTGCTGGCGCTCGCGATCGGGGTCGGCCGCTGGCGCCGCGCCGGCGGGCGAGGCGGGAACGGGGGGTCGGACGAGGACGCCGCCCCTCCCGCGCCGCGCGGCGACGATGCCGAGCGGCTCGACGCGGACCTCGCGCGCTACGACCTCTGAGGCGGGTCGGGCTGGACGACGAGGCCCGCGACCGGCACCGGAAGGGCGGGAACCTCGTCCGCACCGCCGACGCAGACGAGCGTCGCGTCGACCGTCGCGGCCATTGCGGCCAGCGGGCCGTCCGCGCCGGGCAGAGGAGGGCCCTCGACCAGGACCAGCTCGTTCGCGTCGCGCAGCCCCGCGATCGCCTGACGGAAGCCATCCGAGGCGTGCGGCGCCGCGCCGTCGCCCGACGGGCGGCCGGCGACCACGCAGACCAGCGGGCCCCTCGCCGCCGCCGATCCAGGTCCGGCCAGGGCGAGCGGCTTGAGGATGCTGCCCGCCTCGGCTTCGCCGCGCATGTACTCGCGCAGGCCGGGAGCGATCGCGAGGCCGAGCGCCTCGGCGAGGGTCGGGTCGCCGAGGTCGCCCTCGAGCAGCGCCGTGCGCGTGCCGGAAGCCGCCGCGGCGGCGGCCAGGCCGACCGCCAGCGCCCGCTTGCGGCGCCTGTCGCCGGTAACCAGCACCGCCTTCGCCCCGTCCAGCGCCGCAAGGACCCCGCCGAGCGCCGTCTGGTCGCAGCGCCGCAGCGTGCCCGGTCGCAGCGGGGTCGGACCCGGCGCCGGGATCTCGCCGAGGACCCTCACATCCGCTCTGGCGCGGAGATGCCGAGCAGCCCGAGGCTGTCGGCGATCGTCCGCTTCGCCAGCAGGCAGAGGCCGAGGCGCGAGCGCTCGACGCCCTCCCCCTCGGCGCCGACCACCTGGCAGTCGCGGTAGAACCCGTGGAAGTCGGCGGCGACCGCCGTCGAGTAGGCGCAGATGCGATGGGGGGCGCGCCGCGCCGCCGCCTCGCGGACCTCGTCGGGAAACTCGAGCAGGCGCTTGACCAGGTCGCGCTCGGCGGGCTGCAGCGCGGTGCCGGGCGTCGGCGCGCCGGGCTCGCCCGCCTCCCCCCCGGCCTTGCGAAGGATGCTGGCGATCCGCGCGTGCGCGTACTGCACGTAGTAGACGGGGTTGTCGCTCGACTCCCGCCGCGCCAGCTCGAGATCCAGGTCGACCGGCGTGTCGTGGCTGCGCCAGAGCATGAACCAGCGTGCCGCGTCGACGCCGATGTCGTCGACCAGCTCGTCGAGCGTGACGAACTCGCCGCTGCGCTTCGACATCTGCGCCCGCTCGCCGCCTTCGACGATGTGGACGAGGCGCATGATCAGCGCCTCCAGCGCGTCGGGATCGGCGCCGAGCGCCGCGATCGCGGCGCGCACGCGTGGCGCGTACCCGTGGTGGTCTGCGCCGAGCACGTCGATCATCCGCTCGAACCCCCGCTCGAGCTTGTCGCGGTGGTAGGCGACGTCGGCCGCCAGGTAGGTCGGTTCGCCGTCGGCGCGGATCAGCACCCGGTCCTTGTCGTCGCCGAAGTCGCTGCTGCGCAGCCACAGCGCGCCCTCGCTGCGGTAGGTGTGGTCGCGCTGCTCGAGCAGCGCCAGCGCCTCGTCCACCTCGCCGCGCGCGTAGAGGTCTCGCTCGGAGAACCAGGTGTCGAAGCGGACGCCGAAGCGGTCGAGGCTCGCTCTGACGCTCTCCAGGATCAGCTCGACGCCGCGGCGGCCGATCGCCTCCGAATCGGCCGGGTCGATGCCCTCGGACCGGATGCGCTCCGCCAGCTCGCCGACGTAGTCGCCCTCGTAGCCGTCCTCGGGCGGCTCGGCGCCGGTCATCTTGGCGGCGATCGAGGCGGCGAAGCGCTGCACCTGCCCGCCGGCGTCGTTGACGTAGAACTCGCGCTCGACCCGGTGCCCGGCCGCCGCCAGCAGGCGCACCAAGGCGTCGCCGTAGGCGGCGTGCCGGCCGCCGCCGACGTGCAGCGGCCCGGTCGGGTTGGCCGAGACGAACTCGACCAGGATCCGCTCCGGCGAGCCGGTCGCGATCGGGCCGAGCCCCTCGCGCGCGCCGAGCGCGGCCATCGCCCGGTGAAACCAGGCGTCGGAGAGGAAGAGGTTGACGAACCCGGGGCCCGCCACGTCGACCCGCTCGAGGCTTCCGTCGGCACCGAGCTCGCCCTCCAGCTCGGCGCAGAGGCGCGCGGCGACCTCGCGCGGGCTTTCGCCCAACGGGGCGGCGAGGAGCATCGCCGCGTTCGAGCTGTAGTCGCCCAGCTCCCGCTTCGGCGGCCGCTCCAGGGTCGGCTCCGGGCCGGTCGGCTCCGCCTCCCGCAGCGCACGCGCGGCGCGGCTGAGGGCCGAGCGAAGCTCGGCGATCGGCTCGGCGGCGGTCATGGCCGCATCGTATGGGCCGGGATACGCTGGCCGCGTGCGCGTCGCCGCGATCACCGACATCCACTCGAACCTGCCCGCGCTGGAGGCCGTCCTCGCCGCGATCGACGCGGTCGGCGTCGAGGAGATCTGGTGCCTCGGCGACGTAGTCGGGTACGGCTCCGAGCCGGATGCCTGCGCCGAGCTGGTCCGCGAGCGCTGCTCCCTCTGCCTGGTCGGAAACCACGACCTCGCCGTCCTGGGAGCGCTGGACGTCGCCGCCTTCTCGGAGGCCGCCGCGGCGGCGGTCTGGTGGACGCGCGACAACGCGATCGCCCGGACGCTCGACCTCCTGCGCGACCTCGAGCCGAGCGACGCCCGCGAGGGCGTCGCGCTGTCGCACGCCTCGCCGCGCGACCCGGTCTGGGAGTACGTCCTCTCGGCCGAGCAGGCGGACGCGTGCCTTGACGTCCAGGCCGAGCGGATCGGCCTGATCGGGCACTCCCACGTCGCGCTCTTCTTCAACCGACCGAACGGCCGGTCGGGCGCCGAGACGCGTGGTGCGCAGGCGGGCGACGACACCCTGCTCGACCTCGACGGGGGCGACTGGCTGGTCAACCCGGGCAGCGTCGGGCAGCCCCGCGACGGCGACCCGCGCGCCGCCTGGCTCGAGCTCGACACGGCCGAGTGGACCGCGCGCTTCCACCGCGTCCCCTACGAGGTCGAGCGCGCCGCCGCCGGAATCGTCGCGGCCGGCCTGCCGAGGCGCCTGGCCGATCGCCTCCACATCGGCCAGTGACCGTCACTTGCAGGCGAAATCCGGACCCAGGGTCGTTCTCTAGACTCGGCCGGGTGTCCCGCCCGGCCCTGACCCTGCTCGCCTTGGCGCTCGGCGCGATGGCCTCTGTCGCCCTCGCCGCCTGCGGCGAGGAGGACGCCCGGCTGCTGCCCGGCGAGACCGCGCGGCAGATCACCGCCAATCTGGACACGGTCGAGCAGCTCGCCGACGAAGGCGACTGCGCCGGGGCCGAAAGCGCCACGCTCCAGGTGAGCGAACAGCTGCGGGCCCTGGAGGGGGTCGACCCGCGCCTCGAGCGGGCCCTGGAGCAGGGCGCCGCGCGTCTGGAAGAAGTCGTCGCTCGCTGCGAGGAAGAGGTGGAAGCCACCGAACCCGTGCCGGTCGAACCGGAAGGCGAAGGCGAAGACGAGGACCGCGAGAAGGAAGAAGAGAGGGAAGCGAAGGAAGAAGAGGCACGAGAGAAGGAAGAAGAGAAGCAGGAAGACGAAGAAGACGAGAGCGACGAAGGCGAAGGCTCGCCATTGCTCCCACCGCAGGCCGAAGGGGAAGGAAAAGGCGTGGAAGGCGAACAGGGCAACGCCCCGCCCTCCGGCGGCGAAGGCGGCGGATCGTCCGGCGGAGTGAGCCCGGCCAACCCGGCGGGTGGCGGCTGACGATGGAGGCGGGCACCCTCTCAGGGCGGTACGAGATCGGCGAGCGGCTCGGCTCGGGCGGGATGTCGAACGTCTACCAGGCGACCGACCGCATTCTCGAGCGAACGGTGGCGGTCAAGATCCTCGCCGAGCACCTCTCCGACGACGAGCGCTTCGTCGCCCGCTTCCGCCGCGAGGCGCTGGCCGTGGCGAAACTGATCCACCCCAACATCGTCCAGGTCTACGACACCGGGGTCGACGAGGGCCGGCACTTCATCGTCATGGAGTACGTGGAAGGCCGCTCCGGGGCGCAGGTGTTGCAGCGCCAGGGCCCGATCGAGCCGGAGGCGGCCGCGGAGGCCGGGATCCAGGCGTGCGCGGGCCTCGACTACGCGCACCGCCGCGGGATCATCCACCGCGACGTCAAGCCGGGCAACCTGATGCTCGACGGCGGCCCGGTCCGGGGCGGTCCGATGACGGTGAAACTGACCGACTTCGGGATCGCGAGGGCGATCGAACAGACCCGGATCACCCAGGTCGGCTCGGTGGTCGGGACCGCGGCATACCTCTCGCCGGAGCAGGTGCGGGGCGAGGAGGCGACCCCCGCGACGGACGTCTACGCGCTCGGCGTCGTCCTCTACCAGTTCCTGACCGGCCGGCTGCCGTACGAGGGGTCGACGCTCGCTGAGCTCGCGGTCCGCCAGCAGAACGAGCGCCCGCTCCCGCCCAGTGCCTACAACGACGAGGTGCCCGAGGCGCTCGGCGGGGCGGTGCTGCGCGCCCTGGAGGGCGACGCCGCCCGCCGCTACGCGAGTGCCGACGAGCTGGCCGGCGGCCTGCGGCTGGGCCTGCAGGGCGAGGACGTGACGCTGCCGCACGAGGAGGACGCCGGCCCGACGCGGGTGCTGGGCGGCGAGACGACCACCCGGCCGCTCGACCAGACGGAGCGCACCGAGCTGCGCCCGGCCTCTCCCACCCGGCGGCCGGCGCCTCGCACCGCGCCCGCTCCTCCGCCCCCCTCCCCCGCCGCCTATCCGCAGGCGGCCCGCAGGCGCGGCGCCTTTTCCCGCCTCGTCCGCTTCACCCTCGCAGCGGTCGCGCTGATCCTGATCGCCGCCGCGGTGGCCGCCGCGGTGATCACGCTCACCGATCAGGCCAGCGGCGTGCGAGCCTCGGAGGTAGCGGGCGATTCAGTGGACCGGGTGGTGGAAGAGCTCAAGGAGCTCGTCCGCAGGAACACGGAATAACCCGACAGTCAGCGAGAGTGCTCTAGGGGTCGGCCGGCAGTGTGGAGGAACTCCGGGGCCAGGTCTGCTTCGTTCGGCCAGGCAATCGTCGGTCCCTCGATCCTCACGGCGCGGAAGAGCTCGGGATCTTCCTTCAGTGGCTCGAAGACCGGGCCCCACAGCTCGCCCTCGAGATCGACCACTCTTTCCGTGTCGTCGTCGAAGCGAAGACGCAGCACGAACCCGCCAAGCGGCTCCACCTCAGTCACACGAATCATCTTGTCGTTCTCCGTCACGGCAGATTGACCTTAGCGTGGCGCGCAGAAAGTGATTTCTTCGCGACGGCAGCGTGTCAGGAGTGGGACGCGCTCCACGGAGCGGCGCCATCGAGGATCGCGGCGGAGTAGGCGCCGAGCGATCCGGCGTGGATCGCCGCGCGGGCGTGGGTCACGAGCTCGTGCAGGTAGGTCAGGTTGTGGAGGCAGAGGAGGCGGACCGCGGTCAGCTCCTCGGCGCGCGAGAGGTAGTTGAGGTAGTCGCGGTCGTGGTGGATGCAGGCCGGGCAGGGGCAGCCGTCGGCGATCGGAGCGGTATCTCCCTCCCAGCCCGCCTTGCGCAGGTCGAGGCGGAAGCGGTTTTCCGGGTCGGGGACGAGCGCGGTGCCGTGGCGGGCAAGGCGCGTCGGGATCGCGCAGTCGAAGACGTCCAGCCCGAGGGCGATGCCGGCGAGCAGGTCGTCCACGTCGCCGATCCCGAGCAGGTGCTTGGGCGCCGCCTCGGGGAGCAGCGGCGCGGTCAGGCCGAGCACCCCCCGCATCTCCTCCTTGTCGCGGCCGAGCGTGCCGCCGATCGCGAGCCCGTCGACGCCGGCCTCCGAGACCGCCTCCGCCGACTCGCGGCGCAGGTCCTCGTGGACGCCTCCCTGGACGATCCCGAACACCGCCTGGCGCGCCGGTCCCTCCTCACCATGCCAATCCAGGCAACGCCCCAGCCAGCGGTGCGTCCGCTCCATCGAGCGGGCGGTGTACTCGCGGTCGGCGTGGTAGGGGGTGCACTCGTCGAAGACGAGTGCGATGTCGGAGCCGAGCTTCGCCTGGACCCCCATCGAGACCTCCGGGGAGAGGAACAGCGAGCGCCCGTCCTTGTAGGAGCGGAAGCGAACGCCCTCCTCGCCGATCGAGACGACCGAGCCACGGTCTCCTCCCGGCCGTCCCTTCCCCTTCACCTCGTCGGCCACCCCACCGTGGGCGAGCGAGAAGACCTGGAAGCCGCCGGAGTCGGTGATCAGCGCCCCGTCCCAGCCCATGAAGTCGTGCAGGCCGCCGGCGGTTGCGATCCGCTCCGAACCGGGTGAGACGAACAGGTGGTACGTGTTGCCGAGGATCAACCCGTAGCCCAGATCGGCGACCTCGCGCGACTCCAGGCTCCGCACCGTCCCCTTGGTCGCCAGCGGGATGAAGGCCGGCGTCCGGACCAGGCCATGCGCCGTGTGCAGGACGCCCGCGCGGGCGCTCCCGTCGCGGGCGTCGATCTCGAACCTGAGGCGCTCCGGCTCGCTCCGCACGGGCCGAAGCGTATGGCGGCGGCCTCAGCAGCCGCCGCCCGCCTACTCCTCGCCGGACTCCAGGCTGTTGCCGTTGCCGGCGCCGATCTCGACCTTGGTCGGCTGCCGCTCCTCGGGCTTGGGGATCCTCACCTCGAGCACGCCGTTCTCGAAGTCGGCGCTCACCGCGCTCGCGTCGATCCCGTCGGGGAGGTCGAGCGAGCGGGAGAAGCGGCCGAACGAGCGCTCGACGCGGTGGTAGCCCTCCTTGCGGTCCTCGTGCTCGGCACGGCGCTCGCCCGAGATCGTCAGGACGTTGTCCTTGACCTCGATCTCGAGGTCGTCGCGCTCGAGCCCGGGGAGGTCCGCGCGGAGGACGAACTCCTCGTCCGCCTCGACCAGGTCCATCGGCGGGATCCAGCGCCGGCTGCCGTTGGCGGCGGCCGCGCCGACCCCACGGCCCTGGAAGAAGGTGTCGAAGAGGCGGTTCATGTCTCCCTGAAGAAGGTCCAGCTCACGTGCCGGATCCCATCTCACAAGTGCCATTTCGCTACCTCCTACTGCGTGTTTGATGCTTTCCTGCACAGTATGAAATCTAAGTGGCTTTATGTCAACTCTTGGGGGGGTTACCGGCTCCCTGATCTGGGCGGGTGCTCAGCAGCGACTTGCCGGTCATCGCCCGGGGCTGCGGGATGCCGAGCAGGTCGAGGGCGGTCGGCGCGACATCGGCGAGGATGCCGCCGTCGCGGAGCTCGATGCCCTCGGCGGTGACGATCAGCGGGACCGGGTTGAGCGAGTGGGCGGTGTTCGGCGAGCCGTCGGGCTCGAGCATGTGGTCGCAGTTGCCGTGGTCGGCGGTGACGATGCAGGCGCCTCCGGAGCGCTCGACCGCGGCGACCACGTCGCCGAGGCAGGCGTCGACGGTCTCCACCGCCTGCACCGCCGCCGGGATCGAGCCCGTGTGACCGACCATGTCGGGGTTGGCGAAGTTGATGATCCCGAAGCGGTGCTCGCCACCCGACCAGCGCTCGACGAAGGCGTCGGCGGCGGCGCGGGCGCTCATCTGCGGTTTGTGGTCATAGGTCGGCACGTCGCGCGGCGACTCGACCAGGCAGCGCTCCTCCCCCTCCCACTCCTCCTCGCGGCCGCCGTTGAAGAAGTAGGTGACGTGCGCGTACTTCTCGGTCTCGGCGACGTGGAGCTGGCGACCGCCCGCCTCCGAGACCACCTCGGCCAGGGTCGTCTCGGGCCGTGCCTCGGAGAAGGCGACCGGATAGGGCCAGCCTTTGCGGTACTCGGTCATCGTCGTCAGGTCGAGCAGCGGTCCGCTGCGCGGGAACTCGTCGAAGTCGGGATCGGCGAGGGCGCGGGTCATCTGCCGCGCCCGGTCGGGCCGGAAGTTGACGAAGATCGCCACGTCCCCCTCGGCGACGCCGTCGTAGTCGCCGATCACGGTCGGCTTGACGAACTCGTCGGTCTCCTCGCGCTCGTAGGAGGTCTCGATCGCCTCGTCGGCGCTCGTGGCGTGCAGGCCGCGGGCGTGGACGATCGCGTCGTAGGCGAGCTTGGTCCGCTCCCAGCGCGTGTCGCGGTCCATCGCGTAGTAGCGCCCGCCGACCGTGCCGAGCCGACCGGCCTGGCGCAGCCAGCGCTCGAGCTCGGCGAGGTAGCCGCGGCCGCCGTGCGGCAGCGTGTCGCGGCCGTCGGTGAAGGCGTGGAATACGACGTCCGGCACGCCCTCCTGCGAGGCGAGCTCGATCGTCGCCTCGAGGTGCTCCCAGCCGGAGTGCACGCCGCCGTCGGAGACCAGCCCGAGCAGATGCAGGCGGCCGCGCGGGCTGCGGCGGGCGCGGTCGCAGGCGGCGAGCAGCGCCTCGTTCTCGAAGAAGCCGCCGTCGGCGATCGCGTCGTCGATCCGGGCCAGGTCCTGCTTGACGATCGCGCCGGCGCCGAGGTTGAGGTGTCCCACCTCGGAGTTGCCCATCTGCCCGTCGGGCAGGCCGACCTCGCGCCCCTGGGCGGAGAGCTGCGTGTGCGAATAGGCGTCCCAGAGGCGGTCGAAGACCGGCGTCTCGGCCAACGAGATCGCGTTGCCCGGCCCCGGCGGAGCCAGACCCCAGCCGTCCAAAATCACCAGCGCCAATGAAGGCACTGGGAGGTTCATGACGAGACCCAGGGGTCGCCAGGCAAGGACGCAGGGTGGGCCGTCACGCGGCTTCCACGATCGCCGCGAAGTCCTCGGGGTCGAGGCTCGCGCCGCCGACCAGGGCGCCGTCGATGTCGGGCTGGGCGAGCAGCTCAGCGGCGTTGCTCGGCTTGACGGAGCCGCCGTAGAGGATCCGCACGCGGTCTGCCTCGGCGCCCTGCTCTCGCAGCACGTCGCGGATGAAGGCGATCGTTTCCTGGGCCTGCTCGGGCGTCGCGGTGCGGCCCGTGCCGATCGCCCAGATCGGCTCGTAGGCGATCACGACCTCCGCCAAGCGGGTCGGCGTGACCGCGGCGAGGTCGGCCTGCAGCTGGCGCTGGAGCACGGCGTCGGTCTGCTCGGCGTCGCGGGCCTCCTCGCTCTCGCCGACGCAGAGGATCGGCTCAAGCCCGGCGGCCAGGGCAGCCGGGACCTTGCGGGCAAGCGCCTCGTCGGTCTCGTCGAAGTACTGACGGCGCTCGGAATGGCCGAGGACGACCGCCTCCACGTCGAGCTCAACCAGCATCGCGGCCGAGACCTCGCCGGTGTAGGCGCCGGCCTCCTCCTCGTGCATGTTCTGGGCGGCGACCTTGACCGCGGTGCCGTAGCGACGCTCGACCACCGCGGTCAGCGCCGTGAAGGGCGGGCAGAGGACGACGTCGTGCTGGGTGGCCGCGATCCGCGGCAGCAGCGCGTCGACGAACTCGGCCGCCTCGGCGACGGTCTTGTGCATCTTCCAGTTGGCGGCGAGATATGGGGTCCGCTCAGGCATCCTGCAACGCCTCCACGCCCGGCAGCCTCTTTCCCTCCAGCAGCTCCAACGACGCACCTCCTCCGGTCGAGACCCAGTCCACCCTCTCGGCGAGGCCGAACTCGTGCAGCGCCGCGACCGAGTCACCCCCGCCGACCACGGTCGTGCCCGATGCTGCCGCGACAGCCTCGGCGACCGTCCTCGTCCCGCCCGCGAACGGCTCCAGCTCGAATGCCCCCATCGGCCCGTTCCAGAGCACCGTGCCCGCCGAGCCGACGGCGTCGGCGTAGGCGGCGGCGGTGCGCGGGCCTACGTCGAGGCCCATCCAGCCGTCGGGAACCTCGACCCCGTCGCTCTCGCGGCGCTCCGTCGCGGCGTCGAAGCTCTTCCCCAGGACGAGGTCGACCGGCAGCATCAGCTCGCAATCGGAGTCCTCGGCGCGGCGCAGCGCCTCCTCGGCCAGCCGCACGCCCTCCTCCTCGACCAGCGAGTTCCCGATGGGGATTCCCTGGGCGCGGAAGAAGCTGAAGCACATCGCGCCGCCGATCAGGATCCGGTCGGCGACTTCGAGGAAGCGGTCGATCACGCCGACCTTGTCGGAGACCTTCGCGCCCCCGAGCACGACGACGAGCGGCCGCTGCGGCGACTCGACCACGCGGGTCAGCTCGCTCACCTCCCGCTCCAGCAGCAGCCCGGCGTAGCCGGGAAGGCGGTGGGCGACCCCCTCGGTGCTGGCGTGGGCGCGGTGCGCGGCCCCGAAGGCGTCGTTGACGTAGAGGTCGGCGAGGCCCGCCAGGGATGCGGCCAACCCCGGGTCGTTCTCGGTCTCCCCCGGCTCGAAGCGGACGTTCTCGAGCAGCAGCACCTCGCCGCCGGCGAGGCCGGCCGCGATCGACTCGACCTCCTCCCCGCGCACAGCCGGCGCCAGCGCGACCTCGGTCCCGAGCAGCTCCGAGAGCCGCTCGGCGACCGGGCGCAGCGACAGCTCCGACACCGCCTCGCCCTTCGGCCGGCCGAGGTGGGAGACCAAGACGAGGGCAGCGCCGCGCTCGCGCAGCAGCTCGATCGTCGGCAGCGCGGCGCGGATCCGCGTGTCGTCGGCGACCGCGCCGCCGTCGAGCGGCACGTTGAAGTCGACCCGGACGAGCGCCCGCCCGCCCGCGACGTCGGCGTCGCGGACGGTCTTCTTCGCGAAGCTCATCGCCGGGCCCGGAGGCTCAGAGGACCTTGCCCGCGAGCTCGACGCAGCGGTTCGAGTAGCCCCACTCGTTGTCGTACCAAGCGACCGCCTTGATCATCCGCCCCTCGCCGATCGCCATCGTCTGCTCGGCGTCGAAGATCGAGGAGTGCGGGTCGCCGACGATGTCGGTCGAGACGATCGGGTCCTCGGTGTAGGCGAGGATGCCCTTCAGCGGTCCTTCCGCCGCGGCCTTGACGGCGGAGTTGACGGCGCCGGGCTCGGTCGGGTTGGAGGGGGTGAAGACGAGGTCGACGACCGAGCCGGTCGCGACCGGCGCCCGCATCGCGAAGCCGTTCAGCTTGCCGTTCAGCTCCGGCAGGACCAGGCCGACGGCCTTCGCGGCCCCGGTCGTGGTCGGGATCAGGTTGAGCGCCGCCGCGCGCGCCCGGCGCAGGTCCTTGTGGGGCATGTCCTGGAGGCGCTGGTCGGCGGTGTAGGCGTGGATCGTCGTCATCAGCCCCTGCTCGATCCCGAACGCTTCGTGCAGCACCTTGGCGAGCGGCGCCAGGCAGTTGGTCGTGCAGGAGGCGTTGGAGATGATGTGGTGCTGCTCGCGGTCGTAGGTCTCGAAGTTGACCCCGAGCGCGACGGTCACGTCCGGTTCCTTGGCGGGAGCGGAGATGATCACCTTCTTGGCACCGGCCTCGAGGTGCTTGGCCGCGTCGGCGCGGCCGGTGAACAGCCCGGTCGACTCGATCACGACGTCGACGCCGAGCTTCCCCCAGGGCAGCTGCGCCGGGTCGCGCTCGGAGAGCACCTCCAGCTCCTTGCCGTCGACCGAGATCGACCTCTCCCCCGCCTCGACCTCGCCGGGGAAGCGACCGAGGATCGAGTCGTAGGCGAGCAGGTGGGCGAGGGTCCCGGGGTCGGTGAGGTCGTTGACGGCGACGAACTCGAGGTCCGCCCCGGCCGCCTGCGCCGCGCGGTAGACGTTGCGACCGATGCGGCCGAAGCCGTTGATGCCGACCTTCACTGCCATCGAAGAGAACCCTCCTGAGTCGTGTTTACCTAAAGCTAGTCGCTGCTAGTCACTGCCGACCGTGACCTCTATCTCGTACCCGTCCGGGTCGGTGAGGAATGCCGAGTAGGACCCCGAACCGTGCGAGCGCCGCTCGCCGGGATCGCTGACGCTCTTGCCCCCGGCGCCGACCCCCGCCTCCCAGGCCGCCTTGACGGCGACGATCCCGAGCCCCGTGAAGCAGAGCAGGCCGAAGCCCGGCCGTGGATCGTGGTGATCGGCGATGAAGAACACCGGTTTGGGGATGCCCCACCCGATCGTCCCGTCGTCGTCGAAATGACGGCGCCAGCCCAGCGGAGCGAGCAGGGCGTCGTAGAACGCCGCGCTGCGCTCGAGGTTCGCCACCTCCAGGAGAACGTGGTGCAACATCGGGCTGGGGAGGCTATATGGGCGCCCGGGCGCCGGGTCGGCCGATCCACCAAACGAGGTCTACGTTGAACAGCTCAGGGATGTCAAACGTGAGCCGCGTCAGCCGGAGCGCGGCGTCCAGCGAAAGTAGCGGACCGCGAGCAGCAGGCCGAGCACGCCCCAGGCGGCGACGACGGCGAGGTTGCCCCACTCGAAGCAGGACCCGCCGCCGGCCTGGACGTAGGCGCCGAAGAGCGCCTCGAAGAAGTGCCGCACCGGGAAGGCGTCGGCGAAGTGGATCACGCCGCTGGGCAGCTGGTCGTCGGGGATGAAGACCCCGGAGAGGAAGTAGAGCGGCAGAAGCAGGGCGTTGACGATCGGCGCGGCGGCGTCCTGGGAGGGGATCGCCGCGGTCAGCGCGATGCCGAGGCAGCAGAAGGCGGCCGCGCCGACGACGATCGTCAGCACGATCGCCGGCAGCCGCTCCCAGGGCACGTCGACTCCGTAGGCGAGCCGGCCGAGCGCGGCGATCAGGACGAGCATCAAGATGGCGACGACGACCGAGTTGCCGACCCGGCCGGCGATGAAGACCCAGGCCGGCATCGGCGTGCCGCGGCCGCGCTTGAGGCGGCCGTCCTCGCGCGCGATCACCAGCGACATCGCCAGCGACTGCATCGTCGCCGAGATCACCGAGAGCGTCACGATCGCCGGCACGTAGTAGGTAGTCGTCTCGATCCCGCCGTAGACGTCGACGGTCTCGTCGCCGAAGACGGTGGCGAAGATCAGCAGCAGGATGACCGGGAAGGCGACGGTGAAGAAGACCGAGGCGGGGTTGCGCCAGAAGGTCTTCTGGTCGTAGCGGAACTGGTGCGCGACGAGCGCCAGGCCGCTCATCGCGTCTCCTCCGAGATCAGCGAGAGGTAGACGTCCTCGAGGCTGGGCCTGGTGACTTCCAGGCCCTCGAGGTCGAGGCCCCGGCCGAGCGCCCAGCCGGTCAGCTCGTTGAGCATCGCGACCGGGTCGCCGGTGCTCAGCCTGACCGTGCCGCTGCCGTTCGCCGCCACCGGCTCGAACCCGTCCGGCAACTCACCGGCGGCGACGCCTGCGGGCAGCCGGAAGCTGACCGTGGCCGGGCGGCTCCCCCGGTCGCCGAGGTCCTCCGGCGTCCCGCCGGCGACCACCTCGCCGGCGGCGATCACCGCCACCCGGTCGGCGAGCCGCTGGGCCTCGTCCATGTAGTGGGTGGTCAGGAAGACGGTCTTTCCGAGCTCGCGCAGGCCGGCGATCGTCTCCCACGCCTGGCGGCGGGCCGAGGGGTCGAATCCGGTCGTCGGCTCGTCGAGGAAGAGCAGCTCCGGGTCGCCGATCAGCGCCATGCCGACGTCGAGGCGGCGCTGCTGGCCGCCGGAGAGCCCGGCGGTCCGCGCGCCGGCCTTGGAGCCGAGCCCGACCAGCTCGATCGTCTCGTCGATCGGCCGCGGCGCGCGGTAGTAGCCGGCGTATAGCTCGAGCGACTCGCGCACGGTCAGGTAGGGGTCGAGCCGGCAGCTCTGCAGGACGACGCCGATCCGCTCGCGCCACTCCCGATCGGCGCGGGCCGGGTCCTCGCCGAGCACCTCGACGGTGCCGGCGTCGCGCTTGCGGTAGCCCTCGAGGATCTCGACCGTGGTCGTCTTGCCAGCCCCGTTGGGGCCGAGGAAGGCGAAGACCTCGCCCCGGTGCACGTCGAGATCGATGCCGCGCACCGCCTCGACGCCGTCGTAGCTCTTGCGCAGGCCGCGGACTGAGATAACGGGTTCGGCCACGGCCTGCGGATTCTATGGACGCTCGAATGACGAGGGCCAGGCGTCGCCAGACGAGGACACAGGGAGGGCGACGAGGGGAGCGCACTTTCGTGCGTGACCCGAGGAGATCGACCGAGGACGCCGTATGGCGGCGCCTGGGACCGTCATTCGGCGTCGCGGTGCTTCACCCGGACGATCACGCCCTCGCGTCCGTCGAGCGCGCGGCGGATCCGGTCGGCGACGGTGACGGAGCGATGCCGCCCGCCGGTGCAGCCGACGGCGATCGTCAGGTGGCTCTTGCCCTCGGCGACGTAGGCGGGCACCAGGAACTCCAGGAGCGGCAGCAGGCGGCCGTAGAACTCGCCCGCCTGCGTCCCCGACTCGACGTACTCGCGGACCGGCTCGTCCAGCCCGGTCTGCGGGCGCAGCTCGTCGACGTAGTGGGGGTTGGGCAGGAAGCGGACGTCGAGGGTGAGGTCGGCGTCGCGTGGCGGCCCGTTCTTGAAGCCGAAGGTGAGCAGGGTCAGCGCGAGCTTGCCGCCGTCGTGGCTGCCGAGCATCTCCTCGGCGATCCGCCGCCGCAGCAGGCCGCCGGTCAGGCCGCTCGTGTCCATCACCACGTCGGCCCGGGCGCGCAGGGGCGAGAGCAGCTCGCGCTCGGCGCGGATCCCGTCGACGATCCGGCCCTCCGGGGCGAGCGGGTGACGCCGGCGGGTCTCCTTGTAGCGGTCGAGCAGGGTCTCCTCGTCGGCCTCGAGGAAGAGCAGCTTCGGCTTCAGCCCGTCGGTCTCCAGGTCCTCCAGGACTTGGACGAGGTCGTCGAAGTACTCGCCGCCGCGCACGTCGGAGACGATCGCGGCCCGCTCGACGCCGCTGCCCTCGTGGCGGAATAGCTCGCCGAGGCCGCCGATCATCCGCGGCGGCAGATTGTCGACGCAGAAGTAGCCGCCGTCCTCGAAGGCCGCGATCGCCTCCGACTTGCCGGCCCCCGAGTGGCCGGTGATCACGATCAGGTCGACGCTCTTGGGGCCCTTGCCGTCCGCCATCGTCAGCCGATCCTGTGCAGCTGTTCGTGGATCTCGCGGGCGAGCTTGCCGGGCACGCCCGGGACCGCCTCCAGCTCCTCGCGCGTCGCGGCCAGGAAGCGCTCCGGCGAGCCGAAGTGCCGCAGCAGGGCCCGCTTGCGCACCGGGCCGACGCCGGGCAGCCCGTCGAGCACAGAGCCGGTCATCGCCCGGTCGCGGCGGCCGCGATGGTGGTCGATCGCGAAGCGGTGCGCCTCGTCGCGAACCCGCTGCAGCAGCTTCGAGGCCTCGGAGGTGGCGGCGAGGTCGAGCGGGCGTGGCCTACCCGGCACGTAGACCTCCTCCACGCGCTTGGCGAGCGAGACGACCGTCGTGCCGCGCTCGACCAGCGGCCGCAGCACCCGCATCCCGGCCGCCAGCTGGCCCTTGCCGCCGTCGATCACGACCAGCGAGGGCAGCGAGGCGAAGCTCTCGTCGCGCTTGCCGTCGTGCGGAGAGAGATCGACCTGTTCGAGATAGCGGTCCACCCGCCGGCCCAGCACCTCCTCCATCGAAGCGAAGTCGTCGGACCCGTTTTCGCGCGCGCCGCGCACCTTGAAGCGCCGGTAGTCGGACTTCTTCGTCGCGCCGCCCTCGAAGACGACCATCGAGGCGACGGTGTGCTCGCCGCCGATGTTCGAGATGTCGAAGCCCTCGATGCGGACCGGCAGCTCGTCCATCCCCAGTGACTCGCGCAGGTCGGCCAGCGCGTCGACCCGTCGCTGGCGGCGGTGCTCGCGCCGCAGCCGGTCCTGGTCGAGCGCGAGCTTCGCGTTGCGCTCGGCCAGCTCGCGCAGGCGGCGCTTGTCGCCACGCTCGGCGACCCGGACCTCGACCGGGGCGCCGCGCCGCTCGCTCAGCGCCTCCGCCAGCAGCCCGGCGCGCTCGGCGAGGTAGGGGCCGACGACGATCGTCTTCGGCACCGCCGGAGAGGCCGAGTAGTACTGGCCGATGAACTCCTCTGCGACCTCGGCGGGCTCGCGCTCGGCCTGGTTGTCCAGGTAGAAGCTCTGCCGCTCGGCGAGGATGCCGTCGCGGACCTGGAAGACCTGGGCGTTGGCGTCGGTCGCCTCGACCGCGACGCCGATCAGGTCGATCGCGCCGACCGAGCCGCCCGCCACCTGCTGGCGCTCGAACAGCGACTGGATCGCCTTGAGGCGGTCGCGGTGCAGGGCGGCCCGCTCGAACTCGTGCGCGGCCGCCGCAGCCTCCATCTTGGCCCGCTCGTCGGCCTCGATCTGCCGGTAGCGGCCGGAGAGGAAGTCTACGATCGCGTCGACGTTCCGCCGGTACTCGTCCCGGCTGACGTAGCCGACGCAGGGCGCCCCGCAGCGCTTGATGAAGTAGTCGAGGCAGGGGCTGCCGGAGCGGCGGCCGGGCTCCCTCCCCTCACAGGTGCGGAACTGGAACAGCTTGCCGAGCAGGTCGAGCGTCTCGCGCACCCGCTTGGCGCTGGAGAACGGCCCGAAGTAGGCACGGCCGGAGCGGTGCTTCTCGCGGGTGAAGTAGACCCGCGGGTACTCCTCGTCCAGGCTGACGCAGACATAGGGATAGGACTTGTCGTCGCGCAGGCGGATGTTGAAGCGCGGCCTATGGCGCTTGATGAAGCTCTGCTCGGCGAGCAGCGCCTCGGCCTCGTTGGCGGTGACGAGGAAGTCGATCCGCTCGATCCGGGCGGTGAGCCGCGGCTCACCGCCCGAGAAGTGCGAGGAGATCCGCTTGCGAATCGAGCGGGCCTTGCCGACGTAGAGCAGGTCGCCAGCCCTGTCGTAGAACAGGTAGACGCCGGCGGAGTCGGGGAGGTCGCGGCGCTGCTCGGCGATCCGCTCCTCGCGGCTGCGCTTGTCGGTCCTATCGCTCATCGGTCACAGGGTAGGCTCCTGGCCACCCGGCCAACTGCTGCCTGAGAGCGAGATGAGGAGCCAGATGCCCACCGAGACCTTGAACCCGCCAGAGCTGAACACGCTGCGAATCGAGGTCGACGGCCGGATCGGAACGCTGACCCTCGACCGGCCCGACGCGTTCAACGCGATGAGCCCCGAGATGATCGGCGAGCTGACCGTCGCCTTTGCCTGGCTCGCCGACTTGGCGCCGCTGCGCGCGCTGATCGTGACCGGCGCGGGCAAGGCGTTCTGCGCGGGTGGCGACGTCAACTGGTTCAAGGGCGGGGTCGAGGACGAGTCGGTCGACCTGCCCTCGCAGGTGCGCCGCGGCGCCGAGGTGCTCCACCAGGCGATCATCGACCTGCGTCGCATTCCCTACCCCGTGATCGCCGCCGTCAACGGACCGGCGGCCGGGGCCGGCTTCTCGCTGGCGCTCGCCTGCGACACGCGGATCGCCTCCGAGGCCGCCTTCTTCGCCCCCGCCTACGGGCGGATCGGCGCCTCTCCCGACGGCGGCATGACCTACTTCCTGCCGCGGGTGGTCGGGCCGAGCCGGGCGCTGGAGATCCTCCTCAACGACCCGAACATGAACGCCGAGAGCGCGCTGGCGGAAAAGATCGTCGCCGAGGTCGTCGCGCCCGACGAGCTGCTCGACCGCGCCCGCGCCAAGGCCGAGAAGCTGGCCGCGAAGGCGCCTCACTACGTGCGGATGGCGAAACTGCTCTGCGGCCAGAGCATCGAGAACGGCATCGCCGAGCACCTGCAGCTGGAGCGACACGGCATCGCCGACAGCATGGCGACCGAGGACCTGCGCAACGGCGTCACCGCCTTCTTCGGTGGCGAGGAGCCCGTTTTCGAGGGTCGCTGAGCGTTACATTCCCTTCGAGTCCCGGCCTCCCACCGAAAGGATCTCCAGATGAAGAAGGTTGCTGCTTTCCTCGCCCTGGCCCTCGCATCCGTCGCGCTCGTCGCCTGCGGAGGCGATGACGACAACCCGACGACCACGACCGAGACCGGCGGCGGAGCGACCAACGGCGCCGCAAGCGGCGACGGAGGCGGCGGCAGCTCGACGATCGAGATCGCGGCCGCGGACAGCGGGCTCGCCTTCGCGTCCGACCTGATGACGGCCAAAGCCGGCGAAGCGACGCTCGAATTCACCAACCCCCAGCCGATCGGCCACGACGCCGACATCGAAGACGAGAGCGGCAAAGTCATCGCCGACACCGAAGTGATCACCGACGGCTCCGACACCGCCACGATCAAAGACCTGAAACCCGGCAAATACGTCTTCTTCTGCTCCGTGCCCGGCCACCGCGAAGGCGGCATGGAAGGGACGCTCACCGTCGAATAGCCGCGAGCGGCGTGGCACCCCGCCGGCCACGGCGGGTGCCCGCCCTCCGCCGATAGGAACTCAGAGCTTCAGGCGCCCTGCCCCCAGCTTCGCCGCGAGGACATCGGCGATCTGCTCAGGCGTCGCATCTCCGGCATCGATCGCGTTCGGCTCCAGCTCACCGAGGTCGGCGAAGCTCCGCCACAGCTGCTCGATCGCCGAATCGGCAAGCGGCACTCCGTCCCGGGCGCGAACCCGCTCAACGCAGGTGGAGCACGGCGCCCGGAGCACCGCCAATGCGACCTCCTGCCCCGCCTCCCATATGGAGTCGCGCAGTGGGGCAAGGAACCACCCCGGGATGACGATCCCGTCGACGATGGTGAAGTAGCCGGCCGCCGCATACCCGATCGCCGCCTCCCCGACGATCCGCATCACGGTTCGGTTCTGCTCATGCGACTCGACCTTCCACGGCTCGACGTAGCCCGAGTGGATGAACCTGAAGAAGACGTCCGCTTCCAGATGAACGGCACGGGGCGAGCGCTCGGCCAGGATCTCCGCCACCGTCGTCTTCCCCACCCCCGGCGGGCCGGTGAGGATCAGGACGGGGGCGCTGCCCGATGACGGCACGAGAGCGATGCTAGGGCCACCTCACCGACACCGCCGGTCGCCTGGTGGGTTCAGCCGGCGGGCGCCATTACCCGCGTGACCGAGTCGCCCACGAAGCACGGCTTCTCGGAGCCCTCGACCTCGAGGGTGAAGCGGGTGACTACTTGGTGCCAGCCGTCGCCGACCTCGTCCACGGAGACGACCTCGGCCCTTCCGCGGACGCGGGAATCGACCGGAACGGGAGCGGGGAAGCGGATCTTGTTCCAGCCGTAGTTGACGCCGAGGGCGAAGCCGCTGGAGGAGATCAGCTCCTTGCGGAAGCCGTCGACCAGCGAGAGGGTCAGATTGCCGTGGGCGATCGTGGTTCCGAACGGGCTCTCGCTCCTGGCCCGCTCGGGATCGACGTGGATCCACTGGTCGTCGCCGGAGATGCGGGCGAACGTGTCGATGTCGTCCTGGGTCACGGTCCGCCACTCGCTCGGCCCGATCTCCTGGCCGATCAGTGACCGCATCCCCTCTACGCCCTGGATCTCGACGGTGGTCATCGCGCGGCAGTCTAGACGGGCGGTGGTGGCCACCGCTCGACGCGCAGCTCCGGCATCGGGAAGTCCTTGAGGTTGCCGGTGGCAAGGGGAACGTTGCGGATGGCAGCAGTGGCCGCAATCGCAGTGTCCTCGAACTTCAACGTGATGCCCTGAGCGCGATATTCCCTGCGCCAGCGCGCACTCAGCTCTGCCTCTGCGACACCAAACGGAACGACGGCAAAGCTGGCGAGCACCGCCCCGGTCAGATCGCTCTCCCCGTCGCGTAAGCCGACAAAGACCTCGTGAGTCGTGATGGTCGAGATCATCATCGGCTCGCGAATCGGGTCGAGCACCGACTCGTCCGCCACGTAGCCGCGCAGAAGGTCGATCACGACCGAGGTATCGAGCACCAAGCCCACTTTGCTCAGTCCTCGCGTCGCCAGTGCCTGGCGAGCTTCTCGTCTCGCTCCCGGCCTTCCCGCTTCCGGTTTTCGCTTATCCACTCCGGGGTCATCCAGGGCGCGAAGTCGGGCACGGATCCGAACAACCGACGACGCGCGGCGACCCTTCGATCCACCTCGACCTTCGCCGCGATGGCCTCGCGGATGTATTTGCTGCGGTTCCGGGGGCCCGCCAGCTGGTCGATCTCCCTGGCCATGTCGTCATCCAGGTTAATGTGTAAACGCATGCACATAACTTAGCCCATTGCTAGGCGATCAACCTCACTTCGAAGGCCGGAGCGGCCAAAGCGCCGGCGCCTCCGAGCAGGGCGAGGATGCGGGTCACGTACGCCTGGGTCTCCGGGTAGGAGGGGACGCAGTCGCACGCTTCGACGGCGCCGGGGCCGGCGTTGTATGCGGCGAGGGCGAGCTGCGGAGAGCCGCCGAACTGCCGCAACAGGTCCGACATCAGATGGGCCTGGGCATCGATGGCGGCATCGGGATCGAATGGATCGTCGAGGCCGTAGGCGGCTGCGGTGGAGGGAATGAACTGCGCGATGCCCTGAGCGCCGGCCGGGGAGACCGCATAGGGGTTGAAGTTCGACTCCGCCATCAGCTGTGCAGCCAGCAGAGCCGCCGAGACGTTCCATCGCGCCGCAGCGCTGAGGAGCGGCCCGCGAAATCGAGAGGGCACGAACGCGGGCAGGCCGCCCGTGCCGGCGAAGCCTCCGTCTGGGCCCGCGCCGGTGAGCGATCCACCCGTCGCGACTGCCTCGCCCGCCGCCGAGCACGGCGGCGGGCCGGCCGCGAAGCCGTAATGCCATGCCTCCCACGAGTAGCGCTGGACGAAGCCGAAGCGGTCGGCGTTGGCCGCCAGCCAGCCGTACGCCGACTCGGGGCCGAGATCGAGCTCGGTCGCGCAGCGGTGCAGCGACTTGCCGGGCGGTGCGACCCAGCGGGGGTCCGGATTGGCGGCGAACAGCGCCGCCTGCTCGGCGTCGGAGCGGAAGCCCGAGCTGACGATCAGAGCGATCCCGTCGCGCGAGGCGGCGGCCGCCATCCGGTCGAACGCCGCTGCAACGTCCGGGCGCATCCCCTCCCCCTGCCGATGGACCAGCGGACCGCCGTACCCCCCGCCCGTCGCCATCATCGACGGCGCCGTAGACCCGCTCGACGGCGCCGCCGCTTCCGCTTCGGCCGAGACCTCGACCTCCGCCCCGCCGGGCGCACTTGCGAGGTCGGCCGCGAGCCCGACTTTCACCCTCAGCGGCGCGAACGAGCGGGCGTCCGGGAACGCGATGCGCAGGAGCTGCCGATCGGCCCCGTTGGCCTCGGCGATCTCCGCCGCGGTCGAGCGGGCATGCCGGAGGTACTCGGGCTTGCCCAGGTGGCGCGGATTCGGCATGCCGTTCGGCAGCCGGGGCGGCGAGAGCAGGCGCGGGAGATCGTCCCGCATCGAGCGCGCCGCCGAGATCGCGGCGAGGTCGACCGCCCGCTGCGCCCTCCCCTTGCCCGTCACCGCACCGGCGATCGCGACGAGCGCCAGCGCCGCCGCGATCAGCGCGAAGGCCCCGCCGATCGCGAGGATCAGCGCCTGCCCGTTCTCCGCTCTGCGGTCCACGCGACGACCCTGCCGGGTCCCAGCGCACGCGTGGTGCGCTCAATCGAAGAACTGAGGGCCCTCTATGTGACGACTTTCGAACCGAGATCGACGATCTCGATCAGGCTCTCCAGGCCGCGCAGGTCCCTCGCGTTCAGCGTGTAGAGCGGCAGCTCGTGAGCGAGGGCGGTGGCGGCGATCATCAGATCGACGGCCCGAGAACCACGCGGCTTGCGCCCGAGCCGGCTGACTACCTCATGGACCGAGGCGTAAGCGTGAGCGCACCCGAGGTTGAACGGGAGCACGGTGACACCGGATTCCACCTGGCGCAGACGCTGTTCGCGCCGCGCACGCTCGAAATCGTGTTCGGCGGCGGCTGGGCCTCCGGCGAGCTCCGCGATCGTCAACGTGGAAACCGCGGGACGGATCGCAGCGCCGGCGAGCTCAGCGGTCCCCGGGTCGGCCGCGACGGACGTGTCGATCAAGCCAGGTCTGCCAGTCGTTCCAGCCCCATGGCGTGGGATCGGCGACGGCATCGAGCGCCGTCCGGAGACGCTCGTATTCCTTGCCCGCGTCATCGCTGAGCGCCCTGCGGAGTGCCCGCTCGAACTCCGGATCCCTGTGGCTCGGCCTCTGAAGCCTCTTGTCCGTCACTTTCCAGCCCATCCCTTCGATCGTAGCAGCGGTGAAATGCGTTGTCTGCGGTGTCGAGAAGTCGGTCGCGCAGGCGATTCGGGAGCGCCTGCCCGGTGTGAGGCAACGCGCCCAGCAGGGCGGCGCGGGCGGCGAGCCAGCCCAGCGGGCACTTGAGGACGGCGACCCGCACGCCGCCGGCGATGAGATCGCCGGCGACCAGCGCCGCGAGCGCGCGATCCTCGACCAGGTCGGCGCGCAGGAGCGCCGCCGACGGGCGAACGCGCGCGTCGTCCAGGGCCGCATGGAGCAGCCCCGGCGGCAGGTAGATGACGGCAAGCGACTCGCGGGCGAGCGGCAGGGCCTCCGCGATGCGGGCGACGCCGGCCGGATCCGCCGGTAGGGCGAGCTCGCAGAGTCGCCCCCGCGAGGCGACCCGGGCATCCGGCATGTGCGCGACGAGGCGCTCCTCGAGCGCGCGGGCACCGGTCGTCGCGACCAGGGTGGAGCGCGGGCGGCGGTCGGCGGAGCCAAGGTCGACCAGGAGCGCGGCCCGATCCGACTCCGAGCCGGCGCAGGCGAGGGCGGCCGCGGCCGCCCTCGAACCGGTCGCCGCGCCGACCGCGGTCGCCAGAACGACCGACGTCGCGTCTGCCCTCATCGCGGCCTCGCGGCGGCGGTCGAGCTGACGCTGAGTCGGTCTCCGATCGTGGGAAAGGGTGAGGGCGGGCGCAGGCTGACGGTCACGCGTCGACCCGCTACCGCCACCTCGACCTGGTCCTCCGCCCAGGCGGGCAGCGCCCCACGGGCCGCCTCGGCCGCCGGCCGACCCGCCGCGAGCGCGAGCGCACCCGCCTCGGCGGCTCCGTCGGCGAGCGTGAGCGCATGACCGACGGCGAGCAGCTGGAGTGCGATCAGCCCGGCGAGCAGCACCGCAGGCAGTGCCGCGACCAGCTCGACCGTCGCCTGTCCGCGCTGCCTAGCCATCGCCATCCAGGCGGGTCTGCGCTCCTACGCGGAGCCGAGGGATCGGCAGCAGGCGCGGAACTGCGACGCGGACCGAGACCTCCCCCGCCTCGTTCACCTCCGCGCCGACGCGCAGCGACGGCGGCAGCGCCCGGCGCGCTGCGACCTCGGCCTCCCCGCCGACCAGCGCCGCCCGGGCACCGGCGCGGGCGGCGATGCCGGCCGACCACAGGGCGTGGCCGGCGAGCCCGAGCTGTGCCGCGACCAGGACCGCCAGCAGCAGGAACGGGACCACGGCGATCAGCTCGACCGACGCGGTTCCGCCCTCCCTGCGAGAGCTGCTGGCGACCTGGCGCGACACCAAGCGAGCGTCCCAGGCCTCACCGCACGCGTGGCGCGCTCAAACGAACAATTCAGCGGCGGCTTTGTGCCTATTCAGTAAGTGCCGGCGTCGACCCAGACCCGCCAGATCGCCGCGATGGAGGCCCCGACCAGGACGATCCACAGCAGCGTGCCGCCCCCGCTCGAGAAAAGCTCGTCGCTGCCGGCGATCAGCAGCGCGATCAGGCCGAGCGCGCCGTAGAGCAGCGCGCGGCGGCGGTCGTTCAGCGCCGCCAGGGTGAGCTGGTTCTGGCGGCTCAGCACGAAGACCGTCCAGGCGATCGCCGCCAGGAACGCCATCGTGATCGCGGTGAGCACCGTTTCGGCGGCGTTGCCCCCACCGGGCACGAAGGCGACCGCGAGGGCGAGCAGCATGACGATCGCGACGTTCCGCAGGGTGCGCACAGAGCGGATCTTACGACCGCGCCGCCCGCTAATCGCCAAGCATCACGAAGAGGCCGACCGCCACCGCGGCCAGGGTCGCGACGAGGGCGACGATCCCGACCGCCGCAGCCGCGCCGGCCGCGACCGGCCGTTCGTTGCTGCTCAGGTCGACGAAGCGGGCGGCGCCCCAGATCGCGATCGAGAAGACGACGGTGATCCCGACGCCCGCCACGACCGACGCGGCGATCGTCTTGAGCAGATCCTCGGTGTGGACGACGACGGCCAGCATCAGCTCACCGGGAGGGGCGACCCCTGCCGCGAGCGGCGGGCGAAGGCGACGGCGATCAGGCTCAGCGCCACGACGGTGACGACGATCGGGCCGACCGCGCCAGTGCCGAATGCGCGCGTCACCCCGTAGGTCGCGGCGCCGATCGCTGCGGCCGCCGGCAGGGTGAGGAGCCAGGCCACGAAGATGTTGCCGGCAACACCCCAGCGGACCGCCGACAGCCGTTTCCCGGCGCCGGCGCCCATCACGCCGCCGTTGATCACGTGGGTGGTCGAGAGCGGGAAGCCGAAGTGAGTCGAGGCGAGGATCACGGCGGCGCCCGCCCCCTGAGCAGAGAAGCCCTGGGCGGCGTCCATTTTGATGATCCGCGAGCCGGTCGTGCGGATGATCCGCCAGCCGCCGCTGTAGGTGCCGAGGGCGATCGCCGCCGCCGCGGAGGCGATCACCCAGAACGGCGGATCGGAGCCGGCGGCGAGCGTGCCGTTGGCGATCAGGGCGAGCGTGATGATCCCCATCGTCTTCTGCGCGTCGTTGGTCCCGTGCGCCAGCGCGAGCAGCCCGCCCGAGACGATCTGGCCGTAGCGGAACCCCCTCGTCACCGTCCCCGGCCGCTGCCGGCCCACCAGCCGGTAGGCGAGGCCGATCCCGATGCCGGCGACGCTGAAGGCCAGCAGCGGGGCGATCACCGCCGGGATCAGGACCTTGCCGATCACGCCGTCGGCGAGCACGGCTTCGAAGCCGGAGGCGACGACGGCCGATCCGACGACGCCGCCGATCAGGGCGTGCGACGAGCTGGAGGGCAGCCCGAAGTACCAGGTGATCAGGTTCCAGGCGATCGCCCCGATCAGGCCGGCGAAGACGACGGTCGGCGTGATCGCCCCCGCATCGACGACGTCTTTGGCGACCGTCGCCGCCACCGAGATCGAGATGAACGCGCCGGCGAAGTTGAGCAGCGCCGCGAAGGCGACGGCGACCTGCGGCCGCGCCGCCCGGGTCGAGATCGAGGTCGCGACCACGTTCGCCGTGTCGTGGAAGCCGTTGGTGAAGTCGAACGCCAGCGCGGTGCCGACGACGATGACGAGGATGATGTCGGAGTCCAAGAGGGCCGCGCTAGGAGTTCTTTATGACTATGCCCTCGATGATCTGCGCGGCCGTCTCCGTGGCGTCGATCGCGTTCTCGAGCACCGCGAACATGTCCTTCCAGCGGATCACGACCATCGGGTCGATGCCGTTCGAGAACAGCGAGGCGACCGCATCGCGGGAGATCCGGTCGCCGTCGTTCTCGAGCCGGTGGATCTCGATCCAGTAGTGCTCCAGGCCCTTGAACTCACGCAGGTGCTCGAGTGCCTCGGCGAGCTGCTCGCAGGCGGCGACCAGCACGCCGGTCAGCGCCTGCGCCTGCTCCATCGGCGCCTCGATCCGGTAGAGGCCGAGGAAGTCGGCGGCCTCCTCGGTGTAGTCGACGATGTCATCCATCTGCGTCGCGAGCGCGTAGATGTCCTCGCGGTCGATCGGCGTGACGAAGGTCGAGTTGAGGCGCCGGACGATGTCGTGGGTGATCCGGTCGCCCTCCTGCTCGGCCTTGAGGATCTCCCTGTTGAGGTCGCGGGAGTCCGGCCAGCTGCCCATCATCTCGTCGAGCAGCCGCGCCGCCCGGAGGCTGTTCTGACCGGCCTCGATGAAGAGGTCGAAGAAGGTGCGGTCGCGCGGCAGGAGCGAGAGGCGCATCGGCCGAATCCTATTGCGCGGTTCGGCCGCTCGCCGCCTCAGGCAGGCGCGGCCGCGAGCTGCTCGCCCGCCCGAGCGGCGTGGCGCTTGCGCAGCTCTGCCTGGACGCTGCGTCGCTCCTCGTCGGCCGCCTCGCGGCGACGCCACACACCCTCGGCGTCGAGCTCCCAGGCGTTCGAGTCGTCGGCCAGGCAGCGCTCCAGCACGTCGAGCAGCTCCGCGCGCAGCGCCGGATCCTCGACCGGGGCCACCAGCTCGACCCGGCTGTCGAGGTTGCGCGGCATCAGGTCGGCCGAGCCGGTCAGGACCCGGGTCTCCTCGCCGCGACGGAAGGCGTAGATCCGCGAGTGCTCGAGGAAGCGACCGACGATCGAGACGACGCGGATGTTCTCGGAGAGGCCGGGCACCCCCGGCCTCAGGCAGCAGATGCCGCGCACGTTGAGGTCGATCTCGACCCCGGCCCGGGAGGCCTCGTAGAGCGCCTGGATGCAGCGGGTGTCGACGAGCGCGTTCATCTTCAGCCCGATCCAGGCCTCTTCCCCCGCGCGCCGCGCCTCGGCCGTGGCCTCGATCTCCGCGACGATGCGCTCGCGCATCGTGGTCGGCGAGACCAGCACCTTGCGGTACTCGGCCGGGCGCCCGTAGCCGGTCAGGAAGTTGAACATCTCGGCGACGTCGGCGCCGATCTCCGGGTCGGCCGTGAAGATGCCGAGGTCGGTGTAGAGGCGGGCGGTGGTCGGGTTGTAGTTGCCGGTGCCGATGTGGACGTACTCGCGCACCCGGTTGTCCTCGCGACGGGCGACGAGGATCGCCTTGACGTGCGTCTTCAGGCCCGGGATGCCGTAGACGACGTGCACCCCCGCCTCCTCCAGGGACTTCGCCCAGTGGATGTTCGCCTCCTCGTCGAAGCGCGCTTTCAGCTCGACCATGGCGACGGCCTGCTTGCCGCGTTCGGAGGCGCGGATCAGCGCTGGCACGAGCGGCGAGTCGTCGCTCGTCCGGTAGACGGTCTGCTTGATCGCCAGCACGTCAGGGTCGGCGACCGCCTGCTCGACGAAGCGCTCGACCGACGAGGAGAACGAGTCGTAGGGATGGTGGACGAGGATGTCGCCCCGCCGGATCGCGGCGAACATGTCGGCCGGGTCGCCGTCCTCCCCCTGCAGGTGCGGCTGCGTGACCGGGGCCCACGGCGCGAAGCGCAGCTCGGCGTGGCCCGGGATGTCGACGATGCGGGTCAGGTCGGCGAGGTCGATCAGCCCGTCGACGTCGTAGACCTCGCGGTCTTCGAGGCGCAGCGCCTCGACCAGCTGGCCGCGCAGCTTCGGGTTCATCCCCGCCGCCACCTCGAGCCTGACGACCTCGCCGAAGCGGCGGCGGCGCAGCTCGTCCTGCACGGCCCGCAGTAGGTCGTCGGCCTCGTCGCTGACGGTGAAGTCGGCGTCGCGCGTCACCCGGAAGTAGCCGTGGTCGACCACCTCGGTGCCCGGGAAGAGCGTGTCGAGGTTGGCCGCGATCGCCTCCTCGAGCGGGACGTATACGTCGTTGCGCTCGCCGACCCGCAGGAAGCGCCCGAGCAGCTCCTTCGGCACCTTGACGCGGGCGATGATCTCGGTCTCGTTGTCGGGATCGCGGAGCAGCACGCCGAGGCTGAGCGAGAGGTTCGAGATGTACGGGAAGGGCCTGCCCAGCCCGACCACAAGCGGCGTCAGCGCCGGGAAGACCTGCTCGTGGAAGCGCGTGTCGATTTCACGCCGCTCGGCCTCGCTTGCCGTGGCGAGCGAGACGATGCGGATCCCCTCCTGCTCGAGCCGCGGTCGCAGCGTCCCGTTGAAGCAGCCGTGCAGCCGGCCGTCGAGCTCGAGCACGCGCGCCTGGATCGCGTCGACCTGCTCGGCCGGAGTGAGGCCGTCGCGGCCGCGCGCGTCGATCCCCGCGTCGAGCTGGTCGAGCAGCCCCGCGACCCGGACCATGAAGAACTCGTCGAGGTTGGAGGCGTAGATCGAGCAGAACCTGACCCGCTCGAGCAGCGGCACGTCCTCGTCCTCGGCCAGCTCCAGCACCCGCTGGTTGAAGTCCAACCAGGACAGCTCGCGGTTGAAGTAGAGCGCCGGATCGTCGATCGAGCCATCGTACTGCCGCTCCACCTGCCCTCCCGGTGAAAATCCCGTTACGAGGGGATCAGCGAAGCGCGACGTTGAGCAGGTCGAGGACCACGCCCTCGCGCAGGCCGCCCTTGCCGATCTGAAGGGGCTGGCCGAGCAGCTCCGACAGCTTCTCGAGCACCAGCACGCCGGTGGCGAGGATCCGCACCCGTTCGGGGTCGAGCTCGAAGCGCCTCGCCACCTCGGCGGCGGGCTCGCCGGCGAGCACACGTATCCCCCGCTCCAGCGTCTCGTACTCGAGCACCGTGCCGACCAACCGGCGCAGGGACGTGGCGCTGCCGCCCACCGCGACGGCCTGAGCGGGTCGCTCGATCTCGACCCCCGCGAAGATGTCGTCGATCCGCTCCCGCACGCGGCGGATCTCCGCCGGCGAGGGCGGGTCCGAGGCGACCAGCTCGTCGGCGAGCGCGCCCGAGCCGACCCGCCACGAGCGGACCGACTCGACCCCGCCGGGCACCGTTCCGAGGATCACCTCCGACGAGCCGCCGCCGACGTCGACGACGCCGATCTTGCCCTCGGCCGGGTGACCGAGCCCCTTCGTGGCGCCGATGAAGGAGAGCCTGCCCTCCTCCGCCTCGCTGAGGATCTCGATCGGAACGCCGGCCCGCTCGCCGATCTGCCGGGCCGCGTCCTCGCCGTTGGCGGCGTCGCGGATCGCGGCGGTGGCAACCGCGCGGATCGTCTCAGCGCCCAGCTCGCGGGCGAGCCGGACCTGCGTGCGCACCACCTCGGCCACCTCGTCGATCTTCTCCGGCGGCAGCTCGCGGTCTTCGCCCAGCGCCCGGTTGATCCGCGTGTAGGCCCGCTGCTCCATCGCCTTCTTCAGCTGCCCGTCGACCGGCTCCGCGACGAGCAGCCGCGTGGTGTTGGACCCGATGTCGATGGCGCCGCAGAGCATGGCCGTCCATTTTCCCAGCCCGCCCGGATCTGAACCCGCGCCGCTGGACCCGGGCCGTCAGTCGAAAGGGTCCTCGACCGAGATCCCGTCGAAGCGCCTGAAGTCGCGATCTCGGGTGTAGATCGTGGCGACGTCGTGCTGACGCATCAGCGCTGCGAGGTGCCCGTCCGGCACGTCGTTGCCCCGGTCGGCCTCGTTGCGAGTCTGCAGGTAGAGCCGCCAGAAGCCGTCGCCCTCGCCCGGCGCACGGACGTGCGGGGCGGAGACGAGCGCCTCGACGTTGGAGACCGCGTCCTTCGGGCCGAGGGGCCGCGGCAGCACCGACGGGTGGGTGACGATCCGCAGATAGCCCATGATCGTCGGCCAGAAGAGGTAGACGATGTCGGGGCCCGCCGCCAGGCGCTCGACCAGCCGGCGGGCGGTTCGGTGGACCGGATCTGCCTCGTTCGAGGCGTAGACCAGGACGTTGGCGTCGACGGTGACGCTCACCCGTCCAACAAGGCGTTGAGCGCCTCCTTGTCCTCCAGGTCCACAGCGGGCGTGCCGAGATCGCGGCTCACCCAGGAGAACGGAGCCGGCTCGGGGTCGCGCTCCTCGCGCAGGGCCCGAGCGAGCAGCTGCGAGGCCAGCTCGCCGATCGACCTTCGCTCCCGCTTGCTGCGTCGGCGCAGCTCGCGCATCACGGACGGATCGAGATTGAGCGTCGTTCTGGTCATCTGATGCTTGATGCTACCAACCCAAGCATCTGATGCGTACTACCCGTCGGGATGCGACGCGTCCTCGAACTCTTTGAACAGGCCCGTGACGACGAAGGCGACCTGCTCGCCGATGTCGACGGCGTTGTCGCCGATCCGCTCGATCGCGCGGGCGCCGAGCAGCATCGTCATCGCCCACTCGCGCCTGTCGGCGTCGTCGCCGATCTGCAGCGCCAGGTTGAAGCACTCGCGGTTGAGCTTGTCCACCACGTCGTCCTGACGGACGAGATCGCGCGCCATCGCCACGTCGCGCTCCTCGAAGGCCCGCTTGGCCTGGCTGATCAGCGTCTTCGTCTGCCTGCCCATCGTCACGATGCGGCTGAGCATCTCCGCGTCGGCCGGGGGTTCGTTGCCGGTCAGCGGGATCAGCTTGCAGACGTTCACGCATTGGTCGCCCATCCGCTCGACGTTCTTGAGCACGTGCAGCAGCGCCGAGATCAGCCGCAGATCGGTCGCGACGGGCGACTGCTTGGCCAGCAGGGCGATCAGGCTCTGGTGCACCTCGAGGTAGCGGCCGTCGATGCGGTCGTCGTCGACGATCACCCGCTGGGCGAGCTCGACGTCCTGCTGCTCGACCGCTTCGACGGTCCTGCCCAGCTGCTCGCTGACCAGGTCCAGCCCGCCGAGCGCGCTGGCCTCGAGCCGGTCGAGTTCGTCCTGGTAGTGGACACGCACCGCTTCCGCCACGGTCAACCGACTTTCCCGGAGACGTAGTCCTCGGTGCGCTGGTCGGAGGGGTTGGTGAAGATCTTCTCGGTCTCGTCGTACTCGACCAGCCGGCCCCAGCGGTTGTCCTCGTCGGCGTCCAGCTCGACCATCAGGAACGCGGTCCGGTCCGAGACGCGGGCCGCCTGCTGCATGTTGTGGGTGACGATCACGATCGAGAACTGCTCCTTCAGCTCGATCATCAGGTCCTCGATCTTGCCGGTCGAGATCGGATCGAGCGCCGAGCAGGGCTCGTCCATCAGGATCGTGTCGGGCTGTACGGCGATGCAGCGGGCGATGCAGAGCCGCTGCTGCTGGCCGCCGGAGAGCCCGAAGGCATTGTCCTGGAGGCGGTCCTTGACCTCGTCCCACAGGGCGGCACCCCGCAGCGCCTCCTCGACCGTCTCGTCGAGGCCGTCCTTGCGGTCGAGGACGCGCGGCCCGAAGGCGACGTTGTCGTAGATCGACTTCGGAAACGGATTCGGTTTCTGGAAGACCATCCCGATCAGCTTGCGGACCTGGACCGGGTCGACGGTCGATCCGTAGAGGTCCTCGCCGTGGTAGAGCAGCTCCCCGTGCACGTTGGCGGTCGGAATCAGGTCGTTCATCCTGTTCAGGCAGCGCAGCAGCGTGCTCTTGCCGCATCCCGACGGTCCGATCAGCGCCGTGACGTCGTTGCGGCGGATGTCCATCGAGATGTCCTTGACGGCCGCCGCGCCGCTGTAGTCGACGCCGACACCCTTCAGCTCGAAGACCTTCTCGCGGCTCGAACCGCCCTTCCGGAACTCCTCCGGACGCACCGCGATGGCCGCGCGCTCGGCCGCCGCCTCACGGGTCTCGCGCCCGCTTTCCGCTCTTCTCTCTTCCTGCGTCATCTGCTCATTCACCCTATTCCCCTTACCACCTCTGCTCGTATCGATTTCGCAACCAGATCGCGAAGGAGTTCATCGCCAGCAGGACGCCGAGCATCACGACCACCCCGGCGAACGCCAGCGCCTGGAACTCCTCCTGCGGTCGCGTCGCGTACTGGAAGATCTGGACCGGCATCGCCGAGAAGCCGTCGCCGAACGGCGTCGGGTCGAAGGTGACGAAGACGGTTGCCCCGACCAGCAGCAGGGGCGCGGCCTCGCCGAGCGCGCGCGAGATGGCGAGGATGACCCCCGTCGCTATTCCCGGGATCGAGGCGGGCAGGACCTGGCGGCGGATCGTCTGCCAGCGGGTCGCCCCGAGGGCGAGGGAGCCCTGGCGGATCGAGTCTGGGACCGCGCGGATCGCCTCGCGGGCGGCGATGATCACCATCGGCAGCACCAGCAGCGCCAGGGTCAGCGAGCCGGCGACGAGGACGAAGCCGAGGTCCAGCGGCCCGCGCACGATGAACCCGAGGCCGAGGATGCCGTAGATGATCGAGGGAACCGCCGCGAGGTTCTGGATGTTGACCTCGATCGCCCGGTTCCACCACTTGGTCTTGTCCGCGTACTCCTCGAGGTAGATCGCCGAGCCGATCCCGACCGGGACGACGAAGAGGATGACCCCGGCGATCAGCTCCAGCGATCCCAGGATGGCCGGCCGGAAGCCGGCGTTCTCCGGCCTCAGGGTCGAAGGCACGTTGGTGAAGAGGTCGGTCCCGAGCGCCGGCGCCCCCTTCACGAACGCCTGGGCCAGCAGCGCGACCAGGCCCGCGAGGGCGATCAGGACCGCCAGCAGCAGCATCGCGGCGAAGGCGGTGTTGAGGACGACGTCGCGGCGCGGCCGGTTGCTGAGGCTGGCGGCGACCGTGGCTCGGGCACCGGCTGAGGCCAGGCGGGTGCGCTCGCTCCGCATCCCCCCCAGCTCCATCACTCGTACACCTCGCGGTACCTGCGGACCAGCCGGATGCTGACCAGGTTCATCGCCAGCGTCATCAGGAAGAGCACGGTGCCGACGGCGAAGACCGATTTGTAGTCGAGCGACTCGGTCGAGAGATCGCCGGTCGCGACCACGGCGATGTAGGCGGTCATCGTCTGGATCGCTTCGTTGGGCAGGACGGTCAGGTTGGGGGTCGAGCCGGCCGCGAGGAGGACGATCATCGTCTCTCCCACCGTGCGTGAGATCGCCAGCACGATCGAGGCGACGATGCCGGATATCGCGGCGGGGAAGATGACCCTGGTGGCGACCTGCATCTTGGAAGCGCCCATCGCGTAGGCGCCCTCGCGCAGGCCTCCGGGCACCGCCGACATCGCGTCGTCTGAGATCGAGGCGATGATCGGCGCGACCATCAGGCCGATGCCGAGGCTGGCGGCCAGCGCCATGAAGGGTTTCTCGACGCCGCCGAGGAGGTCCCCCGGCCAGAGCGGCTGGATCACGTGGGGAAGGCCGAAGGTGATCGCGAAGATCCCGATCGCGACGGTGGGGATGCCGGCGAGGATCTCCAGCACCGGCTTCACCGTCCTGCGTACCCGGGGCGAGGCGTACTCGCTCAGGTAAACCGCCACACCGAGCCCGATCGGGACCGCGAAGAGCATCGCCCAGAGCGCCACGTTGAGGGTCCCGACGACGATCGGCAGCACCCCAAAGCTGGCCGGCTCGAACTGCGGGCTCCACTCCGTGCCGGTGAGGAACTCGCCGATCGGGACGACGCCGAGGAAGTCGATCGTCGGCTCGATCAGCGCGATCACGATCGCCGTCGTCGTCAGGACCGAGAGCAGGGCGCAGAAGGCGAGCAGGCCCTGGATGACCTTCTCGCCGTAGCGCGGGCCGGGAGCCCGGAGCCGCCGGGATACGTCCCCGACGCCTCCGGCTCCGGTCCTCGCGTTCACTTCGGGCACTCGGGCTCTCGCGCCTAGCCGGTCAGCTTCGCCGTCGCGTCCTCGGACGCTTTCAGCTGCTCGTCCGTGAGCGGGATGAAGCCGACCGCTTCGGCGAGCTCGTTGACGTTGGCCAGGTAGAAGTCGACGAACCCCTTGACCTCGGGCCGCCCCAGCGCCTCGGCGCTCGGGTAGATGAAGAGCGGCCGGCTGAGCGGCACGTATTCGTCGTTCTGAGCCGTCGCCGCCGAGGGGGCGACGCAGCCACCGCCGCCGTCGACTTCGAGCGCCTTCAGGGTGCCTTCGTTTTCCTGGTAGAAGGAGTAGCCGAAGTAGCCCAGCCCGCCGGGCGAGCCGCTGACGCCGGTCACCGTCGCGTTGTCGTTCTCGCCGACGTTGTTGTAGTCCTGGCGCGAGGCGCCCTCCTCACCGTTGATTTCCTCGGTGAAGTAGTCGAACGTGCCCGAGTCGGTGCCGGGGCCGAACAGGGCCAGCTCCTCGTCGAATTCCTCCTGAAGGCCCGGGATCTGGCTCCAGCTCGCGAGATCCGAGTCGGGACCCCAGATCGCGCCGAGCTGCTCGACGGTGAGGCAGTCGACGGGGTTCTCCGGGTTGACGACGACGGTCAGCGCGTCGGTCGCGACCCGAACCTCCTCGTTGACAACGCCGTTTTTCTTGCAGGCCGCGATCTCTTCGGGCTCGATCGCCCGCGACGCATCGGAGACGTCGGTCTCGCCGGCGCAGAATTTTTCGAAGCCGCCGCCGGTGCCCGACGTGCCCACGGTGACCCTGATGTCAGGGTTTTCCGCTTCGAATTCCTCGGCGATCGCCTCCGTCAGCGGTGCGACGGTGCTCGATCCGTCGATCCGGATCGACCCCGACAGGTCGCCGTTGCCGGTGCCGCCCGCTTCGTCGTCGTTGCCGCAGGCCGCCACACCGACCGCGAGCATGCACGCAGCCACGATGACCGTGGCCCACTTAGTGCTGTTCACTCTGTCTCCTTCTCGTCTTGTCGCTCGGTGACCGGCCCGATCGGCCGGCTCGGCGGCAGCCTCGCAGCGGCCTCGTCGCAGCTTGTTACGCGACTGTGTCGAGGATGTGAAAAGGCTGTGAAGGCGGCCCGGGCCGCGGCCCTCAGGCCGAGGGGACGCCGGTGGAGCGAACCTCGACCTCGGCCGCAGGCTCGGCGACCGGGACCTCGATCGCGGCGCCGTCTGGCGGCTCGGGGTCGAAGCGGTAGCCGACGCCGAAGTGGGTGTGGATGTAGCGCCAGCCCGGCGAGTGGCGCTCCAGCTTCTGGCGCAGCTTGCGGATGAAGACGTCGACCGATCGATCCCCGTGGGCCATCGCGTACCCCCAGACCTTCTGGTAGATCGCCTCGCGCTCCAGCACCTGGCCCTGGTCCTCGGCGAGCAGCTGCAGCAGCTCGAACTCGCGCTTGGTCAGGTCGACGCTGCGGCTGCCCGAGTACGCCTGGAAGCGATCGGCGCGAATCTCGAGTTCGCCCGCGACCAACGGCCCCGCGTCCGGATACGGGCGGCCGCGACGGTGTCGCCGCGACGCGGCTTCGATCCGCGCGATCGCCTCTTCGGGGTGGCAGGGCTTGCCGAGCCAGTCATCGACGCCGAGCCGCAGGCCGCGCACTCGCTGTGCCACCGTGGAGCGGCCCGTGCAGACGACGACGGCGAGCTCGGGGAACATCCGGCAGACCTCGCCGAGATAGCCCCAGGCTTCGTCTCCGAGGACGACCGGGTCGATCAGCAGCGCGTTCAGCTTCATCGCCACCAGCTCGCTCGACGGGATCGGCCCGACCAGCGTCCGCTGCTGCCAGCCGAGTGCCTCCGTCCGGCGGGTGAGCACCGTGACGAAGCCGCTGTCGTCGTCGATTACCGCAAGCCTGAGGTTCTGCTGAGCGTTCACAGTGGGACGGCGCGATTGTAAGTGGGCGGGCAGCCGGACTCGGCAAGCGGCGGCGTCGCGTTCACGGGATCTTCACTGGCTTCTGCGCATTTTGCGGCTCGCCGGGCGATGGGCTTATCGGGATTTTCACCCGCGAGACCCGCACCGACGACAGAATCGTCCCACGAGATTCCTCCTCTCGTCGCGAACGGCCCGCCTGCCCCGGGCCGTTCGCTTTTTCCGGCCGGCGCTCAACTGGGCGCGACCGCGCCGCTCGCGACGAGCGCGAGCACGAACGCCCCGAGGGCCACCCGGTAGACGATGAAGACCGAGTAGGTGTGGCGCGCGATGTAGCGCAGCAGCCAGGAGACGGCGAGGAACGCGACGGCGAAGCTGACCGCGGTCGCGACGAGCGTCGGCCCCCAGCCGACCCCGTTCGCGACGTTGTCGAACTCGCTGACCGTCTGCAGGATCCCGGCACCCGTCAGCGCCGGGATCGAGAGGAAGAACGACAGGCGCGTCACCGCGACGCGGTCGATTTCGCGCAGCAGGCCCGCCGACATCGTCGCCCCGGAGCGGGAGACGCCCGGGATCAGCGCCAGGCACTGGACGATGCCGATGATCAGCGTGTCGCGCCAGGTCACGTCGGACTCGTGGCGCCGCTGGGTCGCGCGGCTGTCGGCGAACCACATCACGCCGCTCCAGAGGATCAGCGCCCCGCCGACGAACCAGAGGCTGCGCAGCGTCGTCTCGATCTCCTCCTTGAAGGTGAGGCCGACGATCGCGATCGGGATCGATCCCAGGATCACCGCCCAGGCGAACCGGTAGTCACGAGCATCCCGGAGCGCGGGCCTCCTCAATCCGCGCACCCAGGCGACGGTCATCTTGGCGATGTCGCGGCGCAGGAAGAGCAGCGTGGCCAGCACGGCGCCGACCTGGACGATCGCCGTGAAGGCGGTGATGTCGGGGTCGTCGGTCGAGTGGCCTAGCAGCCGCTCGAGGATGGTCAGATGCCCGGTGCTGGAGATCGGCAGGAACTCGGTGAACCCCTCGACCGCGCCGAGGAGGATCGCTTCCCACCAGTCCATGAGGGCCGATCCTATGGACAGGGCCGGGTGTCCCCCGACGGAACCCGCAACGGTCCGTCTCGGAGGGGTCGAGCCGCGGCAAGCTCACAAGTTCCGCTCGGAGGACACCCGGCCCCTGCGATAGGTTTCCATTCATGGACTCGCGCTCGCGCCCTGGCCGTCTTGTCGCCGCCTTGCTGGTGGCCCTGATCGCGCTGCTGGCGATGGCTCCGGCCGCGCTGGCCGAAAACGGCGCCGGCCTGGCCGGTCCGGTCACCGACAAGACCGTCACGTTCTTCTGCTTCGGCGTCATCGCCTTCTTCGCTCTCCTGGTCATCGTGCTGTCGCTGGTTCAGGGCAGGCTCGAGAAGCGCAAGGAACGGCGGCGCTACGATCTCGAACGCCTCTCCTGAGCGTCAGGACAGTTCGAAGCCGCTGAGCAGGCGTTTCTCGGTCTCGCCCTCGATCCGCGCGACGACCTCTATCCGGCCCTCCAGCGGCGTGCCGCGGATCTTCGTCGCCAGCAGGTCGTCGACCTGGAAGATGCCCGCCGAGTTGTTGAGGTCGATCTCGATCCGCACCGGGCGATCCGCGCCCGCCTCGATTCGCACCTCGTCGACGGCGGCGGCGGAGATCGAGTGGATGCCCTCCTGTCCCGCTTTGAGCGGGATGCGGGTCCGTCCCTGCGCCATGTCGAGCGCGTCGGCGACCCGGACCACGCCGGCCTCCAGCGTGTAGGGCTCGCCGCGGCGACGGTGGCCGATGATCGCGTGCAGGATCTCCGCGGCGATCACGCTCCGCTTCGGCTCCGGGTAGGCGTCGGCGAGCAGGCGGTCGAGCGCGCCGCTGGCGAGGAAGAGGCTGTATGCCTCGTGGTCGGCACGGTGGATCGACATGCCGACGTCGTGCAGCAGGGCCCCGCCGGCGACGACGACCTCGGCGTCGCGCGGCGACATGCCGTGGTCGGCCACGACCGCCGGCTCGACCCCGGCCTTGACCAGCAGCCGCAGCACCCGCAGCGCGATGTTGAGGACGATCTGCACGTGGACCCACGAGTGGTCCGACATCGCCAGCCGCTCGGCGTGCACCTGCGCCATGTACCACCAGGCCCGCACCTGCTCGTCCCCGTTGACGGCGTCGAGGAACGACTCCAGCTTGCGGTTGCCCCGGGTCGGCGCGCGGACCCGGGCCTCCGCGATCGCCTCCGGCAGCGGCTTGCGCGTCGGACCGCCGGGGTCGGGCGCCGGTACGACGTCGTCGGCCACGCGGCCATCGTAGGGGACGTGCCTGAGGTCAACCCGCGCTAGAGGGGGGTCAACCTCAGGAACGTCCCGGTGCGGGGTACGGTCGCGGCGGGTCAGCCGCAGACGGGCCAGGGGCTGGAGCCCGAGGCGGCGTAGAGCAGGGCGGCGCGGTAGTCCTGCTCGGCCTCGGACGCGGCGGCGGGGTCGCCGGAGCCGCCGACCGCCGCCCACGTTTCGAACGAGAACTGGTACTTGCCGCGATAGCTGCCGTCCGAGGAGACGGCGGTCGGATCGCCGCCGGACTCGCAGGCCGCGATCGATTCCAGCGTGGACATCGAGACGCCGGCCGGAAGGCTCGCGAACTCTTCGCGGCGTTCGCGGCGCAGGCGGGCGCGGCGCTCGGCTCGGATGCGGCGGGCCGCGGCGCGCATTTCCCTCCGCAGGCCGGTTGCCGGCTCGATCAGGATCGCTCCGGTCACCGGCACGGCTTGGGCGACGCCGATGCGACGCTCGGGCTCACCGCCCTCGGCGGCGGCGAGTGCGGCCGTCGGGACGGCCAGCGCGAGCAGGAGGACGAGGACGGAATATGTGTGTTTTGTGAGCAAGACGCAAAACCGTGGAGAGGTTTTGCGCGACGCAGGGTGACGACGGTCACACTTGACCCTGTGTTCGTGTCGATGAACACGAGCTCAGGCACGACGCTTCGCGACCCGTCGAGGCGTTGAAGAGGATCCTGCAGCGCCTACGGCGTCTCGACGTCCTTGCCGGGACCGCCGATGAGCTTGTCGCCGCCGCTGCCGCCCTTCAGGGTGTCGCGGCCGGGTCCGCCGAGCAGCTTGTCCCCCGCGGGACCGCCGCGGAGGAGGTCGTTTCCGCCAGCGCCGACGAGCTTGTCGCTGTCGGCGCCGCCGTTCAGGGTGTCGGCGAGATTGCCGCCGGTGAGCGAATCGGAGCCGAGCCCGCCGCTGAAGACGTTGACGTGCCCGGCAGCGCCGATGAATAGGTCGTCGGTGAAGTCGAGCGGATCGCTCACCTTGGAGGTGGCATGGATCTCGATCGGACCCTGCCCCCCTCCGAGGTTGTCGGGCAGCTGCGAGAAGTCGAAGGTGGCGGCCACGATCGACGAGGCCTCGATTCGCCGCAGGTCGCGGCATTGGGCATCGACGAGGACGCCGCTGACCGTAATTTCGCCGTCGCTCGCGCAGCGAGGGACGACTTTCCCCTCGCTGGCATTGACCGTGAGCACGCCGTTGGAAAAGGTCGCAAAGGCGGCATCCGCGCTGGCCGGGGCCAGCACGGCGATCGTCAACGCGAGAGTCGCGCACCCCAGCGCCCAACGGGACGATTTGCCTGACCTATCCAGAATCGCCTTCACCGATTGAGCGTAGCGACTGGTCCATCAAATGCGCCGACCCGCCATGATCTCGGCATCGCCGATCCCCCTTTCACCTCGCGGCTGCTGCTCGCCTGTCCGGACAAGCCGGGGCTGATCGCCGCCGTCAGCGGCTTCCTTGCGGACGCCGGCTGCAACATCCTCGACGCCGACCAGCACTCCAGCGACGAGGGTCGCTTCTTCATGCGGATGGTCTTCGAGCCCTCGCCGACGACGGAGCCGCCGGAGCTCCGTCGTCGCTTCGCCGAAGAGGTGGCCGGCCCGCTGGAGATGGACCACCGCTTCGCCGAGTCGAGCGAGCGCAAGCGGGTAGCGATCATGGTCTCGCGGGAAGACCACTGCCTCTCCGACCTGCTCTGGCGCTGGCGCAGCGGCGAGCTGGGGGCCGAGCTGATCGGCGTCGTCTCCAACCACCCCGACCACGGCGACCAGGTGAGCTCGCTCGGACTCCCCTACCACCACGTCGCCATCGGGGAGGATGGGAAGGCAGAGGCGGAGCGGCGCGTCCTCGAGCTGCTCGCCGGAAAGATCGACCTGCTCGTCCTCGCCCGTTACATGCAGATCCTCTCGGCCGGATTCCTGCGTGGGATGGGCGCCCCGGCGATCAACATCCACCACAGCTTCCTACCCGCCTTCGTCGGCGCCGACCCCTACGCACGCGCCCACGAGCGCGGCGTCAAGCTGATCGGCGCCACGGCCCATTACGTCACCGAGGAGCTCGACGCAGGGCCGATCATCGACCAGGACGTGACGCGCATCAGCCACCGCGACGAGATCGGAGACCTGATTCAAATCGGGCGCGACGTCGAGCGGCTCGTCCTCGCCCGCGCCGTCAAGGCCCACCTGGACGACCGCGTCCTGCTCGACGGCGACCGCACGATCGTCTTCTGATGGCGGCCCTAGGTGTCGCCATGCGGCGTCCTCGGGCGCTCGCGTGCGGAGCACGCCACGCTCCCTGCGTCCTTGCCTGGCAACACCTATGACCGCCATGACCGACTACCGCCCGCCGCCCGGATCGCGACTGCCGGCGCTCGTGCAGGCGGTCCGCTACACCCGCGACCCGCTCGGCTTCCTGGTCGGCTTCCAGCGCCGCTACGGCGACGTCTTCACCGTTCGCTTCCCCTACTTCGGCCGGATCGTCTACGTCGCCGAGCCGGAACTGGTCAAGAACGTCTTCACCGGCTCGCCCGAGCAGTTCCACGCCGGCGAGGCGAACGCGACCGTGCTCGAGCCGGCGCTGGGACCCAACTCCGTCCTGACCCTCGACGAGGGCGCGCACATGCGCCAGCGCAAGCTGCTGCTGCCGCCGTTCCACGGCGAGCGGATCCAGCGCTACGGCGAGCTGATTCGCGAGGTCACGATGCGCGAGATGACGAGCTGGCCGGTCGGCGTGCCGTTCTCGCTGCGTCCTCACACTCAGCGGATCACCCTGGCGGTGATCATGCGCGCCGTCTTCGGCGTCGACGACGAGCAGCGGCTGGAGCGATTCAGGGGCCTGATCGAGACCTTCTCCGGCCGGGTCAACGCGGTCACCGCCTTCCCGATCCTGCGCCGCGACCTCGGCCGCTGGAGCCCCTGGACGCGGTTCCTGCGCGCTCGTGAGGAGCTCGACGAGTTCATCTACGAGGAGATCGCCCTGCGGCGGGCCGAGACCGGCGCAGGACAGGGCGAGCGCGACGACGTGCTCTCGCTGCTCCTCGCCGCGCGCCACGACAACGGCTGCCCGATGAGCGACGAGGAGCTGCGCGACGAGCTGGTCACCGTGCTCGGCGCCGGTCACGAGACGACCGCGACGGCGCTCGCCTGGGCGATCGAGCGGCTGCTCCGCAACCGGCCCGTGCTCGATCGGCTGCGCGAGTCGATCGCCGCCGGCGAGGACGACTACCTCGACGCGACGATCAAGGAGACGCTGCGAGCACGACCGGTGATCGTCGACGTCGCCCGCAAGCTGACCGCGCCGGCGCGGATCGGCGGTTATGAGCTCGAGGCCGGCAGCTTCGTCCTGCCGGCGATCGCAGCGCTGCACTATCGCGAGGACCTCTTTCCCGAGCCGGAGGAGTTCCGGCCCGAGCGCTTCCTCGGCGGCAGGGCGGACACCTACGTCTGGATCCCGTTCGGCGGCGGCGTCCGCCGCTGCATCGGCGCGGCCTTCGCCGAATACGAGATGCGCATCGTCCTGGGCGCGATCCTCGAGCGAGCCGAGCTGAGCGCCCCCGACCCGAAGCCCGAGCGGGTCAAGGTCCGCAACATCACCCTCGCCCCCGGCCGGGGCGCCCGGGTCAGGCTGGATCGGCCGCTGCGCTGACCTGGGCTTCGGCCTCCTCCCACTCCTCGTAGAGATCGGCGACCGCCCGCTTGGCTGCCGTGTGGCGTTCCGTCGCCTCCTCGGCACGCTCCGGCGTCGACCAGGCAGCCGGGTCCGACAGCTCCTCCTCGACAGTGCGCAGCACGGCCTCCGCCGCCTCGATCTTCCCCGCCAGGCGGCTCGCTTTCCGCACAGCTCGCTCTGTCGACTTGACGGCTCGACGCCGGTGACCCTGCCGCGGCGGCCTCGATGCCTGCCTGGCGCTCGCGGCGGCCTCCTCGGCTTCGTCGCGCTGCCGCTGGTACTCAGCCCAGCCGGTCGGGTGGCTGCGCAGCTCTCCGCCTTCGAGGGCGACGGTGCGTGTCCCGACCGCCTCCAGCAGCGCCCGGTCGTGGGAGACGAGGATCACCGCCCCCTCGAAGACCGAGAGCGCGTCCTCCAGCGCCTCGCGACTCTCGACGTCGAGGTGGTTGGTCGGCTCGTCGAGGATCAGCACGTTGGCGCCCGAGGCGACCAGGATCGCCAGGGAGAGGCGGCGCTGCTCGCCTCCCGAGATGTCGGCGAGCGACTTCTCCGCCTCCGCCCCCGAGAAGAGGAACCCGCCGAGCAGGTCGCGCGCCTTGCGACCGCTCAGGCCCGTCTCGCGCCGGGCCGCGTCCAGCACGGTCCCCTCGCCCGCCGCCGTGTCGGCGTGCTGGGAGAGGTAGCCGACCTTGACGTTGTGCCCCGTCCACACCGATCCGGCCTCCGGCTCGCGGCGCCCCGCCAGCGTCTCGATCAGCGTCGTCTTGCCGGCGCCGTTGGGGCCGACCAGGACGACGTGCTCGCCGCGCTCCACATCGAGGCCGGCCCCCTCCAGCAGCGTCCTGCCCGGCACCGCGATCGTCGCGTTTCGCATCTTCAGCACCACGCGGCCCGGTCGCTCCGGCTGCGGGAAGGAGAACCGGAGGTTGCGCGTCTCGCGACGCGCGGCCGACACCCCGTCGCGCTTCAGCTTCTCGATCCGCTTCAGCCGCTCCTGCGCCTGCCTCGCCTTGGTCGCCTTGTAGCGGAAGCGCTCGACGAAGCGCTCCATCCGCTCGATCTCGGCCTGCTGACGCTCGATCGCCTTGCCGCGGGCGACTTCGCGCGCGGCCTGCTCCTTGCGCCAGGCGTGCCAGGGCCCGGCGAAGAACCGCGCCCGCTGTGCCTCGATCTCCAGCACCGAGGTCCCGACCGCCTCCAGGAACCAGCGGTCGTGGGCGACGAGGACGACGGCGGCGTCGAGCTCGACCAGGTACCGCTCGAGCCACTCCAGCGCCGGTATGTCGAGGTGGTTCGTCGGCTCGTCGAGCAGGAGCAGGTCGGGACGCGCCGCCAGCGCCCGCGCGAGCGAGGCGCGGGTCAGCTCGCCGCCCGAGAAGGTCGCGAGCGGCCGGGCCGCCTCCTCGCCGTCGAAGCCGAGGCCGCGCAGCACGGCGAGCACGCCGTCGCGCCAGCGGTAGCCCCCGCCGTGGTCGAGCCGCTGCTGGGCGGCGGAGTAGGCGCGCAGCGTCTCCTCGTCCGGGGCGCCGCCCGACATCGCCGCCTCGAGCCGCTCCAGCTCGGCCTCCGCGGCGAGCATGTCGGCGCGCCCGGAGAAGACGTAGTCGCCCAGCGAGGTCTCGGCATGGCGCGGCGGGCGCTGGTCGTGCAGGGCGATCCGGGCGCCCTTCTGGATCGAGACGCCGCCCGACTCGGGCGCCACCTCCCCGGCCAGGACCCGCAGGAGCGTCGTCTTGCCGGCGCCGTTGCGACCCGAGAGCGTCATCCGCTCGCGCAGCTCCAGCTTGAACGAGACGTCGGCGAACAGCAGCTCGCCGCCGGCGTGGACGTGGAGGGATTTCGCGGTGGCGATGGCCATGTGTTCGGGCGGCACGCATCCGGCCGCCGCACCCATTGTGCCTTTCCCGGCGTAATCTCAAGGCGATGCAACGGGACGAGCTACGGGCGATCCAGACGCCGCTGAAGGAGCGCTACGCAGAGGAGCCGGAGGCAGCCGTCGTCACGCTCGCCGCCAGCGGCAGCCTCGGCGAGGGGATCTCCTGCTCGGTCGAGACCGGCCGCGCCCTGGCCGAGGCCGGCCTGCACCCCGCAACCGGCGGGGACGGGACCCAGCTCTGCTCGGGCGACATGCTGCTCGAGGCGCTGGTCGCCTGCGCGGGGGTGACCCTGCGCGCCGTCGCGACCTCGCTGGGGATCGCGGTCGAGTCGGGCACCGTCCGCGCCGAGGGCGAGCTCGACTTCCGCGGCACCCTCGCCGTCGACCGCGACGCCCCGGTCGGCTTCCGCTCGATCCGCCTCAGCTTCGAGCTCGACGCGGACGCGAGCGAGGAGGAGCTGGCGACGCTGCTGAAGCTGACCGAGCGCTACTGCGTCGTCTTCCAGACCCTGAACCGCCCGCCCGAGCTGTCCGCGACTCTCGCGACGAAGTAGTCGCGGACTTTTTACGTTTGGCGCACCACCCGCGCGCCGAGGCCGTTTACGGTCGCAGGGTGACTCCCATCGATCCGGCCGGCGCGCGTGACCTCCTCGAAGCAGCGGTCGCCGCTTTCTCAATTCTCGGCGGCGTGATGGCCTATGCGAGTGGTTTTGCAGCAGCGCAGGCGATCCGGCAGCTTCGGCCACCCGAATTGGTCGCACAGCGAATCAACGAGGGCCTGGCAAGCGGCTTCACGGCAGGCTCCGCAGCCGCGATTAGCGCACTTACAATCATGGTGTGGACCTGATGGAGCGACTGACGCGGTTTCCACGAGGTACGCTTGCCGTAAGCGTTCTCTTCGATGGGGTCGCGATGGTTGCCATTCTCGCTTTCGGCGCACCACCATGGATCTTGCTCCCAACGGCGCTCGCGGCGGTGACCCTCTCCATGGAAATGGATTCATGGGTCGCCCGGCGCACGGGAAGACGCTGACGGCACATCCGGTTTTGCGGTGAAGTGGAGGCGGCCGGAATCGAACCGGCGTCCCTGGCCGTAGCGCGAAGGTTTCTACAGGCTTAGCCGGCGCTTGATTCTCGTCTCCCGGGGTCCGCGCCGGCGGGCACTGCGGGAGATAAAGCCCTCTGAAATGTCCCCTGGCGAACGGGGCGATCCGCCCGGGTGAGCCCGCAATTGAAGCCGGTGCCCCCCTCCGCGGGCGGGAGAGGGCCGACTCTCACTCACCTAGATCTAACTAGGCGGCGAGGGCGAACTCATGGTCCGCACGTATTGGTTGGTGCCGGTGTTTAACGAGGCCTCCGGCAACCTCGACCTGCAACCGTTCGCACGGACCGACCAGGTCGAAGCCTGTCGCCCCCGTGCTATGTGCACCGATTGTACGGGGTCGGGTATGGATTCCCAATGGCCGAGCGGGACTTCGACGCAATCGTGATCGGCGCCGGCGCTCCCGGTGAGGTCTGCGCGGGGCGGCTCGCCGAAGGCGGGCTCTCGGTCGCGATCGTCGAGCAGCACCTCGTCGGCGGCGAGTGCTCCTACTACGCGTGCATGCCGTCGAAGGCGCTGCTGCGGCCGGGCGAGCTGCTGGCCGAGGCAAGGCGCGTGTCCGGCGTCGCCGAGGCGGTCGGCGGCGATCTCGACCCGGCGGCGGTGCTGAGCCGCCGCGACGAGGTGATCCACGACCGCGACGACTCGGGTCAGCTGCCCTGGCTGGAGGAGCGCGGAATCGAGCTGTTCCGCGGCGAGGGACGGCTCGACGGCGAGCGCCGCGTCGTCGTCGACGAGACGGCGGCCGACTGGCGCGAAACTCGGAATATGTCCGAGTTTCGCGCCAAGGGCTCGGGTGACGTCTTGGTTGCGCGCCGCGCCGTCGTCGTCGCGACGGGCAGCGGCGCGGCGATGCCGCCGATCGTGGGCCTCGACGCGGTGAGCGCCTGGAACAACCGCGAGGCGACGACGGCAAAGCAGGTGCCGGAGAGCATGGTCGTCCTCGGCGGCGGTCCGGTCGGAGCCGAGCTGGCCCAAGCGTGGGCGACGCTCGGGACGGAGGTGATCCTGGTTGAGGGCGAGGAGCGGCTGCTGCCGCGCGAGGAGCCTTTCGCCGGCGAGCAGGTGGCCGAGTCGCTGCGCACGAAGCACGGGATAGACGTTCGGACCGGCGTGCTGGCCCGACGAGTCGCCACCGCGCATCCGACGTCGGCCACACCAGAGGGGGGTGAATCTCGGACGCACCGATCGGGGACGGGCGTCACGGTCGATCTGGACGACGGTGGCAGACTCGAAGCGGCCGAGCTGCTCGTCGCCGTCGGTCGCGTCCCGCGAACCGAGGGCATCGGCCTCGAGTCGGCCGGCGTCGAGCCCGACGACCGCGGCTTCCTGGAGACCGACGACCGCATGCGGGTCGGCGGGCGCGACTGGCTCTACGCGGTCGGCGACGTCAACGGCCGGGCGCTGCTCACCCACATGGGCAAGTACCAGGCCTGGGTCGCCGCCGAGAACGTGCTCGGCCGGGAGGCGGCGGCGGTTGCCGAAGGGCTCGGCTCCCCCCGCGTCACCTTCACCGACCCGCAGGTGGCGGCGGTGGGCAAGACGCTGGGGGAAGCCGAAGCGGCCGGCATCGACGCCCGGGCGGTCGACGTCCCCACCGACGGAACGGCCGGCGCCAGCTTCTACGGCAAGGACACCGGCGGCACGTCCCGTCTCGTGATCGACCGGGACAGGGAGACGATCGTCGGCGCCACCTTCACCGGCTTCGAGACCGCCGAGCTCCTGCACGCCGCCACGATCGCCGTCGTCGGCGAGATCCCGCTCGCTCTCCTGCGCCACGCGGTTGCCGCCTACCCGACCCGCAGCGAGGTCTGGCTCAAACTTCTGGAGGCGTACGGCCGAGAGCGCTAAACCCGGGCGCGCCGCTTCAGGTCTTCCGCGAACTCCGGCGGCAGGCCGGGAATCTCGTCGAGCTCGTCGACCGACTGGAAGCGACCGACCCGCTCGCGGTGGGCGAGCAGCCGGGTCGCCTGGGTGACCGAGAGGCCCTGGGCGCGCAGCTGCTCGAAGCTGACCTCGTTGAGCGCGACCGTCTCGCCTCCCTCTGCCGCTGGCGGTGGCGGCTGAGGACTCGGCGCGGGCGGCTGCGGCGTCGGCGGGGGCGTCGGCTGGGGACCCGGAATCGGCGCCGGTGGAGTGGGCGCGGGTGGCTCCGGCGTCGGCGCGGGCGGCTGCGGCGCCGGCGTCGGCGACGGAGGCGTGGGAGCCGGCGGCTGGGGGTTCGACTGGACGGCGCTGAGCACCGCCTGCTCGGCCGCCGCTGCGCGGCGCTCCGCCTCCCGGGCACGCTCCTCGGCCTGCGCGACGCTCTCCTGGATCTCGCGCAGCCGCCGGTCGCGCTCGTCCTCTTCGGATTTCAGCTTCGAGAGGCGCTCCGCCTCGGCGGCGCGCTCTTCCGCGGCCCTCGTCCGCTCTTCGATCTGGCGCAGCCGCTCCTGCGCCTCGGCGAGCGAGCGCTCCTGCGCTTCGCGCTCCTGCTGCAGTCGCTGTTCGGCCGTCTGCAGGCCTGCCGGTGGGGACGATTGCGGTGCTTCGGCGAGCGCCTGCCGCTGTTCGGCCTCGCGCTGAAGGCGCTCCGCCTCCTGGATGCGGCGCTCCGCCTCGGCCCGGATCCGCTCCTCCTCGCGCTGGATTTCGGTCACCTTGTCGTGGACCCGCTGTTCGGCGGCCGCCGGGTCGTACTGACCGGCGGGCGGCTGGGGGGCCGGGGGGACCGGTTGCGGTGCCTGCGGGACGGCCGGAGGGACCGCGGCCGGCGGGGGGGGCACGGCGGCGGGCGGCGGCACCGGGGTCGGCGGCGGATTGCCCTGCATCGGCGGGGGCGCCTGCGCGGGCGCGGCCTGGAGGGGCGGCATCTGGGCAGGCATGGTCTGCGCTTGCTGCGGCTGCGGCTGCTGGCCGGCGACGGCGGCCTGCTGGTCGAGCAGGGCCCGCTCCTGGGCCGCGCGTGCGGCGGCGAGCTCGCGCTCGGCCTTGGCGGCCTGCCGCTTGGCGCGGCGCCCCGTGGTCGGAGCGCCGGATGGCTTGTGACGACGTTCGGCCCGTTTCCTCGCTCGTTCCTCGCGCCGGCGCTTCGACTCTTCCTGGCGTCGCTTGCGCTGCTCCATCCGGGCGGCGCGCTGCTGCTCGCGGGCCTGCTTGCGCTTCTCCTTCGCGCTCAGCGCTCCGCCGCTCGGCGTAGACGGCGCGGGGGTCGGCGTCAGCTTCTGCGTCGTCGCGCCGGAGGGCTGCTGAGCGCCGGGACTTCCCTGCTGCGGGCTCGGCGGCGGTGGCGGAGGGCTCTTCTTGCCCTGCTTCGCCTTGCCCCGGCGCCGGCTGACGCTGATCGCCAGCAGGAGCAGCAGAATCGCCAGCGCGAGCCCGGCGACGAAGTACTCGATGTTGTCGCTGACGAAGTCAGCCATACGCCTCCTCGAAGCTACCTCATTCGGCTCTTGAATTCGCGCTCGACCTCACGCCGCACGTCACGTTCGCTTATTTCCCGTCGACGGTCCCTTCCCTCCTTGCCCCGCGCCAGCGCCAGCTCGACCTTGGCCCGCGACCCCTTGAAGTAGATCCTGGTCGGGATCAGGGTCAATCCGCGCTCCGCCGTCTTGCCGACGAGTCGCTCGATCTCGGCCCGGTGCAGGAGCAGTTTCCGGGCGCGCTCGGGCTCGTGGTTCTCACGGCTCGCCGGCTCGTAGGGGGGGATGTGGAGGTTGCGCAGCCATACCTCGCCGTCGTCGACCACCGCGTAGGCGTCGACCATCTGCGCCTTGCCCTTGCGCAGGGACTTGACCTCCGACCCGCGCAGCACGACCCCCGCCTCGAACCTCTCGACCAGCTCGAACTTGTGCCGCGCGCGGCGGTTCGTCGCCACGTCGCCCGAAGCGGGCTCGCGCTTCTTGCCCTTCTTCGCCACCTCAGGCCCCCGGCACCGGCTCCAGGTCGGCCCGCCCGCGGGGCGCTTCCACCCTGCTCACCCGGACCGACACCGGGTCGCCGAGCCGCAGCCTGCGACCCGACTCGGCCGCGACCAGCACGGTCTCGGATTCGTTCAGCTCGAACCGCTCGATCCCGAGGCGCCGCGCCGGCAGGAAGCCCTCGTAGACGTCGCCGAGCTCCCCGCCGAAGGCGACGAACGCCCCCGCCCGGATCACGCCCGAGACCTCGCCCTCGAACGTCGCCCGCTCGCCGCGCTCCTCCAGCTCGCGCTCCAGCAGGTAGGCGGCGCAGACGTCGTCGGCCTTCCTCTCGATCCGCATCGACTCCCGCTCCCGCTCGCTGCAATGCCAGGCCGCGTCGCGCGCTTCGGCGGCGCTGGGCGCCGGCTCGCCCTCGCCCAGCGCCGCGAGCAGCGCCCGGTGCACGACGAGGTCGGGGTAGCGGCGGATCGGGGAGGTGAAGTGGCAGTACGCCTCGCTGCCGAGGCCCGCGTGGCCGCCGTTGCGCTCGCTGTAGAAGGCCTGTTTGAGGGAGCGGAGCACGAGCGATGTATACGCGTCGCGGCCATACCCCCGCCGCGCCGCCTCGCGTGCCACCAGGCGGCTCGCCTCGGCGGCCAGCTCGCCGGCCTGGCGCGGCGCCATCGTCCCGCGCAGCGGCGGCGTCGGGACGTCGAGGTCGTGGAGCTGGGAGATCAGCCGCTCCACCCGCCCCGGATCGGGCTGGGCGTGCACGCGGAAGATCGCCGGCACGCGCTTGCGCTCCAAGAGCTGGGCGACCTGCTCGTTGGTGAGGATCATCAGCCGCTCGATCAGCCGGTGGGACTCCGTCTGCGCGACCGCGCGGGCGCCGACCGGGTTGCCGTCCGCGTCGAAGCGGAACTCGGGCTCGCTGGACTCGACGGCGAGGCTCGTCGGCCCGCGGCGCTCGCCCAGCGCCGCCGCCACCTGGCGGGCGACCGCGAGCGGCTCGGCGACCGGCTCGGGTGCGGCGACCCGCCCGGCGAAGATCGTGTCCAGCCGGTCGTAGTCGAGCCGCGCGTCGGAGCGGATGCGGCTGCGGTAGAAGCTGCCGCCGCGCGGCTCGCCGGCCGGTCCCAGCTCGATCTCAGCCGTGACCGCGAGTCGCTCCAAGCCCGGCGCGAGGCTGCATGCCTCCGAGCTGAGCGCGTGCGGCAGCATCGGCTCGACCGTCCCCGGGACGTAGGTGCTGTTGCCGCGCTTGCGCGCCTCGCGGTCCAGCGCCGAGCCGGGCGGAACGTGCGCGGCGACGTCGGCGATGTGCACCCAGAGGCGGACCGAGTCGCCCTCGCGCCGGGCCGAGACGGCGTCGTCGAAATCGCGCGCCGTCGCGGGGTCGACCGTGAAGGTCGGCAGGTCGGTCAGGTCGCGGCGCGAGGCGGATCGTGCCGCCGCCGCACTGGCGGCTTCGGCCGCTTCGGTCTCCAGGCGGGCGCCGAAGCCGCGCCGCCAGGGCAGCTCCTCCGCGAGCAGCTGCTCGAGCGCCTCGCGGGCGTTCTTCGGCTCCGCCCTCCGCCCCCGCCCCCGGCCCCGGGAGCGCTGCCGGTCGCGGTAGTGGCGCCAATGGGGTTTGGTCACGCGGGCACCTTCCGGTGCGCCTTATGTACCTCAGGCGGACAAAAGGCGCACTGGAAGCTCATCGCTGAGTCGCCAGCACGCTCAGGGCGCGAGCGAGCGCCTCGTCGCGGGGGGTGCCGGGCCGGTCGCTTGCCTTTACGTCCGGTTGGATGCCCTTGCCGGCCAGGTTCGTCCCGTCCGGCGTGAAGTACTCGCCGATCGTCAACTTCAGGGCGCCGCCGTTGGAGAGGCCGACCTCCTGCTGGAAGACGCCCTTGCCGAACGAGCGCGTGCCGACCACCTCGGCCCCGGCGTCGTCGGCGAGCGCGGCGGCGAGGATCTCCGCGGCCGAGGCCGTGCCGCGATCGATCAGGACGACGACCGGCAGCGACGGCAGGTTGCCGCCCTGGGCCTCGTAGACGGTCTCGCCCTGGGTCCGGGAGCGGGTCGAGACGACGACCTGCCCCTCGGGCAGGAAGATGCTCGCCGTCAGCACCGCCTCCTCGAGCAGCCCGCCGCCGTTGGCGCGCAGATCGAGCACGAGGCCGCGGGCACCGCGATCGCGCAGCCGCTCGATCTCCTCGCGCAGGGCGCCGTGGGCGCCGCTGCTGAACGCCGCCAGCCTCACGTAGCCGAGTCGCTCGCCGCCGACCGTCCGCAGCCCGCCGCTCACGACCGGCACCTCGATCTCCGCCCGCGTCAGGCGCACCTGGCGCTCCTCGCGCGCTTCCCCGTCGACCACGCCGACCACGACCTCGGTTCCCTCCGGGCCCTTGATCCTCGCGGTCGCGGCGACGCTTCCCAGCCCTGCGATCGAGCGGCCGTCGACCGAGACGATCGTGTCCCCCACCCCGATCCCGGCCCGCTCGGCCGGCGATCCCGCGAACACGCTGGCGACCCGCAGGCCGCGCCGCACCTCGTTCACGCTCAGCCCGATCCCGGTGAAGCGCCCCTCTATTTCCTCGTTGAAGCGGATCAGCATCTCCGGCGAGAAGTATTCGGAGAAGCGATCGCGGTAGCGGCGGCGCAGGCCGCGGACCATGCCCTGCAGGGAGGAGTCGATCAGCTCCGGGTGGGGCACCTCGCGGTAGTAGTTCGCTTCGATCAGCTCGCTCGCTTCCGCGGTCAGCCCGGCGGAGTCGTCGACGAAGACGTCACGCAGCTGTGAGGGCATCGTGGCCGGGTGGCCGCCGAGCCAGAGGCCGGCGGCGAGCACAGCGAGCAGGACGACGGCTAGACCGGCGACTCGGGCGCCCCTCATCCGGCCTCCGCGGCGCTCAGACCTTGAGGAAACGGCGCAGCGTCACACCGGATCCGACGGCCGAGACGAGCACGGCGGCGCCGAAGAGGATCGCGACCAGCGCCGGGAAGGAGAGCGTGGTGCTGTTCTGCGCCGCCAGGAAGCCGATGCTGTCGCTCAGCGGGTCGACGATCGTCATCTTGCCCAGCCACAGGATCAGTATGGCCACCAGCCCCCCGGCGAAGCCGACGACGACCCCCTCGATCATGAACGGCCAGCGGATGAACCAGCGCGTCGCGCCGACCAGCCGCATCACCTCGACCTCGCGGCGGCGGGTGTAGATCGAGAGCCGGATCGTGTTGCCGACCAGCATCAGCGAGGCCGCGATCAGCAGCGCCGTGATCACGGTCAGGACGATCTTCAACGCGCTCGTCACCTGCTCGATCTTCTTCGACTCCTGCTGGCGGTCGAAGATCTCGGAGACGATCGGCGAGATCGGCTGCGGCTTGCCGTTCGGCCCGGGCGGCACGATCGCCGTGCGCACCGCGTCGAGGTTGGCGGCGTCGTCGGCCTTGACCTGGAAGTTGGCGGGCAGCGGGTTGGAGTGGAGCTGGGCGAGCAGTTCGCCGCTCTTCTCCTTGCCGAGATCCTCTTTCAGTTCCTCGAGCGCCATCGCCTTGGTGATCAGGCTGACCTCGGAGACGTGCGGGATCGCTTCGAGCTCGCGCTGCAGGCCGGCGATTTCGGATTTCGTCGCGTCGTCGTAGAGGGCGACCCGCGTCTCGAGGCTGTCGCGCACCTCCTCGCTCTTGGCCTGGGTCGTCTGGAAGATCGGGATCAGGACGCCGAGCAGGATCACGGTGACGACCGTGGTGACGATCGCCGCCATGCTCGGCGCGCCGTTGCGGCGCAGCGCCCGGAATGCCTCCTGAGTGAAGAAGAAGAGCTTGGACATGGATCAGAAGAGGGAGTCGTGGCCGTTGGTCTGGCCCTCGGGGGCGACGCCCATCTCGGCCCGCATGCGCAGGCCGAACTCCGTCGTCGACTCCTCGGTGTAGCCGCCGCTGACCTCGTCGCGGACGACGCGGCCCTCGTAGAGCTCGATCACCCGGCGGCGCATGTTGTCGACCATCTCGCGGTCGTGGGTGACGACCAGCACCGTGGTGCCGGTCTTGTTGATCCGGTAGAGCAGCTGCATGACGCCGATCGAGGTGACCGGGTCGAGGTTGCCGCTCGGCTCGTCGGCGAGCAGCAGCGGCGGGTGGTTGACGAAGGCTCGGGCGATCGAGACGCGCTGCTGCTCGCCGCCCGAGAGCTCGTCGGGGTAGCTGTGCAGCTTGGTCGAGAGGCCGACCAGGCGCAGGGTCTCCGGCACCTGGGTGCGGATCTGGGCGCGGCTGGCGCCGATCACCTGCAGCGCATAGGCGACGTTGTCGTAGACGGTGCGGTCGGGCAGCAGCTTGAAGTCCTGGAAGACGGTGCCGATGTTGCGCCGCAGCTGCGGGATCTTGTTCTCGGGCAGCGCCTCGATGTCGCGCCCGGCGATCCGCACGCTGCCGTCGGTGACCATCTGGTCGCGGATCAGGGTCTTGATCAGGGTCGACTTGCCGCAGCCGGTCGGGCCGACGAGGAAGACGAATTCGCCCCGGTCGATCGCCAGGGAGACGCGGTCGAGCGCCATGTGCCCGCCCGGGTAGACCTTGGTCACGTCGCGCAGCTCGACGATCGGCGCGCCGCCGCGCCGCCGCGGCGCCGGTGCCGCCTCGGCGCCCTTCTTTCGCTTTCGTCTGGCCATGCCCGCGGTCCCTTCTGCGAGTACAGGGTGACTCCTGCGCGGCGTCGCGCGCGCAAGACCCCGCCCAGCAGAGGTTCGCGGCAGGTTAGCGAATCGTTAGCGAATGCTCATGCTCAGAAGCTGCACCAGCCCGGTTCGGGCACGTAGCCGGTCCCCTCGGGACTCGTCGTGACTACGACGCTGTCGCCTTCGCCGAAGAGCGTTTCGTCGAACGTGCGCATCGCCCCGCTCGGATCCCTGACCGTGAGCGTGACCTCCGCCCCTTCGACCGAGAGATCGTTGAAGTCGCAGATCCCAAACGTGTAGGTCCTGCCCGGATCGGCGGTCTCCACGAATTCCTCCGGGCCGTGTTCGTATTCGCCTTCCGAGGGGATCACGTCGTCGATCAGTTCGGCGTTCGGGATCGCCAGCTGGTTGCCGAAGTAGGTCATGTTCCCGGCCTCGTCCCAGGCGTACAGGTCGATGTCCGCATCGGTGTCCCAGCTCATCGTCGCCCGCGGGTAGGGCAGCGGCAACGATGGGGGCGGAGGTGGCGGCGGGGGCGGTGGGGCGCTGCCGCAGGGCTGTCGCCACAGGTTGCGGGTGAACAGCGGCGGCGAGCTCGGCGTCGAGATGTCAAACGGCCCGAGCCGTCCGCCTCCCGAGAAGGTCCCGAGGTTGAGGTCCCAGCTGCAGTTGCCTGGGCTGGCGACGAAATCGAGGCTGTTGCCGAAGCTGGCGTGCAGGTTGGCCGCGTTTGCGGCGCCGATGCCCAGCTCGGCGTTGAGACTGAGACTCGCCTTGACGCCGGCGAAAACCCCCGCTTTGACCGTGAAGCGCGGCGAGGAGAAGCCGAGCACCGGCGTCGCCCGCGGCGGGACGGCGCCGATCCGGGCCCCCAGCGTCACGTCTGCCGACCCCTCGGTGCTGACGTCCGCCGCGCCGCCGACTTCGGCTTTCGCGCCGGGCCTGATCCCGCCGTAAACCGGTATCGGGCCCGCCATGCCCTGGAGGGCGACGGCGGGAAGGTCGAGCTTGCAGGCCACGCCCGCGCTGGAGGCGAGCTTGACGCCGACGCCGGTACGGAAGGTTAGGTCGACCTCGGCTCCCGTGGTCACATCGCTGAACAGGACCCTCGTCGTCGTCCACCCGCCCCTGAGGCGGAAGTCGCTGACTTTCGCGTAGGGCTGGAAGTCGGCGTCTGGTCCGACACTGCATTTCAGCAGCCGACTTGCACCGGCGCGCGTCTCGCCCGTTAGGGGGACGTCGAACGACATGTTGGGGGCGACGTCATAGATGCTCGCGGGCTGCAACCCGGCGGCGACCCCCTGACGGGTGCGCCTGAGCGAGGTCACGCGGGCCAGCAGGCCGCGGGGCAGGAGGTTGCTCGGTCGGGCCGAGAGGATCGTGCCGCGGCGGACGCCCTGCCCTCCCCGGAGGATGACCGCGCGCGGGTCGATCGCGCTGCCCAGGACCCTCGCGATCCGCCTCGAGGCGTCGCGCACGCCGGGATTGAGGATGGTCCCGTAGCGGACGCTCACCGGAGTCCGGCGACCGGCCTTGACCTCGAAGCGCAGGGCGCGGCGGGCCGGGATCGCGACGGCACCGCGCTTCGCGCCGCCGCGCGAGCGCCGCAGCCGGACCTTCGTGACCCTGATCCGGTAGGTGCCGGGGCGCAGGCCCGCGACGATCGTCTTGCCCTTGCGCGAGAGGCGACGGCGCAGCTTGCGCTTCGCGCGCGGCGACTGCCGCGGCCCGAGCAGGGTGAACTTCCCGCGCTCGCCGCGCGGCAGGCCGGCGATCCGAATCGTCAAACCGCCCTTCGCCGCACTCGCCTCGCCGCCGGGCGCGGCATGACCGGCCTGCGGCCCGGCGATGCACAGCAACGCAACACTCGCCGCAAGCGCGGCAATCGACTTCCGCACGATTTCTCCCCCACTCAGCTAGATCCGACTAATGGCGCGCGACCCTAACACACGGCACGACCTCGCCGATTCCCAAATGAGGACGAGGCGGTTCCCGCTAGGCGCGGGACAGGGCCCGCTCGGCGGCGGCGACTATGCTCGCCGCGTCGATTCCGGCCGCCGCCAGGAGCTCGGCGGGCGGGCCGCTGCCGGGCTTGCCGGAGACGGCGAGGCGGGTGAGCGGCGTGGCGGTGTCCGACCCGGCGAGGACGCCGGCGACGGTCTCGCCGATCCCCCCCTCGGGCCAGTGGTCCTCGACCGTCACGATCGCCCTCGTCTCCGCGGCGGCCTTCAGCAGCACCTCCGCGTCGACCGGCTTGACCGAGTAGAGGTCGACCACCCGCGTCGCGATCCCCTTGCCGGCCAGCTCGTCGGCGGCGGCGAGCGATTCGTGCAGCGTGATGCCGGCACCAACGAGGGTGACGGCGTCCTCGTCGCTGCTGCGCACGGTCCGGCTGCCGCCGATCTCGAAGCTCTCCCCCGCCTCGTAGATCGCCGGGCTGGCACCGCGCGTCGTGCGCAGGTAGCTGATCCCGCGGTGCTCGCGCATCGCGTCGAGCAGCTGCACCGCCTGATTGGGGTCGGAGGGGTAGAGCACGACGCTGCCGTGCACGGCGCGCAGCGAGGCGATGTCCTCGAGCGCCATCTGCGAGGGACCGTCCTCGCCGATCGAGACGCCGACGTGCGAGCCGCACAGCTTCAGGTCTGCGTCGGAGATCGCCGCCATGCGGATGAAGTCGTAGGCGCGGCTGAGGAAGGCCCCGAAGGACGAGGCGAAGGGCCTCCAGTTGCGCACCTGGAGCCCGACGGCGGAGGCGATCATCTGCTGCTCGGCGATGTACATCTCGAAGAAGCGGTCGGGGTGCTTGGCCGCGAAGCGTTCCGCGTAGGTCGAGTTGCCGACCTCGCCGTCGAGCACGACGACGCGCTCGTCTATCGAGCCGAGCCAGGCGAGGGCGTCGCCGTAGGCGGCACGGGTCGCGACCTTCTCGCCGAGGTCGTAGGCCGGCCGCTCGACCTCGGCCTTGGCGATCTCCACGGACGGTGCGTCGGTCGGGGACTGGACGTCGATCCGCAGCGAGCGTTCGCCGCCGAGCTCCTCGATCGCCTCGGTGGGATCGGCGAGCGGCTTGCCGTGGGCGTTTTCCTGGTCCTCGACCGCGGCGACGCCGCGGCCCTTCTTGGTCCGGGCGAAGATCGCCGCCGGCCGGGCAGAGTCCAGGGCGCGCGCGTAGGCCGCGTCGATCGCCTCGACGTCGTGGCCGTCGATCTCCTGCACGTCCCAGCCGCAGGCGCCCGCCCTCGCCGCCAGCGAGGAGGTGTCCCATTCGTGCATGGTCGGCCCGCGCTGGCCGAGCCGGTTGACGTCGACGACCGCGATCAGGTTCTTCAGGCCGATGTAGCCGGCGTGCTCGAAGGCCTCCCACATCGAGCCCTCGGCCAGCTCCGAGTCGCCGCAGAGCGTCCAGACCCGGAAGTCGGCCCGCTCGAGCTTCTGGCCCGCGAGCGCGATGCCGACCGCGATCGGGAGGCCCTGGCCGAGCGACCCGGTCGCCACGTCCACCCATGGCAGCAGCGGCGTCGGGTGGCCTTCCATGCGCGAGCCGAACTTGCGGAAGCTGAGCAGCTCCTCGTCGTCGATCGCGCCGACCGCCTTGTAGAGCGCGTAGAGCAGCGGCGAGGCGTGGCCCTTGGAGAAGACGACGTGGTCGTTCGCCGGGCTGTCGGGGGAGTCGAAGTCGTAGCGCAGGTAGCGCGCGTAGAGCACCGCCATCAGGTCGGCGGCCGACATCGAGGAGGTCGGGTGGCCCGAGTTGGCCGCGGCGGCGGCCCGCACCGAGTCGACGCGCAGCTGCTGGCCCAGCTCGCGCAGCTGCTCGACGTCGAGCTCTCTCTCCGAGGTCGCCTGCTCCATCTCCCCGGACTTTATCTGCCGCCGGCCGATCTCCGGCGCTTAGGAGGGACTGGCGAAACCCCCGCACGCACCTGGCGGCGGCGGACACGGCGCGGTGCTGCGTCCTCGGTCGGCCAAATAGCGCTGCTATTCGGCCTTCCTGCGTCCTCGCCCCGCTTGGTCCGGCGCTCGCCAGCCACCCACCCGGGTTTCGCCAGTCCCTCCTAGCCGATCGCGACCATTCGCTCGATCGGGATCCGCGCCCGCTCCGCGATCTCGGCGGGAACGCTGACCTCGAACCTCATCTCACGCAGGCCGTCGCGCAGCTTCGGCAGCGTGATCATCTTCATGTACTTGCAGTAGGCCATCCGGTTGGCCTCGATCAGGGTCGAGGCGGGGGCCGCCTGCTGGAGCGGGTGCAGCATTCCGTTCTCCGTCGCGACGATGAACTCGCCGTCGGGCTTGCGCTGGACGTAGTCGAGCATCTGCCCGGTCGAGAGCATGTGCACGCCCTCCTCCTCCACTTCGCCGGCGGCGACGAACTCCATCACCTGGGTGACGCAGCCGCACTCGGGGTGGACGAGGAACTCGGCGTCCGGGTGGGCGGCGCGCTGGGCGGCGATGTCGTCGGGCCGGATGCCGGCGTGAACGTGGCACTCGCCGGGCCAGACGTGCATTGAGCGGCCCGTCTCGCGCTCGACGTAGGAGCCGAGCCACATGTCGGGGCCGAAGAGGATCTCCGTGTCGGGGCCGTGCTCACGGAGGATGTGCTCGACGACCTTGACCGCGTTGGAGGAGGTGCAGCAGTAGTCGGTCTCCGCCTTGACCTCGGCCGAGGTGTTGACGTACATCACGACCACGGCGTCGGGGCTGTGCCGCGCCTTCCAGTTGCGCAATTCGCCGGCGGTGATCGAGTCGGCGAGCGAGCAGCCGGCGTCGGGGTCGGGGATCAGCACGGTCTTGTCCGGCGAGAGGATCGCGGCCGTCTCGGCCATGAAGTGGACGCCGCAGAAGGCGATCGTCGAGGCGTCGGATTCGGCGGCCACCCGCGAGAGGCCGAGCGAGTCGCCGGTGTAGTCGGCGACCGCCTGGATCTCGGGCACCTGGTAGTTGTGGGCGAGGATCACTGCGTTGCGCTCGGCGGCCAGCTCGCGGATCTCACGCGAGATCTCCTCGACCTCCTCGGGGGCGAGGCTGAGCATCGGAACCGGCTCGTTGATCGTCGGCAGCTCTCTCATCGGCGTACCTCAGGAGACCCCGAGGGGCTCCGTTGGTCGTATGTTCGCTGGCATGGCGTCGCGCCTGAGTCCAGTCGAATGAACTGCCTCGAAGTCTAGCCTGTGGGCATGCCGGAGCTTCCGGAGGTCGAGATCACGGTGCGACGGCTGGACGCGGCGCTGCGCGGAGCTGAGGTGGAGTCCGTCGTCGCGCCGGGGATGAACGTGATGAAGACCTTCGAGCCGCCGCTCGACTCGCTGGTCGGCCGCGAGGTCTCGGGGCTGCGCCGGGTCGGCAAGATGCCGGCGGTCGAGTTCGGCGATCTGGCGTTGCTGATCCACCTGATGTCGGCGGGGCGCCTGCGGATCTACGAGAAGCGCGCATCGCCGAAAGACCGCGCCTCGCGGGTGCTGGTCAGGTTGGCCGACGGGCGCGAGCTGCGCCTGCGCGAGTACGGGACCAAGCAGCGCGCCTGGGCGAAGCTGCTCCCGACCGGCGAGGTCGGCGAGGACGAGATGGCGGCGACGCTGGGCCCCGAGGCGTGGCCGCCCCCGCCGCTGGACGAGCTCGCGGCGCTGCTCGACCAGCCGCGCCACCTGCACCCGCTGCTGCGCCATCAGCGCGACATCGCGGGGATCGGCCGCTCCTGGGTAGACGAGATCCTCTGGGAGGCGCGGCTCTCGCCGTTCAAGAAGGGCTCGGAGCTGAACGAGGAGGAGGTCGAGCGGCTGCACGCCGGCCTCGGCGTCCTCGGCGACGCGATCGAGCACTACGAGCGGACGGTCGGCCCCGAGCTGCCCGAGAAGCTGCCGATGCCGCTGCACATCCACAAACGAGAGGGCGAGCCGTGCCCGCGCTGCGGCACGAAGATCGAGGCGGTCTTCTTCGCCGAGCACCAGACCAACTACTGCCCCCAGGAGCAGACCGGCGGCCGGGTGCTCAAGGATCGCCGGCTCTCGCGTCTGCTTAAGTAGCCGCATGCGGGCCATCGCCAGCGCGGCGCTCGCGGTCGCCTTCGCGGCGGCCCTGCTCGGGGCGGTTCACACCGCGCCGGCCGGTGCGGCGCCGGAAGCGACGATCAAGGTCGGCGACAACTTCCTCAGGCCCGGGGTGAAGACCGTCAGCACGGGCACGAAGGTCCGCTTCGAATGGGTCGGCAGCGCACGCCATCACATCGTCAAGTCCAAGGGGCCCGGTGGGCCGATCGCCTCTCCGCCCACCGCCAAACGTGGCGTCAACCTCGCCAGGCGGCTCGCTCGGGAGGGGACCTACCGCTTCCTCTGCCGGATCCACCCGACCGAAATGCGGCTCAGGCTGACCGTCGATTAGCCCCTGCCAATCGGCGTTGGCGCGTTTCTCGGACATATTCCGAGAAACGCGCCAACTCTCGGGCGGGCGTCAGGCCGGCTCGACGAGCATGCTGAAGTCGAGCGTCGGCGCCGAGTGGGTGATCGCGCCGATCGAGATGTAGTCGACCCCGGTCTCGGCGACCTCGCGGACGGTCTCCAGGTCGACGCCGCCAGACGCCTCGAGCGCCGGCTCCCCGGGCCGGTTCGATTCGCGGTCGCGCAGCTCCACCGCGCGCCGCAGGGTGCCCGGATCCATGTTGTCGAGCAGCAGCCGGTCGGCGCCGGTGCCGAGCGCGTAGGCGACCTCGTCGAGATTGCGGCACTCGACCTCGACGCCCAGCTCCGGGTACGCGGCACGGGCGCCGTGGACCGCCTTCGCCAGGCTGCCGGCCAGGGCGATGTGGTTCTCCTTGATCAGGATCGCGTCGTAGAGGCCCATCCGGTGGTTGAGCCCCCCGCCGGCCGCGACCGCCGCCTTCTCCAGCTCGCGCAGGCCGGGAGTGGTCTTGCGCGTGTCAAGGATGCGGGCGCGAGTGCCGGAGACGGCCTCGACGAAGCGCGCGGTGAGCGTCGCGATCCCGGAGAGATGGCCGAGGAAGTTGAGCGCGGTCCGCTCCGCCGCGAGCAGCGCCCGGGCGGGGCCGGTTGCGAGCGCGACCTCGGCCGGCACCTCCTCCCGCCACTGCCCCTCGACCATCAGCTTGTCGAGCTCCGCGCCGCACTGGCGCATCGCCTCGGCGACGAGGTCGAGGCCGAAGGCGACCCCAGCTGCTTTCTGCACGATCCGAGCTCGGGCACGGGCCACCTCGGGCACCGTGGCCGCCGAGGTCACGTCGCCCTCGCCCACGTCCTCGGCAAGCGCACGCGCCACGACCTCACGCAGTTGCTCGCTTCCGCCGACGGCCATCGCCGCAGCCTAGTCCGAACCCGGCTCACCTTGACCATCCAGGGGACGTCAAACGTGAGCCTCGTGCCGGGACGTGGAATGCGACGGCCGCTGCTCGAGTCTCACGTTCTCGGTCGTGACGGCGTTTAATCCAAGACCGTGCCTGCGACCGTTCCCTCCACCGCCCCGCCCCCCTTCCAGACCCTGCTCGACGAGCACGCCGCCGACGTGATGGCGGTGCTGCGCGGTGCGGTCGGGCGCACCGATGCCGAGGATTGCTTCCAGGAGACCTTCCTGGCCGCGCTGCGGGCCTACCCGAAGCTGAGCGACACCGGCAACCTGCGCGGCTGGCTGCTGACGATCGCGCACCGCAAGGCGATCGACCACCACCGCGCCAACGGGCGGCGGCCACGGCCGGTGGCCGACCCGGAGGCCCAGGCGCGCTCCGCGACCGAGCCCGACGACGGGATCGCGCTCGACGGAGGGGTGTGGGCGGCCGTGGGCGGTCTGCCTCCCAAGCAACGCGCCGCCGTGGCGCTGCGCTACGCCTGCGACCTGCCCCACGCCGAGATCGCCGCCGCGCTGGGCTGCTCGCCCGAGGCGGCGCGGCGCAGCCTGCACGAGGGCATGAAACGACTGCGGAAGGAGCTGGCATGAAGGTCGAGCTGGAGCGCTTCGCCGACCGGGCGGCGGCCTCGGGGCTGGTGGACGTCGCATACGCGACGGCCGACTCGCCCTTCGGGCGGCTGCTCGTCGCCGCGACGCCGCGCGGGGTGGTCAGGATCGGCCTGCCCAACCAGGACAGCGAGCTGCTGCTGGAGGATCTGGCTGCCCGGGTCTCGCCGCGCGTGCTCGAGGCGCCCGCGCGACTGGACGACGCCCGCCGCGAGCTGGACCTCTACTTCGAGGGGAAGCTGACCAAGTTCGACCTGCCGCTCGACTGGCGGCTGACCGACGGGTTCCGCCGCAAGGCCCAGCAGGCGATCGCGCGGATCCCCTACGGCAAGACGCGCACCTACACGGAGATCGCCACGAGCGCCGGCAACGGGCGCGCGGTGCGGGCGGCGGGCACGGCCTGCGGCCGCAACCCGCTCCCGATCGTCGTCCCCTGCCACCGCGTCCTGCGCAGCGGCGGGGCGCTCGGCGGCTACGGAGGCGGCCTGCCGATGAAGGAGGCGCTGCTGGAGATGGAGGGCGTGCTGCCGGGTAGGAAATAGCCCGACCGGGCACACCTACTCGGCGAGCGTCCTGGCCAACCAGTGGGCTGCGTCATGCAGATGCGCCGGATCGATCTGGTGGCCCAGCTCGGACTCGCGGTACTCGACCTCCAGCCCACCCGCCTCGAGCAGGTCCCGAGCGCGGTGACCGAAATCGACCTCGATGACCGGGTCGCGGCTGCCGTGGGCGACGAAGGCGCGGGTCGCGAGGCGGTCCTCGAACTGCGGCTCCCAGCCGTCAACCGTCGGCACGAAGCCGCTGAAGGCGAGGATGCCGGCGACGGCGGGGCGGTCGGCACCGAGCCCCATCGCGTAGCTCATCACCGTCCCCATCGAGAAGCCGCCGAGGACGGTCTGCGCCGGGCCTATCCCGGTCTCCTCCCAGAGCCGGTCGTGCAGCCCGGCGAGGGCGCGGCGGGCGGCGTGGAACGTGTCGTGGTCCGGATGGCCGACCCGCTGCACGACGTACCAGTGGTAGCCCGGCGAGCCCGGCAGTTGCAGCGGCGCCTGCGGGGTGACGACCCGCAGCCGACGCTGTGGGTCCAGCATGTCGGCCAGGCCGAGCAGGTCGCGCTCGTCGGTCCCGCGACCGTGGTGGAGCACGAGCAAACCCTCGGGGTCCCCGGCCGCGGGACGCTCGACATAGCCCAGCGCTTCCAAGAGCCCGAGCTAGCTCGCCGACGAGGCGGCGGTCTTGTTGAGGTAGTCCCGGATGAAGTCGTCGAGATCGCCGTCGAGGACCCGCTGGGCGTCGCCCACCTCGTGGCCGGTGCGGTGGTCCTTGACGCGCTGGTCGGGGTGCAGGAAGTAGCTGCGGATCTGGGAGCCCCAGGCGACTTCCTTGACCTCGCCGCGCTCCTTGGCCAGCGTCTCGGCCCGCTTGCGCTCCTCCAGCTCGATCAGCTTCGAGCGCAGCAGCTGCATCGCGACCGCCTTGTTCTGGGTCTGGGAGCGCTCGTTCTGGCACTGGACGACGACGCCGCTCGGCACGTGGGTGATCCGCACCGCCGAGTCGGTCTTGTTGACATGCTGCCCGCCGGCGCCCGAGGCCCGGTAGGTGTCGACGCGCAGGTCGGTGTCGTCGATCTCGACCTCGACTCCCTCGTCGACGAGCGGGCCGACGTCGACCTGGGCGAAGCTCGTGTGGCGGCGCGCCGATGAGTCGAACGGGGAGATCCGCACGAGGCGGTGGACGCCGCGCTCGGCGGCGAACAGCCCGTAGGCGTTCTCGCCGCGGGCGATGAAGGTGGCCGACTTCAGCCCGGCCTCCTCCCCCGGCGAGGCCTCCTTCATCTCGACCTCGAAGCCGCGGCGCTCGGCCCAGCGCAGGTACATCCGCAGCAGGATCTCGGCCCAGTCCTGGGAGTCGGTCCCCCCCGCCCCGGCATGGACGGAGACGACGGCGTCGCCGGCGTCGTACTCGCCGCTGAACAGGCGCGCCTCTTCGAGACCGGCGAGGCGGCGCTCGACCGAGCCGAGCTGCGCCGTCAGCTCCGCGGCCATCTCCTCGTCCTCGGCCGCCATCTCGGCCAGCTCGTCGAGGTCGGCGACGTCGCCCTGCAGCTCCTCGAACGTCTTCAGCCTGCGTTGGGCGCGGGCGTGCGCCGCAGAGGTCCGGGCCGCAGCCTCCTGGTCGTCCCAGAAGCCGGGCTTCCCCATCTCCTCCTCCAGCCGCTCGGCTTCATCGCGCAGCGCAGCCGGGTCAAAGGTAGTCCGCAAGCAGCTTCAACTGCTCGCGGATCTCGGCGAGCCGCGCCGGCACCGATTCGGTTGACGCGGCCTCGGCCATGGCCGGAGCTTAGTCATCGCCGCCACCGGGGCGCCTTTTACCCCCTATAGCGCGACAAAGGCGCCCCGCGCCGCTCAGTGCCGCCCGAAGCCGGCGGCGTGCAATGCCTCGCGCCGGTCCTCGAACGGTCGCCAGCTGCGCACCTTGTGGTCGTGCAGCTCGAAGAGCCAGGCCATCTCGTCCTCTCCGGCCGCCGAGCCGTCTTCGTCCCAGTGCCAGAGCCGGCGAATCAGGGCCACGGCGCGGCCGCCGCCGCCCTCGGTCCCGTCCTCGTACAGCTCGTCCAGCTCGATCGTCTGCTGCACGCCGCCGGGCGCGCGCGTCGCCCACAGCCGAGCCGCCTCGACACCCTTCCGCAGCCCCCTCCCCGAATGCAGCTCCACGTCGGGATCGAGCACGGCGACGAACGCATCCAGGTCCCTCTCGTTGAAGGCCCGGATGAACTCCCTGACTGGGTCGTGGATCAAGCCGCTAGGCGCCGTGGCACTTCTTGTACTTCTTGCCGCTGCCACACCAGCAGGGATCGTTGCGGCCGATGTTCTCGCGCTCGTCCTTGACCACCGTCTCGACCACCTCGGGCGCCGGGGCGCCGTTGCCGGCCTCGGCGGGTCCGGCGGCCGCCGCCGCCATCCCGACGCCGCCACCGCCCGCCGCGACCTGCTGCAGCGCCGAGGGCTGGTTCTCCAAGGTGCCGCCGGAGTAGTCGAGCGCGGTCGCCCCGCCGGTCCCGTTGCCGCCGAAGGAGCCCTCCAGCTGCGAGGGATCCACTTCGATCTGGGCGTTGAAGACGAGTTTGCTGAATTCCTCCCAGATCGAGTGCATCAGCTCCTCGAACATCGCGAAGCCTTCGTTTTTGTAGGCGACGAGGGGGTCGATCTGGGCGAAGCCGCGCAGGTGGATGCCCTCGCGCAGGTAGTCCATGTCGTAGAGGTGCTCGCGCCAGCGGTTGTCGATCACCTGCAACAGGATCGAGCGCTCCAGGTAGCGCATCAGCTCCTCGCCGAGCTGCTGCTGGCGCTCGTCGTAGGCCCTCATAGCGTCCTCGTCGAGCTCGTCTTTGAGCTTTTCGCGGTCGAGCGTCTCGGGCCGCATCGAGGCGACGTCGACGCTGACCGGCCAGATCTGGCGAAGCTGCTGCTCGAGCTCCGGCATGTCCCAGTCCTCGAGGTCGTCGCCCGGCGTGTACTCGTCCACGAGGCGCTCGACCACCCCCTCGAGCTCGTCGCGGGCGATGTCGGACATGTCGCGCCCTTCGAGGATCTCGCGGCGGTAGCGGTAGACGATGCGGCGCTGCTCGTTCATCACGTCGTCGTACTCGAGCACCCGTTTGCGGATCAGGAAGTTCTGTTCCTCGACCTTCTTCTGGGCGCCCTCGACGGTTTTCGACAGCATCTTGGCCTCGAGCGGGACTTCGCCGCCCTCCTCGTCGACCGGCCCCAGGCGGTCGAGGATTTTGTAGATGCGGTCGCCGGCGAAGAGCCGGATCACGTCGTCTTCGGCGGAGAGGAAGAAGCGGCTCTCGCCGGGATCGCCCTGGCGCCCTGAGCGGCCGCGCAGCTGGTTGTCGATGCGCCGCGATTCGTGGCGCTCGGTGCCGCAGATGTAGAGCCCGCCCAGCTCCCGCACTTCGTCGGCCTCGGCCTTGCACTGCGGCTCCATCTCGGCGATTTTCTCGGCCAGCGCCTCCTCGTAGCCGTCGACGCCGGGCTCGAGCCCCTGCTTCTTCAGCTCTTTCTGCGCCAGGTGCTCGGGATCGCCGCCGAGCTTGATGTCGACGCCGCGGCCCGCCATGTTGGTCGCGATCATCACGGCGCCCTTGCGCCCGGCTTCGGCGATCCGCTCGCCCTCTCGCTGGGCGTGCTCGGGCTTCGCGTTGAGCACCGCGTGCTCGACCCCGTGCCGCTTCAGCTCGCCGGAGATCATCTCCGAGACCTCGACCGAGACGGTCCCGACGAGGATCGGCTGGCCGCGTTCGTGGCGGGCGACGATCTCCTCGATCACCGCCTTCCACTTGCCGTCCTTGGTCTTGAAGATCTGGTCGTTGTGGTCGGCGCGGACCATCGGCCGGTTGGTCGGGATCTCGACCACCGGGATCTTGTAGATCTTCATGAACTCGGTCGCCTCGGTCAGCGCCGTGCCGGTCATCCCGGAGAGCTTGTCGTAGAGGCGGAAGTAGTTCTGCAGGGTGATCGTGGCGAGCGTCTGGTTCTCTTCGCCGATCGAGACACCCTCCTTCGCCTCGACCGCCTGGTGCAGGCCCTCCGACCAGCGCCGGCCCTCGAGGATGCGGCCGGTGAACTCGTCGATGATCATCACCTGGCCTTCGACCACCGCGTAGTCCTTGTCGACCTTGTAGAGCGACTCAGCCTTGAGCGCCTGGCTGAGGTGGTTGACCAGGGAGCCGTGCTCTGAGAGGTAGAGGTTGTCGACCCCGAGGAACTCCTCCGCGCGTTTGACGCCGCGCTCGGTCGGCGAGACGGTCTTGTGCTTCTCGTCGTACTCGTAGTCGTAGTCGGCCTCGGACGTGTCCTTCGATTCGCCCAGCGATTTCAGCCGGTCTTTGGCCGGGACGCCCTTCATCTGGCGGGCCAGGCGGGCGAATTGGTAGTAGATCTGCGCCGCCTGTTCGGGGGCGCCGGAAATGATCAGCGGCGTCCGCGCCTCGTCGATCAGGATGTTGTCGACCTCGTCCACGATCGCGAAATGGTGACCGCGCTGGACGCAGTGCTCAAGTGCTTCGGCCATGTTGTCGCGCAGGTAGTCGAAGCCGAACTCCGAGTTCGTCCCGTAGGCAACGTCGCAGGCGTATTTGACCTGGCGCGCGGCGTGGTCGTCGGAGTCCTGAATCGCGGCCACGGTCACCCCGAGCGTGTCGTAGACCGGTTTCATCCATTCGGCGTCGCGGCGGGCGAGGTAGTCGTTGACGGTGACGACATGGACGCTGTCGCCGGCCAGCGTGTTGAGGAACACGGCGAGGGTCGCGGTCAGGGTCTTGCCCTCGCCGGTCTTCATCTCGGCGATCGCCCCGTCGTGCAGGGCCATGCCGCCGATCAGCTGGACGTCGTAGTGGCGCTGGCCGATGCTGCGCCGGGCCGCCTCGCGGGTCAGCGCGAAGGCCTCGGGGAGCAGGTCGTCGAGCGAGGTGCCCTCGCGCGCGCGGGCGCGGAGCTTGTCCGCCTCCTCGCGCAGCTCGGAGTCCTCGAGCAGCTCCATCTCCTTCTCGATCTCGTTGATCGCCCGGGCGCGCCGCTCGTAGGTCTTGAGTTTTCGGCTTTCCCCCACGCGCAGCGCGCGGGTGACCATGTCCCTCGCGTTGGCCATCGCTCAAGGGTAGCGAGGGGGCGGCCGGCGCCTCGGCCGGCCCCGGCCCTAGGCGGTGCGGCCGCGAAGCCGGTTGACCAGCTTCCGAGTCTGCCTGCGCTTGCGGCGCAGCTCGCGGTGCTTCTTGACCTGACGACGGATGTCCTCGGCCAGCTCGTGGATCGTGTGAGCCATGTCGGGCGACGCCTCGCGCGCCCGCAGGGTCACGCCCTTGAGCCGCAGGGTGGCCTCGGCGACCTGGCTGTCGGCGATCGACGGGTTGCGCTCCTCGTAGACCTCGACGTCCAGCGTCGCCAACTCGGAGACCTGCCTGCCGATCCGCCGGAACCGATCCATCACGCGGCCCCGCAGCTCGTCGTCCACCTCGACGTTGCGCCCACGCACCTCGATCCGCATCTCGCGCCTCCTTTGGTCGGTCGACTCGATGCTACGCCCGAGCGAGCGATCGATCAACCCCTCGCAGGGACTACCCGGCGTGCAGCGGCTCGCGAATGGTGCGACGTTCGATGCGGACCCCGGACGCCGGCTCGAAGCGGCCGTAGAGGACGTCGGGATCCAGATCGATTTCGCCCGGCCATTCGACCGTCTGGCTCTCCGGATTGACCCGGACCTGCTCGAAGACCTCGCGACGGTCGCGGATGGGAGCGAAGACGCCGCCCCTGTCAAGCACGTTGCTGAGGTCGATGTCCTTGATCGCGCCGTCGCAGAAGGTCGCGCGAATGCAATACCCCTCCAGGGGCACGACATCGGTGATTCTCATGATTTCCATCGTGTCAGGGGCTCTATCGGCTTGGGCGGTTCTTCGTTCGAAAGGCGTATCCAGTTCTCTTCCAGCTCTCCGCGATGCTCGCTTGCCCATTTTCGCACGAGACGGATTGCTCGAACGGACAAGCGACCGACCACCAGGTTGCCCGATGCGATCTCGACCTTCGCGCGTTCGTCGCCATAGACGACATGGAAATGCGGCGGCGGATGGTCCTCGTAGTACATCTCGATCGCGATCCCGAAGAATGTGCTGATCCGCGGCATGGCCTTACGGCCGCCGTGTGAACGTGACGGCGACGATGCGGATGGCGCCGGCGGAGCGGAGGGCGCGGGCGCAGGCCGAGAGGGTGGCGCCGGTCGTGAGCACGTCGTCGACGAGCAGGACGCTGCGGGGGACCTGGCCGCGGGTGCGGATCAGGGGCGGGTGGCCGATGCGTCGGGCCCGGCGCCGACCGCGCTGACGGCCGAGGCCCTCGCGGAGGAGGCAGGTCCGGAGCGGCAGCCCCGTGCGGCGGGCGAGCGCGGCCGCGATCTCCCCCGCGGGATCGAAGCCGCGCGCCAGGGAGCGCAGGCGGGCGCTGGGGACGGGCACGATCGTGCCGCTGAGCAGCTCCGAGGGGGCAAGCCAGAGGATGCGATCGGCGATCGGCTCCGCCACGCCGAGCAGGCGGCGGAACTTGAGCGCGGTGACGAGATCGCGGGCGACGTCCTGGTGGGGCGCCGAGGCCCAGGCACGGTCGATCCCCGGCGGTCCGGCCCCGGCGAGCGGATCGGCCGCCGCAAGCCGGCGGGCGCAGCGTGTGCAGAGCACCGCCCCTGGGCGACAGGAGCGCCCACAGGCGGCGCAGAGCGACGGGATCAGCCCCTCCGCGAGTGCATGGACCAGGCTCATGGCCAGATCCTGCGGAGCCTCGGCGCGCGTGTGGCGCGCTGAATGTCAAATCTTCGTCAACGCTGGGTGCCGCGAGCCGCGATCGCACCGATCAGGACGCCCCCGGCGGGAACCTCGGAGCCTTCGAGCAGGATCGAGTCGCGCACGTGGGCGCCGGGACCGATCCGGCAGTCGTCGCAGATGATCGCCGGGCCTTCGATCCGCGCCCCCGCCCCCAGGTCCACCCGCTCCCCAACCATCGCCGGGCCGGCGACCTCGACCCCTTCGAGCGGTGTCGCCGACCAGATCCCCTCGCCGACCTGCGGGGCGCCGGGGTCGACCTCGACCGCGCCGTGCAGGGCGTCGAGGTTTCCCTGCCGCAGCTCCTCGAGGTTGCCGATGTCGTTCCAGTAGGCCTCGATCTCGTGCGAGTAGAACGGCACGTCGCCGTCGAGCAGCGCCGGGAAGACGTCCATCGCCCAGTCCGCGAAGCCCGGAGGGTCGTCCGGGCCGGCGGCCTTGCTCGTCCCCGGCGCGGGGAAGAAGTCGAAGATCTCGGAGCGGAACATGTAGATGCCGCAGTTGGCCAGGTCCGAGAGCGCTTCGGAGGGGTCGGGCTTCTCCTGGAAGCCCTGGATCCGGCCGTCGGCACCGGTGATCGCGACGCCGAACTGGCTGGTGTCCGCGACCCGCTTCGTGGCCAGGGTCGCGATGCCGTCGTGCGACTCGTGGAACTCGCGCATCGCCGCCAGGTCGATGTCGGTCAGCGCGTCGCCGGAGATGACCAGGAACGAGTCGCCGAGGAAATCGGCGGCGTTGCGGACCCCGCCCGAGGTGCCGAGCAGCTTCTCCTCGCGGCTGTAGGAGAGCTCGATGCCGAATCGGGAGCCGTCGCCGAAGCGGCCCTCGATCAGCTCCGGGAACCAGTGCAGGTTGGCGATCGCCTCGCGAAAGCCGTGCCGCGCCAGCAGGCGGGCGATGTGCTCCATCACCGGCCGGTTCAGCACGGGCACCATCGGCTTCGGCATCCCGTAGGTGATCGGTCGCAGCCGGGTGCCGAGCCCGGCCGCCAGGATCATCGCCTTCATCGAACGTCGCTACCGCATCGGGGGACGGCTCACGTACCTTGGTCCCAGGAAGCCAGATATTTCGACTGCGCCTCGGTCAGCCCGTCGATCTCGATTCCCTTCGAGGCGAGCTTGAGGCGGGCGATCTCCTTGTCGATCTCGCGCGGGACCGGATGCACCTTGGTCTCCAGGCTCTCGTGGTTCTTGACCATGAACTCGGCGGCCAGCGCCTGGTTGGCGAAGCTCATGTCCATCACCGCGGCCGGGTGGCCCTCGGCGGTGGCCAGGTTGACCAGGCGGCCCTCGGCGAGCAGGAAGATCTCGCGGCCGTCCTTCAGCCGGTGGCCCTCGACCAGCGGGCGCGCTTCGTAGGTCGACTCGGTCAGCGCGTCGAGGTCGCCCTTGTTGATCTCGACGTCGAAGTGGCCCGAGTTGCAGACGACCGCGCCGCTCTTCATCACGTCGAACATCTCGCCGGCGACGGCGTCGCGGTTGCCGGTCACCGAGATGAAGATGTCGCCCTGCTTGGCCGCCTCGATGCCGGGCATCACGTCGAAGCCGTCCATCACGGCCTCCAGTGCCCGCAGCGGGTCGACCTCGCAGACGATCACGTGGGCGCCGTGGCCCTTGGCCCGCATCGCGACCCCCTTGCCGCACCAGCCGTAGCCGATCACGACCACGCGCAGGCCGGCGATCAGCATGTTGGTGGCGCGGATCACGCCGTCGAGGGTCGACTGCCCCGTGCCGTAGCGGTTGTCGAAGAAGTGCTTGGTGTCGGCATCGTTGACGGCGACGATCGGGAAGCCGAGCTTGCCCTCGGCCTCGAGCGCTTCCAGCCGGATCACGCCGGTGGTCGTCTCCTCGGTGCCGCCGTAGACCTCGGAGAGCTGCTCCGGGCGCTGGCCGTGCAGGACGCTGATCACGTCGGCGCCGTCGTCCATCGTGATGTGCGGGCGCTTGTCGACGGCCGTCTCGATGTGGCGGTAGTAGGTCTCGTTGTCCTCGCCGTTGATCGCGTGGACCTCCGCCCCGTAGCGATCGACCAGGGCTGCCGCCGTGTCGTCCTGGGTCGAGAGCGGGTTGGACGCGCAGAGGGCCACGTCGGCCCCGCCCGCCATCAGCGTGCGGACCAGGTTGGCGGTCTCCGTGGTGACGTGCAGGCAACAGGCCATCCGGATCCCCTCAAACGGCTTCTCCTGCTCGAAGCGCTCGCGGATCTGCCCCAACACGGGCATCTGGCGCTCCGCCCACTCGATCCGTTTCTGCCCGGCATCGGCTAGGGCGAGGTCGGCGATGTCGTAGTTGGAGGCGGCGGTTGCCATCGGGTCCTTCCTGGTCTGAGTTGCTGAGAACCAGGCAAGGATACGCAGAGCGCTCAGGGCTCGGAGCGCGGCTGAAGCTCCAGCTGCATGATCACGACAGAGGTCGGGATGGTCTTTCCCTCGTGCTTCTCTCGTCTTGCAGCGCAGTTCTCGCGAACGGCCAGCAGTCCCTCTAGGGCGCTCGCAAGGACTGAATAGGCTTCTTTTTGACCCTTCAGATCGAGATCGATCATCGTTCGACTGAGATGACGGTCCTTGGCATCGACAGTGTCGGACCGCACGGCTTTATCTACGTCGCCTGAAATCAGGCGCAAGATCCGCATCGTGATCGCCGCACGCTTGTCCTTCGGCACTGCATCCCAAGCCTCGGGGTCGAAATAGCAGTCCGAAGTAGCCACAAAAAAGTGCTCCACTGCGCCCCGTCGCGGTACGGATTTAACCTCTTTGATGCAACCGAGTTCGCGGAGCTTGTCCACGTGGTACCACGCCGAGCTAACGCTGATCTTGAGTTCTGCGGCGATTTCTTTAGTACTTGCAGGTCGTACGGAGAAGATGCTCAGCGCGTGCTCGCGAGTGCTGTGGGAGAGGGCAGCAGCCAGTCGTTCATCGACCATCTTGGGCGGTATCTGTGACTGGGCGGGCATAGGGACCTGAATAGGGCTCGGGCTTGTCGATGCTAGTCGATCCCCGTATTGGTCGCTGAATAAATGATCAGTCAACAGAGTTGACCGCTTGAGTCTGCTTAGCAATCGTTGATCGCTGTGCAGCCGTCAGCCGGACGGATGGATTGACCGGCGACGGCTCGCCTCTCTAGCCCCTACGCATCGGAGGGAGGTGAGATCTGATGCTGACCATCGCAACGACCGAGCGGTCCTTTCCGGCTGCGTTCATCACGAAGAGCAACTAGATGACAATCGGGCTCAGCCCCCGCAAATTGGGGGTTGGGCCCGAATCTTTTCTCGGAGATTGGTAAGGAGGTTTGCTTGAAGTGACTGGTGATTACGCAAGAATGACGGAGTGCCGGCGAAACTTTCCGTCTCAAGTCACCAGAAAGGAATCACCCCGTGAACATGCAGCTGGTCAGGGCCCTTGCCAGTCCGACACGCATTCGGATCCTCGATGCAATCGCCGAGGGCCCCTTCAGCCGCCGAGAGCTGGCCGACCGGACCGGCGAGAAGCCGGGTGTCGTCGACTACCACCTCGAGGTGCTGCGGGCCACCGGCTGCGTGCGGCTTGCCGAGCCCGATCGGGTCAGCGATACGGACGAGCGCCGCTACGAGCTTTCGCCGCGGGCGCGACCGACCCGCCAGCTGGCGCCGTCCCGCTTCCTCCACGCCGGCCCCGGTCACCCGCCCGCCTCCGTCGTGCGAGCGGCGATCGAGCGGGGGATGCCGTCCACCGGCGAGGACCTCTTCGGCGAACGCCAGAGCCAGCTGGGCTGCGCTTCGATGGTGGTCGACGCCCAGGGCTGGCGCGAGATCGCAGTGGCGATCGGCGAGGCGATGGACCGGATCTCCGCCGCGCACGAGGGCAGCACCGAGCGCCTCAACAAGAGCGACGAAGAGGGCATCAACGCGACGATCGCCGTCGCCAGCTTCGAGTCGCCGGCCAGCCGCGTCGCGTAGGTCGCGCTAGGGGCGGCCCAGCGCCGTCTTCAGCTTCTCGATCGCCTCGACCGGCGTCGGATCGACCCCCCGGGCCTCGGCCAGCGCCAGCGAGACGAGGTCGCCGAGCATCACCGCCCACATCAGGCGCTCGGTGCGGCTCTCCCCCACCGTCTCCAGGGTCAGGACCTCCACCCCGTCGGCCTCGATCGCCGCAGCGGTCAGCTCGATGCGCCGGTGCTCGCGCGGGTGCTGGTCGGGGTCTTCGAGCAGGACGACCGACAGCCGCGCGCCGGTGGGCACGCCGGCCCAGCCGCAGAGCTCGTTGTGATCGGCCTCCGGCAACTCGGAGAAGAAGGCCGGCAGCTTCGCGTTCTCGTTGATCTGGGTCTTCCACCGCCGCGCGGCGGGGGCGGTCAGGTCGGCGCCGACGATCGTCGGCATCGTGCCGTCGAGGCGAGCGGCGATCTCCGCGGCGCGGGCCTGCAGCTCCTCGCGGCGCTGCTCCAGATTCGCAGCCGCGGCCTCGATCTCGTCGTGGATGCGCGGGGCGGTGCCGGACAGGCCGGCGACCTCCGCGGCGACGACGAGCATGTAGGCGACGGCGGTCCGCGGGGCCTCCAGGATGCCGGGCAGGCCGATCACCGGCACGTCCGCGGTGCGCGCCGCCTCCACCAGCGCGCCTCCCGTGGTGACCGCGATCCGCCTGGCGCCCAGCGTCTCGGCGGCGGCAAAGCAGGACAGGGTCTCCTCGGTCCCACCCGAGTAGCTGACGCAGAGCGCCGTCCACTCGCCGGTCGCCCAGCTGGGCAGCTCGTAGCCGCGAACCGTCAGCAGCGGCCGCGTCAGGCGTGGGCCGAGCGCCGCGGCAGCGAGATCGGCGCCGATCGCCGAGCCGCCGACCCCGCAGACCAGGACCCCGGCCGATTCGGCAGGTTCGAGGCGTGCCGCCTCCGTTCGCCAGAGGGCGTCGCGCAGGTGGTCCGGAATGGCGAGAACGTCGTCGAGCATCAGATGGCCATCTAACCCGAGACTCTTTCATCCGCGGCGGCCACCGCGCCGACCAGCTCGGCCCCGGCCGCCACCTCGACCCTGGGCGAGAGGATCGACTCGACGACCCGCGCGCCCTCGCCGATCTCACAGCCCTCGAGCAGGACCGAGTCGCGCACCTCGGCGCCTGCGGCGACGCGGCAGCCCGGGCCGAGCACCGCGCGTGGGCCGACGGCGGCATCGCCCGCCACGGTCGCGTCCGGGGCCACGAGCACGCCGGGTGCGGTCGGCTCGACCCGAGTCTCGACCCGCCCGTCGAGAATGTCCCAGCTGGCCTGCAGATAGCGCTCGGGCGTGCCGATGTCCATCCAGTAGCCGTCGAGCAGCAGGCCGTTCAGGCCCTCGCCGGTCAGGCGGGGGAAGACGTCGCGCTCGATCGAGACGTTCTGCCCGGGCGGGATCAGGTCGAGGACCGAACGCTCCAGCACGTACATCCCGGCGTTGATCTCGCCCGGAACCGCCTCGCCGGTCTTCTCGAGGAACTCGAGCACCTCGCCGCGATCGTCGCTGCGCACCAGCCCGTAGGCGGCCGAGTCCTCGACGGGGTGAAGGCCGAGGGTCGCCCTGGCGCCGCGCGCGCGGTGGGCGTCGAGCAGCGCGCCCAGGTCGAGGTCGGTGAGCACGTCCCCGTTCAGCGCGAGGAACGTCTCGCCGAGCCCTTCGCCGACCCGGTCGGCCGCGAAGCGGATCGCGCCCGCGGTCCCGAGCGGCTCGGGCTCGACGACGTAGCGGATGCGCACCCCCGCCCGCTCCTCCTCGCCGGCGAGCGCATCGCGCAACACGTCGGGCAGGAACCCGCAGGCGAGGATCACCTCCTCGACCCCGTGAGCGGCCAGCCACTCGACCATGTAGGCGAGGAACGGGCGGTCGACCAGCGTCAGGGCAGGCTTGGGGACCGTCTCCGTGAGCGGGCGGAGCCGGGTGCCCTGCCCGCCTACGAGGACGATCGCCTGCATCGCCTAGTCGGAGACGGCGGTGGGCGTCGCTTCGATCGCCCTGCCGATGCCCTCGTACTCGAAGCCCGCGTCGCGCAGCGCCTTCGAGTCGAGGAAGTTCCGCCCGTCGACGATCAGCGGCCTCGCCATCCGCCCGGCGACCTCGCGCCAGTCAAGCTCCGCGAACTCCGGCCACTCGGTGACCAGCACGGCGGCATCGGCACCCTCGAGCGCCGCCAGCGCCGAATCGCACAGCTCGACCCCGTCGAGTAGGTCCCGTGCCACGTCGGCGGCGACCGGGTCATAGGCGACGACCTCCGCCCCCTCGCCCTGCAACCGCGCCGCGAGCACCAGGCTCGACGCCTCGCGCATGTCGTCGGTATGCGGCTTGAAGGCGAGCCCGAGCAGCGCGACCTTGCACCCCACCAGCGAGCCGAGATGCCCGCGCAGCTTCTGCACCACCCGCCGCTTCTGCAGCTCGTTCACCTCGATCACCGCGTTGAGCAGTTGGAAGTGATAGCCGGTGTTGCCGGCGAGCATTTTGAGCGCGGAGACGTCCTTCGGGAAGCAGTTGTGCAGGACCAGCCCCCCACTCGCCACGGCGGTGTTGGCGCCGGGAACCTCGAGCGAGAAGACGTGGCCGGGGGAGCGAGCGGGCAAGACCTCGGTGACCCGCACCCATGCCATCGAGGACCCGTCAAATCGCCGGTGCCCGCTGGGAGCGATGCGCTTCGACTGTCCCTCCAGCGCTCCGAGCACCTCGGAGCGGTGAGCCTCTGGGACGAGGTGAATCGCGCGTTCGACCTGATCCGCACCGCTGACCTTCAGCCAGTGCGTCTCCTTCGTCGACTTGGCCGTGCGGCCCCGCCGCCACGAGCAGACGATTCCCAGGTCACCGAGCAATCGGGCCACCCCATCGGCCAGCTCGTCGCTGACCGTGCCGAAATCGAGGGTGACGCTCGGGCCGCCGCTGACGAGGGACCAGGAGCCGTCGCCCTCCCACAGAGCCGAGAGGAGCGCCCATTTCCTCTCCGACGTTTGCTCCCAGATCAGGTCTGGGAGGCGCTGCTCGTAGCTGTTGCGACCGAGGCCGACGATCTCGGTCCACCAGGCGGCGAGGATCCGCGAGGAGACCTGCACGCGCCTCGCGGTCGGGGCCGAGAAGACCCTTGCCTTGACGCCCTGGGAGCGCCAGAAATCGGCGACCTCCCGAACGAGGTGCTCCTCGTCGCGAGGATGGAACGACCAGGTGATCCGTTCGCGCGTCGCGCCTCCCCGACCCGAATCCGTCCCGATATGGCCCTCCGCCAGGTACAGGCCGACGACCCGCCAGAACGACTCGCCGAAGGACAGGCGCTCGGGCACGTACGTGCCGTTGCGGGCGGTGCCGAACGTCGCACCGTCGACGTTCATCTCAGCCTCGCAGGCCTCGAGCAGACAGAGGGCACCGCTGCGTGCGATGTCTCCCATCCGCTGGGCGTGGCCGCGCGGGTGAGCGAGGATCTCGGCTCGCTCGGAGACCGGCCGCGCGCGCAGGGCCTCGATCTCGGAGCTCTCCGGCCGCACGATCACGTCGGCGGCCGTAATCGCGTCTTCGATCGCGCCTACGGTCGAATACGCAAGCACCGCCGCTCCGCCGGCGGCGCCGCCCGCGAGCGGCAGCCAATCGTCAGCCGTCACGTCCTCCGCCCGCACGGTGGTCAGGACCTGGTCGTCCTGACCGTCACCGACGATGACGGGATGGTCCGCCGTGACCCGGACGCGCCGACCCGTCTTGGTCCTGAGCTCGACCATCTCGCCGTCGTAGGCGCGCTTCGTGAGGGCCGATACCGGCATCCACTCCGGTCTCTCCTCTCCCGGAACCCAGGACCAGGTCCACAGATCCTCGGGGGCGATCGCCTCGCCATCTTCGGCAGCTGCGTCGCCGCCGACCATCTCCCATAGATCCTCGAAGGAGACGAGCTTCGCCGTGCCGTGATGCCTGACGAGCAGCGTCTCACGCCCCTCGAAGCAACTGCCCCCGTAGCCGATCCCGGCACGCAGGAAGGAGGAGCCGATGCGCTGGTCGAGGCCCATGCCGCGGGCGACCTCGCTGACGTCGGCGCCGACCTCCTCGCAGACGTTGGCGATCTCGTTGACGAAGGAGATCTTGGTCGCGAGGAAGGCGTTGGAGGCGAGCTTGATCATCTCGGCCGAGGCGACGTCGGTGCGGACGATCTCGCCGCCGAGCGGCTGGTAGATCGCGGCGACCGCGTCGCCGGCGGCCTCGTCGCCGGGGTCGGAGCCGATCACGACCCGGTCGGGGTGCATGAAGTCCTCGACGGCCGAGCCCTCCTTGAGGAACTCGGGGCAGGAGACGTAGGACAGCTGCGGCACGTCGCGGCGGATCGCCTCGCCGGTGCCGGCCGGGACGGTGCTCTTCATCACCAGCACGTGGTCGCCGTCGGCGCGCAGCTCCTCGACCACCGAACGGACCCGCGAGAGGTCGGCGTCGCCGGAGCGGGTCGGCGGCGTGTCGACGCAGACGAAGAGGATCCGGGCGGCGTCGAGCAGCTCCTCCATGTCGGTCGTGAAGGTCAGCCGCTCGGCGTTCTTCCTGACCAGATCGGTCAGGCCCGGCTCGTGGATCGTCAGCTCGCCGCGCGAGAGCGCCTCGACCTTCTCCGCGACGATGTCCCGCGCGACCACCCGGTGACCCAGCTCGGCGAAGCAGGCGGCAGTGACCAGCCCGACCCATCCGACCCCGATCACCCCGATCGGCTCTCTCTCTGCGCTCAACGCTGCCCCCTCCTACGTTTTGACTTCTGGTTTGGAATCTTGACCCTGGCGGAACGTGCCATCCCGACCATCTGGTCGTTGGTCAGCACGCGCAAGAGGCTGTTCGCGATCCAGTACGTGTTGTCCCCCCGGTGCCAGGCGATCAGCCTAATCCGGTCGCCGTCGAGGAAGATCTCGTACTCGCGGTCGCGGATCGTCTGGGTGATGCTCGGCCCGCTGAGGATAGGGGGATCGCTCCAGCCCTGGATCCCCTGCACGCCGAAGTAGTGGACGCCGTCCGGCAGTTCGACGGTGAGAACCATCCGGTAGGCGCCGTGGCGGTCCCCGTCGGTGTCCTTGAAGTGGTAGACGCGCGGGTCCTGTATGTGCAGGTAGGGGTTGCTTTCCTCGTACGCAGCCCCGGGCGGGAGTCGCGACGGATAGAAGACGGGGAAGCCGTGGCTGACCTTGCGGGCGACGATCTTCGCCTCCTCCTCGCCCGCTTCGCCGGCGGCCACCAAACCGTCGCTCCCGGGCGGCTTCGCCTTCAGCTTCGGCTTCGGCTTGTTCTTGCGCCGCTTCTTGCCCTTCTTCCCCTTCTTCTTGGACTTTGACTCCGCCTTTTCCAGGGAGCCACGCGCGCCGCCGCTGGCTTCGATCCCGAGGAACTGGTCGACGGCGCCATCGATCGCGTTCTGGGACGCGTAGACGTAGCTCGGGCCGAGTTCGGCGGGGAAGTCGACCTCGTTGATCGTCGCGTTGCGCGAGGCGATGAACAGCTTCATCACGTCGATCATCGCCTCTTTGTCGCTGATGTCGGAGGTCGTGTACTCCGTGAAGATCTCGATCAGGTCGTTTTGTCCCAGGACCAGATCCTTGATCGGCACCCTTTGGCGCGCCGCGCTGAGGAAGTCCTGCTGGCGGGCGGCACGGACCAGATCGGTGTCGGTGTGGCGGTAGCGCACGTACTCGAGCGCCCGTTTGCCGCACATCAGCTGGTAGCCGGGCTTGACGTTGATTTCCGAATACTGTTCGGAGGGCGGCACGCCGACGTTCGAGTGGTAGTAGCGGCGGTCGACGTCGACGTAGACGCAGCCGATCGCATAGACGGCGCGGACGAAGCCGAGGTAGTCGACGTTGACGACGTGGTTGATCGGCAGGCCGGTCAGTTCCTTGACCACCTGGAGGGTCAGCTTGGGGCCGCCGTAGGCGTAGGCGGAGGAGAACTTGTCGGTTCCAACCCCGGGGATCTCGACCTTGAGGTCGCGCGGGATCGACATCAGCGCGATCGCGTCGTTGTCGGGGTCGAGGCGAAGCAGAATCGTCGTGTCGGAGCGACCGGGGTCTTCGGGTTCGGAAGCCCGCTTGTCGGAGCCGAGGATCATGATGTTCTGCGGCTCGCCGCCCTTGGTGTTGGCGAGAAATCGGTCGACTTTGTTCTTCAGCACGTCGTTGTGCGAAAGCGCCTCGGCGATGCTTTCGATGTAGAGCAGACCGCTGGTCGCGGTCGCGCCCGCCGTTGCCGCGACGATCACGAGCGAGGCGAGCAGGAAGCGCCACCAGTAGCGCTTCGGCTTCGGCGCCGGCGAGCCGTCCCCCTCGGGAGGCGGCTTCTTGAACGGCTCCTCGATCACCGCGGCGACCTCAGGCGGCGAGGCGATCGGGCAGCGTGTGCAGGAAGGACTCCAGCGTCTGGCGGTAGGTGTCGAGCGACGAGACCGAGACCCACTCGGCCGGCCCGTGATGGCCCTCGCCGACCGGGCCGAACTCGACCGCCGGGACCCCGACCCGCAGGAAGGAGACGGCGTCCGAGGCTCCGTCGCGGCCGACGCTCATCGGCTCGCCGTCGTGATGGGCCGAGGCGGCCTCGCGCAGGCCGCGCACGAAGGGCGAGTTCCGATCCACCACGGCGGGCGGGCGGGTGAAGAGCGCCGTCGCCTCGGCGTCGGGAAGGCCGCGCACCTGCTCGAGCACCTCGGCCGGGTCCTGGTCTGGCAGGTAGCGGATGTCGACGTCGATCACGCATCGGTCGGGCACCTTGTTGAGCGCGTCGCCGCCCAGGATTCGGCCCAGGTTGATCGAGGGACGGTCGAACAGCTCGGAGCTGTGCCGTGCGAACGGTAGCGACTCGATGCTTCGGAAAACGTCGTGTGCCTTGAGCACGGCGTTGTCGCCCAGCCAGGGCGTCGCGCCGTGGGCGGCGACCCCGCCTACCTCGAGCCGCAGCGCCAGCACGCCCTTGGCCTCGATCCCGATGTGCAGGTCGGTCGGCTCGCCCGTGATCGCGAAGTCGCCGACGAAGCCGCTGTCGACCAGGTGGTCGCTGCCCCGCTCGGACCCCTCCTCGGACTCCTCGTCGCCGACGATGCCGAGCCGCACCCGCACCCCGTCCTGGTCGCGCATCGCCGCCGTGGTCAGCAGCATCGCCGCCAACGCGCCCTTCATGTCGTAGGCGCCCCGCCCGTAGAGCCGGTCGCCGTCGAGGACCGGATCGAACTGGCCCGCCAGGCCCGGGACGACATCGAGGTGACCATGGAGCACCACCGTCGGCCCCTTCTCGGACCCAACCTCCGCTCGAAGCACCGGCAGCCCGCGCACCTCGTCGGCCTCCGCCTCGATCCCCCGCGCTTCCAGCCACCCCTTGACGAACCCCGCCGCTTCCTTGACCCCTTCGGGCTCCGAGGTGTCGTACCCGATCAGCCTCCGGGCCAGCGCCACCAGTTCGTCGCTCATCGGCCCCTCCGATCGCGAGACCTCGAATCGCGTTGGACTTTGACCGTGCCGGAGCACGGTGAAAGTCCAACGCACCCGAGCGATCTGCAGGGGGGCAGCGTGAGACGGGCCGAGGTCCCTGCGCGGGAATGTGGCCGAAGGCCGCGACATGCAATCTGACGGTCACGCGGCCACAGGCCGCGTTCGAGATCTGGAGCTAAGCGCGAAGCGCGTGCGACATCAATTCCCGCGCAGGGACCTCGGCCCGTCTCCCTCATGCACCCTGAGCTATAGCGAGAAACGCCTCGGCCCGGGTCCGGTCTTTCTCGGCCCGCCCCCGCGCGGCACTGCCCTCCTCGGCCTCCGCAAGCCTCTGCTCGGCGTCCGCGAGCTGGTCTTTCAGCGTCGCAGCGTCGAGGTCCTCGGGGGCGATCGCCTCCTCGACCAGCAGCCGCGCCCGGTTGCCGAACACCTGCAGCCAGCCGTGGGCCTGGGCGTAGCGCCTGGTCTCGGAGTCGGAGACGTGCAGGCGCAACTCGGCCGGCCGCAGCGCCGCCAGCAGCGGCGCGTGATTGGCGAGGATGCCGATCTCGCCGACCGCAGTCCGGGTCGAGACCTGGCGCACCTCGCCCTCGAAGACCTCCCCCTCGGGGGTGAGGACCTCGACCTCGAATTTGCCCTCGCCGGCCATCCCTACGCGGCCGCGGCCGCCCCGGCGTCGGCGGTCACCTGATCGATGCCGCCCTTCATGTAGAAGGCGCCCTCGGGCAGCTCGTCGTGCTGGCCGTCGAGGATCTCGCGGAAGCCGCGCACCGTCTCGGCGACCGGCACGAACTCGCCGCTGCGGCCGGTGAACTGCTCGGCGACGAAGAACGGCTGCGAGAGGAAGCGCTCGATCTTGCGCGCGCGCGAGACCGTCTGCTTGTCCTCGTCGGAGAGCTCGTCGATGCCGAGGATGGCGATGATGTCCTGGAGCTCCTTGTAGCGCTGGAGCACCTCCTGGACCTCGGTCGCCGTACGGTAGTGGTCCTCCCCGACGACCTCGGGCTTGAGGATCGTCGAGGTCGAGTCGAGCGGGTCGACCGCGGGGTAGATCCCCTTCTCGGAGATCGCCCGCGAGAGGACCGTCGTCGCGTTGAGGTGGGCGAACACCGACGCGGGCGCCGGGTCGGTGAGGTCGTCGGCCGGCACGTAGATCGCCTGCACCGAGGTCACCGAGCCGCGCTCGGTCGAGGTGATCCGCTCCTGCAGGCCGCCCATCTCGGTCTCCAGCGTCGGCTGGTAGCCGACCGCGGAGGGCATCCGGCCGAGCAGGGCCGAGACCTCGGAGCCCGCCTGGACGAAGCGGAAGATGTTGTCGATGAAGAGCAGCACGTCCTGGCCGCCCTGCTCGCGGAAGTATTCGGCCATCGTCAGCCCGGAGAGGGCGACGCGGAGGCGGGCGCCCGGGGGCTCGTTCATCTGGCCGAAGACGAGCATCGTTTTGTCGATCACGCCCGACTCTTTCATCTCGAGCCAGAGGTCGTTCCCCTCGCGCGAGCGCTCGCCGACGCCGCAGAAGGCGGAGAGGCCTTCGTGCTCCTCGGCGATCGAGCGGATCAGCTCCTGGATCAGGACGGTCTTGCCGACGCCGGCGCCGCCGAACAGCCCGACCTTGCCGCCCTTCGCGTAGGGGGCGAGCAGGTCGATGACCTTGATCCCCGTCTCCAGGATCTCCTGGGTCGGGGCGAGGTCGGAGGCCTGAGGCGCCGGGCGGTGGATCGGCCAGCGCTCCTCGCTCTGCACCGGCTCGCCGAGGTCGATCGGCTCGCCGAGCAGGTTGAAGATGCGGCCGAGAGTCGCGTCGCCGACCGGGACCGAGATCGGGCCCCCGGTGTCGACCACCTTGTCGCCGCGGCGCAGGCCGTCGGTGGCGTCCATCGCCACGGTGCGCACCCGGTCGTCGCCGAGGTGCTGCTGCACCTCGCAGACCAGCTCGGTCGCCTCGCGATCCTCGTCGCCGGCCATCTCGATCTTGACCGCCGAGTAGATCTCCGGCAGCTGGTCGGGGAAGACCGCGTCGACGACGACGCCGGTCACCTCCTCGACACGTCCCACGTTGGTTCCGTTGCTCTCAGCCATTTCTTCCTTTTGTTTGAAATCCAGTCGCCGATGGGCCTAAAACAGGACGCTATACGTCCGAAATCGGCCCGTCGGCGGTCTTGCTAGCCAAGCGCCTCGGCGCCGGCGACTACCTCCAAGATCTCCTGCGTGATCTCCGCCTGCCTGGCCCTGTTCATCTCCAGGGTCAGGTCGCCCATCATCGTCTCCGCGTTCTCGGCGGCGTTGCGCATCGCGGTCATCCGCGCCCCCAGCTCGGAGGCGGCGGACTCGAGCAGCGCCCGGTACACGGAGATGTTCACGTACTCGGGGATCAGCTGGGCGAGCAGCTCCTCGGCCTCGGGCTCGTAGACCCAGAGCGCGCGGCTGTGCGCTTTCTCGATCTCGGTCTCCTCGGCGTCCTCCTCCTCGTCGGCGACCCCCTCGCCGATCACCTCGGCCTGCTGCATCGGCAGCAGGGTCTGGCGCCAGACGTGCTGGGTCAGCGGCGAGACGTAGCGGTTGTAGACCAGCTCGACCCGGTCGACGTCGCCGTCGACGTAGCGGGCGGTCAGCTCCTCGCCGATCTCGCGCGCGTTGGCGAAGGCGGGACGGTCGGTGAAGCCGACGTAGGAGCCGGCCAGGTCCTGCTTGCGGAACGTGAGCGCGGAGACGCCCTTGCGCCCGACCGCCGAGTAGGAGGTCTCAACCCCTTCCTCGCGCAGCTCCTTGCCGAGCCGCATGCCGTCGCGGATGATGTTGGTGTTGAAGGCGCCGGCGAGGCCGCGGTCGCCGGTGACGAGCACGACGCCGACCCGCTTGACCTCCTCGCGCTCGACCATCACGGGCACGCGCGGCACCCCGCCGGCCTGCTCGGCCGCGCGACGGGTCAGCTTGCGAATGCCCTCCGCGTAGGGGCGCAGGTGCTCGATCCGCTGCTCGGCGCGGCGCAGACGTGCCGCCGCGACCATCTCCATCGCCCGCGTGATCTTGTTGATGTTCTTGATCGACGCGATGCGGTTCTTGACGTCCTTCTGCGAGGCCATGCGTCAGGCACCCCACCTTCGGCCGGCACAACGCACGCGGCTCACGTTTGACGTCCCACAGATGCTCAACGTGGACTTCACGCTGCGGCGGTCTCTTTCTCGGCTTCGGCCTCCTCGACGCGACTCGGGCGAGCGCGCTCCTCCTCGGACTTGACGCGGTCGGACTCGCCCGCCTCGAGCGGGTCGCCGTGCTCGTCGAAGTCGGGGCCGAAGTCGTCGACGAACTCCCGGATCGCCGCGCCGAGCTCCTCCTCGTCGGCCTCCTCGAGCTTGCCGCTCGACCCGATCCGCTCCAGCAGCTCGGCCTTCTCGGAGCGCAGCCGGATCCGCAGGTCGCGCAGGAACTCGCCGACCCGCTCGGTCTTGACGCGGTCGAGGAAGCCGCCGGTGCCGGAGTAGATCGCGGCCACCTGGTCGGCCACCTCGAGCGGCTCGCGCTCTTTCTGCTTCAGCAGCTCGACCAGCCGCTCGCCGCGGTTGAGGGTCTTCTGCGTCTCGGGATCGAGCTCGGAGCCGAACTGGGCGAAGGCCTCGAGGTCGCGGTACTGGGAGAGGTCGAGGCGCAGCTTGCCGGCGACCTTCTTCATCGCCTTGGTCTGCGCGTTGCCGCCCACCCGCGAGACCGAGATGCCGACGTTGATCGCCGGCCGGACGCCCGAGTAAAAGAGGTCGGACTCGAGGAAGATCTGGCCGTCGGTGATCGAGATCACGTTGGTCGGGATGTAGGCGGAGACGTCGGAGGCCTGGGTCTCGATGATCGGCAGCGCCGTCAGCGAGCCGCCGCCGAGGTCGTCGTTCAGCTTCACCGCCCGCTCCAGGAGCCGCGAGTGCAGGTAGAAGACGTCGCCCGGGTACGCCTCGCGGCCGGGCGGGCGCCGTAGCAGCAGCGACATCTGCCGGTAGGCGTAGGCGTGCTTGGTCAGGTCGTCGTAGACGCAGAGCGCGTGCTTGCCGTTGTAGAGGAAGTGCTCGCCCATCGCGCAGCCCGCGTAGGGGGCGATGAACTTGATCGGCGCCGCCTCGTCGGCGGGGGCGGCGACGATGATCGTGTTCTCCATCGCGCCGTTTTCCTCGAGGACCTCCTTGAGCTGGACGACGGTCGACATCCGCTGGCCGATCGCGACGTAGATGCAGATCATGTCCTTGTCGCGGTTATTGATGATCGTGTCGATCGCGATCGCCGTCTTGCCGGTCTGGCGGTCGCCGATGATCAGCTCTCGCTGGCCGCGGCCGATCGGGATCATCCCGTCGATCGCCATCAGCCCCGTCTGGACCGGTTCGGTCACCGGCTGGCGCTGGACGACGCCAGGCGCTTTGAACTCGGCCGGGCGGGTCTGCGTGGTCGCGATCTCGCCCTTGTCGTCGAGCGGCCGGCCGAGCGGGTCGACCAGGCGGCCGAGCAGCTCGTCGCCGACGGGGATGCGCAGCAGCTCGCCGGTGCGCTTCACGGTGTCGCCCTCGACGACCTTGTCCCACTCGCCGAAGAGCACCGCGCCGACGTTGTCCGCCTCGAGGTTCAGCGCGAGGCCGGTGACGCCGTGCGGCAGCTCGAGCATCTCGAGCGCCATGCAGTTGTCGAGCCCGTGGATGCGGGCGATGCCGTCGGCGACCGAGAGCACCGTCCCCACCTCGGACAGGTCGGCGCTGCCGGTGTCGATTCCCTCGATCCGCTCGCGCAGAATCGATGCGATCTCGTCGGGCTTGATCTCCATGTGGATGCCTCTGTTCCTTCCTTACGCCGCCCGGGCGACGCTCTTTCGAAGTTTCTCCAAGCGATTGCGGATGCTCGCGTCGAGCACCATGTTGCCGACCTGCAGGACGATGCCGCCGAGGATCTCCCCGTCGACGTCGCTCGCCAGCTCCACCCTGCGGCCCGTCTGCCGTTCGATCTCCTCGCCGATCTTCGTCACCGCAGCGGGGTCGAGCTCGACCGCGCTGGTCACGGTCACGTCGATCCGCCTGTTCTCCTCTTTCCAGAGCTGCTCAAACTGGCGGCGGATGCGGAAGACCTCGTTCATCCGCCCCTTCTCGACCAGCAGCTCGAGGAAGTTGACGAACTCGGCGTCGGCGCCCGAGATCGCACGCCTCAGCCCCTCCGTCTTCTCCGCCGAGGAGAAGTAGGGGCTGAAGAAGAACACCTGCAGCTCGCGGTCGCCTTCGACGGCGTCGGCGAACTGGCCCAGCTCCTCGCGGATCGGGTCCAGCTTGCCGGTTTTCCTGGCGATGTCGAACAGCGCCTCGGCGTATACGCGAGCTGCCTCCCCCATCAGTTGCTCGACCCCTCCGATCCCGAGAGGGCGGTGAAGTCGACCTCGCTCAGCGCCTCCTCGACCAGGCGGCGCTGGTCGTCGGGGCTGAGGCTCTTGCGGGTGACCTTCTCGGTGGCGAGCACGGTCAGGTCGGCGACCTCGCTGCGAATCTGCTGCAGCGAGCGCCGCGTCTCGGCCTCGATGTCCCGTTTGGCGGCGGCGACCAGCTCGTCGCGCTTCTCCTTGCCGGCCGAGGTCGCCTCCGCTTCGGCGGTCTCTGCCGCCTTGCGGGCGCGGGCCATGATGTCGTCGGCCTGCTCGCGGGCCTCGGCGAGGCGCGCCCGGTACTCCTCGAGCAGCTCGTCGGACTCGCGGCGCTGCCGTTCGGCGGCCTCGATCGACTCCGCGATCAGCTTCGCGCGCTTGTCGAGCGCCTCCTGGATCTTCGGGAAGGCGACCTTGCTGAGCACCCACATCGTCGCCAGGAAGAGGACGAGGGTCCAGATCATCAACCCGACGCCCGGCGAGACCAGGAAGCTGCCCCCGGACTCTTCTTCGGCGGCGCCGTGCGCCGCCTCTTGGGCAAGGACGAGGAAGCCCGCTATGTCGGCGAATGCCTCCATCGGCGCCTAGGAGAGGAAGAAGGCGATCAGGCCGAAGATGAAGGTGTAGAAGGCGACCGCCTCGGTCAGCGCGAAGCCGAGCCAGCGGATGCTTTCCAGCTCGCTTTTCATCTCGGGCTGGCGGGCGACCGACTCGATCTCCTTGCCGAAGATGAAGCCGACGCCGATGCCGGCGCCGATCGAGCCGAGGCCGGCACCGACGCCTAGCGCTATGGCTTTGCCGGCGCCTTTGACGCCTTCGTCGGTGACTTCGGCGATCGGTAGGGCAGTGAGATCCATTTCGGGTTCGACTCCTTTTCGTTAGTGCTCGGCGGAGGTTGCTCCGCCGATGTAGATCGCGGTGAGGGTGGAGAAGATAAAAGCCTGCAGGGTGGCGACGAGGCCCACCTCGAAGATGAAGAAGGCGAAGGCCAGCGGGAAGGTCAGCGCCCCGAGCGCGGCGATCCCGAGCAGGACCGCCAGCCCGCCGCCCATGAAGAGCAGCAGGAGGTGGCCGGCGAGGATGTTGGCGAAGAGACGCACGGAGAGCGAGATCAGCCGCACGAAGTGCGAGATCACCTCGATCATGAAGATCGCGCCGCGCCCGATCGGGTTCATCTCCTCCAGACCGGGCGGCAGCCAGCCCTTGAAGTAGGGCACGAAGCCCTTCGCCCGGATCCCCTCGACGTGGTAGGAGAACCAGACGACGAGGGTGAGGATCAGCGGGATCGAGATGTTCGCGGTCGCGGCGTAGATCGCCAGCGCCGGCAGTTCCAGGCCGAAGACGTCGACCTTGTGCTCGGTGTTCACCGGCAGCGGCAGGAAGCCGATCATGTTCGAGAACCAGATGAAGAAGAAGAGGGCGCCGAGGAAGGGGAACCAGCGCGCCGCCTGCTTGGCGTCCATGTTGCCGCCGGTGATGTTGTTGCGGGTCAGGTCGTAGGCCAGCTCGACCGCGGTCTGGACCCGGTTCGGCTTCTCGGCCATGCGGCGCGCGATCCAGGTCATCGTCGCGATCGTCAGGACGCTGGCGATGAAGAGGTAGAGCACCGCCTTGTTGATGCTGAGGTCGAGGCCGCCGAGGTGGATCGGCACCCAGGCGTCGAGCTTGAACTCGTTCTGGGGCTTGAAGTGGTCGTTCTTGCCGTCGCTGCCGAAGATCAGCAGCAGCGCGATCGCCGCCGCCAGGTAGATGCCGAAGCCGAGCAGGACTTTGCCCTTGGTGCTCATCGAGCTCACCTGGCCTTGACCCCCTGGCTGTCGGGCTCCATCAGGTAGGCGATCCCCTGGGCGGCGAAGGAGACGGTGAAGAGCGCCAGCAGCAGCAGCGCCGCGGCCAGGCCGGCCTCGCGCTCGGCGATGCCGACGAGGAGGACCGCGGTGGCCATCAGCCAGACCCGGCCGAGCGAGGTGGCCGCGACGGTGCCCATCGCCCGCTGGCGGTTGCCGTGGCTCAGGTCCTGGCCGGCGCGGCGGCCGGCGAGGACCTGGACGCCCCGCTGGATGAGCCAGACGGCGGCCGCGACGGCGTAGCCGAGCAGCGGGAAGCCGGCGATCACGAAGATGGCGAGAGCGGCGGCAAGCGCCAGCAGATCGACATGTTTGGGGGGCGACATAGCGTCAGAAGGTCCTGCGAAGAGATCGGAACAGGCCAGAAAAAGCGCCCGGCGGGGTGCGCGGGCGTACTGATGACTATATCCGACGGGGCCGACGATCCGCTTTCTAGAGCCAGTTCGTGACGGTTGTAACAACTCCGCACAAGCTCCGCACCCGGTTCACGAACGCGGCTCGATCGCCTCGAACTCCCCCGTCTCGGGGTCGACGGCCGGAAACGAGCCGGTCTCCAGCTCGCGGGCGACGGCGTCGTCGACCTCGGCGTCCGCCGGGGCGGGCCTGCCGGCGTCGCCGCGCAGCCCGGCCAGCTGGCGCAGCCGCACGCGGCGCAGCTTGAGGATCTCCAGGACCTCGACCAAATAGACGCTCGCCGCGATCGCGAGCAGGCCGCAGGCGGCCATCACCCCGCTCCAGAGCGCGTCGAAGTTGCCGTGGTCGTCGCTGTAGGGGACGAAGCGCAGGGCGAGCGCCAAGGCGGCCATGACCAGCGTCCAGCCGTAGAGGTAGGCGAGCGTGCGCCGCTGCGAGAAGCCGATGTTGGCCATCCGGTGGTGGAAGTGCCAGCGGTCGGCGCGGTAGATCGGGCGCCGGTACTTGAGCCGCTTGGCGACGACGAAGCCGGTGTCGAGGATCGGCACGGTGAGGACGATCAGCGGCAGGAAGAGGGCGATCACGGCGTTGGTCTTGAGCGCGCCCTGGACGGCGATCACCCCGAGCAGGTAGCCGAGCAGGTTCGAGCCGGTGTCGCCCATGAACGTGCGGGCCGGCGGGAAGCCGTGGCGCAGGAAGCCGAGCGAGGAGCCGGCGACGATCGCCGCCAGGATGCCCGCGGCGTTGCGGTCGAGCGAGAGCGCGATCGCCGTCAGGGTCAGCGCCGCGATCGTGCAGACCCCGGCGGCGAGGCCGTCGACCCCGTCGATCAGGTTGATCACGTTGATCATCGCGACGATGCCGATCGTCGTGCCGACGTCGCCGACGTCGATCGCGCCGCCGCCCGACAGGCCGATCAGGTCCACAGAGGCGGGGTCGAGCGCGCCGAGGAACGGGAAGGTGAAGCTCTCGACGGTGACGCCGACCGAGACGGGGATCACGACCGCCGCCGTCTGGCCGAGCAGCTTCGCCGCGGCGTTCAGGTCGTAGAGGTCGTCGAGGAAGCCGACCAGCGCGATCGCGACGGCGCCGGCGAGGATCGCCTCGGTTTCGGCGTCCCACGGCAGCCAGATCGCGGCGGGTACGAGTGCGCCGGCGAGGATCGCGAGCCCGCCCAGCTTCGGCGTCGGCGCCTCGTGCAGGGAGCGCGGGTTGGGCAGGTCGATCGCGCCGACGCGCCTGGCCAGGCGGATCGTCAGCGGCGTCAGCGCCAGCGCCAGGGCCCCCGCCAGGAGGAAGGCGAAGAGGGCGTCGAGGGCGTCCGGGGTCTGCTCCATCACGTCAGGTGTAGCGATCGAACCAGAGGGTGAAGGCGATCAGCCCCCACAGCTGGCGGCTCAGATCCTCCCTGCCCGCGCAGTGCCTGTCGAGCAGCGCCGTCACCGTTGCGGGGTCGAAGCAGCCCTGCCGGCCCAGGTTGTCGGCCGAGAGCACCTCGCGGGCGTAGCCCTGCAGCGGTCCGCGCAGCCAGGCCGCGACCGGGATCGAGAAGCCCTGCTTCGGGCCGCGCAGGATCTCGTCGGGCAGCAGGGGCGCCAGCGCCCGGCGCAGGAGGCGCTTCTTGGCGAGGCGGCGCACCTTCAGCGGCGTCGCCAGGCCGAGCGCGAAGTCGGCGACCTCGTTGTCGAGGAATGGGACGCGAAGCTCCAGCGAGTGGGCCATGCTGGAGCGGTCGGTCTTGACCAGCAGGTCGTCGACCAGGTAGATGCCGAGGTCGACGTCCTGGAGGCGGGCGAGGGGTTCCGCGCCGACCGTCTCCGCGTAGCGCTCGCGGTAGAGGTCGACCGGGTCCCAGCCGTCGGCCTCGCCGAGGAGCGCCGCCCGCTGCTCGGTGGAGAAGATCTCCTTCCAGGCGTGGTGGCGCTCCAGCGGCGGCAGCCGTGCGGCCCGCACGAAGCGCTTCGCTTTGTAGTCGAGGCTGACCTTCTCGCTCGAGCTCGGCAGCGCCTCGACCAGGGGCGCCGCCAGGGCGGCGAGGCGACCGACGCGCGGCGCCAGCAGGTCGGCGACGTAGGTGTAGTAGCCGCCGAACAGCTCGTCCCCCCCTCCCCCGAGAGAGCGACCTTGACCTCGCCCGACGCCAGCTCGGAGACCAGGTAGGTCGGCAGGGCCGAGGAGTCGCCGAACGGCTCGTCGAACGCCTCGACCAGCTTCGGCAGCAGCTCGACCGCGTCCGGCCGCAGGACGATCTCGTGATGGTCGGTGCCGTAGCGGCGGGCGACCAGGCGCGCGCGGTCGAGCTCGTCGAAGCTCGCCTCCTCGAAGCCGACCGAGAAGGTCTTCACCCCCGCCCCTTCCTCGCCCGCGGCGAGCGCCGCCAGCCCGGCCGAGTCGACGCCGCCGGAGAGCAGCACCCCGACCGGGACGTCGGCGACCAGGTGGGCGCGGACCGAGTCGCGCAGCGTCTCGCGCAGCTCCCCCGCGAGGCCGTCGATCGGGCCGCGCCGGGCTTCGGCGGCGGGGACCGGGCGCGGGCGCGCGTAGCGCTCCCGGCGCACCTCTCCGCCGCGCCAGGCGAGCAGCGTGCCCGGGGCCAGCTTGCGCGCCTCGGCGAAGATCGTCAGCGGCGCCGGGATCGAGTTGAAGGCGAGATAGGCGGCGACGGCCCTGGGGTCGATCTCGCGCGAGAAGCCGGGCTGCTCCAGCATCGCCTTCAGCTCGGAGGCGAAGGAGAGCGTCCCGTCCGCGACGCGGTAGTAGAGGGGCTTGATCCCGAAGCGGTCGCGGGCGAGCAGCAGGCGCCGCTCCCGGGCGTCCCAGAGCGCGATCGCGAACATGCCCCGCAGCCGCTCGAGGAAGCCGTCGCCGTACTCCTCGTAGAGATGGACGAGGACCTCGGTGTCGCAGTGGGTGGCGAACCGGTGCCCGAGCCGCTCCAGCTCCTCGCGCAGCTCGCGGTGGTTGTAGATCTCGCCGTTCTGGACGACCGTGACCGTCCCGTCCTCGTTGGAGATCGGCTGGTCGCCGTGCTCGAGGTCGATGATCGAGAGGCGCCGGGCGGCAAGAGCCACGCCGTCGGCCTGGAAGAGCCCGTCGCTGTCCGGCCCGCGATGGACGAGCCGGGAGTTCATCCGCCGCACCCCGTCGAGGTCCGGGCCTGCGCCGCGCTCAGCCGCGGCGATGCCGCAAATCCCACACATGGCCGCGCAGTCTCTCAGCCCTCCGGGGACGTGCCGCTACTTGACCCACCGTATAGGTGGTCAAGTAGCGGCACGTCCCCCTACCCGGGGGCGGCGGGGCCGCGGCCTAGGACCTTGGCCACGGTGGCGAGCAGGACGCTGACGTAGAGGCCGACGGAGCGGTCGGCGATGTACTCCATGTCGTGGACGAGCTTGTCGGCCCAGGACTCCTCGCGGGTCATCCGCGTCTGGGCGAAGCCGGTCACGCCGGGGCGGACGACGAGGCGCTGCCAGTACTCCGGGATCTCCGCGCAGAGCTCGGCGAAGAAGGCGGGGCGGATCGGGCGGGGCCCGACGATCGCCATGTCGCCGCGCAGCACGTTCCAGAGCTGTGGGACCTCGTCGAGGTGGATCTTGCGCAGCGCCCGGCCGACCCGGGTCACCTCTTCCTCGGTGCGGCGCGAGAGCTCCTCGCCGTAGTAGGGCCCGAGCCGGTCCTCGGCGTCGGGCTTCAGGGTGCGGAACTTGTACATCAGGAAGAGATCGCCGCAGCGGCCGACGCGGGCGCCGTGGTAGAGGATCGGCCGGCCCGAGCTGAGCGCGATCGCGACGGCGGTCAGGACGAGCAGCGGCGAGAGCACGAGCAGGGCGAACCCGGAGATGACGACGTCCAGGGCGCGGAGCAGCGGGTCGACCGGGCGCGACTCGCCTTCGCCCGCGAGCGCGACGAAGTGCTCCAGCTCGGCCCGGACGTCCTCGGGGAGTGTGAGGGAATCAGCTCGCGATTTGGCTTGCCGCGGGATGGTCTGCTCCGACGGTTCCTAGGATCGTCTCCACGAGCAGACTAGGGTCTCGCCGCGTCGGAGTCGCCTCGGCCGTCCGCTTCTCGAGCTTCAGCGCGCGCGGATCGGTCAGCGGCCGCATCCGCCCGCTGCGGATCAGCGCTTCGTCGACGCCGCCGAGGCGGCCGCCGTAGGTGGTGTAGACGGGGGTGCCGAGCGCCGCGGCCTCGCGGTTCATCGTGCCGCCGGCGGAGACGACGAGGTCGGCGAGGGCGACGAGGCTCTGGGCCTCGACGGCACCCGGCGGGACGATCAGCGACGGCAGCCGCAGCCCCTCGATGAAGGTCCGCTGCTCGCCGGTGCGGGGCAGGACCACGGCGTGGACCGCCTCGTCGCTGCCGAGCCGGGCGAGCACCTTCGGGAAGAGCGGGTTGGACTTGCGGTGGTAGAGGGAGACGTCGGGCGGCGGCCGGACGATCACGACGACGCGCCCGGTGTCGACCGCGAGCCGGCGCAGCGCCTCGGCGTCGGGCTCGAAGTCGTGGAGGTAGTACTCCTCCTTGAGGCCGGGATAGGGGAAGTGCTTCTCCGCCGTCACCCCGAAGCGGCGCAGGCGGTCGAGCGGCACCGAGTCGGGGAACATCACGCGCCTGGCCAGCCGGCAGCCGATCCGATGCTGGGTCACCGCGTACTCGTAGTCGTGCATGTTGGCCTCGGGGATGCCGAGCGTACGAGCGGCGATCGCGAGATCGTTGGAGCCGTGGGCCAGGGCGAGGTCGAAGGAGCGGCCGCGGCCGAAGCCGAGCATCGCGGCGGTACGCGCGCCGAGCCGGTACGCCTTGCGCAGTCGCGAGGCGCCGCCGTGCCGCCCGATCGGCGTGTGTGCCATCCCGTGCAGGTCGAGCAGCGCCTGCGTCTGCGCGTAGTCGCGCGAGGTGACCTCGACCCCGTGGCCCTGCGCGCGCAGCCGCTCGATGATCGGGCGCAGGACCAGCACGTGCGCCGGCGCGCTCATGTCCACCCAGATCTTCAAGGGCTCAGACGGTCGCTGCGGCCAGCTGCGGATAGAGCGGGTAGCGCTCCATCAGCGCCCGGGTCCGCTCGGCAAGGGCATCGCGCTCGGCGTCGAAGCGGTCGGAGAGCGCCGCCGCGATCACGGCGGCGATCTCAGTCATGTCGTCCTCGACCAGGCCGCGGGTGGTCAGCGCCGGGGTGCCGATCCGCAGGCCCGAGGGGTTCATCGGCGGCCGCTCGTCGAACGGGATCGCGTTGCGGTTGACGGTGATCCCGACCTGCTCGAGGCGTTGCTCGGCCGTCTTGCCGTCTAGCCCACTCGGGGTCAGGTCGACGAGGACCAGGTGGACGTCGGTGCCACCGGTCAGGACCGGGACGCCCCCCTCCTCCAACCCGGCGGCCAGCGCCTGCGCGTTGGCGATCGTCTGCCGCTGCCGCTGACGGAACTGCTCGCCGGCGGCGATCCGCAGCGCAACGGCCTTGGCGGCGATCGTGTGCATCAGGGGACCTCCCTGCTGGCCCGGGAAGATCGCTTTGTCGATCGCCGTCCCGTGCTCCTCGCGGCAGAGGATCATGCCGCTGCGCGGGCCGGCGAGCGTCTTGTGGATCGTCGTCGTGACGACGTCGGCGTGCGGCACCGGGTTCGGGTGCTCCTCGGCGGCGACGAGGCCGGCGAAGTGGGCCATGTCGACCATCAGCTTTGCGCCCACGGCGTCGGCGATCTGCCGGAAGGCGGCGAAATCGAGGTGGCGCGGGTAGGCCGACCAACCGGCGACGATCAGCTTCGGCCGGTGCTCGTGGGCGAGCCGCTCGACCTCCTCCATGTCGACGCGCAGGTCCTCGCGCCGCACGTGGTAGGCGACGATCTCGTAGAGCTTGCCGGAGACGTTGAGCTTCATCCCGTGCGTGAGGTGGCCCCCGTGGTCGAGCGCCATGCCCATGATCGTGTCGCCCGGCTCGATCAGCGCCATGTAGGCGGCGTTGTTGGCCTGCGCGCCCGCGTGCGCCTGGACGTTCGCGTGCTCGGCACCGAACAGATCCTTGGCCCGGTCGATCGCCAGCTGCTCGGCGACATCGACCTCCTCGCAACCGCCGTAGTAGCGGCGCCCGGGGTAGCCCTCGGCGTACTTGTTGGTCAGCACGGAGCCGACCGCCTCGAGGACGGCCTGCGGCACGAAATTCTCCGAGGCGATCATCTCCAGCGTCCCCTGCTGGCGTCGCAGCTCGGCCTCCAGGACCGCCGCGATCTCGGGATCGACCTCGCTCAGGGGGGCGCTCTGGAAGTTTTCGGGTAGCTCGCTCACCGTGGGGCGACGATACCAGCGTCCATGGATAGCCTGGCCGCCGTGAAAAGGCGCTTCGGAACGGTCTTGGCGGCAGCTTTGCTGGCGCTCGCGGCGACTGCCGGGGTGGCGTCCGTGGCGGGTGGGGCGCCTGGAGAACCGCCTATCCCAGCCACGACCAACCCCTGCGAGGGTCCCGGCTCAGGCGAGCTGCTCTGCCCCGATCTGCGCGTCGGCCCGGCCGCCGACCTGTACGTCGAGCGTGCCGCGGGTCGGTACGGCTACGGGGGCGGCGCGCTGCTGCACGCCGGCAACGACATCCGTTCGCGCGGGCGCGGACCGATGGAGCTGCGCGGCCGGCGCTACAAGCGCAACTGGATGCGGGCCAACCAGGCGATCTACAGGGTCGGCGGCGGCGTGCGGATCTTCCGCACCGAGGCGCGCCTGCACCTCTACAGCGTCGGCTACGAGTGGGGCGGTTCCTACTGGAAGGTCGAGGATCCGCTCAGCATGGAGATCTGGTCGCTCGACGAAGGGCGACAGCCCCTGCGACGCGTCCGCAAGGGACCGAAGGTCTTCTACTGCTTCCGCGACCTCGAGCGCACCAGGCCGATGCGGCGCTCGCCCGGGCACCGCGTCTACCCCGCCTGCAGCCAGGACCCCGGGCGCAAGCGCGTGCGGCTGGGCACGTCGGTCGGCTGGTCGGACGTCTACCCCGCCGCATACGACCGCCAGTGGGTCAACGTCAGCGGCCTGCGCGGCTGCTTCGCCTTCGTGATGCGGGTTGACCCGCGCAACCTCCTGTACGAGGAGAACGAGCGCAACAACCGCTCGGTGCGGATCGTCCGCCTCCCCTACCGCGACGGCCCGCAGCACTGCTGAGCCAGGCGGCTAATCGGCCTGGCGTCGATTCTCGTCGCCGGCTCCCGCGATGTTCCGCAGCGCGGCGGCGAGCTCGGCCGCAGGCACGGCGCCCTCGCGAAGGACCGTCCAATCGCCGCTCTCGTCGTAGCGGCTGAGGTCGACCACGGTCGAGGGCCGGCCGGTGAGGCGTCCACCGTCGATCGCCAGGTCGGCGCCGGCGACGATCTCCTCCGGCACATCCTCGAAGCTCCCCGGCGCCGGCTCGCCGCTGCGGTTGGCCGAGGTCTGGAAGAGCGGGCACATCGCGCCGGCGAGAGGCCCGCCGATCAGGCGGATGCCGAGGCGTTCGGGGTCCTCACGGCAGGCGAGTGGGTAGCGGCGGTCGGGATTGGCGACGACCAGCGTCAGGGCGCCCGGCAGCAGCGCGCCGACCGCCTCGCGGGCGAGCGGCCCAAGTCCCGCGACCAGCTCGCGCATCGCCAGCGGCGAGAAGTACATCACCGCCGAGGACTTGCCCTCGTCCCGTCCCTTGAGGCGGTGGATCCGCTCGACCGCTCTGGCGTCGAGCGGGTCGCAGGCGAGGCCGTAGAGCCCATCGGCCGGGAAGACCGCGACACCCCCGTCCGCGACGCAGCGCTCCAGCGCGGAGCGGGCCGCCTCGGGACCATCGCGTTCTATCGAGATCCTTTCGGTCATCGCCCCGCCTGTGGCGAGTTAGGCCGTGTATATGGCGGAAAAGTCGCCACAGCCCCGTTCATCGCCGGCCGACCACGACTCGCTCGATGCCGGCCAGGTCGCGTCGCGTCTCGATCTCACCCCAACCCGCCTCCGCCATCGACTCCCTGACAGCACCGGCCTGTCCGGCCCCTATCTCCAGCGCGGTAGAGGTTTGTCCCGCATAGCGGTTAAAAGCTCTACCGCACTCGGCGAGCAGGGCCCGGATCGCGTCGAGCCCGTCGGGGCCGGCGAGCAGCGCCTCGCGGGGCTCCCACTGCGTGACCTCGGGCTCGAGGCCCGCCCACTCGCTCTCGCTGACGTAGGGAAGGTTGGCGACGACGAGGTCGAAGGGCGACTCCGATTCGCCGCCATCCACGGCCGGCGGCAGCGTGCCCTCGACGAATCGCACCCGGTCGGCGAGGCCCAGTCGCGCCGCGTTGCCGCGCGCCACTTCGAGGGCCGCCGGAGACGTGTCGGTGGCGGTCACGTCGCACCCCGCAAGCTCGTTGGCGATCGCCAGGGCGATCGCGCCGGAGCCGGTGCCGACGTCGAGCACCCGCCGCGGGCGCAGCGCCAGCGCCAGGTCTACCAGCAGCTCGGTCTCCGGCCGCGGGATCAGGACCCGGGGGTCCACGGCGAGCTCGATGTGCCGAAACCCCTTGCGACCGACGATGTATGCAACCGGCTCGCGCCGCAGCCGCCGCCGCACCGTCTCGGCGAAACGCCGGGCGGCTGCGGCGGGTACGCCGCGCTCGGGACTTGCGGCGATCTGCGCCCGGTCCCACCCGGTCGCCTCGGCCAGCAGCAGCTCGGCGTCGAGCCGTGGCGCCTCGACGCCGGCCGCGGCGAGCGCGTCGACCGCGCCCCCCAACGCGTCGCGGACGCTTCCCGCCGTTGCCGCATCCGACATTCACCCCACCCCAGGGCGGTGAAAGTCGGATGCGCTCATGCCGCCGAGGCGGCGGCCTCGAGGCGTTCGCGCTTCTCCGCGGCGGCAAGGGCATCGGTGAACTCGCCGAGCCCCCCGGCCAGGACGCCGTCGAGATTGTGGGAGGTGAGCTTGATCCGGTGGTCGGTGACCCGCCCCTGGGGGAAGTTGTAGGTGCGGACCTTCTCCGAGCGCTCGCCGCTGCCGACCTGCGCCTTGCGCTCGGAGGCGATCTTCGCCTGCTGCTCGGCCACCTCGCGCTCGTAGAGCCGCGCGCGCAGGACGCGCATCGCCTTCTCGCGGTTCTGCAGCTGCGACTTCTCGTCCTGCATCGAAACGACGATCCCGGTCGGCTTGTGGGTGATCCGCACCGCCGAGTCGGTCGTGTTGACCGACTGGCCGCCCGGGCCCGAGGAGCGGTAGACGTCGATCTGCAGGTCGTTCTGGTCGACCGCGACCTCGACCTCCTCCGCCTCCGGCAGCACCGCGATCGTCGCCGTCGAGGTGTGGATGCGGCCCTGGGACTCCGTCTCGGGCACGCGCTGCACGCGGTGGGTCCCGCCCTCGTACTTGAAGATCGAGTAGGCGCCCTCCCCCTTGACGGCGAAGGTCACCTCCTTGAAGCCGCCCATCTCTGCGGGCGACTGCGAGATCGTCTCGGTCCCGAAGCCGCGCTCCTCGGCGTAGCGGCTGAGCATCTTGAAGAGGTCGCCCGCGAACAGCGCCGCCTCGTCCCCCCCGGTCCCGGCGCGGATCTCGACCAGGACGTTCTTGGCGTCGTTCGGATCGCGCTCGACCATCGCCAGCCGGATCTCCTCTTCCAGCTCCGAGATCCGCGGCGGGGCGTCCTCGACCAGCTTGCGCAGCTCGGCGTCGTCGCCATCCTCCGCCAGCAGCTCGCGCGCCCCTTCCAGGTCGTCCTTCAGCGTCCGGTACTCGCCGGCCAGCGCCTGCGCCGGCTGCAGCTCTCGGTATGCACGCCCAACCTCCGCGTAGCGCTGTCGGTCCGCGATCACGACGGGATCGGACATCTGCGCCTCGAGCTCGGCGAAGCGGGCCTCTATCTGCTCGACGAGCGAGTCGATCATCGGAGGAACGATAGGCGCAAGCGAGATGGTGAGTGCGAGCTCGTGCCCTAGCGAGGAGGAGTGCAGGGAACCAGCAGTCCACCTTTGAGCACCGTCTGAGCGGCTTGGCCCGGGACGCCTGCTTCGTTGCGGAAGACCGCCTTCGACATCTCGATTCGCAGCTCGCCCCGTGGGCACCTGGCCGAGAGGAGGGTCTTCCGCCAGACGTTGAGATCGAACGCGAGAAGAGAGCCGTAGCCGCCGGCGGTCACCGGAATCTCCACCTCGACCAACCAGCCGAACCGGCCCTCCAGGTGCCTCCTCATCCGGATCGTGGCGACCACCTCACGAGGCTGGGGAATCGGGACCACAGCATGCGCATAGAGCGTCGTAGCGCCGTCCTTGATGCCGCCGTTGATCAAAACGAACTCGCTGCGCACCCAGATCGGCACAGTTTCGGGAAAGGCGAGTTGGATACGGGCCGCACCCCGGCCGAGAATCGCCTCCCGGCACTCCTCCCTCACCTCCTCGCCGCCACGAAGGACGTCGCGACCCCCTCCCTCGCAGACGGGAAGGTCCCTGGCGTCGACGGCCACTCCCCGGTCGACCCGCAGCGTCGCTTCGCGAAGGGCCGGGGGGTGCGACCCGTCGCCGGCCGAGATCCGGGCACCGCCCCTGAACGCGATCGGCGCAGGCGATCGTGCGGGCAGCTTCCGCGGGAAGATTCGAACGTCGCTCGGCGTCAACTCGACCGGGCCCGCGCAGGGAAAGCCGGTCTGGGGGCAGACCGTGGCCGCGGAGCCGGTATCAGAGCCTCCCACCAGAGCGGCCGCCGCGACCAGCAGCGCCACCGACTTGCCGCCCCGGCCTCCCAACACGGGCTAGGCGACGATCTCGATCGGTGACTCGTCCTTCGCCGCCTGCGGTTCCTCCGCGAGGACCTTCTCCAGCGCCGCGATCGCGACCGCGAGCTGCTCTTCGTCGGGCTCGCGGGTGGTCAGGTTCTGCAGCATCAGGCCGGGCCACATCACGGCGCGCACCCAGCGTTTGCGGCGGTTCTTGCCCGCCCACTTGATCACCTCGTAGGAGAGGCCGGCGATCAGCGGGATGCCGAGGATGCGCGAGGCGAGCAGCCAGTACCAGGCGGGCAGCCCGATCGGGGCGAAGACGAAGATCGCCAGCACCATCACGATCAGCAGGAAGCTCGTCCCGCAGCGCGGGTGCAGTCGCGAGTAGAGCTTCGCCCGCGAGGGGACCAGCTCGTCTTCGGCCTCGTAGCAGGAGATCGTCTTGTGCTCGGCGCCGTGATACTCGAAGACGCGGCGCAGGTCGGGCAGTTTGCTGATCGCGACGATGTAGGCGATGAAGATCGCGGTGCGCAGGACGCCCTCGACCAGCCAGAAGAGCAGCGCGTTGCCGAGCTGGTCCTTGATCAGGCTGGTCAGCCCGACCGGGACGACGAAGAAGAGGCCGATCGCGAGCGCCATCGACATCACGATCGTCAGCCCCCAGATCCAGCCGCCGATCTCTTCCTTGTTGCCCTCCTCGTCCTCCTCCATCTGGGCATTGGCTGAGATCGCGAGGGCGCGGAAGCCGATCTTCAGCGACTCGCCGAGGGCGACGACGCCGCGGATCACCGGGACCCGCCAGAGGCGGTGCCGCTTCGCCCACGGGACCAGCGGCTCCGAGTTGATCTCGACCTGCCCCTCGGGGTTGCGCACGGCGACCGCCCAGGTCGAGATGCCGCGCATCATCACGCCCTCGAGCACCGCCTGACCACCGATCGGCGCGTCGCGCTTGGCGACCAGCGCGCCGTCGGGCATGCGGAGCGGATCGGCGCCGTTGTGAGCGGCGGCGTCAGGCCGCGGAGTGCCTGGCTCCGCGCCCATGGCCTATTTCCTGGCCTTGGCGTGCTTGGCGGCGCGCCGTTGGAATCGCTCGACCCGCCCGCCGGTGTCGACCAGCTTCTGCTTGCCGGTGTAGAACGGGTGGCACTCCGAGCAGAGCTCGACGTGGAGGTCCGCCTCGGTCGAGCGGGTGTAGAACTGGTTGCCGCACGAGCAATGCACGTGGGCGAGCTGGTACTCGGGGTGGATTCCTGCCTTCATCGCCCTCCAGTCTAGAGAACGCGACGAATCGGACGGTCCACGCGCGGATCTGCTCCACTTCGGGGGGTTGGGGAACGGCGCCCGGGTGCCGATACGTCCGCATGACGACCGCACGCGAAAGCCCGGTGCGCGGGGCGAAGCTCGCCTACCCGCTGCTGGCACTCGTCCTCTTCGGGGGCGCGACCATCGTCATGCTGCACGACTGGCTCGGCGTCGGCGGCGACGCGCTCGACAACCTCGCCGGCGGCCACATCTACGACATCGTCATCATCGCCGCCGGGGTGGCCTGCCTGCTGCGGGCCGAGACCGTGCCGCGCGAGCGCCGGGCATGGCTGGTGTTCGGCGCCTCGATCCTCTGCTGGGGCGCGGGCGAGATCTACTGGACCCTGTTCATCCTCGACAACCCCGAACCGCCCTACCCCTCGCCGGCGGACGCCTTCTACCTCGGCTTCTACCCGCTCGCCTACGCCGGACTGGCACTGCTGGTTCGGGCCCGCGCCGCCGAGCTCGACTGGCGGCTCTGGACCGACGGGCTGATCGCGGCGCTCGGCACGGCGGCGCTCGGCACCGTCTTCGTCTTCGACTTCATCGCCGAGCGGACCGGCGGCACGGCGCTGGAAGTCGCCACCTCGCTCGCCTATCCGCTCGGGGACATCGCGATGCTCGCGCTGATCGTCGGCGTGATCGCGCTGAGCGGCTGGCGGCCCGACCGGACCTGGTCGCTGCTGCTGGTCGGCCTGGCGGCGATGGGCGTCGCCGACATGGCCTACAGCGTCCAGAGCACCAGCGGCGTCGTGCCCCCCGGCAACTGGATCGACCCGGTCTACCTGCTCTCGGCCTGCTTCCTCGGGGCGGTGCTCTGGCTGCCGAGCGCCGCGACGATCGAGCGCTCCGACCACGTCGACGATCGGCGCGCGCTGATGGTCCCGACCCTGTTCGCCACGCTGATGATCGGTCTGGCCGCGATGCAGTACGTCGGCGGCACCAGCGGGCTCTCGACGATCCTCTGGGCGGCGACGATCGCCGCGATCGTCATCCGCCTCACCGTGAGCGTGCGCGAGAACAGGGTCCTGCTCGAGCAGGTGCAGACCGACCCGCTGACCGGCCTCGGCAACCGCGGGCGGATGCAGGTCGACCTCGAGAAGCTGGCCGAGCGGGCGGCGGGCGGCAAGCCGGCCTCGCTCGTCTTCCTCGACCTCAACGGCTTCAAGCACTACAACGACAGCTTCGGCCACCCCGCCGGCGACGCACTGCTGGTCCGGCTGGGGCGGGCGCTGCGCGAGGCGATCGGCGACGACGGGACCGCCTACCGGATCGGCGGCGACGAGTTCTGCGTGCTGCTGCGCTGCGACCCCGAGCGCTTCCCGGCCGTGGCGCGGACGGCGGCCGAGGCGCTGAGCGAGAGCGGCAGAGGCTTCGAGGTGGACGCTTCCGTCGGGGCGGCGCTCATTCCCGACGAGGCCGCGAATCCGCCCGAGGCCCTGCGCCTCGCCGACGTGCGGATGTACGCCAACAAGGAGTCGCGTCGCACCACCGATGCGAAGGCGGGGGACTGGCCGGTGCCCGCGGTCACCGCCGTGCCGGACCGGCGGCGGAGCCCGGCGGCGGAGGCACCGGGCCCTAGCGCCGCGGAACCGCGGCGCTGAGCGAGTCGAGCACGAAGTCGAGCGTGCGGCCCACCTCGGCGCGCATCTGCTCGGGGTCCTCGGCTCGCGCCACCAGCAGCGCCGCCTCGTCGAGCGCTCCCATCAGCACGTGGGCCAGCGGGCGGACCGGCTGGGCGGCGATCGCGCCGGAGTCGACCGCGGCCTGCAGCGTCGCCTCGATCAGGCCCAGGCCGTGCTCGGCGCCGATCTCACGCCAGCGGTCCCAGCCCAGCACGGCGGGGCCGTCGAGCAGGACGATGCGCTGCAGGTCCGGCTCGGTGCAGGCGTCGAGGAACATGCGGGCGCCGGCGCGCATCGCCTCCAGCGGCGAGTCGGCGTTGGCGTCGAGGGCGGCGGACGCGATCCGCTGCGTCAGCCCGGCCTCGAGCCGTTCGTAGACGGCCTCGAACAGGTCGCGCTTGGCGGGAAAGTGGTGGTAGAGGGCGCCCCGCGTCACCCCGGCCGTTCGCACGATCTGCTCGGTTCCGACCTCGGCATAGCCGTGTTCGGCGAAGAGGTGCTGCGCCGCCTTGATTAGCGCGCCGCGCGTCGACTCGGAGCGTTCGCTCTGGGTGCGGCGCTCGGCGGGGCGCTCGCGCTCGGTGGCGTCCTCGCGCCCCGGTTTCCCGTCGTCTCGGTCTTTGACATTCATGCAGTCTGTATGTAACTTAGCGTCGCCCGGACGAGAAAGCTACGCCTTCGAGGAGGACGCAATGGCACAGTCAGACCAGCGCCGTGAGATCGACCTGCCGGCCGGAAGGATCCGCTACCGAGAAGCCGGCGAGGGAAAGCCGATCGTCTTCGTCCACGGGTACCTGGTCGACGGCCGGCTATGGGACGGCGTGGTCGACCGCCTCTCCGACCGCTTCCGCTGCATCGCCCCCGACTGGCCGATCGGCTCTCAGCGGATCGCGATGAACCCCGAGGCGGATCTCTCGCCACCGGGGATCGCGTCCCTGGTCCACGGCTTTCTCGAGCGGCTCGACCTCGACGACGTGACGATCGTCGGCAACGACTCCGGCGGGGCGATGTCGCAGGTGCTGGTCACGCGGCATCCGGAGCGGGTCGGGCGGCTCGTCCTGACGAACTGCGACACGCACGAGAACTTCCCCCCCGGGATGTTCAAGGCACTCGTCCCGCTGGCCAAGCTGCCCGGCGGCATGGCCGCGATCGGAGCGCCCTTCCGGATCGGCGCCGTCGCCCGTGCGGCCTTCCGGCCGTTCGCGAAGACGCGGGTTCCCGCCGAGCTGATCGCGTCCTGGATGCAGCCCGGCCTGCACGACCCGGGCGTGAAACGGGACCTCAAGAAGGTTACGGTCGGCATGGACAAGCGCCACACGCTCGAGGCGGCCAAGCGGCTGCGAGGCTCCGAGCTGCAGATCCTCTTCGCCTGGGCGCCCGGCGACCGCTTCTTCCCGCTGAGCTACGCGCAGCGCCTCGCGGCCGAAGCCGGCAATGCCCGCATCGTCGAGATCCCCGACTCGCGAACCTTCGTCCCGATCGACCAGCCCGAGCGACTGGCCGACGAGATCGCGGCCTTCGTCGGGGCGGCCGATGCCGAGCCGGCCACCGCCTAGGGGGCGGCAAGCGACAAAACGCGCAAGCTGCGGCTTCTTTCGCAATGTGCAGCTTTTTCGTCTGATCTGAGGGCCATGCTTTGTGACGCCCGCCACAGAAGTCGCGGGACGCCCCCCACAGAAGGACGGAGAGTCATGCCCCAGGAGATCTTCGACCAAGACCGTCCCCAGCCGCGGAGCGCGATGGCGCGAGGGCTCAACGCCGCGTTCGCCGGCTGCGAGGAGTGGACGCTCGCGCCTCCCTCCCCGCGCCGCAACGACCTCGACGTCGTCCCCTGGCTCTCGCGGCCGTCACGGGCCATCGACCGGGCGGCCGCCGCCCACTCACCGGAGTCGCGGGCGGCGTAGGGGTCGTCGACCGCTCAGCGGCCACGATCTCGCCGGGGGGTCGGGTCAGGGCGAACCTAGGAGGTCTCGTTCGGATCCTCCGCGCCGGCCAGCTCGAGCGAGCAGTCCTTGACCTGGCTGAAGTGCCGTTCCTGGATCGGCAGCGCCCAGCCGACCAGCTCTTCGATCTCGCTCTCGCCGGCGCTCTCGTTGAGCTTGCCGAGCACCGCCCAGTGGCCCACCTCGCCGGCCTCGGCCATGGTCAGGAACTCGAAGCCGTCGAGGCCGTCGGCGTCCTCGCCGAGATACGTCGACATCATCTCCTTGGCCTCGCTCTTGGTCTCCGCGGCTTTGTCGAGGATCGCCGTCTTCTTGCCGTCGCGTTCCTCGGCCACCTGAGTGCAGCGGCGCTCGGTCTCCTCCGCCTCCTCGCGCATCCGCTCCAATGCCGAGGCGATCTCCTCGTCCTCGACCAGATCCTCGACCGTCCGCGTGGCGTCCTGCGCCGCCTGCGCCAAGCCCAGGACCTCCGAGAGCTTCTCCTCGAGCACGGTCAACTCAGCCATCGCATCCCTCCCTCGTCGTTCGTGGACGGGGGACCGCTACCCCTTGGGCGCCCATTTATGCCGCCAGGCCTCCGGCCTCTGCTCCGGTGGCGTGTAGTACATGACGACCAGGGAGAGGAGGAAGCCGCCCAGGCCGGCGAGGATCGCGAGCGCCAATCCCCAGACGGTGCCGCTCGCCTGCACGGCTATCAGGCCCAGGCCGGTCGCAATCGTCAGGACGCTCATGCCGGCGAACGTCAAAAGGAGCGCCTTGACTTCGGTCAGTCGCATCAAAACCACCTTTCCGCCGCAGACAAAACGATTATAAAGAGCGCTCCTGCGACCCCCCACAATCCGCCGGTGACGGTCGCTTGCCGCAGCCTCGTCTCGTCCCATCCCGCGAGCGCAGGCCCGGCGTGCGACAGGAAGCCTCCCACCGCTATGGCAGCCGCGATAAGGCCCAGGGCCGTAGCGGACTGATCGAGTAGCGTCGCGAGGAGAACCACCGACCGACCGTAGAAGGTCGCGCCGCGCGCGTGGCGCGCTGAGTGCGCCGATTGTGTGACGCCTGCGCTACGTCTCTTGGTACAGGGGCCCGTCGCCGCCCTCGGGGAGGGTCAGGCGGCCGCCCTTGGCGGTGATCGCGCCGCACTGGACGCAGTTGGAGGCGGTGACGTGGACGTCGACCTCCGATGCGCCGTTCTCGAGCTGCTCGTCGGGGATCTCGTAGACCTGCGCCGGGCACATCGAGACCCAGGTCTGGGCGATCTCGCGCGGCACCTTGGTCTGGACGCGGACGTGGTTGGGCGCGTCGTCGCGGGTCGCGTTGCCCGAGAGGAAGACGGAGTCGAGCTTGTTGAAGGTCAGCTCGTTGTCGGGCTTGACGTACATATCGCTCGCCTTGCCCAGCTCCATCTCGATCTCGGAGTCGTGCTCCTGGGACCAGTGGCCGCCCGGGAAGTGGCCTTTGGTGACGGTCATCGCCGAGGCGATCGCGCCGCCCACGAAGAACCCCTTCGAGAAGGGCTGGCGCATGTTGCGCGACTGGTAGATGTCCTTCTCGATCAGCGAGTTGTGGACCTTCTCGTCGTAGGACTCGAAGTTGACCGAGTCCTCCTTGAGCGCCGCGACGATCGATTCCGCCGCGTACATGCCGGCGTGCATCGCGTAGTGGACGCCCTTCAGGGTCGGCACGTTGACCATGCTGGCCGCGTCGCCGGCGATCACCATGCCGGGTACCGCGAGGCGCTTCGGCATCGCGAAGTAGCCGCCCGACGGGATCGTCTTGGCGCCCCAGGCGACCCGCTTGCCGCCGTCGAGGATCTTCTTGATGAAGGAGTGGGTCTTCATCAGCTGCAGCGCGTCGTGGCAGCTGAACGTCGCGTCGGTGTAGTCGAGGCCGACGACGAGGCCGATGCAGACCTTGTCCTCGCCCATCGGGTAGATGAAGCTGCCGCCGAACTCGTTGTATTTGGGCGATTTGCGCAGCGGCCAGCCCATCGTGTGGATCACCCGGTCGAGCGGCTTCGGCACCTCCCAGACCTCTTTGACCCCGAGCTCCCAGCGCATCGGGTCGGCTCCGTGCAGGTCGAAGTAGTCGTAGGCCGCGTAGGTGAGGTGGCCGACAGTGCCCTCGGCCAGGACCGTCGCCTTCGCCACCACGTCGGAGCCCGGCTCGAAGTTGCCCAGCTCCTCGCCCTCCTTGCCGCGACCGCGGTCGCCCGAGCGGACGCCCTTGACTACCCGGTCCTCGACCAGCAGCTTCGTCGCCGCGGTCTCGGAGAGGATGTAGACGCCCGCTTCTTCGGCTTTGTCGGCGAGGAAGCGGCCCAATTTCGAGACCGAGGTGACGTAGTTGCCGTGGTTGCGGAAGTTGGGCGGCATCGGCTTGAGCGGCAGCGCCGCCTTCGAGGTCAGCAGGTAGACCGCGTCCTTCTCGACCTCGCCGTAGACCGGCCACTCCGACTTGTCGAGGTCGGGGAACAGCTCTTCCATCGCGGAGGGCTTCATGTTCGCGCCCGAGAGCAGGTGCGCCCCGGCGACTTTGCCCTTCTCGATCACCGCGACCGGGACTTCGCCCAGCTTCTCGGTCAGCTCCGGCTCGTCCTCGAGCAGCTGCATCAGCTTGTTGGCACAGGCAAGCCCGGCAGGTCCGCCGCCGACGATCGCGACGCCGACCTCGATCCGGTCGTCGACCGGATCGGTGGGCGGGCCGACGACGTCGGCCGGGTCGAACGGGGGTGGGAACTCGCTGGGCTTGACGGCTGGCATCTCGACTCCTTACCGGTTCTTCAAGAGCTGGAATGAGGACCGGGGGCCGAGGCCCCCGGCAAAGTCAACCCTTCTTCGCTTTGATCGCCTCGGTCAGCTTGGGCAGGATCTTGTGCAGATCGCCCACCACGCCGAGATCCGAGAACTCGAAGATCGGCGCGTTCTGGTCCTTGTTGATCGCCAGGATGTTCTCCGAGCTCTGCATCCCGACCTTGTGCTGGATCGCGCCGGAGATCCCGGCGGCGAGGTAGAGCTTCGGCGCGACCGTCTTGCCGGTCTGGCCGATCTGGGCTGCGTAGGGGTACCAGCCGGCGTCGACGACGGCGCGGGTCGCCGCGACGGCCCCGCCCATCGAGTCGGCCAGCTGCTCGCAGAGCTCGAAGCCCTCCTTGGCCCCGAGGCCGCGACCGCCGCCGACGAGGATGTCGGCGTCCTCGATGTTGACGTCGGCGCCGCGCTGCTCGCCGCGCTGGACCAGCTTCGCCTTCGAGGACCACTCGGAGAGCTCGACGTCGACGTCGACGACCTCGGCGCTGCCGCCGGTCTCGTTGGCGTCGAAGGCGTTGAGGCGGCCGATGATGATGCCCGGCTCGCTGACGTAGCCGACGTCGGCGACCTGGGAGTCCTGCAGGATCGGGCGCTCGACGACGAGCTTGCCGTCCTGCACCTTGACCTGCGTGACCTCCATCGTCACGCCCGCGTTGAGGCGAGCGGTGAGCCCGGCGCCGATCTCGAAGCCGAGCAGGCCGCCGCCGAACAGCGCGTAGCCGAAGCCCTCGTCCTGGATGACCTTGGCCATCGCGTCGACGATCGGCTGGGCGAGCCCCTCGGGCACGCCCTTGGCGCGGTAGACCTTGGCGGCGCCGTAGTTGCCGAGTGAGGCGCAGGCGTCGTCGGCCACCTCGCCGACCACCAGTGCGGCGGCCTCGCCGCCCAGCTCGCCGGCCAGCCTGGCCGCCTCGGAGATCGCCCCGAGCGAGTTCTTGTTGAAGTTGCCCTCGTCGTCGTGGAGGGCGTAAACCAGGATGCCTGCCATCTAGATCAGCTTCCTCTCGTCGAGCCAGGCGACGATCTTCTCGACCGTCTCGTTGGTGTCCTCGTCCTCGATGATCTCCCCGGCCTGCTTGGCAGGCGGCGGGTTGAGCGCGAGGACGCTCGTCTTGGAGCCGGATTCGCCGACCATGCCGCCGTCGATGCCGACGTCGGCGGTCGCCTTGGCGTCCAGCTGTTTTTTCTTCGCCCCCATGATCGCTTTGAGGCTCGGGTAGCGCGGCTCGTTGATCGCGTCGCCGACGCTGATCACGGCCGGCAGCTCGACCTCGACCGTGTCGTAGCCGTACTCGGCCTGGCGCTCGCAGCGCAGCTTGCCGTCGGTGACGTCGATCTGGATCACCTGGGTCAGCGAGGGCATCTTCAGGTGGTCGGCGACGACGGCGCCGATCGTGTAGCACTCGCCGTCGTCGGACTGCTGGCCGAGCAGGACCAGGTCCGGGCTCTCGGACTCCAGCACCTTGGCTAGCGCGTAGCCCGTGGCGCAGACGTCGGAGCCGGCGAGCGCGTCGTCGGAGAGGTGCACCGAGCGGTCGGCGCCGAGCGCCACCGCCTTGTGCAGGGCGCGGACCGCCGAGCCGGGGCCCATCGTCACCGCGACGACCTCCTCGACCGGGATCGCACCGCCCTCCTTGATCTGCATGGCGGCCTCGATGGCGTGGGTATCGAAGGGGTTGAGGTTTTTCTCGCCGCCGCGGTCCAGCCGCATCGTCCCAGGGTCGATGCGCTTCTGAACGGCGGCGTCCGGGACCTCCTTGACCAGGACGCAGATCTTCAAGTTCGAGCCTCCTTGGCTATTGCTCAAGCCGATTTCGCTGGTTGACTGACCAGTCAATCAGTCTATCTATACACGCGGCGGTGTGAGGATCGCGGTGATCGATATCACACGACAGCGGCCCAACCGGCCCGGCTGAGCCCTCGAATCGAAGGTGGAGCGATTGAGCGGGCCATAGCCCGTAAAAACGCTCCATCGACGGCTCTGAGTTACTCCTGCGCCCGCGCGTGGCGCTCGGCGGCGCCACCGCGGATGAAGTCGACGATCTCGTCGGTTCCGGCGCCGGGGGTGAACACGGCGGCGACGCCGAGCTTCTTCAGCTCGGGGATGTCCTCGGCCGGGATCGTGCCGCCGACGGTGACGAGGACGTCGTCGATGCCCTGATCGGCGAGCAGCGCGACAACGCGCGGGACCAGCGTCATGTGGGCGCCGGAGAGGATCGAGAGGCCGACCGCGTCGGCGTCCTCCTGGATCACCGTCTCGGCGATCTGCTCCGGCGTCTGGTGCAGGCCGGTGTAGATCACCTCCATGCCCGCGTCGCGCAGGGCGCGGGCGATGATCTTGGCGCCGCGGTCGTGCCCGTCCAGGCCGGGCTTGGCGACGACGACGCGGATCTTGCGGGCGGTTGCTGCCTCCATCGGGGCGGGAAGGTTAGTGGACCGAGGGCGCCGTCCCCGCCATCAGCCGCCAGGCTCTGGCCGGTGACGGCACCAAACTCTCACCGTGCTTCTGCGAATCTCCGACCGACTCCAGCTCCGTTCGCTCGCCGAAGCGGACGCGGGCGAGCTCCACGCGCTGATCGAGGCGAATCGGCAGTGGCTCTCGCCGTGGCTTCGATGGGCCGCGACGCAAACCCTTGCCGACACCGTCCGCTTCATTCGCGATGCCGCAGCGCAGCTCGACACGAGCGACGGCTTCCAGGCCGCCATCGTCATCGACAACCGGATCGCCGGCGTCGTCGGCTTCACCGGCGTCGACTGGGAGAACGGCTCCACCAGCCTCGGCTACTGGCTTGCCGTCGAGCACGAGGGCCACGGGATCATGACCGCGGCCGTCAGAGCGATGGTCGACCACGCGCTGCGGGCCTGGAAGCTGAACCGGGTCGAGATTCGCGTCGCGGTCGAGAACTCGCGGAGCCGCGCAGTTCCGGAGCGGCTCGGCTTCCGGCAGGAGGGGATCCTGCGGGAAGCGGAGCGGGTCGGGGACCGGTATCTCGACGCCGTCCTCTACTCGATGCTGGCCGACGACTGGCCGGACGAGCGTGCCGCTCAGAAGACCGGCGACTCGGTGTAGGTCCCGAAGACCTCCTGCATCGCCGAGATCATCTCGCCCTCGGTGGCGCGGGCGCGGGCGGCGGCGAGGATCGGCGGCATCAGGTTCTCGTCGGTGGCGGCGGCCCGCTTCAGCTCGGCGAGGGACGCTTCGACCGCGGCGCCGTCGCGGCGGGCGCGGGTCGCCCTCAGGCGGTCGGCCTGCTTGCGTTCGAGCGCCGGGTCGATCCGCAGGATCGGCGTCTCCGGCTCGCCCTCGGCGGTGAAGTCGTTGACGCCGACGACGATCCGCCTGCGCTCGTCCACCTCCCGCTGGTAGGTGAAGGCGGCGTCGGCGATCTCGCGCTGGGGGAAGTTGCGGCGGATTGCCTCGACCATCCCCCCCAGCTCGTCGATCCGGGCGAAGTAGTCGTAGGCGGCGGCCTCCATCTCGTCGGTCAGCTTCTCGACGAACCACGAACCGCCGAGCGGGTCGGGCGTGTTGGGGGCGCCGGACTCGAAGGCGATCACCTGCTGGGTGCGGAGCGCGACCCGCACCGCCTCCTCGGTGGGCAGGGCCAGCGCCTCGTCGAAGGAGTTCGTGTGCAGTGACTGGGTGCCGCCGAGCACAGCGGCCAGCGCCTCCAGCGAGGTCCGGACGACGTTGTTCAGCGGCTGCTGGGCGGTCAGTGAGACGCCCGCGGTCTGGGCGTGGAAGCGCAGGCGCATCGACTCCTCGCGCTTGGCGCCGTAGGTGTCGCGCATCTCGCGCGCCCAGATTCGGCGCGCCGCGCGGTACTTCGCGATCTCCTCGAAGAAGTCGATGTGGGCGTTGAAGAAGAAGGAGAGGCGCGGCGCGAAGTCGTCGACGTCGAGGCCGCGCTCGAGCGCCCGCTCGACGTAGGTGAAGCCGTCCTTGAGCGTGAAGGCGAGCTCCTGCTGGGCGGTCGAGCCCGCCTCGCGGATGTGGTAGCCGGAGATCGAGACCGGGTGCCAGCGCGGCATGTGCTCGGTGCACCACTCGATCATGTCGGTGACCAGCCGCATCGCCGGCTCGATCGGGAAGCACCACTCCTTCTGGGCGATGTACTCCTTGAGGATGTCGGTCTGAATCGTGCCGCCGAGCTTCTCCGGCGCGACGCCCTGCTTCTCGCCGACGAGGACGTAGAAGGCGAGCAGGATCGCGGCGGGCGCGTTGATCGTCATCGAGGTGCTGACGCCGGCCAGCGGGATCCCCTCGAAGAGGTCTTCCATGTCGTCAAGGCTGTCGACGGCGACCCCCTCGCGACCGACCTCCCCCTCGCTGCGCGCGTGGTCGGAGTCGTAGCCCATCAGGGTCGGCATGTCGAAGGCCGTCGAGAGGCCGGTCTGGCCGTGGTCGAGCAAGTAGTGGAAGCGCTCGTTGGTCTCCTCAACCGTGCCGAAGCCGGCGAACTGGCGCATCGTCCATAGCCGCCCCCGGTACATCGACTGGTATGGGCCGCGGGTGAACGGGAACTCGCCGGGGCGGCCGATCGTCGTCTTGGGATCGACCGGCGCGTCCTCGGGTCCGTAGAGCGGCTCGATCGGGTGGCCCGACATGGTCGAGAGCTCGGCGTCGCGCTCCTCCGTTCGCGGCGTCGCCTTTGGCTGGCTGGCCATGCCGACAGTCTAGGCGCGGCGTAGAGACGTGCCGCTACTTGACCCACCGTATGGGTGGTCAAGTAGCGGCACGTCCCCGGTGGAAGGGGACCGCTAGCGCCGGGTCGGGAAACGGCGCGGTGGCGGGACCCGGCGGCGAGTGGCGATCCGCCTGGCGCCGAAGCCGCCGACGGTCGCCAGCACGGTGACGGCGAGGGCGACGAGGCGGCGGCCGAGGCGCTCGAAGCGCATCGCCTGCCAGCCTTCTTCGGCGGCGATCCGGGCGAGCGGCGGGTCGGGGTTGACGACCACGGGGTTGCCGACGGCGCGCAGCATCGGCAGGTCCGAGAGCGAGTCGGAGTAGGCGTATGAGGCGGCCAGGTCGATGCCGTGCGAGGCGGCGAACGACTCCATCGCCACGACCTTGCCGGGGCCGTAGACGAAGGGACCCTCGAAGCGGCCGGTGAAGGTGCCGTCGCCGCCGACCTCGTAGCTCGTGCCGATGCCGCCGTCCATCCCCAGAACCTGGGCCAGGGACTCGACCACGCCGTTGCCGGCGGCGCTGACGATGAAGGTGGCGCGGCCGGCGTCCTGGTGCGCGTAGACCTCTTCGAGCATCTGCGGGAAGACGCGCGGCAGGATCGCCGCCATCACCTCCGGGTTCAGCCGTTCGAGGCTGCGGACCGGGACCCCCGTGATCAGGTCGCGGGCGACGCGCAGCACCTCTTCGGTGCGCGCGTCGGTCGTTCCCCGCAGGCGGTAGCGCAAGTGCTCGACCGCCCAGCTCGCGAGCTGCCGGCGGCCGACTATCCCGTGCCGCGTCGCGATACGCGCGAACTGCATGCCCGACGACCCCGCCATCAAGGTCTTGTCGAGGTCGAAAAATGCCGCGGCCCTGGTCACGCACGTCCCTCGCACGGCCGTGAAACCCAAGCAGGTCGGGGGACGCAGGAAGTGAGGTGAGGGGAGCGCACAGTTAGTGCGTGACCCGATCCGAACGACCGAGGACGCCGAGATGCGCCGGTTTGCAGCGGCCGCCTACGAAGCAACCTCCAGCACGATCGCGTCGCCCTGGCCCCCGCCGGAGCAGATGGCTGCAACGCCGAGGCCGCCGCCACGACGCTTGAGCTCGTGGACGAGGGCGCCGACGATCCGCGAGCCGGAGGCGCCGATCGGGTGGCCGAGGGCGATCGCGCCGCCGTTCACGTTCACGTTGTCCTCCTCGACGCCGAGCATCCGCATCGAATTGAGCGCGACCGAGGCGAAGGCCTCGTTGATCTCCCAGAGGTCGACGTCCTCGGGGCTCTTGCCGATCTTCTCCAGCGCCTGCCGGGCCGCCTTGGCGGGGGTCTTCGCCAAGTACGGGAAGTCGTCGGCGACGGCGCCGTAGGCGAGGACCCGCGCCAGCGGCGTGCGCCCTTCCTTCTGCGCCCACTCCTCCGAGGCGACGACGACCGCGCCGGCGCCGTCGTTGACGCCGGGTGCGTTGCCGGCGGTGTGCGTCGCGTCGTCCCCGCCGATCGCCTTCAGCTTGGCGAGCACCTCGAGCGTCGTGTCGGCACGGATCGCCTCGTCGGTCTCGACCGTGTTCTCGCCCTTGCGCGACCTGACGGTGACGCCGACGATCTCCTCGGCGAGCCGGCCGGCGTCGGTCGCCTCGGCGGCGAGCCGGTGCGAGCGCTCGGCGAATCTGTCCATGTCGACCCGGGTGATCTCGAGCTCGTTGGAGACCTCGCTCGCCTCGTTGATCATCTGCTTCTCGGTGAAGGGGTTGGTCAGGCCGTCGTGGGTTATCGCGTCGATCGCGTTGACGTCGCCCATCCGGAAGCCGAAGCGGGCGCCGGGCAGGAGGTACGGCGCGTTGCTCATCGACTCCATGCCGCCGGTTACCGCCACGTCGGCGTCGCCGGCGCGGATCGCCATGTCGGCGATCCCAAGCGAGCGCATGCCCGAGGCGCAGACCTTGTTGACGGTCTCGGAGGGCACCTCCTTGGGGATGCCGGCCTTGATCTGGGCCTGGCGCGAGGGGATCTGGCCCTGGCCGGCCTGGAGGACCTGGCCGAAGACGACCTGCTGGACCTGCTCGGGCTCGACGTCGGAGCGCTCGAGCGCGGCCTCGATCACGTGCCCACCGAGGTCGGTGGCGTCGAGCGAGGAGAGGGTTCCGCCCATCTTGCCGAAGGGCGTGCGTGCAGTACCGAGGATGACCGTGCTGGGCATTTGGCGGCCTTTCTGTCGTGTTTGTGCCGGGTCTCGGCTCGGACGGGCCGCATGGCCCTGCTCAAAACGATAGCGAGGGCGCCGTGAGAGCAGCGTGAGCGAGCGCATAGACTCGCCGCCCGTGAGGGTCAATGTGAGCCAGGCGAAGCTCGACGAGATCGACGTCGATCTCGTCGCCGTCGGCCTCTTCGAGGGCGAGGAGCTGCCGGCGGATCTGGCGTCGGCGCCCGGCGGCCGCGACGCCAAGGGCGACTTCAAGAAGCTGTCGCTGCTGCACCCGGCCCGGCCCCACCGCGTCCTCGTGGTCGGCCTGGGCAAGCGCGACGAGCTCGACGCCGAGCGGGCGCGGGTGGCGGCGGCGCTGGCGGCCAAGGAGGCGTCGCGACTGGAGGCGCGCACGCTCGCCTGGCAGCTGCCGGAGTCCGAGGAGGGCGCGGCGAGCGCCGAAGCCCTCGTCACCGGGACGATCCTCGCCGGCTACCGCTTCGACCGCTTCCTCAGCCGCGATCCCGACGACCCGTCCCCGAGCCGGATCGATTCCCTGACGCTGCTGGGCGCGGCCGACCTGGCTGACGCAGCCGAGCGGGCGCGCATATGCGCCGAGGCTCAGAACCGTGCCCGCGACCTGCAGAGCCTTCCCTCCAACGTCGCGACCCCGTCCTACCTCGCCGGCCGCGCCGGGGAGATCGCCGCAGCTCACGACGCGGTGAGCGTCGAGGTGCTCGGCCGCGAGGAGATCGCCGCCAAGGACATGGGCGGCCTGGTCGCGGTCAGCCAGGGCAGCGCCGAGGACCCCCGGCTGATCGTGCTGCGCTACGCGGGCGGCGGCACGGGACCCACCCTCGGCCTGGTCGGCAAGGGCGTCACCTTCGACACGGGCGGGATCTCGCTGAAGCCGTCCGCCTCGATGCACGAGATGAAGATGGACATGTCGGGTGCGGCCGCGGTGCTGGAGGCGGTGGCCGCGATCGCCGAGCTCGGCCTCGCGATCGACCTGATCGCGGTCGTCCCCTCGACCGAGAACATGCCGTCGGGGACCGCGATCAAGCCCGGCGACGTGATCACCCAGTACAACGGCAAGACCGTCGAGGTCAACAACACCGACGCAGAGGGCCGCCTGATCCTCGCCGACGCCCTCTCATACGCGATCGAGCTCGGCGCCGAGCGAGTCGTCGACCTGGCCACCCTGACCGGCGCAGTCGTGATCGCGCTCGGCTCGACCTACGCGGCGGTGATCTCCAACGACGACGCGCTCGCCGCCGAGGTCGAGGCCGCGGGCCGGACGACCGGCGAGCTCGCCTGGCGCCTGCCGCTGCACGCCGAGTACAGGGAGCTGATGAAGGGCACCGTCGCCGACCTCTCGAACGTCTCCTCCAAGCGCAAGGCCGGCACGATCACCGCCGGCTCCTTCCTTCAGGAGTTCGTCGGCGAGACCCCCTGGGCCCACCTCGACATCGCCGGCACCGCGTGGGACGTCGGCCGCGAGTACACCGGCAACGACGCCAGCGGCTTCGGCGTCCGCCTCCTGGTCGAGCTGGCCCGCGAGCTGGCGGGCTGAGCGCCGCTCAGCCCTCGCCGGCTTTGGCCGCTTTGCGCTGCTCGTCCGCGATCACGATGTACTCCTCGACCATCAGCTTGTCCTTGGTCCGGTTCGCCGCGCGCTTCATCGCGATCAGGTGGTCGATCGAGGCAACCCGAACCTCGATTCCCTCAATCGTCGCAACGAGAGCGTTGCCGCGAAGCTCGTCGTAGGAGGTCATACCGGCAGCATCACCGAGGATGTCGAAGCTGCCATAAGGGCTGTCAAAGGTGAAGTTGGCTCCCCGCCTCAGCGTCTCCGCATCGAGTTGAAAGGGGAGATCGGCGGGCGCTCCCCGCAACGAGACATCGAGCTCCCTCAGAGCGTCCGCCAATCGCCTGAGGTTTCCCCGCTCGCGCCCGTATGCGACGTCGAGATCGAACGTGGGGAAGGCCGACCCGTGTGCGAGGCCGGCCATTCCGCCGACGACGACGAAGTCCACTCCATGCGCACTCAGCGTCCGCAGCAGCCGGTCGGCTTGCAAGGACACCTCGGGAAGATCGTCAGCCATCGCCGGCTATGCGGCCCGCGGTCGGACGGCGCCGCCCCGATTGCGACGAACGAAATCGGAAAATGCGAGGCCCCTCTTCACCCTTTGTTCGGGGTGGAATGAAAGGTTCTGCGCGTTGAGCGTGCGATCGATGCCGGAGTCCCGCTCCTCGGCTCCCAGCGTCAGGTCCTCACCGAGCAGGTAGAGCAGCTCGCGCAGCGTCTCCACCGACGGCGACACCCGATCGCACTCGATTCGCGAGATCGCGGACTGGGTCGTGCCGGCGCGGATCGCCAGCCGCTTCTGGCTGACGCCATGCCTCTTCCGCGCCTCTTTCAGCAGCTCTCCCGGCGTCTCCATGCCTGGAGAATAGCGGATTTGTGCTTATCGCAAATCCGCTATGAGCTAGCGAAGTCCAGAATCATGCAGGTGGCGACGCCGTGGGCGAGCAGCTTGCCGGTGCCCGCGGCGGTCAGGTTGGCCTCGGCGGTCGCCTGGCGGCGGCCTCGGTAGACGACGTTGGCCTCGCAGAGGACGCGGCCGGTGTCGCGGGTGATCGGGCGCACGTACTTGGCCTCGAGGCCGAGCGAGGTGTAGGCGACGCCGGCCGGCAGGGTCGTGTGCACGGCGCAGCCGAGCGCCGAGTCGAGCAGCGTCGCGGCGTAGCCGCCGTGGACGACGCCGATCGGGTTGTAGTGCTCCTCGCCCGGCTCGCCCTCGAAGACCGCCCGGCCCTCGCCGAGCTCGATCGGGCGCAGGCGCATCGTCACCGCGATCGGGGGCGGCGGCAGCTGGCCCGCCACGATCGCTTCCATGTACTCCATGCCCGCCATCGTCGCCCCGGCGGCCGCCGTCGGCACCGGGTCCTGCCAGACCAGGGTGCGGCTGCGGCTCGTCTCCGGACTGGCGGCGGCGAACGCCGCCGCGGCCTCGACGGCGTCTTCCGCCCCGGCGGCGCTCGCGGTCGCCGGGGCGCCCGCCTCGGGCACGGCTGCGTCGCTCGTCGCGCTCTCGCTCATCGACTCATCCGGCGCCGCGCGGGCGCGCCCTTCCCCGCCAGGTCGCGGCTGGCCGGGTAGTGCAGGTCGGCCGTGATCTCCGCCTGGCTTATCGCGATCCGCGGTGCCTTGGAGCGGTTGTCGGTCCTGTGCCTTGGGATCAGCCTCATCGCTGTGCCTCCAGTCGGCGTTGGAGTGAGTTGCAAGAAGCAACTCCTGTATTCGCACCCTAGCCGACTGAGTTGCTTGGTGCAACCCAATGTGAGATGATTACGTTCGTGCTTCGTCACGACTATCCGGGGCAGGTCTGCTCGATCGCCAAGGCGCTGGAGGTGATCGGCGAGCGCTGGTCACTGCTGATCGTGCGCGACGTGATGAACGGGCGACGCCGCTTCGACGACCTCCAGAAGGGTCTCGGCATCGCCCGCAACGTCCTCTCCACCCGCCTGCAGCGGCTGGTCGAGGAGGACATTCTCGAGCGCCGGCCCTACCAGGAGAGCCCGCCGCGCTACGAGTACTTCCTGACCGAGAAGGGGCTCGACCTGTGGCCCGCGCTGGTCGCCCTGCTCGCCTGGGGTGACCGCCACTCCCCCTACCCGGACGGCCCGCCAATGCTGATCGTCCACAAGGAGTGCGGCGGCCAGGTCAGCGACCGGGGCATCTGCGAGAGCTGCGGCAAGGTGCTGCACGCGCGCGACGCCCGGGCGCTCCCAGGACCTGGCGTCGAGGCGCTAGCGTTGGCCGCACAGACCAGCGATTGAGGGAGCGAGATGGCGACGGCGGCTGAGCTTCAGGTGCGGGACAGGATCTTCGTCGGCGGCGAGTGGGTCGAGCCGGACGGGAGCGAGACGATCGAGGTGGTCAACTCGACCACCGAGGAGACGATGGGCTCGATCCCGGCCTGCACGCCGGCCGACGCGGACCGCGCCGTGCGGGCCGCCCGCGAGGCGTTCGACTCCTGGTCGCAGACCTCCCGCGAGGAGCGGGCCGGCTACCTGGAGGCGATCGCGGCGGGGCTCGGCGAGCGCTCCGAGGAGATCGCGGCGACGATCGCCCAGGAGCTGGGCATGCCGCTGAAGCTGAGCCAGATCATCCAGGCCGGGCTGCCGACCGGGCAGTTCGCGGCGATGCCGGGGCTGATCGAGGAAGTCGCCTGGGAGGAGGAGATCGGCAATTCGCGCGTGCTGCGCGAGCCGGTCGGCGTGCTCGGGGCGATCACGCCGTGGAACTACCCGCTCAACCAGATCGCCGCCAAGGTCGCCCCCGCCCTCGCCGCCGGCTGCACCGTCGTCCTCAAGCCGAGCGAGGTCGTGCCGCTCAACGCCTTCATCCTCGCCGAGGTTGTCGAGGCGGCCGGCCTGCCCGCCGGCGTCTTCAACCTGGTCACCGGCACGGGCCCCGTGGTGGGCGAGGCGATCGCCGGCCATCCCGGGGTCGACATGGTCTCGTTCACCGGCTCGACCCGGGCCGGGCGGCGCGTCTCCGAGCTGGCCTCGGCGACGGTGAAGCCGGTCGCGATGGAGCTGGGCGGCAAGTCGCCGAACGTGATCCTCGACGACGCGGACCTGGCCAAGGCCGTCCCCGACGGCGTCGCCAAGTGCTTTCTCAACTCGGGCCAGACGTGCAGCGCGCTGACCCGGATGCTCGTCCCGCGCGAGAAGCTCGCCGAGGCGGAGGAGCTCGCCCGCTCGGCGGCCGAGTCGTTCACTCCGGGGGACCCGTTCGAGCCCTCGACCCGGCTCGGGCCGCTCGTCTCCGAGGTGCAGCGCGAGCGCGTCCGCGGCTACATCGAGAAGGGCGAGGGCGAGGGCGCCAAGCTGCTCACCGGTGGCGCCGAGCCACCCGAGGGCCTCGACCGCGGCTACTTCGTCCGCCCCACCGTCTTCTCCGAGGTGACGCCGGAGATGACGATCGCCCAGGAGGAGATCTTCGGCCCGGTGCTCGTCATCCAGCCCTTCGACGACGAGGACGACGCCGTGCGGATCGCCAACGACACCGTCTACGGGCTCGCCGGCGGCGTCTGGTCGGCCGACGCGGACCGCGCGATCTCGGTTGCCAAGCGGATCCGCACCGGCCAGATCGAGATCAACGGCGGCGCCTTCAACCCTCTCGCCCCGTTCGGCGGCTTCAAGCAGTCCGGGCATGGCCGCGAGAACGGCCGCTACGCGATCGAGGAGCTGCTGCAGGTCAAGAGCTTGCAGCTCTAGCGCGACGCCGGCGGCGGACCGGGTCGACGAAGAGCGCCAGCCAGAGGTAGGGCGCGGCGTGGGCGTTGAGGAAGGCGACGGGGACCGAGGCGAGGAAGACGCCGGCGGTCCAGAGCGCGCGCCGGTGGCCCTCGCCGAACGCCTCGGGCTCGCTGGCCAGCATGCCGGCGCGGCGGGCGTCGGCGAACATCCACGAGCCGACCAGCGTCACCGCGGCGAGGTTGACCGAATAGAGGACGACCGCGCCGGTGTCGCCCGCGTGGTCGCCGAGAACCTGGCTGCTGAACGGGATCAGCACGATCCAGGCGAGGTAGAAGAGGTTGAGCCCGATCAGGCGGCCGTCGAAGCCGGTCATCTCGCCGAAGACGCGGTGGTGGACCACCCAGAAGCGGCCGATCACGGCGAAGCTGAGCGCGTAGGCGAAGAGGTCGTGCCGCTGGTCCCAGAGCGCGCCGGTGAGGTCGTCCCCGGCGATCTGCTCGGGGACGCTGAGGTTGAGCACGAGCAGCGTGATCGCGATCGCGAAGACGCCGTCGCTGAAGGCGACGATTCGCGCGAACTCCATCTCCCTCTCGTCACGACGCTGAGCCGACCGGCCGCTGGGCACGCGCAATAGGCTGACAGGCCGGATGGACTTCGAGCTGAGCGACGAGCAGCGGCTGCTGCGCGACACCGTGCGCGAGTTCGCCCGGGCCGAGGTCGCGCCCGTCGCCGAGGAGCTCGACCGCGAGAAGCGCTTCCCCTACGAGATCGTCGCCAAGATGGGCGAGCTGGGGCTGATGGGCATCCCCTTCCCCGAGGAGTACGGCGGCGGGGGCGCCGACACGCTCTCCTACGTGCTCGCGGTCGAAGAGCTGGCCCGGATCGACTCCTCGGTCTGCATCACGATGGCGGCGCACACGTCGCTCGGGACGATGCCGATCCACCTCTGGGGGACCGATGAGCAGAAGGCCGAGTGGCTGCCGCAGCTCTGCCGCGGCGAGCGGCTCGCCTCGTTCGGGCTGACCGAGCCGGAGGCGGGGTCCGACGCCGGCAACGTCCGCACGACGGCGAAGCTGGCGGACGGCGAGTGGGTCGTCGACGGCGCCAAGCAGTTCATCACCAACTCCGGAACCGACATCTCCGCCTGTGTCTCGATCACCGCCGTGACCGGCGAGGCGAACGGGCGCAAGGAGGTCTCGAACCTGATCGTGCCGACCGGCACGCCCGGCTACGAGGTCGGCGAGCCGTACCGCAAGATGGGCTGGAACGCGTCGGACACGAGGCCGCTCTCCTTCGACGGCTGCCGCGTCCCGGAGGGCAACCTGCTCGGCCGCCGCGGCGAGGGCTTCAAGAACTTCCTCCACATCCTCGACGGCGGCCGGATCGGAGTCGCGGCGATGGGCGTCGGCCTCGCCCAGGGCGCGCTCGACGAGGCGCTCGCCTACGCCAAGGAGCGCCGCGCCTTCGGCCAGACGATCTCGAAGTTCCAGTCGATCCAGGCCAAGATCGCCGACCTCTCGTCGCAGATCGAGGCGGCCCGGCTGCTCACCTGGCGCGCGGCGCTGGAGAAGGACGCGGGCAAGTCGTTTACGCTGACCGCGGCGCAGGCGAAGCTGATAACCGGCCGGCTGGCGGTGCGCGCGACCGAGGAGGCGGTGCAGATCCACGGCGGCTACGGCTACATCGAGGAGTACCCGGTCTGCCGCTTCTACCGCGACGCGAAGATCCTCACGATCGGCGAGGGGACCGACGAGGTGCAGCAGATGGTCATCGCCCGGCAGCTCGGCTGCTGAGGGCCCGATGGGGCTGGGCGAGCTCGGAGCGGAGGCGCGGCGGCGGCTCGGCCCGCCGCCGTCGCTCGCCGAGTGGCCGCTGGTCTCGATCGTCGTCCCCAACCGCAACGGCGCCGAGCACCTGCGGCGACTGCTCGCCGGGCTCGAGTCGCACACCGACTACCCGGGCCTCGAGCTGATCCTGGTCGACAACGCCTCGACCGACGAGTCGCTGGCTCTCGCTCGCTCGACGCCGGCGCGGTTCCCGATCTCGATCGTCGCCAACCCGCACAACGAGAGCTTCTCCGACGCCTGCAACCAGGGCGCGGCGCTGGCCTCCGGGTCGCTGCTGCTCTTCCTCAACAACGACGTCGAGCCATTCGAGGACGGCTGGCTGCGCGAGCTGGTCGCCTGTCTGCGACAACGCGAGGCCGGGCTGGTCGGAGCGACGCTCCTGCAACCGGACGAGCGCGGGAGCTACGGCTGCACCGTCCAGCACCGCGCGATCGGGCTGCATGAGCAGGACGGCCTGCTGCGGGCCGAGCTGCTCGGTCGCGGCGAGGAGCCGCTCGGCGAGGCGTTTGGCGAAGACGTCGAGTCGCCGATCCCCGGCGGCGCCTGCATGTTGATCGGCCGCGAGCTGTTCGACGCGGTCGGCGGCTTCACCCACGGCTTCCTCTACGGCGGCGAGGACATCGACCTCGGCTTCGAGGTGCTGTCGCAGGACGCGAGCATCGTCTGCGCGGGCCGCTCGCTGCTCGTCCACCGGCTCGGCTCGACCCGCGCGGTGGAGCGCGACCGCGAGCGCCACCACGAGATCGGGCGCGGCAACCGGCGCCTGCTCTGGGAGCGCTGGGGCCCGCGGGTGCGTCGCGAGTACGAGCTAGACCGTCTCGCCGGCGGCGGCCTCTGGGTCTCCCGCGGGACCGCCGATCCGACGGCGCCGCCCTCGCGCGACGAGATCCTGCGACTCGGCTTCGTCCTGCACGCCGACTGCGGGGTTAACCACACTGGAGGGGGGTCAACTCCGCAGTCGGCGTCCGTGAGCGATACGGAGGTGGAGCGGGTGTGTGCCGAGATGGAGAAGCGGGGACACCGGTATCTCGTCCTGCGCCGCGAGGAGATCGACGACCTGCGCGGGATGGAGTACGACGTGGCCGTGCACCTGACCGGGCCACGACGGTACGTCCCCAAACCGGGACAGCTGAACGTGCTCTGGAATCCAGCTGGGCTGGATGCGGTGCCCGTCGCTGATCCGCGCTACGACCTCGTCACCGACGCGGGGCCCGGCGAGCTGATCGACGCGGTGCTCGCGCGGGCCGAGGCGCTCGGGTGGCCGACCCGCCTGACACCCGATCGTCCGGGGCCGTATGGGAAGGTTGGGACGTCTTGAGCGACGCGGGCGGCAACGAGGGGCGACAGCCGGAGCGCGAGGTCCGCTACCGGTGGACCGCAGGGGCGACCGCTGGCAAGCGCGTGCTCGATGCCGCCTGCGGCGCCGGGCACGGGACCGCGCTGCTCGCCCCCGGCGCCGCGGCGGCGGTCGGAGTCGACTTCTCCCCGGCCGCGATCGGTGCGGCGCGGGAGCGCTACGGCGACCTCGCCGAGTTCGTCGAGGGCGACCTGCGCTCGCTGCCCTTCGAGGACGGCGGCTTCGACACGGTCGTCTGCTTCGAGGCAATCGCCCACGTCGCCGAGCCGGCGGCAGTCCTCGACGAGCTTCGCCGGGTTCTGCGACCGGGTGGGGCGCTGCTGATCTCCTCGCCGAACCGCGAGGCCTACCCCCCGGGCAACCCGCTCCACCTCAGCGAGCTGAACTCGGGCGAGCTCGCCGATCTGCTCTCACAGCGCTTCGCCAACGTCGCGGTTCACCGCCAGCAGACCTACTTCGCCTCGCTGCTCTGCGACGACGCGACGCTGGCCGCGCACGATGGCGACGCGGAGGTGCGGGCACGCGTCACGAAGCTGAACGGCGGCCCGGCCGGCAGCGAGCTGCACGCGGTGGCCGCGGCGAGCGACGGCGAGCTGCCGCCGCCGCCGGCCTGGCTGGCGCTCGGCGAGGACGCCGACTACGCCGCGCAGCGGCGCGCACTGGAGGAGTGGCAGGAGCGCGCGGTCGAGGCCGAGGCGAAGGCGCTCGCGCTCGAACGGGAATTGCGCTCGCTCGAGGGCTGAGCGCTCGCCCTCAGGGCTGGAAGGCGGGGCCCCACTCGCGCGGGCGCAGGCCGGGGTCCCAGGTCCGCGCCAGCGCAACGCCGGCTCGCCGCTGCGCGTCGAAGTCCGGCTTCGGGACGCGGTGGTGGAAGTGCGGGACGTCATCGCAGAGGACGACGCCGCCGTGCGCCCGCACGCGCAGGCTGATCTCGGCGTCGTAGGCGTGGAAGTCGGCGCCCGAGAGCTCGCCGAAGCGCAGGCCGCGGACGACCCAGGGAGCGAGCACGAGCAGCGCCCCGTCCACGCCCTCCACCTCCTGAGGCCCGTTGGTGAAGCGGCGCTCGACGTTGCTCGCGAAGACGGACCCGTAGAGCTCGCGCGAGGCGAGCCAGCGGTGCAGGCTGACGTTGCGCGCGCCGAGCGAGCCGAGCAGGCCGACGCGGGGGTCGGCGAAGGCGCGCCGCGCGGTCTGCGGCAGGCTTCCGTCGGTCAGCTCGAGGTCCTGGTGCAGCAGGACCAGCGCCTCCAGTCCCTCGAGCCCGGCCGCCTCGTCCATGATCTCGTCGTAGGCGCGGCGGATCGGCAGGTCGATCCGGGTGAGGACGACCGAGTCGGGCTCGGCGGCCCGGCGGATGCCTGGCAGGGCGATTCGCTCGTACTCGTCGCGATCCCCCGCGAGGGCCGTGCCGAAGGCGATCACGTAGACGCCACCTGGCCGCCCTGCCGACCGCGGCGTTGCGAGGCGCTGGCCGAGTTGCGCGGCTCACAGGTCAAAGGCCGGCCCCCACTCGCGCGGACGGAGCGTCGCGTCCCACATTTTCGCCAGCTGCACGCCGGCCGCCCGCTGGGCGTCGTAGTCGTCCTTGAGCCTCGTGTGGTGGACGCAGGGGATGTCCTCGCAGATCACCCTGCCCCCGCGCGCCCGGACGCGCGAGCTGATGTCCACGTCGTAGCCGTGGAAGCGGCGCGCGAAGTCCTCGCTGAAGCGGATGCCGCGGATCACCCAGGGAGCGGCGACGATAAGCGCGCCGTCGATCCCGTCGACCTCGTGCGAGCCGGTAGAGAGGCGCGGGTCCGCCAGACCCTCCGGTCCCGGCCCGATCGCGTAGCCGAAGACACGGTCCGGAGCCAGCCAGCGGTGCAGCTTCGCGGCGCGCCCGCCGAGCGCGCCGAGCAGGCCCGCACGGGGATCGCCGAAGACGCGACGGATCCGCGCGGCCAGCCCCTCGTCGCGCAGCTCGAGGTCCTGGTGCAGGAGGACGAGCGCCTCGACCCCCGGCAGCCCCGCCGCCTCGTCCATCATCTCGTTGTAGGGGCGCTGGAGCGAGTCATATCCCTCGCGGGTGAGGATCGGCGAGTCCGGCTCGGCGACGCGCTCGATCGCGGGCAGCGCCACCCGCTCGTAGGTGGCGCGATCGGATATCGCCGTGGCGAAGGCGAGCACCGGGGTCAGCCCCCCTTCCAGCCGTCGAGCCAGCCCGCCTCGACGCCGATCTCTCCGAGCAGCTCGGCGTCCGCGCGGTAATGCGCCTCCAGCCGGCGGCGGTTCTGCTCGGAGAGCTCGGGCCGGCGGTCGTCGGGGATCACGTTCCAGGTCTCGAGGAAGAAGTCGAAGGCGAGCTTCGCGCGCTCGGCTCGCTCGCCCAGCGCGGGCCAGACGTTCTCGTCCATGAAACGCCGCAGCCGCTCCTCCGCCTCGGCGTCGATCCGAGGCCTGGTCCCGCCGCGGTGGTGGCGCTCGCCGAGGTCGTCGGGGCGGAACCCGGGTTCGACGTCGAGGAAGGAGAGGACGCGGTCGAGGACGGCGCCGGGATCGCGGTCGAGCCCAGCCGTCGCCTCGACGTGGAGCTGCTCGGCGGGGAAGCGCGCGCGGTAATGGCCGAGGATCCGCCCGTACTCGCCCTGCACGAGGTAGGAGTTCGTCTCGGTCGCCCTCTCTCGTGCGGCCGCCAGCTGGTCCTCGGCGAGCAGCTCGCCGACGGCGTCGTCGAAGTCGCGGCTCTCGATCCCCCTCCGGACGGACATCCGGTACTGCGAGGCCGCCCGCTCGATCGGGTCGCGCAGCAGCGCGATCAGCCTCACCCGCGGCAGGTGCGCGGCGATGCGCCCGGCCACGTTCTCCACGTCGACTGGGCCCAGACCCATCATGTAGTGGGTCGAGACCTTGCCCAGCCTCGCCTCCGGCCCGGCGCCGTCGAAGCTCTTCTCGATCAGCTCGGCGAGCCGGCCGGCCAGCGCCGTCTCGTCGGCTACGCAGAAGACCGGCAGCTCCTTGTAGGCGGGCATCGCGATCCGCGGATGGCTCCGCAGGTACTCCCAGAGCGAAGTGGTACCCCCCTTCTGCGTGCCGATGACGATGAAATCGAGCTCGCGCCGCACCCTATGATCTAAGCGCATGGCAGCTCCGGAACCGGCCCGCGCGGGTCCGATCGTCCAGTTCTGGGACAGCGCGGAGGCGCCGGAGGACGTCGCCGCGGCGATGGCGACCTTCGCGCAGGTCAACCCAGGCCTCCCCCACCGCGTCTTCGACGAGCGGGGGGCCGTGGAGCTGATCGGCGAGCGCTTCGGCGAGCGCGAGCTGGCCGCCTTCCGGGCCTGCGCGGTGCCCGCGATGCAGGCCGACTACTTCCGCTACTGCGCGATCCACGCGCTCGGCGGCGTCTACGTAGACGCCGACTTCCGCTGCGTCCTACCGCTGGATCCGCTGCTGCGCGGCCCCCAGGACGGCACCCTGTTCGGGCGCCGCGAGCTGCCGGCGCGCTGGCGCGCTCCCGAGCTCGAATGGCGCGAGCGCGTCGGCCCCTACCGGGTCGTGATGAACAGCTTCTTCGCCTTCCCCACGCCAGGCCACCCGCTGCTCGAGCTGGCGATCGAGATCGCCACCGCCAACGTCGAGGCCCGGATAGACGAGGACGTGGCGCTGGTCACCGGCCCTGCCGTCTTCACCTCGCTCTACCTGTTGAACGAGCTGGGTTCCTTCGACGCCTTCCTCGCCTACGCGGAGGGTGGCACCCTGGAGCCCTCGGCCCGACACGTCTGCGAGACGGTCGGGGACCATCGGCGTGTCGCCCATGCGCTCGCGAACGTGGACATGCCCGAGGAGGAGGAGTCGCGCGTGTTCGTTCGCGCCCCCGAGTCCCCGCTCGCCTACAAGGAGACCGAGGCTCACTGGGTCAACGTGACGACGAGCATCTTCAGGTGAGCCGCGCGGCGCTGGTCACCGGGGCCTCGCGCGGGATCGGCCTGGCGATCGCGCGCGTGCTCGGCGAGGAGGGATTCCGCCTGACCGTCTCGGCGCGGCGGCCGAAGCGCCTCGACGCGGCGGTCGAGAGCCTGCGTGCGGACGGGATCGAGGTCGAGGGCGTGACCGCGGACGTGGCCAAGGAGGAGGACGTCGTCGCGCTCGTCTCCCGCCACCGGGAGGCCCACGGCCGCCTCGACGTCCTGGTCAACAACGCCGGCGCGGGCGCGGTGCAGCCGATCGAGAGCATCAAGACGCGACTGCTCGACAAGCTCGTCGCGGTCAACCTGCGCGGCGTCGTGCTCTGCACGCGCGAGGCGCTGCCGATGCTGCGCGCGGCCGGGGCCGAGCACGGCAAGGCGCTGCTCGTCAACGTCGCCTCGATCAGCGGCAAGTCCGGCTCCGGGGAGATCGCCGTCTACGCCGCGACCAAGGCCGGCGCGATCTCGCTCGCCGAGTCGGCCCACCGCGAGGTCGGCGCCGCCGGCGTCCAGTGCACCGCCCTCGCCCCCGGGCTGGTCGACACTCAGATGGCCGACTACGCCCGCGACCGCCTGGCCGGCGAGGAGATGATCCAGCCCGAGGACGTCGCCGAGGCGGTCCGCTTCCTGCTCCGCACCTCGCCCCGGTGCCATGTCCCCGAGATCGTGATGACGCGGCCTGGAGGCTATGAAGCGGCAAGTTAACTAAAAAACTATGGATCATTCGGCCTGCGAGCGCTAACGATGGAGGAGGCCCCGATCGAAAGGAACGAAGATGGCTCGCAGCTTCAAGACCCTCGGCCTCGCCCTGATGGCGGTCCTCGCTCTGAGCGCAGTCGCGGCATCCCATGCATCGGCCGCCAAATTCACATCGGGCGGCGGGTATCCGCAGACCATCCTGGGAGAGGACGTGGGCGCAAACGATAAGACAACAATCTCCAACGGCCCGATAATTTGCAATGGAGAGACCTATAAAGGCACGATAACGGCGGCGACCTCGACCCTTCTGGTCACACCGAACTACATCAACTGCCGAACAGAAGGCGCCGCTTTCGACAACGTCACAAAGACACACAATGGCTGCAATCTAGAATTCACAGTCACTGCAACACAGACTAAAGACATCGACAAAGGCACGGTACATCTTAGATGCCCCGGCCCAAAATGGATCGAAAACCACCATTACACCAGCGGAGTGAACCACGCTGCGGGAACCTCGAGTTGCACAAACACACTTCATCCCCAAACCTTTGTCGGCGACGTTCAATACACAAGCGAAACAGCCAACAAAGACCTCCTCGTCCACGGATCCATGGGTTTCGATGCGACAACGCACGGCTCGTGCTCATTCGGATTCACACTCACCATGGAAGCGAGCTACGACTTCAGTGTCACATTCAAAACTGAAAGTGGCGCCGCCCTTCATGTAGGTTAGTCATGCGATTGCTGTGAATCGTTGTCCAAAAGCAAACAACTGCAGGGCCGGATCGAATCCGGCCCTGCAGCACTATGATCGGGTGAGTGCACACCAGTAACACCGAGCTCCCCGCAGGGCTGCCACCGGCCTCCGACGCGCCGCGGGCCCGGCAGACGACGCGCTGGATGGTTCGGCCGCTGACCTTCCTGCGCTCGCTGCAGAAGGAGCACGGGGACATGTTCACGATCCACTTGCTGCAGGAAGAGCCGTGGGTGATGGTCGGCGACCCGGAGCTGGCCAAGCAGATCTTCAGGGCGCCGAGCGACGTGCTCCACGCGGGCGAGCCGAAGCGCATTCTCGAACCGATCCTCGGGCCGCGCTCGATCCTGCTGCTCGACGAGCGCCCGCATATGCGCCAGCGACGGCTGCTGCTGCCGCCCTTCCACGGCGATCGGATGGCGCGCTACGGCGATGTGATGCGCGAGGCGGCCGAGGCGGAGCTGGATCGCTGGCCGACCGAGGTCCCCGGCCCATCGGCGCCTCACATGGGGACGATCACGCTGGAGGTGATCCTGCGCGCCGTCTTCGGCGTCACCGAGCCCGAGCACCTCGACCCGCTGCACGACACGCTGCGCACGCTGCTCGACTTCACCGCCGACGACGCGCGCACGGTGCTCGTCGCGCTGGGCGAGCCGGAGCGGCTCGACGCCGAGCGGCTCGCCGGCTTCCGCGAGGTGCTGGCCCGCACCGACGAGCTCGTCCTGGCCGAGATCGCGCGGCGGCGCGGCCAGCCCGACATCGCCGAGCGCGAGGACATCATGTCCTTGCTGCTCCAAGCCCGCCACGAGGACGGCACGCCGATGTCCGACGGCGAGCTGCGCGACGAGCTGCTGACCCTGCTGATCGCCGGGCACGAGACGACCGCGACGACCCTGGCATGGACGCTGGAGCGGCTGGTCCGCTCGCCGGAGGCGCTGGAGCGCACGGTCGCCGAGGCGCCAGCCGGCGGCGGCCCCTACACCGACGCGGTGATCCAGGAGACGCTGCGCCTGCGGCCGGTCTTCCCGATGGTCGCCCGGGCGGTCAGGAAGCCGTTCGAGCTCGGCGGCTACACGCTGCCGCCCGGGGTGACGGTGATGCCGGCGATCGTCCTGATCCACCGCCGGCCCGACGTCTACCCCGACCCCGATGAGTTCCGTCCCGAGCGCTTCCTGGAGAAGCCGCCAGGCACCTACACCTGGATTCCGTTCGGCGGCGGGGTCCGCCGCTGCCTCGGCGCCAGCTTCTCGATGTTCGAGATGCGGATCGTGCTCTCGACGATGCTCTCGCGCGTCCGGATCCGGACCGACGACCCCGAGCCCGAGACCGTCAAGCGGCGGATCATCGCGCTGCCCCCCTCGCGGGGCGGTCGGGTGGTGCTGGAGCGGATCGCTCGCTGAACTGCGCCTCGAGCAATTGCCGCGCGTAGAGGTCGATGCTCGCCTCCAGCGCCTCGGGGGACGGGGCATCGGATCCTCGTTCGGTCGTCCTGAGCAGCTCGGTCACGAGGTAGAGCGAGACCACGTCGCCGGGCAGGCGCTCGTCGGCGACGACCCGTTCGGGGGCGGTCGCATAGTGGCGCAGGTCGGCGTCGACGAACCGCTCGATCTCGTTTTCGACCTCGCCGCCGGCCGGCGGCGCCTCGCGGCCGACGAAGCGGGCGAGGCGCTCGACGGTCGCCCTGCGGTCGTCGAAATGGTCCTCGTAGGAGACGAAGGTGCGCGGTCGCCCGGCGGTGTTGGCGAGGGCGCTCGCCACGTAGGTGAGCCAGAGCCGGTACGCCCGCTCCTGCTTCGGTCCTCGCCGCGAGTAGTAGAAGCCCTCTTCCTGCTTCTGACCGGCCGGCGGGGAGATCGAGTCGGCTGCGTCGATCGGGTTGCGCAGGCAGATCACGTAGCGCAGATCCGGGACGAGGCACTGCCAGAACGCCGTGAGGAGCGAGACGCGAGGGTCCTTCCAGCCCCACAGCTCGTGGCCGCCGAAGGTCTCCTCGAGCAGCTCGCGCGCCCGTTCGCGCTCCTCGGCCAGCTCGGGCGCCTGCTCCCAGCCCGGCTCCAGCCGCGGCGGTTTGCGCCAGCTGCCGCCCTGCGAGCGCAGCAGCCGATCGTTCAGCTCGATGATCTCGCGCCGCTCCCAGAAGCCCTTCGGCCCCCCCGGCCCCGGCTCGACCAGGCCGTCCGGTGAACCGACGTGGACCCCGAGCAGGTTGAGCGTCCGCATCGTCATCGACGTACCGGCCCGGCCGGGCCCGATCACGCAGACGGCCGTCGAACGCTCCATCAGGTTCTCTTCCCGCCCCCGCGCGTACCCATGACGACCCCAGACTATGATCAACCGCTGGTCGATGGGAAGCGACGATCGCTGGGGCGACACCGGGACGTGGGTGGGGGACGACCTCCGTCGCGACGTGTTCTTCTTCGAGTCCGGAGGGGAGCGGCTCTACGGCTCGATCTACTCGGCGCCGTCCCCGGCCCCCACCGGCGGTGTCGCGATCTGCAACTCGTGGGGCTTCGAGGGCAACCAGTCCGACGCGATGATCCACGGGATCGCGCTGAAGACCGCGCGCCGCGGTGGCGCAGGGCTGGTCTTCCACTACCCCGGCTTCGGCGACAGCCACGGCGACATCGCCGATACCTCGATCGACTCACTGGTCGACGCCACCGTGGACGCCGTCGGTGAAGCGCGGCAGCGGGTTCCGGGGACGCGCTGGACCCTCGCGGGGCTGATGTTCGGCGCCTCGGTCGCGGTCCTGGCCGCCCGCCGGGCGGCGATCGACCGGCTGCTGCTGATCCAGCCGAACCTCCAGGCCTCTCCCTACTTCTCGCGACTGGAGCGCAGCGCCAGGCGGGCCGCGGTGCGGGTGCCGGCGCGAGCCGACAACGCGTATGGATATCCGCTCCCCAGTCGCATCCTCGACCAGGCGCCCGCCATCGACGCCGCGGTCGCTGACGCGCTGGCCGGCTTCGAGGGAGCGGGGGCGGTGGTCCGCTACGAGGAGCCACCGCGAAGCGAGCTGATCCCGGAGCGCTTCGACGACGTCACCGTTCCCGGCACCTGGCGGTTCGGCGCTCGGCAGAAACCGGAGCTCGGCAGAGCAGTCAGCGACTGGCTGCGACAAGGCGAAAATAATGCTCAGTAAATAAAAGCGTTGTTACCGTGCGATCCGTGGTGACACCGTGAGAGTTTGCTTCCTCGGAAGCTCTCAGCTCTTCCGATGGTGCTTGCCGCCCGAGGAGCGTCCGGATCGCTTTTTCCACATCTCGCACATGAACCTCGAATACGCGCGCCTCGTCATGGACGACCTATTGGCGAGGCTGAGCTGATGGACCGCCTCACCCACCTGCAGAAGATGCAAGACCGCCACGGCGATGTGTTCACCGTTCGGCCGTTGAGGGGGACGCCGTCCGTGGTGGTGAGCGACCCGGAGCTGATCAAGCAGATTTTCACGGCCCCGCCGGGAGTGCTCGATGCAGGCGCATGCAATCACCAGCGGCTCGGCTGGCTGCTCGGTGAGCGCTCGCTGCTCCTGCTCGACGGGCAGCAGCACATCGACCACCGGCGGCTGCTGCTGCCCTCCCTGCACGGCGACCGCCTCGAGAGCTACGCGGCGGCGATGCGGCCCCTCGCCGACAGTCACCTCGAGGATTGGCCGACGGGCGAGCAGCTCGAATCCCTGCCGCGACTGCGCGCCCTCGCGCTGGACGTCGCGCTCGAGGCCGTATTCGGGAGCTGCGGCGACGGTGCCGGTGGCGAACTGCGCGACCTCCTGCCGGCCCCGTTGCTGGTCGCGACTACCGGGGACGGCGACGTGCCGGCTTCGGTGACGGCGATCGCGCGCGCCAAGGACCTGATCGGCGAGGAGGTGACCAGGCGCCGGGCAGAAGCGCAGCGGGAGGCGCGCGGCGACATCCTCGGCGATCTCCTCGCCGCCCGCTACCAGAACGGCTCGGCCCTCGCGGACTCGGACGTGCGCGACGAACTGTTGGGCCTGATCGTGGGTGCTACCGGCACCACTGCAAACACGCTCGCCTGGGCGCTCGGATGCCTCGCGCGTGCCCCGGAGGCGCTGGAGAGGGCGACGGCTGAGGCGGCGGAAGGGGGCGAGGGGGAGTACGTGGCGGCGGTGGTCCAAGAGACGCTTCGCATGCGGCCCGCAGTCCCGATCTTCGCCAGGCTGGTCAGGGAACCGTTCGAGCTGGGAGACCGCTCGATTGCGCCCGGCACGGTGCTCGCGCCGTGTCCGCTCCTCGTCCATCACCGGCCGGACGTCTATCCCGATCCGATGTCGTTTCGGCCCGAGCGGTTTCTCGCGACACCGCCCGGCACCTATACCTGGATCCCCTTCGGCGGGGGCGTCCGTCGCTGCATCGGCAGCAACTTTGCGCTGCTCGAGATGCGCATCTTCCTCGCCTCGATGCTGGCGCGGATGACGCCGAGGGCGATCGACGAGGAGCCCGAGGCGATGCCTCGCCACGGAAACGCGATGGTTCCGTCCAGGGGAGGGACGCTCGTCTTCGACCCGATCGGTTCCCGATGAGCTCCCGACGCGCCCCGAAACGCGGCCTTGTACGCTCCTGCCGATGACGGCGCCGGACCGCGGCGAGATCGAAGCGGCGCTGAGGCGCTTCATCTCCGAGGAGCTGCTGGAGGCGCCGTACGGCGGCGACGATCCGCTTGCCGCGGGCGAGGTCGACTCGCTCGGGATCGAGCAGCTGGTCGAGTACGTGTTCGAGCTCTGGGGCGCCGAGCTCGACGACGAGGAGATCGTCGAGGAGAACTTCGAGAGCGTCCCCGCGCTGGCCACCCTCGTGCAGTCGAAATGCTGAGATGGAGGCGGTGAGCGCACCAGCGACGATCCCCGACGCCCTCGCCGTCGCCGCCGAGGAAGGCACGGTCGAGTTCCGCTTCCATCTCGAGGACGGACTGGTCGCAGTCCACGTCGCGGAGCTCGCCGAGCGCGCGCTTCAGGCCGCCCGGCGGCTGACCGCACGCGGCGTCGAGCCCGGCGACACGATCGGCCTGCTCGGCCCCAACCGTCCCGAGTGGCTGGTCTGGGCGCATGCGATCTGGCGCGCCGGCGCGGTCGTCGCGCCGATGCAGATCCCGTTGCGGATCCGCGATCCCGAGGCCTACGCCGAGCAGTTGCGCAACTTCGTCGCCGCGGCCGGATGCCGGCTGGTGATCGCGGACCCACAGCTCGCCCCCCTGCTGCCCAGGGACGTCACGGTCGCCTGGGAGGAGTCCGGCGAGCAGAGCGGCGAGGAGCCGCCGCCGCCCGCCCCGGAGAGCACCGCTGTGATCCAGTTCACCTCGGGCAGCACCGCCGCCCCCAAAGGCGTGGTCCTGCCGCACCGGGCGATGACCGCGCAGCTGACCTTCATCTACGAGCACTACTACGCGGGTCACCCGATCGGGTCGACCGTCAGCTGGGCGCCCTTCTTCCACGACCTCGGCCTCGTCGTCAGCGTCCTGCTCTCGACCCGCTCGCGCTCGCCGATCGAGGTGCTGCCGACGGAGATCTTCGCCCGCGACCCGGCCGAGTGGCTGCGCCTGCTGGACAGGACGCGCGCGCTGGGAACTCTCGGACCGTCGTCTGCGTTCGGCGCCGCGATCCGGGCCGCCGAGCGGCGCGGCGAGCGCCTCGACCTCAGCTCCCTGCTCGTCGCCCACTTCGCCGCCGAGGGGGTCGACCCGGCCGTGGTCCAGCGCATGACCGAGACGGGTGTGCGCGACTTCGCCCTGCCGCCCGAGGCGCTGGGCTCCACCTACGGGATGGCCGAGACGGTGCTCGGCGTCTCCTACTCGCCCTTCGGCGGCGGCATGAAGATCGACCGGATCTCGCTCGACCAGCTGGCCGAGTCCGGCGTCGCGGCGCCCGCCGATGCCGGCCCCGCCCGGGAAATGGTCTCCTGCGGAGCGCCAGTCATGGACGTGCGCATCGCCGGCGAGGGCGGCGACGCCCTGCCCGAGCGCGGCATCGGCGAGATCCTCGTCCGCGGGCCCTCGCTGATGAGCGGATACCTCGGGGAGGACGCGCCGGACCCGTTCCTGCCGGGCGGCTGGATGCGGACCGGCGACATGGGGTACCTGGCCGACGGAGAGCTCTACGTGACCGGCAGGGCAAAGGACATCGTGATCATGACCGGCCAGAACTACTACCCGGAGGACTTCGAGTGGGCCGCGGGCCGGGTCGAGGGAGTCCGTCCCGGCCGCTGCGTCGCCTTTGCCAGGCCCGACAGCGACGACCTGGTGCTCCTGGTCGAGCCGGCCGGCGACGCCGACCCACAGGAGCTCCGACGCGCCGTGCGCAGGAGTGTCGCGAACGCGATCGGGGTCGCCCCGGGCGAGGTGCTCGTGCTGGCGCGGGGGACGATCGAGAAGACGACGAGCGGCAAGCTGCGCCGGGCCGCGATGCGCGGCGCCTACGCCGAAGGGGCGCTGACGCCGGTCGGCGCCGCCGCGCGATGATCGACCGGCCGGCGATCGTGCCGACGGCCTTCGGGCCGGTCGGCACGATCGTCAGCGTGCCCGACGGTCCGGCGCGGGCCGGCCTGCTGCTGATGCAGGGCGGCGGCGCTCCCTGCCGGGCCGGAGTCAACGCCTGCTGGACGCGCCTGGCACGAGACCTCGCCGAACGCGGCATCGCCGTGCTGCGCTTCGACGCCGCGTCGGAGGGCGACAGCACGGTCGTCGGCGAGCACGTGCCGCGCGAGATCGGCTGGCGCCGCAACACCGACCTGGCGATAACGCACGAGCTCGCCCCCTGGTTCCGCGAGCGGGTCGACTTCGAGGACCTGCTCGTCGCCGGCTCCTGCCACGGCGGCCGGGTGGCGATGGACTTCGCCGCCGAGAGCCCTGATGCGAAGGGGTCCTTCCTCGTCGTCCCCTACCTCTGGAACGTCCCTCCCGGTCACCGACCCGACAAGCAGGTGGCGCGGAGGCGATCCCTGCCGCGCGCCGGCGAGCTGTTCGACCAGGGCAGCAGCGACATGGCGGCGCACCGCGAGACCGTCGGCGAGGTGGAAGCCGTCACCGACGAGAGCCCGCTTGAGGAGAGCTTCCTCGACAGCGCCCGGGCCGCGATGGGCAGGGGACCGCTCTGGATCCTGATCGGCGAGGGCGACAGCCAGAAGGCGGTCGAGCTGAAGCAGCGCCTCGGAGCGGAGGGCGAGTCCCTCGAGGTGGAGGTCGTGCCCGGCATGATCGTCCACCCGGTCACCCACCCGGAGGTGCAGGAGCTGGTCCTCGCCCGCATGCGCGAGCGGATCGAGGCGGCGCTCAGCGGAAGATCGAGCGCTCCCGCTGCCAGTTGATCCAGTACCGCTCGCCCTCTTTGTAGGGCAGCGGAGAGTCGGGCTCCGCTATCCAGTCCCGGGCCATCGCGTAGGGGGTGATGCGCACCGCCTCGAAGGCCTCGGCGACCCTGGCGTAGTCACCGACCGCCTCGAACAAGGGCTCCACCATGGCGGGTATGGCCCTCCGCGCGACGGCGGTCGGCGCCAGCCTCGCCGCCTCCCGTGAAAACGGCTCGCGCAGCCGATCGAGACCGCGCTCGGCGACGGTCTGCCGGAAGGCGGGCCGTCGGCCGAGGCGGAGCAGCAGAGAGAGGCTGGAGAGGATCCAGGGTCCGGTGACTAGCTGAACCAGCTCGGAGGCCCGACGCTCGATGTTGGCGGTCGCCACGTCGACGACCAGGCGAGGCAGCGGATGGCCGGGCGCGCCAAAGAGGAAGAACCCGCTGAGCAGGTATCCCCGCCTGAACAGCCTCCCCCCCACGTCCGGCAACAGGGAACGCAGGGGAGCACGGCAGTGGAAGCCGACGTCGGCGTAGATACCGCCCGCCGCGTACACGGCGCAATAGCGAAAGTAATCGGACTGCATCGTCGGGACGGCACACGAGGCGAATGCCGCGACCTGCCGTGGCCCGAAGTGCTCCTCGATCAGCTCGGCCGCCGTGCGCTCGCTGAAGAGAGCTTGTTCCATCTCCGGGTTGAGCTCGCGGAACGAGGCCAACCCTCGCGCGAGGTAGCCGGGCGGCTCGCCGCTGTCCCAGTAATGAACGATCGGCAGGCGCGTTTTCATACCGATAGACCCACGTCAGAGGGCGCGATGCTATCCGCGACTATGGTGGGCGAGTGCTGCCGCACTGGGACAGCGTGATCGAGCCACTCCTCCGCGCGCTCGATCGCGGGCCGGTGGTCGAGATCGGCTCCGCCGCGGGAGAGACGACGCTCAAGCTCGCCGAGCTGGCGGCCGAACGCGGACTCGTCGTGCACGCGATCGACCCGGAGCCGCGGTTCCCTGTCGAAGAGCTGGAGCGGCGGTTCGGCGTGAGCTTCCGCTTCCATCGGGCCCGCAGCCACACCGTGCTCGAGCAGATCGAAGCGCCCGCGGCCGTGCTGATCGACGGCGACCACAACTGGTTCACGGTTCACGGCGAGCTGACCAGATTGCAGCGCAGCGCGGCCTCGGCTCAGCGCCCTTTTCCGCTCGCGATGCTTCACGACGTCGAGTGGCCCTACGCCCGTCGCGACATGTACTACGACCCGGATGCGATCCCCGAGCAGTGGCGCAAGCCATGGGCGCGACGCGGCCTCAAGTGGGGTGAGCGACTGCTCGACGAGTCCGGTGGGGGGGCCAACGGCCACCTCGCGAACGCGATCGAGGAAGGGGGCGAGCGCAACGGCGTCCTCACCGCGGTCGAGGACTTCATCCGGGAGTCGAGCCTGCCACTAGAGCTGAGGATGGTCCACGGCGAGGCGGGAATCGGCGTGCTTGCCTCGCGCGATCTGCTCGACGCCGTGCCCCCGCTCGAGGAGCAGTGGGAGCGATTGCTCTCGCCGGAGTTCCTGTTCGAACAGACCAGGAAGCTGGCGGAAATCGCCACCCGGGCCACCGTCGGAGCGATCGTCGCGCGGCATCGCATCGAGCGCCTGACCAGCGAGCTGGCCGAGCGGGCGGAGTAGCCCTCAGCCCGCGACGTCGCGGCTCGCTAGACCGACGCGCCCGCGTCGACGCGGGCGCGACCGAATCGAGCGGCCAGCCGCTCGAGGTCGCCGTCGGTCAGTTCGTCCGGATCGATCCGCACCGAAGCCGGCGCGGCGGGCTCGGAGTGGGAGAAGAAGTCGCCGTAGGGAGCAAAGCCCTGCGTCTGCGCCGCTTCGAGGGCGTGCTCGTGCAGCGCCTGCCGCGCGGCGCCGTCGACGAGGTCGCAGCGCCAATCGTCCTCGAACTGGAATTCCTCGAGGTGGAACGCCTCGTGCACCGCTTCGCGATCGAGCTCGGTGCCCGCCCTCGCCTCGACCGCATCGACGTGGAGCAGCACACAGGCCTGTTTGTGGGTGATGCTGGCGTTGAGACGGGGGCCGTCGACGAGGCGCCGTTCGATCGGAGCGCGAGCCTCGACCGGTATGTCGAAGGCGTCCAGCAGATCGAGGTTGTGTGCGCCGGAGGATCGGTACCTGATGTATGAGACCTCACCGTCGAGCGACTCCTCGATCCGACGCATCCCGGCGAAAAAGGGGTGCAGGTTCCTGATCCTGGCGAAGTACATGGCGGCGGGAGGCAGGTCGTAGCCGAGCCCGAGCCGCCGTAGGTAGAGCGAGCGAAGCCCGTCGTCGAAACGACGCAGGGTCCAGATGCACCGCGTCGGCGTTATCTCCCGAGCCACCGCCAGCATCCGGAGCAAGGGGTCGTGCCTGTCGCCGTCCAGCACCCAGGTGGTGATGAACTCGGCGGAGAGGATCAGGTGCCGATCGGCATTCGAGGCGAGGAAGCGCCGGAAGTCGTCGAGCGGCCCGCCCTCCTCGTCGACTCCCTTCAAGACCTTCGCGAGCCCGTTATGGGTAGGGCTTCTCTCCGACAACCAAGTCTCCGGGAACAGCACTCCAGCGGCGGCGAGCCCATCCCTGTGCTCGTAGAGCGCCCCCTGGAGCGTGGTCGTGCTGGTCCTCGGCCAACCGCAGTGCAGGTACAGCATCGGTGCCGACTATAGCCCGACGGATAGCCGGTTACGATCCGGCGATGGGCCGGGGCGGCGACAGTCGGGTGCCGCTGATCCAGTACTGGGACAGCGAGGAGATCCCCACCGAAGTCGCCGAGCTGATCGCGACCTTTCGGGACCGCAACCCCGATCTCGATCACAGGGTGTTCTCGCGGGCGGAGGCAGAGCGCTTCATCGGCGAGCGCTACACGGCAAGGGAGCTGGCCGCCTTCCAGGCTTGCGCCGTGCCCGCGATGCAAGCCGACTACTTCCGCTATTGCGCAGTCCTCGCCCTCGGCGGCATCTACGTCGATGCCGACTTCCACTGCCTGCGTCCCCTCGTGGGACTGATCGACACAACCGAGGAAGGTCTCCTGTTCCAGAAGAGTCCCCGGGGGAACCTCGTCAACAGCTTCCTCGTGTTCAAGAGAGCCGGCCACCCCCTCCTGCGGTTGGCGATCGACGTCGCCGGCGCGAATATCGAGCGGCGGATCCCGCGAGCGGTCAACGCAATCACCGGGCCGTGGGTGCTGACCAGCCTGTTGGCACTCCACCAGCTCGGATCCTTCGACGCCGCTCGCCAGGCCGCCAGGGGCGAACCGCGGCGCGCCGAGCGTCTCTTCGCGACGGTCGGCGACTACGCGCGGATCGATGAGGCCTTCCAGGGCGTACGCATCGAGCCATTCGCGCTCGCCACAGAGTGGATCGGCGATCCACCGCGGCCGCTCCGCTACAAGCGGGCCGATCGGCACTGGTCGAACTGGCGCGGCTGGAAGGTCCAGGAGTGAGCGAATGCGCGTCATAGCGATCCTCGCCGCCTACAACGAGCGTCGCTTCATCGATCCCTGCCTCGAGCATCTCGAGCAACACGGCGTCGACGCCTATCTGGTCGACAACGGCTCCACCGACGAGACGGTCGCGCGCGCGGAACGGTGGCTCGGCCGCAACCTGGTCGGGATCGAGGAGCTGGCCCGTGGCGAGGAGAGCGTGTACGACTGGCGCGCCGTGCTGCGGCGCAAGGAGGAGCTGGCGGGTGAGCTGGAGGCGGACTGGTTCCTGCACCTCGACCCCGACGAGGTGCGCCTGCCGCCGAACCGCGGGCAGACCCTGGCGCAGGCCCTGGAGACTGTCGAGCGCGAGGGGTTCAATGCGGTCGACTTCTGCGAGGCGACCTTTGTCCCGACTCACGAGGAACCCGACCATGACCATCCCGCCTTTAGGGACACCCTGCGCACTTACTATCCGTTCGCCCCGCATCCGGTCCACCGGTTGACGGCCTGGAGGGCAGCGCCGCAGGTCGAGCTGGCGAGCTCGGGGGGTCATCGGGCGAGCTTTCCGGGCCTGCGTCCGTATCCGCAGCGCTTCCCGTTCAAGCACTACCTGTTCCTCAGCGTGCCGCACGCGATCGAGAAGTACGTCGAGCGCAATTACCATCCCGACGAGGTGCGGGGTGGCTGGCACGGCTGGCGGGCGACGATCGCTCCGGACGAGATCCGGTTGCCGAGCTCATCGGAACTGCGCCTGACGCGCTCCGACGAGGACCTCGACTTCAGCGAACCGCGCACGACGCACTGCCTGGACCCGCGCGAGCTCGAGCGGCTCGCGGGGTCAGACCGGCGATGAGCGACATCGCGTTCTGCATCACGACGATGGAGCGGCCCGCCGCGCTGGAGGCCATGCTCCTCTCGATCGCCGAGCACCAGCCGGATGCCCCGGTCTACATCGCCGATCAGAGCCGCGACGTCGACGCCGCGAGCTACGACGCCCTCGCGTCGCGCCTGCTGGAGTCCGGCCTGCGGCGTCGCCCCGAGCTTCACCGCCTGCCGTTCGACTGCGGGCTCTCCGCCGCGCGGAACCACTTGGTCGAATCGACGCCGGAGAAGTACAAGCTGATCCTCGACGACGACTTCCGGTTCACGAGGCGGACCGACGCCGCCGCCCTGGCGCGACTGCTCGAGGCCGTCCCCGAGGCCGGCGCGGTCGGTGGCGGAGTCGGGCGCGACGGTCGCATCCCTCACAGGGGCACGATGCTGGTGCGTGAAGGGAAAACCCTGCGCCAACTACCCGCGAGGGGGCCGGAGGAGGAGCAGCACGACCTGCGGTTCATGCGGGTCGACTGCGTGCCGAACTTCGTCCTATTCCGCGCCGAGGTGTTCGAGCGGATCCGCTGGGACCCGGCGCTGAAGATCGCCGGCGAGCACATCGACTTCTTCCTGCGCTTCCAGGAGACGCCGTTCAAGGTCCTCTACTCGCCGGAGACGACGGTCGATCACCAGCCGAGACAGCTGCAACCGGACTATCGCCGCCTGCGCTGGCGAGGCGACTTCATCAGGCAGGTGCTGATCAAGCACGACCTCGACCGGCTGGAGCGCGTCAGCGGCAAGGTCGTGGAGCTGCGCCCGGATGGAAGCCTGACCATCCACAAGGGGACGGGATGAGGGACGCCGACGCGCCGCCCTGCGTCACGAGATCAGCGCGGAAACGGTGACGGGGCGCAGGCCGCGTTCGAGGAGGGCGGGGACCAATTGCCTGACCGCAGCGGCGGTCGGCTCGCGACTGTCGCTGTCGCGCTCGTCGGGCGATATGCCGTCGTGCATGCAGACGATCGCGCCGGGGCTGGAATGGTCGAGCACGGGCTCGACGATCTCCTCCGGCCCCTCGGCCGCCCAGTCGGCGGAACCGATCGAGCGCAGGACGATCGCGCGCGTCCCGGTCCTCCGGGCGGCCTCGGCGACCCGCTCGGGCGCCTTCGCATAGGGGGGGCGAACCAGCCGCGGCCGGGGACCGGCGGCGGCGCGGATCGCGGCGGCCGTGCGGCGGATCTCGGCGCGGATCTCGTCCGGTTCCTGGGTCGTCGGATCGGCGTGGCTCCAGAGGTGGTTGCCGAGCTCGTGACCGGCGGCGGCCAGCTCGGCGACGGCCTCGGGACGCTCGGCCACGGCGGCGCCGCGCAGGAAGAAGGTCGCCTGACAGCCGTGCGCCTCGAAGGCGGCGGCGATCTCGCGCGTCCACTCGGAGGGGCCGTCGTCGAACGTGAGCGCGATCTCGGGCCGGGCGCCGCTGCCCCGGTGGACGATCGAAGGGCGTCCCTGCAGCAGCAGCTTGAGGCGGGCCGTGCGGCTCGGAGGCGGAAGTGCCGCGTCCCCGTCGTGCACGTTGAAACCCGGCGGTGCCAGTCTCTGCTCGGACCCCGACACTCAGGGAATCTTACGCTGAGACTCGTGAATTACCTGAAGATGCTCCCGGTGGCTTCCGGCCAGTACACCTCCCTTCCCCTGGTGGGCCTCGGCAGCTCCACGGGCCGCACCCAGGCGCGGCGATCGCGCCGAGGGCGCAGCTCGACCCCCTCGAACAGCGACGCGGCGGCAGTCGCATCGCCGACGATCTCGCCAGTGAGCGGAGCCGACGGAGCGAGGATGCTGCCGGCGCAGTAGTCGAGGAAGGCGTCCACCGAGCCGAGCCTGGCGAGCAGGTACAGCGAGGTGAAGATCCCCGGCCCGGTCGTCACCCAGACGCCCTTCGGCCCGTCGGCGACGCGCCGCTCGACGTTCGCGGTCGCGACCTCGATCGCGGTGGCCAGCAGCGGGTGGCCCGGCTCCGCGAAGGCGAACAGGTCGTTGCTGACGGCGCGGTACTCCCCGACCTCGCGGGGGAACTCGAAGACGGCGGCGATCGGGGCCGTGAGCGGGCCCTGGCGACCGAACACGATGCCGCCGGGACGGTCGAGCAGCGGGCGCAGGTCGGCGACGCACTCGAAGTCGGCGTCGACGTAGAGGCCGCCGAGCGCGTGGATCGCGCAGTAGCGGAAGTAGTCGGCCTGCATCGCCGGCACCGCGCAGGCCCGGAAGGCGGCCGCCTCGCGCGGCGAGAGATGCTCCTCGACGAACGCGGCGGCCCTCGGCTCGTCGAATACCGCGTGCTCGAGCCCGGGGTTGTGCTCGTCGAAGGAGGCGAAGGCCGCGGCGACCTCGGCCGGCGGCTCGCTGTGCCAGTACTGGACGATCACCGCGTCTGGCGTGCCTGCGGGTCGAGCCGGCCCCAGACGCCGTCCGTCCGCCGGGCGATCTCCTCCGCCGCCTCGGCGTCCAGCAGCTGCCGCCAGCGGCCGACGCCGTCGCGGTGGATCTCCGAGGTGGCGGAGACCTTCGGGTCCTCCAGCCCGGCCTGGTGGGCCGACTCGTTGATCGCCAGCTGATGCGGGTGGAAGCCCTCGCCCAGCGCAGCCATCAGCTCGCGCACGGTCGGCTCGGGAGCGCGGACCAGGTCCTCGTAGACCAGGCGAACGTAGCGGTCGGGGTGCTCGGCCTCGAACCGCAGGCCGGCCTCCGCGTACTCGACGTACAGGTCGATGCGCTCGTCCAGCCCGGCGGGGATCGACCGCGGGAAGCCCGACTCCTCGATCGAGGCGAGCGTGTCGAGCGGGTTGCGCACGACGTGCAGGAAGACCCACTCGTCGCCGAGCAGGCGCTGCCAGCGGTCGAGGAAGACGGCGTTCTCGGGCACCTTGTCGGCCCAGCGTCGCTTCCCGGCGCTCCGCGCGGCTCGCTCGTGCATCTCGACGAAGGCCGCGCCGAGCACCTCCAGCAGCTCGTCCTCGCCGAGCAGCGAGCGGGCGGTGACCATGAAGCGCAGGTGGGCAATCGGGTCCTCCACGCCCAGGTAGTCGGCGTAGAAGTCGCGGAAGAACTTCACCTCCGGCCCACAGTGGATCTCCGGATGCGAGTCGAGGATGCGCCTGACCAGCGACGTCCCCGACCGGTAACACCCACCGACCACGATCGGACGGCTGTCGCTCCCCCGCATGCCGGAAGTATCGCGGAGTGGTCGGCCGCGGTTACGCTCTGAGCGTGAAGCGCTTCGCGATGTACGGGTCCAGGCGGGACGGACACGCAAAGGTGTGCATGGGGCTGGCGCGGCGACTCGGGTTCGAGTGCGTCGCCGTGCTCGACGACTTCTCCGCCGAGCGCGAGGCGTTCGGGCTGCCGCTCGCCGGCGGGGTCGATGCGCTGCCCCGGCTGCGCGAGCTCGGCGCCGAGGCGGTCGCGCTCGGCTTCGGCAGCGGACCCGGCCGCCGCGCGCTGGTCGCGCCGATCCGAGCGGCGGGGCTCGACCTGCTCACGCTCGTCGACCCGGACGCGCGGATCGACGACTCGGCGACGATCGGCCCCGGCGCGGTCGTGCTGCGCGGTGCGCTGGTCGGCGAGGACAGCAGCGTCGGCGAGGCGGCCCTGATCAACGCCGGCGCCGTCCTCACCCACGACGTGCGGGTCGAGGCCGCGGCGAGCGTCGGGCCGGGGGCGGTGCTCGCCGGCAGGGCACGGGTATGCACCGGTGCCGAGCTGGGTGCGGGGGCGGTACTGTTGCCCGATGCGGTGGTCGAGGAGGGGGCAGTCGTCGCGGCGGGTGCGGTGGTGACCGGATCGGTCGAGCCGGGCGTGACCGTGGCCGGCGTCCCGGCGCGCGTCCTCGCCTAGCGCCGTGATCGTCCCGTTCCAGCGGCCGAGGCTGCCGGAGCCCGACGCCGTCGAGCGCTATCTCGCGGCCTCGCGCGCCGAGCACCGCTTTGCCAACGAAGGCCCGTGCTGGCAGCTGCTCCGCTCGCGGCTGGAAGCGATCGGCGGAGCCGCCTGCGTGCCCACGGCCAGCGCCACCGTGGGCCTGATCCTCGCCCTGCGGGCGCTGCGCGAACGGGAGACGGGACCGGCGTCGATCGCGCTGATGCCCTCGTTCACCTTCGCCGCGACCGCACAGGCCGCGGCGTGGAACGGGCTGGAGCCGGTCTTCGTCGACGTCGCGCCGTCGCACTGGCACGTCGACCCGGACGCGCTGGCGGCGGCACTCGCGAGCCGGCGGGGCGCGGTCGCTGCGATCGTCGCCGTCTCGGCCTTCGGCACCCCCCCTCCCCCGGCCGTCCGCGAGCGCTGGAGAGAGCTGGCCGACGAGCACGGGGTGCCGCTCGTGGTCGACTCGGCCGGGGGGTTCGGCGCGGTCGCGCAGGACGGGCGGCCGATCGGGAGCCAGGGGGACGTCGAGGTCGTCTCCTTCCACGCCACCAAGCCGCTGGCCGCGGGCGAGGGCGGAGCCGTGTTCAGCGCGGACCCCGAGCTGGTGGACCGAGTTCGCCGCCTCTCGAACTTCGGCTTCGACGAGAGCCGGCAGGCGACCAGCGAGCGCGGTATCAACGGCAAGCTGAGCGAGCAGGCCGCCGCGACCGCCCTCGCCGCCCTCGACGAGCTGGACGACTCGCTGGCCGCCCGCAGGACGAGGGCGAGGCGCATCCTCGACGCGCTCGACGGCGAGGTCACGCCCCAGGAGGGCTGCGCGCACGGCGCCTGGCAGTTCGTACCCGTCCGCGCGCGCGACCGCGCCCGTCGCGATCGGGTCCTCGCGGCGGCGGGCGGCTCGGTCGAGCTGCGCACCTACTACGAGCCGCTGCACCGCATGCCGGCGTTCCGGGCAGTCGCAGCCGAGGGTGGGCTCGCCGCCACCGAGGCGCTCGCGGACTCGATCGTCAGCCTCCCGATGGCCGTCGACCTCGACGACCGCGAGCTGGAGCTGATCGTCGACGCGGTCCGCGCGGGCAACGGCGGCGAGCGACCCGCGAACGGCCACGCGCGCCAAGCCGCGGGGCCGGGTCCGGCACGGGGCCGGACCGCGAGGCTGACCGCGTCGATGCACGAGCGCGCCGCGCGCTGGCCCGAGCGCCTCGCCGAGCTGCGGCGCTCGCCGGAGTGGCAGCTCGCCTATTCGGAGTCCGAACCGCTGATCACCGGCCGCATCGCGACCTGGAATCGGGCCGAGCTGGTGGTCGAGCGGGCGATCGCCTCGGTGCGGCGTCAGACCTACCCGAACTGGGAGCTGATCGTCGTCGGCGACGCCTGCACCGACGACACCGGCGAGAGGATCGCGGCGCTCGGCGACGAGCGCATCTCCTTCCACAACCTGCCGGTTCGCGGTCCCTATCCGGAGGAGCCGTTCCAGCGCTACGCGATCGCAGGCATCCCCGGGATGAACCTCGGAGCCACCCTGGCACGGGGGCGCTGGATCGCCCCACTCGACGACGACGACGAGTGGGACGACGACCACCTCGAGGTGCTGTTGGGCGCGGCCCGCGAGAGCGGCGCCGAGCTCGCCTACGGCCGCGTGCGCCGGCACCGAGCCGGCGCCCCCCGCGGCGAGGACTTCGGGGCGTGGCCACCGCCGGCCCAGGTCAGCATGGGAGCCGCTATCTACAACGCCGCGCTGCGCGAGTTCAAGTACGACCTGGCCTGCCGCTTCCTCAGCGAGGCCGGCGACCAGAACCTCGTCCGGCGCCTCTGGGAGGCCGGGGTCCGCTTCCACTTCCTCGATCGCGCGGTCGCCACGTTTCACTCCGACCACGCCGTCGAGGTGCTGCGCAGCGCCCGGGCCGGACGTGGCTAGGTCGGTGCCGAGACGACAGGGCGCCGCGGGCCCGCCGGCGCTGCGCTCGACCCGCGGCAGCTCGGACACGGCGATCGTGGCGTTCAGCGCCCGCGGCGTATACCCCACCCGCTTCCACTTCCTCGGCCTCGACCGGCACTTTCCCGACGCGACGAGGATCCTCCTCCGGGACCTGTCGGACAGCTGGTACAACGCCGGCCTTCCGGGCGTCGGCGGCACGGTCGACGAGATCGCCGGCCGGATCGAGGAGGAGATCGCCGGCGCCGGGGCCGAGCGGGTTCTCACGGTCGGCTCCTCGATGGGCGGCTACGCGGCGATCCTGTTCGGCTGTCTGATCGGCGCCGAGCGAACGATTGCCCTAGGCCCCCAGACGCTGCTCGACCCCGAGCTCCCCGAGCGCGCACCGGCCCCCGATCTCCAGCTCCACGTCGCCGACCTCGAGCCCGTCATCGCTGCCGCCCCCCAGACCCGGGTCGAGATGGTCGTCGCCTGGGACGACCTGCTCGACGTCTTCCACGCCCAGCGGGTCGCGGCCCACGACTCGGTCCGCGTGCTCGCCGTGCGCGGCGCCGAGCATGAATTCGCCCGCCAGCTGCTGGCGCGAGGGGCATTCTGGCCCCTGATGAGCGAGCTGGTCGAGGGACGGACGCCGGCGATCTGCAAGGTCGACCCGGCGCTCGACCCAGACGACGTCGAGCGGATCGGCGAGGCGGCCCGTGCCCACTGCCGCGGCGATCTCACCGCGGCGATCGCCGCGCTCGCGCCGGTGGCCAAGCGATACCCCGACTGGACCGCCCCATGGCTGGTCGAGACGCGCCGTCACTCGTGAGGGTCGACGCCCAGTTGGGTACGCTGCGTTGCGTGCGGGAGGCAGAGGTCGATCTCGGGCAGCGGCTCGCCGATCTGCGTGACGAGCTGAGCGAGGCCGAACGCGAGGAACGGCGTCTCGGTCGACGCCTGGAGGCGCTGGACCGGCAGAGGGCTGCCCGCATCGCCTTGGTCGACGCAGTGGCGGAGGACGTCGAGCGAACCGCTCGCTCGCGCTCCTTCCGCTACGGGCACGGCTTCCTGCGCGGGATCTCCCGGCTGCTGCTGCGACGCCCGGCGAGGCAGTCGGCGCTCGATGCCGCCGCCGAGCTCCTCGTCGAGGCGCGGAGCGACCTGGGTTCCCCGCAAGCGGCGGCGCCGATCGCCGCGCCGGCGTCCGCACCGTCCCCCCCTGCGTCCCCGCAAGCCCCACCGGCATCCGCCGTGCCCGGTGCCCGACCAAGGCCCGACCGGGCCGAGCGCGCCCGGTCCGCCGAGGCGGCGCTCCGCGGCAGCTTCCAGGCGCGCTACGAAGCGCTCTTCGCCCCCGGGGACGCCGCTGCCGAGGAGGAGCTGAGCGGTCCCCTCCCGCGCGACCGGCGCGGCATGCTCGTCGGCCGCGCCGCCGACAGCGAGCCGGAGCATCCGGGCGTCGACGTCGTCGTCTGCGTCCACGACGCGTGGGAGGACGTGCGCACTTGCCTCTGGTCGCTGCTGCACAGCGCCACGCGCCCCTTCCACCTGATCGTGGTCGACGACGGCAGCAGGCCGGAGACGGCGGCCCTGCTGGAGCGGGTCGCCTGGCAGGAGCCCGAGATCGAGCTGCTCCGCAACGATGGTCCCGAGCACGGCTACACCCGCGCCGCGAACGTCGGCCTGCGCGCCTCGACCGGCGCGCACGTGGTCCTGCTCAACAGCGACACGATCGTCACCCCGGGCTGGCTCGAGCGAATCGTCGCCTGCCTCGAATCCGACCCGCGGATCGCCGTCGCCGGACCGCTCTCCAACGCCGCCACCCACCAGTCTGTGCCCACCGTCGAGGAAAACGGCCGCTGGGCGGTCAACGAGCTGCCGTCCTGGATGACCGTCGATGCGATGGCGCTCCTGCTGAGCGAGCTGTCGGGCCGCGAGCGGCCGCGCGTTCCCTTCGTCAACGGCTTCTGTTACGCGATCTCCAGGGAGGCGATCGAGCGGGTCGGCCTGTTCGACGAGGAGCGCTTCGGCTCCGGCTACTGCGAGGAGAACGACTTCAGCATCCGCGCGCGCGACGCCGGCTTCTCGCTCGCGCTCGCCGACGACGCCTACGTCTTCCACAGCAAGTCGCGCTCCTATACGAGCGCCGGGCGCGACGAGGTCGCGCAGCGCAACTACAAGCTCTTCCTCGAGAAGCACGGCGCCGAGCGGGTGCGCGAGCTGCTCGCCGAGCTCGACGAGATGAGCGAGCTGGAGAGCCTGCGGGAGACGACGAAGATCGCGACCGCCGACGAAGCGTCGACGATCGACGCCTTCCGCGCCGCCAACCCGGACCCACTGGAGATCCTCTTCGTGCTGCACGGGATGCCCGACGGATCCGGCGGCGGCGTCCACTCGGTCTACCAGGAGACCTCCGGCCTGCGCCGGCTCGGCGTGCCGGCCCGAATCGCGATCGCGGGCGACGCCTTGGAGCGTGCGCACGCCAGCTACTCGGATGCGGCTGACGTCTTCGTCCCCTATTCCGGCGAGGCCGATCTCGCCCGCCTCGCCGCGCCCGCCGACGTGGTGGTCGCGACCCACTACTCGACGGTCGCCGCCGTGGGGAGAATCCACGACCGCGACGGCGGCTTCCTGCCCGCTTACTACGCACAGGACTACGAGCCGTTCTTCGTCGAGCCCGGCTCCTCGCGCCTGGTCGAGGCACTGGACTCCTACACAGCCGTCCACGGGCAGCTCGTCTTCGCCAAGACGCACTGGCTGCGCAACCTGATCGGCCACCTGCACGGCGTGGACGTCGCCAAGGTCGAGCCGAGCCTCGACCGGGCGATCTACTCCACCCAGGGCCGCGTCGAGCCGTCCGACAGCCCGGTCCGCGTCGCGGCGATGGTCCGGCCACGAACCCCGCGGCGCCAGCCCGTGCTGACGCTGGACGCACTCTCTGACCTCGTCGCCACTTACGGCGACGGAGTCGAGGTGACCACGTTCGGCTGCCCCGAGGAGAGCTTCGAGGCCCTCGGCTGCCCCGCGCCGGGCCCGCACCTCGGACTGCTGTCGCGCGAGGCGGTCGCGAAGCTGCTCCGTGACACCGACGTCTTCCTCGACGCCTCCACCTATCAGGCGTTCGGGCGCACTGCGCTCGAGGCGATGGCCTGCGGCTGCACCGCGATCGCACCGCGCATCGGTGGGACGGCCGGCTTCGTCCGCCACGAGGAGAACGGGCTGCTGGTCGACACCCTGCGGCTCGAGTCGGTCGCCGCAGCGTTGCGGCGCCTCGTCGACGACACGCAGCTGCGACGGCAGATGCAGGGCGCCGCGGTCGCCGAGGCCGAGAAGCATTCGATCCTGCGCGCGGCTCTCTCCGAGTACGCCCTGTTCGCGCGGGAGTCGGCACGGTGATCGCCGGCACCGAGATGGCGGACGGCTCGCGCAACCTGTCGAGGATGCAGACGGTCCGCATGGTCAAACGCTGGATCTCGACCCGTACGCCCGGCGCCATGGTCCGGTTCGGAGAGGGCGAGGGAAGAGTGCTGGCCGCCGAGCCCGGCGACGCCGCCTCCGAGAAGATGGCGATCAAGAAGCTGCGCCGCCAGACCGGCCTCACCTTCTCGGCCGAGGAGATGTTCAAGGTCAAGGCGCTGGTGACGAAGGCCCTCGACGAGGCGGACGTGCTCGGCCTGCGAATCGGCGCCAGCTTCCCCGACGAGCACAAGCAGTGGGGCGAGCGGATCGCGTCGATCTACGCCGAACGGGTTGCGAACGGCCGCAAACCGACCTACCTGGCGCACTGCCTGGTCAACGGCGACCTGTACAGGGCCATGCCCGAGCTGGTCAGCGGACGGCGCGTGAGCGTCGTCTCGTGCCGAGACGTTCGCTCCAGCCTCGAAGACGAGTACGGAGCCCATGACGTCGCCGTGTACCAGGTGCCTTCCCAGTACGTGGTGCGCGACGTCGACGGCGCCTACGAGTCCGCCCTCCACGACGTGCCGATCTGGCCCGACTTCTACAGGGACCTCCGTGCCGACGTCGAGGTGCGCAAGCAGGGCGAAGTCTTCCTCGTCGGGGCGGGTGTGTTCGGGAAGGAGCTGTGCATACGGATACGGGAGCTCGGCGGCATCGCCCTCGACATGGGCTCGGCGCTCGACAAGATGGCCAGCAAGGTGACCCGCGGCGAGGGGCGGCCGACCTTCAGGCCGTTCCCCGAGACCCCGAGGCTCGTCTAGTGGCGACGGTCCCCGACCGCGCCGAGCTGAAGCGCTCTCACTTCGCCGTGGTGGAGGGCGACCTCGGCGCGCTGGAAGGCGTCCCGGAGCCCGATGGGAGCGGACCGCCCAACGAGGCGACCCTGAGCCTGCTCTACGAGAAGAGCCCTTACGCGGGCGTCGACGTCGACGCTCATCCGGACGACCTCCAGGGTTGGAACTCCTACGCCAACGTCTTTCGCGACGTGATCGAGCAGGTTCGCCCGCGGCGAATCGTCGAGGTCGGCGTGTGGAAGGGCACCGCAAGCATCCACATGGCGAAGATCGTCCGCGAGCTCGGGCTCCGCTGCGAGATCGTCTGCGTCGATACATGGCTCGGCTCGCCCGAGCACGTGCTCGCCGACCATGCCGGCGACCGCTACCAGTCGCTTCGGCTTCGGCACGGCTACCCCCAGCTCTTCTACACCTTTCTCGCGAACGTGATCCGCAACGAGGTCTCGGACTACATCGTCCCGCTTCCGATGACCTCGGAGAGTGCGGCGGTGGTGATGAAACGGCTCGGCCTGCGGGTCGACGTCGCCCACATAGACGCCGCGCATCAATACGAGCCGGCGCTGCGCGATTTCAACGCGTACTGGGAGCTGCTCAGCGAGCGAGGTGTGCTGATCGGGGACGACTTCCTCGTGAAGCGCGGTGTGACCCGTGCCGCGGAGCACTTCGCCGCCCGGGTCGAAAGGCCGCTCTGCGGCTTCTTTCCCAAGTTCGTGGTCGCTCGCCCGGGCGACGTGCGGTTCGAGATCGTCACCCGCTAGCTAGGCGGCTCTCCTGGAGTCGAGGGGTCAGAGCTTCGCCTCGATCGCCAGCCCGCCGAGCAGCCAGGAGGCCTCCGGCGCCGCGGCCTCAGCCCTGATCGACAGCACCGTCCGGTCAGAGCGTGCGCGGAAGGGCAGGTCCACCGTCGTCTCGGCGTCGTGGACCTCGGCTCGGGCGATGATCTCCCGCCCGGCCCTGACGATCAGCTCGAGGGTGTCGCCGTGGCCCGCCTCGGATCCGACCCTGGCGACGATCCGAAACGGCCCCCCGGCGATGGTCTCGAAGGGAAGATCGGCGGCGCCGGGCCCTTCGCCCTGGACCGCTACGCCGAGCCCTCCGTCCAGCTGTGCCAGCCGCAGCGAGCCCGACACGGTCCAGTCGTCGGGCCGCATCGCGTCGCGAGGCCCGGTGAAGGGCGGCTTCGGCGTCTCGGCCACCACCCCACTCGGTGAACGCGACGAGCGTTCGAGCGTCTTGACGAACTTCCAGGACGGAGATTCGTCCACCTGCCAGCAGACGAAGCGAGGGTCGTCCAGCGTCGAGACGGCGTCCAGGAAGCGATTCGTGTACCAGGCCTTCATCATCCGCTCGATCGGGAACGAGCGTGACGACATCTCCTGCCAGCGCTCTTCGAGGTACTCCTCGCTCAACTCGCTGTAGTCGTTCGTGAAGAGGATCGGCAGGCCGGCGAACTCGGAGGTGACCGTGCTCACCATGACGATCGGGATCGCTCCGAGGTAGAGCGCCTCCCAGGTCCGGTAGCAATCGACGCCGTTGCCCTCCGGAGACAGCACGAACCTGTGGCCGGCGGTGCGAGCGTAGTAGTCGACGAGGTTCGCGGGCTCCTTGCGATGATCGTCGCTGATGTCGAGCGCGGTCCACGACGTGTCGCGCAGGCGCGCGACCAGGCGCTCACGGATGTGCGGCGTTCCGGCCCTGTCGGGGTGGTAGTACTGGTCGTTGAGCGTGAAGTTCCCGTACAGCAGGCCGCACTTACCGCCGCGGTGGTTCTGCCTGACGAACTTCAGCGCCCGCAGGTTGCTGGCTCGCACCCCGAGCGGCACGGAGACAGCCCGCCTGTCGGCGAGTTCGTTGTTGACGGCGAAGGCGGCTACGACGTTCGGCGGAAGACTGTCCTGTCCCTTCAGGTACGCGGCGCGGATTCCCGCGTCACCGGCCGCAAAGGCGATCACGGCCCGGCCCGAACGTTCGCCCACCGCCCTGATTCCCTCGGCGCGATTCTTTTTCCCGATCAGCACCACGAGGTCTCGACCGTCGTCGGGCAGGGACTCTCGGATCTCGTAGGGAAAGGGCAGGAAGGCGTCGTGGACGTATCCGATGCGCCCCGAGACGTACTCCGTGAGGGGAAGGTCGAGTCGCTGGAGGAGGTTGAATGGCAAGGTGGGCATACGCGATGCTCGGCGCTCCCTGCACCCGTCAGCCAGCGACACCGGCGGCTGAGAAGATTAGCCGAGACCGAGAAAGAACCACGACCATGCGACGCGACCGATGACTTCTGCAGCCCACGATCCGAAGCAGCGCAAGGCGCTGATGAAGGCTCGCTCCTACCTGCTCGAAACCGGCTGGATCGAGAGCTGCGTCAGGGGGGCCTCGGTGGACGCGGAGGGCCGGCCGATTCCCTGGTACCGCTATGCCGCGATCGACTTCCTGCGCGAGCGAGTCAGGACGGACCACAGCGTCTTCGAGTTCGGCAGCGGCAACTCCACCCGGTGGTGGGCCGGCTGCGCCAAGCACGTGACGGCCGTCGAGCACGACCCGGAGTGGGCGAAGAAGGTCGCCGGGGAAGCCCCGGACAACGTGCGCATACTCGAGGTCCCACTCGAGACGGACGGGGACTACTGCCGCACCCCCCTGCGCACCGGCGCCACCTACGAGATCGTGATCATCGACGGACGCGACCGGGTCAACTGCGCCCTGCAGTGCCTGCCGGCGCTCACAGGCGACGGCGTGGTGATCTGGGACGACAGCCATCGCAGTCGCTACAACGTCGGCATGGCGTACCTCGCGGAGCACGGCTTCAAGCGGCTGCGGTTCACCGGCCTCGGCCCGATCGCCCCCAACCGCGGCGAGACGAGCGTCTTCTACCGCTCCGAGAACTGCCTCGGGCTCTAGCCGCGGACCGATGGCGGCTCGAACCGATTCGCCGCTGCTGATCTACCACCACCTGCCGAAGAGCGGCGGGACCTCGCTGCTCGGGCTCGTGCGCGGGAACTACGGCGAGGGCGAGGTGGCCCAGGTCTATGGCGAGGTCGATCGGGCCTACCGCGACTCGCTCGCGGCCGGGACCGAGCTCGATCTGGTCGAGTGGTACCGCGGCTGGTACGAATCGCTCCCCGACGAGGGGCGGCGGTCGATCAGGTGCGTCGCCGGCCACGACGCCAACCGCCTCATGCCGACGCTCGACCGCCCCTTCCGGGCCTTCTGCATGCTGCGCGATCCGGTCGAGCGCGTCTGGTCGCTCTACCACTTCCTGCTCGCCATGGGGCGCGCCGAGAGGCACGCCGGGCGGGGGACCGAGATAGGCCGAGAGCTCCTCCGGCGCGAATGGACCCTGGCCGACCTCTACCGCGAGCTCGGCGGCGGCGACCCCCGCGGCAAGCCCGACGAGCTGTTCAGCGGGTTCTTCAACGCGCAGGCCCGCAACGTCCTCGCCCCGTGGCGAGACGAGTCGAAGCTCGGCTACTGGACCGGGGCGCCGCCGAGGGGGTACGACCTGCGCGACGAGGCGCTCGGCGTCCTCACCCGCCACTACGTGGTCGGCGTCCACGAGCAGTACGAGCGCTCCGTGGAGCACTTCGCGACGGCCTTCGGCTGGGACCGCCTCAGCGTGCCTCGGCTGAACGAGAGCGCCGCCCGCGGACGACCCGACTCGCGGACGCGCTCGCTGATCCTCGCCCACAACCAGATCGACGCGGAGCTCCATGCGCACTTCGCCGCTGCGCTCGAACGGAGCGGTCCCCGTCGAGACGGGAGGCGCGCTTCCCACGGTGCGGCCGTCTGCGTCCTCGGCATGTCGCGCAGCGGCACGTCGGTGACCGCACGCATCCTCAACCTCCTCGGCGTCGACCTCGGCCCAGAGCGGGAGCTGATGCCTGCCGCCGGCGGGAACAACCCGGCGGGCTTCTGGGAGCACGAGGCGATCGCCGACCTCGACGAGGACATCCTCGCGACCCTGGGCGACGCGCCCCGGCAGCGCTGGCGGCACCCCCCACCGCTCGAGCCCGGCTGGGAGGCCGACCCCCGCCTCGAGCCGCATCGCCGCAGGGCGCGGTCGATCGTGCAGCAGAGCTTCGGCAGCTCGCCGCTGTGGGGCTGGAAGGACCCCCGCACCTGCCTGACCCTGCCCTTCTGGCAGGAGCTGCTGCCGCGGATGCGCCACGTCGAGTCCCGCCTGCGATACGTGCTCTGCGTGCGCCACCCGCTCGACGTGGCCGCCTCGCTCCAGGCGCGCGACGGCGTCGAGCAGGACGAGGCGCTGCGGCTGTGGCTGCGCTACACGACGAGCGCGATCGTCCACACGAGCGGGTCGCCCCGCCTGTTCGTCTCCTACGAGCGCTACTTCGAGGACTGGCAGCTCCAGACGAGGCGCCTGGCGCAGTTCCTCGGCTTCGCCACGCTGACCGACGCTCAGCGTACGACGCTCGCCGAGCACCTGGACGAGCGGCTCTGGCACCACCGCGAGGGAACCGGGCGAGGCCCCGATGCCGAGGTCGAGCTGCCCAGCGAGGTCGAGGACCTTTACGTGCGCCTCACCGAGCTCACCGATCCCGAGACCTCGGCGGCGCCGACGGCCGAAGCCGAGCTGGACGCCACCGCCCGGCGGGCGGCGGCGTCAACTAAGTAGGAGCGCGCTCAGACCTATCCGATGTGGATCGGATCCCCGCTTGTGGTTTCAAGTGTCGCGGTCACGTCGTTCGTTGTGGTCGAGTTGACTGTCAGGCCGAAGACACAAGGTCCGTGGGTCTGCGTCGGCAGGGTGAACGCCGCGTGGATCTCGATGTCCTCGCTGAATGTCCTGTTTGTGTAGACCACCTCCTCCGGAGCGGTCTGTGGACTCACTGTGAGTGTGCAGCTCTGGATTCCATTCGCGTGGTTGGCCTGGGTCGAGAAGTGATGGAATTCGATCGATTTCCCGGTCGGGCATTTGAGGTGAACGCTGCCTCTGTGCTCGTCCGCCGAGGCTGTTGTGGTGACTGTGAATTCAAAGACGCATTGATTGGTTGTGGTTGTGACGTTGTCGAAGGCAGCGCCGAGTGTCCGGCAGGTGCCGTACTGCGGCACGAACGAGGCCGCAGGGCTCGGTGCGCCGAGATCCGCTGTGAAGGTCTGTTCCGCACAGGTCAATTGCGAGCCGGTCCCTGTCAACTGATCGTTTGGTTCGACGTCCCAGCTGACCACGTGCTGCGGGTAGACGGTCGATGTGAACTCGCCGACCGCCGAAGCCGACGATGCGCCGAATGCGCTCATCGCCAGGACGACGGCGACGACGAGGCCGAGAATCCCGAGATTGCGGGTCATTGCTCTCCCTTTCGACGTTGTCGGAGGACGAGCGATCCTTAGCGCGCCCGGCCGCTTTACTCAATTGATTTTGAGTTAACGCGCCGCGACGTGCGACGGGACGCCGTCCCGCGCGGCGGCCTGGGCGACGAGGCTCAGCAGCGGCTCCGCCGCGTCGCCGGTCGAGCCGAGATCGAGCGGCGCGACCAGCGTCGGCGTCTCGGGCTGGAGCGATGCGGCTGCGGACTCGTCGGCGATCAGGACCAGGTCCCACCGGTCGCACTCGGTCGGGCGCGGCGGCTCTGGCGCCCAGAGGACGTTCAGCTGGGCCGGCTTGGTCTCGTACTCCCCGGCGTCGCCGAAGACGAGCGCCACGTCGGCGGTCGCGCCGCCAAGGAGCTCCCACTCGTCGGCGAGCTGCACGGTGCAGGCATGGCCGCGAGCGTCGAGCGAGCGGCGCAGTGCCGTCGCCACGGGGTCCAGCGTGCGGTCGCGCGACAGCTTCAGGCAGAAGCGCAGACGCTGGGTCCGCTCGCGCAGGAGCCCGATCAGCCTTCCCGCGTCGTCGGCTCCCCCGAACAGCACCGGCGCGATCCCCCCGGCCTCGAGGTCGGGGCTCGTGTCCAGGTGCGCGATGAGCGTCAGCTCGGCCCTGCGCAGCAGCGGTGCGTCTGCCCAGGCCTCGACGCCGTCGTGAATCCAGGGAACGCACACCAGCCCCGGGTGCAGCGAGGCACCGGCCGAGGGCTGGGTGAGGAGGACGAAGTCGGAGTCCTCCGGCACGTCGCTCGGCTCGTCCTCGTGCGGGGCGACCAGGGTCACCCTCCACCCCTGCTCCTCAACCGCGTCGGCGAGCTCGCCGGCGGCGGCGTCCAGCTCCGCGCGCCCGGAGAGAGCGACCGCGAGCAGCGGCGGGCGGCCGTCGGTCCAGAAGCCGCCTTCCCCCATCCTGTCGAGCAGGTACTCGCGGCGCACCTGCGGACCCCAGCGCTGGGCGAACAGGCGCCGGTTGTGAGCACGCGTCGTCCGCTGCCACTCGTGACTCCGGGCCGAGCGGCTGCTCGACTCATGGTGGAAAAGGAAGCTCCGCCTGCTGCATACGACTCGATCCCCCCCGCTCATCAGCTTGAGCCCCAGATCGACGTCCTCCCAGCCCCACAGATAGCCGGTGGTGAAGCCACCCACCCGCTCGAAGGGCTCCCGACGGATCAGCAGGCAGGCCGCGGTAGAGGCGAGGGCCGGCACGTCGGCGGCCGGCGGCCCGAGCGCATCTCCGTCTCCCGCGTTCGACACCCTGACGAAACCGACCTCGCCCGCCAGCTCCACCCGCCGGTGCTGGACGACGTAGCCGCCGCCGCGCCGCTCGCCGCGCATGAGCGTCGCGCCCGCGGCGGCCGCGTCGGTGCCCTCGAGACAGGCGACCAGCTCCTTCAGCCAGCCCGGCTCGAAGGGCTCGACGTCGTTGTTGAGGAAGAGAAGCAGGTCGAAGGCGGCACGCTCGGCACCATCGTCGTTGGCATCCGAGAAGGAGAGGTTGTCGGGGTTCTCGACGACGGTGAGCGGGAAGGGCAGGCGCTGAGCACGCGCGTACTCCACCGATCCGTCGCGGGAGCCGTTGTCGACGAGGATCAGCTCCAGCCGGGGGTAGTCGGTCGCCTCCGCCAGGCGCGGCAGAAGCAGGCGCAGGTGGCCCTCCCCGTCCCGGTTGACGACGACGATCGAGACCGGCGGCCATTCGCCGCGTTGCGGCGGCGGGCCCAGCTCGCCGCGCAGACGCCTGGCAATCGCCGCACGCCCCGGCGGCGGCACCACGGCGCCTGCGGGCCCGGTGCTCATCCCGTCTCTGGCGAGCTCGCCCCCCGGGCCTCCAGCCGGTCGAGCGCGGCGTCCATCGCGCTGCGGCTCGAACGGCGGCGGAAGGTCAGCGTGCGAAACGCCTGGGCGAGCGCGTGGCCCCAGCGCCAGCTCCTCGACGCCCTGGCCCGGAGCAGGTGCTCGGCCACGGCATCGAGACTGCGGTCGGAGCGCTCCAGCAATGCTTCCCGCTCCCGCTCGCGCGCAACTCGAAGCTCGATCTCCCGCTGGACCCGGCCCAGCTCCGTAGCCGTCTCCCCCAGGCGCATGGCCGTCCCTTTCAGGCGCAGGGCCGAGTCCGTGGCGGCGGCAACCGCCTGATGGCGGGATGCGATCGCCTCGTCGCGCTCCTGCACCGCTTGCCGGTGCGCCTTCAGCGCCGCCTCCTCGGCCTCGCGCCCGCGGCGCAGCTGGGAGGCGAGCGAATCGATCTTGAGCCCGCTCTGCCTGCGCGTCTCCGTGGCATCGCCTTCGACCTTGGCGACACGTCGCTCGGCGCGCCGGGCCTCGTAATAGGCCTGCTTCAGCTCCGCCTCGAGGCGCCCCCGCTCGCGCGTGGCGTCGCGCGTGGTTTTTGCGAGCCGGCCCTCGAGGGCCTCGAGCCGGGCTCGGCTCTGCTTGCTCGCCTCCGCGGCGTCGCTTTCGATTTTGGCGACGCGGCGCTCGGCACGCCGGGCCTCGTAGCCGGCCTGCTTCAGCTCCGCTTCGAGGCGCCCGTGCTCGCGGGCCGTCTTCTCGAGCTGCCCCTTGAGCTCTTGGCGCTCCTTCTCGACCTTCGCCAGCTCGCCCTCCAGGGTCTCGATTCGGGCCGCGCTCTGCTTGCTCGCCTTCGCTGCCTCGCCTTCCAGGGTCTCGATCCGGGCGCGGCTCTGCTTGCTCGCCTCCGCGGCGTCGTGTTCGACCTTGGCGACGCGTCGCTCGGCGCGCCGGGCCTCGTAGCCCGCCTTCTTCAGCTCCGACTCGAGCTGCTCTCTCGCGGCGCTCGCCGAGGCGCGCCTTCCTTCGAGGTCGCGGAGCTCCTCCTGCAGCCGCTCCTCCCGTTCCCGCGCCAGGCGCTCCTTGACCGTGAGCCGCTCGCGCTCGTCGCGCAGGGCCTCGATCTCGCTCCCGCGCTGGCGCAGCATGTGCGAGAGGCGCCGCTGCTCGAAGACGGCAGCCCCCAGGCGGTCCGCCTCAATCTCCCCCAACCGGTCGGCGCTCATAGGTCCCATCCGAGTCTACATTCGGAACAGACGCACGCGCGATCCGACATGCACCTAGATCGCCGCCCGCAGCGCCCGGAAGATGAGCGAGAGCTCGGCCGGCGAGGCGCTCGGTGTCCAGAGCCAGTCGAGCGCCTCCAGCCCGGGCACGCCGTCGGGGTCGTCGGGCGGCAGCACGAAGTCCTCCCACCCCAGCTCGGCATTGCCATCCCCGAACCGCTCGTAAGCGTACTTGCGCAGGACCTGCCGGGAGAGCGCAACACGGTCGTCTTCGGGAAATCGCTCCCCGTCGAGCAGTGTCTTGATCCGCGCGATCCGCAAGTTGCCGTAGCTCGGGTCCCAGAACATCGCGGGCGGAGCCGCCCGGAGCACGTTGACCACCTCGAGCGGAAGCCCCCGGTTGGCCCATTCGGTCTCCCCCTCCAGCTCGATGCCGAGGAAGTGACGGGCGAAGTCGCTGACGACGTCGCCACGGTGGAGCAGATCGGTGCGAAACCGCTTCGGCTCGAACCCGAGCCCCGGAGCGGCCTGCCGCACCGCCGTGCGGGTGGCCGCGTAGTCCATCCGGAGCGCGTTCTCCGCGATGTAGACGGAGGGGGGCGAACCCGTGCGGTAGCCGGCCTGTCGCCAGGCCGCCTCCAGGCTGGAGTCCTGCGGCCGGGCGTAGTAGGCGACGACCACCTCGTGGCTCGCGGAGAGCTGCTGGAAGGCGGCCAGCGCCGGACCGCTCACCCTCCAGAACGGGATCGCGAAATGCTCGCTGGAGACCAGCACGTCGCCGAACCGGTCCGCACACTCGGCGAGCCCGTCCACGAGACCGCCGGCTGTCTTCCGCTGGGCAGCGAGGGGCGCCCGTCGCACCTCCTCGATCATCCAGCCGGAATCGACCGGCCCCTCTCCGTACGGCTCGAAGGCGATCTCGCCCGAGTCGCTTCGCGGCGCAACCAGGACGGTCAGGTCCCTCTCGCGCAGCCACTTCCAGTTCTTTTCCAGCCACACCTGGATGCTGGTCGAGCCGGCCTTGGGCATCCCTGCGTGGATGACGATCTTGGCCATCGAGTGGCCCCTCCTCCTTGCTGTCTCGACTGGGGCGGGTACCTGACAAACAGGCGGTTTCTTCGGCGAGTGTAGTCCGGCGAGGGTCTCTTTCTACTCCTCGATCGCCGCACTGAGCGCTCGGAGCAGGAAGGCGAGCTCGGCGGGCGAGGCCTGTGGCTCCCAGAGACGATCGAGCGCCTCCAGGCCCGGCGTGCCCTTCGGGTCGTCCGGCGGGGGCACGAAATCGGGCCAGCCCAACTCGGCGTTTTCGGCGCCGAAGGTCTCGTGCGCGTATTTGCGGAGGACCTGCCGCGAGAGGAGCGCTCGCTCGCTCTCCGGCAGCTCACGTCCCTCGAGCAGGCGCTTGATCAGCTTCACGCGCCTGTTGCCGTAACCACGGTCCCAGAACATGCCGGGGGGCGCCGCGTGGAGAACGTTCACCACGTCCAGCGGCAGGCCGCGGTTGATCCGCGCCGAGGTGGCCGCCTCGACGCCGAGGAACCGCCTCGCGAAGTCGGTGACCAGATCGCCTCCGTCGAGCAGGTCGCTGCGGAACGGCCTCGGCTCGAAGTCGAGGCCCGGTGCGATCGAGCGGACCCCGCGCCGAGTTGCGGCGTAGCGCAGAAGACCTACCCGTCTCTCGACGTAGGCGGAAGGACCTAGCCGTCCGCGGAAGCCGGCCTGTCTCCAGCGCGCCTCCAGGCTCGAGTGCTGCGGCCCCACGTAGTAGGCGACCCGCACCTCGTGCTGGCCGGAGAGGCGCTGGAGAGCCGTCAGGATCGGCTCGTGCAGGTCGTAGAAGGGCCGCTCGAAGGCCTCCGCCGTGATGACGACGTCGCCGTACCGGCGGGCGGCGGCGTCGAGGGCGGTGACGAGCCGGTCGGCTCTCCGCGCGACGTCGGCCGGATCGGCAAGCACCCACTCGATCGCCCACCGCGAGCCGATCGCGCGGCCCTCCGGCGGGGCGAAGGCGATCTCCCCTGCCTCGCTGGGCGGCGCTACGACCAGGGTGAAGCCACCCTGCCGAACAAGGTCCGTATTCGTGCCCAGCCAGTGCTTCACGCTCGACGAGCCGGTCTTGCCCATGCCGGCATGGATGACGATCCTGGCCACGGGTGTCCTACCTTCTCGCGGCGCGGAGCATGGCCAGGCAGACGAATCGGCTCGCATCCAACTCGTCGTCGAAGCGACCGCCCCGAGCCGCGACCGCCCTGGCAGCCAGGCGGCGCACCTCCCCGACCGCCGGAGCGGCGAATCCCTCGCTGCCCTCCACACGGGGGCGCGGAACGTCGCGAACGCCACGCCGACGGAGATCGGCGGCGATCGCCGACAAGGGCTCCGTCGCGTCGGCGCCCTGCCACCAGAATCCGAGCGGCTCCAGTCGATCGGGGCGAGCTCCGAAGGCGAGGTCCAAAGGCCGGCTTCGCACCGCCCCATCCTGGACGATGTTGAGCTCGACGGTTGCGACGTGGACGGTCGAGTAAGCCGAGCGCAGCCGCCGTCCGCGCCATCTGCCGACGTCGACCGCCTCGTCGAGACCGTCCGAGATCGCCTCGGGATCGACCTCGGCCCCGTAGCGCCGCCGCAGCTCGGCGGCGATGTCGGCGACCGGCATCCCGCCCGCGTAGAGGTCGAGGACGCGCCGCCTCGGTCCTCTCGTGATCTTGCCGGCGAGGCGATCGAGAGCGGAGCCCATGTCGAGCGCGATGCCTCCCTTCCGGCGGACCTGGATGCAGAGATCCTTGCCGAACAGGCCCGCGCCGACGAGGAAGACCTCGCCCGGCTCGCGCACGGTCAGCTCCGAGCGGATGCGGTCGTGGACGTCGGGCCAGATCGCGGCGCCGTGCATGGCCAACTCGTAGTCGCCGTCCACGTCACGCACCAGGTGCTGCGAAGGCACCTGATAGGTCACGACGTCCTCGACCCCCCAGTCGACTTCGAGAGCCCGCCCTATGTCGCGGCAGGAGATCGCGCTGACGCGCCGGCCCGCGAGCAGCCGGGGCAGGTCGCCGAGCAGGTCGTGGCTGAACAGGCAGTGAGCCAGCCTGGCCGGTTGCCTGCCCGCGGCCACCCGTTCGGCGTAGATCGCGGCCAGCCTGTCCATCCAGGCCTTGTGCTCCTCCACGAACCGGTCGCCGTATCCGATCCCGAGTAAGTCGGCTTCGTCAAACGCGAACGCGACGAGGGCCTTCACCTCCAGCGCCTCGTCCGGGGTGAACGGGCGCCCGGTCTCCCGCCCGAGCTTGTCCACCGCCAACCGCATCGATCCCTCGTCGCCCTGCTCGGCGACGAGCAGCTTGCCCTCGCCGTCTCCGAAGCGAACGAGAGCCGCCGGAGCCCCGTCGTCCAGGCGACCCCGCAGCCACTCGACCAGCTCGGCATGCGACATCGGCCCCGTGCCGCCCCCGTGTCGGCCGCCCGCCGCCGTCATCGGATCGCGGCGTCCAGCGCACGGACCAGCAACCTCAGCTCGGCCGGCGACGCCTGCGGCGTCCACAGCTCGTCGAGCGCCTCGATCCCGGGCAGCTCTTCGGCATCCTCGGGCGGGGGGACGAAGTCCTCCCAGCCCAGCTCGGCGTTTTCTGCTGCGAACCTCTCGTGGGCGTACTTCTGCAGCACGCGGCGCGAGAGGGCGATCCGCTCGTCTTCGGGCAGGGGGTTGTCGGCGAGGAGGCGCTTGAGCCGTGCGCCCCGCCCGTTGCGGGTGACGTCGAAGGACGTGCCGTCGGACGCCGCACGGAGCAGGTTGACGGCCTCGAGCGGCAGCCCCCGATTCGCCCACACGGTCTTCCCGGCCTCGACGCCGAGAAACCGGCGGGCGAAATCGGCGACCACGTCCCCCGACTCGAGCAGGTCTCGACGAAACGGCACCGGGTCGAAGTTCAGCCCGGGCGCGACGGAACGGACGCGCCTGCGAGTCTCGGCGTAGCGAAGCGCAGAGCCGTTTCGCACCACGTGCGCAGAGGGGGACATCCCGCTCCGGTATCCGGCCTGCCGCCACATCGCCTCCAAGCTCGTGTGCTGTGGTCGTGCGTAGTAGGCGACTCGCACCTCGTGGCGAACCGAAAGGCGTTGCAGCGATTCGAGGGCGGGGAGCGCGCCGAACATGCCGGCGAACCCCTCGCTGGAGACGACGACGTTGCCGTATCGATCCGCCGCCGTCGCGAGCGCCTCGGCGAAGACGTCCGCGATCTCAGGCTGCCGCTCGGCCGGTTTCCTCGTTGCCCTGACGACGGTCCACCCGGAGACGACCGGGCCCTTCTCGTACGGAACGAAGACGACCTCTTCGGCCTCGTTCCGGGGAGCGACGACGACGGTGAAGCCGTGTTTCCGCAGGACGGACGAGTTTGCGCCCAGCCACAGCTGAACGCTGGTCGACCCGGCCTTGGGCCTGCCCGCGTGGATGACGATCGTCGCCAAGGCGCTAGACCGCCGCGTCCAGCACCCGAAAGAGCAGCGCGCGCTCGGCTACGGAGGCCTGCGGCGTCCACAACTTGTCGAGCGCCTCGATCCCGGGCAGCTCGTCGGCATCCTCGGGCGGGGGGACGAAGTCCTCCCAGCCCAGCTCGGCGTTTTCTGCTGCGAACCTCTCGTGGGCGTACTTCTGCAGCACGCGGCGCGAGAGGGCGATCCGCTCGTCTTCGGGCAGGGGGTTGTCGGCGAGGAAGGCCTTGATCCGGTTCAACCGCCTGCCGCGCAGCTCTTCGCCCCAGAACATGTCCTTGGGAGCCACTCGCAGGAGGTTGATCACCTCGAGTGGAAGGCCCGGATTCGCCCACTCGCTCGGGCCGGCCTCGACCCCGAGGAATCGGTCGGCGAAGTCGGCGACCACCTCGCCGGACCTGAGGAGGTCCCTGCGGAACGGGGTCGGCTCGAAGCCGAGACCCGGTGCCTCGGCCCACACGCGCCTCCGCGTGGCGGCATAGTGCAGCCAGACGGCGCGCTCCTCCAGGAACGCGGAAGGGGTTTTGCCGCTGCGGTATCCGGTCTCCCGCCAAAGCGCCTCCAGGATCGAGTGCTGCGGCCGGGCGTAGAAAGCGACTCTCACCTCGTGCCGGGTGGAGAGCCGCTGGAGGGCCGCGAGCGCCGGCGACGATCCGAAGAGCGAGACGAAAGCCTCGCTCGACACGACGATCCCCTCATACCGGTCGGCTGCCGCCGCGAGCGCCTCGACGAAGGCGTCCGCGATTCGCGCCTGCGCGTCCTCGGGTCGGCCGATCGCGTGACTCACGATCCGTCCCGAGTTGACGGGAGTCTCGCCGTCGTAGGGAACGAACTCGATCTCGCCGCTCTCGATCCCCGGGGCGACGACGAGGGTGAAGCCCTGCTGCCGCACCCGGACGAAATTGGCGGCCATCCAGCGCTGGATGCTGGTCGAGCCGGTCTTCGGAAGCCCGACGTGGAGAACGATGACCGCCACGACGAGCTCTAGACCGCCGTGTCCAGTGCGTGGAACATGAGTGCCAGCTCGGCGGCCGACGCCTGCGGGGCCCATAGCTCGTCGACTGCCTCGAGGCCGGGGATCTCCTCGCCATGCTCGGGAGGAGGCACGAAGTCAGGCCAGCCGAGCTCGGTGTTTTCGGCGGCGAACATCTCGTGGGCGTACTTCTGGAGCACGCGGCGCGAGAGGGCGATCCGCTCCTCGGAGGGGATGGTCCAGCCGTCGAGCAGGTCCTTGATCCGGTCTACCCGTTTGCTCACGAAGCTCCGTTGCCAGAACATCCCCGGCGGAGAGGCGCGAAGCACGGACACGACCTCGAGGGGCAGCCCGCGGTTCGCCCGCTCTCCCGTGCCGCTCGCCTCGACCCCGAGGTAGCGTCCGGCGAAGTCGGCGATCAGGTCGCCGTCGTCGAGCAGGTCCTCCCTGAACGGGCGCGGCTCGAAGTCGACCGCGGGCGCCGCCTCTCGAACCCCGCGCCGCGTCGCCGCGTAGTGAAGGCTCATCGCCCGCCGTTCGAGGAAGGTCGATGGCGGCATCCGCCGGTACCAGCCGAACTCGCGCCAGCCCGCCTCGAGGCTCGTGTGCTGCGGCCGGACGTAGTAGGCGACCCGCACCGGATGGCTCGTCGAGAGCCGCTGCAGGCCCTCGAGCGTCGGGGCGTGCAGCGCCCAGAACGGGTAGGCGAGCACCTCCGCCGAGACGACGACGTCGCCGTATCTCTCCGCCGCCGCGGCGAGCGAATCGACGAATTCCCCGACCGCCTGCCGCTGCGCCTCCTCTCCCTGCCTTCGCGCCACGCTCTCGAGGATCCAGCCGGAGTTGATCTTGCCGCCCTCGTAAGGCGTGAAGGCGATCCGCTCGGCATCGTCGCGCGGCGCGGCCATCACGACGATGCCCCGCTGCCGCAGGTCCGTCGAGTTGTCCGCGAGCCAGTGCTGGATGCTGGTCGAGCCCGCCTTGGGCATTCCGGCGTGGATGACGATGGCCACAGATTCCCTTCACCGACTCGTCGTCTTTGCTTGCCTCCGGTGCACCGCCGGTGCCTCGGGAGGATACATTCGGAACCGCTGTGGACCCCAAGCGCCCGGAGACGCTGCGCAGGCAGATCGAGGCACGGGCGCGCGCCGAGGCGCTCGTCCGCGACGAGCTGGCGCGGCGCGACGGGATCGAGCGGGAGATCTCCCGGCTCGCGGCGGAGGCCGGCGTGGCGAGGCGCGCGATAGCCACGCTGGCCGGCAGCCGCGTGGTTGCGCTGGTCGCCGGCGACCGCTCGATCCCCGGGCGCGACGGCGGCGAGGAGGAGCGGCGCGGTGCGGCCCTGCGCGAGCACCGATTCCGGCTGACCCGCCGCAGGCGCGTGCTCGAGGGCGGGCCGGCCCCGCTTGCCCGAGCAGCTGCGGCGCGCGTCGAGCGCCTCGCCCCGGCAACGGTGCGTTCCTCGTGGCGACGGCTCCCCCGCACCCCGGTCGTAGTGCTCTCCGCCGGCAGGCGCGCGAAGGGCAGCGGCGGGGTGTCGGCGATCGTCGTCGCCCCGCCGTTGCGCGTGGTCCCGGCGGCCTTGCGCATCCTCGCCTCCCCCCTGCCGCTCCGCGAAGTCGTGCTGGCGCCGCTCGGACCGCGGCGCTCCCTCGGTCCGTCCCTCGCCGCCGCCTTCGAGCGGGCCGAGGGAGACCTGCTCGCGGTCGCGACCGGCGGCGGCGCGGACCTCCCGGAGCGCCTCGCACGACTGCTCGCGCCACTTCAGGCCGATCCGGGGCTGGCCGCCACCGCGGAGGCCGCCGTGCGCTTCGAGTGGAGGGACGGTGCCCCGATCCCGATCGCCGCCCAGCCGGCGGGCGACCCCACCGTCCCACAGCCGGCCGTGGCGCTGGCCGGCCGACTCGCCGCGATCCGCCGGGACGCGCTGCGGCGATCTCCGCCCTCCCCGGCGTACCGCGGCCCGCTCTGGCTGACCGAGACGAGCCTCGCGGTCGCCGAGGACGGGCATCGCATCGCCGCGCTGCCCGGGCCCGGCGCGGCGAGCGCCTCGGCCGAGGCAGGCCCGGCCGATGGCGGCAAAGACCTGGCGCTGCTGCGCCGCCGCTGGGGACCGATGCTGCGCCGCCGTGTGCTCGCCGACCTGCTCGCCGGCGGGGGTGCCTGGTGCGGGCGCGCCGCCCGGGTCCATGTCGACCCCGAGTGCCCGGCGGCCGTCGGGGAGGCGGTCGCGGCCCTCGGGCTGAAGCCGGCCCGCGGGCAGGCCGACGCGGACGTGGCGATCGGCGCCGCCCCCGGGGGCCGCCTCAGCCTCGACTGGGTGATGGAGGGCGAGCGAGCCGCGGCGTCCTCGGAGCCGATCGCCGCGCGCCTCGCCGGCCCCGACGGCCCCCGTGCCCTGGCCGAGGCTCTCGCCTCCAGCGCCCGCCGGCCCGCGTTCTGCATCCGCGTCGCAGGCCGCGACTGGGAGTCCGCCCGCCGTGGCGGCGACGCGGCGCTTGCCGGCTCGCTGGCCAGAGCGCTGGGGGAGCGCGGGCACCAGGCCCTCCTGCAGGTCGAGGCCGATGCCGACCGCCCCGCCGCCGAGTGCCTCGACGTGCTGCTGGCGCTGCGCGGTCGCAGCACCGGCGACCCCACCCCCGGCCGACTCAACCTGATCTGGCAGATCAGCCATCCGGAGGAGACGACGGTCGAGGAGCTCGAACGCTACGACCGCGTGCTGGTCGCGTCGCGTCGACACGCGGAGGAGCTGGCGCGCTCGCTGCGCACGCCCGTCGAGCCGCTGCTCCAGTTCACCGACCCCGCGCTCTTCCACCCCGCGCCGGACTCGGCGCCGAGGCACGAGGTCGCCTTCGTCGGCAACTGGCGCGGCGAGTTCCGGCGGATCGTCTGGGACGCGATCGCGGCCGGTCACCCGCCCGCCCTCTACGGGCGCGGCTGGGACCTGCTGGCGCCCGAGCACGCGGTCGCCGAGCACGTCCCCCACGCCGACCTGCACCGCCTCTACTCCTCCTGCGCGGTCCTGCTCTGCGACCACTGGGACGACATGCGACGCCACGGCTTCGTCTCCAACCGCGTCTTCGACGCGCTCGCCTGCGAGACGTTCGTGCTCGCCGACGACAACGCGGCCCTCGCCGAGGAGCTGCCGGGCGTCGTCGAGACCTACTCCTCCACCGAGGAGCTGCGCGAGAAGCTCGACCGCCACCTCGCCGATCCCGCCGAGCGGCAGCGACTGGCCCGCCGCGGCCGCGCCATGGTGTTGGCCGACCACACGGTCGACCGGCGGGTCGGGCAGCTGCTGGCTATCGTCGCGGCGGCTGCGTGCGAGTGCGAGCGGCCGCCGGTTCGCCACCTGCGCCCCCGGCCCGCAGAGGCCCGGCGCGATGCACCAGAAGGCGGTGGGAGCGCAGCGGGGGCAGCTTCGAGAGGGGCGGATGCAGGCGAGGCGTCAAGCGACCGAGACGCCGGCCGAGGGGCGGCAGGAGGGTGAGCGACCGAGCCTCGGAGACGCGCAGGCCGGCGGCCTCGAGGTCGCCGCGGCGCAGCAGCCGCGTGCGGCGGTTGAGCGGGTTCGGCAGGCGAGGCTCGTAGACGAGCAGGACGCCCCCCGGCGCGAGGACGCGGCGGGTCTCGGCGAGGGCCGCGCGAACCGAATCGGCCGGGCCGAACGAGGAGAGCGAGACGACGTGGAGCACGGCGGCGAAGCTCGCCGCGGCGTAGGGCAGCTCGCGGGCGTCCGCCACGCGCGCATCGACCCCCGGCACCCGCCGCGCCGCGGCCTCGACCCGCTCTGGATCCAGGTCGACGCCGTGCAGCCGCTCGGGCGCCACGCCCTCCTGCGCCAGCGCCTCGAGCAGCCAGCCCGTCCCGCAGCCGCAGTCGAGCAGGGCGCCGTCGCCGCCGAGCTGCGGCTGCGCGGCGGCGAGGATCGCGTCGAGCAGCTCCTCGCGGGCCGCGCGGTTGCCTGGGTTCGCGGCCGACCAGGCCGGACGTGGCCCGCTCAGCGCGCCAGCCGCTCCAACTCGTGCCTCGGTATCCGGCGCAGCTGGCTCAGCGTCGTGTCGAGCGCGTCGAGGTCGAGCGGATCGACGCCCTCTTCGCAGAGCTGCTGGCCGAGGAAGTCGCGCGTCGCGATGCCCCCTTCGGCCAGCAGGTAGGCGGCGATGTCGGGATCGCGGTCGACCGGCTCCTCCGCGACCGCCGCCCGTCCTTCGGCAGCCTCCTCCTCGACCAGCACGACCTCCTCCTCGCTGCCGACCTCGTCGCTCGCCTCGACCACCGGCCGCTCGGGACACAGCTCCCGCAGCGCGGCGACGAAGCGAACCCTCGCCTCCGGCTCGGCCGAGCCGCCGTTCGCGGCGAGCGTCGCGACGGCGCGCCGGTCGGCCGGGTCGAGCCGCTCGAGCTTGGCCAGCATCTCGTCGGAGCGCTTGCGGGGCGGCGTCGGCCGCGAGAGGTCGACGAAGGCGCGCAGCTCCTCGGCGGGGAAGGCCCCGGCGAGGACGAGCAGCGCCGGGAAGGCGGCGAGGATGAGCAGGTCGACGAGGATGCGCAGGTCGCCGGCGAGCGGCGAGACGAGCTGGCCGAGCGCGATGCAGAGCAGGCCGAGCGCGACCCCCCGGCCCAGCCGTCCGTACTCGATCGGCAGCGGATGCTTCGAGCGCTGCGCGAGCCAGAGCATCGCCATGGCGGCAGCGCTGAAGGCGACGATCTGGGCGATCGCCGCCCCGTAACCGCCGTAGATCGGGATCAGGATCAGGCCGGCGACGACGAACACCGCGGCGGCGGCGAGCATCAGGCCGATGAACTTGCCACGCCGCCCGGGGATCTTGCTGCCGCGATAGATCAGCAGCGAGGCGCCCGATGCGACCAGGCCGAGGCCGATCAGCGGCACGAGCGGCGCGGCGTCCGCATAGGACTCGGGCGCGATCCGGATCAGCACGTCGGCGAGCAGGGTGAGGCCGAGCACGACCCAGATGCAGACGAGCAGGAAGGCGGTGAGGATCGTGGCCCCGAAGCCGCTCGGCCCGTGCCTCTCCTTCATCGCCGTGTGCAGCGGCGTGCGCCGCAGCGGCAGCCAGGCCATCGTCACCGCGGAGACCAGGTAGGACACGCCGGCGCCGAGCCGCGAGGCCACCCGGTAAGGGCCGACCTCATCCGACGGCACGTACATCGAGACGAGGAAGAGGTCGACGTTGGTGATGATCCACATCGCGAGGATCAGCGGCACGACGAAGGCGCCGCGGCGGAACACGTCCGGCACGATCCCCAGCTCCAGGCCGAGGGCGTAGTTGTGACGGCCGACGAAGATCGCCACAGGGACGGCCAGCGCCGTGCCGAGGGCGATGCCCGCCAGCGCCCCCTCGACCCCGAAGCCGGTCGCGACGAGGGCGGCGCCGATCCCGAGCGCCAGCGCCGGTCGCACGAGCCCGAGGCTCGAGTAGAGGCCGGGCCGGCGTTCGAGCCTGGCGATGTTGTGGACGAGTCGCCAGACGGCCCCCGTGGCCCCGCAGAGCGCGGTCAGACGCACCGCGTCCAGCTCTCCGGGCGTGCCGAGCAGGTCGGCCAGCAGCGGCGCGGCGAGGAAGACCGCCGCGGTGCCGGCGGCGGCGATCGCGATCGTCAGCAGCACGCCCGTGGTCAGCGCCCGCTCGCGGTCGACGTCGGCGACCTTCCCCTCCTCGTCGTCGATCGCCATCTCCTCGGCGCCGTCGGCGACGCCGAAGACCGAGATCAGGATGCCCTGCAGGGAGCCGAGGTTGTAGAGGGTGCTCAGCAGCGTGGCGAGCATCAGGTAGAGGGCGAGCCGCCCGAACTCCTCGATCGGCAGCAGGCGGGTGAGGACGGCGACGTTGACCATCCCGAACAGGAAGGTCGCCGCCGCCCCGGCCGCGTAGATCCCCGAATGCCGGCCGAGCCGGCGGCCGAAGGAGACGAGCGGGCTGTCGTCGGGGCCCGCCGCCATCAGCCGCGATCCCCTCCCGGTCGCAGGGCGCTGAGATGGCTGTAGCGGGCGAGCAGCGCCGGTCGGGTCAGCCGCCGGCCGGCATCGCGGTGATGGACGACGTCGCGGAAGCCCGCCTCGCGAAGCTCCTGCTGCGCCGTGCGCGGAGACGTGAGCCGGCACAGCGAGCGCCGCCGGCCGAGCCGCTCGGCCGCCCGCACGGCGTCGGCCGGCGGCAGCAGCGCGATCAGCGGGATCTCGGTGAACTGGTCGACCGGGTGGAGCCGATTCGGGTTGCGCAGGACGATCGCCCCGCCCGGCACCAGCAGGCGCAGGGCCGCGCGCAGCGCCTGGCCCTGGGACTCGCGGTCGGCCAGGTAGCAGAGCGAGTTGTTCATCACCGCGAGGTCGAAGGACTCCTCGGCGAGCGGCGGGGCCTCCATCGCCCCCTCGACGAGCTCGACGTCGAGCTCGTGCCGGGTGGCGACCCGGCGCCCCAGCCGCAGTCGCCTGCGGTTGACGTCGATGCCCGCGACGTGGGCGCCGTGGAAGGCGAAGAAGGCCGAGAGCGCGCCGAAGCCGCAGCCGAGATCGGCGATCCGCAGGCCCTTCAGGGAGGGCACCCCGAGCCGCCGCGTCGCCATCTCCACGAGCGGCGCCCCGCGCCGCTCGACGAAGCCGGAGTTCGTCTCCAGCGTGTTCCAGCCCGCCCGGCCCTCCAGGTCCAGGCCGTAGCGCTCGCTGTGCGCGAGCACCTCCTCACGCAGGGTCGCGGCGACCGGGTCGAACGCGCCGCCCGCCGAGCGGGGCGGACCGGCGCCCGCCGTCCCCACCTCAGACCGGTGGAGCATCGACGCCCGTCCGCAGCGGCCCCCGCGGCCGTCCCCCTCCGCCGCCGCGAGGAAGGACCGCCGCCAGCACCCGGTCGAGCCACAGGCTCGGCCCGGAGGACCAGTTGTTCGGGTGGACGACGCAGAGGATCGGCGAGAGGCGCGCGCCGAGCAGCTCGGCCGGTCGCGGCCCGCTGGCCCAGCCCCCCTCGCCCTGCGTCCGGTCGGTCAGCCAGTGGGCCAGGCCCCTGCCCCGCATCGCCTCGTTGGCGTCGAGCTCGACGCCGAACTCCGCGGGGTCGCGGCCCTTCGTCAGGCTCGCGTTGCGCGCCAGCGGGACGCGCGAGTCGCCGTGCGGGCAGACGCTGCGGATCGGCCCGTGCAGGCGCGCGAAGGTGGCGATCTCGCGCTGCAGCAGACGGCGCGCCTCCGGCTCCAGCGCGGCCACCTCCGCCGCGCTAGCGGCGCCGCGCTCGAGCGCCAGGCGCGAGAGCGTCTCGTAGTGCAGCCCGACCGCGCAGCCCTCCTCGCGCAGCTCGGCGATCGTCCGCCGGTCGGCGGTGCGCCAGCGGAAGTACCAGGACGAGCGGATCCCCAGCTCGCGCTCGACCCGGGCCATCGCCAGGGCGGAGCGCGGGTGCTGGTCGACGTCGTGGCGGAGGACCAGCAGCGGCCCCTGCGGATCGACCTCCGCGGTCACCCACTGCTCGACGCCGAGCACGCGGTAGCCGCTCTCCAGCGCGTCCTCCAGCAGGGCCCGGTACTCTCGCCACCTGGCGGCCGACAGGGTCCGCGAGAGACGCGGCCTCGCCGGGATCGCCCCCGGCGCCGGTCCCGATACGCTGGACGATCCTCCTGTAGTACCGGGCGAATACATACGATATTTTTAGATTACGGGAGGGCGGACGGTGCTCTAGACGAGGAGAGGTGGCGTGCCGAGCGAGTTGGCTCAAACGAACGGCGGGGGTCCCGACAGGAAGATCGACGGGACCTACAGGGTACCGCTGGCCATGCCGCGCCTGCTCGAGTCCGAGCTGAACGAGGCTATCGCCGCCTACCGCTCCGGCTGGCTCTGCATGGGCCCGCGCACCGCCGAGCTCGAGGCGTCGATGTGCGCCTACACCGGCAGCCCCCACGCGATCGCCGTCTCCAGCTGCACCGCCGCGCTGCATATCGCCTGCCTCGCGGCCGACCTCGGCCCCGGCGACACCGCGATCGTCCCCTCGCTCGCCTTCGCCGCGACCGCCAACGCGATCGCCTACACCGGCGCGACCCCGCGCTTTGCCGAGATCGCCGGCCCCGACCGCCCGTGGATCTCCGCCCGCGCGGTCGAGGCGGCGCTCGAGCCGAGCACCAGGGCGATCGTCGCGATGTCCTACGGCGGCCACCCGGGTGAGATCGAGGAGCTCGCCGCGCTGGCCGAGCGGCACGGCCTGACCCTGATCGAGGACGCGGCGCACGCCAGCGGCTCCTGGCTCGGCGGCCGTCATGTCGGCACCTTCGGCCTCGCCGGGGCGCTCAGCTTCTCGGCCAGCAAGAACCTCGGGATCGGCGAGGGCGGGATGCTGCTGACCGGCGACGAGCGGGTCGCCGAGCGGGCGCGCAGCCTGCGCTTCCACGGGATCAGCGCCTCGACCTGGGACCGCCACCGCGCCGACGCCCCCGAGTACACGGTCGAGGAGGCCGGCTTCAACTTCCGGATCGACGACCCCCGCGCGGCGCTGGCCAACGCCCGCCTGCGCCGGCTCGACGAGGAAAACCGGCGCCGCGCCGAGATCGAGGCCGGCTACCGGATCGCCCTTGCGAAGGTCGAGGGCGTCTCCCCGGTCCAGGCCCCGCCGGCCGGCGAGCGGGCAAGCCACTGCGTGTTCGCGATCGTGCTCGACGAGGGGCTCGACCGCCCCGCCTTCCGCGAGCGGCTGGCGAGCCGCGGCGTGCAGACCACCATCCACTTCCCGGCCCTGCACAGGACGCCGGCCTACGAGCGGCAGGCGCCGCCGCTGCCGCTCACCGAGTCCTTCGCCGCGCGAGCGGTCTCGCTGCCGATCTTCCCCCGCATGGAGGACTGGCAGCGCGAGCTGGTGGTCGAGGCGACGCTGGAAGCCGCCGCGGCCGGGCGCGAGGACCTCGCCGGCGCCCGCACGCGGAGCCACAGTGCGGTCGCCGGCTAGGCCGCAAGCGCCGCGCGCCGAGATCGAGCCGCCGGACCGAGTCGCGATGCGGATCACGATGCTGCTGCACAAGAGCGTCGCCCACGACACGCGCGTGCGCCGCGAGGCGGCGGCGCTGGCCGCGGCCGGCCACGAGGTGACGGTCGTCCACCTGCCGCCGGCGGGCGAGGGGCCGCCCCCGGGCCTCTCCTTCCGGCTGGAGGCGGCGACGCTGAGCCGCGGTCGCGAGCGGCTGCCGCGGCCGGTCCGGCTCGGCGCGGAGGCGAGCCGGCTGGCGCTGCGCGCCGCCGCGACGCGCCCCGACGCGGTCCACGCCCACGACGCCGCGATGCTGCTGCCCGGCCTGCTCGCCGCCCGGCGGGCCGGCGCGCGGCTGGTCTACGACTCGCACGAGCTGGCGACCGGGGTGCCCTACCGGCGCGGCCCGTGGTCGGCCCTCGTCGCCGGCGCGGAGCGGATCGGGGTGCCCAGGGCCGACGCGGTGATCGCCGTCTCGGACGGGATCGCCGCGCGGCTGCGTGAGCGCTACGGGCTGCGCGAGCGTCCCGCCGTGCTTCGCAACCTGCCCGACCTACCGCCGCCCGGCGCCACCCCCGCGCCCGACCTGCGCCGTGAGCTGGGCGTCGGCGAGTCGCCCCTGATCGTCCACCAGGGCGCCGCCGCCCCGGGCCGCGGCTGCGAGACGCTGGTCGAGGCGCTCGGCTCCCTGCCCGAGGCGCACCTGCTCTTCCTCGGCGCCGACGGAGCGCACGCCGAGCGCCTCGCCGCCGTCGCGGCCCGCTGCGGCGTCGCCGCGCGCACCCACTTCCGCCCCCCGGTCCCGCCCGAGGCGCTGCTGTCCCACACCGCCCAGGCCGACGTAGGGGTCTCGCTGCTCGAGGACAGCTGCGACAACCACCGGCTCGCCCTGCCCAACAAGCTGTTCGAGTACGTCGCCGCCGGCCTGCCCGTGGTGGTCGCCGACCTGCCCGAAGCGGCGCGGCTGGTGCGGGCGCGGGAGATCGGCTTCCCGGCCGACCCCGCCGACCCGGCGGCGGTCGCGGCGGCGCTCCGCACGGCGCTGGCGAGCCGGGACGACGAGGGGCTGCGGCGCCGGCTCGCCGGCGCCGCCGCAGAGCTGAATTGGGAGCGGGAGAAGGAGCGACTGCTCGCTCTATACGAGGGGCTCGGCAAGACTGAGCGTCGGCATGGCTGAACGTGCGCAGTGCTGCGGCGCGGCGCCGGGCACGTGCCGCTGGGAGCACGGGCGTGTCTGAGCGCCCCGTCGCCGCGGTGGTCGTCCGCAACGCCGCCAGCCACGACGCCCGCGTCCTGCGCTGCGCGAGGACCCTGCGATCGCTCGGCTACGAGGCAGTCGTCCTCGCCGTCACCACCGAGGAGGAGCCCGCCGAGCGTGCCGTCGCCCAGGGCATCCCCATAGTCCGCCTCACCCCCCGCGCCCCCCTAGCCGGCGCGGCGAGAGCCCTGCGCCGCCTGACCCGTCGCCTGACCCGTCACCCCTCCCACACCCCGCCACCGGACGTGCCGCTACTTGACCACCTATACGGTGGGTCAAGTAGCGGCACGTCCCATCGGCCCGGGGCGTCCGCTCGGGCCGAAGCGTTTTTTCGGCCTGGGCCGCTGACGCGGGTCTATCGGCTGTTGCGCACGCTTAGCTACTACCGGCGGGGGATCGGCGCTGTGCGGGGCCTGCACCCCGAGGTCGTGCACTGCAACGACTACAACACGATGTGGATCGGGGTCGTCGCGAAGCTGCTGACCGGCTGTGCGCTGATCTACGACTCGCACGAGCTGTGGGCCGATCGCAACGGCCGCACCGAGCCGCGCTGGTGGCTGCTCGCCTGCGAGGCGCTCTTCCTGCGCGTCGCCGACCGCCGCCTGGCGACGAGCCCCGGCCACGCCGCGGCGATCGCGCGCCGCCACCGGGTCGCGGCGCCGCTCGTGATCCGCAACGTCGCCGAGCGACCGGCGTCGCTCGAGGGGTCGGGCGCCGCTCCGCCGGACGGCCCGCCCAGTGCCGAGCGCACGCTCGTCTACGTCGGCGCGGTGACCGGCAGCCGTGGCCTGGAGGAGGCGATCGAGGCGCTGCCGGAGGCGCCCGGCGTCGCCCTGCGGATCCTCGGGCCGGGGGGAGAGCCGTACCGACGCTCGCTCGCCGGCCTCGCCGCCCGGCACGGCGTCGAGGGGCGCGTCCGGCTGGAGAGGCCCGTGCCGCCACAGGAGGTCGTCGCCGAGATCGCCGGAGCCTGGGCGGGCCTTGCCTTGATCCAGCCCTCCTGCCTCAGCTACGCGCTCTCGCTGCCCAACAAGCTGTTCGAGTACGTCGCCGCCGGCCTGCCGATCCTCGCCGCCGACGTGCCGACGATCCGCGAGTTCGTCGAGCGCAACGGGGTCGGCCTCGTCGTCCCGCCCGCCGACCGCGGGGCGATCGCCCGAGCGATGCTGGAGATCGTCGAGCCGGCCCAAAACCGCGACCTGCGCCGCGCCGTGCTCGCGACCTCGGCGCGGCTGACGTGGGAGGGCGAGGCCGAGCAGCTGAAGCAGGTCTACCGCGAGGCTGCGGCTCGATGAGGCTGCGCATCCTCACCCACTACTACCCGCCTGAGGTCGGCGCCCCGCAGATGCGCCTCGCGGCGCTCGCGCAGGGCCTGGCCCGGGCCGGCGCCGAGGTGACCGTGCACACCGGCTTCCCGCACTACCCGGACGGCGAGATCAAGCCGCCATACCGCAACCGGCCCTTCGTGGTCGAGGAGATCGACGGCGCGCGGATCGTGCGCAGCTGGGTCTACGCGGCGCCCAACCGCGGCTTCGGCAGGCGGCTGGCGAACCACGCCTCGCTCGCCGCCTCGGCGCTGGCGACCGCGCCGGCCGGCGGGCCCGCCGACGTGCTGCTGGTCGAGACGCCGCCACTCCTCCTGGCCGGCGCCGCGGTCGCCTACGCGAACGCGAAGCGCGCCCGCCTGGTCCTCAACGTCGCCGACCTCTGGCCGGACTCGGCGGTCGAGATGGGCACGCTCGACTCGCGGCCGGCGATCGCCGCGGCGCGTCGCCTGGAGCGACTCGCGTACCGGCGTGCCGCGGCGATCGCCTGCCCGACCGAGGGCATCTACGCCGAGTTGAAGCGGCGCCCCGAGTCCGCCGGCAAGGCCTCCCTTATGCGCCCGGCCGTCGACCTCGACCGCTTCGCATCCGACCTTGACCACCCCAGGGGGGGGTCAATGTCGGCTGCGGGTTCCGCCGCCACAGCTACGGGCCGCGACGGCCGATCCCTGCGTGTCCTCTACGCCGGCACGGTGGGGCTCGCCCACGGCCTCGGCGTCCTGGTCGACGCCGCCGAGGAGCTGGAGCGGCGCGAGGACGGCGCCGGCGTCGGCGTGACGATCGCCGGCGACGGGGCCGAGGCGCCGTCGCTGCGGGCGCGCCTGGCCGACGGCGGACCCCCCGGCGTCCGCATGCTCGGCGCCGTCCCGGCCGACCGCATCCCCGCCCTCTACGCGGAGAGCGACGTCGCCGTCGTGATGCTGCGCGACCTGCCGATCTTCGAAGGCGCCCTGCCGACCAAGATGCTCGAGGCGATGGCGGCCGGCCGGCCCGTCGTGCTCGCCGCCCGCGGCGAGGCCGCCCGCCTGATCGAGCGCGAGAAGTGCGGCGTCGTCGTCCCCCCCGAGGACCCCCGCGCCCTCGCCGACGCGCTCTCCGCCCTGGCCGCCGACCCGGCCCGCCGCGCCGCCCTCGGTGCCGCCGGCCGCCGCGCCGCCGAGCGCGACTTCGGCCGCGACGCCTGGCTGCGCCGCTGGAGCGACCTGCTGTCGCTCAGCTGAAACGAGGCCGCTACAGGGCGCGTTCGTATGCGGCGAAGGCGGGCTTCGGCGAGCCGTCGGAGCGCAGCAGGCCCCAGTTGGCGCTGCCGGGAGCGGTCGGCTCGTCGAGCAGCGTGAACCAGCCGAGGCCGGCGATGTACGGGGTCCTGCGCACGATCCCAAAGGCGGCCCTGATCCAGCGCGCCTGCTCGCGGGCCGAGACGTGGAATTTGAGGAAGATGCGGCTCGGCTTGTCGGAGATCACGGTCCACTCGGAGAGCCAGAGGCGCGGGACCGGCCGGCGGGCGGCGCGGTAGACCCGGGAGATCTGCTCGAAGAGCGTGTCGACGTCGTTGAAGCCGCGGAAGCGGCCGATCGGCTCGTCGGCGAGGCGGGGGAAGCGGCCATCGAAGGGGTTGTGGCCCCAGAGGTCCATGCGCGGCGGGCGCCCGTTCGGCAGCTTCAGCCAGTGGATGAATTTGGGCGGCATCACGGTGCCGCCGTTGAGGGTCATCCCCCCGACGACGACGTTGGTCCGCTGGGCCTGTTTCAGCGCCGCGTAGGAGGCGTCCAGGATCTTCGCGTAGAGACGCGTGCCGGTCGGGTTCCGTTCGCTCATCGGTAGGAAGTTTTCGGCCCGCGGCGGCTCGCCCCAGATCATCCACATGCGGACGCTCGGCAGCCGCTTGCTCGCGGCGTAGAGGAAGTCGGCGAAGAGCTTCGGGTTGCGGGGCGCCCAGATCGGCGGCCGCCCGCCGTTGGCCCAGGACGGCGCCCGCTGGACGAGCAGCGCCAGGCGAATCCCGTGGCGCCATGCTTCGGTCGCGAGCGCTTCGAGCGAGCCCCACTCGTAGGCGGGGTCGTTCGGGTCGCGCGGGTTGGCGGGCCGGGTCGGGGCGATCGCGTCCCAGTGGATCTGGTACTGGAAGACGTCGACGCCGAGCCGCTGGTAGACCGGGAAGGCCGAGCACGCCACGCCGGGCGTGGGGCAGGCGGCGTTGCCGGCCGGCAGGGTCGACGGTCCCCAGATCGCCTTCAGCCCCGCCGCCTGCGCGGGTGCCGCCAGCGCGGCCGCCAGGACCAGGCAGCCGAGCAGCGCCGCGGTCAGCGGCCATGCCCTGCGTCGCTTCGCTTCCGTGGTCTCGGTCATCGTCCTCTGCCTTTGCTCAGCTCCTGCAGCCCGGTATCGAGTGGGTTGAGTGCTAAGGCGCGTCGATAGTAGCGTCGCGCCACGACCCCCTCGCCCGCCCGGGCTTCCAGATCCCCCAACAACCCGAGCGTGACGAAGTTGCCCGGCTCCAGCTCGAGCGCCTCGAGCAGGGCGTCGCGGGCGGCGGCGCGGCGCCCCTGGCTCTCCAGCGCCCCGGCCTGCAGGTAGAGCGGCGTGACCGAGACGGGGTTGAGCCGCTCGGCGGTCCGGGCGGAGGAGAGGGCCGCCGCGGGGGTGAGCGCCTCGGTGCGGGACTTGCGCACGTAGACGCCGGAGAGGAAGAGGGCGGCGACGCTGAGGACCGCGGCGGCCAGGGCCAGGCCGGCGGCGACGCGCGCGGCCGGCGCCGGCGGGAACGCCTCGTCGCCCTCTTCCTCGCCCCGCGCCGCCAGGCCCAGGGCGAGCACGGCGAGGCCGAACAGGGCCGGGAACAGCCACAGCCAATCGACCGTCGCCTGGGCCAGCACCACGGTGCCGGCCGCGGCGAGGCCGGCGATCCAGGCCCGCTCGCGCGCCTCGGCGAGGCGAGCGCGCCGCCCGATCGCGACGGCGGCGGCGGCGAGCCAGATCGCGAACAGCGCGGTGCCGATCAGGCCCGTCTCGGCCAGCAGGCGCAGCGGCAGGCTGTGCGGGTCGACCAGGTTGCGGTCGGTGCGCCGCTCGCGGTAGTAGGCGAAGCGGTAGCTGCCCTCGCCGGCGCCGGCGATCGGCGCCTCCCCGAACTGGTCGACGGCGACGCGCCAGATGTCGTAGCGGGGCCCCCCGACGGTGCCCAGGCGCGTGCCCTCGCCCCCGCTCGTTTCGACCTGGGTGAACTCCTCCCACTTGCCGTCCGCGTAATCGACCGGGTTGCCGATCCTGGCCAGGGCGACCACGCCCACGGCAGCGACCAGCGCGGCCAGGGCGGCCAGGCCGACCGCGCGCAGGCGCCGGTCCAGCCGCGGCGGGCGCAGCCCGTTGTCGAAGACGAAGAGGAAGAGGCCGGCTAGGAACGAGCCCGCGCAGAGCAGGCCGAGCGCCAGCGCCGCGTCGGCGACGTCCGCCGCGGGGGCGATGCCCGTGCCCGAGCCGGACGCGTGGTAGGGATCGAGCAGCGCGCCGGAGCCCAGCGCGACGACCCCGGCCGCCGCCAGGGCGAGCCAGGCGCGGCGCAGCCGATCGGGGCCGATCAGGAGCGAGACGACGCCCCCGGCGACGAGGCCGAGCACCAGGCCGCGCGACTGGGTCAGGAAGGCGAGGCCGAGCAGGAGCACGGCCGCCGCGAGCGAGAGCGCCCGGAACCCGGACGGAGCGCCGCGCCGGGCGGCGAGGCCGATCAGCGGCCAGGTGGCGAAGGCGAAGAGCGCCGCGGTCCCGTTGCGGTAGCCGATCGGATCGTTGAGACGGCCGGCGAGGAAGGCGCCGCCACCGTCGAGGAGCAGCCGCAGCTCGGTGGCCACGCCGATCGCGGCGACGCCGAGGACGAGCCCGGCGCCGACCCAGCGGCGGCCCCGGCCGCCCGCGGGTGCGACCACGGCCAGCGTGAAGAGCGCCGCGTAGAAGGTCGTCCGCGCCGCGCCTTCCCAGGCGTCGGAGGGGCTTTCCGCCCAGGCGGCCGAGAGCATCGTGTAGGCGGCGAAGGCCCAGATCGCGATCGTGGCCAGCGCGAGCGGACCGCGTTCGGGCAGCGCAAGCGTGCCGGCGAAGACGAGCGCGAGCAGGATCCCGAGCGCGAGCAGGGTCAGCGGCGCCCAGTAGCGCATGTCGAAGGCGCCGTCCCACCACATGCCGGCGAGGGCAAGCAGGCCGACCAGCAGCAGCGGAGCGGCGCCGACCATCTCGGCCTGCAGCGACTTCTCCGGGTATCCGTGGTTATCCTTGACGAGATGACTCGGAGGCGCGTCCGCCACCGCGGATACCTGCTCGGTTCCCTGCTGCTCCTCGCGGCTTCCCTGCATGCGCCGACAGCATATTCGGCGCCTGGCGACCCCCCGAAGGGCAGCCCGTCCGGAGCCGTCTACGAGCTCCCCTTCGAACGGGGCCGCGAAGACGCCTCCCCCAAGGGCGGCGGCGGAACCGGAGGTGGGGGCGGAACGAGCGGTGCGAGCGGCGATGCCAGCGGCGGCCAGACCGACGCGAGCGGGTCCCTCTACCGGTCCGAGAACAACTTCGGCTCCTCCTCGCGCGTCCCGGGGCTGGCCTACGCCGGCCGGGCGGGTGGCGACTCGGATGGCGACGGATCGGGCTCCGGGGTCGGCGGACTCGGCACCGGTGGCCCGGGCGGTCCCGGCGACGGCGGCAGGCTCGTCGGCGGGGCGATCGCCGCCGACGTGACCGACGCGGGCAACACCTCCGTGCCGGCCAGCCTGATCCTGCTCGGTGCGATCGCGCTGCTGGCCGGTGGGATCGCGGTGCTCTCGCGCCGCTTCTCCGCGCGCTGAGCCTCAGCCGGAGACGACCCCGCCGCTCGCCGCCGCCCAGGCGAGCAGCTCCTCGACGCAGCGTCGCCCCGCCTGCCCGTCGCCGTAGATCCCCGGATCGGGACGCTCGCCGCGCCGGCGCCCGGTCAGATCCCCCACCGCCTCGAGCGCGCGGTCGGCGTCAAGCCCGGCGAGCCGGTTCCAGCCGCTCTCGACCGTCTCCACCCACTCGGTCCGCTCGCGCAGGGTCACGCAGGGCACCCCGGCCAGGTAGGCCTCCTTCTGCAGCCCGCCGGAGTCGGTCAGCACGGCCCGGGCGCCGCGGACCAGGCAGGCGAAGTCGAGGTACCCGAGCGGCTCGCACAGCTCGACGCCGGGCGCCCCGTCGAGGTCGTCCAGCAGGCCCGTGTCCTCCAGCCGGGCGCGGGTCCGGGGGTGGAGCGGGAAGACGAGCGGGCCGAACCGCTCGGCGACGACGCGCAGCAGCGCCACGAGGCGCGTGAGCGCCGCCGGCTCGTCCACGTTGGCGGCGCGGTGGGCGGTGGCGAGCAGGTAGCCGCCGCGCTCGACGCCGAACCGCTCCGGCGCACGCGAGCGGCGCTCGGCGAGCGGCCCGACGGTCAGGGCGACGTCGGCCATCACGTCGCCGACCAGCCGGGCGCCCCCGCCCAGGCCGGCGGCGCGCAGGTTGTCGACCGCGGCCTCGGTCGAGCAGAGCAGCAGCCCCGCGAGGCGATCGGCGACGACCCGGTTGACCTCCTCGGGCATGCCGCGGTCGAACGAGCGCATCCCCGCCTCGACGTGGGCGAGTGGGACCGACAGCTTCGCGGCGACCAGCGCCCCGGCCAGGGTCGAGTTGGTGTCGCCGTAGACGAGCATCGCGTCGGGCCGCTCCGAGAGGACCGCCTCCTCGAGGCCGACCATCGCCGCCCCGGTCTGCTCGGCGTGGCTGCCGGAGCCCACGCCCAGCTCGCGGTCGGGCGGCGGCACGCCCAGCTCCTCGAAGAAGACCGCGGACAGCTCGCGGTCGTAGTGCTGGCCGGTGTGGACCAGCGTCTCGGTCGCGTGCTCGCGCAGATGCCGGGAGACGGCCGCCGCCTTGACGAACTGCGGCCGGTTGCCGACGACGGTGAGGACCCTCACGGCCTACCCGGCGTCCCGGGCCGCCCGGAGCGCCGCGCGGGCCGCCGCGACGACGGCGGCGATCTGCGGCTCCTCCAGCGCCGGTCCCATCGGCAGCGCCAGGGTCGTCGCCGCCGCGCGCTCCGTGGCGGGCAGCGCACCCGGCGGGGCGTAGCGCTCCAGCGCCGGCTGGCGGTGCAGCGGGGTCGTGTAGTAGGCGCGGCTCTCCACGCCCGCCTCGGCCAGGCCGGTCGCCAGCCGGTCGCGCTCCTCGCTGCGCACGACGTAGAGGTGGAAGCACGACTCCCCCGCCTCGGTCTCGCGCGGCAGCTCGACCAGCTCGCCCAGGCCGGCCGCCTCGTAGCTCCGCGCCACCCGCCGCCGCGCCCGCGTCCACTCCCCCAGGTGGGGGAGCAGGACCCGCAGCGAGGCCGCCTGCAGCTCGTCGAGCCGCGAGTTGTAGCCGACCTCGGTGTGCAGCCGGCGGTCGTCGGAGCCGTGCGCGCGCAGCCGCCGGGCCAGCGCCGCGACCTCGTCGTCGTCGGTCAGGATCGCGCCGCCGTCGCCGAAGCCGCCGAGGTTCTTGGACGGGAAGAAGCTGAACGCCGCGGCGTCGCCCAGCGACCCCGCCCGGCGGCCGCCGAAGGTCGCCCCGGCCGCCTGCGCGGCGTCCTCCAGGAGCCGCAGCCCGCGCGCCGCGGCGAGGTCCCGCAGCCCGTCCATCGGCGCCGGGTTGCCGAACAGGTGGACCGGCAGCAGCGCCGCCGTCCGCTCGCCGACCGCCGGCGCGGCGGTCGCGGCGGTCATCGTCAGGGTCTCGGGATCGACGTCGCAGAAGACCGGCCGGGCGCCCGCGTTGACCACCGCCTCGGCGGTCGCGTAGAAGGTGAGCGCCGGGACGACGACCTCGTCGCCGGGCCCGACGCCGAGCGCGCGCAGGGCGATCGTCAGCGCCTCGGTGCCGTTGGCGACGCCGACGCAGTGGCGCGTCCCGACGAAGTCGGCGAACTCGCGCTCGAACGCCTCGACCTCGGGGCCGAGGACGTAGCGGCCGGACTCGAGGACCGCACGCTGCCGTGCCGCGACCTCGTCGAGCAGCGGCCCCAGCGCGGCCCGGGTGGCGAAGAGGGGAACGCTCACGGAACCGGCAGCGTACCCGCCGGGATACGGCCGACTCGGCACGGTCGGTACGTCTCCCGCCGATGCGCACGAGGGGCGTCATACCGCTGCTGATCGCCTGCGCGGCGCTGCTGGCGCGCGCCGCCGAGATCCTGCGGATGACGCTCGGCGGCGATCCGCTGACCGACAACCCCTTCCACGACGCCGGAAACGGGATCGGCCCGCGCGATTACGTCTACGCCTACGGCTTCCGCAACCCGTTCGGCGGCGCCTGGCGGGCCGCCGACGGCGCCCATTACGAGGTCGAGAACGGACCGAGCGTCGACCGGCTGGCGCGCGTCGACGCCGGCGCGAACTACTGCTGGCGCGTGGCAGTCTCGGCGCCGCCGTGCGAATGGAGCACGTTCGACGACCTGATGCGGCAGGTAACGCACTCGATTGGACTGACCGGGCGGCCGGGCCGGCCTCGGCTCAGCGCCAGCGCTCGATCGAGTCCTCCTCGGGGACCTCGCGCACCACGCGCGCCGGCACGCCCATCGCGACCGCGCGCGCGGGCAGATCGGCGGTGACGACGGCGCCGGCGGCGACGAACGCCTCCTCGCCGATCTCCACGCCGGGGCAGATGACGACCCCTCCCCCGATCCGGCAGGCGCGGCGCAGGACCGCGCCGCACAGCTCCTCGTCCGGGGCGTGGCGGCCCATCGTGTCGTCGTTCGTCAGGGTGACCCCCGGGCCGATGAAGACGTCGTCCTCGACGGTCGTGCCGCCGGCCAGGTAGCAGCGGGTCTGAACGCTGACCCGGCTGCCCAGCCGCACGCCTGGGTCGATCGAGGCGAAGCTGCCGACCGTGCAGCCGGCGCCGATCTGCGCCCCGACGCGGATCTGGGCTTGATCCCCGATTCGAGCGCCGTCGCCGATCCGCACGCCGGCGTGGATCGCGACGTGGCCCCCCAGCTTCACCCCGTCGCCCATATCGACGTCAGGTCCGAGCAGCAGCCCCGGCGCCAGGTCGCTCGGATAGAGCTCCGATTCCGTCACGCGGTTGCCTCGCGGGGCGCGATTGCCACCGTCTCGCCGCCCGCGTCGAGCGAGCGCTGCAGCGCCTCCAGCACGCGCACGACCCGCAGACCCTCCCGCCCCCCGGTGCGGGGCGCGGCGCCGCTTCGCAGGCAGTCGAGGAAGTGCTCGAGCTCGATCCGCAGCGGCTCCCGGCGCGAGATCGCCGGGCTGCGCTGCTCCCCCGCGCGGGCGACGTAGTCGCCCTGCACCGCTGCGTCGGGATCGAACCCCTTGTCGTAGACGGTCAGCGTGCGCTCCGCGTCCATGTCGTCGAAGGTCGCCATCCGGCGCGAGCCGACCACGGTCAGGCGGCGCTCCTTGCGCGGGTCGAGCCAGGAGACGTGGATGTGCGCGGCGAGGCCGTCGGGGAAGGCGAGGTGGGCGAAGACGACGTCCTCGATCCCCTCGCGCACGTAGCTCTGGCCGCGGGCGCTGACCTCGGCGGGCAGCTCCCCGGTCAGGGCCAGGATCGCGGACACGTCGTGGGCGCCGAGGCTCCAGAGGGCGTTCTCGTCCGCCCGCAGCCTGCCCAGGTTGAGGCGCTGCGAGTAGACGTAGCGGATCTCGCCGAGCTCGCCGGACCCGCACAGCTCGCCGAGCGCGACCACGGCCGGGTGGTAGGCGAGCAGGTGGCCGACCATCAGGATCCGGTCGCGCTCCGCGGCGAGGCCGACCAGGCGCTCCGCCGAGGCGACGTCGCAGGCCAGCGGCTTCTCGACGAAGCAGTGCTTGCCGGCCGCGAGGGCCAGCTCCGCAACCGGTGCGTGGGTCGGCACCGGCGTCGTCACCGCGACCGCCGCGACGCCCTCGTCGGCGAGCACCTCGTCGAGGTCCGAGCTGAGACGAGCGCCGGGAAACGCCGTCGCCGCCGCCTCCCGCCTGTCCGCATCGAGGTCGCAGCACCAGCGCAGGTCGAAGCCCGGCATCGCATCCAGGTTGCGTGCGACATTCGAGCCCCAGTAGCCGAGCCCGACGACCCCGACGCCGACCGTGCCGTCTTGCCTCCTCGCGGCCTCCAAGCCGCTAAGTATCCCGGACAGCGCAGCCCGGGTATCCGTCTCCGACCCTCGCGTTCCCTGCGGTAGCTTGACCGGCATCGAGCAGGCGACGCTCAGCTGGCAGCCCGGGCCGAGGAACCCGAGCCTCGACGAGGGCGAGATCCACGTCTGGCGCGCCGACCTCGATCTCCCCGACTGGCCCCCGGCCGACGCCCTTCCCCCCGACGAGCAGGCCCGCGCCGCCCGCCTCTCCGAGCCCACCGCGCGACGCTGGGTCGCATCCCGATGGGCCCTGCGAACGGTGCTCTCCCGCTACCTGGACGAGCACCCCGCCTCGATCGCGATCCGCATCGACCCCCACGGCAAGCCGGTCCTGGCCGAGGACCCTCCCCGCCTGCACTTCAACCTCAGCCACTCCAGCGACCTGGCCCTGATCGCCGTCTGCCGGGACCACGAGGTCGGTGTCGACGTGGAGCGGATCCGCCCTCGTCGCAACCTCATGCGCTTAGCCGAGAGGGTCCTGGCCGAAGATGCAGCTGAGGCCGTTCTCAACGCCCCAGTCGATACGCGCCTGACCGTCTTCCACGAAGCCTGGACGCGCCACGAGGCTGCGCTCAAGTGCCTCGGCTCGGTCCATCCCGATGTGCCCCTCGCTCCACGGCCGACCTTCTGCTCGCTTCAGCCCCGACCGGGCTACGTCGGGGCGCTTGCCGGCGGGGCGCTCGCCACGAGGCCGCCGCGGCTGATCAGTTTGTAGCCAGGACTGTCGCGTTGACGTGCTGGGTCATTTCGTTGTTGATTGTGAAGCCGAACGAGCAATCGCCGTGCGCCTGTCTGACAAGGCCTTCTATCGCGCCCTCGAGGATGAAGGAATCCGTTTCGGGCTCTTTTGTGTAGGTCACGCCTTGGAGATCCGCCTGCTCTGAAATTGTAAGTGTGCAACTCGATATGCCTTCGTTGTGTTTTTGTACGCTGGCATAGGTATGAATTTCCACGCGATTGGTGCCCGGGCATTCGAGATCGACCGAGGCCGAGAATTCGGCTTCCGTGCCTTCCTCAGCGTTGAAGACGTAGTCGCATCCGTTCCATGTGATTGTCTGCGGTTCGGCGCCTTTGAGGCAGCCGCTGAACGACGGTTCGAGTGTGACTTCTGTCGCTTTACCGGTCAGGTCTCCTGTATAGGTCATCGAGCTGCATTCGTACGTGGCACCTGAATCTGTGAAGGCAACAACTTTGCCTTTCAGGGTCGACCCATCCAGATGCGCTGGGTAAGCGTCGGCGGTGAAGTGCCCGATCGGACCGGTCGCCTGCACTGTCGTGTTGACGTGCTGTGACATTTTCTCGTTGATTGTGAGACCAAATGAGCATGCGCCATGAATCTGATACGCAATTTGTTCAATCGTGCCCTCCAGGATGAACGAGTTCGTTCCGGGCTCTTTTGTGTAAGTGAGACCTTTGAGCCCCGTCTGGCCTCCAACTGTGAATGTGCAGTTCGACACCACTTCTCCATGTTTAGTAGCGCTGGCGTAGCCATGGACTTCTATCTGTTTCCCAATCGGACATTTGAGGTCGACCGTGACCGGAAATTCGCTTTCGGTCCCTTCGCCCGAGCGAAAGACGTAGTCGCATCCGTTCCATGTAATTGTCTGCGGCTCGGCACCCCTAAGGCAGCCCGTGAACGACGGTTCCAGTGTGAGTTCTGTCGCTTTTGCGGTCAGATCGCCTGTGAACAGGCTCGAGCTGCATTCAGTCGTCGTGCCGGATGCTGTAATCGAGTTAGCTTTACCTTTGATCGGCGTCCCCTGCAAATGGGAGGGATAGAAGTTGGCCGTGAAGTGCCCCGGTGCCGCTGACGCCCCCGATGCGATCGCGAGCAGGACACCGAGCAACGCCAAGACCGCGGTACAGGCCTGTAGCCCCAAAGCGGGGCCGCCACGAGTCCGCTCCGCCGGCGATCTAGGCGCAGAGGCGCTTAGCCTGCGGTCAATCCTGTCGGCTGCGTCGCCGACAATCATTTTGTCGCCTGCACTGTCGTGTTGACGTGCTGAGACGTAGTCTGGTTGAGTGTGAAACCGAAAGAGCATGCGCCGTGCATTTCCAGTTTGAGGCCTTCCAGGGCTCCCTCGAGGACGAACGAGTTGGTGCCCGCCTCCTTTGTGTAGGTGATGCCTTTAAGGCCGGTCTGCTCGGCGTATGTGATTGTGCAACTCGACGAGCCGGATTTGTGGTTGGCTTCGCTGCTGTAGCTGTGGATTTCGATTCGTTTGCCTTCCGGGCAGTCCAGGTCGGTCGTGACCGGGAATTCCGTTTCGGTGCCTTCTCCAGAGTGGAAGACGTAGTCGCAGCCGTTCCATGTGATTGTCGCCGGGCTGGCACCTTGCAGGCAGCCGCTGAAGGTAGGCTGCAGTGTCAGGTCTGTCGATTTTGCGGTGAGTTCGCCTGTATAGGTGCTCGAGCTGCATTTGTAGACCGATTCGCCCGCTGTGAACGAGTTTTCTTTTCCTGCGATCGCCGTGCCGTGCAGGTGCGCAGGATAAGAATCTGCAGTGAAGTGCTCCAAGTCTGTCACCAGCACTGTCGTATTGATGTGCTGAGACGCAGTTTGATTGATTGTAAAGCCGAACGAGCAGGCCCCGTGCGTTTCCATTTTGAGGCCTTCGAGGATTCCCTCAAGGATGAACGAGTTCGTACCCACCTCTTTTGTGTAGGTAATGCCTTTGAGACCAGTCTGCTCGGCGAATGTGATTGTGCAGCTCGATGAGCCCGATTTGTGATTGGCTTCGTTGCTGTAGCTGTGGATTTCGACCCGTTTTCCTTCCGGGCAGTCCAGATCGGTCGTGACGGGGAATTCCGCTTCGGTGCCTTCTCCGGAGCGAAAGACGTAGTCGCAGCCGTTCCATGTGATTGTCGCCGCGCTGGCGTCTTGAAGACAACCGCTGACTTTTGGTTCCAGTGTCAGGTCTGTCGTTTTTTCCGTGAGGCTGCCTGAGTAGGTAGTCGAGCTACATTTGTACGTGAAGCTACCGGCTGTGATCGTGTTTTCTTTCCCTGCCAAGACGGTGCCATGGAGGCCGGCGGGGTAGGCCGGAGCGGTGAAGTGGCCTCGCCCTGTGACGAGCACTGTCGCATTGACATGCTGAGAGGTGCTCGGATTGACTGTCAGGCCAAACGCACATTCGCCGTGGGCTTGCGCTGCAAGCCCTTCGACGGTGCCCTCGAGGACGAACGAGTTGCTTCCGGCCTCCTTTGTATACGTCAACCCTTTGAGGCCTGTCTGCTCGGCGATTGTGAGATTGCAGTTCGATTTCGCTTCGCCATGCGTGCCGCTGGTTGCATAGCCGTGAATTTCGATTCCTTTCGCGCCAGGGCACTCGAGGTCCGTCGTAACCGGGAATTCCGTTTCGCTGCCTTCCCCGGAGCGCAGGATGTAATCGCAGCCGTTCCATGTGATTGTCTGCGGTTCGGTCCCACCCCTCAGACAGCCGCCGAACACGGGTTCCAGTGTCAGTTCTGTCGTTTTTGCCGTGAGTTGCCCTGTGTAGGTGGTCGAACTGCATTCGTACGACGCGCTGCCGACTGTGAACTTGTTGGCTTTTCCCGCCGTCGCGGCGCCATGCAGATGTGCAGGATAGGCGCCCGCCATGAAGTGACCTGGGGCTGCCAAGGCGCCGGAGGCCGGGCCAATCGAGCCCAGGAGAAGTATCGCCGAGAAGAGGCCAAGGCCCGCAAACCTGCGAGCGACTGGTCGTCGTCGTCGCTTGGGCGAATCCACCGTCATAGGCGGTATGGATAACCGCTCGGGCGTCTGCGGTCAAGATTTTTTGTGCATTAAGACGCCCTCGGAAGTCGTTTCCCCAGCAAAGGCCGTGCGAGCCCCTTGCGCGCGCGAAGATCCGCGGGGCCTGGCCCCCCGCGCGGGGCCTCGGCGCGTCGCGGCGTCTGTTGTGCCGTCAACACATCTCCGCTATGAACGATGTCGCCAGGGGATAGCTACGGAAGGAAGAAAGAGATGATTCGCAAGCTAAAGACCCTTGGCCTCGCGCTCGTCGCGGTCTCGGCGATGGGGGCGATGGCGGCGCCTGTTGGCTCCGCAAGCCCCCAGCTCCACTCGGAAACCGAACACACGATTCTCACAGGCACCCAGATCGTGGGTAATGAACTGGGGCTGGACGTGGGCGTGATGAAATGCGGCGTTACTAATTTCGACGGGACAATCGGCGTCGCGACAACTACCACATTCGGTCTCACACCGACATTTGAAAATTGCAAATTCGGCGCCGAAGTCAATGCGCTGTTCACACACAACGGCTGTAACTTCCGATTCCACATCGGGGCTGACACAGAACATCTGACAGGCAGCATGGACATCGTCTGCCCCGATGGAGAAGAGATCGAGATCGATGCTCCGATGTGCATGATCACAATCCCACCGCAGGCGAACATCGGGACCGTGACATACACAAACGAGAACGAAGGAATGACACGCAGCGTGATCCTCGACCTGAATCTCAATGGGATCGACTACGAAGAACACGGGATGCTCTGCGAAAACGAAACAGAAACAACAAACAACGGCACCTACTCGGGTAAAGTCACAGTCACAGGCGAGAACACAGCACAGGAACACCGCGGCATCTGGATCGAATAGCCGCAATCGCCGCCCCGGACCGACGCCCTCGGCGGGGGAGCCTCAGTCCGGCGGCGGCAAGGTCGTATGCGCGGCCGGGTCCGGTTCGACCGGGTCCGGCCAGCGCAGCCGCTCCGGGGCGTCGCGCATGCGGATGATCCGGGCGGGGATGCCGGCGACGACGGCGTTGGCGGGGACGTCTTTGGTCACCACGCAGTTGGTCCCGACGATCGAGTTGTCCCCCACCCGCACCCCGCGCAGGATGCAGGCGCCGTAGCCGATCCAGACGTTCGAGCCGACCTCGACGTCGCGGGTGTAGATGCCCTGCTTGCGGATCGGCCGGTCCACCTCGACCACGCCGTGGTCGAAGTCGATGAACATCGCCCGGTCGGCGATCACGCACTGCTCGCCGATCCGCACCCGCCCGTAGGCGGAGATCGTGCACTCCTGGCCGAGCACGGTCTTCTGCCCGATCTCGACCAGGCCCTCGTGGCAGCGGATCTTGGTCCCGTGGCCGAGCCAGACGAAGCGGCCGAAGTCGATCCGCCCGCGGCGGGCGATCTGCAGTTCCAGGCCGCTGCCGAAGAAGACCGGCCCGTCGGTGCGCCAGCGCCAGCCCGCCCTCGTGAGGAGGCGGCGGCGCAGGTAGCGCGCCAGGAGCAGCGCGTATTTCGGCGTCAGCATCCCGCTGCGGGCGCAGAAGCGGATCAGGCGGATCACGGGGAGCGGGACTCTAGACTGGCGCGGCAATGCCCGACGCCGCCAAAGCCGCACCGCTCGCCGAGCGCCTGATCGCCGGAGACAAGCGCGCACTGGCCCGGGCGATCACGCTGATCGAGTCCGACGACCCCGCCGGCTGGGAGCTGGTCCGCGAGGTCTACCCGCGCACCGGGAAGGCGCGGATCGTCGGCTTCACCGGCCCGCCGGGAGTCGGCAAGAGCACCCTGATCGGCGCGCTGACCGCCGAGCTGCGCAAGGCCGAGCGCGAGGTCGCGGTGCTCTCGATCGACCCCTCCAGCCCCTTCACCCGCGGCGCCCTGCTCGGCGACCGCATCCGCCTCTCCGAGCACTTCCTCGACCCTGGCGTCTTCATCCGCTCGATGGCCTCCCGCGGCGCGCTCGGCGGCCTCTCGGAGGCGGCCCTGCAGGTCGCGCTCGTCATGGACGCCGCGGGCAAGGACGACGTGCTGATCGAGACCGTCGGCGTCGGCCAGGCCGAGATCGACATCGTCGACCACGCCGACACGATCGTGCTCGCCCTGATGCCCGGCTCGGGCGACTCGATCCAGGCGCTGAAGGCCGGCGTGATGGAGATCCCCGACGTGATCGTCGTCAACAAGGCCGACCACCCGATGACCGACACGATGGTTCGCGAGGTGCGCGGCGTGCTGGCGCTCTCCCACGACCCGGAGGGCTGGAACGTGCCGATCCTGCGCACCGAGGCCGCCCGCGGCGAGGGGGTCGCCGAGCTGGCCGCCAAGATCGACGAGCACCGCGCCCACATCGAGGCGGCCGGAACGCTGGAGCAGCGTCGCGCGCGCAACCTGCGCAACGAGGTGCTGGGCATCGCCGCCTCGCGCATGCGTCGGCGCCTCGAGGCGGTCGCCGAAGGCGATGCCGAGACCTCCGCCCTCCTGGAGCGGGTCGTCAGGCGGGAGCTCGACCCGGCGAGCGCGGCGAGCGAGCTGATGGAGCGACAGGCCGATGCCTGAGAGCTGGCTCGGCTTCGCGGTCGACGACGTGGAGGGCAGGCCCGTCGGCACCGTGCGGGGCCTCTTCGCCGACACCGCGGGCGGCGAGCCCGCCTGGCTGCTCGTCGCGCCGCGCCGCCGCCTGCCGCTGCTCAGCCGCCGCAGCGCCGGCCTCGTCGCCCTGCCGCTGCGGGACTGCGCCGCCGCCGCGGGTCGCGTCTGGACCGGTCACTCGCATCAGGCGGTTCGCGCCGCCCCCACGGTCGACCCGAGCCGGCCGCTGCTGCGCGAGCACGAGCTCGCGATCTGCGCCCACTACGGGATCGGTGAGCGCGTCGGCCGCGCCTCCGAGGTGGTTGGACGGCCGTTGGACTCGGTGACTGCGGCACCGGCGGCGTTCCCAGGCGTTCCTTGACAGGTATCGAAGGGGCTCCCTATCCTGAGAGCCAAGCGAGGCATGAGGGCCGCCTGGGGCGGCGCGGAGGGGTTTCTGTGCGGCGGCAAGGGTCAAACAGAGGGCGAGGGGTGCGGATTCCGCCGGCGAGGCGGGTCGTCGACCTCTGCGCGCTGACGCTGCTGCTCCCGCTCCTCGCCCTGCCGATGCTGATCGTCACCGTCGCAGTCTTTCTCGACTCGCCCGGCTCGGTCTTCTTTCGCGCCCGCCGGGTCGGCTACCGGGGGCGGTCCTTCGAGATGGTCAAGTTCCGCACGATGCGGGTCGACAACGACGGCCACGCCGTGGCCGGCGCGAACGATGCCCGGATCACGCCCGTGGGCGGCTTCCTGCGCGCCACGCGGCTGGACGAGCTGCCGCAGCTGTGGAACGTGCTGCGCGGCGAGATGAGCCTGGTCGGGCCGCGGCCTGAGCTCGAGGAGTTCGTCGTCCTGCATGCCGAGGACTACCGCGAGATCCTCTCGGTGCCGCCCGGGATCACCGGCCCGACCCAGCTGCGCTACGCCGGACTGGAGCCGCATCTGCTCAGCCTCCACCCGGATCCCGAGAGCTTCTACCGCGACAGCCTGCTCCCGGACAAGGTCAAGCTCGACCTCGAATACGCGCGCTCGCGGTCCCTCGCCGTCGATCTGAGCGTCCTGGCCAAGACCCTGGCCCTGCCGCCGCTGCTCATGCTGCGACGCCGCGGCGCCGACGACTCCCCGCGCCTCGCCTGGCGCCCCGTCCTCGCCGGCTCGATGGCGATCGCCGCCCTCCCGCTCCTCTTCCTGCTCACGCTCGGCTCGCCCCGCTAGGGCGTCGCGCGCAGCGGTCCCGGCTCGCCCGCCCGGCCCTATGGCACAGCCGGGGCGAGATCCGTCTTCGCGAAGTCCTCGCCGACGTAGAGCAGGGGACGCTCGGCGAGGCGAGCGGTCGCGTAGGTCATGCAGTCGCCGTAGTTGAGCCGGGCGGGATGGCGTCCCTTGCCGTAGCGGACGAAGGCCTCGAGGGCGACGTTGTAGTGATGCTCGTCGAACGGAATCGGAGCGATTTCGTTGTCCGTCACGAGAGCGGAGAGGGCGTGGCGACCAGCCGCGCCCTCGCGCGCGGTGAGAACCATCGCCGTCTCAAACATCGTTGGTACACCGATCGCGACGGACTCCGCCGCCACGAGCGTTTCCTCCAGGAGGACAGATCCTTCCTCTTCCAAAACGATCGACACGGCCGCCGAGCTGTCGAGGATCAAAATCCCTCCGGGCCGTAACCGAGGATCTCTTCCCGTTCAACTTTCGTCATCGGAGGCCGGCCACGATGCTCCTCGGGGATCAGGGGCCAGATCTTCTCTTCCATGAAGCGACGGAAGTCCTTCTCGGTCCTCGGCCTGCGGCCCTCCGATTCCGGCGCGGCCTGGGACTCGAGGCGATCGCGCCTCTCGCGCAGCGATTGGCGCACCGCCTCGGCCTCGCTCTCACCCGCCAGCTCCGCGACTTTCTGTGCCAACTTTCTGAACTCCTCGTCTTCAATGGGGATGCCCATAGGACGCATGGTAGTTGCCTCCCGCCGGGCGATTTTTCCGTGCAAGAAGCGTACCATGATCGAAGTGTGTTGTCTACAGCGAGTTCGGCACCTGCTTAGGTACTCAGGCATGCCCTTTGTCCATGTGTGCCCTGTAGATCGGCGACGGAACCGCCAGCAAAATGGCGGCGTGGACGTCGCAATCCGGTTCGGCCGGAATCTAGCCCGCTGCCGCAAACGTGCGGATCTCTCGCAAGAGGAGCTAGGCGTGCGCGCGTCGCTGCACCGCACGGCGGTCGGGCAGCTGGAGCGCGGGGAGCGGGTGGCTCGGGTCGACACCCTGGTCAAGCTCGCGGGAGCCCTCTCGGTGCCGCCGAGCGAGCTGCTCGAGGGACTCGATTGGGCTCCGGGAGGGACGATGCTCGGTCAGTTCCGGGTTCGCGACGACTGCGCCGACGGCTCCGAGTCCGGGCGAGAGCGTCAGGCGCGGCTGGGGTCGCCGACCAGGTCGGCGTAGACGGCCGCCGTCTGCTCGGCCACGTCGGCCCAGTCGAAGCGGCGCAGGTGCTCGTAGGCTTCGGTGACGAGGCGGTGGCCCAGCTCGTCGTCGCGGAGGACGCGGATCGCGACCTCGGCAAGCGCGTCGGGGTCGTGGGAGCGGAAGCGCAGCCCGACCTCCTCGTGGGGGACCACCTCGCGCAGCCCGCCCGTGTCGGCGACGATGCAGGGGCATTCGGAGGCCATCGCCTCCAGCGCGACCAGCCCGAACGGCTCGTATATGGAGGGCACGACCGTGAGGTCGGCGATCCGATACAGGGAGTGGAGAACGTCGTCGCCGATCCAGCCCAGGAATGTGCCGTGGTCCATCAGGCCCAGCTCGTCGGCCTGCTTGTGCAGCTCGGCCTCGTGGGTGCCGGAGCCGGCGACGAGGAAGCGCGTGCCGGGGGCCTCCGCGATCACCCGCGGCATGGCCTCGAGCGCCAGCTGGAAGCCCTTCTCGTAGACGAGCCGGCCGATCAGCAGGACCAGCTTCTCCTCGGGCGCGGCGAACTCGGCGCGCAGCCGGCGCAGCTCGGCGGGGTCCTGGGGCTGGAGGTCGCCGGGGTCGATCCCGTTCGGGATCACGCTGACCCGCTTCTCCTCGACGCCGAAGATGTCGGCGATCTGCTCGCGCATGTAGTGGGAGCAGGCGATCACGCGCTCGGAGCGGTTGGTGATCCAGCGCTCGACCCCGTGGATGTAGGTTTGCGGGTGCTTGTCGACCCAGCCCTGGTGGCGGCCGTGCTCGGTGGCGTGGATCGTCGTCACCAGCGGCGCGGCGAAGCGCTTGGCGAGGTGGTCGCAGGCGTTGGCGACCAGCCAGTCGTGGCCGTGAACGAGGTCGAAGCTGTAGCGGTCGCCCAGCTCGACGCCGGCGGCGAGCATGTCGGAGTTCATCCGCTCGACCCAGGCGACGAACTCGCCCAGGTCGCTGGGTCGCTGCGGCTCGCGGATGCGGTGGATGACGACGCCGCCGCGCCGCTCCTCCGCCGGGGACTCTTCGCCGCCCCGGGTCAGCACGTGGACCTCGACGTCGTGCTCGACCAGCGCCTCGGAGAGCTTGCGGACGTGCCGCGCGAGCCCACCCTCGATCAGCGGCGGGTACTCCCAGGAGAGGATCAGGACGCGGGTCATCTCGACGGGGGTCTAGGGCTCCAGCAGGGGAGCGAGACTGAGGTCCGGGGCGAGGGAGCGCATGCGCGCATCGATGCCGCGGGAGTCTATGGCCTGCAACATCGCCTCCGCGTGCCCCGTGGCGCGCAGGTAGGCGTAGTCGCCAGCCTGGCGGCGCTGGTCGAGGAACGCCCAGTCGCTGGCCTGCGCGGCGAGCAGCTCGCGCGCGGCACGCAGCCCCACCCTGCCCCGCGCCCCTCCGGAGAGGGCCCGCAGCAGTCGCAGCTCGAGCCGGCGCGCGCCCCAGGCGAGGTCGGCGACCGCGGGCGAGTCCCACGTGCGCAGGTTCTTCTCCTCGCCCCAGGTGGACGCGGCCAGGGGGCGCTCGACCGGCTCGTGCTCCTCCAGCGCCTGGGGGACGGTGACGAGACGGACCCCTGCCTCGGCGGCGCCGGCCAGCACCTCCCGCAGCCAGGTCGCGCCCTCCGACCACCAGTGGCCGAGCAGCTCGGTGTCGATCGCGAAGACGAGCAGGCCGCGGCGTCCCGAACCGGGTGCCCCTCGCGCCGTCCCCTCCGAGTATGCACGCAGGCGCGCCGCGACCGCGGCGAGGAACTCCGCCGCCTGGCGGCGCACCGCGACCGCCGCGGCAGCCGGGTCGTAGGCCCCGCCGCCGACCTTCCAGATCCTAACGCCGCGCAGCGATTTCCCGGCGAACTGGGCGTGGGCGGGGTCGGACGGATAGCCGTCGAGCGACCACAGCCAGCTGACCGCCTCCCAGTCGATCGGCAGCGCCACCGGCCCGGCCTCGGTCGCCACCGGCGCCAGCGCGTCGAGCGGCTCCGCGTGGGCGCTCTGGTCGACGCAGAACCAGCGCACGCCGTGCTCGGCCAGGCGCCACTCGAGCCGGGGAGCGTAGGCGCACTCGGGCAGCCAGAAGCCCCCGTCCCAGCCGAAGCGGCGCCGGTGCGAGCGGATGCCCGCGTCGACCTGAAGCCGCAGCCCGGCGCGCGTGGCGAGCAGCGGCAGGACCGCGTGCGTCGCCGCCGAGGTCGCCAGGGCGATCCGTCCCTCAGCGGCGGCCGCCTGGAAGGGGCGCAGCGGATCGCCCCCGGCAGCGTCGAGCAGGTCCCGCGCGTGGCGGTAGCGCTCCAGCTCGGCCTCGCAGGCATCCCGACACTCGGCGGGGACCTGGGGCAGGTCGGCTTCCGCGGCGCCGATCCTCCACTCGACCAGGAACTCGCGCAGCCGCTTCGCCGCCCCCGCGTCCTCCAGCTGATCGGCGAGCACCGGGGTGACGGTCATCGTCACGTCCCGTGCAACCTCCAGAACCGGCAGGTACGACCTGATCGCCGCGTCGAACAGCCACTCCTCGCCGAACGGGTACGTCCCGAAGCCCTCCACGTAGGGCATGTGCGAGTGCAGGACGATCGCCAGGTCGCCGACGGTCTCCGCGCCGGCGGTCGCCGCGCCGGCGGGCCGCTCCTCAGGAGCAGGCACGGCAGAGGGCGATCGCCCCTCGTCCTCAGGCATGGCAGACGGCGACGAAGTCCAGCGCCCGGTCGAGCTCTCCTTCTCTGAGCCTGAAGTCGGAGGCGGCGATGGCCGGGGTGAAGCGGTCGTAGAAGGGCTTGGTCAGGCGGAGCGCTCTGTGGATCCGATCCCAGCCGAGCCTGATCGCGATCTCGTGGGCGCGCAGCTTGCGGGCGTGGAAGAGGCCGAGCAGCTCGACTCGGTCGAAGTGGGACTCGCAGAGCGCCCTGAACTCGGCGGCGCGGTACTCCTTCACGTGCCACGGGTTGTCGGACTTCTCCGCCCCGGGCGGGGCGAGGGTCAGCAGGTTCGGCGTCGAGACGTAGGCGACGCCGCCGGGCGAGAGCATCGACTTGAAGTGCTCGAGGATCGCGCCGGGGTCCTGCACGTGCTCGATCGTCTGCAGGAAGACGACGGCGTCGCACGGCTCGGCGAAGCTCTCGACCAGGTCGCGCTCGAAGCGCAGGTTGGGCCGCACGTAGCGCAGCCGCGCGTGCTCGTGCGCCTCCGGGTTGGCATCGACCCCCACCACGCCGGCCGCGCCGCCGCCGGCGAGCACATCGGAGCCGTATCCCTCTCCGCAGGCCATGTCGACGACCCGCCTGCCCGCCACCCGCGCCGCGATCCACTCGTAGACGACGAGGTGGCGCCGGTACCAGTAGTTCTCCTCGGGCACGTCGGGCAGCGTCCGCTCGCCGGTCAGCGGCAGCGGCGGCACCCCGGGCGGCTGGTCCTGCTGGACGTATTCGCGCTCGACCACACGGGGACCGTATTGTTCCCGGCCCAATGCCTGCCTCTCCGACGGCGACGCCGGACCACATCAAGGACGTCAACACGCGCTACCACGACGCGGCGGCCGACGAATACGACGCCAAGTGGGGAATCGACTTCGGCGCGACCGGCCAGGAGCAGGTGCGCCTGAAGCTATCCAAGGCGCTGGGCGGGCTCGACGGCCAGCGGTTCGCCAAAGGGCTGGAGATCGGCTCCGGCACCGGCTACTTCTCGCTCAACCTGATGCAGCTGGGCATCGTCGAGCGCCTCACCGCGACCGACATCTCGCCCGGCATGCTGCGCCGCCTCGCTGGCACCGCGGACGCGCTCGGGCTGGCGGTCGAGACCGTCGCCACCGAGGCCGAGGAGCTGCCCTTCGAGGACGAGAGCTTCGACCTCGTCTTCGGCCACGCCGTCCTCCACCACATCCCGGACCTCGCGCGGGCGATGGCCGAGTTCCGCCGCGTCCTGCGCCCGGGCGGCGCGATCGCCTTCTGCGGCGAGCCCTCGCGCTACGGCGACCGGCTCGCGGCGGCGCCGAAGCGCGCCGGCCTGCTCGCCGCCCCCGCCTGGCGGCGCCTGGTCGGAGCGCACCCGCGCGTCATCCTCGACGGCGATCAGTCCCACGGCCACGCGCTCGAGGGTGAGGTCGACGTCCACGCCTTCGCCCCCGCCGACCTGCGCCGCCTGCTGCGCGACGCCGGCTTCGAGCAGCGCCGCGTCGGCGGCGAGGAACTGCTCGCCAACGCCTGGGGCTGGGGACTGCGCACGGTCGAGTCGACCGCCGAGCCCGAATCCGTCTCCTACGGCTGGCGCCGTTTCGCCTTCAACAGCTACATCGCCCTGCAGAAGGTCGACACTCGGCTGCTCGAGCCCCGCCTCCCGGCCGAGCTCTTCTACAACCTGCTTCTCTCCGGCCGCAAGCCGGCCTGAACGAAACCGGCGGCGTCCTCGGCCCTCAGAGAGCGATTCCCCCGCCGAGCCGTTCCCCGTTGAGCCGCTTCTCGACGGCTGCGAGGGTCGCCTTCACTCGTTCCCCCTCGAAGCGGACCTGGGCTTCGCTGAACCGCAGGCAGGTGAGGCCCGCCGCCGTGTGGACCTGGTCGCGCTCTCGATCGCGGGATTGCTGCGCCGGTGTCCTGTGGTCGCGCGGCCCGTCGGTCTCGACGACGAGCCCCAGATCCGGCCAGTAGAAGTCGACGCGATAGCCGTTCACGCTCGCCTGAGTCTGCGGATCGGGCAGGCCGGAGGCACGGACGAGCCGCAGGAAGCGCAGCTCCAGCAGCGAGTCGGCGAAGTCGCCGCCCTGGCGATCGAGCAATGACTTCAGCCGACCGAGACCGGGGCGCGAGGGCACATGCTCGAGCGCGGAACGCAACCCGCCGGCATCGACCAGGTCGAGCCGATCCGCCTGGTTGACCGCCCGCACGAGCAGCGCGTCGCTGACGCACGTAGCAAGGTCGACGAGCGTCGTGACCGGGGCGGTCACCGGGATCGCATCGACCACCCGGCGGGCAAGCGACTCGGCCCCAGACCGGCGGTGAACGCTGATCCCGTGGCGTCGACGCGTCTTCCCCTGCGGGACGACGACTTCTATGTCAATGCCGCGAAAGGGACGCAGCAGGCCCCAGAGCGCCGCCGCGCTGCGATGACTGAGCAACGCCCCAGGCCCGCAGCTGAGCACCGCCGCCATCCACACGCCTCGCTGGTCGAGCGTAGGACGACCGACGGAATAGACCCCACGCCAGGTCGGATGCAATCGACCGGTGCCGATCCGGTGCTCGATAGCGTTTCTGCTTACACCGAGCGCCAACAGCTGCTTGCGCGTGATCACGCCATGCTGCCGTTTCGCCAACGCCCAAACCGCGGAAGCCGGAGACGACGATTGATGCTTTTTACGGTCCATAGGGCGTAAAAGCGCTCCATGGAGCAAGTTCTCCCCCCGTGCGCCACGAGTGGCGCGCCGAGGTGCCCGCACTTTGCGGCACCTCGGGTGCGCTAGGTGGCGTCGAGGCGGCGGGCGCGGAAGAGCTTGGTGCGGGAGTCGAAGCCCTTGAGCTGGCGCTCGCCGGCGTAGGAGAAGCGGAAGGCGTCGTCGGTCGCCTCCTTGGCCGCAGCGTCGAGCAGGACGCTGCCGGGCCTCGCCACCGCCGTGAGGCGACTCGCGAGGTTGACCGGCCGCCCGTAGTAGTCGCCCGTCTGGACGTGCGCCGAGCCGTAGGCAATGCCGGCGCGCAGGCGGGGGAAGTGGGTGCCTTCGCGCTCGGCAGCTTCGACCATGCGGAGGGCGGCCTCGACCATCGCCCCGGCGTGGGCGGAGACCAGCATCGCTGCGTCGCCGATCAGCTTGACCAGCCGCACCGGCGGCTCCGCGACCGCGGTCGCCAGCTCCTCGAGGCGGCCGGCAATCAGGCCCAGCTCTTCGGTCTCGAGCTGCTCTCCGAGCTTGGTGAAGCCGACCAGGTCGGCGAAGCACACCGCGACTTCGGTCGTCGCGCCCACCTCGCCCGATTCCAGATCGGCGGCGCCGATCACGTCGCGCCGCACCTGCTCGAGCAGGTGGGAGCGCAGCGCGTGGACGAGGATCGGCTCGAAGACGGGCAGCATCTGCTCGGCCGCTGCGGCGAAGCGCAGCGCCAGGTCGCGCTCGGTGTCGCCCGGGCGCATCAGCGCCCGGATGATCAGCTCGCGGTTGGCCTCGGCGATGCGGGCGGTCCCCATGCCGATCGTCCTCGCCACCTGGAGGATCCCCTCCTCGGGCAGGCCGGCGTCGTGGAAGGCTTTGACCCGCCGCGCCGCTTCCAGGTCCGCCTCGGTGGCCGAGCGTTCGTCCGGATCGGGGAAGGGGACGCCGAGCGCCGCCGTGGTCCGCTGCAGCAGTTCGACGTCGAGCCCGGTCAGCTCGGCGATCTCCCTCGGCGTGTAGCGGGGGGCGCCGCCGGCCAGGGCGCGCTCGACCGGCAGCAGAGTGAGTCGCCCGGCGGCCACCGCCTCGCGCAGCTCCTCCAGCGGCACGCCTTCGCCGGCAAGGCGGTCGAGCAGCTCACGGCGCGACTCGCGCGCCTCCCCCTCCAGGCCATCGAGCAGCCCCTCCGCCTCGAAGTCGATCGTCATGCGAGCGCAACGCTACCGCCGCGACGGGGATCGCCGCCGCCGCTCAGTGCGCCGCTGGACGGATCGCACGCGACCGCCTGGACCCCGCCGAAGAAGAGGTTGATCCGAGGCCGGCGCAGGACGGGGACGCCGCGGGCCTCGATCCGCGCCAGCGCCGCCTCGTCGATCCCCGGCTCGGCCTGCACGACGCCCTGCTCGAAGTGCAGCCGCGGCGCCCGCACCGCGTCGCCGGCGCCCATTCCCTCCTCGACAGCCCGCACCACGGTCTGCAGGATCGCCGAGCGGATCCGGTTCGAGCCGGCGCTGCCGAGGCCGAGCTCGATCTCGCCATCACGCAGGACGACCGTGGGCGCCATCATCGACGGCACCCGCCGCCCCGGAGCGATCGCGTGGAAGCCGAGCGGGTTGAGGTCCTCCTCGCCGAGCATGTTGTTGAGGATCACACCGGTGCCGGGGACGAGCACACCGGAGCCGGAGCCGTTCGAGCAGGTGACGCTGGCGCACATGCCCTCCGCGTCGAGGACCGATATGTGGGTGGTCGACCCGAGCAGGTCTCCGGCCCGAAGGTCGAGCGCAGCGGGGTCGAGCAGGGCCGCCTCCAGTCCCTCGCCATACAGCCCCGCGGCGAACTCGTCGCCCCGGGCGCGGTTGGCGGCATCCATGGCGGCGACGAGCTGCTCGGGGCCGCTGCGCTCGCCGATGCGCTCTAGCAGGCCGAGCGAGTAGGCGATCAGGATTCCGCCCGAGGAGGGCGGCGGGTTGGTAAGCACCTCGGTGCCGCGGAACGGCGCCCGGATCGGCCGGCGCTCGATCGCCTCGTACTCGGCGAGATCGCTCGGCCCGAGCGTGCCGCCGTGCTCGCGGACGAAGCCGGTGAGCGCGTGTGCCACGTCGCCGCGGTAGAAGGGCTCCGCGCCCTCGGCGGCGAAGCGCTCCAGCGCGTCCCCCAAATCCGGGAAGCGGAACACGTCCCCCTCCCCCAGCCGCCGCCCCTCGGGCGCGTATAGCCCCCGCGTCCCCTCGAGGCGCTCGTGGATCGGCCAGAGGATCTCGAGGATGTAGCCCTGCTCGGCGTTGATCGGCGCGCCCTCGCGGGCCAGCCGGATGCCCGGCGCGGCCAGCTCGGCGAGCGGCACCGAGCCGAAGCGCCGCAGCGCCAGCTCCAGGCCGGCCGCCGTCCCGGGCACGCCGCAGGAAGCGGGCCCGACGTAGAACGTCTGCACGGTCTCGGCGTCGAAGCGAACGTCGACGGGGGCCAGCTCGACCCCCCGCTCAGTCCCGTCCTTGCCCGGAGCGGCGACGAAGAAGTCGATCAGGACCGTCTCGCCGTCGCGGTGGACCATCATGAAGCCGCCCGCGCCGAAGCCCGTCAGGGGACTCTCGACCGCAAACGAGGCCAGCACTGCGCAGACCGCGGCGTCGACGGCATTGCCGCCCTCGCGCAGGACCTGCGCGCCCGCCTCGGCGGTGATCGGGTGCCCGGCTGCGACGACCCCGGTCATCGGGGCGTGGCGCTAACCCGGGAGGAACTCGGGAACGTCGAGAGAGCTCAGCTCGCCGGCCTTCTCGCTGCGCGGCGCCCGGCCGGCGTCCTTGGTGCGGCGGATCGTCGGCTCGGCGACGCGGCGCGGCGGCACGGCGCGGCCGTCGAAGCGGGTCGCGACGACGGTCACCCAGACCTGGTCGCCGAGCTCCTCGTCGATGTTCGCGCCGAAGATGATGTTGGCCTCGGGATGTGCCGCCTCGCCGACCAGCTTGGCCGCTTCGGAGACCTCCACCAGCGAGAGGTCGGGTCCGCCGGTGATCGAGAGGAGGATCGCGCGGGCGCCCTCCATCGAGGTCTCGAGCAGCGGCGAGGAGATCGCTTTTTCGGCGGCCAGCACGGCCCGGTTCTCCGGGCCGGTGCCCATGCCGATGCCGAGCAGCGCCCGGCCGGCTTCGGACATGATCGTCCGCACGTCGGCGAAGTCGAGGTTGATAACGGCGGGGAGCGTGACCAGGTCGGAGATGCCCTGCACGCCTTGGCGCAGCACGTCGTCGGCGACCTGGAACGCCTCGACCATCGAGGTCTGCTGGTCGAGCACCTCGAGCAGCCGGTCGTTGGGCACGACGATCAGGGTGTCGACCTCGGCGGCGAGCTCCTCGATTCCCTTCATCGCCTGGTTGCCGCGGCGCGAGCCCTCGAAGCTGAACGGCTTGGTGACGATGCCGACCGTGAGCGCGCCGACCTCGCGGGCGAGGCGCGCGACCACCGGGGCGGCGCCGCTGCCGGTGCCGCCGCCGGCGCCGGCGGCGACGAAGACCATGTCGGAGCCCTTCAGCAGGCGCTTGATCTTGTCCTGCTCCTCGAAGGCGGAGCGGTGCCCGACCTCGGGGTCCGCGCCCGCGCCGAGCCCGCGCGTCTGCTCTTCGCCGATGTGGACCGTCACATCGGCGACACAAAGCTGCAAAGACTGAAGATCGGTGTTGACCGCCATGAACTCGACGCCCGGCACGTTCGCGTCGACCATCCGGTTCACCGCGTTGACGCCGGCGCCGCCGACGCCCACGACCCGGATCACGGGCTGGTGCGGCTGCCCACTGCCCAACGGCTCGTACTCCGGTTCCTCGCGCCCATAGCGAGGAGCTTCCGGCGGAGCCTCCTCCCGAGCCCGCGGCTCCTCCGAGAAGACCCGCTTCAACCTCTCCGGAGCGGTCTCTTCCGCTCGGGCGGGAGGCGACTCAGCCGCCTCGTCCGCGGGTGGCGTCGGGGGTGGGACGTCGCCCGCAGCTTGCGAGGACGAGGACTCCTCGTCCGCGACAGGACCCGCCGGCTGTGCGCCTGGTCCCTCGGGCGGATCGAGCGGCGGATCGTCAGACGTAGAGCGGAAGAGATCGGCGAGGGGACCCTCGCGCATGCTCGCGCGCTTACGCCGACTCATTCGCCAGGACCTCCTTGGCCAGCTCTCGGTAGTAGTTCGCGGCGCTGCTGCCGGAATCGTACTTGAGAACGCTGGCGCCTTTGACAGGGGCCTCGGCGAACTTGATCGCCTTTTTGATCCGTGACTTGAAGACGAGCTCGCCGAAGTTCTCCTCGAGGATCTCGACCGCCTCCTTGGCGTGGACGGTGCGCGAGTCGAGCATGGTCGGCAGGATGCCCTCGATCTTCACGTCCGGGTTGAGGTTCTCCTGGATCATCTTCAGCGTGTTCTGGAGCTGGACCAGTCCGCGCATCGACAAATACTCGCACTGAACGGGGACGATCACCTTGCTCGCCGCGGTCAGCGCGTTGATGGTCAGCAGCCCGAGGCTGGGCGGCGTGTCGATGCAGACGAAGTCGTAGTCGCCGGAGACCTCTTTGAGGGCTTTCTCGAGCGAGCGCTCGCGACCGATCTTGGTGCTCATCGCGATCTCGGCCCCGGCCAGGTCGATCGAGGCGACGGCGATGTCGATCTCCCGTTTCTGGATGATCTCCGAGATCGGCATGTCGTTGACGAGCACGTCGTAGAGGCTCTTCTCGACCTTGTCGGGATCGATCCCCTGGCTCATCGTCAGGTTCCCCTGCGGGTCGAGGTCGATGCAGAGCACCCGGTGCCCGGACTCGGCGAACGCCACGGCGAGGTTCAGGGTCGTGGTGGTCTTCGCCACCCCACCCTTCTGGTTCGCAAACGCAATGACCTCAGCGTGCTTGGTCGGCGTCTCGACGGCCGCTTCCTCAACCACCGCTTCATGGCGGGAGGGCGCAATCAGATCCCGAGCCATCATCCGAGCCGGCTCCTCGACCTCAGGCTCACGCGGCGCCTCGGTGGCCTCAGGTGCCTGGAGGACCGAAGTCTCGGTGCTGCTGGCGGGCGAAGGGGAAGCTTGCGCGACCGCATCACCGACGGGTGAAGTCTCGGGCTCTTCGGCTTCCAGCATGGAGGTGGCGTCGTTCTCCGGGGACGCATCTCCGGCGGGTGGCGTGGATGAGGGGTCTTCGCCCGCAGCCTGCGAGGACGAGGACCCCTCGTCCGCGACAGGACCCGCGGTTGGGCGGTCTGAACTCTCGGCCGAATCGTCGACCGGCTGAGGCGTCTCAGGCACGGCTTCCTCCATGCGCTGCAGCTCCTCGACGATCGGATGCGGCTCTTCGACTACGGGCGCGGACTTGGACTTGCGGCTGAGGAATCCCATTGCGCGGGTATTCGCATGGCTACCCGCTTTTCCTCCCGCCCTTCGAAATTGCTAGGAATCACCCGATCCCCTTGCCAGACCTCCTAGACAAGCGGTTGCTCTTCGTGACCGGGAAGGGGGGCGTGGGCAAGACCACCGTCGCGGTGGCGCTGGGCCTCCGCGCGGCCGCCGCGGGCAAGCGCACGATCGTCTGCGAGGTCTCCTCGCAGGAGAACGCCTCGCGGATCTTCGAGCACAGGAAGGTCGGCTTCCACGAGGTCGAGATGGAGGAGAACCTCTGGTCGATCTCGATCGACCCCGACGAGTCGATGCGCGAGTACGTGCTGCTGCAGCTCAAGGTCCGCGCGATGCGCGACATGCTCTTCCGCAGCCGCATCTTCACCTACCTCGCCGCCGCCACGCCCGGGCTCAAGGAGCTGGTTACGATCGGCAAGATCTGGGAGCTGGCCCAACTCGACCGCAAGGTCAAGAGCGGCCGCAAGTACGACCTGGTGATAGTCGACGCGCCGGCGACCGGGCACGGGATCGGCTTTCTGCAAACGCCGCGGACGTTCGCGGCGATTGCCCGCGTCGGCCCGATCCACTCGCAGGCGCAGACGCTCGACCGCTTCATCACCGACCACGAGCACACGGGCACGGCGATCGTCGCCCTGCCGGAGGAGATGCCGGTCAACGAGTCGGCGGCGCTGGAGCGGGAGCTGCGCACCGAGGTCGGCGTCGCGGTCGACCGGGTCTACCTGAACGGCCTCTACCCGGAGCGCTTCACCTCCGCGGAGGCCGAGCGCTTGGCCGAGATCGCCGCCGGCGAGAACGGCGCCGTCCGCGCAGCCGCCCGTGCCGCCATCTCCGAGCACGGCCGGGCGCGCTCCCAGCGCGCGCAGCTGGCCCGGCTGCGGCGCCGCGTCGAGGCACCCGTCAAGGCACTGCCCTTCCTGTTCGAGCCCGAGCTCGACGTCGAGGCGGCCCGCCGGCTGGCGAAGAGGCTGCACTGATGCCCGCGATCGACCAGATCCTCGCGGGCAAGGACATCTGCATCTGCGCCGGCTCGGGCGGGGTGGGCAAGACGACGACCTCGGCGGCGATCGCGACCGGGATGGCGGAGCGCGGCCTCAAGGTCTGCGTGCTGACGATCGACCCGGCCAAGCGGCTCGCCGACTCGCTCGGCCTCAAGGAGCTGGGCAACGAGGCGAGGCAGGTCGACCCGGTCCTCTTCGAGCGCCACGGGATCGAGATGAGGGGCGAGCTGTGGGCGATGATGCTCGACGCGAAGGCCACCTTCGACGACCTGGTCGCCCGCCAGGCGCCCGACGAGGAGTCGCGCGAACGGGTGCTCAACAACCGGATCTACCAGCAGATCTCCAACGCGCTCGCCGGCTCGCAGGAGTACATGGCGATGGAGAAGCTGTTCGAGCTGCACACCAAGGGCCGCTTCGACCTGCTCGTCCTCGACACGCCGCCGACCCGCAACGCGCTCGACTTCCTCGACGCGCCGCGCCGCCTGACCCAGTTCATCGAAGGGCGCTCGCTGCGCGTGTTCATGCGGCCGACGGGGCTGGCGGCGAAGGTCGCGGGACGCGGCGCGACGGTCGCGCTTGGCGTGCTGAAGCGGATCGTCGGCTTCGACCTGCTCGCCGACCTGGCCGAGTTCTTCAACGCCTTCAGCGGCATGGTCGACGGCTTCCAGGCGCGCGCGAAGCGGGTCAACAACCTGCTCGCCGACCCTCACACCTGCTTCCTGGTCGTCTGCGGCCCGCAGGGCGAGCCGATCGACGAGGCCGTCTACTTCCACCGCAAGCTGGTCGAGGCGAAGCTGCCCTTCGGCGGCGTCGTCGTCAACAAGGTGCACTACCCCGCCGAGCGGCTGCGGGGCGACGGGGACGACCTGACCGGCGCGCTGGCCGAGCGCCTCGGCGACGAGGACCTCGCCGGCCGGGTGGCCGCGAACTTCGCCGACTACCAGGCCCTGGCCGAGCGCGACGCCCGCAACATCGAGCGCCTTGCAGGCGAGCTGCGCACCAAGGCGACGATCCGCGTCCCCTACCTGGACGAGGACGTCCACGACCTCGGCGGCCTCGCCGAGATCAACCGCTACCTCTTCGCCAGCGCCGACGAGCGCGAGGCGATCGCCGCCGGCAGGGCGTAGGCGGGCGCCTTTCTAACGCATAGCGTGAATAACGCGCCCCGTCAGCCTGCGTGGCGGCGGTCTTGGCGGTCGTAGTTGAGCTCGCGTACGTCCCACTCGGCGTCCTCGGGGACGGGGAAGAGGTGGCGCACGCGGGGGGTGTCGATCCGCTCGCGGTGGGTGACGTCGCCCTCGATCGCCGGGAAGTCGAGCGTGCTCTCCTCGACCTCGACCTCCTCGAGCCAGTTGGTCGCGGTGATCCGGATCTCCTCCTCGTCCGGGATCGGCTCGAGGATGCGGGTGTCCTGCTCCATGTCGGCCTCCTGTGGGGGCTGCTCGTAATCGATGGCGGGTTCGTGCGGCGGGTCCACGATTCGCGGGGCGTCGTGCTCTTCCTGCACGGCCTCGTGCTCGACCTGCGGAGCGGGCATTTCCGCCTGCACCTGGTCGATCTCCTGAGCCGCCACGGCGATCTCCGCGTCGCCGGCATTGAGGCCGGTAGCGATCAAGGTCTCGTCCGCGGCTTCGTTGAGGTCGGCGCCGAGCTCGCCGAGGGCGGCTTCGCGGAGGATCCGGCGTACGCCCTCCTCGACCCAGGTCGCCAGCTCGCGGGCGCCCTCGGCGGGGCTGCCGCCCATCAGCGAGCGCTCCAGCTCCATCGCGGCTTCCAGCCGCTCGCGTGCGGCCAGCCGGTCGACCGAGCCGTCGGCGATCAGCGCCGAGGCACGCATCGGCAGCGAGGCGCCGACCGGGCCGTGGCCGTCGAGCACGGCGCGCAGCGCCAGCAGGTGGTCGCTGAGCCCTTCGAGCGGCGTCTCCCGCTCGCAGCCCAGCTCGAAGCGTTGGACGGCCCAGGCCAGCGGGCCGACGGGATCCGGGCGCGCCTCGAGCGTCTCGGCCAGCTCGGCCAGCTCGGTCGCCTCGTCCTCGCTGAGCCGGTAGCCGTCGCCGCGGGGTGCGGCGGCGCCCGTGGCGAGGCGGCGCCAGTGGCCCTCGCCGGTCGGCGCGAAGGCATGCGGGCCGAGCCCGACCCCGCCCCCCTTATAGAGACGCATGACGCTGATCAGCTCGCCCAGCTGTGTGAGCGCGGCGACGGCGCTGTCGGACCCGTCGCCCTGCTCCGCGACGGCGAGGATCTGCGGCTCCCACGCGGCGCGGCCCATCCCCTCGCTGCGCATCGCCTCGACCGGCGCGTCGATCGTGTCAGCGCGGACGAGCTGCACCCCGCGCGGCAGCGGCAGGCGCGCGACGGAGGTATGGAGACCAGCGATCGGCACGATCAGCACCTCTGCCTCGTCGGCATCGCCCGTCTCGGCGTCAAGGACGGCGAGGGCGCCGTCGAGCCGGTCCCGGTCGAGCGCGAAGTCGGTGGAGCCGTCCCAGAGGGCGGCCAGGAAGACGGTCAACATGCGTGCCGCCTGCTCGGCGGGTGCGGCGGGCACGGCCTCGCCCCGCTGCTCCAGGTAGGGCGCGGCGACGCCGGCCAGCTCGACCGCTTCGCGGGCGGGCCCGAAGGCCGGCAGCGCGCGCAGCTCCGCCTCGCGCCGGCGGACGAACCGCCCGGTCAGCGGGACGTAGCTGTGGAAGAAGGCATCGTCGGGGCCGGCCTGCTCGGCCACGTCGAAGGGGATCTGCTCGCCGCTCGCGACCAGCGTGCTCAGGTGGGTCGCCGCCTCGGTGGCCAGCCGCTTGAGAGCCTCGTTGAGCAGGGGGTCGCGCACGTCCCACGCTTCCCTCCCCCAGACGTCGCTCCTGCGCCTGCACGACGCCTTGCAGCCGTGCCGTCTGTTCAGTGCCCACATGGGCACTGAACAGACGGCACGTCAGGCGGCGGCGGGGGTGCGCGCGGCGGTGGGCTCGTCGTCGCAGCAGTCGTCCTCGCCGTCCATCAGCCAGCGGCGGCCGTAGCGGCGCATGTCGTCGATCAGGGGCACCAGCGCCTCGCCCTTCTCGGTCAGCGCGTACTCGACGCGCGGCGGCACCTCGGGGAAGGTGTTGCGGGCGACGATGCCCTCTTCTTCGAGCGCCCGCAGGCGCAGCGAGAGGGTCCGCGGGCTGATCCCCTCCAGCGAGCGCTCCAGCTCACAGAAGCGGCTGGTGCCGCTGGCAAGGTCGCGGATGACGAGGAGCGTCCACTTGCCGCAGACCACGTCGGCGGTCCGGCAGACAGGACATCGGGAGTTGCTCTCGGCACTCATCGCAAGTCGTCGTATCGACGGAACGAGGCGGGATGGCGAATGCCTCGCTCCAGCGAGTGTAGCGCCATGGCTTCACTTACTGAAGTTTTGGGAGAATCCAGGCGTCACCGGCTCTCCGGCGGCCGAGCTCCGGGCAGGCCGGGTCGGGTCGACCTCGATCAGCTCGATCGTGTCGACGGCGAGCTGGAAGCTGCGGCCGGGCGTTTCGGTGATGAGCGTGACGGCCTGCCCGGCTCGCATGAAGAGCAGGCCGCACGACTGCCTGCCGCCGATGCATTTGCCGTCGCCCTTGACGAAGACCACCTCGGGCGAGACGTCGAAGACCACGCGGCTGCCGTCTTCGGTGGCGCCGAGGAAGAGGACGACCGGGTCCTGTTTCGGCAGCAGGCTGGTCAGCGACAGGTCGGGGTACTCCTTCAGCTGGCCCGACCCCGCGACGCCGAAGCGCACGTCGGGCCGGAAGGCGTAGAACTCGATCCCGTCGGTGTCCGCTTCGGGGCGATCCGCCGGCCCGGTCGAGCCGCCGCCGCCCGTCGAGCCACCGCCGGAGGATCCGGGCTCGTCCACTTCCACGGTGACGCTTCCTTCGTCCTCGGTGACGGAGACTTCGGTCGTGTCGGCCGCTTCGCCGCCGGAATCGCTCGTCGACGTGGTCGACGTGGTCGTCAGCTCCGCGCCGGGCGGCAGACCGGTGTAGCGCTGTATGAACGGATCGGTCGGCGTGCGACCGCGCAGGCGCTGCCGGTAGTCGCGCAGGCCGGGCTTGGCCTCGACCACGGTCAGCTGCGAGGCATCGGCGGTCACCACCTCGGTCGCCTCCGCGGCGCTCTCGGCCGGCGTCTGCGCCGGGGGCGGCTGCTCGGGCTCGCTCAGCAGGAAGGGCACGGCGACGATCGCCACCACGACCAGCGCCACGAGCGGCAGCAGGCGGCGGTCGCGCATGTCGTAGTAGACGTCCGCCAGGAAGGGAGGCACGTCGATGTCGGGCCTCTTCAGGCTGGATCCCTTCAGCCGGGGAACCTTCAGGCTGGGGCCCTTCAGTCGCTTCATTCCGTCCCTCCGGTCGTCGTCGCAGCGGGCGTGGCGGTGACAGGCGCCGCCGGCGTCGCGCCGCCGGCGACCCCGTCGCTGGGCGGGGTCAGGTAGCTGGTCAGCGCGAAGGTCGCCTTCAGAGCCGGGAAGCCGCGCTCGGGATCGGCCTTCAAGGCGAAGCCGTCGATCGTCAGCAGACGGCCGTCGACCACGACCTGCTCACCCTGGTCCCGGGTGTTGACGAGCTTGTCGAGCCCCTGGATGAAGTCGGCGATCTCGACGAAGTGGCCGTCGAATTTGACCTCGTAGGGCATCACCGCGAGCCCGGCCGGTCCGATCGCCGCGCCGAGCGGCAGCAGCGAGGCAGCGACCTCGGTCGCCGAGACCGGCGTCCCTTCCGCGGCGGCGGGGGGCGCCGCGGCCGCTTCTCCGCCTTCGCCCGAAGCGGGATTCAGCTGGAATTCGGTGAATTTGGCGCCCGCGGAGTCGGAGATCCGGTTCAGCTGGACGAGCAGCGACGCCACGTCGTCGTCCCCCGGCACGGCCTTGCCGAGGACGACCAGGCGGCGGTACTGGGCCGGGAACTCCGCCCGCGCCGCTTCGGCCTCGACGACTTCGGCTTCGTGCTGGGCTAGCGAGGCTTCTATCTGCTCGACCTGGGCCCCCAGCTCCTTCGCTTCTTCGCGCTTGGGGCTGAGCAGCTGCGTCCAGAAGACGAAGCCCAGGACTGCGAGAGCGAGGATCGCGGCGATCAGCCGGTTGGTCGGGTTCATCTCGAGCTTCATCTCATTCGCCTTCCGCGCCTTCGTCGGAGCCCTCTTCGGAGGCGGTCTCGCTCGATTCGGCCGGGGCGGCGGTCAACGGCGCGGCTTCGCCGCTCGCCGCCGTCGGGGACACCGGCGCCGCGTCGAACGCGACGACGATCTCGAACTTGGCGATGAACTTGTGCGTGCGGCACTCGTCGCTGGACTCCGAGTCGCCGCCGCTGCTGTCGTCGTCCTTCTCCGGGAGGTCGGACGATTCGACCCCGACCCGGGTGACGCCGTCGATGTCCTTCAGGGCGGTGACGAATCCTGCGACCGCCTCTTGGCCGACCGCACAGCCGGTCAGTTCCAGCGCAGGGCCGGGAGCGGATGCGCGCAGGCCCGACCCGCCCCCTCCGCCCTCGACGCCGACGCCCGGCGCCGCCGTGCCGGTCAGGCTGACGAGCCACGCGTCCCGCGGCAGGATCAGCGCCAGTTCGCGCATCACGCGCTCCCAGTCGAAGCGGCTGTCGGCGAGGCTGGCTACCGTCGCCACCCGCTGTTCGGCAATGGCCTGGAACTCGGTGTAGGCGGCAAGCCGTTCGGCCTTGGCGCGTTCGCGTGCGTCCTCGACTTCGAGCCGGGCTACTTCGCCCTTGCGCTCCGAGATCTGGTTGTCGGTGAGGACGAGCGCGGCGACGGCGGCCAGCACGGCGACGAGGGCGCCGACGACGATGTAGGCGAGCGGGCCGCTGCGCAGCGGCGCCTGTTCGCCGCGGCGGTCCTCGGGCGGGATCAGGTTGACGGGGCGCATCGCGTTAGTCCTCCAGCGCCAATCCGTAGGGCAGGGTCAGGCGCGCGGCCGAGGCGTCGTCGAGTCCGGCGAGTGCGGGCGGGCGGGACACCTCGATCGGCAGGCCCAGCCCCTCCATCCGCCCGGCGAGCCCGGCGATCGCGCTGCCGGGACCGCAGAGGACGATCCGCTCAACCGGCAGAGCCGCCTCCTGGGCGCCGTAGTAGTCGAGCGAGAGGCGAAGCTCGTCGACCAAGGCCGAGACGCCCTCCTCGAGGGCGCGGCGCGACTCGGCGACAGTCTCTGCGTCGCCCTCGATCTCCTCGACCGGCAGCTCGAGCCCGACGTGGCGCAGCCACTGCATCGCGCCCTCGGCGTCGAGCCCCTTGGTCCCGGCCAGGCGGCTCGCGATGCCCTCCAGGCCGACATGGGAGACGCGGGTGAAGAGACAGGCCCGATCGCGGGCCACGGCGAGATTGGTGACGTCGCCGACGTTGCAGTAGAGGACCGCGGCGGGCGGTCGCTGCTCCTGGTCGCCCCCATCGCCGTTCGACGCGGCGTGCTCGCTGCCGGCCAGGGCGCGGATCATCCCGAAGGCGGAGAGGTCGACTCCGACCGGTTCGAGGCCGGCCTTGCGCACCGGCGCCAGGAAGGAGGACACCATGTCGCGGCGAGCGGCGACTACGACCACGTCGAGCTGCGGCGCAGCACCCTCCTCGGCCGGAACGCCGCCGACGACCTGGTGCTCGAGCACCGCCTGGTCGAGCGGCATCGGCATCTGCTCCTGGGCCTGGAAGCGAACGGCGGCCTCCATCTCCTTCGGGTCCTCGATCGCCGGCAGGCGCAGGGTGCGGACGACGACCCGCTGGTTGGCGATGCCGATCCGCACCTCCTTGGCGAGCTTGTGCTCGGCGAAGAGCGACTTCAGCCCTTCGGCGAGGCTGTCGGCGTCGAGCACCTCGCCTTCGTGGAAGGCGCCCGGCGCCAGCGGCCCGATCGCGGATTTCGCCAGCTCGGCCGAGCCGTTGCCGCGGACCTCGGTCGCGGCGATGCTGCCCGCCTCGATGTCGAGGCCGACGACGGTGCCGGTCTTCTTCTGCCTGGTCAGTCGCATGGGATTCGTGGTCGGGCGCCCGGCGCGAGCGCTCGCCCCTCTCTCATCGACAGAAAGGCCGCAAACCTTTCGCCCTGCAACTACTCATTTATGGGAGGAATCTGGACGGCTCTACGAGGGCCGGCGGCCAAAAGGCGGGCGGAGATCAAAACGTCCCCAGGTACCAGTCGACCAGCTCGTCCCCCGCGAACTGGCCGACGACGCCGCCCAGGGCCAGGAACGGCCCGAACGGGATCGCCTGCTTGCGAGCGGCGGCGCCGTGGCGGGCGATGATCGTCAGGCCGACGACCGAGCCGGCCAGCAGCGCGACGAGGATCGCGGCCGCGACGTCGCGGCCGAGGAACAGGCCCATCGTCGCGGCCAGCTTGACGTCCCCCAGGCCCATCCCCTGCGGGTAGGCGAGCGCAGCGGCGAGCAGCAGCCCGCCGGCCGCGGCGGCGGCGATCGCCCGCTCCGGCAGGCTTGCCGGGTCGGTCGCGGCGACGATTGCGACGCCGAGGACGGCAGCGACCAGCAGGACCTTGTTGGGGATGATCCGCCGCTCGAGGTCGGTCAACACGATCGCCACCAGCGTGGAGACGAACACCAGCCCGAGCGCGAGCTGCGCCGCGTCGTCGTGGAAGGCGAGCCCGACCGCCGCGAACAGGGCCCCGGTGGCCAGCTCGGTCAGCGGGTATCGCGGCGAGATCGCCGCCCCGCAGCACCGCGCGTTACCGCCGAGGGCCAGCCAGGAGACGACGGGGACGTTGTCGTAGGCGGCGATCTGCACACCGCACCCCGGGCACCGCGACCTGCCCGCGACGACGGACTCGCCGAGCGGCACCCGGTGCGCGACCACGGTCAGGAAGCTGCCGATCAGCAGGCCGGCGAGGGAGAGGAAGGCGGCGGTCGGGAACACTCGCCGCGTCTATCGGCAGCGAATGGCGATTGCTGAACGGCGCACGCCCCGTCCCAGGTTTGGCGTGCGGGCGTAGGCGCGGGAGCCGGAAGGCCGGCAATTGACCGGCCTTCCGGCTCGAATCAGTCGATTATGTGCCGACGTGAATTGTGTGTCCGTCTGTACCGAAAAATGTGTCTTGAACGAAGTGGTGAATGAACGTTTGATTGATTGTAAATCCAAATGAGCACGCGCCGTGGGTCTGGAGAGTGGCTTGGAGTGTGCCGTTGATCTCGATCCCGTTGTTCGGATGGGTGTAGGTCAACGTCCCGACCAAAGTCTGAGGGGCAATTGTGTTTGTACAAGTACTGTTTAAATGTACTCCAGGATCGTTGTAATGGTGGAGTTCGATTTTGCTAATACCAGGGCAGTGGATGGAGACGACACCATGGGAGCTAAATGTGTAAGCGCAACCGTTCATTGTAAATGTGATGTTTTCTTTTTCGCTGCCCCCTGTTGTGCGACATTTTTTAAACGTCGGCACAATCGTTGCCGTTGTGCTGTTATGAGTGATTTCGCCTATGAACAAGTCTTCTTCGCAGGTGAATAGGGTACTTTCAGCGATTGTAGCCTCGTCCGTACCATGCGTATCCGTTCCCGTAACGTGCTCCGTGTGGGCCCCAGCGGATGTGAATGCTGTGGCCGATGCCGAGGAGGCAATTGCAGCACCAAGCGCAAAGATGGTCATCGCCACCAGACCAAGTCTCTTAAGGTTTTGCATCGTATTCTTTTCTGATCGATTCCCACTCAGAGAGCGGCGTGTCCGGCGGACACGTGTGATCGATAGTCGGGACCGTGCTTGCGCTCAAACCGTTCCCCAAATCGCGGAAAGGTTGAATGGATTGCCCACGGCACCCATGATGCGCGCTTAGACGTGTGAGTCAGACCCAAAATGGGTCCGCGCCTACGCCGAATAACCTAGGAGCGGATCACTCCCGCTCCCGCCGCCCACCACCTCCGCACTTCGCTCGCACCTGGGGGCGCAGATTGCGAACTTTGCCGTTATGTCCGACGAGGCGGGCTTTGGCGCGCGACGGCGCGGCGCAGAGATCGCGGGAATTGACGATCAGGCTCCTGCGCCCACCCTGCAGGTTGAGGACGGCTTTGGTGACCGGGGCGTCGGGGACGAAGCGGAAGGTGTTCCTGATCCCGCCCCTGTGCGAATCGATGCGGCTTGAGACGTCGATGTCGACGAGGCCTTTCAGGGCGAGGACGAGGTCGGGAAGCTCGTTGTCGGAGGAGCGGAGGTAGACCTCCCCTTCGAGCGGGTCGTCGAGCAGCGGCGTGAAGACCCTGACGCGCCCGTAGATCGAGCCGTTCGGGCAGGCGTCGGCCGCGTACTGCACGCGCGTACAGATCGTGCGGATGTGAGCCTGCTCGAGGAAGGCCGAACGCGGCAGGGTGACCGTGATCGCAGCGATGTTCGCGTCGCCCGGGCGCGGGCGGAGGACCGCTCGCAACGCGGGATGGTCACCCCGCTCGGTGCCGCCGCGCAGCTTCAGCTTCAGGCGCGGTTTGAAGCCGAGACCTGCGCAGTTGGCCGCCTGGTAACGACTCGTCAAGGCCACCGATACGTCGTCGGCCGGGCTGAACAGGTCGATGAAGGAGCCGAAGACCAGGGCGTTCGTCTGGAGCTTCCTGCAGCTCGTCGGGTTCAGCGTGAACCGCGACCTGTCCACGACGACTTCGAGGTCCCGCATCTTCAGCGGGATGCCCTTGAGGATGTGGGGGATCGGATCGGACGCGGAGCCGTCGACTTCCACCTGGGCGGTGGTCGGGTTGAGGTCGAGGGCGACCCTGACGACGACGACGCCGGCATCGAAGGGGGCCGCGAGGGCCGGGGTGACCGAGACGACGCTCAGCGGGGCGCCCCTGTAGGGGCCGGCGAGGTAGAGCGAGCCGGGCACGTGCGTGAGCGACGAGCCAACGCCTGCCCCCGCCAGGGTGCGCCCGATCCTCGAGGACGCGGGGCAGCTCGGTGCGGCGAGCTCCGCCCTGCCGGTCCTGTCCCGCGCGGCGAGGATCGCGGCGTTCGGGCATTTGGCGACGCCCGCGAGCTTGCCGACGACGCCGGGCGGCAGGGTGGCGGAGAACTTGGTCAGGCTCTGCTCGCCGTCCTGGCGGGTGAGGCGCATCACGAAGGGGCTGAACGAGCCGGCGTCGTTGTTGACCAAGCCGGCGACGAAGCCCGGCTTGAAGGGCGGCACGCCACCGGGTGGGCAGGGACCCCCTCCCACGCCTCGGGTGATCTCGAAGCTCGAGAGAACGGTCCGGACCTTCGTGGGGTCTGCCCTCGGGGTCAGCTCGGCCCGCGTCGTGTGAGTCCCGCAGACCGGTGGGCTGACCAACGGCGCGCGCTGTCCTTCGCGGAAGTGGAACCTGAACTCGGAGAAGGGGATCTGGGGGATGTCGTCGACCGTGGTCACCAGCTGCCCGGTCCGCGGGTCGGGCTCGACCCTCGCCGGCTGCTTGACCAGAATCCCGAGCTCGGGGCTCTTGAGGACGATGTAGAAGGCGATCAGGGAGTCGAAGGGGTTCTCGGCTCCCGGTGCGGCGGTCGTCGGATCGTCCTGCTGCGCGACGAAGACAGAGCCTTTGACCATGTCGGGGACGAGCGGCGACTCGACCTCCACCGCTCCGACCTTCGAGGCGTTGGGACAGCCGTCGCCGGGTTCGGAGGCAAGCGTTTCGCGGTCGAGGTCCGCGGGCGTGCAGACCGCCAGCCCTTCGCCGACCGACGGGTTGACGGTCACGCCCTCGGGCAGCGTGACCACCGCTCTTTCGATGTCGGACTGCGCAATGCCTTTGGGGTTCTTCAGCCCCGGGTCGTCGATGGAGATCGAGAAGTCGAGCCCGGTGCCGGTCTCGGCGGAGTCGGTGGTGGCGCGGGAGCCGACCGTGGGGACGAACAGGGCGGCCGGCTTCTCGCACCCCGTCATCCCAGGGCTTTCGTCGAACCCGGTGACCCAGACGTCGGGTTCCTGCCAGGAGCGCAACATGTAGCTGGTGATCGCCGGCCCTTCGCAGCTGCGCGGCAGCGTCAGGAAGGGCAGTTCCGGGGTGTTGGTTTCGCAGCGCGGTGCGCTGGTCGGGCGGATTATCCGGTTGTTGGTCGCTTTGTCGCCTTTGGCGTTGAAGGCGCAGTTCCAGCCGCGCACCATGTCGTGGCGCGGATCCGCCGGCACGCCCCACAGCTCCACGATCGAGCGGAACACGGGGACGGTCTGGTTGAGACCCCGCGCCGCCGCGAACGCCCTGTAGTCGTGACCGTCCTTGAGGACCTCATACGCGGGCGCCTGCTCGATGCCGAGGTCGACGACGATCGGCACGGACCTGACGTTCCAGCCAAGCCTTACGGCCACCCCGGGAGGCGCCGGCAGGTTGAACACCGGCCCCGGTATCGCGTAGAGGTCAGGCCTGACGACGGCCGGGGCCTGCATGCCCACCACGGCCTCGTTGGGGCAGGTGTGGCTTATTTCGGTGTCGCGAAGGAACAGCGCCGTCGAGCAGGTCGGCGCCGTCGTCGCGTCGCCGACGAGGCCGGCGACCTGCTCGAAGATCGCGTCGCGCACTTTCCCGTGCACGAAGGCTTCCGTGCCTTCGCCGCTGAAGTTGATCGTGAAGGAGGTGGTCACCTTGAAGGGATGGGAGCCCGCCTGCGTGGCGGCGCTTTCGTCCTCGTTGGAGAATGCGACCTGGAAGTCGGAAAGGCCGAAGGCGCCGTGGGCCGGCGCGGCGCACAGGGCGACGGCGATGAGGCCGGCGCTCAGCAGGACGGCAAGGCGCCTCATCGTGAGCCTCTACTGCCGGCGCGCCGGCATTTCCTGAGGCGTTTGCGAGCCCGCTCGGCCTTCTGTTGCAGCCGGTCGGAGTCGGTCCGCCTCGCCAAGCGGGCGAGCTTGGCTGCGCGACGAGCCAGGGATTTGCAGCGAGCCCCACGACGCAGGCCCTCCGGGCCGTCGAAGACGGCGCTGGCGACGGGCTGCCTGGCGGGCTGCTCGGGGACGGGCTGGCAGGAGTCGCCGAGGCAATCGGGCTGTTTCGGCGGGATCGGGAAACCGCCGCCCACCTTCGCGTCGTACACGTCGATCGATGCCGGATCCCGGGGATCGATCGAGCTCGTCGTCGAGAAGAAGACATCGGCCCCCTCGGCACTCGCGTCAAGGAATTCGGAGATCTGCGCACTGGTGCCGGTCGAGATCAGGTCTATACAGCCGCCTGCGGTCTCGCAGCTGCCGGTCCCCTGCGCCTCCCACTGGTAGACGTCTTTGACCCCGCCGTTGCTGTCCCCATTCTCCAGCGACTCGTTGCTGTGGAAGAAGATCCGATTGCCGTCTTCTGAGACGACACGCGAGCAGTAGTGTTCGTTTTCGCAGGTGGGAAGGGTGCCTGCTTGGCCGTACTGGGTCTGGAATTCAGGGCTTCCCAGCGACGCTTCCGAGGCATGGTAGGGCGCCTTGATCGGCGGCCCGCTCGGCGGCTCGCCGCTGGGATTGCAGGAGACGCAGATCAGCTGATCGCTGACAGCGTCGTAGCGATAGACCTCGCTATACCGTTTGCCGGTGGCGGGATTGAAGTTGTCGTAGGCGGTCAGGGGCGTCAGCGCCTGGAAGGCGATCTGGCCCCCGCTGGGCGTCACCCGGCTGGCATGGAGAAACGGCTCGTCCCGGATCGGGCTGAGCCCGTGTTCGTGCGAGCGCCGGTCGTGTTCGCCGAGAACCGCGACCAGCTCAGTCGCTCCGTCCTCCTCGAGGTAGAGGTTCCACTCGCCCGGAACCGATCCCGGCGCAAGCGATTCCTCAGAGGCGAAGTAGATGCGCGAGAGGTCGTCGGCCGCACCCAGGACGCCGGGGACCCCTTTGGCGATCAAACGCTCGGGTTCGGGATCCCCTGCGAGCGCCGCGTCGACATCGAATTCATAGAGCGCTTCCACGTCCGCAAACTGTTCGCCCATCGTAAAGAGAACCGCGCTGCCGTCGGTCGCGGCGGTCCAGTATTTGGCTTTCAGTTTCGGGTCTGGATCGACCGCGTCCGAGATCGCCAGCGTCCGTTCGCCGTCGATCCGGACGTAGAGCTCGTCCGGACTCATGGAGCCAAAGCTGGGCAGGGCGTTGGGCGTTGAGGCCCAGAAGATCCGTGAGCCGTCAAGTGAGATGGCGTTTTCCAGTATCGCTTCCAGCTTCGAGCCGGGCCTTCCCAAGAGCGAGTTCTCCGGGTTCGCTTTGCCGTTCGGCAGCACGCCGACGATCTCGAGCTGTCCCTCGTGCAGGTCATAGAGGGTGGATTTGTTCGTCGTTGCGCTCGGTGAGCAGAAATTGGGAGCGCTGGACGGGCCGCTGCACGGCACGAGCGGACTGGGCGCAGGGCTGGTGGGGCGGTGATTGCTCACCTTGGCCACGCTGCCTCCCGCGTTGGTAGCGATCGCCTCACACTGGAACGTCGCACGCGTCGCGAGATCTTCTTTCGTCACCACGTAGGTGGATGCGGTTGCGCCGGGGATCTCCGCCGCATTGCGATACCACCTGTATGAAAACGACACCGGGAGGTTTCTCCAGTCCTCGGCTTGGGGATTGCAGGTGAGCGTCTGCCCGCCGGCGCCGCCGACTTTCAGCGCACCGGTGGTCGCGTTGCAGTTCGGCAGCGATATGTCGCACGGAGGCGGCAGGGTGTTCGGCGCGATCGGCACCGGCGTCGGCGGGAAGGCGCCGACCACCCGCGCCTTGTTTGCCACCTGAGTGGTCCCCCCGCCGGAGTTGAACGCGAAAACCTGGCACTGAATCGCCGCGCCGAAGTCGGCCGGCACGAAGGTGTATCGGGAGCCGGTCTCACCTTCGATTGGCACGCCGTTTCGAAGCCAGCGATAGGAGACCGTTTCCGCGTTCGTAGAGGTGAAGCACCGCGCTTCCGAGCCGACCGGATCGGGGAGGAGTTGCGCCCCTGAGAAGAAGAGCTGGTGGCTGAGGTCGGCCGTGGCGCCCTGGAACCTCACACCAGGTCCTGGGGCGGTGATTTCGAGGCCCGGTTCGCTCGCGTCGTTCAGGTAAGGGCTTGCCGGACCGGGCCCCCCGCTGGTCAGCGCTTCATAACCCTCTATTCCGCAGTTGGAGCGGCGATAGAGATTGCCGTGGCCCACGAGGCCGTCGGGAGTCAACGGAACGACATTGGTGTCTTTCACCCACGCATTGCACAGGTCCGACGAAAATGCCTCAAAGAGGTTAGCCGTGTCCCAGTTGAGCGCGGGAAGGGTTTCCCTGCCTTCGAAGAACGAGTTGCCTCGCGGCTGCGAAATGCCGTGGGTGGACCAGCCGCTCGGGCCACGACTCGAGAGATACTGGCTGGAATAGGGACCGGCGACAGCGTCGCCGAAGGCGGTCGCCGAGGTGTAAGTGACTCTCTCCCCCTCCAGCGCGCCCTGTTTGTAGGAGCTGAACTCGCCACCGCCGGCCGGGGGTCCCAGAGCCTGGATGTCGCCGCCGTTTTTGTCGACGGGCGAGACCATCTCGTATGCCCGGCAGTCCGGCAGATCCGAAGACGCTCCGCCACGGACTCCGGCATTGGGGCACGGAGCGGCGCTGACGCTCATGGGCATGGCGGCAACCATGCCGGTAACAGCGCACGAGAGGCCGACGAGTCCCTTTTTTATCCGTCCTGCCAATTCCTCCCCCGTTTCCCGTCCTCTAATCGCTCGCGCGAATGTGCTCACCTTGAACATATCGGAATAGCCAGTTTGTTGTCAAGGTACTTCAGTGGAGCTTAAAAACGGATCGAAGGGGCCGACGAATTGCCGGCCCCTTCGTATCTGCTCTCTACGGGTTCAGATCATGTACCGACGTGAATTGTGTGACCGTCGGACGCGGCAAATGTGTCTTTGACGACGTGGTAGGTAGCCGTCTGGTTGAGTGTGAAGCCGAATGAGCAGGCTCCGTGGGTCTGGGCGCTTACTTCAATTGTGCCGTCGACCTGGATCCCGTTGTTCGGGTGCGTGTAGGTCAGCAGGCCGGTCCCGGTCTGCGCACCGACTGTGAGTGTGCAGCTCGGGTTTTTATGGACAGTGGCATCGCTGTAGTGATGGATTTCGATGGCTTTATTGACTGGGCAATGGATGATCACTTCACCGTGCGAGGTGAACTTGTACGCGCAGCCATTCATTGTCACTGTGACGTTTTCTTGTTCTGCGCCACCTGTTGTCCGACATTTTTTGTACGTCGGAATCACTGTGATCTCTGTGCTGTTGTGCGCGGCGTTGGTTGTAAAGAACTCTTCGTCACAAGTGAGTTTGCTGCTTTCGCCCACTGTGAACTCGTCGACGCCGTGCGTGTCGGTCCCGGTGACGTGCTCTTCGTGCCCTGCTGCCGATGTGAACGCTGTGGCTGAGGCTGAAGACGCAACCACGGCGCCGATGGCAAGCACGGCTGACGCCACGAGACCCAGGATCTTGAGGCTTCGCATTTGCTTCCTTTCGTTGTCCGATTGCCGCGCCTGATGCGCGGCATGTCCCCGGTGGGGGTCATGCGTATTCGATAGCCGCCGCAGCCTCAAGCTGTCAAATACTTTTTTCTAATTAAGGAATGCGGTGCCGCACGGGTGCGCTTTTGACCTGCAACCGACGTGCGACAACTCCGCGCGTGCGCAAAATGGCGCACGTGCGGAGTTGTCTGGAGAGCGCTAAATGGGGCTTGCGCCGAATGACTTCGCGCCCTACGGGGACGCTCAGACCCCCGGCGGGACGGCGCCGGTGGTCTCGAGTAGGAGTTTGCTTTCGAAGCTGGGCTCGTCGTAGAGGAGCTGGAGGCCGGTGGGGGTGTCGTCGCCGACGCTGAGGGCGAGGCCCAGGCGCGAGCCCTCGGGAACGGCCAGGGCGCCGCCCTCCTCGGCGTAACCGAAGCTCAGTGGCAGGAAGATCTCGGTCCAGCCTTCGCTAGGCCAGGACGTGGCGAAGTGGTCGAAGTGGAGGCTCAGCGGCGGGCCGAGGTTGATCGCGAGGGTGTCGGTGGTTTTCTCTTCCCCAGTGACTGCGTCTTTCTCGTAGGAGCGGACGAACAGCCAGGCGCATATCCGCCCCTGGTACACGGCACCGGGCACGCTCCGCGTCCACAGGCTGAGCGTGCCGTCGCCGGTCAGCAGCACGTCATCGTCGCCTGCCGTCACCGGGATCGGCGGCGAGAGCCAGCGATGGACCTTGCGGAAGTTGTCCTGCTCGGCTTCCGGATCCGGTTCGTTCGCGGCGCCCGTCGCCAGCCCGGTCATCTCCGTCGAGGCGCAGTCGCCGCCGGGCAGCAGCTGCAGGCCTTCGTCGGCCGCCGGCTGAGGCTCGACGTCGAGCGCGTAGTCGTACTGGTAGTCGGGGCCGTCGGCGGGGGCCGAGGTCCAGAGCAGGTCCGGCGCCCCCGGCACGTTGCCCGTCTGCATGCCGTCGGCGCAGTCGCCGCGCGTGTTGTGCGTGTCATGGCTCCCGTTTTCGGTCGGGGGCGGCTGCCATGCGGACTGGCTGCAGGGCGTGTCGGTCAGCCACAGCGGCCACGGCACGACTTCCTCGCCGCCGGGCTCCTGGCCGGGGAAGGTCGACGGCTCGGCGTCGGGATCGACGAACTGGCCCTGCACCTCCTGGTAGCTGCGGGTGCCGCCCGAGGCCGTCTGGTCGAGGCTGACGACGACGATGGCACGCTTCAGGTGCCTGCCGTCGGCGCACAGCGCGGAGGGACAGTTGTCCCAGACGACGTAGCGGTAGATGGCGCCTTTGGTGTCGCCGACTTCGAAGGGGGTCGGGCCGGGGTCGACGGTGCCCGCTTCGATCGTCTCGCCGCCGCTCGTGCCGCCTTTGTAGACGATCGGTTTGAGCCCGGTGCCGTTACGGCCGGTGTAGAAGAAGCTCGTGCTGGCGACCCGGTTGTTGGGGTTTTCGGGGTCGCTCGAGTGGGCGGGCAGCCCGGTCAGCGCCAGCTCCGAGTAGGGGACCTGGCGCAGCTTCTCCATCTCGCCCTGGAGCAGGTTGGCGACAGCCTGGCTCTGCTCGGCGCGGAAGGTGTTGCGGGTCGCGGCGTCGACCACGCCCAGCACGCCGAGCGCCCCGAGCACGAGGATCAGGCCGGCCACCACGACCTCGACGATCGTCATCCCGTCCTCGCGCCTCACACGTCACCTTCCGCTTCGTAGTTGCGCAGTGCGACGCCGTCGCCGAGCGTGACCGGATCGGCGCCGTCCGTCGCGAAGACGAACTCGACGCCGACGTAACCGGGGTCGGTCGCATCGGGCGCGTACTCGAAGACGCTCGAGCCGGCGAGCCCGTCGGCAACCTGGACCGGCGAGCTGGGGGCGGTCCCGTCGGGCTGGGCGACGACGCGCGTGCAGGAGGTCGTCGTGCAGGTGTAGGTGACCTCACAGGGGATCGACGTGCTCGCCGCGGCCCCGCCGCAGCTGAGCGCCTTCACGTAGGTGACGATCGAGAGCTCGTTCGCGGTCGGCGTCCCCGAGATCCCGATGCCCTGGCGCAGCTCGCGCGTGATCCGGTCGAGCGTCGTGCGGGCCTGCTGGATCGCCGCCACCTTCGCGGCGGTGCGCGGCTCGCTCCGCACGCCGCCGAGGAACATCGACAGCGCCGCGCCGACCACGAGCAGCCCGAGCGTCGCCGCGACCAGCAGCTCGACCAGGGTCAGGCCGCGCTCGTCGCGGCGGAGCGCCGCCACGGCTTTCCGCGCGCCGTCCACCGGCTCAGCACCCTTCGTTCGGCGTCGTGGCCGGCGTGCCGGCGCTGCACTCGACGAAGCGGTAGGGCGTGTAGTGGTCGGGCGTCGGCGGGATTTCGACCCCCGGGAGGTTGAATTCCTCGGTGCCGCTCGCCGCCCAGACCTGGGCGTTCGAGTCGAGGTGGACCGATTCGCCCGCGAGCGCACCGCAGAAGCGCGATTTGCTGTTCAGCTCGATGTCGGTGAGCGGGGCATATATGACGAAATTCTGGTCGCACGGGCCGTCCACCGACGTGTTGCTGTTGAGCAGGATGTTGGTATCGAGGCTTTCGGAGCCGACGAAGAGCAGTGCGATGCTGACCGGGTCGCCGTCGGCGGACGTGATCCGCGAGTTCGACAGCAGTTCCAGCTGCGTGACGCCCGAGGAGTATTCACAGTTCTCGGGCGAGTCGAAGTAGATCGTCACGTCCGTTCCCGACGAGACCACAAGGGAGCTGTTGTTGATCAGAGTCAGCTTGCAGAAGCTGTAGACGCTGCCGGTCAGGTGGACGGTGCTGGTCTGGTCGACGCGCAGCTCGCGTTCCCCGCAGGCTTTCGCTGGTTTCGGGGTATTGCCATCGGCGTCGAGGGTGTCCCAGCAGGCGTCTTGCTTGTTTCCAGTCACCGAGTCCACGGCGAAAAGGCGCCAGTTGTCGTTGTTTTCTGCCGCGTCTTTCTGATCCACCGGCGGAAGGATCAATTCTTTTTCCCCGACGCTGCCGCCTGGCGTCGTACAGAGCGCGTCTCCGTGGTACCCGGAGCTGTCCGGCGGTTTCATGTCTTTCCCGACGCCGACGCTCGCCGGACCGCACTGCTTCGCGTTCGAGGCAAGTTCGATGTCGCCGTTCGTCGCGGAGCCGGTGTGGATCACCGCGTTCGAGTCGAGCGTCAGCGTGTCCCGCGAGAGGACGCTGGCCGAGGCAAAGGGTCCCCCGTTGGTGCCCTCGTCGTCATCCAGCGAGGAGGCGAAGACCTCGACTCGCCGACTAACGCCGTCGACCGTGCCCACGGAGACGATGTCGACGCATTTGCCAACGTCGACGATGTCGCAGTCTTCGCCGCCGAGCACTCGTGCCCAGTACGAGACTTCGCCCCCGTTGACCGACATTCCCGTCACCGGTCCGCACCATTCGCCTTCGGTCGCCGGCACGCAGGGCGCAACGCCGCGGTTGTAATGGAGCAGCGCCTGGCTGACGCCCGACTCGGCCACCGCCAGCGCCGTCTTGGTCCCCTGGTCCCGCACGGTCCCGCGCTGCCCCTGGATCGAAGTCGTCACCGCGACCCCTGCCATTCCAAGAGCCGCCACGGTCATCAGCATCACGGTCGGCACGGCAAAGCCGCCCTCGGAGGCGAGGCGGCACCGAGCCACCTTGGCACCTCGCCGCAGCGAGGCCGTCACCGCATTCAGATTGAGCAAGGCCATACGTCCGTGTCTAGATCGACGCTTCTGGCTTTCCCTTGAGCGATTCCCCGCAGACAGCGCTGCCAAGCGCGGCACGCTGGACATATCGGCCATCCGTCCAGCCGAAAAATAGGTAAAAAAAGGCGGGCTCGAAGGCCCGCCTTTTCTTGCCTGCCGGCGATCAACCGGCCTGGCTACAACTTATGCGAAGCGATTACTGACTCCAGTCACCGCCCGACGGACAGCCACCCTCAGTCGGCGTTTCGCAGTCGAACGTAACCGCACCTGCGGCACGAATGATGTCGAACGTGTTTCCGGTGCCGGAGGTGGCACGAACCGTGTAGCCGTCTTCGGCGACAGCGACCACGCTGATCGCGTTGTCTTCACCTTCAGCCGTGACGAGGGTGTCCTCGATGTCGCCGAGTTCGGCCTCGGTCGGACCACCTTCGTCGTTGTAGACGCCGCCGTGTTCGGTCGCCCACGTCTCCATAGCGGTCTGGGCAGTTCGGACAGCGGCCTTGGCCTGCGCGTCCGTACCCTTGTCCCGCTGGTTGAAGAACGCGGGGATCGCGATCGCGGCGAGGATGCCGAGGATCAGCATGACGACCAGGAGCTCGATGAGCGTGAAGCCCGCCTCCCTGTCGCCACTGAGCCGGGCACTCATACGCGCCCGGAGATTCTGGAGAAACATTAGTGACCTCCTATGGTCCTAATCGTTTGCGCCAGAGCCCCGTCGCGTGAAGCCACGTGGTGTCTGTCGACCCCGGTGGTAGCCCGGCCAACTCCCAGAGGGAGCCCCGTCGGCTTTGCGCCCCCACCTCGCGGCAGGTTTGCCTTTGAGCACCAAGGCACTGGCAGATTCATCACGAGCCTCTAATCGACCGTTCGCCCACAACCTAAATCCCTGAAATTTGGTCTTCTTCTCCCCAAAAATCGGACTGAGGGCCGAGCCACGGGGTAAGTCCGTCCCATCGCTGCGATTAGGGGCTCGTAGGGACCTACCAGCGCAGCTGCATGACCCGGCCGGCGCGGCAGCCGTCGGGGGTGGTGACGATGGCGCCCCGTTCGAGGATGAAGACCTCGACGCGGCGGTTCGACTGGCGGGGGCCGCTGCGGCGGTCGATCGGGCAGGTCTCGCCGAAGGCGCGGATCGTCACCGGGATCCGTTCGCCGGGCAGGGGGTCCTCGACCCCGGTCAGCTCGCTGCTTTCCCCGGGGAGCAGTTCTTTGCGGACCCTGAAGGCGCGTTCCATGGAGAGCCTGACGTTGTAGGCGTCGCTGCCGACGTCGTCGGCATGGCCGTGGATTTCGATCGCCGTCGGCGGGGTGTCCGCTTCTTCGATCGCTTCGTGCACGACGTCCCTGATGTCCTTGATCGCACCCTCCTTCACCGGGGCGACCTGGCCGAACTTGAACAGCGACGCGGGCAGGCGCAGCAGCTTCAGCTCGGTCGAGCTCGACTCGCCTTCGGCGTTGGTGACGTTCAACTGCACCGAGTAGGCGCCGTATCGCGGCGGCAGGTCCGCCGAGACCTCCTCCTCACCCCCCATCGGGCGGCCCGCGATCGTCCACCGACGCGACGTCACCTTGCCGCCCTCCTCGCCGGAGTGACTGCTGTCGAAGACCACTTGCTGGGAGCCGGTCTGCAGGCGCACCGTGATCCGCGCCGTCGAATCCCGGACGACCCGCAGCAAGGGCTGCCCCGCCAGTTGCTTGCACTCGACCGTCACCTCGCCGTTCTTGGCGTTCTCGGGGACGATGAAGCGGATGTGCTCCGGATACCAGGCCTGGCGCATCAGCTCGGGTCTCACTTCGACCGGCTCGCCCCCGCTCTTCAGCTCCACCGTCGTCTCGTTTGTGAGCCGACCGTCCTCGCCGAGCTCGAGGTACTCGTCAGCCCCTCCACCCCACTCCTCGACGGCGACCACGGCGTCGTCGTCCAGCTTGACGAACGTTCCTTCCTCCTCCGTCTGGTCGTCTTCGATCGCGACCATCTCCCCGCCGTCCCACTTCTTCGTGTAGAGGGTCCGCTTGGCGAGCCCCACGAAGCGGCCGTCGGCGAGGGCCGCGAATTCCGCATCCTCGGGGGCCCCTGCCGCCTCCTTGGCGATGTCCACCTCGACCCCGCCGAGGCGCAGGGTGCGCCCGCTCCGGGCTTCGCCGAAGCCCTTTTCGCCGTTCGCCTCGTCGACCACGCTCATCCTCAGCGTGACCTCGCTGCCGGGCGGCGCCTGTTCGGGATCGAGGCGGAGGCCCTTGCCGAAGCTCGGCCGGACCGCCGGGCCGGCGCTCTCCAGGCGCGTCTTCACGCTCTCGTCCTTCTGCCCCCCCGCGGGCGGCGTCTTCCCGCTCGTGTCGAGGTCGAAGCGGCTGCCGGTCGGCGTCTCCACCGAGGACGTCAGCGCGTAGGACATCTCGAGCGCCGACCGGGCGGCGTCGTCGACGTCCTGCGACGGCCCGATCGACATCGCGACGACTTCGGATTTCGACACCCAGAGCAGCCGGCCGCTGTTCGGCACGACCTCGTCCGTGCAGCCTTCCGTCGCCACGTTGGCGAAGTAGACCCGGTCGCTCGACTCGGTCACGTAGATGCCCTGCAGCGACTCGTCCGCGTCGTCGCTGCTGCGGATCAGGGCGATCGGCTGCACCTGCGGGTCGTCCAGGTTGCGGCCCATCAGCAGGAAGGTTCCGAAGAGCGGCATGGAGATGAACACCGCGAGGCCGAGCCACACGAACTTGTCCTTCGAGAGGGCGGCTATCCGCCAGAGGCCGAGGCAGAGAGCGGCTGCGATCGCGAGGGCGCCGGCCAGCCACAGCTCCTCCAGGACCAGTGCGGGCAGGACCACCGCGGCGCCGATCGCGATGCCCATGACCACGATGCCCCTCCGCTCGGCTGTTAGGCGGTAGGGCCTGCTCCTGGCCAGCCTGACCTGTTTCAGCCTCTCCGCCTTGTCGTTGGCCTCTTTCGCGCGCAGCTCGGCTCGCCTTCTCTTCTCCTTCGGGAGCTGCCCGGCGATCCTGTCGAGCAGGCCCTCGCGTCCCTCCGCCGTCTTCCCTCGCTTCCTGCGGCTCGCCCATTCCTCCGCGCGCCTGTGCGCCTCTTCTGTCGCCTCGGCTATGTCCTTCTGCCGGTCGTAGGCGGCGATTTCGCGCAGGACGACCACGCCGAGGACGAGGCCGAGCGCAGCGGCGAGACCGAGCGGCATCGAATCGTCGATCTCGATCGTCTCGGCGACGGCCAGCCCCGCGAGGGTGAGGGCAGCGAGGAGCGCACCGGAGACGAGGACGAAGGGGTGGAGCAGCGTGTTCCAGATCCAGGGGCTGAGGCGGTCGTTCCGGCCGGTGTCGTCGGGGGGCGACTCGGACTCTGCCCTCCACAGGAAGAAGAGGAGGAAGGCGCCGAACGCGAGGCAAGCGCCGCGCAACACCGAATCGTCGAGCGACGTGAGGAAGAGCAGGACGAGCGCGAGGACCTGACCTGCGAGGAGGAAGAGGACGACTCCGCGGACGAGAGGCGACCGCCATCGATGCAGCCAGGCGCCGACTGGGATCAGGCATCTCCACCTCGGTGGTCGCCTGGTCGAAAGCGCCAACCGCACCCGGCTGCGGGGCTGCGGCTTCTCCGTCTCCGACTTCCGCGGGTGCAGGACGTCGGGGAGGTCCACGAACGACTCGACGAACGTGGCCCAGACGGCGACCCCGATCGCGACGACGACGATCGCCGCGCCGATCACGGACGCCTTCACCGAGGCCCCGGGGACGAGACTCACCGCGGCGACGCACTCGAGGACGAGCACCCCGAACAGCGTCCGGGCCATGCCCCGCGTGGCGCGTCCGGCGCGGTCGGTGAGGTAGGCGCCGACCGTCGCCAGCGCGCCGAAGAAGCCGAAGAGGAGCAGGACCGAGGCTCCGATCGCGACCAGCTCGCCGCGTGGAAAGGCGGCTATCGCCTGGTCGGGCGGGACCTTCACGGTGGTCAGCCGCGTCCAGACGATCACCGCGCCCGCGAAGGCGACGAACCCGATCAGGCTGGCGCCGGAGACGAGGAGCGGGATCAGCGTCTCGCCGGCCTTTTTCAGCACTTCCGCCAGCGACTGCTGGGCCGCGCCCGCTTCCTCCTCGGCTTTGCCTTTCTCCAAGCTGTCGTCCTGCGCCTCGACCGGCGCAAGAAGAAGCTATTTAGTCAGTTGTTTCTATGTCAACCGTGCCCGGTACCGGGTTAATGCCCGCATAACGCGGGGCGTCGGCTACTTGGGCGGGCGGTCGGCCGGTTTACCGGGAGGTTCGCGCCGGCGGGACGATTCTTCGGGCGGCTCTTCGACGGCGGGCGGTTCTTCGGTCGTCGCTGGCGCCGTCGGGGCCGGTGCGGCCGAGGGCTCTGACGCCGGGGGCGGCGCCGGGGCGGGCTTCGGCCTCGCGGCGGGCTTCGGAGCGGCGGTCGGCTGCGTCGCCTGGACTCCCGTCTTCCCGGCGGGACGATCCGGACGGGACGGGGACGCGCTCGGCGCCCCTCCCCCGGTCGTGACCGGCGTCGGGCTCGGAGCCGAGGATGCCGGGCTCGTCGGCGCGGCGGGCGACTGCGCCGCGGCCGTGGTGTTCGCGGTCCTCCGCCCACTCTTCCTCTTCGCCGCACGTCTCCGCGCGGCGCGCCTCTCCTTCTTGCCGGCCTTCGCGCCGGCCCCCGGCGCCGCGCCGTCGTCGCGCGGCGGTGCCCCGGCCTTGGCGCCGGTGGGCGCCGCGGGCGGGTCGTCGCCGCCGATGACCGCGGTGGCGACGCCGGCGAGGAGTAGCAGCGCCGCCAGGCCGGCCACGAGCGGCAGCGGGGCTCGCAGCGCGCGGCGGCGATCCGCGCGCGCCGCGTCCGGCCGCGACTCGGTCGGGTTGCCGGTTGCCATCGCCATCGCCTCATCGGACAGCCAGGGCGCGGCGGCGAGTGGCACCCATCCGCGGTAGGAGGAGGCCGCCTCCTGCATCACCTCGACCCCGAGCTCGCAGCGACTGCAGCCGGCCAGGTGGGCGTCGAGCCAGGCCGCGTCACGAGACGCCGCGTCGAGCTGGCCGTCTTCGCGCATCGCGATCAGCGGCAGTGCCCGCTCGCACTCGGGCGAGGGGGCGGCGACGGAGGCGAGGACGTTGCCGTGCAGCTCGTCGTGGAGGTTGATCCGCCCCCGGGAGATCAGCTGGGCGACCGAGCCGGCGCCGATCTCCATGATCGTCGCGATCTCGTCGTACGACATCCCCTCCAGCTCGCGCAGGGCCAGCGCCTCGCGCTGGTGCTCGGGCAGGCACATCGCGGCCCTGCGGAGCTCGGCCTGCGGCCCGTCCGGGTCCGCCTCCGCCTCGTCCGGTCGCGTGGGCCGCCGCGCGTGCATCAGCTCGTAACAGGCGCTCCGCGTCGCGGCGAAGAGGTCGGCCCGACGCGCCGCCTCGCCATCGACCCACGGCGTGCCGAGGAACGCCCGCTGAACGGCCTCGGCGGCGTCGGCCCCCGAGCCGACGACGCGGTAGGCGAAGTTGAAGACGCGCTCGGCGACCGCCCCGTCCCCGCGTTTCACGGTCGCGCCATCCCGATGGCCGTCAGCCGATCTTGTCGTAGAGGCTGAATATCGGCAGGTACATCGCGATCACGATGAAGCCGACGACGCCGCCGACGAAGACGATCATCAGTGGCTCGATCAGCGAGGTGAGCGCTTTGATCTTGGCGTCGACCTCGGTCTCGTAGAAGTCGGCGATTTTGCTCAGCATGTGTTCCAGCTGTCCGGTTTCCTCGCCGACCGAGACCATGTGGCCGACCATCGGCGGGAAGATCGCGTTGCCCTGGATCGGCCCGGCGAGCGAGCCGCCGCGCTTCGCCGACGCGTAGACGTCGTCCATCGCCCGCTCGACGACGACGTTGCCCGCCGTGTCGCCGGTCAGCTTGATCGCCTGCAGCATCGGCACGCCGGCCGAGACCGCGCCGGAGAAGGTGCGCGACCAGCGGGCCAGCGCGACTTTCTGGATCACGTCGCCGATCTGGAACGGCAGCCGCAGTTTGAAGCGGTCCCACATCTCTTTGCCTTTGTCGGTCCGCTTCCAGCGGAAGAAGAGGACCGCGGCGGCGATCGCGCCCGGGAAGAGGATGAACCAGTAGCCGGTGATCGCGTCGGAGGCGGTGACGCAGACCTGCGTCGGCAGCGGCAGGCCGGAGCTTTCGCTCGGGTTGTCTTCGGCGAGTTCTTCGAAGATGCCGGCGAAGACGGGGATGATGAAGGTGACGATCGCGAGCAGCGCGAACATCGCGAAACCGAAGACGAGAGTCGGGTACATCATCGCCGATTTCACCTGGCGCCTCAGGCCGTCGCTCTTCTCCACCTGGTAGGCGATCCGGTCGAGCGAGTCCTCGAGCCGCCCCGATTCCTCGCCGGAGCGGACCATCGCGGTGAACAGGCGGTCGAACACCTCGGGGTGGCGTTCCATCGCCTGCTGCAGGGTGCTGCCCGACTCGACGTCGGCCCGCACGCCGGCGACCGCGTCCTTGATCCGTTCGTCCTGGGTCTGCTCCTCGAGCGTGTGCAGGGTGCGCAGCATCGGCATCCCGGAGGCGACGAGGGTGGCGAACTGGCGCGAGAAGACGGCGAGCTCGCGCATGTCGACGCCCTTCCAGCGCCGCCAGACGTCCTCGACCGCGAACGGCTTGCTCTTCTCGTTGACGTCGAGGACGATCAGGCCGCGCTGGCGCAGCTGCTCGGTGACCTGCGCCTTGGATTCGGCCTCGACTTCGCCCGCGGTCGCCGCGCCGGCGAGGTCCATCGCACGGAAGGCGAAGGTGGTCGCACCCGCCATCGGCTAGCCCACCTGCGCGTATTGCGGCTGGACCGCCGGGGCCGAGCCGAGCAGTCGTTTCAGCTCCTCCGGGACCGAGGCGCGCTGCTCGGCCAGGGAGCGGGTGATCGTGCCGGCGCGGGCGAGGCGGACCAGGTCGGCGTCCATCGTCTGCATCCCAACCGCGCCCGAGGTCTGCACGGCGGCGTAGATCTGGTGCGTCTTGCCCTCTCGGATCAGGTTGCGGATCGCCGGCGTCGGGACCAGCACCTCGGTCGCGACGACGCGGCCCATGCCGTCGGCGGTCGGCAGCAGCTGCTGCGTGACCACCCCCTGCAGCGCGATCGAGAGCTGGGTCCGCACCTGGCCCTGCTGCTGGGGCGGGAAGACGTCGATGATCCGGTCGACCGTCTGCGCGGTCGACTGGGTGTGCAGGGTGGCGAAGACGAGGTGCCCGGTCTCGGCCGCGGTCAGCGCGGTGGAGATCGTCTCCAAATCGCGCATCTCGCCGACCAGGATCACGTCGGGGTCCTCGCGCAGCGCGGCGCGAAGGCCGAGCGCGAAGTCGGGCGCGTCGGAGCCGACCTCGCGCTGGTTGACGATCGACTTCTTGTGCTGGTGCAGGAACTCGATCGGGTCCTCGATCGTGAGGATGTGGTCCTGGCGCTCCTGGTTGATCACGTCGATCATCGCCGCCAGGGTCGTGCTCTTGCCCGAGCCGGTCGGCCCGGTGACGAGGACGAAGCCGCGCGGTTTGGCGGCCAGCTCGCGCAGCATTTGCGGCACGCCGAGCGAGTCGAGCGCCGGGATGTCCTGCGGGACGAGGCGGAAGGCGGCGCTGACGGAGCCGCGCTGGAAGAAGCAGTTGACGCGGAAGCGGGCGACGCCGGGGATCGCGTAGGCGAAGTCGAGCTGCTTGCCGGTCTCGAAGCGTTTGCGCTGGTCGTCGTTGAGGATGCTGTAGACGACCTCGCGCGTCTCCTGGCTGGAGAGCACGGGAAAGCCGTCCATCGGCACGATCTTGCCCTTGTCGCGCAGCGCGGGCGGGAAGCCCGGCGTCAGGTGCACGTCCGAGGCGCGGGCCTCGACCATGCGACGAAGAACCTCAGAGAAGTCGAAGTCCATGGTCACTTAGATCGACCCCGCGGGACGATCGCTTTAGGACGTGCCGTCTCTTGGGTGCCCATAGTGGCCTCTAATGGACGGCACGTCCGCTCAGGCGGTGACACGGATGACCTCCTCGAGGCTGGTCAGGCCGGCGCGGACCTTGGCTATGCCCTCCTCGCGCAGGGTGAGCATCCCCTCGCGGCGGGCCGCGGCGGCGATCTCGGCCTCGGGGGCGCCGCTGACGGCCATCTCCTTGATGCTCTCGGTCATCCGCATCACGGAGAAGAGACCGACCCGGCCCTTGTAGCCGCTCTGGTTGCAGCGCGAGCAGCCGACCGGTTCGTAGGCCTCGAGCTCGGCGCCGACCCGGATGTCGGCTTCGGCCAGCACCTCGGGCGGCACGATCGTGCGCTGCTTGCAGCCGCTGCAGAGCTTGCGGGCGAGGCGCTGGGCGACGACGCAGTCGACGGCGGAGGCGATCATGAAGGCCTCGATCCCCATCTTGGTCAGGCGGGTGATCGCGCCCGGCGCATCGTTGGTGTGGAGGGTCGAGAGCATCATGTGGCCGGTCAGCGCAGCCTCGATCGCGATCCGCGCCGTCTCGCCGTCGCGGATCTCGCCGACCATCACGATGTCGGGGTCGGCACGCAGCATCGAGCGCAGGCCGGTGGCGAAGTCGAGCCCCGCCTTGCGGTTGACGTTGATCTGGTTGATCCCGGAGAGCCGGTACTCGACCGGGTCCTCGATCGTGATGATGTTCTTCTCGACCTGGTTCAGCTGCTGGAGCGCCGCGTAGAGGGTCGTGCTCTTGCCCGAGCCGGTCGGGCCGGTGACGAGGACCGCGCCGTAGGCCTGCTTGAACGCCTCCTCGAAGCGCTCGCGCGCGGTGCCGTCCATGCCGAGGTCGTCGAGCCCGATCTGGGCGTTGTCCTTGTCGAGGATGCGGATCGTCGCGCCCTCGCCGCGCTGGGTCGGCAGGGTGGTGATACGCAGGTCGACGCGGCGGTCCTCGACCGTGACGCTGACCCGGCCGTCCTGCGGCACCCGCTTCTCGGCGATGTTGAGGTCGCTCATGATCTTCACCCGCGAAATCACCGCGTTGACCATCCGCTTCGGCACGTGGGCGGCCTCGCGCAGCACGCCGTCGACCCGGAAGCGGACCCGCATCTCCCCCTCGTCGGGCTCGAAGTGGACGTCGGAGGCCCCCTCCCCCACCGCCTGGCCGAGGATGCTGTAGACGAGTTTGATGACCGGCGCGTCTTCGGCGCTGACCTCGATGTCGGCGACTTCGGCCAGCTCGTCTTCGCCGGCCTGCTCGCCTTCGACGATCGCCTCGCTGACGGCGCTCTGCAAAGTGTTGAGGCGGCCGATCAGCGACTCGATGTCCTCCTCGGCGGCGACCGCGACCCGGCAGTCGAGCGCCGTGGCGATCTGGATGTCGTCGACCGCGAGGACGTTGGTCGGGTCGGCCATCGCGACCAGCAGCGTCTCCTTGTCGACGAAGCCGACCGGCAGCGCCCGGTAGCGGCGCGCCGTGTTGACCGAGATCAGGTTGGCGGCGGCCATGTCGACCTGGTAGGCGGAGAGGTCGACGTGGTCGAGGCCGTAGCGCTCGGCGACGGCGCGCGAGAGCTGGTCGGCGGTGATCGCCCCCTGCTCGACCAGCAGCCGCTCCGGCGGCTGGGCGGCGGTGCGGGCCTGCTCGATCGCCTGGCGGGCCTGCTCGTCGGAGACGTAGCCGAGGTCGACGAGGACGTCGGTGACGAAGCCGCTGGAGCGGCCGCGGGCGAGCGGCGGCGTCAGGCCGGGCGTGCCCCCGTGGTCGGGGTCCAGCGCCGGCGCGGTCGAGTCGCCGGAGTCGGGGACCGGTCGCAGATGGCCCGGAAAGTCCCGCGGGTCCACAGCGTCAGGGGTGGTAGTCGACGGTGGGACCCTCGTACCCGGCGTCGACGATGGCCTGGACGACGCTCTGCCGCGGCTGGAAGCCGTAGCTGACCGAGGCGGTCGGGACGGTCTTGTCGAGGTGCTTGGGCGAGACGACGACCAGCGCCGGCACCCGTTCGACGCCGACCCCCTCGGTGATCGCGGCGTAGCGGGAGATGCGGCGGGCCGGGACGACGAAGAGCGAGACGCCGGGCAGGTCGCGGACACCGGCGCTCGCGGCCTCGACCAGGCGGTCGTCGATCCCCCCGTTGCGGACGAAGAGCAGGACGAGGGTCTGGTTCGACGCGTAGGCGCGCGAGACCGGCCGCGGCAGGGGCGGCGCCGCGAGGGCGGCCGCGGGCGGGAGCTCGGGGACGGCCGTTCCCGTGGCGGTCGCGTCGAGCGTACCTTCGACGGCTTCCCCCGTGGCCGAGTCGGTGACGCCAACCGTCGTTTCCGGCGTGCCGGCTTCTTCCCCTTCCCCGCCCCCGCTCGAGGAGAGCATGAAGAAGGCGGTGCCGATCAGCAGCACGCCGATTACGGCCGCCTGCACGAGCGGGTTGCTGTTGAGTTTCTCCCTCATACGTTCGCTTACTAGCTCGACAGGAGCGGCGGCGAGCTTGAGCCCTGGGCAGGATTGGGCGCGGTCAACCGCCCTCGCCAGGGAGACCTAGATAAAGGCTTTCCCTTAACACAAGTAAAACTTTCTAAGTTCCTAAACATGTCTGTCTACCGTCATAGTCGGGCTGTTGACCGCACGAGGCGCCAATCCGCAAGGGGCCCGGAGCGAGACGCGCTCGGGGGCGGAGACCCTCGCGCTGTTGGCGGACCCGCTGAACCGCACGATCCTCACAGAGCTGGCGGAAGGCCCCAAGCGCCTCGTCGACCTGCGGCGCGAAAGCGGCGCCGCCCCGCAGACCACGGTCCGCGCGCACCTGAAAGCGATGGAAGTGAGCGGCATCGCGACACTGCAGGGGCGCCCCGGCGCACCGCAGTCGGTCGAGTGGGCGCTGACCGACCCCGGTCGCGACCTCGTCGGGGTCATGGAAGCGCTCGAGCAGTGGCTCCAGAAGGCCCCGGAGGAGCCGATGGTCTTCGACAGCGACGCCGCCAAGATGGCGATCAAGGCGCTCGTCGGCGGATGGTCCTCGACGATCATGTGGGCGCTCGCAGCCGGCCCCCTCTCGCTGAGCCAGATGGCGAGCGCCATCAACCAGGTCAGCTATCCCTCCCTGGAGCGGCGGCTGAGCGCGATGCGGCTGACCGGCCAGCTGGAGATCGCCGAAGCCGAGGGCCGAGGCACCCCATATATGGTGACCGAGTGGCTGCAGCGAGGCGTCACACCGCTTGCGGCGGCGGTCCGCTGGGAGCGCAGTCACTTCCCGGATGAGACCCCTCCCGTGACCCGGATCGACGCCGAGGCCGCCCTGCTCCTCGCCCTCCCGCTCCTGGACGTCCCGCCGGAGCTGAAGGGCGCCTGCCGGATGGGGGTCGAGGACATCGAGGAGGACTGCGACCTCTGCGGGGCGATCGCGAACGTCGAAAAGGGCAAGGTGGCCTCCTGCACCGTCGACGTCGACGGACGGGTCGACGCCTGGACCGACGGGCCGACGGCCGCGTGGGCCGGAGCCCTGACGGGCACGGACGGCGACGGGCTCGAGGTGGGCGGGGACGAGCAGCTCGCCGGCGAGCTGCTCGGGGGTCTGCGCGTGACGCTGTTCGGGGCCGAGCCCTCGGCCAACTGACCCCTCCGACCGGGCCCCGAGAGCTTGCGAGACTCCTGGGATTCCCAAACAGGACATCTCCTGCAATAATCCAAATGACTTGACTGCTCGTCCAGTCAACGGGAATGGGAGTGGAGCGCGATCGGGTACGCGCGCTCTTACGCTGCTGGCCACTCCGCTCAACGGCACGATTCTCCAGTCGCTCTCGGAGGGGCCGCGGCGGCTGGTCGACCTGCGCCGCGAGTGCGGCTCGCCGGCCCAGACGACGCTGCGCGCCCACCTCAAGGAACTCGAGCAGATCGGCGCGATCGCCAGGCGCAGGTCGAACGACTTCCCCGGCGTCATGGAATGCGAGCTGACCGGGCCCGGCGGGCAGCTCCTCTTCGTCGCCGACGTTCTCGAAGGCTGGCTCGGCGAAGCCCCGCACGGACCGCTGCACTTCGGCAGCGACGCCGCCAAGGCGGCGATCAAGGCGCTGATCGACGGCTGGTCGTCGACGATGCTGCGTGTGCTCGCGGCCCGGCCGCTGTCGTTGACCCAGCTGGACGGCGTGATCGGCTCGCTCAGCTATCCGGCCCTGGAACGAAGGCTGACCGCGATGCGCCTCGCCGGACAGGTCGAGCCCTGCGCGGGGCAGGAGAAGGGGACCACCCCCTACGCCGTCACCGACTGGCTGAGGCGCGGGGTCGCTCCGCTCGCCGCCGCCGCGCGCTGGGAGCGGGTTCACTTTGCGGCGGACACCGCGCCGATGACGCCGATCGACACCGAGGCAGCGTTCCTGCTGGCCCTGCCGCTACTGCGCGTCGCGCCCGAGCACTCGGGCACGTGCCGGATGGGCGTCGAGGTGTCCAACGGCAAGGAGCGCCGGCTGGCCGGGGCGATGGCCCATGTCATCGAGGGCAGGGTCACGTCTTGCACGGTGCGCCTCAACGGCAAGGCCGATGCCTGGGCGATCGGATCGGCCACCGCCTGGCTGCACGCGGTGATCGGCGCCGGCTCCGACGGCCTCGAACTCGGCGGCGACCAGACTCTGGCGCGGAGCCTGGTCGAGGGCCTCAACGGCTCGCTGTTCCCCACGCCGACGCACCGGCCCTAGCTGGCCAGCCAGGCGAAGGTGCCGAACAGGCACTCGTCTATCCGTAAGGATCTCTCTCCAATTCGCGACAAGGGCCGGGCCTGTCCCGGCCCCTGTCGTTCAGGTAGGGAAGTTCGCCCGTGTCGTGCAGCTCGTGCCTGAGCGAGTTGATCACGGCGCCGGCGAGCAGCGCCAGGCTGAGCAGGTAGAACCAGAGCAGGGCGATGAGGACGAAGCCGGCGGTGGTGCCGAGCTGGGAGAGGCTCGAGACGTTCGAGAGGTAGAACGGGAAGGCCCAGTTGGCGAGGCCGGCGGCGAGGGTGACGAACAGGGCGCCGGGCCAGACGTCGCGCCAGGGCATGTGTCCTTTCGGCACGGCCCAGAAGATCACGCAGCAGATCGCGAAGGTGCCGAGCAGGGCGCCGCCGAGGAGCAGGATCGTGTCGATCGCCTTGATCCCGGCGAGCCCGAGCGGCAGCCGGTCGGTGCTCGAGACGAGCGCGCCCTCCATCGTCGGCACGAAGATGCTGGCCGCGATCAGCAGGAGGACCACGCCCAGCATCCCGAAGGAGAAGCGCTTCTGCTCCACCCAGCCGCGGCACTCGACGTGGTAGATGCGGCAGAAGGCGGTGTCCATCGCACCCCAGAAGGAGGCGCCGATCCAGAGCGAGCCGAGGAAGGCGGCGATCCCGATCGTCGTCGAGTTGTCCTCGATCCGGGCCAGGACGTCGGTCAGCGTCCCCTGCTCGACGTTCGGGAAGAGCCGCTGCAGGTCGTCGACCACGCCCGCCTCGACCCCCTGGATCCGCAGCACCTGCCCGAAGACGAAGAGGACGAGCAGCGCGAACGGGAAGACGGCAAGCATCAGGTTGTAGGCGACCATCGCCGAGAGGCCGGTGACGTTCTCCCGGTAGGCGCGGTTCCAGAAGGCCCGCAGCCAGGGAGAGGAATTTTTCAGGGGCGTCGGCAAGACCGGCTCATCGAGGGCTCGCAGGATAAACCGACGATCGGTGCCCTGCGCGAACGGGCCGAGGGCGGGCGCGATCTCCTGAGGCCCGGCGCGAAGCAGATCCCTAGCGTGGGCCTTTCCCGCTGCCGCGCTTGCCGCACCGCGCCTTGAGCGGGGGTCGGACCCCACGAGCCCTTCCGTTGTGGCCGCCGAGGCGAACAGCCGCCCTCGACTGTGCCGAGCACAGATTGCGGGAGTTCACTATGAGCCCTCGCCTGCCGCTCCGCATGCTGACGACGACTTTGGAGATCGGCGCGTCGGGCAACGCCCTGAACGTCGTCCTGATCGCCCCTCGCAGCGAGTCGATCCGGGCCGAGGCCTCGATGTCGACGATCCCACGCAGGACGAAGACGAGGTCCGGCAACTCGTTGACCGACGAGCGAAGGTAAGCCGGGCCTTCGAGCGGATCGTCGAGCAGGGGAGTGAAGGCCCGCACCCAGCCGTAGACCGCTCCCGGCGGGCACGCGTCGGCCGCAAACTGAACGCGGGTGCAGATGGTCCGAATATGCCCCTGGTCCAGGAAGGCGGAGCGCGGCAGCCGGACTACCGCGCTCTCGATGTTCGCGTCGCCGGGACGGGGGCGGAGCACGGCTCGGAGGGCGGGATGGTCGCCTCGCCTGGTCCCGCCCCTCAGTCGCAGGGAGAGCCTGGGCTTGAAGCCGAGGCGGGCGCAGTTGGCCGCCTGGTATCGCGACGTTCGCGCAACCGCGACGTCGTCGGCGGCACTGAACAGGTCGAGGAATGCACCGAATATCAGCGCCTTGGTGCTCTCTTCGTCGCACGAAGTCGGATTCAGGGTGAAGTTCCGCCTGTCCACGAAAACACGCAGATCTCGCAGCTTCAGCGGGATGCCCTTGAGGATGTGTGGGATGGGATCCGAAGATGCACCGTCAACCTCAACCTGGGCCGTGACCGGATCCAGGTCGAGCGCGATCCTCACGACCACGGTGCCGGCATCGAAGGGCCCGGCCAAAGCCGGCGTAACCGAGACGACGCTCAGCGGCGCGCCCCTGTACGGGCCGGCCAGGTAGAGCTCGCCGGGAACGTAGGTGAGGGACGAGCCGACCCCGGCGCCGGCCACGGTCCGGCCGATCCTCGAGCTGGATGGGCAGCTGGGCGAGCCTCGCTCCTCCCTGCCCGTCCGCTGCTTCGCTGCCGCGATCTGAGCATTCGCACATTTGCCCACGCCTGCCAGCTTGCCTACGACCCCCGGGGGCAGGATCGCAGAGAGCTTCGTGATGCCCTGATTGCCATCGGCCCGCGTGACGGACAGCAGGAACGGGCTGAACGAGCCGGCGTTGTTGTTCAGCGAGCCGGCCTCGAAGCCCGGATTGAAGAGTGGGGCGCCGGACGGGCACGCTGCCCCGTTTGGCCCCTCCGCGATCTCGAAGCTCGCGGTCTTGATCAACACTTCGTCGGGCCTGGCCCGCGGCGTCAGTTCGACCGTGGTCGTGTGGCTGCCACAGGTCGGGGGGGTGACCAACGGTGCTCGCTGGCCCTCGCGAAAGTGGAAGTTGAGGTGTGAGAAGGGCACCTGAGGAATGTCGTCGAAGGTGCTGACCAGCTGTCCGGTCCGGGAATCGGGCTCGACCCGCCCCGCCTGCTTGACGAGGATCCCGAGCCCGGGCTCCTTGAGGACGATGTAGATGGCGATCAGGGAATCGAAGGGATTCTCGGCGCCGGGCGCGGAGGTCGCGGGATCGTCCTGCTGGGCGAGGAAGACAGAGCCGCCGATGGAGCGATCGAGCAGCGGCGTGTCCACGGTTACGGTTCCGATCTTCGACTCGTTGGGGCATCCCTCGCCTGGCGCGGCGACGAGCGTTTCGTTGGCCAGATCTTGAACGGTGCAGACCCCCAGGCCTTCCCCGATCGAGGGGTTGACCGTTACGCCCTCGGGCAGCCTGACCACCGCCTTCTTCATGTCCGACTGGGCGATGCCGCCGGGGTTGGTCAGCCCGGGATCGTTGAACGAGAGGTCGAAATCCAGACCGGTGGCGCTCTCCGCGGCATTGGTCGTCGCGAGAGACGAGACCGCCGGGCTGAACCCGAGTTTGCCGCAGCCGACGAAGCCGGCAGGACCGACGTCGTCCTGCGTGAGAGCACTGCCGCGCACCCAGACGCCCGGGTTATTCCAGGCATCGAGTTCGTACCTCGTGCTCAGGGGCCCTTCGCAGGCCCGCGGCAGCGTAAGGAATGCCTGCACGCTGGTGTTCGCGGGGCATAGCGGATCGCCACTCTCGTGCTCGAGGTTCAACTCTCCGTCTTTGACGACGTTGGCGGGGTCGCCTCCCGGGATTGCCAGCTGAAGGCAGTCTTCGCCGCGGGCGAAGTCGTGAGCGGGATCACCCGGCACTCCCCACAGCTCCAGCACCGAGCCGAAGACCGTCAGCGGCTGGGGGATGTTGGTGACACTGCCCACGACGTTGTAGTCGGGGCTGCTCTTCACCCCCACGTCGATTACGAGCGGAACGTCCGCGGTGATGAAGCCCAGTCGCGCCGGGACGCCCGGCGGTGGAACCAAATTGAAGACCGCGGCCGGGACGGCTTCGAACGGGCTCTTCAGCAGGGCCGCGGTAGCGCCGACCGCGGTGGCGTCCTCGCACGCCTTGTTCGCGAAGTCGACCGCGCTGCAGCGCGGAACGGCGGTGGCGCTGCCGACGAACCCCTTCATCTGCTCGACGATCAGGTCCTTGATGTCACCGCCGTCCGGTTTGAAGGTGCCGGGCGCCACTTCGCTGTAGTTGACTTTCAGGAAGGTGGTCATCTTGAAGGGGTGAGCACCCGCCTGCCTGGCGTAGCTGCCGTCGGCGTTCCGGAAGCTAACTTTGAACTCGCTCAGGCCGAAGTCGGCTCCGGCGGGAGTGGCGTCGGCGCCGATCGCGAGGATCGCGGCGAAGGCCGCCAGCGTGGCTCGGAGGCTTGCCCTGGTCATCGTTTCGCCCCCCGGTTGGACCGCCTGCATTTTTTCGCCGCCTGTCGCCAGCGTCTTGCCTTCCCCGACAGACGGGCTGCACGGCGAAGCAGCTGCCGTTCGGCCTGAGCCGTCTCCGCTCGGGCAGCCGCATGTCGCGCAAACTTTGCCTGCCTCGACAGCTTCGCGGCGCGTCGGGCTTTCGGCCGGCAGTCGATGCCTTTGACCGAATCGCCAGGACCTCTGAAAACCGCACTGGCCGGCGTCTCCTGAACGGGAGCGCTCGGCACTGGCTGGCAAGCGTCGCCCACGCAGGGTCCAACCGGTGGGGGCGGGGGTGGGAAGCCGCCGCCCTCGCGAGCGTCGTATACGTCGATCGATCCCGGGTCGCGAGGATCAAGCGAGCTCGCCGTCGTGAAGAAGACGTCCCGCCCAGTCGTAGAGGCGTCGAGGAGCTCCGACTCCTGCGCATCCCGGCCGTCGGAGATCAAACTCACGCAGCCGCCGTTGGCAGCCGCGTAGTCGGAGTCATCGACGCTGCAACCTCCCGCACCGAGAGCCTCCCATTGGTAGACGTCCTGGGCGCCGTTGGTGTCCTGCAAGCCGAGAGCGTCATAGGAGTTGAAGTAAATGCGCCGGCCGTCATCGGAAAGCACTCGCTTGCCATGGTTCGCCCATTCCCAGGTTGGAATCCAGGCGGCCGCCCTCACATGTGGTGGCGTACCAGTTCTGCCGTAGAGAGGATCGAGCGGACGACCGGCCGGGCGTGCCCCCGAAGGCTTGCAGGAGACACAGGTGAGCGTGTCCGTCACCGCGTCATAGCGAAAGACCTCACTCGCCGGTTCGTCGGCCGCTACGTCGACGTTGTCATATCCGGTCAGGCTGCGATTGGACATGAATGCCAGGTAGCGCCCGTCGGGAGTCGTCCTGCTCCCATGCAGGAAGGGCTCGGTGCTGTCGACATGGATGCCGAGCCCCGCCGCCACGCCGTCCTCGGGCGATAGAGCCGCCACGAACTCCAACCCGCCTCCGCCCCGGCGGAGGTACAGATTGTTGCCGCCCGCCGTCGCCCCGTCGGCGAGGTCTTCGTCGGAGGTGAAATAGAGATGGGAGAGATCCTCCGAAGCCGCGGCAACTCCGCCCACGTCGCCGGCGATAGGGGTCGTCGTTCCCGCGTCTACGTCGAATTCCAGGAGCTCGCCCGCTTTGAGGACTATCGCGATCGAGCCATCGGTCGCGGCCGTGACGAAGCTGCCGCCGACGCTGACCAGTCTCGTTCCCTCGTCGGCGATGTTGACGTAGATCTTGCCCGCGCTCGTCCAGAAGATCCGCGAGCCGTCGGTGGAGATGGCGCGGGCCAGCGGAGATTCGCGACCGTGGCTGATCGAGGCATACGCGGTGCCTACCGCGGCATCGCCGATAGCCGCTTTGCCTCCTTCGCTGAGTGGCAAGACGCTGACCAGACGTAGCTGCCGCGTGGCGCGGTCGTACGCATAGATCCGCTGGTTGCCGATGGTTTTGGCGTTCGGCGTAAGCGCCGCGGTGGCGCCGAAGACCACCTGCCGGCCGTCCGCCGAAAAGCTGGCGTAGTTGAGCGTGAGATCGTCGCCGACCGTGCCGAAGAGGGCGGTGGTCAGTGCCTCGTACGAATCGGTGCCGGGCGGGCAGTTGTCGCGCACATAGAGGTTGGTGTGGCCTTCGAGGCCCTCCGGTGCCAGAGGAACCACGTTGTGATCCCGCAGAAGCGCCTCGCAGAGATCCGGCCTGAAGGCAAGGAAGTTGATGCCCAGGTCGTACGAGAGATTTCCGGCAGGATCGAACACCGTCGTCTCCTGCGGAGGATTGATGCCATGGGTCGACCATCCGGTCGTCGGATCACGACTGGATAGGTACTGATTCGCGATCGTGCCACGAAGCGCATCGCCGAATGCCGTCGTCGAGGTATAGGTGACCCGATCGCCGTCGGGGGCGCTCTGCCTCCAGGCTGCTTCCCGGCCGAGGTCGAAGCTATGCGCGGCGATGATGTCGCCACCTCCTTTGTCAGGTGGGGAGACGAGCTCGTAGGCACGGCAGTCGGGCAGGCGCTCGGAGGCACCCGCGCGAAAGCCCTGGTTGGGGCAGTCGACTTCGAGGGTCGGTGCGACGTACGTCGTGAAGACGCGGTCTGGGCCTTCGCGGACCCCGTCTGCGTTCGTCGCGACAACCCGGTAGTGATAGGTCGTCCCAGGCTGGAGACCCTCGAGGAAGAACGAGACCTCCTGGACGCCGGTGTCCGGCCCCACCGGCAGCTCGGGCGTCTGCTGGCCATAGGCGGAGCTCGTTCCGTACTCGAAGCGGTAGGTGGTGGCGCTTCCTTTCGGGTCGATCTCGGCCCTGAGGTCTGCCTCGGCCAGGGTGACGTCCTGCGACCAGGTCTCGATGACCTGCGGGCCCGCCGTCTCGAAGCTCCGGGGCAGAGCCTGCGCCTGCCCGCTGCCGTTCGCTGCGACCAGGCGAAAGTGGTATTTCGTCCCGTTGCTCAGGCCGGTCAGCTCGGCGTGCACCGAAACCGGGTCGGTGCCGCTCCCGATTTCGGCCAGCGTCTCGGCACAAGGCTCTTTCTCCGCGCCGGCGAAGCCGGTCGATTCGAAGTTGATGCTTTCGACGTACTCGAACGCGCACTCGGTAAGCGGCACGCCGACAGGGTTGACCCAACCTTTCACCGTCGCGGACGTGCCGGTGATAGCGGTGACGGCGGGTGAGGTCACCACGCTCGGTAGCGCTCCGAAACCCAATACGCGCATCCAGCTGCCGCCCGAGAGAGGACTGCTGCTGGCCCCGTAAACCCGCCCGGTTGCGCCATTCACGGCGAGGCCCACCCAAAAGGCGGATGCGCCCGAAACGCTTTCTTCCACGACTTCCCCGACCGCTGGATCGACCTCGTAGATCGTCTGGCTGCCGTCTTCCGTGATGAGGAGACGCCCGCTGCCGGGGTCAACCGCTATCGCACGAAAGAGATCCGCTCCAAGGGTCGCAGGAAGCGCAAATGCCGAATCGCAGGCCAGCGTGGAAGCGAGGCGGTAGATCCTTCCGTTTCCGGTGTCCACCGCATAAACGTCACCCGAGCTCGCAACGGCGAGGTGATTCGGATTTTGGTCCTGAAATTGACAGGCGTTTCCAGCGCCTGCGATTCCGGCTTTGCAGCTGGCTGCAGTCGCGCAGATCTCGTATTTGGTGGAGCCCGTGGCCGCGTTCACGTCCCAACCTCCCATTCGGAGGAACGTGCCGTTTGAGGCGAATTTCTGTACGCGGCTGTTGCCGGCGTCGGCCACATACACCCCGCCTGCCGCGTCAGTGCCAATACCGGCAAGCGCTCCGCTGCTACCAAAGAAGCCCGCACCGGTTCCTTCGATTCCGGCCTTGCAGTTCGCTGCCACCTCGCAGATCTCGAACCCGGTTCCCCCCGTGCTGTCCACGTCACCCCCCCAGGCGCGTACGAAGCTGCCGGTTGCGGTGAACTGCTGCACGCGAAAGTTGTTGCGGTCTACAACGTAGACGTCTCCCGTTCCCTGATGAACCGCGATCCCGCCCGCGTTGCCGAAGAACCCCCCCGCTATCCCACTTTCAGCACCGCGCTTACACGTCGCCGCCGCCACGCAGATCTCGAACCCCGTCGTGCCCCCCGCAACGACATCCGCCCCCCATGCCAATAGGAAATTGCCATCGGCGTCGAAAACCTGAATACGGCGATTCTGGAAGTCGGAGACATAGACGGTCCCCGCCGCAACGCCTCCGGTACCGTCCTGATTGATCGCCACCCCACGTGGTGAGCTGCATTGGCCACCTATTTCGCCGCTCACGCAAAAATCGAACACGGGCTCCTTGGCATCCGCCAAAGGTACAGCCGCACAGAAGCTGATCGCTATTGCGGAAATGCACGCCAACAGCAAGAAAGGCTGCCGTGCCGCTCCCCGGGTCGTCACCACGTCGTCCCCATTCACTTAGCGCTCTCCTCGGCGGGGGTCATTGCCGACCCGCGCCACAACTATATATATCCGGCTGATCTTGTCAATAAACTCTTGAGTTCGCTATGCCACGCTGCGTGTAATTAGGTAGACCTGCCTCTAATCCGACCAGGACGACACCCCGCCGCCCTGGTCGGACTCAACGACTATCGTCAGTTCACGTGGGCTATCCAGAGATCGTGCTGCGGTGTACTACCAGTGGGTTTATATGCTTTGACTGTAACGTTGCTCTGGAAGGTAGCCGTGCTCGTGTGTGTGACGTCGTTTTCTACGCACAGCCCCGTTCGGGTGGCTGTGATGTTGGTAACTGTGAGTTCTGCTGTGAGGTGGTCTTTTCCGCCTTCCGATTTCTGGGCGAAGACCGCGTGATCGAGACCGGTCTGTGGCGGGATTTTTATTGTGCATAGGGTGAAGCCATGCGCCGCGCCGCTGTAGGCGTGAACTTCGACCTGTTTACCTACCGGACAGGTAAGATGGATTTCGCTTGTCCAGTTACCGCTAGGTGTTGTTGTCGGCTGCGAAAATCCGAATTCGCATCCGTTGGTTGTCACTGTTGAAGGCAAGCCGCCCGCAAGACAACCCGAGTACACGGGTGTAACTGTTATTTGAGTGGCTGTACCATCGGCATCTGTGCCGTGATATGTCGCGGTGCTGCATTCCGTTTTGTTGCCGAACGCTTCAAAATAATTCGTTGCGCCGTACTGAACGCCGTGGATCTCGGTGTGTGTGTGCGTTTCGGGTGTTTGTCCCGCCCTGAATTCGCCTTTTTTTTCGGCCTGAGCCGCCGGGGCCGACACCACAGCCATCGCCAGCGCCGCAAAGATGGCCATGCCGAATGCCTTGAACTTTCGGGTCATTGGTCTTCCTTCCCTTGTCGTCATCCGCGACCTGATGCCAGGCACGGAGTCCCCAATCGGGATGGCATAGCCTTACTTAGATAAATCAGAGCAGTCAAGCGATGGCATTGAAAGAGTTGGCCGACCCTGAGACCGAGATCCTTTATCCCCGCAAATCGTGCTGGATGGGCTGGCACGTGCGCCAATTGGCGAACGTGTCAACCTGCCCACTGACTCACTTGAAGTTGCACTCAGTCAAGCCGTACTCTCGGCCCAGCCGCCGTGCCTCCCTGATCTTTTCGCCCACCGGGTCGGCCAGCAACGACTCATTCGCTCTTGCTACGCGGGCCACGTCCTCGAAGGCGAAGACCAGCGCTTCAATTCGATCCTCGTCCCCCGCTGGGGCACCGAGCTCTCTCAGCTCCTCGGCCTCCTCTTCGATCGAGGGGATGATCACCGCGTCGACGGCCCCTGCAAGCCGCTCTTTCTGCGAGGCGCCGCTTTCCTTCTGTCCATAGGCGGTGAGCGCCGCGAATCGCTCTTTCGTGTTCTGTGCGCATATCGCGTCCGCCTGCTCCACGTACTCCGCCTTCGAGATAGAGGACGTCGTGATCGGGCCTCCGTCGGCAGTCCCGTCGGCCGCTGCTCCCGCGTTGCCGGAATCGTCGTTGCCACAACCGACGACCGCCAGTGCCGTGAGGAAAACTGCCAGCGTTGCGCTCTTCCGCATGATCCGTAGCCCCCTTTTAATCGAAAAAGAACGAGGAAAGCCTACATCGATTTCGAGCCAGGCCGTGCGGACCGCCTACGGGCATCGGCCCCTCGGGATTGACTTCAGAAACTGAAGCGCCTATCATGCGAACGGACGTTTGAGAGGTTCTTCCGGACGGACCGCCTTGCCGGTCCTTTTTTATGTGGTCGCGACTTTTCGCCTCCGGCAGCCTTTCATCCGTAGAGGACTCAATCATCTAGCGCGAAGGAACGGGTGCAGACAAGATGCTGGTAGCTGAGCTTCAGGAGCTCGAGGAGGTCAAAGGGCTGATCCACCGCGGTCAGCAGCTCGGCGTGCTCACCTTCGGTGACATCGCCGCCGCCGTCTCGGAGGTCGATCTCGACGAGTCGGACGTCGAGGACCTCTACGGACATATCGAGAAGCAGGGGATCGAGCTCGTCGAGGACATGGACCCGGCCCAGAAAGCGGCCGCGGACGCCATGCCGGCCGACACGGGCCGCAAAGGCCGGCGCCGGTCCAAACAGGCGCTCGACCTGAAACCGGACATGACGACGGACAGCCTCCAGCTGTTCCTCAAGGACATCGGCAAAGTGCGGCTGCTGACCGCCCAGGAGGAGGTCGAACTCGCCAAACGGATCGAGCGCGGCGACCTCGACGCGAAGCAGAAAATGGTCGAGTCGAACCTGCGCCTGGTCGTCTCGATCGCCAAGAACTACCGCAACCAGGGCCTCCCCTTCCTCGACCTGATCCAGGAGGGGACGCTGGGCCTGGTCCGCGCCGCCGAGAAGTTCGACTACCGCAAGGGCTTCAAGTTCTCGACCTACGCGACCTGGTGGATCCGCCAGGCGATCGCCCGCGCCCTGGCCGACAAGGCCCGGACGATCCGCATCCCCGTCCACGTGGTCGAGAAGCTGAACAAGATCGGACGCGCCGAGCGGAAGCTGGTCACCGAGCTCGGTCGCGAGCCGACTCCGGAGGAGATCGCCGACGTGACCGGCATCGATCCCGAGGAGGTCGACTCGATCAAGCGCTCCGCCCAGGCCCCGGTCTCGCTCGAGAAGCCGGTCGGCGACGAGGAGGAGTCGGAGTTCGGCCAGTTCATCGCCGACGAGAAGGCCGAGTCCCCCTTCGACCGGGCGGCGGACCTGCTCACCAAAGAGGCTCTCAAGGAGGCGCTGGAGAACCTCTCCTACCGCGAGCGCCGCGTGCTCGAACTGCGCTACGGCCTCGGCGGCGAGCACCCCCGCACCCTCGACGAGGTCGGCCGCACCTTCAACGTCACCCGCGAGCGAATCCGCCAGATCGAGAACCAGAGCCTCAAAAAGCTCCAGCAGCTGGGCGAAGCGCAGAAACTGCGCGAAGTCACCTGAGAAGCATCTTCAAGCGCCTCGGCCGGCGAGAGGCTCCGCCCTCGAAAGGGCGGAGCCTCTCGATTCGGTGACCGAGGTCTAGGAGATCCTCACACCGACGCCCCCTGTTCCGGCGATTGTTCCAGCGGCATGAAGCGTGCCGGTCGTATTGACTGTCAGCCCGAAGCTGCACGAGCCATGTAGCTGCGCAGGAATGCCTTCGACTTTGCCTTCGACACTCACGGTGCTGGGGCTGGTTGTCTCGTTCGTCGCGGTGACTCCCGAGAGTCCGGTGACCGAGCCGAATGTCACTGTGCAGGTCACGGTCGTGTGAGTTCCACTGTTATAGATATGGAATTCACCGAATTTACCGACCGGACAGACTATGTCGCCGGTACCGCCCCAGCTATGCGATCCCACTGTGTTCCCAGCGTGTACGAGGAGGTCGCAGCCGTTCATTGTTGCTGTGGCTGGACTCGTTCCGGATTTACAGCCTTTGATCGATCCGGAGACTGTCAATGTGCTCGAAGGTGCTTTGATTTCCCCTGAGCCGAGCACTTCTTCACAGTGGATTTCGCTTCCGGACAATGTGAAGGACCCCCCCGCCCCCGTCGGTTCCCCGTGCCCCACGACCGGATAGCTGTCCGCCGTGAAGGTGCCGGGACTGGACGCCATTGCCACAGGCGCGACCACGCTTATTGCCATGACGGCGAGCAGTGCCCCGCCGAATGCCTTGAACCCAAGAGTCATTTCTTCCTTTCATTGAAGTGCCATCAGAGGGAGCACTTTAATAAAAGGAATTATTCTTATGAGTTAATCAGGTTAATTTACCAGAGGTTAAGTCAATGGTCTACACCTCTTTATTGGCCATCCACCAACATGGAGGCGCTGAGTTTGCGACCCCCGCCGCTTCGCCGCTTCTTGGGGTGCATCCCGCGTCCCGCAGCACCCACGCCTTGCTGTTCTGCCCGACGAAGTGTGCTTTGACCCTCGATGCCTGTGGGCGCAGAGACTGCACGAGTCGACGATCAGGCCCATGCCGCCCTGCAGGCCGCACGAACTTGGAGGCATCCCCTGCGGTCTCCGGCGTTCTGCGTCCTACTAGCCGAACCAATCGGAAGACGTTCAGGGGCCTACGTGGATACACGATGGCTCCGTGAGTTCGAATGCGGTGCAGGGCCGGGATTGCTCCCAGCCCTGCACCTTTGTGATCGCTGCAAACAGATCGCAACGAAGCGAGTGACACTACTATTTGACGTGAATTTCCGCGCCGCTTGCGGCTTTGGCGGTCGTACTGGTGTGGTATTCGGACGTCGTATTGACTGTCAGGCCGAACGAGCAGGCGCCGTGAGTCTGAGCGGTCACTGTCACGGTGCCGCTGATCAGAACGCTCGTTTTAGTCGGGTTTGAGTATGTAAGGTGATGCTGGGCCGTCTGGGAGCCCACTGTGACTGTGCAGCTCGAGACGTTTGTCGTGTGATTATGGGCCGTAGAATAGTGATGTATTTCGATCGGGCTGCCGGGACACGCGATCCGAACGGGTCCGGCGCCATGTTTCCCGACTGTTGTATTGGCCGTAAATATGAAGGTACAATTATTCGTTGTGACTGTTACATTATTGAATGCAGCGCCTTTTGTTTTGCAATTGTTGTAGTGAGGCGTAACGGTGAGTTCGCTGCTTGCTTCTTTCAGTTCGCCTGTGAACTGCTCGGCGCTACACGTGAGTTCTGAGCCGGAGACTGTGAACAGATCTTCTTCTCCGGTGTCTTCCGTGGTAAGGGTCTGCGGATATGAAGCCGCTGTGAATTTAGGGTTCGCCGAGGCTGCCGAGGCGAACATTGCGCTCAATGCGAGGACCGCCACGAGGGCGAGACCAATGATTTTGAGGTTACGCATCTTCTTCCTTTCAACTGGATGGCAACCGAGCATCCGCTCGGTCGCGTCCCGTTACGGGATCGGAAGATGCATAGCTCTCTGCCAAGCGAATGGTCAAGTAATTTACGTTTAGCAGGGATAGCCCGCTCGTGGAGAGCCGATTTTCTCCTGCAAATCACGCGCGAGCATTTTCCGCGCGCGCCGATCCGCACGCCGCGCCAATCGGTGTGGACTCCCCGAGAAAGCTGGCCGCTAGCGGTTTTTTGGGGGGCCCTGGCCCCCGCACCGCGCCCGCAGCACCGGCCGCAGGTTGCGCAGGTTGCCGTTCTGCCCGACGAAGCGTGCTTTCACCCTGGAGGGCTTGCCGGCGCAGAGGTTGCGGGAGTTGACGATCAGGCCCTTTTTGCCGCCCTGGAGGCTGAGCACGAACTTGGAGACCGGGGCGTCGGGGATCGAGACGAAGGTGTTGCGGATGCCGCCGTTCTTGGAGTCGATGCGGCTGGAGAGGTCGATCTCGACGATCCCTTTCAGGGCGACGACGAGGTCGGGCAGCTCGTTGCTCGAGGAGCGCAGGTAGACCGGTCCTTCGAGCGGGTCGTCGAGCAGCGGCGTGAAGGCACGTGCCCAGCCGTAGACGGCTCCGGGGGGACATTTGTCTGCCGCGTACTGCACGCGGGTGCAGATCGTGCGGATGTGGGCCTGCTCGAGGAAGGCCGATCGCGGCAGGGTGACCGTGGCGGCACCGATGTTTGCGTCGCCGGAACGGGCCCTCAGGACGGCCCTGAGGGCCGGATGGTCGCCACGTTTGGTCCCGCCGCGGAGCTTCATGCGCAGGCGGGGCTTGAAGCCCAAAGTCTGGCAGTTGGCGGCCTGGTAGCGGGTCGCGAGTTTGACCGCGACGTCGTCGGCTGGGCTGAACAGGTCGAGGAAGGAGCCGAACAGCGTCGCTTTGACCTGCGAGGGGTCGCAGCTGGTCGGGTTCAGCGTGAAGTTCGGGCGATCGGTGTAGACGCGCAGGTCGCGCAGCTTCAGTGGGATCCCCTTGAGGATGTGGGGGATCGGATCGGAGGCCGATCCGTCGACTTCGACCTGCGCGGTCACCTGGTTCAACTTCAGGGCCACGCGGACGACCACGGTGCCGGCGTCGAAGGGTCCAGCCAGGGCCGGGGTGATCGAGACGACCGAGAGCGGCGCGCCCTTGTAGGGGCCGGCGAGGTAGAGGGAGCCGGGGACGTAGGTGAGTGCCGAGCCGACACCCGCTCCGGCCAGGGTGCGGCCGATCCGAGAGCCGGCGGGGCAGCTGGGGGACGCCTGCTCTGCGCGGCCGGTCTTTGCCTTGGCGGCGGCGATCTGGGCGTTTGAGCATTTGCCCACTCCGGCGAGCTTGCCGACTACGCCGGGCGGAAGGGTCGAGGAGAACTTGGTCATGTTCTGCTCGCCGTCGTTGCGGGTGAGGCGCATCGTGAAGGGCGAGAAGGAGCCGGCGTTGTTGTTCAGCGAGCCGGCCTGAAAGCCCGGGTTGAAGGGCGGAACACCGCCGGGCGGGCAGGGGCCTCCGTTTACGCCCCTGGTGATCTGGAAGCTCGAGAGCACCGTGCGGACCTGGCCGGGGTTGGCCCTGGGGGTGAGCTCTGCCCTGGTCGTGTGGGTGCCACAGGTCGGCGGGCTGATCAGCGGTGCCCGCTGGCCTTCGTTGAAGTGGAAGCGAAAGCTCGAGAAGGGGATCTGGGGGATGTCCTCGACGGTGGTGACGAGCTGGCCGGTGGTCGGATGGGGCTCGACCTTGGCCGGCTGCTTGACGAGGATCCCCAGCTGGGGGTTCTTCAAGACGATGTAGAAGGCGATCAGGGAGTCGAAGGGGTTCTCGGCGCCCGGAGTCGTGGTGGTCGGGTCGTCTTGCTGGGCGAGGAAGACGTTGCCGGCGATCGCCTCGTCCACCAGGGGGGACTCGACCTGAACGGTACCGATCTTCGAGGCGTTGGGGCAGCCGGTTCCCGGTGCCGAGGAGAGCGTCTCGTTATTCAGGTTCGCCGGCGTGCAGACGCCCAGACCTTCGCCGACCGAGGGGTTGACCGTGACGCCCTCGGGCAGAGTGACGATGGCTTTTTGCATGTCGGACTGGGCGAGGCCGTTTGGGTTCTTCAGACCCTCGTCTTTGAAGGTGATCGAGAAGTCCAGGCCGGTGCCGGTCTCCGCGGAGTCGGTGGTGGTCTGGGAGCTGACGTCGGGCGAGAAGCCGAGTTTCTCGCAGCCCGCGAAGGCGGGGCCTTCGTGGAAGCCGGTCGCCCACCTCTCGGGTTCCTGCCAGGAGCGCACTTCATAGCGGGTGATCGCCGGCCCTTCGCAGGAGCGCGGCAGGGTCAAGAAGGGGAGCTCGGGGGCGTTTGAGGGACAGCCGGTCGCCCCGCTCGCTCGAATGATCCGATCGGCGGTGACTTTGTCGGCTTTCGCATTGCCCCTGCATTCCCAACCTCTGACCACGTCGTTTGCGGGGTCTGCCGGCACCCCCCACAGCTCGACGATCGAGCGGAATACCGCCAGCGTCTGATTGACGTTGCGCGTTGAGGCGATCGCGTTGTATGGGGGGGATTGCCTGATGCCGAGATCGACGACGACCGGAACGCCTTCAACCTTCCAGCCCAGCCGCACGGCCGCTCCCGGCGGCGGAGGCAAGTTGAAGATCGGGCCGGGTTCTTTGAAGGCGTCGGGGTTGTTGACCGAGGCCGTCTGGATGCCGACCACCGTCTCGATCGAGCAGGTGGGGCGACCGGAGTCGTCGATCAGGAAGTCCGCGGTCGAGCAGCGTGGGATTGCGGTCGCGTCACCGACCAGGCCGGCCACCTGCTCGAAGAGGGCGTCACGGATTTTTCCCTCGGCGATCGCGCTGAAGCCTTCACCGGTGAAGGCGATCTCAAACGAGGTGGTGACCGCGAAGGGATGCGAGCCGGCCTGGATAGCGGGGGTCCCGTCCTCGTTGGTGATCGCGACCTTGAAGTTGCTGAGGCCGAAGGCGCTTTGCGCGGGGGCGGCGAGAAGCGCCAGCGCCACGAGCGCCCCTGCCAGGATCGCCGAGAAGCGCTTCATTGCGAAGCCTCTCGGTTGGCGCGCCGACAGCGTCGCAGGCGCTTGCGTGCCTGCTTGGCGCGGCGCTCGATCCGGCGCGAGTCGGTCCGCCTCGCCAGGCGCGTGAGCTTGGCGGCGTGGCGAGCCAGGGGCCGGCAGTCGCGCAGCAGCAGAGGATCGCCGGGCCCTTTGAAGCTCGTGCTGGTTGGCGTCGGGTCGTCGGGTGGCGCGGGGATGGACTTACAGGCGTCGCCCTCGCACTCGGGCGGCGGCGGCGGGATCGGAAAGCCGCCGCCCACCTTCGCGTCGTAGAGGTCGACCGAGCCTTCGTCGCGCGGGTCGAGCGAACTCGAGGTCGCGAAGAAGACGTCGTCGCCGCTAGCGCTCGCATCGACGAATTCAGAAGTCTGGGCGCTGGTGCCGGTCGAGATCAGGTTGACGCAGCCACCCGTCTGTTCGCAACTGCCGCTCCCCTGGGCCTCCCACTGGTAGACGTCCTCGACGCCGTTGGTGTCGGCGACCACAAGCGCCTCGTGGCTGTGGAAGAAGACGCGGTTGCCGTCCTCGCTGAGCACCCGCGAGGCATGGTGCTCGCGCTCCCAGGCCGGCAGCGTCGCCGCCTCGCCGAAGCGGGCGCGGAAGGTTGGAGCGGGCTTCAGCTCCTCGTCATAGGCGCTGTAGGGAATGCTGATCGGTGGACCGCCGACGGCCGGCGGGCCATTCGGATCGCACGAAACGCAGGTCAGCTCGTCGGCAGCCGCGTCGTAGTGGAAGACCTCGGTATAGCGTTTGCCGGTCGAGTCCGTATTGTCGTAGCCGGTCAGAGGGGTCAGTGCCTGGAAGGCGGCGTGGCGCCCCTCCGCCGTGACCCGAGAGGCGCGGCGGACCGGATCGGGGCGGATAGCACTGACACCGGTTTCGTGCAGCTCGCTGTCGTCCGCGGAGAGGGTGCCGATCAGGGTAATCGTCCGCTCCCCTTCGCTTGCGCCTCCCTCCTCGGAGTAGAGGTTCCACGCTCCTTCGACGGCGCCCGCGGCAAGCGCTTTTTTGGATACGAAGTAGATTCGCGTCAGATCGTCGGCGGCGCCGAGCACGCCAGGCACTTCTTGTGCGATCAGGCGCGTGGCTTCGGTCTCGACGTCGAATTCGTAGAGATCGGCGTTGGTGGTGATGTTGAGCGTGTTGAAGCTGCCCGTGCTGAAGAGAACCGCGGAGCCGTCGGCGGCGGCCTTCCAGAACATCGACTGGCTCGCGCCGGACAGTTCTTCGGCCGTTTTGGAGACCTCCAGCGTGTGTGCACCCTCGACGCGCACGTAGAGCTGGCCCGCACCACGAGCGGTGCTACCGCTTTTCGAGGTCCAGAAGATCTTCGAGCCGTCGTCGGAGACGGCGTTTTCGAGCAGCGATTCGCGCGTGTTGACCATCGAGCCGAGCGTCCCCGCGACCGAGTTCTCCGGGTTCGGCGTACCGTCGGGCAGGATGCCGACCAACTCAAGCTGGCCGTTGTGGAGGTCATAGAGGCGCAGGCGCTTGCTCCAAACGCTCGCGTTGGCACTGGAGTTGACTCCGTTGCCACCCGGCGCGGCGGGGCTGGGAGCCGGGCTGGTCGCGCGATGGTTGCTCACCTTCACTACCGAGCCGCCGGCGTTGGTGGCGATGACTGCGCACTGGAAGACTGCCGCACCGGCGAGGTCGCTCGCAGTGACGTTGTAGGTGGATGCGGTTGCGCCGGCGAGCGGGGCGCCGTTGCGATACCACTGATAGGCGAAGGTGGGCGAGCCGCCCCAATTCGCCTCAATGGGATTCCCGTCTTTGTCGGTGCCAGCCCGCCTCGGGTCGCAGGTGAGGGTCTGGCCCCCCGGCCCTCCCACCGCAAGCGTGCCACTCGCCTCCGGCGCGGCGATCGTCGCCGGTGCTACCGGCCCCGGCGTTGAGGGAGCCGGAGCGACGACGTGCGGCGGGTTGGCGACCTGCGTCGAGCCCGCGACGGTGTTAGTCGCGAAAACCTGGCATTGGACCGCCGTGCCCTGATCGGCGGGAGCCAGAATGTAGGTGGAGGCGGTGGCACCTTCGATCGGGACGCCGTTTCGCAGCCACTGGTAGGAGATCGTCGTCGCCGCGGTCGTGGTCGAGCACTGGACCTGGTCGCCGACCTCGTCGGGCAAAAGCGGCGCGCCGGAGACGAAGACCTGATGGCTCAGGTTCGTGGAGGCGCCCATGAACCGCAAGCCGGGCCCGGCGCCTAGGTCGGTGGAGAATTCGCCGCGGTCGTTGAGGTAGGGCGTCACCGGGCCGAAGGGACCACCCACCGCCTTGCTGAGCGCTTCAAAGCCCTCCGGGACGCAATTCGAGCGCCGGTAGAGATTCACATAGCCGTGCAGACCGTCGGGGGCGAGTGGCACGACATTGCTGTCGCGCAGCCAGGCGTGGCACAGGTCGGCGGTGAAGGCCTCGAAGAGGTTCTCGGTCTCCCAGTTGGTGGGGGGAAGCCCTCCCGTACCCTCGAAGACCGCGCGGCCGCGCGGCGGCGATATCCCGTGCGTGGACCAGCCGCTCGCACCGCGCGTCGAGATGTACTGGCTCGACCATGGGCCGGCGACTGCGTCGGCAAAGGCCGTGGCGGAGCTGTAGGTGACCTTGCTGCCGTCGAGCGAGCTCTGTTTGAAGGCGCTGAACAGAGAGCCACCACCGGCGGGCGCAAGCGTCTGGACGTCGCCGCCGTTTTTATCGAGCGGCGAGACCATCTCGTAACCCCGGCAGTCGGGAAGCGCCGCCGAGGGACCGACGCGGAGGCTTTCATTGGGGCAGGGAGTCGTCGTGGCGGCCCCGGCGACAGCCGAACACGACAACAGCGCCGTGCAGCTCAACACGATCGTCCCCGCCATCAGCTTTGGTCGCACTTCCCTGCTCCTCTCCTGCGTCCCTGGCGCACGCCGATCAGCGCGGCCTCGAACAGTATCGGAACGTTACGGTATTTGTCAAGAAATGGATCTTGGCCTGCCAGGGCCCACGGCGCTACCTGAACTGAATGAGCAGGGCCGGGACGAACGTCCCGGCCCTGCTTCAATCTTGGCTCTGTCGGAAGAGCCATTGCGCTAGCTAGCCGACGTGAATGGCTGCCCCACTCGCCGCTTCGGCGGTGGTGCTGGTGTGGTATTCGGACGTAGCGTTGACTGTGAGGCCAAACGAGCACTGACCGTGCAGGACGGCGTTAACAGTAACGGTGCCCTCGATGATCACATCTCCGCCGACGTTTGTATATGTAACGGTACCGCCGGCAGTCTGCCCTGCGACTGTGTTTGTGCAGTTCGAAGAGCCTGTCGAATGGTTGTGCGCCGTGGTGTAGTGATGGATTTCAATCACTTTTCCGATTGGGCACACGATCGTCACTTTACCGCTGTGGTGGTTGATGCCATTTTTCGTCGTAGCATGGAACGAGTAGGTGCAGTCATTCGTTGTAACTGTTACGTTGTTGAACGTCTGACCTTTTGTTTTACAACCTTTATAGTCCGGAGTGACCGTAAGGGCTGTGGTGGCAGCTTTCAGTTCGCCTGTGAACTCCTCTTCGCTGCAGGTGAGTTCGTTCCCCGAGACTGTAAACAGGTCTTCTTCACCGCTGTCGACCGTTTTCAGGGTTTGCGGATAAGAGCCCGATGTGAATTCCGCGGCTGAGGCCGCGGAAGCCGCCATGGCGCTCATCGCGAACATCGCGACAAGGGCAAGGCCGAGGGCCTTGAGATTCCGAATCATCTTCATTCCTTTCGGATTGGTTAATCCACCGCATCCCTCCCTGGATACGGCGAGATGTCCCTCCCTGGGACAGGAGAAGAAATAACCGCCGCTGCCTATCCAGTCAAGATTTGGTGTCCAATTGATTCAGACGGCCTGGCGCTCAGGGTACTTTGGCCTGGAAATCGCGTGGGAGCGTTTTACGCGCGTGCGGATCGGCGCGCGTAGAAAATGGCACACGCGCATTTTGGCGGGGGTCCGCACTCGGCTGTCGTGGCCATCTGCTCTCCCAAAGCAAAGAGGTTGAGATGAGAGGCGCAGCTCTCCACAGCAACCCGTCCATGGGGCTTTCCCCGGGTGCTGCCCACGCCCTGCACGCCCCCAAATACGGCTCAGGGCCGACGGCCGACGGCGGGCGCTGCCTCGCCGATCAGCCGCTGGGTTTCGGTTCAGCGACGACCAGGCAGTTCGTCAGGCCGTACTCGCGCAGCAGTTTGTTGGAATCGCCGAAGTGGACGACGACGTCGTCGATCGTCCGGATCGTCTCCATTTCGGACACCTCGTCGATCGCGGCCTGCTCGGCCTCGAGAATGGCCTCGACGCGTTCCTCCTGGCCAGCCGGCGCTCCAAGTTTGGTGATCTTGGTGACCTCAGCCTGGAAGGTCGGGAGGATTACCGCCTTTACGCCGCCGGTATACGCCTCGGCCGGGGACTGTTTGTCCGGGGCCGTGCGTTCGTAGGCTGCCGACCGGGTCGGGATTTTGGTCCGCTCTTCTTCGCAGACTTCGGTGGCTTTTTTGACGAACTGCGGTTTGGTGATCGACGAGGTCGTCACCGAGATGTCGGCGCTGCCCCCGTCGGAGCCATCGTCGTCGTCGCCGCATCCGGCGGCAACGAGCATCGCCGCGATCACGGCAGCCAGCAATATCGTCAGTCGAGCGGACACGTCTTCCTCCTGTAGCCGATTGACAAGCGCTGATTAGGATAAGTGATCTGAGCATAGGATGTGTTCTCCTCGCGCGCGAGGGCTAAGGCATCGGTACCCCCCAGCCGATAAGTCCTCCGATGTTCGAGATCGACTCCGCACTGCGTACGCTCGTCGAGCGTGGCGGCTCCGACCTGCACGTCAAGGTCGGGGTTCCGCCGACGATCCGCTTGCATGGAGAGTTGACCCCGCTCGCCGGGCACGAGCCCCTGACGGGCGAGGACACCGAGAAGGCCTTCCACGACATCGCCGAGGCGCGCTCGCAGACCGAGTTCGAGCAGGCCGGGGAGGCCGACTTCTCCTATTCGATCCCCGGCGTCTCCAGGTTCCGGGTCAACGCCTTCCGCCAACGTGGCTCGACCTCGATCGTCTGCCGTGCGATCCCTTTCGAAATCCGCTCGGTCGACGAGCTCGGGCTTCCCCCCGTCGTCACCAGCCTTGCCGAGGAGCAGCGCGGAATCGTGCTCGTCACCGGCACCACCGGCTCGGGCAAGTCGACGACCCTGGCGGCGATGATCGACCACATCAACCGGACCCGAGCGCACCACATCGTCACGCTCGAGGACCCGATCGAGTACCTGCACAAGGACAAAGGCTCGATCGTCAACCAGCGCGAGGTCGGCTCCGACACCGAGAGCTTCGCCCGCGCGATGCGGCGGGTGCTGCGCCAGGACCCCGACGTGATCCTGATCGGCGAGATGCGCGACGAGGAGACGGTGCGAACGGCGCTCTCGGCTGCCGAGACCGGGCATCTCGTCCTCTCGACGGTCCATACCCTGGACGCGACCGAGACGATCAACCGGATCATCGACTTCTTCCCCCCTCACCTCCAGCACCAGGCGCGGGTCATGCTCGCGTCCACCCTCAGGGGCGCGATCGCCCAGCGTCTCGTTCCAGACGTGACCGGTGAAGGTCGCGTCCCCGCCTCCGAGGTGCTCGTCGTCACCGGCCGTGTCCAAGACCTGATCCTCAACCCCGACGAGACCGGCAAGATCACGGAAGTGATCGCTGAGGGGGAGTACTACGGCATGCGCACCTTCGATCAATCGCTGCTCGGCTACGTGATGGAGGGCAAGGTCTCAGAGCAGGTGGCCCTCGACTACGCCTCCAGCCCACACGACTTCAAGCTGATGCTCGCGGCCGGCGGGCAGCGGGCGAGCGGCATCGAGCAGTTGGAGAGCGCCTAGCGCACCGGGCAGTCGCCCAGCCCGTACTCGACCATCAGTTTGTTCGCCGGGTCGAAGTGCCTTTCCCAGGCGTCCTCGACGGGTTCGATCTTCTCCATCTGGGCGACCTTGTCGATCCCGTCCTGCTGCGCGACCAGGATCTCTTCGACTTGGTCCTCGTCGCCCTCGGGCGCACCCAGGTCGCGGATCTGCGCTATCTCCTGCTCCAGGACCGGCAGGATCACCGCCTGGACGCCTTCGGCTTGGGCCACTTCGGGGGACTTGTCGCCGATCGGGTTCTCCTGCTGATAGTCGGCGATCTTCGTCGTCAGGTCTTCCCTTTCGCCTTTGCAGATCTCGTTCGCCTGTTTGACGAACTCGTTCTTGCTGAGTGAGGAGGTCGCGACGGAGGTATCCGAGCCGCCCCCCGTGCCGGAGTCGTCGTCGTCGCCGCAGCCGGCGGCGAGCGCGGCGAGCGCCAGGATGGCGAGCGCCAGCACCGCGATTCGCTTCGACATGAGCCGCCTCCTCCTAGGCCTTGCGGCCCTCGACGAAGATCTCGTACTGGTTGTCGCGGGGCATGCGCGGCTTGCCGGTGCCGCGGAACACGTTGGCGATCCGCATGCCCACCGACTCGTAGAGCTCTTTGAGTTCGTCCACCGAGTAGAGGCGCTGCCGGAAGGGGATTGGCTCGACCCGCTCGAGCACCTCGCCGAAGGGGATCGGCACGGTGAAGCCTTCGAGATACCGTTCCTTGGCGTTCCAGCGGTGGTCGCTCAGTTCGAGCGTCGCCTCGCCCGCGAGCCAGTTGCGCTGCGGCAGGTGCTTTTCGGCGTGCAGGACGTTGGGCAGCTGCATCAGGTGACCGCCACCCGGACGAAGCGCACGGGCGACGACCTCGAAGGTGCGGCGGTTCTCCTCGTCGGTCTCGAAGTAGCCGACGGCGCCGTCGTTGAGGCTGAGGACCAGGTCGAACTCCTCCTCGTAGTCGAGCTCACGCAGGTCCGCCTGGACGAAGGCGATGTCCAGGGACTGCGCCTCCGCCTCGCGCCGGGCGATTTCGAGCAGCTCCTCGGAGATGTCGAGTCCGACGACGTCGAAGCCCCGCTTGCTCAGCTCGAGGGAGTGGCGGCCGATCCCGCAGGCCAGGTCGAGCACGCGCTCGGAGTCCTGCGGCCTCAGCATCCCGATGGCCCGGTCCACTTCGGCGACCGTCCGGTCGGCCCACGGCATCTGAGTCGTCGTCTCCGCCGGGAAGCCCGAGCGGTACCAGTCGGGCGGGACCTCGAGGGCGCTGGCGCTGTCGGGACTCATAAGTCGGGAACTTTATATCAATCGAGGAGGGAACAGGGCTCGGTTGAGGGCGTCGAGCAGGGCGTGGACGAGGCGCTCCTTGCCTCCCACCTCGAGGCGATTCGGGTTGGCCTCGATCGCGACCCTCAGCCATGCGGCGGGCGGCCCGGTGACCCATGCCTCCGAGTCCCGGTCCAGCCGCGTCGTGCACGAGGTCACGCGCCCTTCCTCCACGTCGACCGTGACGCCGACGAGGCGGCGCTCGCGCCCGTCCGCGAACTCGACGCCCATCAAGCAGGATCCCTTCATCTCCCTGGGCAGCTCCAACAGCGGCACGACGAGCAGGAACCCGGCTTCGGCGTCGAGGGGCATGGGCGGAGCGGTGACGGGCGCCATGTGGTTGCGCTCCCAGCGAATCGCGGCGGTCAGCGGCGCGATGCCGCGGCGCAGCCACTCGCTGCCGACGAACGGGGCGCCGCGTTCGACTCCGTCGCTCCGCACCAGGCCGACGAGATGCATCGCCCTCAGGCGGCGCTCAAGCGATTGGTGGCTGAGCGATCCGATCGAGCTGTCGAGCTCGGCGAGGCTGACGGGTCGCGCCGCCACGGCATGGACCACGGTCGAGGACCACCCCTCCACGAGGGCCTTCACCGCCGCCCTGGCGCCGTCGCTGCCGAGCGGGAGGCGCCCGCTCGGCGATTCGGCGAGCCAGGCCTCGAGAATCGCCGCGACGAAGCGCAGATCGCCGCCGGCACGGTTGGTCAGCACGTACTCACGGACGCCCGGGAACGGGTGAAGGCGCCGCCGGGCGACCGCACCAATCTCGCTCAGCTCCTTGAGGTGGGACCGCAGCGTGGTCTGCGGGGGCGAGCCGGTTTCGCGACGAAGCTCGACGAGGCGCCGCGACCCCTGGGCGAGCTTGTCGAGGATCAGCGTGTTGAGCGGGGACGCCAATAGGCCGAGGGTCCGCGCCCCGGTGCGCTCTCCGTCCACCCCTGGACCGATGCCGCCTGCGTCCATCCGCGAGCATTATGACACACTTGCGGTGCGCTATGGGAACAGACTAGGTGCTCACCGGCCGGATCGCGGAGCCGGTTCCGGACTACATGTCCAGGTGATCCCAGAGCAGCAGTCGTTCCGCGCAGCGGCCGGCGCGGTCCTGCGCGACCTCGAAGATCCGGTCGATCACGGGTGCGTGCCAGCCCTCCTCCTCGGCCCGCTCGGCGACGATCTCGATCGCGTCGCAGACGTACTTCAGGGCGCAGCTCGCCTGGATGTGGAAGATGTCGAAGTCGGTGCCGCATTCTTCCGCCACGCGATACAGCCCGCGCAGGTAGGTTGTGACGTCGATGTCGTCCGGCAGCACCATGCCGGTCTCCACCAGCTCGTCGTAGACGACGGTCGAGGTCACATCGTAGAGGGCGAGGCCGATCCTGCCGTCGCGGAAGAGCAGCGCGAAGTTGCGGCCGTGCGCGTCCCCGTTGCCGAGCACGTAGTTGGCAAACGCCGCGTGCACGAGCGTCGTGATCTCGGCCTTGAGGCCGAGCGCCCGCAGGAGGCCGGAGGCTTCGGCGAAGCCCGGAGCGTCCGCGTCCGCGCTGCCCGGCGCCGCGCCGGGCGCGATGCCGAGCGCCTGGCAGAAGGTCTCCTGGTGCAGGCGCCTGGGCGTGGTCCCCTCCCAGGCGAGGTCGAAGCGCGGGGAGACGAGGCACTCGCGGCCGTCGATCGTCTCCATCGAGGTCTTGACTGCGGGCAGCCCGGACTGGCGGAAGACGGCCGTGCAGAATATCTCGTTGGTGACGATTTCCGGCAGCTCGCCGGTTTCCGGCTTGATCACGTGCGTGCTGGGCAGGCCGGGGCCGGGCTGACGCCACCCGCCGTCCAGCCCCCTGCGCACGAGGCCGAGCTTCTCGCGATCGCCGCCGAGCGCCACCCGCGTCCCGGAGTCGGGGCGCGGCCGCTCCGTCCCCTCCGGTGCGAAGGTCACCGCGCCCGGGCAGTCCTCGCCGAGCTCGGCGATCAGGGCGAAGCCGTCGTCGGGGTCGACCCCCAGCCGGCGAGCGACCCGCTCCCGGCGCACCCCTTCCGGCAGCAGCCCCTCCACGTAGGCGCGGGTGGTATCGGGGCTGTAGGGCTCGAGGCGGACCGGCAGGGAGTTGCTGAGCAGGACCGCGCCGGATCCCTGGGCCTCGACGACCGCAGGCGCGTAGGCGAGCTCGTAGCCTGCCTCAACTCTGTAGAGCGTCCCGATCCTTTCGCCGTGGAGGCGAACGTCGAGACCTGATTTGGGTCTCTCTGAAGTCGTTCTTCTGTCTCCCTCGTTGCCCAAAGATCCTAAACCGATCCGAGACACCAGTGCAAGGGAGCGCTCGCGGCCTCAGTACTGGACCTCGTAGCCGAGGTTCAGGGCGCGCTCGGCGGCCAGTTCGAGGATCGCGTCGATCACCGGCGCGTGCCAGCCCTCGCTCCGCGCGCGTGCCGCGACCCTGTCGAGCGCCCTGCTCGTCCTCACGGCCACGTTCGCCGCGACCCGCCGGCAGTGGTCGAGGTCGATCGCCGCCTCCTCGCAGATCTCGGCCAGTTCGAGCAGGCAGGCGGTCTCCGCATAGTCGTCGGCGATCGTCATGCCGACGTGTGTGGGGTCCTCGTAGACCGCCGTCGAGACGATGTCGTAGAACGGCGCGAGCAGCGAGCCGCCGGGCACGACCATGACGGCGAAGTTGCTGCCGTGCGCATCGCCGTTGCCGAGGATGTAGTTGCACAGCGTCGCGGCGAGCAGGTTGGTGATGCACCTCTCCTCGCCGATCGCGCGCAGCAGCCCGCACGATTCGGCGAAGCCCGGTCCGTCGGCCTCCTCGACGTCGCGATCGGACCCCGGGCCGAAGCTGAGCGCCTGACAGAAGCTCTCCTGGTGGAACCGCCCCACGGCGGGACGATCGCCGGTCCGGTCGAAGCGCTCGGCGACGACGCAGGAGCGCCCGCCGACCGTCTCCACCGCGACCGGGGCGACGAAGAGGCCCGCCTCGGCCATCACCGTCGTGCAGAACATCTCGTTCGGAATCATTTCGGGGTATTCGCCCGTCTCGGGCTTGACGACGTGCGTGCTGGGCAGGCCCGCCTCAGGCCAGGCCCACGCGCCACCCGGGCGGGGACGCGCCAGGCTCAGCTTGTGGCGGACGCCGGGCAGGGCGGCGCGCATCCGCTCAGGGCGGTCGGGGTCGAAGACGCGCGGCGGCGGCGCGGCGACCAGCTCCTCCAGCTCGGCGTCGCGCACCCAGACCGGCTCGGATGCGCCCGGATTCGGGATCGACTCGCCGGGCGGCAGGAACACCGCCCCGCCGGCGCAGTCGCGGCCGAGCTCGGCGATCAGGGCGTAGCCGTCGTCGGGGTCGACGCCCAGCTCGCGCGCCAGCTTGAGCCGTCGCATGCCCTCCGGCAGCAGCCCCTCCACGTAGGCGCGGGTCGTGTCGGGGCCGAAGGGCTCCTCGGTGGTCGGCATCGAGGTGCTCAGCAGGGACGCGCCGCGTCCATACCGCTCCAGCGCCTCGCGGGAGTACGCGAACCGGTACCCGGCGTCGCCGTCCCGGCGCAGGCTTCCGATCCGCTCCCCGTACAGATGGACGTCGAGACTCACCTGGGTCCTCCCGGAGTCGTAACCAAGTCCTTCCCGGTGTCCGACTCTAGCCCGAATCGGGTACCGCTGCATAGGGCGCCCGCCGGAGGGCAGGCCGGGAAGGCACTGGGACGCTCCGCGCTCAGCCGTAGCGCTCGCCGATGATCGCGCGGAGCTTGGCGCGATCGTGGCGGGCCTGGACACGGCGCACCGTGCCGGAGCGCGACCGCATCACGAGCGATTCGGTGCTCGCGCCGGGCCCGCGGTAGCGAACGCCCTGCAGCACGTCGCCGTCCGTGACGCCGCTGGCCGAGAAGAAGACGTCCTCGCCGGAGCAGAGATCGTCGCCGGTGAGCACGCGGTCGAGGTCGTAACCGGCGTCCACGGCGGCGCTGCGCTCCTCGTCGTTGCGCGGCCAGAGTCGGCCGAGCAGCTGGCCGCCCATCGACTTCAGCGCCGCGGCGGAGAGCACCCCCTCCGGCGTGCCGCCGATTCCCCAGAGGAGGTCGACCGGCGAGCGCTCGCTGACCGCGAGCAGGGCGGCGGAGACGTCGCCGTCGGTGATCAGGCGGATGCGCGCGCCGGCCTCGCGGACCTCGCGCATCGCGTCCTCGTGGCGCGGGCGGTCGAGCATCACGACGGTGACGTCGCCGATGCTGCCACCCTTGCGGTCGGCGACGAGCTTCAGCGTCTCCGGCAGTGGGCGGTCGAGGTCGAGCAGGTCCGCGATCTCCTCCCCGCCGGCGATCTTCTCCATGTAGACGCACGGCCCGGGGTCGAACATGGTGCCGCGCTCGGCGAGCGCGATCACGGCCAGCGCGCTCGGCATCCCGAGCGCGCAGAGGCGCGTCCCCTCGAGCGGATCGACCGCGATGTCGACGACCGGCGGGCTGCCGTCGCCGATCTGCTCGCCGTTGTAGAGCATCGGCGCCTCGTCCTTCTCCCCCTCGCCGATGACGACCACGCCGTCCATCGAGACGGAGTCGAGCACGTGGCGCATCGCGTCGACGGCGGCCTGGTCGGCGGCGATCTTGTCGCCGCGGCCGACCCAGCGGGCGGCGGCGAGCGCGGCCGCCTCGGTGACCCGGACCAGCTCGAGGGCGAGGTTGCGGTCGGGCTTGGCCGGGCCCGTGGCCAGGTCTCGTGCGGTCTCGCCCATTCGGCGGCGCAGGCTATCGGACGTGCGGCGGATTCAGCAGGCGAGCAGGCGCCCAGACGCGGCACCTCGGGGCCGCCGGCGGTAGAGTCGCGTCGCCGATGGCTCAACGCTGGGGACTGACGCTGCCGCTGCCCGGGCTGCCCCTGGCCGATCACCGCGAGCTGGTGCTGCGCGCCGAGGCGGCCGGCTACACCGACCTGTGGAGCGGCGAGACGAACGGCCCGGACGGGTTCACCCCGCTGGCGCTGAGCGCCGCGTGGACCGAGCGCATGCGGCTCGGCACCGGCGTGGTCGGGGTGTTCCAGCGCGGCCCGGCCCTGCTGGCCCAGGAGGCCGCGGCGCTCGCCGACGCCTCGGCGGGCCGTTTCGCGCTGGGCATCGGCTCCTCGTCGGACCGGATCGTCGAAGGCTGGAACGGGATCCCCTTCGAGCGACCGCTGAGCCGGGTCCGCGACACGGTCGAGTTCCTCCGCACCGCGCTGGCGGGGGAGCGAACCGCCAGCGGCTTCAAGCTCGAGGTCGCGCCCGCGCAGCGCGTGCCGATCGTCCTCGCCGCGCTGCGCGGCAAGATGCTCGAGCTGGCCGTCGAGCGGGCCGACGGCGCCTTCACCAACTTCCTTCCCCTCTCGGGCCTGCCGAAGGTGACCGCACAGCTGCAGGACGCCCCCGAGGGATTCGACCTGCTCTGCCGCTTCTTCTGCCTGCCCGGCGAGCGAGAGGCGGTCGAGCCCCTGGCCCGCTTCATGTTCTCCTCCTACGTCACGGTCCCCGTCTACGCCGCGTTCTACCGCTGGCTCGGCTACGGCGAGCAGATCGAGCCGATGGTCGTCGCCTGGGAATCCGGCGATCGCCAGGCCGCCGCCGCGGCCGCCCCCTGGGAGCTGATCGAGGAGATGTTCGTCTTCGGCACCCCCGAGCAGATGCGCGAGCGCCTCGACGCCTTCGTCGCCGGCGGCATCACCCTCCCGGTCCTCACCCCGATCGTCACCCCCGACAAGCTCGGCGAGACGATCGAGGCGCTCGCGCCGTAGCGGCGGCACCCCTCTTAACTCAAAGTTCCTTGATCAATTGGGCCTTCGGGCTGTATGCCCTTGCTTCCCCATCGACTCGCACCCTCGGTGCGACCAGATCGAAAGGAAGCCATGACATTCAGCTTGAAGCCCCTGGGCCTCGCCCTATTTGTCTCACTCGTGGCGCTTGGCACCGCAGTCCCTTCGGCATCGGCCAGCGAATTCACAGTTGAGGAAAAACTCTATGTCGTCGGGACCGACACCGGTGCCGAGGACTTGTTCACAACCTTCGGTAGCGAATACAGCTGCCTTGACGAGCAGATAACCAGTGAATCCCCGGTTGCTTCCACTGAACTGACATTCGCGCCCACGTTCACGAATTGCAAGACGCCGGGTGCGGCATTCAACAACGTGACAATCACAGCAAACGGCTGCGATTATCTACTCAAAGTGACGGAAGCGGTCGAAACAGATCGTGACCATGGCACCTTCAGCATTGCGTGCCCGGTAGGAAAAGTCATCGAAATACATCGCTATGGAAGCGAAGCGACCCATAAAGAACTCAAATCCGATTGCACAACTACAATCGGTGCCCAGTCGGCGACTGGCAAAGTAAGCTACACAAGCAACACACTCGCCGATGATATTGAAGCGCATGGACAGCTTATGCTCACCGCGCAGTCTCACGGAACCTGTTCCTTCGGTTTCACACTCATTACCACCGAAGCCGCCTATCACTTCGGCATGACACTGGAAGCCGTGATGAGACAGCGGCTCCACGTCGGATGAAGATGCTCCGTCAGCGTTAGACATTCAATACAGCCGGGCTCGCGCCCGGCTGTATTGCACTCAGTACTCCACCTCGACGCCCAGCCCGAAGGCTCGCTCGCCGGCCAGTTCGGCGATGCCGTCGATCACCGGCTCGTACCAGCCCTCGTCCCGGGCGCGCTGGGCGACTACGTCCAGCGCCTCGCTCAGCTTCGCCGCGGTGCCGGCGGCGAGGTCGCGGAAGACGTCGAAGTCGTAGTCGCATTCTTCGGCGATCTGGGCCAGTTCGAGCAGGTAGGCGGTCTCCGAGTAGTCGTCGGCGATCACCATGCCGGTGTGGAGCGGCTCGTCGTAGACCGCGGTCGACGCGATGTCGTAGAGGGGCGCCAGGGACATGCCGCCGCCATGGAAGAGAAGGGCGAAGTTTTCGCCGTGCGCGTCGCCGTTGCCGAGCATGTAGTTGCAGAAGGCGGCGCAGAAGAGGGTCGCCGGATCGCTGTCGCGGGCGACCGCCTTGAGCAGCCCGCAGGCTTCCGAGAAGCCAGGCCCGTCGGCGCCGCCCTCCTCCTGCCCCGACCTGGCCCGTTGGATGCCGAGCGCCTGGCAAAAGCTCTCCTGGTGGACCCGCTTGGCGCCGCGCCCACCCCCCTCGCGGTCGAAGCGCTTCGAGACCAGGCAGGTCCGCCCGGCGATCGTCTCCACCGCGCTCGCGGCGACGGGCAGCCCGACCTCGCGGACGACGCTCGTGCAGAACATCTCGTTTGCGACGAATTCCGGGTATTCGCCCGTCTCCGGCTTGACGACGTGCGTGCCGGCAAGGCCGGGCTCGGGCCAGGCCCAGCGGCCCTCGCTCTCGTCGCGAACCAGGCTCAGCTTGTGCCGCACCCCGGCGAGGGCGAAGCGCATGCGTTGCTCGCACCCGCCGTCGAAGAGCGGGGCCGCCGCCACGATCCCTTCCTCCAGCTCGGCCTCGCTCAGCCAGGCGACCGCCGCGGGATCGGGCGACTCGACCGAGCGACCCTTCGGCACGAAGGTGACGGCTCCGGCACAGTCCCGGCCGACCTCGGCGATCATCGCGTAGCCGTCGTCCCGATCGATGCCGAGCTCGCGGGCGATCCTCGTCCGGCGCATCCCGTCCGGCAGCAGACCCTCGACGAAGGCCTGGGTCGCCCCGGCGCTGTAGGGCTCCGTGCGCGTCGGCAGCGCATTGCTCAGCAGCGAGACGCCCGCGCCCACCCGCTCGACCAGATCGGGCGAATACGCAAGGCGATAGTCGTCCTCGCCGGCCGGGAACAACGTGCCGATTCGCTCTCCGTAGAGGTGGACGTCAAGGCTCACTGGGTCCTCCCCGAGTCTTTTCCCTGTCTCGACTGGTTCGAGAAAAAGACTCTAAACCGACGCGAGGCTCAATGCATAGTCCCCCGCCGCGTCGGTGAACCAGCCGGACGGCGTCAGGCCCGCCTCGCGGTAGATCTCCTCGAGTCGGGCACGCGTGAACTTGGCCGAGATCTCGGTTCGCATCAGCTCGCCCGCCTCGAAGCCGACGACGAGGTCGAGGGCGGGGAGGCGCACCGTCTGAGCGACGAGCGAGCGCAGCCCGATGTCCATGCGGGCGGCGTCGACGTCGTAGCGGGCGACATGCTCGAAGCGGTCGGGGTCGAAGTCGGCGCCCAGCTCCCGGTTCAGGACCAGCAGCACGTTCTTGTTGAACTCGGCCGTGACGCCGGCCGAGTCGTCGTAGGCGGCCGCGAGGCGGGCGCTCTCCTTGACCAGGTCGGTGCCCAAAAGGAAGCGGTCCTCGGGCTGGAGGAGCGCGGCGATCCGCGCAAGGAACTCGCCGCGGGCCTCCGCGTAGAGGTTGCCGATCGTCCCCCCGAGGAAGGCGACCAGGCGACCACCCTCGCCGACGGGGATCCGCTCCAGGTCGTGCTCGAAGTCGCAGACGAGCCCGCGCACCGCCAGCTCGGGATACTCGGCGACCAGCGACTCCGCGGTCGCGTGCGTGATCTCGGCCGAGATGTCGAGCGGGACGTAGGTGGTCAGGCAGCCGGCGTCGCGCATCGCGCTCAGCAGGTGTCGGGTCTTCGCGGCGGAGCCCGAGCCGAGCTCGACGAGCGTCCCCGGCCGTCCCGCCGCGGCCACGATCTCGGCCGAGCGGTCGGCCAGGATCGACCGCTCGGCGCGGGTCGGGTAGTACTCGGGCAGCTCGGTTATCCGCTCGAACAGCTCCGACCCGCGCTCGTCGTAGAAGTACTTGGGCGCCAGCTCCTTCGGCTCCGCGGTGAGGCCGAGTCGCACGTCGCGGGCCATCCTGGCCCGCCCGTCGGCAGGCAGATGGGTCTCGATCTCGATCTGCTCCGGTGCCGCCTCGGGGGTCATCAGGCGACGTCCCTGGCGCAGCGCAGCCCGGCGAAGATCTGCCGGCGCCCCGGCAGGTCCCAGTTGCGGAAGCTCGGGCGCATCACCGCGGGATGAGTCGCCCACGAGCCGCCGCGAAGCACCTTGTGCTCGTCGCCGAAGAAGACCTCCGAGTACTCGGGGTAGGGGAACGCCTCGAAGCCCGGATAGGCGAAGAAGTCCGAGGAGGTCCACTCCCAGACCCGACCCACCGCATGCAGAGCACCCGCCCGCTGCAAGCCCTCGTCGCCCCTGGCGCCGGCCGTTCCTTCGAGGCTCGGCGGGGCCGCACGAGCCGCGGCCTCCCACTCGTGCTCGGTCGGCAGGCGCTTGCCGGCCCAGCGGGCGAAGGCGTCTGCCTCGTTCCAGGAGACGTGGACGACCGGGGATGCGGGATCGACAGGGGCTCGCCGCCCCATCGCGGTCCAGACCCAGTCGTCGCCCTCGCGATCCCAGTAGAGCGGCGGCTCGGCGCCGGTCTCCGCCATGAACGCCGCGTAGGCGGCGTTGGCGACCGGAAGGCGGTCGATCTCGAAGGGCGCCAGCTCGACGGTGTGGCGGGGTCGCTCGTTGTCGTAGGCGAACCCGGTCGGCGGGGCGCCGATCGGGTGCGTGCCGCCGTCGACGCGGATCATCTCCGCCGTCCCGGTGTCCGACCCGGGCGGCTTCCCCCCTTGCTCCGGCGAGGCCGAACCGGCGACAGCCGTCAGGGAAGCGGGCCGGTAGCCCTCGACCATCATCAGGAGCTGCAGCATCGTCTCGTTGTGCTGAAGCTCGTGGGCGATCAGCATCTCGTAGACGAAGCCTTCGCGCAGCAACGGGTCCTCGGCGTCGGCGCCGATCTCGACCTCCGCGAGCACTTCGAGGGTGCGCTCCCGGACTTCGGCGAGGTAGTCGCGCAGCTCGGCGTCGCGAAGGATCGGCAGCCGGCCCCGCGTCCGCCGCGGGTTCTCGATCGCGTCGTAGAAGCGCCCGAGGTCGCCGTGCAGCGGCTCTCGACGGCCGATCGTCTGCACCAGCCACAGCTCCTCGAAGTTGGCGATGTGCCCGAGATCCCAGGCGAGCGGGCTGAGGATCGGCGAGTAGACGCGGTTGAGCTGCTCGTCGTCCAGCGCCTCGACCAGCTCCAGCGTGCGCCGCCGCGCCTCCGCGAGCCGGTCCGCGATCGCTTCCTTGGAGCTGGAGCTTGCCGTCACCTCGGTGGCGATGGGGGAACCCTAGCGCGGTCAGTCCGTCCCGTCCGCCTCTGGATCGGACCAGACGCGCTTCCGCCAGGGCGGGCTGACGGCGAAGCGATAAGGGTCGCTGGGGCCCGCCGCCGACGCCGCGTCCGCGGTCGGCTCGAGCGGGACGAGGTGGATGCGGCCGGCGGGCGCTATCCGGTCGAAGTCGAAGTAACCGCCGACATTGCCCGCGTGGCTGCCGCCCGAGACCCGCAGCAGGCCGCCCGCCGGCCCCCAGCCGTTGCGCGGACGGGCGCCGATCGCCTCGGCGGCGTCCCGGACCGGCTCGACCCCGGCGTCCGACCCCCAGTTGGCGGCGCTCCGCGCGTAGTTGTAGCCGTGGTGGGAGGAGGCGCGTTCGTGGACGGTCCCGTCCGCTCCTACCCGAACCTGCACCGACTCCCAGTCGTCGCGGTGGTAGCCGGCCTCGCCGACCACCGGGACGCCGCGCATCGTCGCCGAGTCGACGTAGTAGAGCCAATATTGGACATAGAGATTTCCGGCGCGCTCTCCGGAGCAGTCGGGACGGAGGTCGAGGTCGGGTCCCGTCCCGATCCCGGCGGCGCTTGCTGCCGCGGGTTGCCCCGCCGCTGCCGCCGGTGACGTATAGGTGCCGGCGCGCCGGGGCTCCCGGCAATCGATCACGTGCACGAACGCGGTGACCGGCAGCCCGGCGTCGCTGCGGTCGACGAGACCGCGCGGGGTTCCGTCGCCGCAGGCGCTCCTGCGGCAACGGCGGAAGTCCACCGGCAGGGCGCGCGACCCGCGCTCGAAGGCGAGCGACGGCATGTGCTTCCGGACGAGGCGCCCGACCTCGTCGCCGTAGGAGGCGATCAGAACCGGTTCGTCCCCACAGCGATCGGCAAGTGCAGCGGCGCAGAGCAGCTTCGAGGCGATCGCCCGAGCAAGCTCCGTCCCCGGCACCCGAGCCCCAGCAGCCACCACCGCCACGAACAGCAGCGCCACCACAGCGACCACCCCCACCCACTCGACCGTCCCCTGCCCCCGCTCGTCTCCCGTCGGCCCCCAGCTCATGCGTAGAGAGAGGCCCGAGTGGCACGATTTCGCCCCCATGAAGGGGACGTGCCGCCCAAAGAGTGCCCTTATGGGCACCTAATGGACGGCACGTGGGGGGTTGGCGTTCAGAAGGCGACGAAGCTCTGCGACCACCGTGTTCGATTCCCGTTCCAGGCGTCTGTGCGTCAACCTGACGACGCGATACCCGGCCGCCAACAGCGCAGAGTCGCGTGCGCGGTCTCGCTCGAACGCCGCCCGATGGCGATGGAAGTCCCAGCCATCCGCTTCGACGATCACTTTCTGAGACGGCCAACACGCATCGACCTCCCGTCCCAAGACCTCGACGTTCGTGTGAGGGGCCGGCAGATCGTGGCTTCGACAGAGGGTGACGACCCGGTCCTCGAGATCAGATCGGGTGTACTCCGGCATACGCGCCGCCTCGATCAATGGGCGGAGGGCCTTGAGGCCGTGCCGGCCATGGGCGCGCTCGCATGTCTTGCGCAGATCTTGCAGGTCGAGCACCCCGAGCCGGTCAGCCTCCTCGAATGCGCGCGCAAGTCGTCGCGCGTCGACGATCTCGGCCAAGTCGAGCAGCGTGCGAGAGACCGTCGTGACCGGAACCGCGTCCATGACTGTCCGGTCTTCCGGAGTGACACCACACTCGTGAATGCGCAGGCCGGAGCGGTTTCGCCCGCGACCGCTTGTCACTTCGATCGGATGCGAGTCCGTCCGCGTCAGGCCCCAGAACCCCGCTGCACTTCGGTGGCTGAGCACTGCTCCCTCACCACAAGCCAGCACCGCCCCGAGCCATCGCCCTCGCGCGCTCAACCGCCCGTCACCTACGGCATAAACGCCCCGATGAAGCAGATGAAGCCAGCCTGACTCGACCCGACGCCGAATCGTGCGGACGCTGAGGCCGGCGGCTAGCAGCTGCCGGCGCGACACCACGCCATGTTGCTTCTTGGCGAGCACATGGAGGGCGCGTTCACGCTTCGCGGTGGCTTTACGACGGTCCCCGGGGAGACGTGCCGGCTGTTCGGTGCCCATATGGGCACCTAAGAGGCGGCACGTCCAGACTCGCCCCCGCCCGGGTTGGAACTACGCGGAGTTTGCGAGAGACGCCTCCGCCGGATCGGCGGGGGTTAGAGGTTGCCGATCTCGGCGGCTATGTCGGCGGCGGCCTGTTTGGCGTCGGCGAACAGCATCGACGTGTTCGGTTCATAGAAGAGGTCGTTGTCGATGCCGGCGAAGCCGGGGCTCAGGGAGCGCTTGATCACGATCACCTGCTGGGCCTGGTCGACTTCGATGATCGGCATGCCGGCGATCGGGCTGTCCGGGTCGTTTTTCGCCGCCGGGTTGGTGACGTCGTTGGCGCCGACCACGACGGCGACGTCGGTGCGCGGCATCTCGGGGTTGATCTCCTCCATCTCGCGCAGCTGCTCATAGGGCACGTCGGCCTCGGCGAGGAGGACGTTCATGTGGCCGGGCATGCGGCCCGCGACCGGGTGGATCGCGTAGTTGACGGTGACGCCGCGCTTCTCCAGCTCATCGGCGACCTCCTTGATCGCGTGCTGGGCCTGGGCGACAGCAAGGCCGTAGCCGGGGACGATCACCACGGAGTCGGCGTAAGCGAGCTTGATCGCCGCGTCCTGGGCGCTGACGGAGGTGTGGGGTCGTTCCTCACCGTCGCCCTTGGCAGCCGCAGGCGCACCGCCGAAGCCGGCGAAGAGGATGTTGCCGACCGAGCGGTTCATCGCGGTCGCCATCTCCATCGTCAGGATCGTTCCCGAGGAGCCGACCAGGGTGCCGGCGACGATCAGGGCGACGTTGTCGAGGGCGAAGCCGGCAGCCGCCGCGGAGAGGCCGGTGAAGGCGTTGAGCAGCGAGATCACGACCGGCATGTCGGCGCCGCCAATCGGCAGCACTACTAGGTTGCCGAGCAGCCCGGCGGCGAGCAGGATCGCGATGAACAGGGCCTCGGAGGGGTGGTCGTTGTCGATCGCGGTGACGACGCAGGCGACGACGATGCCGATCAGGAGCAGCGCGTTGATCACCTGCTGGCCGGGCACCGCGAGCGGCCGGGTCGGGATCAGGTCCTGGAGCTTGGCGAAGGCGATGTTCGAGCCCCAGAAGGAGACCGAGCCGACGACCGCCGCGAAGAGCACGGGGATCAGCTCGTCGAGCGGGATCTCGTGCCCGAGCGAGATGCCGTGGCGGATCTCCGCCCAGGCGATCAGCGCGACCGCGCCGCCGCCGACCCCGTTGTAGAGGGCGACCATCTGCGGCATCTCGGTCATCTGGACGCGGACCGAGGCGATCACGCCGATCGCGCTGCCGACCAGCAGGGCGCCGAAGAGGATGCCCCAGTTGCCCATGCCGTCGAGCAGCAGGGTCGTGACGACCGCGATCGCCATGCCGACGGCGGCGATCAGGTTGCCCTGTTTGGCCGTGGTCGGGTGGGTGCCGCGGCGGACGCCGAGGATGAAGAGCGAGAAGGCGACGATGTAGAGCGCCGTGGCGGCGTCGCCGCCCGGCTCGAAGACTGCCGCGGGGATCTGCGTGAGGGCGCTCACGTCATCCCCCTCGCGAGCCGTCGCTGCTCGAGCCGCCGCTTGGCGCAGCCTCTGCGGCTGCGGTCGCCTTCGGTTTCGGCTTGCGCGAGAACATGCCGAGCATCCGGTCGGTGACCATGAAGCCGCCGACGATGTTGATCGCGCCGAAGGCGATCGCGATCGTGCCGATCACGTACTCGAGCCCGTCGTCGGCGAAGCCGACGACGATCAGACCGCCCAGCATGACGATCCCGTGGATCGCGTTGGTCTGCGACATCAGCGGCGTGTGCAGGGTCGTCGGCACCTTCGAGATCACCTCGAAGCCGACGAAGGCGGCGAGGACGAAGATCGTGATCTCGGTCATCAAGCTCATTTCGCGGCCCTCTCGTTCTTGATCTCGCCGCCGTGGGTGATGCAGGCGGCGGCGACGATGTCGTCCTCGAAGTCGACGTTCAGGGCGCCGTCCTCGCCGACCAGCAGCCCGAGCAGGTTCTCGAGGTTCTTGGCGTAGAGCTGCGAGGCGGGCGCCGGCATCTCGGCGGGCAGGTTGCGGGCGCCGACGATCTTGACGCCGTTCTCGACCACCGTCTCCCCCGCCCTGGTCAGCTCGCAGTTGCCGCCGCTCTCGGCGGCGAGGTCGACGATCACCGAGCCGGGCCGCATGCTGCGGACGGCCTCGGCGGTGATCAGCCGCGGCGCCGGGCGGCCGGGGATCGCGGCGGTGGTGACGATCACGTCCTGCCTGGCGGCGTTCTCGCCGATCGCCTCGACGACCTTGGCGTTCTCCTCGTCGGTCAGCGGGCGCGCGTAGCCGCCCTCGCCTTCGGCGTCCGGGATGAAGTCGAGTTCGAGCGGGCGACCGCCGAGCGAGGCGATCTGCTCCCAGGCGGCGCGGCGGATGTCGAAGCCGGTGACGATCGCGCCGAGCCGCTTCGCCGTGGCGACCGCCTGCAGGCCGGCGACGCCCGCGCCCAGGACCAGCACCTTGGCCGGCGGCACGGTGCCTGCGGCCGTGGTCATCATCCCGAAGAAGCGGCCGGACTCGCGGGCGGCGATCAGGGTCGCGGCGTAGCCGCCGGCGGCGGCCTGCGAGGAGAGCGCATCCATCGCCTGGGCACGCGTCGTGCGCGGGATCGCCTCCATCGCGAAGCTGGTGACGCCGGCGCCGGCCAAGGCCTTGTTGGTCTCGGCGGCGGTCCAGGGATCGAGATGGCCGATCAGCAGCTGACCGGACTTCAGCCGGCCGATCTCCTCGGCGCTCGGCGTGCGGACGCGGAGCACCACGTCGGCGCCCCAGGCGCTCTCGTCCGTCACCGTGTCGGCGCCCGCCTCCTTGTACTGGGAGTCGGGATGGCCGGCGGCCTCGCCGGCGCCGGACTCGACCAGCACCTCGAGCTTCTCGTCCTTCTTCAGCGATTTGACCACGTCCGGAACCAGCGCCACGCGGCGCTCCCCATCGGCGGTCTCTCTCGGCACTCCGATCTTCATGCGGCGGGGAAGACTATGCAATCCAAGGTTGGCCGGGGGCGCTCGTGGCCGAGCAGGTCAAGGACGCAGGGAGCGTGGCGTGCTCCGCACGCGAGCGACCGAGGACGCCGAGATGCGACGCGCCACGTGCGTCATCCGGCCAGGCTTGCGAGGCGGTCGAGCGTGTGCAGCTGCTCGCCGCGGTCGACGTGGACCGGGGAGACGATCAGGCGGTCGATGCCGGCGCCGCGGAAGCGCTCGATCCGCTCCGCCACCTCGGCCTCGCTGCCGACCAGCGAGGTCGCCTCGACGATCTCGTCGGGCATCGCCTCGAAGGCGCCGCCACGGTCGCCCTCCTGGAAGCGGCGCTGGACCTCGTCGGCGACCTCGCCGAAGCCGAAGCGGTGCGCGAGGTCGACGTAGAAGTTGGTCTTGCGGCTGCCCATGCCGCCGAAGTAGAGGACGAGGCCCGCCTTGACGACATTCTTGGCCGCCTCGAGGTCGCCGTCGATCGCCACCTGCAGGGACGGGCTCACCTCCAGGTCGGAGCGCTGCCGCCCGCCCTTCGCGAAGCCGGCCTCCAGGTGCTCGCCCCAGGTCTGCTCGAAGGCGTCGACGCTGAAGAAGATCGGGATCCAGCCGTCGCAGATCTCGGCCGCCATCTCGACCGATTTGCGGCCGATCGCGCCGACGAAGACGGGGATCTGGGCCCGCTCGGGGTGGAAGTTGAGCTTCAGCGGCTTGCCCTCGCCGCCTGGCAGCGGCAGCTGGTAGTGCTCGCCCTGATGGTCGACCTTGCCCTCGCGGGCGACGATCTCGCGCACCACTTCGATGTACTCGCGCGTGCGGCCCCAGGGCTTCGCGTAGGGGACGCCATACCAGCCCTCTGAGACCTGCGGACCGGACGGCCCGAAGCCGAAGAGGAACCGCCCGCCCGACAGCTTGTCGATCGTCGCGCCGGCCATCGCCGCCGCGGCTGGCGGCCGCGCCGGCACCTGCATGATCGCCGCGCCGAGCTTGATCGTCTCGGTCTGCGGCGCCAGCCAGGCGAGCACGCTGACCACGTCGGAGCCGTAGGACTCGGCCGCCCAGACCGACTCGAAGCCGGCCCGCTCGGCCGCCTGGACGACCTCGACGGCGTCCTGGCCGGCCGGGCCGATGCCCCAGTATCCAAGGTTCAGCCCGAGCTTCAACGCCATCGCCTCGCCACCCTATTGAATAGGTGGTCGTGAACGCCGCCGAAGAGCCGAGACCCTGACCGCGATCGCCAAAGACCAGCCCGCCGCCCCTGCCTCGCCCCGGGAGCAGGGGCTGTCGAGCGCCGAGGCGGCGAAGCGCCTGCGCAAGCTCGGCCAGCCCCGGGAGAGCACCTCGCGCTCGACGGCCAGCATCGTCGCCGGCAACGTCTTCACGCTGTTCAACGCGATCATCGTCTTCTTCGGCGTGCTGATCCTCTCGCTGGGGCTGCTCGCCGACGCGGCCTTCCTCGGGATCGCGATCGTCAACTCCTACATCGGCATCCGCCAGGAGCTGAAGGCCAAGCGGACGCTGGAGGAGCTCGCGGTGCTGGTCGCCCCGCACGCCAAGGTCGTGCGCGACGGCGAGACGGTCGAGCTGCTGGCCGACGAGGTCGTGCCCGGCGACGTGATCGCGGTCGAGCCGGGCGACCAGCTCGTCGCCGACGGCGAGGTGATCGCCAGCCGCGGGATGACGCTCGACGAGTCGCTGCTGACCGGCGAGGCCGACGGCGTGCGCAAGGAGCCCGGCGAGCGGGCGCTCTCGGGCTCCTTCGGCATCTCCGGCTCGGGCCATTACGAGGTCGACGCCGTGCGCGAGGAGAGCTACGCGGGGCGCCTCGCGGGCGAGGCGAAGGCCTTCCGCCACCCGCCCTCGCCGCTCCAGCACGAGGTCAACCGGGTGATCGTCGCCTGCACCTACGTGATGGTGCCGCTCGCCGCGATCCTCCTGCTCACCTTCCAGATGCGCAGCGTCGACTTGGTCGAGGCGGCGCAGACGGCTACCGCGGGCCTGATCACGCTGATCCCCGAGGGGATGGTGCTGCTGATGAGCGTCACCTTCGCCGTGGCCGCCGTGCGGCTCGCCCGCAACGACACGCTGGTCCAGCAGATGAGCGCGACCGAGAGCCTCGCCGCGGTCGACACGATCTGCGTCGACAAGACCGGCACGCTGACCGACGGCGAGCTGCGCCTGCTCGGGGTCGAGGTCGCCGACGGGGTCGACCCCGAGGAGGCGAAGGCCGCGCTGGGGAGCTTCGCCGCGAGCGCGGGCGACCGCAACCGGACCCTGGAGACGATCGCCGCGGCCTTCCCGGGCAAGCCGGGGCGGGTGAGCGGCGAAGTGCCGTTCTCCTCCAAGTGGAAGTGGAGCGGCCTGCGCCTGGGCGGCACCAGCTACGTGCTCGGCGCGCCCGACGTGCTCGGCGCGGCGGGAGCGCTGAGCCTGCCCTCCGGGCTGGCACGCAAGCTGGAGGAGGAGACGGCGGCGGGGCGCCGCGTCGTCGCCTTCGGCGAAGCGAGCGAGGCGCTGCCCGAGGACGCCGCGGCCGCGCCGCCGCCGCGGCTGAAGCCCGTGGCGCTGGTCGTGCTCGAGGAGACGCTGCGCGCCGACGCGGCCGAGACGATCGCCTTCATCGCCGAGGAGGGCGTCGACCTGAAGCTGATCTCCGGCGACGCGCGGGCGACCGTGACGGCGGTCGCCTACGCGGTCGGCGTGCCCCAGGACGCCGGCGTGATCGAGGGCTCCGAGCTGCCCGACGATCCCGATGCCCTGGCCGAGGCGGCCCTGCGCAACACGATCTTCTGCCGGATCGCCCCCGAGCAGAAGCGGGCGCTGGTCGAGGCCCTGCGCGGCGCGGGCCGCTACACGGCGATGATCGGCGACGGGGTCAACGACGTGCCGGCGCTGAAGCAGGCGCGGCTGGCCGTGGCGATGGGCTCGGGCGCCCAGGTGACCAAGGGCGTCGCCGACGTGGTCCTGCTCAAGGACCAGTTCGCGCGGCTGCCCGAAGCGGTCGCCGAGGGGCGCCGGATCGCCCGCAACATCCACCGCCTCGGCCGGCTCTACCTGACCAAGACGGTCTACGCGGCGACGCTGATCCTGCTCGTCGCCGTCCCCGGCTTCGCCTTCCCGTTCCTGCCGCGCCACCTCACCCTCGCCGCCTTCCTGACGATCGGCATCCCCTCCTTCGTGCTGGCCCTGGCGCCCTCGGACGGGCCGCTCTACCGCGGCCGGCTGCTGCGGGCGCTCGCCGCGTTCGCCGTGCCGGCCGGGCTGGCGACCGCCCTTGGCTCGATCCTCTGCTTCTTCCTCGTCGACACGGTTTTCGGCGGCACGCTGGGCGAGGCCCGCACCGCGGCGACGACGACGCTGATCGTGCTCGGCCTCTCCTTCGTCCTGCTTCTCGAGCGCGGCCCCGGTCGCGAGCACATCGCGATCCAGAGCTACATGCTGGCGATGGTCGCCGGGCTCGGCGCCCTTTTCGCGCTGATCCTCGCCGCCGGGCCCGTCCGGCACTTCTTCGAGATGACCCTGCTCGGCCCGACCCAGTGGTTCCTGGCCCTGGCCTGCTCGGCGGCCGGCCTGACGATCGCCAGCCTGCTCTGGCGCCTGCCGCAGATCGAAGCGCTGGAAGCCCCCGGCGAGGAATTGGCGTCGGAACCGGGTACCTAGCGTGGCTGCATGGAGACGACCCGGCACGCGGCGTTCGCCGACTATCCGCAGGCGGACGGCTCCTATGACGAGGCATTTGCCGCCGACGGCGCGCCACGGCCTCACTACGAGCCCGTTCTAGACGCCCTCGCCCGCCGGGACCTGAGCGGGCTGCACGAGCGCGTGCGGGCGGACTGCGCGGCGCGCGGCGTCACCTTCGGCGAAGGGCAGCCCCTGGAGGTGGACCCCGTGCCGCGGGTGATCGACGGCGAGGAGTGGCGGGACCTCGAAGCGGGAATCCTCCAGCGGGCGCGGGCGCTGAACGCCTTCCTGCTCGACGTCTACGGCGAGCAGCGGATCTTCGAGCAGGGAGTGGTCCCGTGGCACGTGCTGCGCACCTCGGCGGGCTACGAGTCGCGGATGCGCGGCCTGCTCGACCCGGGCGTGCCGCCCGCTGCGGTGGTCGGGCTCGATTTGGTCCGCGACGCGAGGGGCACGATGCTCGTGCTGGAGGACAACGCCCGGATGCCGTCCGGCGCCGCCTACGCGCTCGCCCTGCGCGAGGTCGTACAGCCGGCGCTGGGAACGAGCGTCGAGCCGGCGTCGATCGAGGGCTATGCCAAGGGCCTTGCCGGCGTCCTCCGCGCCGCCGCTCCTGACAGCGACAGCCGAGTTGACCACACGATAGGGGGGTCAACTCGGCAATCAGGGAGAGGGGGCCGGGACGAGCCCGCGGTCGCGATCCTCTCGCCGGGTGAGGAGAGCGGTGCCTGGTTCGAGCACCGCGAGCTCGCGGGGGCGCTCGGAGTGCCGGTCGTGACTCCCCATGACCTCCTCCTCCGCGACGGGCGTCTCTTCATGCGGGACGACGGCGGCAACCGGCAGCCGGTCGACGTCCTCTACCGGCGGCTCGACGAGGAGCGGCTCAGCGACGACGGCGGGCGGCCGACGGAACTGGGTGAGCTGCTGCTGCCGGCGCTGGAATCGCGGACCCTGCGCTGTCTCAACGCGTTCGGCACCGGTGTCGCCGACGACAAGCTCGCCCACGCCTACGTCGAGCGGATGATCGGCTTCTACCTGGGCGAGGAGCCGCTGCTGCGCTCGGTGCCCAGCTTCGACCTCTGCGACGAGGACGCACGCCGCGGGGCGCTGGAGCGGCTGGACGAGCTGACGCTTAAGCCGCGCGATGGGTTCGGTGGCACCGGCGTGACGATCCTGCCCCACGCGACGGAGGACGAGCGGCGGCGGGCGAAGGACCTCGTGGGTCGCCACCCCGAGCGCTTCGTCGCCCAGGAGACCGTCTCGCTCTCCACCCACCCCACCGTCTGCGACGGGCGGCTGCGGCCGCGCCGGGTCGATTTGCGACCCTTCGCGGTGAGCGGCCCCGACAGGGCGGCGGTTATGCCCGGCGGGCTGACCCGCTTCGCGACCGGCGCCGAAGCGACGATCGTCAACAGCTCGCGAGGAGGAGGCTGCAAGGACACGTGGGTGACGAGGGCATGAAGGACGGCTCGCAGGCAGCCAGGAGCGACGGCTCCGGCCCCGCTCGACGGCGGCCGCTGATCGGCGTGACCACCTCCGAGGTGCGGCGCGCCGAGACCGTCCAGCAGATCCCCCAGGGCGAAGAGCCGGCGCGCTTCGAGATGGCGCTCGGCCTGACCTACATGCGTGCCGTGGAGGCCGCCGGAGGCCTGCCGATCGTGATGCCGCCGCTGGAGGAGGAGGCGATCGAGCCGCTGCTCGACCGCCTCGACGGGATCTGCCTCTCCGGCGGCCCCGACCTCGACCCGGAGACCTACGGTGCGTCGCCGCACCCCGAGCTGGGCCCGACCGAGCCGCCGCTCGATCGCTTCGAGCTGACGGTCGCCCGCTGCGCCGACGCGCGCCAGATACCCCTCCTGGCGATCTGCCGCGGCACGCAGGCGCTCAACGTCGCCCGCGGCGGCACGCTGCACCAGCACCTTCCCGACCTCTCGGCGGAGATCGCCCACCGGCAGCGGAACCCCGCCGACGAGCCGAGCCACCCGATCGCGGTCGAGCCCGGCAGCGCCCTGCGGGCTGCGCTCGGCTCCGCCGAGGCCGAGGTCGCCGAGGAGATCGAGGTCAACTCCTTCCACCACCAGGCGATCGACCGGCTCGGCGCGGGGCTGGCGGTCGTCGCGCGGGCGCCCGACGAGACGATCGAGGCGGTCGAGGACCCGCGGCGCGAGTTCCTGATCGGCGTCCAGTGGCACGCCGAGACGCTCGTCCAGCGGCCCTACGAGGCGGCGCTCTTCCGCAGCTTCGTCGACGCCTGCCGTGGGGAGCTCAGCCGTCCTGCGGCGGCAGGACGAACTGCGTGACGATCAGGTTGGCGGCGAGGCGCGGCTCCTCGCCATCTCGGCGCCGCTCGATCTTGACCTCGATCACCACCGTGCTCTTGCCGACGTGCAGCGGCCGGGCGACCGCGTCGATCTCGTCGCCCTGGAGGCCGGCGGCGAAGACGTTCAGCTTCAGCTCGATCGTCGTGAAGTTGTGGCCGGGCGGGATGCTGCGGAAGGTCGCCCAGGCAGCGGCGGTGTCCCCCAGTGCCGTCCAGACCCCGCCGTGCACGTAGCCGCCCGGGTGCAGGTGGCGCGGGTCGACGACGATCCTCCCGACCGCGTGCTCGTCGTCGATCTCGACCGGCTCGATCCCGAGGTCGCCCGGAAAGCTGCCCGGCAGGAACGCCCGCACGTTCTCGGGCGTGAACACCGTGCCGGGATCGGGGGACGCCTCGCTCATCGGGCCGTTGAACTTACTTCAAAGAGGGTTTGCAGAGAAATTGCATTCAGCGCACCACCCGCGCGCATCCTCCTGTCTACAGTGCGATCATCATGGAGGCGATGAGACAGAGTTGGACCGACGACCGCCTGGACGACTTCCGCGCCGAAACGCAGCGCCGTTTCGCCGAGGTCGACAGGCGCTTCGACGAGGTCGATCGGCGGTTCGACAAGGTCGACGAGCGGTTCGAAAAGGTCGACGAGCGGTTCGACAAGGTCGACGAGCGGTTCGAAAAGGTCCAGGCCGAGATAAAAGACCTCGGTCGGGAAATGAATGCCCGCTTCGACTCGCTTCAGCGCGTGATGCTCCAGTTCAGCGGTCTTCTCCTCGTCACCCTGGTCGGCTTCATCGTCACCCAGCTCTGACGAGGGCAGTCAGACGCCGAAGCCGTGGAGGCCGTGATCGCCGAACGGCTCGTCGCGCTCCCGCACCGCCTCCTTGAAGCCGCCCTCGGCGGCGCGGCGGACGAAGCCGTGGCCCTCCTCGGTATGGCGGGCGACGCCGTCGAAGAAGGTCCCGAGCAGCTGGGTCTGGTGCAGGCCCTGCGCGTAGAGGGACTGGTTGACCAGCATCTTCATCATCACCAGCTGGTTGATCGGCAGTCGCGCCACGCGCCCCAGCAGGTCCTCGAAGCGCTCGTCCAGCTCCGCGGGCGGCGCCGCCTCGGTCGCCAGCCCCCACTCGGCCGCCTGCTCGCCGCTGAGCGAGTCGCCGGTCAGCAGCAGCCGCTTCGCCCGCATCGGCCCCACCCGGGCCGCCCACAGCGCCGTCGTCGGCGAGCCCCAGACGCGGGCCGGCGGGTAGCCGATCTTGGCGTCGGCGCCGACCACGAGCAGGTCCGAGCAGAGCGCCATGTCGGTGCCGCCGGCGACGCAGTAGCCGTGGACCTTGCAGAGGACCGGCTTCTCGGAGTGGAAGAGGCTCATGAAGCCGCGCACGTTGCGCCACATGAACTGGAAGTCCGTGACCGGGTCCCAGTCGGACTCGGGAGCGTGGTTGGCCGCGATCGTCGCCGGGTCGAGCGGCGAAGCGGGCGGCGGACCGTCGGGAATGGCGGATGGGGAGCCGCCGCCCTCCGCGTCGTCCAGGCGGGAGGCGCCCTCCCCCAGGCCGCTCATGTCCCCCTCGGCGGAGGCGACCAGGTCGTAGCCGCCGCAGAAGCCGCTGCCGGCGCCGGCCAGCGCAATGACATGGACCGCCGGATCGAGGTTGGCCCGCTCCACGCACGCCGCGATCTCCTGCGGCATCCGCGGCACGATCCCGTTCCCCCGCTCCGGCCGGTTCAGCGTGATCCGGGCGACCCGCTCGTCGGCCTCGTAGGTGACGGTCGCCAGGTCCATGTCAGTCGACGGGGCGCGTTAGTTACGCATAGCGCAACAAACCCGCCCCAGGGGGCTCAGTTCATCCGCTCCACGATCATGGCCTTGCCCTGACCTCCGGCGACGCACATCGTCTCGAGGCCGACCTGGTGGTCGTCGGTCTCCAGCACGTTGAGCAGGGTGCCCATGATGCGGGCGCCGGTCATGCCGAAGGGGTGGCCGAGGGCGATCGCGCCGCCGTGCGTGTTCAGCTTCTCCAGCGGGATGTCGCACTCGTCCATGATCGGGATCACCTGGGCGGCGAAGGCCTCGTTGAGCTCGACCGCGCCGACGTCGTCGATCGTCATCCCGGCCCGGTCGAGCGCCTTCTTGATCGCGCCGATCGGGGCGACGCCCATGTACTCGGGCTCGTTGCCCCAAGTGGCGGCGGTGACGATGCGGGCGCGCGGCGTCAGGCTGAGCTCCTTGGCCTTCGTGTCGCTCATGATCAGCACCGCTGCCGCGCCGTCGTTGAGCGGGCAGGAGTTGCCGGCGGTGACGCCGCCGCCGCCGAAGGCCTCGGGCAGCTCGGAGAGCTTCTCCAGCGTCGAGGAGGCGCGCGGGCCGTCGTCCTTGGCGACCTCGGTGCCGTCGGGCAGCTTCACCGGGACGATCTCGCGGTCGAAGAAGCCGTCCTCCTGCGACTGGACGGCCAGTTCCTGGGAGCGCTGCGCGAACTTGTCCATGTCGGCGCGGCTGACCTCGTAGCGGTTGGCGACGTTCACCGCCGTGTGGCCCATTTCGATGTAGGCGTTGGGCTGGCCGTCGTTGCCTTTGAGGTTGTCGTTCTGGTCGGCGGCGCCGGCCGGCTCGGTGCGCTCGTTGTAGCGGCTCACCCACTCGATCCCGGCGGCGATGTAGACGTCGCCCTCGCCCGCCTTGACCGCGTTGCCCGCATGGCGGATCGCGTCGAGGCTGGAGGAGCAGTAGCGCGAGATCGTGACGCCGTTGACCGTCTGCGGCAGCTTCTCGGAGAGCAGCGAGACGATCCGGCCGATGTTGAAGGCCTGCAGGCCCTGCGGCATGCCGCAGCCACAGAAGAGGTCCTCGACCGAGCCCGGGTCGACCTCGGGGTTGCGCTCGAGCAGCTGGTCGACCACGTAGGCGCCCATCTCGTCGGGGCGCAGCTGGGCGAGCGAGCCCTTGAAGGCGCGGCCGATCGGCGTGCGGACGGTGTCGACGATCACTGCATCGGGCATGCGGGGTGTCTCCTTCGGGAGTCGAGGACGAAAGACGCTGCCACCAGAGCGTATTTGACCGGCGGCGCAGGCGATGCCTGGGCGCTGCTTTTCACCGCGCTTCCCTCCCTGCATTAGGTTTCGGCCATGCCGCTCGACGGACTGCGGGCCTGGATCGGCGAGGTGGAGCGCAAGCTCGGCATGCGCACGCGCGTCTTCCTCGTCCTGGCGACGATCGCGATCGGTGGCGCCGGCGCCGCGATCTACCTGGCGCTCGACACGCGCGAGGACGCGGTGAGCGAGGGTGACGTGCGGGAGCTGCAGGACCGGCTCGAAGAGCAGATCGCGACCGGTGGGACGGGCGGTGCGGCGCTCTCGGGGCTCGAAGCGAAAGTCCAGGCGCTCGAAGCCGAGGTCGACCAGCTGCGGGATGGCGATCGCGCCGCAGGGGCGAGCAGTCCTGGAGCGGGCGACGCGGCCGACCCCGGGCCCAGCGGCTCGGCCGACTCCGGCCCCGCCGACGCAGCTGGTGACGGAGCCGACGCGGCCGGGAGCGGATCGGACACCTCGGGCATCGACACCAAGGCGGAGGCGGAAGCGAAGCTGGAGGAACTCGCCGAGCAGGCGAGGGAAAGCGCCGAAGCGGAAGCCGGGCAGGGCGCAGGCCTCGATCCCTAGGCGGTGCCTCCCCGAGACGCGCTTGTGCGGATTCGCACGTCCACGCCTGTTCTCGTCCCCTCGCTCGGTTAGGTTGTCGCCATCCACCTCGCGCGCAGCGTGAGGCCGCCAGCGCAGCGAAAGGAGACCCAATGCCCGAGGGCTACTGCGTCAAAGAGCGCAAGAAGGTCGAGATCAAAGACGCCAAACAGGTGACCATGAAGAACGGTCGCCCAGCAATCCAAGGCGTCTGCCCCGACTGCGGCACGAAAATCTTCAAGATCGGCAAGCTGGAATAGGGCGGCGAAGCGGCGCCGTCAGCGGCGCCGCTTCCCCTTCCCACACTGCGCCCCCACCACCGGCCGGAACTGCCGCCGCTTGCCGTTCTGGCCGGTGAAGGTCGCTTTCGCACGGTTCTTGCCGGCGCAGAGGTCGCGACTGTTGATCACCAGTCCCTTCTTGCCGCCCTGCATCGTCAAGACGAACTTGGAGACCGGGGCGTCGGGGACCGATTCGAAGGAGCTTCTGAGGCCTCCCTTGAAAGAGTCGATGCGGCCGACGATGTCGACGTCGACCAGGCCGTCCAACGCCGCGACCAGGTCGGGCAGCTTGTGGTTTGAAGAGCGCAGGTAGACGGGGCCCTCCAGCGGCTCGTCGAGCAGCGGCGTGAACGCCCTCGCGTAGCCGTATTGGGCGCGTTTGGGACATTGGTTGGCGGCGAACTGCACCCGGGTGCAGATCGTGCGGATGTGGCCTTGGTCCAGGAAGGCGGATTTGGGCAGGGTGACCGTGGCGGCGCCGATGTTGGCATCGCCGGGCCTTGCCCTCAGCACCGCCCTGAGCGAGGGGTGCGCGCCCCGCTTGGAGCCCCCATTCAGCTTCAGCGAGAGACGGGGCTTGAAGCCCAGGTTGGCGCAGTTGGCGGCCTGGTAGCGGGTCGCCAAGCTCGTCGGGGCGTCGTCGGCGGGATCGAAGACGTCCAGGTAGGCGCCGAAGAGGGTCGCTTTGACCTGGAAGGGCTCGCAGGAGGTCGGATTGAGGATGAATTCGGGCCGATCGACGTAGACCCTGATGTCCCTGACCTTGACCGGGATTCCTTTGAGGATGTGGGGGATCGGATCGGATGCCCGGCCGTCGACGTGGACTTCCGCGGTGAGCGGATCGAGGGTCAATGCCTCCTGGGTGACGATCGTCCCGACGTCGAAGGGGCCTGCCACGCCGGGGGTGATGACGACCGCGCTCAGCGGGGCCCCGCCGAAGGGGCCGCCCAGATACATCTTGCCCGCCACGTAGGTCAGGCCCTCCCCCACTCCGACGCCGACCAGGACCCGACCGATCTGGGAGCCGGCCGGGCAGCTGGGCCGCGTCAGCTCGTCTTTGCCGGTCCAGGTCCTGGCCTTGGCGGCCTCGACCGCCGCCTGGGGGCATTTGGACGTGCCGGCGAGCTTGGCGACCACGCCCGGCGGCAGGTCGGCACTGAACCTGGTCATGTCCTGATCGCCGTCTTGGCGGGTCAGCCGCATCAGGAAGGGGCTATAGGAGGCGGCGTTGTTGTTGAGCGAGCCGGCGCTGAAGCCGGGGCGCAGGGGAGGCACGCCGCCGGTGGGGCAGGCGCCGCCGCCGACCCCCCGGGTGACCTGGAAGGAGCTGGTCGAGACCTTGACCTGGCTGGGATCCGAGTAGGGGGTGAATTCGGCCTTGGTCTCATAGGTCCCGCAGGCCGGCGGGGAGACGAGGATGCCCCGTTGGCCTTCGCGAAAGCGCAGGCGGAACTTGGAGAAGGGCAGCTGGGGCAGGTCGTCGAAGGTGGAGACGAGCTGACCCGTCTTCTCGTCGGGGCGCACCTCGCCGGCGAGCTTGACGATCACGCCCGTCTGGGGGTCTTTGGCGACGATATACATCGCGAGGTCGGAGTCGAAGGGGTTCTCGGCGCCGGGCTCGGCGGTGCGCGGGTCGTCCTGCTGGGCGATGAAGAGCGAGCCGTCGATCGGGTGGTCCAGGAGCGGCGTCTCGATCGCCACCGAGCCGATCCGCGATTCGGCCGGGCAGCCCTCGCCGATCGCGGCGGTGGGCGTCTCGGCCTCGAGCTGGGCCGGAGCGCAGGACCCGAGCCCCTCGGCCGCCGCGGGATTGATCGTCACTCCCTCGGGCAGGGTGATGACGGCCTTCTCGATCACCGACTGGGCGAGGAACTGGGGGTTTGAGAAACCCTCGTCTGGCATCGCGATCTCGACGCTGAGGCCACTGGTGCTCTCCGCAGCGTTGGTGCTGGGCACGACGCCGGCCTGCGGTTCGAAGAGGAGCTCCTCGCAGCCGCTCGGGCCCTGGGGCGCACCCCACTGGTGGGGTTCGACAGTCGGCTTCACTTTGAAAGGGAGGGCATCGGTGAACGGGTCGACGTTGCCGAGCCAGCCCGGAGGCTGATGGGAGACGAAGCTCGCCCGTTTGAAGTCGCCTGGGTGAAACCAGGAGTCGGTGCGCAGGACGCTCGTCAGGCCCTCGCCCGGCGCGGGGCAGGACGTGGGCAGCGTGAGCAGCGCTCGTTCGGGTTGGTCCGAGGAGCAGTAGTGGCCTGCTATGAGAAGACCGTAAGCGTCGGGGCAGTGGCGATAGCGGTCGTGGCGGGGGTCGGCCGGGACGCCCCAGAAGGAGATTTTCACCTCGTTGACGGCGATGCCCTCCGGGGTTCCGGTGGAGATCAAGGAGATGCCGTAGTCGCCGTCGCTCCTCAGCTTGGCGTCGATGTTGACGATCGTGTCGTAGAGATTCATGCCGAAGCGGGCCGGCATGCCGGTCGGGGTCGCCATCCGGTAGATGCCCTCGGCGATCAGCGGCGAGAAAACGTTGGAGCCGATGTCGGCGGTGCCCACCTGGGAACCGACCGGGCACACTTTCAGGGCCAATTCTTCGAGCTTGCACTCGGGGATGCCGACTGGGTTGCCGATCAGCCCGGGAGGAGAGTCGACGGCCATCGTCCTGACCGGCTCCTCGGGCCAGTTGGTTCCGTACATCGGGTGGGTGTAGCGGTTGAAGCGAAAGACGACGAACGCTTCGTATGGATGCCCCCCGGCCTGGGTGTAGGCGGGGGGGAAGTTGGCCGGGTCGGCCAGGTTGGTAGGTTCGGGCGGCTGATAGACAAACAGGCTCGGGTCTTTGTCGGGGATCGGGGCGGCGGTGACCAGGCCGTCGAAGGCGGCGATGCCGAAGCCGTCCTTGGCCACCGGATCGTCGGCCTGGGCTGCGGCGGCCAGGCAGAGCGATGCCGTCGCCATCGCGCAGAGGGCGCTGACTCGATTTGCGGGCTTTCTCATCGGCTCGTCCTCCGCTCGTGCTTGGCTCGTTTTGCGCTTCGGTTGTGTTTGCGCTTGACGCAGCGCGCCTTGCCTTTGCGGCTGACCCGCTTGGACCCTTTGCGACAGCGGCGTCTGGCCGGCGGCTTGGCGTTGCCCGCCCCCGAGAAGCTGGCGCTGGCGGGGGTCGGGTCGTTGGGCCCCACGGGCGCCACCAGGCAGGCGTCTCCTTCGCAGACCGAGGCCGGCGGCGGTTCCGGGAAGCCGCCGCCGACGCGGGCGTCGTAGATGTCGACGCCGTTGTCGGTGTCGGCACCTACCAGTTGGTCGCGGGTGCCGATGAAGACGTCGTCGCCCGAGGCGCTGGCCTCGAGGAAGTAGGCGTCATGGGCGCCGGTGCCGCTGCTGATCAGGTGCAGCGCGCCGGCGTCGATGTCGTACTCGTAGACGTCCTGCACGGTTCCGTTCCGATCTCCGGCGAGGAGCCGCTCCCGGGTGGTGAAGAAGACGCGCTTGCCGTCCGTGGTGAGGGCGCGGTAGAGGTGCGTGCCGCCCCCCCTGAAGCCGTCACCCCTTGCTGCGCGGAAGGTGCTGCCGAAGGCGCTCGGCAGCGAGCCGTCGGGGGGGCACGAGGCGCAGACCAGCGCCCCGGCGCCGCCGTCGGCGCCGGCGTCGTAGGCATAGACCTCGAGACAGCCCTCGATCCCCGCGTGTGGGCAGTTCTGGGCGTGGGGGTTGCCGGTCAGCCCCTGACCTTCGGCGGCGAGGAAGACCATCCGACGGCCGTCGGCGGAGACCCGCGAGCCCTTCGGCCCGAAGACCGCTATGGAGCCAGTGAGGAGAGTGTTCGCGTCGTGGCCCCCTTTATACATGTAGCCGATGTAGCGCAGGGCGCCGTCGTGGGCGAGGTAGATGGCGTCGTGGTTTTCTACCGGTGGGGCCCCGGCGACAAGTTGGTTCGTGGCGATGAAATAGACGTACTCGCCGTCTTCACTGGCGCCGATCACGCCTCGCAGTACTCCGCCATCGGCGGGCTCGTTGTCGACCGAGAGGCGGGTCAGGTTGTGGGGATCGCTGTCGGGAAGGCTGGCGTCGTATTCGTACAGATCCCGGTCGCAGTCGACGTCATCCTCGGTGAGCGGCTGGATGGCGGTGAAGAAGACCCTGAGGCCGTCGGCTGACGCATCTCCGAATTGCGCCATCTCCTGGTTAGTGCAGAGTTCAGTTGGAGGTACCTGCTCCGAGGCGTTGATGTGAGCCGTTTCGCTGCCGTTTACCCGCATGTAAAGCTGGCCTCCTGCCACTGCAGTCCCATCACTGCCCACGGGAGAAGTGAAGAAGATTCGGGAGCCGTCGCCGGAGATGGTCGAACTCGTATATCTCCCCGAGTAGGCGCTCGCCCCGGCGGCGGAGCAGACGGTGTCGGCGGGTTCGGGGCACATCGCCGGCTGACCGTCGGGCAGGATCCCGGCGAGGCGGACGTCGCCGTCGACCCACTCGTAGAGCTTGACGAAATTGCCGCTCGCCTCGGCGGTGAGGTTCATTTTCGATTCGAAGATGACGTGGCCGAAGTCGGCGGAGGCGTCGGCGATCTTAGGTTCATTCTCGAAGTCGTTCGGGGGGGTGCCGAAGGGCGGCAACGGCACCTCGGGGACGGTGAGCAGTCGGTAGGAGCCGGCGCCGGGGGTGCGCAGGTCCTGGCGCAGGTAGAGGTTGGTGGTGGTCGCGGCGGCGGGCTCGTCGGTCAGGGATGAGAAAGCGAAGACGACCCCGTTGGAGAGATCGTCGGAGAAGTCGCCGAGGTAGCCGGGCAAGCGCAACGGCCTTTCAGCGGTGACGGGCTCCTGCCTCGGCGCCAGCGCGTGCGTAGCCCACCCCTGGGGAGTGCGGACCCCCATGTAATCGAAGGGCGAAGCCCCCCCCGCGGCGTCGGCGAAACCCGAGAACGAGGTGAAGCTGACGGCGCTGCCGTCGGCCGCCGCGCGGGTCAGTACGGGCGTGCTGATGACGTCGCCACCGTTCTTGTCGAGCGGCGAGACCATCTCGTAGGCGCGGCAGTCACCGACGTTGGACGCCCCCTGGGCGATGCGGATCGCCGCGTTGGGGCAGGTGTCGGGCTCTGCGGAGGGGGCGGCGAAGGTCCTGAAGCTCTTCGTCTCGCCAGTCACCGAGCCGACCTCGTTGGTGGCGACCACGCGGTAGCGGTAGGTCGTGTCGGGCTGCAGCTCGATCAGGTTGCGGGAGACCGAGACCGGCTCGGGCCCGGCGCCGATCGGAGCGTCTGCGCTGGGCGTCCTGGTCGCGTTGAGAAAGCCGTTCGCACCGAACTCGGCATCGCTGACGTACTCGAAGCGGTAGGAGGTCGGCGAGCCGGAGGGATCGATCGTCGCCTCGAGGGTCGCGGCGGTGCTGGTGACGGCGGTGGAGAAGGTGGTGCCGATGACCGGCAGGCCGGTGGTGATGAAGGTGCGGTCCTCGCCGGGGCTCTCGCCGTTGACGCTGGAGGCGCTCAGGCGGTAGTGGTAGGTCGTCCGTGGGCTGAGGCCGCTCAGCTCGGCGCTCACTTCCTGAAAGGAGGCGTGGGGCCCGGCGGGGACGCATGGCGCCGTCGAGCCGTAGGAGGTGTCGGGGCCGTATTCGAATTCGCATTCGGCTTCGGGGCCGCCGGCGGGGTCGACGGAGCCGTTCAAGGTCGCGGTGGCGTCCGTGAGGGCGCTCGCCTCCCCGGTCGTCGCGTCGGGCAGGAGCGCCAGAGCTCCGAACACGTGCAGGGTCTGGCCGTCGGCGGCATAGACCTTGCCACTGCCCGAGTCGGCGGCAATTCCGCCTGAGCTGGAGAGGTCGGTTTGACCGAAGCTCCGCAGGAGGCCACCGGATTCTTCGAACTCCAGGATGCGGTTGCCAGCGTCGAGGAAGAGGTGGTTGTCGGCGAGGTTGACAGCGACGGCGGATGCCGGCGGGTCGTCGTCGGCGGGGTTTTCGGGGTCGTTTTCGTTGGGGGCGTAGACGAAGCCCTGAAAGTCAGCGGCCGAGTCGAACTTCAAGACCTTGCCGTCGTTGGCGTTGCGGACGTAGAGGTTGTCGGCGGAGTCGAGGGCTATCGAGCAGGGGCCGTTGAGGCCCGAGTCGGATATGCCCCTGAGGAAAGCCCCGGTCCCGTCATAGACCCAGATCCGGTTGTTGCCCCAGTCGGCGACGTAGAGCTCGCCGCTGGACTGGTCCACCGCCAGGCCGCAGGGCAGCGAGAAGGAGAGTTTGGGGGTGGTTTCGCCGTTCAGCTGCCCGGCGGTTCCGAAGCCGGCGACCAGTTCGTTGGTCGCCGGGTCGAAGGCGTCGACGAGGTTGTTGGCGGTGTCGGTGACGTAGACGTTGCCGTCGGAGGGCCCGCCGGAGGAATCGACCGCGACGGCGGCCGCGAGGAAGCTCGGTTCGAAGAAGGACAGGGCGCCCTGCGGAGTGTTGGCGCCGGTGATCTGGGAGAGGAAGGCGCCGGAGGGATCGAAGACGTCGACTGCGCCGCTGGAGTCCGGGGCGCCGGTGACGTCGGTTGCGTAGAGATTCCCGCTCCCGTCGACCGCGAGGCCTCCGAGAACCCCGAAGGCGCCGTTGGGGGTGGCGGAGGGATCGATCGTGCCCTGATGGGGATGAGTTTCCACCGCGAGGGCGCCCGCGGGAACGAGAAGCAGCACGAAGGCGAAGAGGAGCACGGTGGCAAGTCCCCTGCCCCTGCTCGAAGTCGGTGCCGCGGACGGTGCCTTCGCGTGGCTTCTCATTCGATACGTCTCCTTGCTCGGTGAGCCTCATGGCCGCTCCCTTCACGACCTCTGGCTCCGTTTCCCTGTCGCACCTCCCTGCCGCCCTCCCTGGAACGCGGCCCGCGCAGCATAAAAGATTTGGTTTACAAATGCAAGAAGATGTTTCTTATGCGAAGGCAGGCGGTTTTGGAGGCTGCTCCGACGGGGCTGAGTGATGCACCTCACGCAGTGATCGGAGTCGGCGCTAGATGGTTTCCCGGCGGTGTAGCGGGGGTATGCCGCGCGGCAGCGCCGATCCGATTGCTCGTGCCGAATACAACGAACTAAAGTGTCCCCGTGACCCAGACCCAGAAGCCGCTCGAGCTGATCCTCGCCCGCAACCTGATGTCGGCGCTCTCGACGCCGGCCTTCCTGGTCGACGAGGGGGGCCTGCTCGTCTTCTACAACGAGGCCGCGGGGATGCTGCTCGGCAAACGGTTCGAGGAGGTCGGCACGGTCGGGGCCGACGAGTGGGGCGCGATGTTCGGTCCCTTCGACGAGGGCGGCGAGCCGATCCCCTACGACGAGCTGCCGCTCGTGGTCGCGGTGCGCAACGGGCGCCCGGCGCACGCCGAGTTCGAGATCCGCTCGATGGACGGCAGCTGCCACACGGTCGAGGCCTCCGCCTTCCCGATCCTCACCGCGCACGGCACGCGCGGCGCGATCGCCGTCTTCTGGCCCTGCGCCGCCGACGGTCCCGGCCCGAGCGCCAACGGAGCCGGCGCCTAGATGAAGGTCAAGCTCTGGGGAACGCGCGGCTCGGTCCCCTCCCCAGGGCCGGAGACGATCCGCTACGGCGGCAACACGTCGTGCGTCGGCGTGACCCTCTCCGACGGCTCGCTGCTGGCGCTCGACGCCGGCACCGGCATCCGCAACCTCGGGCTCGCCCTGCCCGCCGAGCCGACCCGCCTCCACATCCTCCTCACCCACCTCCACCTCGACCACATCCAGGGGCTCGTCTTCTTCGCGCCGGCGTTCCGGCCGCAGACCGAGATCGTGATCTGGGGGCCCGCCTCGCCGGAGGCCTCGCTGCGCGACCGGATCGCCCGCTACATCTCGGCGCCGCTCTCGCCGGTCGAGGTGCGCGAGCTGCCCTGCGACGTCTCCTTCCGCCACACGCCGGAGACCGAGTGGGAGATCGGCCCGGCGCGGATCCGGGCCGCCTCGGTCGCCCACCGCGGCCCGACGCTCGGCTACCGGATCGACGACGGCGACTCCTCGCTCGCCTACATCCCCGACCACGAGCCGGCGCTCGGCGCCGACCTGGAGGCGCTGGGCGAGGACTGGATCTCGGGCTTCGCCCTCGCCCACGACGCGTCGCTGCTGATCCACGACGGCCAGTACGCCGACGCCGAGTACCCCGATCACCTCGGCTGGGGGCACTCCTCCCTCTCCCACGCGCTCTCCTTCGCGCGCCGCACCGGCGCCGAGCGGACGGTGCTGTTCCACCACGACCCGATGCACTCCGACGACCAGCTCGACAGGCTCGGGGCCGAAGCGCGCGAGCGCTGGGTCGCGGCCGGCGGTCAGGCGGACGCCGTCGAGGTCGGCGTGGAGGGCGTCGAGTACGAGCCGCGGCCGGGGCTGCGAAGCCCCCTGGCCGCTGCTTGAGCACCGCGCTGTTCTCCAATAGGTACGATTGGGATACTTTTCCTTTCCGATCGCGCTACCCTGCGTAACGAATGTCTCCGGCTCACCGGATCGACGCGGCGGCCGAGCGTTCGGGCCTCGTCCGCGACGCACTTGCCTTCGCGCGGCAGGCGCATGCGGGAGAGGTGCGCAACACCGGCAGCGGCGAGATCCCGTTCCTCGACCACCCGATCGCCGTCGCCGAGCTGCTCGCCGGCGAAGGGTTCGGCGAGGAGGTCCTCGCCGCCGCGCTGCTGCACGACACGATCGAGCACGCGGACGTCGACCCGGCGGAGCTGCGGGCGCGCTTCGGCGACGCCGTGGGAGACCTGGTCGACGCGATGACCGAAAGCGAGGCGATCGGCCCCTACGAAGACCGCAAGGAAGAGCACCGCGACCGGATCGCCGAGTCCAGCCCCGAGGCACGCGCGATCTTCACGGCCGACAAGACCGCGAACGTGGAAGTGCTGCGCGACGCCTACGCGGTCGAGGGCGAGGAGGTGGACGCCGAGCTGCCGGTCTCGCTCGACCTGAAGATCTTCGTCTGGGAGCTGGACCTCGAAATGCTCTTCCACCACGCGCCCGACCTGCCCCTGGTCGACCGCTTCGCCGACCAGATGGCTCGGCTGTGGGGACAGCGCGCCGCCTGGGCGCGGGCGTCCTCCTGAGGAGCCGCCCGGCCGGCGGCTCCTCAATCCTGCTCGTCGGACCTGAGCCGCCGGCGCAGGGGCAGCAGGCCCCAGAGGACGACGAACATGCTCAGGACGGCGGTGCTGAAGACGATGGTCGCGGTCATCCCGAAGAGGACGTCGGTGATCAACATGACCGCGCCGGTCATCGCCAGCGCGAGGCAGGCGATGCCGGCGATCGCGAGCCGGTTGGCGATGAAGACGAGGTGCTTCTTCTGCTGCCGGCGGAAGGTCATCCGGTGGTAGGACGTGGGTGAGATCAGCAGTGCCGCCGAGATCGCGGTGAGCAGCAGGGTCAGGAAGTAGACCTTCTCCTGGAAGGGGGTGATCTCTTTGAAGCCCTGCTGGAACGGGACGGCGAGCAGGAAGGCGAAGAGGACCTGGACGCCGGGCAGGGCGACCCGCAGCTCCTGCAGCAGCTCGGCGAGGTTGCGGTCGAGGCGTTCCCCCTCGCTCTCCTCTCTCCCCGACGGGCGATCGGCCATGCCGGGCACGATAGTCGCCGCATAGGATCGTCCGCGATGGGACGCCTCGGCGTGATCCTCGGCAGCAGCGCGGTGGGCCCACGGGGCGGCGAGGTCGTCGCGGCGGCGGAAGCGCGCGGCGCGTCGGTGCTCCAGCGCCACGGCGCGGAGACCTACGTCCTCCCCCACCTGATCGACCACGCCGCCAACCTGCGCTCGCTGGCCGAGGCGGGCTGCGACCGTGTGCTCGCGATCGGCTCGGTCGGCTCGCTGCGAGCGGAGCTCGAGGTCGGCAGCCTCGTCTGCCCCGACGACTTCATCGCCCTGCAGACGCTCGTGACCAGCTTCGAAGACGCGCGCGCCCACGCGATGCCCGGCTTCGACGGCGAGTGGCGGAGCGAGGTGCTCGCGGCCTGGGCGTCGAGCGGCGCCGGCCCGCTGCACGACGGCGGCGTCTACTGGCAGACGAACGGCCCCCGCTTCGAGACGCCCGCCGAGATCCGCCTGATCTCCCCCCACGCCCACGTCGTCGGAATGACCCTGGCGGCGGAGTGCGTCGTCGCCGGCGAGCTGGGCCTGCGCTACGCCGCGGTCTGCATGGTCGACAACATGGCGAACGGCATCGCCGCCCGTCCGCTGAGCACCCCGGAGCTCGAACGCGACCGTGAAGCCAACGCCACCCGCCTCCGCGGCGCCCTAGCCGCCGCCCTCCCGGCCCTCTCCCCATGACCGTCGAGACCACCATCATCGACGTGCCGTCTATTAGGTGCCCATATGGGCACCTAATAGACGGCACGTCCGCGAGGGCGCGGTGATGGGCCGGCTGACGGTTCTGAACGCGGTGGTGGACGGCGAGACCGTCGGCGTGCGCTGCGAGGGCGGGGCGATCGCGGCGATCGGGCCTGAGGTCGGGTCCGACGTCCGCGGGGAGGCGCAGGGCGGGAATGAGCTCCGAGACCGCGATGAGACCAATGACTGCGAGGGAGCCGGGAGACCCGACGAGCCCGGGGGCGGCGAGACGATCGACGCGGCCGGGGCGCCGCTGGTGCCGGCGCTCGTCAACGGGCACACGCACGCGGCGATGACGCTGTTCCGCGGCTACGGCGGCGACCTGCCACTGATGCGTTGGCTGCAGGAGGTGGTCTGGCCGGTCGAGGCGAAGCTCGACGCGGAGGACGTCTACTGGGGCGTGCGGCTCGCCTGCCTGGAGATGATCCGCACCGGCACGGCGCGCTTCTGGGACATGTACTGGCAGCCGGCGGCGACGGCGCGGGCGGTCGAGGACGCCGGCCTGCGGGCGACGATCGGCGGGCCGCTCTTCGACCTCGACGGGCGGACGGCAGAGATGCAGGCGACGGTGCTCGGCGACCTCGACGAGCTCGAAGCGTTCGGGCCGGGGATCGGCCGAGCGCTGGCGCCCCACAGCATCTACACCGTCAGCGAGGGGCTGCTGCGCTGGACCGGCGAGCGTGCGGCGGAACGGGACCTGCCGGTCCACATCCACCTCTCCGAGACCGAGGCGGAGGTCGAGGATTGCGTCGAGAAGCACGGCGTGCGGCCGGCCGTCTACCTCGATCGGCTCGGGCTGCTCGGCGAGCGGACCGTGCTCGCCCACGGGGTCTGGCTCGACCGCGAGGAGCTGGAGCTGATCGCGGCGCGCGGCTGCACCGTCGTCACCAACCCCGTCGCCAACATGAAGCTCGCCGTCGAAGGCGTCTTTCCCTACCCGGCGGCGAGAGAGGCGGGGGTCGCGGTGGGACTGGGAACCGACGGCGCCGGATCCAACGACTCGCTCGACCTGCTCGCGGACCTCAAGGTTTTCGCGCTGGTCCAGCGCGATGACGCCGGCGACGCGACCGTCCTGCCGGCCGGCGAGGCATGGGAGATCGCGACCGGCGCCCGGGCGCCGCTGCTGCGCGGCCTCGGCTCCCCACCGTCCCCCACGCCCGCCGCCCCGCTCGAGGTCGGCGCCCCGGCGGACTTCCTGCTGCTCCGCCGCGACGCCTACGAGATCGGGCTCGGCGACCTCGCCTCCGACCTGGTCTACGCGGCGAACGGCTCGGTCGTCGACACCACCGTCGTCGCCGGCGAGGTGCTGATGCGCGGTGGCGAAGTCGAGGGCGCGGCGGAGATCGTCGCTCAGGCGGCGGAGCGGGCGCGACGGCTCGGCATCGGCTGAGCCGCGCCGTGGCGGCCGAGCGTCGCGTGGGTCACCCAGGCCGCGACGAGACCCGAGGCGGCGGCGAGCAGCAGGGCCACGCGCGGGTCGTAGGCCTCCGAGAGCCAGCCCGCCAGCGGCGCGCCGATCGGGGTCGAGCCGAGGAAGACGACCGAGTAGAGCGCCATCACCCGGCCGCGCATGCGCGGCTCGACCGAGAGCTGCAGCGAGGAGTTGATCGCCGCTGCGAAGGTGACCGCCGAGGCTCCGAGCAGGGCGACGATCGGCACCTCGAGCGCCATGGTCGGCATCGCCGCGGCGAGCAGGGCGAGGACCCCGAAGGCAAGCGCGGCGCCGGCGATCAGGCGCGCGTCGGTGCGACCGTGGGCTCCCGTGGCGAGGGCGCCCGCGACCGAGCCGGCGCCCATCGCGGCGACCAGGACCGCGTAGGCGGAGGCGCCGCCGTCGAAGCTGAAGCGCGCCAGCAGAGGCAGGATCGCCTGAAAGTTGAGGCCGAAGGTGCCGACCAGCGCCATCAGGGCGAGCGGAACCGCCAGCTCGGGCGTGCCCCGCACGTAGCGCAGCGCGGCCCGCACCGCGCCGCGCCGGCGGCCGGCGCGCGGCGGCGTCTGCAGCTGCGCCGGCTCCATCCGCCAGAGGGCGAGGATCATCGCTGAGAAGGTGACGGCGTTGAGCGCAAAGCAGGGCTCGACGCCGGCGACCGCGATCAGCACGCCCGCAATGGCCGGACCGATCAGACGCGAGGCGTGGATCAGGACGCTGTTGAGGCTGACCGCGTTGACGAGGCGCTCGGCGCCGACCATCTCGATCGCGAACGCCTGCCTGGTCGGGTTGTCGACGGCGTTGACGGTGCCGCGGGCGAAGACGAGCGCGAAGACCATCCAGGGCGCGACCGTGCCGGCCATCGTCACCGCGAAGAGGACGATCGCGGGCACGGCCATCAGCGCCTGGGTCGCCATCAGCAGCCGCCGCTTCGAGAAGCGGTCGGCGAGCACACCGCCCCAGGCGCCGAAGAGGAGGATCGGCAGAAACTGCAGCGCGGTGGTCGCGCCGACCGCAATGCCGCTGTCGGTCAGCTCGAGGACGAGCCAGACCTCGGCGACCATCTGCATCCAGTTGCCCGAGACCGAGACGATCTGGCCGGTGAAGTAGCGCCGGTAGTTGGGGACCGAGAGGGACTCGAAGCTGCGCCTGACCGCGGCGCTCACTCGCGCCTTCCCCGGCCCGCGGTCGGCGGGGCCTCGAGGATCCGCTCGAGGACCGCGGCCGCCCGTTCGAGCGTCTCGACGTCCTCGTCGGGCAGGTCGCGCATGCGCCGCGCCAGGTAGGCGTTCTTGCGGCCGCGCAGGCGCCGCAGCCGCTCGCGGCCGGCGGGGCTGATGCTGACCAGGGCGCTGCGCCCGTCGTCGGGATCGGGTGCGCGGTCGACCAGGCCGGCCTCGGTGAGGGCGCGCAGCGTCCGCGTCGCGGTCGGCCGCTTGACCCGCTCGATCTCGGCCAGCTCGCTCGGCGTCAGCGGCCCGTGCCGCTCGACCGTGGCCAGCGCCGAGGCGGCGGTGGGCGTCAGCTCCGAGGCACCCGCCCCCACCGCCTCCTGCCGCAGCCGCCGCGCCGTCCGCACGATCGCCAGCCGCAGTCGCGCGGCGGACTCGGTCAGCTCTGGCGAAGTGCCTGGAACGATCTCGGTCATTGATTAGCCTCGGTAATTAGCCTAGCAAATCACTTCTCCCAGGGACGAAGTCGGGCGGCACAAACCAGCGGTCCATCGGAGCTTTGTAGGGGCTATGGCCCCCAAAAAGCTCCGATGAGCGAGTCAGCCTTCGGCGTCGCGGCGAGCGGCGATCTTGCGCTCCAGCTCGTCCATCACCGCCGGGTCGCGCAGCGTGGTCACGTCCCCCAGCTCGCGACCCTCGGCGATGTCGCGCAGCAGACGGCGCATGATCTTGCCGGAGCGCGTCTTGGGGAGGTCGCCCGACCAGATCACGCGCTTCGGGCGGGCCAGTTTGCCGATCCGCTCGGCGACGTGGTCGCGCAGCTCGGCGACCATCCCGTCGGTCCCGTCGAGGTCGCCTTCGAGGGTGACGAAGGCGCAGATCGCCTGGCCGGTGTCGGCGTCGGTCTGGCCGATCACCGCCGCCTCGGCGACTTTCGGATGGGAGACGATCGCCGACTCGACCTCGGCGGTCGAGAGGCGGTGGCCGGAGACGTTGATCACGTCGTCGATCCGACCCAGAACCCAGAAGTAGCCGTCCTCGTCGCGCCGGGCCGCGTCACCGACCAGGTAGGTCTCCGGGCCGAAGCGCTTGAAGTAGGTTTCGACGAAGCGCTCCTCCTCGCGGTAGAGCGTGCGCAGCATCCCCGGCCAGGGGCGGCGCAGCACCAGCAGCCCCTCGCGCTCCTCGATCGGCTCGCCGGTCTCGTCGTAGACGGCGACGTCGATCCCGGGCAGCGGCAGGGTCGCCGAGCCGGGCTTGGTCGCGACGATCCCCGGCAGCGGCGTAATCATGATCTGGCCGGTCTCGGTCTGCCACCAAGTATCGACCACCGGACAGCGCTCGCCGCCAATCACCTTGTGGTACCAGAGCCAGGCCTTGGGATTGATCGGCTCACCAACCGAGCCGAGCAAGCGCAGCGAGGAGAGGTCGTGCGCTTCCGGGTACTGCGCCCCCCATTTCATGCAGGCGCGGATCGCGGTCGGCGCCGTGTAGAGGATCGTCACGCCGTAGCGCTCGACGGTGTCCCACCAGACGTCCTTCTCGGGGTAGTCGGGTGCGCCCTCGAACATCACGCTGGTCGCACCGTTGACGAGCGGGCCGTAGACGATGTAGGAGTGGCCGGTGACCCAGCCGACGTCGGCCGCGCACCAGTAGACGTCCTCCTCGGGCTTCAGGTCGAAGACGTGGCGGTGGGTCCAGGCAACGCCGGTCAGGTAGCCGCCGGTCGTATGCAGGATCCCCTTCGGCTTCGCGGTCGAGCCGGACGTGTAGAGGATGAACAGCGGGTCCTCGGCGCCCATCGGCTCGGGCGGGCACTCGGGGGCGGCCGCCTCCATCGCCGCCTCGAACCAGACGTCGCGGCCATCGCGCATCTCGCACCCCTCGCCGGTGTGGCGGACGACGAAGATCGTCTCGATCGAGCCGACGCCGTCGATGACCTCGTCGACGCGCGCCTTGACCGGCGCGGTGGCGCCCTTGCGGCGCGCTCCGTCGACGGTGATCAGCGCCTTCGCCTCAGAGAACTCCATCCGCTCGCGCACGGCCTCGGCCGAGAAGCCGCCGAAGACGACGTTGTGGACGGCGCCGAGCCGCGCGCAGGCCAGCATCGCGACGACGACCTGGGGGATCATCGGCAGGTAGATGCCTACTACGTCGCCCTTGCCGATCCCGCGTTCGCGCAGCGCGTTGGCGAAGCGCTGCGTGTCGGCGAGCAGCTCGGCGTAGGTGACGTCGCGCTCCTCGCCCTCCTCGCCGCGCCATTTGTAGGCGACGCGCTCGCCGCGGCCCGCCTCGACGTGGCGGTCGAGGCAGTTGGCCGAGGCGTTGAGGCGCCCGTCGGCGAACCACTCGTAGAAGGGTGGGTTGGACTCGTCGAGGCTCTGGGTGGGCTCGCTCTCCCAGTCGAGCAGCTCGTGCGCCTGTCGCAGCCACCAAGCCTCCGGGTCGGCGGCCGCCTCCTCGTAGACCGCCGAGTCGCCGAGCAGTGCCGCCTCGCGGAACGCCGCGGGGGGCTCGAAGCGCTCCACCTCGAGCAGATCGTTCAGCTCGCGCTCCAAAGTCACGCCGCTACCCTGACACATGCTCTTCCGCCAGATCATCCACGAGGACCTCGGGTGCGCCTCCTACCTCGTCGGCGACCCGGCGAGCGGCACGGCGGCGGTGGTCGACCCCCAGTGGGATGTCGACCCATACCTGCAGCTCAGTCGCCTCCACGGCGTGCGTATCGAGCACGTGCTGGAGACCCACAACCATGCCGACCACGTTTCCGGGCACGGCCGCCTGGCTCGGGCGACCGGCGCGACGATCCACGTCCATCGCCTGGCGCAGGCCGAGTACGAGCACGAGCCATTCGATGACGGGTGGACCCTCGACCTCGGCGATGCGGTGGCGATCGAGGCGCTGCACACGCCCGGCCACCGGCCCGAGCACACCTGCTTCCTGCTGCGCGACCCGAGCCGCGACGGGGACCCGGTCGCGGTGCTGAGCGGCGACTCGCTGTTCGTCGGCGACGTGGCCCGGCCCGACCTGGCCGTCGAGCCGCGCGAGGGCGCCGCCGACATCTTCCGCTCGCTGCACGAGCGCCTCCTGACGCTGCCCGACGAAGTCGAGGTCTGGCCGGGCCACCTCGGCGGCTCGCTCTGCGGCAGCTCGGGCATCGATTTGAAGACCTCCTCGACGATCGGCTTCGAGCGCCGCCACAACCGCGCACTCGCCTTCGCGGGGGAGGACGAGTTCGTCGAGGACGCGGTCGCGAGCATCGGCGAGCGGCCGCCCAACGTCGAGCACATCGTCTCGCTCAACCGGGGGCCTCTGGTAGAGGCGATCGGGGCGCCGGCGCGGCTGGCGCCGCGCGGCTTCGAGGCGGCGATCGCGGAAGGGGCGCTGGCGGTCGACTCGCGCACCAACGAGCAGTTCGACGAGGCCCACATCCCGGGCGCGATCAGCGCCTCCGCCTACGACACCGGCTTCGCGACCAAGGTCGCCCAGGTGGTGGCGCCCGACGCCGAGCTGCTGATCGTCGCCGCCTCCGACGGCAACGAGCTGCACGCGGCCGAGTTGCTCGCCGCGGTGGGCCTGAAGGTGCGCGGCTTCCTCGGCGGCGGCATGTCGGCCTGGCGCGCCGAGGAACGGCCCGTGGCGCGGATCGAGCCGATCGGCCCGGCCCAGCTGGCGGACCGGCTAGACGGCGACCGCGGCCCGCTCGTCCTCGACGTGCGCCGCGCCGCCGAGTTCGCAGAGGGCCACGTCCGGGACTCGCTCCATATCCCCTTCGGCGAGCTGCCGGACCGGCTCGGCGAGCTCCCCCGCGACCGCCCGATCGCGACGATCTGCAAGGGCGGCAAACGCAGCGGCCTCGCCGCGTCGATCCTCCAGCGCGAGGGCTTCGAGACGATCCACGTCGCCCGCGGCGGCGTCGGCACCTGGCAGCGCGAAGGCCGCCCGGTCGACGCGGCCTGACCGGACGTGCCGCTACTTGACCCACCCTATGGGTGGTCAAGTAGCGGCACGTCTAGCTAGTAGCCGGGCGGGTGGCGGAGGATGAAGCCGGACGCGGTGTAGACGGGGGTGGGGTGCCAGCGGGGGCCGGCGCCGCCGGAGGTGTCGAAGGCGAGGCCGGCGATCGTCATCCAGGCGTGGCCGGCGTTGCCGTAGACGGTTATCCACTGGCCGGGGCCCGGTTCGCCCCAGGTGGTCAGGCCGGTCGAGTCGAGCGGGCTGTCGAGGAAGCCGCCGCCGTGGAGGGCGAAGCTGACCGCGCCCGAGCAGTCGTAGCCCGACGATTCGAAGGAGCCGTGGCCGCCGCCCCATATATATGGGGTCGAGGCGATCGAGTTGGCGGCTTCGATCGCCGCCTTGACCGCCGGCGGCGCGGCGGCGGGGACGCTCGCCTGGCTCGGCGAGATGAACTGGGCTTCCTGGCCGGGCGTCAGCGGCGCGGGCGCCGTCGTCGGCACCGAGCCGCCGGCGGCGGCGATCTGTTCGGAGATCGAGGCGAGGTTGTCGCTCAGGGCAGCCTCGCGCGACTGGAGGGCGTCGAGGCTGCGCTGGCGCGCCGCCTGCGCGGCTTTCAGGTCGGCGAAGCGGGCGGCCGCCGCTTGGCTGGCCTGCCGCGCTTCGCGCTCCTTGACCGCGATCGCGTCGCGGGCCGCCTTCAGCTGCCGCCGCAGCTCGGCCATGCGACGCACGGCGGCCTTCGCCTGGTCGCGCAGCCCCTTGACCCGGCCGGCGACGGCGTTGTCGTAGTCCTGGACGCGGCTCAGGTAGTCGGCGCGGGTGCTGACGTCCGACCAGCTCTCGGACTCGAGCACGATGCTGAGCGTGTCCGGCGTCCCCGCGGTGTAGATCGCGACCAGCCGCTCGCGCAGCACGCCGAGCGCCCGGTGCAGGCGCCTGCGGATCCGCTCGAGCCGTCGCTTCTCTGCGGCCAGTTGCGCCGTCGCCTCGTCGAGCTCGGCCTGCTTGGCGGCCAGCTCCTCCTCGGCGGCTTCCTGGCGCTGGCGCAGGGCCGAGACTTCGCCCAGCATCGAGTCGATCGCCCGGTTCTGCTCAGCGATCGTCGCGCTCAGCGCGGTCTGGCTCTCGCGGACACGGTCGAGCTTGCCCTGGGCGTCGTCGAGTTTCTCGCGCAGCGTCTCGGCCGAGGCCGCCCCGGCGAGGCAGAGGGCGACGAGCAGCAGAGAGGCGACGAGCAGCAGCCCGCGGGGCGTGCGTGGTTTCGCGCGCATCGCCTCCAAAGTACGAACGGTCGGCCGCTCACCTGCAGCGCCGGGCCGTCGTGCAACCCCGGTTGCAGAGGACGTGCCGCCCATTGGAGGCCACTATGGGCACGAAAGAAGCGGCACGTCCCTCAGGCGAGGCGCTGGGCGAAGAGGACCGCCGAGACGGTCGTCGCGAGGTTGAGGCTGGAGACGCCCGCGCGCATCGGGATGCCGAGGCGCAGGTCGGCGCGCTCGAGCAGCTCGTCGCTGAGCCCCGCCCGCTCGGTGCCGAAGGCGAAGACGGCGCGGGCGGGCAGGTCGGCCGGACGCAGGTCCTCGCCCTCGGGGTCGATCGCGACGAGGGGGCGGTCGCCGGCGGGCAGCTCGTCGATCGTCGCGACCGGCAGCGCGAAGTTGAGGCCCGCGGCGCCGCGCAGCGCCTCCGGGTACCAGGGGTCGTTGCGGCCGGTCGTCAGCACCCCGGCCGCATCCGCCGCGGCCGCGACCCGGATGCAGGCGCCGATGTTGCCGATGTTGCGCGGCTCCTCGAGCAGGACGACCGGCGCCGGCCGGGGATCGGCGAGCACGGCGGCTACGTCGACCCGCGGGCGCCGCGCGATCGCGACGACCCCGGTGTAGGGGGCCTGCGGGACCAGCCGCGCCAGGACCTCGCCGTCCACCGGCGTGACCCGCTCGGCGAGCGTCCCGGCCAGGTCGGGCGCCAGCCCCGCCGCCATCTCCTCGAGCTGCTCCGGCTGGGAGGAGACCGCCTCCAGCAGGACGGCGCCGAAGCGCAGCGAGTGCTTGAGCGCGTGGAAGCCTTCGACGACGGCGAGATCGCGGTCGCGCCGGGCCGCGCGGAAGCGCTTGACGATCGCATCGCTCACGCCGCCATCATTACGAGCGCGGCGCTCTTTCGTTTGGCTGCCCGCCGCCCCGGGAAGCTAGATCCCAAGCAGCGTTTCCCGGAGGAGAGACGATGAGCCGCCAGTTGTCGGAGTGCCCGAACTGCCAGCGCACCTTCATCGGTGCCGCCTCGCCGGCCGGCCCCGGCCGCTGCCGCTCGTGCGGCACGCCGCTGATCCTCGCCAGCGGCGCCGAGAAGGAGGCCGAGGTGCGCGAGCGCCTCTACGGGCCGAAGGTCTCCCTCGCGACGGTGACCCGCGTGGTCACGCGGCCCGGCTAGCGAAGCTCAGAGGGACCAGTGGCGGGAGAGCAGGCCCGCCGCCCGGGGAGTGAGAACCGGGTCGGGCGCGACCGGCTGCACCTCGCCCTTCCCCGCGAGGGCCGCCATGGTCGCGGCCACCGACTCGGCCAGGGCGGGCGGGCTGTAGCCGCCCTCGAGCACCGCGCCGACCGGGGCGCCCAGGGCGGCGCCGAGGTCGCGCACGTGGCGGGCCATGTGGGCGAACGAGACGGCGTCGAGCCGGCAGGTCGCCAGCGGGTCGTCGCGGTGCGCGTCGAAGCCGGCGGAGACGAGGATCAGGCCCGGCTCGAAGGCTCTGGCGACCGGTACGAGCAGGTGCTTGACCAGCGAGAGCCATAGGTCTTCTTCGGAGCCGGCGGGCACCGGCAGGTTGACCGTGTAGCCCTCGCCGGGACCGGAGCCGAGGTCGTCGAGCGAGCCGCTGCCGGGGTAGATGCCCTGCTGGTGGATGCCGGCGACGAGAACGTCGGGCCGGCGGCGGAACGCCTCGACCGTCCCGTTGCCGTGGTGAACGTCCCAGTCGAGGGCGAAGACGCGCTCCACGCCGAGCTCGCGGATCGCCAGCTCGGCGGCGATCGCGACGTTGTCGAACAGGCAGAAGCCCATCGCCCGCTCGGCTTCGGCGTGGTGCCCCGCGGGCCGCACCGCGCAGAAGCCGGTGCGGGCCTCGTCGGCGAGGAGCGCCCGCGTCATCCCGCAGGCGGCGCCGGCCGCGTGCAGCGCGGCGTCGAAGGACGCTTCGCTCGCGTAGGTGTCGGCGTCGATCGCACCGCCCCCCGCGCGGCAGAGGTCCCGCACCGCCTGCACGTGGCGGGCGCTGTGGGCCAGCTCGAGGTCCGCCGCGCTCGCGGCCGGCGCCTCGCGCCGCTCCCAGCCGAGCCAGTCCTGCGCGGCGAGGTGGCGCTCGATCGCCCGCAGCCGCTCCGGCGACTCCGGGTGGCCGGGCATCGTGCCGTCGGGGTCGTGCTCCAGGCAGGCGGGGTGGCTGAAATACACGCCCGGTGCGGAGCTCAAGCCGCCCGGAACCTCGCCCGCCACTCGTCGCGGTCGAAGGCGGCGGGCTCGGTCTCGCGCAGGAAGCGCTCCAGCGCCGCGATGAAACGACCCGGCACCTCGACCTGGGGCAGGTGGCCGACGTCGTCGAAGACCTCGAGGCGACTGCCGGGGATCATCGCGTGCGCTTCCTCGCCGTGGCCGACGGGGATGATCGAGTCGCGGGCGCCCCAGACGATCAGGACCGGCACCGCCTCGGCGAGGTGGAGGCGGTCGCGGGCATCGACCCGCTGGCCGCGCGCCCCGACCACCGCGTGCAGGGTGGCAAGGAAGGCCGCGCGCCGGCGCCCGTCCTCCAGCGAGGCGTAGCCGCGCGCGACCTCGGCGATGTCGGCGTTGGGGCGCAGGCCGACCGCCCCGAGCCCGCGGCCGAGGGTCGAGCCGACCCTCTGCCCCACCCCGGCGGTCGCCGAGATGAACAGGTCGGCGCCGGGAAGCGTCGCGGCGCGCAGGATCGGGCTGACCTCTGGGCCGAGGCCGCCGCTGGAGACGAGCACGAGGCGCTCGACCATCTCCGGGAAGAGGTAGGCCATCTGCATCGCGACCCCGCCGCCGAGCGAGTGGCCGACCAGCGTCGCCCGCTCGTGGCCGAGCGAGAGCAGCAGGTCGCGCAGGGACGTGGCGAGCCCGCCGATCGAGTAGTCGCCTCCGCCCGGGGCCGACGTGCCGTGGCCCGGCAGGTCCGGAGCGATCACGGTGTGGTCGCGGGCCAGCGGCTCGATCACCTCGCGCCAGGTCTCGCAGGTCCCGGCCATGCCGTGGATCAGCAGCAGGACGGGTCCCTCTCCGGCCTCGACGTAGTTGACGGAGCGGCCGTGGACCGTGGCCGTCTTCGAGCGCGTCTCGGTCACGTCCCGAACAGTACCCGGCACCGCAGCGTCGGAATCGGTCGAGCCGCTGTGGAGTTTGACCGGGCTCCAGCACGGTAAAGCTCCACAGCGCGGGTAGCCTTGGCACCGAGACGCGGATGCCGAGCTTCCTGCACACCTGCTACCGGATTGGCGATATCGATCGCTCGGTCGACTTCTACGAGAAGCTCGGCTTCGAGGAGCGCCGTCGGATGCCGATCGGCGACGAGGCGATCAACGTCTTCATGGGCATGCCCGGCGAGGACCCGCGGCTGGAGCTGACCTACAACCACGGCGTCGACTCCTACGAGCACGGCACCGGCTACAACCACATCGCGCTCGGGGTCGAGGACCTCGACGGCACGCTCGAACGGCTCGCCTCGCTCGGGATCGAGCCCGAGAAGCCGCCCTACCGCCCGGGTGGCCGCACCGAGGGACACCGGATCTGCTTCGTCCGCGACCCCGACGGCTACCGGGTCGAGCTGATCGGCGAGTAGCGGGGGTGGGGCGCGGTCGGCCGTTGCGAGCCGGTTCGGGGCGAGCGCGGGCCGAAGGCGAGGCGGTGCAGGCCCCAGACGAGCAGGGCGAGCAGCGAGAGGGTGATCGCGATCACCGTCGCGTAGGCGGCGAGGACGACGAGCGGGCCGCCGCCGGTCTGCTCGCGCTGGAGGATCCGGGTCTCGTCGACGAAAGGCCGGACGAAGGCGGCGCGGGCGGGGACTTCCTCGGCCGGGATCGCCGCGTCGGCGGGCATGTAGATCGGCAGCGCGGTCAGCGAGCTGCCCTCGTGGAGGCGGATCATCGCCTTCCACTCGCCGTGGACCGGGATCGGCTCCGCCGTCCGGTAGCGCCCGGGGCCGACCCGCTCCAGCGGCTCGACGACCAGCCCTCCCCCCTGCCAGGCGGTGACGTCGAACCACTCCGCCCCGTCGGCCGCGTCGCGCGGACGCATCGTCACCGTCACGTAAGCCTCCCGTCCGGTTGCGTCACGAGGCCGCATGGTCACCCTCGCGTGGGCCTCGCGGGAGGATCCACCGCCAGCCTCGCGAGCGGAGCCGGCCCCCGCGGCGCTCAGCACGACCCTAGCGCTCACCCCGTCATCGGCCGGCGCGTAGAGCGCCAACGCAACGATCCCGGCGACGGCCACGGCGCCGGCGGTTGCGGCGCCCCGCAGCCCCAGCCGCAGCGAGCGCCAGGGCGCATCGGGGGACGTGCCGCTTCTTCGGTGCCCATAGTGGCCGGTTTCAGACGGCACGTCCAGCGCGAGGCGAGTGCCGATCCAGGCGCCGAGCATGGCGCCGGCGAGGGCGGCGGCGAAGCCGAGCAGGGCGGCCTCGGGGAACAGCTCGGGGGGCCAGGGCAGCGGCATCCAGACGTGCGACCAGGCCCACTCGGCGGCGAGGCCGACGGTGCCGATGCCGAGCCCGGCCCAGAGGCCGAAGGCGAGCGTGCGGTCGGCGGAGATGCGCCAGGCGACCGCCTCGACGACCAGCGCCTCGACCACGTAGAGCGGGAAGTGCGGCGTCGTCTCGCCGAGCAGCGGGCCGATCGTCACGGCGAGCAGCCCCCGCAGGGCGAGGAAGAAGGCGACCGCGCCGAGGGCCGCGCCGCGGCCGCCGTAGAGGCGCGCGACGACGAGCCCCACCCCGGAGGCGAGCATGATCATCACCGGCTCGAAGACGAAGCGGAACTGCGGGACGCCGAAGTCGAACTCGGCCTGGAAGGTCGAGAGGCCCAGCATCAGCCCGCCGGTCAGCGCGATCGCCCGGGCCAGCGACATCGTGCGGCGCTCTGCCCCGCCATTGCCATTTGCCTCGCCAGCCCGCAGCCCCTCTACGGTCAGCACCGCCAGCCCGACCAGGCTCATCGAGGCGCCGCCGATCAGCATCAGATGCGTCGGCCCCCAGAGCGTCACGTCCTGGCCGAAGAGGCGGTGCCAGACGTCGTCGAGCGGGAAACCGGTCAGCGAGAAGAGGCCGCAGGCCATGATCAGCACTCCGCCCAGCGGCGCGTACCAGTCCGGGCCGAGCCGGATCGACGCGGCGCTCGGCTTGCCCTCGGGCAGGACGATCGCGAGGAACCCGGCCGCGAAGATCCCGAACAGGCCGGCGAGGATGAAGTAGTGGGCCGGGTTGGCGAGCGGGCCCTCGTCGCGGCCGACGCCGATGTGCAGCGCGATGTCCCAGTACATGCCGAAGACGGCGAGCAGCAGCGAGACCGTCGTGACCGCCGCGGGGATCGCGACCCAGCCGGGGTAGCCGCTGATCCGCTCCGCCCAGCCGGCCAGGCGCCGCAGGCCGTCGAACCGGCCGGCGCGGTGGGCGAGGCCGGCGAGGACGAGCGCGGCGGTGAGGACGCTCGCCGCAACCGAGGCGAGGATCACCTGGTCGAGCGCCGCGCCCCCCGCGGGCGGCGCGGCGGCGGGGGCGTTGGCGGCGGCGATGGCGAGCGAGGACAAGTTCATAGTTACCTCATAAACGTTACCTCGCTTGAGGTTACGTCAAACCAGGCTAGGCTGTAGGTGATGTCGGTCAAACACGGACCCAAGCGCGCCGACCCGTCGGCGGACGCGGCCGGAGGGCCGGACGAGGCCGCCCGGTCGGACGAGCAGGCCGACCTCACGGTCGAGCAGCTCGCGCTGGAGACCGGCATGTCGGTCCGCAACATCCGCAACCACCAGTCGCGCGGCCTCCTCCCCCCTCCCGAGGTCCGGGCGCGGATCGGCTACTACGGCCGGCAGCACGTCGCCCGGCTGCGGCTGATCCAGGAGATGCAGGCCGAGGGCTTCAAGCTGAGCGCGATCAAGCGGCTGATCGGCGAGCACGGCGAGGACGCCGACCGCTTCGTCGGCCTGCGCCAGGCGGTCAGCGCGCCGTTCGCGACCGAGGCGCCCGAGGTACTGACGCGCGAGGAGCTGGCCGAGCGGTTCGGTACCGACGACGACAAGCTGCTTGCCAAGGCCCAGAAGCTGGGGCTGCTGATCCCCCTCGGCGAGGACCGCTACGAGGCGCCGAGCCCGGCGCTGCTGCGCGCCGCCGAGCAGGTGCTCCGCCACGGGATCTCGCTGCCCGCGGCACTGGGCGCGATCGAGCGGCTGAACCGCTCCTCGCAGACCGCCGCCCGCACCTTCGTCAAGCTCTTCGTCGAGGAAGTCTGGAAGCCGTTCGACGAGGAGGGGCGCCCGGACGAGCGCTGGCCGGAGATCACCGAGGCGATCGAACAGCTGCGCCCGCTGGCGGTCGAGGCGCTCAACGCGACCTTCCGGCTGACCCTCACCGACGAAGTCGAGAAGGCGTTCGGCGAAGTGCTCGAACAGCACCGAAAAGGCTGACTCGCACGAGCGTCCAGGCGGGCGCGAAGCGGAGGTTTGACGCGCGTGCAGGCGGGAATCACCCGCAACATGCGGAAGCTCGGGTGGAGCACGATGCTGTCCCTGGCCGCCCTCGCCGCGGCGCTCATGGTCGCCCCGGCGGCTCAGACCGCGCCCGGCGACGTGGCGGACCTCTCGGTTACGAAGAGCGACAGCCCTGACCCCGCCAGGGTCGGTGCGACGCTCACCTACACCGTCGTCGTAGCCAACAACGGCCCGCAGGAAGCGACGAACGTCTTCCTCAGCGACCGCCTCCCCAGCCACAGCGACTTCGTCTCGGCGACGGCGACGGGCGGCGCCAGGTGCGAGGCCAGGGGCAACAACGTCAGCTGCAACCTCGGCAACCTCGCCAAAGACGCGACCGCGACCGTGACGATCGTCGTGCGGCCGACGAAAGTCGGGACGATCGACAACACCGCCTCGGTCGACAGCGTCGAGACCGACCCGCTGGCGACGAACGACTCCGTGACGGTGGAGACGACGGTCACCGCCGCCTCGACCTGCCGCGGCATCCCGGCGACGATCGTCGGCACCCCCGGTGCCGACCGGCTCGTCGGCACGGGCGGTCCTGACGTGATCGCCGGCCTGGGCGGAGGCGACAACGTCCTCGCCTTCTCCGGCCGCGACCTGATCTGCTCCGGCGGCGGCAACGACCGCATCGTCGCCGGCTCGGCGCTCGACCGTGTCTTCGGCGGCGGCGGCGCCGACCGCCTGCTCGGCGGTGGCGGGCCCGACCTGCTCGCCGGCAACCCCGGCCCCGACGTCCTCAGGGGCGACGGCGGTGGCGACCGCCTGCGCGGCGGCGGCGGCTTCGACCGCTGCAACGGGGGCGCCGGCTTCGACCCCGAGCGCGGCTGCGAGCGCTGAGCGCTCGCTAACGCAGGTCGACCGTCTCGACGCCGGCGTCGAGGCCGAGGATCTCGGGGTCGCCGGTCCAGAGCGGCGCCTCGAGGCGCATCGCCGTGGCGATGCAGAAGGCGTCCGCGTAGGAGAGGCCGCCTCGGGCCTTGACCGCCGCGGCGGCGGAGACGAGCGGCCAGTCCGGCTCGACCACCTCGACCTCGCGCCGCAGGGCCTCCACCCCGTCCCGCGCGACCTGCATCCCGGCCATGCGGGCCTGGCGATAGAGCACCTCGCCCAGGTTGACCGAGCAGATCGCGCCCCGGCCCTCTTCCAGGACGGCCTCGATCCGTGGCGCCGCTCGCGGCTCGTCGTCGAAGAGGGCGATGACCGCCCAGGCGTCCAGCACGACCGTCATCGGGAGATGCGTCCGAGGCGCTCGGCGCGTTCGCGTTCCCTGCGATCCTCCCGCTCCCGTTCCTCGCGCCTCTCGGCTTCGAGGTCGGCGGTCGAGATGCCGGGAAGCCCCGACCACATGCCGCGCAGGGCGCCGATGCGCCGGCGCCGCGCGGCCAAGTCGTCGGCGTGCAGACGGATCCGGACGTCCCGCCCGTCCTGCTCGACCACGACCTCGTCCCCTGGGGCGATGTCGAGGCGATCGCGGATCGCCTTGGGGATGACCACCTGTCCTTTCGGTCCGACGCGATAAGTCATACTGAGGAGTATAACCGGAGGCGTCGGCGGTGCGAGGTGGGGGAGGGCGTGCATTCCCTTCTAAAGGGCCTGGCGACGAAAACTCTCCCCCCTCCACGACGGCGATTGCGGAATATCGGTTAGGCTCGCGCCGCTCTAGCTGCTTAGACCGGAGGAGGAGCCGTGAAACTGGTGATCGGGATCGTGCGCCCTGAGAAGGCGAACGACGTCTTGGAAGCGCTCTACCGCGCCGAGGTGCGCGGCGTATCGATCAGCCGCGTCGAGGGCCACGGGGGTGAGCTGGAGCGGGTCGAGACCTACCGCGGCACGACCGTGAAGATGGGCCTCTCCGACAAGGTCCGCTTCGAGGTCGCCGTCTCGGACTCCTTCGTCGAACCGACGGTCCAGGCCCTCTGCGAGGGGGCGCGGACCGGTGAGGTCGGCGACGGCAAGATCTTCGTGGTGCCGCTCGAGCAGGCCGTCCGGATCCGCACCGGCGAGTCCGACGAGGCCGCCGTCACCCCGGTGGTGAAGGGCTGATGGGCGTCCTCGACGCGATCCTGCCGATCGCTCAAATCGACACCGGCGACACCGCCTGGATGCTGGCGGCGACGGCGCTGGTCCTGATGATGACCTTCGCCCTCGGGCTCTTCTACGCCGGCCTGGTGCGGGCCAAGAACACGCTCAACACCTTCATGATGTGCGTCGCCGCGGTGGCGATCGCCGCCGTCACCTGGGCGCTGATCGGCTACTCGCTCGCCTTCGACGGGGAAGGCGACCTGATCGGCGGGCTGGAGCACTTCGCGCTCAGCGGGGTCGACTTCGAGCCGCGCGGCGAAGGGACCATCCCCCACCTCCTCTTCATGGCCTTCCAGGGCACCTTCTGCATCATCACCGTGGCGCTGATCGCCGGCGCGGTGGTCGAGCGGATGCGCTTCGGCGCCTTCATGGTATTCGCCGCCCTCTGGTCGGTGCTCGTCTACGCCGTGCTCGCCCACTGGGCCTTCGGCGGGGGCTGGCTGGCCGAGCAGGGAACGCTGGACTTCGCCGGCGGCGTGCCGGTCGAGATGGGCTCGGGCTTCTCGGCGCTTGCCGCAGCGCTCGTCGTCGGCGCGCGCAAAGACTACGGCCGCCAGGCGCTCCTCCCCCACAACGCCGTCTACGTCCTGGTCGGCGCCGGCCTGCTCTGGTTCGGCTGGTTCGGCTTCAACGGCGGCAGCGGCGTCAACACCGGCGCGCAGAGCGTGCTCGCCTTCGTCAACACCCTGCTGACCCCAGCCTGCGCGCTGCTCACCTGGTTCGTCCTCGACCTGATCCGGGGCCGCCGCGTCACCGCGATCGGCGCCGCCACCGCGATCATCGTCGGCTGCGTGCTGATCACCCCCGCCGGCGGCTTCATCAGCCCCGGCTGGGCGATGGCGCTCGGCTTCCTCGGCGCGGTGCCGTGCTACATGGCGATCATGTGGAGGCCGCGCACGCGGGTCGACGAGACGCTCGACGTGCTCGCCGCGCACGGGATCGCCGGCTTCACCGGCATCCTCTTCCTCGGCCTGGTCGCCCAGGTCGGCTGGAACGACGGCGTCGCCAACGGCCTCTTCTACGGCGACGCAGGTCAGTTCTGGTCGCAGGTCGTCGCCGCGCTCGTCACCCCGGTTTACGCCTTCGTCGTCACCTTCCTCCTGCTCAAGCTGGTCGGCGCGGTGATGCCGCTGCGGGCGAGCGAGCACGACGAGGCGGTCGGCATGGACGTCGTCTACCACGGCGAGGAGGCCTACGCGAGCGGCGAGGGCGCGATCCTCGTCATGCCGGAGGCCGACGGCGAGATCCTCGTCGCCGACCCCGGCGGGCGGCTCAGCTAGACCGTCGGCAGACCGGCACGTGCCGGGGGTCAGGTACCCATAGTGGGCCGCCAACCCCCGGCACGTCGTACCCTGGCGAGCGATGGCCGAGTACGTCCAGGTGCTGACGACCGCCGGCTCCGAGGGGGAGGCCGAGCGGATCGCGTCGCTGCTGGTCGAGGGCCGGCTCGCCGCCTGCGTCCAGGTCGTCGGGCCGATCGCCAGCCGCTACCGCTGGCAGGGGGTCGTCGAGGAGACCGAGGAGTGGCAGTGCCTGGCCAAGACCCGCGCCGACCTCTACCCGCGGGTCGAGTCGGCGATCCGCGAGGCCCACTCCTACGAGGAGCCGGAGATCGTCGCCACACCGATCGTCGCCGGCAGCGACGGCTACCTGAAGTGGATCGACACCGAGGTCCGAGCTTCCGACTGAAGTAGCTTTGACGCAGTGCAACCAGGGGAGGACCTCGAGCTCCGGCGCTATCTGCGCTTCCAGCGCTCGCTCGCCGCACAGCTGATCGAGGGCGAGTCGCTCGACGACGTGGCCGAGCGCTTCCTCTCCACCGTCGCGGGCCTGCTGCGCTGGCGCGCCGGCGGGCTCTGGGAAGTGCCGGCCGGCTCGCGGCCGCTGCGCTTCGTCGCCGGCTGGAACGAGCCGGACCTCGACGCGGAGCCGCTCTGGCGGGCGAGTCGCGACCTGACGATCGGACTCGGCGACGGGCTGCCGGGGACCGCCTGGGAGCGCGGCGAGATCGGCCTCAGCCCCGACGTCGCCAGCGACCCGAATTACCTCCGCCACGCCGCCGCGGCCGAGATCGGCCTGACCGCCGCGCTGGCGATCCCGATGCCGCTCGGCGCGCCCCAGAACGTGGTCGCGGTCGCCGAGTTCCACACCGACTCGTTCGAGTCGCTGCCCGGTGAGCTGGAAGACCTGCTCGCCGGCTTCGGCGACCAGCTGGCGATGTTCGTCAACCGGCGGCGCGCCGAGGCGAGCACGCGTGCGAGCGAGCGCTTCAAAGCCGCGGTGCTGTCCTCGGCGCTGGACTGCATCGTCGGGATGGACCATCGCGGCCGCGTGATCGAGTTCAACGAGGCTGCGGAGAGCCTGTTCGGCTACCGGCGCGAGGAGGCGCTCGGCGAGGAGCTGGCCGAGCTGATCGTCCCCGCCGACCTGCGCGAGCGGCACCGCGACGGGCTGCGGCGCTACCTCGAGACCGGCGAGTCGGTCGTGATCGGCAGGCGGATCGAACTGCCGGCGCACTGCGCGAACGGCAGGGTCGTCCCCGTCGAGCTCACGGTGACGCGGATCGCCGACTCCGATCCGCCGGTCTTCACCGGCTTCCTGCGCGACGTCAGCGAGCGGACCGAGGTCGAACGGGTCCGCCACCACCTTGCCGAGGTCGTCCGCGGTACCCAGGACGCCGTGCTGAGCAAGGACCTCGACGGCGTCCTCACCTCGTGGAACCGCGGCGCGGAAGCGCTCTACGGCTACACCGAGGCGGAGGCGGTCGGCACCCACATCTCCTTCCTGATCCCGGACGACCACCGCAACGAGGAGCAGCGCATCCTCGACCGCGTCAAGCAGGGCGAACGACTGGAGACCTACGAGACGGAACGGATCCGCAAAGACGGCGCACGGATCGACGTCTCGCTGACGGTGTCGCCGATCGAGCACCCGATCCTCGGCATCGTCGGCGCCTCGGTCGTCGCGCGCGACATCACCGCCGAGCGCCGGCGCCGCCGGGCCGAGGAGTTCCTCGTCGCCGCGACGGGGGCGCTCGACACCTCGCTCGACCCGATCGCGACGGCGCGCAAGATCGTCCAGACGGCCGTGCCCGAGGTCGCCGAGCTCTGCCTGATCGACTTCGTCCGCCCGGATGGCCGGCTCGGCGACAGCATCGTCGCCGGGGCTGACCCCGCGGCGGCGGCGCGGCTCGAAGAGATCCGTCGCCAGACCCCGCTCGATCCCAACGGGCAGCATCCGGTGGCGCAGGTGGTGCGAGCGCGGCGGCCGATGGCCTGGTCGGACCTCACCTCGGCGGACTCGATCGAGCAGGTCGCCCAGAGCGAGGAGCACCGTCGCCTGATGAGCGAGGCGGGCTACCGCTCGGCGGCCGTCGTGCCGCTGATCGCGAGGGGCAGCACGATCGGCGCGCTCTCCTTCCTGCACGCCCACAGCAACCTCCGCTACGACTCCGAGGACCTCGAGCTGCTCGGCGAGCTCGGCGACCGCGCGGCGCTGGCGCTCGACAACGCGCGGCTCTACCAGGAGCGCGACCGGATCGCCAAAAGCCTCCAGCGCGGGCTGCGGCCGCCGCGGCCGGCCGAGATCCCGGGCCTCGACATCTCGGTCGTCTTCGAGGCGGCCGGCGAGGGGATCGAGATCGGCGGCGACCTCTACGACGTGCTGCCGACCGACGACGGCTGCTGGGTGCTGATCGGCGACGTCGCCGGCAAGGGCAGCAGCGCCGCGGGGGTCTCGGTGGCGCTGCGCCACTCGGTACGGGGGCTGACGCGGGAGATCGACGAGCCCGGCGAAGTCCTGCAACGGGTCAACGACCTGCTGCGCGAAGGGACGACCCTGAACGACTTCGCCACGGCGCTGCTGGTGCGGATGCGGCGTGACGGCGGGGGCTGGAGCGCCTGCCTCGCCGCCGCCGGCCACCCGGCGGCGATCCACCTCGGCCGCGAGGGCGGCGCGCGCCAGCTCGGCGGCGGGGCGATGCTCGGCGCGCTGGCCGACCTCGACGTGGCGCGGCACGAGACGACGGTCGAACCCGACGAGACGCTGCTGCTCTACACCGACGGCTGGCTCGAGGCCGGGCCGGTGGCCGCCCACTGCGAGCCCGACACACTGGCCGAGCTGGCCGAGGGGCTGGCCGGCGAGGAGCTCGGCGAGCTGGCCGAGCGCATCCGCGCCGACGCGGTCGTGCGCGGCGGCGGGGTCCTGCGCGACGACATGGTCATCCTCGCGCTGCGCCCGCACGCCGGCTAGCCGGGGCGGTCCGGTCCGCGCCGCACGACCTCGAACTGCGACATCAGGCCGTGGTCCTCGTGGTCGAGCATGTGGCAGTGGATCGGGAACCTGCCGGTGTAGTCGGCGAAGTGGCCGGCGACGAGGATCCGCTCCCCGGGGTGGACGAAGAAGGTGTCCTTGAGGCAGTCTTCCCAGGGCGGCGGCGGCCTGCCGTCGCGGGCGAGCAGGTACCAGTCGGTGTGGTGCATGTGCATCGTGTGGGCGACGCCGGTGCGGTTGACGATCTCCCAGGTCTCGGTCGTGCCGAGCGCCGGGAAGGCCTCGGATCGCGCCGGGTTGAAGCGGCGGCCGTTGATCAGCCAGGTGGTCTTGAACAGGCCGCCGATCGAGATCGTCCAGGTGCGGTCCGGCCTGCCGCCGGCGCGGTCGAGCCGTCGCGCAGCCTGGCGCGCCCAGGCCGGCAGCGGCCGCAGCGAGCGCGGCACGCGGGTGCGGTCGGGCACCCGCCCGGGGGCGACACGGAACTGCATCAAGGCGCCGACGTAGGGGCGCGCGCCGGCGCCGCCCTCCCCGCGCCGAAGCGGCCCGCTGCGCAGCTCGACCGTCCCTCCCCCCTCCCCCGCGAAGTCGACGATCGCCTCGGCCCGCTCGCCCGGCCCGAGCAGGATCTCGCGGCGGCGGACCGGCCTCGGCATCAGGCCGCTGTCGGTGCCGATCTGGACCAGCGGCGCGCCGTTGGAGAGGTGGAGGTTGTAGGAGCGGAAGTTGGAGACGTTGAGCAGGCGCAGGCGGTAGCGCCGCGCGCTCACCCGGTGGTGCGGCATGTAGGCGCCGTTGACCAGCACGCGGGCGCCGAGCACGCCGTCGCCGGGCGGGCGCTGGGTGGCGAACGGGTCGGCCAGCTGGTTCCGCGGCCCGAAGCTGCGGTCGGCGATCGCCAGCGGCAGGTCGCGCTCGCCGGTGGGCAGCGGCAGCGAGCTGTCGAGCTGGTCGTCGAGGATCCACATGCCCGCCAGGCCGCGCCAGATGTTGATCCGGGTCCGGTCGAGGCGGTGGTCGTGGTACCACTGGAACGCCGCCCGCTCGGGTCGGCCGTCCTCGATCAGGTCGTAGACGTAGGTCCGGCTCTCCCCGGGTGAGATCAGCAGGTCGTTGCCCGACTCGCGCGGCGAGAGGCCGTACGGGATCTGGCAGTAGAAGGACCTCGGCTGGGAGCGGGTCAAGCCGCCGGGCTGGCCGTCGAAGCGACTGCGGTTGTGCCCGCCGTGCAGGTGGACCGTCAGCTCCCCGGCCTCACGCGGGAGCCGGTGGTGGAAGGTGACCTCGGTGCGGTGCCCGGCCGGCCGGCGGATCGTCGGGCCCGGGAAGGTCCCGCCGTAGGTCCACATCCTCGTCCTCTCCCCCGGGAGGATCTGCAGGTCCGCCTCGCGGATCGGGATCTCGAGCCGCGCGCCGGTCAGCTCCTCCGGGATCGGCAGGCGGGCGCGGAACGGAGTCGGCCCGCCACGGCGGCGCAGCGGTACCGGTGCTTGCCCGCCGGGCGGAGGAGCCGCGGCCGGCGCAAGGCCGCCCGCACGTCCCCGCAAGGGGAGCAGCGCGGCGAGGGCACCGCCGCCCAGGGCGCCGAGAAAGGCTCGGCGCCCCAGGCGGGGCTCAGATGGCGTCGGACCAGGCGTCGCTCAACCAGCCGGGACTACGACGGGCGGGACGACCTCGGTCGAGCCCTGCATCCAGGGATGGATCGCGCAGAGGAAGTAGAGCCTCGTCGGGCCGGCCGAGACGTCGGCGCTGACGACCTGCTCGAACGACGTGCCCGGTTTGTTGCCGGTGAACCACGAGTCGCCCTTCTTGGTCGGGCTGCCGAGCGTGTCCCAGCCCTCGAGGCCCGCCTCGGCGGGGTTCACTTTGACCGGCCCGTTGCCTTTGACGCCGTGCCAGGCCGCGATCGCCCTGCAGATGTGGGCTTTGGCGAAGCACTGCTTGCGCGCGTTCGGGGTCTTCGGGAGCGAGCCTTTGGTCACCAGCGAGAAGGTGTGGGGACCGAATTTCCTCGGGTCCGACTGGTTGACGACTTTCAGCTCTTCGCCGGCGAAGACCGTTTTGGGGGCGACGAAGCTAAGGCCTTTTTTGTCGGCTTTCATGTAGACGGTCGCGGCGCCGGCGAAGGCCGGTGCGAAGGCGGAGACCAGGACGAGTGCTGCCAAAGCGGCGAGCGCTGCGGCGATGCCGCGGCGACGGAGATGTCGGGTCACGAGCTTCCTTTCCGCGCCGCCGGGCGGCGCAGCGTTCGGGGGAGTTGCGAGCCGAGAACCTATTCGGTCGACTCGATTCGATCAAGATGCCAAACCTTGCCGATCGCCGTCGTCTCAGACACCCACATGCCGAAGGGCAGCCGCCGGCTGCCCGAGCGCTGCGCCGAGCTGATCGCCGCGGCCGAGGCGGTCATCCACGCCGGCGACTTCTCGACCCTCCCCGTGCTGAGGGAGATCGAGGCGATCGGCCCGCCGGTCCACGCCGTCCACGGAAACGTCGACGACGCCGAGCTGCGCCGTCTCCTGCCGGAGGCGCTGGAGATCGACCTCGACGGCCGGATCGTCGCGGTCCTCCACGACGCGGGTCCCGCCCGAGGCCGGCTGGAGCGGCTCCGACTGCGCTTCCCTGAGGCCGACGCGGTCGTCTTCGGCCACAGCCACATGCCGTTGCACGAGCAAGCCGACGGCTTCCAGGTCTTCAACCCCGGCAGCCCGACCGAGCGCCGCCGCGCCCCGCGCCGCTCGATGGGCCTGCTCCACGCCGATCGCCGCGGCCTGCGCTTCGAGCACGTCTGGCTCGACGACTGATATTTCGCTGCGCTTGGCGCGAAGGTCGCAATATGTCCGACTTTCGCGCCATGCGGGACGGTGGAACCGGTCAGGCCCGCAGCCGGTAGCCGCGCGAGAAGAGGCGCAGGTTGATCGCGAAGAGGACGGCGGTCGCGGCGCTCAGCGCCAGCAGCGAGAGCGCGATGCTGGCCTCGCTGTAGCCGAGGAAGCCGTAGCGGACCAGGTTGATCATGTAGTAGATCGGGTTGAAGTGGGTCAGGGTCTGGAACGGCTCGGGGAGCAGCGAGGCCGAGTAGAAGACGCCGCCGAGGAAGATCAGCGGCTGCAGGACGAAGGTCTGCGCGAAGGCGACGTCGTCGAACTGCTCGGCGCGGACACCGATCAGCACGCCCAGCAGCGAGAAGAAGAAGCCGACGAGGAAGAGCGACGGGGCCAGCACGAGGAAGTGCTCGACCGGCAGGTCGACGAGGAACGAGGCGGCGACGAAGGTGAGCGCGGCGACGATCAGGCCGCGCATGAAGCCGCCGAAGGAGAAGGCGAGCAGCAGCTCCAGTGGCGAGGCGGGCGAGGAAAGCTGGTCCTGGATCGCGCCCTGGAACTTCTGCTGGAGGATCGAGGAGGAGTTGTTGGTGAAGGCGTTGATCGACCAGGCCATCATGATCAGGCCGGGGATGACGAAGACCACATAGTCGATCCCGTGCAGCTCGCCGACCCGCGAGCCGAGCGCCGCGCCGAAGACCGAGATGTAGAGGAAGGTTTCCAGCATCGGCGCGCCGATCGTCTGCTTTTTGATCTTCATGAAGCGGTTCGCCTCGCGCCGCCACAGGGTGAAGAGCCGGATCTGGGCGGCGCTCATGCGGGCGCCTTTCTGACGGTATGCGCGAAAAAAGCGCCCCGTGCACTCATGCCGGGGTCACCTCGACGTGCGAGCGCGAGAGCTCCTTGCGGCCGACCAGGGCCAGGTAGGCATCCTCGAGGGTGCTGACCCCGTAGCTCTCGGCCAGTTCTGGGCTGGTCCCGAGGCCGACGATCTGCCCGTCGGTGATGAAGGCGATCCGGTCGCAGAGCTGCTCGGCCTCCTCCAGGTAGTGGGTGGTGAGCAGGATCGTCGTCCCCTCCTGGTTGATCCGCTGAACGTAGTGCCAGAGCTCCAGGCGCAGCTCGACGTCGACACCGGCGGTGGGCTCGTCGAGGATCAGCAGGCGCGGCCGGTGCATCATCGCGCGGGCGAGAATCAGCCGCCGTTTCATCCCGCCCGAGAGGGTGCGGGTCCGTTCGTCGCGCTTCTCGGTCAGCGAGAAGGTCTCGAGCAGCTCGTTGGAGCGCTCGCGCCGCTCGCGCTTCGGCATCCCGAAGTAGCCGGCGTGGTAGTCGAGCGTCTCCTCGACGGTGAGGAACCAATCGAGGTTTGGCTCTTGCGGAGCCAAGCCCACTGCCTGGCGCGCGTCGGCATAGTGGTCGATCGCGTCGTAGCCGAAGATCCGGATCGCCCCGGACGTGGGCTGCGCGAGGCCGGTCGTGCAGTGGATCAGCGTCGACTTCCCGGCCCCGTTCGGCCCGAGCAGCCCGAACAGCTCGCCCGGCGCGATGTCGAGCGAGACCCCGCGCAGCGCCTCGACCCCCGTCGCGTAGCGCTTCACCAGGTCCTCGATGTGTAGAGCGCTCTCGCTCACAGCGGACGAACCTAGCGAACCGGCCGAGCCGGCCCCCCGAGGGCGGACGTGCCGTCCCTTTGGTGCCCTATGGGGCACTCTTCAGACGGCACGTCCCGAACTGCGACGTAAGCTGCCTCCCATGTCCGCCCCGCTGCTTGCCGTCGACACGCCGTCGATGCTGTTCCGGGCCTTCTACGCGCTGCCGGACTCGATAAAGGGGCCGGACGGGAAGCCGGTCAACGCGCTGCTCGGCGCGGCGAACCTGATCCTGCGCGAGGTCGAAGAACACCGGCCGCGTGCGGTCGTGCTCTGCTTCGGGCCCGACGCCGCCTCCTACCGGACCGAGCTGTACCCGACCTACCACGCCGACCGGGTCGAGATGCCCGACGGGCTGACGCCGCAGTGGGCCGACGCGCGCCCGTTCTTCGAGGCGTTCGGCTGGACCGTCGCGGTCAGCGACTCGCTCGAGGCCGACGACCTGCTCGGCACCTACGCCCGCCGCGAGGCCGAGGCGGGCGGGGGGGCGCTGCTGCTGACCGGCGATCGCGACATGTACCAGTGCGCGAGCGAGGCCGTGACGGTGCTCTACGTGCGCACCGGCAACAAAGGCGCCGAAGCGGTGACGCCCGAGGAAGTGCGCGAGCGCTACGGGATCGACCCAGGGCTGGTCCCCGACTTCATCGCCCTGCGCGGCGACCCCTCCGACGGGCTGCCGGGCGCGAAGGGCGTCGGCCCGAAGACGGCGGCCGAGCTGCTGCGCCGCCACGGCAGCCTCGAGGCGGTGCTCGACAACGCGATCCGCGAGCGGCGCCCGGCGCTGCGCGGTGCCCTGATCGAGGCGCGCGAGGACCTGCTCGCCTTCAAGGACATCGCGACGCTGCGCGACGCCGGCGTCGAGCGTCCCCCCGACCGGCCGACCGACTGGGCCGGCGCCGCCGCGGCCGCCCGCGAGCGCGGGATGAACCGACTCGCCGAGCGGCTGGAGGGCATGGGTGGGTAACCGGCTGCGCAAGCGCTGGCGCTACGTCGCCGTCTTCGGCGAGGAGCTGATGCTCTGCGCGGCGCGGGCCCGGGTCGGCCCGCTCGGGCAGTCGTTCTGGGTGCTCTGGGACCGGCGCGACGGGCGCCGCTACGACCACACCAGCCTGCGGCCCGGCTCGCGCGAGGTGCGGATGGACGGCGAGCGGATCGAGATCGCGGCGCGGGACGTGCGCGCGAGCCTGCGGCTCGGCGACGCCACCCCGATCGAGGCGAGGTGCCCGAGCGGCGCGGGCTGGGCCTGGACGCGCAAGCGGGCCGGCGTTCCGGTGCGCGGCACGGTCGAGGCCGGCGGACGCCGCTGGGAGATCGACGCGCTCGCGGTCGACGACGAATCGGACGGCTACCACCAGCGGCACACGAGCTGGCTCTGGTCGGCCGGTGTCGGCAGCGCCGCCGACGGTCGCGCCGTCGCCTGGAACCTGGTCGAGGGGATCAACGACCCGCCCGAGGGCAGCGAGCGGGCGATCTGGGTCGACGGCACGCCCGCCGAGCCGCGACCGGTCTCGTTCCGCGGCCTCGACGGGATCGAGTTCGCGGACGGCGCCACGCTCGGCTTCGAGGCCGAGACCGAGCGCGCCCGCCGCGACAACCTGCTCCTCCTGCGCTCCAGCTACCGGCTTCGCTTCGGCAGCTTCTCCGGCTCGCTCGACGGCCTGCCGCTCGCAGCCGGGCTGGGAGTGATGGAGAAGCACGACGCTCACTGGTGAGCGGTCTAGGCGTTGTCGAGGTTTCGCCGGAGCCGGCGCTCAGCGAAAACGGAGCAGCCCGACGTCGGCCCCGGATTCTTCGATCCTCCCGACCGTCCCGGCGACGACGACGCGCCCGTTGGGCTGCCGTGCTGCCGCGACCGGGCGAAAGGGGCGAGGCTGGGAGGCAGCCGCGACGAGGGCCCCGCCGCGGCCGAAGCGGCGATCGATGCTGCCATCCGGTCGGTAGCCCGCAAGGACGACGCCGCTCTCGCCGAAGCTGCCGCGACTGACGACTAGGACGATCTGCCGGCGCCCGGGGAGGATCGCCAGCGGCTCTGCTTCACGGACACGGACGCGGCCGACGCGGACGTGGCCGCGACGGCCGAACGAGCGGTCACGCCTGCCATCGACGCGAAGGCGCAGCAGGGAGATGCCCGGCGCCCCCGCTCCAGTGCCGGCGACCAGGATCCCGCCGCCGGGGTGAATCGCGACAGCCGCCTTATCGGGGTCGGCGAACGGGAGGACGCGGAACCCGCTGGGTCCACCGAAGCCGGTATCGCGTCTGCCGTCGGGCAGGAAGCGGACGAGGGCCGTCCGGGCGCCCACCTTCCCGAGCAGGACCACCCGGCCCTCGGGATCGACGACCGCCGAGACGGCTCTCGCCCACCGGTCGCGTCCGGAGCCGGCAACTGCGAGACCGCCCTTGCCGAAGCGGCGATCGGGGCGACCGTCGGAAGTCAGCCGGAAGACCGCCATCCCCGGGCGCTCGGCGAGGCGGCCCGCGACGATGGCGCTGCCGTCGCGTCGCACGCGCAGGGCGCCGACCGCGAAGCCCCCCGGCAGGGACGCGAGGCCCTCGCTGCCGTAGCCCCGGTCGGGCCGGCCGCCGGGTGCAAACCGCCCCAGGTGGTGCCCTTCGACGGCGTAGATGCGTCCGCGACCGTCGACTCCCAGCGGACCGTCGGACTGCCCGACGGCCGCGAAGCCGGCGCCCGCCCCGAACCTGCGGTCCGGCCGGCCCCCGCGCCTGAAGCCGAGCACGACGTCCCGCCAGGAGTGCATGCCGGTGTTGCTCCAGCCGGACACGAGGACGCGCCCGCCCGGCCCGACCGCCAGATGGGAAGCGACGGTCTCGCTCGGCAGCCGCCGCACCCTCTGCACCGAGCCGCCGTCTCCGAAGCTGGTGTCGGGACTTCCGTCCGGCCGGCGCGCGAGGACGAAGGCATCGCCGTAGCGCCCGGCTCCTCCCGCGAGGAGGATCTGGCCGCTGGGGGCGATCGCGAGCGCGGCGAGCGGTGGGATGAAATAGGGGGTCGGCGGGCCGCCGGGCAGGCCCGGCGCGGTGAGGCCCGCCTCGCCGAAGCTCGGGTCCAGCCTGCCGTCGAGCGTGAGGCGCGCCAGGATCGGCGTGAAGCGACAGTCGCCGCCCAGGCACGCGTCCGAAGCGGTGATGTTGCCCGCGAGGACGAGACCGCCCGCCGGTGCGCGAACCAGGGCCGCCACGTCGTCGATCTCGCCGACGTCGAGGCTGACATGGCCCGCGTCGCCGAAGCGCGGGTCGGGACTGCCGTCGGGGCGGTACCGACTGACGACGAAGTCGCCGGGCCTGAGGCAACAGGTTCGACCGCCGTACCCGCTCGAGCTCGAGCCGGCCACGATCAGATCGCCGCCGGGAAGCGCGAGCAGGGCCTGTGGACCGGGCGGTGGCTCGACCACGCCGCCATTGCCGAAGCCGGCGTCGAGGGCACCGTCGGAGGTGAGACGGAGCACCGATCTATCGCCGGCAACGAGGATGGACCCGTCCTCGCCGACCGCCAGACCGGTGGCAAAGGTGTCCTCGACGTCGGCGACGGCCCCGGTCTCCACGCGACCGTCGTCGCCGAAGCTGGGGTCGAGGGTCCCATCCGGCCGAAGCCGCGCGATCGCGAGGTTGTACTGGTTGCCTGACTTGGTGCAGGGCCCGAACCCGGCCGACCCGGCGACGAGGATCCTGCCGTGGGCATCGACGGCGATGCGTTCGCTCCCGAGGGGAATCATCCGGCTTTTCCCGTCGTCGCCGAAGGTGGGATCGGGCGTGCCCTGGCGATCCAGGCGAAGGACGGTCGAGGTCGCGCCGCAGAGGCCCGAAGACTGCCCGACGCCGACGAGGGATCGACCGTCGCCGTCGATCGCCAGCGCACTCGGTCCGCCATGGCCCCTGTGCGCGACCACCACCGTGCCGCCGGTCCCGAACCCGAGGTCGAGACGGCCATCCGGCTCTCGGCGCTGGACGACGGCCTCCACCTCCCAGTCCTCTACTCCGAACGCCCCTGCGAGGAGCAGCTTGCCGTCGCTCTGGCGGATCACGGAGGTGAATCCGGACGAGGCGAAGCCTGGACCGAGGTCCGAGAAGGCGCGGCCTCCGTGCCCGAAAGAAGGGTCGAGGGCGCCGCGCAGAGGCTGTGCGGCATTGCTCGCCGGGGCAAGGAACATCCCCCCTGCAACGGCGAATCCGAGTAGGCCTACGACCAGACGGCGGGCCGGCGCTCTTCCCATGCCCGGGTGAAACACGAGCAAGCCCGCGAGGTTTCGGAACGCTCAGGGCAAACTGATCTCAGGCGGTCGCCTGCTCGACCGGTCGCGTCTGGGGCGCCGGGCTCGAGAACCGCATCGTGCCGTCGTCGATCGCGCCGCGCCTGATCGTCTGCAGGTCGAAGACGTAGTTCTGGCGCAGCTTCCAGGGTTCCTTGGAGCCCTGTTTGGGGAACTGGTCGAGCGAGCGCAGGACGTAACCGGAGGTGAAGTCGAGCAGCGGCTGCTCGGTTATGTCGGGGTCGGAGACCTCCGGGACGGCCCGGCGGTGGCCGTGCGCGTCCATGTGCGAGAGCAGCCGGCAGACGTACTCCGAGGTCAGGTCTGCCTTGAGCGTCCAGGAGGCGTTGGTGTAGCCGACGGTGAACGCGAAGTTGGGGACGCCGCTCAGCATCATCCCCTTGTAGGTCATCGTCCGCGGCAGGTCGACCGGCTCGCCGTCGACGGCCAGCTCGATGCCGCCGAGGAAGAGCAGGTTGAGCCCCGTCGCCGTGACGACCACGTCGGCCTCGAGCTCGGTGCCCGACTCGAGCCTCAGCCCGCGCTCGGTGAACGTCTCGATCCGGTCGGTGACGACCGAGGCGCTGCCGCTGGAGATCGCCTCGAACAGGTCGCCGTCGGGGACGAGGCAGAGGCGCTGGTCCCAGGGGTCGTATTTCGGCTTGAAGTGCGTGTCGATGTCGTAGCCCGGCGGCAGCGCCCGTTCGAGGCCGCGGCGGACCATCCGCTTGACCGCGTTCGGCCGGCGGCGGGCGAGCTGGTAGACGGCCGTCTGCAGGAGGACGTTCTTCCAGCGGACGAGCGAGTAGACCGCCCTGTGCGGGAGGAAGCGCCGCAGCAGGCCGGCGATCGGGTCGGCGGCCGGCAGCGAGACGATGTAGGTCGGCGAGCGCTGCAGCATCGTCACGTGCGCCGCCCGCTCCGCCATCGACGGGACCAGCGTGACCGCGGTCGCGCCGCTGCCGATCACGACGACGCGCTTGCCCTCGTAGTCGAGGTCCGCGGGCCAGTGCTGGGGGTGAATGACCTCGCCGGCGAAGCGCTCGCGCCCCTCGAACTCGGGGGTGTAGCCGCCGTCGTAGCTGTAGTAGCCGCTGCAGGTCCAGAGGAAGTCGCAGGTGAGGCGCACGAGCTCGCCGGTGTCGGTCCGCTCGGCCTCGACCGTCCAGCGCGACTCGGCCGTCGACCACTCGGCGCGAACGGCCCGGTGCCGGTAGCGGATCCGCTCGTCGATCGCGTGCTCGCGGGCGGTCTCGCGGACGTAGTCGAGGATCGACTCGCCGTCGGTGATCGACTTCTCGGCCGTCCAGGGCTTGAACCGGTAGCCGAGCGTGTGCATGTCGGAGTCCGAGCGGATGCCGGGGTAGCGGAACAGGTCCCAGGTCCCGCCCAGGTCGCCGCGCGCCTCGAGGATCGCGTAGCTGCGCCCCGGGTGGCGGTCGTGCAGGTGCCAGGCGGCGCCGATCCCCGAGAGGCCGGCGCCGACGATCAGCACGTCGAGGTGCTCGGCGGAAGCGTCGACGGCCACGACGGCTGATTCTGCCAGGCGCCCTGGCCGGCCACCGTGACGTGCGGCATAGACGCAGGGATGGCTCAGTCGCCGGCTCCGCGCGACCGTCCGTGCTCGCTCTGGTAGTGCTCGAGCGTCGCCTCGGTGCTCTCGCCGGGGATCCGCAGGCGCAGCCGAAGCGTCTCGGCGAAGTCGTCGATCGCCATCCGCAGCATCTCGGCACGGACCCGCAGGGCGTGCGGCCGCTGCTCCTCGCTCGCCTCCTCCACCAGCGAGGACAGGAAGGGCAGCAGGCCCGAGAGCGCCCGCTCCTCGTCCTCGGTGCGGAAGTAGTGCGTGATCGGGAAGTGGATCAGGTCGCGGCGCGTGGCGATCAGCTGGTCGGCGAACGAGGTGAGCATCCGCTCGAGCAGCTCGGGGTCGGCGTCGGCCAGCTTCTCGCCGAGCCGCTCCTCCGCCTCCTTGGTGAGGAGCACCTCGTGGGCGAGCGAGTCGCGGCGGCTGATCGCGCTGTAGATCGAGATCAGCCAGGAGATGCTCGCCGTGAGCAGGCCGAGCCCGAACATCGTCTCGACCGGCCCGAGCAGGCGCAGGACGCTGGAGGCGGGCGAGATGTCGCCGTAGCCGAGGCTGGTCAGGTTGACCAGCGAGACGTAGAGGGCGTCGCCGAAGCCGGAGTGCTCGGCCGGGTTCAGCCCCGGGTCGAAGGTGAAGCCCTCGGGGAGATGGGGCAGGAAGACGAGCGCCCAGCCGACCGCCAGCAGCGTCGCCCAGGTCGCGATCGCGGCGACGTAGCCGAGCGGGCCGACGAGGAGCCTCGTCGTGCGCGCCGCCGGGCCGATCGACCGGCCGACGGCGGACACCGCACCGACCACGCGGCGGGCGACGATGCCCCTGCCCAGCGGGTGGAAGAGCACGTCGAATATGTCGCGCAGCGCCAGCGCGATCAGGGCGATGCCGAGCAGCGTCCAGACGAGGTCCACGGGCGGACGCTATTGGACGAGCCGACTCGCACGGTGCGCACGGCGTCGACCATTCGCTCCCCCATCGGTCCATGGCTCGGCCGGCGGCTGCTACGGTGAATCGGTCGGGCAGGCCAATCGGGCCGCCCGAGAGGTTCCGTTTCCTCCGTGCGCCGCTTAGCGCCTAGGGGTCGCAGGATCTCCCCTTAGACGCTCAAAAAGGAGCCACGTCATCACCTCGTTTGCCGATCTCGGCATCTCCAAGCCTGTCGTGAGTGCGCTTGCGCGCCGCGACATCACCCAGCCCTTTCCCGTCCAACAGCTGGTCGTGCGCGACGCGCTCGCCGGCCACGACCTGCTCGTCCAGTCGCCGACCGGCTCGGGCAAGACGCTCGCCTTCGGCATCCCGCTGATCGAGCGCATCGAGCCCAGCGCCGGCGACGCCAGCGCTCTCGTCCTCGCGCCGACGCGCGAGCTGGCGGGCCAGATCGTCGACGAGCTGCGCTCCGTCGCCGAGACCCTCGGGCTGCGCATCGCCGCCGTCTACGGCGGCGTCGGCTTCGGCCCGCAGACCAAGGCCGCGCGCCGCGCCGATGTCCTCGTCGCCACGCCGGGCCGCCTGGAGGACCTGATCGCCCGCGGCGTCGTCTCGCTGGCGAGCGTCCGCGTCCTCGTCCTCGACGAGGCCGACCGCATGCTCGACATGGGATTCAAGCCGGTCGTCGACCGGATCGTCGCCCAGACCGCCGCGGACCGCCAGACCCTGTTCTTCTCGGCGACGCTCGAGGGCGCGACCGGCAAGGTCGCCGCCGCCTACACGCGCGACGCCCGGCGCCACACCCAGGCCGCGAGCGAGCGCGGCAAGGCCGACATCGAGCACCGCTTCCTCCACGTCGACTCGCAGAGCACCAAGCTCGACCACCTGGTCGAGCAGCTGCGCGACGAGGAGGGGGGCCGCACGCTGGTCTTCGTGCGGACCAAGCGCGGCGCCGACCGCCTCGCCAAACGCCTGCGGGCGCGCCAGATCGACGCGGTCGCGATGCATGGCGACAAGAGCCAGGGCCAGCGCGAACGGGCGCTCGCCCGCTTCGAGTCCGGCGAGGTGCTGGCGCTGATCGCGACCGACGTCGCCGCGCGCGGGATCGACGTCGAGGACGTCACACACGTGGTCAACTTCGACGCCCCCGGCGACCGCGACGCCTACGTGCACCGCATCGGCCGTACCGGCCGGGCCGGGCGCCGCGGGACCGGGATCAGCTTCGTCCTCGCCGACCAGGCGGAGGAGGTCCGGCGCATGGCGGGGGACCTCGGCCTCTCCCGCGAGTTCGACCAGGGGCGCGGGCACCGCAAGGCCGTCGCCGCCTCGCCGTCGGGCGCTCGCCGTCCCCGCAACCGCCGCCGGGCGCAGGTCGCGCGGTGAGCATGGCCCCCGCCGCCGAGCGCAAGTGGACCTGCCGCGACTGCGGCGTCTCGGTCAGCCGGCTCGACGGCGGGCGGGCGCCGCTCCCCGAGAGCTGGGCCGAGTGCGCCGAGGGCGAGCTCTGCCTCGCCTGCCGGCGGCAGCGAGCGGCCGAGGCGGCCCTCGACGCGGCCCCGGCGGACAGCACCCGGGACGCGCGCTTCAGCCTCAGGCGTGCCGGGTTGATCGAGTTCGAGGTGCGCCGTGCGCCCGAGCGCCCGGACAGCGCGATCGCCAAGGCCTGCCAGACGTCCTCGGCGGCGGTTGCCGCCGCCCGGCAACGACTGAGCATCCCGCAGGCATGACTTCGATCCAGGCGGGGATAGCCCTCGCCTTCGTCGCGGCCGCGATGGCCAACCTGGCCTCGCTGCTCAAGCACCGCGGCTGCCAGCGCGTCGCCCCGATCCGGATCCGCCAACCGCTGCGCGCCGCCAGGAACCTCGCGGCCTCGCGCTGGTTCGCGGCGGGCTGGGTCGTGGCCGCGGCGGCCTGGCTGCTGCACGTCGCCGCGATCTCGATGGCGCCGCTCTCGATCGTGCAGGCGGTCCTCGCGGTCGGCGCCGTCTCGCTCGCCGTGATGTCGAAGCGGCTCTTCGGCGACCCGGTGGAGCGCAGGCACTGGCTGGCGCTGCTGCTCGGCGGCACGGGGCTCGCGCTGCTCGCCGTGACGCTGCCGAGCGTCGACGGCAGCCACTCCGACTTCGGCCTGGCGCCGATCCTCGGCTTCGAGGGAGCGCTCGCGCTGCTCGCGGTCGGGCTCGCGTTCGGGCACCGCTCCGAGCGCTTCGCGCCCCGCCGCGCCGCCCTGCTCGCCGCCCTCGCGGGCACCCTCTTCGCGTTCGCCGGCGTGGCGATCAAGGGACTGACCGGGGAGGGCGGCGCGTCCCTCGCTCTCGTCGTCCCCTGGATCGGGCTGATCGTCGTCTGCGGCGTGCTCGCGCAGTACGCCGCCGTGGGCGCGCTTCAGCAGGGCGAGGCGATCGAGACGATCGGCCTGATGGGCCTCGTCGCCAACGCGACCCAGATCGCCGGCGGCGTCCTCGTCTTCGGGGACCCGCTCTCGAGCGGTCCGCTCGGCATCACCCTCCAGGCCTCCGCGTTCGGGATGGTCTGCATCTCGGCGCTCCTGCTGCCCGCCCGCGAAGGCAGGCGGTCCCGCCCGGCCCCCGCGGCGCTGCCGGCCTGACCCTCGCGCCCGGGCGGTCTCCGCTCGACTTCGAATCCGGGGCGAGCGACCGGGTAGCCGTCTGAGGTGAACCGCGCCAAGCCCTTTTCCATGCTCGGCGCCGGCATCCTGAGCGTGCTCGCCTTGGCGCTCGTCGTCCACGAGCTCGACGGCGGGAGCGAGCCGCCGAGCCGGCCCTCTCCCGTCACGATCACGGGCCTCCTCCCCACCTTCGACCCGTCCGAGACCCGCTACGTCTCACGATGCGGCCGCGGCGGCGCGGCACCGATCGAGGCCACGGCACGCGACTCCGCGACGATCCGGGTCGGCGGCGCTGCGGCGCGCGGCGGAGCGTTTCGGGTCGATCCGGGCGTCGGCCCCGGCGAGGACTTCGCGCTCTCGGTCGACGACGGCGAGCGGCGCCGCGGCTACTGGGTGCGCTGCCTTCCCGCCGACTTTCCCGCCTGGCGGTTCGAGGCGCTCCGGCCGGTCGCGCCGGGCCTCTTCACGGTCGCCTTCAAGGCCTCCCGGGAGGCACGGCCCTGGGTGATCGTGTTCGACGGCAGGGGCGTGCCGCGCTGGTGGTACAGCCCCGCGACGCGGGCCCTCTGGGCGCAGGTGCTGCATGACGGCACGATCGCCTGGGCGCGCTCGTTCGGCGACGGCTACGGACGCGACCCGCGCATGGCGCACGAGGTCCGCTCGCCCGACGGCGAGCTGGTGCGGCTGATCACGACGAGGGACTCGATCATCGACGGACACGAGCTGCGCGAGGTGGAGGACGGCAACTTCCTGATCGACTCCTACGTGCCGGGGAGGGCGAACCTGCGTCGCTTCGGCGGTCCCGCCAGGGCGGCCGTCGTCTCCGCCGAGATCGAGGAACTCGACCCGCGGGGCAGGGTGCTCTGGCGCTGGCGCTCGCGCCGGCACATCGACCTGGACGAGACCGGCCGCTGGTGGCGGAACGTGCTGAGCAACGCGAAGTCGGGGCTGCGGGCGCTGCCGACCTTCGATCCCGTGCACGTCAACTCGATCGAGCCGCGCGGCGCGGACGAAGTTGTGATCTCGACCCGCCACACCGACGCGGTGTACGGGATCGAGCGCTCGACCGGCGAGGTCGCCTGGAAGCTCGGCGGCAGCCCGACCCCCGAGTCCCTGCGGGCGATCGGCGACCCGGCGCACAAGCTGCTCGGCGGCCAGCACGACGCCCGCATCGCCACCGACGGCAGGCTCAGCGTCTACGACAACGGCAAGGACCGTCCGCGCCGCCCGCGCGTGGTCTTCTACCGCCTCGATCCCGAGGCCGGCGAAGCCGTCTACCTGGGTCAGCTCAACGATCCCACCGTGAGGGCGAGCCACTGCTGCGGCTCGGCACGCGAGCTGGCCGGCGGCGGCTGGCTGGTCAGCTGGGGCGACAACCCGCTGGTCACCGCCTTCGACCGCGACGGGCGGATCGCCTTCCGCCTGCGGCTCGCCGCCTCCACCTTCCGCGCCGTCCCCGCTCCTCCCGGTGCGACGAGCGCCGCCGAGCTAGACCGCGGGCTGGAGGCGATGGAGGCGTCGCGGAGGCCAGCCTCGCGAGCGGGTTCGGGGCGCTAGGCGAAACCCCACATCGGTATGCGTCCCCACGCGACCGAGTCGAGTCTCGTTACTCGCACCCGACCCCATCGCCGTCGGCATCGAGTCCATGCGGGTCTGAGCCATAAACGGAGACCGACCCGCCAACTTCGGCGCAGTCCACGTCGGGTGGATAGGTAGGGACACAGCCGGAGTAGTTCGGGTCGCATCCGGAAACCGCTTCTTCTTCCGCTGCCGCTTCTTCGACTTCTTCGGCTTCGCGCTCAGCCTGCGCTTCCGCTTCGCGTTCTTCACGTGCCACCAGCACCGCGAGGCGGCGCGCGAGGCGGCGTTCGTCCGCTTCGGCGTCGACCAACTGACCGTTTGCGCTTCGGAGCTCGCGGGTCGCCCTGCCGATCTCGGCGCGTGCCGCGCGCTGCTGGGCAAGCGGTCCGGCCGCCTGCTTGCGGGCCGCCGTGGCTTCGGTTTTCGCCTCCACCAGCCGGTCGGCCCCCGGACCTCTCGTCAGGGCCTCGGCGTCTTCGCGCATTCCGGCCGAGATTGAGGTGCCAGCGGGTTCATCGGCGAGGAGGGCAGCCCCAAGCGCTCCGATGCCGAGCAGGAAGAGTAAGACGGCGACCCACCGCGGGACCCAGCTCGGCAGCCGCTCGCGGCCGAGGGCCGGCCTGGCTTGGCCGCGCTGGATTTCGGCCGAATGGCGGGCCAGGAGCAGTGCAATCGGTAGGACTAATCCAAGGCAGAAGAGCAACGTGCCGAGCGCCGTAAGCAACCCGCTCCCCCTCGCCAGGGCGGCGCCGATCACGATCAGGAGGAAGCCGCCGCCAAGGCACAGGGCGACCGCTTGAACGAACTGCAGGCGGATCAGCGCGGCGACTGCCGCCGAGGCGCGAAACCAGCCCCACGTTAGCGTGATCCCGGCCGCAATCAACGCAGCAAGTCCGAGGCGTATCCCGGTCAGCACTTCATCGTCGTGGTCTTCTTCTGCCTGCTGCTGAGCCGATTCCGACTCGGCGATCTTGACCCGCGCCTGTCGCTGCCGGTTGACGAGCTCAGTCTGCAAGTCTCGCGCCTCCGACTGTGCCGTTCGCGCGGCCCGAGCGGCTGGGCCCGCACGCCGAGAGGCCGCGGCGTAGTCGCCACGGGCGGCGTCGAGCCGTTGCCGTGCCGCCGCGACGTCCGCTTCCGCGCTCGCCGCCCGGGATTCCGCTGCACTGAGATCGGCAGCCGGGTCAGCCCGTGCAGAGCTGCCAAGCACGATTAGCGAAACAACGAGGAGGGGCGCAAGGAGCAATGTCCGCCCCTTACCACTCGTAGTGCCCCGCGCTCTCCCGTCGAATCCAGCGATTTGAGGCGGCACTGTAACGGAACGTGTCAGGGCTTGCTTGGAAACACCAAAGTCGTTCCGGGCCCGGCTACGCCATCTCGAACAGCACATCCTCTTCGGCTCGCGAGATAATCACCGGCGTCGCCCACTCGCTCTCGTTCGGCATGAAGAAGATGCCGCGACGGGCGTCGCCCACCGCAGTATTGACGCAACCGTCATTCGCCAGGGCCCGGTAAAAGTCCTCAGCAAAGCGGACAGCCGCCGCGTCGGTAATGGAAAACTGCATTGCGATGGCCGTCGGCAGTCCACGCGCCACCAAGGCGGCGCCTACGCTCGTCAGCGAATCCTCCGGCGCCGCACGAGCACCCTCGCACGCGTTGAGGACGGCCAGCCGCAGCGATGGATGGGTCGAGAGCAACGTGCCCAGCTCGAAGCCGCTCTGCATCTGCGAGGCGCCGCGGTGACTCTCGAATGCCAAGTAGGTGGCCCCCTCCCGCGGAACGTAGCGTCCGTGTCCGATGAAATGCCAAATGTGGAAGGGATTGCCCGCGGCCTCCGCGGCACGGAGCATCGAGGCGAGCGTCCCGATCGTCCCGTCCGGCGCCACGTCGATCCGGAGCAGGCCGGCAGCCATAAGCGGTGCAAGCACCGTTCGCAGCCCCGTCACCTCCTCGGCCGCGTCGATCGCGGCCTGATCCGTCGGGGCGCTGACAGTAACCGCCACCCGGAGCGGTCCCTCAACGCGCAATGGCCGGACAGGGCGAGCCGCGTCGATGTGCCGGGTTAGGCTGACGGCCCCGGCGAGGGCGACAAAGTCGCTGCCGTCATACAGGTACTCCCAGGGGAGATCGGCGAGGCCAGAAGCTCCGCCGAGCCGCAAGCGGATTCGCAGGGTAACCTCGCCCGTTCCGATGGCCGCCGCGTGCTTCATATACAGGTCCCGAACGTCACCGTTGAACAACGCCGTGAAGAGCATTTCGCCGAACTCGGCGTACGGCTGCACCGTAGACGGCGTCCAGCCGCGCACCGCCCCCCGGACCGGATCGCAGTGCCGCAGGATGAAGTTTTCAAGATCGCGGGCGTCGAGTGGAAGCGCCATCTCCGCTTCCGCCTCTCCGTAGTGAGACTCCGCTATGACGCGGTAGTCCGAGCCGGCCAGCGGCAGAAGGCGAATCGAGAGATCCTCGACCTGCTTACGCTGCCGCGGATCCAGCAAAGCGAAGCACTCGCGAGCCTCCTCCAGGAGCTCCAGCAGGTGTCTCACCACCTGAGTTGACTCGATCTCGAATAGCTCTCGCCAAACCTTCTCAGTGATGCCGGATCCGACCCTACGAAGGGCGACGTAGGTACTGAAAAGCACGAAGGCCTCGTCAAACTTGTCAGTAGGAGCGGTCGGAGACCGGCCTAGAAAAGGACGTATCCGGTCAAACCAGTCACGGTAGCGTCCGAGCAGCATCATGCTGGCATTTCGCTGGGCGGGCGTCGGTGCGAGGGCGATCTCTTCCCCCGCGCCCTCGCGAGCGACCTCCGTCAGCTCCACTTCCTTCATCAAGTCGACCAGGTCGCCGTGCAGCCGAGCCAGGTCAGTCACGGCTGCTCGCAGGAACTCCTCCGAGCGCAGCCCCGGCTGAGTCCCGGCAGTGGAACTGACGGTGAGGTCACTCATACCATCGCCTCCTATTCCGCTCCGATCGCATAGGCGACGCGGGTGCGCCCCTTCTTGCTCTTGATCCGGCGGATCCGCAGACCCGCCAGCTTTCCAGTCCGCGCCACGTGCGTCCCCCCGCAGGGCGAGCGATAGCCACACGTGGTGACAACCCGCGTGGGCTTGTCGGCGGGAATCTCCGCCGGCATGTAGACGCCCTCGGCCGCCAGCTCCCCGGCGTTGGTCGATTCGACGGTGATCTCCTCGTCGCTTGCCACCATCTCGTCGATGCGGCGCTGCAGAGCGTCCGGCAGGTCGCCCTTCGTCTTCTCATCGAGCGTTCCCTCGAACTCGACGTAGGGACCCTCGGGGAAGTGGTAGCCCTTCACCGCCCGCATCCCGGTGAGCTCGAACATCGCGGTCATGATCAGATGCCCTCCACTGTGCAGGGCAGCGTGTAGGGAACGTCGTTCCGGGTCGATCTTCACGTGCGCGGAGCCCGGAGAGGGCTCCCCCTCGAGAACGATCCCTTGATGGTGAACAACCCCGTCGAGAAGCACCGCCTTGCGGATGGCGAAGGTGTAACCATCGCCTTCGATCATTCCGATATCGCTGGGCTGGCCGCCGCCCTGGGGGTAGATTGGGGTCCGGTCGAGAGTCAGCGTGACGTAGCCACTTTGGCTCTCCACGCTTTCGACCACCGCTTCCATCTCCGTTTGCTCAGGAGCGGTCATGTATGCCAGGTCAGTCATTCTCTTCATTCCTTTCTCGTGTGTCATTTCTTATGAGAAGACGCGCAACGGCTCCAGGGGGCCGGAATAGCCGAGAAACCCGGAAACGCTGAGGCGCTGACCCCCGCCCGAACACGGAGTGACCGCGTGCGGCTTGCTGGCATTCGCGATCACGAGCGTTCCCGGGTCGATGCTGATCGTCAGGTCGGGCTCCGGCAGCAGACGGCGATCCAATGCGTAGGGAGTCGCCGCGCTCCTGAGCTCGTCGTAGTCAGCCTTGGTCGGAACCTCCATGCCCCAGAGCTCGAGATCGCCTCCCGCCTGCGCCTGGGTCAGGTAGACGTTCAAAAACAGCTGCGCGCGGAAACGAGAGGTCGCCTCGCACGGCAAATCCCAATCGGCGCGATCCGTATGCGGCTCGATCCCGCCCCCAGAGCGGACGAAGCGACAGAGACCAAAGAAGGACGGGCGGCTACCGCCAACACGCAGCAACGTCGCACCGGCGGGCCACTCGTTGTCCATCTCGATTCGGACTCGATCGGCAGGATGGATCAGCGGTGCGGTGACCGCGCGCAGATCGCGGTTGCGACCGGGCGCACTCTGGAAGTACTCACCGCAATCCGATGACAGCTCCTCCCCTAGGCAGTTGTAGAGGGCGCTGCCGAGAGTGCCGATGTGCTCGGCGCCGCTTCCCGGCGGATAGCCCGACCATAGCTCGGTCGCCGCCAGCAGACGTTCGGTTAGCGTCGTGCACGCTTCCTGCGAGTAATAGCGCTCGATGACCAGCGCAAGCGCCTGACCCTCCGCGACGGCGAGCACGTCATCCGCGAAGAGATCGGTGCGCTTGAGAACCATCGGGTGTCGTTCGATCCCATGAGTCTTGGGATCGGTCGCAACCCGTACTGCGTTCTGTTGTTCTAGTGCTTGGCCCATTTGCTGCCCCCATGTGGGTGTGGTGTGCATCCGACACCGGCAGCAATAACCCCTCGACGGGGGACGGAGCAAGGATTGTCAGGTGATGTTCAGTGAACATCGCCCCTAGCGCGGATCTGAAAGACTTCTCGCGTGCCGCGCAAGGTCGACATTGATACCGATATGGATATCAAGCGGCTCGCGAAGGAGCTTCGCTCGATCGCTCGCCTCGATTGGCGCGACCCGGACGGGTTCCAGTTTGCCGAGATGCCGACGCTGGCGAGCCTCCTGCAGCTCGAACCCGGGAAGAAAAGCGTCGACCGCCTCCGCGAAAGGTTGCTGCAGTTAACGCGGGAGGCGAAAGAAGAGGAGGACCGCACCCCCCCTCGCCACAACCGATCGCTCGCCGCCGCCTGGCTGGCCCTCCTTGCCCTCGGCGAGGGCGTGTACGACTCGAACGTAACCGAACGTAGGCAGTGGCTCATTACCCAGTGGCTAACCAAGCGGGGCCACAAAATCAAGAGCGTCGATAGCTTCAAGCGAAATCAGGAGCCCGACATCTACGGCGAGCTCGCCACCCGCCTGGTCGCGTCGGAGCTGGGCGCCCCCGAGCTGCCGAAGCCGCGCTCGCAGTCCAAGCCGAATCTGAAACCGAAGTCAACGGGGCCAAAGTCCTCGTCTCCCCGTCCCGCACCCTGGCCGGTGCGCGAGCACCAGCCGACCGACGAGCAGGAGATCGTGATTCTGATCGCCGCGCAAGCGATGCGCAGCGGCCCGGCCAGCGGCCTGGTGAAGCTGGTCCGGGAGTTCGAGCCCTACTGGCGCGCGACCGAAGCGATGATCTACTCGCTCGAGGGGTCCTACAAGGAGATCTGGCGGGCCGGCCTGCTCCACGACTACGACCATTTCGCCGCCCTTCCGGCCGGCTTCTACGGCGGCCTCGTCCACGCAACCGAGTTGGTGATCGCAGCAGCGGAGGCCGACCCGGAATTGAGGGCTCACGTCGTCTACCTGATCGACCCCCATGACACCACTTCCCTCTATCCCGCCAGCGCTTCCCTCAAGCGGGAGTGTCTCCTCACCCGCACCGCGTTTCTCACCAGCTACCGGGGAGCCGCCCGCTGGTTCAGGCTGGAGTGGGCGCGACGGGCAGCCGATGGCAAGGAGCCGGCGGCGAAGGATCTGCTCGTGTCGCCCCCGAAGGCGGGCTTTCCGGAAGGGAGCGAGCTGGAGGATGGCGATGGAGCGCTCGCGCTCGCGGCCCACGACCGCCACAAGCGGGCGATGATGGACTTCGCCGACCGCCACGTCGGACTGATCGACCGCCGCTTTCCGAAGCGGTGGGCGACTCAGGTCACCGGCCACGTCCTCAACGGCGGCTCGATTCACGACGATGAGTACCAGGAGGACGTCCTCACCGACGTCGGCGACCAGCGGCGCGAGCAGGTCAAGGACACGATCGATGCCAAGTCCTCCGAATGGCAGCAGGATGAACGCAGCGAGGGCCCCGGCGCCCCCGACTGGATTCCCCTGCTCACCAGGGGCCGCCAGGGAGGGGTGATCCAGCTCGCCCGCAAGGTCCTCAACGACGAATGCGACACCGTCCTCTTCTTCCAAGACGCCGAGACGCCGCGCGAGCACGACACGGAGATCCAGGTCCTGGACCGGGCCGCACAGCTCGCCGACAGCAATTGCCTCCTCCTTCACGACGAGAGGTCGGCGGACAGGTGGGCGGAGAACCTCGAGATCTGCCTGGGAAAGAGCGGGGCCTCCACCGCGACCACGCTCGTCGAGGCCTTCCGGAGGGTCTTCGACGTCGAGCTCGTCCTCGCCCACCCAGACGGCGGGCAGGCACGCGGGCGGTCGAGGTCCCGACAGAGAACGGACGATTCAGAAGCGCTCTGGGCGCGCGTAACGGCAATGGCCGCCATCCATATCGTCGGCGCCCTAAAGACCGTCGCGGAGACACGGGCCGAGCGTGACGAACCGGTTCGCTTCGGGTTCCCCTGGGGTGGAGCGATCCGCGACATCCTCGGCAGGGTCGAGCAACAGGACGAGGGGCGAGCTTTTGACAGGCGGGCGCTCGCAGGGGCGCTGGGGCTTCACGATTTCGTCGAGGAGCACAGCGCCGCCGACCTGCACGGGAGTCGCAGTTACGCGGTGTCGAAAGGAAACTGGCTTCCCCTGCCGGGACAGGCAAAGCCCTTCGGCCCAGGTGAGCTGCGCGTGGTGCCGACGGTCGGAGTGATCGGCGCTCGGGACCGCTCGCTCGAGTCGCACTCGCTCGTTGACCGCGCCGTGCGGATTCTCGGCGGGAAAGCGGTGCTCTACCCGGAGTCCGCTTTCGCCCTTGCCGACGGCCGCGGAGATCCCTGGGGCGGCGCTCCGAAACTCGATTGGAGCGCCTTGGACGTGCTCCTGCTTAGCGCGGCGCCCCTGCAGGAGCGCTCGAAGAAGGGCCCGGCGACCCTGGCAACGGCGCTGCCGGCGGACCTGGCGACGCACTACAGCGGCTGCGAGGGGGCGGTCGGGACGATCTACCTCGAAGAGCACGACGGCGAGGTTCGGCAGCGAAAACACGCCGCCTATAGACAGGTGGGGATGTCCATGGAGGAGATCAGGAAACTCAAGGCCGGCCGGGCCGAGGTGGTCCTCGTGAACGGCGCCCAGGGCGGTGCCCCCCGCAGGCGCGCGGCCTGGGCGGCACTCAAAGCCGGCCTGGCGACGACCTTCATCACCGACGAAGCTTTCGCCTGGGGCGTACTGAAAGAGGAGATGGCGGGACTGAAGCCGCCAGGGCAGGGACGCTAGACCTTGCGCGGTAGGAGGGTCCTCGTACTCGGCCTGGGCCGGAACGGCGGTGGCGTGGGTGTCGCCCGCTGGGCGGCGCGCGAAGGAGCAGATGTAATCGTCACCGACCTCGGCAGCGAGAAGGAGCTGCGCACCTCGATTCAGTCGCTGAAAGGGTGCCCGGTCGGCTTGACCCTGGAAGGGCACGACCCCGCCGACCTCGAATGGGCCGACCTCGTCATCCGTAATCCGGCGGTTCCGGCCGATTCGTGGGTGCTCGAACGGGCGCGGGAGCTGGGGAAGCCGGTGACGATGGAGATGGCGCTGTTCGTCGATGCAACCGACGCAACCGTGATCGGCATCACCGGCAGCAAGGGGAAGACCACCGCGTCCTACGCGACTGAGCACCTGCTGAAAGGCACGTTTCCACGCATCGAGCTGGTCGGCAACATGGGCATATCGGCCCTCGACTCTCCCCCGCTCGGACAGGGATCCGTCGCCGTAGCCGAGGTTTCCTCCTTTCAGGCCGAGGGCATGGCCGAACACGGTGCCGCCCCCCATGTCTTCGCGGTCACCAACCTGCTCGAGGACCATTTGGACCGCTACGCGAATGTCGACGCCTACCACGAGGCGAAGGCCGCGGTGCTCGACCATCAGGAGGAAAACGACTGGGCGATTCTCCCCTCCAGGCGCTTTGATCGCGAGCGACTGGAGCCGCGGACCCGCGGCCGAATCGCATACTTCGAGACGGCCGGCGAGCCGCTGCCGGAAGGGGCACCGGGCGTCTCCTGCTGCGGCGGGGCCCTGCGCGCCCGCTGGGATGGGAGGGAAATCGAGCTGGTGCGGGTCGAGGACCTGCCGATGAGGGCAGAGCACTACCTCGGCAACGTCGCCGCGGCCGCTTGCGTAGCCCTTGCGGTCGGCGCCGAACCGGAGAGCCTGCGGGATCCACTGTCCTCGCTCCGCCCGCTGGAGGACCGGCAGGAGATCGTCGCCACGGTGAATGGTGTCCAATTCGTAAACGACACCACCGCGACTATGCCGGCCGCCGCCGCCGCATCGATCCGGAGCTATGCGAGCAAAGACCTGGTCCTGATCGCCGGCGGCGCCTCCAAGCGGCTCGATCCGACCCCGCTGGCCGTCGCTGCATCTGAGCTGGCGAGACATGTCGTACTTCTAGACGGTCCCGCGACCGCCGGCATCGAACGAGCCCTGCGCCACCGCGGTTTCGGCGCGATCTCCGGGCCCCACGACTCGATGGCCTCGGCCGTGACCGCCGCCGAATCCCTGTCGGGCCCCGGCAGCGTGGTGCTGCTTGCCCCCGGCGCCTCCAGCTTCGGCATGTTCCAGAACGAGTTCGAGCGAGGCAGCAAGTTCCGCGAAGCGGTCCTGCCCAAGTCAGGCCGGATTCGAACCGCCCCGAACCAGATGCGCACTCACAGCGATCGGCGCAACGATTGCGAGCACGCGTCCGATCAACCTCACTAATCGCAAGACTGTGCGGGTGACCCCTGCCCTGTCCGTCCGGGGCCTCTCGAAGCGCTACGGCAAGACGACCGCGCTCGACGCCGTCGATCTCGAGGTCGCGGCGGGAGAGCTCGTCGGCCTGCTCGGGCCCAACGGGGCGGGCAAGTCGACCCTGGTGAAGATCGCCTGCGGCCTGGTCGGGCCGAGCGCCGGGGAGGTGCGGGTCGCCGGCGCGACGGCCGGCAGCCGGGCGGCGCGGGCGTCGATCGGCTACCTGGCCGAGCTGTTCCGCTTCCCAGGGTGGGCCCGCGCCGACGAGGTGCTCCGGCTGCATCAGCGCCTCGCCCGCTCCGGCGGCGGGGCGGCGGAGCGCGGGGCGCTGCTGGAGCGGGTCGGGCTGACGGGCGAGAGCGGGCGGCGGGTCGAGACGATGAGCAAGGGCATGCAGCAGCGTTTGGGCATCGCCCAGGCGCTGATCGGCGCCCCGCGCCTCGTCCTGCTCGACGAGCCGACGAGCGCGCTCGACCCCGGCGGCCGCCGCACGGTACGCGAGCTGCTCGTCGGGCTGCGCGAGGAAGGCATCGGCGTGCTGCTGAACTCACACCTGCTCAGCGAGGTCGAGCTCGTCTGCGACCGGGTCGCGATCATCGACGGCGGCCGGGTCGTGACCGAGGGGCCGCCGGCGGACCTGACGGCGCCCGGGGGTGTCGAGGTCGAGACCTCCGAAGGCGTGCGCCGCCTGCCCGACGCGCGTCGTGAGGACGTTCCGCGGATCGTCCGGGAGCTGGTCGCCGGCGGCGCCGAGGTCTACGGCGTCCGCGTCGTGAACGGCACGTTGGAGGACGCCTACCTCGCCGCCGTGGTGGGGCGCGACGGGTGAGCGACGCGATCGTCATCGCCGGCCATGCGCTGCGGGAGGCGGTCCGGCGGCGCGTCCTGCTCGTCGTCGCGCTGCTCACGGCGGCCTTCCTCGGGCTCTACGCCCTGGCCGCCTTCGAGGCGTTCGAGTCGCTCGAGCGGGAAAGCGGCGGCGGCCTCGTCCCGATCGACGAGCGGGCGCTGGCGGGCGGGACGCTGCTCGGCCTGGCGATGTTCGTCGCGCTCTTCCTCGGCGTGGTGCTGGCCGTCTTCCTCACCCTCGGCGCGGTCCGCGGCGACGCCGAGCGCGGACTGCTCCAGCCGCTGGTCGTGCGCCCGGTTGGTCGCACGACGCTGCTGATCGGGCGGCTGCTCGCCGCCTCGGCCGTCTGCGCGCCATACGTCGTCACCGTCTTCCTCGCCGCCGCGCTGATCACGCACGCCGCCGGCGACTTCACGCCCGGCTCGCTCGTCGTCCCGGCCGCCGGGCTGGCGCTGGGCGTCGTCACCGTGGTGGCGATCTCGCTGCTCGGCTCGACCGTGCTCGGGACCACCGCCAACGGCATCGCGATCTTCATGGTCTTCGCGACGGGCCTCGCCGCCGGGCTGCTCGGCCAGATCGGCGACGCGCTCGACGTCGACAGCCTGAGGACCGCGAGCTCGATCGTCTCCTGGATCGTCCCGTTCGAGGCGCTCTACCAGAACGGGCTCCACGCGCTGACCTCGGACATCGACGGTGCGACCGGCGTGATCGTCCGGCTCGGGCCGTTCGGCGGCGCCAGCAACGTCGGCGCGGCGATCTGGGTGTGGGCGCCGGCGTGGTCGACCGCCGTGCTGGCGCTGGCGGCGCTGGCGTTCCGCCGCCGCGATCTCTGAGCCGGCGTGCATACTGCGGCCATGACGAAGAAGGACTCTTCGAGGAGTGGAAATGGAGAGGCGTCCCGACCTGGTACCACGACGGCATGATCTGCACCGGCGAGACGTACAAGGCCGCCGTGAAGATGACCTTCGCCAAGGGCGCCTCCCTGGAGGACCCGGCCGGCCTCTTCAACTCCAGCCTCGAGGGCAACACCAGGCGTGCCATCGACATCCACGAGGGCGACGAGATACACCTCCTCGACGACCGTCTAGCGGTGCGCTTTTCTCCATTTCGGCCCGAGCGTGAGGTTGACCTTGCCGTCGGCGGGTTTCGCGCCCGCCGCGGGGGTCGACGATCTGACGACGAGGGGCGGCAGATGCATGCCTTTGCGAGGACGGGGCCTGCGCACCGTGCCGAGCCAGCAGGCGGCCGCCTTCAACGCCGCTTTTGCCCGGACCAGCGTCTTGCCGGTCAGCCTCGGGACGGTGCAGGCGGGGCCAGGATCGGGATCAGGACTTTCGTCCCCATCCGTCGAGCCCTCATCCGTCGAGCCGTCGCCTCCTCCGTCTCCACCTGGATCGGTCGGCGGGCTCACGCGCGTGTATGAGATCGGGTCCGAGCAGTCCGAGGTGTTGAGACTTGGGTCGGTGGCGGTCGCCGAGAAGACGGCGGTGACACCCTCGCCGACCAGGACGGGGATCCCGAGCAAGCCAAGCTCGGCTGCGCTTCCGGTGGCGACCGGCGAACCGACGCAGGCCGAGCCGGCATGGACGCGGACCGTCGACCCCGGCTCGGCGGCACCGAGGATCCGGGGGGTCCCGCTCGAGCCCGGCGAGGCGGGGGCGGTGCCGATGAGCTGCGGCGGCGACGGCGCTACGAAGTCGCTGTTCTCCGTGTAGGAGATCGGCGCCGAGCAGGCGGACGTGTGGGGCGCCAGGTCGGTGGCACGTAGGGAGAACTCGGTGGTGGTTTCGTCCTCGACCGTGACGGCGATGCCAACCCCCGCGAGCTGCCCGGCGGTGCCGCTGACGACCGGCGAGCCCGAGCAGGTCGGGTTGGCGTACACGTCGATCGTGGTCCCGCGCTGGGCCGAGCCTTTCAGTCGCGGCTGGTTGCTTTTGGCCGGCGAGGCCGGGCTGGTGGCGGTCAGGGTTGGCGTCGGCGGCGGGACCGCATCGAAGAGGTCGAGTGCGGCAGCGGCGTCGAGGCGGCCGCCAGAGGTCGTTTTCCCAGCCAGCGAGAAGACCGGGTCGACACTCCTGAGCAGCCCCTGCTTCACCTCGGTCACGCTCGCGCTCGGCTTCAGGGAGAAGAGCAGGGCCGCGGCGCCGGCCACGTGCGGTGCCGCCATCGAGGTGCCGTTCGCGAAGCGGTACCCGCCCCCCTCTCCTACTTTCGCGATGCAGTGCAGAGCGACGTCCTCGACCCAGAGGCCGGAGTTGGGGCCCGGACTGGGGCCGGGTTCGAAGCTGAGGCGCAGGGCCACCTCGCCACCCTCGCTCAGTTCCCCGAGAAGTTTGCGAACGATGCGCCCTTTGTTCCCAAAGCTGAAGCCTTCGTTCTGTCCGTCGAACAGGACTTCGAGGAAACCGCCTCCGAAGCTGGTCAGTTCCACAGCGCAGCTCTGGTATCCGGCCGGGACCGTGACGGGAACCGACGTCGAGGCTCGGGCCGAGCCGGGGACCGGGGTGGCACCGGGCGAGTCGCTGATTCCGAAGGAGGTGAGCGGCGCCTCGTTGGTGCGGACGAGGCCGCCGTTGGCCCCGCTGGCGGTCCACTTCGAGGCGAAGTCGTCGATCTCGAAGTCGTCCTTGGTGAAGTAGCGGTAGAGGGCGGCGCTGAGCGTCTGCGTGCCCGGCGCGCCGAGGTCGACCGTGTTCACCCCCCAGTTCGAGAAACCGGCCAGTTGATCGGCCTGATCGGTCGCAGCGACGCAGATCACGTTGTCGACCGTGCTTTTCCCTTCTGCGAGCGGGTCGTAGACGCATGGGTACTTGGGTTTGGCTTCGTTGCTTTCGCCGTCGTTGCCGGCCGCGATCACGAAGAGGGTCTGCGGGTTGGCGGCGATGGCGTCGGCAAGCGCGCTGCTGCCGACTTCGCTCCCGAGCGAGATGTTCGCCACTCGCGCCCCGTGGGCGCCGGCGTAGTTGACCCCCTCGATGATGGCCGAGAACGGGCAGCCCCCAGCTCTGCAGACCCGCAGGGGCATGAGGCTGACGCCTTGGGCGACCCCGGCGATGCCGATGCCGTTGTCTCCCTCGGCGCCGATCGTGCCCGCGACGTGGACGCCATGGCCGCCGGGGCTCGTGAACATGTCGTCGTCGGTCGGGTCGCCGTCGACGGGCGCATCGGCGTAGGCGCCGACGAAATCGGCGCCGTGGACGTCGTCGACGATCCCATTCCCGTCGTTGTCGATTTCGTCGAGCGTCTCGCCGGGATTGGTCCAGGCGACGTCGGCCAGGTCCGGGTGCTCGAACCGGTAGCCGCCGTCGATGACCGCGGCGACCGTGGTGGGCGTCCCGACCGTCCGGTCCCAGGCGCTGCTCGCGTTTATGTCGACGCCCGCGAGGGCGCCGGTGAAGCCGTCGATTCCCAGCCCCGTGTTCTGGAGCCCCCAGAGCTTGCCGAACAGGGGGTCGTTGGGAATCGCAAGCTCGGTGGCGTACGAGTCGCGTTCGGCAAGGACGACGGTCGGGTCGGCCTCCAGCTCACGGACCGCCTCTCGGGGCGTCTGCCCAGGCTCCGTCTCGACCAGCTGGAAGCGGCGATTGCCGAGATCGCGCTCGAAGTCGACGTCGGTCTCCTCGCGTACCGCACGGCGCTCGCTCGGGCTCGCACCCGCGGCCCACTCGACGATCACTCGGTCCGGCGAGAACGTCGGCGTCACCGGAGCGTTATCGGGAGCCGGCCGCTCCTGCGTTGCGGAGGCGCCTGAGGCAGCAAAAAGGGCTGCAATCGTCGCAGCAACAAGCCCCCGGCCGAATCGAGACATGACCAAGAATATAGACCTCTCGGTACCTGAACGCCAGCGCTCGGACCCGTGCGTGTTACGCGCCGAGATGAGCCGCGAGATTGTCCAGCGAGGACGCGAGCCCGACAGCGTGAGCGTCGGCAGAGATGCCCGCGGGAACGTCTTCGGCTCGGACCTCGATCCGCGTTCCCGCGTCCACCGCGGCGAGCTCCCACGTCATCAGCATCGTGCCCGAATAAGCCGGATCGTCCGAGACGAAGTCGACCGCCTGCACAACGTGTGCCCCGGGAACGAGCTCGACGAACCGTGCCTCCACCACATCCGAGTCCGCGGTCGACTTGCCCCGAGGAACCGAGCCGTCGGCGTAGGTCAAAATCAGTCGGTACGACCCGCCCGGCCGCGCGTCGAACCGCTCGAATCTGCCACTCATACCGGCAGGCGGCAGCCATTCCGCCAGCGCCGCCTGGTCGACGAGAGCCGCGTAGACGTCCTCAGGCGAAGCCGAGATCACGCGGGAGGCCGAGTCCGTGCGTGTCACGCCTTGGACCTTAAATAGGATTGCGACGTGCCGTTCACGCTCAGGAACCTCAAGGAGGACCTGGAGGATCTCGGGTCCAAGTTCGACGGCGCGCCGGACCTGGAGTTCCGCATGGCGACCGAAGCGCTCGATCTGGAGAAATCCGGCCTGAGCTACCAGCGCGTCCCACCCGACTATCGCTTTCCGTACGGCCACACGCATAAGAAGCAGGAGGAGGTGTACGTGGTCCTCTGCGGGAGCGGACGGATGAAGCTCGACGACGAGATCGTCGAGCTAAAGGAATGGGACGCGGTACGAGTCCCCCCCGGCACGTGGCGAGGCTACGAGGCCGGACCAAAGGGCCTCGAGATCCTCGTCATCGGCGCGCCTAATCTCGGCGAGGCTCCACGTGAAGACGTCGAAGGCCAGCGCGACTGGTGGACTGACTAGCGCTTGCCCACGGGGCCAAGCCTCCGACTCGGAGCGTCTTTCCTGCCATTCGCAGCTCGTCATCTCAAAACGTGACCATCTGACGATCCTCGGTCTCCGACCCGTTCGGCGCAAGGTACGAAGATGCGCTCCGAATCGTCGCAACAAGCCGGAGCGAGAGCGGCTATGACGATAGACAGCCACGTTGTGCAGCGGCGACACTATCCTGGACAGCGAGGTGATGGCAAGATCCGTCGATCGCCGTGACACCGTCAAAGCACGTCGACCCCGCGCTCCGCTTGGTCGCCCGGGGGGTCGGTCGCACTGTGCTCGACGAACTGCGATCCCGGTACCCCAAGAGTTGGGTAAGGGTGGCAGCCCGCACGCTCGCGATAAGGGTCGATCCGAACGATGTCGAGGCTCGCATCCTGCGCGATGCCCATCCGGCCCTGAAACTCATGCTGGCGCGATGGGACGAGCTGTTCGCTAATCGACTTGGTGAGCGCGAGCGGGCTTGGGCGCTTGAGCTGTTTGCGACGCGGCACGCGTGGGCCCATCTGGAGGCAATCTCGGTCCGCGACGTCCTGCGCACCCTCGACGTCGCCGAGCTGCTACTGATCGCGCTTGACGCGCCGGAGGCGCAGAGCGTCAGACGATTGACTGCAGGGGTGACGCGAAGGTGGCACATGCGGCGAACGGTCGTATCCGCGGCCGCTGGAGCGGCGGTCACGCTTTTGGCTCTCGTAATCGCCCTCACCTGGCTTGGGCGCGATGGGGCACGGGCGTTGCCTTCGTCGCTGGCTGGGCCCTGGCCTGGACAGTGGGACGACGAAATGGTGTTCGCCGCCAACCTGACGCAGCGCATCCCTTTCGACAACGGCACCATGGCGGCACGCGACGACGTCCTACTGGTGCGGACCCGTCTCGTCGTCCCGCCGAGTCGCCGCCCCCGTGCGATCTACGATCTCACGCTCCTTCCCCGCTCCGAGGATTATCCAGCCGCGGAGGTCACGCTCGAGATGCCCAGACCGTTTGGGGTGAGTAGCGAGCTGGTGTTCGTAACAATGGCTCCGTCGCTACGACTGCGGCTCATACCCGGGTCGACTCGATTGCTGGATGCGGATAATCGGGAGCTTGCCGATCTTTCCGACCCGTCCGAACGTGTCGACGTATTGATCAATGGACTCGACAGCGGCGGTGTCTACTACGTAGAGTCACGTCTGCGCGCGGTGGCTCCGTCCTTGAAGGCGAAAGGCCAGATCGCTGGCGATTCCTTGGAGTGCCATGGTGATCGCGGCCGCACCCTGGGACCTGTGACCGCCCCCGGAAGCCCGCTCCTGTGCCGAACTCGGCTGCTAAACCGGGGTCCCCGAACGCTCGAGCGAGTGCTCCTGCACCTCTCGTACGAGCTGGAAAACAGGATGGCGGTCCTTACGGCGACTGCCTCGGCCACCGACGCCGAGCCTGCGATTACAGACTTCTTCGGAACCGCGATGCTTCAGCGAGGACGGGTCCGAGCGGTGAAATACGTTCCCCGATCCGCTCGGTTGCTGACGGCCTGGCGCGAGCGGCTCGGCACACTCCGCGGTAACCCGTTCCTGCGGCCCCTGGAAGTGGGGGAGCTACGCGCCGGCGCGACGCACGCCCGCTACCTCGAGTTCGCCATCCAACTTAGATAGGTCTCAAGCGCTCCAGAGCCGCTCGTGGGAAGGTGGCCGAACTGCTGTTCTCCTAACGATCAATGATTGGCGACGCGTCATGTGACTAGATTTCATAGCGGGGCGGGATTCGAACACGCGACCTTCGGGTTATGAGCCCGAACCTGGGGTCCCGCTGGACTACGTGGGGCATGGTTTCAAGCGGTTTTCGTGAGATCGAGATCGGCTGAGATCGGCTGGACCCTGTGGGGCTTACGCCCCCATTTCTTGCCCCAGTGAAAGCCGCTGGTATACCTGGGTATACTTGCTGCATGGCAAAGGTCATGGTCTCCCTTCCAGACGATCTCCTCGCCGAGGTAGACGCCGAGGCGCAGCGCGGCAGCACGACTCGCAGCGCCGTCATGCGGGGGTTCGCCGACGCGGCCCTGCGCCGACGCCGCGAGGGCCGAGCAGCGGCAATGCGATCGCTGCTCAGCGACGCTTCGCCCCACGGCGGGCGCGCCGCGGAGCGGGTGAAGGCAACGCGCCCCGGTCCGTGACGACGCTGCTTCTCGACGCGAGCGTCCTACTCGCCGCTTTCGATCCTGAGGACGACTACTACGAGCCGGCACGAGCATTGCTGGTAGACGACGCAGCCACGCTCGCCACGCTCGACCTCGCCCGCTATGAGGTCGCCAACGTCGCAGTGCGAGCGTGGCGCTCGCCGGGCTCCGTGGCACCGCTGCTCGCCGCGATCGAGAGGCTCGCCGACGATGGAGGCGTCCTCGCATCCACGGGCGCCCTCCTAGCGAGGGCGGGCGAACTCGCAGAGCGCCACACGATCTCCGTCTACGACGCTGCTTACGCAGCCGCCGCAGGCGACGCCGGCCATCGCCTCATCAGCTGCGACGAACGTGATCTTGTATCGAAGGGCCTCGCGGCGCTCCCTGCAAGCGCGAAGCGTCCGTCGAGTACTTGACCAGCCAAAGAAGCAGCTCAGGCGCCTCTAGCGATCAACGGCTGCGCGGCGCGCACTCAACCCTGACAGTCCTCACGTCGTGTGACATTCGTTGGCGCAGTAGTAGCACCCGTTCACGTCGTCGTAGTGCTGCTTGGCTGCTTCGACTGCCCCTCCACAGGATGCAAACGTTCCGAGGTTCAATCGGTTCTCGGGATTTGGCAGACAGCCCTGCTGCGAGCTCAGGTCGTGAACCTCGTGATCGTCAGATCCCGGCTGGGCATTCTTGTTCACACAATATTCCGGCACGGTGACACCTCCGCAAACTTGACTATTTCCCTGATGTATATCGCACCGTACCCAACGTTCCAGCATGAACGCTGCGAGACCACAGAGCGGCCTTCGACAAAGACCATGCTTGACCCATCTCAGACCTCACCTTGCCCCAGGGTTTGCCCCACAGCCCTTTTTGCACCCTTTTGTCTGCTTTCTAGAAACGCGAAAACCCCGCATTTGCGGGGCTTTCGTGAAATAGCGGGGGCGGGATTCGAACCCGCGACCTTCGGGTTATGAGCCCGACGAGCTACCTGGCTGCTCCACCCCGCGGCGGTTTGTCAATGCTAGCAATGGCTGGGGGGTTCGGCTGGGAGGCGGGAGTGGGCGCAGAGGCGCTTGCGGGGCGGCGGGCTTAGAGTGCCGGCCGCGAATGGCGCGGGGATCTCACAGGGTGGCGGTGATCGACGTCGGGAGCAACTCGACGCGGCTGCTGATCGGCGACGTGGCCGACGGCGAGGTCGCGAAGGTGGAGCGGCAGAGCCGGGTGACGCGGCTCGGGCGGGGCGTCGACCTCTCCGGGCAGCTGTCGGCTGAGGCGATCGAGGCGGCCTGCGAGGCGATCGCCGACTACGCCGCGATCTGCGCGGGCGCCGGCGTCGAGCGGATCGCGACCGTCGCCACCAGCGCGGTGCGCGACGCCTCCAACGGCGACGCCTTCGTCGCCGAGCTGCGGGAGCGCTTCGCCCTCACCGCTCGGGTCCTCGACGGCGAGGAGGAGGCCCGGCTCACCTATCTCGGCGCCACGCACGAGCAGACGCCCGAGGAGCCGACCCTGGTGATCGACATCGGCGGCGGCTCGACCGAGCTGATCGTCGGCAGCGACGAGACGATCGCCTTCGACGACTCGCTGCAGGTCGGCGTCGTCCGCCACACCGAGCGCCACATCGGCACCGATCCGCCGACCGCGGTCGAGCTCGAGGGGCTGGCGGCCGACGTCCGCGGCGCGATCGAGGCGGCGCTCGCCGGCCGCGACGAGGCACGCGCCACGTCCGGGATCGCCGTCGCCGGCACCCCGACCTCGCTTGCGGCGGTCGAGCTGGAGCTGGAGCCCTACGACCCCGAGCGGGTCCACGGGCACGTCCTCTCGCTCGACTCGATCCAGCGACTCCTCTCCCTGTTCGCCTCGACCCCCCTCGCCGAGCGGGTCGAGATAGCCGGATTGCACAGCGACCGGGCGCCGACGATCATCGCCGGGGTCGTGATCTTGGTCGAGGCGATGCGGGCCTTCGAACTCGACCGTATCCGGGTCTCAGAGCACGACATCCTCTACGGAACGGCCATCCAAACCGCATCGGAATGCGGATAGCGCCCATGTACTGGGCACGCACTCCCCCGTGGGACCAGATGTACAGGCTAGTTTTCCCGCCCTCTCCAGTTGGGCAAACGCAGCGCCGTAACCCGTAAAACTCGGTAGGCCCTCTCTACCCGGTTATGCGTAGCGGGGGTCGGCGCTTGTAGACAGCCCGGACAGCCCGGCGCATAATCGACACATCGGGACAAGAGGTGAGGACGAGAGTCCCCATCCGGTCTCGGGACAGGGTTCGGACGATTGCCGCAATCATGGCGCCTCCCGCCGTCTGAGCCCATCTAATAAACACTGGTCCCCGAAGACGTACCCCTGCCCGTCCTGGGGGGCCACCTTGAATCGGCCGCCAGCGATGGCGGTCGATTCTCGTCGTCCCCAGGCCAGGTTCGACTTGCGTGGGTAGACGACCTCGGGATCGGTGAGGACGTTGACCAGGGTCGGCCGGCCGGACTCGAACGCCCGCTCCAGCGCCGGCCGCAGCTCCTCCGGCTCGCGCACGACGACGCCCTCGCAGCCGAGCGCCTCGACGACCTTCTCGTAGGGCGTCTCGGGGCGCAGCTCGGCGGCCACCGAGTAGCCGTAGAGGAACTTCATCGGATGGTGCTCGAGCGCCCAGATGCCGTTGTTGCCCATCACGCCGACGACGGGAAGGTCGTGGCGCGCCAGCGTGTCGAACTCCATGCCGGCGAAGCCGAAGGCGCCGTCGCCGAGCAGCAGGCAGACCTGCCGGTCCGGATGGGCGAGCTTCGCGCCGATCGCCTGCCCGGGACCAGCCCCGAGGCAGCCGAACGGGCCCGGGTCCATCCAGCAGCCCGGCTCGTAGGTCTCGACGAAGCGGCCCGCGTAGGAGACGAAGTCGCCGCCGTCGCCGACGACGATCGCGTCGCGGTCGAGCACCTCGCCCAGCTCCTTGTAGATGCGGACGGGATGGAGCGGCGAGCGGTCGTCGTTCAGCTCCTCCTGCTCCGCCGCCCGCTTCTCCGCCTCGACGGCGCGCAGCTGCTCCAGCCAGGCGTCGCTGCGCCGCGACGCGCCCGCGAGGGACTCCCGCAGCGCCGCCAGCGTCGCTGCGACGTCGCCGACCAGGTCCACCTCGGGCGCCCGGTTCGCCGTCAGCTCGTTCGGCGCGGCGTCGAGCCGGATCAGCTTCGTCTCCTCGCCGAAGCTGCCGCCGAAGCCGAGCCGGAAGTCGATCGGCACGCCGACGACCACGGCCACGTCCGCGCCCTTCAGCCCCGCCCCGCGCGCGCGGCTGAAGGCGAGCTCGTGGTCGGCCGGCAGGCACCCCCTGCCGAGCCCGTTCAGGAAGACCGGGATCCCGAGTGCCTCGGCCAGTCCCCGCAGCTCGTCCTCGCCGCGGCTCCAGTAGAGGCCGCTCCCGGCCATCACCGCCGGCCGCTCCGCCTCCCGGAGCAGGGCCGCGGCCTCCTCCACCCCGGCCGCCGGGGTCGGCGCGCGCTCGGGCGGCGCCGGGATCTCCTCCTCGCCCTCGCTGAACACGACGTCGAGTGGATAGTCGACGAACGTCGGCCCGCCCGGCGCGCTCAGCGCGAGGTCGAGCGCCGCCGCGGTGCGCGCACCGATCGCGGCCGGCTCCTTGACCGTCTCGGCCGACTTGACCAGCGGCGAGACGAAGGGCAGGTGGTCGATCTCCTGCAGGGAGCCGGCCCCCCAGCGCAGCTCCGGCGCCCGGCCGCCCAGCACGGTTACCGGCGAGCAGTTCGCCTGCGCGCCTGCGATCGCACTGATCCCGTTGGTCACGCCCGGCCCCGCGGTCAGCGCGGCCACACCGACCCGCCGCGTCGCCTTGGCGAAGCCCTCGGCGGCGAAGACAGCCGACTGCTCGTGCCGCACGTCCACGATCTCGATCCCCTCGGCTTTGCAGCCGTCGTATATGGAGAACAGATGCCCGCCGGACAACGTGAACAGATGCGTCACTCCGCGCGACTTGAGCGCTTTCGCAACCAGCCGTCCGCCGTGAACAGCGGTCTTCTGCTCTGCGGCAGCCATGGGCACGGCGAGCCTAGCCGAGTACGCCCCTCGCGGCGGGTGGCGCCGATCTGGGGGACCACCCCGAGGAAGCTTTAGCTACCGCAGGGGTGGTGGCACCAGATCGGCGACAGGACCCGCCGCGCCGGGTGGCCAGAGCTAGGATCGTGGTGCCCGGGTGGCGAAACTGGCAAAAGCGGCGCACTTAAAATGCGCTGCCCCTCAGGGGGCTTGCGGGTTCGAGTCCCGCCCCGGGCACTTCCCACGCCCAGGGACCTGCGTTTTGCCCCATATAAGGGCTCAATGCGGGTTTCAGGCTCGAGGCGGACGGCTAAAGGCAGCGTAAAAGCTCGTACGAACCGCAACTACCCCGCCGCTATGGTGTCCCTAGTTACGGAAACGCAGCCTTCCCTGGAGAGTGCAGCTTGGAGGCATCGGCTCTAACCCACGCCAGTCAACGCGGACTTCTCGCCCGCCGCTCGCCGCTGCTCAAGCTCCAGGGCGACGCCCGCCTGATCGCGATCGCGCGGGGCGGCAACACCGGCGCCTTCGAGACGATCGTCGACCGCTACCAGGGTCGCCTGCTCGGCTTCTGCCGGCAGATGCTCGGCTCGACCGAGGACGCCGAAGACGTCCTCCAGGAGGTCTTCGTCAACGCCTACCGGGCGATGATGGCGGACGAGCGCGAGATCAACCTGCGCCCCTGGCTGTACCGGATCGCCCGCAACCGCTGCCTCAACCAGCTGCGCAAACCGACCGCCGACGCCCAGGAATCGATGGACATGGTGCCTGTGGTCGAGGCGGCCGCGACCGCCGAGAAGGTCCACAACCGCGAGGAGTTCCGGCAGCTGCTGACCGATGTCGGCAAGCTGCCCGAGACGCAGCGCTCGGCGCTGCTGCTACGCGAGATGGACGCGATGTCCTACGAGGAAATCGCCGCGGCGATGGACACCAGCGTGCCGTCGGTCAAGTCGCTGCTGGTGCGGGCGCGGATCTCGCTCGCCGAGGCCAGCCAGGCCCGCCAGCTGACCTGCGGCGAAGTGCGGCTCGAGCTGGCCGAGGCGGCCGAGGGGCTGCGCAAGGCCTCGGGCCCGGTGCGCCGCCACGTGCGCGACTGCGACGAGTGCGCCGACTTCCGCTCCCAGATCCGCTCCAACGACAGGGCGATGGCGGCGCTCTTCCCGGCCGGCCCGCTGCTGGCGGCGAAAGCCTTCCTCGCCTCCAAGCTCGGCCTCGGCGGTGCCGGCGGCGGCGCGACCGGCGGCGCGGGTGCCGCGGCGAGCGCCGGCGCAGGCGCGACCGCCACCGCCACGGGCGCCGGAGCGGTCGGGACCGTCGGCGCCGCGCTCAGCGGCAGCGGTGCGGCCGGGGGCATCGGAGCGGTCGGCGGAGCGATCGGCAGCAAGGCCGTCGCCGGCGCACTCACCGCTGCGGCGCTGACCGCCGGAGCCGTCGGGGTCAAGGAGCAGGTCGTCAACCCGCTGACGACCCCAGCCCCCAAGGCCGGCCCGGCCATCGCCGGCCAGGCGCCCTCGATCGGCCCCGCCCACGCGAGCCTCCCCGGCGCCCCCGAGAAGCCGGTGCAGGCCGCAAACGAGCAGCCCGCGGAGCCCGTCCCGACGCCCGAGGAACAGGTCGTGGCAGCGGAGGTCGGCCCCTCGGCCGCCGAATCGGCACCGAGCATGGAGCAGGCGGATCCCACGGCGACCACGATCGAAGCCGGCGAGGAGTCGGCATCCGTGAAAGGCGGGGGACTCGGCGTGACGACGGCCAAGCCGCCCACCGGAGTGGCCGGTGCCCCGGCGGGCAGCGAGACCGTGGTGGTCACCGTCGGCGGTCCGCCCGCCGAAGCCCCGCCCGCGGAAAGCGCGCCGCCCCCGAGCGAAGCGCCGCCCTCCGAACCGGCGCCGCCCCCGCCCCCGCCGGCGGAACCGGCACCGGAATCGCCTCCGCCGCCGCCCGCGGCCTCCGGCTCGGTCGAAGTGGGCCCCGCCAGCAGCGTCAGCTCCGAATAGCCGCCTGCCCGCGTAGACGGCCCCGCCCGCCGGCCCCGCCGGTTGCCGGCTATCCCAGGCCGATCACCTTGAGGCGCCGCATCAGGCAGGTGCCGGCGAACTGGCGCGTCTGCGCCAGCGAGTAGCCGAACAGCTCGTAGTCCTCGTCTTCCGGCGCCCACGGCGGTGAGAGCACCTTGTCGGCCACCGGCAGCGACTCCTCCAGGGTGCGCTTGATCGCCTGCTTGTAGCGGTCGTCCTCGTGGGCCTTCTCGCGCAGGAAGACCGAGCCGAAGGCGACGTGGCGGTGCTCGTCGCGGGCGACGTTCTGGAAGCCCTCGACGAAGGCGGGCAGCGTCCCTTCGCGCTCGTTGAAGTCCATGATGAAGTGCTGGCCGGTCAGGGCCAGCATCCCCTCGATCACCATGTGGTAGAGCGTCACCGCCTCGACCAGCGCCTCGCCGTCCTCGGGCTCGGCGGAGAGCCTGTCGGTGCGCCTCCTCAGCAGCTCGTCGAAGAGGCGCCCGAAGTTGTCGTTGAGGTGCTCGGAGGTCTCGTCGAGCATCTCGGCGAGCCCGTCGGACTCGAGCACGCCGACCTCGCGGTAGAAGCGCTCGAAGAAGCGCACGTGGCGGGCCTCGTCGGCGATCTGCGTGCAGAGGAAGATCCGCTGGTCCTCGGTGGGGGCGGCGCGCATGATCGGCCCCAGCTCCTCGGCGACCCTCTGCTCGCCGATGAAGAACGACGAGAGCCCGTACATGCGCTGGAAGCGCTCCTCCTCGCCGAACCCCTCCCAGTCCTCGCGGTCGCGGCCGAAGTCGAGCTCCTGCGTCTGCCACTGCTGGCGCTCCCACAGCGCGTACAGCTCCGCGTAGGTGAGCAGCTTGACGTCGGCGGTGCGGTCGGCGGCCTCGTTCAGCGCCGGGTCGGCCGTCGCCTGGAAGTCGGCTCGCTCGGTCCTCGGCTGGGTCCCGATCGCCTCTTTCGCCTCCATCTGCACTCCCCTCGGCTCGGCTGCGCGGTCGCGTTCGAGCGTAGCATCGGCCTGGCCAGCCAGCCAGTTTTTGGGGGCGGTAGAGGTTGTCGTCGGTATGCGGCGACAACCTCTACCGCGGTCTCAGACCGAGTGCGTCTCTCCGGGCTGGAGCAGGACGACCTGCGAGGAGGTCTTCGACTCGACCTCGGACTTGAAGGCCTCGGCGTCGGTCTCGATCGGCGGGAAGGTGTCGTAGTGCATCGGGATCACCGTGCCGGCGCCGACGAACTCGGCGGCGACGACCGCGTCGCGGCGGTCCATCGTGTAGTGGCCGCCGATCGGCAGCAGGGCGACGTTCACGTCGCTCCGTTCGGCGATCAGCTTCATGTCGCTGAACAGGCACGTGTCACCGGCGTGGTAGACGGTGGTCTCGCCGATCTTGATCACGAGGCCGGCGGCGGGACCCATCACGACACCGTGCTCGGCGCTGTAGGGCTTCTCTTCGGAGCCCGGCGTCGTATTCGTGTGCCAGGCGGGGACGAGGCTGACGTAGCCCCAGTCGAACTCGATCGTGCCGCCGAGGTTGGGATCGCTGACGTTCTCCACGCCCTGCCCTTCGAGCCAGTTGGCGAGCTCGACCATCGCGACGCAGTGGGCGCCGGTGCGGGTCGCGACCGAGACCGCGTCGGCGACGTGGTCGGCGTGCCCGTGGGAGAGCGCGATGTGGGTCGGGTTCACGTCCTCAGCGGTGGCGACGGCCTTGGGGTTGTTCGGCTTCAGGAACGGGTCGACGAGCACCGTCGTCTCCCCCTCGCTCAGCTCGAAGCACGAATGGCCGTGGAATCGGATCTCCATCGTCAGCTCTCTCCTTCCATATTCTTTGGACCGGTCAGCTCCTCGTGCAGCGCCCAGCCGACGGCGACGCCGACCATCATCCCCATCCTCGCCTCCTCGGCGAGCAGGGTGCGGACCGCGGCGATGCGCTCGTCGGGGTCCGGCGCGGTGGCCGCCCTCAGCGCCTCGGCCTCGTGCGACTCGCCGAACCAGCCCCCCGCGGCCAGCGCGCTCGCCAGCACCTTCTGCAGCCTCGGCGCGGCGCGGGCGACGATCGTCTCCGCCTCGGCGAAGCGCTCCGCGTCGGCGAGCCGCTCGATCGCGGCGTCCAGCTCCTCGTCGCTATACACACCGCTCAGCCTAGACGTGCCGTGACTTAGCCCACCCTATGGGTGGTCAAGAAGCGGCACGTCGGTCAGCGCGATCCCTTACCGCTGAGTCGTGCGGCGGTCAGCCCGGCCAGGGCGCCGACGACGCCGCCGGCGAGCCCAGCGAAGGGGTCGGCGGTCGACTCGAAGATCGGCAGCGCGAGCAGAACCGCAGCGGCGACGGCCACCCCGACGGCGTCGTAGTCCTGGTCGACCGCGCCGCGCGATTCCGAGCGGCGGATCGCGAACCAGGCCGCCAGGGCGCCCAGCGCCATGCCGTTGCCGCCGGAGAGGACCTCCACGTCGCCCCACGCGTCGGCGATGCCGGCCGCGGCGAGCATGCCGAGCGCTCCGCAGGCGAGCAGCAACACCGCGGTGGCGAAGCTGCCGAGGCGCCGCTCCAAGCCGAGCCCGAAGATCGCCAGCCCGAGCGCGACCACGAACAGGTAGCCGACGTCGGCGTAGACGAAGGGCGCGGCCAGGAACCGCCACCAGTCGTCCTCGATCGGCGTGAGCAGGGCGCCGAAGGTGAGCGGCGACTCGCCGGTCGCCTTCTGCAGGAGCAGCAGCACGGCCGAGCCGACGATCGCGGCGAGCGTCGCGTACGGACGGGCGGCCGGCGGGCGCTCGCCGCGGCCCTCGCGCCGCAGCTTCAAGCGGAAGATCGCGCCACGCGGGCGTCGCCCCGGCTTCGCCTCGAGCCCGTCGCCGCGCCGCTCCAGCTTCGGCGCCCGCTTGCGCAGCCGCGCCCCGCAGTAGGGGCACTCGGTGACGTAGGGACTGACCTCGGAGCCGCAGTTCTTGCAGATGACGCTGAGCTCAGTCTCGCTCATGGTCGTCCGAGGATAAACCCCCGTTCGCGGCCGCTCGCGGCCCCGCGCCGATGGCATACTGCGGACACACCCCGTCTTCGAGGAGGAACAAAGCGTGGAGTTGAAGAGCCTGACCGAGCAGAAATCGCTTCTGGCCGAGCTGGCCCCAGGAAAACGGACGCGCCTGCGCCGGCTGCTGTTCGAGTTCGGGCCCGGCAACGGGACGCTGATGCTGCTGCCGATCGACCAGGGCATCGAGCACGGTCCGCGCGACTTCTTCCCCAACCCCGACTCCAAGGACCCCGACTACCAGTTCCGGCTGGCGGTCGAGGGCGGCTACTCGGCGCTCGCCTGCCAGATCGGCATGGCCAGCAAGTACTACCCCGACTACGCCGGCCAGGTGCCGCTGATCCTCAAGGTCAACGGCAAGACCGACATCCCCTCCTCGGCCAAGGCCTTCTCGACCTGCAACGCCAGCGTCGAGGACGCCGTGCGGCTCGGCGCCGACGCGGTCGGCTACACCCTCTACGTCGGCTCGCCGCGCCAGGACGAGGACCTCGCCCAGCTGCGCCGCGTGCGCGAAGACTGCGACCGCTTCGGCATGCCGCTGGTCGTCTGGTCCTACCCGCGCGGCGAAGCGGTCGACGCCAAGGGCGGCGCCAACTCCTTCTACGCGATCGACTACGCGGCGCGGATGGCGATGGAGATGGGCGCCGACGTGGTCAAGCTCAACATGCCGAAGATCGACTCCGGCAAGGACAAGGATGCCCCCGCCCCTTACGACGAGATGGAAGTCGACCAGGCCGAGGCGATCCGCCAGTGCGTCGAATCGGCCGGCCGGGCGCTGGTCGTCCTCTCGGGCGGCTCCAGGGTCGACGACGAGATCGTCCTGACCAACACCCGCGACGTGATGCACGCCGGCGGCAGCGGCGTGATCTTCGGCCGCAACGTCTGGCAGCGCGAGTGGAACGACGCGCTGGAGATAATCGGCCAGATCAAGGAGACGTTGGTGACTTCCGTGCGGCGTATTCCGTAGGCGCCTGCAAACCGGCGCATCTCGGAGTCCTCAGTCGCTCGGATCGGGTCACGCACAGAAGTGCGCTCCCCTCACCTCGCTCCCTGCGTCCCCCGACCTGCTTAGTTTTCGGCGCCTGACACATGAGGAAAGACGTCGTGGGAAGCTTGCTTCTCTTCGCCATCGTCGCCCTTCTCATCGTGCGTCCCTGGGAAGACGCTGGTGAAGACGAAGGGCCGATGGCGACCGTTGCGCTGGTGACGCGGGTGGTCGACGGGGACACCGTCGAGGCGCGGATCGGCGGCGAGGTCGAGGACGTGCGGCTGATCGGGGTCGACACGCCGGAGACGGTCACGCCGGGCGCGCCGGTCGAGTGCGGCGGGCCGCAGGCGTCCCGCTTCGCGCACGGCCTGCTGGACGGCAAGCGGGTGCGGCTGGTCTTCGGCGAGGAGCGGCGCGACGACTACGGGCGGCTGCTCGCCTACGCGTACCTCGACCCCGCCTTGGAGGCGCACACCGCTCCCCGGCTGCGCTTCGTCAACGCGATGCTGGTCCGGCGCGGCCTCGCCCGCACGCTGACGATCCCGCCGAACGACCGTTTCGCGCCCCTCTTCCGCCGCCTCGAGCTGCGCGCGGCGCGGACCGGGCGCGGTCTCTGGGGCGCCTGCACGCCATGATGGCCAACGTGCGAGCCTCACTCGGGTACGCCTCGCGCCCTCGTCCGGCTTTGGTACGGTGCGCCCTGGCCGGGATGTCGGTGCCGCCACTCGCGACCTGCACCCGGGCCACCACTCGTTATGAGAATGCGACAGAGCATCTCCCAGTTCGAGGTCGCCTTCGAGCAGGAGACCACCTTGGAGCGCCGTCGGCGCGAGCAGCTGCGCCGTCGCGCGGCGAACCGCTCGCGCGAGCGACGGATCACCCGCAGCGAACACCACGGCAAGGTGCGGTTCAGCGTCCTGGCCGTCTGCCTGACGGCGACCGTCGTGGTCGTCGTCGTCGCGATGTTCGAGGCCCTGTCGTTCCTGATGGCGTAGATGAGGGGCCACGACCACCGTGCCTGTCGCGAGGCGACGCGGCGAACCCCCCCGCCCGTTGAATAGACTCGCGCGCCGATGGCACGACGCTCGCTGAAGCCACAGCTGAATCAGATCCGCGCCTGGGTCCGCCAGGGCCGCACCGACGCCTGGATCGCCCACCAGCTCGAAGTCTCCGCCTCGGAGCTGCGCGAGTTCCGCAAGCAGCACGACCTGAACGCCGAGGACGAGAACGGCGCCTCGCAGGACGTCGACCTCCGCGACGAGATCGAGGCCGAGGTCGAGGCGGCGACCGCCGAGGAGGCCGCCAAGATCGAGGAGTCCCCCGAAGAGGAGGACGAGGCCGAGGGCGAGACCACGGACAAGGACGATGGCGAGGGCGAGGGCGACGAGGCCGGCGCCGCGCGCCCACGGCGGCGACGGCGGCGCGGCAGGCGAGGCGGCCGCGGCCGGCGCAAAGAGCTCGAGGCGAGCTTCGACCACGGCGAGACCGACGGCTACGGCCTCTGGCTGGACCCCGCAGTCAAGGACAACCCCGTCTACGCCGAGCACTGGGCCGGCAAGCGCGAGGTCACCGTCAGCATCGAGGCGGACCGAATCGTGATCCGCCGTGCCGGCGCCGCAGAAGAGTCCGACGAGTCGGACGAGTAGACCCTGTTCGTCTGACCAAGCAGGGCAAGGACGCAGGGAGCGTGGCGTGCTCTGCACGCGAGCGACCGAGGACGCCGCTATGCGCCGGTCAGACGGGCAGGGGGCGTCCGCCGGCGAAGTCGGTGGCACCGCGCAGGTAGAGCCAGAAGGCGGCATCGGCCAGCGACTGCGGATCGACCCCGCCGGCGGGGTCGGCGTCCATCGCCACCTGCAGGCACCAGTCCGTGCCCCGGCCGTAGAGATCGGCCAGCTCGGCGGCCCGGAAGGTCGGCCCGATGCGCCGCCTCAGCTCGTCCTGGACGGCGCCGACGACGCGGTCCGCGCGCCGCCGCTCCCGCGCGTCGCCGATCCCCTGGAGGGTCCGCCACCCCTCCTCCCACTGGAAGAGCGCGTTCTCGAGCGGGTAACCCATGCGGATCAGGCTACCCCTCCGCCGACGGGCCGAAAACAGGGCTCAGCACGACGGGAATCGGCCCATCGGCGGTCAGCCCGGCTGCTGGGGGACGTGGCGCAGCGGCGAATTGCGCCGTCCGCACCGATTCGGCGCCAGGTCGCCCCGCACCCGCCAGACGGTCGTCCCGCGCCCGCGGAGGACCGGGACCACCGCCCGCTCGCCGCGCAGCCAACCCGCCTCCGGCGAGGCGATCGGCTCGTTGGGCTCGATGAAGTTGAGGAAGGGCGCCGTGACCAGGTAGTCGAGCCCGGCGGCGTCGACGGCGGCGCGGAAGCCGCGACAGTCGGGGATCGGGTTGAACGCGCCGTGCGGCCCCTTCATCCCGAGATAGACGACGTCGTTGGAGAGGTCGGTGCCGTAGAAGCCGTACTGGAGGAAGCCGGCGGTCGTGCCGGCCAGGCCGATCCGGGCGTCCTCGACGCCCCGTGCCCAGCGGTAGGCGGAGTCGAGGCCCATGCCGGGGATCGACGTCTCGGCATCGGCGTTGGCAAAGCGGTCCTCCAGGTAGTCGCGCTGGAGCGGGTAGCCGAGCGCTGCGATAGCGAGGACGAGGGCGGCGAATCCGACGGCTATCGCTCCGCGGGGCGCTCCACGCCGCCGCAGGTAGAGCAATCCGGCCGGCACAAGAACGAGCAGCAAGGCGAGCCCCCAGGCGAAGAGTCGATCCGGATCGCGCACCACCGCGTCCAAGCGATCCGTGACGAGCAGCGCGAGCAGCAGCAGGGACAGAGCGATCCAGCCGCGGATCCTGCCTAGCGCCAGGGGAAGCAATGCGATACCCGCCAAGAGAGCCGGGACGGCGTAGCGAAGATTGATGCCGAAGCCCTCGGGGGCACCCTCGGCGCCGGCGGCGGTCAGCGGCGTGAATAGGTAGGCCAGGAGGCCGAAGAGGGCGACGGCGCCCATCCAGCGCACGACTCGGTCGCGGCCCCAGAGCAATGCGGTGAGGCCGCCTGCGATGGCGGCGGCAAGCACCAGTGGCCAGAGCACGCCGAAGGCCTGGTGCAGCTCGGGCGTGAAGTACTCGGTCCAGATGCCGGTGTCGGTGGCGTAGTGGGCGACGCTGAAGTCGGGGCGGCCGCTCTGCAGCTGGTCGGGATGCGGCAGGGAGATCGGGCCGATCGCCTCCAGCTGGGGCAGCGGGTTTCCGACGACGATCAGGTTGCGCAGGTACCAGAAGCCGCCGCCGGCCAGCCCGGCGGCGAACCACCACCCCGCCGCCGCCCAACGGCGGCCCGCGGGCGCCAACGCGATCGCCGCTACGGTCAGCGCGGCGGCCATGGCGAGGGCGGTTGACTTGGTGCCCACCGCCAGTCCGGTCGCCAGGCCAGCGACAGCCAGCGGGCCGAACCGGGACGCGGGTCCTGTCGCGGCGGCCCTCCCCCATGTGCTCGGACGCTTCGCGCCCTCCGCTATGGGGGACCCCCGCCACCGCGCCACCCGCGTCAGGAACGTCTCGCTGTTGACGAGGATCGCGATCGCAGCGAGCAGGAGCGCAGCGGCCATCACGTCGTTCTTGGCGGCGCCGGGCTCCCTGACTACCAGCGTGTGGCTCGACAGGAGGATTGCCACCGCCACGACGCTCAGGTGTCCCAGGCCGTAAGGACGGCCGATGCACCAGGCGGCGAGGAACGCCATTCCGAGCCATCCCAGGTTCAGGAACAACGACAGCGTGTCCCGCTCGGTGACCAGGATCCCGACCCCGTGCAAAAGCTCCGAGTTCTGCGGGTAGAACCAGTTGGTGAAGACCGTCTCGGTGTAATGCAGCCCCGTGACGGAGTGGCTCTTCGCCATCTCGACCGCGAACGGCATGTGGTACCAGAGCGAGTCGAAGTTGAAGATGCCTCGGCTCAGCGCATCCGCGGTCGTCAGACCCCAGTCGGCGAAAACCAGCGCCACTACCCCTACTGCGACCGCCAGGGACCATGCTCCCGGGCGGGGAGGGGCATCGAGGACGCCCTTGCCCGCAGCACCCCCCTTCCCCCACGACAGGACCCCCGGGCCGGAGACGATCACTGCCAGCAGGATCGAGGCGGCGACAATGGTCCCGGCGTAAAGCAGCCCGAAGACCCCCAGCAACTCCGAGATCCAAATCAGCAGTGCAACCCCGACGATCGCCTCGACCAGACGGGCCGGTGCGCCCTCCCATTCGGGCAGCAGGCGCCGACGCAGGCGCACTGCCGAGAACCCCAGCGAGAGGACCAGGGCAACCAGCAGTGCGACGCTGAGAATGTAGGAGCCGGCGCTAACCACCGGTGGCCTCCGGGCAGGCTCCTACCGGCCTAGACGAGGTCAGCCGCCCAGGCCGCGGATGACGAGCGGCGTCTCGCCTTCGGCGACCATGCCCTGGGCGCGTGCCTTGCGGCTGATCGCGATCGGGTCGTCGGCCGTCTGGATTCGCCGGTGCAGGCGCTTGTTTTCGCGCAGCATCTCGTGGAACTCGGCTTTGGCCGCGGTCGTCGCGGTGTAGGTCTTGACCAGGTCGATCGCCGGGTGCAGGTAGGAGTAGAGGACCGCGGCGAGTACGAAGGTCAGCGCGATCCGCCCGACGCGGTCCCAGCGGATGCGGCTGCCGCCGCGCCGGGCAGCCGGTTTGCGGCGCGCCGCCGGGCGGCGTCGCGACGGGCTCGAGGGCTTGCGGGCGGTAGAGGCTTTGCGGGCGGTGGTCTTCCCTGCCGGCCGGGCGCGTGCTGCCATGCCCGGTCCTACGCGGCCGAGCGCCGCATTCCTGCATCTACCCGCTGCGCTGGACGAATGCCTGCAGACCGGGGAACCGGGCGCTCTCCCCCAGCTCTTCCTCGATGCGGAGCAAACGGTTGTACTTGGCGACCCGGTCCGAGCGCGAGGGGGCGCCGGTCTTGATCTGGCCGGCGCCGGTCGCGACCGCCAGGTCGGCGATCGTCGTGTCCTCGGTCTCGCCCGAGCGGTGCGAGATCACCGCCGTGTAGCCGGCCTCGCGGGCGACGCGGATCGCCTCCAGGGTCTCGGTCAGGGTGCCGATCTGGTTGACCTTGACGAGGATCGAGTTGCCGACCCCCTGCTCGATCCCGCGCCGCAGACGCTCGGGATTGGTCACGAACAGGTCGTCGCCGACCAGCTGGACGCGCTCGTCCAGCCGCTCGGTGAGCAGCTTCCAGCCGTCCCAGTCCTCCTCGTCCATGCCGTCCTCGATCGAGACGATCGGGTAACGCGAGCAGGCGTCCTCCCAGTAGTCGGCCATCTCCTCGGACGAGAGCGAGCGTCCCTCGTGCGCGAGCACGTAGACACCGTCCTCGTAGACCTCGCTGGCGGCCGGGTCGAGGGCGATGTGGACGTCGGTGCCGGGCTCGTAGCCGGCGGCCTCGACGCCCGCGAGGACGGCCTGCAGGGCCGCCTCGTTGGACTCCAGGTTCGGCGCGAAGCCGCCCTCGTCGCCGACCGCCGTCGAGAGGCCCTTGGAGGCGAGGCTCTTCTTCAGCGCGTGGAAGACCTCGGTGCCGACCCGCAGGCACTCCGAGAAGCTCTCGGCGCCGGCCGGCACGACCATGAACTCCTGGAAGTCGACCGAGTTGTCGGCGTGGGCGCCGCCGTTGAGCACGTTCATCATCGGCACCGGCAGCACCGTCGCCTCGCCGCCGCCGTAGAGCTCGGCCAGGTAGCGGTAGAGCGGCTGCTCGGAATCGGCCGCGGCGGCCTTCGCGACCGCGAGCGAGACGCCGAGGATCGCGTTCGCGCCCAGCCGGCCCTTGTTGGGCGTCCCGTCGAGCTCGATCATCGTCCGGTCGAGCGCCCGCTGCTCGGCGGCACGCGCTCCGCCCAGCGCCGCGGCGATCTCGCCGTTGACGTTGGCGACCGCCCGCGAGACCCCCTTGCCGGCCCAGGAATCGCCCCCGTCGCGCAGCTCGACCGCCTCGAACTCGCCGGTCGAGGCGCCGGACGGCACGGCGGCCAGGCCCCGGGCGCCCGACTCGAGCCTCGCCTCGACCTCGACGGTCGGGTTGCCGCGCGAGTCGAGGATCTGGCGCGCATGGATGGAGGCGATGACGCTCATAGCGGGGCGCGCGAGTCTATTGGGCGCGCAGGACCGACCGGGCTATTCGGTCGGCGGGGGCGCCGCGCCGGCGCCGGGCACGCCGCCGGGTTCCGGGGCCGGGGCGGCTTCGCCCTCGCCGGCCGGATGCGGGCGCTGCGCGAGCGGATTGCCCTGCGGCGCCAGCGGCGTCACCGAGCCGGGCGCCGCCGGGACGAGCTGGAAGACCGGTGCCGGGCAGGCTTCCGGCCGGCCGCCCTCGGGATCCTCTTCGTAGCAGGCCGGCGGAGCGGACGAGGGGCGCCCGCTGCTCTCGAAGTTGGCGCAGCGTTCGATCACGTAATCGTCGGCGCAGAAGGTGCGCGAGACCCACTTGTCGTTGAAGTCGCTGACGAAGGCGTTGAACTCTTCCTGTTCGAGCTGCTGGCCCAGCTGCGTTTTGATCTGGCCTTCGACCGCGCTCAGCTCCTGGACGGTTTCGTCCGAGGAGTTCTGGACTTCGAAGACGGTGTAGCCGCGCGGCGCTTTGACCGGCCCTTCGAGCGCCCCTTCCGGCGCGTTGAAGACGGCGGCGTTGAGCGGTTCTTCGAGCGTGCCTTCGCCGACCCCCTGCTGCAGCCCGCCTTTGCCTTTCGAGGGATCTTCGGAGAACTCTTTCGCGGCTTTGTTCCAGTCTTTGGCCGTAACGCCCGCTTCCAGCTGCGACAGGGCTTCTTTCGCTTTCGCCTCGTCTTTGTTGACGATCAGGCGAACGTCGCGGCTGGGCGGTTTCGTGAACTGCGTCTGCTTCGCGGCCTCGTAGTAGGCCTCGATTTCGTCCCCGCTCGGCTCGGGCGGGTCCGCCTGGAGCCTTTCCTGGATCTGGGTGCTGAGCATCTGCAGCTTGACCCGGTCGTCGAGGTCCTCGGGCGTGAATTTCGATTCTTTGAGGAACTGCTGGTATTCGGCCTCTTTGGGGAAGTTTTCTTTTTTGATTTTGGCGAATTCTTTGTCGATTTCCTCGGGGGTGACCGTGATCCCCATTTCCTCCGCCTCGCCCTCCAGCCAGATCGATTCGATCAGGCCGGTCAGCGCCGCTTCCTTGGCTTCCTCGTATTTGGGGTCGCCCGGTTTCGGGACTTTTTTCTGCCCCGCCTGCGCCGCGGCCAGCTCGAGGGCGTGATCGAAGTCGGCCTGGCTGACCGTGCCGCTGTCGCCGGGCGCGTCCTCGACCACCATCACGTCGCCGGAGGGAACGCTGGGATCGCCCAGGCCCTCGGAGATGGTGACGACGGCGAAGAGGACCACGAAGAGGACGCCGAAGACGAGCAGGGCGCGCCGGCGCGCGGCTGCGAGATCCGCGGGGCGCCGCGAGCCGCTGCGGCCTTTACCCCTGCCAGACGCCTGTTTCCCACCCCGATCAGGACTCAAGACGCCGGGAGCATAGCTTTTTCGACCATTGCCGAGCTGCCCGCCTCGCGCAGCGCGTCGGCGATTGCCAGCACCGCCGCCAGGCGCGCCTCGGGATCGTCGGGGACACGCACGGAGGCCGTTTTCTCGCGCCACTCGTAGAGCGCGCCCTCGACCTTCTCCCGCAGCGCGGTCGCCCCCTCGGAGTCGAGCTCGACGCCGAGCACGCTGAGCCGGCCGCCGCGCAGCTCGACGCTGCGCGCGCCGGCGAGGCGCAGCTCGATCCGCGCCCGCTGCAGGGCCAGCAGGTTCTCGGCCTGCGGCGGCAGCGGGCCGAACCGGTCGCTCAACTCGTCGCGGATCGCCCGCAGCTCGCCCGTCGCCCGGGCGGCGACGATGCGGCGGTGGACGTCGATCTTGGCCGCCTCGAAGGGGACGAAGGAGGCCGGCAGGTAGGCGTCGACCGGCACGTCGAAGCGCAGCGGCTCGAACGGCTCCTCGCCCTCGCCCTGCCTCGCGGCCGCCTCGGCGACGGCCTCGTCGATCATCTGGCAGTAGAGCTCGAAGCCGACCGCGGCGACGTGCCCCGACTGCTCCTCGCCGAGCAGGTCGCCGGCGCCGCGGATGTCGAGGTCGCGCATCGCGATCTTGAAGCCGGAGCCCAGCTCGGTGTGGTCGGCGAGGGTCGAGAGGCGCGCCGCCGCCTCCTCGGTCAGCGCCTCGGCGGACGGGTAGAGCAGGTAGGCGAAGGCGCGCTCGCGCGAGCGTCCGACCCGGCCACGGATCTGGTACGCCTGTGCGAGGCCGAGCTGGTCGGCGCGCTCGACGATCAGCGTGTTGGCGGTCGGGATGTCGAGGCCCGACTCGATGATCGTCGTCGTCACCAGGCAGTCGGCCTCGCCGCGCAGGAAGGCGAGCATCGTCCGCTCCAGCTCGGTCTCGTCCATCTGCCCGTGCGCTTCGGCGACCCGCGCCCTGGGGACCATGCCGCGCAGGCGCTCGGCGACCTCGGGCAGGCTGTCGATCCGGTTGTGCAGGAAGAACGCCTGGCCGTCGCGCTCCAGCTCGCGCTCGATCGCCCGCCGCACCAGGTCCTCGTCGTAGGGGCCGACGTAGGTGCGGACCGGGCGGCGCCCCTCCGGCGGCGTCTCGATCGTCGAGATGTCGCGCAGCCCGGCGAGGCTCATCTGCAAGGTGCGCGGGATCGGCGTCGCCGAGAGGGAGAGCACGTCGACCTTCAGCTTCAGCTGGCGCAGCAGCTCCTTCTGCTTGACGCCGAAGCGCTGCTCCTCGTCGACGATCAGGAGGCCGAGGTCCTTGGCGCGCACGTCGCGCGAGAGCAGCCGGTGGGTGCCGATCAGGACGTCGACCTCGCCGGCCTCGAAGCGCTTGAGGACCGCTTTGACCTCGGGCGGCTTGCGCAGCCGCGAGACCCAGTCGAGCTCGAAGGGAAGCTCGGCGAGCCGCTCGCGGAAGGTGCCGAAGTGCTGCTGGGCGAGGATCGTCGTCGGCGCCAGCACCATCACCTGCTTGCCGTCGGAGGCGGCCTTGACCGTGGCGCGCAGGGCGACCTCGGTCTTGCCGAAGCCGACATCGCCGCAGACGAGCCGGTCCATCGGCTGCTCGGACTCCATGTCCCCCTTGACCGCCTCGATCGCCTCGATCTGGTCGGCGGTCTCGCGGTAGGGGAAGGCCGCCTCCATCGTCATCTGCCACTCGCCGTCGGCGGGGAAGGGGTGGCCCTTGCGGGTCCGCCGCTCCGCGTAGAGGTTGAGCAGCTCGCCCGCCAGCGCGCCGGCGGCGCGGCGGGCGCGCGCCTTCATGTTCTGCCAGCGTTTGCCGCCGAGCGCCGAGAGCGTCGGCTCGCCACCGGCGCCGACGTAGCGGCTCAGCTTGGCGAGCTGGTCGGTGGGGACGTAGACGCGGTCCTCGCCCTTGTATTCGAGGTAGAGGTAGTCGCGGGTGACGCCGCCGACCTCGCGCGTCTCGAAGCCGGCGAAGCGGGCGACGCCGTGGTCCTCGTGGACGACGTGGTCGCCGACGCGCAGGTCGCTGAAGGCGAGCCGGCCGCGGCCGGCACCGGGGACGCGCTCGGCGGCGCGTTTGCGGCGGTGGACGAGGCGGCGGAACGGGTAGACCGCGAGCTTCAGCTCGGGGCTGACGAAGCCCTCGCGCAGGCGCGCCTCGGCGAAGGTCAGGCCCGGCTCGGGCGAGAGCCGGCCGCCGTCGAGCAGCGTCGCGTCGATCCGGTCGAGGCCGTAGCGGGTCCGCTCCGCCTCGCCGTGGCTGTCGAAGGCGACGACCGTCCGGTAGCCCGAGCGGAGCAGTTTGTCGAGCTCGCCCTCGGCCTCCTTGATGCTGCGGGCGGGGGACTCGGCGCGAGCCGCGCGGAAGGCGTCGTCGTCCCCGTGGCCGGCGGCGGTGACGGCGAGGGCGGCGCGCGCGGCGAGCGGCGCGGCGACGTCGACGTAGAGGTGCTTGGCGTCGTCGGCGTGCATCGCCGTCGTCGCGTCCTCCCAGTGGTCGCGCAGCGCCGGCTCGATCTCCTCGGCGGCGGTGAGGACGACGGCCGCGGTCTTGGGGACGAGGTCGAGCGGCGGCCCGAAGTGCTCCAAGGGCAGGGCCTCGGCGGCGCTCGGCGCCTCCTTCCCCTCCTCCGCGGCCTCCATCGCCGCCAGCTCGGCCACCTCGCGGTGCTCCAGATCGAGCTCGGCGGCGGGGGCGAGCTCGACCCGCTCCGCCTCGCCCAGCGAACGCTGGGTGAAGGTGGAGAACCAGCGCATCGACTCGACCTCGTCGCCGAACAGCTCGATCCGCACGGCGCGCTCCTCGGTCGCCGGGAAGACGTCGAGGATGCCGCCGCGGACGGCGAACTGGCCGCGCTCCTCGACCTGCTCGACCCGCTCGTAGCCGGCGGCGACGAGATCCCTCGCCACCCCGTCCAGCTCGACCTCCTCCCCGCGGGAGATCGCGAACCCGGCCGGGCGCAGCTCGGCGTCTGGGACGGCCTCGGCGAGCGCTACGGCGCTGGCGACGACGACCGCGTCCTCGCCGCTGCGCAGGGCGTCGAGCGCGTCGATGCGCAGCCCGACGAGGTGCGGCGGCGGGGTCACGTGCGACGCGTAGCCCGTCCCGCGCGAGGGATAGAAGCGGACCCGCCGCGGCGCCAGGTAGGCGCGCAGGTCGGCCGCCAGGTCCCGCGCCGAGCGGTCGTCGGCGCTGACCAGCAGGGCCGGGCGCCCGGCCAGCGCGCGGTCGTCCTCCAGCAGCGTCGCCAGCAGCAGCGGCCGCAGCGTCGCCGAGGCGCGCACCGTCGCCGCCTCTCCCCCGTCCGCCGCCGCGCGCACGCGGGCGGCGAGCGCATGCAGGCGCTCGTTCTCAGAAGCGATCTCTATTAGGGGACGCAGGCTCATGGCAGCACGGAGGCCCGGATCGGACGATCCGGGTCGGTCGGTCGATTCTACGAGCCGCAATAATCGCCGCGGGCTGAAACTGCGGAGCACATCTGAGGGCGTCATCGTCGAGGACCCGGGCCGCGGGCGCTGGGTCTCGCTGGCACGGGCGGCGGAGCGGGCCGGTGGAGGGATCGAGGAGGTCGAATGCCACGACGTGCTCGCCCTGCTCGCCGGCGGGGCCTCGCTGCGCGCGAAGGTCGAGGCGCTGCTGGGAGCGGTGGCGGACGATGCGAGCGTCGCCGCCGATCCCGCGCAGGCGGGGCTGCCGTTCGAGGCGCGCTCGCTGCGCGCCTTCAGCCTCTGGGAGTCGCACTACGAGGGCTCGGCCCGGATGCTGGTCAAGCGCTTCTTCCCGGCGCCCGTGCAGCGGGTCGCCGACACCTACGAGCGGCTGACGCGCCGCACCTTCCCGCCCTTCAAGCCCAACAAGCGCTTCTACGAGGTCCCGGCCTTCTACCTCGGCAACCACGCCGCGATGCTCGCCGACGGCGAGGAGATGCCCTGGCCCTCGCACACCCGCTGGCTCGACTTCGAGCTGGAGCTGGCCTGCGTCCTAGCGCAGCCGCTGGCCGACCCGAGCCCGGCAGAGGCCCGCGAGGCGATCGGCGGCTGGCTCGTGCTCAACGACTGGAGCGCCCGCGAGGTGCAGGCCGAGGAGGCGCGGCACGGCGTGTTCGGGCCGGCGGTCAAGTCGAAGACCTTCGCCAACTCGCTCGGGCCCGACGTGCTCGGCGCCGACGGGCTGCGGGACTGGCGGACGGCGACCGGCAGGGTCCGGGTCGACGGCGAGGTCTGGTGCGAGGGTCGCACGGCCGACCCCGCCCACGACGTCGGCGAGTTGCTCGCCTACGCCGCGGCCGGCGAGCGGCTGGAGCCGGGCGACGTGATCTCGACCGGGACGATGCCCGGCTGCTGTGGACTCGAGCTGGACCACTGGATCCGGCCGGGCCAGACGGTCGAATTGGAGATCGACGGGATCGGCACGGTCGCCAACCGGATCGGACCCCGGCGATGACTTCCCAAGCCCCGCGGGCGGGCCGTCGCGGACTCCTGTCGCGACTGATGGCGGCCGGCTCGGCGCTCGGCCTGTTCGCCCACAACGCTTACGAGACGCGCGCCGGCGTCGGCCTCGTCTTCGAGCCCTTCCTCGGCCGCCGCGGCGCGGTCGCCCTCTGGTCCGCGTACTTCCCGCTGATGCTCGTCGCGGCGGTGCGGGATGGCGAGATGGCCCGCAGGCTGTCCGCCTTCGGCGCCGGCACCGGCGTGGCGGGGGCGGCGGTCCACTTCATGGCATGGCCGTGGTCGCTGCACGGCGGCGTGCCGATGCTCGACGAAGCCGAGGGCCTGAGCGAGGACCAGCTGCCCGCGTACAACGCGGTCCTGTGGTTCTGGCTGGTCTGCAGCGCCCTCAGCATGCCCGCCGCCAACCGGCCCGGCGCTCGCCGTTTCGCCCTCGCCGGGCTACTCCAATTCCCGATCCTGCTCGCCTCGGCGCGCCACCACTTCCGCTGGGCGCGCGAGCAGGCGCAGCTCGAACCCGAGCGTTGGAGCCCGGCGCTGCGCGACGAATCGTGAGCGAGGCGACCTGGCCGGGCGGAGCGCGCGGCGCGCTTAGCCTGACCTTCGACAACCTCGGCGAGGCGGCCGAGATCGAGTTGGGCGCGGTCGCGGCGGACGCACCGCTCGGCGACCACTTCACTGCCAAGCGGGTCCTGCCGGCCCTGCTCGACTCGCTCGGCGAGCGCGACCTGGCTGCGACCTTCTTCGTCGAGGGGCTGAATGCCGAGCTCTACCCCGACGAGCTGAGCGAGATCGCGGGACGCGGCCACGAGGTCGGCTACCACGCCTGGCGCCACGAGCAGTGGACGAGCCTGGGCAGCGAGGAGCAGGCCGACAACCTCAGGCGGGGCGCTGCCGCCTTCGCCGAGCTCGGGATCGAGCCGGCCGGCTTCCGGCCCCCCGGCGGCGGGCTCGACCCGATCGATGCCACGCGAACTGAGACCTCGAGCCCCGCGGCCTTCGCCACCGCCCTGCGTTCCCTCGGCCTGCGCTACTGCTCCCCCGCCGGCTCCGGCGTCGGCATCCGCGACGGCGTCGCCCTGCTGCCCTTCCAGTGGCGACACGTCGACGCCACCTGCGTGCTGCCGCCCTTCGCGGCGGTCCGCGAGGCGATGACCGGCTCGCCCGACCCGCTCGACCCGGCGGCGTTCGTCGCCTTCCTCGACCGCGAGCTGACCGCCCTGGCGGCCGACGGCGGCTACGTCACGATCGTCCTCCACCTCTTCATGCTCAACTGGCTCGGCGATCGCCTCGCCGCCCTCCTCGACCGCGTCGCCGAGGCCTCGGGGACCGGCGAGCTCTGGGTCGCGCGCTGTGCCGACGTGGCCGACCGAGTGCTCGCCAGCCCCGAGAGGTTCGGTGACGACGCGGTCCTCGACCAGACCAGCTGGACGAACTCGGGTGATTGAACCGCACCCGGCTCACCTTTTACATCTCAGAGCTGTCAAAGGTGAGCCGCGTCCGACTCACCCGCGCTCGAGGTGCCGCAAGGCCGACTGGGCGGCGTTGTAGCCGCACATGCCGTGGGCGCCGGCGCCGGGGGGGGTGGCGGCGGAGCAGATGAAGACGCCGGGGATGCCGGTCGCGTAGGGGTCCAGGGCGAGGCGAGGGCGGGCGAGGAGCTGGCGGGGGGTGTTGGCGCCGGTGAGGATGTCGCCGCCGACGTAGTTGGGGTTGTAGGCCGCGACGTCTGCGGTGGCGCGGACGTGGCGGGCGAGGATCCGCTCGCGCAGGCCGGGGGCGAAGCGCTCGACCTGGTCGAGGATCGCCTCGGACGCGTCGCCGGTGTAGCCGCTCGGCACGTGGGCGTAGAGCCAGACCGGGTGGACGCCGTCGCGCGAGCGGCTCGGGTCGGCGAGGTACTGCTGGCCGACCAGGACGAAGGGCCGCTCCGGCATCCAGCCGCGGTTGATCGCCCGCTCCGCGGCGACCAGCTCCTCGAAGGAGCCGACCGCGTGGACGGTCCCGGCGACGCGGGCCGGCTCCGCCGTCCACGGCACGCCGCCCTCGACGGCGAGGTCGAGCTTGAAGGCGCCGGGTCCGTGCCTGTAGCGGCGGTAGGCGCGGGCGACACGGGCAGGCAGGCGGTCCCCCGCGATCTCGGCGACGGCGCCGGGTGCGAGGTCGAGGGCGACGATGTCCGTTTCGGGAAGCTCGGCGAGCGAGCGGACCGGGTGCCCGGTCTCGATCCGGCCGCCGTGCTCGCGCACGACCCCCGCCAGCGCCTCGGCGATCGCCCCCGAGCCGCCGCGGGCGACGGGCCAGCCATGGCGGTGGCCGGCGACGATCAGGGCCACGCCGACCGCCGAGCTGAGCGGGCGCGTCAGGTGGCTGTAGGAGTGGGCGGCGACTCCGCCGAAGAGCGCCCGCGCCCCGGCGGTAGGGAGAGCCCGGGCGAGCACCGTCGCGGGCGCCAGCGTCGGCAAGCCGAAGCGGGCGAGGAGCAGCGGGTGCCGCGGCAGACGCGGCAGCGGCCCCATGATGTCCTCGCAGAGGGCGTCGAAGCGCTCGGAGGACCGGCCGAACAACCGCTTCCAGGCTGCTCCGGCCTCGCCCAGCCCGGCGGCGGTCTCGTCGATCGAGCGGTACATCGCCGCGGCGGTGCCGTCGTCGAACGGGTGGGCGAGGCTGACCTCCGGCCACGCCCACCCGAGACCATGGCGCTCGAGCCCGAGCGAGGCGTGCGCCAGGGAGCCGGGCACCATCGGATGCGTCGCCGAGCAGTCGTCGTGCAGCAGCCCGGGCAGGGTCAGCTCGCTGGTCCTGGCGCCGCCGCCGATCCGGGTCGCCGCCTCGATCACGGTCACCTCGACGCCGCGCGTCGCCAGCGTGGCGGCGCAGGAGAGCCCGTTGGGCCCGGAGCCGACGACGATCGCGCTGGTCATGAGACCGCCGTGGGGGCTCGCCCGGTCGCGATCGGCTCGACCGGAAACGGCCGCTCGTCGAGCCACGGCTGCCGCTCGACCATGTCGGCGACGTTGACCCAGCCTTCCTCGACCAGGCCGGTCGCGGCGTCGAAGATCCGGTAGCGCTGCCGCTGCACGTGGGCCGGCTGCGACTCGAGCGTCACGATCCGCAGCTCGCCCGGCTCGAACCGGCAGCGCTCCTGGACCGCGGCGAGCAGCCGCTCGTCGTGGAAGTGGCCGTCGCCGAAGTTGTAGCCGAGCACGACGCCGGCGACCAGCTCCCCCTCGCGCACCCGGTAGGCCTCCAGGTCGTCGACCGCCCGCGCGGCCAGCCCGTTCAGGGCGCGCCCGTGCGAGTGCATCGAGCGGAAGGCGAGCCCTTTGTGCAGCAGCAGCTCGGCGGTCTCGCGGTCGTAGAACTTCGTCAGCTGCTCGACCGGAACCGGCGCCGCCTTGACCAGGCAGCGGTCGAGCTTCTCCTCCGCGCCGCCCTCCTCGAGGAACAGCCACTGGCTGGTCGCCCAGTTGCCGGCGTAGTAGCGCATCGAGGGCAGGAACGAGACGAGGTCGGGGCGGATATTGCCGAGCACCGGCAGGCCGACGCAGACGAGCGCGAGGATCGCGATCAGCAGCGGATCGTCGAGCGTCGAGAGCGGCACGTCGCCGTAGTGCCCGAAGAGGAAGAGCAGGCCGAAGACCATGAAGACGTTCCACTCCAGCGGCACCGCCAGCGGGAACGTGGAGAAGATATGGACGTGGAAGACGATCATCCCGGCGACGGCGATCGTCCCCAGCGTCCCGCCCTGGCTGAGCAGCAGGATCGCCGGCAGGGTGAACTCGATCACGGTGCCGAGGTGCGCCGTCATCGCGCCGAGCCGCGAGGGCAGCATGTCCTCAGGGTGGTCGCGCCAGAGCCGCCGCTTCGCCGCCCGCCAGCGGTTCCACGGCGTGTTGCTGATCATCGTCGTGACGACGAAGGGGAAGTGCCGGTTCAGCTTCGACGAGGCGGCGCCCCACCAGATGCAGACGAAGACGACCTGCGCGGCGACGACCATCTGGTCGAGCGGGAAGAGGAAGACGACCAACAGCGTGCCGTAGACCTCCGCACGGGCGGCGAGGAAGGGGACCTTGTCGCGCAACCCGAGCAGGCCGAGGAAGGCGAGCGCGACGGCGACGGCAGCCGGATCGAGGCGCCCGCCGGCGGTGCCGACCTCGGCGGTCTCGCCGCCCACGAGCAGGTAGCCGAGCGAGCCGACCAGCCCCGCGTAGAGGAGCAGGTCGGGAACGGTGCGCGTCGTTCCGCGCGTCAGCGGCACCCGCTCGGGCCATGGGGGCAGCCGCACGGTCCCGGGCCGCAGCCAGTAGAGAAAGCCGCCGATCATCGGCGAGAAGCGCAGGGTGAGCGGCAGCGAGCCGGCGCCCAGCCCCAGCACCTCCCAGAGCATCGTCCAGACGACCGCCTTCTGGAAGACGATCGGCTCGGTCCACCAGAGGTCGAGGTGCCTCAGGCCGGCGCCGTCGGCGAGGTCGATGAGCCCCCGGAGCCCCTCCGTGGTCGTTGCGATCAGCAGCAGCCCGCCGCCCACGTAGAGGGCAACCTTGACCACGTAGAGCAGGTAGACGAAATAGGGCGTGCCGAACCCGTTCAGCGCCCAGTCCTGCGCCAGCGGCTTGAGCCGCTCCAGGTGCGGCCGGCGCTTCCACTCCTCCAGGTCGAACGGCGGCGGAGCGGGGCTGATGAAACCCATGGCGGGTGACTCTAACCCGACCGGCCGGGTGCTACGCCAGGGTGCTCAGGTGCGATGCGGCAGTCCGGGGCCGGACCGCTGCCACTCCACCTGCCCAACGCCCTCCGCCCGCGAGCGGCCCTCGACGTCGTCCCACTCGTGCAGCATCGCCTTCAGGCGGGCGACCGCCTCGGGTGGGTGGGCGGCGACCTTGGCCGCCAGGTCGAGGGCGGCGTCCTCGGTCGCAGCGGCGGGCGCGACCTTGTTGACGAGGCCGAGCCGCAGCGCCTCGTCGGCGCCGATCGTGCTCGAGCTGAGCAGCAGGTACTTGGCGGCGGCGAGGCCGCAGAGGGTGACGAGGCGGGCCGGGCCGACCGGCACGCCGAGCGCGGCGCCGGGGAAGCGCATGCGCAGGTTCGAGCCGGCGACGCGCATGTCGCAGCCGATCGCGATCTCTGCGCCGCCGCCGACCACGTCGCCGTGGCAGACGGCGATCGTCGGCTTCGGGAAGCCGACGATCGCGTCGTAGAGGTCGGCGAAGAGCTGCATGCGGCGGACCTTGCCCTCGTCGTCCAGCTGCTCCTTGACGTCGGCGCCCGCGGAGAGGCCCATGTGGTCGGCGGAGCTGACGACGAGCACGCGGACCGCGTCGTCGTCGCGCGCGACCGCGAGGTGCTCGAGCATCTCGACCAGCATCCGGGTGTCGATCGCGTTGCGCGCCTCGGCGCGCTGGAGACGGAGCACGGCGACGCCCGCCGCGTCAACCTCGTAGGAGGTGCGCTGCTGCCCGTCGTCTCCGCCGGTTGCTCGGTCGCCGCTCACGCGGCGGGAACCTAGTCGATCGGCTCTTCGCCGAGCCGATCGACCAGCCGCTCCGCCTCGTCGGCGGCCCGACCGACCAGCGCCTCGACCTGCTCGCGCGGCTCGCGGAAGCGACCGAGCACGTGGGCGGAGACGACCTCCGGATCGGTGGAATCCGGCCGCCCCACCCCCGTACGGACCCGCCAGAACTCACGCGAGCCGAGCCCGCGCTCGAGGCTCTTCAAGCCGTTGTGCCCGGCCAGGCCGCCGCCGAGGCGCGCCTGCACCTCGCCGAAGGGCAGGTCGATCTCGTCGTGCAGGACGACGACTCGCTCCAGCGGCACCCTGAGCGAACCGCGTGCCGGGCCGACCGAGTCGCCCGACGCGTTCATGTAGGTCTGCGGCAGGAGGATCGCGACGCGCGGGCCGCCGGGCCGGGTCCGCCCTTCGGCGAGCTGGCCGCCGAACTTGCGCTTGGCGCGCGGCAGGTCCCAGCGACGCGAGAGCTCGGCGCCGATCTCGAAGCCGACGTTGTGGCGCGATCCCGCGTGCTCCCGGCCCGGGTTGCCGAGGCCGACGATCAGGATCCGGTCGCCCGGCTCGCCCTCGCCGCGGTCGCCGCGGCGGCGGAAGATCGACAGGGACTACTCCCCGCCGGAGTCGCCCGAGTCGCCCTCGCCCTCGCCGCCCTCCTCGGCGGCCGGGGCCTCGCCCTCCTCGCCGACGAGCTCGGTCTCCTCCTCGACGGTGGTCTCGGGCTCTTCCTCGACGCGGGGCGGCGAGAGGGTCGCGATCGTGATCTCCTCGGGGTCGTCGGCGGCGAACTTGACGCCGTCGGGGACCGCGATGCTGGACAGCTGCAGGGTGTCGTTGATCTCCATCGTCGAGACGTCGGCGACGATCCGCTCGGGAATCTCGGTCGGCAGCGCTTCGACGGTGATCTCGCGGGTGACGTGCTCCAGGACGCCGCCGCCCTTGACGCCGGGGGCGACCTCGGTGCCCTCCAGCTCGATCGCCACCTCGGCCTGGATCGCGACGTTGAGCTTCACTTCCTGCAGGTCGATGTGCTCGAGGTCGCCGCGCACCGGATTGTGCTGCTGCTCCTTGACGACGACCGGGACGGCTTTCGAGCCCTCCAGCTCGAGGTCGAAGAGCGCCTGGCCGCCGGCCAGGATCGTGCGCACGTCGCGCTCGGCCACCTGGAAGGGGCGGGCGTCCTTGCCGCCGCCGTAGACGACCCCGGGGACCTGGCCGCTGCGGCGCAGCCGGCGGGAGCCACGGGAGCCGAACTCCCCACGGGGAGCGGCGACCAGCTTTTCGCGTGAGCGGGCCATCGGACGGGAGAGGATAGAGAAACGGGACGAAACGGACCTGTGCCAACCTTGGTGCGTGGCCGACGAGAAGGACTCGAAGATCCCCAAGGGCCGAATCCGCCGCTCGGCGAAGCTGGGCTCGATCGTCGGCGTGCAGGGCGCCCGCTACGCCGGGACGAAAGCGACCAACGTCGCCCGCTCCGAGGAGGGCAGCAAGGAGAGGCTGGAGGCACGGCACCTCGAGACGGCGATGAAGATGGTCGGCGCGCTCGGCCAGATGAAGGGCGCGGCGATGAAGCTCGGGCAGTTCGCCTCCTTCATCGACACCGACTTCCTGCCCGACGAGTACCGCGAGATCTACCAGGAGCAGCTCTCCAAGCTGCGCACCTCGGCACCGCCGATGCCGTGGGAGAGGGTCGAGAAGGTGCTGCTCGAGGAGTACGACGGCGAGCCGGTATCGGAGCTGTTCGCCGAGTTCGAGCACGAGGCCTTCGCCGCGGCCTCGATCGGCCAGGTCCACCGGGCCGAGCTGATCGACGGCCGCGAGGTCGCGGTCAAGGTCCAGTACCCCGGCATCGCAGAGGCGCTCGACGCCGACCTGCGCAACGCCGGCACGATCGTGCGCCTGGCCCGGGTGCTGGCGCCGGGCCTGGACGCCAAGGCGATCGCCCACGAGATCCGCGAGCGGGTGATGGAGGAGCTCGACTACGAGTACGAGGCGCAGAACCAGCGCTCCTTCTCGCGCGCCTACCGCGACCACCCGTTCATCTACGTGCCGGAAGTGATCACGCGGCTCTCGCGCCGGCGCGTACTGGTCACCGAGCTGGTCGAGGGGATCGACTTCGAGGCGATCAAGGAACTGCCGCACGAGGAGCGCAGCCGCTTCGGCGAGATCGTCTTCCGCGGCAGCCTCGGCTCGATCTTCAACCTGCAGCACTTCAACGCCGACCCCCACCCGGGCAACTACCTGCTGATGGCGGACGGCCGCGTCGCCTTCCTCGACTTCGGGATGACCAAGAAGCTCGACCGCGAGCAGATCGTGCTCGAGCAGCGCGCCTTCGATGCCGCCTCGCGCGACGACCCGGAGGCCTTCCGGGAGGCGCTCCACGATCTCGGCTTCATCAAGCACCCCTCCAAGCTCGACGCCGAGCGGCTGTTGGAGCACATGCAGGCTGTCGGCGGCTGGTACGTCGAGGATCGCGAGATCGAGATCACCTCGCGGCGGGTGATGAAGATCATCGAGTCGACCAACGACCCCCGCTCCGAGTACTACGACCTGATGCGGCGCGAGTCGATCCCGGCCGACGAGCTGATGGGCCGGCGGATGGAAATCGGCGTCGTCGCCGTGCTCGGGCAGCTGGGCGCGAAGCGCAACTGGCACCGGATCATGCGCGAGTGGGTCTACGGGGACCCGCCGGCGACCGAGCTCGGCGAGCAGGAGTGGGAGTACTTCGAGGGAAGAGGGCTGGAGAGAACCCCGGGGCTGGCAAGCCCAGCCTGAGCGAAGGAGAGGCGATGGGCCGGATCAAACGCGGTTGGCAGTTGACGAAGAAGAGCTGGGGCGTGCTGCGCGGCAACCCGTCGCTGCTCCGCTTCCCGCTCTTCGGCGCGGTCGCAACGATCCTCTGCGCGGCGATGGTGATCGGGCCCGGCGTCTACCTGATCGACGACGGCAAGGTCGCCTTCGGCGGCCCGCTCGCGGTGATCGGCTTCTACCTGCTCGCCCTGATCGGCTTCTACTTCAGCGTCGGCCTCGCCGCCGCCGCCGACATGATCTTCCACGGTCGCGAGGCGACGGTCGCCGACGGGCTCGCCGTGGCACGCAGCCGCTTCTCGCAGATCGCCGGCTGGGCGGCGCTCTCGACCGTCGTCGGACTGATCCTCAGCGCGCTCGAGAACCAGGGCGGCATCGCCGGCAGCATCGTCGGCCGCTTCCTCGCCGTGGGCTGGTCGCTGATCACCTTCCTCGCAGCGCCGGTGGTGGCGTTCGAGGGCACCGGCCCGGTCGAGACGCTGAAGCGCTCCTCCGGTTTGTTCAAATCGCGCTGGGGTCAGCAGCTGACCGGCAACGTCGCGATCGGCGGCGCCGTCTTCCTGCTCGGCATCCTGCCCAGCGCGATCCTGATCGCCGTCGGGCTCGCGATCTGGGCCACGGCGAGCTTCGTCGGCGCCCTGCTGGCCGTGATCGGCGTGATCGGCTTCGCGATCTCGATGCTGGTCAGCAGCGCCCTCAGCGGCATCTTCGGCGTCGCCCTCTACCGCTACGCGCTCGAGAACGAGACGGTCGGCGGCTTCACCGCTGAGGAGCTGGAGTCAGCGGTGAAGACGCGGCACGGCCGCAACGCCCCGCCGACGGCGACGCCCGGCACGGTCTGACCCTCTGCCCTACGCCGCTGTCGACTTTTCCCGGGCTATAGCGCGGGAAAGGTAGGCGGCGCTCATAGCTGCGCGAAGAGGCGGGGGTCGTTCGAGCAGAGGCCGGTGACGCCGGCGGCGAGGAGCTTGCGCATCCGCGGCAGGTCGTCGACGGTCCAGGCGATCAGCTCGACGCCGGCCTCGCGGGTGGCGCGGGCGAGGCGGGGGCTGACGATCGGGTGGTAGACCCACATCGAGTCGACGCCCATCTCGGGCAGGGCGCGGCGGGCGATCGTGGGCAGGCGGCGGCGCATCGCGACGAGCGCCGCCAGCATCGGCCCGCGTGCCCAGCGCTTCGAGGCCCAGTCCTTGGTCACTTTGGGATAGGTCCAGCCGCGCCGCAGGCGCGGCTCCAGCTCGCCGATCCGGGCGATGCTGGAGAGCTCCATCGTCGAGATCATCGCCCGGTCCAGAAGGTCGCGCTCGCGCAGCGGCTCGACCACCTCGGGCTCGCGTCCGGGCAGCTTGATGTCGATGTCGATCTCGACCCGGTCGAGCGGCGGCACCAGGAAGGCGTCAAGCGTCTCCTCCAGCGTCAGCGGCTCACGGCGCGCGGCGTCGTGCCAGTCGTGGGCGACGACCAGCGGCGAGCGCTCCGCAGCCGCCAGGCGCGGGTGGCCGTCCTGCGTCCAGAGCACGTCGAGCTCGATCGTGTCGACACCCGCCTCGACCGCGGCGCGAAAGCTCTCCACCGTGTTGCCGGGCGCGATCAGGTCGGCGCCCTTGTGCCCGACCAGGCGCAGGCCGGTGCGACGGCGCTCGTCCACTTGCGGCATCGGGTCAGCGTAGTGACCGAGGCACGCCACCCAACCCTCGCCTGATTGCGATCGCTGGGCGGCTAGGTCGGGCGGATGACCATAAGGACGAGGACGGCGACGACGATCAGCAGGTTGAGCCGGGCGACGATCGGCACCCAGTTGCGGCCCGGCGGGGGCGGCTGGCCGCTTTCCATGCCGGCGATCGCGCCCTTCGCCTTCGGCGCGAGGTAGAAGAGCCCGATCGCGGTGGCGACGACCAGGCCGAGCAGGCCGAGGCCGATCCAGAGTTCGCCCCAGTCGTAGAAGCTCTCGGTCAGCCAGATCCCCATCGCGAGCGTGATCAGCGACAGCCAGGGCAGGACGTAGTGGCCGAAGGCGTGGGCGAAGCGCATCGCGGCGAGCATGTTGGCCGGCTCGCCGCTGCGGGCTGCGAGCAGCATCGCCACGTTGATCCCGAACCCGCCCCCGACCCAGAGGGCCGCGGCGAGGACGTGGATGCTCTTGACGACCGTGTATTCGTCGACCATCTGACGGCGAGCCTAACCGGCCGCCCCGTCAGAACAGCTGGTTCTCGCCGGCGAAGATCTCGGAGACCGAGTCGTCGGTGAAGATGCGGCGGATCGAGTCGGCGAAGGTGCCCGCGGTGGAGAGCACGGTGATGTTGTCAGGCGCGCCGGGTCGGAGCGGGATCGTGTCGGTGACGACGATCCGCTCGATGCCCGACTTCTCGTAGGCGAGCCGTTCGTAGGCCGGTCCCGAGAAGACGCCGTGGGTCGCGCAGGCGATCACCCGCGCGGCCCCCTCGTCGAGGACGGTCTGCGCGGCGGCGCAGAGGGTGCCGGCGGTGTCGATCATGTCGTCGACGAGGACCGCGGTCTTGCCCTTCACGTCGCCGACCACGTAGCCGATCTCGGCGACCTGCTGGGCCGGGCGCTCCTTCTCCATCACCGCCCAATGGGTGCCGATCCGCCGCGCGAAGTTGCGCGCGGTCTTCACCCGGCCGGCGTCGGGAGAGACGATCACGAGCTCCTCGGTGAACTGCTGGTCGACGAACCACTGGGTCAGCATCGGCATCGCCGTCATGTGGTCGACCGGGACGTGGAAGAAGCCCTGCACCTGGCCGGCGTGGAGGTCCATGGTGACGACGCGGTCGACGCCGACGCCCTCCAGGCACTTGGCGACGACGCGTGCCGAGATTGGCTCGCGCGGTGCCGACTTCTTGTCCTGGCGCGCGTAGCCGTACCAGGGCAGGACGCCGACGATCCGGTGCGCGGAGGCGCCCTGGGCGGCGTCGATCATCGTCAGCAGCTCGACCAGGGCGTCGTTCGGGGTCATCTCGCTCTGCTCGTTGGCGCAGGTCGACTGGACCAGGAAGACGTCGGCGCCGCGAATCGACTCCTCGTAGCGGCAGTAGACCTCGCCGTTCGCGAACGTCGTCAGCGTCACCTGACCGAGGTCGAGTTCGAGCTTTTTGGCGACTTTGGCGGCGAGCTCCATCGAGCCGCGGCCGCCGAAGACCATCATCCGCTTGGAGTAGTCGTGCGGGATCGCGGTCGGCGCCAACTCGGGGTGACGCTGCTCGATCGTGCTCACGAATCCTCCTCACGCATCTCGGCCGCCTTGCGCTCGGCGTAGCCCTCGATGTTTCGCTGGTCGTTGTCGCTCACCGCTAGCGCTCCGTCGGGAACGTCCCGCTTGATCACTGCGCCGGCGCCAGTGTAGGCGGCGTCCCCGACTTCTACCGGTGCGATCAGCATCGTGTCAACGCCGATGCGGGCGTCCTCGCCGATCGCCGTGCGGTGCTTGCGGAATCCGTCGTAGTTGGCGGTGATCGTGCCGGCGCCGAGGTTGCTGCGGGCGCCGACCTCGGCGTCGCCCACGTAGGCGAGGTGCGGCACCTTGGCTCCCTCGCCGATCCGCGAGTTCTTGATCTCGACGAAGGTGCCCGCCTTGGCGCCGGGCTCGAGGCGCGCGCCCGGGCGCAGGTAGGCGAAGGGGCCGACGCTGCAGCCGTCGAGCACCTCGCAATCGACCAGATAGGAGTGGGGCACGCCGACGTCCTCGCCGAGCCGGGTGTCGATCAGCGTGGTGAGCGGGCCGACGACGGAGCGGGCGCCGACCGCGGTGCGGCCGCGCAGCGTCGTGCCGGGCTCGATCCGGGCGTCGGCGTCGATCTCGACCCCGGCGTCGATCCAGGTCGAGGCCGGGTCGACGACGGTGACGCCGGCGAGCATGTGGGCGTCGAGCAGGCGGCGGCGGGCCTCGTCCTCGACCCGGGCCAGCTCGATCCGCGTGTTGACCCCCATCGTCGCGCCGTCGTCGTCGGCGGGGTGCGTGGCGACCGAGTGGCCGTTCGCGCGCAGGGCGGCGAAGACGTCGGTCAGGTAGTACTCGCCCTGAGCGTTGTCGTTGGAGAGTTCGCCGAGCGCGTCGGCGAGCAGGGCCGCGTCGAAGGCGTAGGTCCCGGCGTTGACCTCGCGGATCGCCAGCTCCCCGGCACCGGCGTCGCCTGCCGCTTTCGCCTCGACCACCCGCTCGAACTCCCCGTCAGAGCCGCGGATGACGCGCCCGTAGGAACCGGGATCGTCGAGCTCGATCGTCAGCATCGTCGCCGCCGCCTCGGACTCGCGGTGGACTGACAGCAGGCCGGCGATCGTCTCGGCCGAGAGCAGCGGATGGTCGCCGGAGAGGACCACGACCGTCTCGGCCTCGCGGATCTGCTCCAGGGCGGCGCGCAGGGCGCCGCCGGTGCCGTCGGCCTCCGGCTGCACGACGGTCTCGACTCCCTCGGGGAGCCCGGCAGAGATGTCGCGATTCGGCGAGACGATGGCGACGACACGGCCGGCGCCCGCCTCGCGCGCCGCGTGGATCGGCCAGGCGACCATCGGCCGCCCGCAGACGGGATGGAGCATCTTCGGCAGCGAGGAGCGCATGCGCGTGCCCTCGCCCGCCGCCATGACGAGCACTAGAGGCGAACTCACCAGCGAATCGTAGTCGGGGTGGGCGAGCACTGCCAGACAGCCGCTCCGGCGGGCGGGTCCTGTCGCGGCGGCCCTCCCCCATGTGCTCGGACGCCGCTTCGCGTCGCCCTCCGCTATGGGGACCCCCGCCACCACGCCACCCGCCCGAGGGGCGGACTCCCAGGCGCTCGACTCCCCGCGCCGTTGCGCTATTTGCTCCGGGCGAGGTCCTTACCTAGAAGCGCCACAGAAGTGAGCGTCCAGCCGGCGAAGATGAGGTCTATTCCAACGAGGAGGCCGATCGCCCAGTCGGCAGAGCTGGGGAACTCGGCCAGGACGAGGATGCCGATCAGGAGGCCGGCGATGCCGTTGAGGCCGAGCAGGCCGGCGTTCTGGCGGCCGCGGGCGGCGAAGGCGACCGCGAGCCGGGTCGCGCCCATGAACAGGAAGTAGAGGCCGAGGACGAGGGTCAGGGTCAGCGTGCCGTTGTCGGGCTCGATCACCAGCCAGAAGCCGACGAGCAGGGTCAGCAGCGCCCAGAGCAGCCGGACGACGACGGTCCCCAGCGAGTGAGCCGTGAACGCGCCGGCGATCAGGAACAGCCCGGCGAAGATCAGCAGCCAGCCGATGAAGATCGCGGTTCCCACCGAGGCGACGGCCGGAACGAGGATCGCGAAGCAGCCGGTGAGGATCGCCAGCACCCCGACCGCCATCAGGGCCTTCCAGCTGCGCGCCAGCCCCTCACGGACCTGCGGGTCCAGCGCCGCTCTGCTCGCCTCCATGCGACGAACCTAAGCGCCTGTCCGGACGAGATCAAGCCGTAGCCGTCTCGCGTTCCGCTGCTTCCCGCTCCATCTCCCGCTCGTACCAGCGAACCCACTTACGGACAGCGTTGTCGGACACGCCGTATCTGCGACCGACCGCCAGATAGCTCGTCGCCTCGATCTCCTCCAGCAGTTGCTCGTACGGCGGGCGCTCGACTTTGCGCTCTGCGGGCTTCGGAAGGCCCCGCTGGCCGCGCCTCTTGCGACGGAAATCCGACCGATCCCAACGCACTCCACATCTTTGCGAGCAGTAGCGCTGGGCCGCATAGCCCGGAGCGAACGCCTTGTCACAGCGCAGGCACTGCCGCTTGGCGCGATGGATCCGATTCCTCCGTCCGCAGTGAGTGTCCAGCGTCGCCGCACAATTGGGACAAACCATGCGCAGGTTCTCCAACCGATGGTCGTCCCGTACGCCGTTTATGTGGTCGAGGATCATCGACATCGGACGGCCTCTCCAAATCTCATCCTGGCCGCATAGCTCACAACGCGGCTCCTTCAACCCCTCAGAGAGCAGACGACGCTTGACGTCTTTGCGCGGATAGGTCGACCGCTCGACAAGGACCTCCGACAGCGGTTTGCGTGTGCATCGCAGGTTCGCGAGGCGGCTTGCCTGCGGATCGAAGTGATCCGTCGATATCTCCCAAATTCGGGCGTATTTTTTGAGGATTCTCCAAGCGCCGCCAGTCGGGCAAAGACCCAGATAGCGCAAGCTCCCGGCCCACGACCGCGAGGCGGCAATCGCCTCTCTCGCTTCTCCCTCGCTATAGGTGGGGCCTCGGCCTGGCACGAACATATGTTCGCAAGACCTGCCGACGGAAAGCTTCGGGTCGAACCCGAACTTCGGCTCATTCCCTGACTGGGGAGCCCGGGTTCGAACCGGGAATGCGGCATCCAAAGTGCCGTGTGTTGCCGATTACACCACTCCCCAACGCAGAAGATCAGGGTACCGCTACTCCTCCCCGCCGCGCGGGACCTTGCCGCCTTCGGCACCGGGCTCGAAGGCGGGGCCGCGGGGGGAGGCGATGCCGAGGACGCGCATCGCCTTGAGGCCGAGGCCGAGCTTCTCGCGGCCCTCGGTGGCGGAGACGTCGTGGCCGCAGAGCTCGCGGACGCGCTCGAGCCGGTAGCGGATCGTGTGGCGGTGGGTGAAGAGCTGTTTGGCCGTGGCGGCGACGTTGCCGTCGTTGGCGAGATAGGCCTCGACCGTCGCGACCAGCTCGGTCTCGTACTGGTCGTCGTAGGCGTCGAGCGGCTCGATCGTCTCCGCATAGAAGCGCTCCAGCTCGCCCGGGTCCTCGCTCATCGCCGGCAGCAGCAGCCGGTAGGCGCCCGTGTCCTCGAAGGCGAGCAGCGGCCGGCCCTCGGCCTCCCCCACGTTGACCGCCAGGCGCGCCTCGTTGCCGGCCCGGTAGAGGTCGACGGGGTCGGCCACGCGGCGGCTCGCGCCGATCGTCAGGTGGAAGCCGGCGAGGGCGTCCTCCAGCTCCCGCGACAGTCCCGCGGTGGCCCGCTCCAAGCGCTCGTCGTCCTCGGCGGGGACGATCACCGCGATCTCGGCCGCCACCTCGCTCGCCTCGGCGGTCGCCAGCGAGCCGGGCGCCAGCGAGCGCAGCGTGCGCATCGCCAGGCTCATCACCCGCTCGCGCCACTCTCCCGTCTGCGCCGCGCGGGGAGCGGTGCGGACGAGCAGCGCGCCGGCGCCCTTCTCGAGGTCGGCGCCGAGCTCGGCGCCGCGGGCGACGATGTCGCCGCGGTCGGTCACCTCGCGGGCGAAGACGGCGGCCACGAAGACCCCGGCGACCTCCTCGCTCTCCCATTCCGGTGCCCGCGAGCGCTCCAGCTCCAGCGCCAGCAGCGTCGTCACCATGCGCGCGATCGTCGGCTCGGGCGGCGCGGCGGCGCGGTAGCGCAGCTCGCCCACGACGCTGTCGGCGACCCGCAGCTCGACGGAGGTCACCTTCTCGCCGCCGGCGAGCAGCTTGCGCTCCTGGTCGGGCGAGGCGCCGGCCACGGCCAGGACCGCCCCCGAGCGGTCGATCAGTGCCACGCTCGCGTCGAGCACCCGCGCCGCGGCCCGCGCGACGGCGGGCAGCCCGGCGCCGGACTCGACCGCCTCCGAAAGCGCGTTGAGCGTGTTGGCTTCCTTGGAAACCGTGTCCATTCCCCAATTATCGGCCAGTGGCCTCGATGTCGGAGACCGAGCCAGGGGTGACGGGTGAGCGCCCAGGTAGTGGTGCTACCCGGGCGATCGCACGGTGCACTCTGGCGCCGGTATCCGGCGGCGAGGCCTCAGCCGAGCAATTCGGCGATGTCGTTGTAGTAGTAGACGACGGCGACGCCGAGCACGACGCCCGTGCAGACCAACGCCAGCAGCACGATCACCGAGAGGAGGCCCGCCACCGCCTTCTCCCAGAGCCGGCCGTAGGAGCCGACAGCCGGGACGAGGATCAGGGCGACGAAGGCGACGAGGCTGATCAGCGCCGCGGCGCCGAACAGCACGTAGTCATCTTCGATCTTCTGCAGCGCCAGCGGGAGCAGCACGAGGCTCATTCTGTCGCACCGTGGTGATGACGAGCGCAACGGCCGCGCAGAGCGAGAAGGCGGCGGCGCCCAGTGCCCAGCCGGCGTTGACGTCGCTCAGGTAGTGGACGTCGAGATAGACGCGCGAGAGGCCGACCAGCCCGGTGAGGGCGATGCCGGTGGCGACCACGGCTGCGCCGCGGGTCATCCCCGGCCGCAGGCGCAGGACGATCGTCACCGCCAGCCAGACGTAGAACACGGAGTAGGCGGCATGGCCGCTGGGGAACGAGGACCCCGACGTGTCGACCAGGCCGCCGTCCGGGCGGGGGCGGCCGATCGAGTCCTTGATCTCGTGGACCCCGGCGAAGGTCAGGCCGAGGCCGACGGCGAGCACCCCCAGCTCGGCCCAGCGGCGCCGGGCGGCGAGCAGGACGGCACATACGGCCGCCAGCGAGAGGACGACCCCCGCCGAGCCGAGCACGGTCACCGCCTTGGCGAGGTCGACCAGCCAGCCGGTGCGCAGGCTCTCGACGACGTCGATCGCGGTCGTGTCGCCGGGGGTCGGGCCGGCGTCGCCGCTGACGATCGAGGTGTAGCCGATCGCCACGAAGCCGGCGACGGCGAGAGTCGCCATCAGCGAGGTGAACTCGAGCCCGAAGGTGCCGCCCGGGGTGACCCGGTCCCAGAGGAAGCGCAGCTGCGGCTGGAAGCGGCGGGTCAGGCCGACCAGCCACCGGGTGGCCACGTGCTCCTCCATCCAGCGGACGGCGGCGCGCCGGTTCTCGGGCACGCGAAAGCGCCGGTAGAGGTAGACCGAGGCGACCGTCAGCGCGATCAGCGTGCCGAGCAGGAAGGCTCCCCGTCCCGCGTACTTGGCGGCCGTGTCGATGCTGCGCGAGAAGACGTAGCCGATCAGGATGTGCGCCGAGGACCAGATCCCGGTGCCGAGGATGCTGTAGGGGACGAAGTCGCGGTAGCGCATCCCCGAGCTGCCGGCGATGAACGGCGCCAGGGCGCGGACGATGCCAACGAACCGGCCGATGAAGATCGTCTTGCCGCCGTGCCGCGAGAAGTAGTCCTCGACCCCTTCGAAGCGCTCGTTGCTGAGCCCGAAGCGCGGGCCGTGGCGCATCACGAAGTCGCGGCCGAGCCGGCGGCCGATCAGGAAGCTGGTCGTGTCGCCCGCCCAGGCCGCGAACCAGGCGATCGCGATCAGGATGTAGACGTCGATCACGCCCTGGCCGGCGACGGCGCCGCCGAGCAGCATCGTCGTCTCGCCAGGCACGACGAGGCCGACGAAGGCGCCGGTCTCGGCGAAGGCGAAGACGCCGACCAGCAGATAGGTCCAGGCGCCGAGCGTCTCGGAGACGTCCTCGAGCAGCTGCTGGAGGTCGTCGTGCGGGATGACGCGACTGAGCAGGTAATAGCCGCCCGCGATCGCGGCGGCGATCGCCAGGATCGTCAGCCGTCGCCGGCGCGGCTCCTCTGGCAGGGAGAGTTTCATCGCCCGCAGGGTCTCAAGGGGCGCGGCCGGCTTCGCAGACGATCGCGTCATCGCGGTCGAGGCCGGCCGCAGCGCGCTCGGCGGCGGCGAGGTCGGGGAACAGCCCGAAGGCCGTCGGGCCGGAGCCGGTTAGGAGGACCAGCGGCGCGCCCGCCGAGCGCAGGGCATCGAGTGCCTCGCCGACGTCGGGACGCAGCGAGCGGGCAGCCGGCTCGAGGTCGTTCGCCAGCAGCTCGGCGTAGTCGAGCGGCGAGGCGCCCGCCCCCGCTGCGTCGCGCAGCCGCGACGCCAGCGCCTCGAGCTCGTCCGCGCCGCGACCGAGCCCAAGCCGGTCGGCCTCGGCGAAGACCGCCGCGGTGCTCAGCCCGCCGCCGCCCGGCAGCAGGACGACCGCGTGAGGCGCCGGGTCCGGCAGCCGCTCGACCCGCTCGCCGGCGCCGCGGACCAACGCCAGCGCCGGGACCAGCTGCGACGGCACGTCGGCGCCCAGCTCGGCGGCGAGAGCGGACAGCTCCTCGCCGGGCGCCTTCTTGTCGGATAGCGACGAAAACGCGCCAGGCCGGGTCGCCAGACGCAGGACCGCAGCCGCGTCCGCGCTGCCGCCGCCGAGACCCGCCGCGACCGGGATCCGCTTCTCGATCTCGACCCGCAGCGGCGGCGCCTCCCAGCCCCGCTCGCGCAGCGCCGCGAGCGCCCGCGCGGCCAGGTTCTCGCCCTCGACGCCGGGACAGAACACCTCGTCGCGAGCGCCCCCGCTCGCAAGGTCCGCACCACCCCGGTCGCCGCCAAGCTCCGTCACGGTCAGCGAGTCGCACAGCGCCAGCGGCTCGAACAGCGAGCAGAGCTCGTGCAGGCCGTCCTCGCGGCGCGGGCCGAGGAAGAGACAGAGGTTGAGCTTGGCGGGGGCGGCGACTTGCATCAGGGAAGTCTCTCCGAGACGAGGCCGGCGAGGGCCGCGAAGTCCGCCGGCGAGAGCTGCTCGGCGCGGGCGTCCTCCGCCAGGCCGAGGTCGGTCAACCCTGCGCGCACGGCGTTCAGCGAACCGGGTCGGACGTGCTCGACGGAGCGGGCCAGCGCCTTGCGGCGGTGGGCGAAGGCGGCTCTGACCAACTCGCGGGTCGGGGCGTCCGCGCCCGGTCCGGTGCGCCGCAGGGCGAGGATCGCCGACTCGACGCGCGGCCGCGGCCGGAAGACGGCTGGATCGACGGTCCGCAGCAGCTTCACCTCGCAGGCGAGCTGGACGAGCACGCTCGGGGAGCCGTACGTGCGGCTCCCCGGTACGGCGCGCAGCCGGTCGGCGATCTCGCGCTGGACCATCACGGTCCAGCGAGCCAGCGAGGGCAGCTGCTCGATCGTGCGCAGCAGGACCGGCGTGGCGACCGAGTAGGGCAGGTTGGCCACCATCGCGGTCGGCGACGGGTCGAGCGCGGCGAAGTCGAGCTTCATCGCGTCGCCCCAGTGCAGGGCCACGTTCGGACGAGCGGCGAGCGGTGCCAGGGTGTCCTCGAGGCCCCGGTCGATCTCGACCACATGGACATGAGCGACCGCGTCCGCCAGGCGCCCGGTCAGCACGCCCTCCCCCGCCCCGACCTCCAGCACGACGTCGTCGGGTGCGAGCTCCGCGTCGCGGAGGATCGCGTCGAGCAGGTTGGGATCGGCGAGGAAGTTCTGTCCGAGGCGGACCATCAGGAGGAGGGTCCCACCCGGCGCCCTACCAGCCGAACAGGGCGCTGGCGTTTGCCTCGACCGTTCGCCCCAGCTCCTCGTAGGAGACGCCGCGCACCTCGGCGACGAGCTTCGCCGTATCGACGACGTAGGCCGGCTCGTTCGGCCTGCCGCGCACGGTCTGCGGAGCAAGGTACGGAGCGTCGGTCTCGACCAGGATCAGCTCGTCGGGCAGCTTCGCCGCCGCCTCGCGCAGCTCGTCGGAGGCCGGGTAGGTGACGTGCCCCGCGAAGGAGCAGTACCAGCCGCGCTCGGCCGCGTCGTCGGCCCGCCATGGAGCGGAGAAGCAGTGCAGGATCACGCGGAGGTCCGCCGCGCACGCGTCGAGCAGCTCGAAGACCTCGTCGCTCGCCGTCGTCTCGCCCTCCGGGTCGCGGCAGTGGATGACGATCGGCAGATCCCTGTCGCGGGCGATCTCGATCTGCGCCTCGAAGGCGCGGCGCTGCTTGGCCGGGGTCGCCAGGTCGCGGTAGTAGTCGATGCCGGTCTCGCCGATCGCGCGCACCTTCCCGTGGTCGGCGAGCAGCGCGATCTCCTCCCCCATCTCGTCGTCGAAGCCACTCGCGTCGGTCGGGTGGCAGCCGACGCTCGCGAACACCTCGTCGTGCCGCTCCGCCGCCGCAACCGCCGCCGCGTTGGTGTCCTCACCCACCTCGCCCGCATGAGCGCTGCGGCCGAGGCCGACGTTGAGCATCCGCGTCACGCCCGCCTCGCGGGCGCGGGTGACGACGTCGGCCTCGGCGTCCTCGCAGAGGAAGAGGTGCGTGTGGGAGTCGATCATCGGCGCGCCCAGCCTATCCCGCGCCAGCGGCCTTCCCAGCACATCGTCACTTGGTCCTTCCGGTGCTCTTTATGTTCGTCACACGTACAAAAGGAGCAGTGGAAGCGAAATCGGCCTCGGTACGCTCTTTCACCATGCCAGAGCGCGATTTCATAGCCGCGACGAAGGAGCGCGTCGTCGTCTTCGACGGCGGCATGGGCGCGACGCTGGAGCAGTTCGACCTGACTCAGGAGGACTACGGCGGGCTCGAGGGCAAATGCCACGAGGCGCTGGTGCTGAACCGCCCCGACGTGATCGAGGGCGTCCACGCCTCGATGCTGGACGCCGGCGCCGAGGTCGTGGAGACCGACACCTTCCAGGGCTCGCGGCTGAAGCTCGAGGAGTGGGGCCTCGGCGAGCACACGCACGAGATCAACCTGAAGGCGGCGCAAATCGCCCGCAGGGCGGCGGGCGACACCCGCTTCGTCGCCGGCTCGATCGGGCCGACCGGCTTCCTGCCCGCCTCCGACGATCCCACCCTGGGCGACATCTCGTTCCGCCGCCTGGTCGAGGTCTTCGCCGAGCAGGCCCGCGGCCTGGTCGAGGGCGGCGCCGACCTGATCATCGTCGAGACCGCCCAGGACATCCTCGAGGTCAAGGCGGCGATCTTCGGCGCGCGCGAGGCGTTCAGGGAGACGGGACGGACGCTGCCGATCCAGGCCAGCGTCTCGCTGCTGCCGCAGGGCGGCAAGATGCTGCTCGGCACCGACATATCTGCGGTGCTGGTGACGCTGGCGGCGCTCGACGTCGACGCGATCGGGCTCAACTGCTCGACCGGCCCCGAGGACATGCGCGACGCGATCCGCTACCTCGGCGAGCACAGCCCGCTGCCGGTGCACTGCATCCCCAACGCCGGCCTGCCGCTGCAGGGCCCCGACGGCGAGACGATCTTCCCTGAAGAGCCCGGGCCACTGGCGGCGACGCTGGGCGAGTTCGTCGAGCGCTACGGCGTCGGCATCGTCGGCGGCTGCTGCGGCACGACGCCCGAGCACATCGCCGCGATCCGCGAGCGGATCGACGGTCGCGTGCCGGGCGAGCGGCCCGCCCCCGGCCAGATCCAGGTCTCCTCGATGATGACCGCGACGCCGCTCGTCCAGGAGCCGCGGCCGACGCTGGTCGGCGAGCGGGTCAACTCGCAGGGCTCACGCAGGGCGAAGGAGCTGCTGCTGGCCGACGACTACGACGGCCTCGTCCAGGTCGCCGAAGACCAGGTCGAAGGCGGCGCCCACGTGCTCGACGTCTGCGTGGCGCTGACCGAGCGCTCCGACGAGGACGAGCAGATGGTGGCCGTGGTCGAGCGGGTCTCGCTGACCCAGCCGGCGCCGATCCAGGTCGACTCGACCGAGCCGGAGGTGATCCAGGCCGCGCTGGAGCAGATCCCCGGGCGGGCGATCGTCAACTCGATCAACCTCGAGGCGGGCCGCGACAAGGCCGACCGGGTGATCCCGCTCGCCAAGGCGCACGGCGCGGCGCTGATCGCGCTGACGATCGACGAGGTCGGAATGGCGAAGACGGCCGAGCGCAAGGTCGAGATCGCCGAACGGATCCGCGACATCGCCTGCACCGAGCACGGCCTCGACCCCGAGGCGCTGATCTTCGACGCGCTCACCTTCACCCTGACCACCGGCGACGAGGAGTGGAAGCCCTCGGCCGTCGAGACGATCGAGGGCATCCGCCGGATCAAGGCGGAGATCCCCGGCGTCAAGACCTCGCTGGGCGTGTCCAACGTCTCCTTCGGCGTCGGCCAGCCGGCCCGCGCGGTGCTCAACTCGGTCTTCCTGCACCACTGCGTCGAGGCCGGGCTCGACCTGGCGATGGTCAACCCCAACCACATCACGCCGTACAGCGAGATCTCAGACTCCGAGCGGGAGCTGACCGACGACCTCGTCTTCAACCGGCGCGACGACGCGCTTGAGCGCTTCATCGCCCACTTCGAGTCGAAGGGCGAGGAGGCCGCGGAGGAGGCCGGCGACCCGACCGAGGGCATGGAGCCCGAGGAGGCGCTGCACTGGCACATCCTGCGCCGCAAGAAGGAAGGCGTCGAGGAGTGGATCGACCGCTCGAACGAGAAAATCGGTGCCGTCCCGACCCTCAACGAGGTGCTGCTGCCGGCGATGAAGGAGGTCGGCGACAAGTTCGGCGCCGGCGAACTGATCCTGCCCTTCGTCCTGCAGTCGGCCGAAGTGATGAAGCGCGCCGTCGCGCAGCTGGAGAACTACCTCGACCGGATCGAGGGCCACACCAAGGGCAAGGTCGTGATCGCGACCGTGTTCGGCGACGTGCACGACATCGGCAAGTCGCTGGTCAACACGATCCTGACCAACAACGGCTACACGGTTATCGACCTCGGCAAGCAGGTCCCGGTCGACACGATCATCGAGGCCGCGGTCGAGAACGAGGCCGACGCGATCGGCCTCTCCGCCCTGCTCGTCTCGACCTCGAAGCAGATGCCGATCTGCGTCCAGGAGCTGCACCAGCGCGGGCTCGGCTTCCCGGTCCTGATCGGCGGCGCCGCGATCAACCGCGACTTCGGCCGCCGCACGCTCTACCCAAACGGGAAGGAGTCCGACGACGTCTACGAGCCGGGCGTCTTCTACTGCAAGGACGCCTTCCAGGGGCTCGACACGATGGATGCGCTGGTCGACGAGGAGGCGAGGGCGGCGCTGGTGGAGCGGATGCGCGGCGAGGCGCAGGCGCTGCGCGAGAAGCCGGTGGTGGTGGACGACGCGCCGCCGACCAGCGACGCCGGCGTGCGCTCGGCCGCCCGCACCGACAACCCGATCCCGGAGCCGCCCTTCCTCGGCGTGCGCGAGGTGGAGATCGACCTCGACGCCGTCTTCCCCTACCTCGACCGCCACGTGCTGTTCAAGCTGCACTGGGGCGGCAAAGGGGTCAAGGGCGAGGCCTGGCGCGCGCTGGTCGAGGGCAGCGACGGCGACGAGGGCTTCGCGCCGCGGCTGGAGCGGATGTGGCGCGAGCAGGACTACCTGGAGCCGCGGGCGCGGCTCGGCTACTTTCCCTGCAACGCCGACGGCAACGAGCTGGTCGTCTTCGACCCCGACGACCCCGAGCGCGAGCGGGAGCGGCTTGTCTTCCCGCGCCAGCCCAGGCACGACCGGATCTGCCTCGCCGACTTCTTCCGCCCGCTCGACTCGGGCGAGCGCGACGTGGTCGCGCTGCAGGGCGTCACCGTCGGCCCGCAGGTGACCGAGCTGATCGAACGACTGGAGCGCGAAGGGGAGTTCGCCGAGCAGCTCTACGTGCACGGGCTGGGCGTGCAGTCCGCGGAGGGGCTGGCCGAGTGGCTCCACGCGCAGGTGCGACGGGAGCTCGGAATCGACCTCGACCAGGGCCGCCGCTACTCGTGGGGCTATCCGGCCTGCCCGGACCAGTCCGAGCACGAGAAGGTCTGGCGACTGCTCGGCCTGGAGGAGATCGGCATGACCCTCTCGGGCGGCTACGCGGTGATGCCCGAGCAGTCCACGGTGGCGATCGTCGCCCACCACCCCCAGGCCGTCTACTTCGGGATGAAGTCGGGCTTCATCCCAGAGGAGAAGGCCCCGGACGAATTGATCGCCGGGACCGAGCGGGGTGGGGCGGTGCCGCCGGAGAACGAGCCGGTCGAGGCTTAAGCGCTCCGGCCCGCGGGTCCTGTCGCGGCGGCCCTCCCCCATGTGCTCGGACTTCGTCCTGCGCTATGGGGGACCCCCGCCACCGCGCCACCCGCGGGAGAAGCGTTTAGACCCCGACTCGTTCGCCGGAGGACTGCTCGCCGAAAGGACGCAGGCGGACCGGGGAGGCGGAGAGGGCCTGGACGCGGAGGTCGGACCAGGTCAGGCCCTCACGGACCAACGATGGCAAGCCGAGGGCTACGGCGGTGGCGATCTCGACGGCTTGGAGGATGATCCCGTAGGCGAGGGCGTCGGCGGTGCCGATGCCGAAGCCGGTGTGCAGGACGCTGATCGTGGCGAGCTGGAAGACGCCGATGTTCGAGGGCGTGGCCGGCACGACGGCGGTGACGTTGACCGCGAAGAGGACCGCGGCGGCGGCGCCGATCCCGCCCTCCAGCCCCAGCGCGGCGAGCAGTGCCCAGCAGGCGGCGAGCTGGATCGCCCAGGCACCGAGCTGGGCGGCCGCGGCGACGGCGCCGCGGCGCGGCTTGCGGAATACCGCCAGGCCGGCCCGCACCTGCAGCAGCGCCCGGTGCGCGGCGGCGCCGGCGCGGGCGATCCGCCCGTTGCCGTTGCGGCGCATCGCCATCGGCGCGACGAGGACGACGACCAGCAGCACGAGCGGCAGGAGGCTGAACGCGAAGATCTTCTCGGTGCTCGAGTGGAACAGGTCGGTGGTCGAGACGATGATCGCCCCGAGCATCGCCAGCGCGACGATGTTGAGCATCGTCTGCGAGACGAGCGTGCCGAGCAGGACGGGGAAGGTCTCGCGCATCCGGCCGGTGCGCCGGGCCAGGGTCATCGCGCGCGCCGGCTCGCCGAGCCGGGCGGGGAGCGTCGCGGACATCAGCACGCCGATCATCGTCGCCGAGGTCACGTCGCGGCGGCGGACCGGACGGTTGGGCAGCGCCGCCCGCACGATCCCGTACCAGGAGGCGGCCCGGAAGAAGAGCGAGAGTCCCATTAGCGCGCAGGCGACCAGGACCCAGGTGAAGTCGGAGCGGACGATGCTGGTGACCACGTTGTCGACGCCGATCTTCTGGGCGGCCAGGGCGGTGAGCCCGACCCCGAGCGCCCCCGCGACGCCGAGGCCCGCGCGGCGGGCGATCCGCCGCTTCCTGTTGCCGCCCTGGGCCAGGGGCGGGTCGAGCGAAGGCAGTCTGCGGGGGGGCTGCGGCGGAGAGCCGTCGGCGGGGCGGATGCCGGCCCAGTGCGCGGCGCGCTCCAGGGCCGTCGCCGGAGCGGGAGCCTCGCTCGCCCGCTCGTAGACCTCCGTGACCCGATCGGCGACGTGCGGCCAGGCATAGCGCTGGGCGCTCTCCAGCGCCGCCCGCCCCATCGCGGCGAGACGGGCCGGCTCGTGGTGGGCGCGCTGCAGCTCCTCGGCCAGCCGCTGCGGGTCCCCGGGCGGGACGAGGACCCCGTCGACGCCGTGGGTGACGACGTCGCTGTAGCCGGCGATTGCGGAGGCGATCGCCGGCGTGCCGGCGGCGAAGGCCTCGGTCAGGACCATCCCGAAGCTCTCCCCGGCGAGCGAGGGCGCGCAGAGCAGATCGGCCTCGTGCAGCGCCTGCCAGAGCTCGTCGTGGGAGACGCGCCCGCGAGCATCGATCCTGCTCATCGTCTCGGGGTTGGCGAGGTAGCGCTGCACGTCCTCGCGCTCGGCGCCGATCACGGTCAGCCGGCAGGGCACGTGCTCGACGAGCGCGTCGAACGCGGTCAGCAGGATCGGCAGCCCCTTGCGCTCCTCGGGGCGCCCGACGAACAGCACCCGCAGCTCGTCGCTGGTCGGCTTCGGCCCCTTCGGGGCGGCGTCCACGTCGACGCCGTTGGGGACGATCTCGTAGTTACCGCCGAACCAGCGCCGGCCGGTCCAGGCGGCGGCCTCGGAGACGGCGATCCGCGCGGCGAGCCGGTTGAAGACGCGCCGGGCGCCGAGGGCCGACGCGACGTGGTTGGGCATCGGCTTGGTCGAGTAGGCGTGAAAGGTGCCGACGACCGGGCTGCGGGCGCCGAGCGCCGCGTTCCAGCCGACCAGCGGCACCAGCGGCTCGTGGATGTGGATCACGTCGTAGCCGCCGCGGCGAAGCTCGCGCCGGGGCGCCACGACCCCCCCGGCGGGGAACGCGGCGAGGTTGGAGACGGCGCCGTTGGCGCCGAACCCCATGCTGCGGCCCAGGGGGATCAGGTAATCGGGGAGCTCTCGAGCCTCGGGCGCGGCACGGTGGAGCACCCGGCTGAGGCGGCCGGGCGGGTCGACGGGAGCGAGCACGCGAACGTGATGGCCGCGACCGAGGAACTCCTCGGCGAGCGCCTCGACGTGCCGGTTCACGCCCCCCGGATAGCTCCAGGAATATGGCGAGACGAGGGCGATCCGCACGAACCGCAAAGGGTAGAGGATGGGACGGCACCCGCCCGTGGAAACGGAAGGTGGGCTGGGTCTAGACCTGGCCGACGAGGACCAGGCCCATCAGGGCGACGAAGAGGGCGCCACCGACACGGATCATCGTGATCTGCAGAGCGTGATTTTCCTTGCGCAGGGCGGCGAAGTCGGCCCGCAGCGCCTTGTTGCCGTCCTTCATCTCCGTTTCCACGCGCTCGAAGCGCCGATCCATCTCGGCCGCCAGCCGGTCGAAGCGTCGATCGACGCCCTCGAAGCGTCGATCGACCTCCTCGAACCGACGGTCTACCTCGTCGAACCGACGATCCACCTCGTCGAACCGTTCGTCGACCCGAAGCCTGAACTCGTCGAGGCGGTCGTCGGTCCAGCTCTGCCGCATAGCCTCCATGCCCCCTGACGCTACGGAGATTGTTGTCACGGGTGGGAAACAGAAGTGTAACTTTTTGTCTCCCGCCGCGAGGTTCCCGCTGCTTGCGGGTTTTTCCCGCTCGCTTCGGCCCATATGAAGCTGAGAAACCCGGCGAGGTAGGCGGCGCCGAGCTCGAGCAGCAGGGCGCCGGAGTCGTTGGCGATCGTGCCGACGAGGGTGGCCGCGAGGGCCCCGGCGAGGGCGGCGCGCATCGGCGGAACGTCGCGCAGCCAGGCGGCGATTCGGTCTCGTCGCAGCCACGCGAGCAGGCTCCCGGCGAGGACGAACGGCAGGCCGGCGATCAGCAGCGGCCGGCCGAAGCTCTCCCCCGCCTCGCCGAGCCGGCGTCCGACGACGCCGAGCACGTCGCCGCCACCGTCGGCTTGGAGGACGGTGCGGGTGAGGTGGGCGTCGGAGCCGGAGAGGAGGTCGGCGGCTGCCAGGATCGCCAGCGCGGGCAGCGGCACGGCGAGGGCCCAGACGGCCAGGTCCCGGCGACCTGCGAGCAGTGCCGCGGCCACGGCGCCGCCGAGCGGCAGCACGATCGCCGCGCCTACGTCCGCCCCGTAGCGGCCGTAGGCGAAGACGAAGGCGAAGACGGTGGCGGTGACCAAGAACGCGGCGGGCCCCCGCACGGCCCGAGCTCCGCCGCGCTTGCCGGGTTGACCCCACCCCAGGGGGGCAAATCCGGCAAGCGCGGCGCCGGTGCCGGCGAGGACGAGGACGACCAAGATCGCCTCGAGCTCGTTGCCGATCCCGTAGTAGCGGTGGCCCGCAGCCGGGTTGGGACCGGCGAGCGAGAGCTGGATAAGCGGCGAGCCGGCGATCAGGTCGACGGTGTGGGCGAGTACGGTCGCGGCGCAGGCGACCGCAAGCGCGCGGTAGCCGCCCAGGGGGCTGCGATCGAACAGCGCGAGGGTGAGGACCGCAAGCAGGGGGCAGCCGAGGGTGAGCAGCAGCCGTTCAGTCCCGACGCTCGGTTCGAGTGCCGCTCCGGCCAACAGCACGAGCGGCATGTAGACGAGCGAGAGGGCGAGCAGGCGCGCCGCCGTCCGACCCGCTCGCTCGCGGTCCACCACGAAAGCCGCCGCGAAGGCGACCAGCCAGACGAGCACGCCGACCCCGACGACCGGCCCGCGGCGGTCGGCGACGTCCCAGAGCCGGTCGCCGGGCGCGGCGTCGCGGACCACCGCGAGCGGATCGCCGTCGAAGCCCAGGCCGGCCAGGCGGAGCGCGAGCAGGCCCGCGATCGTCGCGGCCACCAGCCCCGCCGGCGCTATCGTGACCGCGATGGCCGACCGCACTTTCGCCAAGTTCACGTTCTTCAAGATCGACCCCGAGTGGCGCCGCCGCGACGCCGAGCTGCGTGCCGACGACAAGCGTGAGTTCCTGGCCGCCTGCGAGGACTTCGCCCTCGACCGTTCGCTGCGCGCCTACTCAACCATAGGCACGCGCGGCGACGCCGACCTCGTCATGCTCAGCCAGAGCCCCAACCTCGACGACCTGCACACCTTCCACGTCGTGCTCGGTCAGAGCGGCCTGGCCAAGTGGGCCGAGACGCCCTACTCGTTCCTCTCGATGACGAAACGCTCGCCCTACTCCGACGAGGCGGCGCGACCCGAAATCTGCGTCTCGGAGCGCAAGTACCTGTTCCTCTACCCGATGGTCAAGCAGCGCCGCTGGTACGGCCTGCCCGACGAGGAGCGCGGCCGGATCATGAAAAGCCACATCGAGGTCGGCCGCCGCCATCCGGAAATCACGATCAACACCTCCTACTCGTTCGGGCTCGACGACCAGGAGTTCGTCGTCGCCTTCGAGGGCGACGACCCGGGCGAGTTCCTCGACCTCGTCCAGGAGCTGCGGCCGACCGAGTCGAGCGCCTTCACGGAGCGCGAGACGCCGATCTTCACCTGCGTGGCCATGTCGGTCCGCCGTGCGCTCGACGCGCTCGACGGCGTCGCCAGCGGCGCGGTCGCGCCGGCGGCCGACTGAGCGCCCTCCGCATCGGCGCAAGCCGGCCCGGTCGAGTGGCCATACTGGTTGCTCTTGGCGGTCCAAGCGCTCAGCTATGCGATCGACGATCAGGATCGGCTGATTCGACTCGACGAGGGCTACTACGCCTTCGCGCACGAGAACGGCTGGGAGGACGCCGAGGACAGCCTCGGTCGCTCGCTCTGGGACTTCGTCGCCGGCGAGGACGTGCGCAAGGTGCTGCGCCTGCTCCTGCGGCGGATCCGCGACGGCGTTCGCGACGTCGAGTTGACCTGCCGCTGCGACGGGCCGGAGGTGGCGCGGGAGATGGAGGTCAGGATCGCCGCGACCAGCTCGGGGCGCGGCGTGCTCTTCTCGGCGCGGGTGCGCAGCGAGGAGAGGCGGGAGGAGCCGCAGCAGCTGCTCGACCCCGACACCCCGCGCGGCCCCGACAGCGTTCCGATGTGCGCCTGGTGCGACCGCTTCGAAGTCGACGGCGAGTGGGTCGAGGTCGAGGAGGCGGCGCGGCGGCTGGAGCTGTTCCGCCGCGCCAAGCTGCCGGCGCTCGACCACACGGTCTGCCCGCGCGACCGCCAGACGCTGGCCGCCGCGTAGGCGCCCGGCCGCGTTCCCTATCCTTCCCCGCTCGCCAGGTAGACGTTCCCAGACGCGATCCACACACCCACAGGCCACTCAAAACGAGGAAATGACCCAGATCGGAACCGAAGAGAACCCCGTCCGCGTCGCGATCGTCGGCGCCGGCCCGTCCGGCTTCTACGCCGCCGAGCACATCCTCAAGGACGCCGACACGCACGCCCAGGTCGACCTCTTCGACCGCCTCCCCACCCCGTTCGGGCTGGTCCGCGGCGGCGTCGCGCCGGACCATCCCAAGATCAAGTCGGTGATCCGCGTCTACGAGAAAACGGCGGCGCGCGAGGGCTTCCGCTTCTTCGGCAACGTCAAGGTCGGCCACGACGTCGAGGTCGAGGACCTCGAGCGGCTCTACCACGCGATCGTCTTCACGGTCGGCTGCGAGACCGACCGCCAGCTCGGCATCCCCGGCGAGGATCTGCCCGGCAGCCACGCCGCCACCTCCTTCGTCGGCTGGTACAACGCCCACCCCGACTACTGCGACGAGCGCTTCGACCTCTCGTGCGAGCGCGCCGTCGTGATCGGCAACGGCAACGTCGCGATGGACGTCGCCCGGATGCTGGCGCTGACCGACCACGAGCTGCGCCAGACCGACACCGCCGACCACGCGATCGAGCAGCTCGACCGCAGCTCGATCCGCGAGATCGTCGTGCTGGGGCGGCGCGGGCCGGCGCAGGCGGCGTTCACCAATCCGGAGATCAAAGAGCTGGGCGAGATGGAGGACGCCGACGTGATCGTCGACCCGGCCGACGTCGACCTCGATCCGGCCAGCCAGGCGTTCATCGAGTCCGACGAAGCCGACAAGACCTCCCGCGTCAACGTCGAGATCCTGCGCGAGTTCGCGGGCCGCGAGCCGAGCGGCAAGCGCCAGCGGATCGTCCTGCGCTTCCTCCGCTCGCCCGTCGAGATCAAGGGCGACGGCAAGGTCGAGAGCATCGTGATCGGCCGCAACGAGCTCGCCGACGAAGGCGGCACGCTGCGCGCCCGCGACACCGGCGAGCGCGAAGAGCTGGAGTGCGGGCTGGTCCTGCGCTCGGTCGGCTACACCGGCATCCCGATCGAGGGCGTGCCGTTCGACGAGAAGCGCGGCCTGATCCTCAACGAGGGCGGTCGCGTGCTCGACTCCCACGACGCCGGCCACAAGACCGGCCACTACACCGCCGGCTGGATCAAGCGCGGCCCCTCGGGCGTGATCGGCACGAATAAGAAAGACGCCCTGGAGACCGTCCAGCACCTGCTCGCCGACGTCGGCGAGGGCAAGCTGCTCGACCCGGAGCGCCCGGAGCCCGCCGCGGTCGAGGAGCTGTTGGCCGAGCGCGGCGTCCGCTACGTCAGCTTCGAGGACTGGCAGGCAATCGACCAGGCCGAGGTGGGCCGAGGCGAGCCGCACGGCCGCCCGCGCGTCAAGTTCGTCCGCGTCGAGGAGATGCTCCAGACGCTGGGCGAGAAGGTCTCCGGCTGACGGCAGTGGCCGCCGACCTCGACGAGCTGAAGCGGATGATCGAGGCGGCCCTGCCGGGTGCCGAGGTCGAGGTCAGCGACGAAACCGGCGCCGGGGATCACCTGCGCGCGACCGTGCGCGCAGCGCAGTTCGAAGGGCTTTCGCGGATCGACCAGCACCGGCTGGTCAAGGCCGCCGTCAAGGAGCGCTTCGAGGACGGGACGATCCACGCCCTGTCCGTGCAGACCGAAGTCGCGGGGTAGCTAGGCTGTGGCGATGGCCGACCCACAGCTGAAGGAGAAGGTCGAGGAGCTGATCGCCGCCAACCCGGTGCTGCTCTTCATGAAAGGCACGCCGGAAGCGCCGCGCTGCGGCTTCTCGATGCGCGTCGTGCAGGTGCTCGACACGATGGACGTCGAGTACGGCGCCGTCGACGTGCTCCCCGCCCTGCAGCCGCTGCGCGAGGTGACGGCGGAGATCTCCGACTGGCAGACGTTCCCGCAGCTCTACGTCAACGGCGAGCTGGTCGGCGGTGCAGACATCGTCGAGGAGATGTTCGACTCCGGCGAGCTGGCCGAGGCGCTTGGAGTCGAGCAGCCGGCCGAGGCGCCTGCCGCGCCTCCGGCGGCGTCGGGTCCTCCGGGGCAGTCGCCCCCGATGCAGATCGAATAGCGGCGGCGCCGCTCAGACAGCAGCGGCCGAAGCGGGGGCGTCGTCTTTCACCTGGAAGGACGAGCCGCAACCGCATGCCGCGACCACGTTCGGGTTGTTGACCTGGAACCCGGCGCCCTGCAGGCCTTCGACGTAGTCGACCTCCGAGCCGAAGACGAACTGCATGCTGACCTTGTCGACGACGACGGCGACGCCGTCGACCTCGAAGACGTGGTCGTCGTCCTTGGCCTTGTCGAAGGCGAGCGCGTACTGGAAGCCCGAGCAGCCACCACCCCGGACCGCGACGCGCAGCGCCTGGCCCTCGGAGTCGTCCTGGCCGCCGAGCAGTTCACCGATCTTCTCAGCCGCCTTGGCGGTGAGGGAGATCGCCTCTTGCGGAGTCTCGGTCACTTCACAAAGTGTAGCGGTGGGGTCTGAAAGACTTAGCTCGTCTTGTCCCCTGCCCCGCCAACCGCCGTCGTCTGCGACTCGACGGCCTACCTCCCCACCGATCTCCTCGCCCAGAAAGCGATCGAGACGGTCAGCCTCTACGTCTCGATCGACGACGACCAGCAGCGCGAGTCCGACGTGCGCGACTACGGCGAGTTCTTCGAGCGCCTGCGCGCCTCCGAGGGCGGCGCGACCACCTCGCAGCCGTCGGTGGGCGACTTCGTCTCCGTGTACGAGCCGCTGCTCGAGGCGGGGCGCGAGGTCGTCTCGGTCCACATCTCGGCCGGCATCTCGGGAACCTGCGACGCGGCGAACCAGGCGCGCGAGCGGTTGATCGCGGAGGACAAGGGGGGCGAGCGCATCCACGTCTACGACTCGCGCTCTGCGGCCGGTGGGATGGGGCTCTGCGCGCTGGGTGCGGCCGCGGCGGCCAATGCCGGCGGCGACGCCGAGGCGACGCTCGCCCGTGCCGAGCAGACCCGCGAGGAGTTGAAGATGTGGTTCGCGATCGACACTCTCGAGTACCTGCGCCGGGGTGGGCGGATCGGCGGGGCCGCGGCCTGGATCGGCTCGGCGCTGAAGATCAAGCCGATCCTCACCCTGGAGGAGGAGATAACCCCGGTCGAGCGCGTCCGCACCCGCGCCCGCTCGGTCGAGCGCCTGCGCGACTATGCCCGCGAGCGCCACGACTCGGGCCTCGACGCCTGGGTCGTCCAGTACATCCGCGACCGCGAGACAGCCGACATCCTGATCGAAGACTGCTACGAGATCTTCGGCTGCGAGCCGGCCTTCGTCTCCGAGGTCGGCGCCGTCCTCGGCGCCCACGTCGGTCCCGGCCTGCTCGGGGTGGGCAGCGTCTCGAAGTCAGTGCTGAGCTAGATCGACGCTAGAGCTGCGTTGCGATCAGTCCGATCAGGGCGGCGACGATGACGGCGTTGGTTTGGAGCAACGTTCGCTGCAGGCCGTCGAACCGGCTGTTCATTTCGGTTCGAAGATCACGGATGTCGTTGTCGACCCGTCTGAACCCGTCCTCCATGCGACGGTTCATGTCGTCGAGCCGCTCGTCGGTCCAGCTGTTCCTCATCGCCTCCATGATGACGACATCGTAGACAGAACACCACGCGCGAGTGGCGCGCTGGATGTGACTTTTCTCGGAATCCTTTGGGACGAAAGTGCGTGCTCACCGCTTCGGTGCCGAGCGCTTGCTTTTCCGCCCCTTCCCGCACTGCGCCTTGACAAGCGGCCTAAACCGGTGCCGCTTGCCGTTCTGGCCGGTGAAGGCGGCTTTCGCCCGGCCCTTGGCGGCGCAGAGGTTGGCGCTGTTGACGATCAGGCCCTTCTTGCCGCCCTGCATCGTGAGGACCACTTTGGAGATCGGGGCGTCTGGGACCGAGGAGAAGCGTGCCCTGATCCCGCCGTTTACCGAGTCGATGCGGCCCGGAACCTCGATGTCGACAACGCCCTTCAGGTCGAAGACCAGGTCGGGCAGCGTGTGGTTGGAGGACCTGAGATAGACGGGGCCTGAGAGCGGCTCGTCGAGCAGAGGCGTGAACGCCGTGACCTTGCCGTAGATCGCTCCTTGGGGACAGCTGTCGGCGGCGAACTGGACCCTGGTGCAGATCGTTCGGATGTGGGCCTGTTCGAGGAACGCGGTCCTCGGCAGGGTGACCGTGGCGCCGTCGATGTTGGCATCTCCCCTGCGAGGAGTGACCACCGCCCTCAGGCCGGGGTAGGAGCCTCGCTTCGTGCCGCCCTTCAGCTTGATCGTGAGCGAGGGCTTGAAGCCGAGCGCCGCGCAATTGGAAGCCTGGTAGCGATCCGAGAGCTTCACCGGGACGTCGTCCGAGGGGTCGAAGACGTCCAGATAGCTACCGAACAGGGTGGCTTTCACGCTGGAGGGATCGCAGGAGGTCGGGTTGATCGTGAACTTGTCTCTGTCCACGAAGACCCTGAGCTCCCTGAGCTTCAGTGGGATCCCCTTCAGGATGTGGGGGATCGGGTCCGATCTGTCGCCGTCGACGTGGACTTCGGCGGTCACCGGATCGAGCGTCAGCGCCTCTCGCACGACCACCGTGCCGACGTCGAACGGACCGGCGACGGCGGGGGTGATCGATACGACCGAGAGCGGCGCTCCGTTGTAGGGGCCGGCCAGGTAGAGGGACCCGGACACGTCCGTGAGCACCGAGCCCACTCCGGCCCCGACGAGGGTACGACCTATCTGGGAGTCAGCCGGGCAGCTCGGGCCGGCCAGCTCCTGGCGGCCCCGCCTCGTCGCCGCGGCGGCGATCGCCGCCTCGGAGCATTTCTCAACTCCGGCTATCTTGGCCGAGACGCCGGGCGGGAGGACCGAGCTGAACTTGGTCAGGTCCTGTTCGCCGTCGTTGCGCGTGAGGCGCATCGTGAATGGACTGAAGGAGCCGGCGTTGTTGTTGGTCGAGCCGGCGCCGAAGCCCGGGTTGAAGGACGGGATCCCTCCCGGCGGGCAGGGGCCGCCGCCGAGGCCGTGGACGATCTCGAACGAGGAGATCGTACGAAGCTTCCTGGCGGGGTCCGACCAGGGCGTGAAGACCGCCTCGGTCTCGTACCGTCCGCACGTCGGCGGAGTCACCAGAGGTGCCCTTGCGCCCTCCCTGAAGCGAAACTCGAAGCTCGAGAAAGGCTGCTGCGGCAAATCGTCGAAGGTCGTGACGATCCGACCGGTCCTCGCGTCGAGCTCTATTTTTCCGGCGAGCTTGACGAGAATGCCCCGCGCCGGATTCTCTATCACGACGTAGATCGCAAGAAAAGAGTCGAAGGGGTTCTCGGCCCCCAGCTCGGCCGTCGTCGGATCGTCCTGCTCGGCGATGAACACCTGACCCTCCAAGGTCTCGTCGAGCAAGGGCGTCTTGACCGAGACGGTCCCGATCTTCGAATCCGACGGACACCCCCTGCCTGGGGTCGGCTGGAAGGAAAGGGCCGTGCTCTCGTACCGAGACGCGCTGCAGACGCCCAGGCCCTCTGCCTGGGAAGGATTGATGGTCACTCCCGGGGGAAGGCTCACCTCGATGCCCTTGATGTCCGAAGAGGAGATACCCGCCTGGTTTCCGATTCCCGGGTTTGGCACCTCCACGTGTACTTGAAGCCCGCTCGAGGTCTCGGTGTCGAGCGCGGTGGGCGTGGCGCTCAGCGATCCCCGGACGGGCACGCTGGCGCAGCCATCGAGACCGCGCTGCGCCCCCCACGGCGTGCTCGGATCCTCGGGGTTGGCGGGATAGCCGGGTGACTCGTGCGTAGTGTAGGAAGCGGTCTCCCAGGCCGGATCCGAGAGATCCGGGAAGCCGCCCCGTCCGAACGCACCTGGGTCTTGCCAGGATGCGGTCTTCACCGTCACCTCTTCAGGACCCGAGCAACGGGTCGGCATTCGCAGGAAGGGAACCAGCTCGGCGACTCCGGCCGCACAGCTCGGCCCGCCCCCCGGCGCCCCCGGCTGCCCGGGGCAGGATCGGTCGGGGTCGTGACGCGGATCTCCAGGCACGCCCCAGAAGGTGACGGTCGACCCGTTGAAGGCGAGGCCCCCCGGCGAGTTCCTGGAGCCTACGGTCACCCCGTAGTCCCCGTCCGACCGAAGCTCAGCGTCCAGGTAGACGAGGGTTCCCATCACCGCGAAGCCGAAACGAGCCGGCGATCCTTCGGGTGGCACCATGTTGTAGAGCGCGGCGTGATGCTGCTTGACTAGGGTGACGATTTCGCGGGCCGGCGCATGCACGGCGACCTTCCCGACCTGCGACCCGACCGGACAAGTCGGTTTTTTGAATACGCCCTCGCCGCTACCCATCAGCTGCGCAGCCGTGCACTTCTCCAGAGGGCGCGGATTGCCGACCAAGCCCGGGGGCAGATCGACGAGGATGTCCTTGATCGGCTCCACCGGCTGCCGATCCCCGAAAATCGGTCTGGGATCGGTATGCGTGTTGAACTGGATGAAAGTCGTGTACTCGTAGGGATGCCCGCCGGCCTGGGTGAAAAGAGCGCCGTTCTCGTCGGAGACCAGGCCATCGAATGCGTCGATGCCGAACTCCGGCTCCGCAGGCGTGATGCGAACCGGATCGTAAGTGCGGGCGCTCCCCGCTCCGCCCCCGGAGACGTCGAAGCGCATCGTCCGCAGGCCGGTTGCGGCAGGGGCGATGTCGACGAAGAGGTTGAACGTCGAGCCGGAAGAGCTGTTGGCCGGAACGCCGGGGCTCATCGACTCGAAGAATTCGCATCTCAAGCCGCTCTCGCCACCGACAAGCGGCGATCCGTCAGGCGCCGTGCACGAGCTGATGTTGAAGCTGCCCCAGTTGAAAAGCTGGGCGTTGATGAAGTGGCCCGCCGTCTCCGGGTCATTCGGGTCGGTGACGGTCACGCCGTCCGGAAGCGTGGCGGTGAAAACCGTAGGCTGACTTCCGTCGGTCGGCGCGTCTCCGACGTTAGCTATCGCGACGGCAAGCTGAACGCGGCTGCCCGGCGCGGCGGTGGTGTTGGACTGCGCGTCGAGCCGCAAGCGCGGACCGGCCGCTGCCGCGGACGCCGGTATGACCGCCGCAAGCGCGACCAGCAGGGACGCGACGGCGGCGACAAGCGCGGCGGGCCTGCGGTTGACATCAATCAGCGTTCTCATCGACTGGCCCTCCCGTGGCCGTTGGCGGTTCGCTCAGCGTGACGACTGCGCCCGTGCCGTCGCTTCACGCAACGTGCCTTGCCGTTGCGCCGTTTGGCACGGCGTTTGCCCTTCCCGCACCGCCGAGGTCGATGACGGTCGCGAACACGGGGGTCGCCCGGGCCCGCGAAGGAGCTCGAGCTCGGGTCGGCGTCGTTGACATGAGTCGGGGCCGGTTGGCACGCGTCCCCGATGCAGGCCGGGGGCGGAGCCGGCGGCTCGGGGAAACCTCCCCCCACGCGAGCGTCATAGACGTCGGTTTGGATGTCGGAGTCCCATTTGGACAGACGATCCCGCGTGCTGAAGAAGGCGTCGCGTCCGTCGAACGAAGCGTCGAGGAAGTAGGAGGGCGACTGATGCTCGCCGCTGGAGATCAGATGCGGCTTGCCCTCCTCGGAATCGAAGACGTACGCGTCCATGACCCCGTTGGTATCCGCCAAGACCAGCCGCTCCGCGGTCGAGAAGAACGCATAGCGGCCATCATCCGAGAGGGGATTGTTCAGTCGTCGCGATACCTGTGAGCCACCCTGCTCTTTCTTTATGCTTACCGTCGCCGGACCGGTCGCAGCGGCTCCCGTCGGGTTGCACGAAGCGCACTGCAGGGAATCGGCCTCGGCGTCATAGAGGTACAGCTCGTGACAACCCACGCCGAAGACCGGTTCGCAGACGCCATGGTCGTAGCCGGTCAGGCCCTCCCCGCTTCGGGCGGCGAAGAGCAGATGCTTGCCGTCAGGCGACACTCGTGCCTGCGTTCCCTCACCTGCTGCGGTCCTGCCGGAACTCGCCAGGTCGTTCAGCAGCTCGGGGTTTATTAGGAGGACATTCGGCATATATCCGATGTAGGAGATCTCACCGTCATGCCAGCGGTAGATTCCGTAGTTCGTGCCCAGGACGGGCTCGGAGTCGACCAGCTGACCCTGGACGACCATGTAGACGTCGTGACCGCTGTCGCTCGGGCCGAGCAAGACCGCCAAGCCGCCTTCGTCCGCCGGTTCGCTGTCCCGATTGAGGAGCTGCAGGTGGCCCCCGCCTTTTACCCAAGGCGTCACGGTCGCCTGCGCGGAACCGCCGGACAGCGGCGTCGTACCCGGCTCGGCGCTCATCAGCGGCTGATCTTTTCCAGCCAGGGAGCCACCGAAGACGATCGTGTAAGGAGTGCCGCCGTCGCCGCCGGCGGACCCCCCGGTGACGCTCACCGAGCCACCTGCCCCGCCCACCGAGGGAAGGGCCTCGAGGGCGGCCTCGATCGCAGACGCGGGCGCGTCGAAGGACAGGTCCACGGTCGGTTCGGATTCGAAGCGGAGCCTGAACTGCCCTCCGCTCGCCTCGACGGCGAGCTTCTGAACCTCGTCGTTCACCGCTGCCGCGTCATACATGTAGAGCCTGCCCTCGTGGGTTGCGGGCGGGGCGTCGTCGGTCAAGGGCTGAGGCGATACGAAGAAGGCGCGGGTGCCGTCGGTGGAGGCGTCGAGGAACTTCGCCATCGCGAATCCGGCCGGTCCGGTGCGCTCGGAGGCGTTCAGCTGCACGGTTTCGACCCCGTCGACCCGCATGTACAGGTTCCCTTCGGCGTGCGCTGGCACGGCCGTGGTGCCATCCACGGTCGGGTGGGTGAAGAAGATGCGACTGTGGCCGTCGGATCCGTCCGAGATCACGTGAGGCGTCAGCCATTCGTTTCCATCTTCAGAGAGCGTTCCCGCGTTCGTACTGGCCCCAGCGTGGGAGATCACGGCTGACGTGCATGCCGGGCCCTCGAGGTCGTTGCACGACGTGGCGGACGGGTCCGCCGGGATCCTGCCGACGTAGCGGACGGTCCCGTCGCTCCACTCGTAGAGCTTGCTGTCTCGACTCGTCGGTGGAGCGTCGCCGGTCAGATGGTGCATCGATTCGAAGACCACACGGGTCACATCCGGCGTCGTGCCGGCGATCCTCGGTTTGAATATCAGGTCCGCACCACCTGCCGGGAACGTTGGTAGAGGTCCCGTCTCCGGACATATCGGGCAGGAGGTGACCAGCTCATAGGTTCCTACCCCTGGCTTCCTCAGATCAGTGCGACGATAGAGGTTGGGTACCAGCTCGGTAAAGGGGTCATCGGTCAAGGGATTGATCTCCATGAAGATCCCCCGGTTCAGATCGTCGGAGAAGTCGCCGAAATAGCGGGGTTCATAGCCTGAGGCGAGGAGCGCGAACGGAATACCCGTAGATATCGCCGGCGTCACGGCATGGGTGCGCCAGCCGTTGTGACCAGGGCTCGGATCGGTGGAGCGCTCGGCGATGTAGTCGTTGGCCACGATCAAGCCCGGGGCGTCCGCAAAGGCACCCAGCGACATGAAGTTGACGGCGTTGCCATCGACAGCGGCACGCGTCCGGTCCGATCTGGGACTGACGTCTGCACCCCCCTTGTCGGGGGGGCTCACCATCTCCCAAGCCCGGTCGTGAGGGAGGAAGCCTCGGCCTGGGATCTCCCCCCGCTCGGCGCCCGTCGGGGCGGCAGACGTCTTGAAGGGCCTTGCAGTCGTCTCGGTGGTGTCGATGGCATTGGTCGCGACTACGCGAAACACGTACTCGGTCGACGGCGTGAGGTCGGCGATGACCTGGCTGACTGCCAGAGGGGCGGCCGTCGCATCGACATTCGCATCGGGCACGGGGACCCTGCTGGCGCCCGAGAATCCCTGGGACTCGAAGTCTTTCTTGGTCGTGTACTCGAAGCGGTAGGCGGTAGTCGAGCCGGCGGGGTCGATCCGCGCCCTCAACGTCGCTCCGACATCGGAGACGTTCGCCACCGAGAGCGACCCGACCACCGGCGGTCCGTCGGTGGTGAAGCTCCTGTCGCCCCCGTTGCTCGCTCCTTCGGAGCTCGTCGCGTGGAGGCGGTAGTGGTAGGTGGTGGCGGGGCTGAGGCCAGTGAGGTCGGCGCTCACTTCCCGGAAGCTCGAGTAGCTGCCCGCAGGCTGACAGGGGGCCGTCGCGGGGGCCGAGTAGCTGCCGTCGGTGTCGTATTCGAAGACGCATTGCGAGTCCGGTCCTCCGGCGGGGTCGACCGTGCCTTTCACGGTCGCGGTCTCGCCGGTGACGTTCGAGGCGGAGCCCGTGGTGACGTCGGGAAGCGTGATCAGCGCGGTCGAGAACGTCTTGATCGAACCGCCGTCGGAGGCGTAGATGCGCCCGTTGATCCCGTCCACCGCGATCCCGCCCGAGCAACACAGCGGCGTCCCGCCGCCTTGACCCTGGCCGAAGGTGGAGACCTGCGAGCCGCCTGCGTCGTACTCGACGATCCGATCGCCGCGGTTGACGTAGACGTGGTCGTCGGTGGTGTCGACGGCCACGTCCGAGGCGCCGCCTTCTTCGGCGGGGAAGAAGACCGAGCCGAACTCATAGGTGGTCGCGCCGGTACGGACGAAGCGCAGGACCTTGCCGTCGAAGGCGTTCCTGACGTAGAGGCGCCCGGTGGAGGAGAAGGCCATCCCGCAGGGGCCGTTCAGGGAGGGGTCGGCGATTTCGCCGACGAGGGCCCCGGAGGAGTCGAAGATCCAGATCCGGTTGTTGAACTGGTCGGCGACGAAGAGGTTGGCGTTGCCCCGGTCCACCGCCAGGCCGCAGGGACGCGAGAAGGAGGTGAAGGGCGAGGGCAGCGCGTCGGGGTCACCGGCTGAGTCTTCGACCCCGTTGATCCGCCCGCCCGTGCCGAAGGCGGCGACGAGAGCCCCGCTTCCGTCGATCGCGACCACCCTGTTGTTGGCCGAATCGGTGACGTAGATCCGCCCGTCGGAGGCAGTGCCGGAGTTGTCGACGGCGACGTCTTGAGGTTCGCCGAGCGATTCCTCGACGTCGAAGGAGGCGTCGTAGCTGCCGTCCGCGTTGAAGCGGTGCAGCTTGCCGAAGGCGAAGGTATTGGGATCGAACTGGTCGGCGGCGTAGAGGTCGCCGCCGCTGGAGTCGACGGCGAGGCCCGCGAAGCAGCAGACGCCGCCCGGGACATCGGCCGTTTTGACGTCTTCTCCCTGCTCATGCGTCTGCAGAGCGAAGGCGCTCGAGGCACCAAGCAGGACGAACAGTGCCGTAATGGCAACAAGTGCCTTCGCGTGGCGTCTCACGTAGCTCTTCTCCTTGTCCTCTGCCCCTGCCGACCGCCGGAGCGGTCCTCCCTGGGCATTTCCCTGTGGTTAGCCGACCGGTCAAACGAGTCAGTTCCCTGAACTAACAAACGCGTTCCCAAACGGCTGGGCAAGGATAAACATACGAGTTCATCTTTGTCAAGGAACGAGAACGGTATGAGGCCAGGGCGGGTCGCAAAACCCGCGTCAGCGCAGCGGAAGTCGCCCTGTCAAGGGAGGTGCTTCGACGAGGCCGCTGCGGGCTAGGAGCGGCGGCGGCGGCGCAGGGCCATCACGCCGACGACGAAGCCGGCGACGGCGGCGCCGGCGACCAGTTGGCTGCGGTGCTCATGGACCTGGCGGCGCCAGTCGGTCAGCTCCGCGACGCGGAAGCGCAGGGCTTCGACCGAGGTGCCGAGCTCGCGGCGCTGGGCCTCGATGTCGGCGCGGATCTGCGCCGAGGAGCGACCGTTCATCGCTGCGGCTCCCCTTGGAGCACGGCCCTGGTCCGCTTCGCCTCCTCGATCGCCTGCTCGGGCACCGGCGGGGCGCCCTTCTGGACGGCGCGGTAGGCGACGAGGCCGGCGATGCCGGCGACCAGCAGGAAGAAGGCTGCCTCGATGAAGTAGCCGGGCCAGACCTCGTCCTCGAAGAAGAGGTCGTTGATCAGCCAGGCGATCCCGTGCATCGCGAGGATCAGGGCGAGGAAGGCGAAGGTGCCGGCGGCGATGCCGACGACGGAGCCGCGCAGGATGCTGCCGACTTTTTCGGAAACCTCCGTCTTCGCCAGCTCGATCTCCTCGCGGACGAGCGAGGACGCCCCTTCGGTGACGTCGGCGAGGAGCTCGCCGACCGACTTGCGGTCGGGCTCGGGCGGTGGCGAGATCGGCTCGGGCATGGCTACTCGGGGGGATCCTCGTCGTAGAGGCGGCGGAAGACGATTGCGGCGAGTCGGGTCGCGACGATGCTGGCGGCCGCGCCGCTGGCGGCCAGCAGGCCGCTCCACACCAGTCGCTTCGTGATCTCTTTGTCCATCAAAGCCCGACCTTACCTATCGAGGCTCCAGCCCGTCGCAGATCGTCCCCACGACAAGAGCCTTTGCGTCGTCGAAGTCACCGTCGCCGGCGGGAATCAGCTCGAAGATCCAGCCCGAGAGCAGCTGCTCGATCGCCCCGTAGAAGGACATCGAGGCGAAGTTCGGGTCGATGTCGGCGCGGAAGACACCCTGCTCCTGCCCGCCCGCAACGATCTTGGCGATCGAGTCGTAGGCGCGGCGGATCTCCGGCAGGTGGGTGCGGCCGAAGGAGTTGGCGGCGCGGGTCACCTCGACGATGATCACCTTCATCAGCTCCGGGTCGTGCCGGTAGGAGTCGACGATGAAGCCGGCGACCGCCTCGAGCTTCGCGCGCGGCGCCGCCTCGCTGCGGTCGGCCTCGTCGATCGCAGCCAGCAGCAGCGACCAGCGCTCGCTGAACAGCTCGTTCAGCACCTCCTCCTTCGACTTGAAGTAGTGGTAGACGAGCCCGTAGGCGACCCCCGCCTCGTCGGCGATGTCGGCGACGCGGGTGGCGTGGAAGCCCTGGCGGGCGAAGACGCGGATCGCCGCGTCGAGGATCTGGCGGCGCTTGTCGACGGGGGGCGCTGCTTTCGAGGCCATCAGGCGATCGCCTCCAGGGGCCGGCGGCGACCGAAGAGTCCCGCGCTCATCTCGTTCAGCGGCTCGTAGGCCTGCGGGCGCCGGTTGGCGAGCGAGGGAAGCGTCTCGCGCACACGGTCCTGGGCCGCCAGGTCGAGGTCGGCGCTGACGAAGCACTCCTCGTCGGGGGCGACGGCGAGCACGACGCCCCACGGGTCGACGATCGCCGAGCGCCCGTAGGAGCTGTAGTGCGGCGCCGCCTCGCCGACCTGGTTGGGGGCGATCACGAAGGCCTGGTTCTCGATCGCGCGCGCCCGCAGCAGCACCTCCCAGTGGTCGCGGCCGGTGGCGAGGGTGAAGGCCGACGGGACCGCGATCAGCCGGGCGCCGCGCACGGCGAGGATCCGGTACAGCTCTGGGAAGCGGAGGTCGTAACAGACGCTGAGGCCGAGAGTGATATCCGCGAGCTCACCGCCGAGCGGCGCGGTGACGATCTCACCCCCCGGCTCCTCGTGCTCGGACTCGCGGTACTCGACCCCGCCGGCTTCGACGTCGAACATGTGGATCTTGCGGTAGCGGGCGAGGTCGTCCCCATCGGGACCGATCAGGACCGAGGTGTTGAACGCCTTCCCCCCCTCCTCGCCCCGCTCGGCGATGCTGCCGGCGAGCAGGTGGATGCCCAGATCGCGTGCCCAGCCCCGGGCAGCGGTGAGGCTGGGCCCGTCGAGCGGCTCCGCCCCGGCCGCCATCTCCTCCCCGGGGGCGAGCAGGTTCCACTTCTCGGGCAGCGCGACAAGCTCCGCGCCGTCCGAGGCCGCGGCGCGCACGAGTCGCTCGGCGGCGGCCAGGTTCCGCGCCTTGTCCCCCGTCGAGTTGAGCTGTACTGCCGCTACGCGCATTGTGTCCCTTCTCACCCTCCTTCCCGTGCTCTTTTCGTCCGCCATGGGTACAAAAAGAGCACCGGAAAGGCTGGTTGACTGACCAGTCAATCGGTGCCCACCAGTATATGAGCGAACGGGACGTACGATTGGAGATCCGTGACCGATCCCCAGCGCATCGAGGCTGACGGCGAGCGCAAGCAGGTCACCGTGCTGTTCGCCGACGTCAAGGGCTCGATGGACCTTGCCGAGCAGCAGGACCCCGAGCAGTGGCGGGGGATCATGCAGGGCTTCTTCACGATCCTCGCCGACGAGGTGCACCGCTTCGAGGGCACCGTCGACAAGTTCACCGGGGACGGGATCATGGCCGTCTTCGGCGCTCCCGTGGCCCACGAGGACCACGTGCGGCGCGCCTGTTACGCGGCGCTGCGGATGCTCGACGACATCTCCGAGTACGCGGCCGAGCTGCGTCGCAGGCACGGCCTCAGCTTCTCGGCCCGGATCGGGATCAACTCGGGCGAGGTCGTCGCGGGGGCGATCGGCGCCGAGGGCGACAGCGAGTACACGGCGATCGGCCACACCGTGGGCTTGGCGCAGCGGATGGAGGCCCTCGCCGAGCCGGGCAAGGCGTACCTGACCGAGGCGGCGGCGGAGCTGGCGCGCGGCTTCTTCGACCTGAAGGACCTCGGCGAGTTCGAGATCAAGGGCGCCAGCCGGCCGGTGCGGGTCTTCGAGCTGGCCGGGGTCGGCTCGGCTCGCTCGCGGCTCGACCTCTCGCGCGAGCGCGGCTTCTCGCGCTTCGTCGGCCGCGAGGATGAGATTGAGGCTCTGGAGTCGGCGCTCGAACGGGCGAAGCAGGGCAGCGGGTGCGCCGTCGGCGTCGTCGCCGAGCCCGGTGTCGGCAAGAGCCGGCTCTGCCACGAGTTCGCCGAACGGACGCGGCGCGAGGGCATCGACGTCTACGAGGCGCAGGCGCAGGCGCACGGCCGCGAGACGCCCTTCATGCCGATCCTGCAGCTGCTGCGCTCCTACTTCGGGATCCTCGACTCCGACCGGGAGCGGATCGTCCGCGAGAAGATCGCCGGCCGGGTCCTTCTGCTCGACCCCACCTTCGTCGACGACCTTCCCCTGCTGTTCGACTTCCTCGGCGTGCCCGACCCCGACCGTCCCCTCCCCCAGCTCAGTGCCGAGGCACGGCAGCGCGCCCTGCAGGGCCTCGTCTGCCGGTTGGTCCAGGCGCCCAACCGGCGCGAGCCGATCGTCGCCGTGATCGAGGATCTGCACTGGCTCGACGAGCCCAGCAAAGCGCTGCTCGGCGAGCTGCTCGCCGCGGTCACGGGCACGAAAACTCTGGTCGTCGTCAACTACCGGCCCGAAGGCGTGCCGGCCGAGGCGGCGGAGCACGACCACGGCCCCTACACCCAGGTCGTGCTCGAGCCGCTTGGGCCCGGCGACACCCGCGAGCTGCTGCGCGACCTCGCCGGCGAGGACCCCTCGCTAGACGGGCTCGCCGACCTGATCCACGAGCGCACGGCGGGCAACCCGTTCTTCATCGAGGAGATCGTCAGGGCGCTGGTCGAGGCCGGCAACCTGGAGGGCGAGCGCGGCTCCTACCGGTTGGCGCAGCCGGTCGAGGACACGGGAGTGCCCGCCACCGTCCAGGCCGTGCTCGCGGCGCGGATCGACCGCCTCGATCCGGCAGCCAAGGCCCTGCTGCAGGCGGCGTCGGTCGCAGGCAAGGAGGTGCCCGAGCGCACGCTCGCCCGCGTCGCCGGCGCCGACCCGGAGGCGATCGAGGAGCAGCTGCGCGAGCTGATCGACGCCGGCTTCCTCTACGAGGCCGAGCTCTATCCCGAGCGGGTGCTCGCCTTCCGCCACCCGTTGACCCGCGAGGTCACCTACGGCAGCCAGCTGGCCGAACAGCGCCGTCCACTGCACACGGCGACCGCCTGGGCGCTGGTCGAGGCCAACCCCGACCGGCACGACGAGCTGGCCGCGCTGGTCGCCCACCACCTCCAGAAAGGCGGCGAGACGCGGGAGGCGGCGCGCTGGTCGGCGCGGGCCGCCTTCTGGGCCGGCCACAGCCAGCCGCGCGAGGCGCAGCGGCTCTGGCGCACCGTGATGGAACTCGCCCCCGAGCTCGAGGAGGACGAGGAGAGCGCCGCGCTGTCGGTCGCCTCACGGTTGCAGCTGCTCGACCTCGCCTGGCGGCTCGGCATGAACCCCGACGAGGAAGCGCGCCTGAAAGCCGAAGCGGACGAGATCGCGACCCGCAGCGGCGACCTGCGCGCCCTCACCCTGCTGCGGATGAGCGAGGCGCGGCCGGGCCATCCGCACCGTGCCGACGAGTGGATCGAGGCGGGCAAGGCGTCGAACCGCCTCGCCGACGAATCCGGGGACCTGCACCTGCGCGTGGCCGTGCGAGGCGCCTGCGCCTACGCCTACCTCTGCGCCGGGGACTTCGACGCCTTCGAAGCGGGGCTCGACGAAACGCTGGAGCTGGCCGGCAACGACCCCTCCGTCGGCGCGGGGATCGTGATCGGCTCCCCGGTCGCCTGGGCCTACAGCGGCAAAGGGCTGATCCGCCGCGAGCGCGCCCAGCTCGACGAGGCCGAGGAGCTGCTCAACACGGCGCTGCGGATCGCCACCGAGCAGGGCGATCCGGAGACGGCGAGCTGGACGCGCAGCAACCTCGCCTCGCTGCACGCCCTGCGGGGAGACGTCGAGGCGGGTCTGGCGCTGGCGCGCCGCAACTGCGAGCTGACCGAGCGGCTCGGCGACGTCTTCTCCCGCACCTTGGCCGTCGCCAACCTCGGCTGGACGCAGCTGGCGGCGGAGGACCATGCCGCGGCGCTGGAGTCATTCGAGTCGGCGGAGCGGATCTACCGCGAGGCGATGGGCAACGGCGGGGAGATGGAGTCCTGGCGCGCGGCGCTGCGCGCCCAGGCGCTGACCGGCGTCGGCCGTGTCGAGGAGGGCATGAAGCTGGCCGAAGAGGCCGCGCAGCTGGCCCGCGAGCGCGGCATGCGGTGGGCGATGCCGGGCTGCCTGCTGGCACTGGGCCGGGCTCGGGTCGCCGCCGGTCGCGAGGACGCGCGTGAGACGCTCGAGGAGGCGGCAACGGTGGCGCGGGAGATCGGCGCCAGGATGCTGCTGGCCGCGATCGAGGAAGAACTCGACGCTGTCGGCGCCGCCGCGAGCTGACCCGACCGCCGCATGCCTAGCCGCGGCCGGCGCGGTGGCGCTCGAGCTCGGCGACCATCAGCTTGGTGTGCAGGGCGGCGATCAGGTCCTGGAGGGGCTGGGCGCCGGCTTCGAGCATCTCGACGACGCGCTCGGGCGGGACCTCGCCGGCGAGGCGGTCCATGACGACCTCGACCTCCTGGCGGACGAGGTCTTCGATCGCGCTCTTGTAGCGCAGGGTGTCGTAGACGGTGAAGCCGATCTCCTCGTCGTAGCCGCCGGCGCGGAAGCGGCCGATCGCCTCGATGATCTTGATGTCGGAGGGCGAGTAGCCGCGGGTGTTCGGGCTCAGCACCTCGAGCTCCTCGAGCCGGTCGAGCACCTCCTTGGGGACGCCGTAGCGCTCCCGAACCTCGCTCGCACTCGTCCGGGTCCGCTCGCCGGCGAGGGCGCGGTCGAGGATCCGGTCCTCCAGCTCGACCAGGGCGCGCGCCCGCCCGGGGTCTTCGTCGAGCACCGCCTTGATCGCCTTGAGCGGCATGAAGCGCTCCTCCTGGAGCTGCTTGATCAGCTTGATCCGGTCGACGAGCTCCGGCGGGTAGTAGGCCATGTTGCGGCTCGTCTTGACCGGCTCGGGCAGCAGCCCCTCGCGCAGGTAGTGCTTGATCGTCGGCACCGGCACCCCCGACGCCTCGGCCAGCTCCCCAATCCGCAACCCCCGCGGCCGATGGGCCGATTTCCGTCGTCCGGAGACCTGTTTCAGGCCCGTCGACCTCATGCGCGGAAGGTGGCCTCGCTGGCGCTCGGGCCGGCGGCGGCGCCGGAGTCGAGCATCGCGGCGATCTGCTCGCCCGAGTAGCCGGCCTCGCGCAGCACCTCCTCGGTGTGCTCGCCGAAGGCGGGGGCGGGACGGCTCGGGTCGGCGGGGGTGCGGCTCATCTTCACCGGCGCGCCGAGCTGGCGCACTGCGCCGAGCCCCGGTTGCTGCAGCTCGACGACCATCTCGCGGGCCCGGACCAGCTCGGAATCGAGCGCCTCGTCCACGTCGAGGACCGGCTCGATGCAGCAGTCGTGCTCGTCGTTGAAGGCTTTCCACTCGGCGCGGGTGCGGGAGCGGAACACGTCGGCGACCTTCGCCCAGGCATCGGAGCCCGGCGCCTCGAACTGCGCCTCGACCAGGTCCGGCCGCTCGACGCCGTGGCAGAAGGCGGCCCAGAACTTCGGCTCCAGCGCGCCGCAGGTGACCCAGCCGTCGGCGGCCTCGTAGGGCAGGTAGCAGAGCAGCCCACCCGCGAGCTGCTGCTCGCCGCGGCGCGGCACCTCGCCGTCGCAGAAGTAGCGACCCGCGACAAGGGCCAGCCAGGAGAGCGCGCCGTCGGCCATCGAGACGTCGACCATCTGGCCCTCCCCGGAGCGGCGCCGCTCGTGCAGCGCCGCCATCACCCCGAAGGCGGCCATCAGCGCGCCGCCGCCGATGTCGGCGATCTGCCCGCCGGGCTGGACCGGCGGTCCCTCCTTTGCCCCGGTCAGGCCGAGCAGCCCGATCAGGCCGAGGTAGTTCATGTCGTGGCCGGCGCGCTGCGCGTAGGGGCCGTCCTGCCCGTAGCCGGTGATCGCGCAGTAGACGATCGCGGCGTTGGCATCGCGCATCCGCTCGTAGCCGACTCCGAGCCGGTCGAGCACGCCGGGCCGGAAGCCGTCGAGGACAACGTCGTGGCGCTCGACCAGGCGGAGCAGCGCCTCCCGCCCCGCCTCCGACTTGAGGTCGAGGCGGACCGAGCGCTTGCCGCGGTTGAGCGCCAGGTAGAGCGCCGAACGGGTGCCCAGCTCCTGCTCCTCCTCGCCGCCGTAATAAGGAGGCGCCCAGCGGATGTAGTCGCCCATCCCGGTGTCCTCGACCTTCAGCACCTCGGCGCCGAGGTCGGCGAGCAGCAGCGAGCAGAAGCCGCCGGGCAGGAGCCGGGTCAGGTCGAGGACGCGTACGTCGCTAAGCGGGAGATCGCTCACGCTTCGGGACCCCCAGCAGCTCGCGCGCCTCGGCGACGGTGGCGGCGCGGCGACCGACGTCCTCGGCCATCTGCCGCGCCTTCGCGATCAGCTCGCCGTTGGACTTCGCCATCTCGCCGTTGGGCAGGTAGAGATTGTCCTCGACGCCGGCGCGGACGTTGCCGCCGAGGACCAGCGCCGCGCCGAGCAGCTTCCATTGGTCGCGCGAGATGCCGATCGCCTGCCACTGGTGCTCGCCCTCGGGGCCGCCGGGGATCTGATCGGCCATGAAGCCGACGTTGCGGGGGGTCGGGCGGATGCCGCCGTTGACACCCATCACGAGCGAGACCTGCAGCGGCGTGCGGTCGAGCAGGCCCATGTCGATCAGCGGGTCGAGGTTGGCGACGTGGCCGGCGTCGAAGCACTCGTGCTCGGGCTTGATCCCCAGCTCCTTCATCTCGGTGAGGAACTCGATGATCGTGTCGAAGCTGTTCTCGAAGACCGCCTTGAAGACGAAGTCCTTGCGCCGCGAGGAGTACTTGGCGTAGTTCATCGAGCTCATGTTCAGCGCGGCGACGTCGGGGCGCAGCTCGCGCAGGTACTCGAGCCGCTTCTCGATCGGGATGCCGATCGCCCCGGTCGAGTAGTTGACGATCACGTCGCCGACCTCGGCCAGGATCGCTTCGGTGATCGCCCTGAAGTCCTCGACCTCGTAGGAGGGCGTGCCGTCCGGCTTGCGAGCGTGGATGTGGATCTGCGAGGCGCCCTCGTCCACGGCGCGCCGCGCCTCCGCCGCGTACTCCTCAGGCGTATACGGAATCGCCGGGCACTGCTCGCGGTTCGCGATCACCCCGCTGATCGAGCAGCTGATCACCACCGGGTCGCCGAACGAGCTCATCGCCGCCCCCGGGGCGCCTTGTTGACGCATAGCGATAGAAAGGCGCCCCGCCTCGTCATACGGGCATCACCCCATGCCGTTTGGCGGGCTTCTCCACGTGCTTGTCGCGCGCCATGCGGAGCGCCTTGACGATCGTCGGGCGGGTCTCGCGGGGGTCGATGATGTCGTCGATGACCGCGTTGCCGGCGGCGATGTAGGGGTCGATCTGCTCGCGAACGGCGTTCAGCATCGCCTCGCGGGTCGCCTCGGGGTCGTCGGAGGCCTCGATCGCCGAGCGGCCGATGATGTTGACCGCGCCCTCGGCTCCCATGACCGAGATCTCCGCACCCGGCCAGGCGACGATCAGGTCGGGCTCGTAGGCCTTGCCGCACATCACGTAGTAGCCGGCACCGTAGGCCTTGCGCACGACCACGGTCACCTTGGGGACGGTGGCGCGGCTCACCGCGTAGAGCATCTTGGCGCCGTGGCGAATGATCCCGGCGTGCTCGACCTTCGCCCCGACCATGAAGCCGGGCACGTCCTGGAGGAAGACGAGCGGGACGTTGAAGGCGTCGCAGAGGTTGATGAAGCGCGCCGCCTTGTCGGCCGAGTCGTTGTCGAGGATGCCGGCCAGCTGCTTGGGCTGGTTGGCGACGATCCCAACCGGCTGGCCGCCGAAGCGGGCGAAGCAGGTGATCAGGTTCTTGGCGAATTTCGGCTTGAGGTCGAACCACTCGCCGTCGTCGACGATCTCGCCGATCACGTCGTACATGTCGTAGGGCTGGCGCGACGACTCCGGGACGATCTCCAGCAGCTTCTCCGACATGCGGTCGTCTGGGTCGGCCGTCTCGACCACCGGCGGCTTGTGCTCGCAGTTGGCAGGGAAGTAGGAGAGGTACTTCTTGACGGCTTCGATGCACTCCGGGTCGTCCTTGACCTCGAGGTCCCCCACGCCCGACTTGCGGCAGTGGACCTTGGCGCCGCCGAGCTCCTCCATCGTGATGTCCTCGCCGGTGACCGCTTTGGTCAGGTGCGGGCCGGCCAGCGCCATCGCGCCCTGGCCGGAGACCATCGGCACGAAGTCGGCCAGCGCCGGGATGTAGGCGGTGCCGGCCGCGCACGGGCCCATCATCGCCGCGACCATCGGGATCACGCCCGACATTTCGACCTCCTCGCGGAATAGGAAGCCGGAGCCGGCGAAGAGCGAGCCGGTCGCCTCTTGGATCCGGGCGCCGGCCGAGTCGAGCAGCCAGACGAACGGCATCCGCTTGCTGAGCGCCATCTCGCGCAGGCGGGTCACCTTCAGCTCGCCGGTCATCCCCATCGAGCCGGCCATCACGGTGAAGTCGTAGGCGGCGATGCAGGTCGGGCGGCCGTCGACGTCGCCCCAACCGGTCACCACGCCGTCGGCCGGTGCCTCCACCCCGTCCATCGCCCGCTGCGCGAAGTGCGGGCGACCGTGGATCCCCATCTCGACGAAGGTGCCTGCGTCGACCAGGAGGTCGATCCGCTCGCGGGCGGTCAGCTTGCCGCGGCCGTGCTGCTTGGCGATCTTCTCCTCGCCGCCGCCCAGCTTCGCCTTGGCGCGCCGCTCGTGCAGCTGCTCGGTGAGGTCGCCGAGCGGCGCCGTCCCCGGCAGGAGGTTGCGGTCCCCCGCCTGCTCGTCCGCCGGTCGCTCTTCGGTGCTCGCCATCCTTACCTTCCCTTCCATTGGGGCTCGCGCTTCTCGAAGAAAGCGCTGACGCCCTCGACGATGTCCTCGGTCGAGAAGGTGAGTGAGAGCTGCGAGCGCAGGTAGTCGAGCGCGTCGTCGACGGCCATGTCCTGCTGCCGGTACATCGCGTCGTGGCCGAGCCGCATCAGCACCGGGCTCTTCGAGGCCAGCTTGGCGGCCCAGTCGGCGACCGCGGCGTCGAACTCGCCGGCCGGGACGACCTTGTTGGCGAGCCCGTACTCGACCGCTTCCTCGGCGCTCAGCCGCTCGCCCAGCAGCATCATCTCGTTGACCTTCTTGCGCGGGACGTTGCGGTAGATGATCGCCATGATCATGTAGGGGAAGGCGCCGACGTTGATCTCCGGCGTGCCGAAGGTCGCCCCCTCCTTGGCGATCAAGAGGTCGCAGGAGAGCGCCAGGCCCATCCCGCCCGCGAGCACGTGGCCGTTGGCCGCGCAGAGCGATGGCTTTCCGAGGCGCGGCATCAGCCGGAAGAACTCCAGGAAGAGGTCGGTCGCGAAGTGTTTGGCGACGAGCGGCGCGTCGACCGCGAAGCCGCCGAGGTCGGCGCCAGCGCAGAACGCCTTGTCGCCCGCCCCGGTGAGGACGACCGCTCGCGCGTCGTCGTCGTCGCGCGCTCGCTTCATCGCGTCGACCAGCTCGCTCAGCATCTGGCCGGAGAGCATGTTGCGCTTCTCCGGGTTGTTCAGCGTCACCGTGGCGACGCCTTGGGCGACCTCGTACTTCACGACCTCGTAGTCCACGGGCGCCACGATAGCCGACTTCATCGGAAGTAGGAAGTGCTACTGTCCACTCGCCCCCGACGACGAGGAGAGAGACCCATGGCGACCGCGACCACCAACGGCTCGAAAGTCATCAAGCCCGACCACGAGTCGGGCGGCAAGCACTTCATCTTCAGCCAGGAGCACGAAGACCTGCGCGAGTCGATGCAGGCATGGGTCAAGGCGGAGCTGTGGCCTCACCGCAACGAGTGGGAGGACACCTACTGGCCGACCGACGTCATGAAGCGGGCGGGCGAGCTCGGCTTCCTCGGCCTCTGCTTCCCGGAGGAGTACGGCGGCCAGGGCGGCGACTACTACTACTCGCTGGTCCGCGCCGAGTGCATGAGCTACTCCGGCTCTGGCGGCACCAACATGGCCTTCGCCGTGCAGAGCGACATGGTCCTGCCGCCGATCCACCTGCTCGGCAGCGAGGAGCAGAAGCAGCGCTACCTCGTGCCGGGGATCAAGGGCGAGAAGGTCGGCTGCCTGGGGATCACCGAGCCGGGCGCCGGCTCCGACGTCGCAGGCATCCGCACCACGGCGATCCGCGACGGCGACGAGTACGTGATCAACGGCTCCAAGACCTTCATCACCAACGGCCCGCGCGCCGACTTCATCGTCCTCGTCGCCAAGACCAACCCCGAGGAGCGGCACGCCGGCATCACCCTCTTCGTGATCGACCTGCGCGACGAGAACGGCGACAAGGTGCCCGGCTTCAGCGTCTCCGCCGAGCTGGAGAAGATGGGCATGCACGCCTCCGACACGGGCGAGCTGGCCTTTGAAGACGTCCGCGTGCCGGCCGACTCGGTGCTGGGCGAGATCGGCAAAGGCTTCTACCACATCGCCTGGGAGCTCCAGGGCGAGCGGCTGGTCGCCGCCGCCGGCTCCCACGCCGGCTGCGAGCGGATGATCGAGAAGACCCTCGAGTACGCGAAGGAGCGCGAAGCCTTCGGCCGCCCGATCGGCAAGTTCCAGGCGATCCGCCACAAGTTCGCCGAGATGGCGACCAAGACCGAGGCCGCGAAGCAGTTCACCTACGCGACCGCCTGGCGCTTCGCCAACGGCGAGTACCCAGTGCGGGAGATCACGATGGCAAAGCTCTTCGCCTCCCGCGTCGGCTGCGAGGTGGCCGACGAGTGCATCCAGATCCTCGGCGGCTACGGCTACATGAAGGAGTACGAGATCGAGCGCGCCTACCGCGACGTGCGGCTGAACCGGATCGGCGCCGGCACCGACGAGGTCATGCTCGACGTGATCGGCCGCAGCTACGGGCTGTAGGAAGCGCCGGGCCGTCCCGTGTCGCACGTCGACCACGTCCGCTCCTACTACGACGCGCTGAACAGCGGCGACGCCGAAGCGGTCGCCGCCCACTTCACCGCCGACGCGGTCCACTACTACACCCGCTTGGGGCCGCACGAGGGCGCGGAGACGATCGGCAAGATGACCGAGCTCGGCGTGCAGAGCATCGACGCCCAGTGGTACATAGAGAACGCGATCGAGCAGGGTGACCAGGTCGCGATCGAGTGGACGATGACCTGGCGCGCGCCCGACTCGGGCGAGAAGCGCCTCGACCGCGGCACCGAGTGGTTCCTGCTGCGCGAGGGCAAGATCGCCGAGGTGCGCGCCTACCACCACGGCGGCAAGAAGAACCCCCAGGGCGACCTGCTCGGCTTCGACCACGAGGCCCGCGGCTACACGATGCTCGCGGACTGGCGGGCGCCGGCGGGCGGCGGCGGCCAGGCTTCTTCGGACGCGACCGAGGGCTTGGCGTGAGCGTCGTCAAGGACAGCGGCGTGCGCGCGACTCTGCCACCGTTCGGCGAGGAGCACGAGGAGCTGCGCGAGACGGTAAGCCGCTTCGTCGCCAAGGAGATCGCGCCGAACGTCGACGAATGGGAGGCGGCGCGCGAATTTCCGCGCGACCTGTACAGGCGCTGCGCCGAGGTCGGGTTCCTGGGCCTGAAGTTCCCCGAGGAGTACGGCGGCCAGGGCGGCACCCACCTGCACGACGCGATCTGGGTCGAGGAGCTGGCCCGCTCGGGCGGCTCCGGCGGGGTCGCCGCCGGGCTCAACGCCCACACCTCGATCGCGCTGCCGCCGATCTTCAACTTCGGCACCGAGGAGCAGAAGCAGCGCTGGCTGGTGCCCGGGATCGCCGGCGAGAAGATCGGCGCTCTGGGGATCACCGAGCCGGGCGCCGGCTCCGACGTCGCCGGCATCTCCACCTTCGCCCGCAGGGTCGACGGCGGCTACGTCGTCAACGGCTCGAAGACCTTCATCACCAATGGCGTCCGCGCCGACTTCCTCGTCTGCGCCTGCAAGACGACCCAGGAGGGCGGCCACCACGGCATCTCCTTCCTGGTCCTGGAGCGGGAGATGCCGGGGTACGAGGTCGCGCAGAAGCTGGAGAAGATGGGCTGGCACTCCTCCGACACCGGCGAGCTGGCCTTCACCGACGTAGAGGTCCCGGCCGAGAACCTGCTCGGAGTGGAGAACGAGGGCTTCAAGCAGATCATGGCCAACTTCGCCTGGGAGCGGCTGCTGATGGCGATCGGCGCGGTCGGCGCGATGCAGCGCCTGATCGAGATCAGCGTCGACTACGCCCTCGAGCGCGAAGCCTTCGGCCGCCCGATCGGCAAGTTCCAGGCGATACGCCACCAGGTCGCCGAGATGGCGACCAAGGCTGAGGCCGCCCGCGCGCTCACCTACAACTCCCTTCGCCTCTTTCACGAAGGCCACGACTGCATCCGCGAGGTGACCATGGCCAAGCTCGTAACCCAGCGCGCCGTCCTGGAGATCGCCGACCAGACCCTCCAGATCCACGGCGGCTACGGTTACATGCGCGAGTACGGCATCGAGCGCGCCGTCCGCGACGCCCGCCTAGGCCCGATCGGCGGCGGCACCGACGAGATCATGAAGGAGATCCTCGGCAAGCTGATGGGGCTGTAGGGCGCCACCTCAGGCGCCTCGAACTCAAAGTTTCCGCAACCTGCGGGATCAAACCACGTCCGAGGGATTTTCAGAACTTAATGTGTTCCCATGCAAGACATTGGAAGTTTGAGCCGCTCGGAGCCAGCTAATGCGGCAAGACCTCGCGCCTTCGTGGTCATGCCTTTCGATACGGGCTTCAAAAGCGTCTACGACCGCCTGATAATGCCCGCCCTTGAACGTGCGGGGTACGACGTAAAACGCGCTGATAGTGACCTCGATCAACAAAACGTGTTGAAGGACGTTATACGCGGTATCGCGCACGCCGATCTAGTCATCGCAGAGCTTACGTCACGCAATCCAAACGTACTTTATGAGCTCGGGATAAGTCATGCGCTGAGGCGTAATACCGTGCTAATTACCCAATCAATGGATGACGTTCCATTCGATCTACGCACCTATCGTGTGATTCAGTACTCCACTCAGTTCGACTCTGCTGATGTACTAAGCGGACAACTAGAGGCCATTGCGTCCGCTAATCACAATGGCAGCATCGATTTCGGCAGCCCGATCATCGACTTCCTACCCGACCAGCACAGCGATGAAGGCAGGAGAGAGACTCTCGATGTGACCAGAACGCCTTCGCCAGGAGAACTGGCAGCCAACAGCGGTGAAGAGGCGGAGAGGGGCCCTAGGGAGGGATTCCTAGACGCGATCTTGTCTATCCAGGCTGCTGACACCGAGATCACCCACCGACTTGAGGCTATCGGAGCAAGCACCGAGAGAATCGGGCAAGAATTTCAGGCAAAGAATCGCGAAATTCAAACGATTCAGCCCACCAGCAGTGCTGGGGTCGCAGCTGCCCATCGCCTTGCAAGCGACCTTGGGAAGGCCCTCGACCGATATGCGGCGGACCTCAGTGAGGAGGGGCCGCTGCTCGAAAGACAGATCCAGCAACTTATTGATAGCGGTCTCGTCTTTACTGCGTGGCTAGCCGACCAAGACGAGATCGACATCGATCAAGCGGTGGCCAACCGGGACTCGCTAGGTGAGCTCGGGCAAAACACTGGCGGGGCACTGGTAGCTGTTCGAGAATTTCGAAGCGTCCTGGTTGGATTAAGTGGAGTCAGTCGCGACATGGCCCGCGGTACTGGTCGAGCTATCACTGCTTTAGACCGAATTATTGGTGCTCTTGAGCAGGTCGAAGCATTTACCCAAAAGGCCGTAGACCTTTTAGATGAGAAAATCCCACCTGGCTATCGGTCATCAGGAGACGCCGAGGAGATCAAGTCGGAGGAAGAGGATGACTCGACTGACGAAAACGTGGACGAGGAGCAGGATTAAGCCCCCCAGTCAGAGCGACAAAACTCTCGTCGGCCTAGGCCTTAGACGAGGGATACTTTTTTCGAGAACCGTAGCCTTCATCATGCTCGTGAGTCTGGCGCTTGTGGGATGCGGCAAGTCCGCCGATGAGGTCAACACGTACGACCAATCGACCGGAAGCGAGGGTGAGAAGCTGCGGGAGATCCGCTTCGAGAGCCCTGCCGTGCGAAAGGACGGTGTCATCTCGCGGCGCTTCGAGTGCGGCGGTGGGTCGATCTGGCTGCCGTTGCGATGGGACGCACCGCCTCCTGGCACCGAGGAACTCGCCGTCTACCTGGGCCGATTCGTCCCAGGGGAGGGCGGCGGCTCGCGGCGGTTGAGCGTTCCCTTCGGGATCTTCATCACCGGCATCGATCCCTCGACCCGTGGGATTCCGACCAACACCCTTCCTCCCGAATCGTCCTACATCACCTACAAGCCCTTCAACAGCTGTCCGCAGGACAGACGGGGGCAGAACGTCGTCCTGCGCCTATTTGCCCTCGACCGTCCGATCTCGTGGGGCGCGCTGGGCACCCCGGCGGTCGTCGAGTTCACCGAATCGACGCTGAGGACGAACCCCTCCCCGTCCTCCACCACGAGCTGGCTGGCGGAACTCGAAGAGCGCACGGTGGCGAGCGGCCGGATCGACACCACCTATGGGCGCTGACGACCGGCCCGCCTGGGCGTAGGATCGGCAGGAGGCAGGCCGACGAAAGGAGATCCAATGCTCTGTGCATTGACCGTCCGCAAGCTGAAGCCCGGCACGATGGAGGACTTCAAACGGGCCTTCGTCCCGGACGACACGTCGAACGTCCCGTCCGGCTGGAAGCAGTTCTACGCCCTGCAGAACGTCGACGACGAGAACGAGGTGATCACCTTCGGCCTCTTCGACGGCACGCTCGAGGAGCTGCGGGCCGGCCAGGAGGGGGGCGAATACGACCAGCGGCGCGCGGCCGCCGGCGAGTTCGTCGAATCGGTCGGGGCCGACGGGATCTTCGAGGTCGTCGAGCAGCGCTCGATGGACTGAGCGCAGCGATGAAGCAGCGCGTCAACCTGATCACCCTCGGCGTGTCGGACCTCGGGCGGGCGCGCCGGTTCTACGCGGCGCTGGGCTGGGAGACGAACGCGGGGCCCGACGACGACGTCGTCTTCTTCCAGGCGGGCGAGATGGTCGTGGCGCTGTGGGACCGGACGCGGCTGGCCGAGGACAGCTGCGTCGAGGACGCCGGCGGCTGGGGCGGCGTGACGCTGGCCGTCAACTTCGCCTCGCCCGCCGAGGTCGACGCGGTCGTCGAGCAGGCCCGCCGGGCCGGTGCCCGGATCGGCCGCGAGCCGGCGGAGACCTTCTGGGGCGGCTACAGCGCGATCTTCGTCGACCCGGACGGCCACCCGTGGGAGGTCGCCCACAACCCGCGCTGGATCGTGACCGAGGACGGAGGCGTGCGCCTGGGCGACTCGACCTAGGATGGGCCGGTGATCTACCTCCTCAGGCACGGCGACGCCGAGCAGGACCCGGGCGACGACGCGGCGCGGCGGCTGACCGACGAGGGCGAGAGACAGTCGCGCGCTGCCGGCCGCGCGCTCGCCAGGCTGGGCATCGAGCTCGACGCCTGCCTGACCAGCCCCAAGGTGCGGGCGGCCGACACGGCGCGCCTCGCCTGCGAGCCGCTCGGCGTCGAGCCCGAGGAGGAGCCGCGACTGCGCGGCGGCGGCTTCGACGCGCTCGAGCTGGCGGCCGGGCGCGGCAACGTGATGCTGGTCGGTCACGAGCCCTACTTCTCGGCGGAGGTCGCGCGGCTGACCGGCGCGAACGTGAAGCTGCGCAAGGGCGGGCTGGCGGCGATCGACGGGAGCAGGCTGGTCGCCCTGCTCAGGCCCGCCGACCTCGCAGCCATCGGGGCGGCGCAGGCGGCCCCGCCCCGGTAGGTGCCCCGACCGCCCATGGGAGGTCGAGCGGCCGGGACACGCTTGTAAGAAGTGCGGTACTGCCCAGTGCCTTCATACAAACGGGCCAAAGCCGCAGCTGTCAGGTGCTGCTGACCGGCCAATCGCCCCCTATAGGCCGGGCGCCGCCCCCGTACGCGTCAGGGGCGCAGGCGGAAGGGCGGGTAGCGGTCGGTGACGAGGGCGAACGCGTAGCCGAGCACCCGGTTGTGCCAGCGGATCGTCCCCTCGACGAACTCGAAGGCCCCGCGCGGGTAGCGCCCGGTGAAGAGGATCGCGAACCAGGCGAAGACGACCGCGAAGAAGGCGCCCACGTAGAGGAAGAACAGCACGAAGTAGTGCGGAATCGCCAGCAGCCACTTGACCAGCGGCATGCCCCGGCCGAGGTCGTTCTCGACGTCGGGATATGGGAAGTCGAGCCGGACCGCCTGCTCCTCGTCCGTCGACGGGTAGCGGTCGTCCATCAGGGCCAGGTAGACGCCGATCCGGTTGGTGAAGCGCAGCAGCTCCAGGTTCCACTCGAACCACCAGCCGGGGTACTTCTTGCGGAAGAGGATCATCAGGGCGACCGGCACGGTCAGGACGCCCGCCCCCGCGCCCGCCCAGTATCCGGCTTCGCCCCCCGCACTTCCATACGAGGCGCTGACCAGCAGCGAGCTGAGGATCGCGATCGGGATCACCGTGAAGACCCGGAAGAACGTCGTCAGGCGGTTCAGCTTGCGATCGGGGTAGTCGACCGCGAAGGCGACGGGGTAATCCGACGGCGCGACCTGATGCTCGGACGGGGGGACCGGCGGCGGTACCGAGGACTCCATGCTGCCTCCTTGCTCCTGGAACCGGACCCTGTCGTCTTCGACCGCCTGGCGGCAAGCCCTTCAGCGACTGACTGGCCAATCAACCAGGACCCTCGCCATCCCTGTAGCCTCCGCGCCCGACTTCCGAGACCTACGAAGGAGAACGCAGATCGATGGGACTTCTCGATGGGAAAGCGGCGATCGTCACCGGCTCGGCCCGCGGTATCGGCCGTGCCACGGCCGAGATGTTCGTCGCCGAGGGCGCCAAGGTTCTGATCAACGACCTCGACGCTGACGTCGCCGAGCAGGCGGCGGGCGAGATCGACGGCGAGACCGCGGTCCACGCCGGCGACCTGACCAAGGAGGGCGCCGCCGACGAGCTGATCGCGGCCGCGGTGGACGCGTTCGGCGGCGTCGACATCGCCGTCAACAACGCCGGCTACACCTGGGACGGCGTCGCCCACAAGATGAGCGACGAGCAGTTCCAGGCGATGCTCGACATCCACACGATCGTGCCCTTCCGCGTCGCCCGGGCGCTCGCCCCACACTGGCGCGAGGCGGCGAAGGCCGAGCGCAACGAGGGCAAAGAGGTGTTCCGCAAGATCATCAACGTCTCCTCGACCTCGGGGATGATGGGCAACGCCGGCCAGGTCAACTACTCGGCCGCCAAGATGGGCGTCGTCGGCCTGACCAAGACCCTGGCCAAGGAGTGGGGCCAGTTCAAGATCAACGTCAACGCGGTCGCCTTCGGCTTCGTCGAAACGCGCCTGACCCAGGCCAAGGAGGCCGGCGACGAGATGACCTCGCCGAGCGGCGAGAAGATCGAGCTCGGCATCCCCGAGCAGATGCGGGCGATGGCCTCGGCGATCATCCCGCTCGGCCGCCCGGCCACGCCGCAGGAGGCGTCGGGCCCGGTGCTCTTCCTCGCCTCGCCGCTGGCCAACTACATCCACGGCCAGGTGATCGACGTGACCGGCGGCATGTTCGGGGGGATGTACACCTGAGCGAGCCGGCGACGCGGCGCCCGCCGCGCTACCTCGAGCTGGCCGACCGGACCTGGCCGGTCCTGCGCCGGGCCATGGGCGTCCACACGTTCCTCTACCGGAGGACGGGTGGGCGCCTCGGCCACGTCATCCCGGGCCTGCGCGGCAGGATGCTGCTGCTCGACCACGTCGGCGCCAGGAGCGGCATCCTCCGCACCTCGCCGCTGCAGTACGTCGAGGACGGCGACGACGTCGCGGTGATTGCCTCCAAGGGCGGCTACTCGAAGCACCCCGCCTGGTTCCACAACCTGAAGGCGAACCCCGACACGACGGTGCAGATCGGCTCCGAGCGACGGCCCGTCCACGCCCGCGTCGCCGAGGGCGAGGAGCGCGAGCGGCTCTGGGCCAAGGCGGTGGGGATCTACAGGCCCTACGACGACTACCGCGCCCGCGCCGGTCGCGAGATCCCGATCGTCGTCCTCGAGCGGCGCCCCTAGCTCACGGCTTCGGGCGGCGCTGCTCGGCGAGTGGGTCGCCGGCCTCGCCGGCGATCGCTTCGGGCGGCCAGGGGCCGGCCCAGTTGTCGCGGGCGCCGTCGATCGTGATCGTCGTGCCGGAGAAGAAGTCGCCGGCGGGCGAGGCGAGGTAGGCGACGAGCCAGGCCATCTCCTCGGCGCGGCCCGCGCGCCCGATCGGGATCGAGCGCTCGAGGTTGTCGACGATCGCCTGCGGATACTTGGTCAGCAGCGTCTCGGTCGCGAACTGACCGGCCGCGAGCGCGCAGGTCTTGATCCCGAAGCGCGCCCACTCGATCGCCAGCGTCCGCATCATGTTCTCGACCGCCGCCCGGGCCGCGCCGGAGTGGACCATGCCCGGCATCCCGTTGTGGGGCGAGAGCGTCACGCTCAGAACCTTGCCGCCGCCCTGCGGGATGAACGCCTTCGTCGCCGCGGCATGGGTCATCAGCCAGGTCCCCTGCACGTTCAGCTCGATCACGGTTCGGAAGCCTTTCGGCGTGATCGACTCGGCCGGGGCGAGGAACTGCCCGCCCGCGTTGTTGACGAGCGTGTCGAGCCGGCCGTGTCGCTCGAGCAGGCCGTCGATCAGCCGCTCGACCGCCTCCTCCTCGCGGATGTCGATCGCCTCGTGCTCGAAGGAGCCGGCCAGGCCGGTGGCCAAGCCGGCCGTCTCCGCGAGCGGCTCGGCGCGGCGCCCGCAGCCGACGACGGTCGCGCCGAGGCGGGCCAGCTCGAGCGCCGTCTCGCGCCCCAGCCCGCTTCCGGCGCCGGAGACGAGGCAGACCTGCCCGTCGAGCAGGCCCTCCTTGAAGATGCGCGAATCCGGGCTCCCAGCCATCGGCCGCAGCCTATAGCCGGCCCCGACGCGGGTAATGTGACCGCGCGATGAAGGTGCACGTCGAGGCCAAACCGCTGCACGAGCCGATCGCCGGCGGGACCCCGGGCAGCACGGTCAGCGTCGAGCCGATCGTCGCCGGGCACGCCAACTGGTCGCGCCACCTGATGGAGAGCCCCGGCGGCCGCATGATCGGGGCAAAGCTGATCTGGGCCCTGTTGACCGGCGAGCCGGCGGTGAAGGTCCCCTGCCCGGCCTTCCTGATCCGCCACCCGAGCGCCGGCGCGATCCTCGTCGACACCGGCCTGCACCCCTCGATCGCGACCGACGGCGAGGAGAACTTCGGCCGGCTCGGCGCCCGGTTGGGCAAGCCGAGCCTCGACTCCGGCGCCGACGTGCCCGCCCAGCTGCGCAAGCGCGGCCTCGAGCCGGCCGAGATCCCGGTCGTGGTGATGACGCACCTGCACCTCGACCACACCTCGGCGATCTCCGAGTTCCCCGACTCGACCTTCGTCGTCAGCGAGGTCGAGTGGGAGTTCGCGACCGCCGGTCCCCGCCCGGCGCTCAACGGCTACCGCCGCGCCCATCTCGACTACGCCTTCGACTACCGCACGGTCGACTTCGACCGCGGCGGGATCGACTCCTACGCGACCTTCGGCCGCTGTTTCGATCTGTTCGGCGACGGCTCGATCCGGCTCGCCTTCACGCCCGGCCACAGCGCCGGGCACATGTCGGTGATCGCGCGGCTGAAGGAGCACGACTTCGTGATCGGCGGCGACGCCGTCTACACCGCGGGGCAGCTCGACGGGACGGCGCCCCTGGCCCCGCGCCCCTTCGACGCCCACAACTACCGGCGTTCGCTGCAGGAGCTGAAGCTGTTCAAGCGCGAGTTCCCGGGCGCGATCGTCACGCCGGGGCACGATCCGAGCTTCTACGAGAAGCTCGGCGACCGTTACGAGTAGCCAGCGCCCCGTACATCTCGCGCACCCGGTCGAAGACGTCGGTCGCCACCTCGAGCTGCCGCTCGCGGCCCGCGTCCTTCTCGACCGGGAAGGAGACCGGCTCGCCGAACTGCACGGTGACCTTCGGGAAGCGGAAGCGCTTCCAGCGCCGCACGCTCTCCGAGCCGTGGATCGCGACGGGGACGACCGGGACGCCGGACTCGAGCGCGATCCGGCCGATGCCGGGTTTGACCTCGCCGAGCTCTCCCGTCCGCGAGCGCCCGCCCTCGGCGTAGACGAGTGGCATCCCGCCCTGCTCGAGGATCGTGAAGACGGTCTTGAACGCCTCCTCGTCCTTGTGGCCGCGCCGGACCGGGAAGACGCCCCCGTGGGTGTAGACGTAGGTGAGCACGGGCGGGCCGAAGAGCTGCGACTTGGCCATGAAGCGGACCTGGCGGCGCAGGTAGACGCCGACGAAGAAGTGGTCCATCTGGCTGAAGTGGTTGGGGGCGAGCAGCACCGGCCCCTCCTTCGGCACGTTCTTCACGTCGATCGCCCGGGTCCGGTAGAGGAGCAGGCAGATCGGGGTGACGATCGCGCGGACGAGCGGGTAGGTCCAGCCGACCCCCCTGCGGGCGCGGGCATGGAACTGCTCGAAGTACTCCGCGGGGCGCTCGTCCTTGTAGACCTGTGGCTTGAGATCGGGCATGGGTGGAGAGCCGGATGGGCCGGCTGTGGCTGTGCGTACCCCCTGACGGGGGAGCGGTTACGCGCCGCTCAGAGCTGCGTCGCAAACAGGCCGAGGAGACCGGCGATGAAGGTGGCTTGCGTGAGGATCAACGTGCGCTGCAAGCCATCGAGGCGCTTGTCGATCGCCTCGAAGCGCCTGTCCTGCCCCTCGAAGCGACCGTCGAAGTGGGTCTGCATGGTCTCGAAGCGCTTGCCCAGGTCAGCCTGCATCGCATCGAAGCGCTTGCCCGTGTGCGCCTGCATCGCAGCGAGAAGCTCGTCCGTGTGAGCCTGCATGGCATCCAGGCGCTTGTCCGTGTGAGCCTGCATCGCTTCAAGGCGCTGATCCGTGTGGGTCTGCATCGCTGCAAAACGCTGATCCAACCGCGCCTCCAGGCCGTCGAAGCGGGCATCGACTCGTCCGAAGCCTGCCTCTACCTTGCGGTTGAGGTCGTCCATGCGGTCGTCGGTCCACGCTTCTCTCATCGCCTCCATGGTCGCATGGTCTCAGACAAGATGTCGCCGATGGTGCGCTGTTTGTAAGAGGTTTGCAACGGCTCTTCAATTCTTCTGTGACGGCGGGCTCAGGAGGCCCAGCCGCGCGCCCGGTCGAGGGCGCGGTGCCACTCGGCCAGCAGCGACTCGCGCTCGTCATCGCCCATGCGCGGCTCGTAGCGGGCGGCCTCGCGCCACATCGCGGCGACCTGCTCGGCGCTCCAGCGCTCGGTCGCGATTCCGGCCAGGCAGGCAGCGCCCAGCGCCGTCGTCTCGGCGATCTCCGGCACGACCACCGGGACCCCCAGCACGTCGGCCTGGAACTGCATCAGCCAGCGGTTGACGACCGCACCGCCGTCGGCCTTCAGCGCGTCGAGCGCCCGACCCGAGGCGGCCTCCTCGGCGCGCACCGCGTCGACCGTCTGGTAGGCGATCGCCTCCAGGGCGGCGCGCGCCAGGTGGGCGCGGCCGCTGCCGCGCGTCAGCCCGACGATCGTCCCGCGCGCGTAGGGATCCCAGTGCGGCGAGCCCAGGCCGGTCAGGGCCGGGACGAAGTAGACGCCGTCGTTGCCGGACAGGGATGCGGCCAGCGGCTCGGTCTCCGCCGCGTCGCCGATCGTGCCCAGCCCGTCGCGCAGCCACTGCACCGCTGCGCCGGTGACGAAGATCGCCGCCTCCAGGGCGTAGGCGGCCTCGGCGGCGGGCGCGCACGCGACCGTCGTCAGCAGCCCCTCGACCGGCTGCGGCGCCTCCGGGCCGGTGTGGAGCAGGACGAAGCTGCCGGTCCCGTAGGTGTTCTTGGCGGTCCCGGCGCTGTGGCAGGCCTGGCCGAACAGCGCCGCCTGCTGGTCGCCGGCGATGCCCGCCACGGGCACCTCGCCGCCGAACTCCGAGGTCGTGCCGTAGACGTGGGCGGAGGGCAGCGGCTCGGGCAGCCGCGCCGGGTCCACGCCGAGCACCGCGCACAGCTCCTCGTCCCAGCCCAGGCGGCGGATGTCGAAGAGCATCGTCCGCGCGGCGTTCGTGTAGTCGGTCGCGTGGCGGCCGGTCAGCTTGAAGAGCAGCCAGGAGTCGACGGTGCCGAACACCGCCCGCTCGATGCCCTCGGCGTTGCGCAGCAGCCACTCGATCTTGGTGCCGGAGAAGTAGGGATCGAGGACGAGGCCGGTCCGCTTCCGGACCAGCTCCTCGCGACCCGCCTCGCGGAGCTCGTCGCAGCGCGCCGCGGTGCGGCGGTCCTGCCAGACCAGCGCCCGGTGCAGCGGCTCGCCGCTCGCCGGGTCCCAGGCGACGACCGTCTCGCGCTGGTTGGTTATCCCGATCGCGTCGAGGTCCGCCCCACCGATCCCGGCCGCCGCCAACGCATCGGCGCCCACCCGGCGCGTCGTCTCCCAGATCTCGGTCGCGTCGTGCTCGACCCAGCCCGGCCGCGGGAAATGCTGCTCGAACTCCGAGTAGGCGCGCCCGGCGATCTGCCCCTCGCCGTCGAAGACGAGGCAGGTCGTCCCGGTCGTCCCCTGGTCGATCGCGAGGATCACGGTTGTCTCGGCATCGCAGCGGGTGTACGGTCGATGATGGGCAGGGCTCAGACCCTATGGAAGGAGCCACCATGGCAGCAGCTGAAGTCAAGAGCTTCGACTCGCCCGACGAGGTTCGCCCGTTCGAGGGCAAGGGCCAGGCGGAGGTCGTCGAACTCGCCGGCCACCCCGTCGGCAGGGGAACCTTCGAGCCGGGCTGGAAGTGGTCCGAGAACGTCAAGCCGATCGCCGGCACCGACTCGTGCCAGGTCGCCCATTTCGCCTACGTGCTGTCCGGCAGCATGCGCGTCTTCATGGACGACGGCTCGGAGGTCGAGGTCGGCGCCGGCGACGTGATGGCGATCCCGCCCGGGCACGATGCCGAAGTGAGCGGTTCCGAGCCGTGCGTGATGGTCGACTTCGGCGAGATCGGGGACTACGCGAAACGCAGCTGACCGAGCGGCGCCCGTGGCCTCAACCGCCGCGGCGCCGGGACAGATAGGCGCGGCCGAAGTCGGCGAGCTGACGGGCGCGATGGACGAAGCCGCCGAGGCTGCGGCCGGTGGCGCGGTGGGAGAGGTCGAGCTCGTACTCGCGCAGCCGGTAACCGGCGCGGACCGCGTCGACGGTCATGCCCAGCTCCATCCCGTAACCCGCGCGCGAACGGCAGCGCGGCGCGCAGCACGTCGACCTGCATCGCGCGCTGGCCGGAGATCGGCGCCGCGGTCTCGAGGCCGCAGAGGCGGCGGATCGCCCAGCGCGCGAAGCCGAGCGCGACGCCGAAGCCGCCGCCGACCCGGCGGCTGAAGGCGGCGACGGCGAGGTCGCACTCGCCCCGCTCGACCGCCTCGACCAGCGGCGTCAGCCGGCCGGCGGAATCGCCGAGATCGCCGTCGCAGAGCAGGATCAGGTCCGGCGACGACCTCGACGCTCAGGGCGGCCTCGGCGGCGGCGGTCACGTTCGCGCCCTTGCCGTGCGGGCGTCCGCGGCTGACCACCTGGGCGCCGGCCGCCATCGCCGCCTCCGCCGTCCCGTCGGTCGAGGCGTCGTCGGCGACCCACACCGCCGCCCCCGGCAGCGCCTCGCGCAGCGCAGCGATCGTCGCGGCGATCCGATCCGCCTCGTTGCGCGCGGCGACGATCGCCACCGTTCCGCGTTGCCGATCGGAGGGCACGGCCGGGCATTCTGCCTTCCGGTGCTCCTTTTGTCCCCCACGAGTACAAAAGGAGCACCGGAGCGCCGGATATTGTCCCCGCGCCATGGCGGACATCGAGGCGCACATCACGGGCAACGTCTGGAAAATCGAGGTCGCGGTCGGCGACAAGGTCGAGGACGGCGACACGGTCGTGATCCTCGAGTCGATGAAGATGGAGATCCCGGTCGAGGCCGAGGACGAGGGCACCGTGAAGGAGATCCGCTGCGAGGAGGGCCAGGCGGTCAGCGAAGGCGACGTCCTCGTAGTGCTGGAGTGAGCGAGCAGCTGGCCGGCGGCAAGCTCCTCCTCGACTCCCCCGCCGAGGCGGTCGTCCGCATACGGATCTCCAACCCCGAGCGCCGCAACGCCCTCGACCACGAGATCCTCGACGCGCTGGCGGAGACGCTGCCGCGACTCGAAGACGGCATCGAGACGCGCTGCGTGGTGATCGTCGGGGCCCCGCCGGTCTTCTCGGCGGGCTACGACCTCGCCTCGATCCCAGTCCGAAACCTTCGAGCGCGACGCCGAGGCGCTCGTCGCCCACCCGTTCCACGCCGCGATGGAGACACTGGCGGCGCACCCCTGGCCGACCGTCGCGGCGATCAACGGCCACTGCCTCGGCGGCGGCCTGGAGCTGGCGATCACCTGCGACCTGCGCATCTGCGCCGCCGGGGCCAAGCTCGGCATGCCGCCGGCCAAGCTGGGGCTCGTCTACGGGCACACCGGGCTGCGCAAGTTCATCGACACGATCGGCCTGGCGCGAACCAAGGAGCTCTTCCTGACCGGCCGCAACTTCGAGGCGCCGCGGGCCGAGCAGATCGGCCTCGTCCACGAGGTCGTCGCCGGACGACGAGCTGGAGGAGGCGGCGGTCGAGCTGGCCGCCGGGGTCGCCGCCAACGCGCCGCTCTCGATGCGCGGCAACAAGCGCGCGATCGAGGTGCTGCGGCGAGAACCCGACGCTGAGCGAGGAGCGCGAGCGGGAGCTGATCGCCCTGCGCGAGTCCTGCTTCGCCTCCGAGGACCTGCGCGAGGGGATCGAAGCCTTCGCCGAGAAGCGCAAGCCCCGCTGGCAAGGACGATGAGCGCCGCGGCGCGCAGGAAGCTCGCGGCCGCCGACCCGACGATGGCGGCGCTGATCGAGCGGATCGGCAGGATCGACATCGCGACGCCGCTTGCGGCGGCGCAGCGAGGAGCGCCCCGCCGACGCCTACGGCGCCCTGCTGCGCGCGATCGTCGGCCAGCAGCTCTCGACCAAAGCGGCGCGGACGATCTACCGGCGCGTCTGCGACCTGTTCGGCGGCTCGACCCCCTCGCCCGAGCAGCTGCTGGCCGCGAGCGAGGAGGACCTGCGCGCCGCCGGCCTCTCCGGCCGCAAGGTCGAGTACATCCGCGACCTCGCCACCCACGTCCTCGACGGCGAGCTGGAGCTGGACCGGCTCGGCGAGCTCGACGACGAGAAGGTGATCGAGGAGATCGTCGCGGTGCGCGGGCTCGGTCAGTGGACCGCCGAGATGTTCCTGATCTTCCACCTGGAACGACCCGACGTCCTCTCCGGCGGCGACCTCGGCATCCGCAAAGCGGTCCAGATCGAGTACGGGCTCGGCGAGATGCCGACGCCCCAGCGCGTGATCGAGATCGGCGAGCCCTGGCGGCCGCACCGCAGCCTCGCCTCGCTCTACCTCTGGGAGTCGCTGGCGGCCGTGCCGGGCGCGTAGCGGCGGACCGGTTCGACCGAGCGCCCGCAGTCCCTGGACGCCGGGCTCGTTCAGTTCCCCGCGAGGCGGTGGCGGAGGCGAAGGACGCGGCCGACCGAGGCCTCGAACGCGGCCCGGGAGAGGGAGCCGGCGCGGAGGCCGCGGACCAGGGCGCGGTGGGCGCGAGCGGCTTCGCGGTGGTCGGTGTAGAGCAGCAGGTCGGTGCCGGCCCGGACCGCCGCCAGGCCCGCCTCGGCGGGACCGCCGAAGGCGCGCACCGAGGCGGCGCCGAGCGCATCGGTGATCGAGACTCCGTCGAAGCCGAGCCGGGAGCGCAGCTCCCCCGTGGCGATCGAGCGGGCGAAGGCGGCGGGCCTCGACGAGAAGGCCGGGTAGATCGGCCGTGCTCAGCATCACCAGGTCGCCCCCGGCGGCGACGAAGGAGCGGTAGGGCGCCTCGTCCACCCGGCGCAGGGTCCGCTTGGAGGATCCGATCCGCTGGGCGGCGAAATCGGTGTTGACGCGCGCCGAGCCGAGCCCCGGGAAGTGCTTCGCGGTCGCCGCCACGCCGCCGGCCTGCATCGCCTCGGCGAAGGGGATCGCGCTCGCCGTCACCTCGGCGGCGGTGGAGCCGAAGCCGCGTTCCGTGGCCGCGATCGTGCCTCCCGCCCGGGCGACGTCGAGGACCGGGGCGAGGTTGACGTTGAGGCCGAGGTCGCGCAGGTTCCTCGCGGTGCGGGCACCCTGCAGGCCGCTGAACATCGCCCCGACCGTCCCCATTTCGGCGGCCGAGGCGACCGGCGCGCCCCCGATCCGCTTCACCTGTCCTCCCTCCTGGTCGACCATCGTCAGCAGCGGGTCGCGCAGGCCGGGCGGGCGCGGGACCGACTGCAGGCCGGCGAGCAGACGGCGTCCGGCCTCGCGGCTGGGGAAGTTGTCGTCGAAGAAGACCACCCCGGCGACCCGCCCCTCGCGGATCGCCCGCCGCACCGCGACCGGCGGCTCGGCGCCGTCGAAGCCGATCGCGATTCGCTGGCCGGCGAGCCGCTCGAGCGGGAGCCGGCTCGCCGCGCTCGGCGCCGCCTGCTCGGTGTCGTCTCCCAGGGCGGCCCCGAAGGCGAAGGCCCCGGCCGCCAAGCCGCATCCCGCGGCGGCCGCAAGCCGTCGCCGCCTGGTCGTAGCCGCCGCCACCGGTCGATCTTACGGGTGGCCTGGAGCCGCGGCCAGCCGTCCGGGGCGGCACCTAGCCTTGCGCCCGAATGTCGGCCCTGATCAGCTTCGACGAAGCGCTCGCCCTCGGCGAGTTGAGCGACCACGGGGAGATCGGCGACCTGGTCGAGCGTGCCTGGCAGGTCCGCCGGGAGAACTTCGGCGACTCGACCGACATGTGCTCGCTGGTCAACGCCAAGTCGGGCGGCTGCGCCGAGGACTGCGGCTTCTGCGCGCAGTCGCGCTATGCCGAGGCCGACACGCCGATGCACGCGATGATGGAGCCCGAGCAGATCCTCGAGCACGCCAAGGCGGCCGAGGCGGCGGGCGCCCACCGCTTCTGCATGGTCACGCAGGGCCAGGGGCTCTCCAAGAAGGACTTCGGAAAGATCCTGGCGGGCGCCAAGCTCGTCGCCGAGCAGACCAACCTGAAGCGCTGCGCCTCGATCGGCCACATGTCCGCGGAGCGGGCGAAGGCGCTGCGCGAGGCCGGGATCCAGCGCGTCCACCACAACGTCGAGTCGGCGCGCTCCTACTACCCGGAGGTCTCCACGACCGTCCGCTACGAGGGGCGGCTGCGGACGATCGACGCGGTCAAGGAGGCGGGGCTGGAGACCTGCGTCGGCGGCATCCTCAACCTCGGCGAGTCGCCGCGGCAGCGGGTCGAGATGGCCTTCGAGCTGTCGGAGCTGGAGCCGACCTCGGTGCCGATCAACCTGCTCAACCCGCGCGATGGGACGAAGTTCGGCGACCGCCCGCTGATGGACGCCTGGGAGGTCGTCAAGTGGGTCGCGATCTTCCGCCTGATCATCCCCGGAGCGCTGTTCCGGCTCTGCGGCGGCCGGGTCGAGAACCTCGGCGACCTGCAGCCGCTCGCGGTCAAGGCGGGGCTGAACGGGGTGATGATGGGCAACTTCCTGACCACGCTGGGGGCGGAGCCCGAGGACGACCGAGCGATGTTCGAGGAGCTGGGGCTGAACGTCGGCCGGCAGCCGGACAACGGCGCCAACCCGCGGCCGGACAACCGCTCCGGCTGGCTCGACGGCGAGACGCCGGCGACGCCGATCGACGAGCTGATCGACCGCCAGGAGGAAGCCGCCTTCTGGGATCCCTCGACCCAGCTGCGGGTCGTCAAGAAGGCGAAGAAGCCGCCGCCTTACCCGAAGGTCCCCTCCCAGCCGGCATGACCGACGTCGCGGCGCGGCTGGAGGAGCTCCGCGATCGCGGGCTCCGGCGGCGCCTGCGTCTGGTCGAGGGGCCACAGGGGCCCTGCGTCCTGCTCGGCGGGCGGCCGGTGCTGCTGCTCTGCTCGAACAACTACCTGGGGCTGGCCGGCCACCCACTGGTGCGCGAGGCGGCCGCCGAGGCGGCGCTGCGGCTCGGCGCCGGCGCGGGGGGCTCGCGGCTGATCTCGGGCAACATGGAGTCGCACCGGCTGCTGGAGGAGCGGCTCGCCGACTTCAAGGGCTACGAGGCGGCGCTGCTCTTCGGCTCGGGCTACCTCGCCAACAGCGGCACGATCCCCGCCCTGGCGGGCCGAGGCGAGGTGGTCTTCTCCGACGAGCTCAACCACGCCAGCATCGTCGACGGCTGCCGGCTCTCACGCGCGGAGACCTTCGTCTACCGCCACGCCGACGTCGAGCACCTCGCCTGGGGGCTGCGACAGGCCGGCGAGCGCGCCGCGCTGATCGTCACCGACGGCGTCTTCTCGATGGACGGCGACGTGGCCCCGCTCGCCGAGCTGGCCTCGCTGGCTCGCCGCCACGACTGCCGGCTGATGGTCGACGAGGCCCACGCGACCGGCGCCCTCGGTCCCGGCGGCCGCGGCTCGGTGGCGGCGGCGGGCGTGGGCGATGAGGTCGACCTCGTGGTCGGCACGCTCGGCAAGGCGCTCGGCTCCTACGGGGCATACGTCTGCGCCGACGCCGAGCTGTGCGAGTACCTGCTCAACACGGCCCGCTCCTTCGTCTTCTCGACCGCGCCGCCACCGCCCTCGGTCGCGGCGGCGCTGGCGGCGCTGGAGCTGCTCGAGGCCGACCCCGGGCAGGTCGAGCGGTTGAACGCCAACGCCGCGGCGTTTCGCCGTGCGCTGAGGGACGAGGGCCTCCCGGCCGGCGGCGCGGGAACGCAGATCGTCCCGCTCGAGGTGGGCGACCCCGACGCGACGATGGCGCTCTGCGAGCGGCTGCTGGAGCACGGCGTCTTCGCCCAGGGGATCCGCCCCCCGACCGTGCCCGAGGGATCCTCCCGCCTGCGCTTCAGCGTGATGGCGACGCACGGCGAGGCGGAGCTGCGCGAGGCCGCCCGCCTGACCGCCGTCGCGAAGCGTGAGGTCGCCGACGCCGGCCTCCAGCGCCCAGCCGCGCTCGCCGCCTGACAGGACGTGCCGGGGGTTATGGACCATATGTGGCCGCTAACCCCCGGCACGTCGGAGGAGTCGTGAGGGGAGTCTTCGTCACCGGCACGGGAACCGAGGTCGGCAAGACGGTCGTCGCCGCCGCGATCGCCCACGCGCTTGCCGCGGACGGCGAGCGCGTCGCCGTCTTCAAGCCGGCGGTGACCGGTCTCGACGACTTCCCTGCCGACGGGCCGACTCCCGGCGATGTCGACGGGGTATCGGCCCGTCGGCCCGATCACGAGGTGTTGCGGCGGGCAGCAGGCTCTTCGCAGAGCGACGAGGAGATCGCTCCCTACCGCTATGGGCCGCCGATGTCGCCGCACCTGGCGGCGGAGCTGGCCGGCGAGCGGATCGAGCGCGACCGCCTGCTCGCGGCCGCGCGTGCCGCCGCGAGCGGCGCCGACGTGCTCGTCTGCGAGGGCGTCGGCGGGCTGCTCGTCCCGCTCTCCCTCTCGCCGCCCTACCTGGTCCGTGACTTCGCCGCCGACCTCGGCCTCCCGCTGGCGATCGCCGCCTCCCCAGGTCTCGGCACGATCAACCACACGCTGCTCACGATCGAGGCGGCGCGGGACGCCGACCTCGAGGTCGCGGCCGTCGTCCTCACCCCGTGGCCGGATCGCCCTGACTCGATCGAGGAGTCGAACCGCGAGACGATCGCCGCGCTGGGGAGCGTGCAGGTCGAGACGCTGGCGCCGCTCGACCTCTCCGAAGTCGACTCGTGGCCGGTTGCGGGGCGCTTTATACCCCCCATACCGCCGATAAAGCGCCCCGGACGCGGCTAGGCCGACTCGCGCGCCGCCAGCTCGCCGCCGGGGCTGACCGCGGCCTCGGCCGCGGCATCGGATCCGTGGCGTCCCGCGCGGATCGCGGCGGCGGCCACCGCCGCGCCGGCCAGGGCCACGGCGGCGGAGACGAGCATCGCGTGGCCGAGCGCGTCGACGAAGTCCTCCGGCGTCGCGGTGGCCGGGTTGCCGACAGCGCCCTGGAAGATCGCACCCGTGACGGCGATGCCGAGGGTGCCGCCGACCATCCGGAACATCGAGAGGACGCCGGAGGCGATCCCGGCTTTCTCGATCGCGACGGCGTTCATCGCCGCGCTCGTCATCGGCGACATCGTCATCGCGATACCGATCCCGAGCAGCATGAAGCCGGGCAGCAGGTCGAGGTAGGTCGAGTCGACCGCGATGCCGCTGAAGCTGTAGAGCGACGCGGCGACGATGGTCAGGCCGACCGCGATCAGCCAGCGGGCGCCGAAGCGGTCCGAGAGCCGGCCGGCGACCGGCGCGACGCCGACGATCATCAGCGTCGAGGGCAGGAAGCGCACGCCGGCCTCGAGCGGCGTGTAGCCGAGGATGTTCTGCATGTAGAGGGCGAGGAAGAAGAAGACGCCGAGCATCGCGAAGGAGACGATCAGGGCGACGACGACCGCGCCGAGGAAGTTGCGATCGGTGAAGAAGCGGAACTCGACCATCGGCACATCGACGCGCAGCTCGATCGCGACGAAGGCGAGCAGGCCGATCACCGAGCCGGCCAGCAGGGCGACGATCTCGGGCGAGCCCCAGCCCCAGGCGTTGCCCTCGACCAGCGCCAGGACAAGCGCCGTGAGGGCGCCGGTCAGCACGGCGACGCCCGCGTAGTCGACCTCGCGGCCGACCGAGGTGTCGCGCGACTCGCGCACCGCGAAGAGCGCCGCGGCGACCGCGGCGACGGCGACCGGGATGTTGAGGTAGAAGATCGCGCGCCAGGTGACGTGCTCGGTGAGGAAGCCGCCGAGCACCGGGCCGACTGCCAGCGCCAGCGCCGAGACACCCGCCCAGGTGCCCATCGCCTTGCCGCGCTCGTGGGCCGGGAAGGCGTCGGTGACGATCGAGAGCGTCGCCGGCATCATCAGCGCCGCGCCGATCCCCTGCACGATGCGGCTGGCGACCAGGAAGTCGGTGCTCGGGGCGAGCCCCGCGGTCGCCGAGGAGGCGGCGAAGACGACGACGCCGACCATGAAGGTGAGCCGGCGGCCGAAGATGTCGCCGAGCCGCCCGCCGGTCGCCAGCAGCACCGCGAAGGAGAGCGTGTAGCCGTTGACGGTCCACTCCAGCCCCGACAGCGAGGCGCCGAGGTCGCGCTGGATCGAGGGCAGCGCGACGTTCACGACCGTGTTGTCGAGCATGATCATGAACAGCGCGAAGCACATTGCCCCGAGCGTCCACCACTTGCGGTTCTCGTCGGTGATCAGGTGGCGGTAGCGCGTCATCTGGGCCCGGCAACCATCCTCGCAGTCCACCGCCGCCCTCTCCGCGAGTTGCGTCACAGCCCGGGGGCGCCGGCGCCCCCGGGCGTTACGTCACAGGGCCGGGTGGTCCTCGCCGCGGTAGGGGCCCGGCTTGGGCCGGGGGGCGCCGCCCGGGAAGGCGAGCCGCAGGATCGTCCGCTGCACCATCCCCAGCTGCTGCCCGAAGGGGCCACTGTTGTAGGGGAGGCCGTAGCGTTCGCAGACCTGCTTGACCTGCGGCGCGATCTCCGCGTAGCGGGTGCTCGGCATGTCCGGGAAGAGGTGATGCTCGACCTGGTAGCCGAGGTTGCCGCTGGCGACGTGGAACATCGGGCTGCCCTCGATGTTGGCCGCGCCGCAGAGCTGGCGCACGTACCAGCCGCCGCGGCTCTCGTCCTCGACCTCCTCGGGGCTGAAGGTGTAGGTCTGGTCGGGGAAGTGTCCGCAGAAGATGATCGCGTAGGCCCAGACGTTGCGGACCACGTTGGCGGTGGCGTTGGCCTTAGCGGCGGACTTGTAGGAGTCGAGGCCGCCTTCGACCGCCTTCCTCAGCACACCGGCGAGACCGCCGCGGCGGCGTTTGCGCCAGGGCCGGCGGCCCTCCGGCTCGGCGAGCTCCCTGTGCGCTCCCAGACCCGCGTCGAGCGCCGCCATCGCGAGCCCGCTGAGCAGCGGCCAGGCGACGTAGTCCTTGACGATCTGGCTCCTCGCCTTTTCGCGGATGCCCGCCAGCTCGCGCTTGACCTGGGCCTTCGACTTGTGGCCCTTGCGGATCGCTTCGAAGTCGAGGTCGTGCAGCGCCACGCCCCACTCGAAGAACGCCGCCAGCACCAGGTTGTAGAGCGGCTGGAGGAGGTAGACCGGGTGCCACTTCTGCTGCGGGTCGATCCGCATGATCTCGTAGCCGAGGTCCTTGTCCTTGCCGAGGATGTTGGTGAAGGTGTGGTGGACGTAGTTGTGCGAGTGCTTCCAGGCCTCGGCGGTGGAGGCGGTGTCCCAGTCCCAGGTCGAGGAGTTGATCTGGGGGTCGTTCATCCAGTCCCACTGGCCGTGCAGGACGTTGTGGCCGATCTCCATGTTCTCGAGGATCTTCGCGGCCGAGAGCGCCGCCGTGCCGGCGTATTTCGCGGGGCGGTAGCGGGCGCCGAGCAGCAGCACCCGGCCCAGCACGGCGAGTCGGCGCTGCATCGCGATCATGCTCTCGATGTAGCGGCGGTCGCGGTCGCCCAGCTCGGCGTGAACGCGGTCGCGAATCGCGTCGAACTCGCCGGCGAGCTCGTCGAGCTGCTCGGCCGACAGGTGGGCGAGTGGGCTCTGGGCCTCGGGGGGCCGGACCTCAGCGGTCGTCGTGTTCATCGTTCCCTTTCGTTTTCAAAGCGCGATCTCGATCGGTCCTTCGGGAGCGTTGACGCAGGTGCGGATCATCTCGCCCTCGCTCCCGTGGACCTTGCCGGTGCGCAGGTCGCGCACCTTTCCGTTGCAGAGCTTTCCGACGCAGGTGTGGCAGATGCCCATCCGGCAGCCGTAGGGGAGCGTGGCGCCGGCCTCCTCGCCGCCGACCAGGATCGGCGTGCCGCTGTCGCAGCCCGCCTCGACCCGGCTCTTGAGGAAGCGCACCGTCCCCCCCTCGCCCAGGCCCGGCTCGCCGCCGATCACGGGCTGGAAGCGCTCCATGTGGAGCAGGCCGGGATCGCCCTCGCGCTCCCAGCGCTCGCACATCGCGTCGAGCATCGGCGCCGGGCCGGAGAGGAAGGCGTGGCGCTCGCGCCAGTCGGGGCAGAGCTCGTCGAGGTGATCGGGAGCGAAGCGGCCCTCGCGAGAGGTGATCCGCAGGTGGAGGCGGTAGCCGGGATGGGCGGCGTCGATCTCGCGCAGCAGCTCGGCGAAGATCACGCCCTCCTCCTCGCGGGCGGAGTGGACGTGGACGACGTCGTCGACCGCGTCGTCGCGGTGCAGGCTGCGCAGCATGCTCATGATCGGCGTGATCCCGCTGCCGGCGCTGACGAGGAGCACCTTCTCGGGCGGCGGGTCGGGCAGGACGAAGGTCCCTTCGACACCGCCGAGCCGGACCACGTCCCCCGGCCTTGCCCGGTGCACGAGGTAGGGCGAGACCATGCCGGTATCGACCAGCTTCGGCGTGATGCTGATGCAGCCGTCCGGCCGCTCCGGCTCCGAGGTCAGCGAGTAGGCGCGCCAGTGGTGCACCCCGTCGACGACCACCCCGATCCGCAGGTACTGGCCGGGCCGGTGGCCGGTCCACTCGAAGCCCGGGCGGATCAGCACCGTCACCGCATCCGGAGTCTCGCGGTCGATCCGCTCGATCCGGCCGCGCAGCTCGCGCGTCGACCACAGCGGGTTGATCAGTTCGAGGTAGTCGTCCGGCAGCAGCGGGGTGAAGAGGGAGCGGACCGCGTGCAGGGCTTTGCGGCGAACAGGATGAACCTGGGGGGTAGCTCCTCGCTCGGCCATCTGTCGATGATTGCAGCTTTCCGTGTAAAGGTCTGTGTGCGAAGCCGCACACGCTCCCGAGCCCCGTACCCCAGCTTGCGCCTCCCCAACCAGCCGCTATTTGCGCCGGCCGCCGCCGGGGGTTGCCGCCGCCGCCAGGGCTAGGGTCGGTGACGGTGCCGCCGGACCCAGCTCAGCTCGACCGAGACCATCTCTGGCACCCGTTCACCCAGCAGCAGGGCTGGGTCGAGGAGGACGCGCCGATGATCGTCGGGGGCGAGGGCGTGCACCTGATCGACAGCGAGGGCCGGCGCTACATCGACGGCGTCTCCTCCCTGTGGTGCAACGTCCACGGGCATCGCCACGCCGGGATCGACGCGGCGCTGGAGGAGCAGCTGGGCCGCGTCGCCCACTCCACGATGCTCGGCCTCTCCCACCCGGGCGCCGCGGAGCTGGCGGCCCGCCTGGTCGAGCTGGCGCCGCCCGGCCTCTCGCGCGTCTTCTACTCGGAGTCGGGCTCGACGGCGACCGAGATCGCCCTGAAGATGGCCTTCCAGTACCAGCAGCAGCGCGGCGGCCAGCACAGGCGGCGCACCTCATTCGTCCACCTGCGCGACGCCTACCACGGCGACACGATCGGATCGGTCTCCGTCGGCGGGATCGACCTCTTCCACTCCACCTACCGCCCCCTGCTCTTCCACACCCACGCGGTCGAGCCGGGCGACGCCGCCGACCTCGAGCGCGTCCTCGCCGCGCACGAAGAGGAGATCGCCGCCGTGATCGTCGAGCCGCTGGTCCAGGGCGCGGCGGGGATGCTCGTCCACCCCCCGGGCTACCTGCGGAACGTCCGGGAGCTCTGCGACCGCTTCGGCGTGCTGCTGATCTGCGACGAGGTCGCGACCGGCTTCGGTCGCACCGGGACGATGTTCGCCTGCGAACAGGAGGGCGTCGCCCCCGACCTGCTCTGCCTCGCGAAGGGGCTGACCGGCGGCTACCTGCCGCTCGCCGCCACCCTGGCCGCCGAGCGCATCTACGAGGGCTTCCTCGGCGCGCCGGAGGAGTACCGCACCTTCTTCCACGGCCACACCTACACCGGCAACCCCCTCGCCTGCGCCGCCGCCCTCGCCAGCCTCGACGCCTTCGAGGAGGAGCGGACGCTGCTGCGGCTCCAGCCGAAGATCCACCTGCTCGACCGCCTGCTGGCCGAGATCGACCGAATGCCCGAGGTGAGCGAGGTGCGCCACCGCGGCTTCATGGTCGGCATCGACCTCGGCCAGCACGACCCCGCCCTCCGCCTCGGTCATCGGGTGACCCTGGAGGCCCGCAAGCGCGGCGCGATCGTCCGCCCCCTCGGCGACGTGGTGATCCTCATGCCCCCCCTCTCGATCTCCGAGCCCGAGCTACGGCAGTTGGTGCGGATCACGGCCGACTCGATCGAGGCGGCGTGCGCGTCGACCTCCCGCGAGGCAGACGATCAGGCCGCGGTACGGACCGCCACGTCGAGCGTGACGACGCGATCCGGCGCCGCGATGGCCGCCTGAGCGGCCGCGATCAACGCCTCCGCGTCGAGGTCGTAGCGCTCGGCAACGGCGCGCAACGGCTCCTCGAGGCCGAGGTCCGGGTACAGCAGCTCGACGTTGACCGGCCGTCCCCCAGCGATCGCCACGTTGACCGTGGAGACGACCTCCTCGCTGCGATCCCAATAGCAAGGCTCGGTCAAGTCGATGGACAAGGCATTGGCTTTGCTGTCGTAATCGGCTCTCATCTCCATCCCCTACACAATGACGGTAATGACATAGCCGGGATCGTCAAGGGCAAGCACCACTCTGACCAGACGCCCACTGCTGTCCCTCCCGACGGCAATCGAGTTTCCGTACTTGTCGCGGGTCCACCCATCCGGCTTCGCCACGATTGCGTTGACGGCTTCAGGACTGAGGCGAGCCCAGCGCATTCGGTTCTTCGCGTGTCGGCTGAAACGCACACGACCCTAAGTGCTGAGCAGCCGATTCTCTCCCCCCTGAGTAGGGTCGACTCATGAGCGAGAGGCAGCGCGGACCGGCGGAGGCGCCGAATCTCGGCGAGCCGGCCGAGCCGAAGCCGGCGGCTTCGGTCGTGCTGCTCAGGCGCGGCGGGAAGTACAAGGACCGGGCGCTGGAGGTGCTGCTGCTGAAGCGGACCGAGAACGCGCGGTTCATGCCGGGGGTGTGGGTGTTTCCTGGCGGCGGGGTCGACGAGTGCGACGGGGACGGGGAAGAGGCGTACCGGGCCTGCGCGGTGCGCGAGCTGCGCGAGGAGGCGGGGATCGAGCTGGCCGAGGACGAGGAGCTGGTGCTCTTCTCCCGCTGGATCACGCCGGAGGTGATCTCGCGGCGCTTCGACGCCTGGTTCTTCCTCGCGCTCGCGCCGGCGCACACGCCGCCGAAGCCGGACGGGGTCGAGACCGTCGACGCCGCCTGGTTCGAGCCGGCGGCGGCGCTGGAGGCCCAGGCCGCGGGGGAGCTAACGCTGGCCTTTCCGACCATTCACCAGCTCGAGTCGCTGTGCGAGTTCCGCACCTCGGAGGAGGCCCTGGAGGCGCACCGGCGGCAGGAGATCGCGCCGATCCTTCCCAAGGTCGTCGGCACCCGCGAGGACCATCGCGTGGTCCTGCCGGGAGACCCGGACTACCCGGCCTGAGGAAACGGCTTCAGCCCGGCGTGCCAGGGACCCGGCGGGTACGTGTGCACACCGCTCTCCTCCATCTCCCCCTGCAGCCGCTCGAACAGTCGCCCGGCGTTCTCCAGCGCCTCGCGCAGCTCGACCTCGCTGCGCTCGCGCAGCTGCCAGAGGAACCACAGCTGCCGGTCGTTGACGCCGAAGTCGACCTCGCCGGTCATCGTCGTCGTCCAGGAGAGGAAGCCGGGGCTGAACAGCTCGCGCAGGGCGAGCGGGTCGTAGTCGTGCGGCACGGTCGCCTGGAAGCGCCGGTTGAAGTCGATCGACTCGAACTCGACCCTACGCCCGAAGCGCTGCGTGATCCGCTCGTGGCCCTCGATCGACTCGACGTTGAAGGCCGGCACCACCGCAGCGAGGTCCGGCATGTGCGCCTTGGCGAGGATCGCGCCCGGCAGGACCGCCTTGCCGAGGAAGCCGCCGACCTCGCGCTCGTCGGCGTCGCAGCTCGAGCCCCAGAACCCCTCGGCGAGCTGCCCGGTGAGCCGATTCGTCCCCCCGACGCAGAGCGCCACCGGGCCGTCCTTCGGGTTGATCCCCCCCACCGGCTCGTAGGTCAGCCCGCTGCGCTCGCCGAAGCGCCGCACCGCCTCCGCCCATTCCGCCGCTTCGCCCCTCGCGCTCACCGGCCGATCCTAGGGGGACGTGCCGCTACTTGACCCACCATATGGGTGGTCAAGTAGCGGCACGTCCAGGCGGGGCGGGTAGGATGGGTTCGTGACCGTGGCGCTCATAGTCGTGGTGGCGATACTCGTCATCGCGGTCCTCTACTACATCGGCAAGCGCAACTCGATCGTCGCCGCGCGCAACCGGGTCGACGAGTCGTGGAGCGGGATCGACATCCAGCTGAAGCGGCGCCACGACCTGGTGCCGAACCTGGTCGAGACGGTGAAGGGATACGCCGCCCACGAGAGCGAGGTCTTCGAGAAGGCGACGAAAGCGCGGGCCGAGGCGATGTCGGCGCACAGCGTCGGCGACACCGCCAGGGCCGAGCAGCAGCTGACCGGTGCCGTGGCCGACCTCCGCGCCGTCGCCGAGAACTACCCGACCCTGCGCGCCACCGAGAACTTCCAGCAGCTGAGCCGCAGCCTCTCCCAGCTCGAGGACGAAATCCAGGCCGCACGGCGGATCTACAACTCCAACGTGCAGGCCTACAACACCGACATCCAGCAGTTCCCCGGCTCGGTCATCGCCGGCCGGGGCGGCTTCGAGCCGCGCGAGTTCTTCGAGATCGAGGACGCGGCGCAGCGCGAGCCGGCCTCGGTCAGCTTCGACAAGGGCTAGGCGTTCTAAGCTGTGAGCATGGAGGCGACCAAGGAAGCGACCCTGTGGATCTGCGAGAGCTGCGGGTTCATCTACGACCCCGCGATCGGCGATCCCGACGGCGGCATCCCGCCGGGGACCGCCTTCGAGGACATTCCCAAAGACTGGTTCTGCCCCGTCTGCGGAGCGAGGACCAGCGACTTTCGCCCGCTCGAGCCGGGCGAGGCCTAGGCCGGCGACCTCCGCAATGGCCCACGATTACGACTGGATAGTCGTGGGCTCCGGGTTCGGCGGCAGCGTCTCGGCGCTGCGGCTGGCCGAAAAGGGCTACTCGGTCGCCGTGATCGAGTGCGGCAAGCGGTTCGGCGACGACGACTTCCCCAAGTCGACCTGGGACCTGCGCCGCTACTTCTGGGCGCCGCGACTCGGCCTGCGCGGGATCTTCCGGCTCTCCACCTTCAAGGACGTCGCCGTGGTCAGCGGCAGCGGCGTCGGCGGCGGCAGCCTCGGCTACGCCAACACGCTCTACGTGCCCCCCGCACCCTTCTTCGAGGACCCGCAGTGGGGCGACCTCGAGGACTGGCAGCGGGCGCTCGCGCCGCACTACGAGACCGCCCAGCGGATGCTCGGCGTGGTCGTCCACACCGACGACGACGACGCCGACCAGCTGCTGCGCGAGTTCGGCGAGGAGATCGGCGTCGGCGACACCTACGGCAAGACCCCGATCGGGGTCTTCCTTGGCGAGGCCGGCGAGACCGTCCCCGACCCCTACTTCGGCGGCGAGGGACCGGACCGGACCGGCTGCACGCACTGTGGCCGCTGCATGGTCGGCTGCCCCGTCGGCGCCAAGAACACGCTGGTCAAGAACTACCTCTGGTTCGCCGAACGGCACGGGGCGAAGGTGACCCCCGACCGGCTCGTCACCGACATCCGCCCGCTCGGCGCCGCCGACGGGAGCGACGGCTACGCCGTTACCAGCGAGCGGTCGGGGATGCTGCGCGGCCGTGGCCGCCGCACGACGACTGCCCGCGGCGTGATCGTCGCCGCCGGCCCGCTCGGCACCAACAAGCTGCTGCAGCGCTGCCGGCTCGGCGGCTCGCTGCCGCGCATCTCCCCGCGGCTCGGCGAGCTGGTCCGGACCAACAGCGAGATGATCCTCGCCGTCACCGTGCCCGAGGACTACCCCGGCGACCTGACCAAGCGGGTCGCGATCAGCTCCAGCATCTACCCCGACCCGCACACGCACATCGAGACGGTCAGCTACGGCCACGCCGGCGACTCGATGAGCACCCTCTACACGCTGCTGGTCGGCGACGGCACGCGGGCCACCCGACCGCTGAAGCTGCTCGCGCAGATCGTCCGCCACCCCGTCAGGTTCGCCAAGACGCTCTGGCCGCGGGGCTGGTCGCGCCGCACGATCATCCTGCTCGTCATGCAGACGCTCGACAACGCGATTGCGCTGCGGCCGAAGCTGAAGCGCTCGGGCGACGTGCGGCTCCAAACCGAGCAGGACCCCGAGAAACCGAACCCGACCTTCATCCCGGTCGCCAACGAGGCGGCCGAATGGATCGCCGAGCGGACCGGCGGCGTCGCACAGAGCTCGCTCACCGAGGCGCTGATGAACATCCCGACCACCGCCCACATCCTCGGCGGCGCGGTGATCGGCCACGGCCCCGAGGACGGCGTCGTCGACGCCGACCAGCGAGTCTTCGGCTACGAGAACCTGCTCGTCTGCGACGGGGCCGCGATCCCGGCCAACGTCGGCGTCAACCCCAGCCTCACGATCACCGCGCTGGCCGAGCACGCGATGAGCAAGGTCCCCCCGAAGGAGGGCACCGCACCGCGCGACCTCCCCGAGGCCGCGCGGCCGGCCGTCAGCGCCTAGAGCCGCCTGCTACGCCGCGTAGCGCTCGGCCACGTACTGCCAGTTCACGACGTTCCAGAACGCGTCGATGTATTCCGGGCGCTTGTTCTGGTACTTGAGGTAGTAGGCGTGCTCCCAGACGTCGCAGCCGAGCAGCGGCGTCTGCCCGTCGGAGATCGGCGAGTCCTGGTTGGCGGTCGAGACCACCGCGATCCCGGAGTCGTCCTTGACCAGCCAGGCCCAGCCGGAGCCGAAGCGGGCGATGCCGGCGGCTTTGAACTCGTCCTTGAAGGAATCGAAGGAGCCGAACTTCTCGTCGATCGCCGAGGCCAGCTCGCCGCTCGGGGCGCCGCCGCCGTCGGGGCTGAGCATCTGCCAGAAGAGGGTGTGGTTGGAATGCCCGCCGGCGTTGTTGCGGACCGGGCCCTGCTTGTCCTGCGGCAGGCTGGAGAGGTTGCGCAGGACGTCCTCGACGTCGCGGTCCGCCCACTCGGTCCCGGCCAGGGCGTCGTTCGCTTTGTCGACGTAGGCCTGATGGTGCTTGTCGTGGTGGACGCGCATCGTCGCCTCGTCGATATGGGGCTCGAGCGCGTCGTATGCGTAGGGAAGGTCGGGAACCGAGAAAGCCATCGGAGTTCTCCTCTTGATCGATTTGGAGGTCGCACGGAGCCTAGTCGCCGCAGGGTTTTCCAGGCAGCCACGCCGGGTAACGGCTTGTCGTCGGTCCGGAAACGGGCTTACACAGCGCCGCACGGCCCGTTGAAGGCTCCAGGGCGGTTTCGCATTCCCAGTACCGTCCGTGCTTCAGCGATGGCAACGAAGCGGCAAAGAGAGGAGAACGAGCCAGTCCCCGGTCCCGGGACGGACGAGGCCCTGGCCGGGGAGACCGAGCTGTGGAGGCGCTTCGCCCAGACCCGCGACCCGGCGATCCGCGAGGAGCTGGTCCGCCGCAACCTCCCCTTCGCCAAGCGCCTCGCGCTGCGCTACCGCGGCGCCAGCGAGTCCTTCGACGACCTGCTCCAGGTCGCCAACCTCGGCCTGATCAACGCGGTCGACCGCTTCGACCCCGAGCGGGGCATCCCCTTCACCGCCTTCGCCTCGCCGACCATCCTCGGCGAGCTGAAACGCCACTTCCGCGACCGCGTCTGGACGGTCCGCGTGCCGCGCGGCCTGCACGACCTGATGGCCGAGGTCGACAAAGCGATCACGGAGCTGACCAAGCAGCTGCAGCGCTCGCCCTCGGTCGCCGAGATCGCCGAGCGGCTCGAGGTCGAGCAGACCGACGTCCTGGAAGTGCTCGAGGCGAACCACAACCGCCGGCCGCTCTCGCTCGACCGGCCGGCCGGCGGCGCCGAGGACGGCGACGAGGCGGCGCCGGCCGAGTGGGTGGGCGCCGAAGACGACGGCTACGAGCTGGTCGAGGGCCGGATCGCACTCGACGCCGCGCTGCCCTACCTGGACGAGCGCGAGCGGCTTGTGCTCAAGCTGCGCTTCGCCGAGGACATGACGCAGTCGCAGATCGCCGAGCGGATCGGCCACTCACAGATGCACGTCTCACGCATCCTGCGCCGCGCCCTCGCCCGCATCCGCGAGCAGATCAGGGAGCAGCAGCGAAGCGAATGACGAGGTACTCGCCGTCGTCGGACTGATCGACGGTGAGCTCGTCGGCGAGCGCCTCGAGCGATCCCCCCACGTCGGGGACTTCGAGCTCCTCGCGGATGCGCTGGGCTGCCCCGGCTTCCATCGGTCCGACGCGCAGCTCGATCGCGCCCTCGCGATCGTCGAGGCCGAGCCGGACGCGGCCGTCGGCGAAGCGGGAGGGGGCCGCCTCGGCGATCGCGTCGGTGACGAGGACCGCGTCGGAGACGCGGTCGACGGTCAGGTCGCGTCGCGCCGCCAGGGCTCCCACCATGCGCGCCAGCACCGGAGCGAGCAGCTCGGGGGCGTCGGTGACCAGCTCGGTGGTGTCGACTCCGGCCGGCTCGAGCGAGACCTCGTCGCCCTTCCCGTTGGCGCCGCCGCCGTGCAGCGGCACCCGCATCGTCACCTCGGTGCCCCGATCGATGCCGCCCGAGATGGCGAAGCTGCTCGAGAGGGCGGCGATCAGCGAGAGCCCCAGCCGCAGGCTGGAGGCCTCGACGTCCGCCTGGGGCCGCATCCCGACCCCCTTGTCGCGCACGGTCACGGTCAGACCGCTGCTGTCGGGCCGCGCTTCGACGCTGAGCGGGCCGGGCTCGCCGTCGTATGCGTGGACGACGACGTTCATGCAGGCCTCGGTGACGACCGTCTTGAGATCCGCGAGGCCGGGTTCGTCCATGCCGATCTCCTCGGCCAGGCCGGCAAGTGCGTGTCGGATCACCGCAACATTCTCGGCTTTCGCGGGAAGCATCATCTGGAGCCCCCTCGGCTTGTCGCTGATCGTCGGGCTGTCTGCCATGGAGCGCATTCCCCGCGGGGAGCTGGTCCCGCGGCGCCGAGCATAGTCGCCCGGCTCTCGTGCCTTCGCTACCCCTCGGGTGACCCGGCGAAACCAGTGAACCGGCCGTCCGGCTGCGATAGGATCGCGGCGTGAGTCCGGCCCCCTTTGACGTGCAGGTTGAGGAGCTGGAAGGCGGGATTCGCGCCTTCACCGTGCGCGGCGAGCTCGACATGAACACCGCGCCGGAGCTGGAGCGTGCCCTGGAGGAGGCGCTCGCCGACGAGGACGCCTCGATCATGCTCGACCTCTCGGAATGCGAATTCATCGACTCGACCGGGATCGCCCTGATCGTCAGGGCCTGGCAGCGGCTCGACCCGAATGGCGGCAGCGGGGGCAAGGGCCAGCTCGTGGTCTGCTGCATAAACCACCAGGTGCGGCGGCTGCTCAAGATCACCGGCGTCGAAAAGTCGATCTCGATGCACGAAGGGCGCGACGCGGCGCTGGCCGAGCTGCGCCGCTGATCCGGCGGCTCGCCGCTCGGATGCCCGGCGCTCACTGACGGGCGCCGACGCCGCTGCGCAGCTCCCCGAGCCGCGCCGGCCCGCCGGCATCGCTCTCCAGCGGCGGCGTCCGCATCCCCTCCGAGCAGCGGATGCCCTCGAGCAGCTCGAGCAGCGCCTCGGTCGCGTCGACGCGGGGCTGCCAGCCCAGCTCCCGGCGCGCCCGGCCGCTGTCCATCAGTGGCACCCGCAGGGCCATGTCGAGCCAGCCCGGCGGCGAGGGCTGCAGGCGCAGCTTCCAGCTCCAGTCCACCAGGCCGCGGACGACCCGCGGCGGCAGGTCGAACGGGCGCGCGTCGAGGGTCTCCGCCAGCCGCTCGGGGTCGAGCACCGGCTCGGCGGCGAGGTTGAAGGCTCCGCGCACGTCGCGGACGACCGCCTGGCGGTAGGCCTCGCCCACGTCCCTGGAGTGGACCGCCTGGAAGCGCAGGCCAGCGATCCGGGGCACGACCGGGATCAGGCCGGGCCGGACCAGGAAGCTCGGCAGGAACGGCCCGACGAAGAGGCGGCGGATCTCGCTGGCCGCCTCCCCCTTGAAGATCAGCGCCGGCCGCAGCCGGACGACCCGGACCGCGGGGTGGCGCGCTTCGAAGCCGTCGAGAAGCGCCTCGACCGCCGCCTTGTGGCGCGAGTAGAAGGAGGTGGCGACGCCGGTCGTCGGCCACGACTCGTCGACCGCGCGGTCCTTCGGGCCCGGCCCGTAGGCGCCGACGGAGGAGGCGTAGACGAGCGCCGGCACGCCGGCCGCCGCGGCCGCCTCGAAGACCCGGCCGCTCCCCTCGACGTTGATCCGCTCCAGGGTCGCTTCGTCGCGCGAGGGCTGGATCGCCCAGGCGAGGTGGACGACGGCGTCGGCGCCGCGGAACGCCCCCTCGAGGTCGCCGCTCACATCGCCCTCCACCCAGCGCGTCTTCGGCATCTCCAGCTCGGGCAGGCGGCGGGCGAGCCCGACGATCTCCTCGACCCGCGGCTCCCGGCCGAGCGCCTCGACCACGCTGGTGCCGACGTTCCCGGTCGCCCCGACGACTACGACGCGCATCCCCATACGTGCCGTATTCCCCTGCCGACGGGCCTAAAACGCGACTCCCGAGTCCTGTTTCAGGCCCGTCGGGGAGGTGGTCAGCCCTCGAGGCCGGTGTCGGTGTGGGCGGCGCCAACCGGCTTGGACTCCGGCGAGCCGCGCTGGCGCAGGAAGATCGCGAAGACGGCGAAGGAGCCGACCGCGAGGAACTCCGACTGCCAGTTCTGCAGCGTCGTTTCCCAGAACTCGGGGTTGCCGAGGTAGGAGAGCCAGCCGATCGCCTCGGCGCCGTGGTCGAGCTGCTCCTGGTTGTAGGCGTTCCAGCCGGTCAGCGACTGGGCGAGCCAGCTGCCGAGGAAGATCAGCGCCATGACGACGAGCAGCGAGTTGCCGTAGAGCGCGGCCCGCCAGCCGCCCGCCCGGGCCGGCTTGGGCGAGGTGCGCTTCGCGGCGTCGCCGATCATCTGCTCCTCCTCGGACTCCCGACCCAGCTCGTCCTCCTTCTTGGACTCGGGCGAGCCCTTCTGCAGGAGCCAGATGGTCAGCAGCAGGAAGAGCAGGAACTGGAGGTACTCGGACTGCCAGTTCTCCATCACCGCCTGGCCGAAGTCCGACGAGGTGAGGTAGCGGCCGAGCGAGATCGCCTCCTCGCCGTGGTCGAGCTGGTCCTGGTTGTAGGCGAGGTGGCCGGCGATCGCCTGGCCCACCAGGCTGGCGAGGAAGAGCCCGCCGAAGACGAGCCCGAGCGAGTTCTCCTTGACGAAGCGCCGCATCGCTAGTGGTGGGTGAGGCCGATTACGACGAAATAGGAGACCGTCAGCAGGATCCCGCCGAGGTAGATGCCGAACAGCACCCTCATGCGGCGCAACCTACGCCGCCGCTCAGACCGAATAACCGGTCCGCCGGGGCGGCCGGCGGTGGCGCAGCGCCCAGGGAAGGCCCGGCAGGGCGGCGACCAGCGCGCGGCGCGCGGCGGCGTCGCCGCGCGCGTCCCGGGCGAGGTCGAGCGTGTCGCGGACGGCCCGGCGGGCGGGCATCCGCAACCAGGAGGTCCAGAGGTCGTTGCGCCGGTTGCGCCAGGAGCGGCCGGCGCGCTCGGCGCCGTCGGGGGCGTGCACCGCGACCAGCCTTTCCACGTAGCAGAGGTCCCAGCCGGCGGCGCGCATGTCGATCGCCAGCAGAGCCTCCTCCCCGCCGATCAGGAAGCGCTCGCAGAAGCCCTGCGCCTCGAGGAAGGCGGCGCGGCGGACGATCGTCCCGCAGGCCACGAAGCCCCGCACGCGCGGGCCCGGGAGGCCGGGCGCGGGAGCGCCGCGCATCCGCGCCGAGGTCGGGTCGAGCCGGCGCTCCTCGCCGACCACGATGCGGCTGGCGAGCAGCCCGACCGTGGGGAAGCGCCGGAACAGCTCGGCGGCCTGGCCCAGCGATCCGGGCTCCCACCACGAGTCGTCGTCGCAGAAGGCGACGGCGGCCGTGCCGAGGTGCCGCACGCCGAGGTTCCGCGCGGCGACGCCGTGGTTGCGATCCAGCGCCAGCAGGTCGACCCGGGGGAACCGGTCGGCGACCGCCGCGGCGGTGCCGTCGCCGGACGCGTTGTCGACGACGACCACGGGCGGCCGCTCCGGCAGCGCCTCCAGCCGCCCGAGCGTGCGCACGAGCGCGTCGCGCCGGTTGCGGGTCGCGACGACGACGCCGACCTCGGCGCCGCCCTGACGGGGCCGCGCCCCGCTCACGCCGCAAGCGCCGGCCGCAGCGCCCGCAGCGCGGCGAGGACGGCCTCCGGCTCGATCTCCAGCAGACCCGGATCGACCGCCTCCGCGTGCGGGTCCCCGGCCCGCCCCTCCCACAGCACGCGATGGATCGCGCGCTCCGGCGGCGGCCCCCAGAGGTCAGGAGCGGTCGGCCCGAACAGCAGCACCGAGGGGACCGAGAGCGCCGTGGCGAGGTGGGCGACGCCGGTGTCGCCGCAGACCACCGTGCCCGCAGCCGCGACGAAGGCGGCGAGACCGTGCACGTCGGTGCGGCCGGCGATCTCGCGACGCGGATCGAGCCCCGCTTCGGCGGCGATCCGGCGGGCGAGGCCGAGCTCCTCGCGGCTGCCGCTGATCAGCACCTCCCGGCCCGCCGCGCGCTCGGCGCGGGCCACCGCCGCCCACCGCTCGGGCGGCCAGCGGCGCGACGCGCTGGCGGCCCCGGGGTGGAGCAGCGTGGCGCCGTACGCCCAGGCGGGCAGCTCGACCTCCGGCGCCTCGACGTCGAGCCGGGCCGGGTCGGCCTCGATCCCGAAGCGGGCGAGGAGGTTGCACCAGCGCCTCGTCTCGTGCTCGCCGGGAACCCATTCGGGCAGGCCGGCGGTCTCGGCGACCGCGTCGCTGCGGAAGGCGATCGTGCGCCGCGGGCGGGAGGCGAGGAGCAGGCGGTGGCTCTGTGGGCCGCGGCCGTGCAGGTTGACCGCGACGTCCGGCCGCCGCGGCAACCGGCCCGGGTCCGCGTCGAGGCCGCCGATCTCGACCAGCCGGTGCAGGCAGGGCTTGCCGTCCTCGCGCAGCAGCGGCAGCAGCGGCTCGAGCCAGGCGGGCGCGGCGAGCACCCGCTCGTGCTCGGGGAAAGCCCGGGCGAGGGCGCGCAGGGCGGGGACGACGGCGAGCAGGTCGCCGAGGCCGAGCGCCCGCAGCACCGTCAGGCGCGGCCGGCTCGCGGTGGGGTCGGGGGCGATCATGGCCACGAGCTCTCGGTTGACGGGCAGACGAGCGCCTCGCGCAGCTCGACGCCGGGCGGGCGACCCAGCGCGAACACGACCGCCTCGGCGATCTCCTCCGGCGGCGCCAGCGCAGCGTCCGGCGGCGGCTTGTACTTCTCCTCGCGGCCGTCGAAGAAGGCGGTCCGCATCCCGCCCGGGATGAGCAGGGTGACGCCGACCCGGCCGGCCGTCTCGGCGGCTAGCGCCCGGGTGAAGCCGACCACGCCGAACTTGCTGGCGCAGTAGGCGGTGGCGTCGGGGAGGGCCCGCACGCCGAGCGTCGAGGCGACCGTGACGACGTGGCCGCGCGAGTCCTCGAGCGCCGGCAGCGCCGCCCGGATCACCGCCGCGGTGCCGAGCAGGTTGACCGCGACGACGCGGTTCCAGGCCTCGCCCGGCACCCCGTCGAGCGGCCCACAGGCATCCATTCCGCCGGCCGTGACCACCGCGTCGAGCCCGCCGTGGCGTTCCGCGACCCGCCTCGTCGCCAGCTCGGCGGCCGCGGTGTCGGCGAGGTCGACCCGCTCGCTCTCGATGCCCTCGGCCCGCTCGAGGTCGAAGCCGACCGGGGTCCCCCCGTCCCGCTCCACCGCAGTCGCGATCGCGCGCCCGAGACCCGATGCGGCCCCGGTCACGATCGTCGTCCCCAGCTCACCGCTCGACACGCTCGCCCCCCTCCTCGATCAGCCTCGTGGTCGACCGCCCCTCCAGGTAGGGCAGGATCGCGATCCGTCCCCCCCAGCCGGCGACCGCCTCGGCCTCCGGCAGCTCCTCGGCCACGTAGTCGCCGCCCTTCGCCCAGACGTCGGGGCGCAGCAGCCGCAGCGCCTCGTCGGGCAGCGGCTCGTCGAAGATCGCGACCTCGTCGACGCAGGCCAGCGCCTTCAGCATCGCCGCCCTCTCCAGCTCGCCGACCAGGGGCCGGTCGGGGCCCTTCAGCCCGCGCACCGAGCGGTCGCCGTTGAGCAGCACGATCAGGCAGTCGCCGAAGGTCCGGGCGGCCTCCAGGGTGCGGACGTGGCCGACGTGGAGGAGGTCGAAGCAGCCGCCCGTCGCGACGACGGTCCCGCCCCGCGCCCGCACGCGCTCGGCCAGCGCCAGCGCCGGCTCGATCGAGTGCGGCGCGGCCCCGAGGCCGCGTGCGTCGACCGTGGCCGAGCCGTCGCCGTCCGGCGAGACGGAGAGCCGCGGCGCCTCCCGGACGCCCGGAGCGGCGACGCGGCGCGAGCCGCTCGCGGCGACGAACTCCCGGGCCGCGGCCACGGCGACCCGGACTGCCTCCGCGCGACCGGCGCCGCGCGCCAGGGCCGCGGCCGTCGCGACGGCGAAGCGATCGCCGGCCCCGCACGGGTCGCCTTCGACCGGCCGGCAGGGACAGGCGCGGGCCGGCCCCCCCGGCTCGACGAGCAGGGCGCCGTCGCCGCCGAGGGTGACGCAGACGGCCTCCGCCCGCCAGGCCTCGACCAGGCTCCGGGCCAGCCGTTCGGGCGATCGGTCCGCGCCCGGCGCCGAGGGGGCGAGCCGCCTCGCCTCGTCGAGGCTCGGGGTGACCAGCGTCGCGCCCGGGACCGGCGCCGGCCCGCGCGGGTGCGGGTCCCAGACCAGCGGCCGGCCGGCTCTGGAGGCGGTCAGGGCGGCACGGACCGACGGGTGGGCAGCGACGCCGCGGCCGTAGTCGGAGACGAGCACGGCGCCGGCGTCCCCGAGCGCCTCGCGGACGCCGGCCCGGCCGGGGGCGAGAACGGGGGCGCCGCGACCGCCGCGGTCGAGTCGCAGCAGCTGCCGGCCGTCGCAGAGCAGTCGCACCTTCTCGGGGGTGCGTCCGTCGAGGCCGAGGTCGACGAGCCGGACCCCGGCGCCGACCAGGGCGCCGGCCAGCTCCGCTCCCCCCGGGTCGTCGCCCAGCGCGGTGACGAGCGTCACCGGCAGCCCTTCCGCGGCGGCGAGGATCGCGGCGAGCCCGGCGCCGCCGGGCCGGATCCGCTCCTCGCGCTCGTCGACGACGGGGACGGCCGCATCGGGGGCGAGGCGCTCGCTGCTCCCCTCCACGTCGCGGTCGAGCAGCGCGTCGCCGACGATTACCAGCCGGGCGCTCACCGGACCGCCTGCCTCCCCCGGGCGAGTATCCGGATCGGCAGCGAAGGCTCAGCCGGCGTCGGGTGTTCCGCGAGCCCGTGCCGGTCGAGCTGGCGGACGCTGCGGTCGACCGCGCCGCAGATCAGGTGGACGGCGACGAGGTGCAGCTCCTGGACGGTCGCGCCCGAGGGGGCGTCGAATGCGATCGCCTCGTCACTGGCTTCGGCGAGCGGGTTGGGGGCCGGTCCGGTGACCGCCCAGGTGACCAGCCCGAGCCGGTTCGCCGCCCGCACCGCGCGCACGACGTTCTCGCTGCGCCCCGAGGTGCTGAAGGCGACGAGGACGTCCCCGACCCGGCCGTGCGCCTCGACCTGCCGGGCGAAGGCCTCCTCGATGCCGTAGTCGTTGCCGATCGCGGTCAGGCTCGAGGTGTCGGCGTGCAGGGCGATCGCGCTGAGCGGGCGCCGCTCGACCTCGAAGCGCCCGACCAGCTCGGCGGTCAGGTGCTGCGCCTCGGCGGCGCTGCCCCCGTTGCCCACGGCGAGCAGCCGGCCGCCGCCGAGGAGCCTTTCGCCCAGCCACTCGCCCCAGCCGTCGAGCTTGGCGCGCTCGGCGGCGAGGCTCGCGACGCCGTCGGCGAGCGCCGCGAGATGGGCCTCGCTGCCCCCGGTCGCGCCGGCGGCGGGGCGGGCGCGGCGCGTGGTGCGGTCGGCGACGACCTGCTCGTAGGTCGCGAGCACCTGGCTGCCGACCCGCCGCCAGTCGTAGAGGCGCCTGGCGCGTTTGGCGCCGGCCAGGCCGTACGCGCGGCGCCGCTCGCCGTCGGCGAGCAGGTCGGCCGCGGCTTCTGCAAGTCGCTCGGGATCGCGGGGCGGGACGTGGACCCCGGTTCGGTCGTCGACGACGGTGTCGATCATCCCCCCGACCGCGCTGGCGATCACGGGGACGCCGCAGGCCATCGCCTCGAGCGGGACGATCCCGAACGGCTCGTACCAGGGGACCGCGACGACCGCGTCCGCGGAGCGGATCAGCTCCGGCAGGCGCTCGCGCGGCACGCGGCCGCGCAGCCGGACGCGGTCGGCGACGCCGTGGCGCTCGGCGAGCTCCGCGAGGCGGCGGGCTTCGGGATCGCGGTCGAGGTGCTCGGCGGGCGGGCCGCCGACGACGACCAGCTCGACCCCCGGCAGCCGGGGCAGCGCCTCTATCGCGTTGCCGACGCCCTTGCGCCGCACCAGCCGCCCGACGTAGAGCAGCCGACCGCGGTCGGGGTCGCGCTCCTCGGCCGGGCCGCCCGGCTCGAAGGCGTCGACGTCGACGCCACAGGGGACGACCGAGATCCGCTCGTTGTCGGCCCCCATCCGGAGCAGCTCGAAGACCTCGTCGCTGCAGGTCGCCAGCACGCGGTCGGCGGCGGCGGCGATCCGCCGCTCGATCTCGAGCCGCTGCGGGGGGCTGGTGTCCATGCCGCCCTGGTAGCGCCGTTTGACCGTGCCGAGGGCGTGGAACGTCTGCACCACGGGCAGCCGCAGGCTCGACGCGGCCTGCAGCGAGGCGTGGCCCGACATCCAGAAGTGGGCGTGGACGACGTCGGGGCGCTCGCGCCGCCAGGCGTGCGCCAGCCCGGCGGCGAGCTGGGGCATGTGCGGGAAGAGCGCGTCCTTCGGCAACTCGATCGGCGGCCCGGCGGCGACGTGCTCCACCGCCGCGCCGGGGCAGAGCGGGACCCGATGCGGCAGCGCCGGGTCGTCGCGGCGGGTGTAGACGACGACCTCGCAGCCGCGCCGCGCCAGCTCCCGCGAGAGCGCCTCGACGAAGACGTTCTGGCCGCCGGCGTCGACGCCGCCCAGCGCCGCCAGCGGGCTGGCGTGCTCGGAGACCATCGCGACCCTCATCCCGCCACCTCCTCCAGCAGCCGGTCCCAGTCGGCGAGGAAGCGGGGCAGCCCGTAGCGCTCGAGCGCCGCCCGGCGGGCGGCGAGGCCCTGCTCGCAAGCGCGCTCCGGCTCGGCGATCAGCTCGCGCAGGCCGCGCGACAGCGTCTCGACCCGGGTCGAGACGACGCCGGCGCCGGGGGGCACGGCCTCGGCGACCTCGGTCGTGCCGAGCGCGACCACCGGCATCCCCAGCTGCATCGCCTCGAGCAGCGAGAGGCCGAGCGACGTCCAGCGGATCGGGTGCAGATAGGCGCGCCGGCGGGCCATCTCGGCGTGCAGCTCGGCCTGCGGCAGGTTCTCGATCCCGCCCAGCTCGGCGGCCCCGATCCCGAACAGCCGCAGCGGCACGGTGCCGTTGAGCCGCGGCAGCAGGTCGGTGCCGGTGACCCGCCAGCGCCGCCCCGGCTCGTTGATCGCGACGGCGGCCTCGGCCAGCTCGCCGGTGTAGCGGTAGCCCGGATCGACGATGCCGTGCTCGACCACCCGGGTGCGGGTCGAGCCGGCGTCCCAGAAGAGGTCGTTGAAGTGGGTGACGTGGACGAGCGTCACGTCGTCGCGGTCGGCGACCGGATGCCGCATCTCCGCGATCCGCCCCTGCGGCGCGTTGTGCTCGACGTAGACCGCCGGCAGGTCCCTGCCGGGCCGTCGCCCGAGCCAGCGCTCCGCAAGCTCCGCCTCGTGCGGCCGCTGGAGGATCACCGCGTCGAGCTCCGCGTCGCCGAGCGCCTCGGGCGGCAGCTCGACCGCCGACCGCGGCCACTCCCAGGTCTGCGCCCGCCCGCGCCCGTCCGGACCCCGGTCGGGCAGCACCGGCAGCACGTAGGTGTGCGCCCCCTGGACGAGCGCCGTCGTCCACGACCCGTGCACGTGCCAGAGCAGCACCCTCATCGCACCGCCCCCACGGGGTCCGATTGCCGAGTTGACCACACTGGAGGGGGGTCAACCCGGCAATCGGAGGTCAGGCGCTCGAGCGCTTCCGCGACCTCGGCCGGCTCGACCTCCGAGAGACAGGGATGGCCCGGCACCGGGCAGCGGCGGGCGCGGCAGCCGGCGCAGGGAACGTCGCGAAAGAGCAGCTCGTGCGGGACGCCCCAGGGGCGCCAGCGCGCCGGGGGGACGGTCGGCGCGAAGAGCGAGACGACCGGCGTGCCGACCGCTGCCGCCAGGTGCGCGGGGCCGGTGTTGGCGACGACGACCGCCTCGGCGCGGGCGAGGATCGCGCCGAGCGCGGCGAAGTCGCAGCTGCCGCCGAGGTCGAGCGCCCCGGGGGCGGCCGCGGCGACGGCTGCGGTCAGGCCGACCTCGTCCGGGGCGCCGGTGACGACGAGACGCCGGCCCCGTGCGCCGAGCAGAGCCGCCAGCTCGGTCCAGCGCCGCGGCTCCCAGGCGCGGGCGCTCACCGAGGCGCCGGGATGGAGCACCGTGAACGGCTCGTCGGGGAGCGGCGGCGGCTCGGCCCGGAGGTCGACCCGCAGGCGGCCGTCGTCGCCGGCCGGGAGTGGGTGGCCCGCCGCGTCGGCAAGCGACAGCGCCCGCTCCACCTCGTGGAGCTCGTCCGGGACGCGGTGGCGCACGTCGAGCAGCGAGCCTGGGTACTCGACGCCGATCGCGGCGATCCGCGGCACGCCGGCGAGGCGCAGCAGCAGCGCGGTCGGCAGCGGGCTCTGGTGGAAGGAGGTGAAGATCACCGCGGAGCCCGGCGCCCGGCGCGCGACCGCCTCGATCGCCGCCTCGCAGTCCTCGCGGCGCACCGGCGGCGGCTCGGGGTCGATCCACGGCGCAAGGTGGACGAGCACCTCGTCGACGCCGGGCAGCATCCGTGCCGCGGCCTCGCCGCGGGGGCCGCAGAGCAGGGTCAGCGGGCCGTCGCCGCCAGCCGCGACGGCGCGCAGCGCCGGACCGGCGAGCAGCACGTCGCCGAGGCTGTCCTGACGGACCGCGAGGACGCCGCTCATCGGCTCGCCCCGATCAGCCGCTCGACCGCGGCCTCGATCGAGACGGCGGTGGCCGGGGCCATGCGCACGTCCTCGGCCTCGGTGCGCGGCGTCGGCACGAGGACCGCCGCGGCGCCGGCCGCCTGCGCAGCCTGCACGTCGGCGGCGATGTCGCCGATCAGCACGCAGCGGTCGGGGCTGACGCCGAGCCGCTCGGCGGCGGCCAGGACGAGGCCCGGCTCGGGCTTGCGGCACTCGCAGCCCTCCTCCGGCCCGTGCGGGCAGTAGAGCCAGTCCCCCACCGGCCCGAGGATCTGCTCGGCGCGGCGGTTGACCGCCTCGACCTGCTCGCGATCGATCAGGCCCCGCCCGACGCCACTCTGGTTGCTGACGACGGCGAGCGAGGTGCCGGCCGCACGCAGCCGCTGCAGCGCCCGCCGCGCCCCGGGCAGGGGGACGACCCTGCCGGGGTCGCCGTTGTAGGGGACGTCGAGCAGCAGCGTCCCGTCGCGGTCGAGGAGAACCGCCGCGGGCGTCTCCCCGGGCGGCCCGGCGCCGTCGCCGCGCGGGCCACCGCGGGCGAGCAACAAGGGCAGCCGCAGCGCGCCCCAGGCCCACCAGCCCGCCGCCGCGATGGGCAGGACCGCGCTGGTCGCCAGCATCCGGCCGACCTCGCGGCGATCGCGCGGGCCGGGGGCGATCCGCGCCCAGGCCAGCTCCGCGCTCAGCCCGAACCATCCGGACGCGAGCGCTGCCGCGGCGGCGCGGCGGCCGCCGGCGAGGGCAAGGCCCGCCCCGGCGAGCGATCCGGCGGCGAGCAGGTGGCGGCGCAGCCGCCCGCGCGGCGCCCGCCCCCAGCGCCGCCAGTGGCGGCCGTGCACGGCGCGCATCAGCACGTCGTCGGCGTTGCCGCGCTGCCGCGCGACGCTGACCCAGAACCCGGCGGGCCCGACCGGATGCGTGGAGGTGCGCGATCCGCGGGCGATCTGCCAGCCGCCGCGCAGCAGCCGCATCGCGAGGTCGGTGTCCTCGCGGAAGGCGCCACCGAAGCGCTCGTCGAAGCCGCCGACCGATTCGAGCGCCGCGCGGCGCACGGCGAGGTCGGCGCTGATCCAGGCCGCCCCTTCGAGGCCGGCGACGTTGCGCTCCCAGTCGGTCGGGGGGCGGTCGCCCGGCAGCGGCACCCGGAGCCGGCCCTGACTTCCCGCGACCCCCGCGGCGAGGTCGGCGAGGTCGTCGCGCAGCCGGCGCCCCCAGTCTGGATCGGGGACGACATCGTCGTCGAGGAAGGCGACCCACTCCGCCCCCACCGCCCGCCAGCCGGCGTTGCGCGCCGCCGCGGGCCCCCGACCCTCTCCCCCGATCCGCTCGGCGAACGGCGGCAGCGGCAGCGGATCGCGCGGGCGGCGGCGGTCGTCGACGACGAGGATCCGGCCCAGTGCCCCGCGCTGCGGGGCGAGGGCGCCGAGCAGGCGGGCCAGCGACTCCCGGCCCGCGGTCGGGACCACCACGTCGACTGGCCGCGCCGGCGGCTCCATCAGGCCACCGCCGAGAGGGAGCGGCCCGCGGCGGCCTCGCGCGGCGGCCCGAAGAGCTCGCCGCGGGAGACGAGGAAGGGCCCGATCGCGAGGAAGTCGATCGGCGCCGACCCGAAGCACTCGAGCGCGTCGCGCGGGTCGTCGACGATCGGCCTGCCCGCGGTGTTGAGGCTGGTGTTGATCGCGACCGGCACCCCGGTGCGGCGGTCGAGCTCGGCGAGCATGCGCGCGACCAGCGGCTCCGCCCGCGGGTCGACCGTCTGGACGCGCGCGGTCCCGTCGACGTGGACGGCGGCCGCGATCCGCTCCACCCACTCGGGCCGGACGCGGTGCGTGAAGAGCATGTGCGGGCTGGGCAGCGGGCCGTCGAAGATCTCGGCGGCGCGCGACGCGAGCACCATCGGGGCGACCGGCCGGAACTGCTCGCGGCCCTTGATCTCGTTGAGGCGATCGAGGTTGCCGGCATCGCGGGGATCGGCCAGCAGGCTGCGGTGGCCGAGCGCTCGCGGCCCCCACTCGGCGCGCCCCTGGTGCCAGGCGACGATCCGGTTGTCGGCCAATCGCTCGGCGACGGCGGCGGCGACGTCGTCGCAGCGCTCGAAGGGGACCGCGGCGGCGCGCAGCCAGGCCTCCAGCTCCTCCTCGTCCCACTCGCGCCCGAGCGCCGCCGTCGTCAGCGGCCGCGGCGCGGCGCCGAGCCGCTCGGCGACGTGCGTGGCGGCGCCCAGCGCGGTGCCCGAGTCGCCGGCCGCGGGCTGCACCCAGATCTCCTCGAAGGGCCCCTCGCGCAGCAGGCGGGAGTTGGCGACGCAGTTGAGCGCGACGCCGCCCGCCATCGCCAGCCGGCGCTCGCCCGTCCGCCCCGCCAGCCACTCGCAGAGGTCGAGCAGCACCTCCTCCAGCCGGGCCTGCACGCTCGCCGCGAGGTCGGCGTGGCGCGGCGTCCACTCGTCGCCGCTCGCCAGCCGGGGCGCCAGCGCATCCCAATCGATCCCCCCGGCGACGAACCCGCCCTCCCCGTCGGCGTGGATCGCCCCGCGCAGCTCGCGGAGCATCGACGGCCTTCCATAGGAGGCCATCGCCATCACCTTGTACTCGTCGGAGGAGCGGCGGAAGCCGAGGTGCGCGGTCAGCTCCTCGTAGAGGAGGCCGAGCGAGTCGGGGAGGCGCTGCGCCGCGAGGACATCGAGCCGGCCGTCGCGCCGGTGCCCGGCGAGGTGCGAGGTCGCCTCGCCGCGGCCGTCGAGGACCAGGACCGCGCAGGACGGGAAGCGGGCTCCGTGGTAGGCCGAGGCGGCGTGGGCGACGTGATGGGGGACGAACTCGACCCGCTGGGGATCGAGGCCCGGCAGCGCGGTCGCCAGGAAGCGCGGCGCTCGGCACGCGAATGTCGTACGCAGGTCCTCCCAGGCGTCCCCCGTCGCCTCCTCGCCGCCGGCCAGCGCCGGGTCGTAGGAGTAGGCGACCGCATCGAGGTCAGCGGGAGCGAGGCCCGCCTGCGACAGGCACCACCGAGCCGCCTGCTCCGGCAGCTCCCAGGTCGAGAAGGCGACCGGCGGCTTGCCGTGCTTGCGGCGGCTGAAGCGCTCCTCTTCGGCGGCAGCGACCACCTCGCCGCCAAGCACGAGCGCCGCGGCGCTGTCGTGGAAGACGGCATTTATGCCCAGTACAGCGGGACGCACGAGCCCCCCCTTTCGAAGCGGGCCAAAACCCCATAGGCGTTGCGACTACCCCCGAGCGAAGCGCCTACAAACCGTTTCCCCGCTTCTTAAGAGAAGGTTCAGACCGAGACGGCCGAGAACTGCCTGAAGGCGTTCTCGAGGTCGAGGAAGACCTCGCCGCGGACCACCCGGCCGTCCCGGACCTCCCAGATCCAGGCCAGCGGCATGTCCCTGATCCCCAGCTCGCGGCTGCGCGCGTACACCCGGCCGCGCACGAGCAGGCGATCCTCGCGCTGCTCGACCTGGCTCGGCGTGATCAGCAGCTCTTCCCAGACCTTCGCCGCGTCGGCCAGGTACTCGTGCATCCCGGCCGGTCCGATGTACGGCTCAGCCCGACCCACCGCTTCGGCCGTGGCGATCGGGAAGAGCTCCATCCGCTCGTCGCAGATCGCCAGGATCTCCGCCGAGTCCCGCCGGTTGAACGCCTCGTAGAGGCGCTCGACGAGCGTCGCGTACTCCTCAGACATCGGCTCTCTGCGCGCTGGGGACGGCGAGCGCGACCTCGGGCCGTGCGTCCGGCGGCGGTGCCTCGCTGGAGTTGCGGGTCAGCGCCAGGATCGCCACGTCGTCGTCGTGCCTGCCGCCGGTGAAGGCGTTAAGCGCCGTCTCCAGCCGCCGCATCACCAGCGCCGGGTCGCCGGCGCCGCGCAGCTCGGCATGCAGCCGCTCCTCGCCGAAGCGACCGTCCTCACCCTGCGCCTCGGCGATCCCGTCGGTGACGATGACGAGCTGCCGGCCGAGCGCGAGATCGCAGCTGATGACCTCCCAGTGGCTGTCGACGAAGGCTCCGAGAAGGGGGCCCGCCCCGGTTTCCTCCGTCACCGACTCGCCGTCGATCACCAGCGGGGGCGGGTGGCCGGCGACGGCCAGCCTGACCGGCTGGGCGGGGTCCTCGCTTAGCGCCAGCGCGACCAGGCTGCAGAGGGCCGCGTCGCCGTGCGAGAAGAGTGCCCGGTTGAGCGTCGAGAGGGCGAGCACCGGATCGCCGGTCAGCGCCGCGGCGGTGCGCAGCGTGTAGCGGGCGATGGCGGTGATCGACGCGGCGCGCGCGCCGCGACCGGTGACGTCGCCGATCGCGAGCATCCAGCCGCCCGGCACCCGGAAGGCGTCGTAGAAGTCGCCGCCGACCTCGTTCTCGGCGCCCGCCGGCTGGTACATCGCCGCGATCGACCAGCCGGGTATGTGCGGCAGCGGCGGCGGCAGCAGGCCACGCTGCAGCGTCTCCGCGATCTCGGCGCGCGCCCGCTCGGCCCGCTCGAGGTCGGCGAAGAGGCCGCAGTTGTCGAGCGCGAGGGCGACCCTGCCGGAGAGGATCCAGGCGAAGCGCGCGTCCTCGTCGCGGTAGCGGCGGCCCGACCAGGCGACGGCGAGCGTCAGCGCCCCGGTCACCCGGCCGCGCGCGTTGAGGGGGACGGTCACGGCCGAGCGCACGCCGAGCCCGCGCAGGAACTCCAGGTCCTCGCCGTCGTGGGCCAGCCCCGCCAGGTCGGAGTCCGACATCCGCTCGTAGAACATCGGCGCCAACGAGGCGCCCGCGACCATGCTGTCGGGGATCGACGGCTTGCGCCCCGCCAGCCACTGCTCGACCTCGGGCCCACGGCCGGATCCGGCCCGAACCGCCTTGCGGCGCACCTCGCCGTCGCCGAAGACGTCGATCATGCAGAAGTCGGCAAGCTCGGGGACGAGGATCTCGCAGATCGCGTCGAAGGTCTCCTCGAGCGTGCCGCCGGCGTCCGAGACGGCCGCCACTTCGGCGAGGATGCGAAAGCGCCGGTTCGCCCTGCGCTCGCGGGCGACGAGGATCAGCAGCGCCGCCAGACCGCTGAGCGCTCCGATAACCCCGATAGATATCTCTATCCAGCCCATACCCCTCCGGCGTACTGAAAAGACAGTAGCCCCACTTCGCGGAAAAGTCCACATCGTGGGGCCGGCAGTGGCCTGTTGGTAGCAGAACGAGCGCCCCGTCGGCGCGTCAGGTCAATTTCAGGCCAGGCTCATCCGCACGCGCACGGTCGTACCGTCCTCGCCCGAGCGGACCTGGGCCAGGTCGCAGAGGTGGTTGACCATCCACAGCCCACGGCCCGCGTGCTGGCCCGGGTCGGGCCGGATCCGGCCGGTCAGCGGCTCCTCGATCGTGCCCGAGTCCTCGACCTCCACGACCATGCAGTCCTCCTCGCGCCAGGTCCGCAGGGTGCCCCCGCCGCCGCCGTGCAGGACGCTGTTGGCGGTCATCTCGCCCGTCGCCGCGACGAGGTCGAAGGCTCGATCGGACGACAGCCCGGCGCCGCTCGCCTCGGCGGCGACCAGGCTGCGCGCGTCGTGGAGCGTCGCCCGACCGAAGCCGAGCTCCCTCGCCTCGGCCGGGTGGCGCGGGAGCACGCCGGAGAAGGGCGCGATCGCGTTCGGGTCGATCTCACGGTGACCCGGCTCGGCGCCGGTCCAGCTGCCCGAGACGACCGCGTGGGACCGGCGGGCCTCGTCGAGCACCGCCTCGTCCAGCGCCGCGCTGTCGTAGGGGCACAACAGCCGCCACGCCGGCCCGTCCCAGAAGGCGTGGTTGAGCAGGGCCTCGTGGCGCTGGCACTCGTCGATCTCGGCCTCGCCGCGGCCGGGCCAGACCGGTTCGCCGATCCCGCGGATCGGGCTGTCCCTGCCGTGCTCGTCGACGAACTGCCGCCAGGCGGGGATGATCCGGGCGGGGTTGCGCCCCAGCTCCTCCATGTCGACGAAGCTGATCCCTGCCGCGCTCCCGTTCAGCTCGGCCCTGAGGGCGCGCATGCGGTCGTGCCGGACCGCGACCAGGGCGGCCTCGCCGGCCTCGGCCCCTTCCCGCAGGAAGGGAAGGGCGCCGGCCAGGAACTCGTCGGCGTCCTCGTAGAAGAAGGCCTCGTGGTGGAAGTCCGTTTGCCCCATTCGGCACCCCATACCCGCGGGTCGGTCATCTCAACATGCCTGGATGTCAGATGTCAGGCGAGGATGTCCAGCACCTTGCGCTCGATCCGTGCCCGGGCTCGGGGCGAGACCGTCCCCCCGCCGCCCCCGCGGAGGTCGATCGTGGCGCCGTCGCGGTAGCGATCGAGCAGGCGCGGGTCGATGTAGGAGCTGCGGCAGACGGCGGGCGTGTTGCCGAGCGCGTCGGAGACCCGCCGCACCGCGGCCGCGATCGAGCGCTCGGCGGCCGCCCGCGAGGCCGGCGGTCCCTCCGCGGCCAGCTCGACCGCGGCGAGGACGGTCCCGTGCCAGGTCCGGAAGTCCTTGGCCGAGAAGCGCTCGCCGATCTTGGCCTTGATGTAGTCGTTGACGTCGTCGGAGCGGACGTCGCGCCAGCTGCCGTCCTCTTCGAAGACGATCAGGTCTGGCGGGCCGCCGCGGCGCTGGCGCATCGCCTCGATCGCGTCGCGCGCCAGCCGGTCGCGGAGCGACTGCACGCGGCGCTGACCGCTCTTGGCGGGGAAGTCGAAGACCATCTCGTCGCGGCTGATCGAGACGTGCTCGCGCCGGATCGTCGCGACCCCGTAGCTGCCGTTCGCCTCGGCGTATTCCTCGCCGCCGACCCGCAGGAAGCCGAGGTCGAGCAGCCGCACAGCGCAGGCGAGGGCGCGGCGACGGGGGACGCCCTCGGCCCGGATGTCCCTGGTCACGGCACCGCGCAGGCGGGGCAGGGCGACGGCGAACTCGCGCATCGTCTCGAACTTCCGTTCCGCCGCCCGCTCGTGCCAGCGCTCGTGGTAGAGGTACTGCTTGCGACCCGCTTCGTCGTAGCCGGTCGCCTGGATGTGGCCCGTCGGGTCCGGGCAGATCCAGACGTCCTGCCAGGCGGGCGGTATGGCCAGGGAGCGGATCCTGGCCAGGGTCTCCTCGTCGCGAATCCGCTCGCCGTCGGCGTCCCTGTAGGAGAAGCCGCTGCCGCAGCGCCGCCGGCTCATCCCGGCGCCGGCGCAGTCGGAGCGCTTCAGCCTTCTACGCGCGGTCGCCGGACTCATCGCGCATCGCGGCGAAGACCGCCTCGAGGTCCTCGACCAGGCCGGCGAACGCGTCGTGGCGCTCGTCGGGCTCCCGCACCCGCAAGATCGCCGAGGGATGGACGGTGACGGCGCCGAGCGGCGCCAGCGGCGTCTCGAGCAGCCGGCCGCGGTCGCGGGTGACCCGCACCGACGGGCCGAAGAGCGCCTTGGCGGCGGTCGCCCCGAGGGCCACGACCGCACGGGGGCCCACCGCCTCGAGCTCGGCCTCGAGCCACGGCCTGCAGGCCTCCACCTCGCCGGCCCGGGGCGTCTGGTGGAGGCGGCGCTTGCCGCGCGGCCGCCATTTGAAGTGCTTCACGGCGTTGGTCAGGTAGACGTCGCCGCGCTCGATCCCCGCCTCTGCAAAAGCTCGATCGAGAAGGGCACCCGCGGGACCTACGAACGGCTCGCCCTGGCGATCCTCGCGGTCGCCGGGCTGCTCGCCGACGAGCATCAGCTCAGCGCGCGACCGCCCCTCGCCGAAGACCGTCTGAGTCGCGTCCCTCCAGAGGTCGCATCCACGACAGCCCTGAGCGGCGCGCCGCAGCGCGGTCAGGCTGCGTGCGCTGGGAAGGAAGTCGGCGGCGGAGTCGTGCGTCGTCTCTGCTTCGCTCACCCATCTCACGTACCCGATCGAGCGCCTCGATACGACTGGATCCGGTCGCCCTGCACCAGGGCATGTCGGGAACCTCCGCCACCCAGACCACCTTGCCGCGCGGATCGGTCTTGCGGGAGAGGACGGTGCGGCAGTGGCGGAGCAAGGTCACCGGTATTCCCGAACCGCTTGCCGTAGCCATCTCCCAGTCCTCCTCGTTCGCTCGCAACGACTCTGAACGAGGTGTTACCCCGTGCGCGTGCCGGCAAACGGGAAGCGCTGCCGTTGGCCGATCCGGCAGGGCGAAACTCAGGAAATTGCGGCCACAGCCGGCACCGGAGGGGCGCTCTCGTAGCCGAACTCCTCCAAAGCGGCACCTAGGGCGTCGTGCATCGCCTCCTGCTCGGCGAGCGTGAGGTTCTCCCGCCACGACCCCGGCTTGGCGGCCCGGACGACGCGACGGGGGCCGCGCGCCCGGCGGGGCACGCGCTCGAAGCGGTGCCGCTCGGCGACCTCGGCGGCCCTGGCGGTGTCGAGGCCGAGGATCCCGCAGATCTCACCGAGGGTCTGCTCGGTCCGCTCGCGCAGCGCCTCGTAGCGGATCAGCAGGCGGCTCCCTTCGGGCCGGCTCTCGTAGGCGCGGCGCACCGCGCGGCTGCGGTAGACCCAGACGGCCGACAGCCAGCGGATCAGCGGCAGCCGGCCCTCGTCGGAGACGGGGAAGGCGCCGCCGGGTATCGCCCACGCGCCCTCGCGATAGCCGTCCAGCCACGAGTCGACCACGTCGCGCCCGTCGCGCAGCAGGAAGATCACCTTCGAGCCCGGGAACAGCTCGGTGAGCAGCGGGGCGGCGTGCGAGCCGGGCTCCTTGACCACGAAGGAGCGCGGGGCGGCGCCGTTGCCCGCCATGCCGTCGGCCTGCGCCTCGAAGCGGGAGGCGATCAGCGCCCGCAGCGGCTCCCACCAGCTGTCCCGGTAGCGCTCGGCGAAGAAGTAGCCGGGCTCCTCGGCCTTCAGGTCGAGCAGCGTGGTCAGCTCGCGCGGCGGCTCCTCGGCGGCGGCCCAGGCAAGCGGGATCGGACGCCACACCCCGAGGTGATGGCCGAGGTGCGGATCGTCGACCGGGACGACGCCGTCGAAGTCGGAGAGCATCCGCAGCAACCAGGTGCTGCCGCTGCGGGACGAGCCGAAGATCCAGGTCAGCCGCTCGTCGTTGTCGATCAGCGCGGTCATGGGCTGGGCGCGACGGCGCAATGGTGGACGATCGAAACCTTTTTCGCAACCCCCGCTCCCCGGGTGGCGGCTTTCATCGCCCGCTTCGCTACCCCCCGCGCCCAGCGGGAAAACGTCCCTAGTCGTCGAGCTTGTCGCGCTTCGGGCCCTCCCAGCGGTCCCCGGCCTCGGGGTCCTTGGAGGGATGCGGTTCGCTCGTGCTCGTGCTGCCGGTCGGGGGGTGGGGCTCCTCGCCGAAGGGGGCGCCGTCGGGGTCGTCGGGGTCGCGCGGGTCGTCGCGCTTCTCGTAAGGGTCAGGCCACTCGGTCGGATCTGGATCGCGCACCGGGTTGCTCAGCGACGCGTAGGGCGAGCGGTCGCGCGAGATGTCGCCGGGGTCCTCGCCGGGCGGCTCCGGGAAGCCGGTCGCGCCGTCGTCGCGGGCCTTGGTGCGCTCGTTCCCCTCCTCGTCGCTCGCCGCCTGCTCGTCCTGATGTGGCGCCTCGTCCATGCCGCGCCGCTACCCCGGCTCCGAGCGCGCAAAACTGGACGGCGCAATCCCGAGACCCTCGGCGAGCGCGAAGAAGGCCGTCGCGAACGGGCTGGAGGAGGTCCGCTCCCGCAGTCCCGGCCAGTCGATCTGCTCGCGCAGCGCCCGGGCGATCAGCAGCAGGTCGCCGTAGTCGGCGTTGTGCTCGTCGAGCGCCATCAGCTTCGTCGCGAGGATGTCGTCGAGGTCCATCACCGGCACCGGCATCCCCGCCGCGTTCAGCTCCTCGCCGCGTTCGATCACGGCGTCGGTGACGCGGATCCCGGCCGGCTCGAAGATCAGGTCGATCATCACCGGGCCGTCCCACGCCTTGTAGAGCCACTGCTCGGGTGGGTGCTCGGGGCGCATCCCGGCCTCGGCCAACGCGTCGAGGGCGCGGTCGGCGTCCTCCCGCTTGACCATCAGGTCGATGTCCTTGCTCGACGGCGGCCCGCCGCGGGCCCAGCAGCCGAGCCCGCCGCCGAGGAGATAGGGAATCCGGTCCGCTTCGAGCGCCGCCGCGGCCTTCTTCAGCGTCTCGAGCAGGACGTCGAGGTCCTGGCTCTCGCTCAACGGCTTCCCTCGGTGTCCTCGTCGGTCTCGGTCGAGTCGACGTCGTCCGCTTCGCCGTGGACCGCGACCTCCTCGTCGCGCTCGGGCGCCGGCGCGTCGCGGAGCGGGTCGACGGCCGGGTCGCCGTGGGTCGCCTGCTCTTCGAGCAGCTCTTCGGCTTCCTCGAAGCCCTCGGCCTCGCCGCCGCCGTGCTCGGCCGAGGCGCGCTTCGCCTCGTCCATGCCCTCCATGCCGCTGCGGCCGCCGATCCGGCGCGCTTCCGCGGCGGCGGCCTCTTCCTCTTCGCGAACCGTGCGGGTGTCCTCCTGCTCGTCTCTCATGCACCCCACGATGCCCGCTCCCCGCTCCGCTAAACCGCTGGGCGGCGAAGTGCGAGAAGCGTCCAACGCGGCGTTTCGGGTAGGGAAGCGGCATGCCGATGAGCGAGCCGCAGAGCGGCCGCAAGCTGCGGGTGGCGGCGGCCGGCGACATCCACTGCCGCGAGGCGAACCGCGACCGGGTCGTCGAGGCGTTCGCGCGGCTCGACGGCGAGGCGGACATCGCGCTCCTCGCCGGCGACCTGACCAGCCACGGCACGCTCGCCGAGGCCGAAATCGTCTGCGCGGCGGCGGCCGCGACCAGCGTCCCCGTCTTCGCCGTGCTCGGCAACCACGACTGGCACGCCGGCGAGCAGGACGCGATCCGCGCGCGGCTCTCCGAAGGGGGCGTCGGGATGCTCGATCGCAGCGCCACCGTCGTCCAGCTCGACGGCCTCGAGGTCGGGCTGGTCGGCTGCAAGGGGTTCGTCGGCGGCTTCGCCCCCCGCCACCTGCCGGACTTCGGCGAGCCCTCGCTGCGCGCCGTCTACGCCGAGACGACCGCCGAGGTGGAAGCACTGGAGGCCGGTCTGCACGAGGTGGCGACCTGCCCGATCCGCATCGTCCTGCTCCACTACTCGCCGGTCGAGGCGACGCTCGACGGCGAGCCGCGCGAGATCCTCCCCTTCATGGGCAGCGACCGGCTCGCCGCGCCGATCCTCGAGCACGGCCCCGACCTCGTCCTCCACGGCCACGCCCACGACGGCGCAGCCGAGGGCCGGATCGGCCAGGTGCCGGTCCACAACGTCTCGCTGCCGGTCACCGGTCGCGACTTCTGGACGACCGAGCTCGACGCGAGCAGCCGCCGCAGCCCGATCCCCTGACGATGGCCATGCGAGAGGTGCGAATCGGCTGCTCGGGCTGGAACTACCGGGACTGGCGCGACGACTTCTACCCGCCCCGCACCCCTGCCTCCCGCTGGCTCTCCCACTATGCGTCGGTCTTCGACACCGTCGAGGTCAACGCGACCTTCTACCGGCTGCCCGAGCTGTCGACGACCCGGGCCTGGGCCGAGCAGGTCCCCGAGGGGTTCGCCTTCGCGGTCAAGGGGAGTCGCTATCTGACCCACATGCGCCGGCTGCGCGACATGGAGACCGGGCTGGAGCGCTTCTGGGAGCGGCTGGAGCCGCTGCGCGAGGCCGGGAAGCTCGGACCGGTGCTGTGGCAGCTGCCGGGGAGCTTCCACCGCGACGACGAGCGGCTGGCCGCCGCGCTCGCGGCGCTGCCCCCGGCCGAGCACTGCTTCGAGTTCCGCCACGAGAGCTGGTTCGTGCCGGAGGTCTACCGGCTGCTGGAGGAGCACGGCGCCGCCCTGGCGCTGGGCGACGACGCCCGGCGCCCGCTCCCCGACGCCTCGCCGGTCGGCCCGTTCGCCTACCTTCGCCTGCACTACGGCCGGCGGGGGCGCGGCGGCAACTACTCCGAGCGCGAGCTCGACGGCTGGCGCCGCCGCGTCGCGGCATGGCGGGCGCGCCGGCCCGTCTTCGTCTACCTCAACAACGACTGGCAGGGCTTCGCGCCGCGCAACGCCCGCACGCTGCGGGCGGGCCTCTCCTAGGCCCGTTCCTCGCCCCAGGCGCCGGTCGGCGTCTCGTCCTCGTACTTGCCGGCGGAGCCCGTCGGCGGCTCGATCTTCTCGTCCGCCCGCGGCCGCATCCCCACGTAGGTGAGGAAGGCGACGAAGAGCGGCACGGCGATGATCACCGCGAAGATCGGCGACCAGGCGACCGCGATCACGGCGAGGCAGGCGAGCACGACGATCGGAATGGCGTACATGGCTGCCCGCTACCCGACCCGCCCGCCGCTTACACGCGCCCCCGCGGCTCGCCGTCTAGGCGAGCTTCGGCAGGACCTCGCGCGCGTAGAAGTCGAAGAAGCCCTCCTGATCGGGGCCGACCTGATGGACGTAGACGTGGTCGTAGCCGGCCTCGGCGTATTCCTCGATCGCCTTGACGTGCCGTTCGGGGTCCGGCCCGCAGACGATGCTCTCCGCGATGTCGTCCTCCTCGGCCCATTCGCTGACCTCTTCGAAATGGGCCGGGAGGGGCAGCTCGAAGGTGTGCGACCCGCTCGTCGCCGCGTTGGGCCACTTCTCGAGCGCGATGCGCTTCGCCTCCTCCTCGCTCTCGGCCCAGCACACGTCGACCTGCCCGTAGCTCGGCTTGCCCTCGCCGCCCCTCTGGCGGAAGCGCTCGATCGTCTCGGGCACCGGCGAGGTCCCGAACAGACCGTCTCCGTGCTCGGCGGCGAGGTCGGTCGATTTCTCGCCCGCGACCGCGACGAGGATCGGCGGCAGCTGCTCGGGGAGGCTGTAGATGCGGGCGTTCTCGACCCGGTAGTGCTTGCCGCGGTGGCTCTTAAGGCCGCCCTCCCAGAGCAGCCGGATCACCTCGATCGCCTCGGCCAGGCGCTCCTGGCGGTCGGCGACCGGCGGCCAGCGGTCGCCGAGGATGTGCTCGTTCAGGTTCTCCCCCGTGCCGACCCCGAGCGAGAAGCGGCCCGGCAGCAGCGCGGCCGCGGTCGCGGCGGCGTGGGCGACGATCGCCGGGTGGATGCGCGTCGTCGGGCAGGTGACGCCGGTGACGAGCTCGATCCGCTCGGTCGCCTCCGCGATCGCGCCGAGCACGCCCCAGACGAAGGGGCTGTTGCCCTGCGCGTCGACCCACGGGTGGAAGTGGTCGGAGATCACCGCAAAGGGGAACCCGACCTCCTCCGCCCGCGCGGCGTGCGCGACCAGCTCACGCGCGCCATGCTCCTCGCTGGCGAGCGTGTAGCCGATCGCCGCCATTCCCGCGGCTCAGCCGGCCAGCCGGCCGCGCAGCATCTCCTTGCCCTGCTCGGCGCCCTTGCGGCTCGTCTCCTGGGCGCGGCGGAAGAAGTCGGCCAGGTCGGAGTCGCCCTCACGGTCCGCGTCTTCGATGTAGGTCTCGAGCCGCAGGACGTTGCTGAGGCACTGCTCGACGAACCAGATGATGTTGTAGTCCTTGTCCTTCGTGCCGGTGATGTCGCCGGCCTCCTGCTGCACTGCCATGGGGCTACCTCCTGGTAGTAGGGGACTTCGCTGATTCCGCTACCCGCTCGTGCGGGTTAGTAGCGCGGCGGGGGGACTTCTCCCCGGGCCGGCGGCGCCGCGCGCCGTTCGTCTTCGGCCAGGGCGGCGTCGCGGCGACGCGCCCGCTCCGTCCAGATCGCCTCCTGGAAGAAGGCGAGGACGAGCCCGGCGGCGCCGGCGATCATCAGGATCCAGCCGACGGTGTCGAGGCTGACTCCCTGCAAGTGGACGTTCGTGGCGAAGGTGAGGATCGCCCCGATCACGATCAAGAGAATGCCGCCTGCGATGGTCATTTCAGCTCCTCCGGTTGCGTCGGCCCGCGCCGCGGGCGCCTTCTCACTCCAGGGTGTGCCCCACCGGCGGGACGCCCAAACCTCCGCTGGCCGCTCAGGCGATCCCCTCGAACTCGTACTCGCGCAGGAAACCCTCGAAGAGCCGCCGGTGCGACTGCTCGTCGTGGAGCACGTCGATCGTCATGTCCTGGGTGACCGGGTCGACGCCGTCGGTCTCCGCGACGATCCGCGTGTAGTGCTCGATCGCGCCGGTCTCGGCCTTGATCACGCCGCGGATCACGTGGACGATGTCGGTCTGCTCGTCCGGCGGCTGCAGGAAGGTCTGCTCGGCGGCGAACTCCCCCGAGCCCGGGACGACCCCGTAGAGCTCCTTGATCCGCTCGGCGAAGAGCCGCGCGTGTCCGAGCTCCTCCTCGACGTCCTTCGCCAGCGACTCCTTGATCTCCTGGGCGCGCACCCCGTCGAGGTTGACCGAGGCGGCGAGGTAGCTCATCACCGTCTCCATCTCCATCCAGTAGGCGCGCTGCAGCAGCTCGATCACGCGCTCGCGGGCATCGAGGTTGGCGCTGTCGAAGATCCCCTTGCTGGGCGCGGTGATCCTGACGGCCTCCTCCGTACTTCCTCCCATACGGGCAGCCTCCGTTCCATCTCCGTCGATTGGCATCGGTGCAGGGGAGCGGCTACCCGCCCTGCCTCGCATCGAATCCCACACGCCCGCGCACGCGCACGGGTCGGCGGGCCCGCTCAGCCGCCGAAGCCGGCGCGCGGCACGCTCTCCGCGTCCCCGCCCGTCCAGGAGTTGAAGACGTACCAGGAGGGCTTCGCCTCGCGCCGCTCGGTGAGCAGGCCGGCGGAGTCGCAGAACTGGCAGGCGTTGACCGCGTCGGCCCAGGAGAACCACCAGACGCCGCCGATCCGCCACTCGCGGCGGTTTTCGGAGAGCATCCAGAAGGCCCGGTCGAGCTCGCGGGCCTGCCCGCGCAGGCCGCGCTCCCAGCGCGACTCGAAGCTGTCGGAGCCCCAGCCCAGCTCGGTTACGTAGATCGGCGTGGCGGCGTCGTTGTGGGCGCGCATCACCCTGCGCAGGTTGCGGATCTGCCCGCGCAGCGCCGCCGCCCGGGCGACGTAGGGGTGCAGGCCGACGCCGTCGAACCATCTCTTCACCCCGCGCTGCCGGTAGAGCTCGGAGAGGAACCGGCCCGCGTGCATGTTGGGCGGAATCTGGAGCGGGCGGCCGAAGAAGCCGCCGAGGATCAGCTTCGCGCCCGCGTCGCTCTGCCGCATGACGCGGCCGGAGGCGCGGACGAGGTCGGCGAAGCGGGCCGGATCGGCCGCGCCGAAGGTGACGATGTTCTGCTCGTTCCAGATCTCCCAGAGGCGCACCGGCAGATAGGGCAGGTCTTCGTGTTCGAGCCAGAAGGTGCCGTTGCTGCCGTAGCGACGCACGGCGCGGCGCAGGAAGGCCGCCCAGGCCCGCCTCTGCCGCAAGGTGTCGACCGGTTCGAGGCCCAGTTCCGGGGACAGCCAGGTGGGGGTCCCCCAGACGAAGGGCAGCACCCGCATGCCGTGCCGGGCGGCCAGCTCGACGCCGTGGTCGAAGCCCTCCCAGTCGGGCGGCGCGAAGAAGGGATCGGTCGTCTCGACCGCTGACCAGTAGAGCGGCAGCCGCACGCTGCGCAGCCCCGAGCGCTCCATCAGTGCGAAGTCCGGCTCGGCCGGCGGCGACTGCGGCGAGATGCCGAAGAAGCCGGGCGGCGTCGCGGCCGGCGCAGGGGCCGGCACGGCGAACATCGCCAGCGCCGCACCGATTGTCGCGAGCATTCGAATCATGGCCACCCTTGAACCCCTCCACCACTCAAAGTAGCGGCCGGCCCGCCCCACCGCGCCGCGGAGGCCCCTCTGAGATAATCGCTCCCCTCGGGGCGTGGCGCAGCCTGGTAGCGCGCACCGTTCGGGTCGGTGAGGTCCCCGGTTCAAATCCGGGCGCCCCGATTAGACAATAAGTTCCGGCCCGTTTGTCATCATGCCGGCATGACCCACTCGGCAGCGGAGAACACGGAACTGGAGGTTGTCGTGGCGCCCGCGATCGAGAAGCGAATCTTCGTCATCCGCGAGCGCCAGGTCATGCTCGATGAGGACTTGGCTGACCTCTATGGGGTTGAGACCAGGGTCTTGGTCCAGCAGGTCAAACGAAACGCGAAACGCTTCCCCGCGGACTTCATGTTCCAGATGACCAAGGCCGAGGCCGAGGCTTTGAGATCACAATTTGTGACCTCAAACGAGGGTCGGGGTGGTCGTCGCTACGCGCCCTACGTCTTTACGGAGCAAGGAGCGGCTCGATCAGATGGAATTGGACATTCGCGCGGCTCAGCGAGCACGACGAGCAGCTTCGCCAGATCTTCGACGTGCTGCGGCAACTGATCGCACCGCCGCCTCGGGCCAAGCGGCCCATCGGGTTCAGAGTCCGCGACGAAGAATGATCGAGCCGCCATCGCTTGATCCGGTTCCGCGACCTGCACCACGCAAGACGTGCGGCGCGCCCGGGGCGAGCTTTAATTCAGGCTTGCCCGCTAGGCGCCGTACTTCCTCTTGACCCGCCTTTCGCAGCGCACGCGCACGCGTTTCGACTCGGCCTTCCTGCAGCGCGAGAGCCCGAGGGACCGCAGCCGGGCGCGCCGGAGCCGCTCTGCCTCGGCTTCCTCTTCCTGGCGCCTCATCGCTGCTGCCGCGGCGGCGGCTTCCTCCTCCCGGCGCCTCTCGGCCGCTGCCGCGGCGGCGGCCTCCTCCTGCTGACGCCTCGTCACTGCCGCCGCAGCCGCGCTCTCCTCGTCTTCGCGCCTTTTCGCCGCCGCAGCCTCTTCCTCCCGCTGCCTGGCTTCGATCTCCGCAGCGGTGATCGCCTTTATTTCAAGCGACGCGCTCGTCTCGATCGCGAAGCTCAGCTCCACCCCGGTGGTGGCCGGCGGATTGGCCCCCCTCTCGCCCATCGGGATCGCGTTGCGCTTTTCACCGATTGCGTTTTCGTATTCGCTCGGGGTCTGGGTGGCGCCCGAGCGGCTGAGGGTCGCCGTGAAGGACATCGTCTGCTCGTTGATCGGGCCCACCGGAGAGAGGAAGGGGCCGCTTGCTTTGACGGATTCGCCCCCGCATTGGAAGGTCATGTAGATGCCGCCGCTCGGATTGAGCAGCATGCCGACCTCGTGTTTCGCCTGATCGATGTACACGAGCTCGGCTTCGATCGTCCCGGTCCTGATTTCTTCCGCATTGGCGCCTTCGGATTTGCACTGGGCACCACCCTCGCTACCGCCCTGCGTCCCGCATCCCGTGAAGACGTATTTCGCAAGAGCCGCGCGCGGTCCGACGATCTCGCCCTCGCCTTCGGAGTCGGCGCAGTGCACGAGCGTGTCGTAGTCCGCCAGCTCGGCGGTCACCTCCCCACCGTCGGCCGTGAAGCCGATCGGAAAGGCCGATGCCGGGCTGACGAATTCGAGCACCGGCGAGGCCGCCTTCGCCTGGGCGGGCACGACCGCCAGCGCCATCAGCGCGACCAGGGCAACGCAAACGCCCATCCCTCGAAGCTGCCCCACTCCCAATCGTCCTGAGTCCACTGTCCCCCCTTAGCCCGGCTGACGACCCCCAGCCTAAGAACCGTAGCGTTCAAAGCGGCCCAATCGAGGGTTAGAGCCAAAGTTGATCCAAACCCCGACCGGCGTCCTGGACCGCCGGGTCGCGCCGGCGGCCCAGCCGCTTCAGCCGGCGACCACCTCGACCGTGCCGGTCATCTCCGGATGCAGCTCGCAGTGGTAGGGATAGGTCCCCGGCTGCTTGAAGGACTGCGACTCGAGCTTGTCCTCGGCGAGGAGACCGGTGTCGTAGCTGCCGTCGTCGAGGGTCGCCGTGTGCTCGGCCGAGTCCCGGTTCTTCCAGATCACCTTGCCGCCCGCCTCGATCGTCACCGTCGCCGGGACGAACTCGAAGTCGTCCATCTCGACCTCGGCTGAGCGCACCGCGTCGCCGCTCGGGGCGGGGGCGTTGGTCTCGGCCTCGGCCGTCTCCGTCTGGGTCTCGGCGGGCTGAGCGCCGCCGGCCGTCCCTGCGTCGGTGTCGGCCTCGTCGTCGCCGCAGGCGGCGAGACCGAGGATGGCGGCAATCACCAGGGCGGGGAGCACTGCTCTGAATCTCATTGTGCCCCCCTACCCCTATCCCCGATCCAGAAGCAGATCGCTCAGCCGAAGAGGGCGGTCTTCCGCCCGATCCCTCGAATCCCCACTTTCCCGATCAACTTTCTGCTATTCTGCCGCCCTCGTTTAGGACTAAGTCAGTCAAAAAAGGAAGGAACACGTTCGAAATGCTGAACCCGCCCCCCCTCACCCGGCGACCCGGCAGCCGCCCCACTGGACTATTCGCACTCCTGCTCGTGGCGATCGCCGCGATGGCTGTCGCCGGCTGCGGCGGGGGCGACAGCGCCACCGGCGCCGGCGGCGGCACGGTCGACGTCGTCGCCTACTCCACCCCCGAGACCGTCTACACCGACTCCCTCCAGCCGGCCTTCGAGGCGACCCCCGAGGGCGAGGGCGTCGGCTTCTCCGGCTCCTTCGGCGCCTCGGGCGACCAGCGCCGCGCGGTGGAAGCGGGGCAGCCGGCCTCGCTCGTCCACTTCGCCCAGGGCGGCGACATGATCGCGCTCGAGGAAGCCGGCGAGGTCGCCCCGAGCTGGGACAAGAACGAGTTCGAGGGGATCGGCCAGGAGTCGGTCGTCGTGCTGGCGGTCCGCGAGGGCAACCCCGAGGGGATCGAGTCGTTCGACGACCTGCTGACCAAGGACGTCGACGTGATCACGCCGAACCCGCTCAGCTCCGGTGGCGCCCGCTGGAACATCATGGCGCTCTACGGCTCGCAGCTGCACCAAGGCAAGTCCGAGCAGCAGGCACTCGACGCGATCCGCACGGTGCTCGAGAAGACGATCGTGCAGCCCGGCAGCGCCCGCGACGCGCTCGCCGCCTTCACCCAGGGCGAGGGCGACGTCCTGCTCGCCTACGAGAACGAGGCGATCAAAGCCGAAGAGGAGGGCGAAGACGTCGAGTACGTCGTGCCGCCCTCGACGATCCGGATCGAGACCCCGATCGCCGTGACCAAGGACGCGCCCGAGGCGGCCCAGGCCTTCCTCGACTTCGTCTGGTCGCCGGAGGGTCAGCAGATCTGGTCGGACAACGGCTACCGGCCGGTCGACCAATCGCTGCTCGACGAGAAGAAGTTCCCCGTTCCGGCGGACCTCTTCGACATCGACGAGTTCGGCGGCTGGGAGAAGGTCACCGACGAGTTCTTCGACGAGGAAAGCGGCAAGGTCGCCGCGATCAACGAGGACCTCGGGGTCCCGACGGAGTAACGCGTGGAGGCTCGCACCGCAACCGTCCCGCGCCCGAGGGCCGGCGTTCGCCTGCCCTCGGGCGGCGCCGGCCTCGGCCGCGGCCTGGTCGGGCTCTATCTGAGCCTGATGGTGCTGCTGCCGCTGGCTGCCGTGGTCGACAGCTCGTTCGCGATCGGCGCCGGCGCCTTCTGGGATGCGGTGACCGGGCCGCAGGCAGTGGCGGCGCTGAAGCTGACGGTGATCTGCTCGCTGATCGTCGTCGCGATCAACGCCGTCTTCGGCACGATCATCGCCTGGGTCCTGGTTCGCGACGAGTTCCGCGGCAAGGCCGCGCTCAACGCCGTCATCGACCTCCCCTTCGCGCTGCCGACGATCGTCGCCGGCCTCACCCTGCTGACCCTCTACGGCAGCGACAGCCCCTTCGGCGTCAACGTCGCCTTCAGCCGGGTGGCCGTGGTGATGGCGCTGCTCTTCGTCACGCTCCCCTTCGTCGTCCGCGCCGTGCAGCCGCTGCTGATCGAGCTCGACCGCGAGATGGAGGAGGCGGCAACCTCGCTCGGCGCCGGCGGCTGGACGGTCTTCCGCCGCATCGTCTTCCCCAACCTGCTGCCCGGCCTGACCGCCGGCATCGCGCTCGCCTTCGCCCGCGCCCTCGGCGAGTTCGGGTCCCTGGTCCTGATCTCGGGCAACATCCCCTTCGACACCGAGGTCGCCTCGGTCTTCATCCGCGGCCAGATCGAAAACGGCAACATCGAGGGCGCCTCGGCGGTATCCGTCCTGTTGCTGGTGGTCTCGCTGCTGCTGCTCGCCAGCGTCTCCTTGGCCGAGCGCTGGGGCAACAGGCACGAGCGGGACGAGCGCAAGAAGCAGCGCTGGGCGAGCCGCCTGCTCGCTCGCACCGGCTGGGGCCCCGGAGGGCACGCCTGATGGCCGGCGAAAGCCGCAAGAGCCGCTGGTCGCTGCGCGCCCTCGCGCTCGGCTACCTCGGCGCGCTGCTGCTCGCCCCCGTCGCGATGATCTTCTACAAGACGTTCGAGGACGGGCTGGCGGCGCCATTCGAAGCGGTCACCTCGCCGGAGGGGCTGCACGCGCTGCAGCTGACCCTCCTGATGGTCGCGGTCGCCGTGCCGCTCAACACGGTCTTCGGCGTCGGCTGCGCCCTGCTCCTGGTCCGCCACCGCTGGTGGGGGAACCGGTTCGTCGACGCGATCATCAACCTGCCCTTCGCGGTCTCCCCCGTCGTCATCGGCCTCGCCCTCTTCCTGCTCTACGGCACCGACGGCTGGTTCGGCCCCTTCATCGCCGAAAACGGTCTCGAGGTGCTCTTCTCGTGGCCGGGGATGATCCTCGCCAGCATCTTCGTCTCGCTGCCCTTCGTCGTGCGCGAGACGGTGCCGGTGCTGCAGGAGATCGGCACCGAGCAGGAGCAGGCCGCCTCCACCCTGGGCGCCAACGCCTGGCAGACCTTCTGGCGGGTGACGTTGCCGGCGATCCGCTGGGGCGTCGGCTACGGGGTCGTGCTGACGACCGCCCGCGTGCTGGGCGAGTTCGGCGCCGTCTCGGTCGTCTCCGGCGAGATCTCCGGCCAGACGGAAACCCTGCCGCTCTTCGTCTCCCAGCAGTTCGAGCAGTTCAACTTCGCCGGCGCCTACGGCGCCTCGATCCTGCTCGCCCTGCTCGCCCTGTCCACGCTCCTGGTCATGAACCTGCTGAAAAGAAAGGAGGGCGCCTGATGGCTATCTCAGTCGAGGGAGCGTACAAGCGCTTCGGTGACTTTCAGGCTCTCAACGACGTTTCCATCGACGTTCCCGACGGCTCGCTGACCGCGCTGCTCGGGCCGAGCGGCAGCGGCAAGTCGACGCTGCTGCGCGCGATCGCCGGGCTCGAGACGCTCGACGCCGGCGACGTGCGGATCCACGGGGAGGACGCCACCGCCAAGCCGCCGCAGCAGCGCGGGGTCGGCTTCGTCTTCCAGCACTACGCGGCGTTCAAGCACATGACCGTGTTCGGCAACGTCGGCTTCGGCCTGCGCATCCGCAAGTGGACGAAGCCGCAGATCGAGGAGCGCGTCCACGAGCTGCTGCGCCTGGTCCAGCTCGACGGGCTCGCCGACCGCTATCCCTCGCAGCTCTCCGGTGGGCAGCGGCAGCGGATGGCGCTCGCCCGGGCGCTGGCGGTCGAGCCCAAGGTCCTGCTGCTCGACGAGCCGTTCGGCGCGCTCGACGCCAAGGTGCGCAAGGACCTGCGCGCCTGGCTGCGGCGCCTCCACGACGAGATGCACGTGACGACGATCTTCGTCACCCACGACCAGGAGGAGGCGATGGACGTCGCCGAGCAGCTGGTCGTGATGAACCAGGGCCGGGTCGAGCAGTCCGGCAGCGCCGACGACCTCTACGACCACCCCGCCAACGAGTTCGTGATGAGCTTCGTCGGCGAGGTAAACCGGCTCGGCGAGCACTTCGTGCGGCCGCACGACATGGAGGTCGTGCTCGACCCCGACGAGCGGACCGAGGAGGCGCTGGTCCAGCGGATCGTCGCCCTCGGCTTCGAGATCCGGGTCGAGATGCTGCTCGGCGACGGGACCCAGGTCTGGGCGCAGCTGACGCGCAACGAACTCCAGAAGCTCGAGCTGCGCGAGGGCCAGATCGTCTACCTGAAGCCCGGCCAGGCCAAACGCTTCAGCGGTTCGTCGTCGTCCGACGGTCTGGGGGCCTCGACTCCCCCGGGCCACGAAGACGGCAGCGATGCGGAGGTAACCGCAGCCGCCTGAAGAGGCGACGGGGCGGGGCGCGCTTTTTGCCGGGTGGCGCCCCGCCCCATCTGCCGCCTCTTTTTATTTCAAGATATTCTTGAGTTAGATACTCAACAAAATGTAGAAAGGAGAAGAACGATGTCCGATACCCCCTCCACCACCACGTTCACCTCGCGGGGGAGGATCGCGGGACTGATCCGGGACGAGGCGCCGGCCGGGACCGGCGCGAACCGGGCGAGCCGCGCCGACCGCCGCGATGCCGCCCGTCCCGCGGTCGACGAGGCGCTTTACTACCGCGCCCGCCTGATCCTCGGCGACTCGCTCCCACGCCCCGACCGGTGATACCCGGGCCCTGACAGCCGGCCCGGGCGCGTTTCTTACGCTATGCGCAACAAACGCGCCCGGGGATCAGCGGACCGCTTCGATCGCGCGTTCGAGCTGGACGAGGCTCGGCGAGTCCTGGAGCGTGCGCGTGCCGCCGGGGCCGTTGACGATCGCCGCCGGCTCGGCCCGGATGCCGAGGCCCCGGGCCAGCTCCTCGTCTCCCTCGAGCCGCGCCGTAATCTCGCCGTCCTCGCCGCTCTCGCGATCGAGATATGCGCGCCACTCGCCGGTGTCGAGTTCGCCGACCGAGGCGGCAAGCGCTTCGAGGAACTCGTCGCCGACGCCGAACCGCTCTCCCTCGGCCTGGTTGCGGAAGAAGAGATAGGTGTACTGCCAGCCGTAGTTCTGCTCGGCCGCCGCCTCGGCCGCGAAGAAGCCGACCTGGAGTGGGTTGCGGGCGAAGGAGTAGTGGCGGATCAGCAGCTGGACGTCGCCGGGTCGGGCGTAGCGCTCGGCCAGCGACGGCACGGTGTCGAGAAAGGCGTCGGCGCAGGTGCCGCACTGGAGGTCGTTGAAGAGCTGGACCGAGACCGGCGCATCGGCCGAGCCGAGCCGGTCGCCTTCCTGCGGGACGCCGGCGAAGGTGCGCTGCGCGGCGGCGATTCCCTCGACCCGGACGAATTCGCGACCTGCCTCCCTGGTCGAGAGCTCAACCAGGGAATAGCCGAGCGCGAAGAGCGTGAGCCCCAGGGCGAGGACGATCCAGAGGCGCCCGCGGCGGGGGATCGGAGTGGCGGCGAGCTCGGACACGGCCGCGCATTATCGCGGCCCGCCCGGGACGTTCCTGAGCTTGACCCCCTATATAGCGGCATAACCCCAGGAACGCCCCCGCTGAGCGGTTGACACGTCCAGCCCTGGGGGTAAAACTCGGATACCCGATTTCAACTACCTGGGAGGTCCGCCGTGGCCAATCACCTCACTCCGTCCGAGCTCGCCGACGAGATGCACATGAAGCGGCAGGAGGTGATCGGCAAATGCATGGAGATGGGCGTGCCGATCTTCCACGGGCGGATCGACAAGTCCCTCTTCCGGACCTCGCTGCGGCAGCTCTCCGGACGGGGCAACCAACAGGGCGCCAGGGCGGCCTAGGCCCCGCCCACGAGTCGCAGCGCCGTTTAACTAGACTCCCCCGCGTGGAGGAGCGGGGAACCAAATCGGCCACGCTGGCGGACCTGCTGCCGCGCGCCGCGGAGCTCTACGGCGGCGCCCCGGCGATCCGCTTCAAGGAAGGCGACGCCTGGATCACGCGCAGCTTCGAGGAGGTCCGCGACACCGTCCGCTCGCTCGCGCTCGGACTGATCGACCTCGGGGTGCAGAAGGGCGACAAGGTCTCGATCCTCGGCAACACGCGGCCCGAGTGGACCTACTTCGACTTCGCCGCCCTCTCGGTGGGCGCGGTGGTCGTGCCGATCTACCAGACCAACTCGCCCGAGGAGTGCCAGTACGTGCTGGAGAACTCCGACGCCAAGGTCGTCGTCGTCGAGGACGAGGAGCAGATCGAGAAGATCCGCAAGGTCCGCGACCGGCTGCCGCTGCTCGAGCAGGTCGTGCGGATGACCGGCTCGAGCGACGACGCGATCTCATTCGACGACCTCGTCGCCCGCGGCGCCGGCCGCGACGCCGCCGAGTGGGAGCAGCGCTGGTCCTCGGTGACCAAGGACGACGTCTGCACCTTCATCTACACGTCGGGGACGACCGGGCCGCCGAAGGGCTGCGTGATCAGCCACGGCAACTACCGGGCGATGCTCGACATGGTCAACCAGACCAGCGTGATCGAGCCCGAAGACGTCAGCTACCTCTACCTGCCGCTCGCCCACTCCTTCGCCCTCTTGATCCAGCTCGGCAGCTTCGACCTCGGCGCGACGCTCGCCTACTGGGAGCGCGATCCGCTGAAGATCATGCCGAACATGGCCGAGCTGAAACCGACCTACTTCCCCTCGGTGCCGCGGATCTTCGAGAAGATCTACACGACCGCGACCAGCGCGATGGAGAAAGAGGGCGGCCTCAAAAAGGCGATCTTCGACTGGGCGATCAAGGTCGGGCAGAAGATGCGCGAGACCGAAAGGGCAGGCAAGCAGCCCGGCTTCCTGCTGCGCAAGCAGTACGAGTTCGCCGACAAGAAAGTCCTCTCGAAAATCCGCGGCCTGTTCGGCGGCAACCTGCGGCTCGCCGTGTCCGGCGCGGCGCCGATCAACCCCGACATCCTGCGCTTCTTCGACGCCGCCGGCGTGCTGGTGCTGGAGGGGTGGGGGATGACCGAGACCTCGACCGCGGCGACGATCTCCACCCCCGACGACTTCAAGATCGGCACGATCGGCAAGCCGTTCCCCGGCTGCGAGGTGAAGATCGCCGACGACGGCGAGATCCTCGTCAAGGGACCGAACGTCTTCCAGGGCTATTACAAGAACGAGGAGGCGACCCGCGAGACGATCGTCGACGGCTGGCTGCACACCGGCGACCTCGGCGAGATCGACTCCGACGGCTTCATCAAGATCACCGGCCGCAAGAAGGACATCATCATCACCGCAGGGGGCAAGAACATCACCCCGGCGAACCTGGAGAACGAGATCAAGCAGCACCCGCTCGTCTCGCAGTGCGTCGTCGTCGGCGACCGGCGGCCCTACCTGGTCGGCCTCGTCACGCTCGACCCCGAAGAGGCGGTCGCCTACGCGAAGGAGCACGGGCTGCCCGAGGACCCCGAGCGGCTGGCCGCCGACCCGCAGGTGCGCGAGGCGATCGACGCCCACCTGGCGAAGGTCAACGAGAGGTTCGCCCGGGTCGAGCAGGTCAAGAAGCTCGCGATCCTTCCCCACGACCTCTCGCAGGAGAACGGCGAGCTGACGCCGACGATGAAGGTCAAGCGGAACGTCGTCGCCGAACGGCACGAGCCGCAGATCGAGAAGCTCTACGCGGGCTGAACCCCGCGGCGAGCGCTAGGACGCTTCGCCGCTTTGGCGGAGCAGGGCCGAGGTGGTCTGCTCCAGGACGCGGCGCCAGGTCGAGTTATGGCCCGACTCCTCCTCCGCCGCCCGCTCTACCGCGCGGCGGACGCGGCGGGCGGAGATCTCGAGGCCGTGGCGCTCGGCGGTCTCCTTGTAGCGGTCGTAGTCCTTGGCGAGCGTGGCCGTGACCGACTCGAAGCCGTGCCGGCCGATCTGCAGCCGTCGCGAGTAGTCCATGATCGGCGTGCCGAACATCAGCTCGTCGGTCGGCTCGGGCTCGATCAGGATGATGTCGACGCCGGGGTATTTCTCCTGCCACTGCTCGACCGCCTGATGCAGACGGGCGTGGGCGATCAACCGGAAGACCTGGTTGGCGATCGCCGGCATTCCCATGTCCGCGACGCGGCGGACGCGGTTGCCGAACACGGTCGGGATCGTCTTCTCGAAGTCGTTGACGTAGGGGACGAGCGGGTTGACGACGATGATGAACTTGGCGCCCTTCTCGACCGCGATGTCGACGTTCGTGGTCGAGCGGATCCCGCCGTCGACCAGCTGGCGTCCTTTCAGATCCACCGGCTTGTAGACGATCGGCAGCGTGGTCGAGCACTGGACGGCCTTGGAGATCGGCACGTCGTCCCAGCCCGGCTCGCCGAAGACGAGCCGTTCGCAGGTGTCGAGGTCGGTGGCGGTCAGGTACAGCTCTCGCTCGAGCCGGCGGAAGTCGTTGGTGCGCCCCGTTTCGGTCAGCATGCCTTCGATGTAGTCGGCGACGCCGTCGCCCGAGTAGAAGCCGGTCGGCAGGTTCTCGGCGAGACCGACGCCGATGTCCATCGCCGAGAACTCGCCCATCCGTGCAAGCCGCAGCAGCAGCTCGGCCGAGCGCAGCGGCAGCAGCGCGGCCTTCTGCAGGAAGCCGAGGTAGTTGGGCCGCAGGACCGTGTCGAGGTCGAGGTCTTCGAGGTCCGACGGCACCCGGTCGTTGATCACCTGCATCATTTCCTCGGGCGTGACCCCGTTGGCGAGCATCGTCGCGACGAACGAGCCGGCGCTGGTGCCGACGTAGATGTCGAAGTTGTTGACGGTGCTGTTGACGGCGAGCAGGTCGAGCGCGCGCAGCGCGCCGATCTCGTAGACGCCGCCGGTGAAGCCGCCGCCGCCGAGCACCAGGGCGGTCTTCGAGGGGCGTTTGCGACCTTTGCCGCGTTTGCGGCGCGATTTCGCCTCGATGTCGACGACCTTGCCCATAAACATGCATTATCCCAGGCCGATCGGGTGCCCCGCCGGGATCGCCGCTACCTTGGGCGATCTCCGTGTTCCTGTACCCGATGAGGCGACTCTGGACGCTGCTCGCGATCGCGTTCGTCCTGGCCGGCGTCGCGGCCGGCGGTGCCGGCGCGGCCAGCCCGAAATGCGAGCAGATGCGGGAGCGACTCGTGCGCGGGGGCGGGTTGGCGAGCGGCCTGGTCGTGATCGAGGACGGCGGTGCCACCGTCTGCACGCGGGCGCCGAACCGGCTGCGGCCGCTCGCCTCGAACATGAAGCTGTTCACGACCGCGACCGCGCTGGCCGAGCTCGGGCCCGAGTACCGGATCCCGACGAAGCTGCTCACCGACGGCTGGGTCGGGCTCGACGGCGTCCTCCACGGCAGCCTCTACCTGCGCGGCGGGGGCGACCCGGCGCTCGGCTCGCCCGCCTTCTACGGGCGTTTCCTCGGCGGGCTGGGGACGAACCTCTTCGCCCTCAGGGCGCAGGTCCGCGCTGCCGGGATCGAGCGGGTGACCGGCAGGCTGTACGCGGACGACACGATCTTCGACCGGCTGCGCGGGGTCGCCGACTCGGGCTACGGGACCAGCGCCTACATCGGCCCCCTCTCCGGGCTCGCCTTCAACTCCGGCTACCGCGACTCGCGCGGCAGCGGCTTCGCCGCCGATCCGGCCAGGGTTGCCGCCGCGGCGCTGGCCCGCTCGCTGCGCGCGGCTGGGATCGCGCTGCGGGCGGGCGTCGCGCGGCGGGCCACCCCGGCCGACGCACAGCTAATCGGCGTCGTGCGCTCGCCGACCGTCGAGCAGCTCGCCGAGACGACGAACGTGGCGTCGAACAACTTCTACGCCGAGATGCTGATCAAGCTGCTCGGCGCGCAGCTCGGCTCGGCCGGGACGACGACGGCCGGCGCGGCGGTGATCGAGCGGTTCGTGCGCGGCCTCGGCACCAACGTGCACGCGGTCGACGGCTCCGGGCTGACCAGGTCCAACCGTGCCCGGCCCTCGGACGTCGTCCGCCTGCTCGACTCGATGCACGGCAACGAGGTCGCCGACGAGTTCATCCAGGGGCTGGCGCTGACCGGCCGCGAGGGCACGGTCGACGACCGCACCCTGGGCACCCCGGCCGAGGCCCGCTGCCGCACCAAGACCGGCACGCTGACCGGCGTCAGCGCCCTCTCCGGCTACTGCTTCAACCGCAGCGGCAAGGTGATGATCTTCTCGATCCTGATGGCGAGCGTCTACGACCTCAGCCTCGCCCACCGCGAACAGGACCGAATCGCGGCGCTGGTGGCGTCTTACTGAGGCTCGCGCCCACAGCGCCGGTCGCGACGGTCAGCGACGGCATCGAGGGCATGGGAGACGACAAACGCCGATGCGAAGCCGACGAGACCGACCAGCTTGAGGACGCCTTCGCCGGCGTCCTGGAAGACGAGGACACCGACCACGAGGATGATCGCGGCTACGGCGATTCCATAGTTGGCGTGCCGAATTTCACGACGTGTGGGCAGAGACCATTTCATACAGACAACTCATTTCATAGCAAATAGACAAGGAAGGTGTCGACCATCGCGACCAACGCACCGATTGCGGCGCCCTTATAGCCATCGCCCATGGCGCGACGCTCGAGCACCTCGAGAGGCCACCGCGTGATCAGCCCCGCAATGCCACCCGCGGAGCTGCCGATGACGGCCCCGGCGGCGACCGCGGTCGCCGCATCTTCGAGCACGGCCGTCAACGGTCCGATCTGAGCGAGGGACATGCCCCCGAGCCTGACGAGCCTCGGCGCGCGCGTGGCGCGCGGAATGTGCCGGGAATGAGATTTCTTCGTCGCGGAAGGCGGGATTCGCTCGCGGCTAGCCGACGAGCGCGCGCAGGGCCGCCTCGTCGATGACCTCGACGCCGAGCCCCTCGGCCTTGGCCAGCTTCGAGCCAGGGCTCTCGCCGGCGACGACGTAATCGGTCTTCTTCGAGACCGAGTTGGTCACCTTGCCTCCGGCGGACTTGATCAGCGCCGCGGCCTCCTCACGGGTCAGCTCGGGCAGCGTTCCGGTGAGGACGAGCGTCTTGCCGTCGAGCGGGCCACCGGCCGCACGCCGCTCGGAGGGGTCCTGCTCCAGCCGGAGGCCCTTCTCCTTCAGCTTCTCGACCAGCGCCCAGGTGCGCTCGTCGGCCAGCGACTCGGCGATCTGGACGGCCATGATCGGCCCGACGCCCTCGACCTCCTCGATCCGCTCGGGGTCGGCGGCATGCAGATCGTCGATCGAGCCGAAGTGGTCGGCCAGCGCCTCCGCCGTCACGTAGCCCACCCCCGGCAGGCCGAGCGCGTAGAGGACCCGCTTGAAGGGGCGCGAGCGGGAGGCCTCGATCGCGGCGACGAGGTTGCGGGCCGAGACCTCGCCGAAGCCCTCCAGACCGGACAGGCGCTCCTCGTCCAGGTCGTAGACGTCGGCGACGTCGGCGATCAGTCCTTCCTGGAGGAAGCGCATCGCCTGCTTCTCCCCCAGCCCGTCGATGTCCATCGCCCCCTTGCTGACGAAGTGTTTGACGTGCTGGAAGGACTGGCCGGGGCAGCCGGCGCGGTTCGGGCAGATCGTGAAGACCGAGTCCTCCGGCTTGACCGTCGGCGTGCGGCAGGCCGGGCACTTGGTGGGCGGCTTGACCCGGCGGGTCCCCTTCGGGCGGCGCTGCACCATCGGCGAGACGACCTGGGGGATCACGTCGCCGGCCCGCATCACGACGACCTCGTCGCCGACGCGGACGTCCTTGCGCGCCAGGTCCTCCTCGTTGTGCAGCGTCGCGGTGGAGACGGTGACGCCGCCGACGTGGACCGGCTCGAGCATCGCGAACGGCACCAGATGGCCGGTGCGGCCGACGTTCCAGACGACCTTGCGCAGCGTCGTCGTCGCCGTCGTCGGCGGGAACTTCCAGGCGATCGCCCAGCGCGGCTCGCGGCCGACGACGCCGAGCTCGCGCCACAGCGCCCGCTCGTCGACCTTGACGACGACGCCGTCGATCTCGTAGTCGAGCTCCTCGCGCCGCTCCTCCCACCAGCGGCATCGCTTCACCGTCGACTCGATCCCCTCGTGGTGGCCGGTGTCCGGGTTGACCTTGAAGCCACGCTTGGCGAGCCACTCGACCTCCTCGCTGTGCGAGGCGAGGTCGAGCCCGGGCGCCGCGCCGAGCGCGTAGCACCAGATCGAGAGCGGGCGCTGGGCGGTGATCGCGGGGTCGAGCTGGCGCAGCGACCCGGCGGCGGAGTTGCGCGGGTTGGCGAAGGTGCTTTCCTCCGCTTCGGCGCGGCGCTCGTTGAGCGCTTTGAAGTCGGCGATCGGCAGGTAGACCTCGCCGCGGACTTCGACCAGGGGCGGCGCGTCCTCGATGCTGAGCGGGATCGCGCCGATCGTGCGCAGGTTGCGCGTGACGTCCTCGCCGATCCGGCCGTCGCCGCGGGTCGCGCCCCGGGTCAGCACCCCGTCCTCGTAGGTCAGCGAGATCGCCAGGCCGTCGATCTTCGGCTCGGTCGTGTAGCTGAACTCCGAGGCGCTGATGTCGAGGCGCTTGAGGTGGTTGCGGATGCGCTTCTCCCAGGCGCGCAGCTCCTCCTCGTTGCGCGCGTTGCCGAGCGAGAGCATCGGCTCGGCGTGCTCGACCTGCTCGAAGCGCTCGAGCGGCGGCGCCCCGACCCGCTGGGTCGGCGAGTCGGGCATGCGCAGCTCCGGGTGGTCGGCCTCCAGCGCGCGCAGCTCGTCGAGCAGCGCGTCGTAGCGGTCGTCGCCGATCTCCGGGTCGTCGAGGACGTAGTAGCGGTGGTTGTGGTGCTCGAGCTCGCGGCGCAGCTCGGCGGCCCGGCGCTCGGCGGTGCTCGCGCTCACACGGAAGAGGCGGCGCTGGCGGCGAGCATCCCGTCGAAGCCCCACTCGCGCAGCCGCTCCAGCCCGCCGTGGTCGGTGAGGTCGAAGTGGATCGGGGTGACGGCGATCCGGCCCTGCGAGACGGCGGTCAGATCGGTGCCCTCCAGCTCCTCGAAGCCGGGCTGCCAGCCGTAGATCTCGTAGTGGCGGCGGCCCTTCTCGTCCTCGGAGACCAGCTTCAGCTCGTCGTTGTAGAGGCGTTTGCCGAGCTTCGTCACCTCGACGCCGGTCGGCTCGCCGGCGGGGCAGTTGACGTTGATCAGCGTCGCCGGGGGCATCGGCTCGGTGAGCAGCTTGGCGACCAGCTCGGCGACGAACGCGGCCGCGACGCCGAACTCGAACCGGCCGCTGACGTAGCCCATGCCGCCGCCGGAGGACTGCTGGGAGATCGCCACGGCCGGGATGCCCAGGACGATGCCCTCGAAGGCGGCGGCGACGGTGCCGGAGTAGGTGATGTCGTCGCCGAGGTTGGCGCCGTGGTTGATCCCGGAGACGATCAGGTCGGGTCGGTGCCCGACCAGGCCCAGCTCGGCGAAGCGGACGCAGTCGACCGGCGTGCCGTCGGTCGCGTAGCCGCGATCGCCGTCGCCGAACTCGACCTCCTCGACGGTCAGCGGCGAGCGGGTCGTGATGCTGCGCGCCGTGGCGCTGCGGTTCGAGTCCGGGGCGATCACGTCGACCTCGACCCCGTCGATCTCGCGCAGGGTGCGGCGGGCGGCCTGCAACCCCGGGGCCGAGATCCCATCGTCGTTCGTGAGCAGAACTCGCATCCCGTCGATTCTAGGAGTCCCGGAGGGCGGTCCGCGTGAGGATGGACATGCGCACCCCCGCCCGGACAAGTCGCGCGCTAATTAGCGCGCGACTTTGAGTATCCGCCCGTTCGGGGGTGCGCATGTCCGTCCTGTCGTGAACGGCACCGCAGGGACGAGAATGCGGGGCATGGGCGTTTCAGTTGTGGTGCCGACCAGGGATCGACCCGGGAAGCTGCGTGGGTGCTTGGCGGCACTTCGGGGGCAAACGATTGCCACCGAGGTGGTCGTGGTTGACGACGGATCGGTCGAGCAGGGCGTCGTCGCAGGGATCGCGCGTGAGGGTGGGGCGAGGCTGGTGCGGTTGGAGGGCAGGGGGCCGGCGGGGGCTCGGAATGCTGGGGTCGAGGCGGCGGGCGGGGAGGTCGTGTGCTTCACGGACGACGACTGCGAGCCGGAGCCGGGGTGGGTCGAGGCGCTGGCGGGGCCGATCCTGGCCGGCCTGGTCGAGTGCTCGGCGGGGCGGACCGTTGTCGCCTCCGACGCCGGTCCGGCCGACCGGGCCTGGCAGGCGATCGCCGACTACCTGCAGCGGGTCGCCGCCGAGCCGGGCTCCTCCTCCCCCGGCTTCGCCGCGACCTGCAACCTCGCCTGCTCCCGCCGGCTGCTCGTCGAGCTGCCCTTTGACGAGTCGTTCCCCGTCGCCGCCGGCGAGGACCGCGACTGGGCGGCACGCGCTGCGGCGCGTGGAGCCGCACCGCGCTTCACACCTGAGGCTGTGGTCACGCATCGCCCCGACCTCGACAGCCGCGCCTTTCTCCGCCAGCAGTACCGCTACGGCCGCGGCGCCGCGCGCTTCCGCGCCACCGGCCCGGACCGCCGCCTCGGCTCGGCCTCCTTCTACGCCGGCCTGCTTAAAGCCGGCTTTGCTGAAGGACCAACCGTGGGAGGCTTGATCTGCACGGCCCAGGTGGCGATTGCTGCGGGCATCGGGTTCGAGCGGTGGGGCTCGAGGGACGAGGGGAAGGGTGTCTCCCGAACGGGCGGATACTCAAAACGCCGGCCTCATTAGGCCGGCGTTTGTCCGGGCGGGAGACACCCTTCCCCTCGTCCCTTACCCCTCCAGCAAGGACTCGCCGGCAAGGCCACTGGCATCCGCCTCGGTGAGCGCCGCCACCGTCGCCGCGATGTCGACGATCCGCGCGGGGCGACCCGGGTCGCGGACTCGTGAGGCGCCCGGCGCCAGGATCGCCCAGGCGTCGCCGTCGGTGTGGTTGCCGGTCCGCCCGCTGCCGTAGCCATGCCGCCGCACGGTTCCGAAGCGCGGCGAGTGCAGGGCCTCGATCGCCACCGAGGAGGTCGGGCGCCAGCGCACTACGAGGTCCGGGAGCCGATCGGCTGCGCCGCCCTCCCACCGCTCGGCAACCCGGTCGACGGCGGCGACCGCCGGCTCCCCGTCGGGATCGCGGAAGTCGGCCAGGCCTGCCGCGATCAGGTCGAGTAGCTCGTCGACCTCGGCCTCGTCGACGACCCCGTCGCGCTCGCGGCCCTTCAGGTTGAGTCGGACGTACCCCTGGTTGTCCGCCGGATGGGCGAACGCCCGGGTCGTCGACCAGTCGATCCCCCGCAGCTCCATGCGGGCGGTCAGCTCCAGGGCCATCCGGTCGGGCATCGCCGCCGCGACCGCCCCTCGCACCCGTCCCGAGAGCGCGGCGCGCAACCGCCACATCGCGCCGGAGTCGGAGTCCGCGGTGCCGTCGTCGCGCCCCTCGCCCAGGACCGCGGCGAGCATGCCCGGCAGCATGTCGGCGCGGCTCGTGTTCACGTCCATGCCGAGCACCGAGCAGGCGATCACGTCGGCGTCGTCGGGGAGCGCGTCCAGCACCCGACCGAGCTGGGCATCGACCTCGGCGTAGACGTCGCCGAGCGCCGCCGCGAGCCGCTCCCGCTCGGTCGCCGCGAGCCGCCCGTCGTCGAGGTAGGGCGGCACCTCCCAGAGCCGATGCCCGGCGAGGTGCGGCGCGGCGAAGGTGAGCCAGACCAGGTCGAAGCGCCGCTGACGCAGCTGCTCGATCGCCGCGTCGGCGACGCGGACCGGGGCGGCGAGGAAGCGCTCGCGCAGCCGTGCCAGCTCGGCCGGTCGCTGAGCGCCGAAGACCTCGGTCACGTTCGGCGGCCGGCCGTGGCGCCGCCGCAGCGCCCGGTCAGGCTCGCCCGGGACCGACCAGCGCTCGAGGATGACCCGCTCGCGCATCCCCCAGCCGCAGACCAGGACGCCCTCCGCCGCCCGGGGCGCGTGGCACTCGTAGGGATCGATCGCGAGCGTGGACCGACCCGCCGCCGCCAGCCGCTCCCAGACCGCCGGCGCCGCGTCGAACTCCGCCGCGAGCCGAATCGACTGGCCCGGCGCCGACCACTGGAACGGATAGAAGAGGCCGTGGTCGCCGACCTCGACCCCGCGGTAGAGCGACTGGTAGGCGCTCGCCGGGAAGTGCTCGGCCGGACTCTCCAGCGGCACGTGGCTGCCGCGCGCCCGCAGCGCTTCCAGGTTCGGCAGCCGCCCTTCGCCGCCGAGCCGATCGAGCAGGCGAGCGCTCGCCGCGTCGAACTGCAGGACCGCGATCACGCCGGCTCCACCGCCGGGATCGCGACGGCGACCTCGGCGCCCCCGAGCTCGGCCGAGCGGCGCGCCGCCTCCACCACCGCCATCGCCATCCTCCCGGCGCGGGCATTGGCGAGCGTGCCGGGGTCCTCGCCGCGGGTCGCGGCGGCAAAGCACTCCAGCTGGCGACGCAGCGAGCCGACGAGAGGGTCCTCCCCGCCCCGCAGCCGCGCCAGCCGTGCCCGCCAGCCGTTGGTTGTGCTCGCCGCGATCGTGCTGCCGGACCGGTCGCGGACGTGGACCCGCTCCGCGTAGCGACGATCGGTCGCGCAGGCGATGCGAGCGCGTCCGCGGGTCAGCTCCAGCTCGAGGCTCGCCCGCTCCGGCCCGACGTCGGCGCCGCGCACCGCGATCGGATCGGAATCGGCGAGGAACGCGGCGAGGTCGATCAGGTGCGTGCCGGCGTCGAGCAGCGCCTCGTCGCGGCTCTGGTGGGCGCCCCAGCCACCGCGCTGGAAGCGCAGCACGAGGTCCAGCTCGAGCCAGCCCTCGGCGGGGACCAGCGGAGCGAGCGCGGCGCCCTGCAGGAAGCGGCGGTTGAAGCCGATCCATGGCGCCGGATCGAGCGCCGTCAGCGCGGCCGCACCGGCGAGGTCCGTGGCGGGCGGCTTCTCGATCAGGCAGGGCAGTCCGGCGCGGGCGGCGAGGGTCGCGAGCTCGACGTGTCCGTCCGCGGGGGTCGCGACGACGAGCGCGTCGAGGCCGCCGGCGTCGAGCATGGCGGCCGCGTCGACGAAGCCGGCCGTCGCCTCACCCGCCGCCTGCGCGAGCGCCCGGCAATCCGCCAGGCGTCCCGCGTCGCGATCGGCCAGAGCGACGATCTCGACGCCGTCGAGTCCGCGCGCGGCCGGCAGGTAACCGCGCTCGACGATCCGGCCGCAGCCCACGATGCCGACGCGCACGGCGCCGGGGTGGCCCGGAGGGCTCATCCCGAACCGCCCTCTGGCGACTTTCCGTCGCTATAGGGGGCATAAGTCGCCAGACCCCGGCGCTGGAGGCGGCGATCGCGAAGATGGAGCACGGCGGCGACCGGCACCGAGGCGACCGCGGTCAGATGGTGGAGCAGGTGCAGCGGGATGCCGGCGAGCACGAGGGGCACGCCGCCGCGCCGGGCGAGCAGGGCGTGGAAGTCGCGGTTGAGCGCGACGAAGGTCAGCATGGACACGAACGCGAGGCGGCGGCGGCGCGCGAACGCCGCGAGGACGAGCGCCAGCGCGGCGAGTGCGCTGCCGCGGTGCCGCCAGCCGAGGTTGAGCGCGGTCGAGCGGTGCCCGCGGCCCAGCAGCAGCCGCGCCCAGGGGACGCCGCGCCGCCACAGATCGGTGCGGACCATGCTCGTCACGCTCCATTCCTTCAGGTGGCGCCCGCGGATCGCCGGATCGAGCAGGATCCGGGCGCCGCTCGCGCGCAGGCGCATGCCCAGCTCGACGTCCTCGACGCTCGGATGCGGGAAGCGCCGCGCGTCGAAGCCGCCGACCGCCTCGAACGCGGCACGGCGGACGGCGCCGAGCCCCGCCCAGAAGGTCTCCGCCTCGCCCGGCGAGGAGACGTGCACGTGGTGGTGGAGCAGGTTGCGGAAGCGGGACGTGAGGCCCGCCGCGGCCGGAGCGTCGTCGTAGGCGCCGAACACCGCCGCCAGCTCCGGGTCGCCCGCGAACCGCCGCTCGATTCGCTCCAGCGCGTCGGGCTGGACCTCGACGTCGGAGTCGACGAAGACGAGCAGGTCGGCATCGGTGCGCGCCGCGCCCGCGTTGCGCGCCGCAGCGGGACCTGCGCCGGCCGGCTCGCGCTGCACGAGCAGCTCGTCCGGCTGTCGCTCTCCTTGCCGCAGCGCGGCCGTGCAGCGGGCCGCCGTCGCGGGGTCGTCGGAGGCGGGCACGACGACGGCAAGCGACAGCCGCACAGGCCTGGCGGCCGGGTCTCGCAGGGGGGAGGGAGCGCGCATTAGGGTTACCTAATACCATCTCGCGCCGCGATGGAGCCTCGCCCCTTCACCCACCCCGACGCACCCGTTGCCGTGCTCGGCGGAGGCCCAGCCGGCCTGACCGCCGCCTATCTGCTCAGCGGCCGGGGCCTGCCGGTGGTCGTCTTCGAGGCCGACGACGTGGTCGGCGGGCTGGCGCGCACGGTCGTTGCCGACGGCTACCGCTTCGACCTCGGCGGCCACCGCTTCTTCACCAAGAGCGCCGAGGTCGAGGCCATCTGGGACGAGGTGCTCGGCGCCGAGATGCTGGTGCGCCCGCGCCTCTCGCGGATCTACTGGCGCGGCCGCTTCGTCGACTACCCGCTGCGCGCCGCCGACGTGGTCGCCAAGGTCGGCCCGGCCGAGCTGGCCCGCTGCGCGGCCTCCTACGCGCGCGCCCGCCTTCAGCCCGGCAAGGCCGAGGAGAGCTTCGAGGACTGGGTGACGGCACGCTTCGGCCGCCGCCTCTTCGAGCTCTTCTTCAAGACCTACACGGAAAAGGTCTGGGGCGTGCCGACCGACGAGCTGCGCGCCGAGTGGGCGGCGCAGCGGATCGCCGACCTCTCGCTCTGGCGCGCGGCGCGGGAGGCGCTGCCCGGCCGTCGCGGCGAGCGGCCGAAGAGCCTGATCGAGGAGTTCCGCTATCCCCGCCTCGGCCCCGGGCAGATGTGGGAGGAGATGGCGCGGCGGATCGAGGCGGCGGGGGGCGAGGTTCGCCTCGACGCCAGGGTCGAAGGCCTGCGCCTCGAGGGGGGTCGCGTGACGGCGGTCGCTGCCGGCGGCGAGGAGACGGGCGTCTCGGCGGCGATCTCCTCGATCCCGCTGCGGACCGTCGCCGGGCTGGCCGCGCCGGCGCCCGTGCGCGAGTCCGCCGCCGGCCTGCGCTACCGCGACTTCCTCACCGTCGCCCTCGTGATCGACGGCGAGCCGCCCTTCCCCGACAACTGGGTCTACGTCCACGACCCCCGCGCGCGGGTCGGCCGGATCCAGAACTTCCGCGCCTGGAGCCCGTGGATGACGCCGGACCCGCGCCGCTCCTGCGTCGGGCTCGAGTACTTCTGCTTCGAGGGCGACGACCTCTGGGACAGCGACGACGCCGACTTGGTCGCGCTCGCCCGCCGCGAGATCGCCGAGCTCGGCCTCGTTCCGGCGGAGCGGGTGACGGACGGCCACGTCGTCCGCGTGCCGAAGGCCTATCCGATCTACGACGCCGAGTACGCCGAGCGGGTCGCCGGGATCCGGGCCTGGCTCGACGGCATCTCGAACCTGCAGCAGATCGGCCGCAACGGCCTGCACAGGTACAACAACTCCGATCACTCGATGCTGACCGCGATTCGCGCCGTCGAGAACCTCTGCGACGGCGCCGACCACGACATCTGGGCGGTCAACGCGGACAGCGTCTACCACGAGCGGGACGAGGAGCCGGAGCAGCCTTACCGGGTGGTGCCGGAGACGCCGACAACCCTGGCAAACCGCTAGGCGCGCGGGTCAGCAGGACAGGTCGGTGGCTCGCCAGCGGCCCAGCCGGGCCAGCAGCTTCCCCGGGAGTCGTCGTGTCGAAAGCGCCACTCCGTATTCGGGGTGGGCGATGGTGCGGACGGAGGCTAGGGGCTCGTCGAGGTGCCAGGCGAGGGCCGTGGGAGGGGTCAGGAGGTTGGCCAGGCGGACGTGGTGGCCGCAGGTGAGCAGGCGGTCGGTATCGACTCGGTCGGTCAGGTCGAAGAGGCCGTTCACCAGCGAGGCCTGGTGGTTCACGTCGCGCAGGTCGCCGGGGACTTTGGCGGCCCGTAGACCGAAGCCGGCGACGGCGAGGCCCAGTGCGACGCCGATTAGCGCTGCCTGCCAGCTGCGCGACCGGCCCGCCGCGACGGTGACCGTCCCGGTGCGCAGCCTGCCCGCCGCGCCGCCGGCCGCCCCGGTGGGTGGCCGCCCGAAGGCGGCTGCCCCACCGCGGGCGAGGCCCACCCCACCGACGATCGCGATCGCGGCGCTTGCCGGGGCGAGGAAGCGCGGTAGACCGGCGAAGCCGGCGATCGCCATCGTGGCGACCAAGCCGATCCAGGCGCCCGCGCCGACCAGCAGTACGGTGAGCACGCGGTCCGTGCTGCGAGCTTTTACCGCCCTATAGCCCGGGAAAAACTCGCAGCGGCCGGCGACGAGGAGGGCGACGCCGATCCACGCCGCGGCGAGCGGGGCGGCCAGCGCCCTGCCGAGCACGTCGAAGGCGTCGAGCGGCTCGAGCGGGCCTCCCCGCGCGGTGCGCGAGCCGGCGAGCGGGTCGCCGGCGCCGACGAGGTCCGGGACGAACCAGGCCAGCGGGACGAGCACGGCGGCGGCCAGCGCATGCGGGCGCAGGCCCGGGTCCTCGCGGACGGCCCACAAAGCCCAGATCGCCAGGAAGGGCCAGCACTCGGGCCGCAGCAGCGCCGCGGCGACGCCGAGCCAGAGCGCCGCCGCGGGGCGCCGGGCCAGCGCCGCGGCCACGGCGCCGAGCACGAGCGCAACCAGCAGCGGCTCGGAGAGGCCGCCGGTGAACTGCCGCGCCGGCGGGGTGAACGAGTCGCCCGTCAGCGCCACCGAGGCGGAGGCGAGCACCGCCGCGACCGCTCGCCACCGCCCCGCCTCCTCCCCGGCCAGCCGCGCCGCGAGCCAGCCGGCCAGCAGAGGCGCGATCAGCCAGCCGCTCCTCGCCACGAGCAGCCACGCCTTCGGCGCGGCGTCGCCGAGCAGCGAGAGCGGCGCGTCGATCAGGACCGGCAGCGGCTTCCAGGAGAGCCCGTCGGCCGTGGCCAGGTCGAGCCGGACCAGCTCCCGTCCCCAGACCAGCCAGCCCCACGGGTCGTAGACGGGCTGGTAGGGAAGCGCCAGCGAGATCGCCGCCAGGGCGACGGCGAGGGCGACCCCGATTCCCAGCGCTCGCGGCACCCGGGTCAGGGAGCGGTCGCGCCGCGCTCGCTGAGCAGGTAGACCGGGGCGGCGGCCACGAGGAGCAGGAGCAGCGCCGGGATCGCGCTCGCCTCGTAGAAGCCGAAGCTGGTCTGCGTCCAGATGTCGGTTGCCAGGGTCTCGAAGCCGAGCGGCGCGAGGATCAGGGTCGCCGGCAGCTCTTTCATCGCGTGCAGGAAGATCAACGCCGCGCCCGCCAGCAGCCCGCCGCGGGCAAGCGGCGCGGTCACGGAGCGGAAGACCTCGGCTCGGCCCCGACCGAGGCCCCGCGCCGCCTCCTCGACGCGCGGGGAGACCTGGAGCAGGGCGGCGGCGATCGGCCCGATGCCGAGCGGCAGGTAGTGGATCGTGAGACCGAAGACGAGCAGGGCGGTGGTCTGGTAGAGCGAGGGGACCAGCCGCGTGGCGAAGAAGACGAGCGCCAGGGCGACGAGGATGCCCGGAAGCGCGTAGCCGGCGTGCGACGCGCGCTCGACCACGGCGCTCAGCCGCCCGGAGTGGCGCACGGCGAGCGCCGCGACCGCGAGCGCGGCCAGGGCGCCGAGCGCCGCCGCCCCCGCCGAGACGAGGAACGAGTTACCGGCCAGCGCCGCTGCACGCGACAGCGGCGTCGAGCCAGTGGAGATCCCCTCGGCGGCCCAGTAGAAGAGGACGCCGACGGGGAGGACGAAGGCGATCGCCGCGATTGCGGCGCAGAGGGCGAGCGCCGGCCAGCGCCACCGTCCCAGTCGGTACGGCCTGGCCGGTCGCAGCGTCCCCGGCCCCAGCCGGTGCACGACCCTGGCCGAGCGCAGGCGGGAGCTGAGCAGCAGCAGCCCGAACATCACGATCACCAGGACGGCGCCGAGGCTGGCCGCGGCGGTGCGGTCGAAGCTGGAGCGGTAGGCGACGTATATCTCGCGCGTGAACGAGTCGAAGCGCAGCAGCGAGACGGCGCCGAAGTCGCTGACCACGTAGAGCGCGACGAGCAGCCCACCCGCGGCCAGGACCGGCCATAGCTGCGGCATGACGACGGAGCGAAACACGGCCAGCGGCCCGCGGCCCATCGCCCGCGCCGCGTCCTCCAGCTGGGGGTCGATCCGCCGTAGGGCGCTCCGCAGCGGCAGCAGGACCAGCGGGTAGGTGAACAGGCTGAGCACCAGCCAGGCGCCGCCGAAGCCGTAGATCGACGGCAGCCCCTCGACCCCGAGCGCGTCCTGGAGCATCCCGTTCGGGCCGAGCGCGGCGACGAAGAGGTAGGCGCCGACGTAGCTGGGGATGACGAGCGGCAGCGTGCAGAGGACCGCCCAGATCCGCCGGCCGGGCAGGTCGGTGCGCACCGTCAGCCATCCGATCGGCAGGGCGATCGCGATCGCCGTCGCGGTCACCGCCGCCGCCAGGCCGAGCGTTCGGACGAGGATCGCGGCGGTGCGCGAGGTGAGCGCCTCGGCCAGCGCGTCGCCGAGGTCGCCCGCGACGACGGCGAACAGGTAGGCCGCCGGCAGCACCGCCGCGGCGCCGGTCAGGAGCCCGGCGAGGACGAGCCATGCCGGCGCGGGGCGGCCGGCGGTCACCCCGGCGGCCCTCCCACTAGAGCGCCCCCGCTTCCTGCATCAGCTCGATCGTCGCCTGCAGCTCCTCCAGGTGGACGAGGTCGTTGGGAGCGCTCGGGATCTCGGCGAGCGACACGCTCAGCGAGGGGTCGGGCTCGGCGCCGCGGGCGAGCGGGTACTCCTTGGAGCTGGTCGTGAGGAACTCCTGGCTCGGCCCGTCGAGCAGCGAGCGGACGAAGGCCACGGCTTCCTCCCTGCGCTCGCTCGCCTCCAGGACACCGACGCTGGTGAGCAGCAGCAGCGAGCCGAGCCCGCCGGGCGGGAAGTGGACGTCGACGGGGTAGCCCTCCCCCTCCTCGGCGATCGCCTGCGCCACGTAGTAGTGGTTGATCAGCCCCGCGTCGATCTCCCCGCCGGCGATCGCGTCGCGGATCGCGACGTTGTTCGGGTAGTCGCGCGCGTCGTTGGCGACCATCGCCTCCAGCCACTCGCGCGTGCGCTCGTCGCCGTAGCGCGCGCGCAGCGCCGTCACGTACTCCTGCATGCTCGAGCTGGCCGGCGACCAGCCGACCCGCCCGTGCCACGCCGGCGCGACGAAGCCGAACGGCGAGGCGGGGAGCTCGGAGCGCTTCACCGCGTCGCGGTTGAAGGCGACGACGCGGGCGCGACCGGTCACGCCGACCCAGCGGCCCTGCGGGTCGCGGTAGCGGGCGGGGACGCGCGCCAGGACGTCGGCGGGCAGTGGCGCGAGCAGGCCGGCGTCGGCGACGGCGCCGATCGCGCCCGGCTCCTGGGCGAAGAAGACGTCGGCGGGGGAGGCGTCACCCTCCTCGATCAGGGTCGCGGCGAGGTCCGCGGTGTCGGCGAAGCGGACCTGCACGTCGCGGTCGGCCTCGGCCTCGTAGAGGTCGACCGCACCGCCGATCGCCGCGGGGATCCGGCCCGAGTAGAGCGTGACGCCCTCGGTCTCGGGCTCGCCCGGACCGCCGCCGGAGGCGCCGGTGTCGAAGCCGCAGCCGGTCAGCGCCAGCGCGGCGGCAATGGAGGCGGCGGCGAGCGACCGCCGCCAGGAGCGTCTGTTTTCCTTCATCGACCTGCCTTCTGGGGAAGCGGGATTAGGTTGCCCTAATCTTAGGTTCTCTGCCTGTGACGCCGAGTTCAGACACCGGAGCGGGGGTGCGCGGAGCCGCCCTGCGGCTGCGTGGCCTGCGCAAGTCCTACGGCGACGTGGTCGCCGTGGACGGCCTCGACCTCGACATAGAGGCGGGGACGACCTGCGCCCTGCTCGGCCCGAGCGGCTGCGGCAAGACGACCACGCTGAGGCTGATCGCCGGCCTGGAGACGCCCGATGCCGGCAGCGTCGAGATCGGCGACGAGACGGTCTCGACGCCGGGGCGATCGCTGCCGCCGGAGCGCCGCCGGATCGGCATGGTCTTCCAGGACTACGCGCTCTTCCCCCACCTAGACGTCGCCGGCAACGTCGGCTACGGGCTCGGCCGCCGGCCGGACCGCGAGCGGGTCGAGGCGATGCTGGAGACGGTCGGGCTGGGCGGCCTCGGCGCCCGCCATCCCCACGAGCTCTCGGGCGGGCAGCAACAGCGCGTCGCCCTCGCCCGCGCGCTGGTCGTCGAACCGCGCGCGGTGCTGCTCGACGAGCCGTTCTCCAACCTCGACGCCGGCCTGCGCGAGCGGGTCCGCCGCGAGGCGCGCGAGATCCTCGACGCCCAGGGCGTCACCTCGGTCTTCGTCACCCACGACCAGGAGGAGGCGCTCAGCGTCGCCGACGTGGTCGCGGTCGTCAACGAGGGCCGGATCGAGCAGGTCGGCACGCCCGAGGAGGTCTATTCGCGGCCGGCGACGCGCTGGGTCGCCGGCTTCCTCGGCGAGATCGAGGTGATCCCCGGCACGGCCGAGAACGGCTCCGTCGCCTGCGAGCTTGGCCAGCTGCCGAACCGCAACAAGCTGCGCGGCGACGTGGACGTGCTGATCCGCCCCGAGTCGGTGGCGGTCGGCACGACCGAGCCGGCCGACCGCCGCGGCAGCCAAGAGGCCACCGTGGTCTCCCGCAACTTCTACGGCCACGACCAGCTGCTCGAGCTGCGCCTCCCCTCCGGCCGCCTCGTCCGCTCCCGCCGCCTCGGCTTCCCCGCCTGGCACCCCGGAGACCGCGTCCGCGTCTGGATCGACGGCCCCGCCGACGTGCTCGCCAAGGACTGAGCATTCCGGCGACCTTTCATCGCGACGAAGTCGTGTGGTTGATGGTGCAAAGAATTGACCTGAATCGCACATGCGTACGAAGCGCTTTTCTAGGGTTTCGTCTGCCGCGGAAGCGGCGGTAGCCCCCGCCGGTGGACCGCCGGCTTCCGGTATCGCAACTGGGAAAGAGAGGGTTCAATTCCCTCCGGGGGCGCTATGCTTCTCTTGCGATACCGGAAGCAGCGGTTTTGACCGGCTTTCCCAGATTTCGCAAACGACCCGCCCTGGCGGGTCGTTTGCTGTTTGCAGAGCATTGACGACCGTTCGGCTCGACATCGAATACGACGGCAGCGGGTTCAGGGGCTGGGCGGCGCAGCCGGGCCTGCGCACGGTGCAGGGTGAGTTGGAGGCGGCGCTGGCGACCGTGCTGCGCGAGCGGGTGCAGCTGACCGTCGCCGGGCGCACCGATACGGGTGTGCACGCGCTCGGGCAGGTCACGAGCTTCACGACCGCCGCGGAGATCCCCCCGAACCTCGCCCGCAGCCTCAACGCGCTCGCACCGAACGACATCGCCGTCACCGCCGCCGAGCCCGTCGCCGACGGCTTCGACGCCCGCGGCGACGCCAAGTCCCGCACCTACCGCTACCGCATCCTCACCCGCCGCTCGCCCAGTCCCTTCGAGCAGAACCGCGCCCTCTGGTGGCCACACCCGCTCGACCGCGACGCCCTCGACGCCTGCGCCGCCGCCCTACCCGGCACCCACGACTTCACCGCCTTCACGCCCACCCAGACCGACCACGTCCGCTTCGACCGCAACGTCCTCCACGCCGCCTGGACCGCCGAAGGCGACATCCTCTCCTTCCGCATCACCGCCGACGCCTTCATGCGCAACATGGTCCGCGTCCTCGTCGGCACCATGCTCGAAGTAGCCTCCGGCCGCCGCACCGTCGATGACTTCACCAGCCTCCTAGCGGGCGCCCCCCGCTCGTCAGCCGGCGACACCGCCCCGCCCCACGGGCTGTACTTGGAGTCGGTTGCCTACGAGTCGAGCGGCCGTGGCGTCGGCGGCGAAGTTCTTCCGTCGTAGAGCCGTATCTGGGCCACCTTTCTGCCCAGCCTTACCTGCCGGGACACTCCGATCTGCAGCAAGTAGCAGCCGCCAGCATTCGGGCCTACTCGTCGCGGCGGAAACCGTACGAAAGCTCTGGCGGCAGATTGGTCGCTCGACAGAGGCGATCCTGACTACCGCCGGCGGGATGGACAGGGACAAGCATTTGAGGCAGCCTATTCTGGCCAGCGCAGCCTTGGGGGCTGAGCACCACTGTCATAGATTCTTACCTCCACCAGACTACGCTTAAGCCTAATAGTCTTTCCTACAAATAGCTCCACCCCCCACACAGTTCTCGATCGGATGGCTTGTGTCGTGGTACCACGACCTTCAGCTTGACGTACACATCCGCACCTTGGTATCTCACATGTGCGATCTGAGCTCTCGGCCGGGGATCTCCCACGCAATGGCCAACTCTCCCCCCGACCTTAATCGTCCGTGGCGGTATCGGCGACCTAACTGACCATCTCAACACCTGGCCGTTCAGTGCATAACGTACGCGGTCCGCCTTATCGGACGTCATAGAGGACGCGCCACAGGCAACTCCCCCCGGCAGCGCGATAGCCCACACTCCACCTAGAACACAGACCGATCGGTAAAGGAAGTTGGGCAAGCTCTATGGTCGCTGCCTTCCTAATCCGGCCAGCGCAGCTTTGGTGGCCGAACGCTGCTGTCATACAGTTTTACATCCGCCAAGTCACGCCTGAGCATGATTGGTCGGCGTACAAATAATTCAACGCCAGGACACGCTGCCCTTCGCCGCCTCGGTGGCTTCGGTAGTTCAATCCTGAACCGAATGAAGACCTTTTCACCTTTACATTTTATATCCGGACGTATCGCTCTCGGTTTCGGGGCCCCAACACAGTGGCCAACCACTCCGCCTACGGTGATGGTTCGTGGGCCTCTCACCGACCATACTCCCCATTGCTTTATTTTTATCTCACCGCCTAAGGGCGGGCGAAGCGCTCCTTTCGGCCCGCCGGTCGATGACGACGCCCCACAAGACATCTCAAATAAGGCAAGGATCAACACAACCACTCGGATACTTAAACTCCTACCGTTAGGACCAGCTTCACACATGTATCAATCTCTGCAGTCTGCCGCAGCGAAAAGATTCAACCTCTACCTGAACCGATGGCTTCCATGACCGTGGTCTGATGGGGTGACAAACCTCTCACATTCGTTGTACGTTAGATGAACGTAAGCGATAGAACACGGATGCAGGATTCTCACGGACTCACTGATGATCGAAGGCCTTTGCTAGTGACGAATCACTTCCATTGGTGCAGTAATCAGGCGTTTGCTGGGCCAGGTACGCGTAGAGATTCGCTTTTGGATCCGGTATCTTCCGCTCGGTGCATGCGATGGGATTTCCAGCGATTCGCATCTTCCCGCACGGCCAGCTTCGAGAACAAAGGCTTGCTTATTCCCCCTTGAATTGATTTTGAAGGCGGCGACCCAGTTCTCACCATTCCAAAAGCTCACGAGCCCCCCTTCACCATAATCGATCGCTTCCGTGCCTTCGTTGACCAATTGCAGGTCGATACCTTCGCCAGGCCGAGCTTGTATCGAGTCAGTATGAATAGATGCACGCACTTTACGGCGTACCACCCGCACATACTGGTCGTATCGAGCCAATAGGTGACCAGATAATCTACGAAATTCAAGGTGGTAGCGATATAACGCCGGAGATGGGGTCAATGTCAGAGTAAAATCCAATTCGGCAAGGGAGTTGACTTTTGCCAGCCGCCGACGCTGCACCGTGACGGACCGTTGCCTCGCGCCTTTTTTATTGATGGTTTCCAAACGAACTATTGCCAGCCATCTGAGATTGAGGTCCGCCAAGGGCGCATTCCGAGTCCCAAAGACGTATCCAAAGTGACCACCGCCGGCTAAGACGCGATTAGAAGCGAACGGTTCCAAGTATAAATCGCGAGGCGCAAACGGCAGCCGGCCTGAGACGGGCGGCGGGGATGCAGGAGGCATCGATTTGAATGGGCGAAGATAGTCGATGACTATCCGCCCGCTATCGCAGGTGTCTATATCCTGCCCTGCTGGCGCTCCAGCGAGCGCCGAAGGGACCGTGCAGGCGAGGGTTAGCAGCACAAGGCACCCAAGGCACAGCGATCCAAGCCGGTTCTCAATCGCGTGCTGTTTCGTCTTTTTCTCATCCATAGTTGATGTGTGCATGGCTAGGGCTGCTGAGCAATTCCCAACGGCCCGCCCCCTTGTGCATCTAGGATTTCCAAGAGTCCAGGTACTTTTTCCCCTGAAGGATGGTTCACCGGCCTCAGGGGCGTAAGCCAAGTGGCACTGGGTCCAGGTTCGGGTCCCGACGAGATAAGTCCGACTGCGTTACCCGTCAAACGGTTCCAGACAGGCCCTCCGCTATCGCCCTTATCGGTCTTAGCATTCGTCGGAACGACGAGAAGCGGGTAGCCATAGTACCAAGATATCTTGGGCTCCCTAGCAAGACCACAGCTGACACCCGTGGTGTTACCAGACGTGCAGAGCGTGGTTCCAGCGGTTGCGCGCTCAACACCCTCAACCCATCTGTCGCCTTGTTGAGGGCCCCTGTAAATGGCAGTAGGGGGACTAAGATTACCACTGAGGCGAATTAGCTCTCCATCAGAATAATAGTGTTCGGCGAGTTCCTCGTTATAGGTTCTGCGGCTAACAGTTCCAATTTTTGCCTCTCGCAAACTACCGTTACGTAGACCGACTTTTTCGACAGTCGATCCGAGAAGAAAACAGTGGCCTGCCGTAAACGCAAAGTTTCTAACAACTGCTTGGTTGTTGGGTTGAGTGCCAGCGCGTTCCCTAGCGCCGAAGCCCAGACTACAGCGCCCGGGCCCTACTTCGCTTGATCCGAGGAGTCTGTCGCCGGCTAGCAGCCGGTGATCGAGCTCTCTGTCTCTGAGGCGAAGTTCCGGTCGCACAGCCTGATGAACGGAAAAAGGGGTACCGGACCCAAACGTTGAGGCTAAATACTGCGTTACAGCGGTGGGATCTACCGTTCCGATTTTGACAGTGTTGTTAGCGGTATCCACGCCGCTTTCCGTTAGCAGAGCGCGAATAGTCGAGTCGCCCGCAAGCTGCTGCGGAAGAGCGTGGGCGTAGTTACTCAGATTAGCTAGCGAGTGTGACGGAGTAGTTGAAAATGCCGCAACTCGAGCAGAAGGAGCCATCAGGATCGCGTCGCCGATTAGCTGTGACACCAGGGGGCCTTGGTTGGCAGTGAAACCGACACGCACAATACCGCCTTGTCTATGGTCCACATGGTGGCCCGCATAAAGTGAGGCTGCATGCGTGTTGGCCCACTGAGGTATCGCGATTGCCGCTTGGGCCACATAAGCTTCTCGGTACTCCAACTCCGCGACGTCAGCTGGCCTCAGCGGCACGCCCCAGCGCTCCCATGATTCACGGGCAACCTGGCCCGCCGGGGTGCCGGGACTGTGCCAGGCGTGGATCAGGTCGAAGATCCGTTCGTTCAACTCCATCTCGTTGGCGACGGGGAAGACGACCTCGAGGCCGTAGTCTTGGCGGAACTGGAGGATGTCTTTGAACCTGGGTGGGACCGGGACGCCGGGTGGCGGCGGGGGCGTGTAGGGGACGTCGACCCAAAAGCGCTCGCTTTCGGTTTGGCCGTCGCTGTCGGTCACGATGGCTTCGAGATGCAGGACACCGGGGCTGTGGTCGGCGGTGTTGGTGACCCAGGGGTTTTCGACCCTCGTGCACTCGGTCACCCCGTTACCGGGGATCTGCTCGCAGGTCACCTCGTCGATGAGCGTCGTGCCGTTGGCGATGAGCTGGATCGAAGCGATGCCCTCGGGGGAATCGGCGATGACCTGGAGCGTGTGGTCGCCGATCGCGAGCGTTTTTTCTCTTGCCTCCCAAAGGGTGCCGGTGATGCTGAGGAACTGGGGCGGCTGCTGTTCGTGCCACCACTTGAGAACAGAGCCGTCTTCACCGATGTCGTAGGTGACGTTTGGAGAGCCCAGCACTTCTACGAAGGTCCGCCTCGGTTCGTCGCTGTACTCGAAGTTGGTCGTCTTGGCGGGATCTGCGCCGACGGGGTCGACGACGACCGATTTGACTCGCCCGTCGGCGAAGTAGGCGATCGTCGCCCAAGTGGTGTTGGGCAGCGTGACTTTGGTCATTCGACCGGCCGAGTCGTATTCGTAGCTGCTTTTGCCTTGCGGACCGCTGTGGGAGGACAGATCGTCGCCGCTGTGGGCGTAGCTGTGGGCACCTGCCTCCTCCCCGGCGAGGCCGGTGACGAGGCCCGCGGAGACATCGACGTCGACCGCAGGATCGTCGGCCGGGATCACCTGGCTTTCGTTGGGGGTATAGCTCCCCGCGACCCATTTCTGCAGGCGGTGGTGGTTGCCGTCGGTGACCCAGATCCCGCCGGCGCCGTCTGAGGCGATGCCCATCGGATAGGCGAGGTCGAACTGGCCCTCTTCGGCGCCTTTGGTGCCGAACTGGTCGATGTATTTGCCGGCCTGGTCGAAGAGCTGGACGCGGGCATTGCGGCGGTCGCCGACCCAGACGTTGCCTTTGGCGTCGATCTCGACGTTGGCGGGGCTGTCGAGCTGGCCCTCGCCGGTGCCGTAGGTGCCGAATTTCGAGATGAAGGCGCCGAAGGGCGTAAAGCGCTGCAGGCGGTTGTTGCCTCCGTCGACGACGAAGACCGTGAAGGCGTATTCGCCCCACGGGCCACCGATCGCTAGCGCGAGCGGTTCGTCGAATTTGGCGTCCTCCCAGCCGTAGGAGCCGACCTGGCCGTAGTAGGCGCCCGCTTTGGTGAAGCGCTGGACGCGGTGGTTGCCGCGGTCGGTGACGAAGATCGCATTGCCGCCGGGGCCGATCGCGATCCCGGCCGGGCCCTGGAACTGCCCGTTGCCGGTGCCGTAGGAGCCGAACTGGCTCAGATATTCGCCTTTGGAGTTGAACTTCTGCACGCGCTGGTTGCCGGTATCGGTGACCAGGACGTTGCCTTCTGGATCGATTGCGATCCCCGACGGGGATTTGAACCGACCGGCGTCTGATCCGTAGGACCCGACCTGAGTGAGCAGCTCGCCGGTCGGGCTGAACTTCTGCACGCGGTCGTTGCCGCGGTCGACCACCCAGAGGTTGCCGGCGGAGTCGACGGCCACGTCCGCGGGCGTTTTCAGCTGGCCGACTCCCGAGCCTTCGGTGCCGAAGGCATCGGCGTAGAGGACGCCGGTGTAGGGGCCCCCGACTTCGCCGGGTTCGTCTTCGGCGGCCTCGGTGGGATTGCCGGCGCTGCCAGGGTCCTCGATCGCGATCTCGCTCAGGGCGCCGGCTTCGTAGACGTAGTCGACCTTGGCGAAGCCCTCGGTCAAGCGCGCCTCGGCCTGTCCGGTCTCGTCGAAGACGATCGAGGTGGCCGATTCGCCGGTCTGGTCGCTCAACTCGTAGCCGCCGCCGGCCGTCTTCGTCACGGTCGCTTGGAGATCAGCGTCGAAAGTCTGTGCGCCTATTGCCGTGGGCAGCGAAACGTCGTCCTGCACGGCGCCGCTTTCCTCGAGCAGGCTTGCGCGGGTCGGCTGGGGATCGGGGTCGTCGGTCTGCGGTTCCAGCTCGGGCGTCTGCGCGAGCGTCCAGCCATCCCCCCACTCCGTGTTCTCGGCCTCAGGCAGCATCGAGTTGTAGTAGCGCTCGACTTCCAGGTCGACGGCCGCCCCCTCGACCTCGACGTCCTCCTCGCGATAGACGAGGTTGCCGTTCATCACGTTGACCGCCAGTTCGGGCCGGTCGGGGTGCTCTTCTTCGGCTTCGTTGCCCTGCCCGTCGGGGAGCGCGAAGTGGTGCATCACGTACTCGTCTTTCATCCCGGTGGCGGGGAAGTATTCGAACTCGATCGTGCGCGGGAGTGGCTTGCCCACCTGGTCGACGGCGACGACTTTCAATTTGTGTTTACCGGCGGTGGTCAGCTTACTGAGCACGAGCTTGTAGGTGACATTCATCGTTGCCGGGCAGCCACTCACCGTGCACGACTGCGGGCTCCAGGGCACATCCGTTATCTCGTTGCCGTCGAGGAACACTTCGATGTCCTTGACGCCCGAGCGCTTTTTTTTGCTGGCATCGCTCTCGGGACCGATGTCGGTGGCGTTGATCGTGAGGTTGTAGACGGGGAGGCTGAGCTCGTCCCCGGTCCCGGCTGGTTTCTCTTCACTGCCGACCTCGCCGGTCTCTTTGGCCAGCTGACCGCTCAGGGTCACTTGGGGCGGGGTCTTGTCGACCCGCATCGTGAAGTCGCTGGTCCTAGTCGACTTGCCGGTCGGATCGAAGGCCCTGATGAAGGCGGTCCGTTCGCCCTCCCAAAAGAGCCCACCCGGATTGGTGAAGGTCGCGGTGTAGGTAGGGATGCAGGAATCGCGACGGTTGCCGGCGCAGTGGTAGAGGGGATTCTCGGCGTGGAAGATCGCCGTCCCTTCCGGATGAACGGCGATGTTCTGGACGCCGAGGCCGGGGTCGCTCGCCCGCGCGGAGATCGTGAACTGGGTTTCGTCGCTGACCCATCCGCTCGGGACTCCGGTGAACCACTCGATTGAGGGCGCGCCCCAGTCGTCCAGCCAGACGTGGGCGCCGCCGGCGTAGAGGTCGCGCCAGCAGCCGATCGAGTACTCGTCGCCGCCGGTGCTGAGGCCGAAGATCGCCGCGTCGCCGGAGTAAGGCAGCGTGTAGGAGCCGCCCGGCTGATTGGCCGAGTTGACCGAGATGTAGGCCCATTTGTTCTGGCTGGTCGACCAGACGCCGAAGTAGTTGTGCGGCTTGCGATAGTCCGCCTCGGGGCAGCCGTGGTCGGCGTGGACGTAGGGCGCTCCGAGCGTCACGCTCGAGATGAAGCTGTTCCCGTTGGGGGCGCCGTAGGCCCACTGGGCGAACTGGTTGGGCCAGTAGGTTCCCGACTGAGCGGAGACGTAAAGGCCGCGGGTGCCGCTGCCGCCCGGCCCGAAGCACTCGTAGATGCAGTAGGTCGACCCGTACATGCCCGCGACGTTCTTGTTGAAGGCCCAGAGGCCCATGTCGAGCGCGTTGTGGTTCTGGCCGTACATCCAGTTCGCGTTGTCTTCGAGAATCGGGTCGAGCAAGATAGGTAGGGCATAGTCGCCCTCGCGGTGGTCGACCGTGAGGACGAGCGAGCTGCCCTCGACCTGGAGATCGACCGGCACGTCGGTTCCCTGGGCATCGACGGCGACGGGCTCGCGGATCGTCGAGAGCAGCTGCCCGTCGGCGACGACTTCGGCGCCCCACTGGCCGTCGGCGCGAAGCTCTGCCCCCGCCGGCATCTGCACCCCGAAGCGCAGCGTCTCGGGGCTGTGCTCGGAGCGCAGCAGGTTGAAGACCTCCACACCGCCCGCGATCGGGCTGACCAGCATGTCGGTGTCCGGCAGCACCTCCGCGGCGAAGGCGTTCTCCTCGCCGAAGGGCTGCACGGTCCGCTCCGCGGCACCCGCCAGCTCGATGCCCACCCCCTCCTCGCCGACTTCGATCGGCTCGTCGGCGGACACCGGGATCTGCACGTCGACGAGGGCGTTCTCGGTCTCGAAGCCGGTCGCGGTCTCTTCGAGGCCGAGGTCGACCTTGCGCAGGTCGCCTTCCTCGTCCTCGGCACGCACCGGCATGCTCGATTCGAGCAGCTGCCCGTCCCCTTCCTGGCTGATCGTCGCGGCCCCCTCGCTGCTGCGCAGCAGCTGGGCGTCGCCGAGGATGCGGGCGGGGTCCTCGTTCAGCTGCGCCAGCTGCTCGGCGAAGACCGTGCTCAGCAGCTGCTCGGCCGCCGCGGCGTCGAGGTCGGCGAACGCGAAGCGGGACTGCTCGCGCTCAGCGATCGCCTCCGGGCTTGCCAGCCACGCTTCACGCTCCGCTTCTTCTTGTTCGGCGGCTTCGATCGCGGCGGTGACGTCCTCGGCACCCGGCAGCTTCGACGGGTCGAAGCCCTCGGGCGTCGACGGAAGCGTGCCCTCCGTCGCCGGGGCGGGCAGTTCGGCTGCGAGGACGGGGACCGCGAAGCTCAGCGCGAGCAACGCTGCGAAGAGCGCGACGAACCGCAAACGGACGCGCGCTCCTGGACGGGCACCATCGATCGACTCCCTGCCGGACATCTCGTCTCCCCCACCGTCGTCTTCTCGGATAAGGAGAGGAACACCCGGAGTACCCCTAAGTATCGAAGAAGGTCTTTCTGAAGATTGCCGGAGTAAAGTAGACGGTTCTCAGGCGTCTGGCAACCAGAAAAACCTAATAATTTGCAGGCACAGAAGTTGAGTAATGCGGTGTGCCTGCTCCGGGCGCGCTGGGCGCCGTCCGCCTAAACCAGCTCTAGGTAGACCATCTCGGTCGAGTCCGACCGGCGCGGGCCGAGCTTGACGATCCGCGTGTAGCCGCCCGGGCGCTCGACGTAGCGCGGGGCGACCTCCTCGAACAGCTTGTGGACGACGAACTTGTCGTTGTGGAGGGTCGCGAGCGCCTGGCGGCGGGCGTGCAGGTCGCCGCGCTTGGCGAGCGTGATCAGCTGCTCGACCTCGGGCTTGACCGCCTTGGCCTTCGCCTGGCTGGTCTTGATCCGCTCGTGCTCGATCAGCTGCTTGGAGAGGTTCGAGAGCAGGGACTCGCGATGCGACGCGTCGCGGCTCAGCTTGTTGCGCTTCTTGCGGTGGCGCATCGGTCTCTCGCTCCCGTCGGGCTTCCTACTCCGGCTGCAGGTCGAGTCCGCGGGCCTGCAGGGTCTCGATGACTTCCTCGATCGACTTCGAGCCGAAGTTCGGGATCGCGTTCAGCTCGGTGCGGGTCTTGCGCACCAGGTCGCCGACGGTCTGAACCCCCGCCCGCTTCAGGCAGTTGTAGGAGCGGACGCCCAGCTCCAGCTCCTCGATCAGGATCTCTTCGAGCCCGTTGCCGACGGCCGGGGAGCTTCCGTCGCCGCCGCCCAGGCCGTTGGACGGCAGGGAGGGCGTCGGTTCGCGCGCGGTCAGCTCTTCGACGCGCTCGGCGTCGGTGAAGATCGCCAGGGTCTTGATCAGGATCTCCGACGCCTCGCGCAGCGCGGCGGTCGGCTCGATCGAGCCGTCGGTCTCCATCTCCAGGGTCAGTTTGTCGAAGTCGGTCCGCTGGCCGACGCGGGCCGTCGCGACCGTGTAGGAGGCGCGGCGGATCGGCGAGAAGATCGAGTCGATCGGGATCACGCCGATCGGCTGCTCGTCGGACTTGTTCTCTTCGGCCGGCGAGTAGCCGCGGCCGCGGCCGATCGTCAGGTAGACCTCGAGCTTGGTTTTCTTCTCGAGCGTCGCGATCGGCGCGTCGGGGTTGAGGATCTCGACGCCGGAGGGGAGGTCGATGTCCTTCGCCTTGATCTCGCCCGGGCCGGTGGCGACGAGCGGGGCCTCGATCTCGTCGGCATCGGTGTGCATGCGGACGACGAGCTCCTTGAGGTTGAGGACGATGTCGGTGACGTCCTCCTTGACGCCCGGCACGCTGGAGAACTCGTGCGCTACGCCCTCGATGCGGACGCTGGTGACGGCGGCGCCGCCGAGCGAGGAGAGCAGGACACGGCGAAGGCCGTTGCCGAACGTGTAGCCGAAGCCCTTGTCCAGCGGCTCGATCGTGAACGTGCCGCGACGGTCGTCGGCCTTCTCTGCGGTGATGCGGGGGACCTGGAAGTCAGTGGTCATGAGTTCCTTGCGTATGTGTTTCCGAAATTGATGCCGGACTACTTGGAGTACAGCTCGACGATCAGCTGCTCCTGCACCGGCGCCGAGATCTCAGCGCGCTCGGGATAGCGCAGGATCTTGGCGGTAAGGGAGTCGTGGTCGGCCTGCAGCCAGGCCGGCACGGTCGAGACCAGCTCGGTCGCCTTGCGGATCGTGTCCGTCGCGGCCGAGTCGGGCTTGATCGAGATCACGTCTTCGGGACGGATCTGGTACGAGGGCACGTCGACCCGCCGCCCGTTGATCATCCAGTGCCCGTGGCGGATCAGCTGCCGCGCCTGGCGGCGCGATGCCGCGAACCCGAGCCGGACCAGGACGTTGTCGAAGCGCGACTCGAGCAGCCGCAGCAGGTTCTCGCCGGTCACGCCGTCCTGGCGCGAGGCCTTGTCGTAGTAGGCCCGGAACTGGCTCTCGAGGACCTGGTAGTAGCGGCGCGTCTTCTGCTTCTCGCGCAGCTGCACCCGGTACTCGGACTGGCGCATGCGACCGCGGCCGTGCTCGCCGGGCGGGTAGGAGCGGCGCTCGACCCCGCACTTGTCGGTGAAGCAGCGCTCGCCCTTGAGGAAGAGCTTCTGCCCCTCGCGGCGGCACTGCTTGCACTGGGCACCGGTGTCGCGGGCCATCAGACCCTCCGCCGCTTCTTCGGCCGGCAGCCGTTGTGGGCCTGCGGCGACACGTCCTTCACGGTCGTCACTTCGAGCCCCGCCGCCTGCAGCGAGCGGATCGCGGTCTCGCGACCGGAGCCGGCGCCCTTGGCGTACACCTCGACCTTTTCGAGCCCGTGCTCCATGCCCTTCTTGGCGGCCGCGTCGGCGGTGACCTGCGCGGCGAACGGGGTCGACTTGCGCGAGCCTTTGAACCCGGTCGAGCCGGCCGACTCCCAGGCGATCACGTTGCCCTGGCGGTCGGTGAGCGTGACGATCGTGTTGTTGAACGAAGTCTTGATGTGCGCCTGCCCGTAAGCGATGTTCTTTTTGACGCGGCGGCGGGTGCGCCCTTTGCCCGGTTTCTTGGCAGCCATCGTCTCGCCCCTAGACCTTGCGCTTGCCGGCGACGCTCATCCGGCGCGGGCCCTTGCGGCCTCGCGCGTTGGTCTTCGTCCGCTGGCCGCGGACCGGCAGGCCGCGGCGGTGCCGCAGCCCCCTGTAGGTGCCGATCTCCATCAGCCGTTTGACGTCCTGCGAGCGCTCGCGGCGCAGATCGCCCTCGACCTCGCGCCGCTCGACGGCTTCGCGCAGCTTCATGACCTCGTCCTCGGTCAGGTCCTTGACGCTGGTGTTGGGGTCGATCTTGGTCTCCGAGAGGATCTCGAGCGCGGTCGAGCGACCGATCCCGAAGATGTAGGTGAGCCCGATCTCGATCCGCTTGTTGACCGGGATGTTGATCCCTGCGATGCGCGCCATCGTCGTCCTAACCCTGCCGCTGCTTGTGACGGGGGTTCTGACAGATCACCAAGACCGCGCCGTTGCGGCGGATGATCTTGCACTTTTCGCACATCGGCTTTACGGAAGCTCGGACCTTCATCGCTCCGGTGTCGTTCGAATACAGGACTCCCGCATGCCCCAGGAGTTGGGCGGCAGGCACAAATCGGCCCTCAGGCCGAACGGGAAAGATAGCAAGGGAGCGCCTTCGCGGGCCTACGCCCGCCCGCCGTCGCGCCCGCCGATCTCGTCGGCCAGGTCGGTGACGGCGCCGAGCCTGGTCCCCAGCGCGGCCGAGAGGCGGAGGAGCGTCGCGTAGCTGGGGTTGCGCACGCCCCGCTCGATGCCGCCGACGTGGGTCGGGTGGAGCTCGGCGGCCTCCGAGAGCGCCTCCTGGCTCATCCCGGCCTCCCTGCGCAGCTGCCGGATCGCCGCCCCGAGCGCGGCATGGTCGAGCGATCGCGGCTTGGCCTTGCGGGCGGGCGGCATCGCCCCAACCCTTCCGCAGCGGCGCACTCAACGTTAGAGCATATATACCCTAATGTTTATGACAAACGGCTCTCCCGGAAGTGCGGGCGCGTCGCTCTCGAAGCTGGTCGCCTCGCTCGGCGATCCGCTCGGACGTCGCGTCCTCCGTCACTGCGACCAGGCGCAGGAGCCGGTCAGCCCGCGGCAGCTGGCCGAGGCGCTGGACGCGCCGCGCACCCAGGTCGAGCGGCACCTCGCCCTGCTCGTCCAGGGGGAGGCGCTGCGGGCGGTTCACCCGGGCGGTGCGCAGGCCGGCGAGCTCTACGCCTCGGCCCTCGACGAGGGCGCCGGATGGATTCGCGGGGTCCTCGAGACCTCGCGCGAGGTCGACGAGAAGGACGGCGAGGCGTAGGGCGCTACTCGTCCTCGTGCCAGGGGGTGAGGATGCGGGGATCGTCGGCGGTGACCGCGACGGTGAACTCGAAGTGGGCCGCCAGGGACCCGTCCTCGGAGTAGACCGCCCAGCCGTCGTCGCCCATCCGGACCAGCGAGCCCCCGGCGTTGACCATCGGCTCGATCGCCAGCACCGTCCCCTCCTCCAGCAGCGGCCCCTTGCCGGGCTCGCCGAAGTTGGGCACCTGCGGCTCCTCGTGCATCTCGCGGCCGATCCCGTGCCCGACGAGCGTTCGGATGATCGAAAGGCCCTCGATCTCGACGCTGCGCTGGATCGCGGCGGAGACGTCGCCCAGGTGGTTGCCCGGGCGCATCTGCTCGACGCCGGCGAACAGCGACGCCCTGGTCACGTCGAGGAGCTTGCGGGCCTCGGGGGAGACCGGTCCGATCGGCACCGTGATCGCCGCGTCGGCGACCCAGCCGTCCTTGATCACGCCGACGTCGATCGAGAGCACGTCGCCCCGCTTGAGCTCGTAGGGGCCGGGGATGCCGTGGACGACCATCGAGTTCGGCGAGACGCAGATCGAGCCCGGGAAGCCCCGGTAGCCCTTGAAGGCCGGCTCGGCGCCCTGCGAGCGGATGAACTTCTCGGCGGCCGCGTCGAGCTCCTTGGTCGTCACCCCCGCCCGCGCCTTGCCAGCGAGCATGCGCAGGCAGCGGACGAGGATCGACCCCGAGGCAGCCATCTCGTCGAGCTGCTCGGGGGTCTTGGTGATGATCATCCGGTACACGCTAGCCGCCCCCGCGCGCCGTCTAGACGGCCCCGCCGGCTTCCGGCTTCAGCGTCTTCAGCGTCCCCTGCAGCTCGGCCGCGACCTCGTCCGGGGAGGCGCAGCCGTCGATCCGCCGCAGCAGCCCCCGGCTGTCGTAGAAGTCGATCAGCGGCTTGGTCTTCTCGTGGTAGGTCTCGAGCCGCTTGGCGATCACGTCGGGCTTGTCGTCGTCGCGGACGATCAGCTCGCTGCCGTCGACGTCGCATACACCCTCGCGCTCGGGCGGGTTGAACTCGACGTGGTAGACGTGGCCGCCCTCGACGCAGGTGCGACGCCCGCCGAGCCGGCGGGTCACCTCCTCGTCGCTGGCGTCGATCAGCAGCACCCCGCTCAGCTCGCGACCGAGCTCGGCCAGCTTCGCGGCGAGCGCCTCGGCCTGGGGCACGGTGCGCGGGAAGCCGTCGAGGATGAACCCCTCCGCGGCCTCGCTGGAGCCGACCCGCTCGCCGATCGCCCCGACGATCACCTCGTCCGGCACCAGGTCGCCGCGATCCATGTACTCCTTCGCCAGCCGGCCCAGCTCCGTCCCCTCCCGCACCGCCGCCCGGAGGATGTCGCCGGTAGCCCAGTACGGCAGCCGCAGGTCCTCCTGCAGCCGCTCGCCCTGCGTCCCCTTGCCGCTGCCGGGAGGTCCGAGGAGTACGAGATTGAGTTCAGGCATGAAGTAGGTCTGAAATCGGATTGAGGGCGCGAAAACCAAGCAGGTCGGGGGATGCAGGGAGGGCGCCGAGGGGAGCGCACTCTAGTGCGTGACCCGAGGCGACCGACCGAAGACCCCGAGATGCGCAGGTTTGCAGCGTCCTCAACCTATTTCAAGAAGCCCTCGTAGTTGCGCATCATGAGCTGCGCCTCGAGCTGCTTGACGGTGTCGAGCGCGACGCCGATCACGATCAGGATCGAGGTGCCGCCGAAGAAGAAGTTGGCCGACGTCTGGCTGATCAGGATCGTCGGCAGCGCCGCCACCGCGCCCAGGTAGAGGGCGCCGGGGAAGGTCAGCCGCGAGAGGATCCGGTCGAGGTACTCGGCCGTGGGCCGCCCCGGCCGCACGCCGGGGATGAAGCCGCCGTATTTCTTCAGATTGTCGGCCTGGTCGACCGGGTTGAAGGTGACTGCCGTGTAGAAGTAGGTGAAGACGACGATGAAGAACACCTCGCCGGCCACGTAGGCCCAGGTGTTCGGCCCGAAGAAGGCGGCGAAGTCGAGCGCGGCCGGGGTGTTCAGCAGCTGCCCGATCGTCGGCGGGAAGGCCATGATCGAGGCGGCGAAGATGACCGGGATGACGCCGGCCATGTTGACCCGCAGCGGCAGATAGGTCGAGCCGCCCGAGGTCATTTTCCGGCCGACAACCCGTTTCGCGTACTGGACCGGGATGCGGCGCTGACCCTCCTGGACGAAGACGATCGCGATGATCACGGCGAGCGCGACGAAGGGCATCATCACGACGAAGACCTGGTCGGGGTTGGTCCACCAGGCCTGGATCCCGCCCGGCAGGCCGGAGACGATCGAGGCGAAGATCATCAGCGAGATCCCGTTGCCGATCCCGCGCTGGGTGATCAGCTCGCCCAGCCACATCAGCAGGGTGGTGCCGGCGGTCAGGCAGATCACGATCAGGAGGATTTTCGGAGGGGTCAGAGCGCCGATCAGGTTGCCGCCGGCCTGCTCGCCGAAGGATTTGAAGAGGTAGACGAAGCCGAAGGACTGCGCGAAGGCGAGCGCGACGGTCAGGTAGCGCGTGTACTGGGTGATCTTCTGCTGGCCGACCTCGCCTTCTTTCTGCAGCTTCTCCAGCGAGGGGACGACGACCGTGAGCAGCTGCAGGATGATCGAGGCCGTGATGTAGGGCATGATCCCGAGCGCGAACAGCGACATTCGTTCGAGCCCGCCGCCCGAGAAGAGGTTGAGGAAGCCGAGGATGCTGTCGCCTTCGAAGTTGCTCTGCAGTTCGTTGACGGCGTCGATGTCGATGCCGGGCGCGGGAATGAAGGCTCCGAGCCGGTAGAGCAGGAGCATCGCCGCCGTGAACGCAAGCTTCTTGCGGATGTCGGCGACGCTGAAAGCGTTCGCAATAGTCCTGAGCATTACGGCTCCAGAGTGTGACAGGAACCGCCGGCCGCCTCGATCTTCTCGCGGGCTGCCGCACTGAAGGCGTGCGCGTGGACCTCGAGCTTCTTCGAGACGTCCCCGCGGGCCAGCACCTTGACCGGATCGGAGCGCTTCGCAAGCCCCTTCTCCTTGAGGGTCGCGGGCGTGATCTCAGCCCCCGCGTCGAAGCGCTCGTCGAGGTCGCCGACGTTGACCGGCTGGCTCGCGGTGCGGAAGCGCTCGAAGGGCATCGACTGCTTTTTGTGCGGGCCGCGCAGCTTTCGCATCCGCATGTGGATCGGGTTCTGGCCGCCCTCGTAGCCGGCCTTCCGCTTCGACCCCGAGCGCGAGCCGTAGCCCTTGTGGCCCCGGCCGGAGGTCTTGCCCAGCCCGCTCCCCTCGCCGCGGCCCAGCCGCTTGCGCGGCCGTTTCGACCCAGGCTTGGGCTTCAGGTTGTGCAGCCCGATCTCCAAAGTCCGCTCGCTCGGTCCGGCGTCCTTCTCCTCTTTGGAAGCTTTGGCTTTGGGAGCTTTCTCTTTCGCGGTTTTCTCAGCCACCGTCCACCTCGACCAGGTGGGAGACGACCCGCAGCTGCCCCTGCAGCTGCGGCGAGTCCTTCCGCTCGACCGACTTCCCGATCCCCCGCAGCCCAAGCGCCGCCAGGGTCGCTTTCTGGCTCGGGTTGGACCCATTGGCCGACCGAACCTGCTTGATCTTCACCCCGCTCACGCCTGACCCTCCTCAGCAGGAGGCGCCGGCTCTTCAACTGGGCTGGCGTCGCTGGAAGTCTCCGGCTCGACCGGCTCAGTCGGCGAGTCCGGCTTTGGATCGGCAGCTGGGGTCTCAGCCGCCGGAGCCGCAGCATCGGCGGCTGGCGCTGCCGCAGCCTCAGACGTTTGTGCCGCGGGTGGCGCGGATGAGGGGTCCTCGCCCGCAGCGTCGTCCCGCGAGGACGAGGACCCCTCGTCCGCGACAGGACCCGCGGGCGCAACGCTCTGTGCTGCGCCATTGGTCTTCTGTACTCCCAAGACCTGGGCGACCGTCAGCCCCCGCAGCTCGGCAACCTCCTCGGGCCTCCGCAGCCGCACGAGCCCGTCCATCGTCGCCTTGACCAGGTTGATCGGGTTCTGCGTCCCGATGCTCTTGGTCAGCACGTCGCGAACGCCGCCCAGCTCGAGCACGGCGCGGACGCCGCCGCCGGCGATCACGCCGGTACCCGGGCTGGCCGGCCGCAGGACGACGTGGCCGGCGCCGTAGCGGCCGATGATCTTGTGGGTCAGCGTCTGCCCGTATTTGGGCACGCGGATCAGTTCCTTGCGCGCGTTCTCGACCGCCTTCTGGATCGCCAGCGGGACCTCGCGGGCCTTGCCGTAGCCGATCCCGACCACGCCCTCTTCGTCGCCGACCGCGACCAGCGCGGTGAACGAGAACCGCCGGCCGCCCTTGACCACCTTGGCGACGCGGTTGATTTCGATCACGCGCTCCTGGAGATCGAGCCCGCGCGGGCTCACCGTCTCCACGTTGGTCATGTCCATGCCCTTCATCGGACCGAACAAGGTAGCTGACTGAACGAGCTGTGGCCGGCCATCAGAACTTCAGGCCTCCCTCGCGGGCACCTTCGGCCAGGGCCTTGACGCGGCCGTGGAACTGGTATCCGCCGCGATCGAAGACGCAGGTCTCGACCCCGGCCGCCTTGGCGCGCTCGGCGAGCAGCTCGCCGGCCCGCTTGGCCTGGTCGCCGGCCGTGAGCTTGCGCAGCTCCGGCTCGATCCAGTTGACGGCGGCAACCGTGTGGCCCTTGCTGTCGTCGACCAGCTGGGCGAAGACGCCGCGGTTGGACCTGTACACCGAGAGGCGGGGCCGCTCGGTGCTGCCGACGATCCGGGCGCGCACCCGGCGGCGGCGGCGCAGGCGCGCCTGTCGCTTCGTCAAGACGGTCATGCGCGCTTCCCGACCTTGCGGAGGACCTGCTCGCCGCGGTAGCGGATGCCCTTGCCCTTGTAGGGCTCCGGCGGGCGGCGCTTGCGGATGTCCGCGGCCACCTGGCCGACCAGCTGCTTGTCGATGCCGCGCACGACGATCTCGGTCGGCTGCGGCACCTCGAACTCGATCCCCTCGGGCGCCTCGATCGCCACCGGGTGCGAGTAGCCGAGCGCCATCTCGAGGTTGCGGCCCTTGAGCTGGGCGCGGTAGCCGACGCCCTGGATCTCGAGGCGCTTCTCGAAGCCCTCGGTGACCCCTTCGACCATGTTCGCGATCAGGCTGCGGGTGAGGCCGTGCAGGGCGCGGTGCTCGCCGCGGTCGGTCGGCCGGGCGACGGTCACGTTGCCGTCCTCCTGCTCGACCTTCATGTCCGGCGAGAGCGCCTGCGTCAGCTCCCCCTTCGGGCCCTTGACGGCGACGCGGCCGGGGGCGACCTCGACGGTCACGGAGTCCGGCACGGGGATGGGTTTCCTTCCGATCCGGCTCATCACCACACGTAGGCGACTACCTCGCCGCCGACTCCCTTCGCCTTCGCTTCGTGGCCGGTCATCACGCCGGTGGAGGTGCTGACGATCGCCGTGCCGGTCCCGCCGTGGACGCGCGGGATCTGCTTGTGGTCGACGTAGCGGCGTCGGCCGGGGCGGGAGATCCGCTCCAGGCCGGCGATCACCGGGCGACGATCCTCGGTGTACTTGAGGCGGATCTTGATCGCTTCGCCGACCTCGGCCGGCTCGCGATTGAAGTCGCGGATGTAGCCCTGCTCCTTGAGGATGCGCGACATCTCCTCCTTCAGCCGCGAGGCGGGGATGCGCACCTCGTCATGGCCGGAGCCGATCGCGTTGCGGATCCGGGTCAGGTAATCGGCGACGGGGTCGTTCAGCATCGTCTCGTCCTACCAGCTCGACTTGGTCATGCCGGGCACGTAGCCCTCGTGGGCCGCCCCGCGCAGGCAGATCCGGCAGAGGCCGAACTTGCGGAAGTAGCCGCGCGGCCTCCCGCATCGGCGGCAGCGGTTGTATTCGCGGCTCTTGTACTTGGCCTTGCGGCCCTGCTTCACCCTCTGGGACGTCTTAGCCATTCTCGTCAGTCTCCTCGCCGGCCGAGTCGTCGGCCTGCTCCGTCTCGCCCTCGGCGGCCTCGTCTCCCTCGCCAGCCTTCGGCTCGGGCGTCTCGTAGGCCTCCGGGTTCTCTTCTTTCAGCTGCTCCAGCGCCGCCTGCTCTGCCTCGGCCTTGAGCCGCGCCTCCTCGCGCCGCCTCTCCTCCTCGGCCGCGTCGGCGACGGTCTCCTCTTCGCCGGGACGGCCCTCTTTGGCGAAGGGCATGCCCAGCGCCAGCAGCAGTTCGAAAGCCTCCAGATCGGTCTGCGCGCTGGTCGCGATCGTCACGTCCAGGCCGCGCACCTCGTCGATCGAGTCGTAGTCGATTTCCGGGAAGATCAGCTGCTCCTTGACGCCCATCGAGTAGTTGCCGCGGCCGTCGAAGGAGCGCGGGTTGAGGCCGCGGAAGTCGCGGATGCGCGGCACGGCGATCGAGCAGAGGCGGTCGAGGAACTCCCACATGCGGGCGCGGCGCAGCGTCACCGAGAGGCCGACGGGCATGCCCTCGCGGACCTTGAAGGACGCGATCGACTTGCGGGCGCGGCGCACGCTCGGCTGCTGGCCGGCGATGATCGCCAGCTGCTCCTGCGCCGCCTCGAGCATCTTCGCGTTCTGCTTCGCCTCGCCGACGCCCATGTTGAGGACGATCTTCTGCAGGCGCGGCGCCTGCATCGTGGTCGAGTAGCCGAACCTGCTCATCAGCGCGGGCAGGACCTCCTGCTCGTAGCGCTCGCGCAGGCGCGGCGGCGGCGCGGCTTTCGATTGCACGGTCGCGGCCTCCATCAGAACGACGCCCCGCTCCGCTTCGCGAACCGCTCGCGTTTGCCGCCTTTGTCGCGGCGCACGCCGATCCGGGTCGGCTTGTTGTCTTTGGGGTCGAGCAGCATCACGTTGGAGACGTGGATCGGCCCCTCCTTGTCGATGATCCCGCCCATCGCCTCGCTTTTGCGCTGGGTGTTCTGCACGGGAAGCGGCCGCTGGTGCCGCTTGACCATGTTCAGCCCCTCGACGTAGACGAACTGGCGCTTGGGCTCGGTGCGGATCACGCGGCCGGTCTTGCCCGCGTCCTTGCCGCCGATCACCTTGACCATGTCATCGGTCCTGACTCGCATCGCCTTCGCCATCAGAGGACCTCCGGGGCAAGCGAGACGATTTTCATGAAGTTGCGCTCGCGCAGCTCGCGGGCGACGGGGCCGAAGATGCGCGTGCCGCGCGGGTTGTTGCTGGCGGGGTCGATCAGCACCGCGGCGTTTTCGTCGAAGGCGATGTAGGTGCCGTCGGAGCGGCCGAGCTGCTTCTTGGTGCGGACGACGACAGCCTGGACGACCTCGCCCTTGCGCACGCCGCCCTGCGGGCTCGCCTGTTTCACCGTCGCGGTGATCACGTCGCCGACGCCGGCGTAGCGGCGGTGCGAGCCGCCTTTGACGCGGATGCAGAGGATCTCGCGGGCGCCCGAGTTGTCGGCCACTTTCAGTCTCGACTCCTGCTGAATCATCGGTCGCCCCCTACTTCGCCTTCTCGACGACCTCGACCAGGCGCCAGCGCTTGGTCTTCGACAGCGGCCGGGTCTCGACGACGCGCACGACGTCGCCCTGCCCCGCCTCGTTGCCCTCGTCATGGGCATGCAGGGTGCGCGAGCTACGGACGACCTTCTCGTAGACCGGGTGGCGGCGCACGATGTCGATCCGCACCGTGATCGACTTCTGGCCCTTGTCGGAGACGACGATCCCCTGCCGCACCTTGGCGGCGTTGGCGTCCTTCTCCGCGACCGGCGTCCCGGTGCCCGGGGTCTTCTCTTTCCTGGCTTCGGCCCGCTGCTTCCGTCTCAGCTCGGCCCGACGCTTCCGCTCGGCCTCCCGCTGCTGAGCCCGCTCCTCGACACTCAGCTGCGGCCCAGCCTTATGCGGCCGCCGCGAACGCTGAAGCCTCCTGCGCTCCTTCCAAGGCAGCTCGTCCTCAGGATTAGGCTCAGCCTCGTCGGCAGCAGGGGCTTCCTCAGCGGCATCGTCCTCGGGCTGCTCAGCCTCCGACGCCTCTTCCGCGGGTGGCGTGGACGAGGGGTCGTCGCCCGCAGCTTGCGAGGACGATGACCCCTCGTCCGCGACAGGACCCGCGGTCGGGGCGTCCTGGGAGTCCTCCTCCGCGACAGGACCCGCGGCCTCTGCGGCCTCGTCCTGCGCCGTCTCCTCAGTCACGTCTTTCTTCTCGTCCTCGCTCATTTCCTCAGCTCTCTATCCACGTCGATCCCCCGCTGCTTGGCCACCGTCAGAAGCCGCGCCACGTCCCGTTTCGCCCGCTTGAGCCCGGCCGTGTTCTCCAGCTCGCCGGTCGCGTGGCGGAAGCGCAGGTTGAACGCCTCTTTCTTGGCGTCGATCAGCTTCACGACCAGCTCGCCGTCTTTCATGTTGTGGATCTCGCCGGCCTTCATCGGTTCTCGGCCCCCTCGCGCATCACGAAGCGGGTCTTGACCGGGAGCTTGTGGCCCGCGAGGCGCAGCGCCTCGCGGGCGAGGTCCTCGGGGACGCCCGCGAGCTCGAACATCACTTTGCCGGGCTTGACGACCGCGACCCAGCCCTCGGGGTTGCCCTTGCCGGAGCCCATCCGCGTCTCGGCCGGCTTCTTGGTGTACGGCTTGTCGGGGAAGACGTTGATCCAGACCTTCCCGCCACGTTTGATCTTGCGGGTCATCGCGATACGCGCGGCCTCGATCTGGCGGTTGGTGATCCAGCCGCGCTCGAGCGCCTTCAGCCCGTACTCGCCGAAGCTGACGCTGCTGACGCCCTTGGTGTTGCCGCGCATGCGGCCGCGGAACTGCTTGCGGTGCTTGACCCGCTTCGGCATCAGCATGGCTAGCGACCCCCTCCGCCGCGCGGGCCGCCACGACCGCGACCGCCGCCGCCACCGGGACCGCGACCTCGGTCGCCACCCGGGCCACGACCCCGGTCGCCGCCGGGGCCCCGGTCGCGACCGCCGGGACCGCCGCGACCGCCGCCGCGCTGCGGCGGCTCGCCGTCGGCCGGGGTCTGGTCGGTGCGGAAGCCCTCGGGCATCACCTCGCCCTTGTTGATCCAGCATTTGACGCCGATCCGGCCGGCCGTGGTCTTCGCCTCGAAGGTGCCGTAGTCGATGTTGGCGCGCAGCGTGTGCAGCGGCACGCGGCCGTCGGAGTAGCTTTCGGTCCGCGCCATCTCGGCGCCGCCGAGCCGCCCGCCGACCTGGATCTTCACGCCCTTGGCGCCGGAGCGCATCGCCGACGTAAGCGCACGTTTCATCGCGCGCCGGAAGGCGACCCGGTTCTGCAGCTGCTCGGCGATCGACTGGGCGACCAGCTTGGCGTCGAGCTCGGGGCGCTTCACCTCGCGGATGTTCACTTTCACCGGCTTGCCGGTCAGCTTGTGGAGCTCCTTGCGCAGCGCGTCCACTTCGGAGCCCGATTTCCCGATCACGATGCCGGGACGGGCGGTGTGGATGTCGACGGCGACTTCGCCGCGGCGCTCGATCGTGATGTCCGAGAGGCCGGCGTGGGCGAGTTTGCCTTCGATGTGGGCACGGATGCTGAGGTCCTCGTCGAGGACGTCGGCGAAGCCCTTCTCGTCGAACCAGTTGGACTTCCAGTCGTGGATGTAGCCGACGCGGAAGCCGCCCGGGTGGATCTTCTGTCCCATTAGAAGCGGTCCCCTTCCGGGCTGAGCGCCACGGCGATGTGGCTGGTTCGCTTGTTGATCGGGGTGGCGCGGCCGAGCGCCCGCGGACGGAAGCGCCGCAGCGTCGGCCCTTCGTCGACGGTGATCTCGGCGACCTTCATCTCGTCGGCGACGAGGTCGTGGTTGTTCTCCGCGTTGGAGGCGGCCGACTCGATCAGCTTGCCGATGTCGCGCGCCGCGCCGCGCGGCGAGAACTGGAGCAGCGCCCGCGCCTTGTCGATGTGCAGGCCGCGGACCTGGTCGGCGACGAGGCGGGCCTTGCGCGGGGCGACCCGCACGTAGCGCGAGCTCGCCCGGACGACGATCGGGGCGGCTTTGGCGGCTTTTTTCGCCGGCGTCGCTTTTTTGGAAGTCTCTTTCTTGCCGGCCGCTTTTTTGGTGCCCTCTTTCTTGGCGGCTTTCTTCTTCGGAGCGTCTTTCTTCTCCGTGGCCTTCTTCGCGTCGCCTTTGCCGGCTTTGGCTTTCTTCGCGTCGTCCTTCTTGGCGGCTTTCTTCGCCGCGCCCTTCTCGGTCGCGGCTTTGCCGGCCTCGGCTTTCTTGGTGGCCTGTTTCTTCTCGTCGGCCATCGCTAGTCGCCCTTGCCCGTGCCGGAGTGGGAGCGGAAGGTCCGCGTCGGCGCAAACTCGCCCAGCTTGTGGCCGACCATCGACTCGGAGATGAAGACGGGGACGTGCTTGCGACCGTCGTGGACGGCGATCGTGTGGCCGACCATGTCGGGGAAGATCGTCGAGGTCCGCGACCAGGTTTTGACCATCTGTTTCTGGCCGGAGTCGTTCATCGCGCTGATCCGCTTCATCAGCGCCGCTTCCACCCACGGCCCCTTTTTGGTCGAGCGTCCCATCAGCGGCCCTTCTTCTTTCCGCGCCGGCGGCCGCGCACGATGTAGCGGTCGGACTGCTTGCCCTTCTTGCGGGTGCGGTAGCCGAGCGTGGGCTTGCCCCACGGGGTCACCGGGTGCCCGCCGGGCGTGTGGTGCGCCTCGCCGCCGCCGTGCGGGTGGTCAACCGGGTTCATCGCGACGCCGCGGGTCTGCGGGCGCTTGCCCTTGTGGCGGTTGCGCCCGGCCTTGCCGATCTTGACGTTCTGGTGCTCGGCGTTGGAGAGCGAGCCGACGGTGGCGCGGCACTCCGCGCGCACGAGGCGCATCTCCGAGGACGGCAGGCGAAGGGTGACCATCTCCCCCTCCTTGGCGACCAGCTGGATCGCGGTGCCGGCGGCGCGGCCCATCTTGCCGCCCTGGCCGGGGACCAGCTCGACGTTGTGGACGATCGTGCCGGTCGGCATCTGCCCCAGCGCCATCGCGTGGCCGGGCTTGATGTCCGCGCCGGTGCCGGACTGGACCTGGTCGCCGGTGGAGAGCCCGGCCGGGGCGAGGATGTAGCGCTTCTCGCCGTCGGCGTAATGGAGCAGGGCGATGTAGCAGCTGCGGTTCGGGTCGTACTCGATGCTCGCCACTTTGGCGGGCACACCGTCCTTGAGCCGCTTGAAGTCGATCTTGCGGTAGCGCCGCTTGGCGCCGCCGCCGCGATGGCGCGCGGTGACGCGGCCGTTGGAGTTGCGCCCGCCGGACTTGCGCAGCCCTTCGGTCAGCTTCGCCTCCGGCTCGTTCGCGGTCAGCTGCTCGCGCATCGGGTAGGTGGCGAAGCGGCGTCCGGGGCTGGTCGGTTTGGTCTTGCGGTTCGGCATTCGTGTCTCCTACGCGGTCTCGGCGCCTTCGAACAGCTCGATCCGCTCGCCCGGCGCGAGCTGGACGACGGCCTTCTTCCAGCCGCGCGTCGTGCCTTTGGTCAGGCCACGGCGCTTCGGCTTGGCCCGCACCTTCGAGGTGCGGACCGCGTCGACGTCTACGCCGAAGACCTCTTCGACCGCGCGGGCGATCTGGGTCTTGTGGGCCCGGTCGTCGACGCGGAAGGTGTACTTGCCCTCGGCGATCAGCGCATAGCTCTTCTCCGAGACGACCGGGCGGATCAGCACGTTGCGCGCGTCCATCAGGCCAGCCTCCCCTTCAGCGTCTCGAGCGCCGCTTCGGAGATGACGAGCGAGGCGGCTCCGATCACGTCGGCGACGCCGATCGCGCCAACCTCGGCGACCGTGATCCGGTCGATGTTGCGGAAGCTCTTCAGCGCGCCGACCTCATCGCCCATCAGGACGACGAGGGTCGGCTGCCTGGCGCCCCATTTGCCCAGCGCCGCCGCGGCGGCCTTGGTCGAGGGGGTCTCGTAGGCGCTCGGGTCGAGCACCGCGACGCTGCCGCGCTCGGCGTGGACCGAGAGCGCCGCGCGCATCGCCTTGCGGCGCGCCTTGCGGTTGACCTTGACGTTGTAGTGGCGCGGCTTGGGGCCGAAGGCGACGCCGCCGCCGAAGCGGTTCGGCACGCCGAGCGAGCCGGCGCGGGCGCGGCCGGTGCCCTTCTGGCGCCAGGCCTTGGCGGTGGTGAAGGAGACCTCGCCGCGGGTCAGGGTCGAGGCGGTACCGCGCCGGCGCGAGGCCAGGTCGGCGCGCGCCGTCTCGTGGACCAGGGACTGGTGGAAGGGCTCGGCGAAGAGCTCCTTGGGCAGGTCGGCTTTCCCCGACTTGCCGAGCACGGGCGCTTTTGCGTCAGCCATCGGTCCTCACCTCGACCACGGCGTTGCGCGAGCCGGGCACCGAGCCCTTGATCAGCAGCAGGTTGCGCTCGGCATCGACCTCGGCGACCTCGAGCCCCTTCTGGGTCCGTCGCTTGTTGCCCATCTGGCCCGGCATCCGCATCCCTTTGAAGACGCGGGCGGGAAAGGCGCTGGCGCCGATCGAGCCCGGCGCGCGCACGTTGTGAGAGCCGTGGGTGACCGGGCCGCGGCTGAAGTTGTGGCGCTTGATCCCGCCCTGGAAGCCCTTGCCGATCGAGATCCCGGAGACCTTGACCTTCTGGCCCGCCTCGAAGGAGGCGACCGTGACGTCGTCGCCGACCTTGGGGCCCTCCTCGGCGCCGAGATCCTCGTCGCGGAACTCGACCAGGTGGCGCATCGCGGGAGCGCCGGCCTTCTTCAGGTGACCGAGCTCGGCCTTGCTCAGCTTGCGCTCGGCGACCTCGTCGAAGGCGAGCTGGACCGCCGCGTAGCCGTCGCTCTCGGAGTCGCGGACCGCGGTGACCTTGCAGGGGCCGGCGGCGATCACGGTGACCGGGACGACCGTGCCGTCCTCGCGAAAGACCTGAGTCATGCCGAGCTTCTTGCCGAGGATCGCAGCCATCGCGGGTTAGAGGCGGATCTCGATGTCGACACCGGCCGGCAGCGAGTCGAGGCGCTGCAGGGAGTCGACGGTTTTCGGGGACGGCTGGTGGATGTCGATCAGCCGCTTGTGGGTGCGGATCTCGAAGTGCTCGCGCGAGTCCTTGTCCTTGAACGGTGAGCGGATCACGCAGTAGACGTTTTTCTCGGTCGGCAGGGGCACGGGGCCGGAGACGGTCGCCCCGGTCCGCTCCGCGGTCTCGACGATCTCGCGGGCAGCCCGATCTATGGCGTCATGGTCGTACGCCTTCAGTCGGATTCGGATTTTCTGGGCCGCGATCGTCGCCACGGTTGTCTGCTCTCTTGGTCCTTCCCCACGCGGCCTTTACCGCGCGGAAGGGGCGCCGCCCCTGGTCTGGGGCGCCGCCCCGGTCGTATGTCCTTGAAGTTGTCTCGCCGCCTGGCGCGACGAGAGGCGGCCTAGCCAGCCGCCCCGGTGCTGCTTACTCGATGACCTCGGAGACGACCCCCGAGCCCACGGTCCTGCCGCCCTCGCGAATCGCGAAGCGCAGGCCCTGGTCCATCGCGATCGGCTGGATCAGCTCGATCGTCATCTGGACGTTGTCGCCCGGCATCACCATCTCGGTCCCCTCGGGGAGGTTGGCGATCCCGGTCACGTCCGTGGTGCGGAAGTAGAACTGAGGCCGGTAGCCGGAGAAGAACGGGGTGTGACGGCCGCCCTCCTCCTTCTTCAGGCAGTAGACCTCGGCTTTGAACTTGGTGTGCGGGGTGATCGATCCCGGTTTGCAGAGCACCTGGCCGCGCTCGATCTCCTCGCGCTTCGTGCCTCGAAGCAGCGCGCCGATGTTGTCGCCGGCCTGGCCGTTGTCGAGGATCTTGCGGAACATCTCGACCCCGGTGACGACGGTTTTGGTCGTGTCCTTCATGCCGACGATCTCGACCTCGTCGCCGCTGTTGACGATCCCCTGCTCGACGCGCCCGGTCGCCACGGTGCCGCGGCCGGTGATCGAGAAGATGTCCTCGATCGGCATCAGGAAGGGCTTGTCGAGCTCGCGAACCGGCTCGGGGATGTAGGAGTCGAGCGCGTCGGCCAGTTCGAAGATCGCCTTCTGGGCCTCTTCGTCGCCCTCCAGCGCTTTCAGCGCCGAGCCTTTGACGATCGGCGTGTCGTCGCCGGGGAAGTCGTACTCGTTGAGCAGGTCCTTGACCTCCTCCTCGACCAGCTCGACCAGCTCGTCGTCGTCGACCTGGTCGATCTTGTTGAGGAAGACGACCACGTGCGGGACGTTGACCTGACGGGCGAGCAGGATGTGCTCGCGGGTCTGGGGCATGACGCCGTCGGCGGCCGAGACGACCAGGATCGCGCCGTCCATCTGGGCGGCGCCGGTGATCATGTTCTTCACGTAGTCGGCGTGCCCGGGGCAGTCGACGTGCGCGTAGTGGCGGTTATCGGTCTGGTACTCGACGTGCGACGTGGCGATCGTGATGCCGCGTTCCTTCTCCTCGGGAGCGTTGTCGATCTCCTCGAAGCTCTTCGCCTCGGCGCCGCCCTTGGTGGAGAGGGTCTTCGTGATCGCGGCCGTCAGCGTCGTCTTGCCGTGGTCGATGTGACCGATCGTGCCGACGTTCACGTGCGGCTTGTCGCGCTCGAACTTCTCCTTTGACATCGCTCTCCGTTCTACCTTTCGAAGTCGGGTTTATTGCCTTACCTGCGGGCGAACCTGGGAAATATAGCCAGAATCAAGAGGTGGCTCCCACCGGCTCGCCCGAGCGGTGCTCGACGATCTCCTCGGCGATGTTCGCCGGGACCTCCTCGTAGCGCTCGAACTGCATGGTGTAGGTGGCTCGGCCCTGGGTCGAGGATCGCAGATCGGTGGCGTAGCCGAACATCTCGCCGAGCGGGACGAAGGCCTGGACGGCCAGCGCGTTGCCGCGCTGCTCCTGACCCTGCACTTTGCCGCGCCGCCGCGAGAGGTCGCCGATCACGTCTCCGAGGAAGTCCTCCGGGGTGACGACCTCGACGGCCATCACGGGCTCGAGCAGGACGGGGTTGGCCTTGCGGGCCGCCTCCTGGATCGCCATCGAGCCGGCGATCTTGAACGCCATCTCCGAGGAGTCGACGTCGTGGAAGGACCCGTCGATCAGTTCGACTTTGACGTCGACCATCGGGTAGCCGGCCTTGACGCCGTTTTCCAGCGCCTCTCTCATCCCCTGTTCGGCCGGGCCGATGTATTCGCCGGGGATGGTGCCGCCCTTGATCTTGTTGACGAACTCGAAGCCCTCGCCGGGCGCCGGCTCGGCATTGATCACCACGTGGCCGAACTGGCCGCGGCCGCCGGTCTGGCGGACGAAGCGCGCCTCCACCTTCTTGACATCCTTGCGGATCGTCTCGCGGTAGGCGACCTGCGGCTTGCCGACGTTGGCGTCGACTTTGAACTCGCGCAGCATCCGGTCGACGATCACCTCGAGGTGGAGCTCGCCCATGCCGTGGATCAGGGTCTGGCCGGTTTCCTCGTCGGATTCGATCCGGAAGGTCGGGTCCTCCTCGCCGAGGCGCTGCAGGGCGGTTCCCATCTTCTCCTGATCGGCTTTGGTCTTCGGCTCGATCGCCACCGCGATCACCGTCTCCGGGAACTCGATGCTCTCCAGGGCGATCGGCGCGTCGGGTGCGGCCAGCGTGTCGCCGGTTCCGGTTTCCTTGAGGCCGACGCCGGCGCAGATGTCGCCGGCGTAGCACTCCTCGATCTCCTCGCGGCTGTTGGCGTGCATCATCAGCAGCCGCCCGATCCGCTCGGTCTTGCCCGTTTTCACGTTGAGGACGCGGCCGCCGGCCTGGAGCTTGCCCGAGTAGACGCGGAAGTAGGTCAGCTTGCCCACGTAGGGGTCGGTCATGATCTTGAAGGCGAGCGCGGAGAAGGGCGCGCCGTCGTCGGCCGGGCGCTCCGCCTCGGTCGGCTCGTCCTCCCCTTTGCCGGCCGGGACCAGGCCGGTGACCGGGGGCACCTCGAGCGGCGAGGGCAGCAGCTCGACGATCGCGTCGAGCAGCGGCTGGACCCCCTTGTTCTTGAACGAGGAGCCGCAGAGGATGGGAGTGACCTTGGTGTCGAGCGCCGCCCGGTGCAGCGATTTGGCAATCCGCTCGTGGGGGATCTCCTCCTCGGCGAGGTAGGCCTCCATCAGCTCGTCGTCGTACTCGGCGCAGGCCTCGATCAGCTGGGTGCGGTATTCGGCGGCCTTGTCGGCGAGGTCGGCGGGGATCTCGACGGTCTCGAACTCGGTCCCGAGCTCGTCTTTCCAGACCAGCGCCTCCATCTCGACCAGGTCGACGACCCCTTCGAAGTCGCCCTCGCTGCCGATCGGCAGCTGGATCGGCAGCGGGTTGGCGCCGAGCCGGTCGATCATCGTCTGCACGGCGTTGTAGAAGTCGGCGCCGGTGCGGTCCATCTTGTTGATGTAGGCGATCCGCGGCACCCGGTACTTGTCGGCCTGGCGCCAGACGGTCTCCGACTGCGGCTCGACCCCGGCGACGGCGTCGAAGACGGCGACGGCTCCGTCGAGCACGCGCAGGCTGCGCTCGACCTCGACCGTGAAGTCGACGTGGCCGGGCGTGTCGATGATGTTGATCCGGTGCCCCTCCCAGTCGCAGGCGGTCGCGGCGGAGGTGATCGTGATGCCGCGTTCCTGCTCCTGCTCCATCCAGTCCATCACGGCGGCGCCCTCGTGGACCTCGCCCATCTTGTGGGTGCGGCCGGTGTAGTAGAGGATGCGCTCGGTCGTCGTCGTCTTGCCGGCGTCGATGTGCGCCATGATCCCGATGTTGCGCGTTTTCTCTAGGGGGAAGCTGCGTGCCATGGTCTTAAGGTAAGGGTTGCCTTGTGAAGTGGGGACGGAAGAGACCTGAAGAATCACCGCCTCCCGGCGCCCGCCGGGATCGGCGCATGAAAAAGGCCCTAGCGGGCCCGGCGAAACGAACTGCGCGTACTGCGAAAAAGAAGCCTGAGCGACGGGCGATGATAGCAGCGGCGCGCCGACGAGCGATGGTCGCGCGGGTGCGAGCGAAGGCGCTGACCGGCAGGGTCGACCGGCGCGTCAACGCGGTGCTGGTCGCGGCGCCGCGGGTGGGCGCCTGGACGCGGGCGGCGGATCGGCGCCTCGACGGCCTGCTGCAACGCGCCTGGCCGCCGCTCGATCGCCTGCTGCGCCGCGCCCGCCGCCTGGCCTCCCGCCTGTGGCGGCTGCTGCGGCCGGTGGCGCTGCGCCTCTTCCGGGCGCTCTCCTGGCTCGAACGCCGCCTGCTGCGGGCCCGCGACCTGGCCGTGCGGGCCTCGATCCGGGTCAGCGCCCTGCTGCCGCCGGAGCGGGCGATCTGCCTCGCGATCGTCGCCGCCGCCGCCTGCCTCGCCACCTCGCAGTTCGTCGACTACCGCGCCGTCGAGATCGGCCAGCCAGGCTACGCCGGCCTACCGGCCGCCGAGCCGCCGACGGTCGGAGCCGAACCCGCCGGCGCGGCGCATGCCTACCTGCTCCTGCCGGTCGCGGCGCTGGCCGCGCTGCTGGCCCTCCTCGTCATGCGCAACGGCCGGCGGCGAGGCCTCGGCCGCGTCGTCTTCGCCCTCGGGGCGCTTGGCGTGGCGGTCGTGCTGCTCGTCGACATGCCGGCCGGCCTCGACGAGGGTGCGCAGGCGTCGCTCTTCTCCGGCGCGACGGCCGTTCTCACCGACGGGTTCTACGGCGAGCTCGCCTCGGCGGCCGGTCTGATGCTCGGCGGCTTGCTGCTCGTCCTCGCTCCGAAGGCCGCAGACCGCTACCATGCGCGGCCGTGCCGAACACGAACCAGCTCATTCGCAAGGGCCGCAAGCGCCCTAAGAAGAAGACGACGACGCCGGGCCTCAAGTCGGGGCAGGGCAGCAAGAAGAGGGTCGCGGCGCCGCAGAGGCGCGGTGTCTGCACCCGCGTCGCCACCGTAACCCCGAAGAAGCCGAACTCGGCCCTGCGCAAGATCGCCCGTGTGCGGTTGACCAACGGGATGGAGGTCACCACCTACATCCCCGGCGAGGGTCACAACCTGCAGGAGCATTCCGTGGTCCTGGTCAGGGGTGGTCGCGTCAAGGACCTGCCGGGCGTCCGCTACAAGGTCGTGCGCGGCACGCTCGACGCCGCCGGCGTCTCCGACCGCAAGCAGTCCCGCTCCCGCTACGGCGTCAAGGCTTCCTAGAGTGCCGCGCCGCTCCGCCGCACAGATCCGTCCCGTCGAGCCCGACGCTCGGCATCGCAACCGGCTCGTCCAGCAGCTGATCAACAAGGTCATGCAGGACGGCAAGAAGTCGCTCGCCGAGCGGATCGTCTACGACGCGCTGGCGCTCGTCGGCGAGCGCTCCGGCGAGGACCCGGTCGAGACGCTGGAGGCGGCGGTCAAACAGCTCACCCCGGTGCTCGAGGTCCGCTCGCGCCGGGTCGGCGGCGCCACCTACCAGGTGCCCGTCGAGGTCCCCGCCCGCCGCGCCCGCACCCTGGCGGTCCGCTGGCTGGTCGACTTCGCCCGCAACCGCCGCGAGTACTCGATGGCCGACCGCCTGGCCGGCGAGATCCTCGACGCGATCCAGCAGCAGGGCAGCGCCTGGAAGCGCAAGGACGACATCTACCGCATGGCCCAGGCGAACAAGGCGTTCGCTCACTATCGCTGGTAGCTAGCCTGGCTCCATGAGCCGGCCCGTCCTCGCCGTCGACGTCGACGGCGTCATCTCCCTCTTCGGCTTCGACGAGCCGCCCGAGCGCTCCGAAGCGCGGTTCGAGCTGGTCGACGGGATGGTGCACTGCATCTCGCTCGCGGCCGGCGAGCGGCTGCGCCGGCTCGGCGAGCACTACGAACTCGTCTGGGCGACCGGGTGGGAGGAGAAAGCGAACGACTACCTGCCGAACCTGCTCGGGCTGCCGGAGCTTCCCTATCTCAGCTTCGACGGCGCCGCCCGCTTCGGCTCGGCCCACTGGAAGCTCGGGCCCCTCGACGAGTACGGCAGGGACCGCCCGCTCGCCTGGATCGACGACAGCTTCGACGAGAGCTGCTACGAGTGGGCGCGGGGGCGCGAGGAGCCGACCCTCCTGGTGCCGACCGAGTCCCATCTCGGCCTGGAGGACGTGCAGGTCGAAGCGTTGACGGCCTGGGCACGGGGTCTAGACTGACCAGATGGAGGGTTGGCTGCCGATCTTCTTCCTGCTCGTGGTCCTCAAGATCCCCGTGCTCGGAGCCCTCTGGCTGATCTGGTGGGCCAGCAAGGCTCCGGAGGTCGAGGATGCCGCCGACGACTCGAGTGGCGGCCCTGAACGCTGGCGGCCGCTCGCCCCCCGCCCACGGGGACCGAGCTGCGGGCCGGACAGGGTGAGTACGGGTGGGGTGCGCTCCCCCTCCCTCTCAGGCCGCCGCGGCTAGACGCTTTCTCTCGCGGCGGATTTCGCGCAGGTATGGGTGGAAGTCGACCTCGATCGTGTGGCGCTTGGAGCGGACAAAGCGCTTGCCCATGCGGCGCTCGTAGTCGCTGATCTCGGCCTGCATGTCCGCCGAAGACGGCAAGGCCGCCCGGTCCGTGAGCAGGTCGGCGACCCATTCGGACTGCGCCTCGGCGATCGGCATGATCGGGCCGAGCGGCTGGATGAAGCCGATGAAGTAGAGGCAGGGGCGCTCGGGGGCGACCACGCGGCGGTAGAGCGGCAGCCGGTTGTCGCGCACCGGAAAGGTCCTCTCGTCGAGGAAGGGGAAGCTGATCCGGTAGCCGGTGCAGTAGACGACCAGGTCGATCTCCTCCTCGCTGCGATCGGCGAAGCGGACGGTGCGTCCGCCGACGAAGCGGTCGATGTTCGGCTTGACCGCGATGTCGCCGTGCCCGATCCGCGGCAGCAGCTCGGAGGAGACGGTCGGGTGCGCCTCGAGCAGCTTGTGGTCCGGCTCGGGCAGGCCGTAATCGGTCATCTCTCCGATCGCCAGCTTCAGCATCCGCGCCATCATGAAACGCTGGATCGGCAGCGGGAGTCGGGTGATCACGGGCGGCGTCGCGTCGTCGATCGGCTTGCCCCCAAGGTACTTCGGCAGGACGTAGGCGCCGCGCCGCATGGCGATGAACGTCGCGTCGGCGATCCGCGACGCCTCGACCGCGATGTCGACCGCCGAGTTGCCGATCCCGAGGACCAGCACACGCTTGCCCTCCAGCACGTCGGGCTCGCGGTAGTAGTGGGCGTGGATCTGCTCGCCCTCGAACGCGTCAGCGCCGGGGAACGGCGGCTCGGGCCAGCGCGGGTCCCAGTGGTGGCCGTTCGCGACCAGCACCGCGCCGTAGCGGCGGGTCTCACGGCTGCCGCCGGCCGGCTCGACCGTCACCTCCCACTCGCCCTCGACCGGCACCACGTCGATCACCTCGGTGTTGAAGCGGATCCGCTCGCGGAGGCCGAAGCGCTCGGCGAAGTCGTCGAAGTACTTCGCGATGTGGGTGTGGCTGGGGTAGTCCGGATAGTCGTCGGGCATCGGCATCGCCTTGAACGACATCAGGCTGCGCGAGCTGTTGATGTGCAGCGAGCGGTACGCCGACGAGAGGCCGTTGTCGTTCTCGTAGCGCCAGTTGCCCCCTATCTGCGAGCCCTTCTCGAAGCAGTCGAACGGGATGCCCCGCGCCGCTAGTACCTGGCATGCGGTGAGTCCCGAGCTCCCCGCCCCGACGATGCAGACCTTTTCCGGGCTGGCCACGCAGCCAAATCTATCTCGTGGGCGCCTTGTTGACGCTATGCGTGAGAAAGGCGCCCCGCGGGGTGAGGAGGTTCACCCCTGGGGTGCGTAGAGAGAAGGGGCGATCGGATCGAAGCTGGGTGCATCGGGATTGACAACCAAACGAAAGGAGACCCCGATGACCACCAAGACCAAGTTCCGCCCCTCCCCCGCCATGATCGTCAGCTGCATCGCGCTGTTCCTGGCCCTGACCGGCTCGGCCTTCGCGGTGGCGAAAAACACCGTCCGCTCGCCGCAGATCGTCGACGGCACGATCCGCACGGTCGACCTCCGCAACGACTCCGTCCAGTCGGCCAAGGTCGCGAACGGCACGCTGACCGCCGACGACCTCGGCACCGACTCGGTCAACTCGGACGAGATCGCCAAAGACGCGGTCAAGTCCGACGAGATCGCCGAGAACGCGGTCGCCTCGCCGGAGGTGGCACCGGACTCGCTCACCGCCGGAGACCTCGGCGCGGCGTCGGTCGCCTCCTCCGAGGTCGCCGACCAGTCGCTGACCCAGGACGACCTGGGGCCCAGCTCGGTTGGCTCCAGCGAGATCCAGACCGGAGCGATCCGTGCCTCGGAGCTCGGCACGATCATCCAGGTCTCGAACAGCACGGGGATCGCCGCCAACTCGACCAACGGCGTCTCGGTGCAGTGCCCGGCCGGCACGACCGTGATCAGCGGCGGCGCCCAGCCCGCCAACTTCGGAGTGGAGATGACCTCCTCGCTCCGCAGCGCCAACGGCTGGCTCTACCAGGCCAAGAACACCAACGGCGCCCCCTCCACCCTGACGGTCCACGCCTACTGCCTCACCGGCGGCAGCAGCAACTAGCCAACCTCAACCACCCGAAGTACGAGAACGGCCGGGGCCAAGCCCCGGCCGTTCTCGTTCGTGGATGACTTTTACGCCCTATAGCCCGCAATATCGCTCCACGCAGCGCCTCGCGCAAGGGGCGATGGACGTTGCGGGGAGGGGGCATACCCGCCCCCTCCCACCTACGACGCTTTGTCCTCGCCCGTCTGCTCGATCTCCTGCGCGAGCTCCTCGAGCTCCTCGGCGAAGGAGGGGCCGAAGCTCTCGACCGGGGCCTCGCCGCCGTTGACGCCGAGCTCGGCCGCCAGCTCGTCTTCGTCGAGCAGGTCTTCCTCGGCGGGCGGCTCGATCGCGATCGCCGGTTCGACCGCGAGCGTCCGGTAGTGCTTGAGGCCGGTCGCGGCCGGGATCAGCTTGCCGATGATCACGTTCTCCTTGAGGCCGACGAGCTTGTCCCGTTTGCCCTCCAGAGCCGCGTCGGTGAGCACCTTGGTCGTCTCCTGGAAGGAGGCGGCGGAGAGGAAGGACTCGGTGGCCAGCGAGGCCTTGGTGATCCCGAGGATGACCTCCTCGCCTTTGGCCGCCGTGCCGCCCTCGTCCTTGACCGACTTGTTGAGCCGTTTGAGGCTGCCGCGGTCCTCGAGCTGGCCCGGCAGCAGGCCGGTCGAGCCCTTCGACTCGATCCGCACCTTCTTCAGCATCTGGCGGGCGATCAGCTCGATGTGCTTGTCGTTGATGTCGACGCCCTGGGCGCGGTAGACCTTCTGCACCTCGGCGACGAGGTAGAGCTCGGTGTCGGTGCGGCCGCGGATCGCCAGCAGGTCCGCCGGGTACAGCGAGCCCTCGTTGAGCTGCTGGCCCACCTCGACCTTGTCGCCGTCGGCGACGTGCAGCCGGGTTCGCGGCGGGAAGCTGTAGGAGTGCTCCTCACCGCTGGACTCGGTGACGATCACTTTCAGCGCTTTGTCGGTCTCTTCGACGGAGACCTTGCCGGCCGCCTCCGCCATCTGCGCCAGCCCCTTCGGTTTGCGCGCCTCGAAGAGCTCGACGATGCGCGGCAGGCCCTGGGTGATGTCCTGGCCGGCGACGCCTCCGGTGTGGAAGGTCCGCATGGTCAGCTGGGTGCCCGGCTCGCCGATCGACTGGGCGGCGATGATCCCGACCGCGTCGCCGATGTTGACCATGAAGCCGGTCGCCGGCGCCACCCCGTAGCAGGCACGGCAAACGCCCGAGTCGGCGTCGCACTTGAGGGTCGAGCGGACCGGAACGACGACCTCCTCGTCGCCGAACGCCTCGGCGATCGCCTCGACCTCGGCCAGGGTGATCTCCTGGTTGCGCTTGAGCAGTTCGCGGCCGCGCTTGGTCTCGAACTTCTTCGCCGCCAGGCGGCCGATCAGGTTGTCGTTGAGCGAGCCGTCGTCCTTGCGCAGCGCCATCTCGATGTGGTCTTTGGTCTTGCAGTCCTCGTCGCGGACGATCACGTCCTGGGCGACGTCGACCAGGCGCCGGGTCAGGTAGCCCGAGTCCGCCGTGCGCAGCGCGGTGTCGGCGAGCCCCTTTCGGGCGCCGTGGGTCGAGATGAAGTACTCCAGGACCGAGAGGCCCTCCATGAAGTTGGCCTTGATCGGCCGCTCGATGATTTCCCCTTTCGGGTTGGCCATCAGGCCGCGCATCCCGGCCAGCTGGCGGATCTGTTTGAACGATCCGCGGGCGCCGGAGTTGGCCATCATGAAGATCGGGTTCAGCTCGTCGAGGTTGTCCTCCATCGCCTGGGCGACCTCGTCGGTCGCTTTGTTCCAGTGCGAGGTGATCGCCTCGTGGCGCTCCTCCGCCGTGATGTAGCCCTCGTCGTACTGGCCCTGGATCTCGGCCGTCTGCTTCTCATAGCGGTCGAGGATCTCCCCCTTCGAGGGCGGCGAGACGACGTTGTTCTTCGAGACGGTGATCCCGGCCTGGGTCGCGTAGTGGAAGCCGAGGTCCTTGAACGCGTCGAGCACCCGCGAGACCGCCGGCGCCCCGTAGGCCTCGACCAGGTCGGAGACCATCTCGTTGACGTCGCGCTTCTTCAGCGCGCGGTTGGCGAAGACGAAGCGCTCCGGGTCGAAGTCCTCGCCCAGGGCCTCGGCCAGCGCCCGCTCGATCTTCTCGTTGAAGATGATCCGCCCGACCGTGGTCAGGAAGTGCTCGTGCCCGGCCCGCCGGTACTCGGCGAAGTCGTGCAGCTTGCAGCCGCCGTTCTCGTAGACCAGCTCGGCCTCCTGCGAGGAGCGGAAGGTCTTCGGGGCCGAGCCGTTGGCGCCCTTGCCGGCCTTCAGCTCCTCGTCGTGCTTGACCAGCACGTCGGCGTCGGGACCGTAGGTGAGGTAGTAGATCCCCAGCACCATGTCCTGGGTCGGCGTCGCCAGCGGCGAGCCGTGGGCCGGCGAGAGGATGTTGTTCGCGGACAGCATCAGCACCCGCGCCTCGGCCTGCGCCTCGGCCGACAGCGGCACGTGGACCGCCATCTGGTCGCCGTCGAAGTCGGCGTTGAAGGCGTGGCAGACGAGCGGGTGGACCTGGATCGCCTTGCCCTCGACCAGCACCGGCTCGAAGGCCTGGATGCCGAGGCGGTGCAGGGTCGGCGCGCGGTTGAGCAGCACCGGGTGCTCGTGGATGACCTCCTCGAGCACGTCCCAGACCTCCGGGACCATCGACTCGACCATCTTCTTGGCCGCCTTGATGTTCTGGACGGCTTTGCGCTCGACCAGCTGGGCCATGATGAACGGCTTGAAGAGCTCCAGCGCCATGAGCTTCGGCAGGCCGCACTGGTGCAGCTGCAGGCTCGGGCCGGAGACGATCACCGAGCGGCCGGAGTAGTCGACGCGCTTGCCGAGCAGGTTCTGGCGGAAGCGCCCCTGCTTGCCCTTGAGCATGTCGGAGAGCGACTTCAGCGGGCGGTTGCCCGGGCCGGTGACGGGGCGGCCGCGGCGGCCGTTGTCGAACAGCGCGTCGACCGCCTCCTGGAGCATCCGCTTCTCGTTGTTGACGATGATTTCGGGCGCGCCGAGGTCGAGCAGCCTTTTCAGGCGGTTGTTGCGGTTGATCACGCGCCGGTAGAGGTCGTTGAGGTCGGAGGTCGCGAAGCGGCCGCCGTCGAGCTGGACCATCGGGCGCAGCTCCGGCGGGATGACCGGGACGCTGTCGAGGATCATCCAGTCCGGCTTGTTCTCGGAGTTGAGGAAGGCGGAGGCGACCTTGAGCCGCTTCACCGCGCGGGCCTGTTTCTGGCCTTTGGAGCTGTTGATCGTCTGCTCGAGCTCCTCGCATTCGGCCGCCAGGTCGACCTGCTCGAGCAGGTCGCGCACGGCCTCGGCGCCCATGCCGCCGCGGAAGTACTCGCCCCAGCCGAACGGCGAGCCGAAGCGGTCCTTCAGCTCGCGGAAGACGGTCTCGTCGTTGACGACGTCCTTCGGCTTCATCTCGGTGAAGATCTTCCAGACCTCCTCCATCCGCTCGATCGCCTCTTCGATGTAGGCCTCGGTGTCGGAGATCTCCGCCTCGAACGTCTTGCGCAGCTCTTTGATCATCTTGGCGCGCTCGTCGTCCTTGAGCTTGCGCAGCTGCGTCGCGGTCAGCTTCAGCGAGTCGGCCCAGATGTGGTCGTCGTCGTCGAACTTCTCCTGGCCGCCCTCTTCGAGGTACTTGACGCGCCGCTCCAGCGACTCGCTCAGCTCCTGGGTGCGTTTCTGCTGTTCGGCCTCGTAGCCGTCGACGACTTTCTTTACTTCTTTCTCGAGCTTGCCGAGGTCTTTCTCGCGGGCCTCCGTGTCGACCCAGGTCACCATCGAGGCGGCGAAGTAGAGGACCTTCTCGAGCTCCTTCGGAGCCATGTCGATCAGGTAGCCGATCCGGCTCGGCACGCCCTTGAAGAACCAGATGTGGGAGACGGGCGCGGCCAGGTCGACGTGGCCCATCCGCTCGCGGCGGACCTTGGACCGCGTCACCTCGACGCCGCAGCGCTCGCAGACGATGCCCTTGTAGCGGACCCGCTTGTACTTGCCGCAGTAGCACTCCCAGTCCTTGGTCGGGCCGAAGATGCGCTCGCAGAAGAGCCCGTCTTTCTCGGGCTTCAGGGTGCGGTAGTTGATCGTCTCGGGCTTGGTGACCTCGCCCCAGCTCCAGGAGCGGATCTTCTTCGAGGAGGCGAGACCGATCTCGATCGCGTCGAAGTTGTTGATGTCGATCATTGGCTTCAGTCCTCCACCTTCGTCTCGGCCTTCTCGGCCTCGGCCCCGTCGGCCTCCGCCCCGTTGCTTCCGTCGCTCCCGGCCTCGCCCTCGGCGACCACCTGCTCCTCCTGCTCGTCGGCGGCGCCGTTCGAGCTGTCGGCGCGGACCCCGGTCAGGTCCATGCCCAGCTCCTCGGCGGCCTTGAGCAGGTCGTCGTCCTCCTCTGAGATCTCGACGTCGCCGCCTTCGGAGACGACGTTGGCGTCGAGCGAGAGGCTCTGGATCTCCTTCAGGAGGACTTTGAACGACTCCGGGATCGACGGCTCGGGGATGTTCTCCCCCTTGACGATCGCCTCGTAGGCCTTGACCCGGCCGACCGTGTCGTCGGACTTGACCGTGAGCATCTCCTGCAGGGTGTAGGCCGCGCCGTAGGCCTCCAGGGCCCAGACCTCCATCTCGCCGAAGCGCTGGCCGCCGAACTGCGCCTTGCCGCCCAGCGGCTGCTGGGTGACCAGCGAGTAGGGGCCGGTCGAGCGGGCGTGGATCTTGTCGTCGACCAGGTGGAGCAGCTTGAGGATGTACATGTAGCCGACCGTGACCTTGCCCTCGTAGGGCTCGCCGGTGCGGCCGTTGTAGAGCTGCACGGCGCCGGCGCAGCGGGCTCCGGGCTGGGCGCTCTTGTCGATGCCCAGGTCGATGCCGCGCTCGGCATTCTCCTCCTGCCAGCTGATCAGCGCGGTGTCGACGTCCTCGACGGTCGCGCCGTCGAAGACCGAGGTCGCCACGTAGACGCGGCCGTCGCCCTCGTCGGAGTGGGCCTGCTTGTAGGCCTCGGAGCCGTCGTCGTACCAGCCCTCGCCGGCGACCCAGCCGAGGTGCGTCTCGAGGATCTGGCCGATGTTCATCCGGCTCGGCACGCCGAGCGGGTTGAGGATCACGTCCACCGGGGTGCCGTCCTCGAGGTGGGGCATGTCCTCTTCGGGCACGATCTTCGAGATCACACCCTTGTTCCCGTGGCGGCCGGCGAGCTTGTCGCCCTCGGCGATCTTGCGCTTGGTCGCCACGTAGACGCGGACCAGGTCGTTGACGCCGGGCGGCAGGTCGTCGCCGTCGTCGCGGCTGAAGGTGAGCACGTCGATGACGACGCCGCCCTCGCCGTGCGGGACCTTCAGCGAGGTGTCGCGGACCTCGCGCGCCTTCTCCTTGAAGATCGCGCGGATCAGCTTCTCCTCGGCGGTCAGCTCGGTCTCGCCCTTCGGCGTCACCTTGCCGACCAGCAGGTCGCCGGAGATGACCTCGGCCCCGACCCGGACGATGCCGCGCTCGTCGAGGTTGCGCAGGCTCTCCTCGGAGCGGTTCGGGATGTCGCGGGTGATCTCCTCGTCGCCGAGCTTGGTCGTGCGGGCGTCGATCTCGTACTCCTCGATGTGGATCGAGGTCATCTCGTCGTCCTTGACCAGGCGCTCGGAGAGGATGATCGCGTCCTCGAAGTTGTAGCCCTCCCAGGACATGAAGGCGACCAGGCAGTTCTTACCGAGGGCGATCTCGCCGCCCGCGGTCGAGGAGCCGTCGGCGAGCACGTCGCCCTTCTTCACCTTCTGGCCGCTCTTCACGATCGGCCGCTGGTGGATGATCGTGCCCTGGTTTGAGCGCATGAACTTGTTGAGCGGGTACTCGTCCTTCTTCGAGCCGTGGGAGACGACGATCCGCTCGGAGTCGACGTGGGTGACCTCGCCGTCGTTGGCGGCCAGGGTCACGTCGCCGGTGTCGACCGCGGCGCGGCGCTCCATGCCGGTGCCGATCAGCGGCGGCTCGGGCTTCAGCAGCGGCACCGCCTGGCGCTGCATGTTGGAGCCCATCAGCGCCCGGTTGGCGTCGTCGTGCTCGAGGAACGGGATCAGCGCCGTCGCCACCGACCAGATCTGGGTCGGCGAGACGTCCATCAGCTCGACCTCCTTGGGGGAGGCGGTCGCGTACTCCTGCTCGCCGGCGCGGACCAGGACCTGCGGCCCTTTCAGCTTGCCGGTCTTCGGATCGACCTCGGCGTTGGCCTGGGCGATCACGAGTTCCTCCTCCTGGGTCGCGTCCAGGTGGACGATCTCCTCGGTGACGACGCCGTCCTTGACCACCCGGTAGGGGGTGGTGACGAAGCCGTGCTCGGAGATCTGCGCGTATGAGGAGAGCGAGCCGATCAGGCCGATGTTCGGGCCCTCGGGGGTCTCGATCGGGCACATCCGGCCGTAGTGGGTCGGGTGGACGTCGCGGACCTCGATCGGGGCCCGCTCACGGGTCAGGCCGCCCGCGCCGAGCGCCGAGAGGCGGCGCCGGTGGGTCAGGCCCGCCAGCGAGTTGGTCTGGTCCATGAACTGCGAGAGCTGCGAGGAGCCGAAGAACTCCTTCAGCGCCGCGACCACCGGGCGGATGTTGATGATCGTCTGCGGCGTGATCGCGTCGGCGTCTTCGGTGGTCAGCCGCTCGCGGACGACCCGCTCCATCCGGTAGAGGCCGATCCGGAAGGCCTCCTGGATCAGCTCGCCGACCGTGCGCAGGCGCCGGTTGCCGAAGTGCTCGTACTCGTCGAGGTGCTCGGCGACGGGCTCGCGCGGGTAGGTGATCGCCTCCGCGGCGTAGTCCTTGATCGGGTTCTCCTCGTCGATCTGCTCGGGGATGCCGAGCAGCTTCGGCAGCGAGACGAGCTCCTTGATCAGGGCGATGATGTCGTCGTGGGTGAGGACCCGGTTGTCGAGGTCGATGTCGAGGTCGAGCCGGGCGTTCAGCTTGTAGCGGCCGACGCGGGTCAGGTCGTAGCGCTTCGGGTCGAAGAAGAGCTGCTCGAGCAGGGCCTTGGCGGCGTCGACCGAGGGCGGCTCGCCCGGGCGCTGCTTTTTGAACAGCTCGATCAGGGCGCCCTCTTCGGTCTGGGTGGCCTCGGTGTCGCCGGCGATCGTGTGCTTGATGTAGACGGAGTCGTCGAACATCGAGAGCAACTTCTCGTCCTCGACGTAGCCCATCGCGCGCAGCAGGACGGTGACCGGCAGTTTGCGCTTGCGGTCGATGCGGACGTAGACGCGGCCTTTTTTGTCGATTTCCAGCTCGAGCCAGGAACCGCGGGCCGGCATCAGGTTGGCGATGAAGACCTGTTTTTCCGGGTCCTTGGGCGCCATCACGTAGGCGCCGGGGGAGCGCACGAGCTGGGTGACGACGACCCGCTCGGTCCCGTTGATGATGAACGTGCCGCGCTCGGTCATCCACGGAAAGTCGCCCATGAAGACGGCCTGCTCGCGGATCTCACCCGTCTCTTTGTTCTGGAAGGCGACCGTCGCCGTGAGCGGGCGCGAGTAGGTCATGTCCTTCTCGCGGCACTCCTCGATCGTGTGGGCCGGTTCCTCGAACTTGAACTCGCCGAAGACGATCGCGAGGTTCCCCGTGTAGTCCTCGATCGGGGATATGTCGTTGATCGTCTCGCGCAGCCCGCCCGCCTTGGGATCCGTCAGCTCTTCGAATGAGCGACGCTGGATATCGATCAGGTGGGGGACTTCGAGAGGGTTCTTGAGTCTGGAGAAACTCCTGCGGGTTACGGGGGCAGCGTTGGAACGTGCCAAGTCGGCGACTCCTCAGGCGGTCAGAGGGACGTGGAATACGGCGCAGATATGGGCAGGGGGTGACAACAGGCGCGCGACCGCGAAAAATACCATACGCGGCGCGCCGGCTGTCGGGGCGGCGGGGAAACCGCCCCTTTTCCGGGCTATTTGAGCTCGACCGTCGCCCCTGCCTCCTCGAGTTCCCCTTTGATCTTCTCGGCTTCGTCGCGCTCGATGCCCTCTTTGATCGCTTTCGGGGCCTCGTCGACCAGCGCCTTGGCCTCTTTGAGGCCGAGCCCGGTCGCGGCGCGGACGACCTTGATCACCGGCACTTTCTGGCCGCCGACCTCGGTCAGCACCACGTCCACGGTCGAGGCTTCTTCGCCACCGCCGTCGCCGTCGCCCGCCGGGGCGCCCGCAGCGGCCGGCGCTGCCGCCGCGACTGCGGTCGCGGAGACGCCGAACTCCTCCTCGAGCGCTTTGATCCGCTCGGAAAGCTCCAGAACCGAGATGCCTTTCAGCTCCTCGATCCAATCCTCGGTTGAGATCTTGGTTGCCATCACTCCTCTTCCTTGCTCGAGTCGTCGCTGTCAGATTCAGAAGTCTCTTGCCCGTCGTCGCCGGCCGGCTCGGCAACGCCCTCGTCACCCTCGGCCTTGGACGGCTCCTCAGCCGGCGTCTCAGCCTCCGCCCCGCTCTCAGTAGGCGGCTCCTCGGTCGGCGCGTCAGCCGGACCGGCATCGGAGTCACCACTCTCCTCGGCGCCGTCAGCCGGGGCATCCTCGGCTTCGGACTCATCACCGGGCGTCTCCTCCGTCTCGGGCGCGGGTGGCGTGGATGAGGACTCCTCGCCCGCAGCGTCGTCCCGCGAGGACGAGGTGTCCTCATCCGCGACAGGACCCGCGCTTGAGTCGGCTGGAGCTTCTCCGCTGACGAGCCCTTTGTCGGCGATCTGCCCCAGCTGCGAGGCGAGCCCCTGGATCATCGACCCCAGCCCCCGGACCAGGCCGGTCAGCGGGCTGGCGACGACACCGGCGAACTGGCCGTTCAGCACGTCGCGGCCGGGCAGGCGGGCGATCGATTTGAACTTGTCCTCGTCGAGGCTGACGCTGTCCATGAAGCCGCCCTTGAAGGTGAGGACCTCGTGCTCTTTGTTGAAGGTCGAGATCGCCTTCGCGGCCTGGGCGGTATCGCCGCGGACGAAGGTGAGCGCGGTCGGCCCTTCGAGCAACTCGCCGAGCCGGTCCTCGCCGGCTTTCTCGGCTGCGATTTTCGTCAGCCGGTTCTTGACGACCCGGAAGCTGGCGTCCGCGTCGCGGAGCTTGGTGCGCAGCTCCGCCGCCTGGGGGACGCTGATGCCCCGGTAGTCGACCGCGAAGATCGCCTCGGCCGCCTCGATGTCGGCGGCGATCTCCTCTATGGCTTGTGCCTTCTGGTCTCGGTTCATTCGTTCACCTGCACCGGGCTTCCGGGCTCTCGCCCCGCCGGTGGTCTGCGGTTCGCGCGGCGCTGAAGTCTAGGCGGTCGCCGGCTCCCCTGCCGTCTCGGCCTGATCGGCCTCGGCCGACTCGGTGCCCCCGGCGGTCTCCGCGGCAGCGGCGCCGGGGCCGGCCTCGCGTTCCTTGGTCTTCGAGGCGTCGACCTTGATGCCGGGGCCCATCGTCGTCGTCAGCGTCGCCGAGAGGATGTAGCGGCCCTTCGAAGAGGACGGCTTGGCGCGGACGATCTCGTCGATCACGGCCATGTAGTTGTCGAGCAGCTTCTGCTCGTCGAAGCTCGCCTTGCCGATCGTCATGTGGACGATCGCCTGCCGGTCGGTGCGGTACTCGACCTTGCCGGACTTGGACTCGCCAACGGCCTTCTCGACGTCGTCGGTGACGGTGCCGACCTTCGGGTTCGGCATCTTGCCCTGCGGCCCGAGCACGCGGCCGAGCTGGCCGACCGTTTTCATCATGTCCGGGGTCGAGATCGCCACGTCGAAGTCGGTCCAGCCCTCCTGGACTTTCTCGGCCAGGTCCTGGCCGCCGACGAAGTCGGCTCCGGCCGCCTCGGCGTCGCGGGCCTGCTGGCCCTGGGCGAAGACGGCGACGGTGACGTCCTTGCCGAGCCCGTGCGGGAGGGCGAGCGTGCCGCGCAGCTGCTCCTCGGCGTGGCGGACGTTGACGCCGAGCCGCAGGTGCAGCTCGACCGTCTCGTCGAAGCCGGCGCTGGCCGTCTCCTTGATCAGCGAGATCGCCTCGGCTGGCGGGTAGGCGCGCGTGCGCTGCACCTTGTCGAGCTGTTTGCGGTAGCGCTTGCCGTGGGCCATCGTCGCTCCTATTTGACGTCGACGCCCATCGAGCGGGCGGTGCCGGCGATGATCTTCGAGGCGGCGTCGAGGTCGTTGGCGTTGAGGTCGGGCATCTTGCGCTCGGCGATCTGGCGGACCTGGTCCATCGAGATCGTGCCGACCTTGTTGACGTGCGGCTCGCCCGAGCCCTTCTTGATCCCGATCGCTTCCCGGATCAGGACCGCGGCGGGCGGCGTCTTGGTGACGAAGTCGAAGGAGCGGTCCTCGTAGACGCTGATCTCGACCGGGATGATCGTGCCGCCCTCGCCCTGGGTCTGGGCGTTGAAGGCTTTGCAGAAGTCCATGATGTTGACGCCGTGCTGGCCCAGCGCCGGGCCGACCGGCGGGGCCGGGTTGGCGTTGCCCGCCTGGATCTGCAGCTTGATCGTGGTGAGGAGTTTCTTGGCCATCGGGATCGAGGAGCGTAGCGCTCCTGGCTAGATCTTCTTGACCTGGTCGTAGTTGACCTCGACCGGCGTCTCGCGGCCGAAGATCGAGACCAGCACCTTGAGTTTGGCGGCGTCCTCATTGATCTCGGCGATCTCGCCGGAGAAGTCGGAGAGCGGGCCGGAGATGACCTTGACCGACTCGCCGATCGAGAACTGCGCCTGGGTCCGGGGCCGCTCGGCGGTCTCGCGGTGCAGGAGGCGGTCCACCTCCGGTTTGGAGAGCGGCACCGGCTTGTTGCGCGAGCCGACGAAGCCGGTCACGCCGGGGGTGTTCTTGACCAGGCCCCAGGCGTCGTCGGTCATCTCCATGTTGACCAGGACGTAGCCGGGCATCGTCCGTTTCTCCTTGGCCTCTTTCTGGCCTTCTTTGTTGAGCTCCATCACCTGCTCGGTGGGGACGACGACCTGCCGCACGTTGCGGTTCTGGCTCATCGTCTGAACGCGGTGCTCGAGGTTGTGCTTGACCTTGTTCTCGTGCCCGGAGTAGGTGTTGATCACGTACCAGCGATACATCTGACTTGAAGCTCTCTTCCGTCGGGGGTTTGTCGGGTGTCCTGCGAGGGCGGCTAGATGATCCGCTGGATCAGGAAGTTGAAGGCCGCGTCGAGGGCGCCGAGGTAGGTGGCGGCCACCGCCACGAAGACGATCGTCACCGCGGTCGCCTGCACGAGGGTGTCGCGGTCGGGCCACTGGACTTTGCGCAGCTCCGCCCAGCAGGAGGCGAAGAAGCCCATGACGCCGCCGCGCTGGCGCTCCGCCGCGGCCTGCTTCTGGCGCTTGGCGATCTGCTCGCGCTCCTTGCGCTTCTGGTCCTCGCGCTTGCGCTTCTCGGCCTCCTTGGCCTGCTTCGCCTCGGCGCGGCGGGCGGCGCGGCTCGGCTTCGGCGCGTCGGGGGTCTCCAGCGCGGTCTCCGGGGCGCCGGCGCCGATCCCGGCCTCGACCGCCTCGACCTCGGCGACGTCGCCGGAGACACCGACCTGGGTGTCGTGCTGGGCCTGCGCTTCGGTGTCGCGCTTGACGCCGGGGCGCTTCTGCTCTTCGGCTTCGCGGGCCCGCTTCTCGGCCTTGCGCTGTGCGCGGGTCTTCGCCATCCCTAGGGGCTCCTCTCGCTGCGCCTCGCGGCGCTAGCGGGTCTCCTTGTGGGCGGTGTGCTTTTTGCACCAGCGGCAGAACTTGCGCAGCTCGATCCGGTCCGGCGAGTTTCGCCGAGACTTGTTGGTCTGGTAGTTGCGCCGCTTGCAGTCTTCGCAAGCCAGCGTCACCGCGATGCGGACATCTCCGCGAGCCATGTGCTCCCTCGTTGCGATTCGATCCGTTACAAGGAAAAACCTCGGGCCCAGGGCGCGAGGCTGGCCCGAAGAATAGCGCGGCGGCGCCGTCCGGGACGGCCGGTATGTGCGGCTTCTCCCCCCGCGGCGGGGGGAGAATCTGCGGGCGAGGCGCCTTATCGACCCTATGCGTGAGAAAGACGCCCCCGATGCCGCGGTGGCGGCGATTGCCCGGGGGCAGCATGGCGCAATCTCGATCGCCCAGCTGCGCAGCGCGGGCCTCAGCGACGCCGCCGTGATGCGGCGGGCACGGGCGGGCCGGCTTCACAGGCTCCACCGTGGCGTATACGCGGTCGGTCATCTCGCCCCGAGCAAGGAGCGCAGGTGGATGGCGGCGGTGCTCGCCTTGGGCAGTGGCGCCGTCGTGAGCCATCGAAGTGCCGCCGCGCTGTGGGCTGCTTCCGTCCTCTGAGGGACCCGTCGACATCTCCCTCCCCAGCAGAAGCGGCCGATGCCGGCGCCAGGGCATACGGCCCCAATCGCTGGCGCCGCCAGAGATCGCTCAGAGACACGGGATTCCCGTCACCTCCCCTGCCCGGACCCTCCACGACCTCGAGGGAGCCGTTTCGGCGCACGAGGTGCGCAGGGCCATTCGCCAAGCGGACTTCCTCGGCCTGCCCATCGGGCCTGAGGTCGACGTGGACAGGACACGTAGCGAGCTCGAGCGTCGCTTCGTGTGGCTCTGTGGCCGCCACCACCTGCCCAAGCCGGCGGTGAACATACGGATCGGGGGGATGACCGTGGACTTCTGCTGGGTGGAGCAGAGGCTGATCGTGGAGACCGACGGCTACTCGTCCCACCGCGGTCGCACGGCGTTCGAGGACGACCGCGCACGGGATCTCCGGCTCCGGGCGCTCGGCTTCGAGGTGCTGCGTCTCTCCTACCGGCAGGTCTTCGACGAACCGGAGAGAGTCATCTCCGTCCTACGAGCCGCCGCCACCTCCCGGCGCCGGGCGGCTTTCTAACGCATAGCGTCAATAAGCCGCCCCGAGGCGCTTACAGGCCGAAGGTCTTGGCGATGATGTTGCGCTGGATCTCGGAGGTGCCGCCGTAGATGGTCGAGACCATCGTGGTGCGGACGAGGCGCTCCATGTCGTACTCGGAGGCGTAGCCGTAGCCGCCCATCATCTGCATCCCGTCGACGGCGGCGCGTTTGGCGACCTCGGTGACGTAGAGCTTCACCATCGAGGCCTCGCGGGGGAGCATCTCGTCGGGGTCCTCGTCGACAAGGCTGGCGACCCAGCGGGTCATCAGGCGGGCGGCCTCGATCTCGGTCGCCATGTCGGCGATCCGGTGCTGGAGGGCCTGGAAGGAGCCGATCGGGCGACCGAACTGCTTGCGCTCCTTGACGTAGACGATCACCTCGTCGAAGACGAGCTGGGCGATGCCGAGCATCGTCGCGGCGAGGATCAGGCGCTCGACGTTGAGGCCGGCCATCAGCTGCGTCCAGCCCCGGTCGACCTCGCCGAGCACGGCGCTCTCGGGCGCCTCGACGTCGGTCAGGTAGAGGTGGTTGGTCTCTTCGCCGCCCATCGTCTTTATGGGGACGATCTCGAGGCCCTCGGCGTCGCGCGGGACCCAGATCATCGAGAGGCCGGCGTGCTTGTCGCCGCTCTTGGTCGTGCGGCAGACGACGAGGACGTGGTCGGCGATGTGGGCGTTGGAGATGAACACCTTCTGGCCGTTGAGGACGAAGCCGCCGTCGACGCGCTTCGCCGAGGTGGAGAGGGCGCCGACGTCGGAGCCGGCCTCGGGCTCGGTCATCGCGATCGCCTCGACCGAGCCCGAGGCGATCCCGCCGAGGATCTCCTCCTTCTGCTCCTCGGTGCCGAAGCGGCTGGTCGCCCCGGCGACGATCAGCGTCGTCGCGTAGCCGCCGATCGGCGCCAGCGCGCGTGAGGTCTCCTCCATGAACAGGCAGGCGTCGAGCATCGAGCCGCCCGAGCCGCCGTACTGCTCGGGGATCGTCAGGCCGAGCCAGCCGAGCTCCGCCATCTGGCGGTAGATGGCGTCGTTGTGGTGGAGCCGGTAGCCGTCGGTCAGCCGCTCGCGCTGGTCCCGCGTGCCGCACTCGTGGTCGCAGAAGCGGCGGATCGCGTCGACGAAGTCCTCCTGCTCGTCGGTCAGCGCGAAGTCCATCCGGGCGCGAAGCCTAGCGTGCGTGCGTGCGTGAGTCGCGTGCGTATGTGTATTACGAGTTACTAACTCACGCTACACTTGCTCACATGGCAACTAAGCTGATCGACCGGAAGGATGAGCTCGATCGCCTGCGCGGGGCGATCGAGCTCCCCCCACAGCTGGTGGTACTTCGCGGCCGACGCCGAATCGGCAAGAGCTTCCTGCTCGTCCACGCGCTCGAGCGCCGTCGCGGCGTCTTCTTCCAGGCAGACGAGCAGAACGAGAAAGCCCACCTCGAGATGCTCGCCCGGGAGGTCGGAGAGCTGATGGGCCCGCGGGTACCGCTGCGCTTCGACACCTGGGAGCAGGCACTGGAGACGATCGGCGATCTCGCCGCCGCAGAGCCGTTGACGATCGTCCTCGACGAGTTCCAGTGGCTGCGGGCGGCCCAGCGCTCCCTGGACTCGATCATCCAACGCCACTGGGATCGCTGGCAACGAAACGGCATCCCGGTGACGCTGATCCTCAGCGGTAGTGCACTGCGCCTGATGGAGAGCCTGCTCGAGGCGGGGGCGCCCCTCTACGGACGCGCCGACTACCGCCCGCTTCTCGGGCCGCTCGACTATCGGGATGCGTCTCTGTTCGCCCCGCGCCGCGACAGCAGCGAGGCCAAGCTCCGGCGTTATGCCGTCCTCGGCGGCACGCCCCAATACCAGGTGTGGGCGGGAACCGGCGAGCTTTTCGAGGTGATCGCCGAGCGCATCCTCCGCAAGGGCGAGTCGCTGTACGAGGAGCCCCTGCATCTGCTGCGAGAGGAGCAGGAGATCAGAGACCCGGCGACTTACTTCTCCGTGGTGCGAGCGATCGCGGCCGGCCGCACCAGGCCCGCCGAGATCGCCAATGCGACCGAAATCCCCGTCCCGAACCTGATCAAGATGCTGCGCCGCCTGGAGACGCTCGGCTACCTGGAGGCCCGGTCGCCGCTCACCGGCAAGGGGCTCGAGGCCAAGCGCTCCAGCCACCGGCTGGTCGATCCGTTCTTCCGCTTCTGGTTTCGCTTCGTCTTCCCGAACCGGAGCCTGCTGGAGCGAGGCCGAGTCAAGGAGGTGCTGCGCATCGTCAAACGCGATTTCGACGTCTACATGGGTGCCGCGTTCGAGGACTGCTGTCGGGAGTGGGCAGGGCGCTTCGCCGACGACGCGCTCCCCGCATCGCAGCTGGTCGGCAGCTGGTGGTCGCGCGATGGCCAGAGCGAGGTCGACCTCGTCGGCGTGACCAAGAGTCGCTACGACCTCCTCGCCTCCTGCAAGTGGTCGAAGGCCGCGCCCTCGGCGCTCGATCGGCTGCTCGATCAGCGCGACGCGCTGCCGAAGGCAGGCGGTGCGAAGCTGGCGATCTTCGCCCGGGGCTTCTCCCGCGACCTGCAGAAGCGGGCCACCGAAGAAGACGTCGCGCTGATCGGGATCGACCGGCTCTTCGCCTAATTCGAAAAGCCCGAGACGGGACTCGAACCCGTGACCCCTTCCTTACCATGGAAGTGCTCTACCAGCTGAGCTACCCGGGCGGACGGATCTACTTTAGCGGCGGCGAAAAGCAGGTTGCGTCGTGCCTCGGCCCGATCTAGAGTCGAGATCGTCGCCCTCCTGCCGCCCACTGGTACCCCGCTCGCCGTGGAGATACGCGTCGAGCCTCTCGTACGCGAGACGCGCTCGGCCGCCCAGGTCGAGCACCATGACTCGCTCTCCCCGGGGGATCGCCGCGCTGATCTGGCGGTCGGTTCGAGCCAGGATCGGCTCGTTCGTGGAGAGGTCGACGACGAGATCGAGGCGGTGACCGGGGATTCCGATCTCGTCCCTGATGCGGCGCCAGACGGTGCGGGCCGCCTTGGGCTTGAGGCGGGCGTTCAACTCGTCGAGGAGGGCGGCGTGAAGAACGTCGATCAAGCCATAGCGCTTCTTGACAGGCAGCAGGTCGTCGTCCAGCCAGCGCCGGTGCTTGCCGCGATCGACCTTGGCCACCTCACAGAGGCGGCCGCGGGAAACCTCGACTCTTTCGTCCGAAGGAGAAGCCATATTAGTGATCGAATGTTCAAGCAGATGATCGGCTATTTGAGCGCATTATTCTTCGTCTCGACGCTCGTGGCCATTTTCGTGCAAGCCCCAGCGGCGGATCGGCCGGCGGGTCGAGAAACGATTCCCTAATGTGGCCCCCTCCCCACACCGAGGCGATTCGATGAGCCGTAAGCATCCCTTTCCCAAGACCACACTGACCCGCCAGGGAAGGTTTGCCGTGATCGACAGGTGGGCGGCGCAGAGGATGGGGGTGCCGCCCAGGCAGGCGGGCATGGCTGAGATCCGCGCCAGGCTCCCGCAGCTCGGCGGACTGCGCTACAAGGGAGAGTCCTCGAGCTCCCCGCTCGGCGGGCGCATAGATCCTCATCTTCGGCACGTGGAAGAGGTCGAGGCGCTGGAGCGGATCGCCCGCGCCAATCGCTTCCTGCGGGGGACCGCCACCCCGGAGCGGCGGCGGCCCGCCCGAACGGCCGGCGAGACGCGAACGCACCATCCGGAGGACGAGCAGGGGTCGCTCGAGCGGCGTCGCTAGCGCGGCGCGGAACCCTGTCTCCATCGCTACCCGTGGCGACTCCAAGCGATGAGAAGCAGATCGCCGGCGTCGAGGTCGCTCAACTCGAACGCATCTTCCGGCTGCTGCGCGAGAAGCTGCCGCTCGTCTTCGAGGCGAACCGGTACTTCGAGGAGAAGACCGGCTTCCACAACCAGGCGGGCGCCAACAATCTGGTCGACGCGCTCTCGCACTTCTCGACCCTGATCGAAAACGCGGACGAGCTCGGTCCGGAGGGCCAGGCCGAGCAGGTCGCGCACCTCGAGGACCATCTGCGCCGGAGCATGATGGAGGCCTTCGAGCAGGTGCTGAAATTCAGGCTCTCCGATGCGGCGGCGCTCTGGCAGGACTACATGCGCGAGGCCCATCCGCTGTTGGAGCGAGGCGTCGAGATACCGGGAGCGATCGAGCTCGAGCAGCTCGCCGAGAGGCGGGAGAAGATCACGAGCCTGCTCGAGATCGGCCGCCAGAGCAAGCGGATGACCTCGTGGGAGGACTGGGAGGAGGGGACGGGCGCCCTGGTCGAAGCCTGCGAGCAGACCGACGACCTGATCGAGGAGCTCGAGAGGAGCATCGCCTCGGCCCACTTCTACACGAGGCAGAGGCGCATTCGGCTGATCGCGATCGTCGCCGCGGTCGCGTTCGCCCTCGGGATCGCCCTCGGCATCCTCCTCTTCTGATCCGCGGGCCTGCTCGGGTGGCTCGACGGAATCAGGACGTTCCGATTCACCCGGTGTACGGGGCCCGGATCGTCGTCGTCTTGCAGCTCGGCGACGGTGAGCCGCACGGCGTGCACGCCGTCGTCGATCACGCGGCCGCGCGCACCCTGCTTCCCTACGATCTGGCCGAGAAGCTCGGTCTGGACGGGTCGCTGCGGCGAGGCAAGCCGGTGAAGGGAATCGGCTCCCAGAAGCTTCGCACCTGGGTGCCGAAGGAACCGATCCTGGCGGAAATCGGCGCTTCGATCGACGGCAAGCCCACGTTCTTCGGTCCCACATTCGAGCTCGAGCCGGGCTTCATCAAGGCACCGCGATCAAACGATTCGGAAGCGAGTCCCCCCAGTCTCCTGGGGCGAGCCGACTTCTTCAAGGTCTTCGGCGTCCACCTGCGCGGGGAGACGATGACGCTCGAATGGGAGGAGTAGCCCGAATCAATCGCCGTCGCGGCCCGATCCGGGGGCGTTGACGAACAAGCCGAGCAGCCCACTGAGCAGGGCGGCGAAGGCCGTGAGCACGACCTCGTAGCTCTTGTCGAGCGCGACCAGCAGGATCAGTCCGACGAGGCCGATCAAGAGCATCGCCAACAGGCCTCCGACGAGCAGCAGCCAGAGCCGATCGGCAGTCTCCTGACTCGGGTCGGTGACGAGATAGGCCTCCTCCAGTGCGTCGGCCTGGGCTTTGGATCCCTCCTCGTAGTGCTTCTCCAGCGTTTCCTCGAGCGCCCGCTGCCGCCGTTCGTCGGTCATACGCGAGAGGATGACAGAGAGCCACGACCTGTTCGGTGAAGCTGGGGGCGCTTAGCGCCTTCCCTCTCGCTTACGCTTCTTCCCGCACCGCACCCGAATCACCGGCCGGAAGCGCCGCTCCTTGCCGTTCTGGCCGGTGAAGGTCGCCTTCGCCCTGCTCTGCGTCGCGCAGAGGTTGGCGCTGTTGACGATCAGCCCCTTCTTGCCGCCCTGCATCTCGAGCACGACGCGGGAGATCGGGGCGTCGGGGACGTTGGCGAAGGTGGCTCTGATCCCGCCGTTGACCGAGTCGATCCGGCCCGGCACCTCGATCTCGACAATGCCCTTCAGGTCGAAGACCAGGTCGGGCAGCTTGTTCGAGGAGGAGCGCAGGTAGACGGGACCGCTCAACGGTTCGTCGAGCAGTGGGGTCCAGGCCGTGACCCTGCCGTAGATCGCCGCCGGCGGGCACGCGTTCGCGGCGAACTGCACGCGGGTGCAGATCGTCCTTATGTGGGCCTGTTCGAGGAAGGCGCTGCGCGGCAGGGTGACGGTGGCCCCGTCGATGTTGGCGTCGCCCTTGCGCGGCGTGACGACGGCCCTCAGGCCGGGGTGGGCACCTCGTTTCGTGCCGCCCCTCAGCCTGATCTTCAGGTTCGGTTTGAAGCCCAGGGAGGCGCAGCTCGCCGCCTGGTAGCGCGAGGAGAGCGCGACCGGCACGTCGTCGGCGGGATTGAACACGTCCAGGTTCGATCCGAACAGGGTCGCCCTGACGCTCGCGGGATCGCAGTTGGTCGGGTTGATCGTGAAGTTCTCACGATCGACGTAGACGCGCAGGTCCCTCAGCTTCAGCGGGATCCCTTTCAGGATGTGGGGGATCGGGTCGGAGCGATCGCCGTCGACGCGGACTTCCGCCGTGACCGGGTCGAGGCTGAGCGCCTCGCGGACGACCACGGTGCCGATGTCGAAGGGCCCGGCCACCGCCGGGGTGATCGAGACGACGCTTAAGGGCGCGCCGTTGTAGGGGCCTGCTAGGTAGAGCTGTCCGGGCACGTAGGTGAGGACCGAGCCGACGCCCGCGCCGACCAGGCTGCGGCCGATCTGCGAGGAGGCCGGGCAGGAGGGGTTGGCGCGCTCCTGCAATCCGGTCTTCGACTCCGCTCCCGCGATCGCCGCCTCGGGGCATTTGGCGACGCCGGCGATCTTGGCGCTCACCCCCGGCGGCAGGATCGAGCTGAACTTGGTCATGTCCTGCTCGCCGTCGTTACGGGTCAGGCGCATGACGAACTCCGAGAAGGAGCCGGCGTTGTTGTTGACGCTTCCCGCCGAGAAGCCGGGCTCGAAGCCCGGTGCCCCGCTCGGGCAGGTCCCGCCGCCGATGCCCCCGGTGATCTCGAAGCTGGAGGTCCGCGTGATCGGGTTGTCGGGATCGGACCAACCGGTGAACTCCGCCTCGGTCTCATAGGCACCGCAGGTGGGCGGGGTGATCAGCGGTGCCCTCGCTCCCTCGCGGAAGCGGAAGTCGAAGCTCTCGAAGGGCAGCTGGGGCAGGTCGCGGAAGTCGGTCTCGATCCGCCCGGTGGTCTCGTTCAGGGTGACCTCGCCCGGCAGCTTGATCAGGATGCCGCGTTCGGGTTCGGCGATCACGACGTAGATCGCGAGCAGCGAGTCGAAGGGGTTGTCGTGGGGCTTGGCGACGTAGACGTCGCCCGGCAGCACCTCGTCGAGCAGGGGGGAGCGGACCGAGACGGTGCCGATCTTGGAATCGGTGGGGCAGCCGTGCTCCCCGTCGGGGTGGAATTCGAGGCGGGTGCTCTCGTAGCGCGCCGAGGAGCAGACGCCCAGTCCCTCGGCCTGGGAGGGGTTGATCGTCATCCCCTGCGGCAGGGTCACCTTGGTGCGCTTGATGTCTGAGGAGGCGATCCCGTCGGGGTTGGTCAGGCCGGGGTTCGGCACCTCGAGGTGGACCTCGAGGCCCGAGGGGCTCTCGGTGTCAAGGGCGGTCGCCTGGGCGTCCAGATCCGCCCTGACCGGGACCAGCTCGCAGCCCGACATCGCCGCGGGGGCGCCCCATTCCTCACGGGGGTGCGGGTAGCCCGGCAGCTCGTGGCTCGTCATCGAGCTCTGCTTGAAGTCGCCCTGATCGTGCCAGGAGTCCGCGCGGGCGCCCATCTGCAGCGCCCCCTCGCAGGAGGTCGGCATGCGGAAGAAGGGCCGTTTCGGGGCGCCGCTGTCGCATCTCGCGGTCCCGCCTAGATAGGCCGGAGCGAGCTGGCCAGAGCAGGCGCGTTCGAAGTCGTGGACGTCGGCCGCGGGCACGCCCCACAGCGAGACGATCGCGCCACTGACCGACACGCCCTGAGAGGTGTTTCGCGAGACGGCCGTGACGCCGTAGTCCGACTCGCTGCGCAGGCGCGCGTCGAGCGTAACCACGGTGCCGAAGACGTTGAAGCCGAAGCGGGCCGGGGCGCCGGGCGGCGGCAGCATGTTGAACACGGGGATGAGAGGACCCTGCATGTCGCTGAGGAACTGGCCGTTGATGATCACGCTCGCCGTCCCGACCTGGGAATCGGGAGAGCAGAGCGGCAACGGGAAGATCTGTTCGGAACGCGAGAGGTCGCCGACGCTGCACTGCCCGACCCCCTTCGGGATCCCGGCGAAGCCGGGCGGGAAGGAAACTTCTATGTCCTTGGGCGGCTCGACCGGCTGGCGGTCACCGAAGCCGATGAAGTCGAGCGGAGCTTCGAGGGGCACGGTCGCCTTGGTGAAGTCGAGCCAGTTGGTCATCGTGAAGGGGTGCCCGCCGGCCTGGGTATAAGGGTCGCCGCTCTCCTTGGCGTAGGAGACGTCGAAGGCGTCGATCTCGAACCCCGGCGGGGCCGGCGAGACCCTCACCGGGTCGACCGTGCTCGCGGCGGCGGCGCCGCCGCCTTCGATCTCGAACTCGGCGGTCTTGATGCCGCTGCCGCCCGGCTCCGCTTTGGCGGCAATGCGAACCTTCTGCGATACACCGATTCCTGCCTGCGAGCTCCCAGCGCAGACGACCACGGTGTCGCCTGGGTTGGCACCGGGGCAGCTGAAGGCAGATTCGGGTCCCGGCGCTTCGATCAGGGTGAACCCGTCGGGCAGCGTCGCCGTGAGCGTGAATTCGCTGCCATCGCTCGCTTCGTCGCCGATGTTGATCACGTCCACGTAGTAGCGCAGCTCGCCCCCCTCGGCGACGGTGGTGTTGGAGTTTGAGTTGATCGTCCAGACCGGGCCCGCGGCGGCGGACGCCGGTGCGGCGAAGAGCGCCAGCCCGATGAGGAGGGTGGTGAGCTTGAACCTGTGAGCGAGCGCTTTCATCGTGGGCTTCTCCCTGCCTCTCGTGGAAGGTGCGGTCTGGTGGTCGTTCGGCGCGCTCACTTGCCCGCCCTCCGCCTGCGCTCGGCTGCTCGCTTGCGCTTCGCTTTCACGCAGCGGGTCCTGCCTTTCTTGGCCCTGACCCTGTGGCGACCCTTCGGGCAGCGCGCCTTCGGCCTGCCCGCGGAGCTGCCGGGGCCGGCGTAGCTGGAGCTGGCCGGGGTCGGGTCGTTCAGCACGGCCGGGGCCGGCTGGCAGGCGTCGCCCTGGCAGCTCGGCGGCGGCGGCACCGGCTCGGGCAGGCCGCCGCCGATGCGGGCGTCGTAGAGGTCGTAGGAGGTGTCGGTGTCCCAGCCGCTCAGCGGCTCGCGAGTGGCGATGAAGACGTCGCGGCCGTTTGCGCTCGCGTCGAGGAACCAGGAGTCGGCGCCGCTCGTACCCGAGGAGAGCAGGTCGATCTCTTCGGTCGTCGAGTCGTACTGGTAGGCATCGATGCGGCCGTTGATGTCCTCGTCCACCAGCGCTTCAGGGGTGTTGAAGAAGACGAAGCGCCCGTCGTCTGAGAGCGCGTGGCTGACATGGGAGGTGAGGGCGACGGCGCCCCCGACGACCTCGTTGGCGTGCGTGTTGATCTCGGCGTGGGCGGTCGGCAGCGTGCCGAAGTTGCAGGTCGCGCAGCGCAGCTTGCCCGTCTCAGCGCTGTATAGGAGCTGCTGGCGTTTTTCGTTCTGCTCGTAGCCGGAGAAGCCGCCGCGGCCCTCGAAGCCGGAGCTGTTTTCGAACGTCGTGAACAGCAGGTGGCGGCCGTCGGGGCTTACTCGCGCCTTTAAGATTTGTCCGGGAAGGAACCAGTTCGCAGTTAGCGGGCCGTTCTCCCGATATTCGCCCGCGCCGGCGAACCTCCCTATGAAGGAGATCTCGCCCTCATGCCAGAGGTACAGGCCTTCGACCGTGACGCCATTGACCTGAACGGGCTCCCCCGCTACCAGCTGGCCGCCCATCATGAAGTAGAGGTAGCGCCCGTCCTCGCTGGCGCCGGCCACTTCGCTCACGTCGTCTGCGACGGCCGTGGGTTCGCCGTCGACCGTGACCAGCGTCAGCCGCTCGCCCGCGGGGGCGTCGGGCTCGGCCATGTATATGTCCTGGGCGTTGTCTTCGTCCTGCTCGACCAGCCCCTCGCCAGTCACGAAGAAGACCCGGTCGCCCGAGGCCGAGGCGTCATAGAGGATCGCGCCCTGCTCTGCCTCGGGCACGTCCTTCTCGGAAGCGTTCAGCTTGACCGTGCGCCTACCATCCTCGCGCATGTAGACGCTGCCAATGTCATGAGGCTGGCCGCCAGTGTTGACAGGCGCCTGGAAGAAGACGCGCGAGCCGTCGGCGGAGACCATGTGGAGGGTGCGATGGTGCAGCCCCGACTCTCCTTCCGCGCCCACTCCCGCCTGAGAGCTCGGCGCCGCTTCGCAGCTCGGTCCGACTTCGTCGTCGCATTCGCTGCCCGAGGCAGGGATGCGCCCGGCGAGACGAAGCACGCCGCCCTCCGATTCGTAGAGTTTGCGTATGTCGTTTTCCTGTGCGTCTTCGGTCAGCTTGGCTCTGGACTCGAAGGCGACCTTCGAGAAGCTGGTCGAGCTGCCTGCCACGAATGGGCTCGCGGGGAAGGGCGTCGCCGGGGTCAGCGCAAAGGGCTCGGACAGCAGCTGGTAGCTGCCCGGCCCACTCTCGCGGAGGTCATCGCGCAGGTAGAGGTTGGGGACGTTCGCCGCCGAGGGCGCCTCGTAACCGGGAAGCTGGGTCTGGGCCATGTAGATGCCGCGGGAGAGGTCGGGCGACATCTCTCCTTGGTACAGCGGGAAGGCCCCCTGGGCCAAGCCGACCAACGATATCGACGGCTGCTTGGGAAGGATGCCGTGCGTCGCCCAGCCCGGGGTGCCCGGCGCGGCAGTGCGCTCGGCGATGTACTCGCCGAGCACGGTCATGCCGCTGGAGTGCGCGAAGCCGGCCGGCGAGATGAACTGGACGGCGTTGCCGTCGGCGGCGGCGCGGGTCCTGCTCGAGGCCGGGTACACGTCGCCGCCGTTCTTGTCGGGCGGGGAGACCATCTCCCAGGCGCGGTCGTTGGGAAGGAAGCCCTCGCCGGGGAAGGTTTCGGCAGCGCCGACCGAGGGCGCACTGGCCCCCAAGAAGGCCGTAAGGCCGAGGAAGCAGAGGCAGGCGAGACCGAACAGGCTCCCGCGCATGGTCGATCCGGCTGACGGTGCCTTCAGGCGGCGGTTCACTCGATACCTCTCCTTGTCCCGTGAGCCCTCTGCCGGCCGCTTCCTGCGGCCCTCCCGGCTCGGTTTCCCTGAAGCTCGGTCCCGACCGAGCGGATCGTCACTGCAGTCGGTCATCTCCGCAGAGATGGACAACTGTGTTTCTCGATCTGGCGGGGATTAAGACAGATGTGTCTCTGGATGTCAAGCCGACGCTTCCTCGACGCACGCCGAGACGATCGGCGCGGCCTCCTTCTCGCCGAGGTAGGGCAGGAGGACGAATTCGAGAGCCTCCGGGAGGAGGGCGGGGATGCGCTCGGCTTCGCCGGCGACGAGGCGCTGGTAGACGATCCAGGCGATGCCGCCGGCGAGGGTGTCCTCGAGGCTGTCCGACAACCTGGTCGCGTGGGGGTTGAGGGCGCGGCCGGGGAAGAGAATCGGGTGGGCGACGTCGTGCAGGGCGCGCTCGTAGCGCTCGACGGCGGCGGGGCCGGCGGTGAGCACCTCGACGAGACAGGCGCGGGCGATCAGCGGCTCGGCGTCGATCTCGGCGAAGAAGGCGAGCAGGGCTGCCTGGACCCGCTCGGGCCAGGGACGCTCGCCCGCGCCATCGCCGTCGTCGCCGGTCGAGCCGACTCCCGCCGCGCGGTGGAGGAGCCGTTCGACCCGCCCCGCGGCGCCCTGGAAGAGCGCGAGGAAGGCCGCCTCCTTGTCCGGGAAGTGGCTGTTGAAGGCCGGCCTGCCCATGCGCGCACGACGGACGATCAGCTCCACCGTGGTGCCGTGGTAGCCGCGCTTGCCGACGAGCTCGGCGGTGACTCTGAGGATGCGGCGGCGGCGGTCCGCGGCGACGGCGTCGCCGTCGGGAGGCAGGACACCCGGCGGAATCCGCTCGGCGTGGCCGGGCAGAGGCTGGATCGGGGTCATCACGAGGTCTCCTCGCCGGCCTCGGCGGCGTAGCGGCGGGCGGTCTCGGCACCCAGATACGGAGTGAGGATGAACTCGACGAGATCGGGAAGCAGCTGAGGAAGGCGCTCGGGGGCGTGCAGCGCGATCTCGCGGGCGACTCGGGCGCCGACCGCGCCGAGCAGGGGGCGCCCGTTCGAGTCCGAGAGCTCCCCGACCGGGGTCGATCGCGACCGGGCTTCGCGCAATCGGGCGGCGAAGGTCTCCGTCACGTCGCCGAGACGCCGGCGCAGCGCCGGCCCCGCGCTGGGCGACTCGACCAGCCAGAGCCGGGCGAGCCCCGGCTCGGAGGCGAAGAAGGCCAGCGTGGCCCGCAGGGAGGCGACGACCTGCCGGGGCCAGTCGCCGGCGAACGGAGCGGCGGCGGCCACCACCACCGTCTCCAAGTGCTCGAAGATCACGTCGAAGGCGGCGAGGAAGCAGTCGTCCTTGGCCTCGAAGTGCTCGTAGAAGACGCGCCGCGAGACGTGGGCGGCGGCGGCGATCTCGCCGATCGTGGCGGCCGCGTAGCCGCGCTCGGCGACCACCGTGGCGAGGCCGGCGATCAGGCGCTCGCGCTGGTGGGCGGCGACCTGCTCGGCGCTGTAGTGGTGACGGCCGGAGGGCAGCGGCCCGAGTGTGGCGGGTGGCTCCGTCCCCCGCTCCCGCGTGGCTCCCGAGCCGGCGCCGTCTTCGCTCTCACCGGGGGGCATCGCGGCGATCAGGGTAGCCACCGGAGCTCACTCAGAAGGAACCGTCGAGACACGCCGGGAAACGCCGTCGTCCGGCTGCGGCGGCGGGCGAATCGAGAGCTCCTCCAGCGCCGCCTCCGAGCCCAGGTAGGGCAGCACCGCGTTGTACATCAGCTCGGGGACCAGGCGATCGATCGTGGCGAGCTCGCCGGCCGCGACGGCGACGTGCATGCGGTTGTAGATCGCGCCGCCGATGCCCTCCGCGGTCGCGCGGCTCATCGAGTCCGGGTCGTCCAGCTCGGCGCGGCCCTGGTCGATCAGCTCGATCAGGGCCTGCATCCCCTGGTCGCGAATCAGCTGGGCGCGTTCGCCGGCGGAGAGCACGTCGACCGTCATCTGCCGCGCCCGCTCGGGGTCCTCGCGCAGGAACCGCAGCAGTTCGTAGGCGACGGCGCGGAGCCGGTCGCGCCACTGCTGCCCGGAAGCGTAGGCGTCGGCGACGCGCGGCAGGAGCTCTTCGACGCCCGCCCGCATCCGCCGGCAGAGCAGGTCTTCGTCGTCAGGGGCGGGGCTGGCCACGATCCGCCCTGCGTCGGCCTACGCCCCCCCGCGTCGCTTCCCGCACCGCGCCTTCACCAGCGGCCGCAGGTGGCGGAGGCGCCCGTTCTGGGCGCCGAACCGGACGTCGGCACGGTTGCGGGTGCGGCAGAGGTCGCGGCTGTTCTGGATCAGGCCCTTCCTGCCACCCGGCATCGTCAGGACGAACCGGTCGACCGGAGCGTCGGGGACCGATGCGAAGGTGGTGCGGATGCCGCCCCGGTGCGAGTCGATGCGGCCCGCCAGGTCGACGTGGATCGGGCCGTCGAGGCTGGCCACCATGTCGGGCAGGCGGTGGTTGGAGGAGCGCAGGTAGACGGGGCCCTGGAGCGGCCGGTCAAGCAGCGGCGTGAAGGCCCTGGCGTAGCCGTAGATCGAGGCCGCCGGGCAGGCGCCCGCGCTGTACTGGACGCGGGTGCAGATCGTCCTGATGCGGGACTGGTCGAGGAAGGCGCTGCGAGGGAGCGCGACCGAGGCGCGGGCGACGTTGGCGCCGCCCCGCGGCATGCGCAGGGTGGCGGTGAGGGCGGGGTGAGCGCCACGGCGGGTCGCCCCCCTGAGAGCCAGGGAAAGCCGCGGGCGGAAGCCGAGGGCCGCGCAGTCGTGGACCTGGAAGCGGTCCGAGACGGGGACGCTGTGGCCGGCGGCGGAGGCGATCGTGCCGGTCACGGCGCTCGGTTCGCAGTCGGTCGGGTTGAGGGTGAACTCGGGCCGGTCGATCTGGACCCGCACGTCGCGGTAGGCGATCGGCACCCCGCCGAAGATCTGCGGCAGGGGATCGGAGGCGACCGAGGCCTGGGCGGTGGTGGTGTCGACATCGAGCGCGGCGCGCACCGCGACGGTGCCGAGGTCGAAGGGGCCGGCCTGGGCGGGCACCCTGACGAGGACGCTGTAGGGGGCCCCCTTATATGGGCCGGCCAGGTAGACGGCGGTCGGCTCCCTGCCGGCCTGGGGCAGGTAGAGCGGCTGGGGCCCTTCGCCGGCGGCGGCGACGGTGGTGCCGATCCGGCTCGCGGCCGGGCAGTCGCCGCTCGCCGCCTGCGCGCCGGAGCAGACCGCCACGCCGGCGAGCTTGGCGACCTCGCCCTCGGGCAGGGTGGCGTCGATGCGGGAGATGTTCGGCTGGCCGGGGTCGCGGGTCACCCGCAGGGTGAAGGGCGAGAACGCGCCCGCCCTGGGATTGGTGCTACCGGCTTCGAAGCCGGGTGCGAAGCCGGGCGCGTCGCAGTCCTGGTCGATGCTGAAGCCGGGTTCGGCCGTGACCGTCTTGCCGTTCCAGCCGGTCAGGGTGGCCCGGGTGACGTAGCGGCCGCAGTCCCGCGGCGTCGTCAGCGGCGCCCGCGGGCCCGCCTTGAGGTGCAGCCGCATCGACTCGAGCGGCAGCTGGGGCAGGTCGCTGAAGGTGCTAGTCAGCCGGCCGGTCTGCGGGTCCGCTCTGAGCGAGCCGGGCAGCTTCACGTACAGCCCGCGCTCCTCGGAGCGCAGTTCGAGCGCCAGCCGGTACATCTCACCCGAGGCGGGATCATTCGACGCCTGCGAGCGCATGTAGAGCGAGCCGTCGACCGATTCGTCGAGCAGCGGCGTGGTCAGCTCGATCGAGCCGAGCTTGGATGCCGGCGGGCACTGCGAGGGACCCTCCAGGCCGAGCCGCAGCTGGGCGTCGGAGCAGGCCACCAGGCCCTCGGCGGCGGCCGGGTTGATTGAGACGCCCTCGGGCAGGGCGAACTCGACCTCGCGCAGGTCGGCCTGCCCGACGCCGCTCGGGCCCCAGTCCTGCGGCAGGTCGAGGGTCATGTCCAGGCCGCTCGGCGAGTGGGCGGACCGGCTCGACGGCGTGAGCGCCAGGTCCGGATCGAAGGGCACCTTCTCGCAACCGTCGAGCGGAGAGGTGGCGGTGTCGCGGCGGTGGAAGACCCCCGGGTTCTGGTGGGTGTCGATTTCGACGCTCCAGGGGAGCGCTCCCGAGCACGAGGTCGGCAGGCGCAGGAACGGCGTCTTCGGCGCATCGGAGGGGCAGACGCTGCCGTTGTTGCCGAACGTCGATATCAGACAGTCGGGCCGCAGCCGGTCGTGCGAGCTCGCCGCGGGAACGCCCCAGAGGATCGCTTCGAACTTCGCGACCGGAATCGCGGTGGGCGCCTTCTCGCTGACGATGTCGATGCCGTGGTCGGTGGGCCGCAGCTCCGGGTGGAAGGTGACGACGATGCCTTCGTACCAGAACCCGAACTGGGCCAACACCCCCTTTGCCGGGACGATGTTGTAGATCGGGACGACGTCCTTGCCGTTGAGCAGGAGGGTGCCGATCTGGCTGTCCTGCGGGCAGATCGGCACCTTTTTGCTGCTTTCCATTGCTCCCTGCGCCAGCTCGGCGGCCGTGCACCTGAGCGGGGTCGCGTTCGGGTTGCCGACGAAGCCCGGGGGCACGTGGACGATCACGTCGCGGACGCTCTCCGGCGGAGCCACGACAGTGACGGCGGGGGCCGAGATACCGAAGTTGTCGACCGCGCTGGAGAGGTTCTCGAAACCGCTGCCGATCTGGAGCGGCACGGCACCGGCCTGGGCGACGGGGGCGAGGAAGCCGTCGCCGAGCTCGGCGGTGAGGCTCTGGATTTCGAACGGACCGATCGGGTCGGTGTCGAGCGCAAGCGGGATCGCGATGGTCTGGCTCGTGCCGCCGCCGGAGATCTCGATCTCGCCGGTGAGGGTGCCGGTGGCACCGGGGTCGACCATGGAGAAGGTCTGGTAGACCAGGCCGCGGTCGGGCGGGGTCCCGGTGGCGTCGATCGTGCATTCGTTGACCTGACCGGCCTGGACGCAGCTGGGAGCCGGGCCGTCGGGTTCGGGATCGCTGACGGAGAGCTCGCTCGGGAAGGTGTACTTGATCGTGACGTTGCCGCTGAGGTCTTCGTCGCCGGCATTGCGGATGTTGATGAAGAGGGGTACACCTCCGCCCGGGGTGACGTGATCGGGGATCCAGGTCGTGACGCTGAGCGCCGGCGCGGCGCTCGCGGCAGCGGGTGCCAGGGCCGCGGCGAAGAGCGCCAGGACGAGGGCGCAGAAGAAACGGGAGCGCGAGATCATTTGCGACCTCCGCGGTCGGCGCCGGCGTGTCGCCTGGGGCGGTTGTGCCTCTTCACGCAACGGACCTTGCCGGCGCGGCGGACCCGGCGCCTGTTCCTGGTGCACCTTCGCTGCGCTCTGACGTTGCCGGCTCCGCGCAGAGTCGCCGTCGCCGCGGCCGTCGCGCCGGGCGGTGCGGCTCCGGCGGTCTGACAGGCCTCCTCCGAACAGGCTGCCGGCGACGGATCGGGCTCGGTGAAGCCGCCGCCCACCCTGGCGTCGTAGAAGTCGAGCGCGCCGCCGTCGGTGTCGGCGCCGACGAGGGGCTGGCGGGTGACGAAGAAGACGTCGTCCCCGCTGGGGCTGGCGTCGGCGAACATCGCCGGGGCGCTGCCTCGACCCGAGGAGAGCAGGTGCAGCTCCCCACTGGGGCCGTCGTACTCGTAGGCGTCGAAGACGCCGTTGACGTCCTCGGGAACGAGCGCCGATTTGGTCGAGAAGAAGACGCGACCGTCGTCGGAGAGGAAGCGGGGGCGGGCGCCGACGTAGTCGTAGCGATCGCCGGAGCTCATCGCCGGCACGACGGTGACATCTTTGGCGGAGGGGCAGGTGGCGCAGCTGAGCTTGTCGTTCTCGCGATCGTAGAGATACATCTGGGAGTTCCCGGGATTGATGTATGCGAGCCAGTTGCCGTCAGGCGAGACGCGAGCGTTACCCGGTTGGGCCCTAGTAAGGGCTAGTTGGTCTTTGTATGCCGCCGTTCGCGGGGTCAACGGGTCGACGGTTTCGACCCCTGCACCCTCCTCCCAGAACCTGAGCACGCTGTCGAGCCCGTGGGCGTAGACGCGACTGCCGTCATCGCTCATCCCGACGAGAGTTGCGCCGAGAGCATTATGGTTTGAAGCGCTACCGTCGTTGGTAATCAACGTCAGGTTGTGGTCGTTCGCTGGATCGGCGCTATCGGTCCAGCGGTAGAGATCGGGACCGGGAGCGGTGTCCGCATCAAGCAAGGGTGAGTCAGTGACGAAGAAGAGGTTGCGGCCGTCGGAGGTCATCCCTTCGAAGTAGAGGTTTTCCGCTTCGCCCGAGAAGGAGGGGTTCTCGGGTTCGGTGACCCAGGCGGTGCGGGAATTGTCGATGCGCAGGTAGAGCTGGCGCGGAGCGCCGGCAGTGGGTGAGGCGACAAACGACTGGCGGGTGCCGTCCGCCGACATGGTGCCGCGAAAGCCTTCGTCGAACCCTTCCGGCTGAACCTTGGAGCCGTCCGGCGGCACGGTTCCGTCGGGGAGGATGCCGGCGAGGTGGAGGACGCCGTCGTCCCAGGTGTAGACGTTGGCCGGTTCGCCCGGCTGTGGGTAGCCGGGCGCCGTATCTGCAGGCAGAATCTGGGCCGCGGTCACCCAGGCGACGTGCTGGAGGTCGGCGGAGGCGCCAAAGAGTTCATGGCCGCTGATGAATTCGGTGGGGAAGTAGGCGGGGAAGTCTTTGCCCACCTCTTCTCCGGGGCGCTGGTAGGCGCTGACGGTGCGCAGCGCCCGGGTTGCGGTGTCCTCGACATACAGGTTTTTCCGCAGCGGAGTGTCGTCGAGGGCGCCGGGGAGGTCGTAGCCGAAGGTCAGGGCGTGGGAGAGATCGTCGGAGAAGACTTCGACGTGAGTACTCGCAAAAGAGATTTGATTGGTCCCGGCCCGAGAGAGCGGGGTGACGGCATGCGTGTGCCAGCCGGCGGACGTGCGGCGGGCCAGGTAGACGCTGATTCCGGAGCTGCCCGAGCCGACCGAGTCGGCGAAGGTGGCGTGGGCAGAGAAGGCGAGGCCGTCGCCGGAGGTGGAGGCGAACGAGTTGGTGCCGTTGCCGAACGCCTCGCCGCCGTTCTTGTCGACCGGCGAGACCATCTCCCAGGCGCGGCAGTCGCCGAGGTGCTCGGCGTGCTGGGCTATCCGAATCGCTTCGTTGGGGCAGGCATCGACAGCGCCGGCCGAGGCGGCACCGCCGCCGAGGAACGCGGCCAGCCCGAGCACGCAGAGACAGGCGAGCGCAAATGGGGCCTTGGCCGTGCGGTTGCGATTCACGTATCTCTCTCCTTCTGCCTGAGCCCTTGCCGCCGCTTCCCTTTGCGGCTCCTGCGTCGGACTCCGTTTCCCTGTTCTCCGTCCCATCCTTGGGACGGTTTTCCTGCTCACCGTGGCTCACCGGTTCCGGGTGGACAACAGTGTTTCCTGATGTCGCGCACTTTAGACACATCGGTGTCTGAAAGTCAAGGAGAGCGCGCGAATGCCTGCAAAGAGCCGCTTTCCATGACGCCCGACGGTGGCGTCAGGCAGAGCGAACGCCGGGCGGGTCGAGCAGGACGACGCCCTGTTCTTCCGCCTCGTCAGGCGGCACCAGGGCGTTCGTGCTTTTCAGCTGCGCGACGGCTCGCGACATCGTTGACCACTCGACCAGGGAGGACCAGCGCTGTGCCCGATCCGCCATCCGCAGCAAGGGGGCGGGGTTGGCCTGGCGGCTCAACACCCGCAAGGCGCCGAGATAGTCGGCGCGGAAGCAAAGCGGGATGACGATCCTGCACTGTTCGGCCGCACTCAACTCCGCGTTGAGCAGGGCACGGGAGACACGTCCGTTGCCGTCGGCGAACGGGTGCACCTCGCTGACCGCGAACATCGCGAACAGGGCGCGCGGGAAGCCGGGCGACAACGTCTCGTAGAAGCGCCATGCCTCTTCGAGCGTGCCCTGAACCAGGTCCGGCTCGACGAAGCCCGTACCGCCCGCTCGGTTCGCCCGCTGCTTCCACCCGCCCGGCGCCCCGTCGGGGCGGCCCTCGAGGATCTGCCGGTTGAGCAACCTCAGCAGCCCCGCGAAGTCCTCGGCGTCGGCTGGGGTGCGGGTGCGCAGGGCCGGGTCCGTGACGACTCGAAAGGTGCCGAGGACGTCGTGGGCGTCTTCGGGACGCTCAGCGGGGATCGCTCCGTCGAAGACAATCGCCTCGGCCTCCTCGACCTCGAACTCGGTGCCCTCGATGAAGTTCGAGAAGTAGGCCTCGAAAAAGGCGAAGACGCGTTCCGGATCGGCTGGCTCGGGGCGCTGGGCCGCGACGTACCCCGCCAACTCTCCCCGGAGGGTCTCGAACAGGGCGACCCTCTCGGCGTCGAAGGGGCGCCTACGCCCGCGCGCCCGGCCTCGCTCGGTGACGAGGCGCGCATCGCCCGTTCCAAGCAGCGCGGCGATCAGTTGGTCGAGTCGGACCCGCTCCTCCTCGGCTCCGAGCAAGGGGGCGAGCTGCCGGGCCTCGTCCCTGATCTCGAGCAGGTCGCTCTCGCCGCGATTGCGGGCGATCCGCTCCAGCCACTCCTCCAGCTCGGCCGCGGTGAGCGTCCTGGCGACGCCGGCGCGCGCCCGCGAGGGGCGCATGTTGTCGAGCGCGGTTCTGGCCTCGCCGCTGCGAAAGAGAGGGCCGAACCGTACGTCTCCCTCGATTGGACCCGGTCCAGGCCGTGGCTTGAGGGTCAGGCCAGAAAGCTCCACGACCTGCGGATTCGCGGGCTCGGGCCCGGAGTCGAGGAAGAGCGATCCATCTGACGACGGACGGGCTTCGACCGCCGAACGGCCGACGAGCACACCCCGGGGAAAGTAGAGGGAAGCGACGTCGATCCACCTGCGCCGCAGCAGCCTCTCGACCGGCTCGTCGAGATTCCAGGTGTAGAGACCGCGTGCGAGACGCCGCAACTCGCCCCGGCGCAGGGCACGGCTGGCGGCGGCGGGATCGGATGGCCGGAAGACCTCTGGGTGGTCCAAGAAGTCCCGCTTAACGTTCGCCATCAAGCCTCCTGGGATCAGTTTCCCCTGGTTAAGGGTCTGAATAGGACAATACACCCCTTTAAGGGGCTCCTGCGGCGCCTTCGAACTTGTAGCCGACGCCGCGCACGGTGAGGACGAGCTGGGGGTCCTGGGGATCGCGCTCGACCTTCTGGCGGAGGTTGGAGATATGGACGTCGCAGGCGCGCTCGTCGCCGTCGAACTCGGTCTGCCAGAGCTCCTCCATGATCTTGCGGCGCGAGAAGACCTCGCCGGGGCGGCCGACGAGGAGACGGAGGAGCTGGAACTCCGAGCGGGTCAGGGCGGCGGGCCGGCCGTCGACGGTCGCGACGTGGCGGACGAGGTCGATCGCGACGGGACCGGATTCGATCACGACCGCCTCGGCGGGGGCGGTGCGGTCGAGCTCGCGACGCCGCAGCTGGGCCCGCACGCGGCCGAGCAACTCGCGGACCGAGAACGGCTTGGTCACGTAGTCGTCGGCGCCGACCTCGAGGCCGACGACCTTGTCGACCTCGGCGTCTTTGGCGGTGAGCAGGATGATCGGCACGGCGCTGCGCGAGCGCACGTCGCGGCAGATGTCCAGCCCGCTCGGTCCCGGCATCATGATGTCGAGGATCAGCAGGTCGTAGGGGATGCCGTTGCCGACCATCGTCGTCGCCTCGTCGCCGTCCGCCGCCGAGCTGACCTCGAAGCCCTCCTGGGCCAGCGCGTAGCCGACCGAGTCCCGGACCGAGGGCTCGTCGTCGGCGATCAGGATCCGTCCGCTGCTCATCGGCTCCCCATCCTCCTCACGCCACCGGCGTCGGGCTCGGTTGGGCGACCGGGAGGCGGACCCAGAAGGTGCTCCCCTCCCCCTCGACCGAGTTGGCGCCGATCTCGCCGCCCATCACGTCGACCATGCGGCGGGCGATCGCGAGGCCGAGGCCGAAGCCCTCGCGCTTGCGCGACTCGTCGCGGCGGTAGAAGCGCTCGAAGACGCGCTCTATCTCCTCCTCCGGAATGCCCGGCCCGGTATCGATCACCTCCAGCACGACCTCCCTCTCGCCCTCGCGGCGGCCGCGAACGGTAACGGCCCCGGGCAGCGGCGTGTGCTTGAACGCGTTGGTCAGCAGGCCGACCAGGACCTGGCGCAGCAGGGTCGGGTCGGCGCCGACGACGAGGTCGGGCTCGACGTCGACGCTGAGCTCGATGTGCGACGGCGTCTGGACCGCCTCGACCGTGTCGGCCACGGCGGCGGCGGCGTCGACGGGCTCGGTCCCCCCCGCCCCGATCGACTCGACCCGGGCCAGCGTCAGCAGCGAGCGGGTCAGCCGGTTCATCCGCTCGGCGTCCTCGGTGAGCCGGCCGAGGAAGTGGTCGAGCGCCTCGGGGTCGTCCTTGGCGCCCTCGCGCAGCACCTCGATCGCGCTGGAGATCCCGGCCAGCGGGTTGCGCAGCTCGTGGGCGGCGTTGGAGATGAAGTCCGCTTCGGCCAGCTCGCGGCGCATCTCTTCGGTGCGGTCGCGGGCGACGGCGAGGACGGCGCGCTCGTCGGGCAGGGCGCGCGCCGTCATCGCGTAGGCGCGGTCGCCGATCCGCAGCGCCGGGTGGGCGGCGAAGCCGAGGTCGGTGGCCCGCTCGAGCTGCGCCCGCATCGCCTCGGGCGGGTGGCCGTCGGCGTCGAGCAGCTTCGCGGCGGCGCGGTTGGAGAAGCGCAGCGAGCCGTCCTCGTCGACGACGACCACCGCGTCGGTGAGGCCGTCGAAGATCGCCTTGAGCTTGTTGCGGTCGGCGGTGAGGACGCCGAAGCTCTCCTTCAGCGAGGCGCGCATCGACTCCAGCGCGCGGGCGAGGTCGCCGATCTCGTCGCGGCCGCCGCTCTCCAGGGGCGCGTCGAAGGAGCCGGCAGCCATCTCGCCCGCGGCGCGGGAGAGGCGCGTGACCCGGTGGGTGATCCCGACCGCGATCAGGAAGCCGACGAGGACGCCGAGGGCGATCGCGCCGAGCACCGCACGCGGCCGGTCGCCGAAGGTGTAGACGACGCTGGCCGTGATCAGGGTCACCGCGGCGAAGGCCGCGGCGAGCCAGAGGCGCATCCCGATCCGGCTCATCGCCGGCGGCATCCTTTCATGAAGGTTTACTAACACAATGGTGCGACAGGCGCGCAGATGGGCGCCTGACCCGCGTGGGAGAATCGCGTCGATGCGAACTCTGGTCTTCATCCCCGCCTGGAACGAGGCCGACTCGGTCGCCGCCGTGATCGGGGGCGTGCGCGAGCGGCTGCCCGAGGCCGATCTGCTCGTCGTCGACGACGGCTCGACCGACGCGACGGTGTCGCGGGCGCGCGAGGCCGGCGCGACCGTCGCCTCGCTGCCGTTCAACCAGGGCCTCGGGGCGGCGCTGCAGACCGGCTACCTCTACGCGCTGCGACACGGCTACGACTTCTGCGCACACCTCGACGCCGACGGCCAGCACCCGCCGGCCGAAGTGGCACGCCTGCTCGAGGAGGTCTACGCCGACCGGGCCGACCTGGTGATCGGCTCGCGCTACCAGGAGGGCGTCGGGGCCAAGCCGATCGCCGACGGGGGCGAGGAGCCGGAGGCGGGCGCCGACTACCGGCCCACCCTCTCGCGGCGGATCGGGACCAGCGTCTTCCGCTTCTTTCTCACGCTGGCTACGCGTCAGCGCTTCACCGACACGACCAGTGGCATGCGGGCGGCCAACCGGCGCGTGATCGCCCTATTCAGCGAGAACTACTCGCCGGACTTCGCCGAGATCGAGTCGCTGCAGTTGGCGGTCAGGCAGGGCCTGCGGGTCGAGGAGGTTCCCGTGCGGATGCTCGAGCGGGCCGGTGGCGCCTCCTTCCTGACGCCGCTGAAGTCGGCCTTCTTCATCTTCAAGGGCATGATCGTGCTGCTGGTCGGCCAGTTCCGGCCGCGGCGGGTGGAGGCGGAGCGATGACGGCGCTGGTCGCGGCGGCGAGCGACCCGAAGGTCGACCTCACGTCGCAGACCAGGATCCTGGCGGCGGCGATCGCGGTGATCTTCATGGGGATGATCCTCGAGCTGATCCGTCGCGACAAGCTGCAGGAGCGCTACAGCGTCGTCTGGTTCGTCGCCGGGCTCGGCATGCTGGTCGGGGCGGCGTTCCCGGGCCTGCTCGGCGTGGTCGCGGACCTGATGGGCGTCCGCGACACCAACGTCGCCCTCTTCTCGATCATCCTCCTGCTGCTGCTCGGCCTGGTGCTCAACTTCAGCGTGATCATGTCCCGCCAGGCGGCGCAGATAACCCGCCTCGCCCAGGAGCAGGCCCTGAACAAGGCGGAGGAGCAGATGCAGTCAGGCGAGCGCGACAGGGATGCGTCAGCGCAAAGCTCGCCTACGGCCACGCAGGACTTCGATCGCTGACATCACGGCCCACGCCATGTAGGCGACCGCGCCGGTCAGCACGACCACTTCGATCAGAACAGCGAGATCAGCCGGGATCTTCAAGCCGTCGAGCAGCGGATGCAGTCCTTGCAGGACTGCGGAAAGCCCCCACAGCTTGAAGATGAATCCCCAGCTCATCTCACCCTCGTGCCCATAGCCATTCGATGAAGACAAAAAGTAGCAGGCAGGTCCCACCGAGCAGGAAGCCGAGTGTCGTCCACCAGTCAATCCGCTCGGAGGGCTTCCGAAAGTTCTTTACGTCAACTCTCGCTCGAGGCGAAAGAGGAGCGCTTCGAGCGCTAGCTCCTCGGAGACGTTCAGGTCGAGGCGGCGGCGGGTGTCCTCGACCTGCTCGGCGGCGCGGCGGGCGGAGCCGGGGTCGAGTCCCGCCGCCCTGGCGCGAAGCTCGGCGAGGCGGTCGCGGCTGTAGACGACGTCCTCCGCGCCGGCGGCGGTCGCGGCGAGGTCGCGGAACCAGGTGGCGGTGAGGCCGAGGCCGAGATCGAGCAGCTCGGTGCGGCGGCGGCGGCCGGTGCGTTTCGCCTCGTCGGCGATCTCGCGGGCGGAGCGTTTGACGCCGGCGGCCTTCTCCTCCGCGAGCGCTTCGCGGGTCGCCGACTCGACCTCCTCCCCGGCCCGCTCGGCGCTGTCCAGCAGGCGCCGCCACGGAGCCGCGTCGGTCTCCCCGTCGAGTGCCGCGGTGGCGCAGCGCTCCGCCTCGGCGCGGATCTCCCGGCCGCGATCGGAGAGCAGGAGGCGGGCGCGCTCCGGGTCGCCGCCGGAGAGCCGCGCCGCGGCGGCGATCTCCTCGGCGTCCCCGTCCACCCCGTCGCTCTCGGCGAGGGCCGCTTCGACGACCGGGGTCGGCAGCGGGGCGAAGTCGACCGCCTGGCAGCGCGACGCGATCGTCTCCAGCAGCGCGGCCGGCTCGGAGCTGAGCAGGATCAGGTGGACGAACTCCGGTGGCTCCTCGAGCGTCTTCAGCAGCGCGTTCTGGCTCTCGTCGCGCATCGCCTCCGCGGCCTCGACCACGAAGACCCGCTTGCCGCCTTCGAACGGGCGGTATGCGGAGGCGCGGATCACCCGCTCGCGCACCTCCTCGACCAGGTGCTGGGCACCGCTCGGCACCAGCCATACGAGGTCGGGATGGGGCGAGGGATCGAGCAGCGCCCGGCGCCGCGCGTCCTCCGGGTCCTCTGCCGCCCCCGCGATGATCTCCGCGGCGAACGCCCGCGCCACGGCCCGCTTGCCCGATCCCCGCGGCCCCTTGAAGAGATACGCATGCGACGGCCCTGACTTCAGCGCCGCGCTGAGCGCCGCCCGTGCCCGCGGCTGGTGCTCGGTCGCCACCCCGATCATCCGGGCGCCTTTCTTACGCTATGCGACAGAAAAGCGCCCACGTCCTCACCGTCGGTGCCCCTGCACGACGGTCATCACCCGCTCGTGGACGTCGTCCACGCTGCCGTCGGCGTCGACGACCACGATGCGGTCGCGGGCGATCTGGGCGATCTCGTCGTAGGCCTCGGCGACGGCGCGCTGGAGCGCCAGTCCCTCGGCCTCGAAGCGGTCGTCGCCCTCGGCACGGCCGAGGCCGACCTCGGGGTCGATCCGCAGGAGGATCGTCAGATCGGGCCAGAGGCCGTCGATGACCATGTCGACCAGCGAGAGCACGTGGCTGGTGCCGAGCCCCCGCGCCCCGCCCTGGTAGGCGACGCTGGAGTCGGCGAAGCGGTCGGCGACGACGTCGCGGCCCGCCTCGACCGCGGGGCGGATCACGCGGCTGACCAGGTCGGCGCGGGCGGCCGAGAAGAGCAGCAGCTCGGCGAAGGGGTCGATCTCCAGCGCCGGGTCGGCGAGCAGCTCACGGATCCGCTCGGCGGCGTCGGTCCCCCCCGGCTCGCGGATCGTCAGCGTCTCGGGACCGAGCGCCTCGGCGAGCAGCTTCGCCTGGGTGCTCTTGCCGGAGCCGTCGATCCCCTCGAGGGAAACGAACAACGGCGGCGCCTCAGCCTTTGGCGGCGGCTTTGGCCCGTTTGCGGCGGCGCGTGCCGGTGTCGGCTTTGGTCGGCTTCGCCGCGCCGTCCGCCGAGCCGTCGGGCGCCGGCTTTCCGGCCATCGCCTTCTTGGCCGCTTTCGCGGCTTCGCGCTCGGCGCGGCGTTTCTTCATCTCCTGCATCGACTCGCAGTCGTCGTTGAGGCAGAGGTTCCAGGGGCGGCCGCGGAAGGGGACGACTTTGAGCCGCGGCGTGCGATCGCAGACCGAGCAGCGCTCCTCGAGCCGGAAGACGTCGCCGCGCTGGGGCAGCGGGAAGGTCTGGTCGCAGGAGTCGGGGTCGTCGAGGGTCCAGCCGGTGCAGCCGACGAACCGTTTGCCCGATTTTTTCGCCCGGATGATCCGCAGCATGTGGGGTGAGCCGTCGTCCTTCTTGCGGCCGGCTTCCTCGCAGACCTTGCAGGGGCCGAGGATGCGGTCCTCGTCCATCCCTTTCCAGATCACTTTCGCCAGGTCCTCGCGGCTGCCGTCGATCTCGTTCCAGGTCTTGTGCAGGAGGTCGCGGCTCTCGCCGACCACCTCGCCCTTGGTCATCTCGCCGGCGGCGATCCGGTCCATCTCCGCCTCCAGCGTGGCGGTCATCTCCGGCGTCGCCATCGCCGGCACGTAGTTCTTGAAGGCTTCGTAGAGGGCGATCCCGGTCTCCGAGGGGACCGGCGGGTTGCCGTAGACGTAGCCGCGGTCGAAGAGCTTCTGGATGATGTCGGCGCGGGTCGCTTTGGTCCCGAGGCCGCGCTCCTCCATCATCTCGATCAGTTTCGCCTGGGAGATGCGCCCCGGGGGCTGCGTCTCCTTGTCGACGATCCACGGCTCGCCGTCGAGCGGCAGCTGCTGCCCTTCCTCCAGCTTCGGGATCTCCTCGTCGGAGGAGCGGGCGTAGGTATAGATGCCGGCGTAGCCGGGGTCGACGACGACCGAGCCGCGCACGAAGTAGGTCTGCGAGCCGGCCTCGATGTCGGCCCGGGTCGACTCGGTGATCATCGGCGGGCTGAAGGTGGCGAGGAAGCGGCGCACGACCAGTTCGTAGACGCGCTTCTTCGGTCCCTCCAGGGCGCCCGGGTGGATCGCCTGGGTCGGGTAGATCGGCGGGTGGTCGGTGGTCTCTTTTTTCCCGCGGGTGGGCTTGAGCTCGGGCTGGTCGAGCAGGCCGGCGGCGGCGGAGAACTCCTTGACGCGGACCAGCGAGGAGACCAGCTCGCGGACCGGCAGCGAGGGCGGGTAGACGGTGTTGTCGGTGCGCGGGTAGGAGATGAAGCCGTCCATGTAGAGGTCCTCGGCGATCCGCATCGCGCTGGCGGGCGTGATGCCGAGGCGGCTGGAGGCGTCGGTGCTGAAGGCGGTCGTGTTGTAGGGGGTCGGCGGCCTGCGCGTGTTCTTGCGCGCCGTGACCGCCTTGACCGTGCCGGGGCTGGAGGTGCCGGCGAGCGCCGTGTCGGCCTCCGCCTTGTCCCAGAACTTGTCGACGGTGTGGTGCGCCTCGAAGCTGCCGTCGGGGTGCTCGAACTTGGCGAACAGCTCCCAGAACGGCTTGGCGACGTGGGCGCGGCGCTCCATCTCGCGCTCGACGATCAGCCCGAGGGTCGGGCTCTGGACGCGGCCGACCGAGAGGAAGTTGGAGCCGAAGCGGCGGCTGGCGAGCGAGACGGCGCGGGTCAGCGTCGCCCCCCAGAGCAAATCGATGTCCTGGCGGGCGGCGCCGGCGTTGGCGAGCGGGTAGGAGAGCGTGTCCAGGTCGCCGAAGGCACGCTCGATCTCTTCCTTCGTCAGCGCCGAGTAGCGGGCGCGCTTGATCGTCAGGGTGCCCCGGTCGGCTTCCTCGCGCGTGCCCAGCTGCGGGTTGGCATCGAGCATCTCCTCCAGCGCCTCGAGCCCGATCAGCTCCCCCTCGCGGTCGAAGTCGGTCGCGATCACCAGGTCGTCGGCGCCTTTGGCCACCTTCTTGATCGCTTTGACGACGTTTTTGTCGGTCGGCTCCTTGATCAGCTTGGCGTCGATCAGGTCGTGCAGGTCGGTCTTCTGCCAGTTCGAGTAGCCCTCGGGGAAGGCGGGGCCGAGCACGTGGCCCTTGAGGCCGATCGTCATGTGGTCGCCGTCGGCGTCGTTCCAGCTGTAGTGCGGGACTTTGAAGGATTTGTCCTCGCTGGCGCTGCCCCGGCTGAGGATTTCGGCGATCTTCTTCGCGCTGTTGTTCTTCTCGGTGACGATGAGGCGCATGGGGCGGCGAGGGTAGCAGGGGCGTTCGGCGGCCCTGCCTGGCCGACGGCCGCCGATCCCCATAGGATCGGCGCGCTCATGAAGGCTCTGGTCACCGGCGGGGCGGGCTTCATCGGATCGAACCTGGTCGACGCGCTGCTCGCGCGTGACGACGAGGTGACCGTGGTCGACGACCTCTCGACCGGGCGGCGGCAGAACCTCGACGGGGCGCTCGCGGCGGGGGCGCGGCTGGTCGAGCTGGACATCCGCGACGGCGCGGGGCTGAGCGACCTGCTCGGCGAGGCGCGGCCGGAGGTCGTCTTCCACCTGGCGGCCCAGATCGACGTGCGCAGGTCGGTGGCCGAGCCGGCCTTCGACGCCTCGGTGAACGTGGGCGGCACCGCCAACGTGCTCGAGGCGGCGCGGCTGGCCGGGGCGGGGCGGGTCGTCTTCGTCTCCACCGGCGGCGCGATCTACGGCGAGGGCGAGGGCAAGGCGCTGCCGCTCGGCGAGGGGGCGGCGGTCGAGCCGCTCTCCCCCTACGGACAGAGCAAGTTCGCCGCCGAGGGGTACCTGGCGCTGTACGAACGGCTCTACGGGGTCTCCGGGGTGAGCCTGCGGCTCGGCAACGTCTACGGACCGCGCCAGGACCCACTCGGCGAGGCGGGCGTGATCGCGATCTTCTGCGGGCGGCTGGGGGCGGGCGAGCGCCCGACCGTCTACGGCGACGGCAGGCAGACCCGCGACTACATATATGTGGGGGACGTGGTGGCGGCGGCGCTGGCGGCTGCCGAGTCCGAGGCCAGCGGGCCGATCAACGTCGGCACCGGGATCGAGACCGACGTGCTGGAGCTCGCCAGGCGGCTCGGCGAGCTGGGCGGGGTCGACAGCTTCGAGCCCGAGCTCGCGCCGCCACGGCCCGGCGAGGTGCAGCGGATCTCGCTCGACGCGAGCCGCGCCGAGCGCGAGCTCGGCTGGCGCGCCGAGACCGGGCTCGCCGAGGGCCTGCGCCTGACGCTCGACGCGGTCTGACCGCCGACGGGCCGATTCCCGTCGCCGGGAGTCCTGTTTTAGGCCCGTCGGCCGAGGACGATCGCGTTGCCGGGGAGGCGGGGTGGGTGGCGCAGCTCGATGTTCGCCAGGCCGGCACGCTCGAAGAAGCCGCGCAGCTCGGCGGCGGTCCAGGACCGCATGCCGGCGTAGGTGAGGAAGGCGAGGCTGCCGGCGGTGGCGACCAGGGAGCCGGGGCGGCCGGGCGCGGGCTGTTCGACCTCGAGCACCGCGACGCAGCCGCCGGGGCGGAGCGCACCGCGGGCGCGGCGGAGGAGCTCCACGCAACGCTCGGCGTCGAGGTTGTGCAGGATCGAGTGGGCGGTGACCACGTCGTGGCCGTCGCCGAGCTCGGCCTCGAAGAGGTCGCCGGTGAGGTAGCGGATGCGGTCGGCCAACCCCTCCCGGGCGAGCCGCTCGCGGCCGAGCGCCGCGGGCGCCTCCAGCTCGACGACCGTCGCCTCCAGGCCTGCACGCGGCGGCACATCGCCGCCGCGTGCAGGCCCGGACCGCCGGCCAGGTCGAGCAGGCGGAGCGGCTGCTCGACGGGGATCGCCCGCGCGACCACGTCGGCGGTGAACATGGCGAGCTGCGCCATTGCCGCCTGGTAGTCCGGCCAGAGCGGGTCGTCCGCGGGACGCTCGTGCAGCCCGATCGGCTCGCCGCCCCGCAGGACGTCCTCCAGCGCGTCCATCCCGCGCCAGTTCCAGTAGGTCAGGCCGCCGACCACGGCGTCGATCCTGCGCCGCGAGGTCGGTGCGAGCCACCGCTTGGCGCTGCGCGACAGCCGGTAGCGGCCGCGGCGCCGGCGTACGTAGCCGAGCGTCACCAGCAGCGCCAGCAGGACTTCGAGGCGGTCCTCGACCAGACCGGTCCGCCGCGCCAGCCCGGCCGCGTCGTCGGGGCGCTCGGCCAGGGCGGCGAAGACGCCGAGCGAGGTCGCCGCCATCAGGGCTCGGGCGGCCATCGTCCCCAGGTATGCGTCGAAGAAGGGCAGCGGGAAGGGCGGCGGCACGATCCCGATCCGGCTCAGGCCGAGGGCGACCCGCTCGGTCAGGGCGATGCGGCCGGGCAGCACGAGGGCCATCTTCTCATCACTAGTCTTTGACCCATGCCCGCCCAGGCCTACGCCGGCAAGGAGTGCGTCTGCCAGCTCCGCAAGGGGATCTGCGACCAGTCGTGCGTGCGGGACATGCTCGAGACCCCCTTCTACATCGCCTGCCTGAAGCTGAAGGGCCGGCGCTGCCTGGTCGTCGGCGGCGGGGACATCGGCCTCGAGAAGGTCGAGGGGCTGCTCGCCTGCGATGCCGACGTGACCCTGATCGCCCCGGTCGCCCACCCCGAGCTGGAGTCGCTGGCGGCGGAGGGCTCGATCGAGTGGGAGAAGCGGCCCTACGCGGGCGCGGCCGACCTGGCGGGCGTCTTCATGGTCATCGCCGCGACCGACGACAGCGAGGTCAACATCGGCGTCTACGACGACGCCGAGCGCCGCGCGATGCTGGTCAACGTCGTCGACGTGCCGCCGCTCTGCAACTTCATCCTGCCGGCGATCGTCCGCACCGGCCCGCTGGCGATCGCGATCTCGACCGCGGGCGCCTCGCCGGCGCTGGCGAAGCGGATGAAGCGCGAGGTCTCGGAGCTGTTCGGCGAGGAGTACGCGCGGCTCGCGGTCGTCCTCAACGACGCGCGCGGCTGGGCCAAGGCGACGCTGCCGACCTACCAGGACCGCAAGGAGTTCTTCGAGGGGATCGTCAACGGCGACCCCGATCCGGTGGCGCTGATCCGCGAGGGCCAGGAGGTCCAGGTGCTGGCCCTGATCGAGGCGGCCAAGGAGCGCGCCGCCTCCGCCTTGGCGACTTAGTCGGAATATGTGCGACTAAGGCGCCAACTGTGAGGTGCCGCAGGCCGAAGCTTGCACCCGTTGCAAGGTTTCGCGCAGCTCCTCGGCTTGACGTGCGGTGAGGTTGGCGGCAAAAGCGGTCTTCAGCTCGGCGGTGAGGATGGGGCGCATCTCGGCGAGCAGCTCGCGACCGGCCGGGCAGAGGGTCGCGTAGCTGACGCGACGATCGGTCTCGCAGAAGGTCCGTTCGAGCAGGCCGGCCTTGACGAGGCGGTCGACCAGCTTGGTCAGGCCGCCGCGGGTGATCACCAGGGCCTCCGCCAGGTCGCCCATCTTCAGGCGCTGCTCTGGCGCCTCGGCGACGCTCTCCAGCACTTCGTACCAGGGCAGCGGCGGGAGCTCGGCCTGGGCGAGGGCGTCCTGCAGCCGCTGGGCGACGGCGGCGTGCGTGCGGGTCAGGGCCCCCCAGGCATCGCCGTGGGCGGTGTGACGGGAGCGGGACGGCGTCGCGGTTGCGGTGGAGTCGGCCATGACCCAATCTTCGCAGAAGAACGTTGCCGAATCAATAGTTGACAGAGAAAGCATCTCTCGCTAAGATTGTTTCCTCAACAACTTTTGTAACGGCAACTACAGGAGGTATTCAGATGGCAGCCAGCGCACCCACCCTGACGAAGATCCCGGCCCGTACCTACGTCGCCGATCCGGTCCACTCCTCGATCGGCTTCGCGGTCGTCCACAACGGCGTCTCCACCTTCCGCAGCGGCTTCGGCAACTACGAGGCGCGGCTGAGCGGCGGCGAGAGCCCGCGGTTGGCGGGCACGGTCGACGTCGCCGGCATCCAGGTCGAGGAGGAGCAGCTGAAGGGTCACCTCCTCTCCCCCGAGTTCTTCGACGCCGAGCGGCACCCACGGCTGCGCTTCGAGTCGAGCCGCCTGGAGGTGGCCGACGAGGGATCGGTGGCGCTCGCGGGTGCGCTGGAGATCGGCGGCGAGACGCACGCGGTGGAGGCCCGCGGTCGCTTCGCCGAGCTCGGCGAGGACGCCTACGGCAAGGCCCGGGTCGGTCTCTCGCTGGAGGCGAGCGTCGACCGGCGCAGCTTCGGGCTCGACTGGAACGCCGAGCTGCCGAGCGGCGGCCAGGTGCTCGACTACGAGGTGACGATCGCGGTCGAGCTGGAGCTGGTCGGGGAGGCCGAGTAGCGATGCGGGTCCTCGGCATCTCCGGCAGCCTGCGCCGCGGATCGCTCAACACCGCCCTGCTGCGGGCGGCCGGCGAGCGGCTGCCCGCCGGCGCGGAGCTGGTCCGCTTCGAGCGGCTGGCCGAGGTCCCGCCCTTCGACGAGGACGCCGAGGCGGGTCCAGCCCCCGCCGCGGTGGCCGAGCTGCGCGAGGCGATCCGCGACGCCGACGCCGTGCTGATCGCCACCCCCGAGTACAACCACTCGCTGCCCGGCCAGCTCAAGAACGCGCTCGACTGGGCCTCGCGGCCCGCCGGCCAGAGCGCCCTGAACGGCAAGCCGGCCGCGGCGATCGGCGCCTCGAAGAGCATGTTCGGCGGGGTCTGGGCACAGGCCGAGCTGCGCAAGGTCCTGGCGGCGATGGGCGGCCGGGCGATCGAGACCGAGCTGCCGGTCTCCCGCGCCCACGAGCTGCTGGTCGGCGACCGCCTCGAGCTGCCTCCGGATCAGGTCGAGCGCCTCGACGAAATCCTCGCCGAGCTGGTCGCGGCAGCCGAGCCGGTGACGGCGGCGCTCGCCGCCTGAAGCAACTTCTGTCAGGTTGCGATGCCCATAGGGTCATCAACCTGTCAGAAGTTCCCCCCCTGACCCCCGGCCTCAGGCCTCCGGCAGGGCGAAGAAGGCGATCGCGGCGAAGTGGGCGGCGGCGGCGAGGATGACGAAGAGGTGGAAGACCTCGTGGTAGCCGAAGACGCGCGGGTCGGGGTCGGGGCGCTGGGTGGCGTAGACGACGGCACCCGCCGTGTAGAGGAGGCCGCCCACGGCGACGAGCAGGGTGCCGACCGCGCCAAGCTCGTCCCATAGCGCCGGAAACGGTAGGACGGCGATCCAGCCGAGCGAGAGGTAGACGAGCGCCGCGACCCATTTCGGGTGCTCGATCCAGACGATCTCGACCACCGCGCCGGCGACGGCGCCGACCCAGACCGCGACGAGGATCGTGTCGGCGAGGGCGCCGTCGAGGGCGAGCAGGGCGAACGGCGTGTAGGTGCCGGCGATCAGGAAGAAGATCATCGAGTGGTCGAGGCGGCGCATCAGGCGGCGCAGGTCCGGTCGCTTCCAGTCGACCCGGTGGTAGAGGGCGCTGGTGCCGAGCAGGGCGGAGAGGCTGACCGCATATATGGCGACCGCCAGCGTAGCCCGGGGAGAGTCGGCGGCGACGATCAACGCCGCGCCGAGGCCGAGCGACGCGAAGAACGCCCACTCGTGCGAGACGCCGCGCAGCTTCGGCTTGACGGCAGCCACGGCGTCGGATGCAACTTCCTTTGCAGATTCCGCTTTCTCTGCGACCCTCGCCCGCCTCATCGCCTTGTCACCATAGACGCTGAAAGACGCGAAATATGCGGCGTTTGCGGGGTCCCCCGCACAAAAGTGCGTCCGGTCTGTCAACGATCCTCGTCAGCTCGCCCTAACAGCCGCCGTGAGAGGAGAAGTTCGATGTCCAAGACCGCCACCAGCGCCCACTCAACCGGTCTGAAGGGGCTCGCGATCGAGCGGAGATTCTCCTCGCCGGGGACCCATCCCTTCGACGAGATCGAGTGGGAGGTCCGCGACGCGGTGATCGGCGATCCGGCCGCTCCGGCCTTCGAGCAGCGCGAGGTCGAGTTCCCGAAGAGCTGGTCGCAGAACGCGACCAACATCGTCGCCCAGAAGTACTTCCGCGGGCAGCTCGGCAGCGAGACGCGCGAGCGCTCCGTGAAACAGATGATCGGCCGGGTCGCGGGGACGATCTCCGGGTGGGGGCGCGAGGGCGGCTACTTCGCTACCGACGAGGACGCCGATGCCTTCGAAGCGGAGCTGACTTCGATCCTGCTCAACCAGAAGGCGGCGTTCAACTCGCCGGTCTGGTTCAACGTCGGCTTCGAGGAGCGGCCGCAGTGCAGCGCCTGCTTCATCCTCAGCGTCGAGGACAACATGGAGTCGATCCTCGACTGGAACACCAAGGAGGGGAAGATCTTCCGCGGTGGCTCCGGCTCGGGGATCAACCTCTCCAACATCCGCGGCTCGATGGAGCCGCTGAAGAAGGGCGGGACGGCGAGCGGCCCGGTCAGCTTCATGCGCGGCGCCGACTCCTGGGCGGGGACGATCAAGTCGGGCGGCAAGACGCGGCGGGCGGCGAAGATGGTCGTGCTCGACATCGACCACCCGGACGTCGAGCACTTCATCTGGTGCAAGGCCAAGGAGGAGGAGAAGGCCGCGGCGCTGCGCGACGCCGGCTTCGACATGTCGATCGACGGCGAGGGCTTTACCTCGATCCAGTACCAGAACGCCAACAACTCGGTGCGGGTCACCGACGACTTCATGGAGGCGGTCGAGGCCGGCGAGGACTGGAGCCTGACCGCGCGGACCACGGGTGAGCCGACCAAGACGCTGCCGGCGCGCGAGCTGATGAACCAGATCGCCGACGCGGCCTGGCGCTGCGCCGACCCGGGCGTCCAGTACGACACGATCATCAACCGCTGGCACACCTGCCCGGAGTCGGGACGGATCAACGCATCGAACCCGTGCAGCGAGTACATGCACGTCGACGACTCGGCCTGCAACCTGGCCTCGCTCAACCTGATGAAGTTCCGCCGCGAGGACGGCTCGTTCGACGTCGAGGACTTCGAGCACGCGGTCGACGTCGTCTTCCTCGCACAGGAGATCGTCGTCGGCAACTCGAGCTATCCGACCGAGGGGATCGCCGAGAACGCCAACCGCTTCCGCCAGCTCGGGCTCGGCTACGCCAACCTCGGCGCGCTGCTGATGTCGGACGGCCTCCCCTACGACTCCGACGAGGGTCGCAACGTCGCGGCGGCGATCACGGCGCTGATGACCGGGCGCGCCTACCGCCAGTCGGCTCGGATCGCGGCCGGGGCGACCGGTCCCTACGACGAGTACGAGCGCAACCGCGAGGCCCACAACGGCGTGATGCGGATGCACCGCGACGCCGCCTACGACGTCGATCAGACGGGGATCAAGGGCGAGCTGCTGGAGGCGGCGCAGCGAGCCTGGGACGAGGCGGTCGAGCTTGGCGAGGAGCACGGCTACCGCAACGCGCAGGCGACGGTGCTCGCGCCGACCGGGACGATCAGCTTCCTGATGGACTGCGACACGACCGGGATCGAGCCCGACTTCTCGCTGGTCAAGTTCAAGGAGCTGGTCGGGGGCGGGCAGATGACGATCGTCAACCAGTCGGTGCCGCTGGCGCTGCGCACGCTCGGCTACGGCGATGCCGAGATCGACCAGATCGACGCCCACATCGCCGAGCAGAACACGATCGTCGGCGCGCCCGGGCTCAAGGACGAGCACCTGCCGGTCTTCGACGTCGCGGTCGGCGAGCGGGCGATCTCCCACGCCGGCCACATCGACATGATGGCCGCGACCCAGCCGTTCATCTCGGGCGCGATCTCCAAGACGGTCAACCTGCCGCAGACCGCCACGGTCGAGGACATCGCCGACGCCTACACGCGCGGCTGGAAGGGCGGGCTGAAGGCGCTGGCGATCTACCGCGACGGCTCCAAGACCGCGCAGGCGCTGCGCACCGACGCCCAGGAGGAAAAGGAGGCCGAGGCGGAGGCGGTCGCGCCGGCGCCGGAGCGCAAGCGGATGCCGCGCGAGCGCGAATCGATCACCCACAAGTTCTCGATCGCCGGCCACGAGGGCTACATCACGGCCGGCAAATACGAGGACGGCTCGGTCGGCGAGATCTTCCTCACCGACATCGGCAAGGAGGGCTCGACGATGCGGGGGCTGATGAACGCCTTCGCGACGGCGATCTCGCTCGGCCTCCAGTACGGCGTGCCGCTCGAAGACTTCGTGCGCAAGTTCAGCTACATGCGCTTCGAGCCGGAGGGGATCACCGGCAACCCCGAGATCCCCTTCGCCAAATCGCTGCCCGACTACATCATGCGCTGGGTCGCGAGCCGCTTCATCGAGGACACCGAGACGCTGGAGGAACTGGGGATCATGACCCGGGAGGTCCGGGCCAAGAAGGACGCGGAGACCTCCCAGCTCGGGCTGGGGATCGCGACCGACACGGCCGGCCCGGCGAACGGCGCCAACGGCCACTCCGACTCCGGCAGGGGGAGCCAGGGCGGCGCCGACAGGGCGAAGGCGAGCGGCGGGGAGGCGGTCCCGGCCGCGGCGGCGTTCACCGAAACGCCCCCGGTCGTGCCGGCGAAGATGTCCGGGCTCGACCTCGGGCCGGCCTGCGAGCAGTGCGGCGGCATGATGCAGCGCACGGGCAGCTGTTACACCTGCTCGTCGTGCGGCAACAACACCGGCTGCGGCTGAGTTAAGCGGGCGTTAGCGACCGAAGGCCGAACGTTTCGGCGCGTTGCGGCGCGGGTAAGCCCGCAACATGAAGGTTGCGGCGACGGAGGCGCCCTCCCCTCCCAGGGGCGCAGTCGCCAAGACCGCCACCAACAGGGGCACCGAGTTGGATGCCGGCGACGCCGGCATCGCCGCCCTCGATCCGTCGACGGGCGAGCCGATCAGGTGGATCCCAGCGGGTGATGCGGCGACGGTCGGAGAGGCCGTCGCCGCAGCCCGCGAAGCGCAGGGCTCGACGCCGGGACGGTGAAGGTGAACGCAGTCTGGGGCGGCGCGCCCGGCGGCGCGGCGCAGCCCCGCGGGGCATAGCGGCATGGGCTACGGCTACGGCCCCGAGCTGCTAGGCGAGCTGACGGCCACCAAGGTCGTCCACGTGGAGCCGGCGCCCTCCTAGCCATAGGCTGCCCCGATGAGCGGTAGGGCGCTGGTCGTCGGGGCCGGCATAGGAGGACTGGCGGTCGGCCGGGTGCTGCGCCTGGCGGGCTTCGACGTGCGCATCTTGGAGCGGGCGCCGAGCCTCGAGCCGCTCGGCGCCGGGATCAGCCTCTGGCCGAATGCGACCAGCGTGCTGTCTCGGCTCGGCCTGGAGGGAATGGTCGCCTCCCACGGTGCTCCCCCCAACGGCGGCATCATGCGCTCCGACGGCCGCACGATCGCGCCCGCCGACCCCGCGGCGATCGAATCGCGGTATGGGGCCCCGATGGTGGTCGTACACAGAGCGACCCTCCTGGAGGCGCTGCTCGGGGACGGCATGGAGGAGCTGGTCGATACCGGCGTGGAGATCGTGCGGGTCGAGGAGGACGGCGACGAGGTCCTGGCCGAAGCGCGAGGAGGCGAGGTCTTCCGCGGCGACCTCCTGATCGGCGCGGACGGCGTCGACTCGACCGTCCGAGCGGCCCTCTGGGGAGCCGAGCCGCCGCGACACAGCGGCCTGCTGGCCTACCGGGCTGTCGTCGGTTGGGAGGGAGACCTGCCCGCGGGCGAGTACTGGGGGCGACGGTCGGCCTTCGGCGTGGTGCCAATCGACCGAGGGCGGATCTACTGGTACGCGACCAGGCCGACCGACGGCGGTGAGCCGGCAGAGGACGACCCGATCCCGGCCCTGATCGAGCGGTTCTCGGATTGGGCGCCTGAGGTCACCGCCCTGATCCGTGCGACACCGCCGTCGGCCGTGCTCAGGCATGACCTCCGCGACCGCCCACCGAGCCGGTCCTGGGTGCGTGGGCGGATCGGCCTCCTGGGCGACGCGGCTCACCCGATGCTGCCCTTCCTAGGGCAGGGCGCCTGCCAGGCGATCGAGGACGCCGGGGCGGTCGGCGAGGCACTTGCCACCGAGCCCGACGCCCCCTCTGCGCTGGAGCTCTACGAGGCTCGCAGGCGGAAGCGGGCGAACCATGCGGTGCGGCTCTCGCACCGCATCGGCAAGCTGATCCACGTGCGCTCGACGATGCTGCGCTCCCTGCGCGATCGAGCGATGGCGCTCACGCCGGAGGCGATTCGGATGCGGCAGCTCGACTCGGTGGTCGGGCCCGGCTGAACGGGCGGCTCAGCTGAGGACCACCTCGGCGTCGTGGCGCGGCGTCTCGGTGATCGCGCGGCGGAAGACTCGCTCCGGCGCTGGCTTGGCCGGGCGGATCTCGCGGCGGCTGACCAGCTCCTCGAGCACGACGGCCATCTCGAACTGGGCGAAGGAGGCGCCGAGGCAGCGACGGACGCCGCCCCCGAAGGGGATCCAGGTGTAGGTGCCGGGCGGGTTGTCGAGGAAGCGCTCGGGCAGGAAGCGATCCGGCTCGGGGTAGACCTCCGGGTTGCGGTGGACCAGGTAGACGCAGGGCGTGACCGCCACCCCGGCGGGCAGCTCCCAGCCGCCGATCTCGACCGGCTCGGTGAGGCGGCGGACGACGATCGAGATCACCGGGCGCAGCCGCAGCGTCTCCTGGATCGTCGCGGTCAGGTAGGCGTCCGAGCCCGCTTCGACCTCGGCGCGGAGACGGTCGAGCTTCTCGGGGTGGCGGCAGAGCCGCTCCATCGCCCAGGCCAGCGAGGTCGCAGTCGTCTCGTGGCCGGCGACGAGCAGGGTCAGCAGCTCGTCGCGGATCTCGGCGTCGCTCATCGGGCTGCCGTCCTCGTGCCGGGCGGCGACGAGCATCGAGAGGATGTCGTCGCGCTCCTCCAAGTCCCCGGCGTTGCGTCGCTCGCGGATCTCGGCGTGGATCAGGCGGTCGACGCGCTCGATCCGGCGGCGCAGCGCCGGTAGCCGCTTCACCCGGTGCGGGCCGACGAGGAGCACCGGGAGCAGGACGCGCGGGTTGGTCGTCAGGTCGAGGAAGTCGCGCAGCGCGCCGCGCAGCTCGGTGAGGCTCTCCCCCTCGCGCACCCCGAAGACCGTGCGCAGGATGATCTCCAGCGTGATCGCCTGCATCCGTGGCCGCAGCTTGTAGGGGGTGCCGGTCGGCCAGCTCTCGATCTCCCGCGCGGCGATATCGCGCATCGTCTCGCGGTAGGCCTGCATGCGCTCGCCGTGGAAGGGAGGCAGCAGCAGCCGGCGCTGGCCGATGTGCGGCTTCTCGTCGAGGACGAGGATCGAGTTGGGCCCGAGGAACGGTTCGAGGATCTGGTTGCCCTCGCCGGCGTGGAAGACGCGCGGATCGCCGGTGAAGACCTGCTTGACCGCCTCGGGGTCGGCGAGCATCACCCAGTTGCCTTCGTAGGCGATGCGCAGCGTGAACATGTCCCCGTAGCGCTCCTGACAGGCGAAGAGCAGGCGCCGCGCCTGGCGTGACCAGATCGCGGTCTGGACCGCCTTCGGCAGCCGCGGTCCCGGGGGCAGGCCCTCACTCATACTGGAGCGACTCCAGCACGTTGAGGCGCGAGGCGCGGGCGCGCCGGCGGGATCGCGGCGAGGACGCCGCAGAACGCCGCGAAGACCAGCATCGCGATCAGCTGGCCGACCGGTGGCCGTTCGCGCTCACGCCCGGCACCGTACCGCCTGTTCGGCCGGCCCCGCCGCAGTGTGGTCGATCCCACACTCGGCGATCGGGGCGGGGGCGCCGATAGCCTGACCGCCGATGGCGCTGGCGGACCAATTCGACGGCTTGCTGGTCGACCTCGACGGGGTCGTCTGGGTGGGACGCGAGCTGGTCCCCGGCGCGGTCGAGACGCTGGGGGACCTGCTGGCCGGCGGGATGGAGATCGTCTTCGTCACCAACAACTCGGTGAAGCAGCCGGCCGAGTACGCGGCCCGGCTGCGCAGGGCCGGGGTCGAGACCGCCGACGACCGCGTCCTGACCGGAGGAGCGGCGACCGCACGGCTGGCGGCGGAGCGAGTCGGACCCGGCGGAACCGCCTACGTGATCGGGGCGCCGGGCTTCAAGGAGACGGTCGCGGCGGCCGGGCTGGAGCTGCTCGACGGCGAGGCCGCTCACTCCGCCGATGCCGTGGTCGTCTCCGCCCACCGCGAGTTCGACTATGCGGAGCTGCTCACCGCAACCCGCGCCCTGCAGGCCGGCGCGATCCTCTTCGGGACCAGCCGCGATCCGACCCTGCCGATGCCGGGAGGCGCATGGCCTGGCACGGGAGCGACCCTCGCGGCCGTCGAGACCGCCTCCGGCAAGCGCGCCGAGACCGGCGGCAAGCCGGAGCCTCATCTCTTCGACCAAGCGAGGGCGCTGATCCCGCGGGCGAACCGCGTCGCGATCGTCGGCGACCGCATCGCGTCCGACATCGAGGGCGGGCGGCGGGCCGGGCTGGAGACGATCCTGGTGCTCACCGGCGCGACCTCGCGCGAGGAGGCGGAGGTCGCCTCGCCGGCTCCCGACCACGTCGTCGCGACCCTCGCCGACTTGGTCCGATGAGCCCGCCCGCGGACCGGCATCGCCCGGGCGTCGCCTTCGCCGGGGTCTTCGCCGTCACCTTCGCCGGACTGGTCGCCGTCGGCGCCGTGCTCCCCGTCCTGCCCCGCTACGTGCACGGCCCACTCGACGCGGGCAACGTCGCGGTCGGAGTGGTGATCGGCTCCTACGCGGTCACCGGCCTGCTGCTGCGCCCGTTCTCCGGGCGGCTCGCCGATCGCCGCGGGCGCAAGCCGGCGGTGCTGCTCGGCTCGGCGGTCGTCGCCGCCGCCGGCTTCCTCTACCTGCTGCCGCTCGGCGTGCCGGGGCTGATCGCCGCCCGGCTGCTGCTCGGCGCAGGCGAGGGAACCGTGTTCACCGCCGGCTCGGCCTGGATCGTCGACATCGCGCCGCCGGAGCGGCGCGGCCGGGTGATCGGCCTCTACGGCCTCGCTGTCTGGTCGGGGCTCAGCGTCGGGCCGCTGGTCGGCGAGCTGCTCCTCAACGCCTCCGGCTACACCGCCGTTTGGATCTTCGCCGGCGCGGCGCCGCTGGTCGGCGCGATCGTCGCCCTGCGGCTGCCGGACCCCTACCGCCCCGGCGGCGCCGCCGTCGAGCGGCACCCCCTGATCGCCCGCGAGGCGATCCGCCCCGGCACCGCGCTGGCGCTTGCCTCGTTCGGCTACGCGACGGTCGCCTCCTTCGTCGTCCTCCACCTCGACGCGCGCGGCATCGGGCACGGCGCGACGGTGTTCGGCGCCTTCGCGACGATGGTCGTGCTGACCCGCCTGGTCGGCGGCGACCTGCCCGACCGGATCGGCCCGGCCCGGGTCGCGACCGCGGCGGCGGCGGTCGAGGCGGTCGGCCTGGCGACGATGGCGCTCGCCCAGAGCTTCGCGGTCGCGATCGCGGGGGCGCTGGCGATGGGCGCGGCCTTCTCACTGCTCTACCCCTCCCTCTCGGTGATCGTCGTCGGCCGCGTGCCGGAGTCGAAGCGCGGCGCCGCGCTGGGCACCTTCACCGCCTTCTTCGACGCCGGGATCGGGATCGGAGCGCCGCTCGCCGGCCTGGCCGCGGCGTTGGTCGGCTACGAGGGAGCGTTCCTCTTCTCCGCAGCGATCGCGCTGGTCTCGATGGCGACGATCGCGCTGGCGATCTCGGTGCGCGGCAGGTCTCTGCTCGCCGAGACGTGCCGCTAGTTGACCCACCCTATAGGTGGTCAAGTAGCGGCACGTCCCTCTCGGACGCTCGGCGCTCGGGGCGTGGCGCGCTCAGCAGCGGGTGCCGAAGTGCTGGGTCCAGACGTGGACGCCGCCGTCGCCGTCGAGCGCTCCGATGCCGAGGCCGACGCCGAAGTCGCGATAGGGGCCGAGGATGTTGCGCCTGTGGCCGGGCGAGCCGATCCAGGCGCGGAAGATCGCCCGCGGCGTGGCGTGCGCACCGCTGCCGAGGGCGATGTTCTCGCCGCTGCGGCAGGCGCCGTCGAGGTAGCCGACCCGCTCCATCCAGTAGGCGAAGTCGCGCCCGCAGGCTTCGTGGTCGAAGTCGTCGCAGCGGAGGATGTCGCGGGACTTGTGCCCGGCGGAGCGGGCGAGTGGGGCGAGGCCGAGCAGCGGCGCGCGGCCGGCGCGGCGGCGGGCGAAGTTGGTCAGGCAGCGCATCGCCCGCTCCTGGGCGGCGGCCGGCGCGCCCGCGTCGGACTGGCCGGGGCAGGCGGTTGCGGACGCGACGAGGGCGTCCAGGCCGCGGCCGATCGGCGGCAGCGCGGCGCCACTCGAATCGGCCGGCGCGGCAGCCGAGACCGGGTCCGTAACCTGGAAGGCAGACGAAAGGAGCGCGATGACCGAGAAAGCCGCGAGGCTCCGAAAAAGCGACGAGGAGTGGCGCCGGGAGCTCACGCCCGAACAGTACGAGGTGACCCGGAAGGGCGGGACGGAGCGCGCCTTCAGCGGGCCGTACTGGGACGAGAAGGCCGAGGGCACCTACCGCTGCGCGTGCTGCGGCACCGAGCTGTTCTCCTCCGACACGAAGTTCGACTCGGGCACCGGATGGCCGAGCTTCACCGAGCCGGCCAACCTCGAGCACGTCGAGCTGCGACCGGACAACAGCCACTTCATGCGCCGCACCGAGGTCGTCTGCAAGCACTGCGACGCCCACCTCGGCCACGTCTTCGACGACGGCCCGCCGGAGCGGGGCGGACAGCGCTACTGCATCAACGGCTGCGCGCTGGAGCTCGACCGCGATGAGCCAAGGCGCTCCCGGACGCGAAGCGGAGGAAGCGCCGCCTGATCTATCTCGCGGGGCCCTTGGCGACGACGCCGAGGTAGCTGAAGCGAACGGCGAGCGCGACCGCCTCGGTGCGCGTGTCGACTTTGAGCTTCTTGATCGCGTTGCGGACGTGGGTGTGGACGGTCGCCGGGCTCAGCTCGAGCGTTTCGGCGATCTCTTTGACGCGCAGCCCCTCGGCGAGCAGCTCGAGGATCTGGCGCTCGCGTGGCGAGAGCATCAGCAGCCGTTCGACCTCGGCCGGCTTGCCGCCGGCGAAGTCGCCGCCAAGGAAGGTGCTGCCGCCGGTGACGGCTTTCACCGCCCGCGCGATGTCCTCGGCGGGCGCCGACTTGAGGACGTAGCCGGAGGCACCGGCCCGCAGCGCCAACGCGAGCAGGTCGGGCTGGGCGTGCGCGGTGAAGATGATCACCTTGGTTTTCGGCCGTGCCTTCAGCACCTCCTTGGTCGCCTCGATGCCGTCGCGCTTGGGCATCTCGACGTCGATGATCAGCACGTCGGGCTCGAGCTCCTTGACGACGTCGACCACGGCGCGGCCGTCGGCCGCCTCGCCGACGATCTGCAGGCTGTTCATGTCGGCCACCCGGGATTTGATCGCATCGCGGACGATCTCGTGGTCGTCGCAGAGGACGACCCGCTTGGCCTCCCGCAGGCTCATGCTCATGGTGGGCCGATCTTCTCAGGGGCGCCGTAGCGATGCAAAGCACCGGGCAGGGTGAATCCGCCGTCCCGATCCTGCCGGTTCTCGATCAGCGCGATCATCGTCCGCCCCACGGCTACCGCCGTCCCGTTCAAGGTGTGCACTGCCTGCGGTGCTTCGCCGTCGGCGGGTCGATACCTACACGCGAGCCGCCGCGCCTGGTAGTCGGTCGTGTTCGAGCACGAGGTCAGCTCGCGGTAGCGCCCCTGGCTCGGGATCCAGGCCTCGCAGTCGTACTTCTTCGCCGCGGGGGCGCCGAGGTCGCCGGCGGCGACGTTGACGACGCGGTAGGGGATCTCCAGCTCGGCGAGGATCCGCTCCTCGATCGCCAGCAGGCGCTCGTGCTCGGCCGCCGACTCCGAGGGCTCGACGAACGAGAACATCTCGACCTTGTCGAACTGGTGGACGCGGAAGATGCCGCGCGTGTCGCGGCCGGCGGCGCCCGCCTCGCGGCGGAAGCAGGGAGAGAAGCCGGCGTAGCGCAGCGGCAGCTGCTCGGCGTCGAGGATCTGGTCGGCGTGCATCGCGGCCAGCGGGACCTCCGAGGTCCCGACCAGGAAGAGCTCGTCCTTGGGCACCTCGTAGATCTGGTCGCGGTCGCCGGGCAGGAAGCCGGTCCCGTGGAGCGCCTCTTCGCGGACGAGGACCGGCGGCACCACCGGCTCGTGGCCCTCGCCGCGGACGACGTCGATCGCGTAGCGGACCAGGGCCAGCTCGAGCAGGACCAGATCGCCCTTCAGGTAGGCGAAGCGCGAGCCGGAGACCCGCGCCCCCGCCTCCATGTCGATCAGGCCCAGCTCGGTCCCGATCTCGAGGTGGTCGCGGGCCTCGAAGTCGAGCTCCGGCCGGTCCCCGACCTCGCGCATGACGACGGCGTCCTCCTCCGTCATCCCCTCGGGGGCGTCGGGGTCGGGCAGGTTGGGCAGGCCGGCGGCGACGCGCTCGAGGTCCGCCTCGACGCCGGCCAGCTCGGCCTTCCCGGACTCGATCTCGTCCTTCAGCCGCTGGACCGCCTCCATCTCGGCGCCGGCGTCTCCCCCCTGCTGCTTCGCTTCGCCGATCCGCTTCGAGATCGTCTTGCGCTCGGCCTGGGCGCCCTCGATCCGCGGCAGCAGCTCGCGGCGGCGGGCGTCGAGCGCCAGCAGCTCGTCGACGCCGTCGGCCGCGCCGCGCCGGGCCAGCGCCGCCTTGACCCGCTCGGGGTCGGAGCGGATCAGCTTCAGGTCGAGCATCGGGGAGAGCTTAGGGCGAAGGCTGGCCGGGACGCGGCGACTCTTCCGCGTCGTCGCCCGAGTACTCGGCTACGAAGCGGGCCAGGGCTTCGGCCTCCTCGCCGACGACGATGTTCTGGGGCATGATCGCCCCGGAGAAGCCGCCGTTCTGGATCGCGAAGAGGGCGTCCTCATAGGTCTCGGTCCGCTGGTCGAGGTCCGGCCCCTGCGTGCGGACGCTGCGGTTGCCGGTCCCCTGGCTCCCGGCGGCGCTCAGCGTGTGGCAGCCGGAGCAGTGGGTCGCGAAGAGGACCGCGCCGTTGTAGTCGGGATCCTCCTTGGAGACGGAGATCCCTTCCTCGCCGAAGCCGCACGCGGCGAGGGCGAGGGCTGCCACGAGGGCGAGGGCGGTTGCAAGGGCGGGTCGCACGCGGCGAGGATCATATTGTCTGGTCGCGATGATCGACTCGGAAGCCTTCCGGGCCGCGATGGGGTCGCTGCCGACCGGCGTCACCGTGGTCAGCGCCACGGGGCCCGACGGGCCGGCGGGCGCGACCGCGAACGCGGTCTCCTCCCTCTCGATCGAGCCGATGCTGATGCTGGCCTGCCTCGACCGCGGCTCGCGCACGCTGCTCGCCGTGCAGGCGGCGAACCGCTTCGGGATCAGCGTCCTGCACGCCGGCCAGGAGCCGATCGCGCGCGCCTTCGCGACCAAGGCGCCGGTGGCCGACAAGTGGGAGGGCGTCGCCTGGAGCGAGCGCGACGGCATCCCGGCGATCGACGACGCCCTCGTCTGGGTCGCCTGCGACCTCCGCGACGTGATCGCCGGCGGCGACCACGTGATCGTCACGGGCGAGGTCTGCGACCTGGCGACGAGCGACGGCGAGCCGCTGGTCTTCCACCGCGGCGAGTACCGGCCGCTCGGCTGAGACGGCTAGCGCTCGCTCGGTTCCAACCGACGCGCCGCGTACCCGGGCTTGATGAGGCGCCTCGACCCTCACACCTACCGAGCGTTGGCACGCGTGCACGCCCTCTGCAAGCAGATGCGCGCGGTCAAGGGCGCCGCCCGCGCGCGGTGACCGAGTTCGATCTTCGCGCGCTGCTGCAGGCGCTTCCCGACGAGTAGCGGAGTAGCCTGCACGGACGATGGAGGCGGCAGCGGTACAGCGGGAGCCGTGGACCTTCGCGCAGAAGGCGGTGGTGACGATCGCCGTGCTCCAGCTGCTCTGGGCGACGGCGGGCCTGATCGCCGAGCCGAGCATCGACTTCGGCGAGGACGCGGTCACCGAGCGAGTGCTGTGGGTCGACTTCAACGGCGTCCACGCGATCTCTGGGTTCCTGCTCTTCCTGCCGGCCTTCTGGTTCGCGCTGCGGCCGAAGTGGGCGCTCTGGTACGCGGTCTACGTCGCCGTCGCGCTGATCTCGACCGGCATCTGGGCGCTGTTCACGACCCAGCCCGCCTGGGGCGTCTTCACCTTCCCCAACAACGACGCCGACGGGATATTCCACATTGCCACCGGCGCGTTGTTCGCGCTGATCGCCGCGATTCAGGTCGCCGACGACCGTCGCCCGCCAGACGCCTAACCGCCACCCAGACGATCAGCAAGGCGACGAGCGCTCCGGGCGATCGAGGGCGTTCGCCGGTTCGAGAGGGGCCCGAGCCGACCTCCGATCGCAGTCACGTGTCGAGCAGCCTCACCTTGGCGGCGGGCTCCCAGGTCGGTTCGCGCCCGGCCTCGACCATCAGGTATTCGACGCCATCCGGCGCCCCCGCCTTCACTCTCATCGCGGCGATCTTGAACTTCTCGCCGTCGACGGTTTTCGCCGTCGGCGTACCCGGCATCGGAGTGACGATCAGCCTGCCGTTGGCCGTGGTGGCCCAGGCGCGCGCAAGCAGATCCGCCACAGCGATCAAGGTGAATGCGGCGATTACGGCGATCAGGAGCGTCAGCTTCGCATCTGCCAGCTCCGACCCGGAAAGGTCGGGGAATATCGCTTTGAACGAGTCGTTGAAGACGGTGATCGCAGCGGTGATCGCCGCTCCCAGTCCACTGTAGAGGGTCAGGTTCAGCGTTCGCCCTTTGATGGCGTCGCTGGGGGATGCCTTCAGCGTCATCCTCGGCCTCCTTTGCCGGTCACGATTAATTCACGTTCGCGGGGTAATCAGCGATGTGAACCTATACGCAACAGGCGTCGGTTCAAAGACAACCGATTCTCAGGCCGACACTAGAACGCGGCGCTGGTGCCGGCGGCTCGTAGGCCGAGGAAGAGGATCACGCCGCAGCTGACGGCCATGATTCCCATCTCACGGCGGACGATGGCCAGGGCAAGCGACTGCTGCTGATCGCCGGGGAGGGCTTCGAAGTCGATCTCGCCCAGCTCGCGTTCGGCGGCGCCGGCGCGGGCGCCCTCGGCGAGGAAGGAGACGACCAGGGGCAGGGCGCCGTAGAGGTAGTGGATGTCGCTCGTCGCTTCGTGGCCGGTGAAGACGAGCAGGCCGCCGAGCAGTGCCTGCGCGAAGACCGCCACCTGCGCGGCGCGGAGGAGGTACCAGAAGGGGACGGAGGCCTGCGAGCGCAGCCAGGCGATGCCGCCGACCGCGAAGGCGGCGAGGTTGAGGAGCACCAGTGCGATCCCGACGACGAGGTGGACCTCCGGCATCGCCCTATTTCCTCCCGAGAGGGTCGGGATTCCGCTTGCTGATGCGGAAAAGCACTATGTAGCAAGTTGTCACAATGTGGGTGTATAACAGCGGGCCCGGGCCATGCTGAAGAGCTACCTGCCGATACTCGTCTTCGCCTTCCTCGGGCTCGTCGTGGGAAGCGCCTTCGTGATGCTCAACCACCTGATCGGGCCGAAGCGACGGCAGCCCGGCACGGCGGCGGGGCGGCGGCAGTCCGAGCCCTACGAGTCGGGGATCCCGGTCAGCGCCTCGCACGGCATGCGCTTCGGCGTGACCTTCTATCTGATCGCGATGCTGTTCATCCTCTTCGACATAGAGGTGGTCTTCCTCTATCCGATCGGCGTGATCCTGAAGGACGCCGACAGCCTCTTCGTGCTCGGGGAGCTGGTCGTCTTCGTCGCCCTCCTGCTCGTCGCCTTCGTGTACGTGTGGCGGAAGGGGGCCCTGGATTGGAGGTAGAGCGCCAGTCGATGCGCGAGCGCCAGCTGCGCTCCCGCGACATGCTGCGCGGCGACCTGGAGGGCGAGGAGCTGGAGCGCTACGTCGAGGAGCGCGTCGTGATGACCAGCTTCGACAGGATGCTCGGCTGGGCGCGGGCGAACTCGATGTTCCCGCTCACCTTCGGGCTCGCCTGCTGCGCGATCGAGGCGCCGATCTCGATCGTCACGGCTCGCTACGACCTCGCCCGCTTCGGGGCCGAGGCGCTGCGAGCCTCTCCGCGCCAGGCGGACATGATCATCCTCTCGGGCCGCGTCTCGATCAAGATGGCGCCGGTCGTCCGCCGCCTCTACGACCAGATGCTGGAGCCGAAATGGGCGATGGCGATGGGCGCCTGCTCCTCCTCGGCGGGCATGTTCTCCAACTACGCCGTAGTGCAGGGCGCCGACAAGTTCATGCCGGTCGACATCTACGTGCCCGGCTGCCCGCCGCGGCCGGAGGCGGTCCTCTACGGCTTCACCAAGCTGCAGCGCAAGATCATGGGCAACCCCGACCCGGGCTGGCGCCAGCGCTACAACGCGGCGGGGACCGAGGAGTGGGCCCGGGGCGGCCCCCGCAGCGAACCGAGCGTCGAGGCGGCCGAGGCATACGAGAAGGCGCGGGAGCTGATCGGTGCCTGACGCCCCCGGACTCGAGCTGATCCGGGGCGAGATCGAGCAGCACCACCCGGGTGCCGTGCTGGACACGAGCTTCGACCGCGGCCAGGCCGCGCTCGTCGTCGACCCCGAGCAGATCGTCGCGGTGCTGACCTGGCTGCGCGAGTCCCCAGGCCACGAATACCGCTTCCTCTCCAGTCTCCATGCCGCCGACTACCTGCCGGCTCGTCCTCGCTTCGGAATCCACTACGAGCTCCTGAACCGGGACCGCGTGGAGCGCCTCCGCGTAAAGGCGCTTCTGGAAGACCCTCTCTCCGCGGGTGACGCGGCGGGGGGGGTCCCCCATAGCGGAGGGCGCGAAGCGTCCGAGCACATGGGGGATGCCGCCGCGGCAGGACCCGCGGCCGGAGCGCTTCCCGAGATCGACTCCTGCGTGGAGCTGTTCCCGACGGCCGAGTTCCAGGAGCGCGAAGTCTTCGACTTCTTCGGCATCGTGTTCCGGGGCCACCCCGACCTGCGGCGCATCCTCATGCCCGACGACTACGTCGGCTGGCCGCAGCGCCGCGACTTCCCCGTCGGCGGCGAGCCCGTCCGCTTCACCTACAACGAGCGCAACTATGGCTGAGGCGACAAAGGACACCGCGCCGTCCGAGGTCCCCCGCTTCACGCAGGACGACTCGGTCGACACGGAGGTCATGACGATCAACATCGGGCCGCATCACCCGGCCACCCACGGGGTGCTGCGCCTGGTGGTCGACCTCGACGGCGAGATGGTCAAGGAGCTGAAGCCGGTGATCGGCTACGTCCACACGGGGATCGAAAAGTCCTGCGAGGCGAACGCCTACTGGAAGGTCATCCCCTTCGTCGAGCGGATGGACTACGTCTCCTACTTCTTCCAGATGGAGGCCTTCTGCGGCGCGGTCGAGCGGCTGGTCGGGCTGGAGATCCCGCCCCGGGCCAAGTACCTGCGGACGATCTTCCTCGAGTTGAACCGGATCCACTCCCACCTCGTCTGGCTGGGGACGACGGCGCTCGACCTGGGCGCGATCTCGATGCTCTGGTACTGCTTCCGCGAGCGCGACAAGATCCTCGACCTGTTCGAGATGGCGACCGGGCAGCGGATGCACACCCGCTACTTCCAGGTCGGCGGCGTGATCGAGGACATCCCGCTCGGCTTCGAGCAGAAGCTGCGGGCCTTCATCGCCGACATGCCGGTCCGGGTCGGCCAGTACGAGGACCTGCTCGACCGCAACGAGGTCTTCCTCTCGCGGACCAAGAACGTCGGGATCGTGCCGCGCGAGCGGCTGCTGGAGCTGGGCGTGACCGGGCCGCTGCTGCGCGCGGCCGGCGAGCCATGGGACCTGCGCAAGGCCTTTGACTACCTCGCCTACCCGGAGATGGACTTCAAGATCCCGGTCGGCACCGTCGGCGACAACTACGACCGCTACCGGGTGCGGCTGGCCGAGATGGTCGAGTCGGTGCGGATCGTCGAGCAGGCGCTCGACGCGCTGCCGGAGGGGCCGCACATCGCCGACGACCGCAAGTACGTGCTGCCGCCGCGCTCGGAGCTCTCGACCTCGATGGAGTCGCTGATCCACCACTTCAAGCTGGTCACCGAGGGCTACCGGGTCCCGGCCGGCGAGGTCTACTACTCGATCGAGTCGCCGCGCGGGGAGCTCGGCTGCTTCGTCGTCGCCGACGGCTCGGCGAAGCCGGCGCGGGTCCACTACCGCGATCCCTCCTTCGTCAACCTCCAGGCGTTCCGCGACATGTCGGTCGGCGGCTACGTCGCCGACATGATCGCGTCGCTCGGGATGCTGGACCCGATTCTCGGGGGGGTCGATCGATGAGCAGGACCATGCGTTCCGGCCTCGGGCCCTGGCGGAGGAATGGCGATGGCTGAGCTGCCCGTCGATCCAGCCGTTAGCGAGGGTCGTATTCCCGATCGTTCCTCAGCGGAGGTCCCCGAGCTTCATGACGTGGACTGTCCTCCTGAGCTTCGCGAGGAGATCGAGGAGCGGATGGGGCGCTACCCGGACAAGCACTCCGCCTCGATCCCGGCGCTGTGGGCGGTGCAGCGGCGCTACGGGTGGTGCACGCCGGAGGGGATTCGGCAGGCCGCGGCGGTGATGCGGGTGACGCCGGCCTACTTGGAGTCGGTGGCGAGCTTCTACGACCTGCTCCACACCTCGCCGGTGGGAGAGCACCAGGTCCACGTCTGCACCAACATCAGCTGCTGGATGCGCGGCGCCGACGACCTGCTGGAGGCGTTCTGCGAGGCGAGCGGCTGCGATCCGGAGGAGGCCCGGCACGGCGCCGTCTCGCCGGACGGCAAGGTCTTCGTCAGCGGCTTCGAGTGCCTCGGCGCCTGCGACATCGCGCCGATGGCCTCGATCGACGAGCGCTACTTCGGCCCGCTCGACGCGGACGACGCGGCGACCGCGATCGAGCAGCTGGTGGCGGGCGGCGAGGTGCTGCCCGAGAAGGCGCTGCAAAGGCGGCCGCTCGCAGGAGACCGACCGGGGACCGGAGGAGGCGGCGATGCCTGAGACGCGCGTCCTGCTGGAGCACGCCGAGGACCCGAAGCTGCGGACGATCGACGGCTACCGGGGCCACGGCGGCTACGCCACCCTGGAGCGGGCCTTCCGGGAGATGGAGCCCGACGAGATCCTCAAGGAGCTAGAGGACTCGGGCCTGCGCGGGCGGGGCGGCGCCGGCTTCGCGATGGGCAAAAAGGCCTCGTTCCTGCCGCGCGGCGACATGGCCAAGTACCTCTGCTGCAACGCCGACGAGTCCGAGCCGGGCGCCTTCAAGGACCGCGAGCTGATGCAGCGCAACCCGCACCAGCTGATCGAGGGGATCGCGATCGCCGCCCTCGCCGCCGGCGCCGGCCACGCCTTCATCTTCATCCGCGGCGAGTACGACCTGCAGGCCGACATCCTCGACGCCGCCGTCGCCGAGGCCTACGAGGCCGGCTACCTGGGCGAGAACATCCTCGGCAGCCACTGCAACGTCGAGCTCGTCGTCCACCGCGGCGCCGGCGCCTACATCTGCGGCGAGGAGACCGCGCTGCTCGACGCGCTGGAGGGCAAGCGCGGCAACCCGCGCCTCAAGCCGCCGTTCCCGGCCGTCCAGGGCCTCTACGGCGGGCCGACGCTGATCAACAACGTCGAGACGCTCTCCAACGTGCCACACATCGTCGGCAAGGGCGCCGAGTGGTTCCGCGGCTTCGGCACCGAGCAGTCGCCGGGGACCAAGGTCGTCTCGGTCTCCGGCCGCGTGCGGCGTCCCGGCAACTACGAGGTCGAGCTGGGCATCCCGACCCGGGAGCTGATTTGCGACCTGGCAGGCGGCCCGCTGGAGGGCTGCGAGCTGAAGGCGTTCTACCCCGGCGGCTCCTCCTCCCCGGTCCTGCACGCCGAGGAGGGGCTCGACCTCCCCTACTCCTTCGAGGCGATGGCCGAGGCGGGCTCGATGCTCGGCTCGGGCTCGATCATCGTCGCCGACGACACGGTCTCGATCCCGCACATGGCGCTGCGCACGGCGCGCTTCTACCACCACGAGTCCTGCGGCAAGTGCACGCCGTGCCGCGAGGGGACCAACTGGACGGTGAAGATGCTCGAACGGGTCGTGCGCGGCGAGGCGACCCCGATGGACCTCGACATCGTCGCCTCGGTGCAGGAGAACATCATCGGCAACTGCCTCTGCGTGCTCGGCGACTCGATGGCGATGCCGGTCGGGGCGATGGTGCGCAAGTTCCGCGAGGAGTTCGAGCAGGTGATAGCCGAGGCGGGCGGCGCGACGGCCGAGCCGGAGCGGATCGAGGTCGTGCAGGCCCCGGCGCAGGCGATCGGGGCGATGCCGTGAGCAGGGGGCAGGAGATCACGCTGATCGTCGACGGCCGCGAGGTGAGCGCGACCGAGGGCGAGATGCTCCACGACGCCGCCAAGCGCGGCGACGTCGAGATCCCCGTCTTCTGTTACGAGCCGAAACTCGGTCCTCCCGTCGGCGCCTGCCGGATGTGCCTGGTCGAGATCGAGGGCGTGCCGAAACTGCAGACCTCCTGCTCGACGCCGGTCCGCGACGGGATGGTCGTCAACACCCGCACCGAGAAGGTCAAGGAGGCGCAGAACGCGGTCGTCGAGTTCCTGCTCGTCAACCACCCGCTCGACTGCCCCGTCTGCGACAAAGGCGGCGAGTGCCCGCTGCAGGACATCACGATGGGCTGGGGGCCGGGCAAAACCCGCTTCACCGACCCCAAGCGCCACTTCGAGAAGCCGCTGCCGCTGAGCCCGCTGGTCGCGATCGACCGCGAGCGCTGCATCCTCTGCTACCGCTGCGTGCGGTTCAGCCAGGAGGTCGCCGAGGACTCGCAGCTGCAGCTGCTGGAGCGCGGCGACCGCACCTACGTCGGCACCTTCGACGAGCGACCCTACGTCGCCCCCTTCCACGGCAACATCACCGACATCTGCCCGGTCGGGGCGCTGACCAACTACACCTACCGCTTCCGGGCGCGGCCGTGGGACGTCGAGGAAGCGGGCTCGGTCTGCACGCTCTGCCCGAGCCAGTGCAACGTCAGCTTCACCGTGCGCGACGAGCAGGTGAAGCGGGCGATCGCCCGCGACAACGCCGAGGTCGACGACGGCTGGCTCTGCGACCGCGGCCGCTACGGCTTCGAGATGTTCGCCGCCGAGGAGCGGGTGACCGAGCCGCGGCTGCGGGGCGGGGCGGCAGCCGGCTGGGACGACGCGATCGCGAAGGCGGCCGAGGGGCTGCGTACCGCAGCCGATATTGACCACACCCAGGGGGGGTCAACCTCGGCTGCGCCGAGCCGGGTCGCCGCGATCGTCGGCGACGCCTCCAACGAGGAGGGCTACCTGGTTCAGCGGCTGGTGCGCGAGGCTCTCGGCTCTCCGCACGTCGAGTCGCGGATCGCGGGCGGACCGTCGCGGGCGACCCTGGTGCGCCTCTCGCAGCCGGAGCTGGCCGTGCGCACGCGCGACATCGACGAGGCCGACGCGATCCTCGTCGTCGGCACCGACCCGCTGCACAGCGCCTCGATCCTCGACCTGCGCATCCGCAAGGCGATGCGCCGCAACGGCGCTCGGCTGGCGGTCGCGACCGAGCGCCCGACGGCGCTCGACGGCGGCGCCGAGGCGGCGGCGCGCTATGCGCCGGGGCAGGCGGGCGATTTCCTCGGGCAGCTCGCCGGCTTGCTGAGCGACGCCGCGACTCGGAGCGAGAGCGTCGAGGGCGAGCAGGGCCCGGCCGCGTCGATCGCCGACGTTCTCCGTGGCGCCGAGAGAATCGTCGTCGTCTGGGGCGAGCGGATCGGCCGCGAGGGCGAGGGGCCCTTGCACGCCCTGCTCGACGTGGCGAGCGCACTCGGCCTCAGCGAGAAGGACGGCTCCGGCCTGCTCGAAGTCCCCGACCTCGCCAACGGTCGCGGCCTGCGCGAGGTCGGCTGCCTCCCCGACGCCGGCCCGGGCCTCAGCGAGACGCGGGCTACGTTGAACAGCTCAGAGATGTCAAACGTGAGCCGCGTCGGCAAGTCGACGGAGGAGATCCGGGCCGCGCTGGAGTCCGGCGAGCTCAAGTCCCTGATCCTCTTCGGCGTAGACCCGCTGCGCGACTTCCCGAACACGACGGCCTGGCAGCGTGCGCTGGCCGCAGCCGACCACCTTGTCGTCTTCTCGATGTTCGAGAACGCCACGACGGCGATGGCGGACGTCGTCTTCCCCTTGGAGACGCACGCCGAGAAAGACGGCACGGTGACGCACCCCGACGGCCGCCTGCAGCGTGTCCGCCCCAGCGCCGCCCGGCCCGGCGACATCCGCCCGAACTGGGGGGTTCTAGCGGAGCTGTCGCTCGCCCTCGGGCACGACACTGGCGTCACTTCTCAGCCTTCGGCGCTGGCGGCTCTCACCGAAGCAGTCCCCTTCTACGCGGCCCTCGACGACGCCGAGATCGCCGGCCGAGGCGTCCGCTGGCAGGACCGCGACGCGGTGGCGGCGCTCCCTGCTGCCGGGGGGGCGGTGGGGGCCGACTCGGCGGACGCGACTCCGCGAGATTCGGAGATGGCTCGCGTGGAGGCTTCCGGCGCGTCGCGCTCAGTGTCCGGCGAGTCGGCCCCCACCGCCCTTTCAGACCCGAAGGGCGACACCGCAGGCGGAAAGCTGACTCTGGGCACGTACCGCGACCTGTGGGCCGGGCCGATTACGGAGCTGAACCCACCGTTGAGGTTCCTCCAGCCGAGGCAAACCGTCGAGGTTTCCCTTGCCGACGCCGACCGGCTCGGGCTGAGGTCGGGCGACGAGGTGGAGGTCGCACAGAACGGGAGCAGTGTTCACGCCCGCGTGGCGGTCAAGGAGCGGGTCCAAGAGGGCGTCTGCTTTCTCGCCGAGGGCATCAGCGATGGCAACGCGAACGCTCTCCTCAACGGCGCGCCGGTCGCGGTGACGATCGAGAAGACTGCCGGCTGATGCTGCCAGTCGCCGACACGACGCTCGCCGAGGCGACCTGGATCATGGTCGTCAAGTCGCTGGTGATCTTCGGCGTCATCTTCGCGATCCTGCCGCTGATGACGGTCCTGGAGCGCAAGCTGATCGGCCGCTTCCAGCACCGCTACGGCCCCAACCGGGTGGGACCGTTCGGGATCCTGCAGCCGCTCGCCGACGTGGGCAAGCTGCTCAGCAAGGAGGCGTTCCGGCCCGCCAACGCGATCCCGACCCTGTTCGTGATCGGGCCGCTGCTGCCGGTCCTGGCCGGCGTCCTGTCCCTGGCGATCATCCCCTGGGGCGACGTGCAGAACGGCGTCGGCCTCTACGGGATCGACGTGCCGATCGGCATCCTCTACTTCTTCGCCGTCGGCTCGATCGCCTTCTACGGGGTGCTGCTGGGCGGCTGGTCCTCGGGCTCCAAGTACAGCCTGCTCGGCGCGATGCGTGGCGCCGCGCAGCTGATTTCCTACGAGGTCGCGATGGGGCTGGCGCTGCTCGGCGCGGTGATGATGGGCGGCTCGCTCTCGCTGGTCGACCTCGTCCACGCGCAGGGCGACATCTGGTTCGTCGTGCCGCAGTTCGTCGGCTTCCTGATCTTCATGCTGGCCGGCTTCGCCGAGACCAACCGGACGCCGTTCGACATGCCCGAGGCCGACGCCGAACTCGTCCAGGGCTTCATGACCGAGTACGGCGGCATGCGCTTCGGCAGCTTCCTGCTGGTCGAATACATGGAGATCCTGGTCGTCTCCGGGATCGCCGCGGCGGTCTTCCTCGGCGGCTGGATGGGCCCCGGCCCCGGCTTCCTCGACCCGATCTGGATGCTGGCCAAGATTCTCGGCCTGATCTTCCTCTTCATCTGGGTGCGGGCAACCCTGCCGCGCCTGCGCTACGACCAGCTGATGAGCCTCGGCTGGAAGATCCTCCTGCCGCTGGCGACGCTGAACGTGCTGGTGACCGCCGTCCTGGTGGTGACCCTGTGAGCCGGGGCGCCTTTCTGACGCTATGCGTCAGTAAAGCGCCCACGGGGGGGCGCTCGTGAGCGAGTTCGCCTACCTGAAGGACCAAGACGTGGTCGAGGTCCAGCGCGGACCGGAGCCGGGTGGGCTGGGCGGTGCGTACCGCGCCTTCGGCGAGACGCTGCGCGGGCTGAAGACGACGATGGCGCGGCTGATCGAGGGGCCGCTGACGATCGAGTACCCCGAGGAGAAGACGCCCGTCTACCCCCGCTTCCGCGGCCGCCACAAACTCCACAAGTTCGAGGACACGGGGCTCGAGAAGTGCGTCGGCTGCTCACTCTGCGCCGCCGCCTGCCCGGCCGACTGCATCCGCGTCGTCGCCGCGGAGAACGTCCCGGGCGAGCGGGTCTCGGCCGGCGAGCGCTACGCGGCGGTCTACGAGATCAACCTCTCGCGCTGCATCTTCTGCGGCTACTGCGAGCTGGCCTGCCCGTTCGACGCGATCACGATGGGCCACGACTACGAGATGGCCGACTACGACCGCGACGACCTGATCTTCACCAAGGAGATGCTGCTCGCCGAGCCGATCGAGCGGACGCCGTTGAGGAGCGAGGGCGAGTAGTGGAGGAGGTGCTGTTCTTCGCCGGCGCCATCGGCGCCCTCGGCGGCGCGGTCGGCGTGATCGCGATGCGCAACCCGCTCTACAGCGTGCTGGCGCTGATCATCCACCTCTTCTCGCTCGCCGTGCTCTTCCTGCTGCTCAGCTCGGCCTTCCTCGCCGCCGCGCAGGTGGTCGTCTACGCGGGTGCGGTGATGGTCCTCTACGTCTTCGTCGTCGCCTACGTGGGCGGCGACCAGGAGTCGGCCTGGGAGCCGATCCCCGGCCAGCGCTTCCTGGCCCCGCTGCTCGGCATCGCCCTCTTCGTAGAGCTCGCGATCGCCGTCCTCGGCTCCTCGCTGCTGGCCCTGGGCACCGAGGGGCCGGAGGTCGAGCCAGGCTTCGGCGACCCGGCAGCTATCGGAACCCTCCTGCTGGAGAAGTTCCTCATCGCCTTCGAGGCCTCGTCCATCCTGCTGCTGATCGCCGCAGTGGGCGCAGTGGTGCTTGCTGGCAGACGGAACGTGCTGGGAGGCTCCGCATGACGATCGAGTGGTACATCGTCCTCTCCGCGCTGCTGTTCGCCACCGGCGCGATGGGGATCCTGATCCGCCGCAGCCCGGTCGTGATCCTGCTCTGCCTCGAGCTGATGCTGAACGCGGGCAACCTGGCGCTGATCGCCTTCAGCCGCATGGTCGGCAACCAAGAGGGTCAGGTCTTCGCCCTGATCGTGATGGTGATCGCCGCCTGTGAGGTCGTCGTCGGCCTCGGCCTGATCGTCGCGATCTTCCGCCGCCGCCTGCCGCTCGACGTCGACGAGCTGAGGGAGCTGCGCGGATGAGCGCGGGGAGAACGGCGTGAGCGCCACCACCTGGGCCTGGCTGGTCCTGCTCTTCCCGCTGCTCGGCTCGCTCGCGTGCGCGCTGGGCTACCGGGCGCTGCCCGCGCGGGCCGCCGGGGCGATCGGCACCGCCGCGATCGCGCTCTCCTTCGCCTGCGGCGTCGCCGCGCTGCTCAGCCTGCTCGGCGACGAGCCGGAGGCGCGCCACCACGCCTCCTCGCTCTGGGACTACGCCAAGGCCGGCGGGCTCGACGTGCAGCTCGGCATCCTCGTCGACCCGCTCTCGGTCTTCATGGTCCTCGTCGTCACCGGCGTCTCGACCCTGATCCACCTCTACTCGTTCGGATACATGCGCTCCGACGCCGGCTACCACCGCTTCTTCAGCTTCCTCAACTTCTTCGTCTTCTCGATGTTGCTGCTGGTCCTGGCCGGCAACTTCGTGCTCCTTACCGTCGGCTGGGCCTTCGTCGGCTTCGCCTCCTACGCGCTGATCAGCTTCTGGTACCGGCGCGAGACGGCGACCCGTGCCGGGATGAAGGCCTTCGTGATCAACGTCGTCGGCGACGTCGGCCTCGTCCTCGCCGCCTTCCTGATCTTCCGCGAGCTGGGCACCTTCGACTTCGAGGCGGTCTTCGCAGCCGCGCCCGACGCGTTCACGACGAACGAGTGGACGGTGACGGCGATCTGCCTGCTGCTCCTGGTCGGCGCCTTCGCCAAGTCGGCGCAGCTGCCGCTCCACACCTGGCTCGCCGACGCGATGGAGGGCCCGACCCCGGTCTCGGCGCTGATCCACGCGGCGACGATGGTCACCGCAGGCGTCTACCTGATCGCCCGCGCCCACCCGCTCTTCGACCTCGCCCCGACCGCCGCCGACATCGCCGCCTTCACCGGACTGGCCACGCTGCTCGTCGCCGGGACGATCGCGCTCGTCGTGACCGACCTGAAGCGGGCGATCGCCTACTCGACGATGAGCCAGATCGGCTACATGGTCGTCGGCGTCTCGATCGGCGCCTTCAGCGCCGGCATGTTCCACCTGATGACCCACGCCTTCTTCAAGGCGCTGCTGTTCATGGCGGCCGGCTCGATCATCGCCGCGATGGCCAACGATCAGAACATCGACCGGATGAGCGGCTTCGGCAGGGCGATGCGCTTCACCTCGGCGATGCTCCTGATCGGCGGGCTGGCGCTGGCCGCCTTCCCCGGCACCTCGGGCTTCTTCTCCAAGGACGAGATCCTCGCCTTCGCCGAGGCACGCGGCGGCATGTACATGATCTTCGTCGTGCTCGGCTACGCCGGCGCGCTGCTGACCGCCGTCTACACCTTCCGCCTCGTCTTCCGGATCCTGCCGGGGACGCCGTGCCGCGAGGCCCAGGAGCTGATCGACACCGGCCACGTCGCGCACGGCGAGCCGGCCAACCCGGTCACCGGCGAGCCGGAGGACACCGACGTCGGCTTCCCCGGGCCGGAGCACCACATCGCCGAGCACTCGCTGCCGATGAAGCTGGCGATGGGCGTGCTCGGGGTGCTGGCGCTGGTCGGCGGGCTGATCCAGGTGCCGGGCGTCGACCACCTCGTCACCAGCTTCCTCGACCCGGTCTTCCACGACTCGCCGCTGCTCGAGGTCCACCCGACGGCGGGCGCCGAATGGGCCGGGCTCGGGATCGGCGGCGCGATCTCGATCCTCGGCATAGCCCTCGCCTACTTCCTCTACGTCGCCCGGCCCGCCGCCCCGGCGATCCTGATCCGGCGCCTGCGCCCGCTCCACACGCTGCTAGTCAACAAGTGGTACTTCGACGAGGCGATCGACGTGCTGATCGTGCGCCCGGCGCAGGCGGTCGGCCGCTTCGCCGACCGCACCTTCGAGCGGCTCGTCGTCGACGGGCTGGTCAGCGGCACCGCCGAGACGGTGCGCGGCGCCGGCGGCATCGTCCGCATCGTGCAGAGCGGCTTCGTGCGCAGCTACGCGCTGCTGCTGATCGCCGGCTTCGCCGGGCTCGCCCTCTACTTCCTGCTGGCAAGCTCATGACCAGCTCGCTGCTCTGGACCCCGTTCGTCTTCGGCCTCGTCGGCCTCTTTCTGCCGCGCCGGGCGGCCGGCTGGTGGGCGACGCTCGGAACGGCGGTGACGCTGGGCCTGGCGGCCGCGCTGCTGGTCGACTTCGACTCCGCAGCGGGCCTCCAGCACACGGTCGACGTCGAGTGGATCCCGGGGCTGGGGGTCGACTACAGCCTCGGCGTCGACGGGCTCAACGTCTTCCTCTTGGTGCTGACCGCGCTGCTGTGGCTGGGCGGGACCGCGTTCGCCGCCTTCCGCGAGCAGGACCGCCCGCACCTCTTCTTCCTGATGATGCTGCTCGCCGAGACGGCGACGCTGGGCGCGTTCCTCGCCCAGGACCTGCTGCTCTTCGTCCTCTTCTTCGACCTGATGCTGGTCCCGTTCTACTTCCTCTTCGGCGCCTGGGGGACCGACCGGCCCGACGGCGTGACCGCCTCGGCGGCGACGCTGAAGATGATCGTCTACACCCTGATCGGCTCGCTGCTGATGCTGGTCGCGGCGATCGCGACCGGGATCATCGCTGCCGACGGCGGCGAGATCACCTTCTCGATCGCCGAGCTCGCGCGCGAGCCGCTCGGCGAGGGCAGCCAGCGCTGGATCTTCTGGTTCTTCGCCGCGGCCTTCCTGGTCAAGATGCCGGCCTTCCTCCTGCACGGCTGGATGCCCGACGCCTACCGGGCCGCGCCGCTGCCGGTGCTCGCCGTCTTCTCGGGCGTGCTGGCGAAGGTCGGCGCCTACGGCTTCCTGCGCGTCGTCCTGCCGCTCTTCCCCGACGCGACGGTCGAGTTTCAAGAGGTGGTGCTGGTGATCGCCCTGGCCTCGATCCTCTACGGGTCCGTCATGGCCTTCACCCAGACGAACGTGCGGCTGGTCGCCGGCTACTCCTCGGTCGCGCAGCTCGGCTTCGTCACCGCCGGCATCTTCGCCCTGCGCGCCGACGGCGCCGACGGGGCGATCCTGCAGATGGTCAACCACGGGCTCGTGGTCGCGCCGCTGTTCATCATCGTCGCCGTCCTGGCCGAACGCTCGGGCAGCGAGGACCTGCGCGAGATGGGCGGGATGGCGCTGCGGGCGCCGGTGCTGGCGGCGATGTTCCTGATCGTGATCCTGGCGACGCTGGCGATGCCCGGCTCGGCCAACTTCGTCGGCGAGCTCTACATCCTCAACGGCCTCTTCCAGGCGAAGATCGCCTACGCCTTCGTCGCCGCCGCGGGGGTCGCGATGGCCGCCTACTACGCGCTGCGCCTCTACCAGCGCACGATGCACAACCGCAAGCCGCTCGCGGTCGAGTCCCGCGAGCTCGGCTGGCGCGACGGCGTCGTGCTCGTGCCGCTCGTCGCCTGCATCGTCGGCTTGGCGCTCTACCCGCAGCTGGTCCTGGAGCGGACGGACCCGGCGGCAACGCGCGCCGTGGCGGCGACCTGCGCGGCGCATGGAGTCGCGGATTCGCCGGCGGACCTGGAAGAGCAGACGAAGGAGGGCGTCCCCTGCCCCAGCGCCGCCCTCGCCAAGCGAATCGTCGGCTCCCCCGAAGGAGCCAGTAGCCGATGAACTTCGTCGCCCCCGAGATCGACTACGCCGGGCTCTCGCCCGTCCTCGCGCTGACGGTGAGCGTCTCCGTGGTGCTGATGAGCGCCGTCTTCGGGCCGACGAAGCGGATGGCACCCGCGCTGACGCTGGTCGCGCTGGCGACCACGGCGGGGCTGTTGATCTGGCAGTGGGGCGAGCCGGCCGAACTGGTTTCCGGGGCGCTGCGGTTGGACGACCTGGCGATCGCGATCTCGCTCGTCGTGCTGTTGATGGCGGCGGCGTGCGTCTCGCTCTCGATCCGGGAGCCGGCCGCAGAGCAGGTCGGCTCGGGCGAGTACCACGCGCTGCTGCTCGGCTCGGTGCTCGGGATGGTCCTGCTCGCGCAGGCGCAGAACCTGGTCAGCTTCTTCGTCGGGCTGGAGACGCTCTCGATCCCGCTCTACATCCTCTGCGCCGGCAACCTGCGCCGCGAGCGCTCGCTCGAGTCCGGGCTCAAGTACCTGATCGTCGGCTCGCTCGGCTCGGCGACGCTGCTCTACGGGATGGCCTTCCTCTACGGCGGCTCGGGCTCGACGGACTTCGCCGGGATCGCGGCGGGGATAGCCGGCGAGGGGCTGGTCGGCGACCCGCTGGTCCTGATCGGGATCGCCCTGGTCGCGGTCGGCCTCGCCTTCAAGACCTCGATCGCGCCGTTCCACCAGTGGACGCCCGACGTCTACGAGGGGGCGCCGACGCCGATCACCGCCTTCATGGCGGTGGCGACCAAGGTGGCCGCCTTCGCGGTCTTCGTGCGCTTCTTCGACCTCGCCCTGCTGCCCGCGGCCGACGACTGGCAGCCGGCGCTGGCGGTGCTCGCCGCGGCGACGATCGTGATCGGCAACGTCGGCGCGCTCGGGCAGCGCTCGCTGAAGCGGCTGCTCGGCTACTCGGGCGTCGCCCAGGCCGGCTACATCCTCGGCGGGCTCGTCGTCGCCAGCGAGGCGGGTGTCAGCGCGCTCGTCTTCTACCTCGCCGGCTACGCATTCATGAACCTGGCCGCCTTCGCCGTCGTCGTCGCGCGGGAGCGGGAGACCGTCTTCGGCGACGACATCGAGTCGATGCGCGGCCTGGGCCGCGAGCGCCCGGTGCTCGCCTGGCCGCTGACGATCTCGATGCTCGCCCTCGCCGGGCTGCCGGCGACCGTCGGCTTCATCGGCAAGCTCTACCTGATCGAGGCGCTGGTCGAAGGCGACTACACCTGGCTCGCCGTCTTCATCGCGGTCGGAACGATGATCTCGCTCGCCTACTACCTGCGCGTCGTCGCGGCGATGTGGATGCGCCCGGGCGAGACGGCCGCTGGGAGAGACGTACCGCCCACGGCTCCAGCGATCGCCGGCGCCTCCCCCGAGGCAGATCCAATCGATCCCGAGGCGGGCCGACGCCTCTACCTGACTCTTCCCGCCCTGCTCGCCGCCGCGGCGACCATCTTCTTCGGCGTGATCCCGCAGCCGCTGGTCGAGTTCGCCGAACGCGCCGGCGCCGCTCTGTTCTGATTCTCTCGGCAGCGGCTCCTCGCGGAGCACCCAGCTGAAAGGGTCTCCACGGAATGGGCATCTTCCTAATCGTCCTGGCGATCGTCGCTTCGATCGCCGTCGGGGTGTTCGCGGAGCGGCGGCGGCCGCTCGCCGCCGGGCGCGCGGCGCGCCGCTCGCTGATGCTGATGCTCTACGTGCTGATCCCGCCGCTGATCTTCGTCAACCTGGCGGCCAGCGAGGTCGACGTCGACCATGGAGTCGCGATCGGGGCGGGCATCGCGGCGATCGCGCTCGCCGGCCTGATCGCCTGGGCGATCGCGGCGAAGGTGCTGCGGCTCGCCCGCCACCGCACCGGCGCCGTTGTCTCGGCGGTCCTCTGCATGAACACCGGCTACCTCGGCTATCCCCTGACGGTCGTGCTGCTCGGCCGCGACGAGCTCTCCACGGCCGTGCTCTACGACGTGATGGTCAGCGGCCCCTCGCTGCTGCTCGGCGCCTTCGCGGTCGGCGCCGCCTTCGGCACCAAGGCGGGCGAAGGCCCGCGCGAACGCGTGCTGGCCTTCTTCACGCGCAACCCGCCGCTCTACGCGGCGATCGCCGGGCTGCTCGCACCGGAGGCGCTGGCGCCCGGTTGGGCGGTCGATGTCTCCCAGCTGCTGATCGTCGCGATCCTGCCGATCGGCTTCTTCGCCGTCGGCGCGACCCTGGCCGAGAACGCCGAGCACGGCGCCCTGCCGATGCCGCCGCCGCTGACCCGGCCCGTGGCTGCGGTCCTGGCCACGCGCCTCGCAGTCGCGCCGGGACTGCTCGTCCTCCTCGCAGCGCCGGTCGTCCACCTGCCCACCGCGTACCCCCTGCTCGCCGCGATGCCGACGGGCCTCAACTCGATGGTCGTCGCCCACGCCTACGGCCTCGACCTCGAGATCACGGCCGAGGCGGTCGTGTGGTCGACCGCGATCGTCGTCGTAGCCGCCGCCCTCGTGGCCCTCTTCTGATCGCTGACTGCGGAGTTGACCCCGCTCCAGTGTGGTCAACTCCACAGTCAGCGATCTATCCTGCGCGGATGACCGAGTTCCCGACCGTGCGCGTCGCGGCGATCCAGGCCACGCCGCGGATCCTCGACGCCGAGGGAACGGTCGAGAAGGCGATCGGCCTGCTGCGCGAGGCGGCCGGGCAAGGAGCGCAGCTGGTCGTCTTCCCGGAGGCGTTCGTCTCGCTGTACCCGTCGGGCGCCTGGGCCGCGGGGGCGGCGTCGTTCGGCGGCTGGGATGAGCTGTGGGAGCGCCTCTGGGCCAGCTCGGTCGAGGTCGACGGGCCGCTGGTCGCCCGCCTGGCGGAGGCATGCGCCGAGCTCGACGTCTTCTGCGCGATCGGCGTCAACGAGCGCGAGCTGGAGCGACCGGGCTCCCTCTACAACACGCTGTTGCTGATCGGGCCGGAGGGAGTTGTGTCCCGCCACCGCAAGCTGATGCCGACCCAGCACGAGCGCGTCTTCCACGGGGTCGGGGCTGGCGACGACCTCGGCGTCAGCGAGACCCCGTGCGGGCGGATCGGCGGGCTGATCTGCTGGGAGAACCGGATGCCGCTGGCCCGCTACGAGGTCTACCGGCAGGGACCGCAGATCTGGCTCGCGCCGACCGCCGACGACAGCGATGGCTGGCTGGCGAGCATGCGCCACATCGCGATCGAGTCGGGCGCTTTCGTCGTCTCGGTCCCGCAGTACATACCCGCGTCCGCCTTCCCGGAGGACTTCCCGGCGCCGCTTCCCGAGGGCAAGGAGGTCTTCGGCAACGGCGGCGCGGCGATCGTCGAGCCGACGCGCGGCGAGGTCGTCGCCGGCCCGCTCTACGGCGAGGAGGGGATCGTCGTCGCGGACTGCGACCTGCGCGTCGGGCTGCGCGCCAAGCGCGTCTTCGACGCGGCCGGCCACTACAGCCGCCACGACGTGCTGGCCCCCCTGGCCGGCGCGGAGTGATGCTCCACCACGTCTCGCTCGAGGTCCGGCCTCAACACGTCGAGGCCTGCGTCGCCTGCTGGGAGCTGCTCGGGTTCGAGCCGATCGACGCGCCCGGGGAACTGGGCGGCTACGTCACCTGGCTCGAGCGCGGAGGCACGCAGATCCACCTGATCCACAGCGAGGCGGCGACGGTGCCGCAGCTCGGCCACCCGGCAGTCGTGGTCGAGGACTTCGAGGCGACGTTCGCGGCGCTGGAGGCCGCCGGCCACTCCCCCGAGCGCCACCGCGAGCTCTGGGGCGAGCCGCGCGCCTTCGTCACCATGCCCGGCGGTCAGAAGGTCGAGTTCATGGCGGCGCCCCCGTCGTAGGGCGCGGCTACGATGCGGCGGTGCGCTACCCGGTCGAGTCGTTCAGCGAGGAGGAGCGGGCGGTTCTCGCCCCCCATTTCACCAACCTCGACCGGCCCGTTTTCGCGCTGGTCAACCTGCCCGAAACGGTCAAAGGCGCCCTTTTTGCCCGCTATTCCCGCTATTCCGGGACGGTCCGGCGCCTCTTCCTGGAGGAGTTCGCCGACGACGTGGCGGACGGCGAGCGGCCCTTCGACGGAGCCGAGGGCGAGCGGGCCGCGAAGCTCTACGAGCGCGTCTTCCTCGGCTACGGGGACGACTCGATCGCCCAGGTCGGCGGCGCTCACGTCGCCTGCGAGTGGGTCTCGAACATCCTCACCAAGCAGTTGCAACGTGGCCGGCTCGCCGCCTATCTCGAGCAGTCGACCCGCTACATCCCCTACGACAAGCCGATGCCCGCCGATGCCGGCGGCGGCTACCGCTACTACCGCGACGGGGAGCTGGGTCCGGAGTTCGCCGCCGCGATGGACGAGCTGTTCGCGAGCTACTCGAGCATCCTCGGCAGCGTCGAGGCGTGGGCGGCCGGGCGCTGGCCGCGCGGCAACGGCGAACCGGAGGGGCCGTGGCGGCGCTCGATCCGGGCCAAGGCGCTCGACCTCTGCCGCGGCCTGCTGCCGGCCGCGACGCTGAGCCACGTCGGCATCTACGCGAACGGCCAGGCCTACGAGCAGCTGCTGCTGCGCCTGATGGCATCGCCGCTGCCCGAGGCGCGCGAGTACGGCGGGATGATCCTGCGCGAGCTGCAGCAGACGATGCCGAGCTTCGTCTCGCGGGTCGAGCGGCCCGACCGCGGCGGCGAGTGGGTCTCCTACCTGGAGCGGCGGCGAGAGGCGACCGAGGGCTGGGTGGCGCGGCTCGGGCTCGGCCGCCGCGACAACGGCACAGACACCCCCTCGGTCGAGCTGATCCACGTCGACGGGACCGAAGAGGACCTGCTCGCCTCCTGCCTGTTCGAGGCCGCGAGCGCATCGGAGACCGAGATCCGCGGCCGGGTGGACGTGCTCGATCGCGACGAGCGGGCGGAGCTGCTCGCCGCGATGGTCGGCCAGCGGGCCAACCGGCGCCACCGGCCCGGACGTGGCTTCGAGACGCTGCGCTACCGCTTCGAGATCGTCTCCGACTACGGCGCCTTCCGCGACCTGCAGCGCCACCGGATGCTGACCTGCCAGTGGCAGCGACTCGGACCGGACCTCGGCGCCGGCGTGCCCGAGGAGGTCCGCGAGGCCGGCGCGGGCGGCGAGTTCGAACGGGCGTTGGAGATCTCCGCCGGGGAGCACGAGCGCCTCGTCGCGGCCGGGCTGCCCGAGCAGGCGCCCTACGCGCTCTGCCTCGCCTACCGGATCCGCTACGTGCTCGACCTCAACGCGCGCGAGGCGATGCACCTGATCGAGCTGCGCTCGGGCCGCGAGGGCCACCCCGCCTACCGCGCCGTCGCCCAGGCGATGCACGAGCGGATCGCCGCCATCCACCCCGCCGTTGCCGCGGCGATGAGCCACGTCGACACCTCGCGCGAGCCGCGGCTGGAGCGGATCCTCAGCGAGATCCGGACGCAGCGCAAGCGCGCGGCCGTGGAGCGGTCCGGCTAGAGCGGCTTCTCCGGATCCTCGGCCGGCGAGAGCTCGGACGCGGCTTTCTCCCCCGGCGTCGGCCAGGGGATCGCTTCGCCGGCCTCCCACGCGGGGGGACGGCCTCCCGGCACCCAGCCGGCGGCGAGGAAGGCGAAGTAGAGGAACCAGATCGCGGTGAACTGGACGAGCAGGAGGAGGGCGGCGGCGCCCATCGCCATCCCGAGCGAGCCCCAGAAGCGCGAGAGCAGACCGGTCCGCATCCCCCACAGGCAGCTGTAGAAGAGGGCGAAGGCGAGGCCGAGCCGCCCGCCGAGGCCGAAGCCGGTGGCGATCGCGCGGGTCGGCTCGTCGGCGATCGCGTCCTCGGCCGCGTCGTCGGCCATCTCGGTCGTCGCGCAGCTGCGCAGCGCTGCGGCGCTGCTCCCGTCGTAGTCGTCGCGGAAGGCCTCGGCATCGTCGCGCCGCTGCTCGCGGCAGCGATCGCCCGCCTCCGCGGCGGTCAGGTCGCCGGTCGCCCTGCCGTCGACGAAATCGGCGGCGGCGCCGGTCGTCGCCACGGTGGTCAGGATCGCCGCGACGGAGAGGAAGAGGGGCGCGGCGACGACGAGGCCGATCAGCTGCGCGCGGACATGGCTGCTGCGCGCCTGCGCGGCGCGGAAGAGGTAGACGAGCGGAGCGACGAGGAGCAGGAAGGCGAGGAACTCCATGACCCCGGAGGCGACCACGGCGGAGCCGTGCTCGTCGACCGACCGAAGGATCTCCGCGTCGTTGTCGCCCCCGACGACCCCGATCGCGAGCGTCGCGGCGATCAGCAGCGCGACCCCGGCGAACGTCGCCAGGGCGACGGGCATCGCCCACCGCCGCTCCCGCGCCAGCACCTCCCCCCTGTCGGGCTGCACCCTCGCTAGCCCCGCTCGTGAAAGTAGAACTGGGGCAGCGCGCCCTCGATGACCTCGGCGGTCATCTTCTGGGCCACCTCGAGGTTGCCGGTGCGCACGGCGATGTCGTCGAGCGTGACGATGCCGGCGAGGCTACCGCGCTCGACGACCGGAAGCCGCCGCACCCGGTGCTGGACCATCAGCGCCGCTGCCTCGTCGAGGCTCATCGCCGGCTCGCCGCAGATCAGCGGGCGCGACGCATGCTCGCCGACCGGCGACTCCGGGGGCACACCCTCGGCGAAGACCCGCACGGCGAGGTCGCGGTCGGTGACCATCGCCACCGGCGAGCCGGCGGGGTCGACGATCACCACCGAGCCGACCCGGCTGTCGCGCATCTGGCGGGCGACCGAGACGGCGCTCGCCTCCGGGCCGGCGGTGACGACGCCCGTGGTCATGATCTCGCTGAGCTGCACGCCGCGTACGCTACCGGGCGATGAGCCAGCCAACCCGCACTCCGGTGGTCCCGCTCGAGGCGGCCGCGGGGCCCGAGAACCCACCCTGCCCCGCCTGCGGCGAACCGCTCTTCGGCTGGATCGACGCCCGTCCCGGCCTGGCCGGCCCCGTCCGGCGCTGCGAGAGCTGCGGGCTCGCCGTGGCAGGCGAGGCGATCGACGGCGAGGAGGCCCTGCGCGAGCTCGACCGGCTGCGGGAGGGCGAGACGATCGAGATCGACAACCGCGCCGGCCTCTCGGCCTGGGTCGGCGGCGCCGGCTGGGCGGGTCTCTCCGGGCGCAGCCGCTGCATGTTCACGGCCGAGGCGGTCCGGCGCCTCGTCGCGCGCCGCGACCGGGTCGTCAGCGAGGTGCGCTGGGCGCCGGGACGCGGGATCGCCGCGATGTGGCAGACGATCCTCAACGGCTTCACCTTCGGCCGCAACATCGCCCTCGGCGCGCTGGGACGGGGCGACGCCGCGCCCGCGGAACGCGCCTGGCAGCGGCGCCTCGACGCGCTGATCGTCGTCGTCGTCGCCTTGCCGGCCCTGATCGCCGCAATTCCGATGGAGTCGATCGCCGCCGTCGTGGGCCGCGGCGGCGCGTTGACGCTGCAAGCCAAATCCATGCAGGGGGAACGATGAGCACAATCGACGAGCTGGTCGCCAACAACAGCGCCTTCGCCGACTCGTTGCCGGTCGAGCACCGCGACGTGCGCCCGAGCAGGCAGCTGGCGGTCGTCACCTGCATGGACTCGCGGCTCGACGTCTTCGCGGCGCTCGGCCTCGGCCAGGGCGAGGCGCACGTGCTGCGCAACGCCGGCGGGGTGATCACCGACGACGTGATCCGCTCCCTGGCCGTCTCGCAGCGGCGGCTCGGCACCCGCGAGGTGATGCTGATCCACCACACCGACTGCGGCATGCAGAAGCTCAGCGACGACGGCTTCCGGGCCGAGCTGCAGGAGGCGACCGGCGTCTCGCCGGCATTCGCGATCGAGTCCTTCGCCGACGTCGACGCCGACGTGCGCCAGTCGATCCTGCGGGTCCGCCGCTCCGACTTCGTCGCCCACCGGGACGCGGTGCGCGGCTTCGTCTACGACGTCGACACGCACCGCCTGCGCGAGGTGACGGTCGAGGACCAGCCGGGCTAGGAAAGCCCTTCGCGGGCCTCGCGTACGAGCGTCACGGCCTCGGGGAAGAGGACGCGGATCGCGTCGCGGACCTGCATCGCCTGCTCGTCGCTCGTGCCGGACAGGTCGAGGCGATCGACCGAGGCGACGGTCAGCTCGACCGCCAGCTTGATCGCGTTGTCGGCCCAGGCGACGCGCTGCGAGGACTGCATCTGCTCGGCCAGCTCCTCCATCCGCTCGCGGAACTCGTCGGGGTCGCCGAACAGGTTGAAGGCTCCGCCCTCCACTCTCGACATGAAAGCAGGTCGAGGGCGGGGACATAGAGCCGATCCGAAGCGGGCACGAAGTCGGCTCATCTAGCGCACCACACGTGCGCCGCGACGCCCTAGCGTCGGGGACATGGAGAGGGCGCGAGGCGGCCGTGCGGCCGAAAACCGAGGCAATGCGCGGCGAACCGATCCGACGGGAGAGCCCGAAGGCGGAGAGTACGGGCGCCGGATCGCCCCTGCCCGGGAGGCCGGAGCGGCGTCGGTCGAGCAGGCCGGGCTGACGGCCCTGATCGCCCTGCTGCTCCTGCTTGGGATAGCCGCCATCGCCGCGGAGGGCGAAGTCGAGTCCGGCCGCGACCTCGCGCGGACGCTCTCGCGGCGGATCGCCTGCGGACCCCGGGCGCCCGGCGCGTGCAGCCACCATCCGCTCGTCCCGGCCTACGGCTGGCCGCTGGCGCGGCTGGCACGGGCGCTCGCGCCGCCGCCGCGGGCGCGGATCGGGCCCTCCGGCCTGCCGCTCGTGCCGGTCGACTTTCGCCGCTGCCGGCGCGAGAGCTGCGCGGTGCCGCTCCCCGGCGCGGCCGGTGCTCACCTGACCGCCTCCGGCCGCCGCACGACCGCGTTCACCGAGATCGACGACCGGCGTCGCTCGCTCGGCTGGGTCGAGCTGACCTACTGGCTCTACCGGCCGGGCCTCGGCTGGGAGCGGGTCGTTCGGCGCGCCGACGACACGCAGGTCCAGGCGGCCAGCGGCATCCGCGTCCTGCTCTCCGACGATCCGGCCCTGGTCCCGCTCGAGACGCTGCCCGGCCGCGACCACTACGAGTTCCCGCCCGGCGAGGAGCCGCCATGGCAGTGGGATGTCAAGCCGCGCTACCCAGGTTGGTCGAGCTAAGCGGCTGCCTCGCCCTCTCGGGCGTCCTCTTCTGCCTGCTTGATCAGCCCGCGCCAGTCGGAGGTGCGGAAGACGAGCAGCAGGGCCCCGAAGCCGAGCGCGACCGACCAGGCGGCCATCGCGATCTGCGTCCCGACCGAGAAGGAGAGGACGGCCGCACGCGAGGGTCCGTCGAGCGTCGCGACGAGGAGCGCCTGCTGGGCGCCGGCGCCGCCCGGCGTGAGCGGGACGACGTTGGCGATCGCCTGCACGCTCATCACCAGCAGCACGTTGCCGACCGTGCCGCCGATCCCGAACGCCTCGAGGAAGAACCAGAAGGCGGCGAAGCGGCAGAGCCAGGCGACGCCCTGCCAGGCCGCCACCTCGCGCAGGTAGCGGCGCGGCGTCCGCAGAATGGCGATGCCCTGTTTGACCCGGTCCCAGAAAGCGCGCACCCGGTGCCCGTATACGAAGACGGCGGCGGCGATCCCGAGCAGCAGGGTGCCGGTGACGATCGCGAAGACCTGCGGGTTTTCGGCCCAGAAGGAGAGCTCGAAGGCCGGCAGGTTCGGCAGGCGGGGCGGCTCGGGCAGCAGGCCCTGGGTGATCGCGTAGAGCAGGACCAGGACGCCGATCGTCGTGTCGAAGACGCTCTGGACGAGGAAGGACGAGGTCACGGCCGGGTAGGAGGAGTCGGGGATCTGGCGCTTGACGAGGAAGACCTTGGTCACGTCGCCGGCGCGCGCGGGCAGGATCGCGTTGACCCCCGCGCCGGCCAAATAGGCGGCGCCGAGTTGCAGGAACGAGATCCGGGCCTCCGGGTAGGCGGCCCGCAACACGTTGCGCCAGGCCCAGGCCCGGGCCAGCTGCATCGCTGCCAGGAAGACGAGCGCGACCGCGAACGCGGTCCACTCGATCTGCGAGAGGTTGGCGAAGAACTCGGCCGTCGCGCGGCCGAACGCCTTGAAGCTCGATGCGAGGTCGGCGTGTGACATCGCAGCTACACTAGCCCGCTCGTGTCAGAGCCCGAGACGACTCAGACGCTCCCTGCCGCCCCACGTGATCCCGCCGACGAGGCGATGTGTGCGCGTGCCCGCGAGCGCTACACCGGCGACCGCCGCAGCCGCTTCCGGCGGCGTCGCAAGCGCCACGCGGCGCTGCCGAATCTGATCATCGTCGGCGGGCTCAAGTGCGGCACGACGAGCATCCACCACTACCTCGGCCTGCACCCTGAAATCCACATGTCGAAGCCGAAGGAGCTGAACTTCTTCGTCGAGGAGCTGAACTGGGACCTCGGCCTCAATTGGTACGCGAGCCGCTTCGACGGGCGCTTCAAGGTGCGCGGCGAGTCCTCTCCCCACTACACGAACCTGCCGCGCTTCAAGGGGGTCCCCGAGCGCATCCACCAGCACTGCCCCGACGCCCGCCTGCTCTACATGGTGCGCGACCCGATCAAGCGGATCCTCTCGCACTGGGTCCACGCGACCGGGGCCGGCTACGAGACCCGCGAGTTGGTGGCCACCCTGTCGGAGCCCGACAGCTCCTACATGCACCGCTCGATGTACTGGATGCAGCTGGAGCCCTACCTGGAGCTGTTCGACCGCGAGCAGATCGCGATCGTCACGCAGGAGGAGCTGCAGAGCGAACGCGAGGAGACGATGCGCCGGGCGTTCCGCTTCGCCGGCGTCGACGAAGGCTTCACCTCCGAGCAGTTCGACCGCGAGTGGGAGAAGTCGAGCGCCAAGCAGGGCGACAAATACCAGGTGATGGAGAAGCTGGTCAAACTGCCGGGCCTGCGCTCCTTCGACCGCAACTTCGACCGCCTGCCCGAGTCGATGCGCTGGCTCGTCGAGAAGGTCGTCCACGACCCCGAGAAGCCGCCGGCCCCGAAGCCGAAGCTCCCCGACGACCTCTTCGAGACGGTCCGCAGCCGCTTCGGCTCCGACGTGGCGGCGCTGCAGGACTTCGCCGGCCGCGAGTTCGCCGGCTGGCACGACTACTCCTAAAGCGCCCCGACGTGCGGGTCCTGTCGCGGCGGCCCTCCCCCATGTGCTCGGACGCCTACGGCGCCCTGCGCTATGGGGGACCCCCGCCACCGCGCCACCCGCACGAGGAGCGCTTTAGGCTGCATCCGTGCGACGGCTGATCCCCGACCCGGGTCCAACCACGGTGGAGGAGCAGCTCGACGCCTACCGGCCTTGGAAGCAAGCCTCCGACCAACGGCCCTTCGTGGCGATGAACTTCGTCGTCACGGTCGACGGGCGGGCGACGATCGAAGGGCGCTCGGGGCCGATCGGGTCGAAGACCGACACGGCGATGCTGGCCGGCTTGCGCACCCGCTTCGACGCGGTGATGATCGGCGCCGGCACGATGCGCGTCGAGCGCTATGGACGCCCCGTCCCCGGCAAGGAGAAGCGGGAACGGCGCGAACGGGCGGGCCTCACACGGGAGCCCCTGATGGCGATCGTCAGCGGCCGCCTCGACCTGCCCTGGGACGCGCCGCTGTTCGCCGAGCCCGAGGCCGAGGTCGTCGTCTTCACCTCCTCGGAGGCCGAGCCGCCCGAGGTCGACGCCGAGCTGAGCGTCGTCCGCCACGAGGATGCGGTCGACCTCGACGAGGCGCTGCGTCACCTGCGGCAGGAGCGCGGCGTCCGCGCGCTGCTCTGCGAGGGCGGCCCGCACCTCTACGGACAGCTGCAGGCCGCGGGCCTGGTCGACGACCTCTTCCTGACGATCTCCCCGAAGCTGTCGGGCGGGCTCGCGCCGCGGATCGTCGAGGGCGATCTGCCGGAGGTCGCGCCACTCGAGTTGGCCTGGCTGCTGGAGGAGGAGGGCGAGCTGTTCGCCCGCTACCGTTGCGCCCCCAGCGACTAGGAGAGGACCCCGCCCGATGGACTTCAAGCCGAGCCCCCAGGTCGAGACGCTGCGCGAGCGCATCCTCGACTTCATGGACGAGCACCTCTACCCGCAGGAGCGGGAGATCATGGAGGCGCTCGACGCGGAGGTGAAGCCGGGCGTCCCCTACCCGAAGATCCTGGTCGAGGTCCGCGAGCGGGCGAAGGCCGAGGGCCTCTGGAACCTGTTCATGCCCGACGAGCGCTATGGGCCGGGCCTGAGCAACTGGGAGTACGGGCTGCTCTGCGAGGAGATGGGCCGTAGCCCCGCCGCCGCGCCGATGGCGTTCAACTGCGGCGCGCCGGACACCGGCAACATGGAGATCCTCGCCGAGCACGGGACCGACGAGCAGAAGGAGCGCTGGCTGGAGCCGTTGCTCGAGGGCCGGATCCGCTCCTGCTTCGCGATGACCGAGCCGGAGGTGTCGGGCTCCGATCCCACCCTGATCCGCGCGAAGGCGACGCGCGACGGCGACGAGTGGGTGGTCGAGGGCCACAAGTGGTTCACCTCGGGAGCGGTCGGCGCCGACCTCTGCATCGCGATGGTCGTCACCGAGCCCGACGGCCACCCCTACGCGCGCGCCTCGATGATCTGCGTGCCGACCGACAACCCCGGCTTCAACCTCGTCCGGCCGATCCCGGTGATGGGCCACGACGGCGGCCCCGGCCACTGCGAGATCCGCTTCGAAGAGTGCCGCGTCCCGGTCGCCAACCTGCTCGGCCAGGAGGCGATGGGCTTCGCGGTCGCCCAGGACCGGCTCGGCCCCGGCCGAATCCACCACTGCATGCGCGCGATCGGCACCGCCGAGCGGGCACACGAGATGATGTGCCGCCGCGCCAACGAACGCGAGGCGTTCGGCGGGCCGCTTGCCGACAAGCAGTTCGTCCAGGAGGCGATCGCGACCTCGCGGATGGAGATCGACCAGGCCCGGCTGCTGACGATGTACGCGGCGTGGAAGATGGACACCGAGGGCAAGCGCGCCGCCCGCCAGGCGATCTCGGCGATCAAGATCGTCGCCGCCAACATGGTCATGGACGTGCTCGATCGCGCGATCCAGATCCACGGCTCGCTGGGGATGACCGACGACACCCCGCTCGCCGCCCTCTGGCGCTTCAGCCGCATGCTGCGCCTCGCCGACGGCCCCGACGAGGTCCACAAGATGGTCCTCGCCCGCCGCGAGCTGAACCGCTGGGCCAAGCGCGCCGAAGCCGAAGCTGAAGGCGCGCTCGAGCCCAAGCACGCACCGCGGCCGATCTAGGACGGATCTCAATTTTGATACCTGATCAGGTATCATCGCTGGGTGGCTTCCCCAGGCGCTCTCCTGCAGAGGATGCGACGCGACGCGCGGCTTTCGCAGCGAGCCCTCGCCCGGCGGGCCGGAACCTCGCAGCCGGCGGTGGCGCGCTACGAGCGAAGCGCGGCGACGCCGTCCTGGGAGACGCTGCAGCGACTCGCCGCCGCGTGCGGCCAGAGTCTGCGGCTGAGCGCCGAGCCGGTGCCCGACCCCGACGACGTCGCTCTGGCCGAGACCCTGCTCCAGCTCACGCTGGAGGAGCGGCTGCGTTCCCTGCGCCGCTACGCCCGTCTTCGCGAGATGGCGAGCGGGAGTTGACGGAGCTCGACCCCGAGAGGGGGCTGCGCTCGCTGGTCGAGCACGAGGTCGAGTTCTGCGTGATCGGCGCTGTCGCCGCCTGGCTGCAGGGAAGCCCGGCGGTCACGCTCGACCTCGACGTGATGCCGCGCCGCGAGCTAGACAACGCCGAGCGGCTCGCGGCGGCGCTCAACGCGCTCGGGGCACGACCGCGCGCCGGCGACGGGCCGACCGAGCTCGAAGGCGCCGACTTCCTCGGCTGGAGGATGCAGCACTTCGAGACCGAAGCCGGACCGCTCGACGTCGTCCCGCAGGCCGCCGCGATCGGAGGCTTCGAGGACGTCGCGACGATCGAGTTGACTCTCGGGGACATCCGCATCCGCGCGATCACGCTCGACCAGGTGATCGCCTCCAAGGAGGAGTTGGGCAGGCCAAAGGACACCGCCGCGCTTCCGGCGCTCTACGCCACCCGCGAGGCACTGCGGCGGCGGCGCAAGCCGGCCAAATGAAGGGCCGGGCTTTCGCCCGGCCCTTTCATGCCGTTAGAGGCTGACCGCTAACCGGCCTGGAGACACGTCACATACGCATTGAAGCTCTGCGCCGCACCGGATCCGTTGTACATCCGGGTGCTCCAACCGACCAGATTCGCCTGGGGGAAGGTGTGCACGACATGCAGCTGCTGTGCGAGGGCTGCGTTGAAGCCGGCAGTCCAGGCGCCGCCGCCGCTGATGGCCCGCTCCCCAGCGAGGCAGGTGGCCTCGCCGAGTGCCGTATTGCCAGCCGGCACACTCACCAGGGTTCCACGCCGAGTGATGGTTCCGAGCTGGTTGGACCTCACCGAGCCGTTGGCGATCTTTTCACTGGTCACGGCGAGATTGCCGAGCTTCCCGGTCGAAACCGCGCCGTTGGCCAGTTTGGCGTTCGTCACGGCATCGTTGGCCAGCTTGGTGGTATTCACCGCATCATTGGCGATTTTCTCCGTCGAAACCGCGTCTTTCGCGATCTTGTCACTGATCACGGCATCGTTGGCGATCTTCGGCGTGGTCACGGCGTTGTCGGCGAGTTTGTTCGTGGTCACGGCGGCGTCGCCGATCTTCGACTCGATCACCGCGCCGTTTTTGATCTTGCCGGCGGTGACCGCTTCTTTGACGATCTTGCCGGTTTTGACCGAGTTGGCTTTCAGCTGGTTGGCGCCGATTTTGGTCGCCGCGATGGCGGTGGCGCCACCGAGGACCATGAAGACTGCAATCGAGGACATCACGTTGGCATACGTGAGATGCCGGCGTATCTGCTTCACAAAATCTCCTTCGTAGAAAGACGATGACGAGCGTGGGCAGCCGTATGGCTCACCCTTCCCAGGTGGTGTGACCCTTTCAGTTCTGCTCGACGAATGTCAAGCAAATGGACCGACTGGCCCCGAACGGTCAATCGCGCCGCTCCGCTTCGTCGGCGGCCTCGGCGAGGCGCTCGACGAGGCGGGCGAAGTGCTGTATTCCCTCGTCGACCTTGCCGTACTGGCCGGCCGAGTAACGGGCGTAGACGCCCTCGAGGATGATCGCGAGCTTCCAGTAGCCGAGCGCGACGAAGAAGTCGAGCTGCGATAGGTTGCGGCCCGAGCGCTCCGCGTAGCGCGCCCTCAGCTCCTCGCGACCGGGGAAGCCGGGCGCCATCGTCGCCGGCTGACCGAGCGCGACCCCCTCCTCGCCGGCTTCGGGCCAGTAGACCATCAGCAGGCCGACGTCGGCGAGCGGGTCGCCGAGCGTGCAGAGCTCCCAGTCGACCACCGCCGCGACCTCGCCTCCCGGCGTCAGGATCATGTTGTCGAGCCGGTAGTCGCCGTGGACGATCGTCGCCGGGCCCTGCTCGGGGATGCGCGCCGAGAGCCGCTCGTGCACCGAGTCGATCGCCGGCAGCTCGCGCGTCTTCGACTTCTCCCACTGCCCGTGCCAGCGGCGCAGCTGGCGGGCGACGTAGTCCTCCTTGCGGCCGAGGTCGCCGAGCCCGACGGCGTCGGGATCGACCGCGTGGATCGACGCCAGCGTGTCGGCGACCCGCTCGCCGATCGCCCGCCGGTCCTCCTCCTCCGGAAAGGCGTCGGCCTCGGCCAGACCGCGCAGGATCGGCCCGTCGACGAACTCCATGACGTAGAAGGGCGCTTCGTTGACGCCCTCGTCCTCACAGAAGCCGACCACGGGCGCCACCGGGACCTCGGTCGGGCCGAGGGCGGAGACGACCTTGTGCTCGCGGCCCATGTCGTGCGCGGAGCCGAGCCGCTTGCCCAGCGGCGGCCGGCGCAGCGCCCAGCGACGGCCGGCCAGGTCGGTGACCCGGTAGGTCAGGTTGGAGTGACCGCCGGAGATCTTCTCGAAGGAAAGCGGCGATTTGGCGCCCTCGACGTGCTCCTCGAACCAGGCTTCGACGGCGGGTGGATCGATGCCGGGCGGTGCCTCGGCGATGCCGTCCGCCGTGCCTGTAGCCTCGTCGCCCATAGCGGCGCAAGCATATTCCCGACGACATCTCAGGTTGAGCCCGTCGCTCGCCAATCGGCTGACGATCGGCTTCGCGATCGCCTTCGCGGTGCTGACCGGACTGGCGATGATCGGCGTCGCCCGCTTCCTGCAGCAGCGCCAGGACTTCGAGGACGCGACCGCCCGCTCCTACCGCATCGAGATCCAGGCCCGCGACCGGCTGGCGCGCGGTCGGGAGCCGGCCGAGGCGCGGCGCGAGGTGCTCGCCCAGCAGCAGCGCCGCCAGGTGCTGCGCGACGAGATCTCCGACAAGACGCGCGACACGGCGCTGCTGGTCGGCGCCGGGCTGATCGCCGGGCTGACCGGCGCGGCGCTGCTCTTCAGCGGCCTGATCGCATCGATGCGCCGGCCGCTCGAGGACCTGGTCGAGGCATCCGAACGCCTGGCGGGAGGCGACCTGGAAGCCCGCGTCAAGGTCGGCGGCCTCTCCGAGACGGCCCAGCTCGGCTCGGCCTTCAACGAGATGGCCGAAGAGCTGCAGCGCCGTGCCGGCGAACGCGACCAGCTCGAACGGATGAAAGACGAGTTCGTGCTGACCGCCTCGCACGAGCTGCGCAGCCCGCTGACCTCGGTGCAGGGCTTCGCCGAGCTGCTGATGCTGGAGCGGGAGAAGCTCAGCCCCAAGCAGGCGGAGACGGTCGAGATCATCCTCGACAACACCCGCCACGTGGTCCGCCTGCTCAACGACCTGCTCGACCTGGCGCGCAGCGACGCGGGGAGGCTGACGATCGCGCCGGTCCCAACCGAGGTCCCCCCCTCGTCGAAGAGGCGACGCGCACGCTGCGCGGGCAGACCGCCGCGCGGGGGCAGCAGCTGTACGAGGAGATCGAGCCGGGGCTGCCGCTGGTCAACGCAGATCGCGACAGGATTCGTCAGGTGCTGGTCAACCTGCTCACGAACGCGAACGAGTATTGCCCGGAAGGAGCGACGATCCGGGCGAGCGCGAGGCGCAGCGGTGCTGAAGTGGAGATCGCGGTGAGCGACGACGGGCCCGGCATACCGAGCGATCAGCTCGAGCACATCTTCGAGCGCTTCACGCGCGGCGACGCCGGCATGACCCAGCGCGTCGGCGGGACCGGCCTCGGCCTGGCGATCTCCAAGTCGCTGGTCGACCTGCACGGCGGCACGATCGCCGCCGAGTCGACGGTCGGCGGCGGGTCGACCTTCCGCTTCCGCCTGCCGTTCGCATCGATCGCCGAGGAGCTCGACGCCGAGCCGGCCGAGGCGGAGGCGCGCTGATGGCCCGGATCCTCGTCGCCGACGACTCCGAGACGATCCTGCTGCTGATCCGCACCCGGCTGGAGCTGGCCGGCCATGAGGTCGAGACCGCATGCGACGGGCAGGAGGCGATCGACGCGCTTGTCGGCGGCGCCACGCCGGCGCCCGACGTGCTCCTGCTCGACGCGATGATGCCGCGCAAGTCCGGCATCGACGCGCTCCGCGAGCTGCGCGCGGCCGGGATCGAGACGCCCGCCCTGATCGTCAGCGCCCACAAGGAGGGCGCCGACGCGGACGGCGACGGCGATCTCGGCATCGCCGGCTTCGTCACCAAGCCGATCGACTTCGACGACCTCTTCCGGCGGATCGACGAGCTGACCGGCCCCTAGGGGACCGGGTTGTACGACGGCGGAGCAGGGTTCGTGACCACTCCGGCGGCGGTGTTTGCCGCGGCTCTCGGCTCCCGCACCCGGACGCATATTGCGGTGACCGTCATCGTGGCGGCGTTCGAGTACCAGGCGTAACCGGTCGCTTCCCAGCCGGTCCGAAACGGTGCTGGGCCGCTGTCCTTGACCCGGCCGGTCTCGTGGCTCATCGTGGCACCGCCGCCAACGACGTAAGTGTCTGCGGGGCAGTTGGCGGTCCCGGTGACGTCGAAGCCTTCGCGCGAGAGCGGCACCGTTACCGCCTCGTAGTTCAATCCGGCCAGCGACGCGGCATTGACGTCGGTGAGCGTCGTTTGATCGATCTCGGTCCCGGTCAGCGACTTCGGCTTGATCTGACGGCCGGTGAGCGTGTTTGGCTTGATTCGGCGCGCGGTGACCGTCTTCGGCTTCAGCCGGTTGCCCGGCAGCGAGCTCTTCCTGATCTGCTTGCCGTTGATCTTGTTCGCGGCGTAGACGGAGCCGCCGAGGGCCACGAAGAGCGCGATGCACGCGATCACGTTGGAGAACGTGATCGCCTTCCTGACACGAGTCATCTGCCGAGCCCCCTTGAATCGAAGATGGAAACCTCCTGAACTCGGGGCATACCCTATGGGGACAGACGGCGTCCCATCGCCAGGGCTTCGTCAACGCTCAGCTCTTGGCGACCTCGAGGCGGATCTCCTTGCCCTTCAGCTTGGTGCCGTCGAGGAACTCGACGGTGCGGTCGGCCTGGTCGGGATCGACCTCGACGAAGGAGAAGCGGTGCAGGACGCGGACGTCGTGGATGGCCTCGTCGGGAAGGACGGCGCCCTCGCGCAGCGCCCAGCGCAGGTCCTCCTCGGTGATGCCGCTGCGCTCGCCGCGGTTGACGAAGAGCTTGACCCCCTTCCCTGGCGCGCCGTTGCCCGCCGGCGCGGGCTCGGGTGCGGCCTTGGAGACGGCGGGCTCTTCGCGCTCGCGGCGGCGGCTGCGCGGTCGCGGCGCGTGCTCGAGCCGGTCCTCGGGACTCTCCCACTCGCCGATCGAAGTCTTCACGTCGCGCTCGATCCGGCCGATCTCGTCGCGCTCGGCGGGGGTGACGAAGGTGATCGCCCGGCCGGTGCGCCCGACCCGGCCGGTGCGCCCGATCCGGTGGACGTAGACCTCCGAGGAGGCCGGCACGTCGAAGTTGATCACGTGGGTGACGTGCTCGACGTCGAGCCCGCGGGCGGCGATATCGGTCGCGACGAGCAGCTTCAGGCGGTGGTCCTTGAAGGCGATCATCACGCCGTCGCGCGAGCCCTGGCTCATGTCCCCGTGCAGCGCCTTGACGTCGAGGCCCTTGTCCTTGAGCGTCCGCTCCAGGCGCGAGGCGCCAATCTTGGTGCGGCAGAAGACGATCGCCTGCTCTGGCTCCTCCGTCTTCAGGAGCTCGATCAGCCGTGAGGCTTTCTCCTTGGCCGGAACCTCGACGTAGGCCTGCTCGATCGCGTCGACGGTCAGCTTCTTCGGCGTGATTTTGATCGTCGTCGGGTCGTACATGTAGCTCTCGGCGAGCTTCTTGATCGGCGGCGGCATCGTCGCCGAGAAGAGCGCCGTCTGGCGCCCGCTCGGGCACATCCGCAGGATCTTCTCGACGTCCTCGATGAAGCCGAGGTCGAGCATCTCGTCGGCCTCGTCGAGGACGATGTAGCGCGCCGCGGTCAGGACCAGCGAGCGGCGCTGCATCAGGTCCATCATCCGCCCCACGGTCGCGACGACGACCTGGGCGCCGGCCCGCAGCTGCGACTGCTGCGAGCGGATCGGGGCGCCCCCGAAGACGGCGACGATCTCGACGTCGAGGTGCTCGGCGTAGGCGCGCAGCGCCTGGGTGACCTGGATGCAGAGCTCGCGGGTCGGGGTGAGGACGACCGCCTGCACCTCGTCGTCGGACGGGTCGACGTACTGGAGCAGCGGCAGGCCGAAGGCGGCGGTCTTGCCCGTCCCGGTCTGGGCCTGGCCGATCACGTCGTGGCCCCCCAGCAGCTCGGGGATCGCCTGCTCCTGGATCGGCGTCGGATCCTGGTAGCCGAGCTCCTCCAGCGCCTGCTGAATGCCCGCGGCGAGGCCGAGGTCCTTGAAGGCGGTCACTTGGCAGGGTCCAACAGGAGCTTGCCGGTCGTGCGGCGGGCGATCAGGTCTTCGTGGGCGCGAGCCGCATCGGACAGCGGGTAGACCTCGCCGACCTGCACGTCGAGCTCGCCGCGGCCGACCATCGCGAACAGCTCGCCGATCATCGGCACGACCTCCTCGCGCCGCATCAGCAGGTGGGCGAGCCAGAAGCCGATCACCGCCTTGGATCCGCGCAGCAGGCGGGCCGTCGAGACCTCGCGCTGCTCGCGCGAGGCGATCCCGAAGACGACCATGCGACCGAGCGGCGCCAGCGCCGACAGCTCGGCGTCGAAGGCGTCGCCGCCGCTCATGTGGAGCACCGCGTCGACCCGCTCGCCGCCGTTGGCGGCGAGGATCGCCTCCTTGAGGTCCGCGGCACGAGAGTCGACGGTGGCGTCGGCGCCAAGCCGCTCGACCAGGGCGCGCTTCTCCTCGCTGGACGCGAGGCCGATCACCTTCGCGCCCGCCCGCTTGGCGAGCTGGACCGACAGCGAGCCCGTCCCGCCGGCGGCCGCCTCGACCACGACGGTCTCGCCCGGCTCGACCCGCGCGCAGCGGCGCACCAGCGCCATCGCGGTCAGGCCCTGGAGCAGCAGCGCCGCGGCGCGGTCGTCGTCGACCTCGTCCGGGACGGGAACCAGGAAGCCCTCCGGCACGGCGACCTTCTCGGCGTAGGCGCCGGAGGCGAGGATCGCCGCCACCCGCCGCCCGTCCGGCGTGCGCCCGCTGATCTCCGCGCCGGGAATCAGCGGCAGTTGCTGCGCGGCCAGGTAGTCGTTCCGCGTCGCGTGCGTGTCGGCGAAGTTGATCCCCGCCCGTGCCACGTCGACGACGACCATCCCGTCGCCAGGCTGCGGGTCGTCCACGTCGACGTACCGCAACTTCTCCGGCCCGCCGAACTCCTCGATCTGAATCGCCTTCACGACGGGCAACCTTATTCGGCCGAGGACATAGGGGTCGGGCGTGCTTCGGTGGCGCCTCGCGAAACGGCTCCGCAGAGTAATTTCTGCCGCGAAGCGGCGCTGCATTCCACCCGCCGGAGGCGGGTGGTGGGCGCCCCCGAGGCATGCCCGACCCCTATACGCTCCCCGCATGTCCCTGACCGTGGTCGGCTCGATTGCCTTCGATTCAGTCAAGACCCCCTTCGGGGAGCGCGACCGCATGCTGGGCGGCACCGCCGTCCACTTCTCGCTCGCGGCCAGCTTCTTCACCGAGGTGCGCCCCGTCGGCCCGGTAGGGGACGACTTCGGCGCCGCCGAGTTCGAGGTCCTGGAGAGCCGCGGCGTCTATACGGGCGACATCGAGCGGGTCGAGGGCGGCCAGTCGTTCTTCTGGCGCGGCCGCTACGACTACGACCTCAACGTCGCCCACACCGAGGACACGCAGCTCGGCGTCTTCGGCGAGTTCGAGCCGAAGCTCTCCGAGGACTCCAAAGCGGCCGAGGTCCTCTTCCTCGCCAACATCCAGCCGGATTTGCAGCGGCAGGTCCGGGCCCAGTGCCGGGGCGCCCGCTTCTGCGCGCTCGACTCGATGAACCTCTGGATCGACACCGCCAAGGACTCGCTGCTGGCGGCGATCGCCGAGGTCGACTGCGTGATCGTCAACGACGCCGAGATCCGCCAGCTGACCGGCGAGTCGAACCTGGCCCGGGCGGCGCGCACCGTGATGGAGCGCGGGCCGCGGGCCGTCGTCGCCAAGCAGGGCGAGTACGGCGCGGCGCTGTTCACCGGCGACAGCTTCTTCGCCCTGCCCGGCTTCCCGCTCGAGGACGTGCGCGACCCGACCGGCGCCGGGGACAGCTTCGCGGGGGGTTTCCTCGGCTACCTCGACAGCCACGAAGGCGAGATCGACGACGCGAGCCTGCGGCGGGCGATGGGCTACGGCACCGTGCTCGCCTCCTTCAACGTCGAGGAGTTCGGCACCGAGCGGGTCGCCAGGCTGACCCGGGAGGAGATCGACGAGCGCTTCGGCGACCTGATCGCGATGACCAGGTTCGAGCCGGTTCCGACCCCGGCGGAGTAGCCCGCGCAGGCACGCACCCCGGTTATCCGGACCGTCACAGGCCAGGCGATCCGAACTGCGATACTGGCTGCTCCAGTCCAGAAACCGAGCTCGAGGAGGGGTGATGGCCACCGAGCAGCAGACCAGAGACGCAGCCGCCGACGGGGGGGCCGCCACCGGCTCGGAGACGCTCACCGTCACCGACAACCGCACCGGGCAGACCTACGAGCTGCCGATCTCCGAGGGGACCGTGCGGGCGATGGACCTGCGCCAGATCAAGGCCGACGAGGCCGAATTCGGTCTGATGGCCTACGACCCCGCCTTCACCAACACGGCCTCCTGCCGCTCGGCGATCACCTACATCGACGGCGCGGCCGGCGTCCTCCAGCACCGCGGCTACCCGATCGAGCAGCTCTGCGAGCGCTCCAGCTTCCTCGAGGTCGCCTACCTCTTGATCTTCGGCGAGCTGCCGACCCAGCCGCAGCTCGACCGCTGGGTCTACGACATCACCCACCACACCTTCGTCCACGAGGACATCAAGCAGTTCTTCGAGGGCTTCCGCTACGACGCCCACCCGATGGGGATCCTGCTCGCCGGGGTCGGCGGGCTCTCGACCTTCTACCCGGACGCAAAGCAGATCGACGACCCCGAGGAGCGCTACATGGCGGCGGTCCGGCTGATCGCCAAGATGCCGACGCTCGCGGCCTTCTCCTACCGCCACAACATGGGGCTGCCCTACGTCTACCCCGACAACGACCTCAGCTTCCCCGAGAACTTCCTCTCGATGATGTTCAAGAAGACCGAGGTCAAGTACGAGCCCGACGAGCGGCTGGCCCGCGCGCTCGACGTCCTCTTCATCCTCCACGCCGACCACGAACAGAACTGCTCGACCAACGCGGTGCGCGGCGTCGGCTCCTCCGGCGTCGACCCCTACTCGGCGGTGACCGCCGGGGTCGCGGCGCTCTACGGGCCGCTGCACGGCGGCGCCAACGAGGCGGTGCTGCGGATGCTGCGGCGAATCGAGTCGGTCGAGAACGTCCCCGACTTCCTCGCGCGGGTGAAGGAGCGCGAGGAGAAACTGATGGGCTTCGGCCACCGCGTCTACAAAAACTACGACCCGCGAGCGCGGATCATCCAGCAGCACATGGACGAGGTCTTCGAGGCGACCGAGTACAACCCGCTGGTCGAGATCGCCCGCGAGTTGGAGAAACGGGCGCTCGACGACGATTTCTTCACCTCGCGCAAGCTCTACCCGAACGTCGACTTCTACTCGGGGATCATCTACGAGGCACTGGAGATCCCGACCGAGATGTTCACCGTCGTCTTCGCGATCCCCCGCACGGCCGGCTGGCTCGCGCAGTGGATGGAGATGAGCGACGACGACGAGCAGAAGATCGCCCGCCCGCGCCAGATCTACACCGGCGCGCGCGATCGCGACTACCTGCCGGTCGCCGAGCGGTCGGGGCCCGAGAAGATCGTCGGGCCGCCGGCACGGCGGCCGAAGCGGCCGCGCCGCGGGGCCTGACGAACGCATCCGGCGGGCAGGTCCTGTCGCGGGGGTCCCGTACGCTGCGCCCGTGGCCGCGTGGAAGCTCACCGTGCGGGACGGGCCGAGGGTCTCGCATGCCTCCTTCGACGATCTCGGGGAGGCGGTGGCGGAGATGCGGCGGCGGGCGTTGGAGATCAGGGCCGGTGGGCCGGCGAAGCCGGTCTCGGCGGTGCGGGACTTCGCGCCGGGGGATCAGGTGCGGGCGCGGTTGCAGCTCTCAGGCAGAGGCCTGCTGCGCAAGCCGGTGGCCGGCGTCGACGTGCGCGGCGACGGGACGTTCGTGCCGTTCCGAGGAGGCCTCCGGCGCGAGGAGCTCGACCCGAGCGGGTACGACACGCCGTTCGACGCGGTGCGCGACACTCTGCAGGGAGCGGCCAGGTAGCTGCTTGGCGCGAAACTCGCAATATGTCCGACTTTTGCGCCAACCAATGGCGACGAGCAAGGCGCGCATGACGGAGACCGAGACCGAGATCCCGAAGGGCAGTTACGCTGCCGGGCGGCGGGTGAAGCTGCCGGCGGGCGCGGAAGCGCCGTACGCGGTCTTCGTCAACGGGATCGAGCAGCGCGAGGGGTCCGACTACGACGTGCGGGCGGGCGAGATCGTCTTCCGCCGCGAGATCGTCAAGGAGAAGGTCGGCGCCGGGCGCTGGCTGGCGATGTACCTCGGGCTGTTCGGGACCTACCGCAAGAACGAGACGATCGACCTCCAGTTCCACCGCGCTGGCAAGGTCGAGCTCCGCTCCGACCTGGCGGTCGAAGCATGAAGATCGGCTTCCTCCTACTCGCCGACCACAGCGAGGCCGTCAACGGCAAGCTCTACATGACCGGGGGCGGCTGGAACGTCCTCCGCCTGCCCGAGCTGCCGCACGACTGGGGCTTCCACATCGCGCTCGGGATCGACGTCGGCTGGGACGAGACGAACACCCGCCACAGCCTCCACCTGAACATCCACGACCCCGACGGGGTCGAGCTGAACGAAGGCTTCACGGCCGAGTTCGAGACGGGCCGCCCGCCCGGGATGCCGGCCGGCCAGGAGCAGCGCCTGGTGATGTCGATCGGCACCACCGCGACCTTCTCCACCGCCGGCCCCCACGCCGCCGTCGTCCAGGTCAACGACGAGGAGCTGGGCCGGGCCCGCTTCTACCTGATGGAGGGCCAGCCGCAGGGCCCCGAGATGGGCATGGCCTAGAAGACGTAGAGCAGCGCGAAGGCGATCGCGGCGAAGGACAGCGCGCCGGCGATCAACGGGCGGTCTTCGGCGACGATCGCGGCGGTCGAGCGGTCGTCGGCGCGGTCGTAGATCAGGTAGAGGTAGCGGAAGATGCAGTAGACGGCCGGCGGGATCGTCCACATCATCTGGTTGCCGACGATCGGCGAGTCGACCGCGTAGATCGAGTAGCTGATCACGGTGCCGGTGGTGACCATGGCGACCATCTGGTCGAGGAAGGGGAGCGAGTAGTGCTCCAGGACCGGCCGGCTGCTCGTCCCCTCGTGCAGCTCGGAGACGGCCTCCTGGCGGCGCTTGGTGACGCCGAGGAAGAGGGCGAGCATGCCGGTGCAGAGCAGCAGCCATTCGGAGGCGTGCGCGTCGACCGCGCTCGCGCCGGCGGCGACGCGGAGGATGAAGAGGCCGGCCAGGACCATCACGTCGACGATCACGATCTGCTTGAGGCCGAGGCTGTAGGCGACCTGGGCGATCCCATAGCCGGTCACCATCAGGCCGACCTCCCAGTTGACCGCGGCGAAGGCGAGCCCGATCGCCGCCGCGGCCAGCAGCGGCGCGATCGTCTTCGCGGTCGCCTCGGACAGCTCACCCGCAGCCAACGGGCGGAAGCGCTTCTTCGGGTGCTTGCGGTCGAGCTCGACGTCGACGAGGTCGTTGACGTAGTAGCCGGCGCTCGAGATGCCGCAGAAGGCGACGAAGGCGAGAACGGCCTCCGCCACCGCACCCCCGTCGCTGAACTTGCCGGAGAAGAGCAGCCCGGCGAACACGAAGACGTTCTTGATCCACTCCTGCGGCCTCCCGGTCTTGATTGCAGCCCGCAGCGGCGAGCGGCGCGGAACCACCGGCTCCTGGGCAGCGGAATCGGCTTGCCCGGCGTCGGCCGGAACGGTCGGCTGTTCGGAGGTGATCGTTTCCATCGGGGACTGGCTCTCAGCGGCGCAACGAACCGCGAAGCGGTCGCGACAGGGTACCGCCGCGGGGTGTCAGCCCTTGTCGCTCTCGTGCTGCTGGGCCGCTTCCAGCGCTTCGAGGTCGTCGCGGTCGCGCGGTCGCTCGCTGGCCCGCTTCATCTCGAGCAGATGCCCGAGGGAGCAGACGCGCACGACCAGGCCCCCAAGGTCGACCTCCGTCGCCTCAGCGTGGAGAACGTCATAAGGGGGGACCTGTGGCAGGCCCTGGAGGACGTCCACGTGACCGAGCGTGGTCGCGACAAGGGTCCTGTCTCCGGTCCTCAGGAAGGTGCCGATCGCGTCGGGTGCCAGCAAGCGCCCCTCGACCTCCACCTTGCCGCCAAGCTCCCGGAGAAGGGAATCGAGCTTCTCAAGGTTGTCGCCCGAAGGGTCGGGAACGACATCGACGTCACGGGTGCCTCGGACATATCCCCAGGCATTGACCGCCAGGCCACCGACCAAGACGAAGCGGATCTCCGCCCGGACCAGCTGCTCCAGCAGCGCCCGCAGCCGAAGCGGCTCGGTGGTCAAGCTCTCCGCGCGCTCCCCGCGAAGGTCGAGAGGAACTCGCTGAGGGCGAGGCCCTCCGACAGGTTCACCGCGAGCGGACGACGGCCGTCTTCTCGCAGCCGCCTTCGACGGACCTCCTCGTTGAGGCGCCAGGGGTCGTTCGTCTTCTGCTCCCGCTCGGACTTCATGGGTCGATCAGCACGCCGGGGTTGAGGATGCCAGATGGGTCCAGCTCGGCCTTTGCGGCGCGGAGGGCGGCGGCGAAGGGGGCGGGGCGCTGGCGGTCGTACCAGGGGCGGTGGTCGCGGCCGACCGCGTGGTGGTGGGTGATCGTGCCGCCCGACTCGATCACGGCCTCGGCGGCGGCTGCCTTGATCTCGTCCCACTGCTCGACCTCGCCGCCGCGCACGGCGGGCGCCATGACCGTGTAGTAGGGGGCGGGTCCGTCCGGGTAGACGTGGGTGAAGCGGCAGCTGACGCGGGGCGCTCCGGGACCCTCGCGCGGGGCGTCGCAGACCTCGGCGACCTTGGCCCGCGCCGCCCCCGTCGCCGCGGCGTGGAACTCCTCGAAGCGGTCCCAGGTGATCGCCGTCTCGAACGTCTCCGAGAGGACGCCGCAGGCGACGAACGTGTCGCGCAGGTAGGGCGCGAGCAGGAAGGCGCTCCGCCACGTCTCCACCGCCCCGCCACCGCCCTCACCGGACCGGCCCCGCACCTCCCCGGGGTCGCCGCCGTGCTCGCGGGCGATCGCCAGCGCCAGCTCCATCGGTGCGTCGACGGGGTGGTGGGCCGACTCGAAGCCGAGCACCAGCAGGCTCCTCTCGCCGCTGCCGGCGCCGGTCGTGCCCGCTTCGAGGGCGTCGAGCAGCCGGCAGTTGGCCGGGTGCAGGCCCGACTGGGAGATCTCGCGGATCGCTCCGGCCGCGGCGAGGAAGTCGTCGAACCCGACGCCGCAGGCGGCCTTGAACTCAGGCCGCGGCCGGACCCGCATCCATGCCTCCGAGACGACGCCGAGGATCCCCTCGGAGCCGATCAGCGCCCGGTCGGGCGAGGGTCCCGCGCCGGAGCCCGGCAGGCGCCGGCTCTGCCAGGTCCCGCGCGGCGTGATCGCCCGCACCGACTCGACCAGCTCGTCGACGTGGGTGTAGAGGGTGGCGAAGTGCCCGCCGGCGCGGGTGGCGATCCAGCCTCCGAGGGTCGAGTACTCGAACGACTGCGGGAAGTGACGCAGGGTGAGGCCGTGCTCGCGCAGCTGCTCCTCCAGCCGGGGACCCGTGGCCCCGGCCTGGATCCGCGCCGCCAGCGAGATCGCGTCGACCTCGAGCACCCGGTCGAGGCGGCTCAGGTCGAGCGATACGAAAGGGCGCTCGCCCAGGCGCCCCTCGACCCCGCCGACCACGCTCGTCCCGCCGCCGAACGGGATCGCCGCGGCCCCCTCGGCCTCGCACCAGGCCAGCACCGCCTCGATCTCCGACTCGTCACGCGGGAACGCGACGAGGTCCGGCGGGTTCGCGAACTCGCCGCGGAAGCCCCGCACGACGTCGCGGTAAGCCTTGCCGAGAGCGTGGCGGATCCGCTCGTGCCCGTCGTCGGTGAAGAGGTCGCCCAGATCGCCCGGCGCCCGCAGCCGCGGCGAGCGGACCTCGACGCGATCGAGCGGCACCGGCTCCTCGACCTCGCCGCCGAAGCCGAATCGCTCGCGAATGCCTTCAGCCGCCGCCTCGACCTCCGCCCGCGAGGGCTGCTGGTCCTCGTACCCCCACCCCCAATGCTTGAGCCGTCGCGCGGTCATGCTGATCCAGCATCGCAGGCGCTCAAGGCGACACGGGGTGCCTCTCCGACGGGCGGATACTCAGAGCGGCGAAGCCGCGAGTCCGGCGGAGAGGCACCCCGTGTCGCCCGTGTCGCCGTGAAGCGTCAGCAGACGATCCGCTTGTGGTGGATCCGCACGTCCGTCGAGTTGGCGGGCACTACCGCGATCGTCACCCAGCCACAGCTGCCGCCTTCGCGGGAGAACAGCTGCGAGACGCAGTCGATCCGGTGCAGCGAGCGGCGGCGGCACGGCCCGACGCGCCAGTTCCTGCACCCTTCCGCTTCCGCGCAGACGTCTGCCGTGAAGCGTTTGATTTCCGTCTTGGCGACGCCGTACGGAAGCTTGTGCGCCTCCGCCACGCCCACCATCAAGAGCAACCCGAGCACCGCCGCGACAACCACCTTGAGCCTCATCTTCCCTCCTGGTTGAGGATTTCCAGAAGCCTATGTGGAACCTCCGTAGTACTCAAGCTCAGGACAGGAGGCGGTCGGGTGCCCCTCCGCCGAGAGGCAACCCCGCCTCCTACCAGTGCACCCCTTTCATCAGGTGCGCGAAGGCGACCGCCTCGGTGGTCGGGGGGCGATCCGGCGCCTCGTCGGTCTTGCCCTTCGCCGCCTGCGACTCGGGGAACAGTTTGTAGGCGGTGTTGAGGATCCGGTCGCTGACGCTCGGGGCGACCGCGTAGAGCAGCTCGCCGAAGGTGCCGAGCCGGGTCGCCACCTTCTTCGGTCTGCGCACCATCGCCCCGGCGATCATCTCGGCCGCCTCCTCGGGCGTTATCGCCGGGAACATGTCGTACATGCGCGTCGGCGCGATCATCGGCGTCCGCACCAGCGGCATGTGGACCGTCGTGATGTGGACGCCGTCGTCGAAGACCTCGGAGGCGATCACCCGGCCGAAGGCGTCGAGCGCCGCCTTCGAGGCGACGTAGGCCGAGAAGCGCGGCGGGTTGGTCTGCGTCCCGATCGAGCTGATGTTGATGACGTGGCCCGCCTTGCGCGCCCGCATCGACGGCAGCAGCGCGAGGATCAGCCGCACCGCGCCGAGGTAGTTGAGCTGGATCGTCCGCTCGTAGTCGTGGAAGCGGTCGTAGGAGAGCCCGACGGAGCGGCGGATCGAGCGGCCGGCGTTGTTGACCAGGACGTCGACCTGGCCGTGGTAGGCGAGCACCTCCTCGGCCATCCGCTCGACGTCCTCGATGTCGGAGAGGTCGCAGCGATGGATGTGGGCGATGCCGCCGGCCGCCTCGATCTCGCCCTTCGTCTCCTCCAGCTTCTCGACCGAGCGGGCGACGAGCAGCACGGTCGCGCCCGCGTCCGCGACCTTGACCGCGGTCGCCTTGCCGATCCCCGAGGAGGCGCCCGTGATCAGGACGACCTTGCCCCGCACCGCCGCCGAGAGCGAGCGGTCCTTGAACAGGTCGGGGTCGAGGTTGCGCTCCCAGTAGTCCCAGACCCGGGCCGCGTAGGTCTCCAGCGGCGGCACCTCGATGCCCGAGCCGGCGAGCGCGGCCTGCGTCTCGGTCGAGTCGAAGCTGGTCGGGTAGTTGACGTAGGTCAGCACGCTGGCCGGGATGCCGAGCTCGCCGAGCGCGATCTTCGCCGCCCGCTTGGCGGGCGGGAAGAACCTCAACCCGGTGCGGACCAGCGTCGTCGCCGGGTCGGTTATCTCCTGGTCGAGCCGCAGCGCCGCCTGCGGCGCGTCGGCCGCCCTGGCGAAGAGGTTGATCGCCTCGCCCGCCGTCTTCGGGTTGGGATCGGTGAGGTGGAAGGCCCGCCCGTCCAGGCCCGGCTGGTGGGCGATGTGGTCGATCGCCCCCGCGACGAAGTCGACCGGGACGATGTTGATCTCGCCGCCTTCGACGCCGACCGCGGGCAGCCACGAGGGCAGCACGCGGCGCGCCCGCTGCAGCAGCTTGAAGAAGTAGTAGGGCCCGTCGATCTTGTCGATCTCGCCGGTGCGCGAGTCGCCGACGACGATGCCGGGCCGGTAGACGCGCCACGGCCGCGCGCACTCCTGGCGGACGACCCGCTCGGACTCGTGCTTGGTGCGGAAGTACGGATGCGTGTCGAGGTTCTCGGCCTCCTCGAACATGTCCTCGCGCCAGACGCCCTTGTAGAGGCCGGCGGCGGCGATCGAGCTGACCTGGTGGAAGCAGCCCGCCTCGATCGTCCCGGCCAGTTCGACCGCGTGCCGGGTGCCCTCGACGTTGGCGACCTCCTGCGCTTCGGCACCGGCCGTCATGTCGTAGATCGCGGCCAGGTGGAAGAAGTGGTCGACCACCCCGCGCAGCGTCAGCAGGTCCTCCTCGGAGACCCCGAGGCCGGCCTGGGAGAGGTCGCCGGCGATCGGCACGACCCGCGCCCCGTCCGCGCCCCAGGCCGTGCGCAGCTCCTCCAGCCGGCCGCGCGAACCGGCGCGGACGAGGGCGTAGACGGTGCCCTCGCGCTGAAGCAGGCGCTCGACCAGGTTGCGGCCGATGAAGCCGGTGGCTCCGGTGACGAAATAGTTCACGTTCTCGAAATGAAGTAGCTCACGCCTGTTTCATACACTCATTCCAAGGATGGCGCAAACGGCGACCGTGCAGATCCAGATGCCTGAGATGGGCGAGTCGGTCACCGAGGGCATCGTGCTCGAGTGGCACGTCGCCGAGGGCGACTTCGTCAGCGAGGGCGACACGGTCGTCGAGGTCTCGACCGACAAGGTCGATGCCGAGGTGCCGGCGCCGGCCGACGGCACGATCACCAAGCTGCTGGTCGAGGTCGACGATGAGGTCCCGGTTGGGGCGCCGTTGGCTGAGATGGAGCCGGGCGAGTCCGGCGGTGGCGATGGTACGGCCGAGGGTTCTGACGCTGCAACCGCGGGTCCTGTCGTGGGGGACGAAGACGCCCCGACCGCGGGTCCTGTCGCAGGGGATGGGGGGGCGTTGCGGGCGGGGGCGTCCTCAGCCCCCCCATCCCCTGCGCCACCCGCGGAGGGGACGCCGTCGAAGCACGGCGGGACCAACGGCGGCGATGGGTCCGGGGCCAGCGCCGCGGCCGCCGACGTGAGGGCCACGCCCGTCGCCCGGCGGATAGCTGCGGAGAACGGCGTCGACCTGGGGCGCGTGCAAGGTACGGGCCCCGGGGCGAAGGTGACTAAAGAGGACGTGCTTGCAGCCGCGAACGGAGGTGGGGCTGCTGCGCCGGCCGCACCTGCGGCCGGGCCGGCGCAGGCAGCCCCTTCCGCTCCCGCGGGCGAGGCGAAGGCGCTGCGGGGGGCGGCGGCGATGTTGGCTCAGGCGATGGGCGAGAGCCGGGAGGTGCCTACGGCCACGTCGTTCCGGACGATCGCGGTCGACACGCTGGACGCGAAGCGGAAGGTGCTGAACGAAGCGCTGCGGGAGCGGGGGCTGAAGGTCTCCTTCACGCACCTGATCGCCTGGGCGATCGTGCAGGCGGCGAAGGAGTGGCCGGTGATGACCCGGACCTTCGAGGAGCGCGACGGCAAGCCGTTCGCGATCGAGGGGGCCCCGGTCAACCTCGGCATCGCGGTCGACGTCGAGCGCAAGGACGGCTCGCACAGCCTGATGGTGCCGGCGATCAAGGGCGCCGACGGGCTCGACTTCGCCGCCTTCCACTCGAGCTACGAGGACCTGATCACGAGGACCCGCGAGAACCGGCTCAGCGCCGACGACTTCCACGGCACGAACATCTCGCTGACCAACCCCGGCGGGATCGGCACCGTCGCCTCGGTGCCGCGGCTGATGAGCGGCCAGAGCGCGATCATCGCCGCCGGCGCGATCGCCTACCCGCCCGAGTGGGCCCACGCGGGCGAGGAGCGGCTGCGCCAGCTGGGCGTCTCGAAGACGATGATGCTGACCTCGACCTACGACCACCGGGTGATCCAAGGCGCCGAGTCCGGCGCCTTCCTGCGCCGCGTCGAAGCGCTGCTCGAGGGCAAGGACTCCTTCTACGAGTCGGCGGCGAGCGACCTCGGCCTCGACCCGGCGCCGCTCTCGACCGCCCACCCGGCATCGGCCTCGGCACCGCCGCTCGGCGCCCCCGCTCCCGCCCCCCCGACCCCGGCCCAGCCCGACGAGGAGCTGCTCGGGGCGGTCCAGGCCGCGACCTCGCTGCTCAAGGGCTACCGCACCCACGGCCACCTCGCCGCCCGGCTCGACCCGCTCGGCTCGGAGCCGAAGGGCGACCCGGCGATCCAACCCGAGAACCTCAACCTGACGCCGGAGCTGATGGCGCGCATCCCGGCCTCGATCCTGCGCATCGGCGTGCCCGGCGAGACCCTGCTCGAGGTGCTGCCGCGGATGCGCGAGGCCTACTGCGGCACGATCGCCTACCAGTTCGAGCACCTCTCCTCCCACCAGCAGCGCACCTGGCTGCGCGAGATGGTCGAGACCGGCGCCCACCGCCAGCCCTTGGCCGAGGACGAGAAGCGCCGCCTGCTGGAGCGCCTGATCGACGTCTTCGAGTTCGAGCGCTTCGTCGAGAAGGCCTATCTGGGCCAGAAGATCTTCACGATCGAGGGGCTCGACGCGATCGTGCCGATGCTCGACGAGCTGGTCACCCTCGCCGCCCGCTCCGGCGCCGAGGAGGTCGTCTTCGGGATGGCCCATCGCGGCCGGCTCAGCGTGCTCGCGCACAACCTCGGCCGCTCGGTCGAGTCGATCCTCGCCGAGTTCGAGGGCTCCAAGCAGATCGAGCAGGTGAAGGCGGTCGCGGCGATCCCGCACGGCGGCACCGGCGACGTCAAGTACCACTACGGCCACCAGGGGACCTACGAGAACCACGAGGGCGAGCAGATCGCGGTCCGGCTCTACCCCAACCCCAGCCACCTCGAGTTCGTCGACCCGGTGGTCGAGGGCGCCACCCGCTTCCTGCAGTCGGACCTCGACGGCGCGAAGCTCGAGCACGAGCCGAAGCGGGCGGTGCCGGTGCTCCTGCACGGGGACGCCGCCTTCCCGGGGCAGGGCGTCGTCGCCGAGACGCTCAACCTGCAGTCGCTGCGCGGCTACACCACCGGCGGCACGATCCACGTCATCCAGAACAACCAGGTGGGCTTCACGACCGACCCCGAGGACGCCCGCTCGACCCCCTACGCCGCCGACATGGCGAAGGGTTTCAACGTGCCGATCGTCCACGTCAACGCCGACGACGTCGAGGCGTGCTCGGCGGCGATCCGGCTGGCGATGGCCTATCGCGAGCGCTGGTGCCGCGACATCGTCATCGACGTGATCGGCTACCGCCGCTACGGCCACAACGAGACCGACGAGCCCGCCTATACCCAGCCGGCTATCGCGGCGAAGATCAAAGCCCACCCGCCCGTCTCCGAGCTCTACGCGGAGAAGCTGGTCGAAGAGGGCGTCGTCGCGCGCGAGGACGTCGAGCGGGCGCGCGAGGAGCGCCACGAGGAGATGGCGACCGCTCTCAAGGACCTCCGCCGCAGGATGGAGCTGGGCGACTACGAAGACCCGACCGGCACCACCTCGAATACCGGTGAACTCGACCGCACCGCCAGCCCGCCGGTCGACACGGCCGTGCCGATCGGGCGGCTGCGCGAGCTGAACGAGGCGCTGCTCGAGGTGCCCGAGAGCTTCAGCGTCCACCGCAAGCTGCGCAAGCCGCTCGCCCGGCGGACCGAGGCCCTGGAGAGCGGCGGGATCGACTTCGGCCACGCCGAGGCGCTCGCCTTCGCCTCGCTGCTGACGGAGGGCACCCACATCCGCCTCACCGGCCAGGACACCGAGCGCGGCACCTTCTCCCACCGCCACCTCGTCCTCCACGACGAGAAGACCGGGCTCCCCTACTGCCCGATGCAGAACGTCGCCGGCGCCACGGCCCCGTTCGAGCTCTACAACAGCCCCCTCTCGGAGATCGCCTGCCTCGGCTTCGAGTACGGCTACTCGGCCGCCACCCCGGAAGCGCTCGTCCTCTGGGAGGCCCAGTTCGGCGACTTCGCCAACGCCGGCCAGGTGATCGTCGACAGCTTCATCGTCTCCGGCGAGGCGAAGTGGGGGCAGACCAGCCGGCTGACGCTGCTGCTCCCGCACGGCTACGAGGGCTCGGGCCCCGAGCACTCCAGCGCCCGCATCGAGCGCTTCCTGGCCCTCGCCGCGGAGGGCAACATCCGGATCGCCAACCCGAGCACCGCCGCCCAGTACTTCCACCTGCTGCGCCGCCAGGCGCTGATCCAGAAGCCGCGACCGCTGATCGTCTTCACCCCGAAGGGCCTGCTGCGCCTCGACCGGGCCGCCGCAACACCCGAAGAGTTGACCGACGGGCACTTCAAGTTCATCCTCGACGACCCGGCCGCCACCGAGCGCCGCGAGAAGGTCGAGCGGCTGGTGCTCTGCACGGGCAAGGTCTTCTGGGACATGGACGCGAGCGAGCGCCGCGAGGCGGCCGAGAACGTCGCGATCGCCCGGGTCGAGCTGCTCTACCCGTTCGCGAAGGAGCAGTTGACCGAGGTGATCGCCTCCTACCCGAACCTGAAGGAGCTGGTCTGGACGCAGGAGGAGCCGCGCAACATGGGGGCATGGAAGGTGATGTCCCGCCGCCTGCCCGACGTGCTGCCGGAGGGCGTCGAGCTGGGCTACGTCGGGCGGCCGACCAGGGCCAGCCCGGGCGAGGGGTACTCGGTCGCGCACGCGCGCGAGCAGGAGCGGATCGTCCTGACCGCGCTCACCGCGGGCGCGTAGGCGAGCGATGTTCTCACTGAGGAAGCCGGTGCCCGGGCCGTTGTTCGTCTGGGTGAAGCGGGTCTCGTGGGCTGAGCTGATCGTCTTCGGCGGCCTGCTCTTCTTCTGGCTGGCTCCCGGCTTCGAGACCGAGACGATGGTGTTCGGGTGGGCTCATGGGCTCGGCTTCATCGCCCTCTGCCTGCTGATCTGGGTCGCCTCGGTTCGCCGCGAGACGCCCTACGCGCTGCTCGCCGCGACCGTCACCCCCGTCGGCCCGCTGGGCAGCGTGATCGGCATCGAGCTGATCGAGCGAAGGGGCTGGGGTATCGCCACGTCCGCGCCAAACGGCGCGGATTTCCAATAGATTCGCTCAAGAAGGCTTGACCCGGGGCCTCTCACGCGGTATAGCTAACGGTGACTGTTCCCTTTTGGGCAGTCCCGCCTGCAGGGGAACGGCGCGCGTCGGCATCCCTCCCTGGCTACCGACGCAGGTGCAGTGAGGGTCGCGCGGACCCCCTGCCTCCCGCGACCCTCCTGCACTACCTTCTGAGATTCCTCAGGACGGTTTGCAGGATCCCTCCGTTGCGGAAGTAGGAGACCTCGTTGGGCGTGTCGAGGCGGACCGTCGCATCGAAGGCCACCGGCTCGCCCCCCTCGCGCGTGGCGGTGACACTCACCTTCTTGGCCTCACCGGCTTCAAGGTCTCCTATGTTTATCACCTCTTCGCCCGTCAGTCCAAGCGTTTCGACGCTCTCGCCGGGCGGCAGCTGGAGGGGGAGCACGCCCATCCCGATCAGGTTCGAGCGGTGGATCCGCTCGAAGCTCTCGGCGATCACGGCGCGGACGCCGAGCAGCTTGGTGCCCTTCGCCGCCCAGTCGCGCGAGGAGCCCGAGCCGTACTCCTTGCCCGCGAGGACGACCAGCGGCACCCCTTCCTCGGCGTAGGCCGTCGCGGCGTCGAAGATCGTCGTCTCCTCCCCGTCCGGGAAGTGGCGGGTGAAGCCGCCGGCCCGCTCGACCAGGCGGTTGCGCAGGCGGATGTTGGCGAAGGTGCCGCGGATCATCACCTCGTGGTTGCCGCGCCGCGACCCGTAGGAGTTGAAGTCCCCCGGCTCGACGCCGTGGTCGACCAGCCACCTGCCCGCCGGGCTGTCCTTCTTGATCGCGCCGGCGGGCGAGATGTGGTCGGTGGTTATCGAGTCGCCGAGCAGGGCCAGCACCCGCGCGCCGGAGATCGGCTCGACGCCGGGCGGCTCGGCGGGCATCCCTTCGAAGAAGGACGGCCGCCTCACGTAGGTCGAGTCCGGCCAGGTGTAGCGGTCGCCCTGCGGGACGTCGACCGCGTTCCAGCTCTCGTCGCCCTCCAGCACCTCGCCGTAGTTGCGCGTGAACATCTCCGAGGCGATCGAGCGGCCGACCACCTCCTTGATCTCCGCCGAGCTCGGCCAGACGTCGCGCAGGTAGACCGGCTCGCCGTCGGCCCCCTCCCCCAGCGGCTCGCTGGTCAGGTCGACGTCCATGCGACCGGCCAGGGCATAGGCGACGACCAGGGGTGGGCTCGCCAGGTAGTTCGCCTTGACGTCCTGGTTGATCCGGCCCTCGAAGTTGCGGTTGCCCGAGAGGACCGAGCAGACCACCAGGTCGTGCTCCTCGACCGCGGCGGAGATCTCGGGCGGCAGCGGGCCCGAGTTGCCGATGCAGGTGGTGCAGCCGTAGCCGACCAGGTTGAACTGGAGCCGATCGAGGTACTCGGTCAGGCCGGCGCGCTCGAGGTAGTCGGTGACGACGGTCGATCCCGGCGCGAGCGAGGTCTTCACCCACGGCCTGCGGGTCAGGCCGCGCTCGATCGCATTGCGCGCCAGCAGCCCGGCCCCCACCATCACGGAGGGGTTCGAGGTGTTGGTGCAGCTGGTGATCGCGGCGATCACGACGTGGCCGTTGTCGAGCTCGAAGCTGGTCCCGTCCTCCAGCGTCACCTCGACCTCGTCGCCGCGGCGGTTCGCGATCGTCGCCTGCGCGGCCCCGCTGGTCGCCGGTCGCGGCTTGCTCTCCTCGTCGTCGTGGTCCTCGGCGGGCGGGTCGGAGGCGGGGAAGGACTCCATGCTCGCCTCGTCCACTCGGGTGACGGGGTGCTCGACCGCGTCCGGCGAGAACTCCTCGAGCGCCTCGAGGAAGGCGACCTTCGCCTCGGTCAGGGCGACGCGGTCCTGGGGGCGTTTCGGCCCCGCGATGCTCGGCTCGACCTCGGAGAGATCCAGCTCCAGGGTCGCCGAGAAGACCGGGTCCTCGGAGCCCTCGTCGTGGAACATCCCCTGCTCGCGGGCGTAGGCGTCGACCAGCTCGATCGCCTCGGTCGAGCGGCCGGTCAGCTCGAGGTAGCGCAGCGTCTCGGCGTCGACGGGGAAGATCGCGCAGGTCGAGCCGAACTCGGGCGACATGTTGCCGATCGTCGCCCGGTCGGCGAGGCCGAGGGTCGGCAGCCCGGGCCCGAAGAACTCGACGAACCTGGAGACGACGCCGTGCTCGCGCAGCATCTCGGTAACGGTGAGGACCAGGTCGGTGGCGGTCGCGCCCTCCGGCAGCTCGCCTTCCAGCCTGAAGCCGATCACCTGCGGCAGCAGCATCGAGATCGGCTGCCCGAGCATCGCCGCCTCGGCCTCGATCCCGCCGACCCCCCAGCCGAGCACGCCGAGGCCGTTGACCATCGTGGTGTGGGAATCGGTGCCGACCAGCGTGTCGGGGTAGGCCTGGAGCGTGCCGGTCCGCTCGCTCGCGTAGACGACCTGGGAGATGTGCTCGAGGTTGACCTGGTGGCAGATCCCGGTCGCCGGCGGCACGACGCTGAAGTTGTCGAACGCCTCCCTGCCCCACTTCAGGAACGAGTAGCGCTCGCGGTTGCGCTCGAACTCGCGCTCGGCGTTGACCGCGAAGGCGCGCTCGTTGCCGAACGCGTCGACCTGGACCGAGTGGTCGATCACGAGGTCGACGTCGACGAGCGGGTTGATCCGCTCCGGGTCGCCGCCGATCTCGGCCATCGCATCGCGCATCGCGGCGAGGTCCACGACCGCCGGGACGCCGGTGAAGTCCTGCATCAGCACGCGGGCGGGCTGGAAGGGGATCTCGACGCTGGGCTCCGCGCCGGCGTCCCAGGCGGCGATCGCCTCGACGTCGGCGGCGCGCACCGAGCGCCCGTCCTCGAGCCGCAGCACGTTCTCCAGCAGCACCTTGACCGAGTAGGGCAGCCGCGCCACGTCGAATCGCTGCTGCAGCGCGTCGAGGCGGAAGATCTCGTAGGAACGGCCGCCGACGTCGAGGGTGGCGCGCGCACCGAAGGAGTCGCTGCTGGTCACGTCCTCATCCTAGGGAGGTGTGGACGCCTCTCGCCCGGACAAGCGGCGGTCTAATTAGACCGCCGCTTTGAGTATCCGCCCGTTCGAGAGGCGTCCACACCTCCCCCGAACGGGGCCGTCACCGCTTGCTCGAGGGGTGCCCGTCAGCCACGGCTTGAGCCGCGCGCTGGCCCGTCTTGCCGCTTTGAGCCCGGACTGCGATCGCCGGGTTGGAGAGGGCGAAGTGGGCGAGGGCGCGCTGGGCGATCGGGGCGACGGCGACCTCGACCTTGTCGCGCTCGATCGCCCTGACCGTGGCGGCGCCGACCTGCTCCGGCGTGCCGGTGCCCATCCCGGGCGGGGGCTTGGCGCCCGCGTCGGCGAACATTCCGGCGTCGCGGATGAAGCCGGGCGAGACGAGCGAGACGCCGACGCCCTTCGGGGCCAGATCGGCGCGCAGGCCGAGCGCGAAGCCGCGCAGGCCGAACTTGGTCGCGTTGTAGATCGAGGAGCGGGGGCTCGCCGCCTTGCCCGAAAGCGAGGCGACGAAGACCAGGTGGCCGGAGCCCCGCTCGACCATCGAGGGGAAGAGCGCCTGCGCCATCAGCATCGGCGCCTCGAGGTTGACCCGCAGCGCTCGCGTGACCTGCTCGGGGCTGAAGTCGGCGAGCCAGCCGGCCGCCGGCAGCCCCGCGTTGGCGATCAGTAAATCGACCGTTCCCGCCTCGGCTGCGAGCCGCTCCGCCTCTCCCGGTTCGGCGAGGTCGGCGGGCAGCGCCGTATGGCCGTCGCCGGGAAGCGAGGCGATCAGCTCCTCCAAGGCCTCGGCCTTACGGGCGCTCACGACCAGATTGGCGCCCCGGGCGGCCATTGCCGCCGCAATCGCCCGTCCCAACCCGCCGGTGGCGCCGGTGAGCAGGGCAGTGCGTCCGGCAACTTCCATCGCAGGCCGCAAGCTAGCAGCCGCCCGGTCGACAGGAATCGGGCGTGCAAGTGCGAAGAGCTACAAAATGTTTGTTTTCTGTGAGCGTCCGGCCGGGTGATCCTCTACACTGCCCGACGTTCCATACAACCGAAACGCCGAATCCCGCCAGCCTGGAGGCGCCGCGGGAGCGGGGGAACCACGTTTTCGGGGCTAACCCGTCCGACAAGGGGCGGGGGCGCAGGCTCTTTCAGCGCCAGCCCGACAGCTAACCCCGTAGGCCAACGAAGGAGATCGGTTTGCCTACGAACATTCCAAAGCTCAATGCGGGGTTGGCTGCGGTTGCGGCGCTCGTGTCGCTCGCTCTGCTGATCCCGGCCGGCGCGTCCGCCGCCTGCGAAGGCGGCGGGGTGACGCCAGCCGAAGTCGACATGTGCACCCCTACCCCGAAAGCACGGCTGCTAAGCAACGGGATGCTGGTCCCGCCCGCATCCGCGCCGGCCCGCGTCAAGCAGGTCATCGCCGCAGCCAACAAGATCCGCAACAAGCCCTATGTCTACGGCGGCGGCCACCAGCGGTTCTCCGACAGCGGCTACGACTGCTCGGGCGCCGTCAGCTTCGCGCTGCGCGGCGGCAGGTTCCTGACCAGCCCGATGCCCTCCGGCCCCCTGGCCGGCTGGGGGTCGAGCGGCGAGGGCCGCTGGATCACGATCTACGCCAACGGCGGCCACGTCTACGCGGTGATCGCCGGCTATCGCTGGGACACGTCGGGGAACACCGACGGCAGCACCGGGCCGAGCTGGCACGCGGACCTGCGCAGTCCGGCAGGGTTCGTCGCCCGCCACCCGGCAGGGTTCTAGAAGCTCGAAGCAGTGGGCCCGCCCCGGCCGACCGGCCGGGGCGGGCTCGTCCCCGCTCTCCTCAAGGCCGAGCGAGCCGCTCGGCCTCCTCGGCCCCGAGGTAGGGCGAGAGGATCAGTTCGACCAGGTCGGGCAGGAGCTCCTCCAGCTGCTCGGTGCGTCCGGCGCTGATCTCGCGGACGATCAGGGAGACGATGCCGCCGACGAGCGTTTCCTCGGTCACCTCGGGCAGGGGGCGATCGCCCGAGTGGCCGGGCCGGCCGGCGCGGAGGATCTCGACGAAGCGCTGCATGGTGGCGCGATGGCGGGCGGCGATCTCCCCGCCGGCGGCGGGCGGCTCGATCATGCAGAGCCGCGCCAGCTCCGGCTCGCCGGCAAGGAAGCGCAGCATCGTCGCCAGCGCGGCGCGGACTTTCTGCGGCCACTCCTCGAACGCGCTCGCCGCCGCCCGCATCGAGTCGAGGATGTGGTCGGCGACCATCTCGTAGGCGGCGAGGAAGCAGGCCTCCTTGTCGGCGAAGTGCTCGTAGAAGGTCCGCCGCGAGACCGAGGCCGCTTTGGTGACGTGCGCGACCGTGGTCGCGTTGTAGCCCCGCTCGGCGACGCAGTCGACCAGCGCGGTGAGGAGCCGCTCACGCTGGTTCTGGACGATGAACTCGCGCGGCAGGCCGTGGCGGCCCGCCGGCAGCCGGGGCGATCCCTCTGCCATGGAACCGACCTTAGTGGAGCGGCTGGACCATCAGCTCATCCTCGGCCGCCTGCGCACCGAGGTAGGGCATCACCGCGACGTAGATCAGCTCGGGCAGGAATTCGTCGTTGCGCTCGATCGACCCGGCTTCGACCTTGTCGAGGACCATCCGGTAGATCGCGCCGGCGGCGATTTCCGCCGTGCAGCGCGAGACCCGCCCGGGCTTCCGCCTCTCGACGTGCCCGCCGTCGAGCAGGTCGGCGAACCGCTGGACGAGGCGGTCGCGACGAGCCTGCGCGGCGCTGCCGGCCCCGTTGACGGCGACGAGGAGGAAGCGAGCCCGGACGGCGTCCTCCTGGAGGAAGCGCATCATCGCCCAGCCGGCGGCCCAGATCCGGTCGTGCCAGCCCGAAGCGTTCTCGTAGGCCGACCGCAGCCGGTCCCAGAAGTCGTCGGCGACCTCGTCGTGGATGCTGAGGAAGCAGTCCTCGAGGTCCGCGAAGCAGCGCTCGAAGTGACCGCCGTTGACCTGGGCGCGCTCGCAGATCGCGTCGACGCTGACCGCCTCCAGGCCATGCTCCCCGGCGAGGTCTACCATCGCCAGCGCGATCCGGTCGCGCGCGGGATCGCGACCTCTGCTCGAGCCGTTCAGGCGGGGCAAGGAGCCTTGCCGAACCCGCTCCCCGCCTTCGATTGCCCGCGCCGCTCGCCCACTAGGCCGCCGCCCGCGACTCGGCCTCCTCCGCGGCCCGACCGGCCTCGACCTCGCCGACGTAAGGCGTCAGCGTCACCTGCAGCATCTCCGGCAGCAGCGCCCCGAGCCCATCGAGCCGGCCGGCGACGAGCCGCTGGTGCACCAGCCAGGCCAGCCCGCCGACGATCGCGACCTCCAGGCCGTCGGGAAGCCGCGCCGCGCGCGGATTCAGCTCTCGCCCCTCGCGCAGGCTCGGGGCGACGCCCTCCAGCATCGACTGGTAGCGGGCGAGCGAGGCGCTGCCGGCCGCCTGCGCCTCGACCAGGCAGAGCTTCGCCCGCGCCGGCTGGGCGACGACCATCTCGAGGAAGACCTCCAGCCCGGCCGCAATCCGATCGGGCCAGGGCAGCGCCGGATCGATCAGCTCGCCGAATACCTCCCGCGCCGCGTCGACGTTCTCGTCGAAGGCGGCGAGGAAGCACGCCTCCTTGTCCTCGAAGTGCTCGTAGAAGGTGACGAGCGCGACGCGCGCGGTCTTCGCGATCAGCTCGATCGTCGTCTTCTGGTAGCCGCGTTCGGCCGCCAGCTCGGTCATGGCGAGCAGGATCCGCTCCCGCTGGCCCTTGGCGACGACGTCGCGGGGAACGAAGGGGTCCTCTCGAGGCGCCTTGGCGAGCCGTTCGGAAAGTGACCGAGGGTCGGCCATACCAACAAGATACCGGGACGTTCACCTGATGTCTACCCCCCTTTTCTACAAAAAATTGGGACTTTCCAGATGCGCAAGTTTCTGAAAGGTGGTATATCTGAACAAAAGGTCTCTGTTTTCCGAGAGAAAGAGTGCGATGCCGGAGCAGCCTCCCGACCTCAGCCCCGATCGGAGCCCCCACCCCTCGGTGATCCCCTTCCCCGGTCGGCGGCGGCGCGCCCCCGCCCAGGACCGGCTCCTCGAAGCCGTGCTCTTGGCCAGCGGGGAGCGTGGCTACGAGCAGATCGCGGTCCGGGACGTGCTCGACCGCGCCGAGGTCAGCCGAGCGACGTTCTACAAGTACTTCTCGGACAAGGAGGACTGCTTCGTCCAGGCGCACGGGGATGCCTGCGACTGGCTCTACAGGCGCCTGACCTCGGTGGCGAGACGTCAGCCGAGCTGGCGCGAGGGGTTGCGGGCGGCGCTGGCGGAGCTGCTTGAGTTCTGCGCCAACCAGCCGCCTGTGGCGAAGGCGCTGCTCGTCGAGGTGCACGCGGCCGGTCCACGCGCGATGGCCCAACGCGACGATCTGATGGAGCGCCTCTCCCGCGCCCTGGACAGCGCGCGCCGCGAGATTCCCACTCGCCAAGCTCCACCTCCTATGACGTCGACCTTCATGGTAGGCGCAATCGAGACGCTCGTGTCGGCGAAATTGATGGACGACGCCGCCGCCGAGGCCCCGGACCTGCTGCCCGGCCTCCTCTACTTCGTCGTCCGCCAGTTCTACGGCGAGCAGGCCGCCTGGGAGGAGATGACGGCCGCCCCCTTGGCACAGTGGCAAGCTCGCCGGGGGGCAGCAGGAGTCGGTTCGCCAGCGCCTCCTTTCACCGAGCTTCCCCCGAAGCGCTGATCGCGGGTGGCACGGGGGCGGGGGTCCCCCATAGCGGAGGGCGCGCTAAGCGCGTCCGAGCACATGGGGGAGGGCCGCCGTGACAGGACCCGCGCGCTCGACGCTACAACGGGATGTTTCCGTGCTTCCGCTTCGGCTGATCGACCCGCTTTGACTGGAGCATGCGTAGGGCACGGATCAGCTTGGGCCGCGTCTGGCGCGGCTCGATCACGTCGTCGATGTAGCCGCGCTCCGCCGCCGAATACGGGTTGGCGAAGTGGGCTTTGTAGTCGTCGATCAGCTTCTGGCGGCGCTCGTCGGGGGTCGGCGAGGAGGCGATGTCTTTGCGGTAGATGATGTTGACCGCGCCCTCCGGGCCCATCACCGCGACCTCCGCCGTCGGCCAGGCGACGTTGTAGTCGGCCAGCATGTGCTTCGAGTTCATCACGTCGTAGGCGCCGCCGTAGGCCTTGCGCGTGACGACCGTGAGCTTAGGCACCGTCGCCTCCGTGAAGGCGTAGAGCAGCTTGGCGCCGTGGCGGATGATCCCGTTCCACTCCTGGTCGGTGCCGGGCAGGAAGCCGGGCACGTCGGTGAAGGTCAGGATCGGGACGTTGTAGCAGTCGCAGGTGCGCACGAAGCGGGCCGCCTTCTCGGATGCCTCGATGTCGAGCACGCCCGCCAGGTGGGCGGGCTGGTTGCCGACGATGCCGACCGGGAAGCCGTCCAGGCGCGAGAAGCCGCAGACGATGTTCTTGGCGAAGTGCTCGTGGACCTCGAAGAACTCCTCGTCGTCGACGATCCGCGAGATCACCTCACGCATGTCGTAGGGCTTGGAGGGATCGTCGGGGACGACCGTGTCCAGCTCCTCGTCTTCGCGCTCGGGGTCGTCGGAGGGCGCGAAGCGCGGCGGCGCCTCGAGGTTGTTGGATGGCAGGAAGCTGAGCAGGTAGCGCACGTCCTCGAGGCAGCTCTCCTCGTCCTCGGCCGCGAAGTGGGCGACGCCCGACTTGCTGTTGTGGCTCATCGCGCCGCCCAGTTCCTCGAACTCGACCTCCTCGCCGGTCACCGTCTTGATCACTTCGGGGCCGGTGATGAACATGTGCGAGGTCTCCTTGACCATGAAGATGAAGTCCGTCATCGCCGGCGAGTAGACCGCGCCGCCGGCGCAGGGGCCCATGATCAGGCTGATTTGCGGAATCACGCCCGAGCACTGGACGTTGCGGACGAAGACATCGCCGTAGGCGCCGAGCGAGACGACACCCTCCTGGATGCGCGCCCCGCCGGAGTCGTTGATGCCGATCACCGGCGCCCCGACCTGGGCGGCCAGGTCCATCACCTTGCACATCTTCTCGGCCATCACCTCGCCGAGGCTGCCGCCGAAGACGGTGAAGTCCTGGGAGAAGACGAAGACGGTGCGGCCTTCGATCGTGCCGTGGCCGGTGACGACGGCGTCACCCCAGGGACGCCGTTTCTGCATCTCGAAGTCGTAGGTGCGGTGGCGGACGAAGGTGTCGAGCTCCTCGAAGGAGCCGGGGTCGAGCAGCTTCTCGACCCGCTCGCGGGCGGTCATCTTGCCCTTCGCGTGCTGCTTCTCGACCGCCTCCTCGGAGGCCGAGTGGATCGCCGCCTCGCGCAACTCGCGCAGGTAGGCGAGCTTCTCCTCGTGGGTGACCGGATTTCGTTCGCGCATCGCGGCGCGGGAGTCTATTTCGGCGGCCCGAAGCGTGCCGACCGAGGGCCCGGTCGTCTTTGGTCCCGTACGGCGACCGGACCTCCCCACGAGGAAGGGCCCGCCGGAGCGGGCCCCTCGCACCGCTTCGCTCGTGCGGCGAAACTCAGAACTCGGCGCAGATCGCGTAGGCCTCGAGGGACCAGGTGCCCGGATCGACCGTGGCGATCTCCCGCGCGGTGGCGGACCAGCCGGTCCCCCTCCCCTCGGCGCTCACCGCCGGGAAGGAGTCGACCAGGTGGATCGCTCCGGTTGGCGGAAAGGTGCCGAGGACGACGCGGGCGCCGCCGCCGGTCACCTGCTTGCCGGCCGGGCACTCAGCCGTCACCGTCTTCTGATCGCCGGCATCCGTCGCGCTCGCTTTGGTCGCGTAGGAGACGTTCTTGACCAGCTGCGCGTTGAAGGTCGTCGAGAGCTTGGACCCGGTCACCGCGCCGTCCTGGATCTTGCCGCCGCTGACCGAGTCGGCGGCCAGCTTCGAGTTCGTCACCGCCCCGTTGGCCAGCTTGTCCGTCGTCACCGCGCCGTCTTTCAACTTGCCGCTCGTGACGACCCCGCCGCCGATGTCGCGCGACCGCACGGCGCCGTCGAGGATCTGGTTCGAGCCGACCGCCCCGATGGCGAGCTTTTCGCCGACCACCGCACCGTTGCGGATCTTAGCCCTGGTCACGGCGCTGTTGCGCAGCTTCTGCGTGGTCACGGCGCCCTTGGCGAGGTGCTTGGTCTTGACCGACTTCTTGGGCAGCATCGCGGTCGCCGCGTAGGCGCCGCCGCCGAGGGCCGCGAACAGCGCCAGGCAGGCGAGCACGTTGGCCACGGACAGCTGTCTCTTCAGGAAGTTCACAAGCGTCTCCTTTGCTAGATGCCGAACGGCTGCTTCTGCGGCTCGGCCAGCCGATCGAGAAAGCGCTCGAGGTCGTCCTCGCGCAGACCGGTCTCCTCGGCGGCGCGCACCTCGACCCGCGTGCCGAAGCCCTTCTCAGCCATCGTGATCTCTACCCCCTCGGCGGCCTCGACAAGCTCGGCCAGCTCGGGCTCGGACTTCATCAACGTCCGCGATGCCTCGATCATTGCCCCCCGCTTCAACCGCCGGCGGGCACCTCCTCCCCGCAATTTCCGCCTGGGACGATCCGTTCAGGGGGAGAAGTCACGCGTATCCGACATTGACCCCCTTCAGGTGTGGTCAATGTCGGATACGCGTGACGACATACGCAGCAGGCGCGCTTGGAGGGTGGCGGGGAGGCAGCATGGGATCGTGGCTCGGCGTCAGCTGCTGGCGCTCGGGTTCAGCGCACGGGCGATCGAGCATCGGGTCAAGACTGGGCGGCTGTACCCCGTCGCGCGTGGGATCTACGCCGTCGGCTGGCCGGAGCTGACCCAGGAGCGGCGCTGGATGGCGGCCGTGCTCGCCTGTGGAGACGGTGCGACGCTGAGCCACCGAAGCGCGGCGGCTCTGTGGGAAATAGGAACCGAGCGGGTGGGCTGTGTGGACATCAGCGTGAGACGGCGCTGCGAACTTCGCCGTCCCGGCTTATGCATCCGTGGGAGGCCGACGCTTGCGCCCGAGGATGTCGTGACTCGCAACGGGATCCCGGTCACGACACCGGCCCGAACCATGGTCGACCTGGGGACCGAGCTCGGCTCTTTAGCACTCGAGCGGGCGGTGAACGAGGCCGACAAGCGCGACCTGATCGACCCCGAGACGCTGCGGTCGCGGCTCGACGACTACGCGGGCGAGCCCGGCTCTCGCGTCCTCCGCGAGCTCCTGGACAAGCGCACGTTCCGCCTCTCCGATTCCGCCCTCGAGGTCCTTTTCCGCCCGATCGCCGCCGAAGCGGGACTGCCACCACCGCTGACCAAGCAGCGGGTCAACGGCTTTGAGGTCGACTTCTACTGGCCCGACCTGAGACTGATCGTCGAGACTGACGGCCTGCGCTACCACCGCACCCCGGCCACGCAGGCCCGGGACGCCCAACGCGACCGCGCCCACGTCCTCGCCGGAATGACGCCACTCCGTTTCACCCACTACGAGATCAAGCATGAGCCCGAGCGGGTTCGCAGCGAGCTGACCCGTGCCGCCGCAACGCTGCGAAGCGCATCCGACATTGACCACACCTGAGGGGGGTCAATGTCGGATGCGCTCGCCGAGGGGTCGGAGGCGCCTAGAAGAAGGCGCCGCCGCGGTACTCGCCGAAGACGTCGCGCATCGCGCCGCAGACCTCGCCGATCGAGGCGTCGGCGGCCAGTGCGGCACGGATCGGGTGCAGGAGGTTGCCGTCGCCGCGGGCGACGTCGCGGAGTGCGTCCAGCTTCTCGTCGACCGCGGACTGGTCGCGCGACTCCTTGAAGGTCTTGAGCCGGGCGAGCTGACGTCGCTCGGACTCCGGGTCGACGCGGAGGATGTCGACGTCGTCGACCTGGTCGGTGACGTACTTGTTGACGCCGACGACGATGTCCTGACCGCTCTTGTAGCGCTCGTGGTAGGAGTGGGCGGACTCCTCGATCTCGCGCTGCATGAACTCCAGCGCCTCGACCGAGCCCCCGAGCTCCTCGACCTTCGCCATCAGCTCCTTGGCGCGCGACTCGATCTCGTCGGTCAGCGACTCGACGAAGTAGGAGCCGGCGAACGGGTCGACCGTGTCGGCGGCTCCCGACTCGTGCGCGAGGACCTGCTGGGTGCGCAGGGCGATCCGGGCGGAGCGCTCGGTCGGCAGCGCCAGCGCCTCGTCGAAGCCGTTGGTGTGGAGGCTCTGGGTGCCACCGCAGACGGCGGCGAAGCCCTGCAGGGCGACGCGGATGATATTGACCTCGGGCTGCTGGGCCTGAAGGGTGACGCCGCCCGTCTGGGTGTGGAATCGGATCTTCATCGAGTTGGGGTTCTCGGCCCCGAAGCGCTCCTTGACGATCTCCGCCCACATCCGCCTCACGGCGCGGAACTTGGCGACCTCCTGGAAGACGTTGTTGTGACCGTTGAAGAAGAAGGCGAGCCGTGGGGCGAACTCGTCGATCTTCAGCCCCCGCTCGAGCGCCGCCTCGACGTAGGCGATCGCGTTGGAGAGCGTGAAGGCAACCTCCTGCACGGCCGAGCAGCCCTTCTCGCGGATGTGGTAGCCCGAGATCGAGATCGTGTTCCATTTCGGCACGTTCTCGCGGCAGTACTCGAAGATGTCGGTGGTCAGCCGCATCGTCGGATCTGGCGGGTAGATGTAGTTGCCGCGCGCCATGTACTCCTTGAGCACGTCGTTCTGGACGGTGCCGCGCAGCTTCTCGGAGGGGACGCCCTGCTCCTCGCCGACCAGCTCGTAGAGCAGCAGCAGGATCGCCGCCGGCGCGTTGATCGTCATCGAGGTCGAGACCTGGTCGAGCGGGATCCGGTCGAAGCAGATCCGCATGTCCTCGATCGTGTCGATCGGGACGCCGGTCCGCCCCACCTCGCCGTTGCAGAGCGGGTCGTCGGAGTCGCGGCCGAGCTGGGTCGGCAGGTCGAAGGCCATCGAGAGGCCGGTCGAGCCGTGCTCGATCAGGTAGCGGTAGCGCTCGTTCGTGTCTTCCGGGGTGGCGAAGCCGGCGTACTGGCGCATCGTCCAGAGCCGGTCGCGGTACATCCCGTCGTGGATGCCGCGGGTGAACGGCGGCTCGCCGGGCGCGCCCAGCCGCTCCTCCAGCCCCGGCCCGACCTCGTCCTCGGTGTAGAGGCGGTCGATCTCGATCCCGGAGTCGGTGAAGACGCGCTCGTCGTCGGGGCCGACGATCGGCGCGATCGTCGGGCGCTCCTCGGCGGTCGCCTTTCCGCTGTCGATTGCCATCGGTCTCGCAGGATATTGAGGTGAGGCGGCCGAACGCGGCCCTGGGGACGCCGCGTGCTCAGTCGGAGGCGCCGACGAGCTGCTCGACGCCGGCGTGCTCGATCGTGCGGCGCAGTCCCTCGCGTAGGTCGACCTCGGGCTGCCAGCCGAGCAGGTCGCGAGCGCGCGAGACGTCGGGCTGGCGCTGCTGCGGATCGTCGGTGGGCAGCGGCTCGTAGATGATCTCCGAGCGCGACTCGGTCACATCGATCACCGCCTTGGCCAGTTCCAGCAGCGTGAACTCGTTCGGATTGCCGATGTTGACCGGCAGGTGGGCGTCGGACTCGGCCAGGCCGATGATGCCGCGGATCAGGTCGTCGACGTAGCAGAAGCTGCGCGTCTGGCTGCCGTCGCCGAAGACGGTCAGCGGCCGGTCCTGGAGCGCCTGGCGCAGGAAGGTGGGGATCGCCCGTCCGTCGTGCGGCCGCATCCGCGGCCCGTAGGTGTTGAAGATGCGCACGATCGCGGTGTCGACGCCCTGCTGGCGGTGGTAGGCCATCGTCATCGCCTCGGCGTAGCGCTTCGCCTCGTCGTAGACGCCGCGCGGCCCGATCGGGTTGACGTGGCCCCAGTAGTCCTCGCGCTGCGGATGGACCTGCGGGTCGCCGTAGACCTCGCTGGTCGAGGCGAGCAGGAAGCGAGCGCGCTTGAACTTGGCGACGCCGAGCATGTGGTGGGTGCCGTGCGAGCCGACCTTCAGCGTGTGCAGCGGCAGCCGCAGGTAGTCGATCGGGCTGGCGGGAGAGGCGAGGTGGTAGACGAAGTCGACCGGCTCCGGAATCTCGACGCGCTTGATGATGTCGATGTTGCGGAACTCGAACGCGTCGTCGCGGATGTGGGCGATGTTCTGCAGCGACCCCGTCTCGAGGTTGTCGATGCAGATCACCCGGTGCCCCTTCTCGAGCAGCCGCTCGCAGAGATGGGAACCGAGGAAGCCCGCCCCGCCGGTGACCACGCAGGTGCTCATCGCGCTCGATGCTACATGGGTTCGCCGGAGGAGCGGTGGGCGGGGCCGATCGCCGCAATTTCCGGCTTTCGCAGCCGTCCACCCGTCCAGGAGGGGGGAGAGATGCCCCGGCCGCCCGCTTCGGCTTGGCATGTTCGGATCAGGGAGGTGAACCGGTGCAGGGGAACGGAGCGGAGGACGGATCGGCCGTGACCGAGCGCGGCGCGGCGCCGGACGGCGGCATCGCGCAGGACGGCTCGGCGGCCGCGGAGGCGGCGCGCAGGCGGGCCGGAGTCGAGATCGTCGCCGGGCACGCGGCGGAGCTGAGGCGCACGGCAGCCCGCTACTCGCTCTGCCCCGACGACGTCGAGGACGCGCTCCAGCGGACACTGGAGATCCTGCTGGTCAAAGCCCCGACCGAGCGCACCCGCGAGCTGCTCGGCTGGAGCAAGACCGTGATCAAGCACGAGGCCCTAGCGATCCGGCAGAACCGCGAACGGCTCCTCGGCAGGGGGCGTCCCGACCGCCGCGGATTCGAGGCCGACGACCGGATCGCGCAGCTGCCGGCCCGCGAGGCGGGGCCGGAAGAGCGCCTCGAGCGGGGCGAGGAGATCGCCCGCAGCCGCGAGGCGCTGCGGGCGCTGAAGCCCGCGGAGCTGCGCGCCCTGACGCTGCTGGCGGAGGGCTACTCGTACGCGGAGATCGGCGAGATCACAGGCTTCACCCAGACGAAAATCAACCGCTCCCTCGCGGAGGGGAGGGAGCGGTTCCGCCGCATGCTGTCCAGCAGCGAGAGCGGCGGCCGCTGCAACGAGCTGAGCCCGCTGCTGTCGGCGTTCTGCGACGGCGAGGCGAGTCCCGCCGAGGCGGCGAAGGTGCGCGAGCACCTCCGCGCCTGCGGCCGCTGCCGGGCGACCCTGCGCGCCTACCGGACGGCCCCGGCGACGGTGGCGGCGCTCGCCCCGACGCTGCCGGTCGCCCGGTCCCTGCTGGAGCGGGTCCAGGAGCTCGCGCTCGGGGTGCAGTCCCGCCTGCCCGGCGTTGGCGCGGCGCCGGAGGCCTCCGCCGGCGCGGCCGCCGCGGCCGGGACGAAGGGGATCGGGACGGCGGCGCTCGCCAAGCTGCTCGCCGTCTGCGCGGGCACGGTCGGCGGTGCCGCCTGCGTCGCGACGGGAATCGGGCCCGCCGGGGCGGTCGACCTGACGCCGGGCGACCGCCCGGTCGCGCTTCGGATCGAGCGGATCGCCCCTCGGGCGCTGGAGATCGAGGAGCCGGCGACGGCGCCGTCCGAGCCCGAGCCGGCCCCGGCGAAGCCGGTCGAGCAGCCCCTCGACGAAGCGGCGGTCGAGGAAGCGGCTGTGCCGGCGCCCGCGGCGACCGAAGCCGAAGCGGTCGAATACCCCGAAGCCGTGCCGCCGGCACCCGTCTCTCCGGCGCCCGCACCGGAGCCGCCCCCTCCGGAGCCGCCGAGCGCCTCGACCGGGAGCGCGGCAGGGGAGTTCGGCCCGTGAGCGGCCGCATCCTGCTCGCGACCGCGGTCGCCGCCTTGGCCGCCCTGGCGGCCCCGCCACCGGCCGTGAGCGCCCCGCCCGCTCCCGCGGACCTGCGAGTCGAGGGGGGCGAGGCGGCCTGGCATCCGCGGCGGGCCTTCGCGCTCGCCTGGACGATCCCCCCGGCCACCAGCCCGGTCGCCGCGGTCCACTACCGCGTCCGGGATCCCGCCGGGGCATTGGTCGTCGGTCCCGCGCGGATCGGCTGGCCCGCACAGGGCATCGAGGAGCTCGAAGTCCCGGGGCCGCCCGGCGTCTACGAGGCCGCCGTCTGGTTCGAGGACACGGCGGGCGGCATCGGTCCCGCCACGACCGCGAAGCTCCGCTTCGACGACGAGCGGCCCGGTGGGATCGAGCCGCTCCTCGACGCCGCGTGGATCGGTCGCGACGCCTTCCCGCTCCCGATCCGCCTCACCCACCCGGCCGGCGAGCCTCCGATCTCGGGGATTCGCGGCTACGCCGTGTCGGTCGGCGGCGATCCCGAGCACCGGCCGTGCGCGGCAGCCGATCGCTGCACCGAGGCCGAGACCGATCTGCGGGGCGGGGCGGGCGACGACACCCTCGCGATCGCCGACCTGCCGGAGGGGACGAGCCACCTCGCGGCGGTCGCGGTGTCGGGCTCGGGAATGGCCTCGGCGGCGCCCGGGCGCCTCGTGCTCAGGGTCGACAAGACGAGCCCCGCCACGCGCCTGGCCGGGGTCCCGGCCGGCTGGACCGCAGAGCCGACGAGCCTGACGGCGGTCTCGTCCGACGGCGGCTCGGGGATGCGACCGGCCCCCGGCGGCCTCCCGCCCTACACCGCGATCGCGGTCGACGGCGGCGCCCCGATCGCCGCGACCGGGCCGTCGGTCTCGACCACCCTGATCGCCGAGGGAGTGCACCACGTCGCCTGCAGCTCCGGATCGGCCGCGCCCTGCGCGTTGACGAAGAGGGGCCGAGGCGGTGTGCGGTCGATCCGCACCGTGGCGACGGCCGCCGCCGTGCTGCCGCCCGTGCCGACGTTGCCGGACCAAACGGTGCGGTTCGGCGAGAGCGCACGACTCCACGGTCGCCTCCTCACCGCGGCGGGGCGACCGCTCGGCCCGCTGCCGGTGCGTGTGGTCGAGCGCTTCGCAGGCGGGGCGGATCCACCGGTCCGCGTCTCGACCGTGACCAGCGGCGCGGACGGCGGCTTCGCCCTGCGCCTGGCCCCGGGACCGAGCCGCGAGGTGACCGCCGCCTTCGACGGCACCGCCGCCCTCGCTCGCTCGGCGAGCGCCGCGGCAGCGCTCGGCGTGCGCAGCAGCGTGCGCCTGCGCGCGTCCTCGAAGCTGGCGAGGATCGGCGGCGCACCGCTCGTCTTCCGGGGCCGGGTGGCCGCCGCGCCCGGGACGATCCCGGTGGAGGGCAAGTCGGTGCAGCTGCAGTTCCGCCTGGCGGGCCTGCCCTGGAGCGAGTTCCGGACGATCCAGACCGATCGCCGCGGGAGGTTCCGATACGCGTACCGCTTCAGCGACGACGACAGCCGCGGCGTGCGCTTCCGGTTCCGCGCCTACGCGCCCGCGCAGGGCGGCTGGCCATACGAGCCGGCGGGCTCGAATCCAGTCGCCGTGCGCGGGCTCTGAGGGCGTATGACACTGCGCAGGGAACCACGCGCGGCTCCGCGCCGTGCGACTGGAGCACTGTCGCTACGCCGCGCGCGGCCCCCTGCTTGGTCCTACGCCCTCAGGGAGGAGACCTGGTCGACGAGGCTCTGGGCGCGGGAGGTCTGCTCTTCGATCGCCTTGCGGACGCGCTGCTCGACCTCGTTGCGGTTGCGCTTCGCCTCGCTGGTCGCCTTGCGCCGGACGCCGGCGCCGCGGCGCTCGGTGCGCTTGACGCTGCGGGTCACCTGGGTCCGGTAGGACTTGAGCTGCTTCTGCGCCTTGCTGCGATCGGTGAACGGCCCGACGAGATCGGCGACGCGGTCGGACACCTCGAGCACGGCGCCGACGGGGAGGTCGACCGCGCGCTCGGCGACGCTGCGGGCGCGATTCGGGCTCGCGGCGGAGCGGGTGGTCGCTTTGGCTTTCGTCTTGGCTTTGCCGTTCGGGCTGGCTTTCTTGGTCTGCGTTGGCATTGAAGTCCCTTCGTGATCTGGGGTTTGGGAGAGGAGGTCCGCGAGTGTAGCGAACGTGTGTTCCTGCGAACAGACGTTCTAAAACCCGCGATTCGCTCCGTGGTTACAGCTCAGCGTTCCCCGGTGCGGACGGTCGCCAGCGCCTCCGGCCCCGCCGCCGCGGCGATCCGGTAGCGGGCATCGAGGCCGAGATCGGCCCGGTCGAGCGCCAGATCGCCGAAGGCGACGACGCCGCCGGCCTCGCGGACGATCAGCTGGGCGGCGGCCGCGTCGACGGAGCGGCACGGCCGCAGGCTGAGCATGCCGTCGAAGCGCCCGTTGGCGACGTAGGAGGCCGCGATCGCGATCGCGCCGACGACGCGCATCCGGAAGACGCTGCCGGACAGAGCCTCGAGCGCGGGCAGCGCGTGCTCGGGCCGCGCCGCCTCGATCCCGAGCAGCTCCAGCTGCTCGCCGTCCGCTCCGACGCGGATCGGTCCGCCGTCGAGCGTCGCGCCGGCGCCCCGCCGGGCCGAGAACTCCTCCCCCGCGCCGAAGTCGTGGACGAAGCCGAACTCCACGTCGGCCATCGTCGGCCCCGAGGCCACCGCGATGCTCAGGCAGTGCGATGGGACGGTGCGGCGGGCGTTGAGCGAGCCGTCGATCGGGTCGATCACGACCCGCGCCGGCCCACCCTCCCCGAAGCTGACCTCGCCGCGCTCCTCGGAGACCGCAACGAACGAGGCGCCGGACTCGGCCAGCGCCTCCAGCTCGGCGAAGACCACGTCCTCGCACTGCCGGTCGATCACCAGGGTGCGGTCGCCGCCCTCGCCGATCCCCTCGTAGGCGGTCCGCTCGGCGATCCCCGGCGCGGCTTCGAGGACCCCCCGCTGCGCCGCGACGATGCGGCGGCAGACGGCCGGCCAGTCTGCGTCGAGGAGGTCCACTTCGGCCATCCTATGGAGGGCGCCGGGCTGGCTCGGGGGCGGCGCTGCTCGGTAGTAGCGTTGGACCATGCTCGCCCTTGCCGAGAGCCAGGAACGCGCGGTCCGGCACGGCACGGGGCCGATGCTGGTGCTCGGCGACGCCGGCACCGGCAAGACGGAGGTGCTCGCCCGCCGGCTCGCCGCGATGGCCGCCGACGGCCTCGATCCGGGGCGGGCGCTCGTCCTCGCCTCCTCGCGAGCCGGCACGCAGCGCCTCCGGCGCCGGGTCGAAACGCTGCTCGCGCCGCCCTACGAGGAGCTCTGGATCGGCTCCTGGGACGGCGTCGCCGAGCGGCTGCTGCGCGACCACTCGACCGCCGCGGGGCTCGATCCGTTCTTCGACGTGCTCGGCCGGGCCGAGCGGCTGGCGATGCTGCTCGACCGCATCGAGGAGCTGCCGCTGCGCAGCCACGAGATCCGCGGCAACCCGGCCGGGCTGCTGGCGCGGCTGCTGGAGCGGATCGACGCGCTGAAGGCGGGCGCGGAGCCGCCCGAGGAAGACCTGGCCGAGCTGACCGCCGCGCACGACCGGGTCCTCGCCGAGCGGGGCAGCCTCGACCGCGGCGACGTCTTCCTCACCCTGAACAGGCTGCTCGCCGAGCATCCCGACGTCCGCACCGAGATCGCCACCCGCTTCGCCCACGTGATGGTCGACGAGCTCGAGGACACCACCCCAGCTCAACGCGCGATTTTGGCCGCACTGGCCGCCGACAACCCGAACCACCTCTACACGCTGGAGGTGAGCGGTGCGGTCTCAACCGCCGCGGCAGGACCCGCGGGCCTGGACGGCTGGTACCGCGCCCGCCACCCCGACGGCGACGTCCTGGTCCTCGAGCGCCGGTTCCGCCGGCCGGTGCGGCGCTTCTGGCGCTGCGGCAACGAGCGGGCGCAGGCCCAGGCGGTCGCCCGCGAGGCCGAGCACCTGATCGCCAACGGCACGCCGCCGGCGGAGATATGCGTGCTGATCGACGATCCGGCGGGACGGGGCGGCCCAGTCGCCGCGGCGATGGAGGAGCGGGGGATCCCGTTCCACCTCTCCGGTCCGGCGGCGCTCTTCCAGCGGCCAGAGGTCCGCGACGCGATCGCCTGGCTGCGGGTGCTCGCCGACCCCGCCGACTCGGCCGCGGCGGCGCGGGCGCTGACCCGCCCGCCGATCGATCTGCGCTCGGCCGACCTGGCGCGGTTGACGACGATCGCCCGACGTCGCAAGCTCGACATGGTCTCCGGCTGCGAGGCGGCGTTGGAGAGTCCTCAGATCCCGCCGGAGGCGCGCGAGCGAATCCAATCCTTCCTGAAGCTCTACGGGGCCGCGTCGGCGGCGATGGAGGAGCGCCGTGCCGACGTCTTCGTTCGCCGCCTGATCGAGCGCGTCGGACTGCGCCGTCAGCGGCTCTTCGCGGCCCAGCCCGAGGTGGCGGAGCGGCTGCTCGGCCTCTCGCGGTTGGCCGAGCTGGCGACGGCCTGGGCGCGGCGCGAGCCGCACGGCTCGACCCGCGACTTCGTCCGTCACCTCAGCGCGGTCGCCGAGGCGGGCGTCGAGCCGGCCGGCGTGGCCGAGCCGCCCGCGCCCGGCGCGGTGCAGGGCCTGGCCCGCGAGGCGGCCAAGGGGATGGAGTTCGAGCACGTCTTCGTGCTCGGCTTGGAGCGCGGTGAGGGCGTCGAGCGGATCGGCCGACCCGCCTGCTCGGGGCTGGTCCTCGCCAGGGTCGAGCGGGACGACGACCGCGAGATCCCGCCGTCGCAGTTCTACGAGGCGGCGCTGACGGCCGCCGACGCGGAGGAGGAGATCCACGAGGAGCTGTTCGGCCCCGCCGAAGGCCTCCACGCCACCTACCGGATGCTGCGCGAGGAGGTCCTCGAAGAGTCCTGGAAAGCGGGCAGCCGGCTCTCAGAGCCGCGGCTCGACACGGCGGTCGACGTCAACCGGGCGATCGCCCGCTACCTCGAGCTGCTGAAGCTCGCGGCGCTCGCCCAGCGGCCCGGGGACGAGGCGACCGAGGAGTCGGTCGAGGCGGTCAACGGGCTGCTGCGCCAGGTCGCGACGCCCGAGCAGCAGGCCGAGCTGGACGCCTCGGCGCTCGATGCCTACCTGCTCGACTCAGAGCGCGAGCGAGAGGGGCGGCGGCGCCTGATCGCCGCCCGCCAGGAGCCCTCGCTGGAGGAGTTCCTGCCGCGCCGCGGCGACGGCTCGCTCAGCCTCTCGGCGTCCGATCTGGACCTCTACCTGACCTGCCCGCTGAAGTACAAGTTCGCGCGGGTCTTCGGCATCCCCCAGGAGCCGACGATCAACCAGCGCTTCGGCATCCTCGTCCACAACGTCCTCGAACGCTTCCACAAGGAGCCGGAGGGCGACGAGGAAGGCGACGGGCTGGCGCGGCTGATGGCGCTGTTCGAGACGGGCTGGCGCCGCTCGGGCTTCGGGTCCAGCGACGACGAGCTGCAGTACCGCGCCCGCGGCCGCGAGGCGATGCGGCTCTACTGGGAGCGCGAGCGCGATGCCGAGGGGGAGCCGGTCTGGCTGGAGCGGAAGTTCGACATCAAGATCGGCGACCACCACGTGCGCGGAAGGGTCGACCGGGTCGACCGCCTGCCGGGCGGAGACCACGAGCTGATCGACTACAAGACCGGCGAGCGCAAGAGCGAAGCCGACCTGGAGAGCGACCTCCAGCTTGCCCTGTACCGGCTCGCCGCGCGCGAGGCGTGGGATCTCGAAGCGAGCACCGGTAGCTACTACTACGTGCTCGACGGGGACAAGGTCGCCGCACCGGTGAGGCCCGACGACGCCGAGCGGGTCGAGCGCACCGTCCTGCAGGTCGGCGAGGGCGTCCTAGGGCAGGACTTCGAGCCGCGCCCCTCGCCGACCGTCTGCAGCTGGTGCGACTACCGGCTGATCTGCCCGGCTGCCGAGAGCTGAGCCGGCCCGCCGGTCCTCACTTGTCCTTCTGCCGCAGGAACCGCTGGAACTCCTTGGCGAGCGCGTCGGCGGAGGGCAGGTCGACCGTCTCCTCGCCGAACTGCTCCGCCTGGACCGCCTCGATCCGCTCGACCAGTTCGGCGATTTCAGGGTTGGCGGCGACGGCGCGGCCGATCTGCTCTTCGTAGCTCTCCGTCTCCTCCTCCAGCTCGCCGGCTTCGACGGCGATCCCGGTCAGGCTCTCGAGCCGGCGCAGCAGCGCCAGGGTCGCCTTCGGGTTGGGCACGGCGGCGACGTAGTGGGGGACCGCCGCCCAGAGCGAGGCCGAGGTCATCCCGAGGCTGCGGCAGCAGTCGTGCAGGACGCCGACGATTCCGGTCGGCCCCTCGTAGTTGGAGCGCTGCAGGTCGAGCTCTTCGATCAGCTGCTCGTCGGAGGCGAGCCCGGTGATCGGCACCGGCAGCGTGTGGGACACCTCCGCGACGAGCGCGCCCAGCGTCACGACCATCTCGACGCCGAGGGCGTCGGCGGCGGTGGCGACCGTCTCGGAGAAGGTGCGCCAGCGCAGGTTTGGCTCGGTTCCGTCGAAGAGGACCAGGTCGCGCTCGGCACCGGGGACCCTGACGGCGATCAGGTCGTTCTGGGGCCAGTCGATGCGGCGCGTCTGGCCCTCGGCGAGGACGATCGTCGGGCGGGTCGCCTGGAAGTCGAAGAACTCCTCGGGATCGATTTCGGCGATCTGCTCCGGCTCGAAGGAGTCGGCGAGGGTGGACAGGGCGGTCGAGGCGACCCCCGCAGCGTCGTTCCAGCCCCTGAAGGCGCAGACGAGCAGCGGCGAGCGCAGCTGCGGCACCTCCCCGGTCCAGGTCAACGCGTCCACCTACTGAGCGTAGAGGACGCTGGCAAGCGGCGGACCGGCTCGGGGCGGTGTCCTCGGTCGGCCAAATAGCTTCCTATTCGGCCTCCCTGCGTCCTTGCCCCGCTTGGTCCGGCGCTCGCCAGGCACGTCGTACTAACCCGTAGGCGACGAAGAGGACGAGGGCGGCGAAGGAGAGCTCGAGGGCGCGCTGGGGCACCTCGTTGGCGATGACGACGCCGGCCAGGACGCCGAGCGGGGAGAGGGCGCCGACGACGGCCGCGTCGCGCAGGTCGACGTTGCCGTAGTGGACCTGGCGCGTGGTGCCGACGAGGGCGACGATGACGATCATCAGCAGCGACGTCGACTCGGCCTCGACTTGGGTGAGGCCGAGGAAGATCGTCAGCGCCGGGACGAACAGGACACCGCCGCCGACTCCGACGAGCCCTCCGGCCATGCCGCCGGCGAGGGCGATCAGCGCGGCGAGCAGCTCATCCATCGCGGCGCCTCACGGGACGATCAGGCCGATCGCGACGACGACGAGCAGCGCGGCGAATAGGAACGAGACGGCGCGCTGCGGGATGCGCTGCTGGATCGCGGTGCCGAGCACGACCCCGCCGATCGCCGGGATCGAGAGGAGCAGCCCGGTCTCGACGTGCACGTTGCCGTAGATGCCGCCCTGGGCCGCCGCCCCGAGGATCCCGATCAGAACGATCGCGGCGAGGCTGGTGCCGGTCGCCAGACGCTCGCCGTAGGCGAACCAGAGGATCAGCAGCGGGACGATCACGGTGCCGCCGCCGACGCCGAAGAGGCCGCTGAAGAGGCCCGCGAGGGTGCCGATCGCGGCCAGCTTCAGGATTCGGTCGGAGGGCACCGCGGGCGATACTAGTGCCCTGCCTCGTAACGTTGGCCAGGGACATGACGCGACACAGACGCCGCCAGACAAGGACGCAGGGAGTCCGAATAGCAGCGCTATTTGGACGACCGAGGACACCGTATGGCGGTGATCTGGGGCCGTCATTCCCGGTCAGATGTTGCGAGGCAGGGCACTAGAGCCGTGTCGAGCGAGCAGGGAACGCGAAGCGCCGCGCAGAGCCCGCTGCTGGAGCCTTTTCTCGCCGATCCGGGGCGCGCGGCGATCCTCACCGACGTCGACGGGACCCTTGCCCCGATCGTCGAGCGACCGGAGGACGCGGCGGTGCCGGCCGCGGCGCGGCTGGCGCTCGAACGGCTGGCGCGGCGCTACGGGCTGGTCGGCTGCATCTCCGGCCGGCGGGCCGAGGAGGCGCGGCGGCTGGTCGGTCTCGACACGCTCGCCTACGCCGGCAACCACGGGCTGGAGCTGCTGCTGCCGGGCGACGAGACGCCGCGGTCACACCCCGCGCTGGAGGGGCGAGAGGGCGAGGCGGCGGAGTTCGTATCCGGGCTGGATGCGGCCGAGCTGACCGAGGCCGAGCTGAGGATCGAGGACAAGGGGCCGATCCAGGCACTCCACTGGCGCGGCGCCGAGGACGAGGGGCGAGCGGAGGCGCACGCCGAGGCGATCGCGGGGGCGGCTGAGCGGGCAGGTCTGGCGACGCACCGCGGGCGCAAGGTGCTCGAGCTGCGACCGGCCGTCGGGGTCGGCAAGGACGGCGCGATCGAGGCGCTGCTCGACGGGAGGATCGCCGCGGCGATCTACGCCGGCGACGACCGAACCGACCTCGACGCCTTCGCACGGCTGCGCGAGCTTCGCGAGCGGGACGAGCTCGCGCGGGCGGTATGCGTCGGCATCGTCTCCCCCGAGGGGCCGCCCGATCTGGCCGTGCAGTCGGACCTGAAGGTCGACGGCCCCGCCGGATGGCTCGCCGTGCTCGAGGCCCTGGCGGAGGGATAGGCGGTGCCGTACACCGACCTGCTCCGCCTCACCGTCTTCCTGACGGGCGCCGAGGCGACCGCGCTGGGCTCCGTCGCGGCGATCGCTGCCGGACGCGACGGCGACAGCACCACCGTGCTGGTCGCGGCGGTCTGGTGGGGTGTCGCGGTCGCCGCCGGTCTCTGGCTCGGCCGCCCCGCGAGCGCAGCCGCCGGCGTCCGTGATGCCCTGGCGCGCGCCCGCACCGCCACCTCGCTGCCCCCCGAGACGCCGGCGCGTATCGCCACCGCACGCCTCTGGCCGATCGGGGCCACGGCGATCGCCGCCGGAATCCTCGGCCTCTTCTTCCCCGGCGTCGCGACGATCGGCGCCGGCTACGCGCTCCTCGTCGCGCTCGCGATGCGCACCCGCGAGGCGGCGGTCCTCGGCATCGAGCAGCGCGACGGCGTCAAGTTCTACGTCGTCCCCAACTCGGCCCTGCGCCCGATCCAGCTCGTCCGCACCCCGGGCCTGCGCAGCGAGCGACTGTATGTGAACTGAACCGCTGAACCGAAAAACAGACGACCCGCCGAAGCGGGTCGTCTGCAAAGTCTGGGGAAGCCGATGTAAGCCGTTGGCCCCGGTCTCGCGCCAACGACTATAGCGCCCCCGGAGGGAATCGAACCCTCTCTCCCCCAGTTGCGAGACCGGGGGCCGACCTCCATCGGCGGGAGCGACCGCCGCTTGCGCGGCAAGCCGACGCTAGCCCGATCCGGCTCGCGTGTCTGTGGATGAATGAAACTTCTTAGCTACGCGAATCGCGCAACTTCTGGAACTCCGGCCACGGCCGGGTGTTCGCCACCTGCTCGGCGGTGAGCCAGGCGCGGCGGGCGGTGGCGATGCCGTAGGCGATGTTGTCGAGCGTCTCGACGCCGTGGGCGTCGGTGTTGACGACGATCCAGGCGCCCGCCTCGGCGGCGAGGCGGGCGTGGTGCTCGGAGAGGTCGCGGCGGTTGGGGTTGCCGTTGATCTCCAGCATCGTGCCGGTCCGCGCCGCCGCCTCGACCACCGCCTCGATGTCGACGCCGTAGGGCTCGCGGCGGCCGATCAGGCGGCCGGTGAGGTGGCCGATGCAGTCGACCCCCGGGTTCTCGATCGCCGGGAGGATGCGGTCGTTCATCGCTTTTTCGGAAACCGAGAAGGAGGTGTGCACGCTCGCGACGACCCAGTCGAGCGCGTCGATCAGGTCGTCGGGGTAGTCGAGCGTGCCGTCGAGGCCGATGTTCACCTCGCTGCCGGAGAGGAGCCGGAAGCCGGGGTTCTCGTCGTTCCACTCGCGCACCTGCTCGATCCGCTCCCATAGCTGCTCGGCCGTGACGTGGTTGCCGAAGCCGTGGCTGGCGGAGTGGTCGGTGACCGCCAGGTACGAGTAGCCGCGGTCGCGGGCGGCGGCGGCCATCTCCCCGAGCGTGTTGCGCCCGTCGGAGAGGGTCGTGTGGGAGTGCAGGTCGCCCTGGACGTCCTCGACCGTGACCAGCTCCGGCAGCTTCCCCTCCCGCGCCGCCTTCAGCTCGCCCCTGCCCTCGCGCAGCTCCGGCTCGACGTAGGCGTAGCCGAGCCGTTCGTAGACCTCCTCCTCGGTCGCGCAGAGCGTCACCTCGTCGGTCTCCGTGTCGGTTATCCCGTGCTCGGAGACCGAGAGGCCTCGCCGAACCGCGTCCTCGCGCAGCTGGATGTTGTGCGCCTGGGAGCCGGTGAAGTGCTGCAGCAGGTTGCCGAACGCCTGCGGCGCGACGATCCGCAGGTCGACCGAGATCCCGTTGTGGGTCTGGGCGCGGACGCCGTTCGCGCCGGGCTTCCCGGCGGCGGCGATCAGCGGGTGGCCGGCCAGGTGCTCGGCGAGCGCCGCCGGCTCCTCGGCGGTCGCGATCAGGTCGATGTCCTTGCAGGTCTCCCCCCAGCGCCGCACCGAGCCCGCCACCTCGACCCGCTTGGCGGCCGGGTGGTCGCGCAGCGCCGCGGCCAGCTCGTCGGCGATCGGGCGAACCTTGGAGAGCAGCAGCCGGCCCGGGCCCTGGCCCGGCTCGCCGAGCCGCTCCAGCGCGGCGAGCACGTTCTCCTCGACCTTCGGCCCGAGCCCCTTGACGTCGCGGATCCGTTCCGCCTCGGCGGCCTGCTTGAGGTCCTCGAGCGAGCAGATCTCCAGCTCGTCATAGAGCCGCTTCGCGGTTTTCGCCCCCAGCCCCGGGACCCGCGTCACCTCGATCAGCGTCGGCGGGAACTTCGCCTTCAGCTTCACGGCGGCGGGGATCTCGCCGCTCGCCAGCAGCGCGTCGATCTTCTCGGCGAGCGTCTTGCCGACCCCCGGGACCTCGGTCGCCCGTCCTTCGCGGGCCAGCTCGGCGACCGCGACCGGGCTCTCCCGGATCGCCTTGGCGGCGGTGCTGTAGGCGAGCACCCGGTATTTGACCGCCCCGTCCAGCTCGTAGAGGACGGCGAGCTCGTCGAAGGCGGCGGCGATCTCGGCGTTGGTCACACCGGCAAGCTAACGGGGAGCGCGACTAGGATCGCCGCGCATGCGACCGGGGAAGTCGGAGAGAGGGCCCGCGTGGCTGGTCCTGCCGACCTTCAACGAGGCCGAGAACATCGAGCCGTTCGTCGAGGCCGTGCTGGCGAAGCTGCCGTCCGCCTCGCAGGTGCTGATCGTCGACGACAGCTCGCCCGACGGCACGGGCGAGATCGCCGATCGGCTGGCCGCCGCGCACGAGAACGTCCGCGTCCTGCACCGGCCGCGCAAGGAAGGGCTCGGCCCCGCCTACATCGCCGGCTTCCGCGTCGCGCTGGAGGAGGGCGCCGGCCTCGTCCTCGAGATGGACTCCGACTTCTCGCACGAGCCCGCCTACCTGCCCCGCCTGCTCGCCGCGGCGGAGCGGGCCGACCTCGTGATCGGGTCGCGCTACGTGCCCGGCGGCGGGGTCGGCGACTGGGGGACGGTGCGGCGGGCGATCAGCCGGGGCGGCAGCACCTACGCGCGGCTGGTGCTGGGGGTGGGAGTGCGGGACCTGACCGGCGGCTTCAAGTGCTTCCGGCGCGAGGTGCTCGAGGCGATCGACCTCGACGCGGTCCGCTCGCGCGGCTACGCGTTCCAGGTCGAGCTGACCTACCGGGCGCTCCAGCGCGGCTTCCGCGTCGTCGAGGTGCCGATCGTCTTCCGCGACCGGCGCGTCGGCGCCTCGAAGATGAGCCGCTCGATCGTGCTCGAGGCGATCGTCCAGGTGCCGCTTCTGCGCTCCGCGGGTAGGAGCCGGCAGAGGCGCCGTCCCGGCCTCTGAGACCCTCGCTATACTTTCTGAAGTATTGGCCGCCGAACCTCGACTCGCAGGAGACCGATTCCAGTGACTGGCAAGCTCGCCGACGTTACCGACGCCACCTTCAAATCCGACGTCCTCGAGGCCGACGGCCCCGTGCTCGTCGACTTCTGGGCCCCGTGGTGCGGCCCGTGCCGCGTCGTCCACCCCGTCCTCGAGGAGATCGACGCCGAGCGCGACGACCTGAAGATCCTCAGCCTCAACGTCGACGAGAACCAGCAGACGGCCGCCCAGTACGAAGTCCTCTCGATCCCGACCCTGCTGCTGTTCAAGGACGGGGCGATCGCGAAGAAAGTCGTCGGGGCGATGCCGAAGCGCCGCCTCGAGGCCGAGCTGGAGCCGGCGCTCGCCTAGGGCGGCCCGATGACCTCGCGCCAGCGGACCCGCCGCAGGCTGGCGATGGTCTTCTGGCGGGTCCTCAACCCCCTGGCGCGGCCGTTTGCCGGCCTGGTGCCGTGGTGGGTGGTGCTGGAGACGACGGGGCGGCGAAGCAGGCAACCGCGGCGGGTGCCCCTCGCGGCCGGGCCCGTGGACGGCGACACCGCCTGGCTGATTGCCGTTCACGGGGACCACGCCTCGTTCGCGCGTAACATCGCCGCCGACCCGCGGGTGCGCCTGAAGCTGAAGGGTCGCTGGCGGGCCGGCGCGGCCAGCCTCATCCCCGTCGACGAGTCGATCCTGAGGCGCTTCAACACCTACGCGCGCAGCGGGCCGCGGGTGCTCGGCATCGAGCCGAAGCTGGTTAGGGTGACGTTGGAATAGCCGGAAGTCCACGCAGGAGGGAGCCGCCGATGCCGTTCGTCCACATCCACTGGTTCGAAGGCCGCACCGACGAGCAGAAGGCCGAGATCGCGAAGCGGATCGAAGCGGCGCTGATCGACGTCGCCGGCGCCGCCCCCGAGCACTGCTGGGTCAAGTTCTCCGACTCGCCAAAATCCGACTTCATCGTCGGCGAGCCTAGGACCGACTGACGCCGATGCGCAGCTCGCGGCCGTCGATCTTCGCCGTGGCGGCATCGCCGCCCTCGGCTGCGTCGTAGGCGACGGCGGTCGCCAACACCTCGCCGGCGACGTAGTCCTGATGCATGCGGGCGGCGGCGAGCAGGTCGTCGTCTCCATCCAGGGCGAGCTCGATCCGGTCGGTGATCTCCAGGCCGGCCTCTTTGCGGGCGTTCTGGACGGCGTGGACGATCTCGCGGGCGAGGCCCTCGCGGCGCAGCTCGTCGTCGAGCTCGAGCTGGAGGGCGACGGCGTGGCCGGCCTCCGCCTCGACCTCGTATCCGTCGAGCGGCTGCAGGGCGAGCGTGACCTCGTCGGGGCCGATCGTGTGCTCGTCGCCTTCGATGTGGATGCCGACCTCGCCCCCGTCGGCCATCACCTGGGCGACGTGCTGGGCGTCGAGTGCAGCGACCGCCGCCGCGACCTGGGGCATCCGCTTGCCGAAGCGCGGACCGAGCGCGCGGTAGTTCGGCTTGACCGCGTAGCTGACCAGCTCGGCCTCCTCGGTGACGAAGTCGAGCTGCTTGACGTTCAGCTCCGCCTTGACGAGCTCCGCGCGGGCTGAGATCGCCTCGCGCTCGGCGTCGTTGGCGACGATCACCGCGCGGCGCAACGGCTGGCGCACCTTCGCCTTGGCCTGGGCGCGGGCGGCGCGGCCCAGCTCGACCGTCAGCCGCACCGCCTCCATCGCCGCTTCCAGGTCGGGATCGGCGAGCCCCGGGTCGGGCTCGGGGAAGTCGCGCAGGTGAACCGAATCGGGCTGATCGCCCAGCTCCTCCGTCTCGCCCCCTGCGAGGTTGAGGTGGATCTCGTCGGCGAGGAAGGGGGTGAAGGGGGCGAGCAGCGCCGCGGTCTCCAGAAGGCAGTGGCGCAGCGTCGCGAACGCCGCGCGGTCGCCGTCCCAGAAGCGGCGGCGCGAGAGGCGCACGTACCAGTTCGACAGCTCCTCGACGAAGGCGGCGATCTCGCGGCCTGCTGCGGTGCAGTCGAAGCCGTCCATGTGCGTGCGGACCGAAGTCACGGTCGCCTGCAGCCGCGACAGTGCCCAGCGGTCGAGGTCGTCGCTTGGCTCGGGCGCCCGGGAGAAGTCAGCCGGCGTCAGGTTCTCGGCGTTCGCGTAGAGCACCCAGAACGAGTAGGTGTTCCAGAGGGTCAGCAGGAACTGGCGCACCGACTCGCCCACGGTGTCGACCGAGAAGCGGTATCCGGACCAAGGCTGCTGCGCGGTCAGGTAGTACCAGCGGAAGGCGTCGGCGCCGTGGGCGTCGATCACGTCCCACGGCTCGACCACGTTGCCCTTGCTCTTCGACATCTTCTGCCCCTCGGTGTCGAGAATCAGGCCGAGGCAAACGCAGTTGCGGTAGCTCGACTTGCCGAAGAGGAGGGTCGACTCGGCGAGGAGGGTGTAGAACCAGCCGCGCGTCTGGTCGATCGCCTCGCAGATGAAGTCGGCGGGGAAGCGCTCCTCGAACAGCTCCTCGTTCTCGAACGGGTAGTGGAACTGCGCGAAGGGCATCGCGCCGCTGTCGTACCAGGTGTCGATCACCGACTCGACCCGGCGCATCTCGCCGCCGCACTTCTCGCAGTCGAGCGTCACATCGTCTATGTGGGGCCGGTGCAGGTCCTCGGGAACCTCGCCACGGGCACGCTCGCGCAGCGTCTCGACCGAGCCGACGCACTCGACCTCGCCGCAGCCCCTGTCGATGCAGCGCCAGATCGGCAGCGGCGTCCCCCAGTAGCGGTCGCGGCTGAGCGCCCAGTCGACGTTGTTCTCCAGCCACTTGCCGAAGCGGCCGTGCTTGATGTGCTCGGGGTGCCAGCCGATTCCCTCGTTGTTGGCGAGCAGCTCCTCGCGCGCTTGCGAGGTGGCGACGTACCAGCTCGACTTCGCGTAGTAAAGGAGCTGGGTGCCGCAGCGCCAGCAGTGCGGGTAAGCGTGCTCGTAGACCTGCTCGCGGAAGAGGCGACCGCGCTCCCCCAGGTCGTCGATCAGCGCGCGGGTCGTCTCCGGGTCCTTGACCTGGCGGCCCTCGAAGCCGACCACGCGGCCGTCGAAGGTCCCGTCCGGCCTGACCGGGTTGTAGAGGGTGCCGGCGCTGGTCGGGTCGAAGAGCCCGTTGGCGGCGGCGACGGCGTAGTCGTCCTCGCCGAAGGCCGGGGCGATGTGGACCAGGCCCGTCCCGTCCTCGGTGGTGACGAAGTCCCCGGCGATCACCGGGAAGGGACCGGGCTCGCGATCGTCGAGGATGAAGACGGGTCCCTTGTACTTGCGCTCGGTCAGATCCTCGCCGCGCAGCCGGTTGACGATCTCGAAGTCCTCGCCGAGCACCCGCTCGGCGAGCTGCTCCGCGACCACCAGGAGCCTGCTCCCTCCCTTGGCCCGCGCCTTGACGTAATTCACGCCGGGCGCGACCGCGACGGCGACGTTGCCGGGCAGGGTCCATGGCGTCGTCGTCCAGACCAGCAGCGATTCGTCGGTCTCCGCCCCGCCGTCTCCCAGCAGCGGAAACTCGACGTAGATGCTGGGGTCCTCGACGTCCTTGTAACCGAGCGCGACCTCGTGGGAGGAGAGCGCGGTGCCGCAGCGGGGGCAGTAGGGGACGACCTTGTGGCCCTCGTAGAGACGCTCCTCGTCCCACAGCTTCCTCAGCGACCACCAGACCGACTCGATGTAGTCGTTCTCCAGCGTCACGTAGGGGTCGTCGAGGTCGATCCAGAACCCGATCCGCTCGGTCAGCCGGTTCCATTCCTCGACGTACTCGAAGACCGACTCGCGGCAGCGGCGGTTGAACTCGGCGATCCCGTACTCCTCGATCTCCCCCTTGGAGGAGAGCCCCAGCTGCTTCTCGACCTCGAGCTCGACCGGCAGGCCGTGGCAGTCCCAGCCCGCCTTGCGGGGGACGCGGTAGCCGCGCATCGTTCGGTAGCGGGGGTAGACGTCCTTGAAGACGCGCGAGAGGACGTGGTGGGAGCCGGGCCGCCCGTTGGCGGTCGGCGGGCCCTCGTAGAAGCTCCAGACCTCGGCGCCCTCGCGGTTGGCGAGCGAGCGGGCGAAGACGTCGCGCTCGCGCCAGCGCGCCAGCACCCGCTCCTCCAGCTCGGGGAAGGACTGCTTGGGGTCGACGGGGCGGAATCCGGGCATGAACGGCTGATTCTAGGAGCGGCTAGGCTCCCCGCTCGTGCCCGCCCTCGAGCTGAACGGAAAGGTGGCGCTCGTCACCGGTGCGGCGCGCGGAATCGGCTACGAGACCGCCCGCCATCTGCACCTGCGCGGCGCCTCGGTCGCGGTCGTCGATCTCGACCCCGAGCAGGCGCGCGAGGCGGCCGAGCGGATCGGGCCACGCGCGATCGGGATCGGTGCCGACGTCACCGACCACGCCGCCATCATGCGCGCAGTCGCCGAGACGGTCGAGCGCTTCGGCGGCCTCGACGTGGCCGTGGCCAACGCCGGCATCGCGCAGTCGACGCTCGCGACCGTGCGCGGGATCGGCACCGAGGAGTGGGAGCGCGTCTTCGAGGTCGACCTGCTCGGCGTCTGGCGCACGGTGCGCGCCGCGCTGCCGCAGATCGTCGAGCGCAAGGGCCACGTCGTCGTCACCGGCTCCGTCTACTCGTTCGCCAACGGGGTCCTCAACAGCCCCTACGCCGTCGCCAAGGCCGGCGTCGAGGCGCTCGGCCGCGGCCTGCGGGCCGAGCTGATGCCGCTCGGCGCCAGCGCCGGGGTCGTCTACTACGGCTGGGTCGACACGAAGCTCGTCCAGGACGGCTTGGGGCGCAAGCACTCGGACCGAATGCAGGAGAACGTCCCCGCCTGGCTGCTCAAGCGGATCACGCCCGCCGAGGCAGGCGCGGCGACGGTGCGCGGAATCGAAGCACGGGCGCCGCGGACCTTCGCGCCGAAGTGGTGGCGATACATCTCCGCCGCGCGCGGCGTGCTCAACCCGATCCTCGACCGGCGCTTCGACCGCGACCCGCAGATGTTCGAGACGATCCGCGCGGTCGAGGCGGAAGCCGACGAGCAGGGCGCCGCAGCGGTCGCCGCCGCTCGCGACCGATGAGTTGACCACCCCCTGAGGTGGTCAACCCGGCAATCGTCAGCGGGTCAGTCGCTCGAGCAGGAAGACGAAGGACTCGTAGCGCTCGCCGGTGGCGCGGCTGAGGCCGATCTCGCAGGTCCGGTTGCTGGAGATGTGGACGTCGAAGTGGCGGCCGGCCAGCTCGGCGGCCTGGGGACGCGTTGCGGCGGCCGTCAGCTCGGGATGGGAGATGCCGCGATCGCCGGCGAACCCGCAGCAGGTGGCCGAGGGCGCGACGAAGACATCGTCCGCGAGGGCTGCGGCGAGCGAGCGGAGCCGCGGCGCCAGGCCCATGTGGCGGGTCGCGCAGGTCGGGTGCACGGTCGCCGAGTCGACCCTGCGCGTCACCTCGAGCCGCGGCAGCAGGCGGTCGTGCGCCCAGGCGACCGAGTCGAGGATCTCGATCTGGGCAATCCGGGCGGCGTTCTCCTCCCAGAGCGCTCCGTCGCCGGGCGCACCGCCCGGCGACTCGGCCAGGCCGGCCATCGCCTGCGTGCAGGAGGCCGCGTCGATCACGACCGTCAGCGTCCCCGCGCCGCTCCAATCCCAGAGGCGATCGACCATCTCGTTCGCCTTGTGCCGGTGCGCCGCACCGAACCCCTTCGAGCTCCATGGCAGCCCGCAGCAGCTGCCCGCGAGGTCGGGCGGTACCCACACCGGCAGCCCGGCCCGCGCCGAGACCTCGACCAGCGCCGCGGCCGGCGAGCCGGCGAAGATGCGGTTCGTGCAGGAGGGGACGTAGGCGGCGGCGGCGTCCTCGCGGGTCGTCTCGGGCACCCGCGGCGAGCCGGGGCCGGGCAGCGCCCGACCGCGCTCGGTTCGGCGGGCCAGCGGGCCGCCGACGCGCAGGGCGGTGCGCGAGGCCGCTTCGACCGCTCGCCAGCGCTTCGCCGCCGCCAGCGCGAGGGCTTCGGCCCGCTCGCCGTGCTGCTCGGCGCGCACTTCCTTGACCAGCTGTCCGGTGTCGATCCCGACCGGGCAGGCGAGCTGGCAGGAGCCGTCGACCGCGCAGGTGTCGAGCGAGTCGTACTCGTGCTCCTCCAGCAGCGCTCGTTGCAGCGGCGACCCGGCCGGCTGCCGCGCCATCTCGCGCCGCAGGACGATCCGCTGGCGCGGCGTCGTCGTCAGGTCGCGGCTCGGGCAGACCGGCTCGCAGAAGCCGCACTCGACGCAGGTAGTCGCCGACTCCTCGATCGGCGGCGTCGTCTTCAGGTTGCGCAGGTGGACGCCGGGGTCGCGGTTGAGGACGACGCCCGGGGCGAGCACCCCGTCGGGGTCGGCGAGCCGCTTCACCCGCCACATCAGCTCGGTCGCCTTCGACCCCCACTCGCGCTCCACATAAGGGGCCATGTTGATCCCGGTGCCGTGCTCGGCCTTGAGCGAGCCGTCGTACTTGCCGACGATCAGCTCGACCAGCTTCGCCATGAAGGCCTCGTAGCGCTCGACGTCCTCCGGCTTGGCGAAGTCCGGCGTGAGCATGAAGTGGAGGTTGCCGGCCGATGCGTGGCCGGCGACGCCCGGCAGGAAGCCATGCTCGCCGAGCAGCGCCTGGAGGTCGCGGGCGCCATCGGCGATCCGCTCCGGCGGCACGCAGACGTCCTCGACGATCAGCGCCGTGCCGGGCAGTCGCAGCCGCCCGATCAGCCCGTGCAGCCCCTCCCGCACCCGCCAGGCCAGCTCGACCTCCTCGGCCTCGCGGGTGAACCCGATCGGGCGGATCGTCTCGTGGGAGGCGAGGATCTCGCCGGCGCGCGCGACCTTGGCGTCGAGCTCCGCATCGCTTGCGGCGCCGTACTCGACCAGGAGCACCGCCGACTCGGGCGGCAGCTCCTTCCACTCCTCGGGCGCGCCGACCATGTTCCAGGCGGCGGTGATCAGCGCCGGGGCGACCATCAGCTCGACCGCGGTCGCGCCGGAGCCGACCAGGTCGCGGACCGGCGCGATCGCCTCGTCGATGCCGGGGAAGTGAATCCAGGCGGTGGTCGTCCGCGCCGGCAGCGGCACCGTCTCGAAGACCGCCTCGGCGACGAATGCGAGCGTGCCCTCCGAACCGACGATCAGGCGGCGGAATATCTCCAGCGGCTCGTCGGCGTCGAGGAAGGCGCAGAGCCGGTAGCCGGTCGTGTTCTTGATCGCGAACTTGCGCCGGATCCGCTCGCTCAGCTCGGCGTCGGCGAGGATCTCGTCGCGGATCGCGGCGAGGCCCGCCGCCAGCTCCGGCTCCTCCGCCGCGAAACGCTCCGCGGCACCGGGTTCGCCCGTGTCGATCGTCGTCCCCGAGGGCAGGACGAAGGTCAGCGAGCGGACGGTCGAGTAGGAGTCGTGGACGACGCCGCAGCGCATCCCGCCCGAGTTGTTGGCGATCACGCCGCCGACGGTGGCGATGTCGGTGCTGGCCGGGTCGGGACCGAGCTTGCGGCCGAGCGGCGCCAGGACGCGGTTGGCGTGCCCGAGCACAGTGCCGGGCTTGACCCGGGCCAGCGCGCCGCCATCCTCGGGCGCGACGCCGCCGAAGTGGCGGCGCACGTCGACCAGGATGCCGTCGCTCTGCCCCTGGCCGTTGAGGCTGGTGCCGCCGGCACGGAAGACGACGGGGACGCCGCTGCGGCGGCCGTAGGCGAGCACCTTGGCCACGTCCTCCGCACCGCGCGCCATCACGACCGCCTTGGGCAGCAGCCGGTAGGGGCTGGCGTCGGAGGCGTAGCGGACGATGTCGCTCGCGCGTGCCAGCACCCGGTCGGCGCCGAGCAGCGCCTCCAGCTCGCCGCGCAGCGGCTGCGGCGTGCCGCCGGCCAGCGAGTCGGGCGCGCGGTCGGGAGCCGGCTCGGAGGGCGGCGGTGCGGGGTTTCGCTCCAGCAGCGCCATCGTCACCAGTTATCTCAGAACAGCGACATGCCCGGCGCCACCGGGACTTCAACCAGCTCGGGCCGGGAGGAGGCGAGGGCGGTGGCGAGGGCGTCGCGAACCTCGTCGCGCCCGCTCGCCTTGCGGGCGTTGACGCCGTAGCCGGCGGCGACGGCGCCTACGTCCAGCTTCGGCAGGTCGAGCCCCGGCGCGCCGGGCGTCCCCTCGACCTCGGCGAACCACTTGAGGATCGCGTATTCGGAGTTGTTGAGGACGAGGAAGGTGACCGGCACGTCGTAGGCGACGGCGCTCCACAGGGCCGTGATCGCGTACTGGGCGGACCCCTCGCCGAGCACGCAGACGACCGGGCGGTCGGGGTGGGCGAGCTGCACCCCGACCGAGGCGGCGAGGCCGAAGCCGAGGCCGCCGCCGGAGCTGAAGTAGTAGCTGCCCGGCCGCGAGAGCCGCATCTGGTTGCGCAGCGCCAGCGTGCTCGCGGGCGACTCGAGCACGACGATGCCGTCCTCGGGGAAGACCTCGGCGAGCGCCGAGTGCACGGTCGACGCGTTGAGCGGGTCCTCGGCCGGGATCTCCTGCGGGCTGGCGTTCGGCTCGGGCGCCGGGCGCGAGGACTCGGGCACCGCCTCGACCAGCGCCGCCAGCGTCAGCCCCACGTCGGCGACGATCGCGTAGCCCATCGGGGCTCGGGCGGCCTCGTCGGGATCGCTGGTGATCGCGACCAGCGTCGCCCCCTCGGGCAGCAGCGGGCCGGGGATGTGGGGGTAGTAGGGAAAGACCGAGCTGCCGACGACGAGGATCAGGTCGTGGCCCTCGAGGGTCTGCCCGACCGGGCCGATCGCCGGTGGCAGGACGCCGCGGAAGTTCGGATGGTCCTCGGGGAAGCCAAGCTTGCCGCCGCCGGTCGCGGGCGTCGCCCAGACCGGCAGGCGCTGCCGCTCGGCCAGACCCACCGCCGCCTCCCAGCCGCCGCTGGCGTCGACGTCGGGGCCGGCGACGAGCACCGGGTTCATCGCCTCGTCGAGGCGCTTGGCGAGCCTGCTCACGTCGTCGGGGGCGGCGACGGCGCGGCCGTGGACGCGCCGGGCGGTCGCCTCGCGCACGTCGGCCTCGTCGACCTCGGCGTACCAGTCGTCCATCGGGATCGAGAGGAAGACCGGCCCCTGCGGCGACAGCGAGGCGGCGTGGATGCCGTGCGCAAGGGCGAGCGGGACGTCCTCGGCGCGCGGCGGCTCGTAGGACCACTTGACCAACGGGTGCGGCATCCGGATCGCGTCGCGGTTGGTCAGGTTCGCCTGCAGGGTCATCTGCGCGCGGACCTGCTGGCCGGCCGTGACCACGACCGGCGAGTGGTTGGCCTGGGCGTTGAAGATCGCTCCCATCGCGTTGCCGACGCCCGGGGCGGTGTGGAGGTTGGCGACCGTCGCCTGCCCCGAGGCCTGCGCATAGCCGTCGGCCATCCCGACCACGACCGCCTCCTGGAGGCCGAGCACGTAGCGGAAGTCGGACGGGAACTCGGCGAGCATCGGCAGCTCGGTCGAGCCCGGGTTGCCGAACATCGTCGTCATCCCGTGGGCGCGGAAGAGATCGAAGCTGGCTTCCCGAACGGTCGGCATTTCCCGCGCACCCTACTGGCCGTGCAGCCAGGCCGCGTGCGCAACCCAGGCCGGGCGTTGCTGTTCTCAAGCAGACCCCCCGGGGCGGTCGATAGGCAGGGAGATGCAGGAGCCGATTACCGAAAGTCGAATCGTTCATGCCCGCTCTGCGTGCGTGGGGGTCGCCCTGGCCGTCGCAGCGGCGCTGCTTGCCCTTGCGCTGGCACCGGCCGCGAGCGCCGCTCCCCCGACGACCCGGTTCGCCTACACGCCGGACGAAATCGTCCCGATCCCCGCCTCGGTCCCGCACGAAGAGGGCGACATGGTCGACCGGCGGATCGTCCCGAACCTGCGCTGGATCGCGCAGCGCTTCCCGATCTACGTGACCGACGGCTACTCCGGCCGGCTGCCCGGCAGCGGCGAACACGTCGGCTGCAACGGCTGTCACGTGACCAACTCCGACCATCACAACGGCCTGGCGGTCGACATCGTCGCGCTCAACGGGCGCGGCGGCTGCGACCGAGCCTGGCGCGGGATCACGCGGCTCGCCAAGTGGGCAGAGCCGCAGCAGAACCGCCCGATGCCCCCCTTCCGCTGGGTCGGCTACGACGGCGACGCCGGCCACGGCTGCGGCCACCACCTGCACCTCTCCTGGGAACACGCGACCGTCCGGCAGTTCCAGCTCGCCGAATGGGTCGAGGTCTTCGCGGTCAGCTTCCAGGGCGTCGCACCCCGCCCCCGCCCGCAGTCCAAGCCTCCCGAGCCCCTGCCCCCACCGCCCCCGCCACCTCCCCCCGGCGGCATCTCCTCCGTCCGCTCCGGCGGCATCGGCGCCAGCGACTGAGTACAGCCGCTCCCTCAATCATCGCGGCCCGGATGAGGCCGAATGACGCTGCGCGGATACGGCCCCTCCTCGACATCCCGCGTAGCGCTGCTACGCGGGAGCCTCGTCGTGACCGTCCCGCTGGGTCATCGTCCTCCCCGGCCTCGCGCTGATTTCGGTCGCGACTCTAGGATGGTTTTTTGTGCGGCACGTTTCCTTTTTCGCCCTTCTTGCGTTTGGCCTTCTCGCCGGCTGTGGCGACGGGACCGACGACGACACGCCCGTCGCCTGCCTGAACGGGCCGAACCTCTATCTGCGGCCCGAACGCGGCCCGGTGCCGGTCTCCGAGTGCCTGGCGGAGAATCAGACGGGGGGCGATCTGGCGACGGTCGGCGCGGCGATGGTCGAGGCGGCGACGAGGCTGAACGCCGAAGCGCGGCAGGAGCCGGGCGGGCCCGCCGCCGTACGGCTCGGCTACCTGCTCGGCGCGGCCGAGCGCGGCGCCGAGGGGACCGAAGGGATCCACGCCGACCTGCTGCGCCGACTCGACGCCGCCGCCCGCTACAGCCCCGACGGCGCCGGCCGGACGTCGGCCGCCTACGAGCGCGGCTACGACGCCGGCTTCGAGCGCGGCTGAATACGCTGCGTGCTCCAAACGACTTCGCTGGAGGCAAGGACTTGACTGAGCAGCTCTGGGGTGGCGAGACCACCAAGGCCGTAGAGAACTTTCCGGTGTCGGGAGAGCGCGTCCCCGTGCCCGTGATCCACTGGCTCGGCCGGCTCAAGGCGGCCGCGGCGCGCGTGAACGGCGAGCTCGGCGACCTCGATGCGGGGCTCGCGGCAGCGATCGGCGATGCCGGCGACGCGGTGGCCGGCGGGGAACACGACGAGCAGTTCCCGGTCGACGTCTTCCAGACCGGCTCCGGCACGTCCTCGAACATGAACGCCAACGAGGTGATCGCCGAGCTGGCCGGTGAGGACGCCCACCCGAACGACCACGTCAACATGGGCCAGTCCTCCAACGACGTGTTCCCCTCGGCGGTCCACCTCGCCGCCCTGGACGAGGTGACCCACGACCTGCTGCCGGCGATGGAGGGGCTGCAGGCCGCCCTCGACGAGAAGTCCAAGCGGTTCGCCGACGTGGTCAAGGCCGGACGCACGCACCTGATGGACGCCGTGCCGGTGACGCTCGGCCAGGAGTTCGGCGGCTACGCGGCGCAGGTCCGGCTCGGCATCCAGAGGGTCGAAGCGACCCTGCGGCGGGTCGGCCAGGTCCCGCTCGGCGGCACCGCGACGGGCACCGGCCTCAACACGCACCCGGAGTTCGCGGCGAAGGTCCGCGAGCGGCTCGCCGAGGGGACCGGGCTGGCGATCTCGGCTCCGCTCGACAGCTTCGAGGCGCAGGGCAACCGCGACGCGCTGGTCGAGCTGTCGGGGATGCTCAAGGTCTACGCCGTCTCGCTGAACAAGATCGCCAACGACCTGGCGCTGATGGGCTCGGGTCCCCGCGCCGGCCTCGCCGAGCTGCGCCTGCCCGAGCTGCAGAAGGGCTCCTCGATCATGCCCGGCAAGGTCAACCCGGTGATCCCCGAGGTCGTGATCCAGGTCGCGGCCCAGGTGGTCGGCAACGACGCGGCGATCGCGATGGCCGGCAGCCAGGGCCAGTTCGAGCTGAACGTGCGCGTGCCCCTGATCGCCCGCAACCTGCTCGACTCGATCAAGCTGCTCGCCTCCGCCTCACGGCTGCTGAACGAGAAATGCGTCGCGGGGGTCGAGGCCAACGAGGAGATGACCGAGCGCCACGCCGAGGCGACGCTGGCGACGGCGACCGCCCTCAATCCCCACATCGGCTACGACCGCGCCGCCGACATCGTCAAGGCCGCGGCCGAGTCGGGCCGCTCGCTGCGCGAGGTGGCGCTGGAGCAGGGTGTCGAGCCCGCCGTCCTGGAGGAGGCGCTCGACCACCGTCGCATGGCCCGCCCGCACGAGTGATCTGACAGCGCATCCGACTTTGGCCCCCCTATGGCGGGGTCAAGATCCGATGCGGCGATTCAGTGGCGGCGCTTGCGGCGCACGACGCGCTCGCAGCCCTTGACCGAGTCGCGACCGCTCACGTAGGCGACGTCGCGGCGGCCCCGCCCGCAGCGGACGGCGTCGACACCGCCGCGCCGGGCGAAGACCCTGTCGTTGCCGCGGCCCGCGAAGACGCAGTCGGCGCCGCCGCGGGGTTTGATCCGGTCGCGCCCGCCGCGGCCGAGCAGGAGGTCGGAGCCGGCCGTGCCGCGCAGGGTCTCGGCCTTGGCGGTCCCGACCCTGCGGACCGAGCAGTCGGCGCTGCCTCTGCCTTTCCCTTTGCCTTTGCGTTTCGGCCGGCTCTCGCCGCCGCCGCTCCCGCTGTCGGCGCCTGCGCCCGCGGCACCTCCGTCGCGCGGGTCGGCGAGGAGCAGCTCGACGTTGCGGTCCTCTGGCCCGCCCTCGCCGCAGGGATCGGGCGTGCAGGCCCGGCCGCCGGTCTGGTGGTCGTTGAAGGAGAGCGTGCGACCGACCGAGGCGAGGTCGGCGGCCGACATCGCCGCCGCGTCCGTGCCGGGCGCCGGCGCGGTGGCCTCGCTCGCGTGGTCGACGATCGTCCCGAACAGCGACAGGGTCCCGTCGCGGTTGTCGAAGAGCTCGAGCAGCCGCGTCTGCTGCGGCCAGTCGGCCTCGGCGGCGACGCGGATGCTCCAGAAGCCGTGACCGCCGCCCGGCGCCGGATAGGCCGTGACGTCGTTGACGTGGCTGTGGCCGGCGACCCAGGCGACCGCGTGCGGGTAGCGGTGCAGCAGCGCGAGGAGGTCGGGACCGAGGTGGATCGGCGTCGAGAGGCGCGGGTCGACGTCGCACCCAGGGTTCACATCGTGGCCGTGCTCGTCGGGCGCCGAGCAGGCCGGCGCCGCCTCGTCGGGCACGTTCGCGGTCAGGCTCGGGATCGCGTGATGGCTGAACAGGACGACGAGCTGATCGGCCGCGGTCGCCTCCTGCAGCTCCCCCTCGAGCCAGCGGAACTGGGGGTCGTCCACGTTGCCGTCGGCGCAGGGGCCGGTGACGCCGCCCTCGCAGACGGTGTCGAGGGCGATCATCCGCAGGCCGGGCACCGGGACGAACGAGTAGTAGCCGGCGGCGCCCGCGGAGGCGGCCTCCTCGGCCGGGTCGACGGCGCCGAACCCGTGCCCGTCGGCCTGCGTCCCTTCCTGGAAGACCTGCTTGTACTGGGCCTTCGAGACGTAGCGGCGGTCGGGGTCGGGCGGGACCAGCGACATCGCGGTGGGGTCGGAGGCGAGCAGGTCGAGCAGCGCCTCGGGCGTCAGGTCGGCGAGGCCATCGAAGTCGCCCAGCGCTCCCTCCATCGGCTTCAGGCAACCGGTCGCGACGTCCTCGAAGGAGGCGTTCGCCGCCTGGTTGCCCTGGGCGAGCGCGTCGTGGTTCCCGAAGCTGACGTAGCTCGGCACCGTGAGGCCCGTCGCCGGGAATGGCTGCTGCGCGCGGTCCATCAGACCGGGATACGACGGCCAGCCGGCGGAGGCGCCGCGCGGATCGTCGGGGTCGTAGAAGTAGGGCGACGCTCCCTCGACGTAGTCCCCGTAGTCCTGCACGCCGGTGTACCTCGCCGCCTCGGCTGCGTCGGGCACGCCGAGCGGCGGGCAGAGCTGGTGCGTGTACCCGGTCGGGTCGATGCCGCTGTTCGGGTCGAGGGTCCCACCCTCGAGCAGGGTCCGCACCCATTCGGTCTCGTTGAGCTGCTGGTTGTCGGCCGAGTCGCCGGTGTCGATGACGAAGTCCATCGCGCTGCGCGACCCGTCTCCGGCAGCGACCGGCGAAGCGCCCGAGAGGGCGTTGACCTGGCGGATCATCGCGTCGTCGACGAACGGCTGCAGCGCCTCCCATGGCCGGAACGCGGCCTCGACCGGCGGCCCCGAGGGATCGACGAACTCGACCCGCGCCGGGCTCTCCTCGTCGGCGAGCTGGAAGTCGGAGAGCTGGCCGAAGTAGGCGAGCGACACGCGCCGCTCGCCCCGGCCCGGCTGCGCCGCCCCGAAGCCGCCCTCGCGAACGGCGTAGCCCTCGCCCGGCCCGATGCCGAGCTGGTCGAAGCCGGAGGCGCCGTCGGCGACGATCCGCTGCTCCAGCGTCGTCAGGCCGAGCGGGTTGCCGGCCGCGCCGGCCCCGGCCACGACGACGACCCCGACGAGGACAGACACCGCTGCGGCCAGAAGGGCTGCCCTACCGCTGTTGCTCCTTCTAGGTGCCCTCCCGGTGCCGAGCGTCGCCATCCACCCGGGAAGTACCCAAGCCGCACCGCGACCAATCAGGCGGCTCGTGCCGGTCGGTCAGCCCTGCAGCGAGACCAGGCGCTCCTCGGTCAGCTCGAGCACCGCGTAGGCCGGACCCTCGCGCGTGTTGCCGGAGTCCTTGACGCCGCCGTAGGGCATCTGGTCGGCGCGGAAGGTCGGCACCTCGTTGACGAGGACGCCGCCGAACTCGAGCGCCGACGCCGCCTCGAGCGCGCGGCCCACGTCGCGGGTGAAGACGCCGGCCTGGAGGCCGAACTTCGAGTCGTTCGCCATCGCCAGGGCCTGGTCGAAGTCCGAGTAGCGGTCGACCGTCGCGACCGGGCCGAAGACCTCCTCGCACCAGACCTTCGCCTCGCGCGGCGGTGCGCCGAGCACGGTCGGCGCCAGGCAGCGGTCCCCGTCGACCAGCTCTCCGCCGGTCAGCAGCTCGGCCCCGCCCTCGACCGCCTCGTCGACCCACTGCTTGACCCGGTCGCGGTCCTCGGGCGAGATCAAGGGGCCGACATCGGTCGCGGAGTCGAGCGGATCGCCGACGCGCAGCGCCTCGGCGTTGGCGACGAAGCGCTCGACGAAGCCGTCGGCGACCTCCTCGTGGACGAGCACGCGCTGGATCGAGATGCAGCTCTGGCCCGCGTGCGAGAAAGCGTGCAGCTTGGCCTTGTCGGCGGCGGCCTCCCAGTCGCCGTCGGCGTGGACGATCAGCGGCGCGTTCGAGCCCAGCTCCAGGTTGACCTTCTTGTGGGGGACGCGGCTGCGGATCCCCCATCCGACCTTCGAGGAGCCGGTGAAGGTCAGCGCGCGGGTCAGCTCGTGCTCGACCAGCGCGTTGCCGACCTCCGAGCCGGGACCGGGGACGACGCTGAGCCAGCCGTCGGGCAGGCCCGCCTCGACCAGGATCCCGGCCAACTTCAGGGCCGAGATCGGCGTCTGCCCGGCAGGCTTGAGGACGATGGCGTTGCCGGCCGCCAGCGCCGGGCCGAGCTTGTGGGCGACCAGGTTGAGCGGGAAGTTGAACGGGCTGATCGCGCCGACCACGCCGTAGGGGACGCGCAGCATCACGCCGAGCTTGCCGGCGCCGCCGGCCGTCGCCTCCATCGGCACCGTGGCGCCGCTCAGCTTGCGTGCCTCGACCGCGGAGAAGGTGAGGGTGTCGACGCAGCGTTCCGCCTCCAGAGTGGCGGTCTTCAGCGGCTTGCCCGCCTCGGCGGCGATCGTCGCGGCGAGGTCGTCGCGGCGCTCGCCGACCAGGCAGGCGGCGCGGTCGAGCACGGCGGCGCGCGCGTGCTGCGGGAAGTCGCCGGCCTCGAACGCCTCCTGCGCCGCCTCCACCGTCCGGTCGACCAGCGCAGCGTCGCCCCGCGGCACCCGCCCGACGACCGTCCCGTCGTAGGGGCTCAGGACCTCGTCCCACTCGCCGGTCTCCGCCCACTCGCCCGCGGCGAGGAGCTCGTGGTCGGCCGGTCGCACCGTCTGCGTCGCCATCCGTATCTCCTCTCGGTCGACTTGTTTCAGCCTAGTGCAGGCCGCTGCTCGCACAGGGCGAATCTGTTGGATTCGAGAAATGCCCGGACCGATTCGAGCCAAAGCGACCGCCGCAGCGCTCTGCGCGCTGGTCTGCGCCCTGCTCCTCGCCGCCTCGGCGGAGGCGGCCGTGACCTGGATCGTCAAAGGCCGCGGCTTCGGCCACGGGGTGGGGATGAGCCAGTACGGCGCCTACGGCTTCGCCAAGCACGGCAAGGGCCACCGCTTCATCCTCCGCCACTACTACGCCGGCACCACGCTCGCCAAGCTGGGCAGCCTGCGGATCGTGCGCGTCCTGGTCGACATCTCGGGCGGCGACGTCAGCTTCAGCGGCGCGCACAGCGGCTGCGGCATGGCGCTCGACCCCGATCGGGTCTACGCGGCGCACAGGGTCGGGAGCAGCGTGCGCCTGCGCGGCTCCCGCGGCCGCACCCTGGCCAACTGTGGGAGCGGCCTGCGGGCCGCGGGGGGCGGGACGATCGCGATCGCCGGCACCACCTATCGCGGCGCGCTGGAGGTGGTGCCAACGCAGAGCGACGCCGGCTCGCTCAACGCGATCAACGCGGTCCCGGTCGACCAGTACGTGAAGGGCGTGATCCCGAACGAGTCGCCGTCCTCGTGGCCGCTGGCGGCGCTGCGCGCCCAGGCGATCGCCGCGCGCTCCTACGCCCTCACCGGCTTCGTCGGCGGCAACGGCTTCGACCTCTACGAGGACACCCGCAGCCAGGTCTACGAGGGGATCGCGACCGAGACCGCCCGCTCGAACCGCGCCGCCGACGAAACCAATGGGGAAGTGCTCCGCTACGGGGGGCAGATCGCCCAGACCTTCTTCTCGGCCTGCTCAGGCGGCCACACCGAGAGCGTCCAGAACGTCTTCTTCGGCCCGCCCGTCCCCTACCTCGTCGGCGTGCCCGACCCCTACGACCACTACTGCCCGCTGCACGAATGGACCCTGCGCTTCTCCGGCCCGGAGATCAGCGCCAAGCTCGGCGGCTACCTGGCGGGGCGGCTGAAACGCGTGGTCGTGACCGAGCGCGGCGCCTCCCCGCGGATCGTCTGGGCGCGCCTCTACGGCACCGGCGGCATCACGTCGATCCGGGGCGATCAGCTCGCCGCGGCGCTCGGCGGCTACGACCGCTGGATGACCTTCCAGAAGAAGGTCATGGACTGAGTGGGAATCCTCAGCTTGGCCAGTGACTAAGCAAAGACTTTCTCACGCAGCTCAGCCGCTGGCTTGAGAACAACCTCGAAAAGGGCGTCTAGTCCTTGCCGGGCCAACTCGCCCACCGCTTCCAGGCCAATCAGGTTCCCGTCGGCATCGTAATCCGCAATCAGCATCTGATGCGGAAACTCAGAGCGAGACCAATCAGCCTGGACATCTATCGCGATGTTGAGGATCTCCCCATCTTCGAAGCGCTCGACTCTGTCTACGGATAGGCTCATGGGGCCATGCTAGGCCTCGAGTCCGCCCCATGCAACTAGTGCATGTACGCGACCATGACGAGGCGCCAAGCTCTAAGGTACATCTGCTTGTGTGGCGCTAATAGCGGTTCTTGTATCGGTGCTAAGCAAGGAGCTATTACGGGCTTCTATAGCGAGTGCCAGAACGTCTAGTCAGGGGACGTGCCCTTGATCCGAACGCCCAGGCAAGCGCTAGGGTGAGTCGCGTGAATCCAGCCGACGTAACTCTCGGGGACAGGGCTGTGTCGCTTTGCCAGAAATTCGGCATTCCGCAAAGCGACGTACGCCACGCGCGTGCGCACGCGTCTCAAATTTTTGAGGAGCCCGGCTGGCTTGTATATGAAGGTGCCACCCCCGACGGATCGATGCTTCGGTTGTATTGCGGGCCAGGCATGCCTCATCATGTCGGCACCTTCAGGCCGATTTGAGCCGTCGGAATGGCCGTTGACCAACTTGATGCCATTGAGGCTCTTCTCGCGAGGTCGGGAAGAGATCACCTGCCCCTAAGGCGGTCATTCGTTCAGCGCCGTGACTTACGAGGAGGAGGCGCAGCCCCGCTTGCGGCCTTCGTCCGAGCAAGACGTTCCGTCGCGCTGGATCTATATCTGCTGGCGCATGCCCTCGCCAGCGATGAGCCTTTCAACGTTTCATTGGCCACCTCTGTATGGACGCGACTGACCGGCTTGCATGGGTCGGCGGGTGCGGCTCGCATCACGCGAAGCTGGAAATGGCTTGAGCAAGAAAATCTCGTCGCCATCTCCGGGACCTCCCGCAATCGCGTGATCGAACTTCTACGCGAAGACGGCTCCGGCATTCCCTACACCCATCCCGGCGCCAGCCATAAAGGAAAAGATCCCGACGGCGATTATTTCAAGCTGCCCTATGTCTATTGGCGCGGACGATTCTTCGCGAGGATGGGGCTCGCCGGCAAGGCGGTTCTACTCATCGCACTCTCGCTGGAGGACGACTTTCTGCTACCAGCCAAACAGGGAAGCCAATGGTATGGGGTGTCAGAAGATACGATCAAGCGCGGTCTTCGTCAGCTCCTTGCCAACAGGCTTCTCGACTTTACAACCATTACCAAGGCGGCGCCCCTATCGCCGGCGGGCGTTACGCAGGAGCGCAGGTACACGTTGCGCCAACCCTTTCGGCCTCCTCAGCCGTCGTCGTAGGGCTGGATCGGGATGCCGTGATCCGTCTCGCGCATGCCTAGCTCGTACGCCGCGCCGGCTGGCAGCGTTAGGGTCCGCGACGGCCGCCCGGGACGTTCGACGGTCAGCTCGAGGTCTGCGACCGAGCAGTTGATCGTGTTGTGCTCGGGTCCTTTGGGGTCGGCGTAGACCCAGCCGACGAAGTCCTTGCGCGGGGCCGAGACCCGGCCGCGGACCACCGCGTCCTTGCCGGGCAGGACGAAGGAGCACTCGCCGGGCGACTCGCGGATCGAGGCCGAGCGGATCTTCCCGAAGCCGCCGAGGCGGTGCGGCTCTCCGTCGAGCACGAGCATCCCCGAGGGGAGCCAGGGCGTCGTCCAGGGGCCGAGCTCGATCCGGGCCGCGCCGGCGTCGAAGTACGTCTCGGGCGAGCCCTCGAAGCCGGTTCCCTCCAGCCAGACCCAGCGCTCGGCGTGCTCGCTGCCCCAGTTGTGGCCGATCATCCCCGGCCAGCCGTCGAGGTCGATCGCCTCGTCGGCGACGTCGAGGCGACCCCGGAAGCGCGCGTTCGGGAAGGGGGCGACGAACTTGGTCCGCGGCACGGGCGCCTCGTAGAGCCAGTCGGCCGGCAGGTACCTGCACGGATCCGCATCGCCCTCGAAGGTGAGGTCCCACGACGCCTCCAGTGCCTCGGTCGCGATCGAGCCGCTCGCGCGCCCGGGCCGGATCTCGGCGCCGCCGATGCGGATCCAGGAACCGGCCGGCTCGGAGAGCTCGGCGGCGGGGACCGTCACCTTCGTCGCCTTCGGCCCTTCGGCGGCGCGGTCGAAGAGCACGAACCAGATCGAGGCGGTCGGCTCGGCGCCGGGCCGCTTCTGGACCGTGTGGCGGATCCAGATCCCCTGGCCGCCGCCGGGCCGGCACGCCTTGACGTAGAAGCTCTCGTAGTGGCCGGCCTTCGCCGGCACCTGCGGGAAACGAGATTTTTCTAATTTTGGGATTGCGATAGGCCCAGCACTCTAGATAGCCTGCCCGCATGCTTCGCCCGAGCCGTCTCGTCGCGATCCTCTGCTGCCTGGCAGTCCTGGGCGGCTCGACCGCGCTTGCGACGGCGGACGCCGGTGCGCCTGCCGGTGCCAGCGCCGCCAAAAAAGGCAAACGGAAATGCCCGCGCGGCTACAAACTGAAAACCGTCACCGTCAAACGCGACGGCAGGAAAGTGAAAGTCAAACGGTGCCGGAAAGTGCGCAAACCGAAACCGCAGCCGGCCCCTGGGACGACGACTCCGGCTCCCGTCGCAGCCCCCGCGCCCGGCCCCGCAGCGCTCTTCGAGCCGCCGGGTCGCCGGCTGGAGGGCAACGACGCCTCGCCGTTCCTGCAGCGCTACCTCGCGAACTCGACCTTCACCGACTGCCCCGCCGGCTGGCCGAACTGCGCCGTCGAGGAACGCTACAGCCACTTCGGCGACGGATCGTTCTACTACTGCCGGCTGACCCCGACCTCGGGCTCCGACATCCGATCGAGCCAGACCTACGAAGTGCAGAACGCCGTGGTCGAGGCCGACGGCTCTTGGGCGTTCAACGAGAGCGTCAGCGGCGGCGGCTTCTACGAATGGCGCGTCGCGACGAACGGGGTCGTCACCGGCGCCTACCAGTTCGGCGGCGGCGCCCCAGAACAGCTCGGCCCCTTCCAGTACGTGTCCGGCGGACGCGACTGCTCGTACTGATTGCCTAGACGCCTGCGCCCGCTTGCAGGCGTCTAGACCTTGATAGTCACCACGTCGCCGTCCTGCACGACGTAGTCGCGACCCTCGATCCGCAGCAGGCCGCGGTCGCGGGCCGGGGCGTAGCCGCCGCACTCGACCAGCTGCTCCCAGCCGATCGCCTCGGCTTTGACGAAGGCTTCCTGGATCTCGGTGTGGATCGTTCCGGCCGCCTCCCAGGCGGTGGCGCCGCGGCGCAGCGGCCGCGCCACCGCCTCCTTGCCCTCGCCGGCGGTGAAGAACGTGATCAGCTCGAGCAGGTCGTAGGCGGCGCGGACGAGGCGGTCGAGTCCCGACCCCTCGACCCCGTAGGACTCGCGCATCTCCTCGGCTTCGGCCGGGTCGAGCTCGGCCAGCTCGTTCTCGATCCGGGCGCTGACAGCGACCACGCCGGCGCCGATCGCCGCGGCGTGCTCGGCGACGACCACCGGGGCCGCTGCGTCGCCCTCGTCGACGTTGGCGACGTAGAGGATCGGCTTCGTGGTCAGCGCCTGCAGGTTGCGGGCGGCGTGAGGGGCGGCATCGGGCACCGGGACCGAGCGAGCGGGACGCCCCGCCGCGAGCTCCTCGTGCACGGCCTGCAGCCAGTCACGCTCGGCGATCGCCTCCGCGTCCCCGGTCTTGGCCTGCTTCGAGACCCGTTCGAGGCGCCGCTCCGCCTGCTCGTAGTCGGAGAGGACCAGCTCGGTCTCGATCGTCTCGATGTCGGCGAGCGGGTCGACGCGGCCGTCGGGGTGCGGCACGCCGCTGTCGGCATGGCAGCGGACGACGTGGCAGATCGCGTCCGTCTCGCGGATCGAGGCAAGGAAGCGATTGCCGAGCCCCTCGCCTTCGGAGGCGCCCTTGACCAGGCCGGCGATGTCGTGGAAGAAGATCGTCGCCGGGACCAGCTCGGAGCTGCCGACGGTCTCGCCGACCCGTTCGAGACGGCCATCCGGCACCTGCGCGATCGCCACGTTCGGCTCGATCGTCGTGAACGGATAGTCGCCCATCTGCGCGCCGCCCTTGGTCAGCGCGTTGAAGAGGGTCGACTTGCCCGCGTTGGGCAGGCCGACGATGCCGACCTTCATAGGGAGAGGGGGACGATCAGGCCGAGCGCGACCCCCAGCACGGCCCCGATCGCGACGTCGGAGGGATAGTGCATGCCGAGGTAGGGACGGCCGAGCGCGACCGCGAAGGCGAGCAGGAAGGCGAGCGCCCCCAGCGGCTCGACCCGCGCCATCGCCGTCGCCACCGCGAACGACGAGGTCGCGTGGGCCGAGGGGAAGCTCAGCGAGCTCGGCGCGCCGCCCAACGGCGGCAGCCCCTCGATCACCGGCCGCGGCCGCCGCACGACCAGCTTGACCACGTAGTTCAACCCGATCGCGACCGGCCCGAGCGCGGCGCAGACGACCCAGGCCTCCCGGTTCGCCCCGTCGAGCGCCGCGAGGAGACCCCCGATCGCCAACCAGACCACCCCGTGGTTCCCGGCTTTGCCGAGAACCTGCGCGGCCCTCTCGACGCCGGGGGTGTGCCCGCGCGTCCGCATGAACCGCATGATCCTGAGGTCGAGTTCCTGCACGGCGGAGCAGGATAGTCGGGCCATACGCTTCCTCCCGATGCCGTTCGTCCCCGGATACGTCCACACCCCCGGCCACCACTGCGGCTCGACCGCCCTGCGCAACCTGCTCGCCTTCCACGGGGTGGAGATCGGCGAGGAGATGGCGTTCGGCCTCGGCGCGGGCGCGTGCTTCTACTACGTGACGATCGAGGACGCCTCGCCCAGCCGCTGGTTCAACGGCCGCACCGCCAGGCTGGAGGAGACGTTCGACGAGCTGACCGGCGCCGCGCTGCGGCTGCGGACCTTCGAGCCGGGCGACGGCGACGCCTGGCAGGCGGCCCGCGCCGAGATCGACGCCGGCCACCCCGTCCTCCTGCTCACCGACCTCTACCACCTGGACCACTACGGCAGCTCGGCGCACTTCCCCGGCCACGCGGTCGTCCTCGCCGGCTACGACGAGGAGGTGGCCTACCTCTCCGACACCGGTTTCGAGCAGCTGCAGACGACCCGGCTCGACAACCTGGACCGGGCGCGGCACAGCAGCCACTCGGCCTATCCGCTAGCGGGGCATATGTTCACCGCCTCCGAGGGGATCGACGCGACGCGCCTGCTCGATGCCGTCCCGGCCGCGATCGAGCGAGCGGCGACGGCGATGCTCGAGCCGGAGTTCCCGGGCTTCTCCGGCCTCGACGCCGTGCGGCGGCTGGCCGACGAGGTCGGCTCCTGGCCCGAGGTGGCCGAGGACTGGCAGTGGTGCGCCCGCTTCGGCTACCAGGTGATCGAGCGTCGCGGCACCGGCGGCGGCGCCTTCCGTCTCATGTACTCGCGCTTCCTCGAGCAGGCCGGCCGCCCCGAGGCGCCGCACGCCGGCGAGGCGGCGGCGCGCTGGACCGACCTCGCCACCGACCTGCACGCCGCCAGCGAACGGGACGAGCCGGTGCCCGCGCTGTGGCGGCAGGTGGGTGTCGCGGCACACCGTGTCGCAGAGGCCGAGGAGCGCCTCTGGGCCGCCCTGGCCACTCCTCGGTAGCGAGCCCGGAAAGCCGGCGGACTCCGTCCTGTACCGTTTCCAGTTGCGGGAGGCGGGTATTCAATGGAACCCGTCTTTTGAGGAGAGTTATATGAGAGGTACGCGCTCGTTCGGGCTTGCAGCGCTCGCCGCCGCACTGCTCGTCTTCGCCCTTGGTGCGCCGTCGGCATTCGCCGACACCGGCGACGTGATCGAAAAACAATATCCGCCGCCGGAAAGTGAGAAATCGGGCTTCCAGGCAGGGACTTGCCTCGAAGACCCACCATGGCCCGTGCAGTGCTCGCCGGACACGCCGGAGCTCTTCTACACCCAGGCGGGCGGCCATCCTCCCATCGGCTTCACCCAGTACATCGTCAAACACAAAACGATCATTCCCAACACGCTGGAAGAAACGGAAGCCCTCGTGAAAATGGTCCGGGTCGACCTGCCGGCCGGCCTGACCGTCAATCCGCAGGCAACCCCCCAGTGTGAGATCGCCGTGTTCAAAGCGAACGAGGCGAACTGTCCCGCCGGCTCGATAGTGGGACGCGAGGAAGTCACGCTCTCTGTTCAGGTCGGTGGCGTGATCGAGTTCCCGCCCGGCTCCGGCAATTTCCTGCCGAAAGGGGCCGTCCTGCCCCCGAACCCGGCGCTCAACACCAAAGTGCCGATCTACAACCTCGTCCCTGAATTCGGGGAGCCGGCCCGCTTCGGCTTCAAGATCGGATCGGCGAAATCGGAGGTCTACCTGGAAGGCGACGTGGCCTGGGAGAGCGACTATCACCAGGGCTTCACGATCAAACTCCCGCCGCCGAACCCCGTCGCCCACACCCTTAGAAGCCGCATCGTCCAGTTCGGCCGCTCGGGCGACGGCAGCTACATCACGCTTCCCACCACGTGCTTCGACCCGACGACCGGTGTTTATTCGACCTTCCTTCGCGCACAGGGGCACTTCCCCGACGAACAGGCGGTGCCCTTCCCCGACGGCTTCACCCCGTGGGAGGCGGAGCTTCCACCGGGCGTGGGGGTGACCGGCTGTGAGCTGGTCCCCTTCGACCCGTCGCTCGAGGTCTCACCCGGAACCGACCAGGTCGACTCTCCGGCGGCTCCGGTCGTGACGGTGAAAATGCCGTTCGAACCGGACCCCGAAGGGCTCGAACGCTCGCACGTCCGCAATGCCGACCTGACCCTGCCGGACGGCATGGGCCTGAATCCGTCGGCAGCGCCGGGCCTCGAGTCCTGCACGACCGAGCAGTTCGGCAAGGGGACCAGGAACCCCGTCACCTGCCCGGCGGGCTCGAAAATCGGCACGGCGGAAGTGGAGACGCAGCTGCTGCCCCCCGACGCGCTGAACGGGGACGTCTACCTGGGTCAGCAGCTGAGCCGCGACCCGGAGTCCGGTGAGATGTACCGGATCTTCATCAACCCCAAGTCGGACCGTTACGGCGTCGACGTGCGGCTGATCGGCAACATCAAAGCCGACGCGGAGACGGGTCAGCTGACCGCCAGCCTGAGGGAAACCCCGCAGGTGCCGTTCGAATCGGTGACGATGAGGCTCGACCCGGACAAGGGTCTGCTGACCAGCCCGCCGACCTGCGGCCCCAACCGGTCGACCGGCTCGCTGGAGCCGTGGGCGCGGCCGGGGACCTTCGCGACGCCGACGAGCGAGTTCAAACTGACCTCCTCGCCGACGGGCGGCGGTTGTCCGGAGACGCTCGCGGCCCGGCCCTTCGAGCCCGGCTTCGGAGCGGGGCCGCGCAACGGCAAGGCCGGTGCGTTCAGCCCGTTCGAACTACGCATCTTCCGGGACGACGGCGAGCAGGAGATCCGTCGCGTCGACGTGCACCTGCCGCCCGGCATGGTCGCGAAACTGCGCGGAGTCGAGTACTGCTCCGAGGAGGCGATCGCCGGCGGCGGCGCTAAGAGCGGCTCCGAGGTGCTGGCGACCCCGCTCTGCCCGGAGAGCAGCTGGGTCGGCACGGCCAAGATCCACGCCGGCTCCGGCCCGGACCCGCTGAAGGTCAACGGCAACGTCTACCTCGCCGGCCCCTACAAAGGGGCACCGGTGAGCATGGTGTTCGTCACCTCGGCGGTCGCCGGTCCGTTCGACCTCGGAGTGGTCGTGGTGCGCGTCGCGCTCAACGTCGATCCGGAAACGGCCGAGGTCCACGCGGTCTCGGACCCGATCCCGTTCGTCTTCGGCGGCGCGAAGCTCGGCATCCGCAAGATCGAGGTCGAGCTGACCCGGAACAAGTTCACGCTCAACCCGACCACCTGCCGACCCGGCTTCCAGGTCCTCGCCGGAATCTTCGGCGGCGGTGCCAATCCGCTCGATCCGGCCGCCTGGTTCGAGGCCAAACCGTCGAGCCCGTTCCGCGCGACGGAGTGCCGCAAGCTGAAGTTCAAGCCGAAGTTCGCGGCCAGGATCCTCGGCGGCAAGGGGCAGACGCAGCGGGCCGACAACCCGAAGTTCCGGGCGATCTTCGACGCCCGCAAGAACGACGCGAACCTGCGTCGCGTCGCGTTCATCCTGCCGCGGGCGACGATCCTCGACCAGAGTCACATCAGGACCATCTGCACGCGGGTGCAGCTGGCCGCCAAGGAATGCCCGAAGAAGGCGATCTACGGGCACGCCCGGGCCAGCTCGCCCCTCGTCAAAGGCGGCCTGAGGGGTCCGGTCTACCTGACCTCGTCCGACAACCCGCTCCCCGACCTGCTGGTCGACCTGCGCGGCCAGGTGGACATCCGCCTGCGCGGCGTGATCAGCTCGGTGAAGAACGGTCGGCTGAAGACCGTGTTCCCGAAAGTGCCCGACGTGGCCGTCAACCGGTTCGTCCTCACCATGCGGGGCGGCAACCGCGGGCTCCTGGTCAACTCGCAGAACCTCTGCGCCAGGGAACGCACCGGCTTCCTGAACATGAAAGCTCAGAACAGCCGGCGGACGAAGAAAAACTTGCGGCTCCAGATTCTGGGCTGCCGCGAGGGCTGAGGTTGCGAATCAGCGCGGCGGGCCCCCCAGCCCGCCGCGCTTCAGCCCCTCCTCAGCGGGGCGTGAGGCGGGCGAAGTAGCCGAGCCGGTTGCCGGAGTGCTCCTCGAAGGCGAGGCCGGCGTTCGGAGCCTGGCGCTTCAGCGAGGCCAGCGTGGTGAAGTGCGGATCGCCGACCAGCTCGCCGACGACGAGGCGGCCGCCAGGGCGGAGCACGCGTGCCATCTCGCTCAGGGCCTTGGCGCGGTCGGGGATCTCGCCGAGCACGGCGGTCAGGACGACGGCGTCGACCGAGCCGTCCTCGTAGGGCAGCGCGGTCGCATCGCCCTGGGTCGCGACGATGTTGTCGAGACCGCGCTCGGCGGCGCGGCGCATGACGTGGTCGAGGAACTCCTGCTGGAGGTCGAAGATCTCGACCCTCCCCTCCGGCCCGATCCACCCCGCCATGTCCAGGGTGTAGTAGCCGGTGCCGGGACCGATCTCCAGCAGCCGCTCGCCGGGCTGCGGCCGCAGCACCTCGCGCAGCCGATCGCGGGTGATGATCGGGTGCGGCGCTTCGACCCAGAACCGCTGCCCGTACGGACACGCGGAAGGGTTCTTGCGCCACCACAGCGACGCGCCCAGGACGGCCGCTCCGGCCAGCCCCAATGCGGTCCGCGGTCTCACGGAGCCACTATCCCACGTGGCGGGCGGTCAGTCCGGACGGTTCAGGGAGAAGCCGACACGGTGCTCGCCCGAGTCGATGCGCAGGAAGGAGACCTTGCCGACGTAGACGGCGAGCACCCCGTCCTCCGTCTTCACGTCGTACCAGCCGCCCTTCTCGACCTGCTTGCGGAGGTCCTTCAGCTCGTCGTCGGTGAGCCGCACCGAGACGACCTGGCCGCCCTCGAAGCCGATCTCGACCCTCTGTGCATCCGTCATCAGTGCCCTCCCGCGGGTTGGACTATCTCGGTCAGCACGCGGCCGGTCGAGCGCGGCTGGACGAAGGCGACGCGGCTGCCGCCGATGCCGACCCGGGCCTCGCTGTCGATCAGCTCCAGCCCGGCCGCCGAGAGCCTCTCCAGGGTCGCGTCGATGTCGTCGACCGCGTACGCGACGTGGTGCAGGCCGGCGCCGCGCTTGGCGATGAACTTGCCGACGGGCGTGTCCGGCCCGAGCGGGCGCAGCAGCTCGACGTGACCGTCGCCGACGTCGAGCAGGACCGCCTCGACGCCCTGCGACTCGACCGTCTCGCGGTGACCCACCTCCATCTCGAAGGCCCCCTGGTACAGCTCGAGCGCCGCGTCGATGTCCTCCACGGCTACGCCGATGTGGTCGATTCGTCCGAACATCGCGCGCCAGTCTACGTGGGCGGCGCCGGCTCGTCGTCGGCGCGGCCGTCTCCCTCGACCCGGAGGATCTCGGCGAGCGCCGCGACCCCGACCTGGAGCTGCTCCGGAGTCGGCTCCCGCGTCGCCAGCCGGCGCTGGATCTCCCGGCCGGGCGTGTGGAACGCCTCGGCGAGCGGGGCGCCGTGGTTGCGATCGCTCCAGGCGAACATCTCCACTGCGGCCGACGCGCCGCCGACACCGACGGCGGCGCGGGCGAGCGGGCCGGGGCGGTCGACCATCCGCTCCAGCAGGACCGTCCCGCCGACCGAGAGCAGCATCATCGGCGCGATCAGGTTCGAGCCGCAGCGGTCGTGCTCCTTGGGCACCGAGGCCGGGTCGTCGACGCCCTGCTCGTAGGCGGCGATCGCCTTGTGCTCGACGCCGTGGTAGGCGGCGAGGTCGCGGTCGGTCAGCGCGACCACGCCCGGCACGATTCCCACCGCCTGGACCAGTCCCTCGCGGAGGGCCGAGCTCGGCAGGCGACGGCGCAGCGCCGCGGTCACCAGCAGCGTCGTGCCGATCGCGGCGATCACACGCGCGTCCTCGAAGGGCAGCCGCGCCGCCGGCAGGCGACGGCGGACCAGCGGCAGCACGGCAAGCGCCTCGGCCAGTTTCAGCGGGCCGCGCAGGCCCGGCAGCCGCGCCGCCAGCTTGGGCGCCAGCTCGGGCTTGCGCTCCGAGGCGACCCGCACCGAGCCGTCGCGATCGCGCACCGCCGCGGCCCAGTGGGTCGGCCCGTGGATCAGCAGGCCGTTGCGCAGCGCCATGCCGCCGAGTCGCAGCCGCTCTTCGCTCATACCGTCACCACGGACAGGGTAGGCGGTCGGCGCTCCCCGCTCCACGCACGACGACCGCACCAGTGCACGGCGCGGCCGTCGAATCCCCTACCCCTGTTTTGGTCCGACCGGAGACCCCCAGTCCAGGCCTCCGGTCGGTGTGTCGGCTCTCCCTGGCTCTAGCTGGGGAAGCCGCTTTCTGAAACACCCACCCCCTGGGGAAGTTGCGCCTGCGACAAGCGTCCAGAACCCCCTGCTCGGGTCCGTATCGGCCTAGCTCCCGAGCCGCTTTCTCAGCTCCTCGAGGCGCTTCCCTAGCTCGGCCTCGAAGCCGCGGTCGGTCGGCGCGTAGAAACGCCGCTCCTCCAGCCCGATGGGCATCAGGGGCTGGTCGCTGACCGCGCCCGGCTCGTCGTGCGCGTAGCGGTACCCCTCGCCGCGGCCGAGCTTCTTCGCGCCGGGGTAGTGGGCGTCGCGGAGGTAGTCGGGCGGCGGCTTGGCGCCGTGCTCGCGGACCTCGCGGCGCGCCGCGCCGAGCCCCTTGTAGGAGGCGTTCGACTTCGGCGCCAGGGCGAGGTAGACGGCGGCCTGGGCGAGGTTGAGCGCGCACTCGGGCAGGCCGACCCTGTCGACCGCCCGGGCGGCGGCGTCGGCGACCAGCAGCGCCCGCGGATCGGCGTTGCCGACGTCCTCGGAGGCGAGGACGACCATGCGGCGGGCGATGAAGCGGGGGTCCTCGCCGCCCTCGAGCATCACGGCCAGGTAGTAGAGGGAGGCGTCGACGTCGGAGCTGCGGGTCGCCTTGATCCAGGCGGAGACGAAGTCGTAGTGGCGGTCGCCCTCGCGGTCGTATTCGAGCGCCTTGCGCTGCAGCGCGTCCTCGGCCGCGGCGACGTCGATCGGCTCGCCGTCGGCGCGCTCCACGGCCCGCTCGAGGGCCGAGAGGGCCACGCGGGCATCGCCGCCGGAGCGGTGGGCCAGCATCGCCAGCGCCGCGTCCTCGACCGGCGGCGGCTCGGCGACGCCTCGCTCGGAATCCGTGAGGGCGCGGCGGAGCAGCTCCTCCACCCGGTCGGGCTCGAGCGGATGCAGCTCGTATATCTGGCAGCGCGAGAGCAGCGCCGAGTTGACCTCGAAGTAAGGGTTCTCGGTGGTCGCGCCGATCAGCGTCAGCAGCCCCTCCTCGACCGCCGGCAGCAGCGCGTCCTGCTGGGCCTTGTTGAAGCGGTGGATCTCGTCGAGGAAGAGGATCGTCGGGCGGCCCGACGCCCGCCGGCGCTCGCGCGCCCGCTCGATCACGCCGCGGATCTCCGCTTTGCCCGCGTTGACGGCCGACTCCTCCTCGAAGGCCCCCTCCGCGCCGGCGGCGGCGATCCGGGCCAGCGTCGTCTTCCCCGACCCCGGCGGCCCGTAGAGGATCGCGCTGTGCGGATGCCCCGACTCGATCGCCGTCCGCAGCGCCGACCCCGCGCCGAGCACGTGCGCCTGCCCGACCAGCTCATCCAGCGTCCGGGGTCTCATCCGCGCCGCCAGGGGCGCGTCGGACGGCACCCCGTCCCGTGCGCCCGTCTCCTCGGTGTCGAACAGCCGCTCGGCCACAGGGTCAGTATGAGGAAGCCGGGAGTCGGCTCAGGCGTTTGCAGGCGCCCCGCGAAGACTTCAAAGCTGAGTGGCGATCATGCCTGCGAAGCCGACGACGAAGGTGACAAGTGCGCCAGAGCCCAGCTTCAGGATCGTCTGGTTGAGGACATCGAGCCGCGCGTCCACCCGCTCGAGACGAGTGTTCATCCCGCCCCGCAGCTCTCGGATGTCGGCATCGACCCTGTCGATTCGACGGTCGACCTCGTCGAAGCGTCGCGCCGTTTCCGCCCTGAAATCGTCAAGGCGCTCGTCGGTCCAGCTCTCCCTCATCGCCTCCATGATCGCACCGTAGCGGACAGGAAGTTGCGGATGGGAGACAGAAATGCAAAATGTCTGCAACGCGATTCGCGTCCGGCGGCAGGTGGTTTGCACCTACAATCGCTCGCATGGCCACCATCACCGAGGTTCCCGCCGCCCAGTCCACCCTCGAGAGCTTCAACCCCGCCACCGGCGAGCTGGTCGGCTCGGTCGCGACGATCACGCCCGACCAGGTCCAGGGAGTGGTCGACGACGTCGCCCGCGTCCAGCCCGCCTGGGCCGAGCTGTCGCTGGAGGACCGCGCCCGCTACCTGCGCCGTGCCGCCGACGCGCTGCTCGACGACGTCGACGAGATCGCCGAGCTGCTCGTCAACGAGCAGGGCAAGCCGCGCGCGGAGGCCTACACGATGGAGCTGCTGCCGACGATCGACGCGCTGCACTGGTGCGCCAAGGCCGGCCCGAAGATCCTCGCCGACGAGAAGGTCCGGATGTCGCAGGCGTTCCTGCTCAGCAAGCGCTCTTACTTCTCCTACGAGCCGATCGGCGTGGTCGGCGTCATCGCGCCCTGGAACTACCCCTGGTCGATCCCCTTCGGCGAGGTGGCGATCGCGCTGATGGCCGGCAACGGCGTCGTGCTCAAGCCGGCCAGCCTGACGCCGCTGCTGGGCGAGACGATCCGCCGCGTCTTCGAGAAGGGCGGCCTGCCAGAGGGCCTGATCCGCGTCGTTCACGGCGGCGGTGCTGTCGGCGACGCGCTGGCGCGTTCCAGTGCCGGCAAGATCTTCTTCACCGGCTCGGTCGAGGTCGGCCGCAAGGTCGGCGAGGTCTGCGCCGGGCAGCTGAAGGGCTCGGTGCTCGAGCTGGGCGGCAAGGACCCGATGATCGTCTGCGCCGACGCCGACATGGACAACGCGATCTCCGGCGCCGTCTGGGGCGGATTCGCCAACGCCGGCCAGACCTGCTCGGGGATCGAGCGCGTCTACGTCGTCCGCGAGGTGGCCGACCGCTTCATCGAGGGCGTCGCCCGCGAGGCGGCGAAGCTGCGGCTGGGCGACCCGCTCCAGTGGGAGACCGAGATCGGCCCGATGACGTCCGAGGGCCAGTACGAGATCGTCCGCGAGCTGATCGACGACGCGGTCGCCTCGGGCGCGACCAGGCACTGCGGCGGCCCGACCGAGGTCGCCGGCCTTTCCGGCAAGTTCGTCGCGCCGACCGTGCTGAGCGACGTGACCCACGCGATGCGGATCATGAAGGAGGAGATCTTCGGCCCGGTCCTGCCGATCGTCGTGGTCGACTCCGAGCAGGAGGCGATCGACCTGGCCAACGACTCCGAGTTCGGGCTCGGCGCATCGGTCTGGACCAAGGACCGCCAGAAGGGCGCGCGGATCGCCCGCCGGATCGAGTCGGGGATGGTCTGGGTCAACGACCACTCGTTCAGCCACGGTGCCTGCCAGTGCGCCTGGGGGGGCGTCAAGAACTCCGGCGTCGGTCGCTCCCACTCCAAGTTCGGCTTCTACGAGTGCGTCAACGTCAAGCACAACTCCTGGGAGCCCGGCCTCACCCGCGACTTCTGGTGGCACCCCTACGACCGCACCCTCGGGGAAGCCGTCCGCACGTCCGCGAAGATCCTCTACGGCAAAGGCGCGAAGCGCACCGGGGCGCTGCGCGAGGGCGCCGGCCCGCTGCTCAAGATCGGCGCCCGCACGCTGAAGAAGCGACGCGGCTGAGCGGTCGTGGCCGCACGCCCGCTCCGTTAAGTCGCATATAGACGCCCAACGGAGCAGGCGCGGCTCGGCGAGAATCCCCTCCGTGAGCACGGCGATCGAGTTGCGCGGCCTGCGCCGGGACTTCGGGGAACGCGCGGCCCTGGCCGGCGTCGACCTCTCGATCGCCGCCGGCGAATCGCTGCTAGTCCTGGGACCGAACGGGGCGGGCAAGACGACGCTGCTGCGGATCCTCGCGACGCTGCTGCGGCCGACGGCGGGCGAGGCGCGGGTGCTGGGAGCGGCGCTGCCCGGGGAGGCCTGGAAGGCGCGCGGGCGGATCGGCCTGCTCGGTCACGAGCCGCTGCTCTACCGCGACCTGAGCGGGCGCGAGAACCTGCGCTTCCACGCCCGGCTGCACGGCCTGCGCGGCGATGCGGCCGAGGCGCGGATCGCCTCCCTGCTGGCCGCGGCCGGGATGGAGCGCCGCGCCGACGAGCGGGTCGCCGAGCTCTCGGCCGGGATGCGCCAGCGGCTGGCGATCTGCCGCTGCGTCCTGCACGAGCCGGAGCTGCTGCTGCTCGACGAGCCCGACTCGAACCTCGACGCCGGGGGGCGCGAGCTGGCCCGCGCGCTGATCGGCCCCGCCGAGGGCCGCACGCGGGTCGTCGTCACCCACGACCCCGAGCGCTTCCTGCCCGAAGCCGACAAGGTCCTGCGGCTGGAGCCCGACGGCAGCGCCCAGCTTCGCGAGGCGGCGCTGCGATGACGCCCTCGGCCGTCGCCTTCCGGGCGATCCTCGGCAAGGACCTGCGCACCGAGCTGCGCACCCTGCAGTCGCTGCCGGCGATGGCCCTCTTCGCCGTCACCACCTTCGTCATCTTCCGCTTCGGGCTCGACCGCACCGCGCTCTCCGGCAGCCTCGCGTCCGGCGTGCTCTGGGCGACGCTGCTCTTCGCCGCCATCCTCGGCATCAACCGCCTCTTCGTCGCCGAGCGCGAGGAGGGCGGCTTCGACGCGATCCGACTGGCGCCGATCGACCGCACCGCTCTGTTCGCCGCCAAGGCGGCGGCGCTGCTCGCCTACCTGCTCGTGTTGGAGGCGGTTGTCGTGCCGGTCTTCGCGATCTTCTTCCTCGACTCGGCCGCGGCGCTGCCGCCGCTCCTCGCCGTCCTGCTGCTCGCCGACATCGGCCTCGCCGCGACCGGCACGCTGATCTCCTCGATGGCGGTCCACTCGCGCGCCCGGGACCTGCTCGCGCCGCTCGTCCTGCTGCCGCTCGTCGTGCCGCTGATGATCGCCGCGACGGGCGCCAGCGAGCCGCTGCTCGAGATGGGCGGTCCGTCCTACGAGCGCTTCGGCACCTGGCTGGCGGTGCTCGGGCTATACGATTTGGTCTTCCTCCTCGTCGGATACGCGGTGTTCGACTTCCTGCTGGAGGACTGAGCAGCCCTCCCCTCCCACCGCGCGGAACGCATGTACGGCAAAGGCCTCAGAACCCTCTCGATCGCCACCGTGGCGACGCTGGCGCTCGCCCTCTCGCTGACCTTCTTCTACGCGCCGCTCGACGCCGACCAGGGCTTCATCCAGAAGATCTTCTACCTGCACGTGCCGCTCGCGATCGTCGCCCTGCTCGGCTTCGTCGCCGGCGGCGTCTTCGCGGTGCTGCACCTGCGCAGCGGCGATTCGCGCTGGGACGCCTACTCCTACGTCGCGATCCACATGTCGGTGATCTTCGGCGTCGCCGTGCTGATCACGGGCGCGATCTGGGCCAAGGCCTCGTGGGGCCACTGGTGGGTCTGGGACGAGCCGACGCTGGTCAGCTTCCTGATCGTCTTCCTGATGTACGCGACGTACTACCCCTTCCGCTACGCGATCGAGGACCGCGAGCGCCAGGCCCGCTACGCCTCGGTCTTCGCGGTGACGGCGGGGGCGTTCGTGCCGCTCAACTTCATCGCGGTGCGGATGGCCGAGAGCCTCGTCCACCCGCGCACCTTCGCCACTGCCAACGGCGGCCTGCCCGGTGAGATGATGCTGACCTTCCTCGTCTCCCTGGCGGCGATGGGCCTGCTCTGGGTGACCCTGGTCAAGTTCGAGCTGACCGCGAAGAGCGCCTCGGGCCAGCTGAAGCGCCTGCGCCGCGCCCTCGATGCGCCCGCCCCGGGCGGCGCGTCGCGCGTCGCCCCGGAGGTGAGCTGACCGTGGCCCTGCTCGAGATCCTGCCGCTCGCCGCGCCGGCCCTGCCCCTCGACGAGGCCGGCAAGTACGTCGCGGGCGCCTACGTCGTCTTCCTCGTCCTGATCGTCGTCTACGTCGCGATCATGGCGGCGAAACTGCAGCGGATCGAGCGGGAGCTGCGCGAGCTGGCCAGCTTTGCGGAGACCCGCGCCAACGGTGGCCAAGCCGCCCCCGGACGCGGAGATGAGGCGCCATCCTTGGCTCCTCATGGGAGCGGAGGAGGCGGCGCCTGATGTCTGAGCTGCTGGCCCTCGGCGTCTCGCACAAGACCGCGCCGCTCGACCTGCGCGAGCGGCTCTCGCTGACCGAGGGCCGCGCGGTCGGCGCCCTGCACGAGCTGACCGCGGCGGAGGGCATCCACGAGGCGGCGGCGATCTCGACCTGCAACCGCACCGAGCTCTACCTCGTCGTCTCCGACACCGTCGAAGCCGAGTCGACAGCGCTCGGCGTGCTGACCCGCCAGGCGGAGATCCGCCCCACCGAGCTGCTCGGGCACCTCTACTCGCTGCGCGGCGGCGAAGCGGCTCATCACCTGTTCGAGGTGACCGCCGGTCTCGACTCGATGATCGTCGGCGAGGCGGAGATCCAGGGCCAGGTCAAACGCGCCTACGAGCTGGCCCTGGTCGAGGGGGCGACCGGGCCTATCCTCAACCGCCTCTTCCGCGGCGCTCTCGCCGCCGGCGGCCGGGTCCGCGAGGAGACCGCGGTCGGCGAGAAGGGGGTCTCGATCCCGTCGGTCGCGGTCGAGCTTGCGCGCCGCACCCTCGGCGACCTGAGCGATCGCCGCGTCCTGATCGTCGGCGCCGGCGAGACCGCCGAGCTGGTCGCCAAGGCTCTGGTCGCCCGCGGCGTCTCGACCGTCTTCGTCGCCAACCGCCACTACGACCGCGCGATCGGGCTGGCGCAGCGCTTCGACGGCGACGCGGTCCGCTTCGAGGAGCTGCCCGAGCAGCTCGAGGCTGCCGACATCGTCGTCTCGGCGACCAACTCGCCGCACCACATCGTCGAGCGGGACGGGCTCGAGCACGTGATGGAGAGCCGCGACGGCCGGCCGCTGCTGCTGGTCGACATCGCCGTGCCGCGCGACATCGAGCCGGAGTGCCGCGAGATCGCCGGGGTGAGCCTGCACGACATCGACGACGTGCAGCAGATCGTCGAGCGCAACACCGGCGGCCGCGAGGCCGAGGCGCGGCGGGCCGAGCCGATCCTCGCCGCGGAGCTCGACCGCTTCGAGCGCTGGCTCTCCTCGCTGGAGGTCGTCCCGACCGTCGCGTCGCTGCGCGAGCGGGCCGACGAGGTCGTGCGCCGCGTGCTCGCCGAGAACGAGGGCCGCTGGGAGAGCGTCAGTGAGGCCGACCGCGAGCGCCTCGCGGCGATGGCGGGCGCGATCGCCTCCCGTCTCCTGCACGAGCCGACGCTGCGGATGAAGCGGTCGGCGGGCTCCGACGACGCGTACCTCTACGTCAGCGCGCTGCGCGAGCTGTTCGGGCTCGATGCCGAGACGGAGCCCGAGGGCGGGACGTCTGGCGAAGTCAGAGAGCTGCGCCGCAAAGACCAGACCGGCTGAGGGATCGTGGCACTGCGGCTGGCGACCCGGGGCAGCGCGCTGGCACTTGCCCAGGCACGTCAGGTGGCCGACCTGCTCGGGGGAGCCGAGCTGGTCGAGGTCTCCTCCGACGGCGAGCCCGGCGACAAGGCGCGCTTCGTGCACGGGGTCGAGCAGGCGCTGCTCGACGGCAGGGCCGACCTCGGCGTCCACTCGGCCAAGGACGTGCCCGCGGAGATGCCGGAGGGGCTGGCGATCGCCGCGGTGCCGGCGCGCGAGGACCCGGCTGACGTCTGGATCGAGCGCGGGGCGCGTTCGTCAGGCATATCCCGACAAACGCGTCCCGACGGTGGCCTGGACGAGGTGCCGGAGGGTGCGCGGGTGGGGACGGCGAGCCTGAGGCGTCGGGCGCAGCTGCTCGCGGTGCGACCGGACCTGCGGGTCGAGGAGCTGCACGGCAACGTCGACACGCGCCTGCGCAAGCTCGCCGAGGGCGAGCTCGACGCGATCGTGCTCGCCGCGGCCGGGCTGCGGCGGCTCGGGCGAGAGGACGAGGCGAGCTTCCCGATCCCGGCCGAGGCGATGACGCCGGCGGCGGGCCAGGGCGCGCTGCTGCTCCAGGTGCGCGCCGGCGACGGTGACACGCTGGAGGCCGCGGCTGCGATCGGCGACGAGACGGCGCTGCGAGAGCTGACCGCCGAGCGCGCGGTCGTCGCGCTCTTGGAGGCGACCTGCGCCAGCCCGATCGGGGTGCACGCGTCGCTCGACGGCGAGCAGCTGACGATCGAGGCCTTCGTCGGCCTGCACGACGGCAGCGAGTGGGTGCGCGATCGGGTCGAGAGCGAGGCGGCGGAGCCGGCCGCCGCCGGTGCATTGCTCGCCGAGCGCCTGAGCGCCGCTGGCGCCCGCGAGATCCTCGACCGTGCTGAGGAGGCCCAGGGACGTGCCTGAGGTTAGGCCTCTATATAGGCGGTCAAGCTCAGGCACGCCGACGGGGGAGTCGTCGTGAGCGCGCGGCCGGGGGTCGTCTACTTGGTCGGGGCCGGGCCGGGCGACCCCGGCCTGATGACGGCGCGCTCGTTGGAGCTGATCGCCTCCGCCGACACGATATTCCACGACCGTCTGATTCCGCCCGGCGCGCTCGCCGGAGCCCGCGCCGACGCCGAGCTCGTCTACGTCGGCAAGGCCCCCCCGGACGTGCCGGGGACTATGTACCCATATGGTCCGCTAACCCCCGGCACGTCGGTCCCACAGGGGGAGACCAACGAGCGGTTGGTCGAGGCGGCGCGCGAAGGCAAGAGCGTCGTGCGGCTGAAGGGCGGGGATCCGTTCGTGTTCGGGCGCGGTGGTGAGGAGGGGGAAGCGCTGCGAGCCGCGGGCGTCGAGTTCGAGGTCGTGCCCGGCGTCACCGCGGGAGTGGCGGCGAGCGCGTACGCGGGGATCCCGGTCACCCATCGCGACGACGCCTCCGCGGTCGCCTTCGTGACCGGGCACGAGGATCCCGAGAAGGCCGAGACGGCGCTCGACTGGGAGGCGCTCGCCCGCTTCCCCGGCACCCTCGTCTTCTACATGGGCGTGAGGAGGCTGACCGAGAACGCGGCGGCGCTGATCGCGGCGGGACGCGACGGCGACGAGCCGGCCGCGGCGGTCGAGCGGGGCACGATGGACGGCCAGCGCACCGTCGTCGCGACGCTCGGCACGCTCGCCGAGGCGGTCGAGCGCGAGGGCATCGGCGCCCCGGCGCTGATCGTGGTCGGACCGGTGGTCGAGCGCCGCGATGAGCTGGCCTGGCTCGAGCGGCGTCCGCTGCACGGCCGCCGCGTCGTCGTCACTCGGGCGAGGGCGCAGGCCAGCGGTCTGGCGGCGACGCTGCGCGGGCTCGGCGCGCAGGCGGTCGAGCTGCCGGCGATCCGGATCGAGCCGCGGATCGAGAGCGACGAGGTGCGCCGCGCGGTCGAGCGGATCGGCGACTACGCGCTGATCTGCGTCACCAGCCCCAACGGGGCGCACCTGCTGTTCGAGGCGCTTGGCGACGCCGGCCTCGATGCGCGCGCACTGGGCGGTGGAACGGAAGGGAAGCAGGCAGAGGAGGGAGGAACGGCCGCCGCGGGTGAGTCGGGGCACGGCGGCACGACGATCGCCGCGATAGGGCCCGGCACGGCGAGAGCCCTCGCGGAGCATGGGATCGCGGCGGACGTAGTCCCGGAGCGGTTCGTCGCCGAGGCGCTGGTCGAGGCGCTCGACGAGATCGACGTGGCCGGCAGGCCGGTGCTGCTCGCCCGCGCCGCCGAGGCGCGGGACGTGCTCCCCGACGCGCTGCGCGAGCGCGGCGCCGAGGTTGACGTGGTGCCCCTCTACGAGACGGTGCGCGAGCAGCCCGACCCCGAGGCGGTCGAGGCCGCGCAGCAGGCCGACTACGTCACCTTCACGTCCTCCTCGACCGCGCGCAACCTGACCGAGGCTCTCGGCGACCGCTTCCCGAGCGGTGCCCGGATCGTCTCGATCGGGCCGATCACGAGCGAGGCGGTCCGTGCCGCCGGCCTCGAGGTCCACGTCGAGGCCGAGCGCCACGACGTCGACGGCCTGGTCGAAGCGCTCCTCGCCGACGTGACCGATTCCACTGGCGCCACCGGCTGACGCTCCGCTGCTCCTTTTGTCCCTCACAGGTACAAAAAGCGCACCGGAATGACCTTCGGCTCCCCGCACCGCCACTATCGCCTGACCGATTCGACCAACGCCCGCGCGCGCGAGCTGGTCGAGGCCGGCGCCCCCCACGGGACGGTCGTCACTGCCGACGAGCAGACCGCCGGCCGCGGCCGCCAAGGCCGGATCTGGACCGCGCCCGCCGGCAAGGGGCTGCTCTACTCGGCCATCCTGCGCCCACTCGACGAGCGCCATCTCCTCCTCCCCCTCTCCGTCCCGCTCGCGGTCTGCGCCGCAGCCGAGGCGCTGCGCCCCGGGATCGAGTGCGCGATCAAGTGGCCCAACGACGTCTGGCTCGAAGAACGCAAGCTCGCCGGCATCCTGATCGAGGCCAAGATGCCCGGCCAATCCCCGCCCCATCCCGCCGGCAGCCAGTCCGATGACGGCTGGGCGGTGATCGGAGTAGGACTGAATCTCACCGTGGCACCGGACGAATTCCCCGACGACCTGAAGTGGCCGGCTGTCTCACTCTTCGGCTCGAAGGGGAGGAGTCGGGAGTCGCCTCGACGATGCCTCGCGAAGCGGCCCCGGCAGGGTGACTCCTGCCGCGAAGCGGCACAAGATTTCACCGCCGTAGGCGGTGATGGGCACTCGGCGAGGCGACTCCCGACTCCCCTCACCGCAGCCAAAGCGCTGAGCCGTCACCTCGACCGCTGGACGGTCGCCGACCGCGAAGAGATCCTCACAGCCTGGCGAGCGCGCGACGCGCTGTGCGGGCGCGAGGTGTCCTGGGCCGACGGCAGCGGCGTCGCCGAGGGGATCGACGACTCGGGGGACCTACTCGTCCGCGGTGTCGGCGGCGAGCGCTTCGTCCTCGGCGCCGGCGAGGTCCACCTGCGGCTCTGAGCCGTTCTCGGCGGCTTTCCGGGGCGACCTGGTGCCCCGCCTCGCTCGCTTGGGGGGTTTGGCGCCGTTCTCGCCACCGCCCTCTTTGCCTTTTTTCCGTTTGCGGCGTCGTTTGCCGCCTTTCGGGAAGTTGCGGAGCAGTTCGCGCGCCGTCGCCGACGGTTTCCGGGCCATCCGCATCCGCGCGCCGCGCAGCACCTCCTCGCCTTCGGGCGTGTGGGAGACGGACGCCGCGAGCAGCGCCACGGCGAGGCGGCGGTCCTGTTTGCGCGCCGCGTGGACCAGCCGGCGCGCGTTGCGGCCGTGCGCCCGTCCCGAGGAGTTGACCAGCAGGCCGAGCAGCCGCTTCGTCTCCGGCCAGCGCTGCACGGCGTACTCTTCGTGCAGCTCGCGGGTGTAGGAGGCGAGCCGCCAGACCCAGGCCTGCGCCTGGTCGCGGCGGCCGATCCGCTTGTCGACCAGCGCCTGCAGGAGGCACTTCGTCCCCGCCCGCTTTTCGTCGCGGGTCCAGGTGCCGACGATCTCGATCGCGTCGTCGAAGGCCTCGGCGTCGCGCAGGTCGGCGACCTCGGCGAGCGCTTTCAGCCGCAGCTGGGAGTTGCGGTTGCGCTGCACGCAGGTCAGCAGGAAGCGTCGCCGCAGCTCTTTGGAGCGGTCGTTCTGCAGCATCGAGCGCGCCCGGCGCCAGTTCTGCGGGTTTACCCGCGCTCCGGCGAGCGCCGCCCAGGCGTGCTGCTCCGGATAGTCGAGGCTCTCGACCGCGATCCGCCACAGCTCGCGTTCGAGCACCTGGGTGCGCCGCTCGGAGTCGTCGGAGACGGGGACGATCCGCCGCTCGACCCGCACCCGCCGGCCGCGGCCGCGCCGCACCGGGCCGACGACGATCGCGCCGCCGCGGTAGACCTCGCGGTCGAGCAGGCTGTGCAGGGTGACGATCGTCTCGTCGTGGGTCGTCGCGGGGTGGACGAAGTCGATCACCAGCCCGGCCTCCTTGCCCGGCGCCCGGCGCGTCACGCGCCCGACCCGCTGCTGGTAGATCCGCCGCGAGGCGGTCGGCGCCAGGTGCATGCAGATCGTCGCCCGCGGGGAGTTCCAGCCCTCGGCGAGCAACATCGCGTTGCAGAGCACGTCGACCTCGCCGCGCTCGAAGCCGGCGAGGATCTCGGCCAGTTCGCGCTTCGGCGTCTCGCCGGAGACCGCGCGGGCGACGATCCCCTCGTTGCGCAGCGCTTTGGCGACGTTCTTGGCGTGCTGGACCCCGGCGGTGTAGAGGACGCCGGGGACCTTGCTGAAGCGCGTCTTGTAGAGGTCGGCGATCGCGACGTTGAACGGCTCCTGGTCGAGCAGCGCGGCCAGCTCCTCCTGGTCGAAGTCCTGGTCGACCTCGCCTTTGCGCAGCGGCACCTTGGCGATCGTCCGGACGCCGGGGCCGGGCGGGATGCGGATGCAGCGCAGCGGCGCGATCACGCCGCGCCGGGCCGCCTGGGCGAGGTCGAAGCGCGAGGTCTGGGTCGGGAAGAGGTCGGCGACGTGGCGGGCGATCAGCGCCCCGGTCGCGGTCATGCCGATGAAGACGGGCCCGGTCCAGGCGCGGATGCAGGCGCTGGTTTTCTCGCCCAGCGCGGTGTGCGCCTCGTCGCAGATGACGATCGAGTAGGCGTCGGAGATCTTCTTGTGGTTGCGGACGAACCACTGGTAGGTCTCGACCGTCACCGGCCCTTCGGCGTCGTCGCGGTCGCCGAGCAGCGGCGGCCGCAGCCGCTCCTTGTAGCCGCGGTCGGAGATCTCGCCGATGAACTGGTCGACCAGGTTGCGGCGGTGGGTGAGGATCAGCACGCCGCCGGTGCGGGAGGCGTCGATGAAGCCGACCGCGGCGACGGTCTTGCCGGCGCCGGTCGCGTGCTCGAACCAGAAGCGCCGATCGGCGCCCGGGTCGTCGGCATCGCCGCCCGCCGGCGGCTCCTCCTCCTCGTCGGGCGCGGGCTCTTCCTCCCAGTCCTGCGGCTCCTCGTCAGGAGCGAGCTCCTCGGGCTCCTCGTCGCCGTCGTCCGCGGCCTCCTCCTCGCCGGAGCCCGGCTCGGCCGAATCGGCGGCGCGGGCGGGCTCGGCGCCGTTTTCGGCGGCCGTCTGCTGCTCGGCCATCAGCTCGGTCAGGGTCCCCGAGAGGGCGTCGACCTGGTGCGGGTTCAGCTCGGCGCCGTCGCGCAGCTTCGGCGGCTCGTCGGCGAGCAATCGCTCGAGCCCGAGTAGTAGGGAGAAGTCCTGGCGCCACTGGATCGAGGGATGCTCGGCCCCATCGTCGAGCTCCTTCAGCGCTGCGTCGAGCGCCCGTCGGCGCGCGGTCCCCGGGGCGAGCGCCTCGGGCCCCTCGCCGTCGAGCAGGAAGGGCTCGCGGGCAAACTGCGCCGCCCGCTCGATGTCGGCGCCTGAGGGAACTGCCGCCGGGGCGGCGGCTTCGCTGGTCTTGGCCATGGGAGCCCTGTGGGTTCTTTTCCCGCAGCGGCGCGGTGCGTGCTGCCGGGAAGTTCGGAGAGGGTGCCGGGATCAGCTTGCTCCTCCCCCGGCGATCTCGAGCGGTCCGCTACAGGCGAACCGGACGTACGTATTGTAGACAGGAAGCCCAGATGCGTCATCCCTCAGCTCGCTATCGCCGCTCCACGGCCGTAATCCCGCTCCTCGCCGCGCTGGCCGCGATGGCACTGGGTGCGACCGGCTGCGGCTCCTCGGAGGGCGACGAGGGGAAGCCGCCGGACTACGCGAAGGCGCTTGCCGGGGCGCCGCCGCCGCTGGCGGCGCTCTACGAGCAGGGCAACGAGCTGCTGAGCGGCGGGCTCGACGCCTACGAGCGGCGGATCGCCTCGCTGCGCGGCCATCCGGTCGTGGTCAACGTCTGGGCCTCGTGGTGCGGGCCGTGCCGCTTCGAGTTCCCCTACTTCCAGGCCGCGGCGGTCCGGTACGGCGAGCGCGTCGCCTTCCTCGGCATCGACAGCCAGGACTCCGACGACGCCGCGGCGACCTTCCTCCGCGAAGAGCCGGTCCCCTACCCCAGCTACACCGACCCCGACGAGGAGATCGTCGAGAGCATCGGCGCGACGCTCGGCCTGCCCGACACCGCCTTCTACGACCGCGGCGGCAAGCTCGTCTACCTGAAACAGGGTCCCTACGACGACGCGGCCGAGCTGCGCGCCGACGTCGAGCGCCACGCGCTCCGCCGCGGCGGCGAAGGCGGATAATCGACGCATGGACGTCTTCGTCGTCGTCGCCCTCGTCGCCTTCGCCCTGCTGCTGGCCGAGCTGCTGCTGCCGACGGGCGGCGCCCTCGCCGCGGTCGGCGCGCTGGGCCTGGTCGCCGCCGGCATCGTCGCCCTGACCGCCGACGCCGATTCCGCCGCCGCCGACTGGGCCGGCCCTGGCCTGATCACCCTCGGCGTCCTCTCGCTGGTCACGTCCTACTTCGTCGGCCAAAAGGTCCTCACCGCCCATCGCGACGAGCCGGTCCGCACCGGCACCGAGGAGCTGATCGGGGCCAGCGCCGAGGCCCGCACGCCGCTGGACCCCGAGGGACAGGTGTGGATCGAGGGGGCGCTGTGGCGGGCGCGCCTAATCGGCGACGGCGGGCCGCTGCGCCCGGGAGATAGAGTCACCGTCGAGGCGGTCGAGGGCCTCACCCTGATCGTGAGCCCCGTGCCGACCCCCGCCCCCGCCGAGGAAGGAGCAGGTTGATGGAAGCAGCGATCGTCGTCTTTCTGGTCCTCGGGTTCTTCGTCCTGATCGCCCTGGGCACCTCGGTGCGCGTGCTGCGCGAGTACGAGCGGGGGGTGATCTTCCGGCTCGGCCGGCTGATCGCGACCAAGGGACCCGGCCTGATCCTGCTGATCCCGCTGATCGACCGGATGGAACGGGTCGACCTGCGCACGGTCACGCTCAACATCCCGCCCCAGGAGGTGATCACCCGCGACAACGTGCCCTCCAGCGTCAACGCGGTCGCGTACTTCCGCGTGGTCGACGCCAACCGCTCGATCGTCGAGGTCGAGAACTACCTGGTCGCCACCTCGCAGATCGCCCAGACGGCGCTGCGCTCGGTGCTCGGCAAGGCCGAACTGGACCAGCTGCTGGCCGAGCGCGAGCGGCTCAACGAAGAGCTTCAGAAGATCATCGACGAGTCGACCGAGCCATGGGGCGTGAAGGTCACCGCGGTCGAGATCAAGGACGTCGAGATCCCGGAACAGATGCAGCGGGCGATGGCGCGCCAAGCCGAGGCCGAGCGCGAGCGCCGCGCCAAGATCATCAACTCCGAGGGCGAGTACCAGGCGGCGCAGAAGCTCACCGACGCGGCCGACATCATCAGCACCAACCCCGCCTCGCTGCAGCTGCGCTACCTGCAGACGCTGCTCGAGATCGGCAGCAACCAGAACACGACGGTCGTCTTCCCGCTGCCGCTCGACGTGTTGGAGCCGTTCCTCCAGGGCGGCGGTCGGGCGCAGGGCTCCGAGCGGTCCTCGGACGGCGGGGCCGAGCGGCCGACGCCCCCGTCGCCGAGTTGAGCGCGCCGGAGATTCGCACCGACCAGCTGACCGGGCTGCGGACGATCCTCGCGCCCGGGCGAGCCGATCGTCCGCACCAGTTCCGCTCGGCGTCGAGCGACGACACCGGCGCGGAGGGCTGTCCGTTCTGCGAGGGGCGCGAGGACCGCACGCCGCCCGAGGTCCACGCGGTGCGGCCGGACGGCGGTGGGCCCGACACGCCGGGCTGGACGACGCGGGTGGTGCCCAACCTCTACCCCGCGCTGGGCGACGGGGACGGCGCGGCGCGTCCCGACAGCGCCCCGGAGCTGTTCGCGTCGCGGACCGCGGTCGGCGGACACGAGGTGATCGTCAACGCGCCCGAGCACGCCACCGCAATGGCGGAGCTGAGCGAGGAGCAGCTCGCCGCCGCGGTCGAAACCTGGCGGGAGCGCATGCGGGCGCACGGCGAGCGCGCCTACGTCCAGGTGGTCGTCAACGAGGGGGCGGGTGCGGGTGCCTCCCTGCCCCACACCCACGCGCAGCTCTACGCGCTGCCCTTCGTCCCCGCCGGGGTCGCGCGGGAGCGCGAGCGGGCGGGCGCCTACGCCGAAAAGACCACCGGAGGCGGGCTGCTGGCCGACGTCCTGGTCGAGGAGGTGCGGCGCAAAGAGCGGCTCGTCGCGATCGACGACGAGGCGGCGCTGATCTGTCCGTGGGCCTCGCACTCGCCCTACGAGCTGCGGATCCTGCCGCGCACCCCGGCGCCCAGCTTCGCCGACGACACGGGGGGCGCCTCGATGCTCCACACCGCGCTGCGCCTGCTCGCCGAGCGCTTCGACGGCTCGCCCGAGCTGAACCTCTGGGTCCGCACCGCCCCCCGGGGGACCGAGGCGTTCCACTGGCACATCGACATCGCGCCGCGCCTCACCACCCAGGCGGGCTTCGAGTTCGGCACGGGGGTCGACATCAACATCCAGCCGCCCGAGCGGGCGGCGGCGGACCTGCGCGAGCGCCTCTGATGCCGCCCGACCCGCGTCCGATCCCCCGCTTCATCGCCGACTCGACCCAGGAGGGGATCCCGCACGGGCGCTTCGCCGAGCGGCTCGCCGGCGAGTTCCGCGCGGCCTGCGAGGCAATCGAGGACCTGCCCGAGGGAACCGAGGTCCCGGCCGAGTTCGAGTGGTTCCCCGAGCGTGCCTGGGGCGGCCGCGTGTGGGTGCCGTGCACGGCCCGGGCTCGCTCCTCCGGCGCCTTGGAGCTGTTCGGCCACGTCTCCTACGTGCTGCCGGAAGGCGGCGAGCCGGCCGACTTCCGCGCGACCGCGGACTTCACCGACGTGCTCGCCGAGGACAACCCGGACTGGCGCATCGACCTCAACGACGACGTGATCGGCCGCTGGCGCGGCGAGAACGGCCGCGCGGGCAAGGTCACCCTCGTCTGGGGACGCCCGCTGGTCCGCGGCGCCGTCGCCGCCACCGCCGAGCTGGACCACGAGACCGTCGACCAGGAAGCGATCTCCGACGAACGCTTCACCCTCGTCGCCCTCGACGCGCTGGAGGCCTACGGCGACGACGTCTTCATGCAGGTCAAGCTCTGGAGCCGCCGAGCCGACGAGCTCGCCTCCGAGAGCCTCTACGCCTGAGCAACCGTTCTATTTCCATCCGAGGTAGCTGAAATCCTTTTCTGTTTTGCGTTTTCCATAAAAGACTTTATGCTTTCCCGCTCTGGTGAACGCATCCGCCGTCCCGCATCCCGGCCTCCTCTCTGCCAAAGCGCGTGAGCGCCTTCGCGCTCGCTCGAAGACGCTGTTTGGCAATAAAGACAGGCTGGAGGTGGCGGTCGCAGTGGCCGCGAGCGCAGACGAGCTCGTCAATGCCACGGATCTGGCTGCGCAGATCGACTTGCTCAACAGCCGCGTGAGGGCTCAGTTGCTGGCGCTCGCCGAAGTAGGCCTTCTCTCGGAGGTGCCCCCGATGGGAGACATGAAGCGCTGGTACGTGCGCAAGAAAAGCCCCTTCTGGCAGGTATGCGTGGAGCTGTACGAAGAGTGGAGACGGTGAGGTGGCGCGCCTCTGGGATCTGATCGCGGTCGCCTGGCGAGGGCGGCCTCCGTCCACGGATCCCTTCGAGGTACTCGACGAGCACGAAGAAGCGCTCCGGCGCCTGTATCCCGACAGCGCGCCGTCCGGAGACGGAGCCGACCGTTACGACGAGGTGGTGCAGTTGAGATCCCGCGAAGTCAAATGGCAGCTCGCGGTTCGACGGGTATTCCTGGTCGCGGCCCTGATCGTCGTTCTCATCGTCGTCGCCTTCAGCGTCTCCGCCGCTTGGGAGCGCTTCACCGGGTAGGGCCGGGCGGCAGTCAGCTCACGCATCGAGCGCTTCGCTGAGCCGGCGCACCTGCTCTCGCAGCTCGGCCAGCTCGCGTTCGAGACGATCGAGGCGGTCGGAGGAAGCCTCGCCTGCGGTTGCCTGCTGGTCCGAACCGGCGGGTGATTCCTCCTCTCCAGCGACCGTCGTGGAAAGCACCTCCCCCGGCGCCGATCCCTCGCCTGCTCCTCCGAGCAGCTGGGCGTAGCGCTCCTCCTTCTGCCCGGGCCGCCTTCCCAGCCGTTCGACACGACCGGCCTCGACCAGCCGCTCGAGCGTCTCGTGCACGGCCGCCAGGTTGGGAAATCCGTGCAGCCGCTCGGTCCGCTGCTTCAGCTCGCCCGGGGTCTGGGGGCCGCGCAGCATCAACACGGCAAGCAGCGAGAGCTGAGCGTCGTCCAAGTTCAAGGCCTCGTTGACCAGGTGCCGGTACTTGCGAGGGCGGCTGCCCGCACCGCTGGCAAGCCGCGTCCAGCCGCGAAGCGCGAGCCGGCGAAGCGCCTCGACCACGGTCGCCTCGTCGTAGTCGACGACGGGGTCCCGGTTCGTCGCCTGGTTGCAGGCCAGCCGCAGCGCGTTCAGCGAGAGCGGATAGGCGTCCGGCGTGGTCCGCTGCTTCTCCAGCAGGCAGCCGAGCACCCGGATCTCGACGGCATCGGGCTCCATCGCGGCAATGCTATGTGTCCGTCCGCAGCGCCTCGAGCCAGCCGTCTAGGTCCTCGACCCAGAGTGCGATCGAGTCCTGACCGCCCAGATCGGTCGTCCAAACCACCTTCAGCAGCTTTCGCCCGATCGTCTTGCCGAGATGCGACCTCACCGTCGTCACCTCGACGATCGAGTCGCGCGGTATCCGGACCAATCGATTCGGCACCCACTGCGCGAACAGCAGCTCGTGCTTCGTCAGCGCCAGGTTCCCGTTCCCCCGCACCTGCCACCGGCCGGCCGACTCCACCCCGAAGCTGTTCGCCTCGTCCTCCCGCAGCAACGTCAGCCCGGCGAAATGCCCCGCCGCCCGCCTCCGCAGCCGTCCGGTGATCAGTCCCATGCTAAGCCGACCCTATTCGCCGACGGGAGCTCGACTACCGTATGCACATGGCTTCGACCCAGCACGCAAGCAACGACACAGGAAGGGCGGCTGAGGATGCAGAGAAGGTCCGCCTGCGCCGATTGCAGGAAGACGCGCGGCGCCCCATGAGCATCTGTCTGGCCGAGGGAATCGCCCTCAGCCACAAGTTGATGCGATTCGCTGGCGCGGCCCGGCATTGACCGAGGTCGCCTTTGACCAGCTCCTCCGGCGGCTCATAGATCTGTTCGGTCGAGGACTTGAAGGCAATGAAGAACGCGGCCGGCAAAACCCGCGATCAGGCCGACTTGGAGGACCTCGATGGAGCTGGCCATTAGCTCTACGATGAGAGCCATCCGGCCCCGATAGCTCAGCCGGATAGAGCGACTCCCTCCTAAGGGACCATCCACAGAGCTGTCGAGGGCGAGTTAATCATTCCTCGAAAGCCGCCTGGCAAGCCAAAACTGGTCTTCGCCAGACCGATGCAAGGCCGGTCCGCGATGGACAGGTAGGAACAAAGGTAGGAACAGATGGCCCTTGCGATACGCGAGACCAACCTCGATCACCATGGCAACGAGCTGCCGTCAGATGTCTTCGCCTGCGCCCGCAAGGACAACGGCGAGATCGTCAGCTTCAAGGTCCGTTGGCGCGAGGAGGACGAGGATGGAGTCCCGCGTCAACCGAGCAAGTCGTTCTCGGCCCGGAAGCATGGCTCTCTGGATCGCGCCCTGGAGGCCGCAAGCATCTTTCTCTCCGGGGCCAAAGAAGCCGTCAGGGTAGACGGATCGGTCGCGAGGCAGGACACGGCCGCCGCGATGACGATCGAAGAAGTTTTCCGCGAGTGGGTGGTCAACCGTGGAGCCGAAATCCAAGAGGAAACCGCCGAACGAGTAGTTCGACTCTGGGACAGGGAGATCGCGCCGAGGTCAATCGCACGGGTACGAGTCGACCGACTCTCTCAGGACCCATCGATTCTCACGCGCTTCCAGGATGCGTTGCGGAAGGAAGGCATGAAGCCGTCGAAGCGCCGTGAGGTCCTGAAGTGGATGCGGGCGGTGCTGCGGTGGTATCGCCGCCGGCATCCGAACGCCTTGACGATTGAGCTATCCGGCTTGTTCGAGCTTCCCAAGCAGAAGAAAACGCGCCTTGCCTACGCGGCCGATGCGATCGGACTAGAGCGAATCATCGAGGCGGTCTTGAAGCGTCCAGCCCGCGATGATCTGCTGCCGCTTCGCGATGCTGCGTTCGTCGCCGCGCTGGGCTACACGGTCGCTTCTCGACCGTCCGAATGGCGCCAGTCGGTCACCTGGGATGACCTGTTCGAGCCTCTCACCGACACGGGCATTGGGACCGTCGAGTTGCAACAGACGAGCATCGACGACGAACTTGAGGCGATCTCGGGCTTGAAGACGGGCGCGCATGTCGCCCTGCTTCTTGCGAACGCCTGGGATCGGCTTCTCGTCTACCGCGAAGCGCTCGAGGAGCGCTTTGGCCCGCAGCCCGGCAACGGCTTGGTCTTCCAGGTGCTCGATGCCGATGGACCCGTTTGGCTGCCGTCCAAGGAAAGGGGTTTCGTTCCCCTTGCAATGAGCAAGAACGACTATGTCCGCTGGACCGCCAGGGTTTGGCGCCCGGCTCGCACCATCGCGGCACAGGCACCGGATGCGCCTCCGGGCTTGGGGGCGATGACCTTCTACGACTGTCGGCATACGGCGATCTCGATGGCGCTGCATTCAACGCTGGTCGTCGGGCCGCATGGAATGAATCTGCATCCGCTAGCTCAATGGGCCGGGCATGACATCCGGACCTTGCAGCGCTACTACGCACACATGATCGGTCGCTACCACGGGCAGCCGCCGATCGACATCGCTGCCGAGGGGCGGCGTGCTCGTGCGGTGGTGGAGGCGAGTCCGTTTGAGCCTGACACGCGGGCGGCGCCACAGCGGGAAGCTCAACGTCGGCGCCGGATACGTGCGGCAGCCGAGCGGTCACGGCGGCGGCAGAAGGTGGCGGACGCTACGGCGGAGGCCAACGCGACCTGAGACTCAAACAGCTACGTGCCGATGAAGGGGCCGCTGATCGGGCGTCCATTTCGGATCTCCCCTAACGGCACTTCCCACGGATGCCGTTCGCGTCGTTCGTGCATTTCGCCGTCGCGCTCGGCGTCCTCGCGGTCGGAGTAGTCGCCGCTCATCCAGCTGCATGCTTCGCAGACAGCGGTATAGCCGTAGCCCTGGGGCTGGACGTAGCACGTGTGCTTGGCCTCATGCGACACGTCGAGAAACTTTACGCCGCTGCCGTGCGGCTTTGAGCAGGCGCAGGTTTTGGCTTGGCCCCTCGCGATTCTTAGGCTCTTTGCGATGGCGGATCTGCCCGAGGGGCTGCTCAACGTCGACCGCTGGTGAGAGCGTGGCCACCGGCGCGGCCATCATCCACCGGCGCAGATCCTCGCGTCGGATTCGGACCCCGCGGCCGTTTCCGTCTCGGAAGGCGCGGAGCTTTCCCGCCCGATAGGCACGCCGAATCGTCCTCTCGCTCCTGCGAGCCTCTGCGGCTGCTTCGGGCACGGTGAGTACGCCGCCGCGGTGACCAGCTGTCACTCCTGCCACGGGAAGACCTCCACCCAGGTGCGCGGTTCGCACAATCCAGGGCATCCAAACTCCGAGCTTCGCCAGGAGATGTGGAGATGGGCGTTGGAGCCGGCGTGTACGGGGTCGCCGTGACCGCTGTAGCCGTTGTAGCCGACGAATTGGATCGCTGGGACGAGCGGACAGACGGGGGCGCTCCCACTCGCACCGCAGCTCGGAGTCCAGCCCAGAGCGATCGCGGCTCGACGCGCGGTCGCATCCCAGTCCCGACCGGCGGCTGGCACGATGTCCAAGGCCGTGCCGTCGCCGTGAGTCTCGTGGCCGGCCTCTCGGGCGGCGGTGACCCGAAGGTCGAAAGTCTCGAGGAACCAAACCGCGTTTGGCCAGATTCGGGCATCGACTGATTGCGGCGAGCCGCTGCCGACCCAGAGCCTGGAAGGCAGGGGCTCAAAAGCTCGCGGTGCGAAGAGTCGAATCGCCTCGCCGACGATCGCCCCGTTCGGCGTGGGCGTACACAATTCGTCTTCGCCGACGGCGAGTTCAGAGCCACTGTCGCCAGCGAGGCGGCGGGCGCCGGCGAGAACATCCTCCACGTACCAGTCGGCGCGGTTGTAGGCAAAGATGGCGTCGTACCAGTTGCCCGGCGCTCCGCTCGCCTTCAGGTAGTTGGCGGCGGCGAATATCGCGTCTTCGGGGTCGTAGGGGTCCTTTCGCCCGTCGTTGTTGGCGTCGACGCCGTAGGCGTCCCACGTTTCGGGCATGAACTGCATCCAGCCTTCGGCACCCGCCGAGGAGACGGTGTTGAGTCGTCCGAATTCGGTCTCGATCTCGTTGATCGAGGCGAGCACGGCAGGACCCTTGGCTTCGAGGCCGTAGCGAGACGCGGCCGCGACGTAAAGCGGTGCCAGGCGAGGCGGCACCTTGGAGCTGAGGCCGCCGACCGCTTCCGAGCCCCCGCAACCAGGAGATGCCGCTCCGAAGACGACAGTGATCGAGAGGAGCGCGAAGACCAGGGCGGCCAGGAGGCCAAGCGGCAGGGCGAGGAAGAGGGTCGGGCCGCGGGAGGCAGGGCTCGAAGCAAAGGACGCCATCTGCGCTCAACCCGGCGCTGAGACGGAGACGACGTGCCAGCCCCGATCGCGCTTCTCGAGCGTGAAGCCGACAGAGAAGGCCGGGAACCGCCCATCGCCGATCTCGACGCTGTCTTGCAGCGCGTCGGCCTTGGCCGGACGGAGGACAATCTCAAGGGCGCGCGGGCGCAAGTGGCGGCGGGCCGCCGACACTCTGCCCGCCGCTTGGGCGAGGCGACGGGTGAGCGCCGTGGTGGCGCCGGGCAGGCGCCCCAGGGAGCGCCGGTAGACGCTGCGCGCGTAGGCGTTGGCGAAGCGGTGAGAAAGCCGAGACGCCGGTGCGAGGTCGGCCGCGGGGATCGGCGTGGCCCCCGTGCCGAGCAGCATGGGCGAGGTGGCGGGCGGGCGCTGATAAGCCGAGCCGCAGCCGATGCGAAGGAGCGCGGCCGAAAGAGCGAGGGCGAGCGAAGAAAGCAGCGCGGCGAGGGATAGACCGCGGGCGATGTGGGGAGGCTTTTGCATCCGCCACGGCTGTCCAGTAGCGGGCGAGTTTGCATCGAGCTCGGGCTAGGCCGATGCAAATCGCCTCGGCGATGGACAGTTGTTCCATGACGCGGCGTAAAGGGTGGTCAGAGCGGTCGCAGGTGAGTAATATTGTGTTTATTAGTTAGCGAGAGTTGAAGTAGGCGCCATGTACGAAGGCAAGGTCAAGGGCGAGTTGGGTAGGCGCGAACTTGAGGCAGCCCGTCTCGGTTTCAATCAGCTGCTTCGCTGCAAGCGCTTCTCGCCGCAATTCATCGAGAGCTTTGCCGAGGATCTGTTCGCGACGGCGACGCTCGAATACAGCCGCAAGCTGGCCGAGGGAGAAAGGATCGAGAATCCCGCCGGGTGGCTCATCACCTGCGCCTGGCGACGGACTCAGAGCCATCTGGAAGCCGACGGGCGTCGCCCGCGGGTCGTCTCGGTCGAGAAAAGCGGCCCCCTTGGCGACGAGAGCGACCACGGACCCGCGGACGCGCTGCTCGACAAGGACCGCTTTCGCAAGGTGCATGAGGCGGTGGAGCAGCTATCTGTTGACCAACGCCGGGTGTTGGCGCTCTCCTATTTCGAGGGCTTTACGGTGCGGGAGGCGGGGCGCCGCCTGCGCTGGCACCCCTCCAAGGCTCAGCGCGCCCACGAGGGGGCAAAGCGGCGGCTGCATCAGCTACTTGACGTGAGGAGCGCCGACGAGCTCGAGATCGAGATCGGCCTCGCCGCCTACGTCTCCCTGGCCGCCAACCCCTCCGCCGGGAGGCTGCTGGAGCGGGCCGCCCAGAAGTCGGCCGATGGCCTGGCTTCGTTCAAACAGCAGATCGCCGATGGAGCGGCGCAGCTCAAGCAGCACGCGACCGCGACCTACTACCGGGCGGTCGACCCAACCCCCCTTGCCGCCGCCCGCCCAGGGACGGCCGCCGGCGTGGTCGCGGCCTGCATCGCGCTCGGCGGCGGCGCGACCTACTGCGTCGAGCAAGGCGTGAGCCCGGTCGGCGCGGCGCGCGGCCTGATCGCCTCCACCGGCGAGCCGGAAGCGCCGCCCCCGAGCGAGCCACCCGCCACCCCCGTCTACACGCCGGTCGAACCGCCGCCCAGTGAAGAACCGCCTGCGCCGGAGCCGGCCCCGGCGCCAGTTCAGCCGGCGCCCGAGCCCAACCCGGAGCCTGTTCCACCGCCACCGCCCGAGGAACACTTCGAACCGGTGGCGGGAGAAGAAGTCGCCGAAACCTACGAAGCCTCTGAAGAACCCGCGCCGGTCGAAAGCCCCCAACCGGAACCCGCACCGGCAGCACCCGGCCCACAGTTCGGAGGCCCAGGAGGTCCCTGATGATCGAAGCGATCCCACAAGCCGGTCGTCCCATCCGCGCTCTTTTCCTCGCGGCACTCGCGAGTGCCGTCGTGGCCGTGCTGACGGCACCCCAGCAGGCGAGGGCCGGCGAATACACGATCTATGCCTGCCAGGCCGATAAGGCGGGATTTGCCAGCACCGCCTTCGAGGACTTCGCCACTCGCGGGATGCGCTGGCGGCGGGCCTGCGATCCGCTTGGACCGGGACTGCGCGGCCTGGTCACCGCCAACGTGCCCGGCACCGGCCGGGTCGCCCGTGGCGCCCAGTCGATGTTCGTGCTCGAGGCACCTCCCGATACGAGCTTGGCCCGTCTGCGCTGGTCGGGCCACGCGCAGCGCCGCGACTGCCGCTACGCCTTGCAGCTCTACGCCGAGCGCCCAGGTGCGGCGCCGGTCTCGATCAAAAACGTCCGCGCCAACCGCAACTGCCCACGCCGCGACGTGGCGCAGGCGTCGAGCTGGCCGCGACCGCGCGCCTTCGACCTCGGTGGTGCCACGCGGATCGTCCAGCGCATCGTCTGCGTCGGAGGGCCCTCCCAGCAGTCCTGCTCCGCACGCGGCCAGAACTACATCCGCACCTTCGCCGCTGAGGCGACGGTCGTCGACGGACTCGGGCCTTCGGCGTCGATCGTGCCCGACAGCCCGCTCGCCCGCGGCGAATGGGTGAGCGGGAGACAGAGCTTTGCCTACGAGGCGTCAGACAACGTCGGGGTGAGGAACGCGCGCGCTCGCCTCGGTGGACTTTCCCAGGAGGTGGACTCAAGACCTTGCAACTACTCGCAGCGCATTCCCTGTCCGAACGGTCGCGGGGACATCGACCTCGAAACGCGAGGAGTGCGAGAAGGCTCCCAGCCGATGACCGTGTCGGCCGAAGACGCGGCGGGAAACGTCGCCGAGTCGGCGCCCCTCACGGTCCGCATCGACAACGCCGCCCCGGGCGCCGTGGCGGTGAGCCTCGCGGGCGGGGAGGTCTGGCGCAACCGCAACGACTTCGACGCGGCCTGGGTGAACCCGGCCGAGGTCGACCGGGCTCCGATCACGGTGGCCCACTACCGGATCTGCCGCACCGGTACCGAGAACTGCATCGGCGGCGAAACGGCCGCAGCAGCGATTTCGCGAATCGACAATCTGAGCGTGCCGGCGCCGGGCGAGTGGGACCTGCGGCTCTGGCGCCAGGACGCCGCTGGCAACCAGCAGGCCGCGAACGCCTCCCAGCCGATTCGCCTGCGCTTCGATCCCGAGCCGCCCGAGCTCGGTTTCGAGACGCCCGCCGCGGAGGATCCGACGCGCATCTCGGTGCTCGTCACCGACCCGATCTCAGGCCTCAGCGGAGGGACGGTGGAGATCAGCCCGGCGGGGTCGGGAACCTGGCAGGAGCTGCCAACCGGCCGGGAGGGCGATCGCCTCGTGGCGCGGATCGATGACGCCTCGCTGCCTCCTGGCGACTACGAGCTGCGCGCATCGGCCCGCGACCAGGCGAGCAACCTCGCGAGCACCGACCGTCGCCTCGACGGGCAGCCGATGCGGGTCAGGCTGCCGTTGCGCACCGAGACGTCGATTCGGGCTGGGATCGTTGAGAAGCGCAGGGTGCTGCGAACCGTGAGCCGCGCGGGCAAGAAGCGCAAGGTACGGCGGACCGTCACGGTGCTCGAGCCCCGCGCCGAGGTTCCGTTCGGGCGCCGGGTGCGCCTCGCCGGTCGCCTCGTCAACCGCAGCGGGCACCCCCTCGTCGACGCGAAGCTCCTCGTCTACTCGCGCCCCCGCGAAGGAGACGAGCGCCTTGAAGGCAGCGTCGCGACCGATTCGGAGGGCGACTTCTCCTACGCGCTCGACGCCCGCGCCTCGGCCGCCTTCCGCTTCGTCTATCCGGGGACGGCGACCAGCCTTCCGGTCGAAGCCGCCGCCACGCTCCTGGTCGGGGCGGACTCCTCCTTTGCGGTCAAGCCGAAACGGGTCCTCAACGGCGAGTCGGTCGTGTTCAGCGGCCGCGTGAGGGGCCGGCCGCTACCGGAGGGGGGCAAGCTGATCGAGCTTCAGTTCCGAAACAGCACTGAGGAATGGCAGACGTTCCGCACGGTCCGAAGCGAGGCCGACGGGAGCTGGCGAGTGCGCTACCCCTTCCTGCACGTCTGCGGCGTGCAGCGCTTCCGCTTCCGTGCCCGTCTTCCGGGCGAGGCCCGCTACCCGCTCGAGCCGGGCAGCAGCCACGTGCTGGCAGTCCGAGTGAAAGGAAGACCATGCTCTGCCGGATAGCCCGACCACCAGAACCCGAGGAGAGAGCCGAATGCTGAGAGCACTGCGAGGCAAAATCACCTACGCCAATGTCGTCTCGACGCTGGCGCTGTTCGTCGCCGTGAGCACCGGAGGCGCCTACGCCGTCTCAAAGATCGACGGCAGCGACATAAGGAAGCGCACGCTGACGGGCGCGTACTTCAAGGCGAACTCGATCGGCGGACCGGTGATCAAGGAGCGAAGCCTCAGCGCTGTCCCGCGTGCCCGTAACGCCGCCCGGCTCGGCGGCGTCGGGCTGGAGCGCCTTATCGAGCGCCTTGTCGCGCGCTGCCCGGGAGGAACCAAGCCGGTCTCCGACAAGTGCATCGAGGTACAGCCTCGCCCACCGGCGCCTTATCTCGCGGCAGCCGCGGAATGCGAGGGGACCGACAACAAAGTCCATCCCGGCCGGAGTTTGCCGACGCATTCCGAGTTGATGACCGCGATCGACGACGCCGGCATGCAGCTCGCAGCAGGGGGCGAGCTAACCAACCACGTCTATCCCGCCACCACTGGGGGACCGCTCTATGCCCTCTACATCTCTGATGACCCGAAAGACGAAGACGGCGTGGGCCTGACTCCGAGCACCCATGAGGGCGCAAAAGCCTTCCGCTGCGTCGCCGACCCCGTGAACTGAAAAAAGACCTCGACTACGAGGAAAGGAATCACCGATGGTCGCTCTCAGCAAGCATCTGACCTCCATCTCCCCCGACCTGCGATCGGGTTCTTCTCCCGGCCGGCGGCTGCTGGCCGCCGTGCTGTGCGCCATGCTCGCGCTCGGCAGTACCGCTCCTGGGCTTGCCATGGCTGGCGAGGCCGACAGTGAAGGGCAGGGAACCGGACCCTCAATTGAAGTACCGGTGGATCCGGATTTCGACCCAGGTGGCGAGGAAACCGCCTTGGAAGAGACCCCCGCCGCCGAGATCGAAGAAGAAGGCGGCGCTGTAGAAGTCGAAGCGCAGGTGGAAACGGAAGTCCCGGCGACCGGCGAGGTGACCAGCACTGTCACGGAAGGCACGATTGAAGAAGAACAATCGCCTGCGGAAGTACCGCCCATTGCGGCCGCGGAGCCCGAACCAGAACCCGTGGAGCAGAAGGCACCGGAGCCGAGTGCATCGGAGGTGGTCGCCAATCAATCGCTCGCGGCACCGAAGGAGAAGCCAGCCGAGCGTCCCGCAACGCACGAGCCGCAGGCGATGCCTCCCGCCGACGCCGTGCCCCCGGCCGCGCCGGTTGAAGACAATTCCCCCAGCCCGGCGAGCCCACCTCCCTCCGGCAACTCTGACCTTAGCCTCGCTGGCAAACGCTTTTATGTCGTTCAACCTGGTGACTGCCTGACCTACATCGCCGAATCGCTGCTCCCTCCAGGAGCAACGGAATCGGAAATCGAAGTCGAGGTAGACCGCCTGTGGCGGCTCAACGAGGATCACATAGGCACGGGTGATCCGGACCTCATCTATGCGGGGACCACGTTACAGCTACGGCGAGCGGATTCTTAATCCGTGGAACCCAGGTTCGAGTCTGGCCCGCCCCATAGATTGCGACATGGAGCGCATGCACAGGGTCCGTCGATGGACGAGAAGGCATGGAGACTGGCCGACTTCTGGAAGCGCGCGGACCCGATTCGCTCTATCGCGCCAAGTTCGGCGTAGACGCACTACGGCTCGGACTTCCAATCCGAAGCGCACAGGTTCCGATCCTGGCCGTGGGTGGTATCGCTACACCAATAGCTTTTAGGACCGGGTGAAATTTGCCTGTTCTCCGTCGCGCCGGTACAGCATGCCGTAGATCTTCTGAGGCACGACCACAACAAAAAAAATGCAAGGCACGAGGACGATCGCAAGCCGAAGGACCCAGCTGTCCAAGCCCAGTATCGACCCTCCCTGAATGGCCCAATCCACTCCCAACGCTCCAGCGAGCCCCACGACGGTCCCGAAAAGGGTTTGGAGGACACCCAGCTTGTTCTCAAGGTCAGCTCTGGTTCTTAGCTGGTGGTCGAGCCTCGTGACGTTGCCCGCGGCACGAGTTGACGCGGCCTCGATTTCGTCCAGCCTGGTATGTAGCGGCTCGAGGTCGACGGAGCCCTTCAGGGTCTTCAGAACGTTCCCCGGTAGGCGTATGAGTTGTCCGGAGAGGGGAGAGACGTAAGCGACGAGGATGAGCAGGAGCAGAAGGGCCACTGCCTGCATAGCCAACACTCCGTAGAGGAGAGACCCCGTAGCGATCAGGGCGATTTCCTCCATTACTCGGCATCTTTCGCGCGAGTTGGCATTTCCCTGCTGGTGATGTCGGAAAAAAGGACGTCACCTCCAGCTCGCAGGCTATGCGCGGACGCTCGATGCGGGCCCACGTAATCGTGCCTAGACCACGACATAGCGGCTGGCTCGGACTTCTTTCCGACGGTCCCAGGTCGAAATCCCGACGGGCGTTACCCGGCTGATAAATAAATAAACCTGAGTAACTTGATTTTGTCAATCTATTCAGGTAGATTCCGATCTCGTCAAGGGAGAAGTGTCCCTCGATGGGACCCACTCCAGGGAGGTTGGAAAGATGGCCGCCGTTCGTCCGTGCCTAAAGGCCTTCTTTCCGCGAGGACCGACAGGTGCTAGAGCGCTTGTTGTCTGCCTCCTGGCCCTCATCGCTCCGGCCGCGATCGCCGCAGCCAATGCTCTCGCCAACTGCGGATCCGAACCATCGTTCAGCTCACCGGAAGGCCTAGGCGGCGGAAACGATGCCGCCCCAGACATCCGCCGCTGCTACAGGGCAAGACCGGTCGACTGTTTCAGCGGCAACCAGACCGAGGAACAGACCGATCTCGTCCTCGCCGGCCGCGGCCCAGACTTGCACCTCACCCGCACCTACAACTCCCAGGCCGCCGTCGCAGCGAAAGAAGCCGGCTCGTGGGGCTACGGCTGGTCTGGACCCTACAGCTCTCACCTGGAATTCAAAGAAGGAGGCGCGGTCACCGTCGTGCAGGAAAACGGTGCCACCGTCGCCTTCAACCTCAGCGGCGGACTATACGTCCCCGGCGCCTGGGTTCAGGCAACCCTGGTCAAAGAAGGGGAAAACTACGTCTTCACCCTACCCACGCAGGAAAAGCTCACGTTCAACTCCTCAGGCAAGCTGACCGAACAAAAAGACCGCAACGGCAACGCCCTTACCTTTACCTACGAATCGGGCAAACTGACCAGCGCCAAAGACGCGACCGGCCGCCAACTCGTCTTCTTCTACACCGGCGCCCAGGTGACGTCCGTCTGGGACCCGATGCTCCGCATAGTCAAATACGCATACGAATCGGGCCATCTCGCCTCCGTAACGCTGCCGGGAGAAGTAACCCCGCGCTGGAAATTCAAATACGACGCCTCTCACCAGCTGACCGAAATGACCGATGGTCGAGGCGGCGTGACCAAAACTGCATACGACGAAAAAAACCGGGTCAAAGAACAGACCGATCCTATGGGACGGGTGCACAAATTCGCATACGGCGAATCGGAAGGCAAAAAGACGACGACGATCACCGAGCCGAACGGATCAACCACCTTCCAGAAGTTCAACGACGCCGGCGAGCCGTTGGAGGTGGTCAAGGCGAAAGGGACGGCCCTCGAACGAAAATCCACCTACGAATACGACTCCGCGTACCGGCTCATCAAAGCGACGGACGCACTCGGCCACTCGACGACGTATGGATACGACTTTGCCGGCAACATGACGCTCAAAAAAGACGCTGAAGGCAACGAAGCGAAATGGACCTACAACGCCACCCACGACATCTTGACCGAAACGACGCCCAAAGGTGAGGTAACCAGCTACAAACGAGACGCCAAAGGCAACATCGAAGCGATCGAACGCCCCGGCCCAAGCGAAACGATCCAGAAATCGACTTTCAAATACGCCGCCAACGGCGACCTAGAATCGGCGACCGACCCGCTCGGTCGGGAAACGAAATTTGAATACGACTCCTACGGCAATCCCAAAGCCGAGATCAACCCCGCAGGGGACAAGATCACGTGGACCTACGACAAAAACGGCGAGCAGCTGAGCGCTGTTAGCCCACGCGGCAACGAAGAAGGCGCCAAAGCCGAAGAATTCGAAACGAAAACCGAACGGGACGCCCAAGGCCGACCGATCAAAGTTACCGATCCGCTCGGTCGCGAAACCAAATTTGCCTACGACAAAAACGGCAACCTCGAATCGCTGACCAACGCTCTCAATCAGACGACGAAATACACGTACAACGCCAATGACGAGCGGACCAAAGTCGAAAAGGCGAATGGCAACACGATGGAATTTGCCTACGGCAGTATGGGCGAAGTTAAAAGCCGCACCAGCGGCAACGGCTACATCACGAAATACGAATACAACGCACTCGTGCAGCTGACCGAAACGATCGACCCGCTGGAACGCAAAACGAAACGGGAATACGATGTCGCTGGCAACCTGAAAAAAACTGAAGACGCCCTCGGCCGTACGATCTCCTACGCCTACGACAGTGCCGACCGGCTCAAAGAAGTCAACTACTCCGACGCTGCCACCGCCGATATCACCTACAAATACGACAAAAACAGCAACGTCGTTGAAATGGTCGACGGCACGGGGACGACCACCAAGGTTTATGACCAACTCGGTCGACTGACCGAAGTCAAAAATGGCAAATCAGAAGTCGTCAAATACAAATACGACGTGGGGAACCAGCAGACCGAAATCGTCTATCCGAACGGCGAAACCGTCAAACGCGCGTTCGACAAAGCCGGGCGTCTCGAAAAGGTCACCGACTGGCTCGGCAAAGAAACCACCTTCTCCTATAATCGGGACTCGCAGACCAAAGCGATCACTTTCCCCGCGACGACCGCCAACGTGGATGAATACATCTACAACAGAGCCGGGGAGATGACGCAGGTATCGATGAAGAAAAGTGCCGAAGTCCTCGCCTCGATGACCTACACGCGGGATAAACTCGGGCGGGTCGAAAAATCCGTCGATACCGGCTTTTCTGAAGAAGCCGAACGCAACTACGAATACGACACGGCCCATCGGCTAACCAAAAGCAACGGCACGACGTTTGGCTACGACGCGGCCAACAACGTGACGAAAATCTCGCCGGCAACTTACACCTATGACAAAGCCGACCAGATCGCGACGGCGAGCAACGCCGCCTTCGAATTCAACAAACTCGGTCAGCGGATCAAAGAAACGCCCACGGGCGGATCGGCCATTCCCTATTCCTACGACCAAGCGGGACACCTGGTCTCGACCAGCAGCGGCGGATTTGAAAGTACCTTCAAATATGATGGAACGGGCCTGCTGACCACGGAAACGAGGAATACCTCGACCTATCCGATGGTCTGGGACTCCACGTCAGGGCTGCCCCTCCTGCTACGGAAGGGGCAGGACTACTTCATCTATGGACCTGGCGGGCTGCCGATCGAGCGGATCACTGCAGGTGTAGCGAGCTATCACCACCACGATCAATTGGGGTCGACCCGCATTCTGACTAACTCGAGCGGAGAAGTAATCGGGACTTATCGATACGGCCCCAACGGTGCACTGTGGAAACAGACCGGGACCGGGACTCAGATGGGCTTCGCCGGTCAGTTCCGGATGAGCACCCAGAAGCAACTGATCTACCTGCGAGCTCGGACCTACGATCCTGCGACGGCCCAGTTCCTAAGCGTGGATCCTATGGTCGCGTCAACGGGAGAACCCTACAGCTACGCAGGGAACGATCCTGTCAATCGCGCCGACCCCACCGGACTTGACCCGACTCATGGACTGTGTGCGCAGGTATCAGTGTCAATTCCGTTCGTGGCGGGTGCGGGGAGCTTTTGCGTTGTTACGAGCGGAGGGCAAACTGCTATGACTTTCACGCTTGCGGCCGGTGGGGGGCTGACCCCCGAGTCAGTATCACAGGTGGGGAATTGGCTGCAATCGGCGGCGAACATCCGATCACTCACCCTGCTTTGGAATGCCGGTCAAATTTCGGGTGGCCTCTACGCCATGTTTAGCAATGCGCAATCTCTGGCCGATTTAGAAGGATTGTCCAGCTACTGGGCAACCTCAGCGGGCGCCTTTGGAATGTTCGTTGGCTATGAGCATCATTGGAATAGCAAGGGGGTGTATTCCAATTTCTACGGCTTTGGCTTAGCTAGCCCAGGCGTGTCGTCGACGTCAGGAGCGTCCTATACGTGGGTAGTCCGATTTGGGAACAAGCCTCCTTCAACGGGAAGCAGTGGTGGGGAACTTACGCTCGGCGGAGTCACGTTCGAAGAGGTGGAATGTGATCCTTATGGATTCTGAAGTACCTCATGTCGCGCTCATCTGTGGACCCGGTCATTCTTGATACTACTTTCTTCTACCGCTGATCAAAAAGAGATCCCGGCGTAAGGTAGTTGGCTTGACCGAGATCACCGGCTCAGCGCCGAAATTCCCAGGTGACTCTGCCGAGTGCCTGAATGGCCGCAAGCGTCATTGCCCCCCGGTAGGAGCGCCAGCCCTTGGGTTCGCCCATGGCCGGAAGGAAAGGGTTCCTAGAGACGCTGCTTGATTCACGCGCTGGTGGCAGCTGCGAGGACCGGCTGGAGAGGCGGTGGAGTTCGGGGCGCAATCCGGCCGCCCGTCAGCACGGCATGCGGACTGCCAAGTAGTCGCCGGGGAGGAATTTCCGATCCAACCCGGTGCAATCGGGCCACGGCATGGACAGCGGGGGTGAAGACCACCCCGAGCAAAGGAGTCCGCCGTGGCCCTCGCAGCCTTTGTCACCCTCCAGGTCGCCCTCGAGAGTGCCGCCGTCAAAGTCAAACCGAACCCCGACGGCTTGCCGGGGACCGCAGCGCTCGAAAAGCTGGTCAACGGCCTCGCCGCGATTGCGCTGCTGGCCTGTGCCGCGGGGATTCTCCTCGGCGCGGCCCAATGGGCGCTCGGCTCGCGCTCCAACAACTACAGCCACACTTCTGACGGCAAGAGCAAGGTGCTCTATGGCCTGATCGGCGCCTTCATCATCGGCGCCGGCGCCGCCCTGATCAACTTCTTCTACAACTCCGGCACGGCGGTCAGCGCCAAATGAGCCGTACTCGAGATCACCGCGCGCTGCCGCCGCGAAGGATCCTGGTCGGTGCCTGCCTCGCCGCCCTGCTCGCAGGTCTCCTGCTCGGTCGCGCCCTCGCCCCTCCCCCCTCCCCCAGCGGCCGCGCCGCGGCACCTGCCGGTGCCGGCGCGGCGCGGACGCTGGGCGGCGTCGCCGTCGGATTCCCGCGGAGCCCTCGGGGCGCAGCGCAGGCCGTCGCGTCCTATCAACGGGCGTTTGCGAGCCCGGCGATCTTGGCGCCGGGCGTCTTGCGCTCGCGGATCGCCGTGGTCGCGACGCCCGACTACGCCTCGACGATGCTCGCAGTCAACTCGCCGGGCACCCGGCGAGTCGCGGCGGGACCCCTCGGAGTAGGGGTGCGCAAGGGAGTGCAGACGCTGTATGCGAGCGTGCCGATCGGCTACCGGATCGAGTCCTACCGGCCCGACCGGGCACGCATACTGACCTGGGGCTTCACGCTGCTGGGCAACGCCGCCTCGGTCGAGCCGGCGGCCTACTTCGGCGTGACTCGCACCCAGCTGGTTTGGATGGATGGCCGCTGGCGGATCGCCGAGACGCGCGGTGGCTTCGGCCCGACGCCGAGGCTGGCAACGTCTCCCGGTCCGCTCGGCGGCTACCGCGTCGTGGAGCTGGCGCGCCGGCTACGGAGCTATGAGCTTGCTCCGTAGGACCCAGATCGCGGTGCCGGCGATCGTCGCGCTCGCTGGAGTGCTGCTCCTGGTCCAGCCTTCGCCAAGCCCGGCCCGCGCCAACGTCGTCTGCGCCGGCGGAGGGGTGGTGGCGGGCGGCGTCGGGGCGATCGCCGGGGGAGTGATCGGCGGCGCCAATCCGATCCAGGATGCATGCAACGCGGTCTCCGGCGCCGTGGGCGGTGCGATCGAGAACCCGGTGAGTCGGGCACTGAAGGGTGTCGGAAACGGAGTCTTCGAGCAGGTCACCGTCTGGGTGAGCGACGGGGCCGCATGGCTGATCGGCGAGGTGGTCAGGGGGATGGAGGAGAGCACGACGCCGCAGCTGACGGCAAGAGGCTTCCTCTCCCAGTACGCCAAGATGGCGGCGATCGCTGCCTTGATCGGGATGGCGATGCTCCTCCTGGCGGTACTCGAGGGCGTCGCTCAAGGCAACGCTGGGATGCTGACCCGGGTCGCCCTGGTGAACCTCCCGCTGGCCTTTATCGCGACGAGCGTTGCCTACCTGATCGTGCAGCTCCTGCTTGTCGCGACGGATGGGCTTTGCGATGCGATCGCCAGTGCGAGCGGCCGCAACGGCCAGCGGTTCTTCGAGGGGGCGATCAGCGGGCTCAGCGACGCCGGAGGGTCGGCTGCAGGGCAGCTCGGCGGCGGAGGGGGTACCGGCGCGACGGCCGCCGAGGCGGCGGTGCCGCTGTTCGTCACCTTCCTGGCAGCGATCATCGGGGCGTTCGCAGCGTTCCTGGTCTGGCTCGAGCTGATCATGCGCGACGCGGCGGTCTACGTCGTGGCCCTGTTCATGCCGTTCTCCCTGGCGGCCTCGATCTGGCCGCGCTGGATGGGCGCGCTGCGCCGCTCCGCGGAGCTCCTGCTCGTCGTGATCGCCTCGAAGTTCGTCATCGTCGCGATCATCTCGCTGGCGGCGGGCCTGCTCGCCGATCCGGGCGAGGGGGTCGAGCCGATCCTCGCGGCCTCGGCGCTGTTGCTGGTCGCCTGCTTTGCGCCGCTCGTGCTGCTCAAGCTGGTGCCCTTCGCCGAGGGGGCGATGAGCGCCGCCTACAGCCGCCGCTCCGCGGCGGGCGGTGGGGTCGGCGCGATGCAGCTCGCAAGCGACGCGGCGATCTTGCGAGGGATGATGCGCTCGAACCTGAACGAGGGCTCGGGAGTGACGCTCTGGGATGCGGCCGAGAAAGGCGGCGGGGGCGCCAGCCCTGCTCGGCCTTCGCCAGGCGGCCCTCGAGGAGGGGGCGGCTCGCCGGCGGGCGGCCCGGGCGCCGGCGCCGGCAAGGAGCCGGATGGCGGCTCGCCGAAGGCCGCCGCTGCGGGCGGTGGCGCCGCTGCGGCGGGCGGCGGAGCGCCAGCGGGGGCGGCGGCTGGGCCGGTCGCGGCCGCTCGCGGGGTGCAGGCGGCAGGCAAGAGGTTGGGACGAGGCGCCCCGGGCGGCGAGAGTCAGGCAGCCAAGCCAGGGGGAGCGACGGGTGAGAGGGTGCAGTCGCAGGGCGGCGAGGGCCAGCGTGAGCAGGGAGAGGCGGCGCGAAAGCCGAAGGCGGCCGAAAAGCCGCTCCGCCCGGCGCCGGAGAGCCCTGGGGCAAAGCCGGAGGGAGCCCGGTGAGCGCCCGCCGGTATCGGTTCGGGCCGCTCGAGCAGCGGGCGGTGGTCGGTCCGCTGCGGATCGGACAGGTGGCGATCGTGGCGCTGGGCGCGGTGGTGGGATTGGGCGCCCTTTACTCCTCGCGGAGCTTTGCCGGTGCGCTGGTCGGCGTGCTCGGGCTGCTTGCCGCGGTCGCGGCGATCTGCGTGCCGATCGGAGGCCGAACCGCGGAGGAGTGGGCGCCCGTCCTCGGGCGCTGGGCACTTCGGCGTCGTCGTGCCGAAGCCGGTTACCGCTCGACGTCGCCCGAAGCGGGCGCGCGATTTGCGCTCGGCGAGGAGGCACAGGTCGAGGTCTCGCTGCCGCCGGCGCTGCGGGGCTTGGAGATGCTGGAGGTCCCCTACGGCTCGGCGCAGGTCGGGGTGATCGAGGATCGACGCCTCGGCACGTTCACGGCGGCAATGGCGGTGCGAGCGACGTCCTTTGCGCTGCGCGACGGCGCAGAGCAGGAGCGCGCGCTCGAAGCATGGGGTGAGGTGCTCGCCGGCTGCGCCCGCGACGGGAGCCCGATTCGCCGGCTTCAGTGGATCGAGCAGACGCTTCCCGGGGGAGGCGACGTGCTGGCGGCGCACTTCCAGTCCCAGCGAGATCGCACGGTGCCGTTCGATTCGGATCTTGTCCGCTCCTACGTCGAGTTGGTCGAGTCCTCAGCGCCGCAGACGACCGAGCACGAGATCCTGGTCGCGCTGCAGATCGATCAGCGCCGCGGGGCTCGTGAGCTGAGGCGCCTGGGCGGCGGCAAGGAGGGAGCCTGCGCGTTGCTGCTGCGTGAGGCCGAGAGCCTTGCCGAGCGGCTGACCGTCGCTGAGGTGGAGGTCTCTGGCCTGCTGCGCCCACGCCAGTACGCGGCGGTGATCCGCGACGCCTTCGATCCCTACGGTCGTCAGGCGCGAACTCGCTCGACGCTCGGGCAAGACGGGTGCGAAGGCGTCGATCCCGCCCTGATGGGGCCTGCGGCCGACGAGGCGAGCTGGTCGGCTTACCGGACCGACTCGGCGCTCCACGCCACCTACTGGATCGCCTCCTGGCCTCGCTCAGACGTCGGACCGATGTTCATGGCGCCGCTGCTGATGCAGACGAGCGCGTTGCGGACCGTGGCGGTGACGATGGAGCCCGTGCCCTACTCGGTGGCGATGCGCCGCGCCGAGGCTGCGCAGACCGCGGAGATCGCCGAGGAGATCAACCGAAACCGCCAGGGATTCGCCTCGACCGCCCGGATCAGGCGCCGCCAGCAGGCGACTTCCCGCCGCGAGGAGGAGCTTGCCGACGGGCACGCCGAGGTCCGCTGCGCGGGCTGGGTGCGGGCCTCGGGGCGCCCGGAGGAGTTCGAGCAGGCAAAGAGCGCCGTCGAGCACGGCGCGCAGCTGGCGCGACTGGGGCTACAGGTCGCCTACGGAGAGCAGGACACCTCTTTCCCGAACACGCTGCCGATCTGCTGGGGGCTGCGGTGAGGCGGCGCGCGGCCGAGCGATCCGGCCACTGCGGCACGACCGCCAACTTCCAGGCGGCCTGCCCGTTCCTCGCCGAGCCTGGCGCACCGTTTCCGGGCGTCTACATCGGCCGCGATATCTACGGCGGGGCGTGGACCTATGACCCGTGGACGCGCTGCCAGAAGGGCGCCTTGCCGGGCACGAACATGCTGATCCTCGGCGCGCTCAACTACCGCAAGTCCACGCTGGCGAAGACCTACCTGTACCGGCAGGTGCTGCACGGGCGCCAGGCATGGGTGATCGACATCAAGGGCGAGTACTGGCCGCTCGCGAAGGCGCTTGGGGTCACGCCGATCCGGTTGCACCCCGGCGGAGAGGTCCGGCTGAATCCTCTGACCCCCCGAGGGGGCCGGGAGGGACAGCTGAAGCTGCTGCGCTCGGTTGCCAAGGCGGCGCTGCGCCGCGAGTTGGCCCCCGAGGAGGACGCGGGTCTGCGGGTGGCATTGGAGGCGGTGGAGCTCGAGGCAGGAGGTGAGGAGCCAACGCTGCCGATGGTCGTCGACGCCCTGCTCCACCCCCGAGAGGCGATGGTGAAAGGGGTCTCGGCCACCTCGGCGGAAGGCTTCGCCAAAGCCAACCGCCAGGCGGCGCTTGCGCTGCAGCGGCTCTGCGAGGGCGACCTGAAGGGCATGTTCGACGGGCCGAGCACCGGGGACCTGGACCTCGACGCTCCGCTCGTGGTCTTGGACATGAGCGCGATCCCCGACTCGGCTGCGCTGGGGATCCTGATGACCTGCGCGGCGGCCTGGCTACAGGCGATCCTCCAAGAGCGCAAGGAGGCCGCCGAATACGAGGGTCGCGAGAGCCCGAAGCTGATCTTGGTGGTAGAGGAGGGGTGGCGGGTCACCGGCGATATCGGGATCGCCGAATGGCTGCAATCGTGCTTCAAGCTGTGCCGCGCGCTCGGCATCCAGGTGATCCTCGTCATCCACCGGATCGTCGACCTCGGCGCAGCCGGTGCTGCGGGATCGCGGGAGGCGCGAATCGCCGAGGCGCTGCTGGGCGACGCCGGCACGATCGTCATCCACCGCCAGCCCCACGACCAGCAGGAGCTCTTGCGCTCGCGCGTCGGTCTGAGCGAAACGCTGGCGGAGCTGACGACCTCCCTCGGGCCGGGCGAGGCGGTGTGGATCGTCGGACCCGAATGCTCGGTGGTCCGCCACCGCAGCTCCCAGATCGAGTGCGAGTTCGTCTACACGGACTGGCGGATGGTCGAGCGCACGAACGGGGCCGCCGCGTGAGCATCGGCGAGCAGCTGTATCTGGGCTTGGCAGCGGCGGCGGCGAGCGTGCTGGGACTGATCTGGCTGAGCGCCGGGCTGGCCGGGGCGCTCTTCGGCGCAGGCTGGCCGTCGGTGGGGGCTGGGGAGATGGCGTCGGTCGCGTTGAACCTGCCGTCTCACCTCGGCGACCCGCGTGGTGCGTGGCCTCGGGAGGCACGGGCTTCGATGCCGGGAGCTGCCGGCGTCTACGGAAGCGCTGTCCTGGTGGGAGCCTTGATCTGCGGCATGGCTTTCGCCGCTCGACGATCGGGCATCTCAGCGCACTCGGTCGGGCTCGGACGCCGGCGACGTGTTCCGACGGCTCGGTGGGCCACGCAGCACGACCTTGCTCCGCTGCGGGTCGCCGCGCCCCAGCCGGGCCGCCTGACCTTCGGTCGATGCGGACGCTCGCTGCTGGCCGCCGAGGAGCGCCAGTCGGTGATCGTCTTCGCGCCGACGGGGACGCACAAGACCAGCGGGCTGGCGATCCCGATCCTGTTGGAGTGGGAGGGGCCGGTGCTCGTCACCTCGATCAAGGGCGATCTCCTCTCAGAGACGATCCGACGGCGTGAAGCTCTCGGGAAGGTGATGGTCTTCGATCCAACGGGGGTGAGTGGCATCGATCCCGCCCAGCGAGCCACGCCCCTTTGGGGCGCCGCGACGTGGCGCGGAGCCCAGCGCGTGGCCCACTGGCTCTGCGGAGCGGCACAGGGGAGCAAGAGCGGCCTGCAGGACGCCGACTTCTGGTTCGCGACGGCCGAGAAGCTGCTCGCACCGCTGCTCTTCGCGGCGGCCTCGAGCAAGCGGACGATGGGCGACGTCGTTCGCTGGCTCGACGAAGGGCCCAAGTTGAGTCAAGCCGAAGTCTGCAAAGCGCTGGGAGAAGCGGGCGAGCCGGCCGCCGAGCGAGCGTGGCAGGCAACGCAGAACCGCGAGGAGAAGCAGCGCAGCTCCGTCTACACGACCGCGGAGACGATCACGGCCGCGTTCGCCGACCAGCGCGTCCAGCGTGAAACCGAGGCCGCCGACTACACGCCGGAGCATCTTCTGGACGGAGGGCAGAACACGCTCTACCTGTGTGCTCCGCTGCAGGAGCAGGAGCGCCTGCGGCCGTTGTTCTCGACGCTCGTCCAAGAGCTGCTGAGCGTCGCCTATGAGAAAGCATCAGCCGACGGCGGACACGCGCTCGATCCTCCACTGCTTCTGCTGCTCGACGAGGCGGCCAACATCGCCCCGATCCCCAATCTGGACGCGGTCGCGTCGACCGCGCCCGGACAGGGGATTCAGCTGGTGTCGGTGTTCCATGACATGGCCCAGGTGGGAGCGGTCTACGGCCGACGATCGGCGACGATCGTCAACAACCACGGAGCCAAGCTCCTCGGCCGCGGCATCTCGGACCTCGACACGCTGACCTGGGTATCGCGTGTGACGGGGGCAACGGAGGTTGATCAGCGCTCACGAAGCACCGGGGAGCACGGCCGCCGTTCCGTCACTGACGGCGAGACGTATCGGGACCTGACCCCCGCGAATGTCGTGCGCGAACAAGACCCCGGTTCGGCATTGCTGATCTATCGCAGCCTGCCACCGGCGAGAATCGATCTCCGCCTGTGGTTCGAGGACAACGCGCTGCGGAAGCTGCACGCCGGCGGACACGAGTCCGGAGGGACGGTGATCGAATGAAGGACGAATGGAGCTCCGGTCGCGATGGCATGGAAGGCCAGCATCCTCAAGTCACGGAGCAGGCGTTTTCGGAGAGGGAGGTTCTGGGGGGGGCCTTCCTAAGCGAGGACACGGTTCCCCTGCGGGGCGATAGCGAGCGTCGCGAGCTTGAAGAACGAGAGGCACGTCTTCGCTTCGTCGTGCCGTAGGCGCTTATGGCTATCGGGGTGTGGCTCAGTCCTCAGCCCTTGGCGGCGAGGTCGAGTGCGAGCGTCTCAGTGACCGCGCGGCCCGCGGCCGACGCGAAGCGCGACGCTACTGCCCTCCGACATGATGGTTCCAGCCGAAGGCGACTGTCCGATCACGCGACCGCGGTTGGCGGGTCGGGCTCGTAGGCGCGTGGTTTTCCCTATCGCACAGTGCGAGACCGCGAGCTGTCTCCGGGCAGCCATCGGGCGCCTGCCCTTGAGTTTCGGGACGACGCACGTAGCTGGGTCTTTCGCGATGGGGCTGTCGGGGTTTTTCGTGATGGGGCTGTCAGGGTCTTTCGTGAACGAACCCCATTCGATTCGCACTTGACCGTCGCTGCGGACAGGCACGCCATTGACGACTAGACGGAATGGGCCGCCGGGGGGCTCACTTCTGACATCGGTGGCCGTCGGCGTGGCGTAGTTCGGAGCGCTGCCGTCGCCCCCGCCACCCACGAACAGACTGCTGCCGTCGCGAGTGACGACTGACGCCTCACCGTTTCCGCCTGGTTCAAGGGTCAGAACTTCGCCAGGAAGAAGCGGAAGCCGCGCTTCCACTTGACCCCCGGCAGCACCGGATTCATCGTCGGCACCGCGGACAGAGAAGGTGGCCTGAGTGACGTGTCCTGGCACCGTCCAACTCTCCGGGGCACCACCGTCATACCCGCACGAGATCCCAGCAACCGATCCAGAGTAGCCAGGCGCGGGATCTGCATGAAAGCCGACACAGTCCGCCGAGACGGGGGCGGCAAACCACAGTGCCGTAAGGGCGGCGATCAACGCATACCACCCAAGAGACGCCACGGCCTTAGGTCGTCCTCCACGCATCGCTTGACAGCTTAAGCTAAGGCGCGCGAACATCGAACTCGACATTGAGAATCCTTTCGTCCCGAAATCCTTCGGTGCTTAGGGCGATCCGTCTCCGACCGCCCGCAGATCAAGGCAATGGTTGCCGCGGTCTCTAAGTCTGCGACCTTTGGTTCGAGGACCGTGAGCTTCGGTCTTTGCGGTACCAAAGCGAGTCTAGAAGTCTAAGAGCCAACAGTGAACGGCAACTTTCGAAAAGCGGGGGGTGAGGCACTTCCGTCATAAAGGTCGATTCTGGACACCTCTCGACGGAGCTTGACACGGACAAGCAATCGAACCCTGACTCCACCGCACACTTCCCCTGGGGCTGCTTGTGGCTGTGGCCAACGAACGAATATGGTAATTACCGCTTTTCTTTTCTTTTCAGAGACCCTTACCTTATCCACTCTTGGCCGGGTATAACCGACACAGTGCCCGACCCTGACTCCCAAGGCAACCACCCGCGGCCCCTCAACCGCCTCGACCGCCCAGCGGACTGGCCGCACGACTTCTCCGTAATTTTCCGCTCGGGGTAGATTTCGCGAGCCGTGTCCAAGCGCGACAGGCAGCAAGAGCAGCGCCGCACAGCAGAACAAAGTTGTCGCAATTAGGCGATGACGCATTCTCATCATTAGTCAGACATGGCCACTAGAGTCAAGGGAAACGTACCCGGTGCGCGAAGTATACCGGGCAGTCGGCCCTCAGGGGCTTCGGGAACAGCAACTGCCTCAAGTGGAGTGATGTAAGACTGCGTAGTCGAACCTTCCGGCCCGGAAGATATTAACCCCACAGCGTTGCCGGTAGTCATCTGCCAGACCGGACCACCACTATCACCGGGTATAGCGCCTTCTCCCAAGGGGACTTGGTACATGTTTTTCCCCTCGTACGCCACCCATTCAGGCGGCCCGTTAACAGGTCCACACCTGACCCGTTGCGACGAGATGCCTGAAAAGCATAAGACCATGCCTTCGGTTGGAGGGACAGGATGCCTGAACCGCTGGGTGGAGCCTTCTTCTAGCTGAATCCAGTGCGGAGTAAGACCGGGAGCGTTTAAGCGAATCGCCAGAGCGTCCGTAGTGAACCCTTCGTGTCCTTCAAGCCAAAATCCACTCCGCTCAACTTTCCCGATGGGGATATCGTAAAGTTCTCCGTTGGGAAGGAGTTTCACGTTTCTATACCATTTCAAACCTTCGCAATGCGCAGCCGTGAGTAGGTATTCACGCTTGACGAGTTCGCCATTTGGCTTGATGTTCGGGGTGTCCATAGCTCCAAAGCCCGCAGTGCATTCTGACCCTTCGTCCCTCATGTGATAAATGACATCGCCTGCCCGCAACCGCCCGGTGCTCCGAAAGCGCGACCCTAACGCTACGGGCGGAGACGGATCTTGATATGCAGCAACAGGGGCATTTGCTCCAAAGTGAGCCGCAAGGAAGCTGTCCGCGATACCTTTGTCTCGAGTGCCGACCCGTACCAAATTTTGCTCGATGTTTAGCCCACCCCGCGTAAACAAGTCAGGTCGGCTTTGTGCAGCTATGGCGACAGCCGCTCCAGTTTTCTCTAGTCCGACTAGAGGATGTTGCGGTTGAGAAATGAATGAGGTGAATCGGTCTGCCGCCAGGGGACTGATCGCCTGAACTAGGTTCGCCAGAGAGCTAGCTTGATTAGCGGTAAAGCCAACGCGGATTTTTCCACCCGCTCGGTGGTCAATTGAGTACCCGGCATAGGTCGAAGGGCTCTGTTTTTCACCCCACTGCGCTATCGCTGGCCCGTTAGCGCTTAAATAGCGCTCCCGATATTCGAGCTCTGCGATATCCACGGGCCGCAGCGGCACACCCCACCTCTCCCACGACGTGCGTGCCACTTGTCCAGCTGGACTACTGGGGTCATGCCAAGCGCCGATCAACTCGAAGATTCGGTCATTGAGTTCGAGCTCGTCTTTTACCGGAAAGATAACCTCAAGGCCGAAATTTTCTCGGAAGCTCAGTATGTCCTTAAACTTCGGAGGCGCCGGCGATCCCGGGGGCGGTGGCGGCGTGTAGGGAATGTCGACCCAGAAGCGCCGGCTCTCAGCGTTGCCGAGGCGATCGGTCGCGATCACTTCGAGGTTGAGTATCCCGGGCGTGTGGGCGCCGGTTTCGGTCACCCACTCGTTCACTTCAGTCAGGCACTCGAGCCCCGCTTTTTCGGGGTCCTGGGAGCAATGTCGCTCATCGACGAGTTGGTCCCCGTTGGCGATCACCTCGATCGAAGCGATTCCCTCCTCGGAGTGGACCTGGATGACCAGGTTGTGATCGCCGACCGGAGCCAGTTTTTCCTTGTGCTCGTAGAGGGAACCTGAAAGGACGTCGAAGGTCGGCGGCTGCAGGGTATTCCACCACTTGAGCACGGAGCCGTCTTCGCCGATGTCGTAGGTCACGTGTGGCGCGTCGGGCGGGATCACGGTCGTGCGGCGCGGTTCGTCGCTGTATTCGAAGTTGGTCGTCTTGGCGGGAACTGCGCCTGCTGGGTCGACGGTCACTGATTTGACCCGCCCGTCGGCGAAGTAGACGATCGATCCCCAGGTGCCATTGGGCAGGGTGACTTTGCTCAGCCGTTTGCCGGTGTCGTACTCGTATTTGGTTTCGCCCTGCGGGCCGTCGTGGGCCGTGAGCAGCGCGCCGCTGCGCGAGTAGGTGTGCTCGCCGGCCTCCTCCCCGTCGAGGCCCGTGACGAGGCCGCCTTCGAGATCGACGTCGACTGCGGGATCGTCTTCGGGCAGCTGTTCTTCGGGATCGGGCTCATAGCTCCCCGCCACCCATTTCTGCAGCCGGTGGTGGTTGCCGTCGGTGACCCAGATCCCGCCGGCGCCGTCTGAGGCGATCCCCATCGGATAAGCGAGGTCGAACTGACCCTCTTCGGTGCCTTTGGTGCCGAACTGGTCGATGTATTTGCCGGCTTGGTCGAAGAGCTGGACGCGGGCGTTGCGGCGGTCGCCGACCCAGACGTTGCCTTTGGCGTCGATCTCGACGTTGGCGGGGCTGTCGAGCTGGCCGTCGCCGGTCCCGTAGGTGCCGAATTTGGCGATGAAGCTGCCGAAGGGCGTAAAGCGCTGCAGGCGGTTGTTGCCGCCGTCGACGACGAAGACCGTGAAGGCGTATTCGCCGTGTGGGCCGCCTATCGCGAGCGCGAGCGGTTCGTCGAATTTCGCGTCCTCCCAGCCGTAGGAGCCGACTTGGCCGTAGTAGGCGCCCGCTTTGGTGAAGCGCTGGACGCGGTGGTTGCCGCGGTCGGTGACGAAGATCGCCCCGCCCGGGGCGATCGCGATCCCGGCCGGCCCGTTGAACTGGCCGTTGCCCGTGCCGAATGAGCCGAACTTGCTCAGGTACTCGCCCTGGGCGTTGAACTTCTGCACGCGGTGGTTGGCCGAGTCGGTGACGAGGACGTTGCCTTCGGGGTCGATCGCGATGCCCGAGGGCCAGGTGAACTGGCCGTCGCCGGTGCCCGAGGAGCCGAAGGAGTCGAGCAGCTCGCCGGTTGGGCTGAACTTCTGCACGCGGTCGTTGCCGCGGTCGATCACCCAGAGATTTCCGGCGGAGTCGACCGCCACGTCGGCGGGCGTTTTCAGCTGGCCGGCTCCCGAGCCTTCTGAGCCGAAGGCGTCGGCGTAGAGGACACCGGTGTAGGGGCTGTTGGCCGACGGGGGATCGCCACTTCCTTCGGCCGGTCCGCCACCGGCGCTGCCGGGGTCCTGGACGGCGATCTCGGCCAGGTGGCCACCTTCGTAGTCGTAGTCGACCTTGGCGAAGCCCTCGGTAAGCAGCGCCTCGGTCTGGCCGGTGGCATCGAAGGCCACCGAGGTTGCCGATTCGCCCGTTTCGTCAGTGAGCTCATAGCCGCCACTCGCCTTCTTCGTCACGGTGGCCTGGAGGCTGGGGTTGAAGCTCTGGGCACCCGTCGTCGTCGGCAGGGTCACGTCGTCCTGCATTGCGCCACTTTCCTCGAGCAGGGTTGCGTGGGTCGGCACTCCGGGGTCGGGATCGTCGGGCAGGGGCTCGAGCTGGGGCGTCTGGGCAAGCGTCCAACCATCGCCCCACTCCGTGTTCTCGGAGTCGGGCAGCATTGAGTTGTAGTAGCGCTCGACTTCCAGGTCGACGGCAGGCCCGTCGACCTCTACGTCCTCCTCGCGATAGACGAGGTTGCCGTTCATCACGTTGACCGCCAGTTCGGGCCGGTCGGGATGCACTTCTTCGGCTTCGTCGCCCTGCCCGTCGGGGAGCGCGAAGTGGTGCATCACGTACTCGTCTTTCATACCGGTGGCGGGGAAGTATTCGAACTCGATTTCGCGTTTGCGTTCTTTGCCGACGTGGTCAACCGCGATGACTTTCAGTTTGTGTATGCCGGCGGTGCTCACTTCGTGCAGCCGCAGCTTGTAGTTCACCGTCATCGGGCAGCTGCTGTTCGGGCAGCTTTGAGGCGACCACGTGACCGGCATCGATTTGCCGTCGAGGAAGACCTTGATGTCTTTGACGCCCGAGCGGCGAGAGCGCTCGGGCGCCAGGCTCCCATCGGTGGCTGCGATTTTCAGGTTGTAGACCGGCAGGACCAGTGCCTCGGCTTGGGTGCCCTGCTCTTGGCTGCCCGTCTCGTTGGTCTCCTGGGCGAGCTGGCCGCTCAGGGTCACTTCGGGGGGCGTGCGGTCGACCTTCGTTTCGAAGTGGTAGCCGGTGGATACCTTGCCGGTCGGGTCTTCGGCGAGGATCACGTTGGCGGTGCGCCCCTCGTCGAAGAGGTTGCCGTTGAGCGTCCAGGAGGCCGTATGGCCGGTCAGGCACGGGTTGTTGCGGGTGCCGGCACACTGGTTTTGCGGCGGGATGTCGTAGATCAGCGCGGTGCCGTCTGGGTCGATTTTCGCGTTGCGGATGCCGAGGCCGATGTCACTGAGCTGGGCGCTCATCGTGAAGTTCATCGTGTCGCTGAACCAGCCGGTCGGATCGCCGGAGACCGATTGGATCGAGGGCCAGTTGTGGTCATCGAGCCACATGTGGGCGCCGCCCGCGTAGAGGTCGCGCGTGCATTCGAGGTCGACGCTTGAGCCGGCGGTGCCGAGGCCGAAGATGGCGGCGTCGCCCTCGTAGGGGATCGTGTAGGAGCCGCCGCCGTAGTTGGCCGAGCCGACCGAGAGATAGGCCCAGCCATTGGTGTCGGCCGACCAGACCCCGAAGTAGTCGTGGGGCTGGTCTTGGTTGCAGCCGTAGACGTCGCGCCAGTAGGGCATCAGCGTGACGCGTGAGATGTGGCTGTGGGCGTTGGGGGCGCTGAAGGACCAGGAGCCGAACTGGTTGGCGCCGTAGTTGCCCGAGCGGGCGGAGACGTAGAGGCCCCGGGTGCCCTGCGGCAGGCCGAAGCAGCCGGCGATGCAGTAGGTCGAGCCCGAGATCCACCAGCTGCCGCCGTTGTTGAACGACCAGCTGCCGTCGTTCAGCGCCCAGTGGTGCTGGCCATAGACCCAGTTCTGGTGGTCTTCGTAGACGGGGTCGACGAGGATCGGGTAGGCGAGATCGGCTTCCCGGTGGGGGACGCTGAGGACGAGCGAGTCGCCTTCGACCGACATCTGGACCGCCACGTCGCTGCTCTGGGCATCGACCGCGCTCGGCGGGGGGATGCGGGTGAGCAGGCGCGTGCCTTCGGCCACTTCGGCGCCGCCGTCATCGCTCGCCCGCAGCTCGGCCCCTGCGGGCACGTCGAGCGCGAAGGTGAGCGTCTCGGGGCTCAGCTCGGAGCGCAGCTGGTTGAAGAGCTCGACGCCGGTCGAGATCGGCGAGACGAGCAGGTCGGTGTCGGGCAGCACGTCGGGATAGAAGACGTTCTCCTCGCCGAAGGGCTGGGCGCTCGAGGGACCTGCCCCGGTCTGGGAGACCGAGACGCCTTGCTCGCCCACCTCGATCTCCCCGTCGGCGAGGGGCGGAATGCTCACCTCCGTCAGGGGGTTGACGGGCTCATAGCCTTCGGGGCCGGCGAGCAGGCTGAGATCGACCTTGCGCAGGTCGCCTTCCTCGTTCTCTGCCTGAACCGGAATCCCGGCGTCCAGCAGCGAGGAGTCGCCCTCCTCCTTGACCGTCGCGACCGTCCCGTCGTCGACCACGTCGAGCAGCTGGGCCTCGCTGAGGAACCGGGCGGGGTCGGAGTTGAGTGCGGCGAGCTGCTCGGCGAAGAGAGCGCTCAGGAGGTCCTTGGCCTCGGAGGAAGTCGCGTCGGCGAACGCGTCGCGGGACTCTTCGCGCTCCTCGGCCGCAGCCGGGCCTTCGAGCTCTGCCTCACGAGCGGCTTCCTGGCTCGTTGCCGTTTCGATCCCTTCCTGGATCTCCTGGGGGTCGGGAAGCCTCGCCAGCTCCGCTTCGGTGGGGGCGGGCGGCGGAGGGGCTTCCTCGGCGAGGACGGGAACGGCGCTTACGGCGAGCAGGAGGAGGGTGAAGATCGCAACCCAGCGCAGTTGGCTGAGAGGGGCCACCGGCGAACGTGACTTCGACTGCTTGCCACGGGCAGCCATGCTTTTGAGTTGCCTCCCGGTCATCCCTCTCCATTCCTTTGCTTAGCGATCTTGTTGTTCCCTGCTCAGGCGCTTGCGCCCAGCTTGTCCCTGCGGTGATTCCTGACGGACCCGGAGAGGACTTGAAACGTACCTTATGGTCCTGACCTCCGTCGTGTCAACCCCAAATGTCACCTTTTTGATCAGGTCACCATGACGTTTTGGCGCAGGGGTAATTTCTGTCTTGCGCACGTTAAGACATAGTTAATCGTGTCGCCCTAGACGACACTTACTGTTCGCGAAGTGTGTGTGACTGACTGAAGCCCCTATGGGCTGGGTCCGTGGAAGACCCCGAAGTCGATCCCTTTCCTTTTGCGTTCCAGCTCAGTAGAGCCGACCGCGAGCAGCCGCTTGGCCGAGGTCAAGGCCGCCGCCTATCTCTGGACCGCGACCTCGTGACGTCGGATCGATACAGCCACAACCGCCTCGAGGCGCTCGTCGGAGCTTCTTCGACGCCGTCACAGAGGACCCGCAGCTCGATCGACACCCGACCGTCTCGCCGCAAGCGCCTGCGAAGGCGCATCCCGACTCGGCCTCTCGTTCTCGGCCAGACCTTGAACGTCGTCGTCCACCAGACCCTCTGCCCCGAAGGAGCATGGACCGGCAGGCGGCGCCACACCAATCCCCGGGTGGTGCGGATGCGGATCTCCCCGTGCAGAGGAGCTCGAATCCCCACGGTGAGCGCTCCGGCTGAGCGATCGTGCCCGACCCCCCGAAAGAAGCAGACGGTTGGCCGCTCGGGCGGAGGTGGAGGCGGCTGAAACGACAAGCCGTCGACCGCGATGCCGCACGGCATCTGGAGGCCGGTGACGACGGCGCGGTTGACATTGGTGCCGTCGAGGTTCGCCTGACCGACCGACATGGTGGCGGGACCCTCCTCGGTCCAATACAGCCGCCCGCCGAAGACCGCGACCGCGCATGGCCTTGCCAGGCCGGTGATGAAATGCGGCATCGCCTCTGAGCCGTCGAGGCGAGCGCGGCCGATCGAGTGTTCATAGGTGCCCCAATACAGAAACGGGTCGCCCAGGGCGATCCCACAGGCCCCGCCGGCTCCCTCGATGAAATGAGTGTCGGCAGCTCCGCCGTCTATGTCTGCGCGGGCGATGGTTTCGTGGTAGTTGCTGGGCCAGAAGAGGTGGCTTTCGTTGGCAGCCACGCCGCAAGGCATCCCCGCGTTCTCGACGAAGCTCTGATCGACGTCGGTTCCGTCCAGCCTCGCCCGGCCGATCGTCCCGGTGTCTTTGAATCCTTCGGAGCCGTCTCGGTTGGCCCAGAGGACGTGGGAGTCGGTCAGGGCAACCCCGCACGGATCTGAGGCGCCGGAGATGAACTCGTAGTCGCGTTCGGTGCCATCCAGCCTGGCGCGGCCGATCGCACCCCGCCCCGAGTCCGCCCAGAAGACGTGAGTCTCGTTCACCGCCAGGCCGCAGGCGCCGTAGATCCTCGGCGTTCCCATCTCCGCGATGAACCCGGGCTCTGGATGGCTGCCGTCGAGGTTGACGCGACCGATGCTCGGTCGCTCCGCCCAGTAGATCGCGGCATCTGCAAACTTGACCTGGGGGCACAGCGATATGGCTAGCACGAGCAGGCATATCGAAAATCCTCGATTCACCTTGACCGACCTCGGTTCTCAGCTGGAAGCCACAGCAAGCGGCCTAGTCTTTTCAGCGTCCTCGAGCTGGTCGAACGCGGAACGAGGCAAGGGAGCCGCCTTGCCCTCACTTCGCAACGGTCTTCGCCTTCCGCTTACTGCCGTTGCGGCTGCTCCCTCGCTTGCCATTGCCCGCTCTGCGCTTGGAACGTGCACCCTTGCCATTCGATGAAGTGGCTTTTGCTTTCCTCGCGCGCTGCCTCGTCTCCTTAGCGAGTACCCGACTGTTCTCGAAGGCGAGGAGCCCTACGGTGCAACTTTTGACCTGACTGCCGCTCTCGCTGGCCTCTGCCTCCCGCGCCGCGGACGCCTGCTGCTCCTTTTCGACTTCTTTGGCGAGTCGCTTCATGCCTGCCCTCACGTTCTTCCATCCCGTAGCGTCGAGGGTGAGAAGGATTCGGCTGATGTGGCAATCCGCATCAGCCAGTTTGTGGTGATCGGCCGCGTCCGCGAGATCGTTGAATAGGTCGCTTGCCTGGCCCGCGCCGACCACCGTGCGAGCTCCTCCGGCAGCTCCGCGCCATCGCTTTGCCGGAAGCAGAGTGTCGGACGTAGCACGGTAATAGTGCTCAACCGCGCCCCGGCGTGGCTCGGTTTTGACGAGCTTGATGCATTCGTAATCCTTGAGCACTTTGACGTGATAGCTGACTTGACTAAGCCCTTCATCAGTTATCTTGGCAAGTTCATTCGGGCTCGCCATCCGTTCGACGAGGATGCCGAGGATTTCGACACGAAGCTCGTGTCCCAGCGCCTTTACCCATCGCTGATCGACATCTTTACCTCCGTTTCTCTTGCGCTTGGCCCTCCTGCGCTTCGGCACTGGCTCGTCCCTTCTGTGCGTATCTGCCACAACTCGGTAATTCGAGCGGACAGTTCTATTTTGAGTAGCACAGAGTTACATATGGGAACCTATAAGTCTGTACCAAATTCTCGAACTGACTTTGCCTGGCGTCAGGAGTTTTCCTGGCACCCGGTAATTACCTGGCGTCAGGAGTTTTCTCGAACGAATGATGCACTGGTGTCAGACCTTGCTTGCAGCGTGGCTGGAGAAGCCTCCGTGGAACGGCAGCGCTCATAGCAAAACGAAGTTACGAGCATGGAAACAAGTTGCTCTTTAGAGCGAGACACACGGTTGGCCGATTCGACCACTATCTCTCTACAGCGTGCCCACGAGCGGGCCTTCTCGTCTGCGAGATCGTTGCGACCCTGGGCGTCGACATTGAACCAGCGCCACGCCATCCAGGCACGGGGATCGTTGCTCATCTTGCGCGCATTAAACGCTGCCAGCGCCTCGGCCATCGAAGCCTGCAAGATCAGGCCATAGATTTTCTGTCGCACCTCCAGCGGCAGTGCCCACATTTCCTGGTCCGTGTAAAACGGGATTTTGACCGCGCGATAGAAGTGCTCCTTGAGGTTGCCAGTCCCTTCTTTGACGAAGGCCAGCTCGATCGAACCGACAGCCAGGAGTTCTAGAACGTGGTGTTCGATGGTGCTCAGCTTCATGTTCATTAGGCCGGCAAGCTGAGTCGGACTCCGCGGCCCTTCGTTGAGGTAGGCCAGGATCTCCACTCTGGTCGGGTGGGCGATCGCGTAATAGGCCGCCTCCTCAACCGTCTTTTCCTTCTTCTTCTTCTTTCTTCCCCCCCTCGGGGCCGCCTGCCTTCCTTTCGTCGCCAAGGTTTTCTCTCCAACTCGTCGCTTAGTCGTATCCCAGTCCGTTCGAAAAGCCTCGGCGGAACGGCAGCGCTCATAGCAAAACGAAGTTACGAGCATGGAAACAAGTTGCTCTTTAGAGCGAGACACACGGTTGGCCGATTCGACCACTATCTCTCTACAGCGTGCCCACGAGCGGGCCTTCTCGTCTGCGAGATCGTTGCGACCCTGGGCGTCGACATTGAACCAGCGCCACGCCATCCAGGCACGGGGATCGTTGCTCATCTTGCGCGCATTAAACGCTGCCAGCGCCTCGGCCATCGAAGCCTGCAAGATCAGGCCATAGATTTTCTGTCGCACCTCCAGCGGCAGTGCCCACATTTCCTCGTCCGTGTAAAACGGGATTTTGACCGCGCGATAGAAGTGCTCCTTGAGGTTGCCAGTCCCTTCTTTGACGAAGGCCAGCTCGATCGAACCGACAGCCAGGAGTTCTACGACGTGGTGTTCGGTTTCGCTCAGCTTCATATCCATGAGCTGGGCAAGCTGAGTCGGACTCCGCGGCCCTTCGTTGAGGTAGGCCAAGATCTCCACTCTGGTCGGGTGGGCGATCGCGTAATAGGCCGCCTCCTCAACCGTCTTTTCCTTCTTCTTCTTCTTTCTTCCCCCCTTCGGGGCCGCCTGCCTTCCCTTCGTCGCCAAGGTTTTCTCTCCAACTCGTCGCTCTGTCGTTTAGTCAGCAGTGCCGGAGCATAAGGCATGCCCCTGCCCTAAAGACCCTGGCAGTGGACGTGTCTCTATTGGCCGCGCCAGGGAAAAACCTGGCGCCGGATTTTTCCCTGGCGCCAGGTTTTTCCCTAGCATCGCCCTCCTTCCCCCGCTCCGAACGGGGGCCTATGAAGGAAGGAGGTGAGGGGTATGCAGATTGCGCAAGTCGCACCGGTCGCTTCGACCGTACGTGTCGCCAAGCACGCCTAATCGCGTGCAACCCGAGGGGGTCGATCTCTCTGCGAGCTGAGTCGGGTCGGCCCCTTCTCCCGCACCCAGGTGCGGAGGCCGAATGGCATTTAGCGGGGCTTTCCTATCGCCCGATTCTCATACCCCGCTCCGCGCGACGCCCCCGCTGTTTTCCAAGCCGCTGCTGGATCCGGGCGAGGCGCAACTCGGCTTGACGACGCTCGCTGGTTCGGATCGCGTCGCGAGACGGCGGGCCAAGCGGGTGCCCCTTGCTCGAGGTGATTCCGTAGCGCTGGCGGAAGGCGTAGATCGTCTCGACGCCCTCGTTCCACAGGGCCGCCTTCGTCTCGTCCTTCGGGCGAGGGCCAAGGCTCTCCTCGATCATCTTCGTAGGTTGGAAGCGCTCGGCGGTCAGCTGTCGGCGACGGAGAGTGGTCAGGCGGTCCTCGATCACGGCCAGTTCCGCTCGCTCGCTTTGGCTGAGACCGCGCCGCTTACCTGCCTCGGCTGCAACCTCACCAGCGAGATGATCGCGTTCGCCTTCGAGCTGCAGAACCTGGTTGGACGAACGACGCTCGCTGGCTTCAATGCGCGAGAGGCGGTCGAGGTCTGGGCGGTCTTGCCCGCTCACCTCTGAGCGCTCCTTGGCCAGCTCGGCGAGGTGAGACCTGCCGTTTTCGATTCGCTGCACGAGCGCGTCGAGTCGTTCTTGGACCGGGGAGCGCTCATGCTCTGCGGCACGACGTGCCTCCAGTTCGGCGCGGCGATCGACCAACTCGGCGGGCGATTTCCGCTGTACCCATTTGCCCAAGGCGATCTCGCTGGCCGCGTACTCGCCCGCCGTCCTCTCGGCGCCGGCCCGGAGCTCGTGCACCCCGTCCTCGATCTCGCGGATGCCCGGGCCGAGCTCTGGGTCGGTCAACTCCGAGGTCGCGACGCCGTATGCGATGACGGGTCCGATGTTGCGCGAGATCGCGACGGTGAAGTCCTCGCGGCTGATGCCGGAGTCCAGGAAGGCGAAGGTCGAGTCGAAGGTCTTTGACTGAGTGGTGTAGGTGGTGAGGGCATAGGCGTGCTGGAGGGCCGGTTCGCCCGACTTCGTGACTTTGTCGAGATAGCGGCGATCGAGGCGAACTCCACGCCCCTCGCCGCCGATCTGGCGCAGGTAGAGATGCTGCTTCGCCTGGTCGACGGCAACGACATCCCAGCGCTCGCGGTTGGAGATTCGAGGCGTGTTGACGCGGGTGACGACACGATCGCCGACGGCGAAGTCGCGCTCGCCGACGCGGAGAGCTTCATTGCCGATCCTGCGGTCGGCAGACAGAAGCTCGCGAGCCCGTTCGTTCAACTCGGTGACGTCTCGAGTGCGCCGGGCGATCATCACCGCGTCCTCGCCGGCGACGAAGCTCTTGTGCCAGTCGAGGACCTGAGCGTCCAGCGCCTCGTCGAGGGTGTCGGCGATCACCAGCCGCTCCTTCATCGCCAGCACGTCGAGGGCATCGGAGCCTCGCCCTTCGTGGGCCAGCTGCACGACGTAGCGGTCGACCGGATCGCGCTGGCGGCGGATCTCCGTCAACGTGATCGGCTCGATCTCTTTGGTCACGTGGTCGAACAGACCGCCGGGACCGACCGCGCCGATCTGGCGCGGGTCGCCGACCATGACGAGCTTGGCGTCGTAGCCCTCGGCCAGGTCGGCGAGCGCCGCCATGTAGGGGGTCGGGGTCGTCGAGGGCTCGTCCATCACGATCACGGTGCGCGGTGGCAGGGGCTCGAGGCCCTTGTCGATCCGCTCCTGGGTCTGGATCAGGAAGCGGGTGATCGAGGTCGCCGGCATCCCCGTGCTTTCGCCGAGCTGCCCCGATGCGCTGCGGGCCGTCGCGATGCCGATGCCGCTGTAGCCGGCGGCGGCCCATGCCTCCTTGGCGGCGGCGAGCGCGGTCGTCTTACCGGTACCGGGCAGCGCTGCGACGCAGACGATGCGCTCGCCACCCGTGGTGAGCCGCCGCACCATCTCGCGCTGCTCCGCGCTCAGGTAGTGGTGGCGGGCGAGGACGGCGGCGAGCGTCGGGGCCTCGACAACGGCAACGCCCGCCTCCTGTCCGCTTCGCGCCACCCCCATGAAGCGCTGCTCCAACTTCCACAGGCGCGGCGTCGTGAAGTAGGTCGGGTCGAGCGGGCCGTCGCCTTCGTAGAGCCTGATCAGCCGTTTGCTCGCAACGAGCCAGTCGAGGGCCGATTCCAAGGTGTCGGGGTCGGCGCCCTCGCGCATCCGGTTCGCCAGCGCGCAGAGCAGGTCGCGGCGGTCGAAGTGGGAATGGTGGGCCTCGAGGTCCGCGACGGCTAGGTCGACGTCGGCGACCTCGATTGCCTGCGGGTCGCGTCGGCGACCACGAGCGAGGAGCCGATCGACCGAGGTGGCGGTCAGGTCGAACTCGGCGGCGCGCGATATCCACTCGGCCCGCTGGCCGTCGGGGTCGACCCCGTAGTCCTTTCGATCCCGGGTGCGGTAGGCGGCCACTTCGGCGGCGGCTGCGGAGGTCGTGCCGCGCTCGGCCATCGCGGCGACGATCTCGGCCCGTCGCTGGGAGAAGTGCTCGATCACGGGCCGCTCGATCCCTTCGAGGTCGGCATAGCCGTTGTTGGGCTCCTGCCATCCGACGCCGAGCTCGCGGGTGACCGCGGCGCGCAGCGCCGCCTGGTAGACGTGGCCCGCCGCCTTGGCGTGCAGCCAAAAGGGCGTCCGACCCTTGGGCGCGGCGAGGCTGAGCCAACGACCGTCGGAGACCGCACGGGTCATGTTCGAGGTGACGACGTGGGTGTGCAGGGCGGGGTCGCCGGCGCGCGAGGAGCGATGGCGGAAGGCCATCGCGACGAGGCCGGCACCTGGCTCGATCGTCTTGCCCCCCTTGCCGCGCTGGACGAAACAGGCGTTTCGCTCGAGGTAGTCGATCGAGTGCGAGACCGCTTCTTCGTGGGCCGCCACGATGACCTTGCGGACCTCGGGCGAGCCGACGGCATAGAGCAGGGAGACCGACTTGGGAGCCGAGAAGCGCACGTCGTAGCCCAAGATCGGGTCGAGCTGGCGCTCACGCCCGTCGGCGGCAACGAACCTCCGTGGCTTGGGGCGCGCGACGAGCACTTCTCCGGTGCCGGGGTGCTTGCCTGCGAGCACGGCCGCGTAGGCGTCATTGTCAACTTCGCCGAGAAGGCCGAGCTCTCCGGCCAGCTCCCCCCTCCACTGGCCCGGAGCCTCGCCGCGCTTGGTGTAGTAGTCCTCGCCGCCTTCGGCGACCGCGTTGATCCAGTAGTTCGCGTTCCTGGGGCCGATCTTCGTCACTCCGACCATCGCCTCCGTTGTCCTTGGTGGATGCGGCTTGCATCGGCCGAACCGCAGGGTTCCCAGTGTGTCGTGCTGCGGGGGTGGTGCTGGTGGGGGGTCTGAGCGGACTACTGATCGGCTCGTCTGGGCTGCTGTGAGGCTGTTCGGGCGCTCTGACTGCTGGATCTAGCAGTCAGATTCGATGGAGTCCTGGCGGCCTTTGACTGGTGCTGGCTGGGGCTGGTTGGGCTCGTGTTAGTGGCGGTGGTGATGACGAGACCGCGGCGGCGCGCGAGCGCACGCGAGCGCCTGGCGTCGCCGAAGGCGCGCGAGGCGAAAGGACGGCCGCAATTCACCAGTGCTTCTCAACTACGACATCGGAGGAACGCTGGGCTTGCCTGGCTCGCTCGCCGCCTGCGCGGGTTCTCGCGCTTCGGAATCGCGACGACTGACGGCCGCCAAGGGCAAGCGACCCGGTCGCGCCCGCGACCGATGCAGAGGCCGTCGGGCGCTACCTGCAAGAGACGACGGCGGCGATCAAGCCGCCGCCGCCCGCGCCCGCAGCTTCACGCGCCCGTCCACCAGCACCTCTTGGCGAAGGGCGCTTTTGCGCTCGGGCCCGATAACCCCGACAGCCTCGATCAGGTCGCCCTCCCGCAAACCGTAGGCGCAACGCTCGGCCTCAAGTCCTCTCAGGTAGAGGGAAACCCTGGGAGGCTTACTCGCCGGACCGGCCGCCTGGCCGATGACCAGGAGTCGGCAGACCGCAACGTTCTCGTCAGAGTGTCTGAACTCCGGTCGCTTCGCAAGCCATCCTCTCGCGAAGGTCCGCATGACCGGCCGGTGTCCGTTCGTCGCCTGTGCTCGGATTTGCTCTGCTGCCATCGCAATCGCTTCCTTTCTCTCGCCCAGCTGGGCCTGTCGTGCTTACTTGCCTGCTGAATCAGCGAGGGACATCCGGCCCGCGCACCGAGCGAAGCGAGGGGAAGGGAGCGAAGCGACCTTGCGCGGGACGGTGCCCGAGCTACGCTGAAAGCAAGTGAGCGCGCCCCCAAAAAGATGGCCCCTACTGGTCTCGGAGAAGACGGGCTAGAGGACTTCGGTAACAGAACAAAGGCCCGGTCTGCGCCGGGCCTTCGCTCTGATGCTGGAGGGGCTAGAACGGGATGTCGTCCTCCGCTCCGCCACCTCCGGCTCCGACCCCCGCGAGCTGCCGGTCCTCGGACTCCTCCGGGGCCGTCGCGCTGTCGGGGTCGCCGGCCGCCTCGTCGTCCTCGGGCTTCTTGCCGAGGAACTGGACGTTGTTGGCGATGATCTGCACCGCTTGGCGCTTGCTGCCGTCCTTGGCCTCCCACTCGCGCCAGTCGAGCCGACCTTCGATCGCGACCGGGCGGCCCTTGGCGAGGTACTTCTTGCAGTTCTCGCCGAGCGTGCCGAAAACGGTCACGTCGAAGTAGTTGGGCGTGTCCTCCCACTCGCCGCTCGCGCTGTTCTTCCGGCGGCCGTTGACCGCGACCCGCATGGAGCAGACCGGCGTGCCGCCCGTGGTGTGGTTCAGCGAGGGATCGCGGGTGAGATTGGCGGTGAGGACCACTACGTTGATGTTCTGCACTTCGGGCCTCCTTGAGAGGTGTTCGATTGACGAACCCAGGGAAGGCGCGCGGCCGAGTGCGCGGAACCGGAGCCGAAGGCGGAGGGGAACCCCCCTTGCGGGGGTTGAAGCGCAGCCGGTCGCGTGCCAGCCTGGCGTGAGGAAATGGATGCCTCTCTGGGGGCGCTAGGGCTCCGCGTCGACCTCGATCTCACTCACGTCTCGGACCCGCAGACCGATCGCGCGCAGGATCTCGGCAATGACTTCGCGGCTGTCGGGACTCCACTCCCGGCCGTCGAGAAGGGCATGGATCGCGTTGAGCGCAGATTCATTCAGATCGGCTCGTCGCTCATCCGCCTCTCGTAGGGCTGCATCGCTGCCTTGCTCGGCCTCGGCCCGAAGACGAGAGATCGCGGCTGCCTCCTGAGCGAGCCTTCGTGCCTCATGCATGGTCAGTCCTTTCGTGGATGGGGTTTGATCGAGCTGGAAAGCTCGTTGGGTTCGCGGCCCGGTCGTGCGGCTGGCCCGGCCCTAGAGGTCGGTGAGGCGGCAGGCGTAGTTCTTCAGCGCGTCGCCGTCGGGCAGCTCGGCGTCAGCCTCGCAACCTTCTTCGAGCCTGTGGGCGATCTCCTCGCAGCGCTCGGCGGCGAGGCCACCCAGGCCCCCGGACGCGCTGCGCAGGCGCACGACCGCTTCCCAGATCGCGTCGGCGCGTCGGTATGGATCGGCGATCGTCGCCGCGTGGCGGAGGGTGTCGGCGGCCTCGCAGATGTGTTCGGCTGCGGCGCTTCTCATCGCAGGGGTCCGCTGGCCGGCGTCGACCGCTGTGCGGCCGAGGTCGGCGAATCGTGGATCCATGATCGGTCTCCTTGTCTGATTACGGAGCGGGCTGAGATGGGCGGAGGGGTCAGGCCGCGACGGCGAGTGGAGGATCGGCGGCGTCGGCGCTGAGCACCACGTCCTCGATGCGGCGCGCGAGGCGGTCGATCAGCTGCGCGTAGCGCTCGACCTCATCACCCTTGCTCCAGCCGGTCATGTAGGGGACGGAGGAGCCGGAGATGTCGAGGCCGAGCGAGGCGCAGACGGTGTAGGCGACGCACTCGACCACGACCTCCTCCTGGCCGTACCGGAGCTTGGGGTCGTCGTCGCGGCGATCGTCAACGATGAGCGCGTGGGCGAGCTCGTGGACTGCGACTGCGACCTGCGCATTCGGGGAGAAGTCCTCGCCGAGCTCTTCGACGGCGATCGACCTGCCGCCCCGGTCGCATACGCCCTGCGCCTGGCCGGGGATGGCCTTGACGTTGAAGGCGTAGCCGATCGAAGCGGCGAAATCCCTCAGCCGATCGAGGAGATGGCCGAGGCTCTCGCCGGTGATCGGCTGCAGGGGCGGAGGCTCGAGGTCGACCGGACCGCCGGGGAACTCAGGCAGCGGCTCGACCTGGGATCGGTCGAAGACCGGGACGAGGCGGAAGAAGGTGCGGGGCTTGTGGTCGGGGTCCGCGCCTTCCCTTTTCCACTGGCGGATCTTTTTGCGCGACGGCGGGCAGGGAGCCCAGATGCGGATTCCATGCTCGCCCTTGCGAACGGCGTAGCCGAGATCGAGCCAGCTTCGGAAGCCCGTGACGTAGGTGGCCTCGGGGCACTGGCCGGAGATGAGGAGCTGGTTGTGGAGGCTGTAGTGGTGGAAGTGGCGGCGCACCCTGAGCCAGCGCTGCCATCCCTCACTTGAGCGCAGCTCCTCGATGGCCTTCGCCATCAGCTTGCGCTCGGCCTCGCGCTTTTCGGCGCGCTCCTCGTCGGTGAGCACTCGACGGGAAGTTCTCGTTGCCATGACGGTCCTCCTTGCTTGGCGTGCCCGGTGCGGGCAGGCGGTCGCCGCCTTCCCCGCACGGCGAAAGCCGTGCGAAAATCGGGAAGGCGCCGCCGCCGCCCCGGCGCCCAAGTGCCGCCGTGGAGGGAGGCGGTTCCTCCACCTTCTCCACGCAAACGAGCAGAAGGCCGACCTGCTCGGAGAGCCGGGCACACAGCCCGGCCCCCGGGACGCTCGGCGGTCTAGCCGCGGATGACTTGCCGCCGCCGGCGAGCGGCGGAATCGGCGCCGAACATGGCGACGAAGATGTCTTGGACATCGCGGACGACATGGGCGCCGTCGGCGAGGAGCTGGTTGGGACCGGCCGAGACGCGCGAACTCACGTGACCGGGAACGGCACCGAGAAGGCGGCCCTGCGCTCTGGCCGCATCCGCAGTGAGCATCGAGCCGGATCGCTCCGCGGCCTCTACCACCACGGTCATGGTGCCGAGCCCCGCCATGATCCGGTTCCGAGCGGGGAACGTCCACCGCCAGGCCGACGAACCGGGAGGCAGCTCGGAGACGACCAGGCCGGATTCGCAGATCGCTCGCCACAGCGAGCGGTGAGCGGCCGGGTAGGAGAGGTCGGGACCGCAGGGCATGACGGCGATCGTCGTCCCGGCTTCGACGGCCCCGCGCTGAGCGCACGCGTCGACCCCGAAGGCCAGGCCGCTGACGACGGTGAGGCCCATCTCGGCGCAGTCGTGGCCGAGGCGGCGGGCAACCTCGCGCCCGTAGGCCGAGGCGCGACGAGCGCCGGCGATCGTCACCGTCTCGCCGTGCTTGAACTCGGTAAGGAGCTCGGGATCGCCGCGACCGATCAGTGCAGCCGGTGATGCGGGAATGGAGCGCAGCGCGTCGGGATAGAAGTCGTCGTGACGGCAGGTGGCCCAGCACTCGGCCGCATGGAGCTGGTCGTCGAAGCGACCCTCCGGGATGGCCTCGATGTGGGTCATGATCTGCATCCCCGTGTCGTGGGCGATCTCGTTGACGAGGTGCTCGTCGGCGAGCGCCAGGAGGCCGAGGATCTTCGATGAGCCCGTGCCCCGCAGGCTCCTCTCGAGGTAGGGGGCGATCTTCCCCAAGAGCCAGGTGCGCCGAAGGCACTTCAAGCAAGCGCGTGGATAGGCCATGTGGTCCTCCTTGTCGGGCCCGCCGTCCGGTGGCGGGCGATTCGCCGACCCGATGCACGGCGAAGCCGTGCCAAAATCGGGAGGCGTCGCCCCAGCCGATCTGGATGAACAGCTCGCCAGGGGAAGCCGGTAGTCGGGGGCGGATCGCGTCGCTAGCGCCGGCCGCGCCGCGCGAACTCGCACATCCGCTTGAAGCTGTCGTGCAGTCCGGGGGGACCGCCGGGGAGGATTCCCAAGTCTCGTAGGTGGGCCTCGGCCTTCGCGCGGGCCTCCGTGGCATTGGCGGCACGGATGAAGACGGTGGAAGCTCCGTTGTTGTACTCCCACCAGTCCTCGGCCGGAGGGTCAAGAAGGTCGAGCTGGTCGTTCAGCGGCTCGTGCATGATGGCGCCGAAAAGAGGGTGCGTTGCGATCGTTCGTAGCCGTCCTGCTCGAGGAGCCAGGCCGCCGCGATCATCAGGGGATCGGTGTCACCGATGTAGGTGGCTACCTCGGCGAGCATGGCGACCTCTTGCTCAGGGCTCGCGTCCTGGATCGAATCGGGACGGGCGGCGGCGGAGAGTGCCGCGCCGAAGCCGGAGGCGATCAGGTACCGCCGGGCCTTCAGCGCTCCGCTCATGGCTAGTCATCGCGGCAGACCGAGCTCCAGGCAGCGCCTGAGCCATAACCGCTGACCTCTGACCGGAGAACCGCTGCCGCGCCACTAGGTTCGGCGAGATCGCGACGGATCTGGCGAGTCTCGCGTCGACGGTCGGCGTAGGAAGTGCGCTTCTGCCTCTTGAGCCGCTTGATCTGCGTGTCGGCCTCATCGAAGGTCTGCGGGTAGGCGAAGGACTGGCCGGTGCTGAGGGCGAGATCCTTGAGGTAGTCGATCTGCTTGGCCGTCGGCTTTCTGAGGTGTGGCTGTGCGTTGGTCATGGCGTCGCCAAAAGCGGGCCGGAGGAGGCCGGGCGCAGCCTGGTCGGGGGAGGTCTGCTAGGCGGTCCAGCCGTGACCAACGCACAGCCAGTCCCGACCGGGCACTACACGGACTCGTCGGCGATCCATCTCCTGCCGTGTCAGCGCGGCGCAGCTTTTGGGGGAGAGCCCGGTTTGCCCAGACCCTCCCCCGGGTGATTGCGATGGTTACTTCCTGCTCTTCCGACGCTGACGCCGAGGGCGCACTGACTTGATGTCAGCGCTGAGCAGCTTTTCGGCAGCCGGGTCATAGATGCCGCCGCCGACCCGCTTGGACTGCGGCAGCTCGTGCTCGTCGGCGAGGATGGATGCGACTACCGCGTCGCCGACGAGGAACTCGAGGACCTCGTTGACGGAGCGTGCCTCCATGACCCGCTTTTCGAGGTACTTGCAGCAGTCCTCGACGGTGGCGTAGCTGACCTTCTCTTTGGTCTCGCCGGTGGTCTTCAGCTGCTTGTGCTCGACGTCCTGCAGCTGGTCCAATACGAGCCGCAGGCCGCTCGCGGCGAGCTTCGGGTTGTCGTGGATGAACATGATGGCGAGCGCCTTGACCCGGGAGAGGGCGAACTCTTTGCGACTGGAACCTCCGCGCCGCCTGAGCAGGTTGCGGTTGATGTCCTGGTTCCAGGTGCGGGCCTCTTCGGCCTTCTCCTGGCGCTCCCGGTAGGCGGCCTGGCGAGCGGCTTTTTCGCCCTCGAGAGTCTTGTCGACTCCGTTGGCGGAGGCTTTGGCCTCACGCTCCTCGACCTCCTTTTTGCGCTTCGCCGCCTCCTTCTCCTCCCGCTCGACCGCGCGCTCGGAGAGGTCGGCCGCGAGAGCGGTGTCCGTGATGAAGGCGTGCGCGCGGCTGAATTCGCCGTGGTCGACGACATGCTCGACCAAGCATCCCGCCGCTCGCGCTGCGTCGATCTCACCGTCGCTGAGCCGCACCGCCGGCTCGCTCGGGCTGTGCGGGTGCAGAGCGCGGTAGCGGTCTCCGAGATCGCGCCGCTTTTTCGGATCGGTGACGACCTGGCTGATCCGCACGGCCCTGGGCGGGATCATCGTCGGCGGGTTCTCGAAGCGGGCCTCCGCCGTCATCAGGAAGAGGTCATCGAAGTGGCGAACGAAATCGACGCCTTTGACCTTCTTCCTCGCCGCCAGCTCGCAGATGCACTCCGCGACTCGCGGTGAGACCTCGGCGACCTTCCGCAGCGGACGCTCGCCGTCGATCGGGATATCTCCCTTGGCGATGAACGCCTGAACACCCTCGGGGAGCTTCAGCAGCCGAAGGTGCTGGCTGACCCAGCTGGCGCTCTTCTTCTTGCCGATCCGATCTGCGATCTGTTGGTGGGTGGTCAGGTTCTCGCTCGCGGCGAGGTTCGCGAGACCTTGTGCCGCGTCGATCGGGTCCAGGTCCTCGCGGATCAGGTTCTCGACCAGCGTCGCGGCCCGTGAGCCTTTGACCGGTCGGATGACAGCGGGAGCCTCTTTGAGATCGGCGCGCTTCGCGGCGATCAGACGGCGCTCCCCGGCGATCACCGTGTAGCGGTCGCCTTGCTTGGGGACGACGGTCAGCGCCGTCACCAGACCATCCTGTCGGATGCTGGCCTCCAACTCGGCAAGGCTTGCCTCGTCGAAGTGGGTGCGTGGGTTCACGCCGTCCTCGACATCGATCTTGGAGATGTCGAGAACCGCGGTGGTAGTTGGCTGGCTCATGGAGCCCTCCTTCTGCTCTTGCTCCCGCCCGATGCGAGAGCCGGTGCCCCCCCGCCCCGCACGCGAAGCGTGCGAAAATGCGGGGGCCGGCGAAGCGAGGACCTAGGTTGCCCGGTCCCCTATTCGAGAGTCAGGGCGATCCGCTCGAGCTCGCCGTTCACGGTCGGCACCTCGTCCGGGAAGCGAGCCGCGTAGACGAAATACTCCCAGCGGTTCATGGTGTAGCGGGATGCGCGAATTCGCTCCTCGGAGGTCATCTTGTGGAGTTCATCGATGAAGTGCTCAAGCTTGCACTCCGCTCTTTGAGCGCCGCGGCCAGAGCGCTCGTCGTGGGTGACTGCCTGCGTCGGTTGCTCGACGGTGTGATCTGCGATCTCAACGGTGTGGGCCATCTCGACCTCCTGGTCGGGCCCCCGCCCGGTGCGGGAGCCGGTCCCCGACCCGCGCACGCCGAAGGCGTGCCACGATCCAAGAGGGGAGGGCGGCTCCCGTGACGGGCGGGGGGCTCACCGTTGTTGCCCAAGGCGGCCGCCGCTTGCATCGGACCCGTCCCCAAACCGCTCGTCGAGCCTAAGCTTCAGCGCCGCATAGTCCTCCGCGATCCTCGGTCGAGCCGGAGCGGCTCGAGCAGCAGCCGCTCCACCACCAGGACGTCGCGCCACTCGCCGTCCAGCTGGCCGTGGAAGCGATGGAGACCGACCGACGAGAAGTCACACCGTTCGACCAATCGGACGCTCGGAGCGTTGTCCGGGAAAATTTTGCCGATCAGCTTGTGGAAACCGCTTCCTTCGGCCGCGCTGGCAAGTGCCCCGGTCAGGGCGGACCCGACGCCGCGCCCGCGGGCCTCGGCGGCGACGTAGACGCTGCACTCTGCGATGCCGGCATAGCAAAGGCGACTGCTGTACGGAGCAAGGCCGGCCCAGCCGATCACCTCCGAGTCTTCTGCCACGAGGAACGGGAACCGACCGTCGTCGATCCGATCCGCAAGATCTCGGGCCGAGCGCGGTTCCGTCTCGAAGGTAGAGCGGCGTTCCGCGAGCGCCGCGTTGTAGATCCCGCAGATTGCGTCGGCGTCAGCCTCTAGGGCCGCACGAATGAGGGGTCGCACCAACGGGACCATGACTGCATCCTCGCGCAGCTTTCACTTGATGCCCAAATGTGGTGCCCCCGGAAGCGAGCTGGTGATTCGATCTCGGCCGGCGACAGCCACATTCGACACTAGAATGCGCCTGTCGCCAAATGCCCCCGGCGGGATTCGAACCCGCGCCGCGCGGCTTAAAAGACCGCTACGCCAAGCGGCTGACAATTGGCTCCTGAATGCCCCGGGCCGGATTCGAACCGGCGGCCTGTCGCTTAGGAGGCGACCGCTCTATCCTGCTGAGCTACCGGGGCCAAGGCTCGTATTATCGCGCCTCACAGCGCCATCTCGATGATGTCGTTCAGGTGACCTAGCTCGTCGAACGGCAGTATCGGGGCGTTTGGTCTGCACCTCGATCTAGCCTTGACAGAGTGCCAGGTCCAATCGGCATCGTCGTCGGCCGCGACCAGTCCATTGAGAGACGGGGCCTGCGCGCGTCGCTTTTAGAGGGACTCCGATTCGTCTGGCAAGCGCTTCGCGTGGGCTTTTCGCCCGTGTGGCTAGCGCTTCAGATCATCGGCGTATCAGCGCTCACCTACCTAGCCCTAGCAGTTAACGAGCCGGTGCTTGCCGCTGTCGTTCTGCTCGTCGCCCTAATGACGGCAGTGATCGTGGGTGCCTTCCACCTCCATCGAGATGCGCATCAGCGAATCGAGACAGTGGAGCGTCAATTTGCCGAGCTACAAGAGACGGCGCCACAATTGACGATCGGCAGGGCCCAGATCCCCAGGAAATCGCAGATCTACGAGTTCCGGATTGGCAGTAACGTCATCACTGAGAGTGGACGGCTGATCCGAGTTCCAGTGCACAACGCTTTAGGCTGCCGAAGCGCAGAAAACGTGCAAGCTCGCCTCACGTTCCAGCCTCGGGACGTCCATCACAGCCACTCGCCGAAGCATCCGATCCTGGCCGAGTGGGATAGTGACTCGAACGACACGAGCACTATCGTCGAGCTACCAGGTAATGAATCACCGAAGTACATACACGCTGTCTTCATCCGGGATCGACCCTACCCACAGGCTTTCCCATGGACGAACGCCAGCAGAGCAGCCGCCCTGAACGGCTTCGAGATCGCCTCTGGGCGGATCGAGATACGGATTGACGTAACGGCGTCAGGGGGCACGAAACTTCTGGCATCCGACGAGTTGGTCGTGACGTGTCATCCAGGACAGATGCTCGTTGCCAACCTGGCAAGCCGCAATCGCGATCGTGAAGGCGACAACCTCGAGTGGTGGGACGGCGCGAACACGTGACCAGCCCGCTGACATCGCCGAGGCCGGGCTAAGCTCGGGCATCGTGGCTACCGAAAGGCCCGACGGCGAGGGCGGCGTGATCGTCAAAGCGCAGATTGCCCAGTGGAAGATCAAGCACGAGGAGAGGGTGCTTTTTGCCCGCGCCGAAAATCTCCCGAATTGGCGCCTCGCTGACAAGGCCCGGCGAATGCTCGCCGACCTCAATCTGCACTTCTCCGACCAGCTACCTGAGATAGCCGGGCTAAAGATCGCGGAACTTGACCCGACGGTCGCCCGGCGCTCTGCAGTCCTTTCTGCTGGCGGGATATCAGTGCGCGCTGCTAGCAGCGCCATGGTGCTGCTAGCAGCTGGGTACGGCCCAGAGGCGGCGAGTCCGCTGCGCCGTCTCCTAGAGGCAAAGCTGAACGCGCAGGCAGTTCTCGACGACCCAACTGGCCAGTACGCAGTTCGCTACCTACAGGGTCGACCGCGGGGAATAACGAAGCTCGCTCAGAAGTACGGCGACGCTGAGGAGGTCGGCCTCTTGTCGACCCTTACGCATGCCAACGTCCTCGGTCTCATGACGCTTCATGTCGATGAGCCGAAGCGTTCGAGCGAGGTGATCGAAGGCAGGATCAGTCTGATGCCGTTTCAAAGAGCCAGCGAAGCGGAGTACCTCCTCCACGCAGCCGCGTACGAGTGCGGCCTGATGTGTGCAGCCTTGGCCGAGGTCTTTGGCGTCGGTTTCGAGATGCCGCAGTGGGTCAGCGGCCAGCTGATCCAAATGCGGGAAAAGGTCAAACAGGTGCGACTTCAACACGAAGCTGCGGCGCCGGAGGCGAAGACGAAGCCGAAGAATGCCTCTCCAACGGCGAACGTTTCGCAACGGAAAGCGGCTCGGCGAGGACGCCGTTCAGGAGGTCGACGTTAAATGGCCAGGATGGCTACGGGGCCGTCACGGCTACCCCCTGAAATGCACGTCGGCCTATCGTCGGGTAGGAACAAAGGTAGGAACAAATCTGGCCGCCAGAGTCGCCTCGTGTCCTCTTATGTCCCATCCCGATCGGCTCTGGAATCACAAAAGCGCAGATTCAAGCCAATTCGGGCTTGACAAATACTCCCTCCTAAGGAGTAGGCCGCTGGTTCGAATCCAGCTCGGGGCGTGGTGCTCAGGGGGTCGAGGCGACGCGGCGGGCCTCGGTGGCGCCTACGTAGGGGGTGAGGAGGAACTCAATCATCTCGGGGGCCTCCTGGGCGAGGCCGTTGGGCTTGCCCTGTTCGAGGCGCTGGGCGACGAGCATCACCAGGCCGCCGACCAGGGCGTGCTCGGTGACCTCGGGCAGCTGGGTGTTCTCCGGGCGCAGGGCGCGTCCGGAGGCGAGGCGGTCGGCGGCGTAGGCGATCACCCGTTCGTGCCGGGCGATCCCCTCCGGGCCCCGTCCCAGAGCTTGGTTCGTGAGCACCTGGGCCTCGTCCGGATGCGCCGCAGCGAACTCCAGCGTCGCCGCGACCGCGGCCGCGGCTCTTTCGGCCCAGCCGGACCGCTCCGACACCGCCTGCTCGACCGCCACCTGGAGGTGCGCGAAGGCGGCCTCGAAGGCTCTTCCAAACTCGTCTGGGGGCCGCGTTGCGATGGGTGCCTCGATTCGGCTGCGATGGCAGAAGGGCGTCCGCGCGATGGCGCAGCCGAACGCACGGCCTCCCATCCCTGCGAGCGTGGCGAATGATAAACGTAGCCGTCTAAAAGCGGCGGGTGCGCGCGTCAGGCGCGATCCGGGCGCTCTGGGAACAGCTCGTCGATCGTGACCAGGGCGCGGTAAGGGGCGCTCGCGGCACCTTCGATCCGCGCGCCTCCGCCCGCGAGCCGGTCGACGACGGCGACCACGCCGGCGACTTGGAGGTCCTGCTCGCAAACCCGCTCGATCGCCTGCACCGTTGAGCCTCCGCTGGTGACCGTGTCCTCGACCACGAGCACTCGGTCGCCCGGCTCGACCGGCCCCTCGACCCAGCGCTGCAGGCCGTGCTGCTTGCGCTCGCCGCGGACGAAGAAGCCGACCAGGCCGTCCCCCGCCGGCACGGCGAGCGCGGCGCACGCCGGGGGGATCGCCGCCGTCGCCGGCCCGCCGACCGCGGCGGCACCGGCATCGACGGCCGCGGCGGCGATCAGCTCGCCGGCAGCCCGGAAGCCGGCGGGGCGCAGCAGCGAGCGCCGGGCATCGACGTAGTACTGAGCCTTGGCACCGCTCGCGAGCGTCACCTCGCCGGTCACCAGGGAGTGCTCGCGCAGCTCCTCGAGGAGCGTGCGCTTGGCGGCTTCCAAGTCGGCCACGGCGGCCATCCTATGCGGGCCGGTTCTCTATCCGAGCGCCTCGCGAAAGCCCCGGCGCCAGCTGGGGAAGCGCGGCTGCCAGCCGAGCTCCCGCTTGGCCTTGGCGTTCGATGCGCCGCGCAGCCCGGCGACGTTCTCGGCCACGCCGCGTCCGACGACGAGCTTCGCCAGCCAGAGCGGCACCCGGCGGGGCGGCTTCGCACCCAGGGCCTCGGCGTAGACCGGCACCCATTCGCGCATCGGCGCCGGCTCGTCGTCGGCGACGTTGTAGATGCCGGGCGCCCCCGTGCCGAGCGCGGCCACGGTCGCCGCGGCGGCGTCCTCGACGTGGACGAAGGAGAAGGTCCCTCGCCCGTCGCCGACGATCGGCAGGCGGCGCCGGCGCGCGTCGGCGGCCTGGGAGCCATCCGATGCGAAGTGCGTGCCGGGCCCGTAGAACCATCCGTAGCGCAGGATGACACCCTCGATGCCCTCGGCTCCCACCACCTGTCTCTCCATGTCGACCAGCGCCTCAACCACGGCCCCGAAGGGCTCCGGAGGAGCCGCCCACAGCGGCGCCTGCTCGTCCTTGACCCAGCCCCCTCCCGGCGCGTAGAAGAAGCAGACGCTCTCAACGACGATCCGCCGTGCCCCGGCCGCCGTCGCCGCGGCGAGCAGGTTCGCGGTCCCCTCCTTCCGCAGCAGGTTGGTCGGCCCCAGCGGATCGGCTTTCCAATCCATGCGGTCCGGCAGGGCGGTGAGCGCGTGGACAACCGTCTCCGGTGCCGCGTCCCGAACCGCCGACTCGAGCGCCGGTCCGTCCAGGACGTCGCAGACGACCGCCTGCGCACCCGCCGCCCGGATCTCCTCCACCCGCTCCTCGCGGCGCGTCGTCCCCGTGACCGCATGCCCCGCGGCGACCAGCTGCCGGACGAGCGGTCGGCCGAGCGCACCGCCCGCGCCTGCGACGAAGACCTTCATCGCTCCCGCGGCGACGGCCCTGAAGCCTCGTCGCGGACCGGGGAGGCCCAGCCCCGGCCGAGCCTTTCCGACACCCGAGCCAGCCAGGCGGCCGCGACGGCACCGAAGGCGATCAGCAGCGTGTCGGCCCAGCCGCGACCCTCGCTGCGAGCCTCGTCGGTGTCGAAGGCGTGGTTGATCGCGTGGAGGCCGTACCAGAAGGCCCCGAGCCAGAGCACCGGAGCCCGCCAGGCGGGCTGCACCACCGCGATCCCCACCGCAATCCCGAACGCCAGCACGAACGCCCCCACATCCCCCACGTAATGCGAGTTCTCGACCCCGTACGTCCCGATCTCGTCGAAGAACGTGTCCGGCGCAACCAGGGCCAGTGCCCCCGTAACGACGTGGTAAGCCGCCACGAGAGCCAGAACCGCTTGCAAGCTCTTCTCAGTCACACCGGTTAGGGGGCGTGTGACCAAGCAGATCAAGGACGCAGGGAGCGTGGCGTGCTCTGCACGCGAGCGACCGAGGACGCAGATATGCGCCGCTCACACGCCCCCTCACCAGATGAAGATGCCTTCGCCGAACGCAATCCGGTTGTAGATCTCCGGCTGGTCGGCGATGAAGGTGCGGATGCAGCCGTGGCTGGCGGGATAGTCGGGCACCGATTCGTAACCGTGCACCGCGTAGCCGCCGTAGAAGTAGAAGGAGTAGTACATGCCGTGCGAGTTGTAGCCCGGTTCCGTCCTGATGAACTCGAAGTGCCCGGTGACGGTGGGGGTCGAGGACTTGCCCGAGGAGATCGGGTAGATCGCGTAGGGCTTCCCGCCCTTGGCGAAGACGAGCACCTGCTTGGAGAGCGGCACCTCGACGTGGCGACCGGCCCCCGGATGACGGACCCGGTAGCCGCCGCGGCCCGCGAAGACGCGCTTCACCAGGCCCTTGCCGGCCCGCATGCTGCGCGCCATCCCGTTCACTTTGCGGTAGGCGAGCACGCCCCGCGCGGTCTTGCCGCCGAAGCAGCTGCCGTCGTTGGCGACGTAGCCCATCTTCCGCATCGCCTTCTTGAAGCCGACGACGGCCGGTCCGCACTTGCCCTGGCGCAGGGCCGGGAAGGTGACCCGCCAGCTCTTGCGCACGGTGCTGTCGCCACCGAGCAGGGCGGTTGGGGCGTGGCGGGCGCTGACGGCGTACCTGCCGGCCTCCTTCAGGCGAATGCGGGCTTCGAACGCACCGCCGCCTCCCTTGCCCTTCTCGACCCTGACGGTCGACCGCTTCACCTGCTTGCCGTCGAGGAAGAAGCTCACCGCCACCTTCTGGTTCGGCGCATACGGGCTCAGCGTCCCCTTGACCCGGACCGTGCTCATGATCCGCGCCGCGCCCCCGTCGAGGTTGACCGGCTTGACCTTCACCGTCGCCGGCGGTGGCCCTACGGGCTGCGGCTTAGGAGCTGCTGCTGCGGTACCGGGCTGCATCACCGCTACGGCGAGCAGAAGGCCGGGGATCAATCGGCTGCGCATCGGAGCCATTCTGCCGCACGGGGCGGTCGATTAGGCGGCTCGGGCGGGTGGCGTGGGGATGGGGTCCTCGCCCGCAGCTTGCGAGGACGAGGACTCCATCCTCACGACAGGACCCGCCCGCCGGCTACTGAGCAGCCAGGGCGACAGAGTTGTTCAACGCGTGGAGAATGATCCCCGGGACGATCGAGCCGGTCTTCTCGTAGAGCAGTGCGAGGATGAAGCCGAAGGCGATCAGCGGCGGCACGGCACTGAGTCCGGTGAACGCGTGCAGCGCGCCGAAGATGGCGGCGCTGACGAGCGCCGCGACCAATCGGGGCATGCGGCGGCGCAGGCCGCCGAACATCATGCCCCGGAAGAAGACCTCCTCGCTGATCGGAGCGGCAACCGCGATCAGGAGGATCTGGAAGGGCAGGCTGCCGAAGGCCTCGGCGATGTCTTCCTGCTTCGGTTCGCCGACCAGCGCCACGTAGACCGCCGCAAAGGCGAGATAGGCGGCGATGGCGACTCCCATCCACGGCACCGCGGCCGACGAGAACCCCCGCCAGCCCAGCCGCCGGAGCGCCTCCCGCCAGCGGATCCCGCCCTTCATCGCGATCACGAACGGGATCGCGATGAAGGCGAGCGCCCCGAGCGTCTGGAGGACGACGCTCGCCGTCGCGCTGAAGTCCCCGTCGCCGGGCCGGTCGACGGCGACGACGACGCCGGCGAACACCGCCTGCGCACTGAGGGCCACGAAGAGGCCGATGACGGCTGCGCCCGGGCCCCAGCTGGCGTACGGAAAGGCGATCGGGCGGCGCCCGGCCCCTTCTGCGGCTAACTTGGCGGCCATGACGCCGGCAGTCTCACAGGTCTCGCGGTCCACTCGGACGAGGCTGCGCTTCCTGCGCCGCCTCCTCGTCCTGATCGTATTCTTGGTCCTCGCCGCCCTCGCGCTCGCCCAGTTCACGGAGCTGCACCGCCTCGCCACGGGCATCCTCGCCTCGACCGCCGTCCTCGCGGCGATCGTCGGCTTCGCGGCTCAGCACACGATCGGCAACATGATCGCCGGCATCCAGATCGCGGTCTCCCAGCCGATCCGGATCGGCGACCGCATCTCCTTCGAGGAGATCGAGGGCCGGGTCATCGACATCACGCTCTCCTACACCTACGTCGACCCCGGCGACACGACCACCTTCGTCATCCCCAACCAGATGCTCGTGGACGGGATCGTTCACAACCACTCCACCGGCGATACGCAGGCCTGACCGGGCCTGCGGCGAAGTACGCTTTCCGCATGACGCAGCGCAATCGCCGACGTCACCGGCGCCGCGGCGGCGCCCGCAGCAAGCTCGCCTTCGTACTCGCCGGCGTACTCGCCGCCGTCACCGTGGGCGCGATCGCCGCTGCCTCCTGGGTGATCGACGTCGCCGCCGACGCGCCGCCCCTCTCCGACTGTCGGCCGATCGACAAAGGCGGCAACTCGATCCTGATCGCCGGGGACGGCGAACGGCTCGGCTACATCGCCTCCGAAGAGGCCCGCACGCCGGTCGCGATCGACCGCATCCCCACCGACCTCGAGTACGCCACGGTCGCGATCGAGGACGAGCGCTTCTTCGAACACGACGGGATCGACTACGAGGGCGGCCTGCGCGCCCTGATCGAGAACATCGAGGCCGGCGAGGTCGTCCAGGGCGGCTCGACGATCACGATGCAGCTGATGCGCAACCTCTGCATCACCGATCCCAAGCGCAACCTCGAGCGCAAGATCCAGGAGGCGCAGCTGGCCATCGAGTACGAGAAGAAGTTCTCCAAGCGGGACATCCTCGGCAAGTACCTCAACGGCGCCTCCTACGGGACGATCAACGGGACGACCGCGGTCGGCGTCCAGGCCGCGTCCCGGATCTACTTCTCCAAGCCGGTCTGGAAGCTGACCCTGGAGCAGTCGGCGCTGCTGGCCGGGCTCCCCCAGGCGCCCTCCGACTACAACCCGATCCTCAACCCGGAGGGGGCGCGCGAGCGCCGCAACGCAGTCCTCTCCAGCATGGCCAAGCTCGGCTACATCTCCCGCGAGCGGGCGCACCAGGGGCAGCAGCGTGGCCTCGGGATAAACCTCTCCGACACGTACTTCGTCCAGCGCCAGCCCTACTTCTTCGACTACGTCGAGGACAAGCTGATCGAGAAGTACGGGGTCAACACGGTTCGCAAAGGCGGCCTGCGCGTCTACACCACCGTCGACCCCGACCTCCAGGAAGTCGGTCTCGAAGCGATGCGCTCCGCGCTCCCCTACCCCGAAGACCCCGCCGCCGCGCTGGTGGCGATCGACCCCGCCAACGGCCACATCGAGGCGATGGTCTCCAGCTCCAACTACGAAGACAGCCAGTTCAACCTCGCCGCCCAGGGGCACCGGCAGCCCGGCTCGACCTTCAAGACCTTCGTCCTGACCACGGCGCTGAAGCAGGGAATCGACCCCTACTCCACTTATTACACCTCCAAACCGCTCAGCCTCGACCTGCCCGAATGGGGCCACTGGGAGGTGGCGACGGCCGACGAGGGCTACCAGGGCACGATCAACCTCCAGCAGGCGACCGTCGCCTCCGACAACACCGTCTTCGCCCAGCTCGACCTCGACGTGGGCCCGGAGAACGTCGCCGTGACCGCCAAGTCGATGGGTATCACGACCGAACTCGACGGCATCCCGGCCGAGGGGATCGGCGGGCTGCGGATCGGCGTCTCGCCGCTCGAGCTGACCTCGGCGTACGCGACCCTCGCCGCGGGCGGCATTTACCGCAAGCCGATCGCTATCCGGCGCGTCGTCTTCCCGAGCGGGCGGGTCGACCACCCCGAGGAGGCGGAACCGAAGCGGGTCGTTCCCGAAGGGGTCGCCTACGAGGTGACGCAGCTGCTGCGCGACAACATCACCGGCGGCACCGGCACCGCCGCCTACACCGGCTGCGGTGGCCAGGCGGGCAAGACCGGGACCACCGACAACTACACCGACGCCTGGTTCGCCGGCTACCAGCCGAACCTGGCGACGGCCGTCTGGGTCGGCTATCCGCAGTCGAACGAGATCGAAATGACCAGCGTCCACGGCACGACGGTCTTCGGCGGCACCTTCCCGGCGCAGATCTGGAACTCGCTCTACATCAACGGCGAAATCCCCTGTGAGGAATTCTCCGAACCGGAGAATCCGGTCAGCTGGGCGCCGTTCTACGGCCAGTACACGGAATCCTCCGACAGCGAAGACGACTACTACTACGAAGGCGCCGAAGAAGGAGACGAAGACAGCGAAGCCGAGCGCAAGGGCGAGGAAGCCACCGGCGGGTACGACCCCGACGAGTACGCGCCCGGTGCGGGCCAGGAACCGACCCCTAGCCCCTCGCCGTCGCCCAGCCCGCCCGCCGGCGGTGGAGGCGGAAGCGTTGGCGGAGGCGCCGCCACCGGCGGCGTCGGCGCCGGCTAGCCGGACGTGCCGCGTGTTCGGTGCCCATAGTGGCCTCGAAGAGACGGCACGTCGACTGCGTGCCGCTTTGCCCGTCATTGACTTCTAAGACACGGCACGCTTCGCCCGTTTGAGCGCGGGACTTGCCTACGGGCTCATCTGGGCCGGCTTCGCGGCGTACGTCGGCGTGCTCGCGACGACTCCGCGGCTCGGCCGGCGCGTCGTCTGGGGCGCGATCGTCGTCCTCGTCGCCGGTTTCGCGCTCGCGCCGGTGCTGCTCTCCCACGACGTCTACAGCTACGTCGACTACGCGCGACTCGGCGTCGTCCACGGGCTCGACCCCTACGTCCATCCGCCCGCCGCCGCACCCGGCGATCCCGTCTACCCCGAGGTGGAATGGACCGATGCGACGAGCGCCTACGGGCCGCTGTTCACGCTGGCGACCTACCGGCTCGCCTGGCTCCCCGTCGACGCCGCCGTGGCGACCCTGAAGGCTCTGGCGGCCGTGTCCGTGCTCGGCCTCGCCCTGCTCGTCGCGCGGCTCGCCGCCGTGCGCGGCGTCGACCCCGTCCGCGCGGCCGCCTTCGTGGCGCTCAACCCGCTGGTCCTGGTCCACGTCGTCGGCGGCGCCCACAACGACGGCCTGGCGATGCTGCTCGCGATGCTCGGGGTCGCAGCCCTGCTCGCGACCCGTGAGGCGGCCGCCGGCGCCGCGTTCGTCGCCGCGCTCGCGGTCAAGGCATCGACCGCCGTCCTCGCCCCGTTCGCCCTGGTCGCCGCCGCCCGCCCGCGGGGACCGGGCGAGGTCGGCGCCCCCAAGCCGACACACCGCGAAGGGAGCGAGGCCCGTCTCAGGCCCCTCGCCAGCCTGGTCCTGGGCGCCGCGGTCGCCGCCTTGGCAATCTGCGCCGCCGCCTACGTCGCGTTCGGCTGGGACTGGCTCGGCGGCTTCGGCCTGGCCGGCGAGAACCAGGACCGGACCAGCCACATGAGCGTCCCGATCACGGCGGCCCGCCTCACCGGCCTCGACCCCACCCCGATCCGCGCCCTGGCCCTGGCGCTATACGCCGGCATGGTCGTCTACCTCCTCGCCTGGACTTGGCGCGGCGGCGACTGGCTCCGCGCCGCAGGCTGGGCCTCGCTCGGCCTCCTCCTGGCCACCTCCTGGCTCCTCCCCTGGTACCTGATCTGGGCCCTCCCGCTGGCCGCCCTCTCCCGCGACCGCCCCCTGCAACTCCTGACCCTCGCCCTGACGACCTTCCAGCTGACCACCCGGATCCCGATCTGACCGACCGCGGTAGAGGTTTGTGTCGCTATGCGGGACAAACCTCTACCGCCCTCAACGGGCGGCGCTGCCAGGAGGGTCAGAGAATCTCGGGCGAATGCGTCCGCGGCGGCTGCTCCGCCGCTTCCTCCTCGGGCGTCGCGTGCACGATGCCGGTCGGGATCGACCATCCCTCGCGTTTGCCCAGCGCGGTCACTGCGCCGACGTAGACCAGCTCGACGACCGTCATCACGCCGCGGACCACGATTGCGATCAGCGAGGCGACCGCGAAGCTCTGGCCGGGCACCGCGACCTTCACCGCCCAGGCGAACGCGGCGTCGCGGATGCCGAGGCCGGCCGGCGCGACGAGGGTGACGAGGGCGGCCACGTACCCGACCGCCTGTGCCGAGCCGACCGTGAGGAACTCCTCGAACGGGATCTTGCTGACCGAGCGGGCGACGCAGTAGAGCCCGATCGCGACCACCACCCAGTTGAGGGCGTAGAAGCCGAGCAGCGCGAGGACGCCGCGCAGCGGGATCACCGCGGGCAGCGGGTCCCGTCCGAACGCCGCCAGCGCCCGGTCGGCGAGCGGGCGGAAGACGCGTGGGCTGAGCAGAGCGACCAGGGCCGGGATCAGCAGCAGGACGGCCCAGCGCAGCGGCTCGCCCTCGAGGTCGGGATGGCTGATGATGAAGTAGGCGGCGACGGCGATCGCGGCCGTGGCGGAGATCGCCTGTTCGTAGGCGATGCTGGCCAGGGTGATCCGCCGCGACACGCCCGCCCGCTCGGAGAGGAGCAGCCGTCCGAGGACGTAGAGGACGCTGCCCGGCACGTAGCGCGCCAGGAGGGGCTGGCCCCAGGCGACCTGGGTCCGTCCGAGCCCGATCCGGTGGCCGAGGAAGCGGAGGATCAGGTCCCAGCCGAGCGCGCTGAGCGCGTAGAAGAGGCCGATGAAGACGAAGGCGGGCAGCAGCCAGACGACGTGGAAGTGGACACCCTCGTCCTTGATCTCGGCCCACTGGTTGACGACCGTGAGGACGAGGAAGCCGAAGACGAGGACCGCGATCCCCATCTGGATCGCCAGCCGCACCCCCTTGCTGCGCGGCGGACGCGTGCCGATTCGCGCCGCGGCCGCCCCGACCCGGTGCAGGAATGGTTGTCGGTCGCCCACGTTCCGCCGCACCTTAGTCCTCCCCCGGGTCGCTCATCGTGTCTCCCCCGGCGACGGTCGTCTGGGATAGTCAGCCGATGGGCGAGTTCGAGCTGCTGGCCCGTATTCGGGAGCGCCTGCCGCCTGCCGGCCCGCGGCTGCGGCTCGGCAGCGGGGACGACGCGGCGATCGCGGTCCCCGGCGGGGCCACGGCCACGTCGGTCGACGCGCTGGTCGAGGGCGTCCACTTCCGGCGCGAGTGGAGCAGCCTCGCCCAGGTGGGGCGAAAGGCCCTCGCGACGGCCCTCTCCGATCTGGCGGCGATGGGTGCGGAGCCGGGTGAGGCGTACGTCTTCCTCGGCGTCCCCGCCGACCTCGGCGAGGACGAGTGCATGGAGCTGCTCGACGGGCTCGCAGAGCTCGCCCGCGCAACCGGGACGAACCTGGCGGGCGGCGACGTGAGCCGCGCTCCGGTGCTGACGCTGGCGACCACGGTGGTCGGCCACGCGCCGCGCCCGGAGGACCTCGTGACCCGCGCCGGTGCCCGCCCCGGCGATGCGCTCGTCCTCACCGGAGAGCTCGGCGGCGCCGCGGCCGGCCTCGCGCTGCTCGAAATGAACGCTGACTGTGGAGTTGACCACACTGGGGGGAGGTCAACTCCACAGTCGCCGGCCATGGACGACGGATTGATCGCTCGCCAGCTCGAGCCGAATCCCCGCCTGGAGGCGGGTCGGCTGCTCGCCGCTGCGGGGGCGACGGCGATGGTCGACCTCAGCGACGGCCTCGGCGGCGACGCCCGTCACCTGGCCGCCGCGAGCGGCGTCTGCCTGCGAATCGACGCCGCAGCGCTGCCCCTCGCGCCGGGGGTCGCCGAGGTCGCCGCCTCGGCCGGCCGCGACTCCCTGGAGCTGGCCGCGTCGGGCGGCGAGGACTACGAGCTGCTGGCCGCCCTTCCTGCCGACCGCTTGGAGCAGGCGATCCGGGCCGTCGGGGAGATCGGCGAGGCGCTGACCCCAATCGGCGAGGTCCTTCCCGGCGAGGGAGTCGAGATCAGGCGGCCTGGCGGGGAACCGCTGAGGGCGACTGGATTCGATCAGCTGGGTTGAGCGGCAGGTTGCCGTTCGGGCTCGCGCCGTTCGAGCTCACGCCGTTCGAGCTCACGCCGTTCGAGCCGGCCGGGATGCCCCCGATCAGGAGCTCACGCACTCCCCGCCGCCGAAGCATCGCGCAGGCGACCTGTTCCGGCGCGGGCTGGTAGTGCCCGGTCTCGATCAGCCTCTTCAGTTGCCGCTTCTGCATCCTGCGCCTCATATCGGCCGGCTACCCAGGACCCTTAGTTCTTGGTACTCGCACATATGTCCACGGTCGCACGCGCAGCGACTCCAAAACTGCGGCCGATTACGCTTCCTCGTATGCGGAACGGGTCTACGCGGATACTCCTCGTCGACGACGAGCAGTCGGTTCAGACCCTGCTCAGCTATCCGCTCCGCAAGGACGGCTACCAGGTCGTCTCGGCGCTGGACGGCCGCGAAGCGCTCGAGCGGTTCGGCGAGACACGCTTCGACCTCGTGATCCTCGACCTGATGCTGCCGAAGCTGGACGGCGTCGAAGTGTGCAGGCAGCTGCGCCGCCGCAGCCAGGTTCCGATCATCATGCTGACCGCGAAGGGCAGCGAGACAGACAAGGTCGCCGGCCTCGAGGTGGGCGCCGACGACTACATCACCAAGCCCTTCTCGATGCGCGAGTTCCGCAGCCGGGTGAAGGCGGCGCTGCGCCGTTCGCGGATGGTCGGCACCCCCGCCGAGGAGGGTCCGATCGAGCACGGCGCGCTGCGGATCGACCCGGAGCGCCGCACGGTCACCCACCACGACCAGGACGTGGGGGTCACCTACGTGGAGTTCGAGATCCTCGCCGCGCTCGCCCGCTCCCCCGGCAGGGTGCTCAGCCGCGAGACCCTGCTCGAGCACGTCTGGGGCGACTCCGAATACCGCGATCCGCGCACGATCGATGTCCACATCCGTCACCTGCGCGAGAAGCTGGAGGGCGACCCCAAGCAACCGGAGTACCTGTTCACGGTGCGAGGCGTGGGCTACCGCTTCCGGGAATGAGGAACTTCCGCCTCACCCCGCTCGGCAGCATCATCACGACGGTGTCGCTGGCGATCGGGTTGGGCACCTCGGTCAGCGTCTACGTGTGGGTGGTCCTGATCGACGGCCACTCCGAGGCGGCACGACCGATCGCGCTGGGCGGCCTGATCGCCCTGGTCCTGGCGCTCGTCATCGGGCTCTACTTCGCCCACCTCGTCGCCGCCCGGATCAAACGAATCGACGAGGCCGCCCGCAAGGTCTCCGACGGCGACTTCGCGACGAGGATCCCGGTCGACTCCTCCGGCCAGCTCGGCCAGCTGGCGCGGACGTTCAACGAGATGCAGCGGCGGCTCTCCGAGCTGGACAGCGCCCGCAAGCAGTTCATCGCCAACGCCTCGCACGAGCTGCGCACGCCGATCTTCAGCCTCGGCGGCTTCGTCGAGCTGCTCGAGGAAGAGGAGCCCAGCCCGGAAGAGCGAGCGGAGTTCATCCGCACGATGCGCCAGCAGATCGAGCGGCTGACCAAGCTCACGACCGACCTGCTCAACCTCTCCCAGCTCGACGCCGGCGGGGTCGAACTGGACCTCGGCAACGTCGACCTCAGCGCCCTGGCGCGCGAAGTGGTGCGCGAGGTCGGCCCGCGCGCCGACCGCCGCGGCTCGCGGCTCGAGCTGCGCACGCCGGAGCGGCCGGTGATCGCCTTCGCCGACCCCGAGCGGGTGCGCCAGATCATCCGTATCCTGCTCGACAACGCCCTTACCCACACGCCGGAGGGCGTCAGCGTGACCGTGACCACCTACTTCGTCAACAGCCGCGCGGAGCTGACCGTCTCCGACGACGGGGCCGGAATCCCCCAGCGGGTCCAGAAACGGCTCTTCGAGCGCTTCTACACCGGCAACTCCTCCGGCGGCTCCGGCCTCGGCCTGGCGATCGCGCGCGAGGTGGCGCAGCGGATGGAGGGCCGCATGGCGATCTCCTCGAGCCGCCGGTTCACCGCCTTCACGCTCGACCTGCCGCCGGGGCGCGGCGCGACCGCCCGGGCCGAGCCGCCCGCCATGGCGGAGATCGCTTCGTGAGGCGCAGGGCCGCGGCGCTCGCGCTCGGGCTGGCGGCGCTCCTGGCCGGCTGCGGCGGTGGGGACGCCGGCGACGGCACCGCCGCCTCGCCGCTGGACGCCGGGACCACGACCGAGGTGATCGTGCAGGCGGCCGAGAGCGGCTTCGACGCGACCGAGGTCTACCGGGAGGCCTCGCCGGGCGTGGTCACGATCCGCTCGATCTTCGCCGGCGGCGGGGCCGAAGGGTCGGGGTTCGTGCTCGACCGGGAGGGCCGCATCGTCACCAACGCGCACGTCGTCACCGACGGCGAAGGCGGCGACCGCGAGGAGGCCGACTCGGTCTTCGTCGAGTTCCCCGACCGCAACGTGCTGCCGGCCGAGATCGTCGGCTTCGACCCCTTCGTGGACGTCGCCCTGCTCGAGGTCGAGCCGAACGGGTTCGACCTGCACCCGCTCGAGCTGGGCGACGACGAGGAGCTGGTCGTCGGCCAGCCGGTGGCCGCGATCGGCAGCCCGTTCGGCGAGCAGCAGTCCCTCTCGGTCGGCATCGTCTCCGCCACCGACCGCTCGGTGCGCTCGCTGACCCAGTTCCAGATCGAGGGAGCGATCCAGACCGACGCCTCGATCAACCCGGGCAACTCGGGCGGCCCGCTGCTCGACGCCGCCGCGCGCGTGATCGGCATCAACCAGCAGATCGAGACCAGCTCCGGCGCCAACGACGGCGTCGGCTTCGCCGTGCCGATCTCCTCGATCGAGCGCTCGGTCGCCCAGCTGAAGCGCGACGGCACGGTCGAGTACGCCTACATCGGCGTCTCCAGCCAGGCGCTCTACCCGCAGCTCGCCGAGCGGCTGGATCTCGACGCCGACTACGGCGGCCTGGTCGCCGAAGTCGTCGAGGACGGCCCCGCCGACCGCGCCGGGCTCGAGGGGGGCGACGACAAACTGCGTTTCCAGGGCGTCCCGTACGAAGTCGGCGGAGACACGATCCTCGCCGTCGACGGGCGCGAGGTGATCCGGCCCGACGATCTGGCCCGCTACATCGCCTCGTACCGGCCCGGCGAGAAGGTCACCCTCGACGTGCTCGACGGGGACGGCGACAGGGAGAAAATCGAGGTCGTGCTGGGCGAGCGACCCGACGGCGGGGCGAGCGACTGAAGGGGTGACGGGTGTCTAACCGCTCGTGCCTGTAGAAATCCGCCGGTGCTTCAGGAAATCGCCCTCGGACAGAAGTCCCTCGCCGACTACACCCACATCGCCGGCAAGCAGCTGAGCGAGCGGATCCGGGAGCTCGCCGAGCCGCTGCAGGGCCACCGGGTCCTTCACGTCAGCGCGACGGCCTTCGGGGGCGGCGTCTCGGAGATCCTCTACACGATCGTGCCGCTGATGCGCGACGCCGGGCTCGACGCCCACTGGCACGTGATCTTCGGCAAGGAAGAGTTCTACAACGCGACCAAGCTGCTCCACAACTCGCTGCAGGGCGCGGAGGAGACGCTGACCGACGAGCAGTGGGCGCTGTTCGACGAGATCAACGCGATGAACGCCGAGGGCCTGCAGGGCGAGTGGGACACGATCATCGTCCACGACCCCCAGCCGATCGGCCTGCGACGCGGCGCGCGGGACAGGAGCCGCAACTGGATCTGGCGCTGCCACATCGACCTCTCCGAGCCCAACCCGGCGCCGATCGCCCGCCTCCTGCCGATGATCGAGGAATACGACGCGACGGTCTGGCACATGCCCGCCTACGTGCCCGGCGGCGTCGACGGCCACGACGGCGTCCGCATCATCCCGCCGGCGATCGACCCGCTCTCGCCCAAGAACATGGCCTTCTCGCCCGACGACGCCGCCTTCGTCTGCAACCAGTTCGGGATCGACGTCGACCGGCCGCTGATCACGCAGGTCTCTCGCTTCGACCCGTGGAAGGACCCGATGGGCGTGATCGACGCCTACCGAGCCGTGACCGAGGAGATGCCGGACGTCCAGCTCGCCCTGGTCGGGTCGATGGCGACCGACGACCCGGAGGGGTGGGAGTTCTTCCAGCACACCTTCGAATACGCCGACGGCGACCCCGACATCAAGATCCTCAACAACCTCAACAACGTCGGGGCGATCGAGGTCAACGCCTTCCAGTCGCAGTCCGACGTCTGCCTGCAGAAGTCGATCCGCGAGGGCTTCGGGCTGACCGTCACCGAGGCGCTCTGGAAGGGCCGCCCGACCGTGGCCGGGAACGTGGGTGGGATCCCGCTGCAGATCGAGAACGGCGAGAGCGGCTACCTGGTCGACTCCTCGCAGGAGTGCGCGCAACGGTGCGTGGAGATCCTCGCCGACCCCGAGCTCGGCAAGCGGCTCGGGCGCAGCGGCAAGGAACACGCCCGGCGCGAGTTCCTATCGCCGCGCCTGCTGCGCGACTGGCTGCAGCTGATCGGCGAGCTCGACGCCTAGCTCCACCCCGTGGGAAGCCGGAGTGCTCCGGGTAGGGTGAGCATGTGTCCAGCGGCGACCCACTGATCATCGTCTCCAACCGGGGGCCGGCCCAGTTCGAGCGCGACGAGGCGGGCGAGCGGACCGTGCGGCGGGGGGGCGGCGGCCTCGTGACGGCGCTCTCGGGGCTGGTCTCCCACCGCGAGGCGCTCTGGATCGCCTCGGCGATGACCGACGAGGACGTCGCCGTCTCCGAAGAGCGCGGCGGCCCGGTCGAGCTGTCGATCGACGGCATCGAGTACCGCGTGCTGATGGTCGGCAGCGACGCGGCGGCGTACGACCAGTTCTACAACGTGATCGCCAACCCGATCCTCTGGTTCATCCAGCACTACCTCTGGGACCTCTCCAACGCGCCGGACGTCCGCCAGGAGGAGCTCGACGCCTGGGACCACGGCTACCAGGCGGTCAACCGCGACATCGCCCGCGCCGTGCTGGGCCAGATCGAGGACCGCGAGCGTCCCCTGGTGATGCTCCACGACTACCACCTCTACACCGCCCCGGGGATGATCCGGGCCGAGCGGCCCGACGCCTTCCTGCACCACTTCGTCCACATCCCCTGGGCGCAACCGGACAGCTGGCGGATCCTGCCGGGGCGGATCCGCGAGGCGATCTTCCGCGGCATGCTCGCCAACGACATCATCGGCTTCCACACCCACTCCTACTGCATCAACTTCCTGCGCTGCTGCGACGAACTGCTCGAGGTCGAGGTCGACTACGACCGCTGCGCGGTGCACCACGCCGGGGGGCAGACGGTCGCGCGTGCCTATCCGCTCTCGATCGACGCCGAGCGGCTGCGGCGGGCGGCGGAGTCCTCTGAGGTGGCAACGGCCGAGCGCGAGGTGATGGCGCGGCGGCGCGAGCACCTGATCATCAGGGTTGACCGGGCCGACCTCTCCAAGAACGTGCTGCGCGGGTTCACCGCGTTCGACGTCTTCCTCACCCAGCACCCGGAGTTCCGCGAGAAGGTCACCTTCATCGCCCATCTCCAACCCTCGCGCCAGGACGTGCCCGAGTACGCGGAGTACCTGGAACGGATCGAGGCACTGGTCGCGGTGGTCAACCACCGGCACGGCACGACCGACTGGATGCCGATCGACCTGAAGATCTACGAGAACTTCCACGACGCGGTGGCCCGCTACAAGCACTTCGACCTGCTGATGGTCAACTCGATCTTCGACGGGATGAACCTGGTCGCCAAGGAGGCGCCCGCGGTCAACACCCGCGACGGGGTCCTGATGCTCTCCGAGAACACCGGCTCCCATGAGGAGCTGTGCGACTGCGTGCTCTCGGTCAACCCGTTCGACATCCAGGAGCAGGCCGACTCGATCTACCGGGCGCTGACCATGGACCCCGAGGAGCGGCGGCTGCGGGCCCAGCGGCTCAAGGAGATCATCTACTCGCGGAACCCGGGCGATTGGGTCGACGCGCAGCTGCAGGACATCGCCGAGTTGCGCGACGAGGCCGTGGCGTAGGGAGCTGAGGGGGGAGAACTCGGCGAGCTGAGGGCTTAGAGATGCATGCAGTTGCGTATTCAATGGCGTGCGGCCGCGAAAGCCGTTGCGATCGCGGTCGCCGGGCTGCTGGGGCTGCAGGCGCTTCCTTCACTCTTCGCGCCACCGGCGCCGGAGCCCCTGCCCGCCGACGTGGGCCTGCCGCGGCTCCCGGCTTCCGCTGCGCCTTTTGCACCTCAGAGGGACATAAAGAGCATCGGAAGGCGGAGGCGAGCTGAGCGGAGCGACGTCCTCCGGCGAAAAACCCAGCGCCCGACCGGGCACCCCACCCGGCGACAGGACCCGCCCGCCGCTACCCCGCCGTCCCCTGGCGCTGCGTCCCCCGCGGCGGCGCCCGCCCTTCCTCCACCTCCCGAACCCGCGCTCCCGCCGGCGCCGGAAGCGCCGCCCCCGGCCCCCGCGCCGCCCGACGACGGCTCGATGGAGTTCGCCCCTCACTAGCTGGCTGGCTATAGTCCGACGCCGTTTTGGCGGCAATGCGCGAATACGAGCTGGTCCTGATGCTTGACCCGGGGCAGGACGCCCCGGCCCGCGACGCCGTGGCGCAGGAGGCGAAGCGGCAGATCGAGGCCTCCGGCGCGCTGAAGCACGAGAACGAGTGGGGGCTGCGCAAGCTGGCCTACGAGATCGAACAGCGCACCGAGGCCGACTACCGCTGGTTCCGCTTCGAGGCGCCGACGGAGCTGCTCGAGGAGCTCGACCACAGCCTGAAGATCGCCGACGGCGTGCTGCGCTTCCGCGTCTTCAAAGTCAGCCCCCAGACGCCGGTGATGGTCCCGCCCGCGACCGTCGCCCCGGCGCCGAGCCCGTCGCGCGAGCGTCCCGCGGAGGAAGCCGCCGAGGCCGCAGCGCCCCCGGTCGCCACCGAGACCGCGGTCGCGGAGCCTCCTGCCGCCGAGCCGGCCGCGGCTGAGCCGCCGGCCGAGCAGGCCGATGCGCCCGCCGCCGAGGAGAGCTCCGAGGCGGCCGACGAGGAGCCCGCTCCTCAGCCGGCCGGCGAGGGCGAGGACGACGAGTCCGCCCCGTCCCCCCAGTAGCGGCGCTCTTTTCACGGAGTTTCCGCGCTGAAGGGGGAGAGTCACGCCGCCTGCGCTCTTAGACTGATGTCTCGATAACGCGATCTCGAGGAGATGAGAGCCGTGGCGGCTTCGAACATCAACGTGGTGGTCATCACCGGGAACCTGACCAAGGACCCCGAACTGCGCAGCACCGGCGGCGGCACCCCTGTCTGCGAGATGCGGGTGGCGGTCAACAGCCGCCGCAAAGAAGGGCAGGAATGGGTCGACAAGCCCAACTACTTCGACGTGGTCGTCTTCGGCGCCCAGGGGGAGAACTGCTCGACCTACCTCTCGAAGGGACGCCCCGTGGCGGTCGAAGGACGCCTCGACTGGCGCGAGTGGGAGGCCAAAGACGGCAGCGGCAAGCGCCAGGCGGTTCAGATCGTCGCCAACTCGGTCCAGTTCCTCGGCTCCCGGGACGGCTCGGGCGGCGGTGGCAACGGCAACGGCTTCACGCCCAGCAGCGACGTGCCGGCCGACACCTCCGACTACGCCGGCACGCCCGCCGGTGGCGGTGGAGGCGGCGGCGCGGACGACGACATCCCTTTCTGAGGGTTTCCAGGAGGCGACAGACTAGGACGCAGGGAGCGTGGCGTGCTCGGCACGCGAGCGACCGAGGACGCCCTATGTCGTCTCCTGGGGACCCTCAGATGTGTAGCATCCCGGGCCGCGCATGGCCAGAGCCCGAGAGACCGGAAACGCATCGCCGCGCCGCGGACGCCGTGGCGCGGACCGCGTGCGGCCGCGCAAATACACTCGGATCAACTCCGAAGAGGTCGACTACAAGGACCTCAACCTGCTGCGCCGCTTCCTATCCGACAAGGGGAAGACGCGCGGTCGTCGCGTGACGGGCCTCTCGCGCAAGCACCAGCGGCAGCTCTCGGTTGCCGTTAAACGCGCCCGCGAGATCGCCCTGCTGCCCTACGTCGGAGAGCGCTGATGGCACAGGCGATCCTCCTCGAGGACGTCGAGAGCCTCGGTCAGCGCGGCGAGCCGGTCGACGTCTCTCCCGGCTATCTGCGCAACTACCTGATCCCGCGCAAGCTCGCCGCCCCCGCGACGCCGGGCGCGCTGGAGGAGGCGCAGCGGCGCCAGGCGGCGGCCGAGAAGGCCGAGCGGGCGCGCGCCGAGCGCGAGGAGCAGGCGGCGTCCCTACTGTCGAAAACCGTGCTGACGATCCATCAGCGCGCCGACGAGGGCGGCCGGCTGTTCGGCTCGGTCGGCGCGAAGGAGATCGTCGACGCGATCCGCGAGGCGCGCGACCTGCGCATCGACAAACGCAAGGTCCGCCTCGAGCAGCCGATCCGCGAGGTCGGCACCCACATGGTCGAGATCGAGCTGGGCGACGGGGCGGTTGCGACCGTGAAGACGATCGTCGCCGAGGAGAGCTGAGCCGCTGCCCCGTCTGCCGACCCGCCTGACGCGCCGCGCGAGGGCGAGGACGCGGTTCGGCTGGGCGCGATCGGAGCGGGCGACCGTGGGTCTGGCGGTCGTCTCCCTGGGTGGCGCGGGAGCCGTGCTGGTCGGTCAGTTCGGCCGGCTGCTGCGGCGGCGGGCCCACGAGCGCGGCAGGAGCGACGGGTTGGTCGAAGCCGCTCCGGCGGCGGCCCTCGACACGGTCGGCGTCGCGGTCAGCGGCTACGCCGCGACCCCGCGTAGCGAGACCGTCCTGTTCAACCTGCTCGCCGGCTTCCTCGCCGCCTTCGCCCTCGTGCGACTCTCGACCTGGGGGATCCGCGACCGCTGGTGGCCGTTCGAAAACGTCAGCGTGGGCGGCCGGCACATCCACCACTTCGTGCCCGGGATCCTGATCGCCTTCGCCTCGGGGACCGCCGCCCTGCTGACCGAGAGCGACGCGCTGGAGGACCGGCTGGCGGTCCCGATGGGGGTCGGGATGGGGCTGACCTTCGACGAGGCGGCGCTGCTGCTCGACCTGCGCGACGTCTACTGGACCCGGGAGGGACTGCTCAGCGTCCAGCTGAGTCTCGGCGCGACCGCGATCCTCAGCATCGCCATCCTCACCCAGCGGATGCTGCGCCGCGGCGAGCTGAGCAAGGAGGCCGCGGGCGAGATCCCTATAGCTGGGTGACGACGGTGATCAGCGTGCCCGCCATCGTCGCCAGCGTCCCGATCAGGGCGCTCAGCGCCAGCACGCAGAAGCGGAGCATCATCCGGTGCGTCGCGTCGAGACGGTTCTGCATCGCCTCGAAACGCTCGTTCATCTCGCTCCGCATGGCCGTGAACTCGCTCGTCGTGTCGGTCCGCAGCGCGCGGAGTTCGGAGTTGACGCGCCGCTCCAGCTGATCGAACCGCTGGTCGACCGCGTCGAATCGCCGGGCCGTTTCGGCTCGGAAGTCGTCCAGGCGGTCGTCGGTCCAGCTCTGCCTCATCGCCTCCATGATTGCAGCGTAGAAGTTGCGGACGCGCGCGTGGCGCGCTGAATGCAAGTTTTCTGTAACGGCTTCGTACCGATTTGCCTGCGGCGGGGGTCAGATTCTTTTCGCCGCATTTGCGGAGAGCCGGCCGGTGGGCCCCGGGGGGCTCTGGTTTGCTTGCTCGGAGAGGTCGAAGGGCGCAGATCCGCCGCCCGCGGGCCTTTACTAGGTGTCGATGCCCCAGCCTTCCGCAACCCACGTCCCGCCGCAGAACATCGAGGCCGAGGAATCGGTGCTCGGGGCGATGCTGGTCGCAGAGCCGGCGCTGAGCCGGGTCATCGACGAGGTGAAGCTGAACGCGGAGGACTTCTACCTCGAGAAGCACGCGCTGGTCTTCGGCTGCGTCCGCGACCTCTACGCCAACTCGAAGCCGGTCGACGAGCTGAGCGTCACCGAGGCGCTGGTCCAGCGCAACGAGATCGAGCCGGCCGGCGGCAAGCACTACGTCTCCGAGCTGGCCGCCAAGGTGCCGGCCGCCGGCAACGCCAAGCACTACGCCGAGATCGTCCAGCAGAACTCGCTGCTGCGCCGCCTGCTGACCGCGGGCCAGGAGATCCAGGGCTGGGTCCACGAGCGCGACGGCGAACCGCGCGAGCTCTCCGAGCGGGCCGAGAAGCTGCTCTTCGACGTCGCCCACAAAGAGCAGGCGAGCGACTTCCGGCTGCTCTCGGAGATCCTCCACGACGAGGTCGACCGGCTCGAGAAGCTCTCGACCGGCGAGACCGAGCTGACCGGGACGCCCTCGGGCTTCCGCGACCTCGACGCGATCACCGGCGGCTTCCAGCCGGGGAACCTGATCATCGTCGCCGCCCGCCCGGCGATGGGGAAGAGCGCGTTGGTCGCCAACATCGCCGAGAACGTCGCGGTCAAGCGCCAGATGCCGGTCGCCTTCTTCTCCCTGGAGATGTCGGAGGTCGAGCTGGCGCAGCGCTTCATCGCCTGCCGGGCGCGGATCTCCGGCGACAAGCTGCGCAAGGGTCAGGTCGCGCAGAAGGACTGGCCGAAGGTCGTGCGCGCCTGCAACGAGCTCGAGGAAGCGCCGCTCTGGTTCGACGACTCCTCCGACCTCGGCTTGCTCGACCTGCGGGCCAAGGCGCGGCGGCTGCACGCGCAGACCCAGGACCGCGGCGGGCTCGGCATGGTGATCGTCGACTACCTGCAGCTGATGCGCGCCGACGACCCGCGCGCCAACCGCGTCGAGCAGGTCGGCCAGATGAGCCGCGGGCTGAAGATCCTCGCCCGCGAGCTGGAGGTGCCGGTGCTCGCGATCTCCCAGCTCTCCCGCGCGCCGGAGCAGCGCCACCCGCCCAAGCCGATGCTCTCCGACCTGCGCGAGTCCGGCTCGATCGAGCAGGACGCCGACGTGGTCGCCTTCCTCTACCGCGAGGACTACTACCGCGATCCCGAAGACGAGCCCGACGGCCTCGCCGAGGTGATCGTCGCCAAGCATAGGAACGGCCCGATCGGCACCCCGAAGCTGGTCTTCCTCGACCGCTTCCCGAAATTCGCCGACTTCTCCGGCCACGAACGGCCGGTCGAGCAGCCGGCCGGGGAAGGGCCGCCGCTCGAGGACGTGGCGGTCGCGGGGCCTGAGTTCTGATGCCCGGCGCGCGCAGCGAGCCGTTCGCCCAGAGGGCCTGCCCGCTCGGCGCCTGCGACGGCTCCGGCTGGATCCTCGGTCCCGAGGACGTGGCGCGCCCCTGCGAGTGCCGGGAGCCGCGCCTCAAACGAGGGCGCAGCAAGGGGGTTGCCTCGGTGATCCCGCCGCGCTACCGGGGCGTCTCCTTCGAGCGCCCGCCGGTCAGCGACATGGCGCGCGACCCGCAGATGAAGATCGCCGTCGGGAAGATTCGCGGCTACGTCGAGAACCTCGACGCGAACCTCCGCGAGGGCCGGGGGCTGTGGCTGTTCGGGGCCACCGGGACGGGCAAGACGACGCTTGCGATGCTCGTCTCGAAGCTGGCGCTGGAGGAAGGTCGGTCGGTTGCGATCTACTCGCTGCCGAAACTGCTCGCCCGCATCCGGCGCACCTACGACGCGGAGCCCGGCGGGGACTCCTACCTCACGTTCTTCGAACGGCTCACCGCCGCCGACCTGCTCCACGTCGACGACTTCGGCGCGGAGAAGCGGTCCGACTGGGTCTTGGAGCAGCTCTACGCGCTCGTCAACGAGCGCTACGAAGACGAGCGCTCGATCCTGCTGACGACCAACCTGGAAATGGACGAGCTCGAGGAGCAGATCGGCAAGCGGACGGTCTCCCGACTCGTCGAGGTCTGTGAGCAGATCCCGCTTTTCGGCGAGGATCGGCGGCCCGACAAGGCGCCGGACAACTCCGTGGGCCGACTCGTCGCGGAGATGTAGAGCGCCACGTCCGCCAACCAGGCAGAATCTTCCTGGTCATGCCGGGCATAGTCATAGTCGGCGCCCAGTGGGGCGATGAGGGGAAGGGCAAGGTCGTCGACCTGCTCGCCGAGCGCGCGGACGCGATCGTGCGCTTCCAGGGCGGCAACAACGCCGGCCACACGATCGTCCGCGACGGCGAGGAGTTCAAGTTCCACCTGATCCCGTCGGGGATCCTGTACTCGGACAAGGTCTGCGCGATCGGCAACGGGGTGGTGCTCGATCCGAGCGTCCTGCTCGGTGAGATCGACGGGCTGAGGCGGCGAGGTGTCGACGTCGGCAACCTGCGGATCTCGGCCAACGCGCACCTGATCATGCCCTACCACGTGCTGCTCGACACGGCCGGCGAGGTCAAGCTCGGCAAGCTCTCGATCGGGACGACGCGGAGGGGGATCGGCCCCTGCTACGCCGACAAGGCGCTGCGGCTGGGGATCCGGGTCCAAGACCTGCTCGACGAGAAGATCCTGCGCAAGAAGATCATGACCGCGCTCGAGCCCAAGCAGCACGTGCTTCGCGAACTCTCCGTGCAGCGGCGCAAGCTGCGCAAGGAAGCCGGCGAGAAGTCGCGCGAAGGGGGCGACCGGTCGGTCGCCGCGGCCCCCGATCCGCGCCTCGACCTGCACACGATGACCGAGGAGTTCGCCGGCTACGGCCACCGGCTCGAGCCGCACATCGCCGATACCTCCCGGCTCTGCTGGGACCTCCTGGACGACGGGGGCACGGTGATCTTCGAGGGGGCCCAGGCGACCCTGCTCGACCTCGACCACGGCACCTATCCGTTCGTCACCTCCTCCAACCCCGTCGCCGGCTCGGCCTGCGTCGGCGCCGGGGTGGGGCCGACCGACATCGACGAGGTCTGGGGCGTCGCAAAGGCCTATGCGACCCGGGTCGGCGCCGGGCCGTTCCCGACCGAGCTGCACGACGAGGTCGGGCGCCACATGCTCGAGCGGGGTCACGAGTACGGGACGACGACGGGCAGGGAGCGGCGCTGCGGCTGGATGGACCTCGTGGCCCTGCGCTACGCCGTCCGGCTCAACCGGATGAGCGCCCTGACGATCACCAAGCTCGACGTGCTCAGCGGCATCGATCCCCTCCGCGTGGCGGTGCGTTACCGCTCCAGCGAGGGCGCGGTCTTCGACCGGTTCCCCTACCACCAGTCGATCCTGCACTCGGCCGAGCCCGAGTACGAGGAGCTGCCGGGCTTCGACGGGGACGTGACCGGCTGCCGCAGCGAGGCGGACCTGCCGGCCGAGGCTCGCGAGTACCTCGGCTTCGTCGCCGACTTCGTCGGCGTGCCGATCCGGCTCGTCGGCGTCGGGCCGGGGCGCGACCAGGTCGTCTGGACCGGCGACGCGGCCGGCGTGCCCGTTTCCTGACGCGCCTCTCCTGGTTTACAGTTTTTGTGTGGCCTCCGGTAGACGCGCGCCCAAACTGAGCGAGCGACTGCCCCGGGGCCGGCACGGGCTGCCGCGGGAGGCGGTGACCGAGTCGCAGCGGCGGCGCATATTGCAGGCGATGATCGAGGTGGTCGCCGAGCGCGGTTATCCCGAGACGCGGGTCGTCGACGTGATCGGCGTCGCGGGCGTGTCCCGAAAGACCTTCTACGAGCTGTTCTCCAGCAAGGAGGACTGCTTCCTCGCCGCCTACGACGTGCTGCTCGGAAATCTCCTCGGCGACACGGCGAAGGGGTTCGAATCGAAGCCGGGCGCGCCCTGGGCGGAGCGCGTCGCCGCCGGGCTCCGGGCGCTGCTCGAAGACCTCGCCGAGCACCCTGACGAGGCCCGCTTCGCGATCGTCGAGGTGCTCGCGGCAGGGCCGAAGGCCCTGGCGCGGCGCGACGCGGCCCTGCGCCAGTTCACCGGCTTCCTCGACGCGGGCCGGGCCGAGACCTCCGTGGAGCTGCCGGGGATCACGTCGCTCTCGCTCACCGGTGGGATCAACGAGCTCCTCTACACCGAGATCCTGCACGGCGCCGCCTCCCGGCTGCCGAGCCGGCTTCCCGACCTGATGTTCTGGATCACCCTGCCGTTCCTCGGCCCCGAGCGAGCGGCCGAGGAGCGCGAGCGGACGAGGCTCTCGATGCTCGAGGGCTAGCGGGCGAGCTCGCCGCTCCGCTCCTTTCCACGACCCAGGGGGTTTACCTAAAAGCCGGGACTGGTAGTTTCTGCCGCCGGAGGGTAGATCAACGCTGTCTATGGCCGCGGCTCGGGACGGGCTGGCCAAAAAGGAGAGACACGAGAATGCGAAAGAACTTGGTTCGGGCACTCGCTCTGAGCGCGGTGCTGGCCATCGGGGTCGCCGCGATCGCGAACGCGGCCCAGACGACCATTCAGGTTGGCAACCTGGTCCTCACCTTCGGCGGGGGTGTCTCACCCAGCAAATTGCCGAAAAGCCAGCTGGCGCCGGTCAAGGCGAACATATTCGGCAAAATCAAAACCAACGACGGCACCCATCCCTCGGCGCTGAGGGAATCGGTGGTCGACATCGACAAGGACGTGAAAGTCGACTCGACCGGCCTGCCGGTCTGCAAACCGGGTCAGCTCGAGGCGCGCGACACCAAAGCGGCGAAAAAAGTCTGCGGCTCGACCACGGTCGGAAGCGGCCTTGCCCACGCTGAGATCGCCTTCCCCGAACAGCGGCCGATCAACGTCGCCAGCCCGATCACCGTCTTCAACGGCGGCACCAAAGGCGGCAAGACGACGCTCCTGATCCACACCTTCATCACGGTTCCGGTTCCGGCCGCGATCGTGACCCAGGTGACGATTGCCAAGAAGGGCAGCGGAACCCACGCTGTCGCCAAAGTCCCGGTCATCGCCGGCGGCGCAGGCTCGGCGCTCGACTTCAAATTCAACCTCGGGCGCACCTACAACTACAAAGGCCAGAAGCGAAGCCTCCTGACGGCGAAATGCCCGGATGGCAAATTCAAAGTCACCACGCCGAAAACCCTCTTCAAAAACGAAGCGGGAACCCCCGGTGTCGCGTCCCAGACGGTCCTCAAAGGCGGGCTGCTCGTACCCTGCACGCCGAAGGGCTGAGCGCGCAGTCGGGATTTCCGACTAACACGATTCGCGAGAAGGGCGGCCCCCGGGCCGCCCTTTTTCGTTCCCCCGGGTGTTACGGAGTTGGGATAGATTGAACAGACGATCCCGAGCATCCGAGGAGGGAACATGCGAAAGCAGCTACTCACCGGGCTTGCGTTGTGTGCGGCTCTGTCGATCGGTATCGCGGCGCTCGCGAGCGCCGCGAGCTTCAAGGTCCGGTCGGGCGACCTGATCGTCACCCTCGGCGGCAACGTCTCGCCGAAGGCGATGCCGAAGAAGCGGTACGTGCCCGTCAGCACGACGATCTTCGGCAGGATCGACACGGCTGACGGCAGTCACCCGCCCGCCTTCCGGGAAGCCGTGGTCGACATCGACAGGGACGCGAAGGTGAACGCGAGGGGCTATCCCGTCTGCAAAGCGGCTCAGCTCGAGGCGCAGAACACCAAAGGGGCGCGAAGGGCCTGCGGCAAAGCCTCGATCGGCACGGGACTCGCGCACGCAGAGATCAAGTTCCCCGAACAGCCGCCGATCGCCGTCACCAGCCCGATCACCGTCTTCAACGGCGGCGTCGGCGGCGGCCAGACGAAGCTGCTGATCCACACCTTCATCACGGTTCCGGTTCCGGCCGCGATCGTGACCCGGGTGACGATCGCCAAGAAGGGCAGCGGCCTGCACTCGATCGCCAGGATCCCGGCGATCGCAGGCGGCGCCGGATCGGCGATCGACTTCAAGTTCGAGGTCGGGAAGACCTTCACCCGCGGCGGAGGGAGGGTCGGCTACTTCGAAGCCCGCTGCCCGGACGGGAGGTTCAAAGTCACCTCGCCGAAGATCCTCTTCAGGAACGAAACCGGCGATCCCGCCTTCCCGTCCCAGACCGTGCTCCGGGGCAGCTTCCTCGTCCCGTGCACGCCGAAGGGCTGAGACCTATTCGTCCTGTTCGTAGGTGTGCTGGTAGGCGGTCGGGCCCTCCTCGCCGTAGATCGGCTCGAAGGGCGGCTGCGGGCTGCAGCCGGGTGCCGGGATCGAGGCGCTGCTGCTCTGTTCGGCGAAGGCGTATTTCTTCAGCCGGTCGAAGAACTCGGTCGCTTTTTTCTGCCGGTCGGCTTCGTCTTTGCCCTCGACGCGCTGTTCGAAGTCGGGGTCTTTCGCCGTCTCGGGGTCGAGCGAGGCGACGATGCCCGAGCCGCACTGACGCGTCTCGAAGTTGAGCAGCCCTTCGGCCAAGCGCTCGGAGGCGAGCGGCTGGGGGTAGGCGTTGTTGCGGTTGGTGCTCAGGCGGCGCGGGAAGGTGGCCAGCGACTCCGGGCCGAAGGGGCCCATCGCGCGCAGGTAGTGCACCTGGACTCCGGCCGCGTTGTCGGGGAGCTTCGCGTTGGTGGCCGCCGCCACGTTCGCCATCGTCGCGGTCAGCTCGTTTTTGTAGAGGTCGAGGCCGGTGAGGACCGGGTTGAGGTTGCGCAGGAACGGGTCGAGCGCCCGCAGCAGGGTGGGGAAGTCGTCGCGGAGGAACTCGCGGAAGGCGGGGAAGGCCCTTCCCGAGCGGCGGATCACCGGTGCGAACCCTTCGAAGAAGCCCTTCGCCTCGGGCGCGAATCTCGACAGCGCGATCAGGGTCGGTGAGAGCTCTTCGGCAGCGGGGACGAGCTGGCGCATCAGCGGATCGGTGTTGACGGCGAACTCCCTCAGCCGGTCGAAGGTCAGTCGCGACTCGTCGAGGAAGGTCGGGAAGACGCGGAACAGCGCTTCGATGTCCCGGTCGCGCGCCGCCGCCGTCTGGAAGACCGCGTTCGAGCTCTGGATCAGATCGGCGAGCTGGCCTTCGCGCCCGCGCAGGGCGCGGAAGGTGATCGCGCCGTTGCGGAACAGCTGGCCGACCGCGAGCCGCTGGGTGTCGAGCACGCGGAAGAGGCGGTCGAACTCGACGAAGGTCGGTTCGAGCTCGGCGAAGGCGTTGGAGAAGTCCTGTCCGCGGCCCTGGACGGCGATCGCCGCCTGCCGCTGCCATTCCTGGAAGGCGGCGCGGGTGCGGGCGTCGAAGGTGCGGAAGATCTCGTCGAGCTGGACCGATTCGGCGACCTGCCCGATCGGCAGCGTCGCGCCGTCCGGCAGGTCGCGGTCGTCGGCGTCCCCCGGGGTCAGCTCGACGTAGGTCTCGCCGAGCAGCGTCTTGGTGCGGAGGATCGCGCGCGTCCCGCGCGGGATCGGGCCGTACTTGTCCTCGAGGTAGATCGTCGCCAGGGCGTCTTCGCCGTTCGGCGCCAGGTCGATCGCCTGCACTTTGCCGACCGAGACGCCGGAGATCCGCACGTCGGACTGCTCGGCCAGCTGAGTCGCCTCTTTGAACGGGACCCTCAGCTCGTAGGGCTTGGCCTTGAAGGGAGTCGGGCCGCCGAAGGTGATCCAGAGGAAGAGCAGGATCCCGAAGCACGACAGCGCGAAGCCGACGATGACGAGGAGCTGACCGGTGCTGGGTGCCTGCTTGCTCATTCGTTGGACCCCGGGCCGCAGCCTGGTATGCCTTGTTTCCCGGCGATCGGATCGGGATCGATCGTCGGCAGTTCGGTCGGGCTCGGGATCCGAGCCCCGCGGAGGATCGTGGCCAGGTACGGCTTCAGCCCGGCGGCCTGGTAGCCGAGCACGGTGCCGTTGCAGGAGATCAGCGGCAGGGTGCGCTGGATCGGGCCTGCCGCGTCGGTCAGGTTGAAGCTGGCGTTGAAGTTGTGGCTCAGCCAGGGCAGGTAGAACAGGTAGCTCTCGCGCGAGCCCTTCGGGTCAAAGGCGAGCTCGTTGAGGAAGCTGTTGAAGGCGCCGAGCGCGTTGCCGAAGCCCGTCACCGAGGTGTCGAGGTCGGCCGAGCCCTGCTTGACGTGCCTGACGACCGGCCGGACCTGGCGGGTGAACGGCCGGATCTGGTCGCGGATCGGGCCGAGCGTCTGCGCAAAGAGCCGCTTCTGCGCGTCGAAGGCGGGGCCGAGCGCCTGCGCCTGCGGGATCAGCTCGATCAGCGCCGGGCGGGCCGCCTCGGAGAAGCGCCGGGAGCTGGCCAGGCCCGACTGGACGGCGGCCAGCGTCGCCGGGAACTCGACCAGCGATTCCTGGATCGCGGCCTGCTGGTTGGCGAAGTTCCCGAGCACGTCCTTGGAGGAGGTGACGAAGCGTTCGAGCTGCCCGTCGCGGCGGCCGAGCTCGGCGGTCAGCAGGCCGAAGTCGTGGATCACCTGGGCCAGCGCCTGGCGCCGCGACGCGACGGCGCGGTTCAGGTCCGCGACGTAATGCGAGAAGGAGTAGAGGCGACGGAAGGCCCCGGAGAGCTTCATGCCCTGGCCGCCGATCCCCTCGGCGCCGCCGGCGACGAGCAGCTGCAGGTAGCGCCGCGTGTCTTCGTCGAGGATCGAGAGGAACGCTTCGAAGTTGACGTTCGGTTCAGTGCGCGAGAGGGGGAACTCGTGGCCGTCCTCGACGTGACCCCGCGCGGTGCCGGGGTCGATCTCGACGACCATGTCGTTCAGGTTCGTTTTCGGCCGCAGCAGCAGGGTCGCGTCGGGATGGATCAGCTCCAGGTACTGCGGCTCCACGTCCATCCCGACGACGGCGTGCCCTTCGTCGACCTCGACGGAGGAGACCTTGCCGATCCGCACTCCGGCGATCACGACGGCCTGGCCCTGCCCCGGCGTGACCGCCTGGGCGCTGGTGAAGTCGGCGCTGAGCTGAACGAAGTCTTCGCCGACCAGCGGCGCCCACGAGGGCAGCGAGGCTTTCTGCTGCGTGAAGATCCAGAGCGTCATCGCGATCGCCACGAGGCTGAGGACGACGATCGCGATCGAGTCGCGGCCGCGGCCGCGCGTCTGCCGGCCCAGCCAGGCCCGAAAGTGCCGCGTGCGGCTCACCTGTGGGGTCCCGTCGCTCATGGGCCACCCGGGGTCAGGCTGGGCGGGCCAACCTGGCCCAGCGTGCCGTTGAGGTCGGGGACGGGGTTCGTGTCGCAGCGCACGTCGGGCTTCTTCGGCGGCCGGGCGGCGATCCGCGGCTGGACGCCGCGCGGCGGTTCGATCGTGTGCGCCCAGTCGGCTTTGTCGGTCGTGAGGTTGCCGAGTTTGTTCTCCAGGCCGACGAGCTCGTCGCCGCCGCCCGGCTGCACGCGCGCGTAGAACCCGTTGCCGTCGAAGTTCTGGCCCCAGCCGGCCAGGTTGACGAGGCCGTAGAGGAACTCGCGGTAGGCCGGCCCGCCGGTCGAGAACTGGTCTTCGATCGTCTGCTCGTTGGTCGGCACGATGACCTGGGTCGTGCAGAGGCTGAGCCGGTTGATCTGCGGCACCGTGTTCGCCTTGCCGGCCTGGGCGGCGCTGGCCAGGCCCGGGGTCGACTGGCGCAGCAGCCGGGCCAGCCCGCCCAGCTCCTTGCCCGAGAGAAGCGGGCGCGCCTGACGGAGCCACGGGCGCGCGGCGGAGATCAGCCCCGGCAGCTCGGCCACGGCCGGGCGCAGCTCGATCGCGTAGGCCCGCAGCGGCGGCAGCGTGCGGTTGAGGCTGACCAGCGAGCTCCTCGCGGTCCGCAGCGACGGGGCGAAGCGACGGAACGTCGCCGCCAGGTTCGCGGACTGGGCGGCGAGGGCGCCGGTGAACACGTCGAAGTTGACGATCAGCCCCTGCAGGTCCTCCTCGCGGTTCGCGAGGGCGCCGAAGGTGCGGCTCGCGCCGGCGATGAAGCGGCTCAGGTCGCCCGGCTCGGTGCCGAGGAAGGCGTTGGTGACCTGGGCGCTGTAGCGGCCGGCCGGACCGCCGTAGCGGAAGGCGCCGTTGATCCCCTCGGCGCCGGTCAAGCCCCTCGCCTCGGGGAGCTGGGTGGCGTCTTCGGCCGCGCTCGGCTTGCGGGTGAGCGCTTCGCCGAAGCTTTCAAGCAGGCGGCTGAGGTCGGCCCGCACCGGCGACTGCAGGGCGGTCAGCACCTCGTCGAGCTGGACCGAGATCGAGGTCCGGCTGACCGGGATCGTCCCACCGCTGTCGAGCTCCGGCGCGCTCGGGCTGCCCGGGTCGAGGTCGATGAAGAAGTTGCCCTCGAGGAAGATCCGCGGCCGGATCTGGGCGTAGGCGTCGGCGTGGATCGGGCGGCCTTTCTCTTCCACGGTGAAGGTCACGGTGGAGGTGTCGCCGTCGCTGCTCGACTCGATCACTTTGCCGACGTCGACGCCGGCTATCCGCACCGGCGAGTTGACCGAGATGTTCGCGGCGTTGGCGAAGGTCGCCTTCACCTCATAGCCGTAGCCGGTGAACGGAATGTGTTTGGTGAAGGCGAGGTAGGGGCCGAGCGTGAAGATGAGCAGGAAGATCAGCGCGATCGCAGCGTTGCTCGGACGCCAGCCGAAACGGCTGTCCTTGGCGCCCTGCCTCGTGTCTCGCTCCGGTAGCCGGCCCATCTATTCCTCGTTCACCGTCGTGGTCCCCCACAGCTGGGGCGATCTCCCGATCGTGGTCTGTCCGGCCGCGTAGCGCTCGTTGCCCGCTTCGCAGACGTTGCCCTGTCCCGGCGCCGCGGTCCTCGGATAGGGGTTGAAGTGCAGATGGCTCTTCCGCTCGGGCCCGTTCGCGGGCGCCGAGGAGGGACGCGACTCGGCGTTGCTCCCGTCCGGCGCCTCGAAGCTGATCACGTTCAGCCAGTTGCCGTTGCCGTTGCCCTCGCTGCCGACGCTGGCGAAGTTGCGGAAGGCGAGGCTGAGGTAGTTGCATTTGGTCTGCGCCGGGCCGATGAAGCGGATCGCCGGGCCGAGCAGCTCGTTCGTGTCGATCAGCAGGTCGAGGCCGTTGAAGACCCCCGGCGCTTCCTGGAAGTCGAGCAGGGCGTCCGCCGTCGGCGGCAGCTGGGCGTTGAAGGCCGGTGAGGCGTTCAGGACCGGGATGCCGGCTCGCAGCGCCGCGTCGATCGTCGGCGCGGTGCGGCCGATCGCGCGCGCGCCGGGCCGCAGGGCGGTGAAGAAGCGCGCCGAGCTGTTCAGGAAGGGGCGGATCTCAGGCATGTCGGCGGTCACCGCGTCGAGCGTCGGCGGGCCTTTCTCGATCGTTTCCTGGATGTAGGGACGCGAGACGCGGGCGAAGGCGGCGAAGGTCCGGTCGAGCGCGACGAACATGCTCGCCTGCGTCTCGGCTACCGGCGCGACCGTGGCGGAGAGGTCCTCGAGCGCCCGCCAGAAGCCGCCGAAGTCGGTGCTCGGGGCGACGATCGTGCGCAGCGGCGCCTGGCTGCTTTCGGCCAGCATCCGCAGGGCGCCGAGGGCGCCGTTGATCTGCGGGCCGCGCCCGGCGAAGGCGTTGCCGAAGCCGGTCAGGCTGCGCCTGATCGAGTTGCGGGTCGGCTCGTCGAACATGTTGAAGAACTCGTCGATGTCGACGGGTTCCGGGCGCGCCGCCGAGACCGGGATCGTGTCGCCGGCCTCGAACCCCTCTTCGGAGTTGCCGGGGACGATCTGCAGGTACTTGAGGCCGAGCGGCGATTTCGGCCTGATGATCATCGTCGAGTCGACCGGGATCGGTTCGGCGCTCTTGTCGAGCCGCACGTCGAGCTCGGCGACGACCTCGCCGTTCTTGAGCTGCACCGGCGCCACCCCGCGGACGACGCCGACCCGGGCGCCGCCGATCCTGACCTCGTTGCCTTTGACGATCGCGTCGGCGTTCGGCACCCTCGCCGTGAGGTTGTAGGTCGAGACGAACGGCAGGCCGTTGTTGGCGTTGTAGGCGAGGAAGACCGCGACGATCAGGACCAGCACCGTGACCGCCCCGACGATCGCCGGGCTGCTCGCCACCCCCTGTATGCCGCTGCGGTTCTTCATGGCCCCAGCAGATAGTCGAGGAGCGCGAGCTCCTGGTCTTCTTCGCCCTCGTCTTCGCCTTCGCCTTCTCCGTCGAGGCCTTCGCCTTCGCCGAGATCGGGGGCGGGGGCGGGCTGCGGCTCGGGAGCCGGCGGAGCTTCCGCGCCCTCCTCGGCCGCCGAGGCGGGCGCCGCGACCGCGCCGGACTCGGTCGCCTCGCCGCCCAGCGCTTCCAGTTCTTCCTCGAACTGCCGGTACAGGGCGATCGGGTCGAAGGCGGACGAGATGCCCGCGCCGGGGCCGTTGAAGTTGGAGCTGCAGCCGCTGGTCGGCGCGATCACGTAGTCGACGCAGTTGCTGAGGGTGACCAGCGCGCGCCCGAAGTGGCCGTACTGGTCGAATTCGTTGAGCGAGGCGGTGCTGTTGTAGATCAGGTCGACCAGGCCATCCCAGCCCTCGGTCTTCTTGGTCGAGACGAAGAACTTGGCGAGTTCGGTGGTCGGGCCGGCGCCGCTGCGCGCCAGGTCACGGGCCTTGCGCACGACGGGGTCGGCGGCACGCAGCACCGGGCCGGCCTCCTCGCCCGCCGCGCCGAGCGACTTCAGGGCCACGGTCGAGGCGGCGGAGAAGGGCGCCAGCGCCTTGGTCGCCCGGGTCAGGGCCGGAGCGGACCGGCCGAGGTCGGTGAACACCGGCGCGGCGGCGTCGGAGAAGCCTTCCAGGCCGCGCATCGTCGCGCGGAACTCGCGCAGGAACTCGGGCAGCTTGCGGAAGGACGCTTCGAGCGAGGGGCCCCGTTCGGCGCTGGCCTGCGCCGCGGCGCCCGCGTTCGAGAAGAAGCCGGCCACGCTCTGGCGCTCGCGGGCGAGCGCGGAGAGGATCTGCTCGGAGTCGGCGGAGAGCTGGGCGAGCCGGTTGCGCTGCGCCGCCAGGGTGCCGAGCAGGCGGTTGACGTCGCGCAGGACGGGGTTCGAGCGCTCGATCGCCTCCTTCAGGTCCTCGCCGCGGCCCGCGAGGCCGGCCCCCAGTTCGTTGAGGATGAGACGGAAGCGCTGCGCGTAGGGCAGCCGGTTGATGTTGTTGATCAGGTCCGGGTCGACGGTCGAGCTGTTGCTCTCGAGCGGCAGCAGGTACTGACCCGCACCCGGCTCGCCGTCGGGGATCTCGCGCAGCGGTGGCGGGAGCTCCGAGCCGGGCGCCCGCGGCAGCGTCGGGCGGCAGTCGATGAATTTCTCGCCGATCAGCGACTGCGGACGGATCGTGCAGCTCGCGTCGCGGCGGAAGTCCTGGAACCCCGGGTCGTCGATCCGCATCACCAGCACGGCCTTGCCGGGGACCGACCGCGGCCGGCCGTCCTCGTAGCTGTCGATCTCCCCCGGCAGGGTGACGTCGACGGCCTCGATCTCCCCCACGGTCGCGCCCGCGATCCGGACTTCCTCGCCCTCGACGAGGAAGTTGCTGTTGTCGAAGATCGCCCGCACGCGGTAGGCGTCGTCTTCGCCGCCCGTGGCGATCAGCACGACCGCCACGGCGATCGCCACCAGCGCGAGTGCGGTCAGCAGCTTCCTCATGGTCCCGGGGGCACGTCGGTCGGGTCGCAGTCGGTCGGGCTCACGTCAGCTCCCTCGAAGGGCGGCTCGGTGAAGGGGTTCGATCCGTCGGGAGCGGGCTGGGTGGCGGCGCCGGGGCAACGCCGCTTGACTTCGGTCGCGCCTGCGTAGGGGTCGAACTGCTCGCTCGGCGGGATCGGCTCGAGCTGACCGCTTTCGGCTTCGTAGCGGAACAGGTTGAGGGCGAACGAGGCGCGGGCGTAGTGACCGTTGCCGTCGTAGTAGCCGGCGAGCTGGCCGAGCTTGCCGAAGCCGCTGAAGATGTCGGGCGTGTAGGCGCGGATGAACTCGAGGTTCGGCTGGAAGTCCTCGATCGCCTGCTCGGAGTTGGGGAACGCCCTGGAGGCGCGCTGCTGGAGCGGGGGCAGCGTGGCGAGCAGTTCGCCCGTGTCGTTGGCGAAACCGGGCCGGCGCATGGTGAGCCGGAGGTCCCTGAAGACCGGCACGGCTCGCGAGAGGAAGGGCCGCAGTTCGCGCAGGAACGGCGCCAGATCCTTGGTCGCCGGCTTCGCGGTTTCGACCAGCGGGTCGAGGTCGTCGAGGGCGGCGCGGAGGTTGACGAAGGTCGTGTTGCTCTGGCGGAAGACGGGCGGCAGCAGGCGCAGGGTCTGGCTGAAGGATTCGTTCTGGCTGGCGATCGCGCTGAACGCGGTGTTGGCGTTGGCGAGGGCGCTGGAGAGGTTCTCCCCCCGCGCGGCGATCGCCGTGGCGAGCTTGCTGGAGCTGACGACGAAGCGCTCGAGCAGGCGCTGATCGGCCGTCAGCTCGCCGACGAAGGCGTTGGTCCGGTTGAGCGCCGGGCCGAAGTACTTGTACGTCTCGTTCGCGTCCTCGCCGCGATCGGCGTAGATCGCCGCGTTGCCCCTGAAGAACTCGCCGAGCCCGCGCCGGACCGAGCGCGGGAAGGCGTTGAGGAACTGGTCGAGGTCGATCGGGCTGGTGGTCTCGTCGAGGCCCAGCACCGCGCCGTCCTCGAGCGGCGGGTTGCTGTTCGGCCCGGGACTGATCGAGACGTAGTGGTTGGCGACGCCGGCCAGGGAGGTGGCGCGCACGATCGCGGTCGAGCCCTCGTGGAGCTCCTGGTCGACGCTGACCTCGACTCGGGCCAGGTTGTCCTCGGTCAGCTCGATGTTCTCGACCGAGCCGACGGGCCGGCCGCCGATCAGCACCTGGTTGTCGGGGACGAGCTGGCTGGCGTTCTGGAACACCAGGGCGTAGCTATGGCCGCCGCCGCCGCTGAGCAGAACGACCAGGAGGGCGATCACGACCAGGGCGAGGGCGGCAAGGGCCGCCGCGCGGGCAGGGGTGACCCCCCGGCCTGGGCTCGGGCTTTTCTCCTCGCCTAAAGGTTTGGCAGCCACGGATTGTCGCTTGCGGTCCCCCGCCTCCGACCCGGAGGAACAGCGGATTCGAATCGTATCCGAGGCGTCAGTTGGGGGGCATTTGCGGCCACTTCGCTTAACTCGAAGTAAACGCCCTGGACTAGACGTTCAGACGGGGCAGCACCCGCTCCAGTGGCCGTGGAAGCCACCAGACCCGATCGCCGAGGAGCAGCATCAGCGCCGGCAGGAGGACGATGCGCACGACGGTGGCGTCGAGCAGGACGGCCACGGTGAGGCCGACCCCGAGCTGGCTGACCGTCGCGATCGGCGCCCCCGCGAAGGCGATGAAGACGGCCATCATGATCGCCGCGGCGCCGGTGATCACCCTCGCCGTCTTCGCCAGGCCGTAGTCGATCGCCTCGGCGTGCCCGTGGCCGGCGTCGTAGCGCTCGCGCATCCGCACCAGCAGGAAGACCGCGTAGTCGATCGACAGCCCGAAGACGACGCCGAAGATCGCGGTCGCGCCGACCGCGTCGACGTAGTCGTGCCCGCCCAGCGGCCAGTCCTCGGGGAGGTTGAAGAGCAGCGTGAGGACGCCGAAGGCGACGGCGACGGTGGCCAGGTTGAGCGCGACCGCGATCGCGGCGAGCGGCACGGCGCGCAGGACGAGGACGAGGACGAGGAAGGTGGCGAGGGTGATCGCCGCGACCACGAACGGGATCCGCGCCCGGGTCACGCTGCTGTAGTCGTTGAGGGTGGCGGCACCGCCGGCCACCCCGGTGGAGAGGTCGGCTTCCCGGGCCAGGTCGTCGGCGGCCTCCTCCAGCCGGTCGTTGAGCGCGATCGAGCCCGGCGTGTTGAACGTGTAGCGGGAGATGACCAGCATCGTCGCCGCCTCCCCGCCGTTCAGGTCGACGGCCGTCGCGGCGCGCTCGCGCAGCGGCGGGCGGGCACCGTCCAGCGCCGAGAGGACGAAGTAGCCGGAGTCGAAGATCCCGGGCGTCGTGCGGCGCAGGCGCCGGGCCTGCCCCCGCAGCCGGGCGTCGTTGGAGAGCACCTGCACGGCGGCGCGCTGGAGGCGAGACTGAAGGGGGTAGGAGCGGCTGAAGCCGGCGGCGAGGTTCTCCTCCAGCGCCGACGCTCCGCCGCCGAGCCGCGAGATCCCGGCGGCGAGGGCGCTCGCCCCGGCGCCCAGCCGGGTCAGCCCGTCGTCGAGGCTGCCGGCGGCGCGCGAGAGGCGCGCCGAGCCCCGCGCGAGCCTGCCGCCCGCCCCCTCGAGCCGGCGCAGGCCGTCGGCGAGGCGATCGGACCCGGAGTCCAACCGCCTCAGGATGCCGAGCCCGGAGACCAGCCAGGCGGTGACCTGCTCGGCTTCCTCGGCGTCGGTCAGCAGCCGTTCCTGCAGCGCGGTCAGCTCGGCCGGGAGGCCGGCGTAGTCGGTGGCGTAGGGCTGGCCGCCGAGCGGATCGGTCCCGCTGACCGCGGCGAGCGCGCGGCGGACCGCCTCGAAGGCGGCCGCGTAGTTGGGGTCGGCTTTGCCGGTGGTCATGCCCTCCAGCTGCTCGAAGGCGGCCTCGAGCTGTTCGGCGGCGACCTGTGCCGGCCCGATCAGGCGCGGCAGCTCGACGTGGGAGTCCTGGTTGAGCGACTTCTGCAGCCGGCGCGAGCGGGAGAGGGCGTTGCGCCGCAGGTTCGGCGCCAGGCTCTGGATGCCGAACTTCAGCTGCAGGGCGGCGAGCGAGGCTCGGTGCTGAGCGCCGGCGAGGCGGCGCGTGCCCGCGGCGAAGGTCTCGAGCGCGGCGACGGCTCGCTCGCTGCCCGAGGTGGCGGTCGCGAGCCCCGCGGCGACGGCGCCGGCCCCCTCCTCGGCTGCGTCGGCACCCTGGGAGATCAGGCCTGCGCCGTAGGTGGCCTGCGAGATTCCCTCGCGCAGCTGGCTCACGCCGAGCGCCGCCCGACCCAGGTTGCGGCCGAGCCGGCGCAGTTGGGCGAGCGGGCCGGTTCGGCCTTCGGAGGCGAGCAGCCGCGAGCCCCTTTCGCGCAGCGGAGTCACGGCGCGCGAGACCTCGGCCGGGCCGATCACGGTCTCGACCCCGGGCAGCGCGGCGATTCGCTCCTGCCAGTCACTCAGCGCCTCGAGCCGGGCGGGGTCGGTTATCGCCCCCTCCTCGACGGCGGCGACGATCACGAACGGCGCGTCGTAGCCCGGCCCGATCGCGCGCACGATCGTTTCGAAGTCCTCGCGGACCGGATCGTCCTTGGAGAGCTGGGTCTGGCTGGGCGGGCCGGTCTTCAGGGCGAGCGCCGGCGCCGCGAGCGCGAGGACGACCGCGCCGATCGCCAGCGCGACGGGCACGGGCCGCCTCAGGGCCGCGCCGACGAGCGCCATCAGGCGCGAGTCGCCGTCGGCGGGCGCCGGGCCGATCCGCCAGCGGTCGACGTTCGGGCCGAGCAGGGCGAGCAGGGCGGGGCCGGGGACGATCGCGACCAGGACGCTGAGCGCGACGACGAGCGCCAGGGTCGCCGCCAGCGAGCCGAGCAGCGAGCCGGGGACGACGAAGAACGCCACCAGCATCGAGAGCATCAGGGTGCTGCCCGCGAAGACCGTCGTGCGGCCGGCCGTCCGGCGCGTTGCCGCCGCCGCGTCGAGCGGGGTCGCTCCGCCCGCCAGCTCCTCGCGGAAGCGCGAGACGATCAGCAGCGCGTAGTCGACCCCCAGCGCGAGGCCCATCATCGTGCAGACCGTCAGCGCGAAGGCGTCGACGCTGAACCACTCGGTGAGGATCGAGAGCAGGCCGCGGGAGGCGATCACGGTCACCGCGCCGAAGCCGAGCGGCACGGCTGCCGCCACCGGCGAGCGGAAGACGAGCAGGAGGACGACGAGGAGGATCGGCAGCGCGATCAGCTCGCCCCGCTCGGTGGCGGCGATCGATTCGTCCTGGATCGCCCGCGAGAGGGTCGCGAACCCGGTCTGGGTCGCCGTGACCGGGCGATCGATCCGCTGATCGAGCGTCCGGTTGAGCTCGGGGACCACCTCGTTGACCGCCTCGTCGATGCCGACGTGGAAGTCGATGAGGATCAGTGCGCGGCCGGGGCTCGGCCGCAGTCGCTGGACCGCGCCGCGGTCCCACGGCGAGAGGGTCGTCACCGCCGGATCGCGGCGCAGCGCGCGGATCAGGGCCGGTCCCTGCCGGTCGACCGCGGCTGCGGGACCCCGCAGCAGGACCACGAAGGGCGCGGTGTCGCCGAAGTGCTCGCGGAGCTCCCCGTTCGCGCGCTCCGACGAGGTGCCCGGGATGCTCAGGCTGCTCGGGCTGAGCTTGCCCTCCAGGCCGATCCCGGCGATGCCGAGGGCGACGAGCAGGACCGCGGCGGCGGCCAGCACGCGGCGCGGATGGCGCAGCAGGAGCGGGCCGGCAGCGCTCGGCTCCCCCGGCGCCCGGGGGCGCCCCGCCCTGCTCCTCCTCGAAGACACGCGTGGTAGTTTGGCGGTCAGGGCTACGGAGGGGATACGGAGATGCGAAAGGTCGTGTTGAGGACGTTGTTGGCGGTCGGCGCGTTCGCGCTGGCGACGGTCGGCGTCGCGCAGGCGATCGAACTGCGCGCCGGCAAGATCATCATCGTCGCCGACGGGGGCTTCAGCCCGACGACGCTGCCGAAGCGGGAGAACGCGCCGATCGAGCTGCACGGCTTCGCCAAGTTCCGCACCGTCGACGGCAGCCGCCCCTCGCCGTTGAAGAAGCTGGTGATCGAATTCGACAAGCACGGCGCGGTCGAGACGCGCGGCCTGCAGAAGTGCACGCAGCAGAAGCTGGTCGCGACGACGACCAGGCAGGCGCGCGAGAACTGCCGCGACGCAATCGTCGGCAAGGGGTTCGGCACCGCCGTCGTCGAGCTGCCCGAACAGCGTCCGATCCCGGCCTCCTCGGCCCTGACTCTCTTCAACGGGCCGGAGAAGAACGGCAACCCGACCGTCCTCGGCCACGCCCACCTCGACTACCCCGCCCCGACCACCTACGTGGTCCCGATCGAGATCGAGAAGATCAACAAGGGCCGCTACGGCTTCCGGACCGTCGCCAACTTCCCCAAGATCGCCAACGACTACGGCTCGCCCACCTACGGCCGGCTGACGATCGGGCGCAAATGGACCCACAAGGGAAAGCGGCTGAGCTTCGCCAACGCCCACTGCGCCGACGGCCGGCTGCAGGCGCAGGGCTCGGTGACCTTCAAGGACGGCAGCTTCGCCCAGGGCACCTTCTTCCGCCCCTGCAAGGTCCGTAAGTAACGACCCGCCGCCGCTACCTTGGCGGCTCCCGGGGTATTGAGTAAGCGATGAGGCGGATCCGGCCGATGACGATCGTGGGGGCGGTGGCCTGCGCGGCGATGCTCTCGGTGGCGCTGATCGGTGTGGCCGGCGCCTCCCAGGTCAGGGTCGGCACGCTGGTCGTGACGGCTGACGGTGGGTTCACCCCGCAGGTCCTGCCGAAGCGGAAGTACGCGCCGATCCGCTTCCAGGGCCATGCCGAGATCACGACCACGAACGGCACCGCCCCGCCGGCGGTTCAGCGCATCCGCCTGCACTTCGACCGCGACGGGCTGCTGACCACCTCCGGCCTCGCGACCTGCGCGCCGAGCGCGATCGAGAACGCGGACCCGCAGCAGGCGCGCCAGGTCTGTGCCGGGGCACTGGTGGGCACCGGACAGGTCGGCGCCACGGTCGGCCTGCCCGGCCAGAGCCGCGTCGAGGTGCGCTCGCCGCTGAGCCTGTTCAACGGCACGCGGCTGAACGGCAACCCCACGGTCCTCGCGCACGCGCAGACGAGCTACCCGTCGCTGCAGACCTACGTGATGGTCGTCCCGGTCGAACGGCTGCGCGGCACCTTCGGCTACCGGGCGACGCTGGAGGTCCCCGCGATCGCCGGCGGCTACGGCGCGCTGACCCGCGTCGCCGCCAAGGTCGGCCGCCGCTACCGCGCCGGCGGCCGCGAGCGCAGCTACATCTCGGCTCGCTGCTCGGACGGGATCTTCCAGACCCTCGGCTACGCCTCCTTCGCCGACGGCACCGTGATCAGCGGCACCTTCTTCAAGCCCTGCCGCGCCCTCCCCTAGCCCCACGCGCGAGCTTCCTATACTTGCCGACCCTGGGCCGTTAGCTCAACCGGTAGAGCAGGAGACTCTTAATCTCAAGGTTGAAGGTTCGAGTCCTTCACGGCCCACTCGTCAGCGGATCCGTCGGGCCGAGCAATGCTCAGACAGCGAGCGCCTGTTGGTCCCGTATCTCGACCCGGTAGTCGGCGGGCAGCGGCACGGCGGGCGCACCATGCTTGCCCTTGTCCTCGCGGCGGCGAGTGAGTCGGTGCTCGATGAACGCGAGTGCCCCTCGACGAGGCGCGGCAACTATCTCCCGCCCATCGGGATAGACGATCGCCAGTGGCCGATGCTCGGCAACAGCTTGCGTGAGAACCGTGCCGAAATGCTCCTGGTCGGCGGCGATGAACGCGGTCCCCTCGGGATAGCGGCCCGGTTCGGTCGCGGCTTCGATCAGCCGTTCGTTGGCGATCTCGCCCGCCGCGGTGAACTTGCTGCGCTCTAGCTCTTCCATGTCCGTGCAATCGCTTCCCAGTGGTCGATCAGATAGCGGATAGCGATCGGAACCACCTGGTTGACCGTGCCCTCGGCGAACCGCTCGGCAGGCTGCTTCTCCGGGCCAGTGTAGCGGTGCATGTCGTGGTCGCCGTGAGCGTTGTCCAGCAACCGGATGGTCTGCCAGCGCCCCTCGATCCGCAGCTGGAGCATGACCGCATAGCGCTCCAGCGGCCGCCCCTCCAGCTCGATGAGGATGCGCGCATCCGGCGATAGGGGGCGGACGAAAGGCTCGGCCATCGGCCGAAACGTATCCACCGCGCTCGCTGACAAGTGGGTCGGGGCGCTTGATAGACATCGGCAGTGGCCCAGGAGCTCTGGTCAGCGGTAGACGAATACGTCGGCGCTCTTCTCGCGCCGCATGACCGCGTCCTGGACGAAGCGCTCGAAGCAAGCGAGGCGGGTGGGCTGCCGGCAATTCAGGTTTCGCCGCCTCAGGGCAAGCTGTTGAACTTGCTGGCCTCGGCCGTGGGTGCGAGAACGGTTTTGGAGTTCGGCACGCTCGGCGGCTACAGCACGATCTGGCTGGCAAGGGCGCTGCCCGAGGACGGGCGGCTGATCACCCTGGAGGCAGACCCTGCATACGCCGCCATCGCACGCGGGAACATCGCGCGAGCGGGGCTGGAGGAGATCGTCGATATCCGCGTAGGAGCGGCGCTGGATCTGCTGCCAGAGCTCGCGGAGGACGGTGCCGGACCGTTCGACCTGACCTTCATCGACGCCGACAAGGAGCGCAGCCCCGACTACTTCGCCTGGGCGCTCGAGCGCTCCCGGCCGGGCAGCCTGATCGTCGCCGACAACGTCGTCCGGGCGGGCGCCCTCGCCGACGATGGAAGCGACGATCCGAAGATCGTCGCTCAGCGCCGCCTGCACCGGATGCTCGCCGACGAGCCACGCGTCAGCGCAACCACCATCCAGACCGTCGGCAGCAAGGGCTACGACGGCTTCGCCGTCGCCCTCGTCGCCGGCTGACCGCTCAGCCGCCGGCCGGAGGGGTGGCTAGGCCGCCGATTTCGCCGAAGGGGTTCTGGCCCTGGACGCGTTCTTTGCCGAGGCGTTCGGCGACTTTTTCGAGGCGTTTGTTGCGCCGGTCGAAGCGTTCGGCGTTTTTGCGGTAGCTGACCATCTGGCGTTCGATGTTTTTCGCTTCGGCTTTAGGGACGCCCTTGGTGGCCCGGTCGATCGTCTTCTCGGCGCCGGCGAATTCGCCGTTGAAGTACTGGTAGATCGCGAGGGTGGTCAGCGAGCCGACGTTGGGGCGCTGCTCGGCGGCGATCCTCTGGGCCTCGGTCGCTTTCCTGATGTACGACTGCGAGGCGAGCAGGCTGGTGCTGCCTTCCGCCAGCGCGATCGAGGTGAACGCGACGAGCTGCGCGACGGAGGCGTTCGGTTCGTCGCCCGCCAGCTTCAGGTACCTGGTCCACGCCCGGTCTGCGCTCCGGTAGTCCTCGACCGCCTCGGGCGGCGGGGTTCCCGGCCGGCCCGTTTCCGGATCGCGTTCGACCTGCGCGTTCCCTGCCTGAATCCTGGCCCGGATGAGCGCGAGCAGGAGCTCCTCGTCGTTCGGGCTCGTCGCCAGCCTCTCTTCGATCCTCTCCGCGCGTTCGTGGGCCACCTCGGTGGCGCTGCTCGTCCCGCCGCCGCCCGCGAGTTCGCCCAGGTTGAAGGGGCCGACGGTGAGGAAGAGGCTGCCGCCCATCAGCAGCGCGAGCAGCGCGTAGACCACCCGGATGACGTTCTTGCGCCGCCCCCGGGTGTCGAACAGCATCCGTCGCTCGCCCTTGTTCTCCGCCATCGGTCGTCACCGCTCCTGCGTTGAGGGTTTGGCCAGGCCTCCCGCGGCCCTCGGCCTGTCGAAGAGCCGCGCAAGCAAGATACTCAACTCATACAGAACGAGCAGGGGAACCATCTCGATCAGCATCGAGACCGGGTCGACCCCCGGCAGCGCCGCCGCGAGCAGGGCGATCGCCAGGTAGGCGTAGCGGCGGTTGGACCGCAGCTGGTCGGTGCTGACTATGCCGAGCCGGGTCAGCGCGATCAGCGCCAGCGGCAGCTGGAAGATCAGCCCGCCGGCCAGCATCATCGTCGAGAAGAAGCTGTAGTAGTCGCGGGCCCGCACCTGGACGTTGAACTCGCTCTCGTTGAAGCCGAGCAGGAACTCGGTCGCCGGGGGCATCACGACGAAGTAGGCGAAGGCGACCCCGGCGGCGAAGAGCAGCGGCGCCATCAGCAGGACCGGCATCGCGACCCGGCGCTCGGTCCGGCTGAAGGCCGGCAGCACGTAGGCGTAGAGCTGGTAGATGAGGACCGGCAGGGAGAGGATCAGGGCCCCGTAGACGGCGACGGTGAGCGTCGTCGTGAAGGGCTCGGTGACGCCGAAGGTGAGCAGCTCGCGCTGGTCGCTCGGCAGCGGCTCGGTCGCGATCTCGAGCAGCAGGTCGCTCTGCCAGAAGCAGAGCGCGAGGGCGACACCGAGCGCGGCGAGGCAGACGACGATCCGGCTGCGGAGCTCGTCGAGGTGCTCTACGAGGGTTAGGCGGTCCTCGTGGGAGACCGGCCTGACGCGGGACATCGGTCGCGCCTCGCGGGCTCTAGGGCCGCTTGTGCCCGACCGGCTCGCGCCTGCCCGGCTCGATCTCCCGCGGCGGGGAGTCGTGGTCCTCGTCGTCGTCGTTGTCGCCGCCGAGCGAGCCGCGGAACTCGCGAATGCCCTTGCCCAGCGAGCGGCCGAGCTCCGGCAGGCGCTTCGGGCCGAAGACGATCAGGGCGATGATCAACACGACGACGATCTCGAGGGGACCGATGTTCCCGAGCATGACTCCATGCTACCGGTCCCGAATTGCGGCCGAGGCGGCTACCCGGTAATGGGTTTTTCTCGCCGTCTGCCTGAAAACTGCGGATTGATCGTCGTCTTCGCGTGTTCGAGGGTGGGAGCATGGGCAACGCCGGCCACACCCAGACGACCAGCCCGACCGGCCTGCACGTCTGCCCGGCGTGCGGCTCCCGGCTCGTGCAGCCGACCTGCTGGGAGCAGACCGGGCCCCGCGGCCACTGGCGGCTCTGGCGCCGCTGCCCCGAGTGCGAGTGGCACGGCGACAGCGTCCACGGCGAGCGCGAGATCGACGCCTACGACGAGGAGCTCGACAACGGAACCGAGGCCCTCGCCTGCCGGCTCGAGGAGCTGGAGCGGGAGAGCATGCGCCGGGTGACGGAGGCCTTTGCCACGGCGCTGGAGGCCGACCTGATCACGGCCGAAGACTTCCGCCTCATGCGACCCGCTCAGCCGTAGCGCTGGACGACGCCGTCGGCGACCAGGTCGAGCAGCTCGCGCCGTTCGGGGTCGAGGTCGGTCGCGCCGAGGCGTCGCTTGGCGTCGGCGACCATCTGCATCGCGCGCGAGCGCACCCGCTCGAGCGCACCCGTCGCGCCGATGCGATCGCACAGCTCCTCGGCCCCCGCGGGATCCAGGCTTTGCAGGTCCGTCGCCCCGATTGCCGGGTCCTCGGCGGCGGCGAGGATCAGCGGCAGGGTCACCGTGCCGTCCAGCAGGTCGGTTCCGCGCGCCTTCCCCGTCCGCTCCGGCGGGCCGGAGACGTCGAGCACGTCGTCGAGCAGCTGGAAGGCGAGGCCGATCTCGCCGCCGAACCTGCCCAGCTCGGGTTCGTCGCGCCCGAGCAGGCACGCGCACTCGAACAGCGTCCCGGTCTTCAGCCGGCACCGCTCCAGGTAGCGCTCTTCGGAGACCGACGTGTCGTACGCGTCGTGGCGCTGCGCCAGCTCACCGCGGGCAAGCGCCACCGAGGCGGCCGAGAGCAGCTCGACCGCCCGCAGGTCGCCGTGCGCCGCGAGCAGGCCGAAGGCCCGGGAGAAGAGCAGGTCGCCGGTCGCAGTGGCCCGGCCACGTCCCGCGCTGGCCGCGACGGTCGGTCGGCCGCGGCGCAGCGGCGCAGCGTCGAGCACGTCGTCGTGGACGAGGGTCGCCATGTGGATCAGCTCGATCGCGGTGGCGGCGCGGGCGGAGGCCTCGCCACCCCCCTTGCCGCCGCAGATCAGCACGAGCATCGGCCGCATCCGCTTGCCGCCCGCCGAGAGGGTCATCTCGACGTCGCCGTCGAGCAGCTCTCCGTAGTCACGGCTCTGCTCGCGGAGCATCTCCTCGACCCGGCGCAGCCCCGCCGGGAGCCAGCGGCTCGATGCGTCGAGGACCGCCGTGACCGGGGGCGGGACTGCCGAGTCCCGGCTCACCCGCCGGGCTCTTTGGCGCCGCTGTGGATCGTCAGGATCCCGCCCGCGAGGAGCGTGTAGCGGATTCCTCCCAGCCCGGCCAGGTCCATCTTCGCCGCGAGCGTGGGCGGGTCGGGGAAGCTGTGGACCGACTCCGCGAGGTAGGCGTATGCCTCCGGATCGCGCGTCAGCCTGCCGAGGACCGGCACGATCCGGTCGAACCAGAGCGAGTAGAAGGTCGAGAAGGGGGGGCGGCGCGGCTCGGTGAACTCGAGGATCACCAGGCGCCCGCCGGGCTTCAGCACCCTGGCCATCTCGCTCAGGCCCCTCTCGCGGTCGGCGAAGTTGCGGACGCCGAAGCCGACCGTGACGGCGTCGAAGCGGCCGGCGTCGTAGGGGAGCTGAAGCGCGTCGGCCCACTCGAACCGGACCCCCCCGGCGCCGCGATCCGTCGCCTTCTCGCGCGCCAGGTCGAGCATCGGCTCGGAGAAGTCGCAGCCGATCACGTGTCCCTCCGGGCCGACCCGCCGGGCCAGCTCGAGCGTCAGGTCGCCGGTGCCGCAGCAGACGTCGAGGACCGCGTCGCCGTTGCCCAGCTCGGCGCGATCGGCGGCGCGCTGGCGCCAGTCGTGGTGGAGGCCGGCGGTCATCAGCGAGTTGAGCAGGTCGTACCGACCGGCGATGCGGTCGAACATGCGGTTGACCTGACCCGCGAACTGGGCCGAGTCGCGCGAAGGCCTGGTGGTCCCCGTCATGGGACCCCTCAGTCGAGCGAGGCGAGGAAGTCGGCCAGCTCGTCGAGCTTTTTCGGCGGCAGGTCGCGGAAGGAGGGCATGAATCCCGGCCCGATTTCGACCGAGCGCAGGATCGCGGCGCGCGGCACCGTGCTGCCGATGTGGGTCAGGTCCGGCGCCAGCGAGTTGCCGTTCTCGCCGATTTTGTGACAGGCCAGGCAGCCGGCGCCGGCGACGACCTCCTTGCCGGCCTCGTACTGTGGCGCCACCTCCATCTCGATCTCGGTCGGCGAGCCGCCGGTGGCGCCGAGGAAGGTCAGGTAGGCCATCGCGACGATGGTCAGGATGCCCGCCGTCGTGGCGATCGGCCGGCGCGCCGGGTTCCGCTCCGGGCCGCGGTCGTAGAACGGCAGCAGGAGCAGCAGGACCATGCAGATCGTCGGGATGCCGATCGTCGCGATCGGGACCAGCTCCGGCGGTTTGATCACGCGCAGGAGCTCGAAGAGGAAGAAGAAGTACCACTCGGGCCGCGGCACGTAGCTGGTCGAGGTCGGGTCCGCCTTGGGGCCCTGCTCGGCGCCGAGCACGATCGACATCACGACGATCGTGCCGACGACGATCAGCGCCATCGTCGAGTCCTTCAGCACCGCGTAGGGGAAGAAGGGCTTGCCCTTCTTCTTCAGCAGCTCGTACTCCTCGAGGTATGCCTGCTTGTCGGTGGGTTTCATCGGGGCGGCGACCCCCCGTTGCCCCCTGCCCCCGCGTCGAGCTGGGAGACCGGCGCGGCGACCTTCGGCCGCTGCGCGCGCACCCACGGGGGCGCGGTCGTGCCGAGCTTGACCACCAGGTAGAGGTGGGCGCCGATCAGCGCGATCAGCGCGCCGGGGATGAGCAGCATGTGGATCGCGTAGAAGCGCGAGAGCGTGGTCGCTCCGAGCTCTGGGCCGGCGCGCAGGAAATCGCTCAGGTAGGGGCCCACGATCGGGCCGGTGCCGTTGATGTTGATGCCGACCACCGAAGCCCAGAAGGAGCGCTGGTCAAACGGCAGCAGGTAGCCCGTGAAGGCCATCGTCATCGTCAGGATCAGCAGGACGACGCCGATCACCCAGTTCAGCTCGCGCGGGTACTTGTAGGCGCCGAAGAAGAAGGTGCGGCCCATGTGGAGGAAGATCAGGATCACCATCAGGCTCGAGCCCCACTTGTGCATTCCGTGCACGAACTGGCCGAGGAAGACCTCGTTGTTGATGTGCGAGATCGAGGAGTAGGCCTCGGTCGCCGAGGGCACGTAGAACATCGCCAGGAAGACGCCGGTGACCGCCTGGACGATGAAGGCGAAGAGGGTCGCCGAGCCGAGCGTGTAGAACCAGTTGGTCCCCTTCGGCACCTTGCGGTAGAGCATCCCGGTCAGGAAGCCGGTCGCCGCGGTCCGCTGGTCGACCCAGGCGAGGACGTCGGCGGGCGCCTCCTTGGCCCGCTCGGCGATCTTCTGCGCCTCGGAGGGACGCTCCGGCGGCGCCGTCTTCAGGTCGGCGGGAGCCGGTTTCGCGGCGCCGTTGCCGGTGCCGGGCTTGGCCGGTTTGCGCAGCGGGGCGGGGATCAGCGAGTCGAGCTTCATGGCGGCGGGAAGGTCGAGGGACGCGGCGGGTAGAGGTACTCCCAGACGCCGCCGGTGAACTCGCCCGGGTCGCGGGCGCGGACCGCCTCGAGCTGTGAGGTGACGCTGTAGCGCGGCCCGACTTCGACCTGGCCGCGGCGGACCCGGGTCTGGAACCGGTCGAGCGGGCGGACCGGCGGGCCGCCGAGCACCTTGCCGACGAAGTCGTAGACGCCGCCGTGGCACGGGCAGATGAAGTTGCCGGCCGCCTCGACGAAGCGCACCGGGCAGCCGAGGTGGGCGCAGCGGTTGGAGATCGCGATGAACTCGCCCGCGTCCTCGCCGAGCTCCTCCGAGCTCTTGCGGACGTAGGCGAGCGTCTTGCCGGCGTCGGCGATCCCCTCGGTCTCGGTGAAGACGACCTGGCGGTAGGTGTCGGCGACGAAGTCGTCGACCGGGCCGACCGCCTCCCAGCGCTCCTTGCCGCGGTGGAAGATCGGCGCGACCGCGAAGCCGACGGCGGGGAGGACGATCGCGGCGCCGGCGATGCCGCCGAGCCCCTGGGCCGCGACGGTGAAGACGCGCCGACGCGTCATCGACTCGCCCTCGAAATAGCCGGGGGGGTCGGGCTTGGCCCGCTCGGGGGGGGTCGCCTCGACCCCGTCTCGCTTGTCCACTTGGTCAGCCACGGTCCAACAGGTGCAGGGCAGCGGAGTTTATTCCCTCGGCCGCGGCGGCCGCCTCGTGGCCGTTTTGTGTAGGGCGGGTTAACCGCTCGGCGCCCCGGTGCCTGCCTGGTATACAAAGGACTCCCGTGTCTACGGTGGCTGCTTCGGGTGGGGACGAGCGGGGGCGGCATACGCCCCTGTCGCTGCGGCGCCCGCGCGCCATGCTGGCGGCCGCCTTCGCGGCGATCGTCTTCCTCGCCATCCTCGGCCAGGGCGTCGAGGACAAGCTCCGGCCCAGCTCGCTGAGCATCCCCGGCACCGAGTCCTCGCGCGGCAACTCGCTCCTCGAGGAGCACTTCGGCGACACCGCCCCGTTCGTGATCCTGCTCCAGGGGCCCCCCGCGCAGCTGGACGAGCAGGGGCCGGAGCTGATCCGCGCCCTGCGCTCGTCGGACCCGGCGGTCTCGACTCTCTCGCCCTGGGACCGCGGCAGCGTCGAGCGCCTGCGGCCCAGCCCTCGCAAAGCCCTGATCGTCACCGACTTCCACGTCAGCGCCGAGGACGCGGTCGAGGACAAGGTCCCCTATCTCGAGCAGACGCTGGAGGAGCGGATCTCGGCGCCGGTCACGGCGACGCAGACCGGCTTCGCCAGTCTCTCGCGGGCGATCCAGGAGGAGTCGATCCACTCGACCGAGCGGGCGGAGCTGATCGCGATCCCGTTCCTGCTGATCGTCCTGCTGCTCGTCTTCCGCTCGCCGGTCGCGGCCGCGATCCCACTCGCCTTCGGCGCGGTCACGGTGACGGCCTCGCGCGGGGTCCTCTCGATCGCCGCCGACTGGATCGCGATCGACGCCTTCGCCCTGACCGTCTGCGCGATGATGGGACTGGCGCTGGGGGTGGACTACGCCCTGCTGATGGTCTCCCGCTTCCGCGAGGAGCTCGAAGCGGGCGCCGCGCCCCTGGAGGCGGCGCGGATGACGCGCCACACCGCGGGCCGCACGACCGCCTTCGCGGGCTCGACCCTCTTCCTGGCGATGCTGGTGACGCTCGCCGTGATGCCGGGGAAGCTGCTGATCTCGCTGGCGGGGACCGCGATCGTCGTCACCGGGATCAGCGTCCTGGTCGCCGCGCTGGTCGGGCCGGCGCTGCTCGTCGTCGTCGGTCACAACGTCAACCGCTGGCGCCTCGGCGGGGACACGGACGGCAACCGGGTGATGGCGATGGTGGGCGCGGCGCTGAAACGGCCGATCCTGGCGGTCGTCCTGATCGGCGCGATCGTCCTGCTCCTCGCGGCGCCGGTCCTGGCGCTGAAGACCGGGCCGCCGAGCGCCAAGCAGCTGCCCACGTCGAATCCGGCCCGTCAGGACGCGGAGCGGATCGCGCGCGCCGTCGGGCCCGGCTGGGACGCCCCGTTCGTGCTGGTCGCGGTCGCCGAGCAGGGGCAGATAACCGACGAGAAGAGGCTCGCGGCGCTGTCGCGCTGGCAGCGGCGGATCGCCGCCGACAGGGGCGTGCAGGCGGTGATCGGCCCCGGCCAGATCAAGCGCCGGGTCGAGCCGCTGCAGGAAAGCGGCAGGGATCTGCTGGCCGGTCGCGGCGAGGCCAACCCCGAGCAGCTGAAGAAGCTGGGCGAGCGCCTCGGCAGCGCCGCGGACGGCGTCGGGCAGCTGCGCTCGGGGCTCGAGAAGGCGAGCTACGGCGCGGGCCTGCTCGCCACCGGCTCCGGACGCGCCGGGGCGGGAGCCGAACAGATCGAAGGGGGCCTCGAGCGCGCGGCCTCCGGAGCGCAGCAGGCGGTCGGCGCCCTCGACCGCCTGGCGGCCGGCTCGAAGAAGCTGGCCGAAGGGCAGCGTCAGGCCCAGCTGGGAGCGCTCTCGCTGGAAGGGAACGCGGGCGAACTGCTCAGCCGCGTGCGCGACCGTGCGCTCGAGCAGGCGCGGCAGCTGCGCGCCGACCTCGAAGAGCGGGCGGCGAGCGACCCCAGCCTCGCGACCGAGGTGCGCGAAGCCGAGCGGCTCGTCGAAAGCCTGGCGATCGCGCGCAACGACGCGCAGCGGGTCGACAACCTCTCCTCGAGGCTGCGCAAAGGGCAGGCTCGGCTGGCCGACGGCGGCGCCCGGCTGAGCAAAGGCGCCGGGCGGTTGGCGAACGCCGCGGGCGGCCTGCCGGAGGGGCTGGAACGGCTCCGTGGCGGCACCGCCCGGCTGGTCGAAGGGCTGGCGCAGCTGCGCGGCGGTGCCGACACGCTCGAACAGCGGCTGGCCGAAGGGTTCGAGCGCTCGCGGCCGCTGCAGACCGGGCTGCGCCGCGCGAACGTCCGGGTCGAGGTCAGCGCCGGCCGCTTCGAGCGCCAGGTCGACCAGCTGCGCCGCTCGTCGCCGGGGATCTTCGACTCGGGCTACTTCGTGCTTTCGACCCTCGACGGCGCCCCCGAGGAGCAGCGCAAGAAAGTCTCCGAGATCGTCGACCTGCCGAACGGCGGCCAGGCGGCCCAGATGGTGGTCATCCCCCGCTACACGTTCAACACGCCGGGATCGATCGCGCTCAACCGGCGGCTCAAGGACGACGCCGAGGCGCTCGGGCGGGAGGCGGACGCGACGACCGGCGTCACCGGCGGAGCGGCCGAGCTGATCGACTACACGGACACGATCTCGGAGCGGATCCCGATCGTGATCGGGACGATCGCGTTCGCCACCTTCCTGATCCTCGTCATGATCCTGCGCGCGATCCCGCTGGCGGCGATCGCCGTCGCGCTGAACCTGGTCACCGTCGCCGTCGCCTTCGGCGTGCTCACGCTGCTCTTCGAGGTGCCCGAGGGCTGGCCGCTCGGCGGGCGCACCTACGTGGACGCGATCGGGGCCGCGGGGATCTTCGGGATCATCTTCGGCCTCTCGATCGACTACGCGGTCTTCCTGCTGATGCGGATGCGCGAGCACTACGAGAACGGCGCCTCCAACGAGGAGGCGATCGCCTTCGGCCTGGAGCGCACCGCCAGCGTGATCACCGGCGCCGCCGCGATCATGACCGCCGTGTTCGTCGCCTTCGCCGGGGCGCCGATCGCGACGGTGAGCCAGCTCGGCATCGGCCTCACCGTCGCCGTCCTGCTCGACGCGACGGTCATCCGGATCGTCCTGCTGCCCGCCCTGATGCTGCTCGCGGGCGACCGGGTCTGGTGGCTGCCGCGCTGGCTGGAGAGGAGCCTGCCCGAGATCGATCTTCACGGCTCCCGGGCGGGTTAGTAAATCGAGGCTTCATATGAACCTGTGTATTTTTCATCGGGGTTTCGTGCAGGGGAAGCGGACCGACGCCCGCGTGGGCGCCGCCGACCGTTCGTCATAGACAGGAGGGTGCATCCAAGTGGGAAGCCGTGGAGGGAAGTCGACTTCGTTCAAGCTGAGCCTGGCGCTGGCGCTGGCGCTGCTCGTCGCCGTACCGGTCGCGGCGGCGGTGGAAGAGCCGACCCGCGACGAATACGTCGCCCAGGTCGAGCCGATCTGCAAGGCCAACACGGAAGCCAACGCACGCATCCTCGAGGGAGTCAAAGAGCAGGTTCAGAGGGACGCCCTGGTCCCGGCCGGCAAACGCTTCCTCCGCGCCGCGACGGCGCTGGGCAAGACGGTCAGGCAGATCGCCGCTCTGCCGAAGCCGGGCGCCGATGCCGCGAAGCTCGAAAAATGGATCGGCTACCTGAAGCAGGAGAAGGTCTACCTGCAGAAGATAGGCCAGGCGCTGAAGGCCAAGAACCGCTTCCAGGCGCAGAAGTACGCGGTGCAGCTGAACCGCAACAACAACCGCGCCAACAACACGGTGATCAGCTTCGGCTTCGACCATTGCCGGATCGACTCCTCGAAGTTCCTCTAGGTTGAGGTCGACTCGCCTCATCGCGATCGCCCTCCTCGTGGCGCTGGGCGCGGCCGTGGCCGCGCGGGCCGAGGTGGAGCAGGAAGGCAACGTGGTCGTCTCCTTCGACGGCGGCATCCACCCGCGCAAGCTGCCGCGCGTCGGCGTCGCTCCCGTCGCCGTCAGCGTGGAAAGCACGATCAAATCCGCGGACGGGACCGAGCCGCCGCCGCAGCTGCGCGAGATCGAAATCGCGATCAACCGTGAGGGGAGGCTGTTCTCCCGGGGCCTGCCGACCTGCCGGATTCGCGAAATCCAGCCGACGACGATCGCGGCCGCGCGGCGAATCTGCGGTGGCGCGATCGTCGGCAGCGGTCACGTCCAGGTCCGCGTCCACCTCACCAACCAGGCGCCCTTCACGTTCACAGGGCCGCTGCTCGCCTTCAACGCGAAACCAACGGGCGGCAAGCGACGGATCCTCGCCCAGGTCTACGGGACCCGGCCGCCGTCGGCTTTCGTGCTGACCTTCAAGATCATCCGGCGCAAGGGGACCTTCGGCACGCTGATCCGCACCACGCTGCCGAAGCCGGCGCAGAAATGGGCCTACGTGACCCACTTCGAGATGCGCCTGAGGCGCACCTACACCTACAAAGGTCAGCGGCACAGCTATGTCAGCGCCGGCTGTGCGGCCCCCGCCGGCTTCCCCGGCGCCGTCTACCCGTTCGCGCAGGGCACGTTCACGTTCGACGGCGGACGGAAGGTCGAGACGACGCTGATCCGCGACTGCGAGGTCAGGTGATCTTCTCGATGGCCGATTGCCACAGCGCGGGCACCTCGTCCGCGCGGTCCTCGGCGTGGAGCTGGGCGCAGCGGCTGATCAGCTCGGCGAGGATGCCGACCGCCCGCACGTCTCCCAGCGCCGCCAGGCGCTCGATGCCCAGGGCGTAGAGGTAGTCGCCGGCGAGCAGGGCGAGGTCCCGGTCGTGGCCGGCGAGCAGGCGCGGCTCGCCGTAGTGGAGCAGGTAGCCCTCGCGGACCGCCTCGATCGTGAAGCCGTGCTCCCCCGGGGGCGCGAACGCCTGGGCGGCGGACGGCTCGACCACATGCGAGGAGATCGGCGTCGCCTCGCCGCGCAGCTGGGCGGCGAGCTCGTCCAGGGCACTCAAGCGAGCGCCTCCTCGAGCGCCTCGGAAGCCGCCTCGACGGTGCGGTCGATCGCTTCCTCGTCGTGGGCGAGCGAGACGAACCAGGCCTCGAACTGCGAGGGAGGCGGATAGATGCCGCGCTCGAGCATCGCCCGGCAGAAGCGGGCGTGGGCGTCGAGGTCGCAGGCCGCGGCGGCGGCGAAGTCGGCGACCGGCTCGGCGCTGAAGAAGAGGGTGACCAGGCCGGGGACCGCGGCGACCTGGAGGGGGCGGTCCTGCGCAAGGGTCAGGAACCCGTCGACGAGACGGTCGGTCGAATCGCGAAGGCGCCCGTAGGCGCGATCGTCCAGGCGACGCAGGGTCGCCAGGCCGGCGGCGACGGCGAGCGGGTTGCCCGAGAGCGTGCCGGCCTGGTAGACGTCGCCCGCCGGCGCGACCCGCTCCATCGCCTCGCGGGGGCCGCCGAAGGCGGCGGCGGGCAGGCCGCCGCCGAGGACCTTGCCCATCACCGTCAGGTCGGGCTCGACGCCGAGGAGCTCCTGGGCGCCGCCGCGGGCGACGCGGAAGCCGGTGATCACCTCGTCGAAGATCAGCAGCGCGCCGGCGTCGCGGCTCGCCTCGCGCAGGAGCTCCAGGAAGCCGTCATGCGGCGGGACGACGCCCATGTTGGCCGCGACCGGCTCGGCGAGGAGCGCCGCGACCTCGTGCTCTGCCAGCGCCCGCGCGACCGCCTCGCGGTCGTTCCAGGGGACGACGACCGTGGCGGCGGCCTGCGCCGCGGTGACGCCGGGGGTGGCGGGGACGGCAAGCGTCGCCAGGCCGGAGCCGGCGTCGGCGAGCAGGCCGTCGGAGTGGCCGTGGTAGGCGCCGGCGAACTTGACCACGGTCTCGCGGCTCGTGATCGCGCGGGCCAGCCGGACCGCCCCCATCGCCGCCTCGGTGCCGGAGCTGGTCATGCGCAGCATCTCGACCGAGGGGACGCGGGCGGCGACCTCCTCGGCCAGCTCGACCTCGGCCGCGGTCGCGGCGCCGTAGCTGGTCCCCCTCTCGGCCGCCTCGCTCACCGCGGCGATCACCTCCGGGTCGGCGTGGCCGAGGATCAGCGGGCCCCAGGAGCCGACCCAGTCGACGTAGCGGTTGCCGTCGACGTCGACCAGCTCGCAGCTCTCGCCGCGCTCGACGAAGATCGGGTCGTGGCCGATCTGGCGCATCGCGCGGACGGGCGAGTTGACGCCGCCGGGAAGCACCTGCAGCGCCCGGCGGTATAGCTCCGCCGAGCGCGCGTCGCTAGGAATGCCCTTCCTCCCAGCGCCGGTAGTCGTCGGTGAAGTAGTGCAGGCGGATCTTCTTGTACTCGGTCGAGGAGTAGAGGGTGGCGCGATCGTCAGGGCCCATCCCGCACTCGGCGGCGATCGAGTCGAGGATCGCGTCGCACTCCTCCTTGGAGCGGCCGTGCGCCATCGTGAAGACGCTGTATGGCCAGTCCTCGTAGGTCGGCCGCTGGTAGCAGTGCGAGATCCCGCGGAAGGCGGCCATGCGGCGGCCGGTCGTGTGGATCTCCTCCTCGGGCACCTTCCAGACGCCCATGCCGTTGGCCGAGAAGCCGGCCCGGCGGTGGTAGAGGATCGCGGCGACGCGCCGCAGCAGCTTGCGGTCGACCATGCCGCGCAGCTGCTCCAGGAGGTCGTCGGTGGAGACGCCGAGCTCGGCGGCGGCCTCGTCGTAGGGGCGCTCGACCGCGGCCATCGGCCCCTGCAGGGCGCGGATCGTCGCCACGTCGCGCTCGTCGTAGGGCTGCGGCTCCAGCTCGCGCGGCGGTGCCGCCTCGACCGCCGCGGCGAGCGCGTCGGTCCCCTTCTCCATCTCCAGGTTCATGTTGATCTTGAACAGGGTCAGGGTCGGCAGCTGGCGCATCGACTCGGCGCCGGTCTCGCGCATCAGGGCGTCCAGCGTCCCTTCCATGCCCAGCTCCGAGTCCGGCGGGACGGCGATCGTGAACCAGAGGTTGAAGTCATGGGTGCGCAGGTAGTTGTGCGAGACGCCCGGGTGGGCGTTGACCGCCGCGGCGGCGCGCTGCGGGTGCTCGCCGTCGACTTTCGCGGCGACCAGCATCGACTCGTAGCCGAGCGCCCGCGTGTCGAAGATCGGCGTGATCTCGCGGATGATCCGGCCGTCGAGCAGGCGCTGGGTGCGGGCGAGCATGTCGTCGAGCTCGAGCTCGGCCTCGGAGGCGACCAGGGCGAACGGCTCGGGGTCGAGCGGGAAGCTCGACTGGAGCAGGTTCATCAGCCGCTTGTCGGTCTCGTCGAGCGGAATCGCGGCGCCGTCCCTGCGGGAGCGCGCCTTGGACTGTGGGACCTTCACGGACATAAGACGCCCCCGCTCATAGCCATCCGGCCGCCTCCTTCGCGTAGTAGGTGACGATCGCGTCGGCGCCGGCGCGGCGGATCGAGGTCAGCGTCTCGAGCACCGCGGCGCGCTCGTCGATCCAGCCGTTCGCGGCGGCGGCCTTCAGCATCGAGTACTCGCCGGAGACTTGGTAGGCGGCGACCGGCGCGCCGGTCTCGTCCTTGACGCGGCGGACGACGTCGAGGTAGGGCGTGGCGGGCTTGACCATCAGGACGTCGGCGCCCTCCTCGAGGTCGAGCTTCGCCTCGCGGACCGCCTCGGCGGCGTTGGCGGGGTCGAGCTGGTAGCCGCGGCGGTCGCCCGAGGCTGGGGTCGACTCGGCGGCGTCGCGAAACGGCCCGTAGAAGGCGGATGCGTACTTGGCGCTGTAGGCGACGATCGGGACGCCGGGATGGCCCTCCTCGTCGAGCTGGTGGCGGATCGCGCCGATCCGCCCGTCCATCATGTCGCTCGGGGCGACCGCGTCGGCGCCGGCCTCGGCGTGGGAGATCGCCGTTTTGGCGAGCAGCTCGACCGTCACGTCGTTGTCGACCTCGCCGTCGCGGAGGAAGCCGCAGTGGCCGTGCGACGTGTACTCGCACATGCAGACGTCGGTGATTACGACGAGGTCGGGATGCGCCTCCTTCAGGGCCCGCACCGCCATCTGGACGATCCCCTCGTCGTCGTAGGCACCCGAGCCGGTCTCGTCCTTTTCGGCCGGGATGCCGAAGAGCAGCAGCGCGCCGATCCCCGCCGCGGCCACGTCGGTCGCCTCGGCGACCAGCTCGGAGATCGAGAAGCGCTCGATGCCGGGCATCGACGGGACCTCCTCGCGCACGCCCTCGCCGGCGACGACGAAGGCGGGCTGGATCAGGTGCGCCGGCGACAGCTCGGTCTCGCGGACCAGGCTGCGAAGTGCTTCCGTGCGCCGCATGCGGCGCAATCGGGTGGCGGGGAACGGCATTGGGACCGATTCTAGGGGGAGGGATTGGATATCCCCCGCCCGGACTCGCTCGCTTCGCTCGCTCTGAGTATCCGCCCGTTCGGGGGATATCCAATCCCTCCTCTCGAGCGGCAGTACCGTTCCCGGCCATGGCGGGGACTGCGGCGGCTTCGATCGAGGCTCGAAAGCTGGTCAAGCGGTATGGGGAGCGTGAGGCGCTGAAGGGCGTCGACCTCGTCGCGGATGCCGGTGAGCTGGTGGCCGTGATCGGGCCGAACGGGGCGGGGAAGACGACGCTGCTCTCGATCCTGGCGGGGATCGTGCGGCCGGACGGGGGCGAGGTCCGCTCGCCGAACGGCAAGGTCGGCTGGGTGCCGCAGCAGGCCGGGGTCTACCGCCGGCTGAGCGTCGAGGAGAACCTGCTGCTGTTCGCGCGGCTGGAGGGACACCCCGACCCGCGCGCGTCGGTCGAGGAGATGCTCGACCTGACCGGGCTTGGTGAGCGCCGGGCGGAGATCGTCGCCCGCCTCTCGGGCGGCAACCAGCAGCGGATCAACATCGCGATCGGGCTGCTCGCGCGGCCGGCGGCGCTGCTCCTCGACGAGCCCAGCGTCGGCCTCGACCCGCGACAGCGGGCGCGGCTCTGGGACTTCGTCTCGGCCCTCGCGGACACCGGCACGACGGTCATCTTCACGACCCACGACATCCAGGAGGCGGAGCGCTACGGGCAGCGGCTGCTCGTCCTCGCCGACGGGGACGGCCTCTTCGACGGGACGGCCGAGGAGTTGCGCACAGCGGTGCGCAGCGAGGCGCCCGAGGCGGCCACCCGCGACTTCGAGACCGCGTTCGTCGCCTTCCTCGCGCACCGGGGGCACTGAGGGTGCGCTGGCTACTGCTCAAGGACCTGCAGATCCTGCGGCGCTCGCCCCTGCAGGCGGTCCTCCTGGTCGCCTACCCGGTGCTGATCGCGCTGCTCGTCGGCTTCGCGATCTCCCGCGACCCGGACGAGCCCCGCGTCGCCTTCCTCAACGAAGTGCCGCAGGAGGCGCGGATCGCCGTCGGCGGCACGCGCCTGCCCCCGATCGGCGTGGACGACCGAGTCTGCGGCGCCGTCGAGTGCGTCCGCGTGTCGAGCCGCGAGGAGGCGATCGAGGAAGTGCGCTCCGGCGACGTGCTCGCCGCCCTGATCCTCCCGGCCGACCTGGTCGATCGGCTCAACTCCCTCGCCACCCTGAATCCGCAGACGCCGGAAGTCGAGGTGATCGTCAACGAGGAGGATCCGGTCAAGGCCCAGCTCGTCAACGACCGGATCGACTCGCTGCTCGGCCAGGCGAACCTCCTGGCGGCGCGGCGCATCGCGGCCGAAGGCGGTCGCTACCTCGGGCTCATAGTCGACGGCGGCAGCTTCGACGTGCTCGGGCAGCCGGTCCAGATCCTCGGCCTGCGCACGAGCGCCGGCATCCTGCGGGCGATCCGGCCGGCGCTGCCTCCCGGTCCGCTGAGGGCGTCGCTCGACAGGGTCATCCGGTTCGCGAGCCTCGCCCGCGACAACCTCGACGTCGCCGGGCCGCTGATCGACCGGCTCGCCCAGCCGATCGTGGTCGACAAGCAGGTGGTCAGCGAGCCGACCCCGCCGCTCGAGGTCTTCGCGATCGCCGTCGCCGCCAGCCTGACGCTGGCCTTCGTGACCGTCCTGCTGGTCGCCGGCTCGCTCGCGCTGGAGCGGGAGGAGAACGCCTTCCCACGCCTCACCCGCGGGCTCGTCTCGGAGTCCGCCCTGCTCGCCGAGAAGGTCGGGCTCGGGGTCGCCGTCGGTCTGGCGGTGACGCTCCTGATGCTGGCCGGCGTTCAGCCCTTCGTCGGCCTCGCCTGGGACAGGTTCGCCGTATGGCTGGTTTCGATCCTCGCCGCGGGGGCTGCGTTCGGCGCGGCCGGGGCGGCGCTGGGAGCCGCGGCGCGCGAGGTGCGGGCCGTCTCGCTGCTCGCCTTCATGCTTACGCTGCCGATCGCGCTGCTCTCCCTGATCCCCTCCGGCGCGGTGGGCGGCGCCGTCCACGAGGGCATCCGCATCCTCACCGCGCTCTTCCCGTTCAAGCCCGCCCTGGAGGCGATCGGCGCCGCGCTCGATCCCGCCGGGCCGGAGATCGGCGTGCCGCTCCTCCACCTAGCCCTGCTCACGGTTGCCTACGCCGCGATCGCCCGGCTCTCGCTGCGCCGCTTCGCCGCTCCCTGAGCGACGCCGTCAGCGCTGGTGGCCCGCGCTGGAGTGGTAGCGGTGCGGCGCGTGCCAGCGGTCGCCCTGGCAGCCGGGCGACTCGGGCGACTTCCCCTCGCCGGTCGAGTTGCCCCAGCGGCCGGGCCAGTCCGCCCACGAGCCGAAATCGCGCCACTCGACCGCGTCGAGGACCTCGCCCCTGCCGTTGCCGTCGTCGCCGATCCCCGGCAGCTGGTCGACCCGCCGGAAGTAGTTGGCGTGCGAGCCGAAGGCGACGTAGACCACCGGCCTCCCGGCGCGCCGCTCCAGCTCCCACCACATCGCCGAGCCCCCGGAGCGATGCTGGGAGGCCGTCATGCAGACCGGCTGCTCTCCGGCGTAGCCGACCTGGACGAACTCCCAGTCCCCCTCGTGGTCGCCGGTGACGATCACCTTCTTGGGGTTGTAGAGGTACCAGAGCCAGTACTGGACCCAGCGCAGGCCGCCGCCCTCGACCGTGCGGCGGTTGCCGACCCTGCCGAAGCGTCGCTGCATCTCAGCCTCGTAGGAGCGCGGGTCGGGCGGGAGGTTCATCCGGCCGCCCGCGTCGGGGAGGGAGTCGAGCCTCACCCCGCCGTCCTTGCGGCCGTCGGCGGTCAACAGGTCGGCTCCGAGCGCCTCGACGCTCTCGACGGCTACGGGCTTGAACTCCTCCCGCGAGTCGAAGACGAAGATCGGAGGGCGGGGATCGAGGGCCACGATCGAGAGGAACTTAGCGATATGAAATCGCTCAGCGACCGCTCGGGGCAGAGAGCCTCCCTGACGAGCTCCAGCACCTCGCGCTGCCCCATCGCGGGCAGGCGCCGGTCGCGTGCCTCGATCGCGGCGAGGGCGATCTCGGAGCCGTCGAGCAGCAGGGAGCCGTGCCGGCTCACGTAGGCGCGCAGCTCGGCGGGGGCGTCGCCCCTCTCGAGCGTGCACGACGGTCGGTCGAACCTCGCCAGCTCGTAGTTCGGCTCGGTCGGGGAGATCAGCTCGAGCTGCTCCTCGGTCACGTAGACGACGAAGGCGGGGACCTCCGTCCCGGGGCTGCGGCCGAGGGTCGCGGGCACGGCGCCGTAGCGCGAGACGTGGGCCGAGTAGACGACGTCGAAGTCGCGCAGGACGGTGCGCAGCGCGAGGACCGGCTCCGGCGAGGCGGCGAGCTTCCCCGCGAGGACCCGCGGCGCCGCGTTGGAGCCGTAGGCCAGCAGGGCGTGCCGGGTCGCGGGGTCCACGGCGGCCGCCTCGGGCTCGACCGGCTGCCCGTCGACCAGCGCGTAGGAGCTCGACGGGATCCCGTAGGGATAGTCCAGCGCTCGCCTGACCGCCTCGCTCGGCTGCTCCATTCGCCGCCGCCGAGTATCGCGGATAGGGTCTCGCCAGGATGCGGGTGCTCTTCATCGGGGACGTCGTCGGGGGGCCGGGGAGGCGCGGCCTGAAGGCGGCCATGCCGGCGCTGCGCGAGCAGCACCGGCCCGACCTCACGATCGTCAACGGGGAGAACTCGGCCGGTGGGATGGGGATCACCGAGAAGACGGCGCGGGCGATCTTCGACGCCGGGGCCGACGTGATCACCACCGGCAACCACGTCTACCGCCACCGCGAGGCCTACGGCTTCCTCGACGCCGAGCAGCGGGTGATCCGGCCCGCCAACTACCCGCACGCGAACCCCGGTCGCGGCCACGTCGTCGTCGAGGCGGCCGGGATGCGGGTCGGGGTGATCGACCTGAGCGGCGCGGTCGGCATGCAGGTGGCGCGCTCGCCCTTCCACGAGGTCGACAGCATCCTCGAGCGGATCGAGATCGACTGCGCGATCGTCGACTTCCACGCGGAAGTGAGCAGCGAGAAGGTCGCGATGGGCTGGCACCTCGACGGGCGGGTGGCGGCCGTGCTGGGCACCCACACCCACGTCCCGACCGCCGACGCGCGGGTGCTGCCCGGCGGCACCGCGCACATCTCCGACGTGGGCATGACCGGCTCGCGGACCAGCGTGCTCGGCGTCAAGCCGGAGCAGATCCTCCGCAGGTTCATCACGCAGATGCCGATCCGCTTCGAGACCGCCGAGGAGGACGTCTGGGTGATGGGCGCGGTGGTCGACGTCAACGAGCGGGGGCTGGCCGACTCGATCGAGCAGGTGATGGTGCCCGCTCCTCCCACGGAGTAGGGATCCGGTGCCACTCCGACGGCGCCTAAATCCCGCCGTACGGCGGGATTGATGGAGTGCCCCTTCGGGGCTCGAATGACTCCGCGGTGCCGGGGGGAGGCGCCGTCGGAGCGGCACCGGATCCCTTTTCCAGGGACGAGACGGCCACCAGAAGGAGGGGGTAGAACCAGACGATGTAGAGGTAGAACCAGTGCTGGGCGGCTAGCTGGAGGCCGATCAGCAGGGCGGCGGCGAGAGCGGCTGCCTGCGTGAGCGTTTTTCGCTTCGGCCAGAAGGTGAGGGACAGCGAGAGCGCGCCGACACCCACCAGGATCGCGATTCGCAGGGGCTCAAGGCTCGGGATCTGGCCCCAGATGCTGAAGGGGGAGTCGCGGTCGGCCTGGTAGGACAGGGTGCGCTCGTAGAAGGTCGCGAGGCCCGGGTCAAGTGCGGGCCACAGCATCAGGAGGACGCCGGTGGCGACGAACGCGGCCACGAACCACCTCGCGCGGGAGCCGTACGTCGCGAGCATTGGCGCCAGGACGATCGGGGCGAACTTGGTCAGGGTCGCGAGCGCGAGGATCGCGCCGCGGGCGGCGGGTCGGGCCAGGGCCAGGAGCGTCGCCACCAGGAGCAGCGCGACGAGGGTGTCGTTCGAGTTCGACTCCAGGGCGAAGGCGGTGTAAGGGTAGGCGGCCCAGCCGAAGCCGAGGGTCGCGGCGAGCGTGCGGCCTTCCCGGCCCGGGCGCAGCCGAAGGCCGAGCGCGATCAGCAAGGCGAAGGTGGCGAGGTCGAAGAAGACCGCGGCTGCGTGCGCGGCGGGCAGGTCGTCCCACTCGCCGCTCCAGGGCCAGACCGCCTCGAAGGGGACGTAGGCGAGGTAGTTGACCGGACCGTAGGTGTCGCCCTGGCCGACGTCGGCGGGGAAGCTGCCGTAGAGCGGCTCGCCGTGGGCGAGCAGGTCGGCCCCCACGACGCTCGCGTAGCCGACGTCGATCGCGCCGGAGTCGGCGACGTTGAGCCCGACGCGGAAGCCGATCAGGAAGAGCGCCGCGACGAGCAGCCAGGCCGCGGGCCACACCGGCTGCAGCCCCTCGCCACGTCCGCGAGCTCCGATCCACAGGCACCTGGCGAACAGGTAGAGCAGGACGGGGTACTGGAGCGGGACGGAGAGCCCGATCTCCGCCCGGTTGAAGAAGAGGTGCGAGACGCCGAAGCCGAGCAGCGCGATCAGGTCGAGGTTCGCGATCCGCCACGGCCGGCGCCAGTCGAGCAGGCCGATCAGGAAGAGGGCGCAGAGCGGCCCGAAGACGTAGGGCGCGTTGAGCTTCTGGCCGAAGGCGCCCTCGTAGCCGCGGGCCATCTTCCACTCGACCTGGTAGCCGGTCCACGACTCGCGCACCTCGCCGCCGGCCGGGTCGACGAGCACCGAGGCGACCTGGTCCTCGTCGGCGAAGTAGGCGACTTCCCAGCCGTCCTCGACCCTGACGGCGCTTTGGGTCAGCGCTCCGCGGCTCTCCTCCTGCTCGGCGACCTTCTCGTCCCGATCCGCGATCCGGATCGCCTCGGCGGCGGTCATCTGCGAGGCGGCGGCCGTGGCGGGCACGGCCAGCGTCCAGAGGAGGGCGACGACGAAGGGGCGCAGGTGCCCCATGGGTCACTCGATCCCGAAGTGCCCGAGCACGACCGGGGCGATGTCGCGCAGCGCCCACTGCTCGCGCTCGCCGGGATCGTCCGGCCCGCAGCCGACGAAGAGCAGCGGGCCGAGCGAGTCGTCGCGGTGGAGGGCGCCGTGGCTCCCTCCACCCGCGTGGCTGACGCCGCCCCAGTCGACCGCCTCGTAGCCGGGGGCGAGGGAGACGACGAAGTCGCCCGCGCCCGGCGCGGTCAGCGCCGCGTACACGCGGGTCAGGGCGTCCGGGTACTCCTCGCTCTCGAAACGCCCGTCCTCCACGTTGGCGAGGAGCGCCCTCCGGTCCCCGTCCAGGTCCCAGCCGTTGCCGCGCCGGTCCGCGACGGAGCCTCCCGGCCGGAAGCGGAGACGGTGCCCGCCTCGCTCGACCGTGGCCGCGCCGTCCTCTATCCGGCAGACCAGATCGACTCCTTCGGTCTCGGCCAGCCGGCGACCGACCTCGGCGGGCTCGGCGCGCGCGCCCTCTCCCGGCAGCACGTAGACGTGCGCGGCGCGGCCGGTCGGGCTGACCGCGAGCTGGGCCAGCTCGGGACGGTCGTCGGAGGGCTGGAGCACCGACCACTCGCGTGCCAGCAGCTCGGCCAGCGGCAGCCCCCGGCTGACCGCCGTCTGGGCGTGGTCGGCGACCAGGATCAAAGCGTGCTCGGCCAGGAAGGGATCGAGCCCGCCGCTCGCCTCGACCAGCTTCGCGAAGCAGTGGTCGGCCTTGGCGATCGACTCGACGCTCGCCTCGGGCCCGTAGCGGTGCGACCAGCTGTCGTTGTCGGGCAGCGAGAGGAGCAGGAAGTCGTATCCGTCGGACCTCGACAGCTCGGCGGCGCAGCAGGCGGCGTACCCGTCGCGGCTGCCGGGGATCGAGGTCGACCTGCAGGGGACCTCGCGGCTCGCGTAGAGGTCGCCGTAGAAGAGCTCCGCCGGCCCCCAGGTGTGGTGGCGGAAGTGGAGCCGGGTCGTGTCGACCGCGCGCCGCACCAGTCCCTCGAGCGTGACCTGGTGGCGGTGCCGGCCCCGGTAGATCAGGAAGGGCGTGCACGCAGTGCGCACGCCGGCGTCGTCGAGCCGCTCGAAGATCGTCTCCGCGTCCGGGTTGAGATGGGCGAGGTTCATGTTGTAGACGAGGTCGTAGAGGGCGCGGAAGACCCCGACGCTGCGCGTCGCGTCGAGGGAGGAGCCGTACTCGACGTAGCGCCGCTCCAGCCGGTGGTACCAGTTCATGCCGCTGATCCAGTGCTCGTCGGCGGCGATGCCGGTGACCATCTCGGCGCACGCCACGGGCGTCACCGAGGGGAAGCTCGACACGCAGTCCGGGACGAGGACGCCGCGCTCGATCAGGGCGCCGAAGGTCGGCGCCCGGTCCTCCGCGACGGCGCGTTCGAGCATGTCGGTGCGCAGCGAGTCGACGTAGGTGAGGACCAGCTTGCGAGGGTCGCGCGGCATCGACCGCGAATGATGATGCGTCGCGGCGGGGCCTAGCGGAGCACGCGCAGGCCGGCGTGCTTGCGCTGGGCGCGGCGGTGCCTTGCGGCCCCCAGCCAGACGAGGGCGGCCAGGGCGAGCAGCGTGACCACAGGGAGCAGAAGGGCGAGCGCGACCACGACGAGCGCGGCCAGCGCGACGATGAAGGCGAGCGCCCCTCCCCCGCCGCCCTCGCGCCTGCTCGCGCCGCTGACCACGTCGCTGATCACGAGGCAGGCGACGACCCCGCCGAGCAGGCAGAAGAGGGCCCCGGCCGGGTCGCTGAGGTCGGCGGCACCGGCGAGCAGGAAGCCGACCACCAGGCCGATCACAGCGGCGAGCAGGGTCATGCGACCGCGTGCCGAGCCGCGCGTGCCGGTGGTGCCGGCCAGCATGCCGACGGCCATGCCGATCCCGAGCACCAGGCCGATGCCCTCCAGAAAGCTCACGTCGAAAACCTACACTCCATGGATGGTCGAGCCGCCCCATCGACGCCGCGCTCACACGCGGACCCGCGATCTGGAGCGCTACGCGGGTCTGTTCGCGGAGCGGACCGGGGTCATGCGCTCCTCGGCGATGCGCGACCTGATGGCGATCACCGCCCGTCCGGAGGTGATCTCGCTGGCGGGCGGGCTGCCCGACACCTCCACCTTCCCGGCGGGAACCTTCGCCGCCCAGATGACGCGGATCGCCCAGGAGTCGACCGCCGAGGCGCTCCAGTACGGGCCGACCGAGGGCTTTGCGGAGACGGTCGACTGCATCGTCGAGGTGATGGGGGCCGAGGGCATGCTCCCCGACCCCAACGACGTGATCGTCACGACCGGCGGGCAGCAGGCGATCGACCTGATCTGCAAGACGCTCGTCGATCCCGGCGACGTGGTCGTCTGCGAGGCGCCGACCTACCCGGGCGCGGTGCCCGTCTTCTGCAGCTACCAGGCCGAGGTGGTGCAGATCGACTGCGACCAAGACGGGATGCGGATCGACGAGCTGGAAGGCGTCCTGGCCAGGCTCGACGGAGAGGGGCGCAGACCCAAATTCGTCTACTCGGTGCCGAGCTTCCAGAACCCGGCCGGGGTGACCCTCTCGCTGGAGCGCCGGCGGCGCTTGGTCGAGCTCGCCCGCAAACGCGAGCTGCTCGTCGTCGAGGACAACCCCTACGGGCTGCTCCGCTTCGCCGGCGAGCCCCTGCCGCCGCTCTACCAGCTCGACGGCGGCGACTTCGTCATCTACGTCGGCACCTTCTCGAAGATCCTCTCGCCGGGGATCCGGCTCGGCTGGGCTGTCGCGCCGCCGCCGGTGATGGAGAAGATCGTGCTCGGCAAGCAGGCCGCCGACCTCTGCACCTCGACCCTCACGCAGCACTTCGTCCGCGAGTACTTCGCCGAAGGGAAGTGGCGCGAGTACATCGCCGACCTGATCGAGATCTACCGCGGCCGGCGCGACACGATGGTCGAGTCGCTGCGCGAGCACTTCCCGGCGCAGGCGACCTGGACCGAGCCGCAGGGAGGGCTGTTCATCTGGGCGACACTGCCCGACTACATCGACACGGGCGATCTCCTCGCCAAGGCGCTGCGCGAGGACGTCGCTTTCGTCCCCGGTCAGGCCGCCTACGCCGAGGAGGGGCGCGGACGCAACTCGATGCGGCTCAACTTCTCGGGTGTCAGCGAGGACGAGATCCGCGAGGGGATCCGGCGGATCGGCGCCGCGGTGGCCGAGCAGGTCGAGCTGTACGGGGCGCTCACCGGCGAGCAGCCGGGTGCGGCCGCCGAGGCGGATGCCGACGAGCGGGCGCGGTCGAAGCCGGCTCCCCCCAGCCCCCCGCTTCCGACTCCGTCGTGCTGCCCTTCCGCAGGACCGGCGAGGGCTCGTCGTGAAGGTCGCGGTGCTGAAGGGCGGGCGTTCGCTGGAGCGCGGCGTCTCGCTGCGCTCGGGGGCGCGGGTGCAGGACGCGGCGGAGCGGCTCGGCCACGAGGTGGTCCCGCTCGACGCGGCCGGCGACCTGGTCAGGCGGCTGACCGAGGAGGCCCCCGACGTGGCCTTCGTCGCGATGCACGGCCCCGGCGGAGAGGACGGGACGGCGCAGGAGCTGCTCGAGATCCTCGGCATCCCCTTCACCGGGCCCGGGGTCGCCGCCTGCGGGCGCTGCATGGACAAGGTGCTCGCCAAGCAGGAGCTGCGCGAGGCGGGCGTCCCGACCCCCGACTGGTTCGCCTTCAACGAGACCGCCTTCCGCGAGCTGGGCGCCGCCGACGCGCTCGTCGCGCTCGAGGAGCGGCTCGGCTTTCCCTTGGTCGTCAAGCCGAGCCGGGGCGGCTCGGCGCTCGGGGTGAAATTCGCGGCGAGCTGGTTCGAGGTGCCCGAGGCGCTGGTCTCCGCCTTCAGCTACGACGACCGCGTCCTGCTGGAGCGGTTCGTGGAGGGACGTGAGCTCGCGGTCAGCATCCTCGGCTCCGAGCCGCTGCCCGTGGTCGAGGCGATCCCCGGCGACGGCGACCGCTACGACTTCGAGGCGCGCTACGAGATCGGGCGGACCGAGTTCGTCTGCCCGGCCGAGCTGAGCGAGGTCCAGGCGGGCGCCGTCACCTCGACCGCTCTGGCCGCCTACGAGGCGCTCGGCTGCTCGGGCTTCTCGCGAGTCGACCTGATCCTCGCCGAGGACGGCCCGCAGGTGCTCGAGGTCAACGCGATCCCCGGCCTGACCGACACGAGCCTGCTCCCCCAGGCCGCCGAGGCCGCCGGGCTCTCGTTCGAGGACCTGGTCGAGCGGATCCTCGGACTGGCGTTGGACGAGCTCAGTCCAAGCAGGTCTGAGCTCGTCTAGGACTCGCCCTGGGCGAAGTCGTCCGGGGAGACCTCGTCGAGGAACTCCTTGAACTTGTCGACGACCTCCTCGGTGTCCTCGACTTCGTGCTCGAACTCGATCGCCGACTCCTCGATCACCTCCTCGGCCGCGAAGATCGGCGCCGAGACGCGCACCGCCAGCGCCAGCGCGTCCGAGGGGCGCGAGTCGATCTCCATCTCCGAGCCGTCGATCGAGACGGTGATCGAGGCGTAGAAGGTGTTGTCGCGGAGCTCGGTGACCGAGACGCGCTCGCACTTGGCGTCGAGCTGCTCGAGCACGTCGGAGAGCAGGTCGTGGGTCATCGGGCGGGGCGTCGACGCGCCCTGCAGCTTCATCAGGATCGCCGCCGCCTCCGGGTGGCCGATCCAGATCGGCAGGAAGCGGTTCCCATCGACCGTCTTCAACAAGACGATCGGCTGCTTGCCGACCATGTCGAAGCTGACCCCGTAGATCTGCATTTGCTGCAAAAGTTCGCTCCGCTCCGAGTGGACGACCAAGTATAGGTCGGCTCTTCGACCTGTCCGACCGGGCGAAGCGCGGCCGCGGCGCAACGATGGGCGATCCTGGATTCGAACCAGGGACCTCGTCCTTATCAGAGACGCGCTCTAACCAACTGAGCTAATCGCCCGAGGTGAGGCGATGATAGCGGCCGGAGACCGAGCCTCGCGAGCGGTCTCAGTCGGCTCTTTGACGGAGGCGCTGGGCCATCTGCAGCGCCTCGTCGACGTCCTCGAAACGGATCTCGACCGCGATCTCGCCTCCCCTCGGCCGGACCCTCACCTCGTGGCCGAGGGCGCTCTCCAGGCGGTCGCCGAGGTCGCGCAGCGCCGCTTCCTCCTCGGGCCCGACCGCCCGTCGACTCTCGCCTCGCTGTTTTGGCTGGCCAGCCAGCTTAACCCTGTTCTCGGTCTCCCGGACCGACCAGCCGCCCTTCGCCGCGTCTCGCGCGAGGCGGCGGCGCACGTCGTTGCCCGGCGCGGCCAGGAGGGCGCGGCCGTGGCCCTCGCTCAGCTCCCCCGACTCCAGCAGCTCCAGCGCCTCGTCGGGAAGGTCGAGCAGGCGGATCAGGTTGGAGACGGACGGACGGCTGCGTCCGATCCGCCGCGCCAGCTCCTCTTTCGAGAGGCCGAGGTCCTCGACCAGGGCGGCGCAGGCGCGCGCCTCCTCGACCGGATTGAGGTCCTCGCGGACCATGTTCTCGATCAGCGCGACCTGCAGTCGCTCGGCACGCTCGGAGTCGCGCACGATCGCCGGCACCTTCTCGAGGCCGGCCTGCTGGGCGGCGCGCCAACGGCGCTCGCCGGCGATCAGCTCGTAGCTGCCGTCGGGGAGGGGGCGGACCAGCAGGGGCTGGACGACCCCGCTGGTCTCGATCGAGGCGGCGAGCCCGGCCAGGGCCTCGGGGTCGAAGCGGGTGCGCGGCTGCTTCGGATTGGGCTTGACCAGCTCGACCGGCAGCTCGCGCAGGTCGCCGAGCTCCTCGCCGTCGCTCTCCGGGAGGATCGCGGCCAGGCCGCGGCCCATCCCGCGCCTGGTCCCGCTAGCCACGGCTGCCGAGCTCCTCGGCGAGGGCGCGGTAGGCGGCCGACCCGCGCGACTCCGGCGCGTGCTCGGTCACGGGCAGGCCGTAGCTGGGCGCCTCGGCGACCCTGACGCTGCGCGGTATGACCGTGTCGAAGACCATCTCCGGGAAATGCTCGCGCAGCTCACGCTCGACGTCATGGGCGAGGCGCGTGCGCTCGTCGTGCATGGTGATCAACAGGCCCGACACGTTCAGCGCAGGGTTCAGCTCGCGGCGGATGGACCCGAGGGTGTCGAGGAACTGGACCAGCCCCTCCAGCGCCAGGTACTCGGCCTGGACCGGCACGATCACCCGGTCGGCCGCGACGAGCGCGTTGACGCTCACCGGCCCCAGCGACGGCGGGCAGTCGAGCAGCGTGAAGGCGAAGCGCTCGCGAAGGGGGCCGAGCCGCTCGCGGAGGCGCGTCTCGGAGCCGTCGAGCCGCGGCAGCTCGACCGCGGCCCCGGCGAGGTCGCACGTTGGCGGGCACGAGCCAGAGGTTGTCGGGGCCGGCCGGGCGGGCGGCCTCCGCGACCGAGACCTCGCCGACGAGGCAGTCGTAGGAGGACGGGTGCATGTCTCGCTCGCCGCCCAAGGCAACGGTCGCGTTGCACTGCGGGTCGAGGTCGACGAGCAGCGTCTGGGCGCCGCCGCGGGCCACGCAGGCGGTCAGGTTGACGGCCGTGGTCGTCTTGCCGACCCCACCCTTCTGATTCGCGACGGCGTAGACGAGTCCCATCGGAGGGGCAGACTAGTTAGCCGCGAACCCGCAGGGGCTCAGCCGCGCGGCCGCTTCTTCGCCATGCCGGGCCTGCGCGGCAGCTCCGTCGGGGTCGGGCCGGCCTTGCGGATCACGTGGAGGTGGCGGTGCCTGCTGCCCGCCCGGTCGCCGACGTCGAGGATCCGCTCGGGCCGCATCGCGAGGCCGGGGGCCGCCCGCTCCAGCTGCGCCTCCTCCTCGGGATCCCGCTTTCCCTTCCAGGCGACGAGGGCGCCGCCCTCGCGGAGCAGCGGCGAGGCCAGCTCGGCGAGCGTCGAGAGCCGGCCGACGGCGCGCGCGGTGACGGCGTCGTAGGCCTCGCGTCGCTCGCCGGTCGCGAGCTCCTCCGAGCGGGCGCAGAGGACGCCGGCGTTGCCGATTCCCGCCGCGTCGATCGCGCGGGAGATGAAGGAGCACTTGCGCCCCACCGACTCGATCAGCTCGACCTCGGCCTCAGGTAGAGCGACGGCGAGGACGAGGCCCGGAAACCCAGCCCCAGAGCCGATATCTCCTATCTGTCGCGCCTCGCCCAGCGCCGCAACTTCTAGCCCCGTCAGGCTGTCGGCGACGTGAACCGTCCAGGCCCGGTCGAGGGTGGTGACCGAGCTGACCGACGCCCGCTCGCTCTCCAGCAGCTCCAGGACCGTCGTCAGCGCCCCGCGGGCCTCCGGCCCGAGCCTCGCGGTCGGGTCCTTCGTCACCCCGAGACGAGCGGGGCGACGATCACGCAGCGGTGGGGCTCGTCGCCTTCGCTGTAGGTCTCGACCCCGGCGCGCTCCTTGAGGTGCTCGTGCACGATCCGCCGCTCCTGAGCGCTCATCGGGTCCATCTCGACCGTGCAATCGCCCTCGAGCGCCTGCTCGGCGGCCCGGTCGGCGCGGGTGGTCAGCACCTCGCGACGGCGCTCGCGGTAGCCCGCCGCATCGAGCACGACGCGCTTGCGGTCGCGGATGCCCCGAAAGGCGGCCTGGTAGCAGAGCAGCTGCAGGGCGTCGATCGTCTGCCCGCGCCTGCCGATCAGCAGGCCGTAGTCCTCGTCGCCGACCACCTCGGCCTCGATCCGGTCGTCGCCCTCCCGAACCTCGACCTCGCCTTCGAGGTCCAGCTCGTCGAGCACCCCCTCGATCAGCTCGCGAACTCTCTCCGCCGGCTCAACCGGCCAGTCTCCGTTCTCGGTCACGCGTAGCACCCTACCTCCAGAGCACGTAGGCGGTGGGTAGGTCCCTCGGAGGAGCCCAAGCACCTCCCTGCGGTCGGCGCTGATGGGGAGCCGCTTCGCGGCAAGAATCACTCCGCGGTGCCGGAGGGAGGCTCCCCCGAGGGACCTACCCACCGCCACCGGTTTCCGGCGATAGCTAAGCGGAAGACCGCCGCGGGCAGGGCACTGGAGAGGCGTCCCCAGCTCCCCTCCTCACCTGGCGTTCTAGCGCCGCCGCTTCTTCTTGCGCGGGGGCGGCGGTGGCGGTTTGGTCGCCGCGATTGCGGCTGCCGCCTCGGGCGTCGTGTGGACGGGCGGCGGGACGAGGCGCTGGATCACGGCCTGCTGGCCGATCGTCCAGATGTTGGTCGTGATCCAGTAGACGACCAGGCCGGCCGGGAAGGTGATCACGAAGGGGACGAAGATGAACGGCAGGACGAACATCAGCATCCGCTGGCTTTTGTCGGCCGTGACCGCCATGACCAGGCCGGAGATCAGCTGCGTGCCGATGTAGAGGATCAGCAGCGCGATCAGTTCGCCGCCCGCAGCCTTCGCGGTCAGGTCGTTGACGAAGAGGAACGAGGCCGCTTCGCCGCACATCCCCGGCTCGCAGCCGATGTCGTCGGGCAGCTCGTCGCGCAGGACGTAGAAGAGGGTGATGAAGATCGGCAGCTGCGCGAGCAGTGGGATGCAGGAGGCAAAGGGGTTGACTTTGTTCTCCTGGTAGAAGCGCATCATCTCCTGCTGCATGCGCTGCCGGTCGTTTTTGTACTTGGCCTGGATCTCCTTGATCTGAGGCTGGAGCGCCTGCAGGGCCCGCATCCCTTTCAGCGATTTGTAGGTCAGCGGGATCAGCAGGGCGCGCGTCACGACGGTCAGCGCGACGATCGACATGCCCCAGCTGAGCCCGGCGCTGTCGTGGAAGAACTGGAGCGCCGCGTTGCCGACGTCGATCAGCGGCTGGAGGACGTTGGCGAACGGGATCACGTGCGAGCCTCGCCGTGGTACTCAGCCGGGTCGATAGGCCCCACGCGAAGCGTGAACCGGCTCGGGACGGGGTCGAAGCCGCCGTGGCTGAGCGGATTGCAGCGGAGCAGGCGCCAGCAGGTGAGCAGGGAGCCGCGAAGGACGCCGAAGCGCGAGATCGACTGCGCGGCGTAGTCCGAGCAGGTCGGCTCGTAGCGGCAGCGGCGCGGCAGGGAGGGGGTTATCCAGCGCTGGTAGGCACGGATCGGGGCCAGGGCGAGGCGTTTCACGTGGAACGCTCCTCCGCGATCCCCGTCTGCGCCAGGGCCTCTTCCAGGGTCCCCCGCACGCCCGCGGTGCCCTCGCGCTCGATCAACTCGCCGATCTCCGGGCGCGCGACCAGGACGAAGTCGTGGGTCGGGGGAAGGCCCTCGGCGACCTCCCAGAACGCCTCGCGGAGCGCCCGCTTGACCCGGTTGCGCTCGACGGCCCCGCCGACCTTGCGGCTCGCCGACACGCCGAGCCGCACGCCGCGCTGCTCCTCGTCGCTGCGAGGGAAGCTGTAGAGGACGAGGTGGCGGGTCGCATGGGAGGAGCCGTCACGGTAGACGCGGTCGAACTCACCGCTCCGCGAGAGCCGGCGTCGCTTCGGCATCTCTAAGGGGTGAGGCGCTTCCGGCCTTTGCGCCGGCGTCGCTTCAGGATCGCCCTGCCGGCGCGGGTGCTCATCCGCGCCCGGAAACCGTGCGTCTTCGCCCGCTTTCGCCTCTTCGGCTGGTAGGTCCGCTTCATTGGCCGTCGCAGTATACGGACGGGCCCGAGAAACTTTCTCCGGGATTTGCGGCACGCCTGGGCTCGGCGCGAAGAGGCGCCGCTATGGTCGCTCGCCGGTGCCCGACGACCCGCCTGCACAGAGCCTCGACGCCCTCTGGGAGGGTGTGCGGGCGCGCCTGCGCGAGGCGGTTCCGGAGCCGACCTTCCAGCTTTGGCTGGAGCCCCTGAGGCCCGCCGGCGTGCACGGGGCGACCGTCTACCTGACCGCGCCCGACGGCGTCCGCGTCTGGGTCGAACGCCGCTACACCGTGCTGATTCGCGAAGCGCTGGAGGCGACCTCCGATCTGGAGGCGATCAGCTTCGCCGAGGCTCCGGCGGGGGCGACGGGGCTCGCGGAGGGCGCCGGCGACGGGATCGAGCTGAACCCCAACTACACGTTCGACCGCTTCGTCATCGGCGAGGGAAACCGGGTCGCGCACGCGGCGGCGCTCGCCGTCGCCGAGGCTCCTTCGGAGGCCTACAACCCGCTCTTCCTCCACGGCCCGCCCGGGCTCGGCAAGACGCACCTCCTCGTCGCGATCGCCCACTACCTGCGGGCCAACGCCCCCTCCCTCGGCGTCCGCTACACGACGGCCGAGCGCTTCACCAACGAGTTCGTCGCCGCGCTGCGCTCAAGCGGCACCGCGGCGTTCAAGGAGCGCTACCGCGATCTCGACGTCCTGCTCGTCGACGACGTCCAGTTCCTCCAGGGCAAGCAGCACACCGAGGAGGAGTTCTTCCACACCTTCAACGCGCTCTACGAGGGCGGCAGCCAGCTGATCCTCTCGGCCGACCGGCTGCCGAGCGAGCTCTCGACGCTCGCCTCGCGCCTGCGCGACCGGTTCGAGTGGGGGCTGACCGTGCCCGTCGACCAGCCCGACCTGCCGACCCGGCTGACCGTCCTGCGGCGCCTGGCGCGCGAGGCGGGAGTGCCCGAGGGCGACCGCGACGCCCTCTCCGAGCTCGCCCATCGCATCGACGCCAACGTCCGGCGCCTGCACGGCGCCCTGACCCGAGTCGTCGCGCACGCCTCGCTCACCGCGCGACCGCTCAGCCCGGAGCTGATCGCCGAGCTGATCCCGCACGGCGCCCCCTCGCGCCCGACCACGGTCGAAGAGATCCAGCAGGCCGTGGCGGGCGCGTTCGGCATCTCCCGGGCCGAGCTGGTCGGCTCGACCCGTGCGGCGGCGCCGCTGCGCGCTCGCCAGGTCGCGATGCTCCTCACCCGCGAGTCGACCGACCTGTCGCTGCCCCAGATCGGGCGGCTCTACGGCGGGCGCGATCACTCCACCGTCCTCAACTCGCTGCGCCGGGTCGAGGCCGCCCTCGCCGAGGACGGCGAGCTCGCCGCTCGCGTCGGCAAGCTCCGCGAGGGAATCAACAGCCCTCCCGCCGAGGCTCCCTGACAGTCCGACGGCGCTGTAAGAATCAATGCTTTCCACACCGTTGTCCACACCGTCAAACCCAATCGCAGGGCCAAATGCCGGCCCTGCGGGCGGTTTCCACAGACACTAATCCAACTCGAAAGGGATTCTTCGGTTGAAGTTGTCCACGACGCGTCAAGAGCTCGTCTCCTCGCTTTCCGTCGTCTCCCGGGCGGTTTCGACCCGCGCCGTCACCCAGGCGCTTTCGGGAATCCTCGTCGCGGCTTCAGAGGGCGGCGTCGAGCTGGCCGCCACCGACGGCGAGATGGGGCTGCGGACCGCCCTGGACGCCCAGGTCGGCGAGCCGGGCTCGGTGCTCCTGCCCGGCCGGCTGCTCGCGGACCTGGCCCGATCGCTGGGCGAGGGCGGCGTGGAGATCGAGTCGCGGGAGACCGAGCGCGACGTCGAGATCCGCAGCGGCGGCTCCAGCTTCCACCTTCGGGTCCTGCCCGCGGAGGACTTCCCCTCTCTCCCGCGTGAGGACGGCGAGCCGCTGAAGATCCCGGCCGCCGCCCTGGCGGAGACGGTGGAGCTGGTCGCGCGCGCCGCCTCGCGCGACGACATGCGGCCGGTGCTGACCGGCGTGTTCGTCACCGCCTCCGGCGAGGAGATGACCATGGTCGCCACCGACTCCTACCGGCTCGCGGTCAAGCGCACCGACCTGCAGCGGCCGATCGGCGGCGAGCTGGAGGCGAACATCCCGGCCCGGGCGCTGCGGGAGCTGGGCCGGATCGTGGGCGGCGGCGAGGTCGAGGAGGTCGCGGTCAGGCTGCTGCCGAACCAGGCGGTCTTCGAGGCAGGGGCGATCGTCCTCAACACGAGGCTGATCGACGGGCAGTTCCCCAACTTTCGACAGCTCCTCCCGGAGTCCTACGAGCACGACGTCCGCCTGCCGCGGGCGGAGTTCCTCGAGGTCGCGCGCCGGGTCAGCCAGCTGGCCCAGCGCAACGCGCCGCTGCGCCTCTCCCTGTCGCAGGGCGAGCTGAAGGTCTCCGCCTCGACCCCCGACGTCGGCGATGCCGAGGAGGCGATGCCGGCGTCGTTCGAGGGCGAGCCGCTCGAGATCGGGTTCAACCCGGAGTTCCTTCGCGACGGGATCGAGAGCGTCGAGGGGGACGAGATCCTGCTGCGGCTGATCTCGCCGCTGCGCCCCGGCCTGCTGCAGCCCGTCGACAACGAAGACTTCCGCTACCTGGTGATGCCGATCCGTCTCAACGTCTGACCCGCGATGCTGGTCTCGGCCGTCGAAGCGAGACCGCTGCGCAGCCTCGGCCACGCGCGCGTGGAGCTGGGAGCGGGAATCCTCAGCCTCGTCGGGCCCAACGGGGCCGGCAAGACGAACCTCCTGGAGGCACTCTACTTCGGCCTGACGGGGCGTTCCTTCCGCACGTCGGACCGCCGTGAGCTGATCCCCTTCGGCGAGTCGCTGGCCCGGGCCGAGGCGGTCGTCCGCGACGAGGACCGGGTGGAGCACCGCTTCCTCGCCTCGATCAGCCGCACCGACGGCCGCCGCCACCTGCTCGACGGCAATCCCTCCGACCCGGCCACGCTGGCCCGCCACCGCCCGCCGGTGGCCGTCTTCTCGCCCGATCGGCTGGTGCTGATCAAGGGTCCGCCGGGCGAGCGCCGAGCCGAGCTCGACCGCTACGTCGCCGCTCGCTGGCCGATGCGCGCGGCGCTGAGGCAGCGCTACGGCCAGGCGCTGGCGCAGCGCAACGCCCTGCTCGCCCGCCTCGCCGGCGGCTCTGGGAGCGGCGACCTCGACGTCTGGGACGGCGCGCTCGCGGAAGCGGCCGCGCCGCTCGTCGCCGCCCGGGCCGAGGCGGTCGGAGAGCTGGCCGACCCGTTTGCCGCCGCCGCCCGGGAGCTCGGGCTGCCGGGCGCGGCGACCCTCGGCTACGCCCCCCGGGCCGACGGCACGGCCGAGGAGATCCGCGCCGGCCTGGAGCAGAGGCGGGAGGCGGACCTGCGGCTCGGGCGCACGTCCTGGGGGCCCCACCTCGACGAGCTGAAGGTCGAGATGGACGGCAGGGCGCTGCGTCGCTATGGCTCGCAGGGGCAGCAGCGGACCGCCTTGCTCGCCCTCCTGTTCGCCGAGCGAGAGGCGCTGCGCGCCTCGGGCCGGCCGCTGCCGCTGCTGCTGCTCGACGACGTGATGAGCGAGCTGGACCCCGACCGGCGCGAGCGGCTCGCCGCGCGGCTCGGCGGGGAAGGGCAGGCGGTGATCACCGCCGCCGCGGAGGAGTCGCTGCCTGCCGGGGCGCGCGACCGCAGGGTGACGATGCCGCTCGCCGTGGCAGGGGCGCTCGCGGCGTGACCCGGCGGCGCGCCCCCCGGCAGGCGACCGAGGCCCTGCGCGCGGCCCTCGATCGAGCGGCGCCGAAGACGCGCCTCGCCGCCGTGCAGGCGGCCTGGGCCGAGATGGTGGGCGAGCAGGTGGCGGCGGTCACCGAACCGGTCTCCGAACGCGACGGCGCGGTGACGGTGGCGTGCACGGACCCGGTCTGGGCGCAGGAGCTCGACCTGATGCAGGACCGCTTCGTCGAGCGCCTGCGGGACCGACTCGGGGACCAGGCGCCGCGGAGTTTGCGATTTCGCTCGAAAGAGACTTGAAAGTGGACACGTTTATCCGGGTTTTGCAGGCATTTTCAGCCCGCTGCACCGGCTTTGGAGCGGCTTCGACTGGTATCCTTATGTCAACTCGTGCTTTTGCCCCGGCCCCGGGCGGCGCGTTCGCCAGGCGGGTCGGGGTTTTCTCTGAGATGCGGAAGGGACCAAGTGCCTAACACCAACAAGACTGCCGGCGAGTCCGGCGCCGGATCGGACTCCTACGGGGCCAAGGACATCACCGTCCTCGAGGGCCTCGAAGCGGTCCGCAAGCGCCCCGGCATGTACATCGGCTCGACCGGGCCCCGCGGCCTGCACCACCTGGTCTACGAGGTGGTCGACAACTCGGTCGACGAGGCACTCGCGGGCCACTGCAGCGAAGTTCGCGTCGTCCTCCACCCGGACGACAGCTGCACCGTCTCCGACGACGGTCGCGGCATCCCTGTCGAAGAGCTGAAGAAGGAGAAGCGGCCGGCGGCCGAGGTCGTGCTGACCACCCTCCACGCGGGCGGCAAGTTCGGGGACGGGGGCGGCTACAAAGTCTCGGGCGGGTTGCACGGCGTCGGCGTCTCGGTCGTCAACGCCCTCTCGGAGAAGCTCTGCCTGGAGATCAGCCGCGACGGGCACGTCTGGCGGCAGGACTACGAGCGCGGCAAGCCGCAGGGCCCCCTGGCCAGCGGCGAGGCGACGAAGGAGACCGGCACGACGCTCACCTTCCAGCCCGACCCGGAGGTCTTCGAAGAGGTCGAGTTCGACTTCCAGACCCTCGCCGAGCGGCTGCGCGAGACCGCCTTCCTGACCCGCGGCCTGAAGATCGAGCTGGTCGACGAGCGCGGCCAGACCAACAGCGTCGTCTTCCAGTACGAGGGGGGGATCGAGGACTTCGTCCGCCACCTCAACGAGAACAAGGACACGCTGCACCCGAAGACGATCTACTTCGAGGGCGAAGAGGACGAGGGCCAGGTCGAGGTCGCGATGCAGTGGAACGGCTCCTACCAGGAGTCGATCTTCAGCTTCGCCAACAACATCAACACCCACGAGGGCGGCTCGCACCTCTCCGGCTTCCGCTCCGCGCTGACCCGCACCCTCAACGCCTACGCGCGCTCCAAGGGGCTGCTCAAAGAGAAGGACGGCAACCTCTCCGGCGAGGACGTCCGCGAGGGCCTCACCGCGGTGATCTCGGTGAAGCTGCACGACCCGCAGTTCGAGGGGCAGACCAAGACGAAACTCGGCAACCCGCCGATCCGCGGCCTGGTCGAGGAGACGGTCAACCGCAAGCTGGCCGAGTTCCTCGAGGAGAACCCGGGCGATGCGCGGCGGATCATCACCAAGGCGATCGACGCCTCGCGCGCCCGCGACGCCGCCCGCAAAGCCCGCGACCTGACCCGGCGCAAGTCGGCGCTCGAGAACTCGACCCTGCCGGGCAAGCTGGCCGACTGCTCGGTCAAGGACCCACGCGACGCGGAGCTGTTCGTGGTCGAGGGCGACTCCGCCGGCGGCTCGGCTAAGCAGGCGCGCGACCGCTCGACCCAGGCGGTGCTGCCGCTGCGCGGCAAGATCATCAACGTCGAGAAGAGCCGCATCGACAAGGTCCTCGCCAACACCGAGGTGCAGGCGCTGATCACCGCGATCGGCACCGGCGTCCACGAAGAGTTCAATCTCGAGGACGCGAGGTACCACAAAATCGTCATGGCGACCGACGCCGACGTGGACGGCGCCCATATCCGCACGCTTGTCCTCACCTTCCTCTACCGGCAGATGCCGGAGCTGATCGACGCCGGCTACGTCTACATCGCCAAACCGCCGCTCTACCGGGTCAAGCAGGGGAACCAGGAGACCTACCTGGAGCGAGAGTCCGAACTGGAGGAGCTGCTGCTGCGCGACAAGCTCGAGGAGATCGAGCTCGCCGACGCGAGCGGCGTCTCGAAGAAGCTCAGCAAGAGCCGTTGGCAGTCATACAGCCGGCGGGCCAAGGAGTACGAGGGCTGGGGCTCCTCCCTGCAGGCCGAGTTCGGCCAGGACGCCGTCCGCTTCCTCGAGGAGTCGAGCCTGCTCGACGAGGAGGTGACGACGCTCGCCGGGGCACGCAAGGTCCTCGGCCGCAAGGCCGACCCGGGCGAGCCTTTCGAGACGGAGATCGTCGAGGACTCCGAGGCGGGCCTGAGCGTCAAGGCGATCGAGCGCAAGAGCGGACTCGCCCGGACCCACAAGCTCCCACGCGAGCTGTTCGAGCACCACGACTACCGCAAGTTCGCGGAGGTCCACACGGCGCTGTTGAAGCAGGTCGGGCGGCCGCCCTTCGAAGTCCGGCTCGGCGCGCGCAGTGGCGAAGCACTCTCCTTCCAGGCCCTGCGCGGCGCGGTGCTCGAGCTGGCCCGCCACGGCGTCCAGCTGACCCGCTTCAAGGGGCTCGGCGAGATGAACGCCGACCAGCTGCGCGAGACGACGATGGATCCCGCCAGCCGCACGCTCGCGCGGGTGACCCTGGACGACGCGACGGCCGCCGACCAGATCTTCTCGATGCTGATGGGCGACCAGGTCGGCCCGCGGCGCGACTTCATCGAGAGCAACGCCAAAGAGGTCAAGTTCCTTGACGTCTAGAGGAGGCGATCGCTGATGGCGCTCGAGGCGCTGACCGGCCGCATCGAGGAGCGCGAGCTCGAGAAGGAGATGCGCTCGTCGTACCTCGATTACGCGATGAGCGTGATCGTCGGCCGCGCCCTGCCGGACGTGCGCGACGGGCTCAAGCCGGTCCACCGCCGGGTGCTCTACGCGATGCACGACATCGGCCTGCAGCCGACCCGGGCCTACCGCAAGTGCGCGTTCATCGTCGGCGAGGTGATGGGCAAGTACCACCCGCACGGCGACTCGGCGATCTACGACACCCTCGTGCGGATGGCGCAGGAGTTCTCGCTGCGCTACACGCTGGTCGACGGCCAGGGCAACTTCGGCTCGATCGACGACGACCCGGCCGCCGCGATGCGGTACACGGAGGCGCGCCTCGGCCGGCTCGCGACCGAGCTGCTGCGCGACATCGACGCCGACACGGTCGACTTCGGACCGAACTACGACGAATCGACCCAGGAACCGCTGGTCCTGCCGGCCCGCTTCCCGAACCTGCTGGTCAACGGCGCTGCGGGGATCGCCGTCGGGATGGCGACGAACATCCCGCCGCACAACCTGCGCGAGGTGGCCGGTGCCGTCAGCGCCTACATCGCCGACCCCGGCATCGACCTCGCCGGCCTGATGGAGCACGTCAAGGGGCCCGACTTCCCCGGCGGCGGGATCATGAGCATGGAGGGGATCCGCGACGCCTACGCCTCGGGCCGCGGCACCGTGCGGGTCCGCGCCCGTGCCCACGTCGAGCCGCTCAAGGGCGGCAAGGACGCGATCGTCGTCACTGAGCTGCCGTTCATGGTCAAGAAGGGCGGCGACAACGGCCTGATCACCAAGATCGCCGACCTCGTCCGCGACAAGAAGTTGGAGGGCATCTCCGACCTGCGCGACGAGTCCGACCGCTCCGGGATGCGGCTCGTGATCGAGCTGAAGCGCGGCGGCCACCCGGCCAAGGTGGTGCTCAACAACCTCTACAAGAAAACGGGGATGCAGAGCAGCTTCGGCATCAACATGGTCGCGCTGGTCGACGGCGTGCCGCGGACGCTGAGCCTGCTCGAGCTGGTCCACCACTACGTCCAGCACCAGCGCGAGGTCATCACCCGCCGCACCCAGTACGAACTGCGCCGCGCCGAGGCCCGCGCCCACATCCTCGAGGGGCTGCTGATCGCGCTCGACAACCTCGACGCGGTGATCAAGCTGATTCGCGCCTCGGCCGATCCGGAGGCCGCCCGCGACGGTCTGATCGAGAGGTTCGAGCTCTCGCGCGAGCAGGCCCAGGCGATCCTCGACATGCGCCTGCAGCGGCTCACCGCGCTCGAGGCCGACAAGGTGCGGGCCGAGCACGCCGACCTGATCGAGCGGATCGGCGAGTTGCGCGCGATCCTCGGCGACGAGTCGAGGGTGCTCGGGCTGGTCAAGGAGGAGCTGGCCGAGATCGTCGAGTCCTACGGCGACGAGCGGCGGACCGAGATCGCCCACTTCGAGGGCGACGTCGGAATCGAGGACATGATCGCCGACCAGCAGATGGTCGTCTCGCTGACCGCCTCGGGCTACGTGAAGCGGCTGCCCCTCGCCACCTACCGCCAGCAGCGTCGCGGCGGCGTCGGGGTGATGGGGATGAACCTCAAAGAGGACGATTACATCGCCCACCTGCACATCTGCTCGACCCACGACTACCTGCTCTTCTTCACCAACCGCGGCAAGGTCTACCGGCTCAAGGTCTACGAGCTGCCCGAGGGCTCGCGGACCGCGAAAGGCAGCGCCCTGGTCAATCTGCTGCCGCTGCGCGAAGGCGAGCGGGTGATGGCGGTGATCCCGACCCGGGACTTCAAGGAGAACAGGTACCTCGCCTTCGCCACCGCCAAGGGCCTGATCAAGAAGACCGAGTTCCTCGCCTACAACACGCCGATCCGGGCCGACGGGATCATCGCGATCAAGGTCCGCGACGGCGATGAGCTGGTCCAGGTCCGCCTGACCTCGGGCGAGGACGACATCCTGATGGTCTCCCACTCGGGCCACGCCTCGCGCTTCTCCGAGGACGCGGTGCGGCCGATGGGCCGCGACACGAGCGGGGTCAAAGGGATGAACGTCTCCGGCAAGAAAAACCGCGTCCTGGCGATGGACATCGCCCGCGACGACACCGAGCTGTTCGTGGTCACCGAGAACGGCTACGGCAAGCGAACCTCGATCGCCGAGTACCCGATCAAGGGCCGCGGGACCAAAGGCGTCCTGACGGCGAAGCTGACCGAGAAGAAGGGCGGCCTCGCCGGCGCCCTGATCGTCCGCGAGCACCAGGACCTCCTGTTCATCTCCCAGAACGGGATGGTCCAGCGCACCTCGGTCAGCGGCATCTCCCGGATGGGCCGCCCCACCCAGGGCGTGAAGGTGATGAACATCAAGGACGACGACTGCGTCAGCGCCGTCGCCCTGGTGGTCGAGTCGAGCGAGGGCGCGGACACTTCCGCTGCCGATGGCGACGGCGCGGCTCCCGAGCAGGAGACGCTGCGCGGGTAACAAGCTGTTTGTCGTGTTGTGTCCGACATGACATGTCGCTAATATGTCGGAAGAAGCGACATGAGCCCGACATGCGCACGACGAACGGGGAGGTGAAATGCCCGACCTTCTAACCCAGCCCGAGCGCCAGCAGTTGGAGCGGATCGAGGGCGAGATCGAGCGCTGGCAAACCGCGCTTCAAGAGGATCTGGCGACGAGCGCAGGCGAGACGCCCGAGCACGCCCTTGACTCCGCCTACATGGAGAGGTTTGTCGAAACGGCCCAGCGACTTTCCTCCCAGCTCCACAAGGAGGTTCCGCCGGACATCGACCCCGAGGCGCTGGCCGAGATCCGAGGGCACATCATCGACGGGCTCCAAGCGCTCAACGCACTCGACGAGGAGCGGCCTTTGGACAGCGTCGACTCCTTCATCGTCCACGCGGAGGCGGTGAGACACATCGTTCGGGATGCGTTGGACGGCCAGCCCGATGGGAGCGAATCGAACGCGAAGGAGCTGCTCGAGAGCCTCTCCCTGCAGCTGCCGGGGGTTTCGCGGAAGCAGTTGGGCGAGCTCATCGGTGTGGGGGAGAGGCAGGTCCAGCGATTGGCGAAGGACGAGGCCCGGATGCCCTCCCGCCGTCTACAACTCGTTGCGCGTCTGGTGGCTCTGCTGTGGCGTGCCTGGACGTCTGCTGGAGTCGTAGCCTGGTTCTACCGGCAGCGGGAGGACTTGGACGGGCGCTCTCCCATAGACGTCATCGAGGACCCGGATTTCGAGCGAGCCTTGATGCTCGCGGCACGCCGCGGCCGTGCTCAGCATGGCTCCTGAGCCAAAACCCAATGCCACGCAGTTCGACGAGTTCGCTTTCCGTTACTCCAATTACGACACGCCGTTCTGGGTGAGGCCCAACAGCGAACCGGGTCGGTGGCACGGAGCAGGAGATGGCGCCACGCAATATCTGAGCACGACCGTCGAGGGAGCTTGGGCGGAGTTGGTGCGGGCCGAGGGCCTTCGCTCCGAGCAGGAGGTCGCCTTGGTGCGAATGCCCATGTGGGTTGCCGAAGTACACGTTCAGCGAGTCGCTGACTACGGCACCTTCGAGAAGTCCGAGGCTGCAGGCTTTCCCGCGGACGCTCTTGTCGATGACGACTACTCCCGTTGTCAGGAGGAGGGGAAAAGACTTCGGGAAGCTGGGTTTCAGGGGGTGCTCGCGCCTTCTGCGGCACTTCCAGATGCCGTCAACTTGACCTTGTTCGCTCCCAAGATCGCCTCGACCTGGCAGCACCGCCCGCTGCTGGCCTCATCGATACCGGCTGCGAAGATCGCGGTGGGGTCGCCCCCGGAGGGAGTCGTCGAGCGGGTGCGCCATAGAGGGGAAAGCCACGAGGGCTACGAGGAGTTCGTGGCATCCCTGCGAAGCCGACGACGAGCGGACAAGAAGGAATAGCCCGAAAGACTTCAGGCAGCCGCGGGTAAGTACTGCTGCCACGCCGGCGGGATGCTGGGCGTCGCGACCTGGATGAAGACGGTCGGCGGCGGGGCCTTGGGGCGCTTGCGGGGGTGCATCTGGATCTCGCGGGGGAGGCGGTTGCCCTTGCGGCGGTTGCAGCTGGCGCAGGCGGCGACGATGTTCTCCCAGACCGATTTGCCGCCGCGGCTGCGCGGGATCACGTGGTCGACCGTAAGGCCCGACTTGCGCGAGCCGCAGTACTGGCAGGTCCAGGCGTCGCGGGCGAGGACGGCGCGCCGGGTGATCCGGCGCCGGTGCGCCTCGCGCGGGACGCGGACGTAGTTGACCAGTCGGATCACATCGGGACGGTCGAGCGTCATCCGCTCGGAGTGGATCGCCCCTTCGCGGCGCTCCAGCATCTCGGCCTTCTCCTTCAGGAGCAGCACGGCGGCTCGTCTCAACGTGCACACGTTGATCGGCTCATACGTCGCGTTGAGTACGAGGACTCGTGCCATGTTGCTCGGCAATTCTACGCAGGCGCCTACCCGACCGGGTAGGAACCGAGGATTCGCACCGACTCGGCCTTCGCGCGCAGCGCCTCGACCGCCGCGGCGACTGCGGAGTCCGCCAAGGAGCCTTCGGCGTCGCAGAAGAACATGTAGCGGCCGAGCCCGCGGCGCAGCGGCCGGGACTCGATCCGGGTCAGGTTGACGTTCCGAGACGAGAACTCGCGAAGCGCGTCGACCAGGGCGCCCGGGTGGTCGGCACCGAGCTCGGAGAAGACGAGCGAGGTCCGCCAGGTGTCGCCGTCCCCCGGGACGGTTCCCTGCGGGGCGATCCAGACGAAGCGGGTCACGTTCTCGGGCTCGTCCTCGATCCCCTCGCGCAGCACCGCGCAGCCGTAGAGGTCGGCCGCCGCCCGCGCCCCGATCGCCGCCCAGGGCCGCACCGACTCCCCGACCATGCGCACCGCCTCGGCGGTGCTGCTGACGCTGCGGCGTTCGACGCCGGGCAGCTGCTCGCGCAGGAAGCGGGCGCACTGGGCGAGCGGCTGGGGATGCGAGAGGACCGCGGCGACCTCGTCCAGCCCCACCCCCTCGCGGGCGATCAGGTGGGCGCGCACCTGGAAGTCGTGCTCGCCGACGATCGTCACGGCCTCCGCCTCGAAGGCGAGCGTGTCGAGCGTGCTGCGCACCGAGCCCTCGATCGAGTTCTCGAACGGCACGAAGGCCCGCTCGGCCTCGCTCCGCTCGACCGCGAGGATCGCCTCGTGGACGGTCGGGGTCCGCATCGCCTCGACCGGCTCGGGCGGGGCGGCCTCCCTCAGCGCGTCCTCGGTGAAGGTGCCGGCCGGCCCGAGGTATGCGACCCTCATTCGAAGCTGACCGTGTACGTGGCCTCGTTGTTTTCGGAGACCTGCTCGCCGGGAACCGGCTCGGCTTCCACTTCGAGCGTCACTTCGCCTTCCGGCGTCGGGATCAGCGGGATCGTCACCGTCGCCGTTTCGCCGGCGGCAACCGTGCTGATCTCCCCCTGCAGCGTTTCGCCGCCGGCGGAGACCGAGACGGTGACCCCGTTCTCGGTCGAGTCGCCCTGGTTCTGGACTTCGACTTCCAGTTCGGGGGTTTCTTCGGCGCTGACCGAGACGGCCGCTTCGGGCGAGAGTTCGGTGCCGTTGAGGCTGGTCCCGATCAGCCCCAGGCCATGCACGCCCGCCACGTCGCCCGTTTCGGCGCCGCTGACCGAGCCGAGCGCCGAGCCGACCTCTCCCTCGTCGAGCCACTTCGTCCCGTCGGGGAGGAAGGTGCTCTCCGGGACGTCCTCGCTTTCGATCTCGTTGTCGGCGAGCACCGCGTCGATCTCCGGCCGCACCACCGAGGCGTAGAGGACGTCGCTCGCCATCAGCTTGCCCATCTGCTTCGCGATCCCGGCGGTCGCTTTCTCGGCCCCCACGTCACCCAGCGCGGTGCGCATCTTTTCCGCGACGCCGGCCATCGCGCTGCGCCGCAGGGCGTAGACCAGCTCGAGCGCGGTCTGGGCCTCGCTCATGTCGCCGGGTGCGTCGAGCCCTTCGACCCGCGCCGCGTAGTTGTCCATCGCGCTGCGGTCCGCGTTGACCTGGTCGACGAATTCGGTGACGGAGAGGCTGCCGGGATCGGAGAGCTTGGCGAAGAAGCTCTCGCTGGTCCGCGCGGTCTCGTCGACGATCTGGGTGACGTCGGTCGCGTAGTCGCTCAGCGCCCGGTCCTTGCGGGCGTCGAGACACCCGCGCACGCCGAGCACGAGCAGGATCAGGATCAGCAGGCCGGCCCCGAGCGCGAGCGCTCGCCGCAGCATGATCTGCTGTCGTTCGGGCCGGCGTTTGGGCCGCGGCCGACGCGGCGGCCGGGATGCGAGGGAATCCTCCACTTAGCGCTCTCCAAGCTGGTTGGCTGGGCGGAGAGTATGCACGGCGGACAGGTCGCCGCCCCGAGACCCGCCGCAAACGGTGGGGTTTTTGCACTTCGTGCCGTGCGCCCGGCGCAGGAGAGGGAACGGCGGTGCCGAACTCGGTGGGTGGTTTGGTCGGCTCCCTCGTCCTCAATCGGTTCCTGATCGAGCGCCGGATCGGCAGCGGCGGGTTCGGCGTCGTCTACGAGGCCTGGGACGGCCGGCTCGAGCGAACGGTCGCGGTCAAGGCGATCGAGTCGCGCGGCGAGGCGCGACGGCGCGTGATGCGCGAGGCGCAGGCCGCGGCGCGGCTCAACCACCCCGGCATCGTGACCCTCTACGAGATGGGCGAGGAGGACGGCAACGCGCTGCTCGTCACCGAGATGGTCGAGGGCGACACCCTCGCCCGGCTCAGCTCCGAGGGGCTGCTCAGCGACCGCGAGATCGGCGAGATCGGCGCCGACCTCTGCGAGGCGCTCGACCACGCCCACTCGCGCGGCGTCGTCCACCGCGACGTGAAGCCGCAGAACGTCCTCGTCGGCGACGACGAGGAGCGCCGCGCCAAGCTGATGGACTTCGGCATCGCCCGGCTCGCCGACGGGGCGGCGCTGACCGCGCCCGGCGACGTCGTCGGCACGCTCGCCTACATGTCCCCGGAGCAGGCCGAGGGAAGCGCTGCCGGCCCCGAGGCCGACGTCTACTCGCTGGCCCTGACGCTGTACGAGTGCTGGAGCGGCGAGAACCCCAACCGCCGCTCCTCGCCCGCCGCCACCGCCCGGGCGATCGGCGCCCGCCCGCGGTCGCTGCGCCGGCTGCGCCCCGACCTGCCGCGCGAGCTGTGCGACACCGTCGACGCCTGCCTCGAGCGCCGCCCGTCGCGCCGCCCGCCCCTGGAGGAGCTGGGGAGCGCGATCGAGGAGTCGCTGGAGCTGCTCGCGGACCGTCCGCGCCAGGCTTCGCCGGCGATCCGCATTCGCCTCGGGGTCGCCGCCGCCGCCGCGGTGCTCGGCGCCTGGCTCGCGGTCGGGCACGGAGCCCTCGTCCCCTAGCCACCGCCTCCGCGCGGCTTGACATCTAGGATTCCCCGATCAGCGTCCTACGCAACCTCGAGAGTCGCATCGAAGGCCTCGTCGAGGGCGTCTTCAGCCGTGCGTTCAGCTCCGAGGTGCAGCCGGTCGAGCTGGCCCGCAAGCTGGCCAAGGAAATGGACGCCCACAAGACCGCCGGGGTCGCCCGCGTCTACGTCCCCAACGAATACACGGTCTACCTCTCCGGCCGCGACCGCACCCGCCTCGAGGGGTACGAGCGCTCGCTCGAGCAGGAGCTGTCGGGCTATCTGCTCGAGCACGCCCGCCGTCGCAGCTACGACCTCCTGACCAGGCCGTCGGTGAGCTTCGAGACCGACGAGCGCCTGCGCCTCGGCGAGTTCGGGATCCAGGCGCGGCTGGTCAAGCCGCCGAGCCGCGAGGGCGAGGGCCCGAGCCAGGGCGACGAGGGCCACACGATGGTCTACTCGGCGGTGCGGGACGTGAAGCCCTCCGAGCAGTCTCCGTCGTCGCGGGCCGAGGTCGCGACCCGCGCGGTCGTCTCGATCGACGACCGCCGCTACGTCCTGGAGGGGCCGCGGGCGACGCTCGGTCGGGCCAAGGACGCCGACTGCGTGCTGCGCGACCCCAATGTCTCCCGCCACCACGCGGAGCTGCGTCGCTCGCCGGCGGGCGAGTGGACGATCGCCGACCTCGGCTCGACCAACGGCGTCAAGGTGAACGATCGGCGCGTCGGCTCGACGCGCCTAAGCTCCGGGGACCGGGTGACCCTCGGCACGACGACGTTCCGGTTCGACGTCGAGTCCTAGCGCGAGCGACGAGATGGATTACGACCCGATCTCAGTGGCACTCAAGTTCGGCTTCCTGGCCGTCCTCTACCTGTTCCTGCTCGGCATCGCGCGCAGCGCGATGAAGGACCTGCGGCGCACGGTCGCCCCGGCGCCCGACGCGACCGGGTTCCACCCCGTGCCCTCGTTCGGGGAGTCCGCCGGCGGCGAGGAGGCGTGGCTCGTCGCGCTCCGCGGCGGCGGTCTGCGCGAGGGCGAGCGCTTCGACCTGATCGGCGGGCTCTCGATCGGCCGCTCCGCGGAGGCCGACCTGAGGATCGAGGACCGTTACGCCTCCGGCCTGCACGCCAGGATCTTCTCCCGTGAAGGACGAACCTACGTCGAAGACATGAACTCGACCAACGGCACCCTGCTCAATGACGCCGGCCTGCACGGCGAAGCCGAGCTGATCGACGGCGACGTGGTCCGGATCGGCGACACCGAGCTCAGGTTCGAGGCCGGATGAGGGGCGAGGCCCGATGCTCCGCATAGACGACCAGGCGTCCCGCACCGACACCGGCCGCCAGCGCAGCGAGAACGAGGACTCGCTGTACGTCCGCTCGCCGATCTTCGTCGTCGCCGACGGGATGGGCGGTGCCCAGGCCGGCGAGGTCGCCTCCAAGGCGGCCGCCGAGGCATTCGACCGCGACCTGCCCGAGGCGCCGCCGGAGCGGGTGCTGCGCGAGACGATCGAGGCCGCCAACCGCCAGATCCACGATCTGGCCCGCTCCGACCCCTCCCGGGCCGGGATGGGGACGACGATCACGGCTGCGATCGTCGACGCCCAGGGCGAAGAGGTCGGGATCGGCCATGTCGGCGACAGCCGCGCCTACCGCCTGCGGAGCGGCAAGCTCGAGCGCCTCACCCGGGACCACTCGCTGGTCGAGGAGATGCGCCGCAAGGGCCAGATCACCGACGAGCAGGCCGAGGACCATCCGCAGCGCTCGATCATCACGCGGGCGCTCGGCCCCGAGCCCGACGTCGAGGTCGACGTGCAGACCGTGCCCGCCTCGCCGGGCGACGTGTTCATGCTCTGCTCCGACGGGCTGACGACGATGGTCGACGAGGAGCGGATCGCCGCGGTCCTCTCCGGCGCCGGCTCGATGGACGAGGCGGTGCGGGCCCTGGTCGACGCGGCCAACCGCGCCGGCGGCCGCGACAACATCACCGCGCTCGCCTTCCGGCTCGACGACGCGGCGGCGCCGATGCGCGACGCCGCCGGGGACGCGACGCTGGTCGGCTCGGCCGCCGCCGAGGCGGGGCTGACCGCGACCGAGGTGCGCAAGCGCGAAGCGGCCGCGGCGGCCCGGCAGCGGCGCGAGCAGCAGGAGGCGAAATCGCCGCGCCGGCGGCTCCGGACCGCGGCCAAGGCGCTGGCGGTCCTCGCCGTCGTCGCGGCCCTCGTCGTCGGCGCCTGGTACGGCAGCCGCCAGGTCTGGTTCCTCGGCACCGACGAAGGCGGGCGGGTGTCCCTCTACCGCGGCCTGCCCTACGAGCTGCCGCTCGGGATCGAGCTCTACGAGGAGCGCTACGCGAGCCCGATCCAGACCGCCGCGCTCGCCGGCAGGCGCCGCGGCGCGGTCACCGGCCACGACCTGCGCTCGCGCTCGGATGCCGTCTCGCTGATCGAAGACATCGAACGCGGCCAGGGGGTTCGTTGAGGGGCGGAGCCGTCGATGTCTGCCCGTAACCGCGAGCTGGTCGCCCTGGTCCCCGTCGCGCTGCTGCTCAGCGCCGGGTTCGCGGCGGTCTTCGCCCAGGAGCAGACCCGCCTCGGCGACCTCAGCCTCGTCTACGGCGCCTACTTCCTCGCGGTCTGCCTCGCGACCCACGTGTACCTGCGCCTGCGCCTTCCCAACGCCGACCCGTACCTGTTCCCGCTGGTCGCGCTGCTGACCGCGTTCGGCCTGGTGATGATCTACCGGATCGACCCCGACCTGGCGCGCGACCAGGCCAACTGGTTCGTGATGGGGCTCCTCCTCTTCGCGCTGACGATCCACTTCGTGCGCGACTACGACGTGCTCGAGCGCTACCGGTACACGATCGCGATCGCGGGCCTGCTGCTCTTGCTGGCGCCGCGCCTGCCCGGGATCGGCCAGCAGGTCAACGGCGCCTATCTCGGCGTCAAGCTCGGCCCGCTCGCCTTCCAGCCGGCCGAGTTCTCGAAGATCTGCATCGTCGTCTTCCTCGCCAGCTACCTGCGCGAGCACCGCGAGGTGCTGATCGTCGGCGCGCGGCGGGTGCTCGGGGTCACCCTGCCGCCGCTGAAGCACCTGGGGCCGCTGCTCGTCGTCTGGGGCGCCTCGATGTTCATGCTCGTCTTCATCCGCGACCTCGGCAGCTCGCTGATGTTCTTCGCGGCCTTCCTGGCGCTCCTCTACGTCGCGACCGGCCGCTTCTCGTTCGTGGCGATCGGGATGGCGATGTTCATGCTCGGCGCCTGGTTCTTCGCCTCGACCGTGCCCCACGTGCACGACCGGATCACGATCTGGCTCGACCCCTACCAGGACCCGACCGTCACCGGGTACCAGATCCTCCAGTCGATCTTCGCCCAGGCCGACGGAGGGCTGTTCGGCAAGGGCTTCGGCCAGGGGCTGATCACGATCCCCGGCACTGACGATGCGCTGCTGCCGGCGGCCCAGACCGACACGATCTACTCGCTGATCGTCAACGAGGTCGGCCTGTTCGGCGCCTGCGCCGTGGTCCTCACCTACCTGCTGTTCGCGGCCCGCGGCTTCAAGATCGCGCTGCTGGCCGACGACGGCTTCTCGAAGCTGCTCGCGACCGGCCTGACCGCCGTCTTCGCGATCCAGGCGTTCGTGATCATCGGCGGCGTCACGCGCGTGATCCCGCTGACCGGCGTGACGCTGCCGTTCATCAGCTACGGCGGCAGCTCGATCGTCGCCAACTTCGTGCTGCTGGCGCTGCTCCTGCTGATCTCCGACCGGGCGCGGCGCGAGACGGCCGCCGCCGCGCGGACCGGCCCGCTGGCGGTGGAGGCGGCGTGAACCGGCAGATCGTCAAGCTGTTCGGCCTGATCGTCGTCCTCTTCGCGGTCCTGGTCGGCTTCACCTCGTACTGGTCGGTCTTCGAAGCCGAGGCGCTGAAGGAGAAGACGGCGAACAAGCGGCCGCTGCTCGAACAGCAGCAGATCGAGCGGGGCCGGATCCTCGCCGCCGACGGCACCGTGATCGCCCGCTCCGTCGCCAAGGGGCGCGGCGACAACCTGCGCTACGTCCGGCGCTACCCCGAAGGGGCGCTCTACGGGCACCCCGTCGGGTACAGCTTCGTGCGCGAGGGCGACAGCGAGCTCGAGCAGTTCCACAACGACGAGCTGGTCGGCAACGAGTCGGAGTTCGTCTCGCTGCTCGACGAGCTGCGCGGCCAGACGCAGGAGGGCAACGACGTGGTCACGAACCTCGACCCCGAAGGCCAGCGGGTCGCGATGGCCGGCCTGGAAGCGGCGGGGTTCGGCGCAGTAGTCGCGATCGAGCCGAGCACCGGCCGGGTGCGGACGATGGCCTCCAACCCCCCGTATGACCCGAACCGGGTTCCCTTCGCGCTGGCGAGGCTGAACCGGAACACGTTCGAAACGCCGCTGGTCAATCGGGCGACGCAGGGCCTCTACCCGCCCGGCTCGACCTTCAAGGTGGTGACCGCCGCAGCCGGCCTCGAAAGCGACGTGATCGACCTCGAGACGACGATCGACGCGCCCGCCTCGATCGAGGTCCAGGGCCTGCCGCTCGCCAACTCCGACGGCGCCAGCTACGGCCCGATCCCGCTCGAAGCGGCGCTGACCGGCTCGGTCAACACCTGGTTCGCGCAGCTCGGCGAACAGGTCGGCGGGGACACGCTCTTCGAATACATGGACGACTTCGGCTTCGGCTCGCCGCCGGCGATCGACCTGCCCGACGAACAGGTCTACCGCAGCGGTGTCTACGAGGGCGGCGACCTGCTCGGCCGCGGCGACCCGGTCGACGTGGCGCGCGTCGCGATCGGCCAGGAGCGCCTCCTGGTCACGCCGCTGCAGATGGCCGAGGTCGCCGCCGCGATCGCCAACGGCGGCGACCTGATGAGGCCGCAGATCTGGAGCCGCGTCGTCGATCCGGACGGGCGGGTCACCGAGCGGCTCGACCCCGGCCGCTACAGCCAGGCGATGGAGGAGGACACCGCGGCGGCGCTGACCGACGCGATGGAAGGCGTGGTCAGCGGCGGGACCGGGACCAACGCGGCGATCTCGGGCATCGCCGTCGCCGGCAAGACCGGAACCGCGGAAACGCCCTTCAACGACAGCTGCGGCGAAACGGACGCGAACCAGGCCTGGTTCATCGGCTTCGCCCCGGCCGACGACCCCGAGATCGCGATCGCCGTGACGGTCGAGTGCACCCCCTCGTTCGGCGGTGAGATCGCGGCCCCGATCTTCCGCGAAGTCGCCGAAGCGCTGCTGGGCGACGAATGAGATACAACAGCCGCCGATGGGCCGAAAATGCGACTCTGGCTGTCGGTTTCAGGCCCGTCGGCGGGGAGTGCCGCAGCGGTGATTGAGGTCGGTGAGGGGAGCGTGCTCGACGGGCGGTACCGGCTGCTGGAGCGGATCGGCTCCGGCGGCATGGCCGACGTCTGGCTCGCCGAGGACTCCCACCTCCAGCGCCGCGTCGCCCTGAAGGTCCTGCACCGGCGCTTCGCCCAGGACCGCGAGTTCGTCGAGCGCTTCCGGCGCGAGGCGGAGGCCGCCGCCGGGCTGCAGCACCCCCACGTCGTCGCCGTCTTCGACCGCGGCGACGTCGACGGGACCTACTACATCGCGATGCAGCTGCTCGAGGGACGCTCGCTGAAGCAGTTGATCGAGGCGGGGCTGACGCCCGAGCAGGCCGCCGGGCTGGTCCGCCAGGTGCTCGAGGCGGCCGGGTTCGCGCACCGCCACGGCATCGTCCACCGGGACCTGAAGCCGCAGAACGCGATCGTCGACGCCGAGGGCGAGGTCACCGTCACCGACTTCGGCATCGCCCGCGCGGGCGCATCGGAAATCACCCAGGCCGGCTCGGTGATGGGCACTCCCCACTACCTCTCCCCCGAGCAGGCGCAGGGTCTGGACGTGACGACGGTGTCCGACCTGTACTCGGTTGGGGTGATCCTCTACGAGGCGCTGACCGGGCGGGTGCCGTTCGAGGCGGACTCGGCCGTGGCGATCGCGATGAAGCAGGTGTCGCACATGCCGCAGAGGCCGAGCTCGATCAACCCGAGCGTCTCACCCGCGCTCGACGCGGTCGTGATGCGGGCTCTGGAGAAGGACCCGGGACAGCGGTTCCAGAGCGCCGACGCCTTCATCGCCGCGCTCGACGCGGCGCTGCGGGACCCGGGCGCCGTCGGCGGCGGCACGGCCGCCTTCGCCCCGCTGCCGCCGCCGGTGGTCGGTCCCGAGGAGGCGGCGGCAGCCGCGGCCCTGGAGGAGGAACGGCGCAGGAGCCGCTGGCTGTGGGCGCTGGTCGCACTCGCGGTCGTGCTCGGCGTGCTCGCCGGCCTGGCACTGACCCGCGACACGACGACCGAGGTCCCCGGCGTCACCGAAAACCAGCTCAACGTCGCGATCTCGCTGCTGGAACAGGATGGGTTCAAGATCGGGGAGGTGAGCCGGGTGGAGCGCGAGGTCGCCGCCGGCACCGTGCTCGAGCAGGACCCCTCCGCGGGCGAGACGGATCTCGACTGCGCGCTGCTCAGCTTCTTCTGCTCGAAGCCGAAGGTGGCGCTGACCGTCAGCGCCGGCCCGGGCTCCGCCAAGGTCCCGGGCACCGCCGGCGAGAGCCAGGAGGACGCGGTGGCGGCGCTGGAAGACGCCGGCTTCGAGGTCGTCCTCAGGCCGGTCAACTCCGAGCAGGTCGAGGCAGGGCTGGCGATCAAGTCCGATCCCTCGGGCGGCTCGACGGCGACGCGCGGCTCGACCGTCCTGCTGACCGTCTCGAAGGGCCCCAGGCTGGAGAAGGTGCCGGTCCTCGTCGGCTCGCAGCGCTCGCTCGCGGTGGAGCAGATCCGCGCCCGCGGTCTCTCGCCCGAAGTCAGCGAAGAGGAAGACGAAGCGCCGGCCGGCGAGGTGATCCGCCAGGCGCCCAGCGCGGGTTCGGAGCTGCCGCGCGGGTCGACGGTGACGATCGTCGTCTCCGCCGGCGAGGAACAGGCCAGCGTTCCGAACGTGATCGGCAAGGAACGACGCGAGGCGGTCGAAGCGCTGCGGGCGGCCGGTCTCATCCCGACGGTGACCGAACAGCCGACGGAAGTCCCCTCGCAGGTGGGCCGCGTCACCGACCAGTTCCCCCCGCCCGGCTCCGAAGTCGAACCCGGCAGCGGCGCGTCGATCGTCGTCGGCAAGCCGGCGCCCGTCGCGGACGAACCCGAAGAAGAAGTCGAAGAATGAGGGTCGCGGTGCTGCGCGGCGGGCGCTCCTCCGAGCACGAGGTATCGCTGCGCTCCGGCGAGGCCGTGGCGAAGGGGCTGGAGGGGGCGGGCCACGAAGCGGTGCTGGTGACGATCGGCCGCGAAGGCTCATGGGACTGGGAGAGCGGCCCGGTCGTCCTTGCTCCGGGCGCCGGCTTGCTCGGCGCCGACGCCGTCTTCCCCGCGCTGCACGGCCCGTTCGGCGAGGACGGCTGCATCCAGGGCCTGCTCGAGTGGCTCGACGTCCCCTACGTCGGCTCCGACGTGCTCGCCTCGGCCGTCTGCATGGACAAGCTGACGCTGAAGCGTCTCTGCGCGCAGCAGGGCCTGCCGCAGGTCGACTTCGTCGCGGTCGGGGAGCCTGGCTGGCGCGAGCGCTGCCAGGCGATCGGACTGCCCCTCTGGGTCAAGCCCTCGCGCCTCGGGTCGAGCGTCGGGATCAGCAGGGTCGACTCGCCGGGCGAGCTCGACGCCGCGGTCGAGCTGGCGCTGCGCCACGACCCGCGCGCGATCGTCGAGGCGCACGCCGGCGGCCGCGAGATCGAGTGCTCCCTGCTCGGCAACGCCGAAGTAGAGGCGTCGCTGCCGGGCGAGGTCGTCGCCCACGGGGAGTGGTACGACTACGAGACCAAGTACGGCGACGGCGGCATGGAGCTGGTCGTCCCCGCCTCGATCCCCGACGAGCAGGCGGCGCGCCTGCGCGAGCTCGCGATCGAGACCTTCCGCCTCGCCGGCTGCTCGGGCCTCGCCCGCTGCGACTTCTTCGCCGAGCCCGACGGCGCGATCCTCGTCAACGAGTTGAACACCATGCCCGGCTTCACCGAGACGAGCGTCTACGCCAAGCTCTGGGAGGCCACCGGCCTGCCCTACCCGGACCTCTGCGACCGCCTGGTCCGCCTGGCCGTCGAGCGGCACGAGCAGGCCCGCTCGCACGAGTTCTGAGAGCATCCCGCCACCGTGGAGATCGCTCGCCGCCGTCTGACGGCGCTCGCCCTGCTTGCGATGGCAGTGGCGGTCGTTTCCTTTCCCGGGATCTCCCCGGCGGCCGAGGGCATTTTCCGCGACGCAAGGCGCGACGCGAAGGCGCCATGGGACATCACGAAGCTAGTCGTTCGCAATGGGGCCGACGACCTGCGTGTGGAGATCGACTACCGGGGAACGCTCCGCCTCGGCGGAGGCACCGGCCTGCTCGTCAACCTGATGCTGGACTTCGGCGATCCGTCGGATTCGGTTTACGAGGGAGATTTCACGATAGACATGCTTCGCGGCAGCACCGTCCCAGGAGCTGCGGACCGTCTCCACCTCTACCGGCATCGGGAGTACGACACGACCCGGGTGGGTTGCCCCGGCCTGCGCGTGCAAGTCGGAAGGCGAGCGGGGGAGCTCAGGTTCTCCGCACCCCAGAGCTGTTTCGGCGGCCTGGCGGGACGGGTCAGGGTGGGCGGCCACTCCTATCGTCCCCGCGCTGCTCCCGACGAAGCCGATTACCTTCGTGACTGGAGCCGCTGGATCGGACGGGGCTGAGTCCTGGGCGCTCAGCCCAACAGCTTCACGTCGCTGATCTCGACCTGGTAGCGGCCAGCCTGGTCGCGCGCTTCCGAGGGTCGGGTGAACCAGAGCAGGAAGTAGGTCGAAGGCTGGGGCACCTTCAAGGCGATCTCCTGGGTCGAGCCGGCATCGCTCACCTCGCCGACCGGCTCTCCCCAGCCCTCCAGGTCGGAGGGAGGACCGGCGGATGCGGCGAAGACCTTTGCGTCCCAACCCGGCGTCGGCGAGCGGACGATCATCCGCGCCGGGGTGGCCGGCGATGCGCTGGTCACGTACAGGCCGACCCCCGCTTCCGGGCCGGTCTTTATTTCCACGAACGAGTCGCCGTCGTAGTGCTCGCTCTCCCAGGCGGTGCCGGTCGGGTCGCCGTCGGCGGCGAGGCCGACCGTCTCGCTGCCCTCCTCTTCGTCTCCCTGCGGGTCGTAGTCGGTCGCCTCGACCACCTTGACCGGGGCTCCCTTGCCCTCGTTGGCACCGCCCCCGCCGAGCAGGCCGTCGGAGATCAGATACACGGCACCGAGCGACGCCGCGGCGATCAGGAGCAGCGCCGCGATCGCCGCCGATGACCACCGCGCCCGCGTCGACAGCTTGCGCTTGGGCGGTGGCACGGCTTCGAGCACGCTCGTCGCCTCGCCACTGGTCGAGCCCGCCCGCGCCGCCTCGACCTCGAGCGCCGTCTGCAGGTCGTCGACCATCTCGCCGATCGCCTGGTAGCGCTCGGCCGGGTCCTTGGCCGTCGACCGCTCGACGACGAGTGCCACCGCGGCCGAGACCTCCGGGCGGCGCCGCTGCACGTCGGGCAGCTCCTCGTTGACGTGTTTCATCGCCACGCCGACCTGGCTGTCGGCCTGGAAGGGCACCTGGCCGACGAGCATCTCGTAGAGGACGACGCCGAGCGAGTAGATGTCCGAGCGCGGGTCGACGTCCCGGCCCATCGCCTGCTCGGGCGCGACGTAGTCGGTCGTGCCGAGGACCCGCCCGGTCGCCGTCACCCCGGCCTGTTCGAGCTGGCGCGAGATCCCGAAGTCGGTCAGCTTGGCGCGCCCGTCCTCGTCGATCAGGACGTTCTGCGGCTTGATGTCGCGGTGGACCATGTTGCGCGCGTGCGCGACGCCCAGCCCGCGGGCCACCTCGATCGCGTAGGCGATCGCATCCTGCGTGTCGAGCGCGCCGACCCGCCCGATCCGCTGCTTCAGCGTCTCGCCCTTGACGTACTCGAAGACGATGTAGGGGTGGCCGCCGTCCTCGCCGGCGTCGATCACAGAGACCACGTTCGGGTGGGAGAGCTTGGCCACCGCCCGCGCCTCCTGGCGGAAGCGCTGCAGCTGGTCCTCCTGCTCGGACATCTCCCGGTGCATGACCTTGACCGCGACGGGGCGGTCGAGCGTCGCGTCGCGGGCGAGGTAGACGGTCGACATACCGCCGCTTCCCAGCTTCGCCTCCAGCCGGTAGCGGCCGGAGAGGACCGTGCCGATCATCGAGCTGGAGGGACGCGTGCTCATCGCCGCAGAACTTCGTGGCGGCCCTCGACTGCCCTGCCGATCCGCCTCGCCTCGGGATAGGCGTTGCGCAGCAGCTCGAGGGCGAGGTCCTCGCCATCCGCCGCGACGACGCAGCAGAAGCCGCAGCCCATGTTGAAGATCTCGTGCATCTCCTCCCCGGAGACATCGGCACGCTCGGCGATCAGCTCGAAGACCGGCGGCACGGGCAGCGGGTCGTCGATCTCGAAGCCCGCCTCGGTCGCGAGGCGCAGCAGGTTGCCGAGCCCGCCCGAGGTGATGTGGGCGAGTCCGCGGACCTCGACCTCCGAGCGCAGCAGCTCCAGCACCGGCTTGACGTAGATCTCGGTCGGCTCCAGCAGCACCTCGCCGAGCGGCCGGCCCAGACGGCCGTCCGGGTCCTCGTCGAGCGGCAGCCCGTCCAGCGCCGAGCGGGCGAGCGTGTACCCGTTGGAGTGGATCCCCGAGGAGGGCAGGCCGATGACCGGATCGCCCGGCTGGACCGCGGAGCCGTCGATCACCTCGTCCAGCGCGACGGTCCCGAAGCAGGCGCCGGCGACGTCGAAGCCGCGGACCATGTCGCCGAGCTGCGCCAGCTCCCCGCCGGGGATCTCGATCCCCGCCAGCTCCGCGCCGCGGGCCAGCCCGACGCCGATCTGCTCGCAGACCGCCGGATCGGCCCGCTCGATCGCGATGTAGTCGAGCATCGCCAGCGGCTCGGCGCCGACGCAGATCACGTCGTTGACGTTCATCGCCACGCAGTCGATCCCGACCGTGTCGAAGCGGCCGAGCTGCTCGGCGACGAGGAGCTTGGTCCCGACCCCGTCGGTCGAGAGGGCGATCCCGAGCCGCTCGTCGATCCGGATCACGCTCGCGTAGTGGCCGGGCAGCGGCACCTGCCGCGAGGGGCGCCCCAGCTCGATCGCGCCCAGCGCTCGGACCAGTCCCGCCACCGCGGAATCGGCCGCTCCCTGGTCGACCCCGGCCTTCGCGTAGGCGTCCGTGTCCCTCACGCCGGCGATTCTTTCAGGCGGTTTGCAGGGAACTCCAAATCGACTCCAAGTTTCTCCAATTTTTGGAGTTCGCTGCTAGCCGCGCAGTTTCCGCAGGACGAGTGTGGCTAGCGCCATCCGGTACGCCGCGTACGGCCACAGCGCCCGGTCGCGCTCGACCAAGCGGATCAGCCGCTGCGAGGCGAGCGTGGAGGCGAAGGAGGCAGTCGCGCCGAGCGCCATCGAGCGCCGCAGCGCCGGCGAGGCGCCACGCCGCTGCATCCGGGCGCCCTTCAGGGCGCTGGCGCCGACGATCAGCGGCAGGGCGATCGTGCGGGAGAGCAGGTTTGCCTGGTCGCGGGAGAAGCGACGCCAGCGTGCGGCGGCGAGGGTCACCCCGTTGCGCGACACGCCTGGCGCCAGTGCGGCCGCCTGGGCCACGCCGAGCGCGAGCCCGTCGGCGAGCGTCGCCTCGCCCCGGCCGCGTCGCTGCGGCCTCGTGTCGGCCGCCAGCATCGCCACCGACCCGGCGATCAGGCCGATCGCGGTCGCCTTCGGCCCGCCGAGCCTCCGCTCGATCGGCCGCTCGAAGAAGTAGCCGACGGCCGCGGCCGGCGCGAAGGAGAGCGCGAGAAGCAGGGCACGATGGCCGTCGAAGGAGCGCAGCTCGCCGACGATCGCGTGGCGCTGGCCGATCACGAGGGCGGCCGCTGCGCCCGCGTGCAGCGCCACCTCGAAGCTCTTGCGCACCTCCGGGTCGAGTCCGTCCCAATCCCAGCCGGCCAGCCAGGGCACGAGCACGATGTGGGCGGAGCTCGAGACCGGCAGCAGCTCCGCAGGCCCCTGCACCGCCCCGAGGACGAGGGCGCGCCGGGCGGGGATACGGCCGTCGGCGCGGCGGCTCAAGCGCCGCCGCTGGACGAGGCCGGCTCGGCCGCCCCGCGCTCGTCGCCCACCGCGTCGGGCCTGCTGCCTGGCCCGCCGCCGCGGTAGCGCCTGAACAGCAGGTAGGCGCCGCCGACGAGGACGGCCGCGACGACCGCGTAGTCGAGGTAGTGCAGCTTGTCGCGCCACTCCTCCCAGTTGTGGCCGACCGCCTCGCCGATCAGCCCGAGCATCAGCACCCACGGGATGCAGCCGAGCAGGGTCAGCACCGTGAAGCGCCAGAACGGCATCTTCGCCACCCCGGCGGGCAGCGAGATGAACGTGCGGATGATCGGCAGCATGCGGGTGAAGAAGACGGTCGCGTCGCCGTAGCGCTCGAACCAGTCGTCGGCCCATTTGAGGTACTTGGGCGGCAGGTGGATCAGCCGGTTCTTCTCGAGCAGGTCGAGCCGCGCGTAGTAGCCGACCGCGTAGGCGGCCCAGGAGCCGACCAGGTTGCCGAGCACGCCCGCCGCGACGATCCCGAACATCGAGAGCTCGCCCGCGGCGACGCTGGAGCCGGCGAAGAGCATGATCGCCTCGCTCGGCACCGGCAGGCAGGCCGACTCGAGCGCCATCAGGACGAACACCGCCGGCAGGCCGGTGGTGCTGATGAAGTCGGTCCCCGCGTTGACGATCGGGTCCAGGAAGAAGTCGGTGACGCTGGCGAGCAGGAGCATGCGGGAGCGGGGCATTCTAGGGATCGGGCCTGGCAGGAACTAAACTCGCTCGGCCCCCATGCACCGCTTGAACCATCCCGTCTACCGCAATCGGGTCCTTCAGGTGATCGCCGACGCGCTGCTCGTCGCGCTCGCCTTCTACCTCGCCTTCCGACTGCGTTTCCTCGACGTCGCGAGCGGCATGCCGCCCCGCTACGAGACGATGTTCGTGCAGGCGGTCGGCTTCGTCGCGGTCGGCAAGGTCGCGGTGTTCGCCGCCTTCGGCCTCTACCAGAAGTGGTGGCGCTACGTGAGCGGCCGGGACTTCCTGACCATCGTCCGCGCCGTCGCCGTGTCCAGCGCCCTGCTCGTCGTCCTCTTCACCGTGCTGCGCCCGTTCGGTCCCGACCTGCCGCGCTCGGTCGCGGTGATGGACTTCGTCCTCACCCTTTTCGCGATCGCCGGCGCGCGCCTCGCGGTGCGCCTGATCGTCGAGCGCCCCGCCCACGGCCACCGCTTGCCCAAGCACGAGGTGCTCGTGATCGGCGCCGGCTCCGGCGGCCAGATGGTCGTCCGCGAGCTGCAGCTCAACCCCAACCTCGGCGCCACCGCGATCGGCTTCGTGGACGACGACGCGCGCAAGCGGGGGATGCGGATGCTGGGCCTGAAGGTGCTCGGCCGCACCGACGAGATCGAGAAGATCCTCGACGAGACCGAGCCCGACGAGGTCGTGATCGCGATCCCCTCGGCGCCGGGGACCCTGCGCGCCAAGGTCGTCGCCGCCTGCCGCGAGCGCGAGATCCGCGTCCGCACCCTGCCGACCGTGTTCGAGCTGCTGCGCGGCGGCGTCCAGCTCAACAAGCAGCTGCGCGACGTCCAGGTCGAGGACGTGCTCGGGCGCGAGCCGATCGTCGTCGAGCTCGACCGCGTCGGCGCCTACCTGCGCGACCGCATCGTCCTCGTCACCGGGGCGGGCGGCTCGATCGGCTCGGAGCTGTGCCGCCAGATCGCCCGCGTCGGCCCGCGCCTGCTGGTGATGCTCGACCACGCCGAGGACAACCTGTTCGAGATCGAGCGCGAGATGGTCGAGGAGCGCCACTTCTCGAGCGTCGAGGCGGTGCTGGCCGACTGCAAGGAGCCGCACCGGATGCTGGAGACGATGCAGCGCTTCAAGCCGAGCGTCGTCTTCCACGCCGCCGCCTACAAGCACGTGCCGCTGATGGAGGCCAACCCGCTGGAGGCGGTCCGCAACAACGCGATCGCGACGCGGGTGGCGACCGACACCGCGGCGGCCTCCGGCGTCGAGCGCTTCGTCCTGATCTCCACCGACAAGGCCGTCAACCCGAAGACGGTGATGGGCGCCTCGAAGGCGATGGCGGAGTGGATCGTCGAGGCGGCGGCCCACAAGCACCCCGGCACCCGCTTCGCCGGCGTCCGTTTCGGCAACGTCCTCGCCTCCTCCGGCAGCGTCGTGCCGATCTTCCGCAACCAGATCGAGCGCGGCGGGCCGGTCACCGTCACCCACCCGGAGATGTGCCGCTACTTCATGACCATCCCCGAGGCCGTGCAGCTGGTGATCCGGGCCGGCGACATCGGCGCCGGCAAGGGCGAGGTCTTCGTCCTCGACATGGGCGAGCCGGTCAAGATCGTCGACCTGGCGACCAACATGATCCGGCTGGCCGGCTACGAGCCGGGGGCCCAGATCGCGATCGAGTTCACCCAGCCGCGGCCCGGCGAGAAGCTCCACGAGGAGCTGGTCGGCTCGGCGGAGAGCCTCCAGCCCACCGCCGCCAAACGGATCCACCGCGCGGTCCGTGAGACGCCGCTCGACCCGGAGTGGGTCGAGACGACCCTGAACTCGCTCGAGCACCTGGTGATGGCCGGCGACGAGGCGAATCTTGCCGAGCGCGTCGTCGCAGTGATCGCCTCGCCGGGCGGGGACACGGCGGCGGTCGGCTTCGACGGATAGCCTCTCGCAGCCAAACCTTGGAGCTGATCAAGGAAATCGGGGCCTTCGCGGGCTTGGTCGCGTTCCTCGGCCTGGCCCTGCTTGCGCTGCTCTCGTTCACCCAGGGTCGCGACATCCGCCGCCTGCGCGAATGGGCCGGGTCCGCGCCGGAGCGGGATGCCGATCGCAAGGAGACGACCTCCGCCGCGGCGTCGGAGCGGGCGGAGGAGATGCGCAAGCTCGAGGAGGCGCGGGAGGCCGAGCGCCGCGCCGCGGACCTGCGCGAGACGCGGCGCGAGCGGCGCGAGGCCGGCCTGCCCGAACTGACCCGCGGCGAGCGGTTGCGGGAGCGCTTCGGCGGCGGCGCGCCGGGCGATTGGCGCAGCCGCCTCGGCGAGCCGCGCTATCTGGTCGCGCTGTTCGCGGTCCTGCTCCTGGTCGGCGGGGGGATCGCCTACGCCGTGACGCAGGGCGGCGACGACGCCGTCGGCGGCGGCAACGGTGCGAAGAAGGCGGCCGCCGTGACCAAGCCGAGCGATATCGAGGTCACGGTCCTCAACGGGACCGCCGTGCCCGGGCTGGCGGCGACCTACGGCGACATGGTCGAGCAGGAGGGCTTCCAGCTGGGCGCCGTGACCAACAGCAGCTCCAGCTTCGTCGACAGCGTCGTCATGTTCGAACCCGGCAGCGGGCGCGAGGCTCACCTGGTCGCCCGGGCGCTCGACATCTCCCGGGTGCGCCCGATGACCTCCGACATCGTCGAGGTCTCGGCCGAAGCACCCGTCTCGGTCGTCGTCGGCGAGGACAATGCCTCGTCGGCGGGTTAACGCCGGCGCCGTCGTCTTCGCGCTCCTCGTCGTGGCCACCCTGGCGGCCTTCGCCTGGTCGCAGCGGCTGAAGCGCGACCCGCTGGTGTTGGACCGGGTCAGCTTCCTGGCCGTCCCCCAGAGCGACGACCAGCGTCCCCGCGTCCGCGCCTTCACCCCGAACGGCGACTGCCGCTTCGACCGCCTGCGGATCCGCTTCCGCGTCACCCAGTCCGACCAGGCCCACGTCCAGGTCGTCAAGCCGGGCGGCAAGCTGATCGTCACCCTCGCCCGCGACAGCTACCTGAAGCGCTACCGCTTCTTCACCTTCCACTGGGACGGCCGCGTCCGCAACGACGGCAAAGCACCGCCCGGCCGCTACAAGCTGCGGGTCAAACTGCTCGGCCAAGAGCGGACGTTGGTCCCGGGCGGCGTGATGCGCCTGCACGACGCGCCGCGCCGGCCCACCGAGAGGTGCGGCCGGTGAGCGGCCGGGGCGCGTTTCTCTCGCTATGCGGCAATAAGGCGCCCGAGGGGCCGGTGTGACCGAGGTGCTCGCCGGCGCTGGCGTTCTGGTCGCGGCAGCGGCTGCCGCGGCGGCGATCCTGCTGCCGCGCGGGCGGGCACGGGCGCTGGGGATGCTGACCGCGCTCGCGCTCTTCCCGGCCCTGATCCTCGGCGACCAGTGGCACTCGCCCCAGATAGTCGACCTGCGCGAGGAGCCGCTCGGCTTCGCCGCCCTGATCGCCGCAGCGCTGGTTGCCGCGGCTGCGCTCGCGGCGGTCTTTCGCCGCTGGCCGATCGCCCTGCCGCTGGCGATCGTCTTCGCGCTCCCCTTCCGTGTGCCGTTGGAGGCCGGCGGCGATACCGCGAACCTGCTCGTCCCTCTCTACCTCGTGATCGCCGGAGGTGTGCTCTCCGCCGCCCTCGGGGAGTGGAGGGAGCGAGGGCGACCCCCCTCCCTGCGAGCGCTGCCCCTTGCCTTGGCCACTGTCGTCGTCCTCTACGCCCTCCAGACGCTGTACTCGCCCGACTTCTCCAAATCGCTGCAGAACGTCTGCTTCTTCTTCGTGCCGTTCTCGCTGGTCTACGCACTCCTGCGGGACATCGAGTGGGATCGGAAGCTGCTTACGGGTGTGCTCGGGATCCTGGCCTTCGAGGCCGTGGCTTTCATGATGGTTGGCTCGGTGGAGTACGTGACCAGGAGCCTGTTCTGGAACGACCAGGTGATCAGGTCGAACGAGTTCCACACCTACTTCAGGGTCAACTCGATCTTCTGGGACCCGAACGTCTACGGGAGGTACCTGGCTCTCGTCATCACCATCGCCATGGCGGCCTTGCTGTGGAGCAGGGAGAGACGGGCGCTCGCGGCGCTGACGACTCTCGTGGCGGTTCTCTGGCTTGGCCTGGTCCCCACCTTCTCCCAATCCAGCTTCGCCGCCCTGCTCGCCGGCCTCGCCGTGCTCGCCGCGCTGCGCTGGAGCGTGCGCTGGACGCTCGCCGCCGCCGGGGCCGCCGCGGTCCTTGCCGTCCTCGTCGTGATCTTCGCCGGCGGCGTGTCGAAGCTGAACCCGTCGCGGATCAACGTCGACACCGGCGGCCGCGCCAACCTCGTCTCCGGGGGCGCCGAGCTGTTCGCCCAACGCCCCGTCTGGGGCTACGGCGCCGGCTCCTTCCCCCGCGCCTACCGAGAACACGTCGCGACCAGGAAGACCCCCGTCTCCGTCTCCCACACCCAACCCGTCACCGTCGCCGCCGAGCAGGGCCTGATCGGCTTAGCCGCCTACGCCGCCCTCCTCGTGGCCGCGCTGTGGACGATGGCCGTCGGACTACGGGTATCGCTGCTCCCGACTAACCGTTCCACCGCGGGTGGCGTGGCGGCGGGGGTCCCCCATAGCGGAGGACGACGCGAAGCGGCGTCCGAGCACATGGGGGATGCCGCCACGACAGGACCCGCGGCCGGCACGGTCGGTCGAGCGGCGGTCCTCGCGGCGTTCATCGCCCTGCTGGTCCACACCATGGCCTACGCCGGCTTCTACGAGGACCCGATCGCCTGGGTGCTGATGGCGATCGGGGCCTCGCTGGCGGCCCGGGTCCGCGCGCCCGCGTAGGCTCGCGGCGTGTCGGGATACCTACGTCGCCTGGCGACTACCGGCGCCGCGTACACCGCGGCCAGCGTCGTCTCGAAACTGATCGCGGTCGCGCTGCTGCCGCTCTACACGCAGTACCTCACGCCCGCCGACTACGGCGCCGCCGAGGTCCTCTTCGCCGCCGTGGTCGCAGCCAGCATCGTGATCCGGTTCGGCGTGATCGAGGCGGTGCTGCGCTTCTACTACAAGACCGACGAGGAGCGTCCCGCGGTCGTCGCCAGCTCCTTCGCGGCGCTCTTCTGGCTCGGCACCGCCGCGGCGCTGATCGCGCTGCCCTTCGCCGAGCCGCTCTCCGAGGCGCTGCTCGACCGGCCCGCTCCCGACCTGATGCGGATCGCGATCGGCGGCCTCTGGGTGCTGACCCTGCACGAGTACCTGCTCACCCTGTTCCGGCTCGACGAGCGGGCGCGGGCCTTCTTCACCGTGACGATCGCCAACGTGCTCGTCGCGATCGCGCTCACCGTGGTGCTGGTCGTCGGCGAGGGCGAGGGCGCCCGCGGCCTGCTGCTCGGCAGCTACGCGAGCGGCGCCCTCTTCGTCCTCGGCCTGATCGCCGTTCACCGGCGCCGCCTCTCGCTGCTGCCCGACCGCGGCCTGCTGCGGCGGATGCTGCGCTTCGGCCTGCCGACGATGCCCGCCGAGCTGTCGCTCTACGCGCTCAACTTCGTCGACCGGCTGATCATCGTTCGCACCGTCGGCCTCGCCGAGGCGGGCCTCTACTCGCTGGCGATCAAGTTCGCGCAGGGCGTCAGCATCCTCGTTCGCGGCTTCCAGCTCGCCTGGCCGCCGCTCGCCTACTCGATCCGCGACGACGACGAGGCCCGTCGCGCCTACGCCGCGGTCGTCACCTGGTTCCTCGCCGGCTGCGCGTTCGTGGTGATCGGGCTCTGGCTCTTCGCCCGCTGGCTGGCGCGCTGGCTCGCCGCGCCGGAGTTCTTCGACTCCTACGAAGCGGTCGGCCTGATCGCCGCCGCGGTCACCCTGTACGCCCTCTACATGGTGCAGCTGGTGATCCTCGGCAGGACCGGCCGCACCGAGTTCAACTTCCCCGCCACGCTCGCTGCGCTGGTCGTCAACGTCGCGCTCAACCTCCTCCTCGTCCCGCCGCTGGGCATCGTCGGCGCGGGCATCGCCCTGGTCGCCTCCTACCTGGTCGTGGTCGCGCTGATGTACGGGTTCACCCAGCGCCTCTTCCCCGTCCCCTACGAATGGGGGCGCCTCGCGAGGGTCGTGCTCGTCTCGGCGGCGCTGATCGGCCTCGGCGAGCTGCTGGTGCCGACCGACGGCCTCGACGGCCTACTCGGCCGGGCAGTCCTCTGGCTTGCTTACCCCGCCGTGCTCTTCGCCACCGCCTTCTTCACCGCCGAGGAGCGCGGCTGGCTGGTGCGCCTGCGGCACCCCGGCGAGCTGCTGGAGCGCCTGCGCGCGGCACCGCGCGAGCCCTCCGTCGACGGCCGCGTCCCCGAGTCATTCGAGGTCGAGCAGATAAACGAGGACGCCCGCCTCTGACGGCCCCAGACGGCGTCGTGCGGCGTCCTCGGTCGCTCGTGTGCAGAGCACACAGCGCTCTCTGCGTCCTTGCACGGCACCGGCTGGAGCACGTCAGCCGGAAGTCGCCCGCTCCCTGATTCCCTGGCCGCGCCCGGGCAGCAGCGCCTGCCGGGCGTGTGCCCAGTAGATACGGGCGGGACGGTTGGGCAGCGCCGCCGCCGCGAGAGCGCGCAGCGCGTAGGACCAGGCGGTGAGGATTCGCACCGCCAGCGCGGCGGGTCGCGAGTGGTGCTTGCGCATGTAGAGGTCTCGATTGCGGTGGAACTCGACGATGCGAGGGAGGCCGACGGCGAGGTCGGTTGAGAGTTGGTCGTGGTGCACCGCCTCGGCACTGGGGACGAGGAGGGTGCGCCAGCCGGTGTCGGCGAGGCGCTTGCAGAAGTCGCACTCGTCGTAGTAGACGAAGAAGGCCGGGTCCAGGTAGTCGACCTGCGCGGCCGCCTCGCGGCGGACCAGCAGCGCGCTCGACTGCGCCCAGTCGACGGGGCGGATCTCGCCGCCGCCGCTCTGCACGGTGAAGCGCCGGTGCAGGAAGAGCGCGCCGACGAGCGCGGTCCGCACGCCGGGGAAGCGCCACGCGCAGGGCACCGGTCGGCCGTCCGAGTCGAGCAGCTGCGCCCCGGCCGCCCCGGCTGCGGGGTCCTCGTCGAGCGCCGCCACGAGCGCCGCCGCCGCACCCGGTCGCAGCTCGGAGTCCTCGTTGAGCAGCAGGCAATATTCGCCGGCCGCCTCCCGGATCAGCGTCGAGTCGTTCTCCGCCTTGCCGGCTCGCCGCTCCAGCGCGATCACCCGCAGATCGCCCGCAGATCGCCCCGAGCGCTCCCGATCCCATCCCCGCGCAGCGTCGGCCGAGCCGTCCTGCGAGGCGTTGTCGAGGACCAGGATCTCGGCATCGGTCCCGTCCGGGTGGGTCCGCTCGATCGCCTCCAGGCAGGCGAGCAGGTGCCCGCGGCCGTTGGTGTTCACGACGCAGTAGGAGAGCGTGGGCGCCATGACGGCCACCATAATCGGCGCCGCGTGACTCCCGACCACCCGGTGCCCAACCCGATTCGCGTGCAGCTGGTCGACCCGTCGGCGTTCACGCCGCCCTACGACCGCGCCCTGGCCGCCGCCCTCGCCCGCGTCGGGGCCGAGGTCGAGCTGGTGACGAGCCGCTTCCTCTACGGCCCCGTCCCCGAGCCCGACGGCTACCGGGTCGCGGAGAGCTTCTACCGCCGCAGCGCCGCACGCGGGCTCGACGCACCCGCCCGCCGCGCCTTGAAGCTGGCCGAGCACGTCCCCGACATGCTGCGCTTCCGGCGCGGCGCCGAAGCCGACGTCGTCCACTACCAGTGGCTGACGGTGCCGGCCCTCGACGCGATGCTGCTGCCGCCGCGGCGCCCCCGCGTGATGACCGCGCACTACGTGCTGCCGCCGCGGCCGAGCCGCCGCCAGATAGTCGCCGCGCGCCGCGTCTTCGAGCGCATGGACGCCACGATCGCCCACTCCGAGCACGGCGCCCGGGCGCTGCGAGAGCGTCTCGGCATCGACCCCGCCCGGATACACGTCATCCACCACGGGGCCTTCGACTACCTGACTCGCCTGCCCGACGAGAAGCCGCTGCCGGCCGAGCTCGAGGGCGCCGAGGGGCCGGTGGTCCTCTTCTTCGGCCTGCTCCGCCCGTACAAGGGGCTCGACACGCTGCTCGACGCCTTCCGCCAGGTCGAGGGAGCGGAGCTGTGGATCGTCGGCAATCCCCGCATGGACGTCGAGCCGCTGCGACGCCTCGCCGCCGAGGTGCCGGGCCGGGTGCGCTTCCTCACCCGCTTCGTCGAGGACGCCGAGATCCCGCCGATCTTTCGCCGCGCCGACCTCGTCGTCCTGCCCTACCGCGACGCGGAGCACTCGGGCGTCCTCTACACCGGCCTCGCCTTCGGCAAGCCGCTGCTGCTCAGCGCCGTTGGCGGCTTCCCCGAGGTCGCCGCGCAAGGCGCCGCCCGGCTGGTCCAGCCCGACGACCCCGACGCGCTCGCCGCCGCGCTCCACGAGCTGGTCCACGACGAGGGGGCGCGCGGCCGGCTGGCCGCGGCGGCCCGAGCCGCCGCGAGCGGCCCCTACTCCTGGGACGCCGCCGCCGCTCAGACCATGGCGATCTATCGCGAACTGCTCGGAAGCAGATAATCGCCGCATGCTCGAGGCCGTCTTCTGGATCTGCGCGGGGCTGATCGTCTACACGCACGCCGGCTACCCGGTGGTCCTGCGAGGGCTGCTCGCCCTGCGCCGCCGGCCCACCCTCGACCACCCGGACGCCTGGCAGGAGCTGCCGCGGGTCTCGCTGATCGTCGCGGCCTACGACGAGGAGGAGTCGATCGCCGCCAAGGTCGCCAACGCCCTGGCACTCGACTATCCGCGCGAGCGCCTGCAGATCGTCGTCGCCTCGGACGGGTCCGCCGACGGCACCGCCGAGCACGCCCGCGCGGCCGGCGCCGACATCGTCCTCGAGCTGCCGCGCGGCGGCAAGGTCGCCGCCCAGAACGCCGCCGCCGAGCGCGCCTCCGGCGAGATCCTCGCCTTCTCGGACGCGAACAGCGTCTGGGCGCCGGACGCGCTGCGCCGGCTGGTCGAGCCCTTCGCCGATCGCGCGGTCGGCTACGTCTGCGGGCAGGTCAGGTTCCTCGACGCGGCCGGCGACAACGTCGAGGGGGCCTACTGGCGCTACGAGATGGCCGTCCGCGAGATGGAGTCGGCGCTCGCCGGAGTCACCGCCGGCAACGGGGCGATCTACGCGGTGCGCCGCGACGCCTACGTCGCCCTGCCGCCCTCGGGCAGCCACGACCTCTCGTTCCCGTTCCTGCTCGCCAAGCGGGGACTGCGCTCGCTCTACGTGCCCTGGGCCGGCGCCGAGGAGAAGATGGTGCCGACGCTGGAGGGTGAGCTCGCCCGCAAGCGGCGGATGATGGTCGGCCTCTGGGACATAGTCGCGGGGGAAGGGATGCTCAGCCCGCGCGGCTACTCGCCGCTCTACGGGTTCGAGATCGCCTCGCACCGGCTGCTGCGCTACGCGACCCCCTTCCTGCACCTGCTCGCGCTGGCGGCGAACCTCGCCCTCCTCGGCGAGGGCTGGGTCTACACGGCGACGCTCGCCATCCAGCTCGCGTTCCTCCTCGCGGCCGCGCTCGGCCGCCGGCTGCCGCTCCTCCCGTTCCGCGTCGCCCGCTACTACGCGATGACCACCGCCTCGATCGCGCTCGGTCTCTGGGACCGCCTGCGGGGAGGTCCGCCGGGGACGTGGGAGAAGGCAGCGGGGACCAGGTGAGGATGTGACCTGCGCATCTCGGCGTCCTCGGTCGCTCGCGTGCAGAGCACGCCGCGCTCCCTGCGTCCTTGACCTGCTTGATCACATCCTCACCTGGTAACGAGCATGCCCAGAATCTTTGACATTGTTGTGGCACTCCTCGCGCTGGTGGTTCTCGCGCCGGTGCTGCTGATCGCCGCGATCGCGATCAAGCTGGGCAGCCGCGGGCCGGTCGTCTACCGGCAGCGCCGGGTCGGCAGGGACGGCGAGGAGTTCGAGCTGCTCAAGCTGCGCACGATGGTGCTCGGGTCCGACCCGGTCGGCATCGGGATCGCGATCGCGCGCGACGATCCGCGCGTCACGGCCGCCGGCCGCTTCCTCCGCCGCACCTCGCTCGACGAGATCCCCAACCTGGTCAACGTGCTGCGCGGGGAGATGGCGATCGTCGGTCCCCGCCCGACGATCCCCGCCCAGGTCGAGGACTACACGCCGCACCAGAGGCGGCGCCACGAGGTTCGCCCCGGGTTGACCGGCTGGGCCCAGGTCCAGGGTCGCGCCGGCATCCCCTGGGAGGAGCGGATCGAGCTCGACGTCGAGTACGTCGACCGGCGCAGCGCCTGGCTCGACCTCCGCATCCTGGCGAAGACCGCCTGGCTGCTCGTAACCGGCCACGGCCTCGCCCCGGATTAGGACGTGCCGCGGATTGACCCACCATATAGGTGGTTAATCCGCGGCACGTGCCCATAGGATCGATGCGTGGACGAGCGCCCCTCGGTCAGCCTTCGCCCGTTCGAGCCCGGCGACGCGCCGGCCGTGCACCGCTGGTTCAACAACCGGGAGGCGACCCGCACCCTGATGGAGTGGCGCGACGGGTTCTCCCTGGAGGAGGCCGAGGGCTGGGTGAGCCGGGCGATGGGCGACTCCGGCGAGGACCGCAAGTACGCGATCCTGGTCGAGGGCCACGAGGAGCCGGTCGGGTTCACCGCCCTCTACGGGCTGTTCCGCCAGACCGCGCCCGAGCTGGGGGCGCTGATCGGCGACGAAGTGCGCGGCAAGGGTGTCGGCCGGCGCGCCGAGGCGCTGACGATTGCCAAGGCGTTCGACGAGTTCGGCGCCCACCGCGTTTACGGGCGCATCCCCGCCGAGAACGAGGCGGCCAAGCGGGTCGTCACCAGCCTCGGCTGGCGTCACGAGGGGACGATGCGGGGCCACCTGCGCCGCGACGGGCGGCTCGCCGACTGCGAGGTCTGGGGCGTGCTGCCGGACGAGTTCCGGGCCGCCGCCGCGGACCTCCTGCCGTGAGCGCGAGGGCCGAGCTGCTCGCCGACCGCGGCGAGGCGGCCGCCGACGAGGAGTTCTTCCGCTCGCGCGAGTTCCTCGACGCGGAGCGGGTCACCCACACGCTGCGGATCGAGGCCGGCGATACGGAGCTGCTGGCGCCGCTGGTCGTCCGCGAGATCCCCGGCACCGACGAGCGCGACGCGGTCTCGCCCTACGGCTACCCGGGCATCAGGCCCCGCGACGCCGTTGCGGAGATTGACCACACCCAGGGGGGGTCAACGTCGGATGCGCTGTCGTCAGCGGCGGCGATCGACCCGGGGGAGGTCGACTGGGCGCCGACCGGGTTGGTCTCGGTCTTCGTCCGGCACGCGCTCGGCGATCCGCCCCTGGCCGGCTCGGCCGGGCGCAACGTCGTCCAGATCGCGGACCCCGGGCTGCCCCGCAAGAGCCGGGCCAGCGACCGCAACCGGATCAACAGGAACCGCCGCGCCGGTTACGAGGTGAGGCTCGTGCACGGCCCGGTGACGAGCGCCGAGGACCGCGCCGGCTTCCTCACCGCGTACGAGCAGACGATGCGGCGCACCGCCGCCGCCGAGCGGTACTTCTTCGGTGCGGCCTACTTCGATCGCATCTTCGAATCGCCCGCGGCGTGGCTGGCCCTCGCGCACGCCCCGGACGGCGGCGTGGCCGCCGCCTCGATCGCGGTCCGCAGCGACGGCTTCCTCCACTACTACCTGAGCGGCAGCGCCGACGCGCACCTGCGCGACTCGCCGATGAAGAACCTCGTCGCGGCCCTGGTCGACTTCGCCGCCGAGCAGGAACGGCCGCTGAACCTCGGCGGCGGGATCTCACCCGGCGATCCCTTGGAGGAGTTCAAGCGCGGCTTCGCCAACCGCGAGCAGACCTGGCGCAGCTCGGAGATCGTCTGTGACCCGGCCGCCTACGAGCGCCTCTCCGCGAGCCGCCCGGACAGCGACTACTTCCCGAGGTACCGGGGCGGCTAAAGCTCAGCCGACGCTTGGTTCGACCGGCGTGGGCCCTTTCACGGCGCCCGTTCCCTCGCCCCCGTACCGGCCCCAGGTTTTTTTGCCGAAGGCGCGGATCGCGTCCAGGGTCGCCGCGCCTTTGTACTCGGGGCAGCCGAGCATGTTGGTCCAGGTGGTCGCCGCGACCTCGTAGTCCATGTTCTCGTTGGGGAAGAGCAGGGTGCCGCCGTACATCGTCTCGTAGAGCCCCTTCAATTCCAGCTGCTCCTCCTCGGGGAGGTCGGGGCTGTACTGGATCTCCATCCGCCCGTGCTCGAGCGAGTGGACGATGAAGATTTCCTCGGGCATCTCGCTGTAGGCGCCGTCCGCCTGCTGGTAGGGCGCGTCGACGTGGTTCCCCGAGGTCGGTGGGCTGGTCCCGTAGTCGGGCCCGCTGGAGGTCGGGGGAAGGTGGCTTTTGCCCTCGTCTTTCAGCTCGAGGCGCAGGATGCAGCCGGCTTTCTCGGCCGCCTGCTCGACTTTCATTTCATTCGCGGGTGGCACTTCGCCCGGCTCTCGTTCGTCCGGATCCACGCCGTTGGTCGCGCCGCTCGCCTGGTTGAGATGGGCGCTGGCGCTGTCGCCACCGCTCGAGGAGATGGCGGAGACGATTCCCACGACCACCGCCAGGCCGATCACGCCCGCGACCGCGTAGGCGACGAGCAGACGCCGGCGCTCGGACTTCGACTGCGTGGACTCGCGTTCTTCCCGCGCCTGGCGGAGTCGCTCTCGCTCTTCTTCTCTCCGGTTTGCCACGTCGGTCTCCCCCTGCCGGCGTGCCGCCGGCTCGGTTCGGTCGAGAACTTACCAGCTAATCACCCGCCGTCGGCGACAGAATCGGCCACGGCGGCGCCCGGGCCGCGAACTCGCTCCCATGGCCGCGACGCGCGCAGGGAGGCCAGCACCGCGCGCGTGGCGGGCGCCCGGTTCAGCGCGTAGAAGTGGATCCCCGGCGCGCCGGCGATCAGCAGCTCGGCGCACTGCTGCGCCGCGTATGCGACCCCGAGCTCGAACTCGGCCCGCTCGTCGCCCTCGGCTGTCGCGAACGCCTCTTCCAGGCGGGGCGGGATCGAGGCGTCGCACAGCTGGCAGATCCGCTTCGTCTGCGCGAAGCTCGCCACCGGGATCACCCCGGCGAGGATCGGCACGTCGATGCCCTTCTCCCGGGCCGCCGCGACGAAGTCGAAGTAGACGCGGTTGTCGAAGAAGAGCTGGGTGATCAGGAAGGACGCTCCCGCGTCCACCTTGGAGCGCAGGTAGGCGAGGTCGGTGTCGAGGTCCGGCGCCTCGGGGTGCACCTCGGGGAAGCAGGCGCCGCCGACCGTGAAGTCCCAGCCCGAGCCGATGAAGGCGGCGAGCTCGGCGGCGCTGCCGAGGCCGCCCTCCGGCTGGACGAAGTCCTCCTGGCCGCGCGGGGGGTCGCCGCGCAGCGCGAAGACGTTCTCGATCCCCGCCGCGGCGATCCGGTCGAGCGTCGCGGCCAGGCCCTCCGTCGTCTCGCCGACGCAGCTCAGGTGCGCCATCGTCTCGAAGCCGAGCTCGTCGCCGAGCGCCCGCGTGATCTCGACCGTGCCGTCGCGGGTCGACCCTCCCGCCCCGTAGGTCACCGAGACGAAGTCCGGCTCCAGCTCGCGCAGCGAGCGGGCCGTCGCGAACAGCTGCTCGCTCGCCTCCTCGCTCTTGGGCGGGAAGAACTCGACCGAGAAGACGGGCCGCTTCGAGGCGAGGATCTCGTCGATTCGCATCCGAGCAGGGTAACCCGCCCCGCCGGGATTTTTCAGCCCACCGGCACGGTGACGGTCAGCCCCGGCGTCCCCAGCTCCGACGCGACCGAGGCGCGGATTCCGCTCACGGCGACCCCGCCGGGGACAGGCAGCGCGCAGGAGCCCCCTCCCCCGTCGACGAGGAAGCAGTCGACGACGCCCCCGCTCGCCTCGCCGGGCCCGAAGGTCGCGGCGACTATCCGTGCCGGCGCGGCCTCCCCCGCCTCGCGGGCCGGGAAGCGGTAGGAGAGGAGCGCGTGGTCGCCGTCGAGGGTCGCCTCGAAGCGGGGGGTCGGCGGTGCCGGCTCCCGCCAGGGCGGCAGCTCGGTGGCCGGCCTCGCCGCGGCGTGGAACTCGGCCGGGGACCGCCAGCGCGGGTCGTGGGCAGGCCCGCGCGGGCTGTCGCCCTCGAACGCCTCGCGGCGGCGCGTCGATCCCCACCGGCCGGGCCACCGCGCCCAGCCGGGCAGGTCCTCGCCGAGCTCGAGGAGCCGCGGCCGCAGCCTCTGCCCGAGGCCGTCGTTGTGGTCGGGCACGGCGGGGGCCGGATACGTTCCCGGCTGCATCAGGGAGGCGTGCGAGCCGCGTGCGCAGTAGACGATCGCCGTCCACCGTGCGCTCGTGCTCCAGCTCGGTCCAGTCGGCCCGCTCGCCGGCGGCGTGGCGGCCGTAGGTCACCGCGTCCGGCCTGCGGTCCGCGCCGATCCGCAGCTGGACCATCTCCCAGTCGCCCTCGTGCCGGCAGGACTTCAGGAAGCCCTTGTCGTTGTAGTAGTAGAAGAACCAGTACTGGAGCCAGAGCCGCCCCTCGCTGCGGTGCGCCCTCCCGTAGACGACGCCCTCGGGGCCATGGCGCCGCCGCATCGTCAGGGCGTCGGCGGCGTGCGAGCCGCCGGCCTCGTCGAGGTAGTCGTCTTCGGAGACGGGGCGGCCGTCGGCGTAGAGCGTCTCGCCGAGGTAATCGAGGTCGAGCCGGCCGGCGCCCTCGGCGGGAAGGACGGACGCGATCAGCTCGCCGCCGGCCCGGTGCAGCGTGTTGCAGCGCGGCTCGATCGCCAGCTCGGCGATCGTCTCGAGCGGGTCCGGCCGGTAGCTCTCCAGCGAGTCGAGCTGCACGACGGGACGGAAGCGCCTCAGCAGCTCCGCCGGATCGGCATCGACGTGAACGCTCCTCTCCCTCCGCCTGCGCAGCAGTCGCCGCAGCGGCGGCCGGCGCGTGGGCGCCCCCAGCCTTCCCCGCAGCCTCTCCTCGCCGACCCAGTGAGGGTGGGGAGGATCGGGAGGCAGCGGCTCGAGCGCGGCGAACCGCCCCTCGGCACCGCGCAGGGCCGCGTCGGCGAACAGGTAGCCGCGGTTCTCGAGCACCGCCCGCTCGACCTCCCCGAGCGGGGTCAGGTCGGACCCGATCGCTCCGACCGCATCGGACCCCGGCGCGGGATCGTCCTCCAGCCCCGCCGGCGGGCGCTCGAGCTCCCAGCGCAGCTCGCCGCCGGCGGCGGATCGCGTCGGGTCGCTGGTCTGCGCCAGCGCGAGCCCGGCGGCTCCGAAGACGAAGCGGGGAGCGCCCCGCCCCCCGTCCCTCCCGCCGATCAGCTCCCGCGCGTAGCGCTCCTCCTCGACCGCCGCGCCGCCCGCCATCGAGGAGCCGCGCCGCAGCGGCCGGCCGCGCGCGTGGCTGGAGGCAATCTCGCGCATCGGCTCGGCGACCGCCTCGGGCCAGTCGCGGAAGGCGCCGTGGAGCGGCCAGGGGACCCGGGTCGCCAGCAGCGCCGCGAGCAGGCTGCCGCCCGCAACCCCGTAGACCGTCTCGGTGCCGGCCAGCAGCCCCACCTCGTTGAGCCTGGTCAGGGCGCCGAGGTGGAGCACGGCAGCCCGATAGCCGCCTCCCGACAGGCAGAGGACCGACCCACGCCGCAGGCCGAACGTGGGCGACTCGCCGTTCACCGGCGCGGAAACTAAACGGAGAGAGACGTTTAGTCAACATTCATTGGAGTAATTCTCTGCACCAATCGCTGTGCGAGGATGGCCGCGTCATGGGGGAGGAGCTTCGCTACGAGCGCGTCGGGTCGGCTGCGGTGCTGACGATCGACCGGCCGGCGCGCCGCAACGCGGTCGACGCGGCCACCGCGGACCTGTTCCGGCGCGGGCTGCGCGAGTTCGAGGCGGACGAGGAGGCGCGCGTGCTGGTCCTGACCGGGGCCGGCGGCGAGGCGTTCTGCGCCGGCGCCGACCTGAAGGCGCTCGACCTCGACGTCGACCATCCCGAGGGACCAATGGGCCCGACCCGGCTGACGCCCGCCAAGCCGGCGATCGCGGCGGTCGACGGCTGGTGCCTTGCCGGCGGGGTCGAGCTGGCGCTCTGGTGCGACCTGCGCCTCGCCACCCCGAAGTCGACCTTCGGCCTGTTCGAGCGGCGCTGGGGCATGCCGCTGGTCGACGGCGGCACCCAGCGGCTGCCGCGGACGATCGGCATGGGCCGGGCGCTGGAGCTGATCCTCACGGGCCGCCCGGTCGGCGCGGAGGAGGCGCTGCGGATCGGGCTCGTCAACGAGGTGGTCGAGCCGGGCCGCCACCTCGACCGCGCGCTCGAGCTGGCCGAGAAGATCGCCGGCTTCCCCCAGGAGACGATGCTCGCCGATCGCCGCGCCGCGATAGAGGGCCACGGCCTCCCCCTCTCCGACGGCCTGGCCCTGGAGCACCGCCTGGGCCGCGAGGTGCTGCACGTCGCGGCGAGGGGCGCAGCCCGCTTCGCCTCAGGCGAGGGCCGCCACGGCGAGGGGGTCTAGCTGCCGCCCCGCCGAGCGAGCTGCCGCATCTCGTCTTCGGCCGCCTCCGGCCCCAGGTAGGGCATCAGCACGGCGAAGACCAGGTCGGGAAGCAGGCGGACCAGCTCGGGCCCGCGGCCGGCGCGGATCTCGTCGAAGATCATCGAGGTCGCCCCGCCGATCGCGAACCGCGCCGTGTCGGGCGGCAGCTCGCCGCCCTGGCCGGAGTAGGTGCGGCCCTCCTCGAGGAAGGGAGTGAAGCGCGCCAGCGCGGCTCGGTAGCGCTCGCGCGCGTCCTCGCCGGCCGCGGTCACCTCGACCATCGCCATCCGCGCGATGTCCGCCTCGGCCGCGAGCAGCTCCACCAGTCCCCGCAGCCCGGCCCCGATCCGCTCCGGCCACGGCTCGCCCGCGGCGGCCTCGAAGGCGCTCGTGACGTGGGCGACGAGGACGTCGATGACGGCGTCGTAGGCCTCCAGGAAGCACTCGGCCTTGCCCTCGAAGGAGTCGTAGAAGGTCTGCTCGGAGACCCCCGCGAACTCGGCCACGTCGGCGACGGTGGTGGCCTCGTAGCCCTTCGCGGCGGCGACCCGGACCATCGCCTCGAGCAGCCGCTCCCGCTCGGAGCGAACCACGTATGCCTGCGGGAGTCCTCTTGGGCCGTCGGCAACGCTGCTTGGATTCGATGCGGATCGCGAATCCATCGGAATCCAGCGTAGGGCAGGCATGGCCCCCTGTCCATGGGACGCCGTGTCGATAGGCGGGGAGCCGTCTTGTGCGCGAGCGAGGCCCTACCGCGAGCCTGCCCGGGCCGCCTCCATCTCCGCTTTCGCTGCGTCGGCGCCGAAATAGGGCAGTACTGCGAAGTACATGAACTCCGGGAGAAGCTCCCGGAAGCCCTCGTCCGCCCCGGTGGAGAGACGGGAGTGGACGACCGCGTGGATGCCCGCGACGATCCCCTCCGCGGCGATCCCGGGAGGAGCCTCCGGACCCTCCGCCTCGTGCCGTGCCAAATCGATGAAATCCGTGACTTTTTTCATCGCCTCGGCCCTTCTTGACAGCGCCTCCGGGCCGGCGGCATGGACCTCGACGATCAGCGCGCGCCCTACGTCGGGCTCGGCGTCGAGGAGCTCGAGTGTGGCGGCGAGGCCGGCCCGCAGCTTCGCCCGCCAGCCCTCCTCGCTCGCGGCGGCGGCGAGCACAACCGCTTCCAGCCGCGCGATTCCGGCTTCCAGAGCGGCTAGATAGCAGCTCTCCTTGTCGGCGAAGTTGTCGTAGAACGCCTGCCGGTAGAGGCCCGTCCGGTCCAAAACCGTGCGTACGGAGGTCTCCTCGTAGCCGTTCGAGCCGACCGCCTCCAGCATCCCGGCGAGGATCTGGTTCCGCTTGGGCGAGTCGACCGACTCGAGCTTCGCCGCGTGGGGAAGGCCTCCGATCTTGCTCGTGGCGCCGGTACCCTCAGCCGCTGCTTGGACCTTGGTCATGGTCCGCTTCCCCATCGTAATCCCTCCTGTCTATCGAGGGAACAGGTTGTCTGGAGACCGGTACTGTAGCGGTATATCGGCCAAGCGTCCACCTTTGCATCGCATGAACGGGCGAGTACTCTGCTTCCCGTGGCCGACCAAGTCCCTCAGGCGATGCGACCTCGACCGGGACGGCATGCGCTGCCCCGCGAGTTCATCGCCCAGCACCAGCGCGCACGGATCATCTCGGCACTGGCGGAGGAGACGGTGGAGAAGGGCTACCGGTCGGTCACGGTCGCCGACATCGTGCGCCGCGCCGGGATCGCCCGCAACACCTTCTACGAGAACTTCTCCTCCAAGGAGGACTGCTTCCTCGCCGCCTCGGAGTTCGCGGTCAAGGAGGCCCTGCGGCGCGTCGTCGACGCCGCCAGCAAGGTCGACACCTGGCCGGCCCGGGTCGACGCCGGCCTCGCCGCCTTCCTGCACTACGTGGTGAGCGAGCCGGCGCTGGCGCGGACCTGCATCGTCGAGGCGCTCTCGGCGGGGCCGGCCGCGGTCGAGCGCTACGAACGCTCGATCCAGGCCTTCGTGCCGCTCTTCCGGATGGGCCGCAAGGTCTCCGACCAGGGCGAGGAGCTGCCGGCCACACTCGAGGAGACGATCGTCGGCGGCATCTTCTGGATCCTCTACCAGCGGATCGTGATGGGCCAGGTCGAGGCGATCGAGCAGCTGCTCCCCGAGCTGGTCGAGTTCTCGCTCACCCCTTACATCGGAGCCGCGGCGGCCAAGCAGTCGGCATCCGGCAAGCCGTCCGCGACCTCCGGCTGAGACAGGCAGGGATCGGGGGCCCGATGCGCTAGTGCTCGACGTCGAGACCCGCGAGCGGACCGGCATCCCGGAGCGCGCCCTGATCGTCGAGGCCCTGGTCGAGGTCGCCGCCGAGCGCGGCTACGGGGAAACGACGATCGAGGCCGTCGTCGAGCGGGCCGGGCTCGACCGCCCCGCGTTCGACAGGCACTTCCGCGGCAAGTACGACTGCTTCCTCTCGGCCTGGCAGGAGATCAACGAGGGCTGCCTGGAAGCGATGATCAGGGCCTACGACAGCCACGAGGACTGGCCCGACCGGCTCCGCGCGGTCGCCCACCAGGTCGTCGAGGGGCTGCGCCGCGACCCCGACCGCGCCTGCTTCGGCGTCGAGGTGCTGGCCGCCGGCGACGCCGCCCGCGCGCGGCGGGACATGACGATGCGCGTCATCGCCTCGCTGATCGACGCCGGGCGCCAGGAGATGGAAGACCCCGAAGCCGTCCCGCACACGACCGCGGAGGCGCTCGCCGGCTCGGCCTACGGGCAGATCTACTCGAAGGTGGTCCGAGGCCAGGCCGACGATCTGCCCGCCCTCGTCCCGCAGCTGATGTCCGCCGCCGTGATGCCGTACCTCGGAGCGGAAGCCGCGCTTCGCGAGTTGAGCAGGGATTCCGAGGCGCCGGAGCGGTATGGTCGCGGTGTGGCCCGGAAAAAAGCAGACAAACGACCGCCTAAATCGCGCAAGCGCCCCCCCGCCCCCGACGACTATCCACCCGAGCTAGCCCGCCTTCCGCCCGGTCGCCACGGTCTTCCGCGCGAGTTCGTCGCCCACAACCAGCGCGAGAGATTGATCGCCGGCATCGCCGAGGCGATCGCCGAAAACGGCTACTCCGGCACGACGATCGCGCACATCACGCGGGCCGCCGCGGTCTCCCGCCGCACCTTCTACGAGCACTTCCCGAGCAAGGACGACTGCTTCGTCGCCGCCTACGAGGCGGTGATGGGCGAGCTGCGAGACCGCGTATCCGAGGCGTTTGACGGCGAGGAGGAGTGGCCGCAGGCGATCAAGGCGGGGATCGGCGCGATGCTCGTCTTCCTCGCCTCGGAGCCGAACCTGGCCCGCCTCTGCATGGTCGAGGCGCTGGTTGCCGGCCCGGTCGTCGTCGAGCGCTACGACGCCGCGATCCAGAGCTTCGTCCCCTACTTCAGGGAGGGCCGCGAGGGCCGCTCGCCCGAGGTGCTCTCGCGCCTGTCGCCGACCACCGAGGAGGCGCTGGTCGGCGGCATGGTCTCGCTGATCTCCCGCCGCATCATCGCCGGCAAGACCGCCGAGCTGGAGGCTCTGCTCCCCGATCTCGTTGAGTTCACGTTAACTCCGTACCTCGGCAGCGCCGAAGCCTCGAAGGTCGCGAAGAAGGGCTGAGCCGGCGCCGCCTACCGCGCGCTGCCGCCTCCAGCCAAGGTAGCCGACACCCACTGTCGCCGACACCCACTGTCGGTAAGCTTGCACCATGTTCGTCAACCGAATCGCTGAGCTCGATCAGTTGGAAGCGTGGTGGAAGAGTCCCAACGCTGCGCTGGGAGTCGTTTGGGGACGGCGCCGGGTGGGCAAGACTGCCCTGATCCAGCACTTCGCGGCCGAGCGTCCCGCGATCTTCCACACCGGCGGCGAACGGCCGCCCGCCGTCGAGCTGGAGGCCCTGTCGCGCGTGGCCGCTTCGCTCCTTGGGGATGGAATGCGCGATCTCGCGGCGCGCCCCTTCGCGGATTGGGATGACGCGCTCGAGACGCTGGCCACCGCGGCGTCCGAGCGGCCGCTCCTGCTCGTCCTCGACGAGTGGCCGGCGTTGGTGGAGACCTCTCCCGAGCTGCCCGGGCTCCTCCGCGCCGCCTGGGATCGGATTCGCTCGCAGACCAAGCTGAGGATTCTGCTCTGTGGTTCAGCAGTGCGCGTGATGGAGGCGATGCAGGAGGAGCGCGCCCCGCTCTACGGGCGGCTCGACCTGGCGCTTCTGCTTCATCCCTTCCGCCCGCACGAGGCGGCCCAGATGCTGCCCGGCCTCAGCCCGTCGCGGCGCGCGCTCGTCTGGGGGCTGCTGGGAGGCATGCCGCTCTACCTCCAGTGGTGGGATCAGAGCGCCAGCCTCCGCTCGAACCTCGCGCGCCTCGCCTGCCGGCCGGGGGGCCCGCTCCTGACCGAGGGCCAGCTGGTGCTCGCGACCGAGGCCGAGGCCGGCGAGCTGGCGCGGCAGGTGCTCTACGGGATCGCCGCCGGCCGGACGAAGTTCAACGAGATCGAACAGGCGGTGCGCGCGGACCCCGGCCGCACGCTCGACCGGTTGGTCGCCCTGCGCCTGGTCGACCGGGTAGTGCCGGTGACCGAGGACCCGCGCCGCACGCGCCGGCGCGTCTACCGGATCGCCGACAACTTCCTCTCCTTCTGGCTGGGATTGCTCGATCGCTACCGGCCGGAGATCGAGCGCGGGCTCGGCGAGAGCATCCTGCCCGTCCTGCTCGACTCGCTCGACGCCCAGATGGGCGGGCCCTGGGAGGAGGCGTTCCGCGACCATCTCAGGCGCTTGGCGGCTGCCGGCGAGCTGGACGAGGACGTCGTCGCGATCGGCCCTTTCTGGACCGGCGCGTCCGACCCCGGCGAGATCGACGCGGTCGCGCTCGCCGGCCGCGGGCGCGAAGCGGTCCTCCTCGGCGAGGCGAAGTGGGCGAAACGCGTGAGCGCGCCGGCGCTGATCTCGGAGCTGGAGCGCAAGGCGGCGGCTCTGCCGAAGCGCTCGGAGCGGCCGCGCTACGCGATCTGCGCGCGTGAGCGCGTCGCGGACTCGGGCGATGCGCTGGCGATCCTCGCCGAGGACATCTTCTAGGCGTTCTCGAGATCGGTCCGGACGCCAGCCGCGCCCTCGTCCTCGCCGAACAGCTGCAGGAAGGCGAGCCGGGTGAGGTCGGGGAGCAGGCGGCCGACCTCCGCGCCGCGGCCCGCGGCGAGCTCGATGCAGAGCGATTCCTCGATCGCCCCGAGCACGAAGCCGGCGGTCGTCGGCGCCGCGGCCGGCCGAGCGCCGGGCTCGTGGCGGGCGCTGTCGAGCGCGGCGACGAGCCGCTCGGTCAGCTCCTGGTGCTTGGCCCACGCTTCGCCGCGCGCGGCGCGGACCTCGAGCAGCAGCGCCCTGGCGCGGAGCGGTTCGGCGACGACGGAGTCGAGCAGCGTGGCGAGGCCGGCTTCGAAGCCGTCGCGCCAGCTGTCGGCGGCGCGGCAGGCGTCGAGCACTTCGTCGAACAGCCGCTCCGCCGCCTGCTCGTAGGCCCAGGCGAAGGCGCCTTCCTTGCCGCCGAAGCGGCGATGCAGACGATCCTCGCCAAGGCCGGTGCGTTCGGCGAGCTCGCGCGCCGTGGCCTTGGCGTAGCCCCGCTCGCCGACCGTGACCAGGATCGCCTCGCGAACTTCCGCGTCGGCGTCCTCGGCGACGAAGGTCTCCTCCCAGGAGCGGATCTCGCGCAGCGGGCCGAGAGCTTCCATTCAGGACACCATAGCCTATATTTGGGAACTTTCACCACTTCATATACCAGTTTCGTACCAATGGGAACGGGCGCTATCCTGGGTCCGTGCGCGCGTTGCCCGGCAAGGCCTCCCGCCAGCCCCCCGGCCCCGAGCCGGTGACGCGGGACGCCGCCGCGGCGGACCAGCGCCGCCGCATCCTCGAGGCCACGGCGCGGCTCGTCTCCGAGCACGGCTACCAAGAGACGACGATCGAGACGATCGTCCGCGAGGCGAAGGTCGGCTACGCGACCTTCTACAAGCACTTCGCCGACAAGGAAGCCGCCTTCCTGGCCCTGCTCGAGGCGGCGATCGAGCGCAACGCCAATCGGGTCGAAGCGGCCTACAAGCGGGAAGAAGGGCCGTGGGCGGATCGGGTCGGGGCCGCGCTCGGCGCGCTCTTCGAGGACATCGCCGCGCACCCCGCCGTCGCCCACGCGTGCCTCGTCGACTCGCTGACGGCCGGCCCGAAGGCGGTCCAGCTGCACGAGAAGGCGCTGAAGCGGCTGGCACCCCTGCTGCGACCGGGGCGCGAGCTCAACCCGCGGCGCGACCGGCTGCCCGCCACGCTCGAGGAGACCCTGGCCGGCGGGGTGGTCTGGGTGCTGAACCAGCGGCTGATCGGCGACGAAGTCGAGAAGCTGCGAGCGCTCCTGCCCGAGACGCTCGAGTTCCTGCTGCGGCCCTACGTCGGCGAGGACGAAGCGGCGAAGGAGGCGGGCCAGATCGCCGAGGCGATCTCCGCCGCCTAGGCGCCTGACTCGTCCCGATGGCCGACGAAGAGCTAGGCCCGCTCCCCGCCGGCCGGCACGGCTACAGCCGCGAGCAGGTCGCCCACCACCAGCGCGAGAGGTTGATCGCCGGCCTCGCCACGGCGGTGGCCGAGAAGGGCTACGCCGCCGTCACCCTCACCGACATGACCCGTGAGGCGAAGGTCTCGCGCCGGGTCTTCTACGAGAACTTCGAGAGCAAGGAGGAGTGCTTCCTTGCCGCCTTCGAGGTCGTCCTCGCCCACCTGCGCGAGCTGGTCGCCGAAGCGGTCGCGCCCGAGCCCGACTGGCCGCACCAGGCGATCGCCGCGGCACGGGCGGTGCTGCGCTTCCTCGCCTCGGAGCCCGACCTCGCCCGCCTCCTCCTGGTCGAGTCGCGCGGCGCCGGCCCTGCGGTGATCAAGCGCTTCAACGAGGCGGTCGGGGAGCTGGCGCCGCTGCTGGCGCGAGGCCGCGTCGGTCGTGCGGCTGAGAGCGATCGACCCCTACCGGATTCGACCGAGGACTCGATCCTCGGCTCGCTCGTCTCGCTCACCTACCGCAAGGTCGCGGCGGGCGAAGCGGACCGGCTCGAGGACCTGCTCCCGGAGTGCGCCGAGTTTGTCCTCGCCCCCTACGTCGGGCTTGCGGACGCCTCACAGATCGTCAAAGAGGCCCACAGCAGTTCCCCATAGCCTCTAGGAACTTTCCTTTTCTCTTAGGAACTCTGGCTTGACAACTCTCGCGGGGAGTGCTTAGCTGGCCCTGCCTGCGGTACGGCTAGCACCTTCCGGGAACTAGCTCCTACTCGGGCATATAGGGAACGCCAAGTACAGGGAAACCGAGCCAGGGAGGGCCGCCAGGGAAGGCGGCCGGCAGGGGCTCACAGGACAAGGAGAGCGATACGTGAAACGCCACGCGAAGGCCATCGTCGCCATCTCGGCCATGCTGTTGACCCTCGCGATCGGCGCCACGCTCGCCACCGCGGTCGCGCCCGTGGTCACGATCGAGGACGCCTCCAACGTCTCTTACACGACCGCCGACGTCAAAGGCACGGTCAACCCCGAAGGCCAGTTCACGGTCTGGCGCTTCCAGTACATCTCCGACGCCCAGTACCAGGACAACATCGCCAACAGCCTGCCCGGCTTCGAAGGGGCCACCACCGCCCACGAAGAAGTCTCCGAAGTCGAAGAAACGCTCGAACGCCAGCTCACCGGCCTCAGCCCCGACACCACCTACCACCTTCGTCTGCAGGCCGAAAACGGCGACGGGCAGAGCGAAGCGGTCGCCGCCAACACCTTCACGACCGACGAAGTCCAGGCGCCGGCCGTAACGGTCGAGGACGCGAGCGCGGTCACCGACTCCGGCGCCCACTTCGCCGGCACGGTCGAAGTCTCAAACACCGACGAAGCCTTCAACGCCTCCTGCAGCTTCGACTACGTCTCCGATGCCCAGTTCCAGATCGACGGCTTCGCCAGCGCCGGCTCGATCTCCTGCGACCCGAGCACCGTCACGGGCTCCGAACCGCAGCCTGTAGACGTCCAAGCAGACCCAACCCTGCAGCCCAACACGACCTACCACCTGCGCATCCGCGCCGCCAACGCCGGCGGCACCGCCACCGCCGTTGCGCCGAGCACCTTCGCCACCGCCGCGATCGGCCCCGAGGCCGCCACCGGCACCAACACCCCCTCGGGGGTGGGCGAGACCCTCGTCCGCGGCTACGTCAACCCCCACAACTCCGACGTAACCGAGTGCCGCTTCGACTACGGCCCCACGACCGCCTACGGGCAGAGCGCCCCCTGCGACTCCAACCCGGCGACCAAGAACGAACCGGTAATGGTCACCGCCCCGATCTCCGGCCTCGAGCCCGGCGCCCTCTACCACTTCCAGCTCGTCGTCGACAACGGCGTCGCGGAGGCCGCCAGCGAGGACGGCGTCTTCACCAGCTTCGCCGAAGAGGTCGAGCCGAGCTGCACCAACGCCGATCAGCCCGGTGCCCAGGAACTGCCCGACTGCCGCGCCTGGGAGCAGGTCAGCCCGGTGCAAAAGCACGGCAACGACGTCTCGGCGAGCGCCTTGAGGACCCGCGCCGCCGAGGACGGCAGCGCCGCCAGCTTCACCTCGACCGGCGGCTTCGCCGACGTCCAGGGCACTGGGAGCGCAACCGAATACCTGGCGCAGCGCAGCGCCGCCGGCTGGTCGACCCACGCGATCGTCCCGCCCCAGCGCGCCCAACCGGTCTATGCCCACGCTTTCGTCGTGCCCGCTGAATTCGTGGGCGAGTTCTCCTCGGACCTCTCCCGCGCCGTCTTCAGGGCGTTCACGCCGGTCCCTACCGCCGACGGCCCTCATCCCAACGTCGCCGAAACCATGACCAACCTCTACCTGCGCAGCGACCTGCGCACCCCCGGCCCAGGCACCTACGGCCTGCTGAGCGACTGCCTCTCGCCGCCGGCGGGCCCCTGCTCGGAGCCGCTCAAAACCGGAACCACCCACCCGACGGTGTTCGCGCAAAGGAAAATGCTGGCCGGCGCCAACAAGGGCACCGCCGCGGTCGCACCGCTCAGCCACGTCATCTTCGGGACGTCTACGAGGCTGACCAACGACGCCGCCCCCGACGCCACGAACCTCTACGAGAACGCCGATGGGCTGCTGCGCCTGGTCGGCCGCGTCCCCGCCGGCGGCGGCGAATGCGACGACGTCGCGGAGCCGGACTGCGTGACGGCGCCGAGCTCGGCCGTCGCGACCGCCGGGCGGGAGGACGAAGGCTACTCCCGCAACGCGATCTCCGCCGACGGCTCGCGCATCGTCTTCATGGTCCGGGAAGGCTTGTGTGTGGAAGCAGCCTCCTGCGGCAGGCTCTACCTGCGCAAAGACGGCTCGCGCACCGTGCAGATCAACGTCTCGGAGAAGGCGAGCCCCGACGCATCCCAGCCCGCCACCTACTGGAACGCCAGCACCGACGGCTCGCGCATCTTCTTCACCTCCTCAGAGCAGCTGGTCGAGACGGATGGGAACGACAAGCAGGACCTCTACATGTTCGAGGTCGACAAGCCGCAGGGCGAGCGGCTGACGCGTCTCAGCGTCGACGCCGAACCGGCGGACGGACCAGGCGGGGACGTAATGGGGGTGCTGGGGACCAGCGAGGACGGGCGCTACGTCTACTTCGCCGCCGGCCTCGACACCGGCAGCCAGCTGGTCCCCAACCAGCCCTGGTTCGACTCCGGCCGTGCCGGCATCTACCTCTGGCACGAGGGCGAGGTCTCCTACGTGGGTCAGGTTTCTTTCGCCGTTGTAAACAAGAACACCGATCGAGTGTCCATTGACGTCCTGCATTCGCGCGTCACGCCCGACGGCCGCCATCTGCTCTTCGTCTCGAGAGATGGAGAGGGCCTGACCGGCTACGACCACGGCCAAGGCTCATGTGGCAGCCTCTCCGGTCAAGGTAGCTGCGAGTACTACCTCTACAGCGCCGACAAGCACGAGCTGCTCTGCGCGACCTGCAATCTCGGCGTGGTGGCGAGCGCCAGTGCCGGGTTCGACAGCCTGGGCGAATTGCCGCCGTCGACGCCGAAACACCTCAATCACCCGCTCTCCAGCGACGGGCGGCGGGTCTTCTTCAACACCCCCGAAGCGCTGCTGCCCGAGGAGGACACGAACGGCAAAAGCGACGTCTACCAGTACGACGTCCCGAGCGGACGCTTGCACCTGATCTCCTCGGGCCGCGACGCCGCCGACTCGCACTTCATGGACGCCAGCCCCAGCGGCAGCGACGTCTTCTTCACCACCTACGAGCGCCTGGTCGGCCAGGACGATGACCAGAGCAGGGACCTCTACGACGCCCGGGTCGGCGGCGGGCTGCCCTCGCAGAACCGGGTGGAGCCGGCGCCCTGCCCGCCCGAGGGCGAGGGCTGTCAGGGCCCCGCCTCCGATCCCCCGGCGGCGCCGCAGGTCTCGCGCTTTGAGGGCCCCGGCGACCCGGCGGTGCGGCGACACGTCAGACGCCGCTGCCCGAAGGGCAAGCAGAGGGTGCGCAGACGCGGCAAAGCGCGCTGCGTGAGGCGAAGGAAAGCAAGCAAGCGGCGAGCAGCCGGCAACGAGCGGAGGGCAACCCGATGAGCAGCGTCGTCAAGAATCGCAAGCGCAGCGTCCTCCTCCTCGCCCTAGCAGCCGCGGCGCTGCTGATGGCGGCCGCCGCGGCGCAGGCAACCGCAGCGCCGGTGCTTCGCCTCTCGACGATGGCCAACACCAACGTCGCCCCCGGCGCCGAGCAGCGCTACTACCTCGAGATCGTCAACGTCGGCGACATGGCGACCTCGGGCCCCTGGCAACTGCACGTCGAGCTGCCGGCGGAGCTGAGCGCCGTCTCGCTGGAGCGCGGCGGCCTGGACTGCGCGGCGGCGATCGCCGCCGACCCGCGCTCGTTCACCTGCGCCAGCGAAACGACGATCTGGGGCGGCACCGTGGCCCAGCAGCTGCCGATCCTCACGGTCACCGCAGCACCGGGGGGCGCCGCGGGCATCGCGACCGCCCACATCACCTTCTTCGGCGGCGGCGCCGTCCTGCCCGACGGCGGTCCCTGCGCTGGCGCCTACCCGGGCACCCCCTGCGCGGCAACCGCCGATCCGAGCCAGATCACCACGGCCCCGCCGGTCTTCGGGATCGACGCCTTCGACGCCGGCGCGATCGCCGACGAGCTCGGCACCCCCTACCTGCGGGCGGGCGGGCACCCCTACGCGACCGCGACGGAGTTCGAATTCCCGCTCGGGCCGAGCATGCATCCCGAGATCGAGCCGATCGGCTACCCGGCCGAGGAAGTCAAGGACACCGTGGTCGAGCTGCCGCCGGGCCTGGCCGGCGTGCTCAGCGGCCTGCCGCAGTGCGAGACCGAGGATTTGGCAACCCCTACGAGTCCGCCGGTCTGCGACCCCGCCAGCCAGGTCGGCACGGCGGTCGTCCGCACCAGCTGGTTCGGCGAACTGCAGAACTTCTTCGGGCCGGTTCCCGTCTTCAACATGGTGCCGCCGCCCGACGCCCCGGCGCGCTTCGGCTTCAGCTTCTCCAGCACCGTCATCACCTTCACCCCGCGCCTGGGCGCCTACCCCGACTACACCCTGGCGATCGACGCCGTCAACATCACCGAGAGCCTGGCGGTCAACGGCGTCCGGATCGAGGTGTGGGGGACGCCGGCAGATCCCGCCCACGACCGCCGCCGAGCCTGCCCGGGCAAACCCGCCCCCGAATACGTCTTTTTCGGCCCGAGCGTCTCCCACCCCGACATCTTCGGCCAACCGCCCTGCACCGACAAATACACCCGTCCGCCCGAAACGGCCTTCCTGCGGATGCCGACCTCGTGCGAGGGACCGCTGGAGTTCAAGCTGCACGCCGACTCCTGGCAGCACCCCGCAACGCGCAGGGCCGACGGCTCGCCGAACCTGAGCGACCCCGGCTGGCACAGCGCCCCCTCGCTCTCCCATGAGGCGCCGGGCTACCCCTACCCACGCGAGCTGTGGGGGCCGCCAACCGCGATGGAAGGCTGCGAGGACGTGCCCTTCGACCCCTCGATCGCGATCGGCCCGACCACCCCGGCGGCCGACAGCCCCTCGGGCCTCGACGTAGAGCTGGCGATCCCCCAGGGCGGGCTGACCGACCCCGAGCAGATCGCGCAGTCGGACCTGAAAGACATCTCGGTCAAGCTGCCCGAGGGCTTCACCGTCAACCCCTCCTCCGCCGACGGCCTCGGCGCCTGCGCGCCGAACCAGATCGAGCTGGAGTCGACCGGAGCGGCCGAGTGTCCCGACGACTCCAAGATCGGCTCGGTGCGGATCGAAACCCCGGCGCTGAGCGAAGCGCTCGAGGGCTCGGTCTACCTGGCCGCCCAGAACGACAACCCCTTCGACTCGCTGCTGGCGCTGTACGTGGTCGCCCGTGGCTCGGGGGTGACCGTGAAGCTGCCGGGCAAGGTCGAGGCCGACCCCGCCACGGGTCAGATCACGACCAGCTTCACGAGCCAGCCGCAGTTCCCCTTCGAGCGCCTGGAGCTGCACCTGAAGAGCGGCCCCCGCGCCCCGCTGCGCACGCCGCAGACCTGCGGCACCCACACCACCACCGCAACCCTGACCCCATGGTCGGGCAACGCGCCGGTGCAGCTGCAGAGCAGCTTCCAGATCACCAGCGGCCCGCAGGGCGGCCCCTGTCCGTCGAACGGCTTCGACCCGAAGCTCACCGCCGGGACCGAGAGGCCGATCGGGGGCGCCTTCAGCCCCTTCCTGCTGCGACTGACGCGCGATGACGGCAGCGAGGAGCTGGCCTCGGTCAGCGCCGAGCTGCCGCCCGGCCTGCTGGCCAAGCTCGCCGGCGTCCCCTACTGCCCCGACTCCGCCCTCGCTTCGATCTCCGGCGGGCAGGGCACGGGCGCTTCCCAGCTCGCCTCACCGTCGTGCCCATCTGCATCGCAGGTCGGCTCGGTGACGGTGGGAGCCGGAGCGGGCTCCAACCCCTTCTACCTGAGCACCGGCAAGGTCTACCTCGCCGGTCCTTATAGGGGAGCGCCCTTGAGCCTGGCGATCGCGACCCCCGCGGTGGCCGGTCCCTTCGACCTCGGCACCGTGCTCGTGCGGACCGCCCTGCGGGTCGATCCCGAGAGCGCCCGGATCACCGCGGTCTCCGATCCCCTGCCCACCATCCTGCACGGGATCTCGCTCGACCTGCGCGACGTGCGCGTGGCGATCGACCGACCGAGCTTCGCGCTCAACCCGACCTCATGCGACCCGATGGCGATCGAGGCGCAGATCTCAGGCACCCGCGGCTCCTCAGCGACCCGAACCGAGCCCTTCCAGGTCGCCAACTGCGGCGACCTTCTCTTCAGGCCCAAGCTCCGCTTCGCCCTGCGGGGGAAGGGCAAACGAGGCGGGCACCCCGCCTTCCGGGCGACCTTGACCGCGAAAGCGGGCGAAGCCAACGTCGCCAAGGCCTCGGTCACCCTGCCGAAGTCGGTGATCCTCGACCAGGGCCACATCAAAACGATCTGCACCAGGGTGCAGTTCGCAGCCGACTCATGCCCACCCGGCTCGATCTACGGCTACGCCAGGGCAAAGAGCCCCCTGCTCGACGCGCCGCTGCAGGGCCCGGTCTACCTGCGCTCCAACGGCGGCGAGCGCAACCTGCCCGATCTGGTCGCCGCCCTCGACGGCCAGATCCAGGTGAACCTGGTCGGCTTCATCGACGCGGTGAGGGGAAAGATCAGAAACCGCTTCGAAGCGGTCCCCGACGCCCCGGTCTCCGAGTTCACGCTGACGATGAAGGGCGGCCGCAAGGGCCTGCTCGTCAACACTCGCAACATCTGCCGCGGGGCTGGCCGGGCTGCGGTGTTGATGGACGGCCAAAACGGCAAGACCCACGACACCCGGCCCGCGCTCAAGGCGCAGTGCAAGAAGAAGAGGAAAGCCAAGAGGGGTAGGAAAGGCCGGCGTTGAGGGCGGCCCCTCCGAGGCGAGCGCGGACGGCGCTTCGCCGGGCCGCGCTCGGCCTCTGCGCCGTCGCCCTGACCCTCGCCCCCGCCGCAACCGCGGCGGGCCCCGAGGGCGCGCTCGATGCCCGCGCCTGGGAGCTGGTCTCGCCGGCCGATAAGAACGGCGGGGAGGTGAGCGGCCCCGCCCTCCCGGACCCCGGCGTGCTCCAGGCCGCGGCGGGCGGCGGTGCCTTCGCCTTCGGCTCGGCGGCCTCATTCGGTGAGGCCGCCGGCGCAGCCCCCGTGAGCCAATACCTCTCCCGTCGCGGCGCCGGCGGCTGGGCCACCCACAACCTGACCCCGCCGCTCCTCGCCGGTACCTATGCGGCCGGCGCCTACCGGCTCTTCTCCTCTGACCTGGGCCGCGCGATCCTGACCAACGGCTGGAGCTGCCGCGACGGCTCGGGGACCTGCGTTGCCGAGAACCCGCCGCTCGGCTCCGGCGCCCCGGCCGGCTACCGCAACCTCTACCTGCGCGAGGCGGGCAAATACACGCCGCTGATCACAACCGCCAACTCGCCCGCCCTGGCCGTCTCGGCCGAGGACTTCCGCCTCTCGCTCGCCGGTGCCACCGCCGACCTGCGTCATGTCGTGATCTCCACCTGCGCGGCGCTGACCGCAAACGCGCTCGAAGTGCCGAGCGCCGAGGGCTGCGACCCCGCCGCCCAGAACCTCTACCGCTGGTCTGAGGACGGTGCCCTGGTCGCGATCAACGTCTTGCCCGGCGAGAGCCAGAGCGCGCCGGGCGCAACGCTCGCCGCCCCCGGCGGGGCGATCTCCGCCAATGGCCAACGCATCTACTGGCGCGGCGCCGACTCGAACCTCTACCTGCGCGAAGGCGCCAAAACCGTCCAGGCCGACGCCGACGCCGGCGGGGGCGGGACGTTCGAGACCGCAAGCACCGACGGCGCGGTCGCCTTCTTCTCCAAGGAAGGCCACCTGCACCGCTACTCGCTCACGAGCGCCGCGGCAACCGACCTCACCCCCGCCGGCGGGGTGGCGGGGGTCCTCGGCGCCTCCGCCGACGGCGCCCGCCTCTACTACCTCTCGGCCGGCGGCCTGTTCCTCCACCAGGGCGGCGGGGCGATCAAAGTCGCCGCCGGCGCGGATGCCTCCAACCACCCGCCGGCGACGGGGACGGCCAGGGTCACCGTGGATGGCAGCCGCCTGGCCTTCCTCTCCTCGGCCTCGCTGACCGGCTACCCCAACGGCGCCCACAGCGAGGTCTACCTCTACAACGCGCTCGCCAAAAAACTCATCTGCGCCTCCTGTCACCCGAAAGGCACCCCGGCCAAAGGCCCGGCCTCGATCCCCGGGGCGCTCGCCGCCGGCGATGGGCCGGCGCTCGGCAAGCCGCGCGCGCTGTCGGCCGACGGCAGGCGCCTGTTCTTCGACTCGGCCGACTCGCTGGTCTCCTTCGACACCGACAAAGCCCCCGACGTCTATGAGTGGCAGGCAAACGGCGCCGGCGGCTGCACCAAAGCCGTCGGCTGCATCGGGCTCGTCTCCAGCGGCCGGGCCTCCAGCGCCACCTTCCTCGACGCGAGCGCCGACGGCGCCGATGCCTTCTTCCTCACCGGCGCCTCGCTGGTACCCGCCGACACCGGCGCCCTAGACGTCTACAGCGCCCGCTCGGGCGGCGGCTTCCCCGCGGCCCCGCCGCAGATCCCCTGCCTGGGCGACCAGTGCCAGGGACCGGCCGGGGCACCCGAGGATCCCGAACCTGCCACCGACCAGCTGACCGGCCGCGGCAACCCGCCGCTGCCGATCGCCAAAAACCCCAAGCGCCGCTGCGCCAAGCTCAGAGGCGCCGCGCGCAAACGCTGCCTCAAACGCCTGCGAGCCAAACGCCGAGGGGCAAGGCGATGAGGTCACTTCGCCTCCCCGCCCTCGCCGCGATCCTCGCCACCGCAGCCCTTGCCGCGGCTCCAGGCTCGGCCACCGCGTCCTTCGGCTTCCTCGGCGGCTCAGAAGGCTTCGATGCCGCTCTGCTCAAGCAAGACGGCACGCCCGAGACCCGCGCCGGCTCCCACCCCTACTCCTTTCGGATCGGGGTCGGTCTGCAGATGGCCGGCGCCTTCTCCGACGGGGACCTGCGCGACCTCCGAGTGGAGCTGCCGGCGGGCCTACTGCTCAACCCGACCGCGGTGCCCGAGTGCCTGGCCGCCGACTTCAACCGCCCCCGCGTCTCCCCCTATGAAGAAAGCCGCTCGGGCGAGAGCTGCCCCGACACGACCCAGGTCGGCGTCCTCGCCGTGAAATCGAACCAGGCTGGCGGGGAGACCCGCCACTTCGGCCTCTTTAACCTGAGCGCCCCGCACGGGCGCCCGCTGGCCTTCGGCGCCTCCCCCTACGGGGTGCCGGTGGTCTTCACGGCGCGGGTGCGAGAAGCAGACGCCGGCCTCACCCTGGGGCTCACCAACCTGCCCCAGGCAATCGACGTGCAAAGGCTGCAGATCGCCCTCTGGGGGACCCCCTGGGAATACGCCCACGACGCCGAACGCGGCAACTGCCTGAACGAGACCGACCCCGCCGCCCCCCACGGGGTGGCCTTTACGCCGGGCGGGCCGGGCGGGGTGCCGCCCTTCGTGCCGGGAACCTGCACGGTCGGCAAGCCACCCTTCCTGTCTCGCCACTCCGAAGCGACGCGCAGCTACCTGACCGCGCCCCCGGCCCCCTGCGGGTCCCCGCCTGCCTTCACCGCCCGGGCCCGCTCTTGGCAGGGCGCAAGTGCGGTGGCCGACGACACCGCGGCACCCCTGATCGAGTGCAAGTCCTCGGTCGCCCGCGCCCAGGTGCGGCTGACCACCGAAGCCGCCGCGGTCGGCACCGGCCTCGCCTTCTCGATCTCCGTCAGCGACGGGGGCGGCATCGTCAACCCCGGCGGCATCGCCCGTCCCGCGGTGCGCGAGGCGGTCGTCTCCCTGCCCGAGGGCCTGACCGTGAACCCGTCGGTCGCCGCCGGGCTCGGCGCCTGCTCTGAGGCCGCCTTCGCCGCGGAGCGGCTCACCAGCGCCCCGGGCGCGGGCTGCCCCAACGACTCCAAGGTGGGGGAGGTGCGGATCGAGGGGATGCTCGGCCTCTCTGAGCCGATCGCCGGCTCCCTCTACATCGCCGAGCCGCACCGAAACCCGTTCGGCACCCTGCTCGCCCTCTACGTCCTCGCCCGCGACCCCGAGCGCGGCATCTTCGTCTCCTCGGCGGGCAAAGTCGAGCCCGACCCCCGCACCGGGCGCCTGGTGGTCACCTTCCAGGACCTGCCCCGCCTCCTCTACACCCGCTTCGATGCGACCCTGCGCGAAGGCCAGCGGGCGATGCTCGTCTCCCCGCCTGCCTGCGGGGCCTACCCGAGCCAGATCCGCACCACCTCCTGGGCGCCGTCGGACCCGCCCAACGTCGAAGTCCAGAGCTTTGCGATCTCGACCGGCGCCGCGGGGGGAGGATGCCCGGCCCCCGGCGCCCCGCCCTTCTCCCCGGGCCTCTCTGCCGGCTCGATGAACCAAAACGCCGCCGCCTACACCCCCGTGCACCTGCGCATGACCCGCACCGACGCCGAGCAGGAGATCGTCTCCTACGGGGCCAAGCTGCCGCCGGGGCTGCTCGCCAAGATCGCCGGAGCCTCGCTCTGCCCCGAGGCGGCGATCGCCGCCGCCAAGGCAAAGAGCGCCGCCGAGGAGCTGGCGAGCCCTTCCTGCCCGGCAAACTCCAAGATCGGCACGACGATGGTCGGCGGCGGCGTCGGCGGCACGCTTGCCTGGGCCCCCGGGGCCCTCTACCTCGCCGGAGCGCATGCCGGCGCGCCGCTGTCGGTGGTCGCGGTGACCGCGGCGAAGATCGGGCCCTTCGATCTCGGCACTGTCGTGGTGCGGGCCGTGCCGCGCTTCGATTCGGGGGCGGCCCGGCTTGCGATCGACGCCGCCGCCTCGGACCCGATTCCCCACATCCTCGCCGGCGTTCCCCTGCACGTGCGCGACATCCGCGTGCGCGTCGATCGGCCGCAGTTCACCTTGAACCCGAGCTCGTGCGAGCCCTTCCGGTTCACCTCGGTCCTGGGCGGCGCGGGGGCCGATCCGTTCAGCCGCTCCGACGACTCCTTCGCCGAGACGAGCACCCCGTTCCAGCTGCTCAACTGCTCGGCGCTCGGCTTCAAGCCGCGGCTGTCGCTGCGGATGACGGGCGCGAGCCGCCAGGCCGGCTACCCCGGGCTGAGGGCCGTCTATGTTCCCCGCGCAGGGGACGCGAACCTGCGCAGCGCCGGGGCCACCCTGCCCAGGGCCTTCTTCCTCGAACAGGCCCATATCCGCAGCATCTGCTCAAACACCCAGTTCCGTGCAGACGCCTGTCCCCCCTCCTCGATCTACGGGTACGCGAAGGCGTTTACGCCGCTGCTCGCCGAGCCCCTGCAGGGACCGATCTATTTGCGCTCCTCCACCCACCGCCTGCCCGACCTAGTCGCCGACCTGCAGGGCCTCGTCGACGTCGAGATCGTGGGCCGCATCGATTCCTCCAAGGGCGGTCTGCGTGCGCGCTTCGAAAACCTCCCCGACGCGCCGGTGACCAAGTTCGTCCTGCGAATGAAGGGCGGCAAGAAGGGGCTGATCGTCAACAGCCGCGACTTGTGTCGCAACCCCAGCCGCGCCGATGCCGGGTTCTTGGCCCAGAACAACAAGGCCCACGAGCTGCGGCCGGCGATCAAGGCGCAGTGTGGGAAGGGGCGGGGGAAGAAGAAGCAGCGGCGGTAGCGTGCAGGAGTGACCGGCGCCGCCGACCACCGCCAGGGCACACGGATTCCGCCGGGCTCGCACGGGATCCCAGCGGAGGTGGTCGCCCGCAACCAACGGGAACGGCTGATCGCCGCGATCGCCGAGGCGTGTGCCGAGGGCGGGTACGCGGAGACGTCGGTGGCGGACGTGGCGAAGCGGGCCGGCGTCTCCTCGGCCACGTTCTACAAGCAGTTCGCCGGTAAGCGGGAGTGCATGCTGGCGGCGCACCGGCAGCTGCTCGGGCGATTGCTGGAGGAGGTCGATTCCCATGCTGAGAAAGTGGGAGAGGCACGCACGGAGGCTTCCGCGCGTGCAGCCCTTCCCCCAATGGCGTTACGCACGCTCCTCACCGTGTTCGCCGCCGATCCGCCCTCGGCCCGGCTGTTGACGGTCGAGATCCTCGCCCTCGGCTCCGAGGGGGCGAAGCGCCACGACGCGACGGTCGAGGCGCTCGCGAGTCGTCTCGACACCGATTGGGTTCGGACGGCCGGAGCGCTCGCCCTGATCGGCAAACGCGTCCTCACCGGCGAAGCCGACCGGCTGCCCGGGCTCGAGGACGAGCTGGTCGCGGCCCTCTCGCCTCAGCGGTAGGTCGCCAGCCGCAGGCGGGAGAACGCGAGCGCTTTCACCGCGTCCCCCTCCGGGTTCCGGACGATCACGTCGACCGGCGCCTTGCGTTTGCCGGCGCCGACCAGGCGCTCGACCGCGTCGGTGACCGTCACGATCTCGGTCTCGGGCTCCAGGTGGTGGGGCAGGCGGAAGTCGAACGGGTCGCGCTCGCTCGGGACCTCGCAGTGGCCGGGCTCGCCGTAGCAGCGGTCGTGGCCGAAGACGTAGAAGGAGCCGGCGTAGGCGGGGTGGTCGGTGCCGGCGTCGCGCCGCAGTCCGCGCGGAGCGCCGATGAAGATCCGCGCCTCGTAGGAGCCACCCGACCGGTCGACGCCGTGGAAGATCAGGTCGACCCGGTCGAAGCTGTGCTGCGGATCGGGCAGCTCGAGCGGTTTGCTGCGGAAGCGGTCAACCACGGCGGGTCCCCGGGACGGCGGCGGTGGCCGCGGCGTAGTCGTAGCCGATGGCGGTGACGTCGAGCGTGTCGCGCACCGTCATCGCGAAGGGCGGCAGTGCCAGGTCGAGGTAGCGGGCCGGCAGGCGCGCGCCCGGATGGTCGAGCTGCCAGAGGTACCAGAGGCGGTCGATCATGCAGTGATGCGCCCAGAAGATCGGGTCGTAGGCCGAGGTCTCTACGTAGCCCATCGTCCCGCCGACGTATCCGTGGACGCCGTTGTGGAGGCTCTCCAGCTGCCTCTGGAAGGTGAGGTAGTCGCGGTTTTCGCGGACCCGGTCCACCTGCCCGGCGCTGGGCAGCCAGTTCGGGTCGCCCGGCTGGCGCCAGGTGCGCCGCTCGCTCGCCTCGCGGCGGCCGGCTTGCTGGATCGGCGAGGAGAAGAGCGGGTTGGCCCTGCCGTCGGCGGTGCGGCGGCGGGCGTAGGCGGCCGGCAGCGCTTCGCTGTGGTCGCGCCAGTCCCACCAGGGCAGGGTGACGCCGGGGACCTGGTCCTGCAGGGCCTTCTCGAAGAAGTAGAGGTAGGCGCGGTGCCAGGGCAGGAACAGCTCGCTTCCGTGCCGGCAGTAGTAGGGCAGCGGCAGGCCGTGGATGCCGGCCCAGTGCTGGTAGCCGCGATCGTCGCCGACGCGCTGGGCCCTCGCCACGGCCTCGCGCAGGTCGGCGAGCTGCCGCTCGCTGAGGCGGCGCGCGCTGCGCCGGTGGCGGAGCGGGACGGCCGCACGGGTCGCGGATGGGGCGGCGGTTGCCATTCGAGGCGGCACCCTCTCACGAGGAGGCGATTAGCGCAAGCCGTTTCGAGTAAATCCACGAGTTCTCAAAGAAGGGCGTCGAAGGAAACTTTTCGTACGTTGATTTCGTCGTCTGCCTGTACGAACATATGTTCGTATGAGCGCCTTCCTCTCGGACCTGCCCGTCTCCGTCCTAGCGGGCCGAGTCGGCTTGCCCGGTCGGGATGCGGAGGGCTTCGCCGAGACGCTGCGGCGCCTCGGGATCGAGACGCTGGGGGCCCTCGCGGCGCTTCCGCCCGACCGCGTCGCGGACCGCTTCGGGCCACCCGGGCTGCGCGCCTGGCGGCTGGCTCGGGGGAGGGACGACCTGCTCGTCTGCCACCGCCGGAGGGCCCGTGAGGAGCTGAGCGAGGAGATCGAGCTGCCGGAGGGGATCGCCGGCGAGCGGCTGGAGCGTGCGCTGGAGCTGCTGATCGACCGGCTGCTCGCCGCGCCGCGCCGCAAGGAGCGGACGCTGCTGGCCCTGCGCCTGGGGGCGCTGCTCAGCGACGGCGGCAGCTGGAGCGTCGAGCAGGGGCTCGGCAGGCCGACCGCCAATGCCCGGGTGCTGCGGACGGTGCTGCTGCCGCGCCTGCATGAGCTGCCCGCCCCCGCCGTCTCGCTGGAGCTGCGCTCGGTCGGCCTCGGCCCCCGTGCCGCCGACCAGCTGGAGCTGCCCGTCCGCGGCGACGAGTCGCGCCGCCGCCGCCTCGGCGCCGCGCTCCGCGAGGTCCGCGCCTCCCAGGGCGCCGACTCGCTGCTCAAGGTCCTGCCCGTCGACGCCGCCTCCCGCGTCCCCGAGCGCCGCGCGATGCTGACCCCCTACCCGGTACCGGGCCGATGATCTCTACTCCACCACCGGCGGCTTTCCTGGCTCAGGCTTGGGGTTGGGCTCGCTTGATGATGCGCAGCGTCTCCGGCCGTACGAAGACGATCCGGTCGAGAATCGGCTCCAGCGGCAGCGTCATCACCTCCACGATGACTCGGTCATCGAGAACGTCCGCGATGCCACCACGAGCTCCAGTCGGAGCAAGGTCCACCGGCTCGGTCAATTCGACGAGGTCGCCGATCGCTACTTCATCCATAGTCGCCATTCCTTCGAGTGTAGGGCTTGGGATAGGCGGTGACCAATCGAGGCCCGGCAACCTCGTCCGCATAGTGCCATGCAGTGAGAACCGGAGCGGATCGCCCCTTGATGGTGACATCGATGAGTACGCCGTAACTGGTGGCGATCCCTTCGCCACGGACTTCCGTAATTGGAGCCAATGGCACAGCCTGAGCAATGCAGTCCCAAACTCGATCCGCATCCTCGCTCTCGATGCGAAAAACACGCCTCCATTCAGGTCCGTGCCCATTGCGCCCAAGGATCCATTCCAGCTTGGCGCGCTCATACCAAACGCTGGAAGCCCGGGGAAGAGGATCTCCGATTCTCGGTGGCCACGACACTGGCCCGACGCTACGGATCGAGATTTCACACGTGTGCGACGCAGGTCAATTCTTGGACTCCTGAATCGCACGAAACTGGAGCGAGTCGGCTGATGCCCGGGGTGCGGCGTCTGTATGCCCCACGGCGGGTGAGGGTGGAGGTCGATGCCGACGGCCGGCCGCAGTGGGTCGACGGGGCGGCGGTGGATTCGGTCCGGGAGGAGTGGGTGGTCGAGGACCGCTGGTGGACGCCGCGACCGCTGCGCCGCCATTACTTCGAGCTGGTGCTGGCGAACGGACGGACGACGGTCGTCTTCCGCGGCGCGCGCGGGCGCTGGTACCGCCAGCAGGCCTGATCGGGGATGGTGGCGAATGGGTGAGGCGGTCCCATACGTGGAGCTCCACGCCCACTCGGCCTTCTCGTTCCTCGACGGGGCCTCGACGCCGATGGAGCTGGCCGCCGCCGCGGCCGAGCTCGGCTATCCGGCACTCGCGCTGACCGACCACGACGGGGTGTGGGGGTCGATGGAGTTCGCACAGGCGTGCAGGGGGTTCGGTATCCGGGCGATTACCGGGAGTGAGTTGACCGTGGGTGTCGGCCCGCGGGTCCTGTCACGGGGGGAGGGGGGTGCTGCGGGCGAGGCCGTCCTCGACCCCCCTCCCCCCGCGCCACCCGCGGGAGAGACCGTCCATCTCACTCTCTTGGTCGAAAGCCCGGCGGGATACCGAAACCTCTGTCGTTTGCTGACTCAGGCTCATGCGCACACCCGAGACAACACCGGACGCACGGCAGAGCAGCCATCGGTGACCCTTGAACAGGTGGAAGCCCACAGTGAGGGGTTGGTGTGTCTTTCGGGGTGCGCCGGGGAGGGGGCGGTGGCGGGGGCCTGGGAGCGCGGCGAGCCCGCCGCGGGGGCGGCGCTGGCGAAGCGGCTGCTCGGCGCCTTCGGGCGCGAACGCTTCTGGATCGAGCTGCAGCGTCCCTACTGGCGGCACGACCGTGCCCGCAACCGCTGGCTCGCCACGCTCGCGGAGCGGCTCGGCGTGCCCTGCGTCGCGACCGGCAACGTCCATTCCCACGCCCGCAGGCGCACCCACCTCCAGGACGCCTTCGTCGCGGTGCGGCTGGGGACGACGCTCGAGGCCAGCGAGCCGCAGCGGCGCGGCAACTCCAGCTCGGCGCTCGCCTGGCCCGCCGCCATGGCCGCGCGCTTCGCCGAGCATCCCGAGGCGGTCGCCGAGACGACCCGCCTCGCCGAGCGCCTCCGCTTCGACCTGACCGGCGATCTGAGCTACCGCTACCCCGGCTCCCACGATCCCGGCACGGACCGGGAACTCGCCAGGGTCTGCCGGGCGAAGCTGAACGAGCGCTACCCGGGTGCGCGCCGGGGGGACGCCGAGCGGCGGCTCGAAGAGGAGCTGGCGACGATCCGCAAGCTCGACCTCTCCGGCTTCTTCCTCCTGCACCGCGACCTGCTCGAGCTTGCCCGCGAGGTGGCGCTGGAGGTGCGCGGCCCCGAGTCGGCGCGCTCGGTGCTGCCGCCGGGGCGCGGACGGGGCTCCAGCGTCAGCTCGATCGTCTGCTACCTGACCGGCCTCTCGCACGTCGACCCGGTCGAGACAGAGCTCTTCGCCGGTCGCTTCCTCAACGACGAGGCGACGACGATGCCCGACATCGACCTCGACTTCCCGCGCGACATCCGCGAGAAGCTGATCCCCCGCGTGCACGAGCGCTACGGCGCCGACCGCTCCGCCCTGGTCGCCGCCTTCCCCACCTACCGGGCGCGCGGCGCCGTGCGCGACCTCGGCAAGGCGCTCGCCCTGCCCGAGGGGGAGATAGAGCGGGTCGCCAAGGTGGTCGGCTTCCACGAGCAGCCCGGCGAGATCGAGCGCGACGTCGTCGCCGCGATCGGCGCCCGGCGCGCCGCCGCCCCCGGCTGGCGGGCGCTGATCGACCTCTGCGGCGAGGCGATGGGGCTGCCCCGCCACGCCTCCCAGCACCCGGGCGGGATGGTGATCTCGACCCGGCCGCTGGTCGACGTCTGCCCGGTCGTGCCGGCGGCGATGGAGGGGCGGCAGATCGTCCAGTGGGACAAGGACTCCTGCGCCGACGCCGGCTTCCTCAAGATCGACCTGCTCGGCCTCGGGATGCTCTCCGCGGTCGAGCGCTGCGTCGACGAAGTCGGCCGGACGCGGGGAGAGCGGCTCGACCTCTCGCGCATCCCGCTCGACGACGCCGAGACCTTCGAGTCGATCCGCGCCGCGGAGACGACCGGCGTCTTCCAGATCGAGAGCCGCGCCCAGATGCAGATGCTGCCGCGCACCCGGCCCGAGAATCTCGACGACCTGACCGTGCAGGTGGCGCTGGTCCGCCCCGGCCCGATCCAGGGCGGCGCCGTCCATCCTTATATAGAGCGTCGCAAGCGGCTGCGCGAGGACCCGGGCTTCGAGGTCCCCTACGAGCACCCGCTGCTCGAGCCGGTGCTGCGCGACACGCTCGGCACGATCGTCTACCAGGAGCAGGTGATCGAGGTGGCGATGCACCTGGCCGGCTTCTCCTCCTCCGAGGCGGAGGGGCTGCGGCGGGCGATGAGCCGCAAGCGCTCCGAGGCGGCGATCGAAGAGCACCACGACCGCTTCCTCGTCGGGGCCGTGGGCGAGAAGGGGGTCCCCTACGACGTGGCGGAGCGGATCTGGGAGCAGATCCAGGGCTTCTCCGGCTTCGGCTTCCCGAAGGCGCACTCGGCCGCCTTCGGCCTGCTCGCCTACCAGTCGGCCTGGCTGCGCATCCACTGCGCGCCCGAGTTCCTCTGCGCGCTGCTGAACGAGCAGCCGATGGGGTTCTACCCGTCCGACGCGCTCGTCCACGAGGCCCAGCGCCGCGGCGTGCGCCTCGCCGGCCCCGACGCCAACCGCAGCAAGGTCGAGTGCCACGTCGAAGCCCCCTCTTCCGCCGACGGGCCTAAAACAGGACGTGCAGCGACCGAAATCGGCCCGTCGGCGGGGGAAGTGCGGGGCGGGCTCGTGGTGCGGATCGGGCTCGGCTACGTCAAGGGCGTGCGCAGGGAGGAGATGGAGAGCCTCGTCGCCGAGCGCGAACGGGACGGTGCCTACCGCGGGATCGCCGACCTCGCCTCCCGCTCGGGCGCAGGCCGCGACGGCCTCGAGCGCCTCGCCTGGGCCGGCGCCCTGGACGAGCTGATCGCAGACGTGCCGCTACTTGACCACCCATATGGTGGGTCAAGTAGCGGCACGTCCCCCCGCCGCGAGGCGTTGTGGGAGACCGGGGTCGCCGGGACGGGGGTGCGGCACGAGGAGGGGACGCAGATGGCGCTGCCGCTGGAGACGCCCGGGGCGCCGCGGCTGGCGCCGCTCGGGGCCTGGGGCGAGGCGATCGCCGACTACCGCTCGATCGGGATGACGCTCGGCGAGCACCCGATGGCGCTGATGCGAGGGAGCCTCGGCCCCGAGCTGCGGCGCAGCACGGACCTGGAGCGGATCGAGGACGGGGCGACCGTCGAGGTGGCAGGGATGGTCGTCGCCCGCCAGCGCCCCGAGACGGCGAAGGGGATCGTCTTCATGCTGCTCGAGGACGAGCGCGGCACCGTCAACCTGATCGTGCCGGCGTCGGTCTACGACCGCCACCGCGCCGTGGTCCGCGCCGCGCCGCTCGTCCGCGCCAAGGGACGGCTCGAGCGGCGGGAGGCCACCACCAACGTGTTCGTCTCAGCGGTGGCGGAGCTGGAGTGGAGGGAGCCGGCGACCCAGCGTCCTGCCGAGAGGGACTCACCTGAGGCGGCGATGATGCCGACGGGCGAGTCGACCGGCGATACGGTCGATCGAAGTCCCGGTCCGCTCTCGCAGCGAACCCGTCGCTCGCGCCGCCCCTCCTCGCCGCCCGCCTCTCGAACACTCGAACGCCGGCACCTCCGCGAACGCGCCGTCGCCGAGCTGCGAGCCGTCGCCCCCGCCGGCCACAGCTGGGGTCGGCGGGGGAGCTGACCAGGCGCGCTACACGATCGCCGGGCTGGCGACCTCGTGCAGGCTCATCTCAGAAGCAAGCATGTAGAGCATCTGCTTTGGCTGAGCAGAGATGAACTCGTCGACGAAAGGCCCGTATGGACCTTGCAGGATGTCGGTGAATCGATGAGGGCGGTACCTGACTACAGAGCCAAAATAGAAGAGCAAAGACCACATGGCCGCGAGCTGCGAGACCCTGAGGTCGCCTTTTGAGGTGAGATGGAGGTAGTAACGCCTGTAGGAACGCTCTGGTAGCGCGCTCATAACTCGCCATAAAGAGGGTTTCACTCTGTTGACCAAGTCCATGACGTTCTCGGTCGGGCGATGGGAATAAGCCACGGGCTTCGTCTGCTCGAAACACAGAAACCGAGCAGGGTCGGTCCCATCGGTAACCCTTCTGAAGCCCGGCGAGAGACCCCCCTCTTTGAGCACACGCTTCTGAGCTATCCCGTGTCGGCGAAGCGTCTCCTTTGCAATGCGCAGGCGCAGCCAAATCTGCTTTTTGGAGCGGTTGTGGATAAAGTCGATGTCGTCCAGAGGTATGAAGCGCTCCCTGCCACCCGTTGCTTCTCTCCAGAGCCGGTGGCCGACAACGACTTGTGACATCAGGTCGGATGCGCGCCATTCGGCGGGCGTCGGGTAGCCATATCCCAACGCGCTGAGAACCTCGCCGAAAACACGAGGATAATTGCTGCTCGCCGCCTTCACCTTGATCTGCACCTGCCTGGGTTCGACCGCCCCGGCGGAAAGGTCCTGGAGGCCATGATGGGCTGCCTCCAGCTTGATAGTGGGATTGCGCAACCGGAGCAGCGCCTTGCCGACGTTGAGCATGGCGTAGTAATGCAGCAGAGGCTGGGCAGAGAGCCGGCCTTCCGCGGTGTCGTAAAAGTCCTCCCCCTGCTCCAGGAAGGCGAGGGTTTCGAAAAGGGCTTCTCCTTCGAGCGTGCGGCTCGCGGCGGCTCTCATCACCGCCCAAGGGCTACTCGCGAACTGGATGTCGAAGATCCCAAATCTCCGAAGTCCCTTGCCGACTGGAAAATAGGAGAAGGGCAGTACGCGACTTTTGCTGAGAAGCAGCTCTCCTTCGCGTTCGGACACGAAATATTCATATTGGAACCATCAGATGTCAATCGGATTGACTCAGGAGTCGAACGCGCCGACGGCGATCGTGTTGCCGTCTGGGTCCTTGAACCAGGCGACGTCTCCCATCTCGGAGCGGAGGATTCCCTTCTCGTCGGTCTTCAGGGGCTCGTCGTAGCGCTCGAACGCGACCCCTTTCGCGCTGAGCTCGTCGACCGTGCCGTCGATGTCGTCGACATCCCACGTCGCCACCGTGGCGGTCGCCTTGCCGGCGTGCTCGGACACGTAGACGACCAGTTCGGACCCCTCGCCGCAGTCGTAGACGACCACCTGCGCGGCCTCCTCGCCGCTCTGGGGCGACAGTCCCAGCTTGCCCTCGTAGAACTGCCTCGCACGCTCCAGATCCGTCACCGCGATCGTCGCGGCCACCTTGCTCTCGCTCAGGCTCATCTCGATCGACCTCCTGTCGGTTGTCCTCTCGTCCAGTGACTCTCCCGCAAAGCTCGCCTCACCGCCACCCCTTCCGTTGCCAGAAGGCGATCTCGCCGCCGGCGGGCGCCGAGACGACGCTGCGCCATCCGGCCGGGCCCTCGCGCGGCTCGAGCAGCACCGCCGCGCCGAGCTCCCGCGCCCGCCCGGTTGCGACGAAGATCTCCGGCACCTCGACGTAGGGCAGCCAGAGCGGTCGCCGCGTCGGGCACTCGACGATGCCTCCCCCGAACCCGCCGCCGAGATCGAGGGCGAGGTAGGAGCGCCCGCCGCCCGCCTCGATCGCCTCCGAGCGCCAGCCGCAGAGCCCGGCGTAGAAGGCGCGGGCGGATGGCCGGTCGCCGGTGTGCAGCTCCAGGTGGACGACGGGATTGGCAGCGGTTTCGGGCATCGCTGTCCATATAGACCGCCGCTACGGCCAAAACTCATCGCCGCCTCCTCCCTGCCTGGACGTGCCGTCCAAAAGGTACCCATATGGGCACTCAATGGACGGCACGTCGCTTACTCTGGGGGGATGGGAACCGAGGCAGCACGTTCGGCGGCCGGTGAGGCAGAGCTGCTGAGCGCGGCCCAGGCAGGGGACGAAGCGGCGTTCGGCAGGCTGATCGAGCGCCACCGCGGCGAGCTTCACGCGCACTGCTACCGGATGCTCGGCTCGGTCCACGACGCCGAAGACGCGCTGCAGGAGGCGCAGCTGCGCGCCTGGCGCGGCCTGTCGAAGTTCGCCGGGCGCAGCTCGCTGCGCTCCTGGCTCTACAAGATCGCGACCAACGCGTGCCTCGACGCGATCTCCCGCCGGCCGAAGCGGGTCCTGCCGGTCGACTACGGCCCGCCCGCCGACCCGCACGGCGGTCCCGGCGAGCCGCTGGTCGAGTCGACCTGGGTCGAGCCCTACGCGGACGAGGCGATGGGAATCGAGGACGGCCACTACGCCCCGGACGCCCGCTACGAGCAGCGCGAGAGCGTCGAGCTGGCCTTCGTCGCCGCGCTCCAGCACCTGCCGGCGAACCAGCGGGCGGCGCTGATCCTGCGCGAGGTGCTCGGCTTCTCGGCCAAGGAGGCGGCGGCGATGCTCGACACCAGCACCGCCTCGATCAACAGCGCCCTGCGGCGCGCCCGCGCCGCGGTCGAGGAGCGCACTCCCGAGCAGAGCCAGCAGGAGACGCTGCGGGCGCTCGGCGACGACGGCGTCCGCGAGACGGTCGAGGCCTACGTCGACGCCTGGCTGCGCGAAGACGTCGAGGCGGTCGTCTCGATGCTGACCGAGGACGCGGCCTTCACGATGCCGCCGCTGCAGACCTGGTTCCGCGGCCGCGAGGAGATCGCGACCTTCCTCGCCGGCTGGCCGATGTCGGGCGAATGGCGCTGGAAGACGATCCGCACCCGCGCGAACGGGCAGGAGGCGATCGCCTTCTACACCTGGGACGAGGAGCGCGGCGCCTACGAGCGCTTCGCGCTCAACGTCCTCACCCTGCGCGGCGACAAGATCGCCGAGGTCGACGCCTTCCTGACCCGCTCGACCGAGGACCCCGATCGCGAGGTCCTCGCTAGGCTGCCCGAGCAGGCGTTCGACCCCGCTCGCCTGGCAGCCGCCTTCGAGAACTTCGGCCTGCCCGAGGAGCTCCCCAGTTGACTTTCGGCCCGCACCGATGAGTTTCGGGCGCCCGGCCGGTCTTCTCGGGTGACGGCACGACAGCCAACCTCGATCACGACCGGAAGGACCACCATGGAGACCCAGCCCGACACCCACGACCGCAGCCGCTGGCTCGCCCTCTACGTGCTCTGCGCCGGCATGCTGATGATCGTCCTCGACATCACGATCGTGAACGTCGCGCTGCCCTCGATCCAGGACGACCTCGGCTTCTCGCAGAGCAACCTCGCCTGGGTGGTCAACGCCTACCTGATCCCGTTCGGCGGCCTCTTGCTGCTCGCCGGCCGGCTCGGCGACCTGCTCGGCCAGCGCCGCATATTCCTGACGGGCCTGGCGATCTTCGTCGGCGCCTCGCTGCTCTGCGCGCTCTCGCAGACCCAGGAGATGCTGATCGGCGCCCGCTTCGTACAGGGGATCGGCGGCGCGCTCACCTCGGCGGTGATCCTGGGGATGATCGTGACGATGTTCCCCGAGCCGCGCGAGCAGGCGAAGGCGATCGGCGTCTACGGCTTCGTCGCCTCGGCCGGCGGCTCGATCGGGCTGCTCGCCGGCGGCGTCCTTACCGAGGCGATCAGCTGGCACTGGATCTTCTTCATCAACCTGCCGGTCGGCCTGATCACCACCTTCTTCGCGATGCGCCTGGTCGAGCCGCACGAGGGGATCGGCTTCGGCGAGGGCGCCGACATCCCCGGCGCGGTGCTGATCACGGCCTCGCTGATGCTCGGCGTCTACACGATCCTCGGCGTCGAGGAGATCGGCTGGGGGGCGTCGCAGACGCTCGTCCTCGGCGCCGTCTCGCTCGCGCTCGGCGCGGCCTTCTTCTGGCGCCAGGCGCGGATCGCCAACCCGCTGATGCCGCTGCGCCTGTTCCGCTCGCGCAACGTCTCCGGCGCCAACGCCGTGCAGGCGCTGCTCGTCGCCGGCATGTTCTCGATGTTCTTCCTCGGCGCCCTCTACATGCAGCGCATCCTCGGCTACGACGCGCTCGAGGTCGGGCTCGCCTTCCTGCCGGCGACCCTCGTGATGGGCACCCTCTCGCTCGGCTTCGCCGAGAAGCTGATCATGCGCTTCGGGGCGCGGCGGACGCTGATCCCGGGCCTGGTGATGATCGCCGCGGGCCTGCTGCTCTTCGCGCGCACGCCGGTCGACGCCGACTACGTCGCCGACATCCTGCCGGCGATGATCGTCGTCGCGATCGGGATCGGGACCTCGTTCCCGTCGCTGATGACGCTGGCGATGTCGGGCGCGACGCCCGAGGACTCCGGCCTAGCCTCGGGCGTGGTCAATACCAGCGCCCAGGTCGGCGGCGCGATCGGCCTGGCGGTGCTGGCGACGCTCGCAACCGAGCGCACCCACACGCTCGAAGACGCGGGGGCGGCCTTCGACTCGGCGCTCAACTCCGGCTACCACCTCGCCTACCTGGTCGGCGCGGCGCTGGTCGGCGCGGCGCTCCTGGTCGCGGTCTTCGCGATGGAGGAGGCGGAGATGCCGGCTCATGCCCCGGAGGGCATCCAGGCGGACGGCGAGCCCGAGCCGGCCTACTCCGAGGCCGGCTGAGGATTACCCCTCCACAAAAGTGGGTAGTCCGCTGACCGTTGCGAGTCATCCCGATGCGATGAAGGAGGCGAGTTGGGCGAGTCGGTCAGGTCTTCGACGGGGGTGTTGCGCAGAGCGGCACCCCTGACGATCGCCCTCCTCGTCGCCTTCTTCGCACTCGTCGCGCTCGCTCGCGGCGCCGGCTACGTCTCACTCGGCGACTCCTACACCGCCGGGCCGCTGATTCCGACTCCCGCGCCGCCCTACGGCTGCCTCAAGTCCGACCACAACTATCCGCACCTGGCGGCGCCGGCGATCGGACTGCCCCTGGTCGACATCAGCTGCAGCGGTGCCGAGACCGAGGACATGACGGCGCCCCAGGAAGTCGAGTTCGACGGCCCCAACCCGCCGCAGTTCAGTGCCCTGGACGCAGGCACCTCGGTCGTCACGCTGACGATCGGCGGCAACGACATCGGCTTCATGGAAATCGTCGAAAACTGCGCCACCCCGAACCCCTTCGCCACGCCCTGCCAGGACAGGTACAACTCCGGCGGCCAGGACACGATCGCCGAACGGATCGCGGAAACGGGGCCGAAACTGAGGGCCGTCCTGCGCGGGATCGGCGAACGCGCCCCCGTCGCGGAGGTCTACGTCCTCAACTACGCGGCGATCCTGCCCGAGACCGGTACCGGCTGCTGGCCGCAGATGCCGCTTGGCTACGGCGACGTGCCCTACCTGCGCGCCAAGCAGAAGGAACTGAACGCGACGATCGCCAGGCAGGCGCGGAAGACGGGCGCGACCCTGGTCGACTGGTACGCGGCGAGCGTCGGCCACGACGCCTGCAAGAGCCCGCTGGTCCGCTGGGTCGAGCCGCTGGCGCCGATCAACCCCGCCGCGCCGGTTCACCCGAACCTGGCCGGGATGGAAGGCGCGGCGCGCGTGCTCGCCGCGGCCGTCGGCTAGCGCGCGCGGCTGCTCGTCCCTCCGGCCGGCCGGCCCGCCCCTTGTCGCCGAACGCCTTGAGCGGCCCCCGGGTCAGGCGTACTGTGGACGCGATGCGTCCCGCAACCCAGTACGCGCGCAGCGGCGAGCTCGGCATCGCCTACCAGGTGTTCGGCGAGGGGGAGATCGACGTCGTCGTCGCCTTTCCCTTCGTCTCGCACCTCGACCTGCTCTGGGAGAACCCGGCGCAGGCCCGCTTCCTGCGCCGGCTCGGCTCCTTCGCCCGGGTCATCTCCTTCGACCGCCGCGGCGTCGGCCTATCCGACCCGGTCGACGGGGCTACCACGCTCGAGGAACGGATGGACGACGTGCGCGCGGTGATGGACGCGGCCGGCTCCGAGCGGGCCGCCCTGCTCGGCATGTCGGAGGGGTCGACGGTGTGCATGCTCTTCGCCGCCTCCTACCCCGAGCGCACCTCGGCGCTGGTCCTCTGGGGCGCGATGGCGCGCTCCACCTGGGCCGAGGACTACCCCTGGGCGCCGCCGAAGGAGGCACTCCAGGAAGCGAACCGGGAGCTGCTCTCGCCGTACTGGGGGCAGGGCGCCTCGCTGGACGTCTTCTCGCCCAGCCTCGCCGAGGATTCGCGCGCCCGCGAGGTGCAGGCCCGCCTCGAGCGGCAGGCGGCGAGCCCGATGCGGGTGCGGCAGCTGTTCGAGATGTTCCTCGACACCGACGTGCGCGGCGTGCTGCCGCTGATCCAGGCGCCGACCCTGATCATGCAGCGACGCGGCGACTACGCCGTCAACTACCGGGCGGCGCGCTGGCTGGCGGAGCAGATCGACGGCAGCCGCTACGTCGAGCTCGAGGGCAACGACCACTTCCCCTGGATCGGCGAGGACGGCGAACGGGCGCTCGACGGAATCGAGGAGTTCCTGACCGGCGTGCGGCCCGGTCCGGCGCCGGAGCGGGTGCTCGCGACCGTGCTCTTCACCGACATCGTCGACTCGACCCGGCTCGCCGGCGAGCTGGGCGACCGTCGCTGGCGCGGGCTGCTCGAGGAGCACCAGCGGCTGGTGCGCGAGCAGCTGGCCCGCTTCGAGGGCCGCGAGATCAAGACCACCGGCGACGGCTTCCTCGCCACCTTCGACGGGCCGACCCGAGCGGCCGAGTGCGCGCGGGCGATCGCCGACGAGATGCCGGCGCTGGGGATCGAGGTGCGCGCCGGCCTGCACAGCGGCGAGGTGGAGCTGATCGGCGACGACGTCGGCGGCATCGCCGTCCACGTCGCGGCGCGCATCGCCGCCCTCGCCGAAGCCCGCACCGTGCTCGCCTCGCGCACCGTCCGCGACCTCGCCGCCGGCTCCGGGGTCGAGTTCGAGCCGTTCGGGCGTCACGCGCTCAAGGGCGTCGCGGACGAGTGGGAGCTGTACAGCGTCGCCTCGACGCCGCTGTCGGCTGAGCTGGGGGAGCGGGCGGGCTAGTCGCGGGCTTTGCTCTCGGGGTTCCGCCTGCGACGCCGGCTCCCAAGGTGCGCCCCGGTCGCGGGCCGGGGAGGGCAGGTGCTCCCACGGCGCGGCACAAGTTAGGTCCCGTCCCGGACAACGAAAAACGCGACCAGCGATGGCGCTCGTTTGCCTGCCTCGCGCGTAGCCTTCGCGCTTAGAAGCTCGTCACGCCACCTTCGAGATCGGTACCCGCTGGGCTTCTGCGGTTCCCGCTCTCTGCCAGTCGCAGATCGAACTTAGCGCCCCGGCACTTGCTTCGCTAGGGGTCGGCTCCTGGGGTTCCCGCAAACTGCGAGAACAAGCCCTCCCGACGGCGAGGCGGGACGACGACGGCAGCGCTAGGCAGGCTGCGGGACCTGGAACAGGTGCGCCGAGGGGATCCCGATCACCTCGCCCTGGAAGCGCTTCTCGCGCCCGTAGACGACCCAGGTGGTGTCGATTTCGCCGATGTCGAGGTCGAGGCGCAACTCGTCCGCGTGCTCCTCGAGGTGCTCCATGTGCGTCAGTCCTGACTCGTAGTCGCCGCGCAGCAGGCCTTCGCCGACCAGCGGCTTCGAGGCGACGTCGATCACCTCGTCCCACTGGGAGAGGTCGACGTAGCCCTTCGTCGCCGGCACGATCCCGAGCGAGCGCGGCTTCTCGACCTCCTTGCGGGTCAGCACGACCAGGTGCTTGGTCGGGTAGATGAAGGTGTCGACGACCCAGACCTCGGTCCAGTACTTCTCGGTGATCTCGTGGACCTTGGGATGGGCGCTGCACTGGACCAGGAAGGTCGGCCCCGGCGCCTCGCGCAGCATCTCCAGGCCGACGTGGAAGTCGACGATCAGCTCGATCCCGTAGTTCTCGACCCCCTGGAACTCCATGTAGCGGCGGACGGCCCGTTCGTGGCAGGTGCCCTCCGGCCCGAGGGTGATCAGCGTGATCCTCTCCTGTCCCGCCCCGTTCTCCACGGCGACAGAGGCTAGGCGAATAAACGGGACTAATCAAGCAAAGCGGCGCCGCCGGCCTCCTCGGCCAGCCGCTCGCGGATCGCGCCGAACAGCTCCCCGTCGAAGGGCTGGACCGAGACGACGCGGCTGGGGTGGAGGAGCAGCGCGCCCGCGTCGGCGTCGAGATCGCCGTCGTCGCTCAGCTCCCCTTCGAGCTCGACCATCACACGGTCGCCCACCTCGGCATCCCGCTCGGCCAGGTAGCGGTAGAGCCCGGCCCGCGACGGGAAGACGGCGATCCCACGCCGTCGCGTCCGGTCGATGACGCCGCCGCCCTCGCAGGCCGGGCAGACGCCCTCGAAGCGGACCCGGCCCTCGCAGGCGGGGCACTCGGCGTCGGCGCCCTCCTCGAGGCAGGACTTGCACTCGTAGCGCACGCTGCCGGCCCCCTCGCACTTGTCGCAGTGCCCATGGTTCGGCGGCCCCCATGGCGTCGTGAACTGGTTGGCGGGATCGAGCAGGCTCTCCGGATCGGCATCGACCGGGCAGCTGTGGAAGTACGTGCGCATGCGCCTCGCTGGCGAGATACCCGGGCCAGCGAGGCGTCAAGCGACGAGCATGGCGACTTTCCCGCCCTATAACACCGGAAAGTCGCCAGACGCAAGGCGCCGTCGTTCGATGCGACGCTTCTCACGCGATGCCCAAGGAGACATCGAACTGTCCTGACCGAGCCCCCGCCGCGGAGCTGCCCGACCGCGTTCGGGCGGGTTGCGCCTGGGTCGCGGATCGAGCCCGCTCGATCTTGATCGACGAGGCGGCGATAGAGGGCTACGCGGCAACCCTGCCGGCATCGATCGAGCCGTCCACGCCGGACGCGGACACCGAGCTGGTCGAGGGCAGCGCCGAGACCCGCGCCGCCTTCTTCGTCTGCCTTGACGCGATCAACTTCGGCTCCGGCTGGTGGCCGACGATCCGCAAGCGCCCGGGGCACAGCGGCTACTTCACGATCGCGGCCGGCGTCACGGAGCGGTTCCGGGAGCGCGGCGCCTGGTCTGCCGAGGAGCTAGCGGCGATCTCCCCGGCCGAGATCGCCGTGGTCGTCGGCCAGGCCGCCGACCACCCGCTGATGAGCGACTACGCGGCCGCCCTGCGCGACGTCGGCGAGCACGTCGCGGCCGAGCACGGCGGCAGCTTCCTCGCCATCGTGGAGGTAGCGGGCGGATCGGCCCCGGCCCTCGCCGGCCTGCTGGCCGGGTGGTGCGCCTTTGCCGACGTCTCGACCTACGAGGGCCGCGAGGTGCCCTTCTTCAAGCGTGCCCAGATCGCCGCCGCCGATCTGGATCGGGCGGGCATCGTCCCGCTACGCGACATCGACCGCCTGACCGCCTTCGCCGACAACCTCGTGCCCCATGTCCTGCGCGTCGACGGGGTCCTCCGCCTCGACCCCCCGCTCGCCGCCGCAATCGACGCGGGCGAGCTGCTGGAGCACGGCTCGGCCGAGGAGGTCGAGCTGCGCGCCTGCGCCGTCCACGCGGTCGAGCTGCTCGCCGCTGCCACCGCCGGGCGACTCTCGCCGGCCGAGGTCGACCAGGTCCTCTGGACCCGCGGCGGCCAGCCCCGCTACAAGGCGATCCAGCGCCCCCGCTCGCGCAATACCGCCTACTGAGCGCACTGACTGTGGAGTTGACCCCCCTATGGCGGGGTTGACTCCACAGTCAGCGACCGGCCGACTCCGTCAGACTTTGCGGATGAGCACCAGGCAGATCCCCGATCCCACCGAGTCGGTCCGGCATCGGCTGCGGCCGTTGTTCGACCAGATCGTGATCAAGGAGCTCGACCAGGACCGCGTCCGACGGTCGGGCCTGGTCGTGCCGGCGGGCAGCCACGAGCCGCCGCCCCAGCAGGGGATCGTGCTGGCGATCGGGCCGGGACTCGACTGGTGGGAGCACGTCGGCGTCGAGATGCCCGTCCAGCCGGGCGACCACGTCGTCTTCCCCGCCTCGGCCGGCGTCTGGGTCGAGGTCGACGAGGAGCGGCTGCTGGTCTGCGAGGTGACCGAGCTGCTCGGCGTGCTCGAGTCCGTCGCGGGGCCCGGCTAGGGCGCGGTCCCCGCCTGGCGGCGAGCGATCAGTTCAGCGCCTTGTCTTCGGCGGCCTTGTAGGCGAGCTGCAGGAAGTCGGAGAGCGCCAGCGCCGAGAAGACGGCCGCGAGGAAGCGGGTCAGGCGCGGCGCGAACAGCAGGCCGAGCGAGAAGCCGGCGACGATCCAGAGCCCGACGCAGTAGGGGCAGACGAGCAGTTCGCCGATCACCTTGCGGGCGCCCTCGCCGCGCGAGCGCTCCTCCAGCTCGGCGGGTCCGCCCTTGCCCTCCAGCTCGGTGAACGGGGCGCGCAGCGGGGCCGTGACCTTCTCCTTGGTGAGCAGCCGGCTGAGTTTGTGCGACGCCGCGCCGATCAGGACGACGTCGCGGGCGTCGACCCGGTCGGGCAGCTCGCGCCCGCTCCGCTTCGCCGCCAGCAGGCCGGCGCCGAAGAGCGCGTGGAAGATGCCGATCGTCGCCGCGTAGGCGAGCAGCGGCGGGCGCTCGGAGGGCTCGGCGTAGCCCTCGATCGCGTCGAACGACCTCCCGTCCTCGACTGCGTGGGTGCTCACCCCAAGCGCCTACCCGCCCCGGGGTCGCGGGAAAACGGCCTAGACGTGGCAGCGCGGGTCGGGACGACAGTTGATGGATTGTGCGGGTCATAGGCCGTAAAAACGCTCCATCGTCCGGTTCGGCGCCGGGCCGCGGGGGTAGACGGGCGGCATGGGGGACGACGGAGACCGCTTCCTGCGCATCTACATGAACGACCAGCTCGCGCTGGGGATCGCCTGGCGTGAGGTGGCGAAGCGGGCGCGCGGCGAGAACGAGGGCACGCTGCTCGGCGAGGCGCTGGCCCGGGTCGCGACCGGCATCTCCGAGGACGTGGAGACCTTCGAAGGGATCATGGAGCGGCTCGGCTTCGGCCGCGACCGGGTCAAGCCGGCGCTGGCGACCGCCGCAGAGCGCCTGGGCCGCCTGAAGCTGAACGGGCAGCTGCGCGGCTACTCGCCGCTCAGCCGCTTCGCGGAGCTCGACTTCCTCGCGATGGGGATCGAGGGCAAGAAGATCCTCTGGGCGAACCTGCGCGACTTCGGCGACCTGGCCCGCCGGCTGCCCGACGTCGACTTCGACCTCCTGATCGAGCGTGCGGGGCTTCAGCGCGAGGCGCTCGAGCCGTTCAGGGCACGGACCGGCCGCGAGGCGCTCGGCGGCCTCTAGCGCGGGATCGTCGCCCAGTCGGTGGCGAGCTACCCTCGGCGTCTGATGGCCAAGAGCGAGTACACGATGCTCGAGGTCGCCGGGCGCGAGGTGCGGCTCTCCAACCCGGCGAAGGTGTACTTCCCGAAGCCCGGCTGGACCAAGCTCGACATCTGCGAGTACTACGTCGCGGTCGAGGACGCGGCGGTCCTGCACCTGCGCGAGCGCCCCACCGTGATGAAGCGCTTCGTCAACGGGATCATGGAGGAGCCGATCTGGCAGAAGCGGGTGCCGCAGAAGACGCCCGAGTGGCTTCAGACCGCCACCGTCTCCTTCCCCTCCGGCCGCACCGCCGAGGAGCTGGTCGCGAACGACGCCGCGCACCTGGTCTGGGCGGTCAGCCTCGGCGTCATCGACTTCAACCCCTGGCCGGCGCGGCGGGCGGACCTAGACCGTCCCGACGAGCTGCGCGTCGACCTCGACCCGACCGAGGGGATCGGCTGGGACGACGTGCGCCGCGTCGCGATGGTCGTCCGCGAGGTGCTGGACGACCACCACCTGGAGGGCTACCCGAAGACCTCGGGCTCGAAGGGCATCCACGTCAACGTCCGGATCGAGCCGCGCTGGGACTTCCTCGAGGTGCGCCGCGCCGCGCTGGCGCTGGCGCGCGAGGTCGAGCGGCGCGCCCCCGACCTGGCGACGACGGCCTGGTGGAAGGAGGAACGCCACGGAGTCTTCGTCGACTACAACCAGAACGCCCGCGACCGCACCGTCGCCTCCTGCTACTCGGTGCGCCCGACCCCCGACGCGCGGGTCTCCTGCGCGCTGCGCTGGGACGAGGTGCCCGACGCCGAGCCGGCCGACTTCCGTCTCGACACCGTGCCCGAGCGGCTGCGGCGCGAGGGCGACCCCGCCGCCGACATCGACGAGCGGCCGGGCTCGCTCGACTCGCTGCTCGACCTGGCGCGGCGCGACGAGGAGGAGGGGCTGGGCGACGCCCCTTGGCCGCCGCACTTCCCCAAGCAGAAGGGCGAGCCGAAGCGGGTCCAGCCGAGCCGCGACCGCGATCGCCCCAAGCAGCGCGGCCGCGCCGGCGACCCCCAGCCGGGCGACCCGCCGCCGGGCGTGCGCACCGGCGGCCGCCAGCAGGGCTTCGGCTCCAAGCCGCGCACGGGGCAGGGCCACCTGGAGGAGTTCGAGGACTGACGTCGGGCACGGCGAGGCGGTCCCGGCGACGAGATGCCGCCGGGACCGCCGAACCGCGCCTGTTATCGAGGCAGTTGGCCCCGTACTTCGACTACCAGAGCGACTCGGTCCAACCTCCACTCTCGTTGAGCTGGATCACCTTCGCCCTGTTCGCCGCCTCGGCGTCGCCACCCTCGGCCTCGGCGTCTCCGCCGTCGCCTCCGGTCGCATCACCGCTGACGGCCGTGGTGTCTCCACCCTCGGCCTCGGCGTCGTTGCTGTGGCCTCGGCCATTGCCGTATCCGTCGCAGCCGCAGGATCCGTACTCATTCGAGTACGTGGGTTTCTGCTCCTGGGACTCGGACTTGGCGTAGGCGTTGCCGTTGTACTTCTGGGTGTTGCCGGTGTTGGCATCTCCGCCGTCACCGCCCGTGGCGTTGGCGTCGCCGCCGCTCGCCGACGGGTCGCCCTGCTCGACACTCGACTCGTTGCTCTGGGTGCTCGAGCCACCGTTCGAGTGCTTCGAATGGCTCTCGCAGCCGCAGCCGTCATGAGAGGAGTGCCGGGACTGCTGACAGCCGCAATCGCCGTGCGAGGAGCGCGAGCCTCTCGACTCGTTGCTCTGCACGACAACCGCGTCGTTCTCGGCCTCGGCATCGCCGCCCTCGGCCTCGGCGTCTCCGCCGTCGCCTCTGGTCGCGTCGCCGCTGACGGCCGTGGTGTCGCCACCCTCGGCCTCGGCGTCGTTGCTTCCGCCCCTGTCATGTCCGCCACAGCCGCAGGAATCGTGCTCGCCGTTCACCGGCAGGCGTCGATCCTCGGGCTCCGACTTGGCAAGGGCGTTGCCGTTGCCGATCTGGGTGTTGCCGGTGTTGGCGTCTCCGCCGTCACCGCCCGTGGCGTTGCCATCGCCGCCGCTCGCCGACGGATCGCCCTGGTGGACGCTCGACTCGTTGCTCTGCGAGGAGCCCGAGCCTTTCGACGAGTGGTTCGAGTAGCCGTGGCAGCCGCAGTCCCCGTGTGAGGAGTGACTGCGTTTCCCGGACGACTCGTTGCTCTGAACGACAACCGCGTCGTTCTCGGCCTCGGCGTCGCCACCCTCGGCCTCGGCGTCTCCGCCGTCGCCTCCGGTCGCGTCGCCGCTGACGGCCGTGGTGTCTCCACCCTCGGCCTCCGAGTCACCGCCGACCGAGATGGCAATCGCGTTGCCGTTCCCGATCTGCGTGTTACCCGTGTTGGCGTCGCCGCCCTTGCCTCCGGTCGCGTTTGCGTCGCCACCGTAGGCGCTCGGGCTGCCTTGCTTCACCTCGGACTCGTTGCTCTGCGAGCCGGAGTCCGAGCCATGCGTCCGGCAGCCGCACTCCCCGTAGGAGGAGTGGCGGGACTTCTGCCGTGACTCGTTGCTCTGAACGACGACAGCGTCGTTCTCGGCCTCGGCATCGCCACCCTCGGCCTCGGCATCTCCGCCGTCACCTCCGGTCGCGTCTCCGCTGACGGCCGTGGTGTCTCCACCCTCGGCCTCGGCGTCGTTGCCGTGGTTGCCGTGGCCCCGGCTGTTGCCATGACGCTCGCAGCCGCAGGAGTTGCTCTCCTTCTGCTCCTGGGGCTCCGACTTCGCGTATGAGTTGCCGTTGCCTATCTGCGTGTTCCCGGTGTTGGCGTCTCCGCCGTCACCGCCCGTGGCGTTGGCGTCGCCGCCGCTCGCTGACGGGTCACCCTGCTCGACGCTGGACTCGTTGCTCTGCGAGCCCGAGCTGTCGCTCGAGTGACTGTTGCAGCAGCTGCCGCTGGAGGACGAGCCGCCACTCGACTCGTTGCTCTGCACGACAACCGCGTCGTTCTCGGCCTCGGCGTCGCCACCCTCGGCCTCGGCGTCTCCGCCGTCGCCTCCGGTCGCGTCGCCGCTGACGGCCGTGGTGTCGCCACCCTCGGCCTCGGCGTCGCCGCCGACCGAGACGGCCACCGCGTTGCCGTTGGCGATTTGCGTGTTACCCGTATTGGCGTCGCCGCCTTCGCCGCCGGTGGCGTTTGCTTCGCCACCGCTGGCGCTCGGATCACCCTGGGTCACGCTGCTGGTGTTGGTCTGCCCCGAAGGGGCTTCCGGCAGCGGCACGGAGGCGGCTGAAGGTGCCGCTCCGATCGCCAGGGCGACCACGGCTGCGATCACAGCCTTGGTCAATCTCATCTTGGTGATTCCTTTCGACTCGAGTTAGGTCGCCGGGCGAAAGTCGGGCTCCCGGCGCAGCCCCTGGTTGGGTCCGAACCGGACCTAGCCGGGGCGCTCGAGTGCGCAGACGAACTGAGTCGGTGCGATGAAGCTCCGCACCGCCTCGCGCCTGCGGAAGGTCGCCGGCGCAGCCAGCGCGAGCAACGCAAGCAACGCGGCGAGAGGGACGAAGGTCGAGCCACCCGCTCCGGAAGCGGCACCCTGGAGGTCCAGGGGCGGGAGCGTGGGGGCAAGGGGAGTCTGACCGGAGCCGCCGGCATCGTCGGTGCCCGAGCCAAGCCGGAGCTCGGCCGTAGTGGGCACCACCGTCAGTGCCGCGCCGATCGCGGCGGCAGACGACGAGGTCGACGCGGCGGTCGAAATCTCGGCCGACGACGGCAGGCCCCCGAAGGCGTCCAGAGGAGAGGCCGGCGCCTCGCCCGTCAGGCCGACCGGATCGCCCCCGGGCGCCAACGTCGGCCCGGGAGTCGAGCCGGCGTCGGCGGGAGTCGAGCCGGTCGCATCGACGCCGGCGAGGGGACCATGCGCCGTGGGCGCGGGATGCGGATCGCCGTGCTCCGCCAGAGCCCTGGGAGTGGAGGAAGTCCGGCCGCCGAGCGCAGGGACGAGAAGGGCGGGGCTCGACTCGCCGAGCGTGGTGCCGCGGGTGCGAACAGCGCCAGTCGTCTCGCCGATCACGGTGACGAGCGGTGAAGCCGTCTCCCCGACCGGAGCGGTCGCCTCTTCAACCGACGCCGTCACTCCCTCGACCTGCGGCGCCGCGTCCGCCAGTGGGGCATCGACCCGCTCGACCGGCGACGCGTCTGCGTCGAGCGCGTCGCCCACCTGCTCTTGGATCTCAGCGGGCGTCTCGCTCAGCGACCGCGATACCGACGTAGTGACGTCGGCGGGCTCGGGTGCGGCCGTGGGCTGCGAGCCGATTGCCTGGGCCGCTCCGCCAGTCGAGGGGCCTTCGCCGGCGGTTGCGGGAGCAATCGCGGATGCGGTCGGGGTCGGCTGCTCTTCAGTGGGGGGCGCCGGGGCTTCGGCGGTGGGCGATGGCGATTCGGCGGGCGCCTCTTCCTCGACGGGCGCCTCGGCTTCGGCGGGTGCTGCCGGCTCGACAGGGACGGGGCTCGACGCTTCGCTGGAGGCGACTTGCGGAGCCGCTACGGGGGTGTCGATCGCTTCGGCAGCGGTCGCGCCGGCCGGGGCGACCGCTGCGACCGTCGCTGCGATGAAAGCCGGCAGGTATCGGTCAAGAGCGCGATGGCGTCCGTGTCCGATACCAACAAACATACGATCGACCTTACCCAATATTCGTCGGACTTTGGGCTCAGTTTTAAAGTCCCTGAGTAGTCTCAACTCAAGGTGGAGACCGGGCCCCAGCGCGAAATCCCTGCACGTAAACGGGGTGACAGGGCGGCAGCCACAAGTAGAAGTTGAGTGTTAAGAGAAGATGAAACGTGCTCAGAGCGGCCCGGATGCCAGCGCCCAGCTCGGTGTCCGAGGGAGACGTGCCGCTACTTGACCCACCGTATAGGTGGTCAAGTAGCGGCACGTCTTGGCCGTCAGAGGCCGAGGAGGAGCGAAGCGACGATCGCGGTGGGGGTGCCGATCAGGCTGAGCCGGGCGAAGAAGCGGTTCCACATGCCCTCGTAGCCGACGCTCTGGAAGAGGAGCAGGCCGACGACGTGGGCGAGGTTGATCAGTGCGAGCGCCGTGGCGATCAGGATGCGGGCCGCGCAGGCGAAGCCGAGCCGCCCCTCCTCGAAGTCGTGGCCGCTCGCCTCGCCGACGCAGTCGGCGGCGAGCGCGCCGAGGATCAGCGTGCCGACGATCGCGACGACGATGCCGCCGAAGTCGCGCCGCGAAAGCGGCGGCAGGTTGCCTGACGGCCGCCACCCTTTGTCGCGCCCGGCACCCCGCTCGGTCTCCTTCACGTCGAGCACATGCGGGCTCTCCGCCCGGTCGACGACCAGCTCCGTGACCGGCAGGTCGAGGTCGCGCTGCAGCTGCTCGATCAGGCCGCGCTCGGCGAAGTCGCCTTCCTTGTCGGTGTGGGCGACGAGCAGGATCTGGTCGGGATGGAACTTGAGGATCTCGTCGCCGATCGCGACCATCGGGTCGGAGTCGCCGACCTCGCCGTCGGCCTCGATGCCGGCCCCGCGCAGCTCCTCGAGGGTGCGCCGGAGCCGCTCCTCGGCCGGGCCGATCGCGTCGTCGACGTCGCCCATCGTGTGCTTCAGCCCCGAGTGGACCAGGGCCGGCGCGACGACGAACACGGCGCCGGGCTTCTCGCCGAGGTGGTCGACGACGCTCCTGCGCAGCTCGGTCCCGGCGACCGCCTCGTCGACGACGACGAGGACACGACCGCCACCGGGCCCGCCCGCGGCCGGACCGTCCTTCGCCGCGGGGCTGTCGTCCTCGATCTCGACCCGCTCGTCCGCCATCTGGCTTGGCGCTACCCGGGGAAGAGGTCGGGAAACGGCCTACCGTGTCTGGCAAGCCAACTGCCAGCCGGGGGTAGAGGAGCCGGGTGACGACGAAGAAGAGAAGCGCGAAGCGGAAGGGCAAGCTGGGCGAGTACGAGGGCAAGCGCGACTTCGCGACGACCCCCGAGCCGGCGCCCCGCCGCCGCGGCGGCAAGAAGGCCGCGCCGCGCTTCGTCGTCCAGGAGCACAGCGCCCGGCGCCTGCACTGGGACCTGCGACTGGAGCACGACGGGGTGGCGGTCTCCTGGGCGATTCCCAACGGCATCCCCGACAGCCCCGACGAGAACCGCAAGGCGGTCCACACCGAGGACCACCCGCTCGACTACCTCGACTTCGAAGGCGAGATCCCGGCCGGCGAGTACGGCGGCGGCACGGTGAAGGTCTGGGACCGCGGCACCTACGAGTGCCACAAGTGGGAGGAGGGGAAAGTCGTCTTCAGCTTCGCCGGCGAGCGGCTGAGCGGGCGCTACGCGCTGTTCCGCGCCGGCGGCGAGCGCGACTGGATGATCCACCGGATCGACCCGCCCGCCGAGGCGCGCGACCCGTTCCCCGAGTCGATCGTCCCGATGCTCGCCAAGCCGGCGAAGCTGCCCGCCTCGGACCGGGGCTGGGCGGCCGAGGTCAAGTGGGACGGGGTGCGCGCGATCGCCTACTGCCGGCCGGGCCGGCTGGAGCTGCAAAGCCGGAACCTGCGCGACATCACGCCGCAGTACCCGGAGGTGCGGCGCCTCTCGCGCCAGCTCGGCGCCCGCGACGCGGTGCTCGACGGCGAGCTGGTCGCCTTCGACGCCGAGGGGCGGCCCAGCTTCGAGCGCCTCCAGCAGCGGATCCACCAGACCGCCGAGACCGTCGTGCGTCGCCGGATGAAGAGCCACCCGGTCACCTACGTGATCTTCGACCTCCTATATATAGACGGGCGCGACCTGATCGGCGAGCCGTACGCGCGCCGCCGCGAGCTGTTGGAGGGAATGGAGCTGGCGGGGCCGAGTTGGCAGACGCCGAGCTACTCGACCGGCCACGCCGAGGAGCTGCTGGAGGCGAGCCGCGAGCAGCGGCTGGAGGGCATCGTCCTCAAGCGGCTCGACAGCCGCTACGCACCGGGCAAGCGGACCGGCGCCTGGCTGAAGGTGAAGAACACCGGCCGGCAGGAGTTCGCGATCGGCGGCTGGCTGCCCGGCGAAGGGCGCCGCCGCAACAGCATCGGGGCGCTCCTGCTCGGCTGGTTCGATCCCGACGACGGCGGCCGGACGCTCCACTACGCCGGCAAGGTCGGCACCGGCTTCTCGGCGCGCGACCTGACCGAGCTGCCGGAGCGCTTGGCGCCGCTCGCCCGCAAGTCGAATCCGTTCGCCGGTCGCCGGGGCCCTCGGAACGCCAACTTCGTCGAGCCGAGGCTGGTCGCCGAGATCGAGTTCCGCGAGCTGACCGCGGACGGGATGGTCCGGCACGGCTCGTTCAAAGGGCTGCGCGACGACAAGGAGGCGGCGGAGGTCGGGCTGGAGCGGGCGGACCCGGAGGCCGCCTCCGGGTGGTACCGGCAGATCGCGGACGTGCTCCTCCCGCACCTGCGCGGCCGTCGAGTGCGCGGCGAAGGGGAGCCCGATGTGGTGGTCGACGACCTGCCAGACCTGATGCGAGCCGTCGGGTCGGCTGAGGGCGAGCTGCACACCTCGCTGTCCCTGGCCGCCGACATGGATCGCCCGACCGCGGTCGTCTTCGACCTCGACGCCGGCGCGCCGGCCGGCCTGCTCGACTGCTGCGAGGTCGCGATCTGGCTGCGGGGCATGTTCGAGCGACTCGACCTGCGCAGCTACGCGAAGACCTCGGGCTCAAAGGGGCTGCAGCTGTACGTGCCGCTCAACACCGACGTCACGTACGAGCAGACCAAGCCCTTCGCCCGGGCCGTCGCCGAGACGCTGGAGAGCAAGGTCCCCGACCGCGTCGTCTCCCGGATGACCAAGAGCGCGCGCCGCGGCAGGGTGCTGATCGACTGGAGCCAGAACGACCCGCACAAGACGACCGTCTGCGTCTACTCGCTGCTGCGGCCGGGGGGGAGCCCGACCGTCTCGACGCCGCTCGAATGGGAGGAGATCGAGGCGGCGCTGGAGGCCGACGATGCCGGCGGCCTGGCCTTCGACCACGCCGCCGTCCTGGAGCGGGTCGAGCGGAAGGGCGACCTGTTCGCGCCACTGCTCAGCGAGCGGCAGAGTTTTCCGGAGGGTTTCTCGGGGAAGGATTAGGCGATGAGTGCGATCGGAGTCGACCAGAGGGAAGCCGGCTCCACGAATCTGGCGGTGCCCGCGAGCGGCCCGTTCAGCGAACTGGTCGCGGCGATGCTCTCTGCCCCGGCGGGCGAGAGCGCGGTTCTGCCGGTCGAGGCCTCCGAAGGCATCGGCGAGCTGATCGGGGGCGTCGACGATCCGCTCGGCGACGACGACCTGCAGCTGGCGCTCTACCTCTGCTACGAGCTCCACTACCGCTCCTTCGACGGCGTCGACCCGGCGTGGGAGTGGCATCCGACCCTGCTGGCGGCTCGTGCCGTGCTCGAGTCCGTCTTCCTCGCCGCCCTCGACGAGGCGGTCGGCCCGGGTGAGCCGGTCGACCCCGCCGGGGTGGGCGACCTGCTCTTCCGGCTGGAGGAAGGCGACGAGGGCGTCTCGCTCTCCCGCTACATGGAGCGGGAGGCCGACCTCGACCGGTTCCGGGAGTTCGTCGTCCACCGCTCGCTCTACCAGCTCAAGGAGGCCGACCCGCACAGCTGGGCGATCCCCCGCCTGGCCGGGCCGGCGAAGACGGCGCTGCTCTAGGTGCAGGGCGACGAGTACGGCGGCGGGCGGCCGGAGCGGATGCACTCGGCGCTGTTCGCCAAGACGATGCGGGCGCTGGGCCTGGAGGATCGCGAGAACGCCTACCTGGATCGCATCCCGGGCACCACCCTGGCGACCGTCAACCTGATGTCGGCGCTCGGCCTGCACCGCGCGCGGCGCGGCGCGATCGTCGGCCACCTGGCGATGTTCGAGATGACCTCGGCGCGGCCGAACCGCCGCTACGGCAACGGCCTGCGGCGGCTCGGCTTCGACGCCGAGGCGACCGACTTCTACGACGAGCACGTCGAGGCCGACGCCGTGCACGAGAACATCGCGGCCTACGACCTGGCCGGCGGCCTGGCGCGGGCCGAGCCCGCGCTCGCCGAGGACGTCGTCTTCGGCGCCCGCGCCCTGCTCCACCTCGAGGACCGCTTCGCGCGGCACCTGCTGGCGGCCTGGGGAGAGGGCGAAACGTCGCTGCGCCGGCCGCTGTGAGCGGCGTCTCCTACGTGCTGCCGCTGCGCTGGGCGGAGCCGGGGCCGATCGAGGAGCTCGTCGAGTACCTGCGCGGGCTCGCCGGCGAGGTGGACGAGGTCCTCGTCGTCGACGGCTCGTCGGCGGCGGCCTTCGAGCGCCACGCGGAGGCGCTGCGGGAGGTCGCCCGCCACCTGCCGCCCCATCCCGACCTCGACTTCCGGATGGGCAAAGTCAACGGCGTCGTGACCGGCGTCCGCGAGTGCTCCCACGAGCACGTCGTCATCGCCGACGACGACGTGCGCTACGAGCCGGCGACGCTGCGCCGAACGGTCGCGCTCCTGGAGCGGGCGGAGCTGGTTCGCCCGCAGAACTACTTCGACCCGCTGCCGTGGCACGCCCGCTGGGACACCGCGCGCTCGCTGCTCAACCGCGTCTTCACCGGCGATCCCGACTTCCCGGTCGGCGACTTCCCGGGCACGCTCGCGGTGCGGCGTGGCGCCTTCCTCGCGAGCGGCGCCTACGACGGCGACGCGCTGTTCGAGAACCTGGAGCTGATGCGGACGATCCGGGCCGCGGGCGGCAGGGTGTTGACGCCGCTCGACCTATACGTGGCGAGGCGACCGCCGACCACCGGGCACTTCCTCTCCCAGCGGGTGCGCCAGGCATACGACGACTTCGCGATGCCGGCGCGGCTGGGGGCGTTCCTGGCGATCGGCCCGCTGGCCCTGCTGAACGCCCGGCGCCCCCGCCGCATCGCGGCGGCCGCCCTCGCATCGATCGCCGTCGCCGAGCTGGGGCGTCGCCGCTCGGGCGGGGCCGCGCGCTTTCCCGCCAGTGGCTCGGCGATGGCACCGGCCTGGATCGCCGAGCGCGCCGTCTGCGCCTGGCTGGCGGTGGGCGCGCGGCTGCGGGGCGGCGTCCGGTACGGGGACGGGCGGCTGCCGCACGCCGCGACGTCGCTGCGCGAGCTTCGCCGGCGCTACGAGGAGTCGGCGGCCAGCGGCTCGGGGTCGGCCAGGACCGACGCCGGGTCAGGGATGGCGGCGGGGGGCGAGGCGAGCCCGCTCTCCGCCCGGAAGCGCGCCGTCTTGTGAGTGCCGTCGCAGAAGGGCCGCATCTGCGAGCGCCCGCAGCGGCATAGGGCGACGACCCGCCGCTTCACCTCGATCTCGTTGCCGTCTTGGTCGACCAGCGTGAACGGCCCCCGGACCAGGTAGGGCCCGTTGCGGTAGGGGGTGATCCTCGTCCCGTCCCCCACTGGCCCGTCAGCCCCGGATCGCCTTGGTCACGATGTTCTTCACCCGCGTGCGGTCGCGCTGGGCGAGGCTTCCGGGGCGGCCCTTCGACTTCTTGACCAGCCGCCAGAGCTCGTCCCGTTCCTTCGCGGTGAGGTTGGTCTCGACGCGCTCGCGGCCCTTCTCGGTGAGCCAGAGCGCGACGGCCCAGACCATCTTCCAGGGGATGCGCTTCCAGGTGCCACGCAGCATGCGGCGTGCGATCCACGGTGCCATGCGGGCTCGTCTACCCGGCTCCGGCGCGGCCAGAACCTACATCGAAGATCAACATAGACCGTGATTGAACAAACTAGACTGAGTATTAGTTAAGGTTGCACTAAACGTGCCTGGCTGTCCTTGACAAGGGTGTCCGAGTGGATAGGTTTCGCAGACAAAAGGTCTACAGACAATACGTCTATTCGACGGTAGGGAGGAATGGTGAGCTCGTTGGGGGAGGGAGGTCGGAAGCGCTTCGTCGCGCTGTTCGCAACGCTCCTGCTTGCGAGCTCCGCCGCGCCAGTCCTCGCCGAGGAAGCACCGCCGCCACCGCCCGTGCCGTCCGAAGCGGAGCAGGCGAGGCTTCCCGACTCCCAGGAGATCCAGGAAGGGATCGAAGCGGCGGCGAGCGAAGAGGCCGACCGTGAAGCGGAACTGGAAGGCCCGGCTGCGGCCGAAGAACGCGAAGAGTCACGCGACGCGTTCGCCGACGCCGACGCGGCCCAGGCCAAGGAGCTGCTCAGCGCTCTCTTCTCCGAGCAGCTCGCGGCATTGAACTCGGATCCTGCGCGGTTCCTCAGCGACGCCCAGCTCGTCCAGGTGCTCGACGAGGACGTCGCCACGGTCAGGGACGAGGGCGACTCATCGCTGCTCGACGCGGCGATCCCGCTGCGCGCGGAGGACGAGGCGGGCGAGCTGCGCAAAGTCGATCTCAGCCTCGAGCCCACCGCGGAGGGGTTCGAGCCCACCAACCCGCTGACGGAAGTGAGCATCCCCTCCGGCGCCGGCGGCGCGATCGCGGTGGGTGAAGAGGGCGTCTCGGTCTCCCAGGTGGGGGTCGAGGCGAGCGGGGGGCAGCCCTTCGGCGAGGTGAACGTCTTCTACCCCGACGTGCTCACCGACACCGATCTGCTCGTCTCGCCGATCGCAGCCGGCGTCGAGGTCTTCAACCAGCTGCGCTCCGAGCAGAGCCCCGAGGAGCTGCGCTTCGCCCTAGCGGTGCCCGAGGGCGCCGAGCTGCGCGAGACCGAGGCGACCGGTGGCGCGGAAGTGGCCGAAGGGGAAAGGCTGATCACGCGGATCCCGCCGCCGACCGCGGTCGACGCGCAGGGCAGCGACGTGCCGGTCCAGATGTCGGTCGAAGGCGACTCGCTCGTCCTCAGCGTCCCCCACCGGGAAGCCGATCTCGCCTACCCGATCCTCGTCGACCCGGTCTACGAAGACCACCAGAACTGGGTCTACGGCCAGAACCACTGGGCGCTCACCGGCGGCGGCTGGTGGTTCAACACCAACACCGCCGGGAAGATCACCGGCTCGACCTACTGCATCGCCGGCTGCTTCGGGTTGCCGCAGGGCACGAGGGGGCTCTACGTCTCGGCCCAATCCGGCAGCTACAGCGCGGGGCGGTTCGCCTCGTGGTCGACCAGCGCACCCAACGCCAACAGCTACATCTCGCGGGTCACCCTGATGCCCTACTGGCGCGAGGTCTACGGCTGCGGCCAGGACGAGCCCTACGACTACTTCGGCGTCTGGTCGAACGCCAGCAACGACTGGGCCTACCGGTCGGTCGGCTCGGCCAACTACGGGGGCGGCTCCTACACGATCTTCCACTCGGGCGACGCGGTGGTGTTCGGCCTCGGCACCGGCGCCTCCTCGATCAGCCTGCCCTGCACGCGCGACCTCTACGCGGGCGGCGCCCACATGTGGCTCGACGACTGGGGCCCACCAAGCGTCAGCTCCGTCACCGACCCGCCGACCAAATGGATCAAGGCGACGGACCCGGTCAAAGTCGTCGCCCAGGCCAGCGACGCCGGCCTCGGGGTCCAGAACGTCGCGATCAACACGCAGGGCGGCGGCACGATCCTGCACGTCCCCGAACAGAGCCAGTGCCGCGGGACGCGCAACAGCCCCTGCCTGAACGGTCACACGGCCACCTTCAACCTGACGGGCAACCACTTCCGGGAGGGGCGCCGGGTCGCCTCCGTGACCAGCTACGACCCGACCGGCAAGTACTCGAACGCCTACCACTTCGAAACCAAGGTCGACGGCACCGCCCCGAAAGTCGCGCTGAGCGGCCAGCTCGCCGAAGCGACCGAGGAGGTGGGCAGCCAGGAGCCCCAGGACACCGACGCCGAGAAGCTGCGCCTGCCCGTCTACAACCTGCAGGTCGAGGCCACCGACGGCAGCAGCGCGAGCGAGATCGACACACGCTCCGGCGTCAAGGACGTGGAGGTCTACCTCGACGGCGTGCGGATGAGCGTGCCGTGGCTCCCGCAGAGCTGCCCGGCCGGGAGCTGCTCGATGGCGGTCACCTACCAGCTGCGGCTGAGCGGTATCGCCACCACCGGCCTGCACAAACTGAAAGTCCTCGTCCGCGACCAGGTCGACAACGTGGAACAGCGGACGATCGAGTTCGAATACTTCCCGGCGACGGGGATGAAAGAGGAGTACCTGCTGCATTACTTCCCGCTTCCGGACGGGCAGGGGGACGAAGGCTCCGAAGAGCACCCGGACCGCCCGGAACTCGCGGTCAACGTCGCGACGGGAAACCTCGTCTACCGCGAGCAGGACGTCGAGGTGGAGGGTGCGGCGCTCGACCTCGAGGTGGAGCGCTACTACAACTCGATGCTGCCCGACTCCGAGAACACGGAGTGGGGGGACGGCTGGACGCTCGCCCAGACGCCCGAGCTCGAGCCGCAGATCGACGACCCGGGTGCGGGGGCGCCGACCCGCGCCACGCTGCTCGAGCAGAGCGGCGCGGTGCAGTACGGCGTCACGCTGCCGAGCACCGTCGGCGCCCAGAGCTTCGACCCCGATCTGCAGGCAACCGTCACCCGCGAACCGGACGACCAGTTCGAGATCGCCGACGAGACGGGGGAAACCGACGAGGCGCTCCTCTACGACGCGAGCGGACGCGTGGCCGAGCTGCGCACCTCCGGCTACGCGAAGATCGACTACGACTACGAAGCCGGCGTGTTGGCCGAGATCGCGGTCGAAGACCCGGGCAGCTCGGATGGCGGGCCGGCGCAGGGCGGGGGCGGATCGCCGCCAGTGGGCGGCCCCCCGACCGACGTCATCTACGCCGAATCCGCCGGCTCCCCCGGCCAGGGGAACGGCCAGCTCGCCTCACCGGCCGACGTGGCGGTGGATTCGGCCGGCAACCTGCTCGTGCTCGACCGGGGAAACAGCCGCGTCCAGAGGCTGAGCCCCGAGGGGGAGTACCTCAGTCAGTTCGGGGGCTATGGAAGCGGTAATGGGCAGCTGAAAAGCCCCTCGGCGCTCGCCATCGACTCCGAAAACAACGTCCTCGTCGTCGACACCGGGAACAACCGGGTCCAGAAGTTCTCCCCGCAGGGCGCATACCTCAGCCAGTTCGGGAGCTTCGGCACCGGGAATGGGCAGTTCAGCGGTCCGTCAGGCATCGCGATCGCCCCCGGCGGCTCGATCTTCGTCTCCGACCGGGGCAACCATCGAGTCCAGCGCTTTACGAAAGCCGGTGTTTACTATGGTCAGACGGGCTCCTACGGGTGGGAAGACCAGCACTTCGACGAACCGACCGCGCTGGCGATCGGAGGCCCCTTGGGCGAATTCGCCTACACGGTCTTCGTCGCCGATGCCGGCAACAACCGCGTCAAGCGTCACACGCCGTTCGGCGTGTTCGTCTCGAAATTCGGGACGGGGGGGACGGCCCCGGGGCAGTTCGACAGCCCGACCGCCCTGGACGCCGAGGGCGCCGGTTACCTCTGGGTAGGCGACCGCCGCAACAACAGGCTCCAGCTCTTCACGCAAACCGGAACCTACGTCGACCAGGCCGGATCGACCGGCACGGGCGAGGAGCAGCTCAACCTCGGCTACCCGATGGGGATCGCAACCGACGGTGCCGGCGGGGTGTGGGTAACGGACACCGGGAACGGGCGATTGCAGAAATGGGTTGCCGGCAACTACGTCCCGAGCGAGACGCCGCTGCCCCCCGACGACCCTGAAGTCGAGATCGAGTCGGAAGGTGGGCTCGTGACGAGCCTGGCGGGCGAGGAGGCGGGCGAACACACCTACGAGCGGCAGGCCGACCTGCTCACCGCCCACGACGGGCCCGAGGGGGAGACGCAGTACCAGTACGACAGCGCCAAACGCCTCACCAAAGTCACCCTGCCGAACGGGACTTGGGGGGAAATCGAATACTTCGCCACCGACGGCCGGGTCAAGAAAGTGACGGTGGCGCCAGCGGGCGCGAGCCAGAAAACCACCCACTTCCTCTACTCCGATCAACCGCGGCGCACGGTCGTCACCCCGCCCGACGCTCCCCAGATCACCTACGACATCGGCCCCGACGGCTCGGTGTTCAAGTCGTGGCACACGCTGAGCCCTCCCAAACTCACCCTGCTCGGCACCCTCTACGCCAACAGGGAAACGGCAGGCCCGATCTCGATCGGCGACTACTACTTGACGGCGAATGCCAACTCCCCGCACAGCATCTCCTCGATCCAGGTCGTCGTCAACGGCGACACCCTCGTCGACGAGACGACGTGCGAGGAGAACCTGGAAACCCAGCAGGCCGAGTGCGAATACCAGCTCAACGAGTGGGTGACCGAAACCGGCGCCCACCCCCCGGGAATCCTCAAGGTTGAAGTCATCGCCACCGACCGATTCGGCCGCACCACGAGCGAGCGCTTCTGGGTCAACGTCCCCTACACGCCCCCGCCCCCTCCCGGCGCCCCAGTCCCGCCGAAGTTCAATGACATCAAGCAGTTCCGCGAGGAATACGGCCTCGAGGTCATCTTCCCCGTCGCCAACGAGATCGAGCTGAACGAACGGATCTTCGACCTGATCGGCGCCTGGCGCAACCCGAGCTCACCGGAGGGCCAAGTCGCTCGCGCCTCCATGGATCGCTGGGGAGTGCCCCTACGGCCGGAGGACGTCGCGGAGATGGAATACCGCGAGCAGTACATCGAACTCAACGGGCCGAAAATCGACAGCTGGGGGGAAGCCAGCTACCCCAACTCCTATGCGGGTTATTACGTCGATCACCGAGCCGGTGGCCGGATCCGTGTCGGCTTGACCGGCGACCAAGCTCCAGTTCAGTCACTCGCTTCGCCGGGAGGTGGGTTGATGGCTTGGGATCGGGTCGCACCGTTCCCTGCGATACCGACCAAATCTCGTGTGTCGCTGGCTGGTGCCGAATCGCAGATTCTTAATGCGGCCAACGGCAGCGAAGCCTGGAATGACCTGACTGATATCGGGCTCGACGACCGAACGAACACCGTCCTGGTCGGCTCCAAGAACGTCGCACAGACTCAGAGCCTCATTACGCAACTGCTGGGGCCGGGCGCTCCAGTAACGATGATTTCGCGTCCCTATGGCATTGAGCCTGCCGCGGGTAGGAACAGGCGTTCCGGGAGGCTGCTAGCGGGGGATCGCCTTTTCAATATCCCACACGAAGAGGAATGCACGGCCAACTTTGGCGCCTTTGAAACACGTAACCAAAAAAGTAACGGCGAGGACATCAATGCAAAGTTTCTTTTAACGGCAGGCCACTGCTTTCCAATCGACACAGAAGTAACACGAGCAGATAACCAAGCCGCGATTGAACCCGTTCGCGTTGGGCAGGTGACCCGTTCAGGATATCGCGCTGGTACGTATCGGACCGATGCAGAGGCGATAAGGCTAAAGGGCGGCCCACCCCCACCGCTCCATATCTACCGTCGGGGCGACTCACCCCTTCCGGTGGGCCAGGCGACCCCCGCCCAAAAGGAAAACCGGCTATGCACCTCGGGCGTGAGAACGGACGTCAAGCAATGCGGGAAAGTGCTGCGGAGATACACGGTTCACTTAAAACATTTCAACGTAAAGACGTATGAAGTTGCCCTCTTCGTCCAAACAGGAGATAGCGGCGCGCCTGTGTGGAACCCCCGGACCGGAGCAGCTATTGGAATCGTGTCTTATCTCGACGAGTCCCGACCAGGGGTGGCATGGGTAACTCCCTTACAGCCTATTCCTGACGTAGAACCAGCGGGTTCCGCCCCAGGTGCGCTTAGGGCTGACGGCATGTACCACCTGAACTTGCTGACTAGCGACTGATCATGCTGCTCAGGAATAAAAGCGGACCGCTGGACTGCAAAGTCCTTGCCGCTAAAAGGTGGCAGTTCCAGCTCCTGTTGGTGGCCGTGTTATGCCTGACTATCGTCGGTTGCGGTTCATCTGGAGACGCCTCCGGTGAGCCGAGAAGCAGGAAATCTGTGGTCCGGCCCGTGGACTGGTATCCCGTGTCGGTACTTGGACCTCGGTCCTTGAGGATCAGAGGTTTCGTCGGACATTGCGAGGGCGATCCAAAGCCGGCCTTTCAGAACCTTCGCATTGTTGAACGAGGAACCCGAGCATATGTGACGGCATTCGCAGCGTTCCCGGTAACCAATCGTCAGCCTGAGGACTCGGCAAAGCGGGTGCAGCCGGAGCTATGCGCAGGCGTTGGCCTATTTATTCACACGGTCCTGCGTGTAAAGCACAACCTAGCCGCAGTAAAGATTTATGACGCTCACAAGAAGCCGCCTGAATTGCGTTGGCCTCGTCAGCTACCGTAGCGAGCTATACCTTTGATAAAGGTCATGTAGCTGCTTGACTGATCATGGCCGAAGGACTTGGCGCGATGCGGGGTGGCACCTTTGACGCTCGCGAGGACCGGCATCTGAGCTGGAAAGTGGTGAGTTTGGACGAAGCGGGCTGGGATGAAATCAGAGACCACAAGGCCGAGTCTCTCCGTGAAATAGAGCGAATCGAGACTCGCGCGTGCGCATGGTCGAGTCAGGCGAGGAACCGGTTTCCGTAATCGTCGCCGCTATGGCTTTGAACGCGGAGCGCCTCGCTCAAGAAAGCATGTGCGCTCCAAGGGCGGACGAAAGCTATTGTCCGAGTTCCCCGCGTCCCTAGCTACCGCAAAGGAACGGAATCATGTCCCCGATACCTAGGCTATCTCCGGCACTTCTTCTGACCACTGTTCTAGTAAGTGTCGGGTTGATCCTGAGCCAGGCAACTGCTGGACTCCGCGGGACGAACCGGCTAACTCCGGCAAGCCTTTGCGATGTTGCCATTTGCGCGCTATTGTCTGAGTAGCAGTTTGACACGGCCTCAGTTCGTATGACAGATTGAAAGGTGTGGACTTGCCCATAAGGACGTTTCTGCCTATGTTTCTGTCCATCACTTGCTTGGTAGCCATCGGCTGCGGGTCGTCTGGTGAGGCATCCGGTAAGGAGGGGACCGAGCCCGTCATTCGGCCGGAGCGCTGGGGCGTTGCTTCGGTTGTCGGTCCGCGGGCGGTGAGAATCAAAAGTACGGTGGGATATTGCGTCGGTGAGCCAAAGCCAAGGATCAGTCACCTGCGTGTCGTGGAACGAGATGGGCAGTCGTACGCGACGGCATTTGTGGCCTATCTTCCACCGGCCAGAGCATTGTGCGCAGGTGTAGAACTCTTCATATACAAGGTCCTGTGCGTCAAGCGCAACCTTGTCTCGGCCGAGATTTACGACGCTCATAATCGGCCGCCGGAGCTGCGCTGGCCGCCTAAGGTGCGGTAGGGACGAGGGGCCATGCTGCTGACGGTAGCCGTGGCGCTCATCGCGCTCATGTCAGCTGATTCCACGGTCGAAAGCGAAAATCGCTGGCGCCCTGTCGATCCCCTCAGCTACGGGAACCCGGCGTTCTGCGAACCGAAAGGCTTGGTCAGGGACTTCGGTCTCTCTCGCCTCCCGGCAGTTAGCGAGCCGCCTGAATCAGGCGAACTGCCATTTGGCCCGAGGGCCATACAGTTGTGGACTTTCGGTGGCCCCGTATTACTGACTGGTCAGAGCTTCGGCTACCACCTGTCGGGCGAAGGGTACGGGCGACCTAAACCGCTCGGCTGGACTGTTCGCGCTCGACTGTCCGTAGCGGGTCCTACCGGAAAGACAGGACGGGAGGTTGACAGCGAGGAGGTCGAGATCCGCATGATCGATGTCGCGGACGAATACGACCTTGCGCTCGGTCCGTTACACAGGCCGGGCTTCTACCGCTACGACATCGAATTCCTTGATAGCGAGGGAGAAATCCTCGGCAGCTACAGCGAGTACATCAAGGTGTTTGAGCGGCAGTTCTGGAAGGTGAGATTGGGCCTTAGCGGAAAGAGCTTCCGCGTCGGCGAGCGCGTCTTGAGCCGAGTCGAAAATCTCGGGACCGAGATTCCCAGCTTTGGAGAAGAATTTCAGAATCCAGAGGAAGAAGGCGGGCGCCTGGATCCACTTTCCCAATCCAACGCAAATGGGTTGGCGCCTCTGGGGAGGGTTCGCGGTCCCAGGCGACACGGGCCGTTGCAGCGCCCTCTTCCTATCCCGTCAATTCCGGCCGGGCCGCTACCGGGTTGTGAAGGAAGTCGAACGGCCGTCCAGAGGCGACAAGGTCTACTACCTGACCGCCCCGTTCAAGGTTGTCGGCTAGTGGCGAGGGCACGCTGGATACCAATCAGAGGGGGAACTTTGTTTCTAGCGGTGGTATTGGCGGTTGTCGTCTTCTCGGCGGGCGATGCTTTAGTTGATGCGGAAGGGCGATCGCAGCCTTCCGATCCCTTCACCTTCGGGAGTCCAGCGTTCTGCGAATCCTCCGAGGCCGTAGGGGACTTTGGATTCGCCGGTCTTCCGGCCGTTCGAAACGTCCCGGAATCCGGAGACCTGCCATTTGGTCCTAAGACGCTCAGTCTGCAAGGGAGTGACTGGGGTGTTCGGTATCTCGGCGAGAAGTTCGGCTATGCACTTTTGAGCAGCAATTACGCAGGCAGAACGCCGTTAGGCTGGACGCTTCGGGCTCGAATGCTGCTCGTCGGTCCATCCGGCGAGGTCGGCGAGGAGGTTGCCTACGGGCAGGTCAAGGTGCGAAGGATCGGGAGCGGGGATGACTTCGACCTTTACCTCAGCCCCCCTCGGCAGCGTGGCATGTATCGGTACGACTTCGAAATCGTCGACAGCGGTGGAGAGAGGTTGGCCACCTACAGCAGCTACGTCAGCGTCTTCGATCGATTCTTCTGGGAACCGAAGCTTGGGCTCGACCGAGAAGAGTTCAAGCCGGGCCAAGCGATCCTGAGCAGAGTCGAGAATTTTGGAACCGAGACGGTCCACTACGGCGATGGTTTCATCGTGCAGAGAAGTAAAGGGGAGCGATGGATCCGCGTCCCAGATCGGCCAGGCAGGGTCTGGGCTCTGTATCTCGGAGTTGCCTCGGCCGGCAGCGTGGGAAGGTGTAGCGCCTATCGCTTAGCTCGTGATGCGGCGCCTGGCGAATACCGAGCAGTGAAGGAAGTCGAACGGCCGTCCAAGGGGGGCAAGGTGCATTACCTGACTGCCACGTTCACGGCCACTGAGTAGCAGCTACCTCGGCCTGGCACCTCGGGCACCAATAAGTCGTGCGGTTGGCATCCCCCTGGCCGCGTGACGCGATCGGGGTGCGGCAGGTGGGGCAGGGGCGGCCGGCGCGGCGGTAGACGTTCTTGGGGTGGCGGCCGCTCGCCACGGCTGCCTGCATCTGGTCGCGGGCGGCGAGGAGGACTCGCTCAAGCTCGGGGTCGGAGAGATCGGTGACCCGGCGCCAGGGGTCGAGGCGGGCGGCGAAGCACGCCTCGCTCTTGAAGATGTTGCCGATGCCGGCGATTAGGGTTTGGTCGAGCAGGGCGTCGCCCAGCTGCTTGTCCGGGGCGGAGCGCAGGGAGCGGACCGCCTCGGCCAGGTCGAAGTCCTCGGCTAGGACGTCCGGGCCGAGGCTCGCCAGCTGGGGGTCGAGCCGCAGCGCCGCCGCGCGCAGGACGCGCAGGGTCGGGCCGCCGAACTGGACCGCCTCCCACTCCTCGCCGCGCAGCACCGCCCAGGCCGCGCCGGCCGGCTTGCGCCACGTCGCGCCGCGGCGGTAGACATGCCACGAGCCGTTCATCCCGAGGTGGCTGTGGAGCACGAGGTCCCCGAAGCGCAGCAGCAGGTTCTTGCCGCGCGCCTCGACCGCCTCCAGTCGCCTGCCGTCGAGTCGCGCGAGGCCCGCGATTCGGCCGCGGGGATTGGGACTCGAAACGGTGACCTCCGCGCCGCCGAGCGCCTGCTCGAGTCGCCTGGCGGCGCGGAGGACGGTGTCGCCCTCGGCCAATTACGGTCGGGGCGGCGCCTGCGTGGTGGGCGCTTTGCCTTCCTCGCCGCCGGAGCGCATCTCCTCGGCCTGTTCCTGGCCCGCTTCCTTGGCGGTTTCGACGGCCTGTTCGGTCACCTGGCCGGCGACCTCCTTGCCGCGCTCCATCGCCTCCTGGCCGGTTTCGACCGCTTTCTCCTTCACCTGGTCGGCGATCGGGCCGACCTTCTCGTCCTCGACCCTGGTGCTCGGCAGCATCATGCCGGCCAGGAAGCCGGCGGCGACGCCGCCCAGGGCGAGTCCGATCGGGTTTTCCTCGGCCACCCCGACGGCCTGCCGGGCACCCTCTTTCACCTGCTGGGTGTCCGGGGTCGCTTCGCTGACACGGGACGTGGTGCCCATCATCTGTCCTCGCAACCTCTCCTTCTTGTCCGCGAACGTCTCCTTGACGCGCGATTTCACGTCGGTCTTGTGCGCCAGTGCGTCCACGGTGTCACCCATTTCCGACCTGGTGTGCTCTATTTCCTCGCGGATCTGGCTCGGGTCTTGGCCCATTGCACGTCCTCCTTAACGCTTTCGACGGTTTCCTCGGGGGCCGGCGGCATGCTCTCCTTCATCCTGTTCCTGCCGATCAGGGCGAGGACTCCCGCGACGGCGGCGTAGACCACCGTCACGATCAGTGCAGCCACCCCCCCGTCCATCCCCTCGGCGAGGAGGAGGATGAGAAAGGCAGTCAACGCTCCGAGCGCCAGCAGGCCGACGACACCGGCGCCGCCGAGCATCCCGGCGCCTTTGCCCGCCTGCTTGCCTTTCTCGGTCAGCTCCGCCTTGGCCAGCTCCAGCTCCTGGCGGACCAGCATCGAGCTCTGCTCCGACAGCTGCTTGATCAGCTCGCCGGTCGAGTTGTCCCGCAGGTCGTTCGCCTGCCCGTTCATGGTGCTCATCGCCCCATCACCGGTTGGCCCGGAGCCCCCGACACCGGTGCCTCGGGCGTGCCTACGGGCGCGCCGATCGGCTCGGCCGGCACGTCGGGGATCGGCCGCGGCGGCACCGTCGTGCCCAGCTCCCGCGTCCGGCTTTCCAACCCGGTGCGGCTCTGGTACCGGTTACGGCTCGAAGCCTTGAGGAAGCGAGCCGCCGCGATGCCGACGACGAGGCCACCGGCGAGCACCGCCAGCGGCTGGCGACGCCCGAAGTCCTCTACGTCGGAGAGGATCAGGTCGGCGTCGGACTCGCTCAGGTAGGACCCGACCCGCTCGATCCGGTCGGCGCCCTGCTCGGCCATCTTGGCCGGCGTGTCCTTGCCCTGTTTGCGCAGCTCCTCGCTGACGCTGCGCAGGTCCTCGGCCGTGCCGCTGACCCGCTCACCCGCCTGCGTGGAGCGCTCGTCCACCTGCTCGCGCATCATGCTCTGCGCTTTCCCGGCGGCTTCCTGGGCCTTCTCCTGGGCCTGGCCCGCCATCTCCTGTGCTTTTTCCTGAGCCCCACCGGCGACTTCCTGCGCTTTTTCGCGCGCCTGCGATTCGCTCTGTCCCTGGGTGCTTTCCATACCCGGCGGACTGGTCGCGTCAGCCATCTCTCAAACCTCCACGGTCGTATTTCCCCGGCACTTATGTCCCGGTATGAGTGACTGCCCGTTAAGTGAGAAGGCAAACGACCGCGCGGCGGCCGATCGGCGAGGATGCGCGGCGTCTCGTGACCGACTCCCCCGGCTCGATCTTCCTCCGCTTCCTCAGGTTCGGCTGCCTCGCCTGGGGCGGCCCGGCGGCGCAGATCGCGATGATCAAGCACGAGTGCGTCGACGAGGAGGAATGGGTCGACGAGGACACGTTCAAGCGGACCCTGGCGGTGTACCAGGTGCTGCCGGGGCCGGAGGCGCACGAGCTGTGCGTCTACTTCGGGCGGCTGCGCGGCGGCAGGCTGGGCGGCTTCCTCGCCGGCCTCGGATTCATGCTGCCGGGCTTCCTGCTGATGCTCGGCCTCTCCGCCCTCTACGTCGAGGCCGACTTGGCCGGGAAGCTGGACGAGGTCTTCTACGGCCTCGCCGCGGCGGTCGGGGCGGTGGTCGCGCGGGCGCTGGTCCGGCTCAGCCGGACCTTCATCTCAGACGTGCCCCTGGCGGCGATAGCCGTGGGCGCCTTCGCACTCACCCTGTTCGCCTCGGCGCCGTTCGTCCTCGTCCTGCTCGGCGCGGGGCTCCTCTACGAGCTGTGGACCAACGCCGCGCGCTGGCGTGGCCAGGCGGCGTCCTTCGCGATGCCCGGCCCGCTCGGCCTCGCCCTCCTCGCCGGCGCGATCGCGCTGCCGCTCGGGGCGGAGATCTTCTTCGAGGGGCTGAAAGCCGGCCTGGTGACCTTCGGCGGCGCGTTCACCGTGATCCCCTTCCTGCAGGAGAGCGCAGTCGACGGCCAGGGCTGGCTGACCGACAGCCAGTTCGTCGACGGGCTCGCGATCGGCGGCGTCCTGCCCGCCCCGCTGATCATCTTCTCGACCTTCGTCGGCTACCTGGCGGGCGGCCTGGGCGGCGGGCTGGCGATGACCGTCGGGATCTTCCTGCCGGCCTTCGTCCTGCCGATCTTCTTCCACCGCTTCCTCGTCGCGGCGGCCGCCAACGAGCGGACCAGGGCCTTCCTGCTCGGCGTCGCCGCCGGCGTGATCGGCCTGATCGCCGCGGTCACCGTGACGATCGTCGAAACCGGCGTGGTCGACGTGCCGACCGCGCTGCTCGCCGTCGCCGCCTTCCTCGCGCTAAACCGCTGGCACGGCAAGCTGACCGTCCTCTACGTCGTCCTCGGCTGCGGTGCGATCGGAGCGCTCCTGCAGCTGACCGTCGTCTGACCCGGCCACACGCGTCACGTTTGACGTCCCTGGGATGGCGAACGTGACGCGTGTCTCTCGCTAGGGTCGATCCGATGGTTGAGCCGAGCGGCATGGTGCGGCGGGCCGGGCCGGAGGACGCGGCCGACGTGGCCCGGCTCCTGCATGACTTCAACACCGAGTTCGAGGAACCGACGCCGGACGTGTCGACCCTGACCGAGCGTGCGGCGCGGATGCTCGGCGCGGGCGAGCTGACGGTCCTCCTGGTCGGCGACGGACCGGACGGGCTCGCCCAGATGCGCTTCCTCTCCTCGATCTGGAGCAGCGCGCCGAGCTGCTACCTGGAGGAGCTCTACGTCGCCCCCGGGTGTCGTGGACGGGGGATGGGACGGGCGCTGCTCGAGGCGGCCATGGGCACCGCCCGCCAGGCCGGGGTCGACCGGATCGACCTCAACACGGCCGAGACGGACACCGCGGCGCGCGCTCTCTACGAGAGCAGCGGCTTCACCAACCGCGAGGGCGGCGCCGACGGCCCGCGCATGCTCTATTACGAGCGGGACCTGTGAGCGCCGATGAGTTTCCGCCGCCGCGGCGGTCTTAGCCGTAAACCGATCCGAAGGAGGGCATCATGGGAAAGATCGTCGTAACCGAGTTCGTCTCGCTGGACGGGGTGATCGAGGACCCGGGCGGGGGAGAGGACTTCGAGCACGGGGGCTGGAGCTTCGAGTTCGACCGCGGCGAGGACGGCGACAGGTTCAAGCTCGACGAGACGATGGCCTCGGCGGCGCTGCTGCTCGGCCGGGTCACCTACGAAGGCTTCGCCGACGCGTGGCCCTCGCGCGAGGGCGAGTTCGCCGACAAGTTCAACCAGATGCCCAAGTACGTCGTCTCCTCGACGCTCGCCGACCCCGAGTGGGCGAACTCGACCGTGATCGCCCCCGACGACCTGGCCACCGAGGTGACGAAGCTGCGCGAGCTCGACGGCGACGTCGTCGTCCACGGCAGCGCCCGCCTCGCCCAGGCGCTGATCGAGGGGGACCTGGTCGACGAGCTGCGCCTGATTGTCTTCCCGGTCGTGCTCGGCAAGGGCAAGCGCCTGTTCGGCCCGACCGGCGACAAGAAGACCCTGCGGCTGGTCAGCTCGACCGAGGTCGGCGGCGACGGGGTGACGATCCAGGTGTATGAGCCCGCCGGCTGACCTCCACGCCCTCCCGGACGATCTGCCGGTCCCCGAGGACGACGGCGCCGCCGACCACCTGCGCGGCGCCGCCGTCCCGGCGGTGCGCCTCGCGGCGACGAGCGGCGAGCCGGTCGACCTCGCCGCGGCCGCCCGGCCCGGACCGCTGGTCGTCTACGTCTATCCGCAGACCGGCGTGCCCGGCCGGCCGCTTCCGGCGGGCTGGGACCGCATCCCGGGCGCGCGCGGCTGCACGCCGCAGAGCTGCGCCTTCCGCGACAGCGCCGCCGAGCTTGCGGCGCTCGGGGCGACGGTCCTCGGCTCAGCGCCCAGCCGCTCGACGAGCAGCGCGAGTTCGCCGCTCGCGAGCATATCCCGTACCCGCTCCTCAACGACAGCGGCTTCGAGTTGGCCGAACGACTGGGCCTCCCCACCTTCGAGGCGGACGGCGGCCGCTACTACCGGCGCCTCACCTTCATCGCCCGCGACGGCCGCATCGCGAAGACCTTCTATCCCGTCTTCCCGCCCCAGGACAACGCCGCCGACGCGATCGCCTGGCTGCGCGGCGGGGAGGGCTGAGCGCTCGCTCAGCCGTTGGCGCGCTCGGCGGCGCGCTCGCGCGCCTCGGCCTTCTGCTCGAGCGACATCGCGCCCGGGTGGCCGTCGCCGGGCCAGGGGCTGAGCAGGAGTAGCAGGCGCGCGTCGGAGTGGGCCGAGATCGTGCGCCGCTCGCCGGGGTCGAACTCGAAGAGGTGCCCGCCGGCGGCTGCGACGGTCTCCCCGTCGGCGGCGCTGACCTCGATCTCGCCGTCGATCACGACCACGCGGGCCCGCTCGTGGACCTCGTGCTCCTGCATCTGCTCGCCGGCTGGCAGGTTCAGGGCGATCGCCCGAGCGTCGTCGGCGGTCGAGAGGATCTGCGGCTCGTGCGCCTCGACGTCGACTGCTTTGAGGTCCCAGCTCTGCATCGGTTCGAGTCTCGTCTCTACCCGCTCGGCTGTCAAGCAACACTCAGCCCAACTGCCGGCTGAGCCAGAGGTGGGCGGCGGCGGAGGCTCCCGCCATCGACGTGCCCACCGCGAGCGCCGTGGGCGGCAGGGAGCGGCGTGCCGCCACGGTGGCGAGGAAGTCGATCGCGTCGGCGAAGGCGGCCGCCTCGACCCAGCGCTGGGCTGCCCCGCTCCGCCCCCACCGTCTCCGGCCCGGCAGCGAGGCGAGGATGCCCGCGGCGAGCCCGATGTCCCGACCGCCGACCGCCCGCGCCATCAGCCTGGCGCCCTCGTTCTCGGAATGCGGACCGATCCAGCCCCGAGTCGCCGTTCTCGGCGCCCCGGCAAGGCCGGCGCCGATCGCCAAGCGCGTGGCGGCGAGGCCGGTGGCGAGCTTCTTCGCGTCCACCTCCACCGGCTACCCGGTTCGCCGCTTTGCCACGACGGCCGGGTCAGCCGTGGCGCATCAGGCGCTTCACGGCGCCCATCAGCTCGGTGGTGCGCTCGTCCTGCTGCCCGGCCTCGGCGCCGATCACGCAGTGGCGGGCGTGCTCGTCGAGCAGGCCGAGGGCGACTTTGTCGAGCGCCGCCTGGATCGCGGTGATCTGGGTGACCACGTCGATGCAGTAGCGCTCCTCGTCGACCATCCGCTCGACGCCGCGGACCTGCCCCTCGATTCGCCGCAGCCGCTTGACCACCGCCTCCTTTTCGCCCCGGTAGGCGGGGTCGGTCGAGGCCTTCTCGGCGCTCATCGGGCCGCCTCCCGGCCGGAGGCGGCGATGTGGGAGTTGCCGTGGCCCTCGGGCGTCTTCTCGAGGCCGATGCCCTGCTTTCCCTCGTGCCCATCGCCGTGCCCGCCTCCGTCGCCACCCGTCGCCTCCGCGATCAGCACGGCGCTGCCGAAGACGAAGGCGACGGCCGCGGCGATCGCGACCGCGCGGACCGGCGGCCCGCCGTGGATGCCGGTCTCGTGGACGACGGCGTGGCCCTTGCCGCGGGCGATCAGGTGGCGGTTGACCGGCACCGCGATGACGCCGGCGATGACGAGCGCGAAGGCGAGGCTGCCCCAGAAGAAGACGTCGCCGATCCCGGCCTCCATCGCCCCCGGGACCCCGAGCATGATCGCGTTGTCGACGATCTCCATCGTCGCGATGCTGAGCGTGTCGGAGGCGAGCGCGATCGGGATCACCGCCTTCACCGCGAGCCCCGCCCGCAGCAGCGGCAGGCTGGTCAGGCCGTAGCCGAACAGGAAGGCGAGCGTCACCGCCAGCGCGACCGTGCCCCAGTCCGAGAACCCGAGCGCGGTGCCGATCGCCATCCCGGCGACCTCGCCGATCGCGCACCCGGTCAGGCAGTGCAGGGTCGCCGAGATGGCGACGCCGGTGAGGGCGCTCCCCTCGGTCGGCATCTCGTGGTGATGGTGCTCGTGCGCGGCTGCGCTGGTCTCCATGCGGTCTCCAGGGGTCGGGATGAGCGACGGTGAGACCAGGCTAGCATACCCCCCAGGGGTATCAGGCGACGCCGGGCGTTGCTTCGATGAACTCGAGCAGCGCCCCCATCGTCGCGGTGCGGTCGGCCTCGCTCGCGAGGAAGGGAGCGATCTCCTCGCGGTTGCGGCGGAAGCAGCGCAGCGACTCCTCGGCGGGGCCGTAGTCGAGCAGCTCCTGTTCGTTTGCCTGCTGCCGCGCGCGGCCCGGCCCGGCGAGGGTGAACTTCCAGTCCGTGGCGTGGAGCGTGAACGGCGTCATCACCAGGTAGCGCCCCAGCGGCAGCGGCTTGGCGGAGCCGCGGTAGCGGATCGCCAGGTCGACTTCGTAGAGAGCGGCGACCCCTTCCAGCTCCGGCGTTTCGAACACGATCCTGAAGCGATTCGCTCGCCCGGGCCCTGGCTTCAGGTTCAGGGGTCGGGTGCGACTGAAGTTCGGGGCCGGCTCGGCCGGCAGGGCGACGTTGTACCCGCCGCCGGGGATCAGGCCGCCGTCGTCCAGGGTCACGCAGGGCGGCAGCAGCGCCGATTTGCGAACCGTCGTCTCCAGCGCGACCGGCCTCGACGCCCGGACCTCACCATCGAGCTCGACCTGGAGGCTCGCCTTGTACCGTTCGGGTATCTCCCAGCCGTTCGAGAGGGTCGTGTCCACCCCTCGCGGCTCCGGCCGATCGACGCTCAGGACCGCAGCAGCCCGTGCCGGGTCGCGCCGGTCGTCCACCGGGAGCGCCGCCGCTCCCTGCGGATCCCCCTCTCCGTCGTCCACCAGCGCCGCCGCGACCACCGCGAGGACCACACCGAGCAGCGCCAGGGCGAGCGCCGCGTAGAGACCCTTCGAGCGCTTCCCCGAGCCCCGTGGATGGTCCGCCGCGCCCATGCTTCCCCTTCCCTATCCCCTCAAATTATTTAGATCGAAGGTGCGAGCCTAGACGGCACCCGCCAGGCGGTCAAGGTACGCGGTCCTCGGTCAAAAGCACTCCATCGTTTTCAGCGGTCATCTGGATTTGACATAATCAGGAGACATCTGAACAAGTTGCGGAGATCCGGTGGCCGCAAGTTGGGCGGCGAAACCATCTTCGTACGGGGGTTCTCAATGCTTTGCGAGTCAGGCGTCCAGTAGGAGCGGCCTGGATATGAGCCCCGGTCGATGAAGACGCCTTGGGGAGACGGCGACGCGCTGCGAGACGGGATGCTGCGTCCGGGGCCGGGGATTCCGCGCGAAGACGTCGCGCGCAGTCAGCGCGAGCGACTGTTCGCCGCAACGGTGGTATGCGTCGCGTCGAACGGATACGAGGCGACCTCGGTCGCCGATCTGCTCAAGCGCTCCGGAGTGTCCCGGAGCGCTTTCTACGAGCACTTCCGCGACAAGGAGGACTGCCTGCTCGCCACCTTCGAGGCGACCGTCGCGATCGCGATGGAGACGGCGACCGGCGAGCTCGGGGGCGACGGGTCGCCGGAAGAGCGCAGCCGGGCCGCCGCGGGCGCGCTGCTGGAGCTGATCGAGGATCAGCCGGGGGCGATGCGGCTCTGCTTCGAGGACATCTACATGGCCGGGAACTCGGGGCGGCTGGCGGTCGACGCGGTGGCCAAGCGCTTCGGGGTCCTGGCCGGGGAGCTGATCCTCGAAATTGGCGGTGAGAGGCTGCCCGAGAACCTGGTCCACGGTCTGCTCGGTGGTGCGCACTCGGTCGTCCGATCCCGGCTTCGCGACCGGGAAGGCCCGGTGCTTTCGGCATGCGTGGAGGATCTCTGGGATTGGACCCTCAGCTATGAGGCCCCGCGCGTCCCCCTGCGACTGGCCGGTCGGCGCTCGCGTCCCCCAAAGCCCTACCCGCCGGCCTTCGTCGCCTACAGCACGGGGGAGCGGATCGTCAGGGCGCTTGCGGCGAGCGTCGGCGAGCGTGGGTACGCCGCGGTCACGATCGCCGAGATTGCCGGTCGAGCCTCGGTCTCCCAGGCGACGTTCTACTCGCACTTCGACGACAAGAACGCGGCACTCGTCGCCAGTCTCGACTCGACCGGATCGCAGATGCTCGGGATGGTCCTGCCGGCCTACCGGCGGGCGCCGGACTGGCCCAGCAGCGTGCGCGCGGCGATCGGCGCGCTCTGCGGTTTCTACGCCTCGGAGCCCCACCTCGCTCGGCTCGTCGCCGCCGAGCCCTACGTGATGGGCCCGCTCGCGCTCGCGCAGCGCACGCGCAGCGACGACGAGCTGAGGGCCCTGCTCGATCCCGGCTTCCTGCAGGCACCGCACATCAAGCCGGTCGTCGCCGAGGCCGCGCTGGGTGCTGTGTGGGCACTGCTATACGCCCAGATCGCCGGCGATGGCCCGGACGCGCTGCCGGAGATCGCCCCGCTGGCGAGCTATGTGGCGCTGGCGCCGTTCATCGGCGCCGAGATGGCCGGCAACGTGGCCAGAGGCGACGGACGCCGCTCCTAAGCCGCAGATGCGACACCCCGGGCCCTCCAGATGGGCCCTTCGGACCCGGGGAGCGCATTCGCATACCTCAAAGGCGGGCCTTCACCCGGGAAAGGGGAAAGGGCGAGACGCCGCGTGTGGGATAAGAACACAACCGCTCCCAAAAGTCAAACCAAACTGCCCGGTCTACGCATCAAGCACAGATCCTCGGCCCAGTACGGCGCCCGACCGTCAACAGATTGCAGACGTCCGCGATCCGACGGTCTTCCTTTCTCGGCTTGCGCAGCAGCCGATCCGCACATGCGCGACACGGCGCATGTGGCAATTTGCAGGCAAAACCCGCACTTTCTCCCTCATCTCCGCCCGCACCGCTCGGGCTCATTGATCCACAAAGTTTGATCATCAGCCGATCCACGGCTATGCATAGGCCCGTACGGGCGGAGGGTTCGCACAACCGACAACCAGTGCAATACCCGGCGCCCGTCATCGCAAAACCAATGAAAGGAAGAACGATGATCCGCAATTTCAGAGCCCTCGGCCTTGCCTTGGTGGCAATGCTCTGCCTCGGTGCGGCCCTGGCGTCCTCGGCCTCCGCGGCAACGGGCCAATTGACATCGACAGACGGTACGCACCTGATCACAGGAACAGGTGAAGACACCGGAGAAGCCGACTACTTTGAAGCCTTTGGCAACAAAGTGGAATGCGCGCATTCCACATTCGATGTTGAGAAAACAGGTACGACAAGCAACGAGAAGCTGACACTGCCGGCGTCGAGTGCCACAGTTACAGCGGAATATACAAATTGCCCAAACACGACAGTCACAATGAACAAATGCAACTACGACTTCACATTTACCGATGGCAAGGTTGGGCTGGTATGCCCGGCTGGTCAAGTAGTTGAAATTCATCGCTACACCACCGCAGCGCACACCACCACGAACTGCACAACCACAGTGAAACCAACCGTAGAGTTGGGTGCAGGACATGTAGAAAGCGTGGTGCACACCACGAGGCATTACGGTGGCGCGCTTACATACACAAATCTAGGTGGAGATTTGATCGAAGCTCATGGCACGATCACCGGCATCACAGCTCAGACTCACGGAAGCTGCTCTTTCGGGCTGACAGTGAATAGCTCTGAAGCCACCTACAAAGTCTCCGTGCAAGTCACAGCTGAGGACGCTAACGGCGCCGCAGTCCCGGTGCACATCGGCTGAGGGGGCGTAACTAATAGGCCGTCGGCTGGACTACGGCGACGGGCGAGTAGGACGCAGGGCCAAGTATTGGCCCTGCGTCCTTGACTAAGACTCAAACAATTCCTTGACAAGGATAAGAACGTTCCGATATCGTTGCTGCCGTCAACCGGAGGGAGAAGTGGGCGAGGGATGAAACCTCTTGAGGTTTGTGGAATAAGACGCCGGGCATCAACGACGCTTTCTGTGTTGGCCGGAGTGGCAATTGGCCTGGTCTTACACGGCATGCTCAACCCGCCGCTCGCCGCTGCTGCACCTAGCCATCTTTGGGACGCTTGCGACAGCGATGCTCCCCCAGCCCAGCAGTGCGCTCGCCCCCGCGGCCTCGCCGCCGACCTAAGCAGTGGCTATATCTATGTCGTCGACCAAGGAAACGCTCGAGTCATTCAACTCTCCCCTTGGGGCGAGTTCCTGAGAGCTTGGGGTTGGGACGTAGTGGCCGCCGGCCCTAGTGACGACACGGAGTTGCCCGAAGACCAGTTTGAGGTATGCGTCCCTTCTAGCGGCGATATCTGCAAATCCGCAGTCCAAGGCGATCACGTGGCCCAGTTTGTTGCCCCTGCATCAGTCGCCCTTGATTCAGCGGGAAACGTTTACGTCTACGACGTGCCGGCTCACCGGGTGCAGAAGTTTTCACCAACTGGTGAATTCCTGCTGATGTTCGGTGGCGGTGTGAATCAAGGAGGTGGATCTCCGGCGAACCCAGGCAATATTTGCACGGCCGAGCACGTCGCAGCTGGCGACATCTGTCGATCCGGTGACAGCGGGGCAGCCAATGGTGAATTCGGTGATGTCTTGTCGCTGAGCACCCTTCTGGCAATCTCTCCTGACGACAAGGTCTACGTTGGTGATGTCGCGCGTATTCAGCGTTTCGATACGGGTGGTCTGTACCAAGGACAGATCGAAATACCAGGCGAGACTGTGCAGCATCTCGCAGTGGATGGCTCTGGCAATCTCTACGTCGCGTATCGGGAAAGTTCCTTTGGGAATCAGCCGCATGTCCAGAAGGTGGCGCCGGTGGACGGTCCAGTCGGACCACCGCTTGAGATATTCCGGGTTGAAGACCCGCATGGCCTCGCCGTGGCCCCGACCGGGGATGTCTACGTCTTCGACGCGAAGGTTGCGCTAATCAGGCGCTTTGACGTTGGTGGTACGGAAAAGGAATCGTTTGGTGAGAGCCTTGGCGTTGGGTCGATCGGTCTTGCCGCCAATGCTGTCACTGGGGCAGGAGATACCGCCGTCTATTTCGCGAACGTGGGATCCGGTTTGTCCGCACGCTACTTCGTGCGCGCGTGGGGGCCACCTCCTGAGAAGTTTGAACCACCGCCAAGCGTGCCTCCGAAAATAACGGCTCAATATGCGGAGTCCGTCAGCACCGACAGTGCGTTGGTCGAGGCGGTCGTCGATCCCCGATTCTGGACTGATGCGACCTACTTCGTTGAATACGGTGAGACGAGTTGCGCGATGGGGGGCTGCGATAGGCGGGTGCCCCTCCAAGTCGACGCTAGCGTCGGTGGTGGCACGAGCGGTTTTGGCGTTACTGTTAGCGCTCGAATTGAGAGGCTGCGGCCTGGAGTGCGATATTTCTATCGCTTCGTGGTGCGCAGCAGTGGAGGGGGTCCGGTGCGTGGTGCCGGCGGTACGGAGACGCTCGACGGGGCCACGGGTAGCTTTACCACGTTCCCGATGACGGCTGGCCATGCTAGCTGCTCCAACAACGCCCTTCGTGCAGGATTCTCTGCCGCCCTGCCCGATTGCCGGGCATACGAGCTGGTCTCCCCTCTGGACAAAAACGGTGGCAATATCCAGGCGCTCGGTCGTCCAATAGGTTCTATTCGCCGATATACCTCGTATAAACAGAGCGCGACCGACGGCGGAAAACTTACTTATTCTGCCGCTACCGCTTTCGGTGACGCGGCCGCGGGACCTTTCGCGAGTCAGTATATATCGACTCGCGTCGATACGGGCTGGTTAACGCATGGCATTTCACCGCCGCGAGGCACGGCTATCGTCGATGGCAAGCCACAGCTTCCTCACGTGAGCTGGGACGCGGAAAACTTATTTGAGGGGTTCACGTCGGACCTGTGTCACACCTGGATCCGTGACACGAACCTGGTACCGCTCACCGTGGACGCGTTGCACGGCTTTGTAAATCTCTATCGGCGCTCGAATTGCGGTATTGAAAGCTACGAAGCGCTCAGCAGAGATACGGTCGGTGAGCCAGGACCACCAGCGCCGTTTCCACCGTTCACCGACTACTTGAACAGCGCGGGAGAGCCGATCGGACAGGGCTCGGGACCAGGTCTCAGATTGCAGGGTTACTCCGCTGACCTGAGCCATCAAGTTTTCGTCTCAGGAGCATCCTTGCTGCCTGAATGTAGGACGACGACTAGTGGCGAATCCGTATTCTTCCGATGGTTGCGGAACGGCGTTCCAATTCCGGGCGCGACGGGACCCACGTATGAGATGACGGCTGCCGATGCGGGTGCTGCAATTCAATGTGAGGCCACCGCCTTCGGCTCGGAAGGCGGCTCCGTCCAGGTGGCCAACCCGCCAGTCACCATGTCATCTGGATCAGCAACGTTTCCCACCCCGCCCGCCAGCATAGCTGCCCCCACCGGGCCAACGCTGTCTGTTGGCGGTGGAGGCGGTCAAGCGCTCACGTGTAACGCGAATCTCGGTGGTTGGAAAGGCGGGCCTACCTTCTCTTACCAGTGGTACCGCAATGGCGTTGCCATTGAAGGCGCGATTGCATCGACCTACACGGTAGAGGCGGCAGACGTGGCAGCTCCCGCTGCCTTCCAGTGCGCGGTCACGGGCACGAACGCGGCGGGGAGCGTGGTGAAGGCGAGCGCGGCCAAAACCACTACTCCGGCGCCCGGGGGACCGCCGCCTCCAAGCGTCAGCATGGGGGGGAAGACTTCGCGGCTTTACGACCTGCATGACGGCGACCTCGAGCTAGTCAGCATCCTGCCCAACGGCGCGCCGGATCCTCAGAACTCGGTAGCGGGGACCCTAGGTGACCGTCTTGAAAATCGTCAATCAAACTTGGTCCACGCGATTTCCAAAGATGGCGACCGAATTTTTTGGACGTCGAGGAGCGGTAGCTTCGCCGATGAACCCGGCAAAATCTATGTTCGCGTCGACGGCGAGACTACGCTGCCTGTGTCTGAGGCTGTCTCAGCGAACGACGCACGTTTCTGGGCTGCTGCCGCAAATGGCTCCGCGGCGCTCTTTACGAGCAATGGATGTCTCTATAAGTTCGACGTCGCCAAAGCGCTGGCTGCTCAGGCCGAACCGGCGAGCCAACTCGCCTGCCAGGTTCCGGGTGTGCTTGGCACCAGTGAAGACCTTTCGCACGTTTATTTTCTCTCACGAGAAGCGCTCACCTCCAATTCTCTGGCAGGGGCTAACAACCTCTATCTAACTGAAGGGGAGGGCATAACGCTAGTTACGACGCTGGGCAGCGCCGACGACGAGGTTGGGCGAGGTTTAATGAGCCCGATCAACGCACTGCCGGTCTATCGAGCCAGCCGCGTGACGGCCGACGGCCGCTTCGCGGCCTTCCAAGCACTCGGAAACTTGACCGGCTACAACAACGTCGATCCCGTCACTGGGAAGCGTTACACGGAGGTGTACCGATACAGTGCGGATACGCGCCAATTGCTCTGTGTCTCCTGTAACCCTACCGGCGTACGGCCACGCGGACATCTCCAAGAGCCTTACGACTCTCTCGAAGGTACGTTCCACAGTCAAGTCGACGGTGCAGAGGTGGAGGACGCGTTTGGTGCGGCTGCTCTGCTCCCCACTTGGGAGCGGGAGCTACACCCATCACGCGCCTTGTCGAGCGACGGGAGGCGTGTGTACTTCCACAGCTATGAGGCGCTGGTAGCACGCGACACCAATGGTATGCGCGATGTCTACCAGTGGGAGTCGCCGGGGACGGGTAGCTGCAGGGTAGGTGGTCCCGGCTACTTAGCCCAAAATGGTGGCTGTGTTAGCCTGATTTCGACCGGGATAAGCCCGCAGCACGCCGAATTTGTCGACGCCAGCACCGATGGCAGCGATGTCTTCATTTCTACCACGAGTAACATTCACCCGCGCGACGAGGGCTTGATCGACATCTACGATGCGCGTGTCGGTGGCGGTTTCGCCGAGTTGCCCCCTCCACCGGAGTGCTTGGGCGATGCCTGCCAGAGCGTGCCGGCAGCGCCGAGGCGCCAGACTCCCGCGGGCGGCATTTTCAACGGACCCGGGGATCTGGCCGTGCGGGGCGGATGTCGCGGCTTCCTTCGATTGGCCACGAACCTTGCAAGCCGGGTCAAGAACCTACGGCGTGAAGCGGCGGACGCCGATTCGGTGGAGCACGCCAAGAAACTGCGCCTGCAAGCAGCCCGGATGGAGCGGCGCGCCAAGAAGCTGCGGACCCGTGCCAAGCAGTGTAAGCGTTCAAGACGGAGGGCGCGGCGATGAGGCGGGCGCTAACGATCATTACGGGCGCGCTGGCGGCGGTGTTGCTCATGGTAGTGCCAGCCCAGGCGTCCTTTGGGCTTAGCGACTTCGATGTCAAAGTGACGGACGCTGATGGTGGCACGGCGAGCCAGGCCGGGTCACATCCGTTTGCGCTCACGACTTTTGTCGGCTTCAATTTCACGGGAGTGGGCACCAGTGCCATCGTTGATGGCAAAGCGCGCGATCTCCTTTTCGAGCAGGTAGCCGGATTGGTCGGCGACCTTACGGCTGTCCCGACCTGCTCGACGGCTGATTTTTTGGCTGACATGCCGGATAACGCGGTCTGTCCACTCGGCTCTGTCGTCGGCATCCAGTCGGCCTCCTATGCCAACCCAGACTTTTTCGAAGACGCCGGGCCGATCTTCCTGCTCCCCGCCCCACCCGGCGCAGCGGGAAGATTGGGCTGGAAGGTCAACGAAGTGCCCATAGTCGTCGACCTCGGGATTAAGCAGAGTCCCCAGTACAATGCGCTTGCCACCTCGCGTAGTATCAACCAGACGCTCAGCGTCTTCGGTGTGATTGTGGAGCTCTGGGGCGTACCAGCGGACCCGGCTCACGACCTGGTGCGGGGGAACTGCGCGCCTGCAGCTGATGTTCCTTCATCCCTGGCAGCAGCGAAGGGAGGAGAGCGTATCGTCCCACCGGCCGACGGCCTAGCTTGCCCATCCAGTAGCGACCTACGGCCCTTCCTCACGCTGCCGCGCAGCTGCGATGACGCAGCTATCACGCGCTATGCAGCCCGCTCGTGGCAGCAGCCCGACGTGTGGTTGTCCGGCGAGCATGTTGGGCTGGGGTTCAGCGGCTGCGGCATACTCGACTTCGCCCCGACGATGGCCGCCCGGCCGACCACTGGCTCCGCTGAGACCGCCACTGGCCTGGACTTTTCGCTGGGCTTCGACGACGAGGGCTTGAAGAGCCCCGATGGCCTGGCTCAATCGGAGATTCGCAAGGCCGTGGTCACGATGCCCGAGGGGGTCACGGTGAATCCCTCGGTCGCCGAAGGCCTCGATGTCTGCACGCCGGCCGACCTGGTCCGCGAAAGCCTCGCAGCCCAGCCGGGCGAGGGCTGTCCCAACGGATCGAAGATCGGCACGGTGAACGTCGTCTCACCGCTTGTCGACGAGTCGGTCGAGGGCTCGGTCTTCATCGCACAGCAGGACGATCCGGCGACCACGGCCCCAGGCGCCGAGAATCCCTTCGACTCCCTGATCGCCTTCTACATCGTGTTGAAGAGCCCCAGCCTCGGCATCCTCGTCAAGCAGGCGGCGAAGGTCGAGCCTGACCCGAGGACGGGCCAGCTCGTGACCACCGTCGAGGACATTCCCCAGATTCCCTTCTCACGCTTCGAGTTCCACTTCCGCGAAGGTCAGCGGGCACCTCTGGTGAGTCCGGCCTCATGCGGGACCTACACCGTCACCGCCGAGCTGACGCCTCGCGCGCAGCCCTCGAACGTGCTCCCGCTGCATTCGAGCTTCCAGATCCTCTCAGGTCCCGAGGGACGCTCGTGCCCGGCCGGCGGCGTCCCACCCTTCTCGCCGGGCTTCGAAGCCGGTGCGCTCAACAACAACGCCAAATCCTTCTCTCCCTTCCTGATGCGTCTCACGCGCCGCGATGGCGACCAGGACCTGACCAAGTTCTCGGCCGTTCTCCCTCCCGGGGTTCTTGGCAAGCTGGCCGGCGTAGGCAAATGTGGCGAGACGCGGATCGCAGCGGCCAAGGCCAAGACCGGGCGTCAGGAGCTCGCGACGCCAAGCTGCCCCGCCACCTCGCGGATCGGTGGCACCGAAGCCGGCGCCGGAGTCGGCTCGGCGCTGACCTTTGTGCCGGGCAGCCTCTACCTCGCAGGCCCCTACAAGGGCGCCCCGCTCAGCGTGGTCGCGATCACCCCCGCCGTGGCCGGCCCCTTCGACGCCGGGACCGTCGTGGTCAGGGTGGCGCTCACGCTCAATCCGAAAACGGCGGAGGTCGAAGTCGACGGTGCTGCTTCGGACCCGATTCCCCACATCCTCAAGGGAATAGTGCTCAAGCTGAGGGAACTCGAGGTCAACGTCGACCGGCGAAACTTCACTCTCAACCCGACCAGCTGCGACCCGAGCAGCACCCGGGCGACGGTCTTTGGCAGCTTCCTCGACGTCTTCAGTCCGTCAGATGACGTGGCCGTCAGGCGCACCGCGCGCCATCAGGTGGCGAACTGCTCGAGACTGCCTTTCAAACCGCGCCTTTCGCTCCGCCTCAAAGGAGGCACCAAAAGGGGCGGGCATCCTAGCCTCCGTGCGGTTCTCAAGCCCGGCGCAGACGACGCCAACATCGAACGCATCGTCACCCGGCTGCCTCGCTCGGCGTTCTTGGACCAAGCTCACATCCGCACGATCTGCACCCGAGTGCAATTCGCCGCGGATGCGTGTCCTGCGGGAGCCATTTATGGCAGGGCGGCCGTTTTCACCCCACTCCTCGACGAACCGCTGCGCGGGCCGGTCTACCTGCGCTCCTCCAACAACAAACTGCCCGACCTGGTCGTCGACCTTCATGGCATCGTCGACATCGAGACGTCGGCGCGAATCGACTCGAAGAACGGAGGGATCAGGGCTACCTTCACCGCGATCCCCGACGGGCCCATCTCGAAAGCCGTGCTCAACATGCGCGGTGGAAGGAAGGGCCTGATAGTCAACAGCAGAAATCTCTGCGTCCGCCGATCGCGTGCGGAGGTCACCTTCGCAGGCCACAACGGCAAGCAGCACGAGCTCCGACCGACGCTTGGAGTGCGCTGCGGTAAGAACCGCAAGACGAAGTAGTCGCACCTCGGCGGCAACCAGCCGCAGCTCAGTTCTCGCGTTTCCGTATCGCCACGCCGTCCCGCATGGCCGTTGAACGGCACGCCCACCGGATGGCACGCCCGTTTTGCAGGGAAAAAGACGGCTTGGATAGAACCCGAGCGCCCTTCTCTTACCTGACCTTGGTCAAAGGTGGATTACCTGAGCGATCGCGGATATGGATAGCGCCGTACGGGCGGAACGCCCGCGACGAATGCATAGCGTGCGGGCCGCGTCTGACAACTCCTACATCAGGAAGGAAGATCCGATGACCCACAATCTCAGATCTCTCGGCTTCGTCGTCATGGCGACGCTCGTCCTAGGCGCCACGTGGGCTTCTTCAGCCTCAGCCACCACTGGGCACTTGACATCACCAAATGGCGCCGTTGAAGTCAGAGGTACAGCGACAGACCAGACACATTCCTGGACACTCTTCGGGAACGAAATCAGATGCCATGCTGCATATACGCTGGAGAAAACAGGCACGACAGCCGGCGAGCTGTTGAAACTGCCCGCCACGTCGGCCACGGTCACAGCGACCTATACCAAATGCACCCAGGGAACGGAACCTTCAACATTCACAATGAACGGGTGTTCCTACGACTTCACATTTACAAACGGCAGGGTGGCTTTGGTGTGCCCCACCGGTAAAGTTCTCGAACTACACCGCTATGGCAGCGTGCCACACGGCAGCTCAACGTGCACAACTACAGTGAAACCGACTACAGAAGTAAATGTGTCGCATGCGCATACCGTCGTGCATACTACCGATGAGTACGGAACCGTTACATACACAAACGTGGCGGATGGCGACATTGAAGTTCATGGCACAGTCGAAGGCATCACAGCTCAGAGTCATGGAGCTTGCTCTTTTGGCCTGACAATCAACACCTCAGAAGCCATCCTCCATGTCGGAGCCGTATTCGCAGTGGAGGACGCAACGCAATCCCCGGTACCCGTGCACGTCGGATAGAGACAGGAACGTCCTAGCGCGGCGAGGCAGTGGAGGGGGAGTCGCGAGGCCTGTAGGAATGCCGGCCTCGCGACGCCGCGCATCTCGCCGAGGCACCGATCAGGAAAGTTTTGCTATAAATAAGGACACCCGATGTCTCAGTCAGCCGAAGCGCCGGGCTCCACAAAACGGATCGGGGCGCGGGCGCTTCTCTTTCTGGGAACACCACCTAACTCGGCGGTCATCACCGCTCTCGCGGACGAGGCCCTGAGTCTGGCGGCACTTCAGGCGAAAGCGGGATCTCCGGGCTCGACGCTTCGGGTGCGCATGAAAAAGCTCAGTGCCGCCGGCGTGGTCTCCCAGCGCAACGCCAAGACGCCGGGGGGTCCATGCGAGTACGAGCTGACGCCGGCTGGGAAGGATCTGCTCCACCTCGTAGGACTCCTCGAGCGCTGGTTGCGCGACGCGCCGGGTGGATGCAGGACCTTGGGCGGCGACACCGCCAAGGCTGCTGTAGGCGCCTTGGCCGAGGGGTGGTCGTCGGCACTCCTGCGGGCGCTCGTGGTGAAGCCGCTTTCGATCGCGGACCTCGACGGGCTGATCGCGGGTCTCAACTACCCGTCGGTGGAACGACGGGTAGCCGCGATGAGGCGTGCCGGGCAAGTCGAGGCGCTCCCCGCCGGCGGTCGCGAAACCCCTTACGCCGTGACGGAGTGGCTTCGCCGTGCAGGCGGCCCCTTGTTGGCCGCCGCTCGCTGGGAGCGTCGCCACCTGAACGGCACGGCGCCGCTGGCGGGTATCGACATCGAGACCATCCTTCTGCTCGCGATGCCCCTGGTGGCGGTGGAGATCGATCGGTCCGGCAGCTGTCGTCTCGCGGTAGAGCTGCCGACCGGCGGCAACGGGCATCGTCGCCTTGCTGGCGCCATAGCCGAGTTCGAGCAGGGGACGCTGCGTTCTTGCACGACTCGCCTGGACGGGAAGGCCGATGCCTGGTCGTCGGGCTCGCTTGCTGCCTGGCTGGAGGCTCTCGTCGACGGCGACACGGCATCCTTGGAGCTCGGCGGTGAGAGCCGGCTGGCCCGTACTGTGGTCGATGGCCTGCACAGAGCCCTCTTCGCGCCGCCGACGACGCGCCGCGAGGATCCGCTCGTTCGAGAGGTTCCCGCTTAGCATGGAGCTAGCCGGACTCGAACCGGCGACCTCCTGGGTGCGATCCAGGCGCTCTTCCAACTGAGCTATAGCCCCGCGTGCGTGGTTGGGAGGATCGTCCCAAAAGCCGCGCAGGGGCAAGGATAACTGCATAGTCTTTAGGTTCCCGGGATCACGATGGGCATTCTCGACGACGCGATCAAAGAGCACCTGGAGCTGAAGCGCCAGCACGGCGCCGGCGAGTCCGAGCTGAAGCAGCTCGAGGACGAAGCCTTCGGCGCCGCGGAACGACCGGGCGGCGGCGGATCCGCACCCGATCCGCTTGCCGAGGCGCCGACGGAGTTCATGGCTCAGCCGGACCTCGACGAGAAGGGGGAGCAGGCTCGGGCCGAAGCTGACAGCCCGGCGGAGGACGACATCGGAGCGAGCGAGTCCGGTGCGAGCGAGCCGGCCGAGGCGCAGGCTCGGGGCCGGACCGAGATCGCCGACTTGCAGGAGCCGCCGGAGGTCGAGCCTCGGGTTGAGGCGGGTGCCGCAGAGGAGCCGGCAGCCGTGGAGGAGTCCGCAGAAGAGGCGCCGGCCGACGAGCATGCCCCCGCAATCGAACACGAGCTGCCGGCCCCGGAGCCCATGGCCGACGCCCCGGAGCCGCCCTCCGGTCCCTCGACCGAGGAGCGGCACGCGATCGCCGAGCAGCCGACCGAGATGTACGACATCGAGGAGGAGCTCGGCGATGCCGAGCCCGAGGTGCACGCACTGTCCGAGGAGGACGAGGAATTCTGGGACGAGAAGCGCCTCTCCGACGAGCTCGACCAGGCGCTGGAGGCGCCGATCGAGCCGGAGGTCGTGTCCGAGCCGGAGCAGGCGGCGGAAGCCTCGCCCGACCCCGAAGAGCCTGAAGAGGTCCCGGCCGCCGAGGCGAGCGCGCCCGGCGACGAGACGGGGCAAGCCGCCGCCCCTCGGGGACGGGGCGGTGAGGAGGACGTCCTCGAGGAGACTCCCGACTTCCTCGAGGAGGCACCGGAGGACGACCAGCTCTGGTTCGAGCAGAAACCTCCCAAGGACTTCGACTTCGACGACTGAAAAGTCACGCTTTCGCTTCCCACGTGTGACAGTTGTCTGAGTACGCTCGGCGAGTGGCGCCGCTGAAGCGAAAAGGAGACCTCGCCGAGCTCAAAGTTGCGGCCGACCTTGCCGACCGGGGTTGCTGCATCTCGATCCCGTTCGGCTCGGCCAAGGAGCTTGGGGCCGGAAGAAGCGACCTGACTCTTCGCCTTAAGCCTGCGCGAAACGGTCAGCGGCTAGGAATCCGGGACGCAAGCGACTATACGGATCCGGACTTCAGCGTCAGCCCTAGGATGGAGCCAGCGGGGCTCGAACCCGCGACCTCAGCGTTGCAAACGCTGCGCTCTTCCAGCTGAGCTATGGCCCCGTCGCCCAGATTGTAGGCGCGATTCGCGCCTATCCCGCGAGCAATTGCTCGGGCAGGTGCTCGTCGGCGTGGTAGCTCGACCGCACCAGCGGGCCGGCCGCGACCGACTCGAAGCCCAGCTCGTACGCGGCCTTCTCCAGCGCCTCGAACTCGTCCGGGTGCCAGTAGCGCTCGACCGGCAGGTGGTTCTCGGTCGGGCGCAGGTACTGGCCGACGGTTAGAACCTGGACGCGGTGCTCGCGCAGGATGCCGAAGGTCTCGACCATCTCCTCGAAGGTCTCGCCGAGACCGACCATCAGGCCCGACTTGGTGACGACGTCGGCGCCGCCGATCTCCTTCGCCATCCGCAGCACCCGCGCCGAGCGCATGAACTTCGAGCCGCGGCGCGCTTTCGGGTAGAGGCGCGGCACCGTCTCGACGTTGTGGTTGAAGACGTCGGGCCGCTCGTGGATCACCTTGGCCAGCGGCATCTCCTGGCCGCGGAAGTCGGGCGTCAGCACCTCGACCTTGCAGCCGGGCGCCTGCATGCGGATCGAGCGGATCGTGCCGACGAATGCGCCCGCCCCGTAATCGGGCAGATCGTCGCGGTCGACTGAGGTGACGACGGCATGGCGCAATCCCATTCGCTTTACCTGATTCGCCACCCGCAGCGGCTCGAGCGGGTCGCTCCACGTCGGCACCCCAGTCTTCACGTTGCAGAAGCCGCAGCGGCGGGTGCAGACGTCGCCGAGGATCATGAACGTCGCCGTGCCGCGCTCCCAGCACTCGCCGACGTTGGGGCAGTTCGCCTCCTCGCAGACCGTGTGCAGCCCCTCGCCGCCGATCTCCGCCTTGAGCCGGCGGTAGGTCGGCCCGCCCGGCGCCGGCACCTTCAGCCATGGCGGCTTGCGGGCGCGCCGGAAGGGGACGGCGCCGTCGGCGCTCGCGGTCCCGCCCGGCTTCGCGCGCGAGCGGGTGACATGGACGCGCTCGGCCGCCTCGGCTGGGGCGCCGGCGCCGCGCTCCGCGTTCTCCACGATCTCGCTCATCCGACACCGACCCTAGCGCCGCCGACGCTCCCGCCGGCGACACCGAGTGCGCTCGGCGCGACCCGAACCGGCTCGCGCTCGTAGACCTCACCGAAGCGGGCGGTCACCGTCGCGGCGAAGGCGGCGAGGTCCTGCTCGGCTCCCAGCTCGCGGCTCAGCGAGGTGACCCGGCAGCCCTCGATCCCGCAGGGCACGACCCACTCGAACGGCTGCAGGTCGTTGTTGACGTTGATCGCGAGCCCGTGCGTGGTCACCCCGCGGCTGACGTGCACTCCGATCGAGCCGATCTTCCGCGCCTCCCCCGCCGACGGGCCGATTCCCGTCCCCAGGAGCCCTGTTTTCGTCCCGTCGGCGGAGGGACCCGGCGTGGCGGGTGCCCACACCCCGGTCAGGCCCTCGATAGTCCCCGCCTCGACGCCGTGCTCGGCGAGCGAGGAGATCGCCACCCGCTCCAGCCGCCGCACGTACTCGTGGACGTCGTCCCCGTAGGGCTTCAGCGAGACGATCGGGTAGGCGACCAGCTGCCCCGGCCCGTGGTAGGTGACGCGCCCGCCGCGGTCGGTCTCGCGGACCTCGATGCCCTGCGCTTCGTACCACTCGGCGCCCATCGGCAGCTCGTCCGCGGTGGAGCGGCGCCCGCGCGTGTAGACCGGCGGGTGCTCGAGCAGCAGCAGCACGTCGGGGAGCGTCCCCGCCTGGCGCGCCTCGACCAGCCGGCGCTGCATGGCGCTCGCCTCCTCGTAGGGGACCAGCCCGCACTCGGCGACGAGGATTTCCGCGCTCACGCTTGAAATCTTGGCATGGCGCCGCTCTATCCTTGGCGCTGCTGCCCATGGTCCAGTCAAAGTCTCTCCGACCCGACTGGCTGCCGGCCGTTGCGCTCTGCGCCACGCTCGCCGCCGCGATGCTCGCCTGGAACCCCCCGGTGGGCGACCTCGCCGCGCAGGTTTTCCGCACCGAGCTGTTCCAGCGCGGCGGCCTGGGGATCTGGAACGGCAGCTGGTACGGCGGCCACTACACGCTCACCTACAGCGTCCTCTTCCCGCCGCTGGCGGCGCTGCTCGGCCCCCGCTTGGTCGGCACCCTGGCCGTGGTCGCCTCCGCCTACCTGTTCGACCGCCTCGTCCGCGACCGCTGGGGCGAGCCCGCCCGCTGGGCGACCCTCTGGTTCGGCGCCGGCGTCGTCACTCTCCTCGCCGACGGCCAGCTCACCTTCGCCCTCGGCGTGGCCTTCGGTCTGGCCTCCCTCCGAGCCCTCCAGGTGGACCGACCCTGGCTCGCCTTCGTCGCGGCGACGGCCTGCGCCCTCTCCAGCCCGGTCGCGGCGGTCTTCTTGGCGGGGGTGTTGCTCGTGGGCGCTTCGAGCTGGGGCGTCGATCGGCTGCTTCCTCTCGCGGGTGGCGCGGTGGCGGGGGTCCCCCATAGCGGAGGACGACGCGAAGCGGCGTCCGAGCACATGGGGGAGGGCCGCCGCGACAGGACCCGCGAGCCGGAGCGCAGCGGTCACGCCGCGATCTGGGCCGCGTCCATCGCCCTAGCCCTGACGCTGATCCCGAACCTGGTCTTCCCCGGCGCCGGCGAGTTCCCCTTCGCGTTCTCCTCCTTCGTCGCGATCCCGCTCTGGTG